>NZ_CP049933.1 GCF_011382985.1 Leucobacter coleopterorum
CGTTTCCCCATCGCTCGATACCCTTTGCCCTCGATCGCACCAAAGTGTGCTTCCACGAGATACTTGGCTTGCTTAATACGATCAGCCTGCGAGTCACATGCAGCATTGTTTTCAGCAACCAATGCTGACAGTCCCTCGGTACTCACTTCAGGGAATGCGTCATCCAGCTGCTCCAATTCCGGCAATGGCTTCAGCGGATCTGCTAGACGCTGCTTAATGGCAGAGAGAGCCTTGTCGAGTGCTGAGTTCAACTCAGCAATAGAAACTTTGGTCTTTTCGCGTTCGAACCGAGCTCGTTCACGATAATCAGGTAGGAAATCAGCTTCAGTTGAAATCTCGGAAAACCAAGAGCTGAGGAAAGCTTTCTGTCGCTCCAGATAATCAATCGCATTCTTCAGACGGTCTCGTAACATTTCAAGAGCTTCGTTGAAGTGCTGCCGATAGGAATCGAGAATCGACGGGGCGACAGTTCCGTCTTGGCAAAAACCACAAAGATCCCCTGCCCGATGAAGATTCAAACCCCCTTCAACCCACGCAGAGAGAGCAGGGTCCTTCATTAGCCTGGAAACCTGAACAGACTCAACGATTGCACCCAGGAGCTCGGAATTAATGGTTGTGTGCAGTGTCTTGGGCACTGGCTGAGGCGCGTCTGGAAGGTTCACTACCGGCAATGTTGGGGTGGCCGCCGCAACCAGTTCAGCACTAAGTGATTTGGAATCCAACGGCAGGGCAGACTCCCGGTTGAGTAGTTTTCGAACCTGTGTCACTCTGAAGCTAGCCGAATTGTAGGAGCCGGAATCTGCTGGAGCAAGAGCGGAAATAATCTCGGCTTTCGTTTCCGTCTCAATCCTGCTGCGGTCATGGGTAATGGAGCTCTCAGTTCTGTCTAAGTCGTCATGACGTTTTTCGAGCGTTGCGAGATAGTTCCGCAGATTTCGGAGTTCTTTCTCTGCGCTCACGTTTTTTACACCGAGCCGCAAAATCGGTATTGCTTCACCTTCACCTTCGAGAAAAAGTTGCAACGACTCTTTCACGTAGAAACGGTTGTATACAAACAAGCGAAAGGGCATCGATGACGGAGCAATGTTGAACGTAGAGGCATTTCCACCCTCCACAACCCGCGCTTTGAAGACCGCACCATCTGTTTCTCCACCAGATTCAGAGAGGCGTAGAGCTTCGGTCAGACTCGTCTTTCCGGAACCATTTCGCCCGTAGATCACAGTCCTTTTGCCAAGCACACAGGTTGTGTTTTCCCCAAAAGGACTCTTACTTAGTCCCCGAAACGCAATATTGCTGTGGAAGCTCTGGAGCATAAACCTAACCTTCGACGTAGCCGCTCAAAGCGGTGGCGAGTACTGGCAGATGAGTGTGAACGACATCGCGGACCGTCGCGATGTCAACACCGAAGTATTGGTGCACCAGAACATTGCGGAAGCCTCGAATCTGCGGCCAAGCAATCTCGGGATGCGCCTCAGTGATGTCTAGCGGCAAATGATTCGCAGATTCACCAATGATCTGCAGATTCCGTTCAATAGCGTCCTCTGCCATAGCGACAAGGTCAGGATTGCTACTGTCGAGTGCGTCAACATACCGCTGGCACCGATCTATTGACTGCAAGATATCAGCAATACGTTGATTGGTGTTCCGGCTCACAGGGCGACCGCCTCAGCAAGAGCCACTTCCGAGATCGGTTGCTTGAGCAACTGCAACGGAAAGATGTCAATGTCCTCACGCCCGTACAGGATTCGGGTTTCTTCCATGAGACCCGACGCCCGCATGAGAATGTTCCCTTCCGAGGGATCCATTTCGACGAGAATATCGATGTCACTGTCGGCATCGGCGGTACCGCGCGCGACCGAGCCAAAGAGCTTCGGGGTTCTCGCCGAGTACTTCTCCAAAAGCAACTGAAACTCGTCCCGACGCGCCTGGAGCACCTCACGAAGCGTGATTGACTCGGGCGTTGGGACAGGCGTGACCATACACTCACACTACCTGGAGCCTCAATACAGCGGTAGGCAGTCCGGACCACATTTTGAGTGCAACCTCTTAAACCTTGCCCCGTCACCCAACCGCATCAAGCGCGAGGTTCAGCTCGACGACGTTGACGCTTGGCTCACCCAGGAGGCCGAGGTCACGGCCCACGGTAGCGGCATCAACGGCCGCCTCAACCACGTCAACCGGCAGATCCCGAGCCTTCGCCACCCGCGGCACCTGCAGTTTCGCGTACTCGACACTGATGTGCGGATCAAGACCCGACCCCGAGGACGTCACCGCATCGACCGGCACCGCGCTCTCAGAGACACCGTTGAACGCCGCAACCTCCGCGAGTCGATCCGAGATCTGCAAGACCAGTTCGTCACTCTCAGGCCCAAGGTTCGAACCACCCGACGCAGTCGCGTCATACCCCAAGTCACCCGCCACAGACGGTCGCGATTGAAAGTACTGCGGCAGCGGGGATCCATCCGGCGCCTCAAAGCGCTGCCCCAGCAACGAAGACCCGGCGACGCGGCCATCGGCCATCCGCACGAGCGAACCATTCGCCTGGCCGGTAAACGCGAGTTGGCCAATCACCAGCACAAAAATCGGGTACGCGATACCGAGAATCACGATGAGAATCAGCATGATGCGCAATCCCGTCCAGAAGGACTTCGCGGTGCGAGTAGTGAGGTTTGGCATGGCTTGTCTCCTCAGTATCCCGGTAGCAGACTGATAATCATGTCGATGAGCTTGATGCCGATGATCGGCACAAGCAGACCGCTGAGGCCGTTGATGAGGAGATTGCGGCCGAGCGCGGGCTTCGCACCCGTGGTGCGGTACGGCACCCCAATCAGCGCGAGCGGGATCAGAATTCCCATCACCAAGCTACTGAAGATGACGGTGGAGAGAATCGCCGACGCCGGCGAGTGCAACTGCAAGACGTTCAGCGCCGCAAGCCCCGGAAACACGCCAACAAACAGCGCAGGAAACAGGGTGAAGTAGCGCACAACGTCGTTGGCGAGGTTGAAGGTCATGAGCGCACCGCGCGTCGCCATCTGCCGTCGGCCGACCTCAACGATGTCAACCAGGTGCGCGGGGTCATCGTCGAGGATGATCATGTTGGCCGCGTCCTTTGCCGCCGAGGTCGCGGTGTTCATGGCTATACCGATGTCGGCCTGGGCGAGAGCCGGGGCGTCATTGATCCCGTCACCACTCATCGCAACAAGGTGCCCCTGCTCTTGCTCGCGCACAATCAGCGCAAGCTTGCCTTCAGGGGTGGTGTCGCCAACGCACTCGTCAATGCCAGCCTGCTCGCTGATCGCCTTCGCGGTTAACTCGTGATCCCCCGTCACCATGACGGTGCGCAGGCCGAGGGCGCTCAGTTCTCCGATACGCTTCGGCACGGTACTCTTCACAACGTCTTGCAGGTGAATCACGCCGAGCACCTGCCGCGTGCCTTCGATCGGCTTCATGACCACCACGAGCGGCGTACCACCCGAGCCCGCCACCTCACGAGTGGCCGCACGCAGTTCGTTCAGCACCTCGCGCGGCGGAGCCATGCCCTGCCGTTTTAGCCAGGCAACCGCGGCCGAGGCGGCACCCTTACGAATCTTGAGGCCGTTGGGCAGGTCGATGCCCGAGAGGCGCGTCACCGCGCTAAACATAACCGGCTGCCCACCGTCGGTCTCAGCATCTTCAAACGCAACACCCGACTCAGTGGCCAGCCTCACGGTTGAAACCCCCTCGGGAGTGGGGTCGGCAAACGACGCCAGTGCAGCCATCCGCATGAGCAAGTCGGGTTCAGCCCCCGCAACCGGTACAAACGCGACCGCGCTGCGGTTGCCGCGCGTCACGGTTCCCGTTTTGTCGAGCAGCACGGTCGTAATGTCACCAGCCGTCTCAAGCGCTTTCGCCGAGGTGACGAGCACACCACGGTGCAGTAGCTGCGACATGCCCGCGATGCCCGTCACCGACATGAGCGCCGCAATTTCGGTCGGGATCAGGCAGACCACGAGCGCCACCAGCACCGGGATCGATACCGGGTCTGCGACGGGCGACACGACGGAGTTCAGCGTCAGCACGACAATCACAAACGACAGCGAGAACGAGGCGAGCAGCGGGCTAAAGGCGACCTCAATCGGAGCCTTCTTGCGTCGAGATTTGCTGGCGAGCCGGATCGTGCGCTCGACGGCACTCGCTTCGTAACTGGTGCTGATCCTGACCACCAAGCGGTCGGAGAGGTCGCGTGTGCCTCCAGTGACCGCGGTGCGGTCACCGTCAGATTCACGAATCACGGCGCCGGGGTGGCCGGTGAACTCCGACTCGTCGATCTCGGCGGCACCCCACAGCACCTCACCGTCGGCCGGGATCACCTCGCCGGCCTCGACGACCACCACGTCTCCGGCGACGAGCTCATGCGAATCGACCTCTTCGACCTGGGCCTGTTGTGCGGCGCGATCCCGAGCAAAGTCGTAGTCCTGAACCCGGTGAGCCACGATCACTCTGCGTGTTTGCCGCAGGGATTCGGTCTGCGAGCGGCCACGGCCCTCGGCGATCGACTCCGCGAGGGTCGCCGTGAACAGGCACACCCAGAACCCGATGGCGAGCGCCCACGTAAACCCGGCAGGCATCTCGGTGCCGCCGGAGGGCATGGCACCGCCTACAAACGGCTCGGCAATCGCGATAACTGTCGTTAGCGCCGCACCGACTTCGGTGAGCAGCAGCACAGGGTTGTGCCAGAGGTAGCGCGGATCAAACTTGCGGAGCGCGTCAAGAAGCACCGCCGTGATGGCAGTCGGAGCGAGTACAGCGTTGTTACCGGAAACGGTCATGGCGCAAACCCCTCTGCAAGCGGTCCGGCAAGCAGCATGGGCACGAACATTGGAACGGCGATGAACACGATCAAACTGACGAGCAGTCCAACAAACTGTGGGCGGTGCAGAGGCAACTCGAGTGTACTTTCAGCTTTTCCCTGTGTCGCGAGCGAACCAGCAAGGGCAAGCACCAGTGCGATGGGGATGAAGCGGCCGAGCATAATAATCACCCCAAGCATGATGTTGAGCAGCGGAGTGTTCGCGCTAAGGCCTGCGAATGCCGAGCCGTTGTTGATGGCGGCCGAGGTGAAGGCGTAGATCACCTCTGACAGACCGTGTGACCCCTCGTTGCCCATGCTCGCGATAATCTCCGCTTTGACGGGCGGGATCGCAAAGCTCACCGCGATCCCACCAATGGCGAGCGTCGGCATGACCAGAATCGCGATGCTGACAATCTTGAGCTCGCGCACCCCCAAACGCTTGCCGAGGTAAACGGGCGCGCGACCGAGCAGTAGAGCGGTGAGAAACACAGCAATCACCATCAGGATCAAGAGAGTGTAGATGCCCGATCCCGCACCGCCCGGGGCAACCTCACCCAGCATCATGTCAAACATCAGCATGAGCCCACCAAAGGCCGTGTACGACCCGTGCATCGAGTTAACGGCACCGCCGGTTGTGCCGGTTGTTGCGGTTGCGAAGAGCGTGGAGCCCACGATCCCGAACCGCTGTTCCTTGCCTTCCATGGCACCGCCCGCGAGTTCGGGCGCCGATCCTGATCCCGCAAACTCGAACGCGGTGAGCGGTGCGTACACCAAGATGAACAGCACGGCCATGGTGAGCAGCAGTGCGTAGCCCGCGCGCTGATTACCCACCATCGTGCCGAAGGTGCGCGGCATGGTGAACGGGATCAGCAAAAGCAGCAGAGTCTGCAAAATATTGGTCCAGGGAGTGGGGTTCTCGAAGGGGTGCGCGGAATTGGCATTGAAGAAGCCGCCACCGTTCGTGCCGAGCATTTTGATCGCCTCTTGAGATGCGACCGGGCCGCCCGGGATCGTCTGCGTCATACCGGCAATCGTGTGCACATCGGTGAAGCCCGCAAAGTTCTGTATGACGCCGCCCGCAAGCAGCAGGACGGCAGCGAGGATTGAGATGGGCAGCAGAATCCGCAGGTTCGCGCGCACCATATCGACCCAGAAGTTGCCCAGCCCGCTGCGCCCACCGCGCGATGCGAGACCACGAATGACCGCGATTGCAACCGCCATGCTGACCGCCGCCGACACAAAGTTCTGCACAGCGAGGCCCGCCATCTGCGCAACATAACCCAGGGTCTGTTCGGGCGAATACGACTGCCAGTTGGTGTTGCCCACAAACGAAACGGCCGTGTTGAACGCGAGATCCGGGCTCATCGGAGGCAGCCCGAGCGAGTAGGGCAGCCAGGGCTGCAATCGCAGGATCAGGTACAGCAGTCCGAACCCGACAATAGAGAACACCACGATGGACTTGAGGTACCCACGCCACGACTGCTGCCGCTCGGGGTCGACGCCCGCAAGCTTGTAGATAACCCGTTCAACGCGCCAGTGTTTGTCAGACGTGAACACCCACGCCATGTAGTCGCCGAGGGGGCGGTAGAGCACCCCCAAGATCAGTGCGACCGTGAGAAAGGAGACGACTGCGAGAACCCAGCTGCTCATAAGCGATCAGGTTTTAGGAGGGCGTAGGCCAGGTATACGAGAGAGCCAAGACCGATGATCATGGCCACGGCTTCAATGATGCCCACTATTTCTCCCTCGTAAGGATTGCCCATTGAGCATAGTCCCCGCGGAGGTGGTGCGCCAGTTTGCCTGTTCTCCGAGGTGGCTCAGAGCCTGTCATGCACGCAGTTTGTGCGACGGCGGCATGGCACCCGCAATCGACGCCCCTACCCCCGTCGTCACTCCCTAGTTCGCAGCAACCAACACACTGCCGTCGAGGCCACCGCCAACAAGCTTCAGAGTAAATCCATCGTCGTCAACCGCATCCTTTTCAAAGGTAAGGAGCGTTGCACGCGGAGCCATATCTGCGGTGCAGACCTTGTCTTTCTCGGTTACAAACGTCACCGTGCCCGATCGCCCGGATCCTGTGAGCGACTCCACCACCGGCGGGCACCCCGACGAACCCCAGGTCAGCAGCACGAGGGTCTCGTCGTTGATCCAGCTGGCCGACGGTTTGTTGTCAGTCGGGGTACCGGGAGTGCCGGTGACCGTTGTGCCATCGATCTCAACGACACCGACCTTGTCGCCATACGTCACCTGGAGTGTGACGTCTTTGGTGGGGTCCACTCCAGAGGGGAGCTCTGCCACGCTGGCTCGCGGCACCAAGTCCATTGTGCAGACTGAGTCGCTGGCAGGATCGACGAGCGTTACCGCAACCGCTTGCCCCTTGGCAGTTGCAGATTTCACCTGCGGAACACAGGTCGATGACCCCTGAGTTGTCACAACAAACATGCGTCCGTTGTCGAGTAACGCACCCTCCATGTCGTTGGTGTCCGGGTCACTCGAACCCTCGGAGGGGGCAGGAGATGCCGTCGGCGATTCGGCCTTTGGCGCGGCTGCGCAGCCAGCAAAAAGCAGTGCCGCCGCAAGAGCGGACAGAACAGCGACGGTGCGTTTTGAAGTGCTCATGCCACGAGAGTACCGCGTGCTCGCAATGCACATAAGGGTGAGAGATCAAAAAGTGGCGCCTCACGTCAATAAGGCTTGCCACAGCTTCATTTAGGGAGCGGAGCCTCCATCGCTCAGAAGATGGAGCAGAGCACTTCGTTCATGTTCGTACTCGCACAGTTCAATTGCGCGGCGTATGAGAGCGTCTGCACCCCGCTCATCGCCCTCCTGACGCTGCAGATGGGCAGCCACCACCAACACACGGTGATGATCAGGCAACTCCTGACGCAGCCGATCCACGTCGGAACGCTCGATCGGTCGGCCGGAGACTGCCTGCCCCGCCGCACGCTCCAGTCGGTCCAGCGGCGAGTCGCCCAATCGCGCGAGCCGACGATGTGCGGCGTCAATGAGACTCCAGTCAGTCTTCTCAATGTTGGGGGCCAGCGCGTGTGCGGCCGCGATTGTGGCGTACGCACGCAGTTCTTCCGCGTACCCGGTGCCCGGAGACAGGGCCGTGTATCGGCGAAGCGCCTCCGTCATCTCGTCCGCTCGCCACAGAGATCGATCCTGCTCGGCCAGGGTGAGCAGGCGGCCATCAGCACTGATACGAGCGTCACGGCGGGCATGGGTGAGTGAGACCAACACATCGAGTGCACTGAGCGTCAGGTGAGGGCGACTCTGCACCACCTGGTGCAACAGGGAGACGAGGTCGTCCGAGGATTCGTCCCCTGCAAAATAGGCAGCGGTGTAGGCTACCGATATCGCACGCGCAACATCGTCGGCGCGCTCCGGGTAATCCAGCGACGACGTCAGCGCAAAGCCGGCAGATGTCACGCGCTTTTTGGCACGAGTGATGCGCGCAGCCATGGTTGGTGTGCTCACCAGAAACATTCGCGCGATCCTGTCCGTGGACAAGCCGAACACAAATCGCAGCGCCAGCAACGGTCGAGACTCGCTGCCGAGCGCGGGGTGACAGGCCAGCCACAGTAACTCGATGCGATCATCGATACCACTCTGCGTGCCCTCTTCAGCATCGATCGATTCCTCGGTCGCGATCAGATGCCGTCGCTTCACGAGGGCCTGTTCGTGGCGCAGCTCGTCGATGATCGTTCGTTGTGCTGTGCGGCGAATCCAGGCGGCGGGATGGGTTGGCATCTGCTTCTCCCACGCGCTGAGTGCGCGCTCACACGACGCGGCCAGAGCGTCCTCCGCAAGATCCACGCGACCAGAGAATGCAATGAGAGAACGCAGCAGCGGCGCCCAGTGCTCACGCACCAGCGCCGCCACTGCTTGGTTTACGGGGTCCACCCTCACTCCATTGCGTCGACCGGCCGCAACTCCATGTCGTACGGCGGCAAGATGTCCGACAGCTCCAGCAGCAGGTCGAGGTTTGGCGTTTCTACCAAGAAGAACCCACCCAATCCCTCGTACGCGGCAGCGTACGGTCCTTCAGACACTACCCTCGCGCCACCACCGGATCTGCGCACGGTAGTCGCCGATTCTCCGGTCTTCAGAGCCTCCCCCGCCAGGATCTCAACACCCCGGGCGTCGCATTCGACCTGGAATTGCTCAAACCGCTCCATGAGCGCTGCCTGCTCCGCTTCGCTCAGCCCGTCCCATGCGGGAACGTCACCATCACCGGTCAACAGCAGTAGGTACTTCATGTCCATCTCCTCTCGGTGGTGCGATCGCATCCACCATCATGATGACGGATGAGCCGCGGTGAAATCGACACTGAAATTGAAAAGAAATCGGAATCGGCTTAGCGACCCTCGCAGCTCGGGTCGCAGTCCACCCCTCACAGGCGAACATGGAGGCCCGGATTCATCCGGGGAAGCAGACGCAGCAAGCGGCAGTTAGGCTACTGGCATGATCAATCTCACTGCGGAGCACTACGTCTCAGGACTGAAAGACGCCCTCACCAGTTCCGAGAGTGACGAGGCCTCCGACGAACTTGCAGCACTCAAGCTAGCAACCGGAGCAACACCCGAAGACATAACCAAAATCACGGCTCTCTACCCCAACTGCCCCAGGACACTCCTAGATCTACTCAGACGCGTCGACGGCACCTACTGGCGGGAGTATTTCGGTCAGACAATCGCCGTCTTCTTTCTCGGCTCTGATGTCTACGAGTATCCCTACTATCTATTGTCAGCAGCCCAGATAGTCGAATCAGGAACGGATCAGCTCTTCTGCCATGACAGCATCCGTGATGTCTACGGGGACAAACTTGACGCCTGGTTGCCAGAAGGCAGAGGTGGCCAGCCAGGCGGTGGATACCGCGACGACCGCATCGATCCAGACCTTCCACGTGGCCGCAGACTACACTTTTCGGACTGCATGAACAACGGCGGCACCTCACAGTTGTTCATTGATTTTGACCCGGTAGGTGAGGGCAAGGTCGGTCAAATCGTCAGATACCTGCACGACCCAGACAGCTACGCGGTCATAGCCGACAGCTTCGAAGAATACCTGCAGCATCTGATGGATCAGGGGTTTGGGTTTCTGAACGCCTTAGAGTAGCTGTCGGCCTTCAGGCCGCAAATCCGTGGGCTGGGCCGGTCGCGGCTTGACACGCCCAAACGTGTCCGCACGTTTCTACCGATTACCCAGAACTCAAGCAGCTCGAGTACACCCGATACCGACGAGAGTCCCCGATAATCACACGTGGGTACCTAGGGACCTCGTCGGTATCGGGGGCACTCGCCAATCTCACGAGCGATATCGAAAGACCACCCCACGAGAATGGCGGGTTCGGCTTATCGGCCAAAAGGAGTGGATGTGATCCTCGTTGAGCCGCGTAACTCCGCGCTGAAATAGGGATCGGTATGGTCCGTGATGCTTAGTTGTGGACCTTCCCCCAAATACAACGAAGTGCATGGTATGTGGCCGCTCTCTGGTGAAGAACGGCCGACACCGATCAGGAACTCAACGCTGGCGGTGCCCATCATGCGGGGCCTCCAGCGTGAGACGCCGCCCAGACGTCACCCGCCGAGAACAACTGCGACAGTTCGTGACCTGGCTCGTCGGCAAACACACCCAGGCCGAGATCGACGGAACCGCGAGCGGGCGAACCTTCCGACGCCACACCATGTGGTGCTGGGATATCGAACCGCGCCTGGCCCCCGCGACCACCATCCATCATGCGATCCTGGTCGACGGGATCTGGATCTCCGGGTGGTGCTTGTTGATCGCCCAAAGCGACACCGGCCACGTTCTCGCCTGGCAATGGTCAGGAGGTGAATCCGTCGCGGCCTGGAAAGCGCTGCTCACACAAGTTGCAGCACCTGGGGTTCTCGTCTCTGACGGGGGAACAGGGATCCCTACCGCGCTTGGCATGTGTTGGCCAGAAACGAAACACCAACGGTGTCTCTTTCATCTGCAAATGCGTGTGTCCAGACATCTGACGATGAACCCCCGCACTGACGCGGGCAGAGCGTTACGTGGGCTGGTGATGAAGCTCAGCAGCGTACACGACGAAGACGCCGCGATCGTCTGGCAGATCCAACTTGATGAATGGTGGCGGGCCTTCGGGCACCTCACGAAAGAGCGCACCCTGCTCCGCAACGGCCAGTTCGGATTCACTCACGACCGACTCCGCAAAGCCTGGCTCCTCGTTCGAGGGGTCGTGCGCAACAACACCCTGTTCACCTATGTCACATACGGGAACCCGCGAACGACCAGCCCACTCGAAGGGGGTATCAATAGTCAGATCCGTGAGGTCCTCCGCCGCCACCGCGGGATGAGTGAACCACACCAGAAACGCGCGGTCGAGTGGTTCCTCACCCTCCACGAACAGTCCTTGGAAGAGGCCATGCAACACGCACTGCCCGCCAAAGCCGCCGCCCCAGAGCCCGCCAAACCCGAACATCCAGACGAACCCGATACGCCACTCTACGGAACAGCACTCAGCCCCGACGAAGGGCTCTGGCTACGCACAGGATGGGCGGGACGCGGATGACACACCCGACGCTATCCACTCTTTCGGGCCTATAAGCCGCCCCAGACCTCGCCGACACTCCCTAAAACAAGAAGAGCCCGGATCAACACTCTGATCCGGACTCACAAGCTATTTCACAAACATTGACTGCTCAATTTCATGAAACAGCCCTCGTGCGCGAAGGGGGACTTGAACCCCCACGCCCTTGCGGGCACTGGCACCTGAAGCCAGCGCGTCTGCCATTCCGCCACTCGCGCGAGTCACTCGCTCAGCGAAGCCGCCAAGAGAACTCCACTAGCTTAGCAGCATAAACTCGCTCTCACCAAAGCGGGCTAAACTAGAGCAATTCGTGCAATGCGATAGTTGTGCGGTGCAAGAAAATCACAAAGCGTCGGGTTACAACCCTCACGCCGCGCGGCAAGCTAGCACCGGGTCAACAGGCGGCACCAATAGAGTCGGTAGTGAAACTTCAAAATCAAGCACGAGCCAGCAGAGGGGGCGATCACCACGTGGGCATCCTGGACAACGTTGAACGCGGACTCGAACGCGCCGTCAACGGCGCCTTTGCACGCACCTTCCGCTCCGGCGTGCAACCCGTAGAAATCGCGTCGGCCCTCAAGCGCGAACTCGACATTGGCGCGGTGATTGTCGACCGCGACCGTGTGCTCGCACCCAATCGTTTCGTCGCACGCGTCTCACCAAAAGACGCCGCGCGTCTGCAGGGCATGGGCGAGACCCTCGAACGTGAGCTCAGAGGAGTTGTGCTCAAGCATGCCTCCACCCAGAACTACCAGCTGCTCGGCGAACCCGACGTAGAGATTCGCTCAGACGACTCCGTCACCACGGGAGTGCTCGTGGTCGAGGCCAGCCAAGTTGAGGGCGCGGTCAATTGGGTCGCGGTGATCGAAGTCGATGGCACCCGCCACGAGCTCTCCCGCGGCACAACAACGGTCGGTCGTGGCAGTGATTGCGGGATCCGGATCACCGATAACGCAGCCTCGCGGAAGCATCTTGAACTTATTTGGGACGGTTCGGCGGGCATCGCCCGCGATCTCGGTTCCACTAACGGCTCCAAAATCGATGGTCAACGTTTCCGCGAGGCCGCGCTTGCCCCCGGAATCGTCATCACGATCGGACAAACTGCGCTCGTGTTCCAACTGGCCCCCGGGCGCAGTCGAAAGGCCGCCCCCAAGGCTCGCCCGCAACCCAGCGCACCAACAACGGTGCACCAGTCAGCAAATCCGGCGAGCAAGGCAACGAGCAAGCCAGCCAATAAGCCGGCACCCAGCAAGCCCGTAGAATTGCCCTCAGCTGCGGCCGACAGCATCGACCAGGACTTCTGGAGGGGACTGTGAGCGAACTCACCCTGCTAATCCTTCGCATCGGCTTTTTGCTGCTGCTCTGGTTCTTCATCTTCGCAATCGTGTACGCGCTTCGCAGTGATCTGTTCGGAGCACCGGTGAGGCGCATGAAGTCTGACGGCAAAAAGGCTTCAGGATCGCCCCAACCGTTTGTGGCGGCCTCACCCGTCGTACAGGCAGCGTCGCCCGCAGCACCAACAGCGCCCGTCGCAGCACGAAATACTGGCCCAACCACTCCTCTCGCGGCAGGCCACTCCCCGATCATCACCCCCAGCGGAGGCGCCCTCCCCTCGGCTGGCGCCAGCGGCACCGCTCGCCAACTCGTCATCACCTCGGGTGTGGCGTCGGGCACAGCGATCCCCCTCGACGACGACTTCCTGACCATCGGCCGCAGCAGTGAGTCGACCCTCGTCATCGTTGACGAATACACCTCGACCTACCACGCCCGCCTCGCTCGCACGGGCGATCACTGGACCCTCACCGACCTCGACTCCACAAACGGCACCAAGCTTGACGGCGTGAAGGTCACGAAGCCTGTTCAGGTGCCACTGTTCACACCGATCACCATCGGTACGACTACGTTTGAGCTGAGGCCCTAAGAGTGTCCGTCGGCTATGAGAGTGCCATCGGATCCCACGTCGGGATGGTGCGCTCCAACAACCAAGACTCGGCCTTCGCCGGCGATTACCTCTTTCTCGTCGCCGACGGCATGGGTGGCCACGCGGGCGGCGATGTCGCCTCCGCTCTCGCCACCCAGCAGATCGCACACAGTGACGGCGAACCAAGTGGCACACCTCAAGAGGTCAGCGAGACACTCCGTAAGGCAGTGCTCGCCGCCAACCGCAAGCTTCGCGACACTGTTGGGGATCGGCCAGAACTCGCCGGCATGGGCACCACATTCACGGGCTTCTTTACCGTCAACGACAAACTTGCTCTCGCCCACATCGGCGACTCCCGTCTGTATCTGCTGCGGGACAATGTTCTCAAGCAAATCACGGTTGACCACACCTTCGTGCAGCGCCTCGTCGACAGCGGCAAGATCACCGAAGAGGAGGCGAAGATTCATCCGCGTCGCTCCGTGCTCATGCGTGTGCTCGGTGACGTCGACTCTTCGCCCGAGGTCGATACCGATGTGCTCGACACCCTCCCCGGTGACGTATGGCTGCTCTGCTCCGACGGACTCTGCGGCTACGTCGAAGACCCAGATATCGAGAAGATTTTGCGTCGCCGCAACTCTCTGCAGGGAGCCGTTGACGCGCTGATCGACAAGAGTCTCGCCCACGGCGCCCCCGACAACGTGACCGTTGTACTCGTCGAGACAACTGCGGAACCGCGCGAGATCACCGAACCTAATCCACGCTTCGCCGGATCCGCGGCCAATGCTCCCGAACCCCGTGACGGCACCGTTTCAACGGCGCGTAACCGCCTGCTGAACCGTCGCCGCCCTGTTCGCAAGGCCCCCGTTGTCGAAGAAAGCCACTTCGAATCCCGCATCGACGAGTATCTCGCCGAACTGATCGCAGAGACTAAACGCCGTAATCGCCGCCGTCGCCTGCTGTGGATCTTCGGAGCACTTGCCGTGCTCATCGCCATTGGTGGCACGTTGTTCTTCGGCTACCAGTGGACCCAGAGTCGCTACTACGTTGGAACAAATGGCGAAACAGTCATCATCTACCGCGGTATCCAACAAGACCTCGGTTCTCTCTCACTGCACTCGATCGCAGAAGACACTGGAATTCCGCTTAAAACGCTCGACGGTAACGAGCGTCGCCAGGTAGAACGCACGCTCAGCGCGGGCTCGATAGAGGAGGCCCGCGACATTGTGCTCAGGATCGGAGCCACAAATGAGTGATAGCGCCTCCGAACCACGCACATTCGAGAAGACCCGCACCAGCGAGACGGTGCTGCAGCGCATCACCGCGCTGCGCGCCCCGCGCAAGCTGCAGGGCCTTGAGTTTGCGCTGCTGGTGTTTGCAATCGCGGTCGGGATCGCCGCGATCGTTATTATCGACCTCACGCTAAAAGGCAATGTCGCAACCGATCTGCTGCCATCCGGCCTGGTCTTTGTTGTCGCTCTCTTTGCGCTGCACTTTACCGTTCGCCGCATTGCCCCCGACGCCGATCCGCTCATCATGCCGATCGCAACGTTCCTCAATGTCATCGGCGTTGCGATGATCTACCGCATTGACATCGCTCGTAAGCACTATGGCTGGGAAGCAACGTCGGTGAGGCAGCTTGTGTGGTCAGCCATCGCCATTGTCGTCGCAATCGTTGTCATAGCGGTCATTCGCAACCACATGGTTCTTTTCCGCTACACCTACATCACGGGTCTCGCAGCCCTGATCCTTCTGTTCCTGCCGATGGTGCCTGGAATTGGTAAGGAAGAGTCGGGTGCCCATGTGTGGGTAGAGATTGGCCCGGTGAACTTTCAGCCGGGCGAGATTGCGAAGATTTTGCTCGCCATCTTCTTCACCGGCTATCTTGTGCGTAACCGCGACTCGCTCGCGATGGTTGGCAAGAAGATTCTCGGCATTCGTTTCCCGAGAGCACGGGATCTTGGACCCCTTCTGGTGTTTTGGCTCGCGGCAATGGCCGTGCTCGTCTTTCAGCGTGACCTCGGTACCTCGGTTTTGTACTTTGGCCTCTTCCTAGCAATGCTGTATCTCGCAACCGCGAGAATCGGTTGGGTGATTCTTGGCGGCGGACTGTTCTTGGTCGGCGGCTTCATCGCGAGTCAGACACTTGACTATGTGCAAAAGCGCTTTGTGAACTGGCTCAACCCATTCTCCGACCCAAGCGGCGCGAGCTATCAAATGGTGCGCGGACTATTCGGCATGGCAAACGGAGGCATGACCGGCACGGGGCTTGGCCAGGGCTACCCCACGGAGACGCCGCTAGCGCAGAGCGACTACATCATTCCGAGTCTCGGCGAAGAGCTGGGTCTGGTCGGCCTGTTCGTCATTCTGGCGGCATACATGCTGTTTGTTGGCCGCGGCCTTCGCATCGGTTTTGCGGGGCAAGACGACTTCGGCAAGTTGCTCGCCTCGGGCCTCGCGTTCTCGATTGCATTCCAGGTCTTCATCGTTGTTGGCGGTGTGACACGCGTCATCCCGCTCACCGGTCTCACAACACCTTTTCTTGCAGCGGGTGGATCCTCACTCATTTCGAACTGGATCATTGTCGCCCTGCTCCTCTTACTCTCGAACTCGGTTCGTAATCGACCGAAGCTGGTGATCCGCACATGAATAGACCGCTAAGAGTTCTCACACGAGCAATGTTTGTCATGTTTCTGGCGCTGTTCGTTTCTGTCACCATGATTCAGTTTGTTGATGCCGATGATCTGCGCGCGAACGACTTGAACACGCGCACAATCATGAACGGCTACAAGGTCGAGCGCGGCTCGATTCTTGTTGATGGCAATCCGATCGCGTTCTCAACACCTACCAAAGACTCCTACCGGTACGTGCGGCAGTACTCCGACGGGGAACTCTACGCGCCCATCACCGGCTATTATTCGACCCGCCAGGGCCGCACCGGGCTCGAAAACGCCATGAACCAGGAGCTCTCTGGTACAGCCAACTCGCAGTTCTTCACACGCATTATGAACACCATCAACGGAGTCGACCCTCAGGGCAGCTCGGTTGAGACCACCATTAGTGCCAAAGCACAGACCGTCGCTCGTGACGCAATGGCCGAGGGTGGATTTGAGGGTGCGGTCGTAGCCCTCGATCCGAAGACCGGCGAGATTCTCGCGCTCTATTCAACGCCGAGCTTTGATCCAAACCTGCTCTCGTCGAACGACGATGCAGAGATCATCAAGAACTACCGCCAACTCACAGACGACCCCTCGAAACCGCTCAATAACCGCGCAATCGCTGGCGACCTCTACCACCCGGGCTCCGTTTACAAGCTTGTGGTCGCGGCCGCGGCCATCGAGAGCGGTGCGGCGACCCCTTCAACCGAGTTTGCAAACCCTGACGTCATCACATTGCCGCAGTCAACACACCCGATGCAAAACGCTTCACGCACCACCTGCGGCAGCGGCGAGACAGCAACGCTGCAGCAGGCGCTTATTTACTCCTGCAACATCCCCATCGCCGAACTTGCCATGAGCATGGACCGCGACGAGGTGCCCAAAATGGCGAACGCCTTCGGGTTTGGCCAAGACATTGAGATTCCGCTGGCCGTCACCCCGAGCGTGTCGCCAGTTCCGAAGGATAAGGCGCAGGTCGCACTCTCGTCCATCGGCCAGCTCGATGTGCGCGCAACGCCCCTGCAGATGGCCATGGTCTCTGCCGGAATTGCGAACGAGGGCACGGTCATGAAGCCGCAGCTCGTGAAGAGTGTCATCTCACCCGACCTGAAGGTTGAGCAGGAGTTCTCGGCCGAGGAGTTCAGCAAACCAATCTCGGCGAAAACTGCGAAGTCAGTTGCTGGCATGATGGAGGCCGGGGTTACCGATCCCAACGGGCTTGCTCAGAAGGCGGGGATCGACGGAGTGCGAGTCGCGGGAAAAACCGGTACGGCCGAAAACAGCAACACGGATGACGCCAACGGCGTCCCGTTCACCCTCTGGTTCACCGGGTTCGCCCCGGTTGACAACCCGAAAGTGGCGGTCGCGGTCGTCATCGAAAGCGGCGGCGGAGCGGCATATAACAATCTGGGAGGATCTTACGACCTCCCAACAACAGTCGGTAAACGAGTAATGGAAGCGGTGTTGAGCGAATGAGACCATCTGCAGGGATCACATTCGGTGGACGTTACGAGCTCAGCTCGCGGATCGCCGTCGGTGGCATGGGCGAGGTGTGGAAGGCAAGCGACAGCATTATCGGTCGCACTGTCGCCATCAAGATCCTCAAAGACGAGTACATGGGCGACCCAGGGTTTCTCGAGCGCTTCCGCGCCGAGGCCCGTCACGCTGCGCTCGTCAACCACGAGGGCATCGCAAACGTCTTTGACTACGGTGAGGAGCAGGGCTCTGCCTACATCGTGATGGAGCTGGTTCCGGGTGAGCCGCTCTCCACGATCATTGAGCGCGAGGGCAAACTTCCCGCCAACCGGGTGCTTGGCATCGTGGCGCAGACCGCCACATCGCTTCAGGCTGCGCACGACGCTGGCCTCGTGCACCGCGACATTAAGCCAGGCAACCTGCTGATCACACCCGAGGGCCGCGTCAAAATCACGGACTTCGGCATCGCGCGCATCGCCGACCAGGTGCCGCTCACCGCAACTGGCCAGGTCATGGGCACCGTGCAGTACCTCGCGCCCGAACAAGCGAGTGGCCACACGGCGACAGCCACGACCGACATCTACTCACTCGGCATCGTTGCCTACGAGTGCCTCGCGGGCAAGCGCCCCTTCACGGGTGAGTCGCAGGTCGCGATCGCCATGGCACAGATTAACGACACTCCACCAGACCTACCGAGCGACGTGCCAGAGCCCGTGCGCAACCTCGTGTACGCGTGCCTCGCGAAGGACGCAGCCGGACGCCCCCAGACAGCAGCAAAGCTCGCGCAGGCTGCGGCGGCACTGCACCGGGGCAATGTGCAGCTCGCGGCGAGCTACGTTCCCCAGATCCTGGGTGACACGGAGCCTGCAACAACGGCGCTGCCGCAGACCACCATGCTCGACGATGCTGCCACAACGGCCCTGCCGCAGACCACGGTGATGCCCGGCCAGACAGCGGCAACAACGGCTCTCTCCGAGGACGGTCTTGATGGTGAAGAGGAAGAAGATCCGGCCAAGAAGAAGCGGAGCCGCTGGACGTGGCCCCTCATTACCCTCGGTGTATTGATCCTGCTCATTGCGGGCGGTACGGTCTTTGCGCTGATGAATAATGGAAGCGGCGACGAGAAGCCAACGACCTCCGCGACCACCACCACACCAAAAAAGACGACGCCTAAAACAACGACTCCCCCTCCAGCCCCGACCACCGGTGCCGTCAATGAAAGCGAACTGCTCGGCATGAACGTCGATGAGGCGATTGGCCTACTCAACGGTCAGGGGTTCACCAACGTCGTGAAGCAAGAGGGCAACCCTGCTCCAGATGAAGAGGTCAATAAGGTCACCGGCGTCAACCCGACGGGCCCTGAGATGCCGTTTGATCAGCGGATCACCCTGACCTACAACGTTGCCTTTGGTGGTGTCACCAAACCCGCAACGCCGAACACGCCACAGCCAACAACGATCAACTCAGGTGCTACTTCCTCCGTCAGCTGGCCTGTTGCGTCCTGCCCAACGGGTCTCACACTGCAGGCTTACAACGTCACGGCTACGGGCGCAGGATCCGCACCGGGATCGGTCACAAGCCCGAGTGTTACCGTCACCGCAAACGATCTGAACTCCGATGATCCCGATGGACTGATCACTGTCACCTACACGGTTACTTGCGGTAATGGATCCTCAGTTGTGCGCACCTCTGAGCCGTCAGACCCGGTCCAAATTACGGTGAAAGCTCCGCCCGCCAACAACAATGACGGCAACTAGCCCGCGGCGCACACCGATTTTCAAAGCAACCACCCCTACACTTGGAGACGATCTATGAGCACGGAAGAGGTGATCATGCCCGAAACGGCTGACGGCGGCGAACAGCGTGTGCTCGCCGGTCGCTATGCGATTGGGGAGTTCATCGGGCAGGGTGGCATGGCCACCGTCTACCGTGGCACAGACACCAAGCTTGGCCGTTCAGTTGCGATCAAGGTGATGAAGGCCGATCTGGCGGGCGATGAGCAGTTCCGTTCACGGTTCCGCCAGGAGGCGCAGTCGGCATCGCGCATGGCTCACCCGACCGTCGTGCGTGTGTTTGATGCTGGTGACGACCTCATCCAGACGGCGAGCGGCCCGAAGCGGCTGCCGTTTATTGTCATGGAATACGTCGAGGGGCAAAACCTTCGCGAGATCCTCACCGACGGCAACCTTTCGCAAACTGAGGCCTGCCGGGTCGTTGACGCTGTGCTGACCGCACTTGAGTACTCTCACCGCGCCGGAATTGTGCACCGCGACATTAAACCAGCCAACATCATGGTCACGAAGAGTGGCCAGGTGAAGGTGATGGACTTCGGGATCGCGCGAGCCGTTTCAGAGACTTCTTCGACTCTGCAGCAGACGACCGCGATCCTCGGCACCGCCGCTTACTTCTCGCCCGAACAGGCGAAGGGTGAGTCCATCGATGCGCGCACCGACCTGTACTCGACCGCGGTACTGCTTTACGAACTCCTCACGGGAGACGTGCCTTTCCGCGGCGATTCAGCCGTTGCAGTCGCTTACCAGCACGTCAGCGAGCGGCCGACCCCGCCGAGCGAGCGCAACCCTGAGGTGCCCGCAGAACTCGATCGTGTCGTGCTATATGGGCTCGCGAAGGATCGCACTAAGCGTTTCCAGTCGGCGTCCGAATTCCGTGATGCACTTCGTACCGCGGCAAGCGGCAAAATGCCAAAGCTCTCGGTTCCGACGCAGTCTGAGACTCTGTTGTTCTCGGGTGGTGAAGAAGTCTCAGAATCTGATCTGGCGCTGCGCCAGCTCGCCGAGAGCGGCGGAGCGGCTCGAACCCAAAGTCGGCCACCCGTCATGTGGACCTGGGCCGCGATCCTTACCATTGGTGCCGTAATTATCGCTGTGGTGTTCTGGCTTGTCACGCTGGTTCCGCAGCAGTTTCAGCCGGACACGTCACGTGTTGTACCGTCGCTCGTCAACAAGGACAGCGACGTGGCACTTGCCGCCCTGCAGAAGCTTGATCTTGTCACTCTTAAGGTGGAACAGACGAGCGAAGATATTGAAGCGGGCAAGGTCATCTCAACCGACCCAGAGGCAAAGAGCGTTCTGGAACCGGGCGATCAGGTCACGGTCTATGTTTCGTCGGGCCCTAAGACGGCGAAGGTTCCCAAGATCGGTCACATGAACAAGGACGAGTACACGGCGGCGTTAAAGGCTCTGGGTCTCAAAGTTGGCATTGTGACGACCGCCGATAGCCCGGTCGAGGCTGAGGGCCGTGTGCTCTCGGTATCGCCCGAAGAGGGAACCTCCCTCACCTCGGGAGAGAGCGTAGAGATTACCGTGTCTAGCGGTAAAGTTTCTGTGCCCGATGTGACGGGCCAGCCCCTTGAAGCGGCTCGGATGCAGCTGACAGGACTCGGCCTTGAGCTCAACTCTAAGGCGAGCTCTTCGGCCGAGACCGGTTGTGTGGCTCAGGAGGGCTACCCGATCCTCAATCAGACGATTGTGGGAACCCAACCACAGGGCTCTAAGCTCGAAATCACCTACTGCGCGGGTTAAGCATCTTTCGCGAGCAGCGGAGAAAGTGACGCAGCGATCTCCGCTGCGTTTGTGTGACCAGCGGACTTTAGCCAGTTGCCTAGTTGCTGATAACCGCCCTCAGTAAGCACAGACTCGGGGTGGTATTGCACACCGAAGATGGGCAGCTCTCGGTGCCGCAGCGCCATAACGATGCCATTTGCCGTCTCGGCGGTAACGGTAAGTGACTCCGGCACAGTATCGCGCACAACCGCGAGGGAGTGGTAGCGGGTGGCATTGAACTCGGGGGCACTCCGTCGAAAAACGAGTCGCCGGTGTGACGCACCCGAGAGACCTTGCCGTGCATCAACTCTTCCGCGTGGGTGACCACACCCCGAGGGCCTCGGCGATGGCCTGGTGCCCAAGACAGACACCGAGCAGGGGCACACCAGTGCGCAGCGCTACGCCAACCATCGCGATCGACAGACCGGCATCGGTAGGGGTACCAGGTCCAGGTGAGATCAGCACACCATCAAACTCAGCGACAAGGCGCTCGAGCTCACCGGCGGTCAGCTCGTCATTGCGAATCACTCGCGTTGTTGCGCCGAGCTGCTGCAGGTACCCATTGAGGGTATATACAAAGCTGTCGTAGTTGTCGATGACAAGAATGTTTGTCATGAGTTCACCGTCACATCCTCGGGTGGGAACTGCAGGGTCACCCACGGGTATACGTAGGTGATGAGTGCGTAGACGAGCGCGGCAAGCACAAGTAGCAGCACGATAACGCGCAACCAGGCAGGGCCAGGAAAGAACCGCCAGATAATCGAGAACACTATTCCGAGTCTCCTCTCGGGGCCTGGGTGCCCTTCATTGTCGGATTCAATTTCTTAAGTTCGGCCGGTGGGCCCTCACTGCGGGGCTGATAGGTCTCAAACACCGAATACGCGATCGCGCGCTCATCGCTGCCCGCAAGTTTGGGGTGACAGGTAGTAAACGTCATAATCTGATCTTTGCCGGGCTCACCCTGGAGCCTCGGGAAGCGGTTCAAGACATCGGTCTCGGTGGGAAGCACATATTCAATGTCGCGGAAGCGATAGGTGTACCAACCGTCCGCGGTCTCAATAAACAGAGGATCACCGACCCGCAGATTCATCACCTCTCGGAAAGAATTTATGAGCGGACCTGAGCGGTGCCCCGCGAGCGCAAAGTTGCCAGGCTCTCCGGGCATCTGCGTATCTTCGTAGCGGCCAATGCCCTTTTCATCAAGGTTCAACACCGTCCACCAATCGGTGGTCTCTGCAATTCGATTGGCGTAGGTGGTTCCAAAGGCGGGTGCATGCAAAACGGCAAAGACCTCACCCGGCGCCGGAGTCGCTGTGACGGGAACGATGCCATCCCAAGGAATCTGCTCGGCTTCTTCAGCTTTTTTGTCCCAACCGGCTGAGTCCTTTGCTGAGAGTTGCTCCTGTTTTGCCGTGACCGTAACACCGGTGTGCCAGGGTTGCCAAACAATGTATCCGAGCACACCAAGCCCACCGAGCAGCAGGAGTTCCCCGATGACTGTGAGGGGACTCAAGCGAGCTCGGCGGCGCTTACGCGGCCTCTCACGACTATCGACCATGAGAACATTCTAAGTTGCGTTCGCTGAGTCCCTGCTTTATCCAGGTAGACTCATAGCCATGTCAGCAGCACGTAAAGAGGTAAGCAAGCGCAAGGCAGCGGAAGTTTCGCTGAGTCGCGAGGAGGCAGCAGCGGCTCGAAAGAACGCTCCGAACCCCGTTTGGTTCAAGCCAGTGATGTTCGGGTTTATGCTCCTCGGTCTCATCTGGATCGTGCTCTTCTACGTTACGAGTGCAACACTGCAGCTGCCGGTGCCCGCACTCGGCCAGGCAAATATCTTCGTCGGCTTCGGCTTTGTGCTGATCGGCTTCCTCATGACTCCGTGGTGGAAGTAAGTATTTCCGCCCGAAAACACACCTTAATCACACCGGTGTAATTCCTCCCCAGGTGGGGAAAACCCTGTGGATAACTAACTGAGGCCCCGGCGAATGCCGGGGCCTCAGTTGTTGCTGCAAACCTTCGCTAGCCAAAGACGTTTGGTAATACAACAAGGTACGAACAGGCGAGTGCCACGAGAATCACGCCAAGCGACGTGAGCGTCAAGATCCTCTGTGTCTTTTTACGTGGACCCCGCACACCCAACATCAGCCACATGGTGAGCGCCCCGACAAGCATGCCACCGAGGTGTGCCTGCCAAGCAACACCGACACCGGGCAAAAAACCGATCCCGATGTTGATCGCGATGAGCACTGCAAGCGAGGTGATGTTCACGTTTGCGGCCTTGTAGGCGACGAGAGTCGCACCGAGCACACCAAAGATCGCGCCCGAGGCACCAACTGTCGGCGTGGTCAGGGTGCTCGGATCGACGTAGGCCCAGAACATCGAGCCCAGCGAACCACCAATACCCGCAAACAGATACAGCACCAGAAACTGCATGTGACCGATCATCTGTTCAAGATTTCGACCAAACATCCACAGCGCCAACATGTTGAAGAGGATGTGGAGCAGTGTTCCGGTTGAGTGCGTAAACATGACCGTGAACATGCGCCAGGGTTCAAACCCCGGGCCGATGTCACCCGGCAGTGAATACAGCGGTGCGTACCACAGCGCAAGGGTGACCTCGTCCGCACCAAAATAGTGGCTCAGCGATTGCACAATAAACACCAGTGCACAGAGCGCCATGATGCCGTAGGTCACTGGCGTATCAAGCGCAGCGATCCTGCGCCCCGCCACTCGCACCTTACGTGAAGAGCGCTGCGCCACACCCGGCTGCGTCTGCTTCACACACTCCGGGCACAGCACTCCAACGGGAGAGGCAATCTGGCACTCGGGACAGATCGTGCGGCCGCAGCGCTGACACAGCGTGAAGCTGTGCACACCCGGGTGGCGATAGCAGACGTCGTTCGGCCCGTACGAGGCACGCTCGCCGAAGGCCGGGGTCGATCCGTTCGCCGCCACTGGAACTAGGCCTTGACGATGTCGACGCCGGTGATGACGACGTCTTCGAGGGGGCGATCGCCCGCGGCGGTTTGCACTGCCGAGATGGCGTCAACGACAGCCTTAGACTCGTCGTTTGCGACCTCACCGAAGATGGAGTGCTTGCCGTTCAGCCAGTCGGGAGCGATCGTCGTGATGAAAAACTGCGAACCGTTGGTGCCTGCAAGGCGGCCTGTGAGGTCGGGGCGCTTACCTGCGTTAGCCATAGCAAGCTGGTAGGGCTTGTCAAAGACGAGCTCGGGGTGGATCTCGTCGTCAAAGGTGTAGCCGGGGCCACCGGTGCCGGTGCCGGTGGGATCGCCGCCCTGAATCATGAAGTTAGGGATGATGCGGTGGAAGATAACTCCATCGTAGAAGCCCTTTTCAGCAAGATCAGTGAAGTTCTTAACAGTCTTCGGCGCGTGGTCGCCAAACAGATTGATGACGATATCGCCGTGATTGGTATGGATGGTGGCTACAGAGCTGTGAAGTGTCATGGACTCTAGTGTAGATGTGACCGCTGACATTGGGGCTGCTGAGAATCTCAGAGTCGAGACACTGTGCTCTCAACAATCCACCCCGCTACGGTGTAGCGTGGAGGCGGGGCAAGCGACTTCACCGGAGGTCACAGTCTTGCTGAGGTAGGAGGACCCGTATGAAACTCTCACGTAAGCGCCGTCGCGAACTCCGCCGTCTGCGCGGAGAAGCACAGGAACTGCTCGATCACCAGCGCGTTGTACTCAGCCACGCTGGAGAGGTCTTGCACGAGGCAAGTCGTCAGGCGCGAAAGCTGAGCGATGAACACGTCGCACCTCGTGTTGACGTGGCGCTCGAGGCCGCAAGGCCCACTATAGACCGGGGTGTTGAGTCTGCACGCCGCGCAGTGAAGACGGTACGTCGCACTGCGACACCGCTCGTCGCGAGCGCTCTGGCATCAACCATCCAGAAACTCGATCAGCTTGAACAGGTCGAGGCTTCACGTCAGGTACGTGGCTTCGGTGAGCGCACCGGCTTCCTGCAGCCCGCAAAGAAAAAGCGTCGCGCGGGTGGCGTTATCGCTATTGGGTTCGGGATCGCTGCCGCCGTTGGCGTGGGCTACGCACTGTGGCAGGCGTTCCGCACTGACGACGAACTCTGGGTCGCACCCGAGGGCGAGTAGTCACTGAGCTTGCAGCGGTGTCCGAGCCGAAGCTCGGACACCGCTGTTATTTGCGGGACTTGCCCGACTTGCCGCTCTGCTGGCCCGGTCGACGGCCGATGCCAGCCATACGCAGACCCGTCTGCACAAGTGAAAGCGTGCGCAGCGAACGAATCTCTTTGATCGGCACCCAGCGGGCCTCGTCTGAAGAGCCGCCAATCTCGTGCTGCAGCGGGCCATCCTTAACGGTCGCACGGTAAACAATTCTGATCGTGTGCAGTTCAGGGTCTTTGTCAGCCGGCACTTCTTCGCGCACCATCACACGCGAGTCGACCCCAATAAGTTTGCCGACCCGAGCCTCGAGACCCGTCTCTTCAAGCACCTCGCGCACAACTGCGTCGCGCGGATCCTCGCCGCTTTCAAGCCCACCACCCGGCAACGTCCAACCGTGCAGGTGACCACGTCGCCAGTGGGTGAGCAGGATCTTGCCCCGCCGCTCCACCACTGCGTATGCAGCCACTCTAAGATCCATGCTCAGAGCTTATCTTGTCGTAACCGTTACGGCTCCCAGCGTCGCGCCACAAGATCTGCTGCACGCCACCCCTCTACCCAGCGCTCAAGACGCGCGTACGCCTCTCTGCGAGGCTCCTCAGCCGAGAGAAACACGTCGTGCAGCGCACCATCGATTCGCTCGATGGTCACCGACGAGCCGAGCTTCAGTGCGGCCTTCGCGACTTCTTCAACATCAAGAACGGTATCCGCCCTGGTGAGTTCCTCACTCCACCGCACTGGCAGCGCAAATCGAGCCGACATTAGCACGGCAATAGGCGCTTCGATCTGCAGCCCGTGGGTCACTTGGGCATGACCGGCGAGGATCGCGCGCATCCACCCCGTCAGAACCGCGTGAGTGCGCTCCGGCCGCCAGACGGTGTTGATAACGGACAGCTCGTCCTGCGGGCCGACCTGGTGCTGCGCCCGGGTATAAAACCCGTAATCAAGCTGTGGAGCCACCTCGTGCGGCCGCGACTTCGCACGGAGACTGATCAACGGCATGATGACCTGGCGACCCGCGCTCGAGAGTTGAAACTCGAGCCACGGACTGTTCAAAATCAGGGCGTCTGCGCGGCCCGGGTGCGCTCCAGCCCAGAGGCTGAGCACCAGACCACCGGTCGAGTGCCCGAAGAGCACAAGCCTTCTTGGTGGCTGGGCCTGATCCTGAGCCTCACGCATGACATTGATCGCGAGCTCGATCTCAACGCTGTAGTCATTCAGATTTTCGATGTAGCCCGGGGTCTGACCCTCGCGCAGACTGCGACCGTATTTACGCAGATCAAGCGCGTAAAACCTCGCACCACGGCTGGTCCAAAATTCGGCGAGGTGACGCTGAAAGAAGTAATCGGACCAGCCGTGCACGTAAAGTACGTCAACATCCTCGAGCAGGCGTTCGTGTTTGAACAACCTGGCAAAGAACCCGCGTGGCTGCGGAAGTGACCGCACAAGCGTCGCGACGAGCGGACCTTCGTCGTCAGATCCGAGATCCAAGTCTGTGCACTCGAAGCCTTCCCCGAGTACATCGCCGCGCCACGCCATCATGTGCTCAGTCTATGGGTGCGGCTAGTTGCCGGGGCGGAGCGTCACCGATCCTGCACTGGTTTCCACCGAGATCAGGTGCTTGGAGGTGGGGTTAGTGCGTAGTTTGTTGTTGACGCTGCCTGCCGAGACGTCTGTGTCGACCCGATAGGCCACGTCGGGGAGACTCAGGTCGACCGATCCGGCACTCACTTCTACGTCAACCTCGCGCGGTGCGTCTCCTGAAAGCTCAGCCTTCGCAGAGCCAGCGGAGACATTGAAGCTCGCCTCGCGTACCCCGGAAACGGAGCCGCTAAAAGCACCAGCACTCATTTCTACGTCCAGTGATCGCGCCGCTCCCGAGAACACCACCTTGCCAGCGCTCATGTCGAGATCAAAGTCACCGAAACGACCGTCTGCGCTCAGCTTTCCGGCACCGAGCGAGGCATCTAGGTCAAGAGCTCTTTCTTCAAGCTCTTTTGGCAGAGTCAGCGTCACCGTGTCTCCACCCCGGGCGCATCCAAGCATGCAAGCTGAGAAGAACCCGCGCGGGCTCTCGATTTTCAGGTCATTCCCCTCGGTATACAGCCTCCACTTACTAGCTCGCGGACCCTTCGCCTCAAGTGTGGCTTCACCCACGTCACCGTAGGCGAGGGTGAAATTGGCAGCGTTGGCGTCAATGTCGATGCCGGTGATCCAGGTGTCGACCGTGGCGTTCGAGGTGTAAAGGGAGCCGTCGTCGCTCGCGCCCGTGCTGAGGGCGGCAATCGCTGCCGATGACCCGACCGTGAGCAGGGCAAACCCACCAACGACCGCCGTTGTGATCATGATGGGCCGCGAAGCGCGCGAAGGGGTCTCCGTGGGTGTGGGTGTGGGTGTGGGTGTGGGTGTGGTGCTCATCGTGTGGTTCCCGTCTGTGTCGTGCCGGGGGTTCCCCGGCATTTTCGATGTGTGCGATAGCTGCGAGCACACGGCGGTTGCCGGACTCGTCGGCTTCAAGACCAAGCTTCTGGAAGATCGCAGTGATGTGCTTCTCAACGCTCGCCTCTGAGAGGAACAGCAGCGCGGCAATCGCCTGGTTGGAGCGACCCTCGGCAATAGCCGCAAGCACGGTTCGTTCACGCGGGGTGAGCGACTCCATCTGAGCGTCGCGGCCACGGCGTGTGAGCAACTGCGCCACCACTTCAGGATCAAGCACGGTAGCTCCCCGGCAATGCGCTCAAGCGACTCGACAAACTCTGTGACGTCGGCGACACGATCCTTCAGCAGGTATCCGAACGCGCCACCCTTTGCGGCGATCAGATCGCTTGCGTAGCGCTCCTCGACATACTGTGACAGCACCAGCAGCGGCAACTCTGGGTAACGCCCGCGCAGATCCAGAGCCATACGAATGCCCTCGTCGGTGAACGTGGGCGGCAATCGCACGTCAAGAATGCACAGGTCAGGTGACTCACTGATAACGGATTCGAGCACACGCTCAGTGTCGGGCAACGCCGCGACCACCTCGTGCCCGCCGTGCTCAAGGAGGCGAACGAGTCCCTCACGCAGCAGCACGGAGTCCTCACAAATTAGGATGCGCACGGTACGCTCACCTCCAGCGATGTTGGCCCGCCCTGCGGGCTGTCGAGTCGGATAGTGCCTCCCGCGGCAAGCACACGGTTTGAGATGCCATCGAGTCCACCGCCAGGCAGGATCCGGGCGCCACCAGCGCCGTTGTCTTCGACGCGCGCCCAGAGTGTGTTGTCGTCGCGCAGACGGACCACAACTCTGCACTCGCTCGCACGCGAGTGTTTCGCGGCGTTTGTGAGTGACTCGGCGATGGCGAAGTAGACTGCCGTCTCGGCCTCGCGGCTACAGCGTCCCTGCAGTCGCACATCAAGCACGACGGGAATGTGTGATCGGCCGGCGAGTGCCGAGAGCGCCGCGTCGAGGCCGCGGTCGTCGAGCACGGAAGCGTGGATGCCTCGAGCCAGCTGCCGCAGTTCGGTGATCGCCGCCTTGGTCGAGGTGTGTGCCTCCGAGATGAGCTCTTTTGCGCTCTCAGGATCGTTGTCAATCTTCTGCTGCGCGAGCCCCAGCGTCATGCCGACTGACACGAGTCTGGGCTGGACCCCGTCGTGCAGATCCCGCTCAATGCGGGTGCGCTCGAGGTCAGCGGCCCGCACGGCACCCTCTCTTTGCCTTGCTGATGTTTGTGCCTGCTGTGTGAGTCGGGCCGCTCGGGATCCGGCACGCACGATAGCCACCGTGACAACACGATGGAGCAGAGCGATACCGACGACCGCGGCCAGGCAAAGCGTGGCAATGATGATCGACGCGATAGGCGAGAAGAGGGAATCTGATTTGCTGAGGAGGCCCTGCTTGAAAGGCATACCAGCGACGTTCAACCCGGCCGCCGAGAAGAACAGCTCCACAGCTACCTGGAAGAAACCAAGCACCACAGTGCCCATGAATGTGGCGAAAAAGAAGCTGCCGACCCCGCGCCACATTGGGCCATCAACCGACTGCCTGGCAAGCCAACGCAGATACCCACCAAATCCCTGCTGTGTTTGCGGGCGGAGCCGCAGGTCAGGGAGATCAAGGCGGTAGAGCCCAGAGACTCGAGCGAACTCGTACCAGGCGGTGCCGTACAGCGCGTAGACCATCGCCGCCAGAAGGATCAGACCGACACCAAGCACAACCACCATGCCCAGTCCCACTGAAAACAGCGTGATAAGAATGGTAAAGACGATCCAGCCGACAAGGCCAAGTGCACCGAGGTGCAGGATCGTGAGTGCAATGCGGAGTGGTGGTCGCGGGGGCGCTGCGAGCTGCCCGGACTCTGCTGCGGGTTGAGCCACTGAGTTCGTCATACTTCTACGTTAGGCCGCTGCTGCCCGGCCCGGCACCCTGAAACCCGTAGAGCGCTTTCGGGTTTTCCCTACTCTGACGAGGACGAGCCGAGATCTTGCTGCTGCAGCGTGGCCAACTCAGCAACGAGGCGGTTGGTGTCTCTTGCCTCCCAATGGGCGGGGGGCAGGATCGCTGCCCACGCTCGGGCCGGTGCCTGTCCGAACTCGTGCCCCTGGCCCGCTGGGATTCCTGACGCGAGCTGATCCACCGCGAGCTGCAGCGTTGTAATCACCGGGATCCACACCATCTGATTCAGCACCCCGGGCCCACGCTCTGCATCTTCAGCCAGCCACTCGGGGCGCTGAAACATGATGCCAAAATCGAGCCAGGTCACCGGATCGTTGGCATGCTGCAGATAGCCGACGCGCGGGGCCCGCCAGGTTCCCGCGCCGCTCCAGTCCTCCCCGTTACTTGAGAACCGCACGGTTACACCGTCACCCACCACCGGAAGATATACGGGCGACCCCGCTTCGCGATCCCGGGTGAACTGCTGCCACAGAACGTTGTTGGCCGTGGGCCCAACCCAAAGTGCTCCGTCGGTGCGGGCGGCAAGATCCTGTGCGCCTGAAAACGCACCTTCACTGCCGAAAGATCCGAGGCTCTCACCACTCACCACCAGTTTCGGGCGTTCGGTCTCGGGCAGTTTGCTCCACGCAGCGTAGACCGCATCGAACAGGATCCGCCCAGCCTCACGCGCACGATACTCGTCGACGAGATACGACATCCAACTGGGCAGGTACGAGTACTGGATGCTCACCGTTGCCGTGTCGCCTGCCCACAGGTACTCAAGCCCACGCGCCTGATTCTCGTTCACCCAGCCGCGACCCGTGCCGGTCGCGACGTTCAGCACCGCGCGTTCAAAGCCTCCGGTGCGCTTGAGTTCTGCGACCGCGCGCTGCGCCTGTGCTTCGAGATCGTCGTCGGCGTTTGGCCCAGAGCCGATATACACCCGGACGGGCTGGCTGGCGTTGCTTCCCGTGCCTTCTAAAGCCTCGCCGCTACCCTCCGCAGCAAACTGAGCGATCGCTTTTTGCGTCGGTGTGTTTGCAATAAAGATTCGGCCCTGCCGCCCAAGACTCTCCCAGGTCTCAGACGATCCCGGTCCTCCCGATACCTCCGCGAGAGTGGGCGATGGCAGGTCAGTGCTAAATTCGTCGTTCACCGCAAGATACGTTCGATCGAGTGCGGCGGCAACCCGGCCGACTACGAGTTCGCGCCCCACCCACAGGCCGCCAGCCATCAACGCCAGTGCCGTCACGAGTGCGGCGATCCTCACTGGAATCGCACGCTCGATTTTGCCTCGTAGCCAGCGACCCAGCCACCGAATCGAGCGGGCAATCACAAGCGTCACTGCGTAGAGCGCGCAAGCAACGAGCAGTGCTACAACGCCGAATGTGAAGGCGTTGTCGGTGCTGGCCTCCAGGCCGACCTGGGATCGCAGTGCCTGCTGCCAACCGTGCGTAAGCACCAACATCACCACGGTGCCTGCGCCGGCCGCAACGAGCAGGGCAAACCAGGCGTAACGACGCGCTGCACCTGAGAGGTGGGCACCGAAGCCACGCAGCACCCATCCGCTGAGCGCTCCCACCGCGTACCCCAGAAGAGCCGCAACCGCACACAATGCACCTTGAAGCAGAGCGGCTCGCGGGAGCAGCGACGGCGTGAGCGCAAGCCAGGCGCACACGACCGCACCGAGGGTCGGTAGGAACGGTGCCCGATCCGGGCGAAGGATCGCCGGATGCGGTCGCTGCGTGTTAGGTCGCTTCGTGAAGTGCATGGGGGTTCCTAGTACAGGAGTGAGCGGGCTCGAGTGGATGGCGTTGCTTGAATGTTACCGCTGTGCACAGACATCAAGGGCGAAGCCATGGGCCTCGCCCGACAGAAATAAACAAGACCCCCTCTCCTTGATTTCTCAACTGAGAGGGGGTCTCGCTAACTGTGGATCCTGGGAGAATCGAACTCCCGACATCCTGCTTGCAAAGCAGGCACTCTACCAACTGAGTTAAGGACCCTTGTCAATCTTCGAAACCGCTAGCGGCTCCGACTGAACAACTATATCTGCGTCACGACTCAGTGGCAAATCGAACGCAGCATCACCCTCCAGACCAGTCACCCGCATCGTGATGTTGATGCGCCCACGCTCCAGCCCGCAACCGGCAGGTGCAGTCCCGGGGTAGACCTTCTGCACCCCGTGGTAAGCGAGCCGCGAGGCTCCCCGAACACGAACAGATCGCCGGAGGCGAGGTCGAGATCCTGATATGGCCGATTGCGCGTTTCCGTGTTGCCAAAGCGGAACTTGCAGGTGTCCCCTATCGACAGCGAGACGACCGGCGCCCGCGAGCGCTCATCCTTGTCCTGGTGCATCCCCATGCGCGCCACTTCGTCGTAGAAGTTCACCAGCGCCGTATCAGGCGTGTACTTATCGCCGGCACGCGAATCCCCCGTTGCCGCAACGAGCGCCCTTCGCCCGACTGAGACCATCCAGTCAGGAAACTCGAGCACCCTGTTGCCGTTCACGTCCACGGCCTCCCGCGTGTACTCGTAGGGCCGCCAGTGCCACCCGAGACACACAGTCTTCACGCTCATCTCGTGGCCGCGCACCTTGGCAGCGCGAAGAGGCACTGGCCCGTTCGTCCACTCGCGAAAGCGATCCACAATCCACCGCTGCTGTTCAAGCGTCAGCCAACCAGGCACGTGATACGCACCGTTCGGCAGGTCAACCACGGGCCTGTCGAACAGTTCGTCACCAAAGAGTGCGGCCATGATCCTGACCCCTAAAACAATCGCGAGGCCGCGGCTTCGGGCGGCTCTTCAACCTCGAGCAGCCGCTGCTTACGCTCGAGTCCCCGGCAAACCCCGTCAGCGACCCGTTTGAGCCCACAACACGGTGGCACGGCACAATGATGCTCACCGGATTGTGCCCGACCGCCTGGCCGACCCGCTGCGCGAGGTGTCTGTTGCCGAGCTCGGTGGCTATCTGGCCGTAAGTGACCGTTTTTCCATACGGGATCGCGCGCAGCCTCTCCCAGACCTGCTCAGAGAGCTCGTCACCGCTTGTTTGCACCGGAACGTCAAACTGTGTGCGATCCCCCGCAAAATACTCGCTGAGCTCGCGCTCGGCCTGTTTGAAGATTGGGTCGACGGTAGCACCAACAAACGGACCGTAAGAATCAGCCGGAGGCAAGTACCAGTGCCCGGGAAAGTACAGTCCGACGAGATAGTCGCCATCAGCGACCAGCGTCAACTCACCGATCTCGGTCGCGATACGTGTGTGCCGTCTCGTCATTGTGATTCACACTCTCGTGCATTTTGGTGGGGCTACCAGGACTTGAACCTGGGACCTCTTCATTATCAGTGAAGCGCTCTAACCACCTGAGCTATAGCCCCTTGACCAAGCAACGACTCTACCGGAAACGGGCTGAAAACTAAAATCCTCAACCCGCACCCGGCGAGCCGCGTTGCTTAGTTGCTCGTGAAGCCGAGCTGGAACCCGCCGAGCACACGCACCAGCAGGTTGTAAACGAGGGCACCGACCGCACCAAGTGCGGTACCAACAATGGTGTTCAGGATCGCAACAACCACTGAGAAACCAAGCACCTGCTGGAAGCCGATCAGCTTCATCAGGCTGTTTTCTTCGCCCACAATATCCATGAAGACCGCGTCGACCGAATTGAACACCCCCGTCTGCATCAGCACGGTGTAGATCAGGATCGTTGCAACAATGCTCACAATCGCCATACAGATCGATACGAGGAACGAAAACTTGACCGCAGACCAGAAGTCAACGTAAACCAGCTTGAGCCGTACCTGCTTCGAGGGTGCTTTCTTGCGGGTCTTCTTTGCCAGCTTGTCGGCGACAGTGTTACTCATTCACGACTTCCTTGTTTTCAGCAGGTTCGGCATCCTGGGTCTCGGACTCTTCATCATCGAGCCCACGCTCCGAATTTCGCGCGATGCCAATAATACGGTCACCTTCTGGGAATCTTGCAAATACGACCCCATCGTATTCCTGCCCTTTGCGGGAACCTCAGCCACGTCGGACCGAACTACCTTCCCGCTCGCAAGCACGGCAAGCACCTCGTCAGTCTCATCGACGATAATTCCGCCAATCAGATCACCACGCGCCTCGTCAAGCTTCGCGACCTTAATTCCGTAGCCGCCACGCTGCTGCACGCGGTACTCCTCCACCGCGGTTCGTTTGGCATAGCCACCCTCTGTGACGACAAATACAAAGCCGCTTCCCTCGCTCAAACGAGAGGCGGAGAGCAGGGTGTCACCCTCACGGAAGTTCATGCCACGCACACCGCTAGTCGAACGTCCCATCGGGCGAAGCGCCTGGTCAGAAGCTGTAAATCGCACCGACATGCCCTGCTTTGAAATGAGCAGCACATCGTCGTCGGACTCCGCGAGCAAGGCCGAAACCAGCTCGTCTTCGTCACGCAGCTTGATGGCGATAATGCCACCAGTACGGTTGGTGTCGTAGTCAGTGAGAGCTGTCTTTTTAACGAGACCGTTGCGGGTCGCAAGCACAAGGTAGCCCGCGTCTCCGAAGTCACGCACATCGAGGATCTGCGTGACAACCTCATCGGGAGCGAGTGCCAACAAGTTCGCGAGGTGCTGCCCCTTCGAGTCGCGACCACCCTCGGGAATCTCATATGTCTTTGCGCGATATACACGCCCGGTGTTGGTAAAGAACAGCAGCCAGTGGTGAGTTGTCGTCACAAAGAAATGCTCGACGATGTCGTCTGCGCGCAGCTGAGCGCCCTTGACACCCTTACCACCCGGTGCTGCGACCGGTAATTGTCGATCCTGGTCCGCTTGACGTAACCGCCGCGCGTCACCGTAACGACCATCTCCTCTTCAGGAATCAGATCTTCCATTGACATATCGCCGTCATACCCGTGCAGGATGGTGGTGCGGCGATCATCGCCGAACTTTGCGACAATCTCATCGAGTTCTTCAACGATGATGCTGCGCTGCTCGGTCGGTGAAGCGAGAATACCTTCGTACTCCTTGATCTGCGCTTCAAGTTTTGCAGCGAGATCCAGAATTTTCTGTCGTTCCAGAGCCGCGAGACGACGCAGCTGCATGCCGAGGATCGCATCAGCCTGGATCTGATCGACGTCCAGCAAGTTCATGAGGCCACTGCGGGCCTCCTCAACCGTCGGAGAACGACGGATGAGGGCTATGACCTCGTCAAGGGCGTCCAGCGCCTTCAGATAGCCGCGCTGGATGTGGGCCTCAGCCTCGGCCTTCTTCAGACGGTACTCGGTACGACGGACAATCACCTCGACCTGATGCTTCACCCAATAAGTGATGAAACCATCGATCGCAAGCGTGCGAGGAACACCGTCCACAATGGCGAGCATGTTGGCGCCGAAGTTGTCCTGCAGCTGCGTGTGCTTGTACAGGTTGTTCAGAACCACCTTGGCAATCGCATCACGCTTGAGCACAACAACCAAGCGCTGACCCGTGCGGCCACTCGTCTCATCGCGAATATCCGCGATGCCCTGAACCTTGCCGTCTTTTACAAGCTCCGCGATCTTCATCGCAAGGTTATCGGGGTTTACCTGGTACGGCAGCTCTGTAACTACAAGACAGGTACGGTTCTGGATCTCTTCGATATTGACGACCGCACGCATCGTGACGGAACCACGGCCCGTGGTGTACGCGTCGCGAATACCCTTGGTACCGAGGATCTGCGCGCCTGTCGGAAAGTCTGGTCCTGAAATGCGCTGGAGCAGCGCCTCAAGCAACTCCTCGCGGCTGGCATCTGGATTTTCCAGGTGCCACTTGGCACCCGCGGCCACCTCACGCAGGTTGTGCGGCGGAATGTTAGTGGCCATACCAACCGCGATACCGACTGAACCGTTAACCAGCAGGTTTGGGAATCGTGCCGTAACAACAGTTGGCTCTTTCGTGCGGCCATCGTAGTTATCTTGGAAGTCGACGGTGTCTTCGTCAATGTCACGCACCATCTCCATGGCGAGCGGAGACATTTTTGTCTCGGTGTACCTGTGGGCTGCCGCTCCGTCATTTCCGGGGGAACCGAAATTACCTTGGCCAAGAGCCAACGGGTAGCGCAGCGACCAGGGCTGCACAAGGCGCACAAGCGAGTCGTACACAGCTGTGTCACCGTGGGGGTGGAACTGACCCATGACATCACCGATAACACGGGTGCACTTCGAGAAGGCCTTATCGGGGCGGTATCCACCGTCGTACATCGTGTAAATCACACGACGGTGAACGGGCTTTAATCCGTCTCGCACATCGGGCAGCGCTCGCCCAACGATCACACTCATGGCGTAATCGAGGTAGGAACGCTGCATTTCGACCTGCAGGTCTCGCTGGTCGATCCTGCCGTGATTTGCTTCTGAGGACGGTTCTTCTTGGTCGGAAGTCATTTCGGGTGTCTGATTCTCAGATGTCAAGGAAGCGCACGTCCTTCGCATTTTGCTGAATAAATCCGCGTCGAGCCTCGACGTCTTCGCCCATCAGAGTGGCGAAGACCTCGTCGGCTGCGGCCGCGTCGTCCATGGTGATCTGCAACAGTGTGCGCGATCCGGGGTTCATCGTGGTCTCCCACAATTCTTCGTAGTTCATCTCGCCAAGGCCTTTGTAACGCTGAACGCCACTCTCCTTCTGCAGGCGGCGTCCGGCAGCAGCACCGGCTTCGAGCTGTTTGTCTCGCTCGGCGTCGCTGTAGACGAACTCGTGGTCGGCGTTGGTCCATTTAATGCGGTAGAGCGGCGGCTGCGCGAGGTACACATACCCAAGATCAATGAGTGGGCGCATGTAGCGGAACAGGAGTGTGAGCAGCAGCGTGGTGATGTGCTGGCCGTCGACGTCAGCATCGGCCATCAAAACGATCTTGTGGTACCGTGCCTTTTCAGGATCGAAGTCCTCACCAATGCCCGCGCCAAATGCCGTGATCATCGCTTGAACTTCGGCGTTGTTCAGCGCACGGTCGAGACGCGCCTTTTCAACGTTCAGGATCTTGCCACGAAGCGGCAGGATGGCCTGCGTCTCGGGGTTACGTCCCGTCTTGGCGGAGCCACCCGCGGAGTCACCCTCCACGATGAAGATTTCTGAGACGGTGGGGTCTTTGCTCGTGCAATCCGAGAGTTTACCGGGCATGCCGCCGGACTCAAGAAGACCCTTGCGTCGTGCGGTCTCCCGAGCCTTACGAGCCGCGAGGCGAGCCGTGGCAGCCTGGATTGACTTACGAATAATGTCTTTCGCAGGGCCAGGATTGCGTTCGAACCAGTCGCCGAGCTGATCACCAACAACCTTCTGAACGAATGCCTTAGCTTCGGTGTTGCCGAGTTTTGTCTTGGTCTGCCCCTCGAACTGAGGCTCCCCCAGCTTCACGGAAACGACTGCAGTTAGACCCTCGCGTACGTCATCACCCGATAGGTTTTCGTCCTTTTCGCGGAGAATGTTCTTCTCACGGGCGTAACGATTCACGAGCGTGGTGAGCGCTGCGCGGAAACCCTCTTCGTGGGTACCACCCTCGTGCGTGTTGATCGTGTTTGCGTAGGTGTGCACACTCTCGGAGTACGAGGTAGTCCACTGCATCGCAACCTCTACGGAGATATGCTTTTCTTCGTCCTCAGACTCGAACGAGATGATCTCTTCGTTGACAACCTCAGCACGTTTTGCAGCGTTGATGTGTTCAACGTAGTCTTCAATGCCCTTTTCGTACATGAACACATCGTGAGGGGCTGGCGGAGTAACGAGCTCCCCCTCGGCGTTCTCAACGAGTTCCTGCGGGCGAAGATCGGTAAGTTCGATCCGCAGTCCCTTATTCAAAAAGGCCATCTGCTGGAAACGTGTCCGAAGTGTGGTGTAGTCGAACTCTACGGTCTCAAAAATGTCAGGGCTGGGCCAGAACGAAATAGTCGTGCCAGTTTCTTCGGTGGCCTCACCCTCAGCAAGGGGCGCATTGGGAACGCTATCCGTAAAGGACATGTTCCACGTGAAACCTTGGCGCTTGACCGCAACTTCAAATCTACTGGAAAGCGCGTTTACAACGGAGGATCCAACGCCATGAAGACCACCCGAAACCGCGTAGCCACCGCCGCCAAATTTGCCGCCGGCGTGCAGAACAGTCAGCACCACCTCAACGGTTGACTTCCCCTCAGTCGGGTGCATATCGACCGGAATACCGCGGCCATTATCGATAACCCGAACACCGCCATCCTCAAGAATTGTGACGTTGATCACGTCACAATGCCCGGCTAGCGCTTCATCGACGGAGTTGTCGACAATCTCGTAAACTAGGTGGTGGAGACCGCGCGGTCCGGTGGACCCGATATACATACCGGGACGCTTCCTCACCGCCTCAAGTCCCTCAAGCACCTGGATATCGCCAGCGCCGTACTCTTCCGCGGCTGCGGTCTGTTCTGAACTCATGCCTTGAATGATCCTTCTCTGGGCGTCTCAGAGCGCATTTTCACCCCGGATACTTCCGCAGTCCAGCCTATCAACAATCCCGCCCTAGAGGCTGTATTCTGACCCATCTAGACCACTATTTCGAGTGGGATCGTCCCCCAATCGCTTAAGTCGCCTGGATTAAGAGGCTTGTACCTTCTATGGCACGACATTTTGGTCCTCGCCAAGTGAACCTAATCGTGTCGTCGGCGTCGCGAATTGCGAGTTATCCGTAGGTGTCGCGGGGGCCGCGTCCCTGAACCGTTCGAGGCCCGTGTCGCCAACTGGGTGCCCCGGGCGCAATAAACCTCAGATCACGAATCTCCGCATCGGGATATTCATTGAGTAATCGCGTTAACATTTCACCGCGAAGGCGACGCAACTCAGTCGCCCACGTTGTCGAATCGCACTGCACCTGGAGGACGCCGTTGCTAATCCCAATAACAGTCGTGTGTTCCGCGGTTGACTCCCCAGCAAATTCCGCCCACTCCTCAACTACACGAGCCTGATCGAGTTCAGCGCTCCACCCCATATCCGTCGCCATGGTGTTAAGCACATCGCCCAGGGACTTGGGATCTCTACCGAAACCGAAGGGTGTCCCTCCCCCTGTGCGTCGGTGGATTTCACTTTACGGCGACGTGCTGGTTTCCCGCGCCAAATAGACTTCGCATGCAGGTAAGCGGTGGCTAAAAAATCAGAGCTATTCGAGGGAGTCATTGATGTTCCTCCTCGATGATCGTTCCCGCCTCGATTCTGACTCGATGCCAAGGGACATTATCGGGCACATCATCTTCAACTGCGGCGGTCACAATGACTTGTTCATATCCCTGAACCGCGGTCATCAGACTCTGTCTTCTACGTAGATCAAGTTCAGCAAACACATCATCCAGAATAATAACTGGGTCACCCGCGGAGGATTCCTGTCTCAAAATGGCAGCAAGGGCCATCTTCAGTGAAAGCGCGAAGGACCAGGATTCGCCGTGACTTGCGTAGCCCTTAACGGGAAGTTGATTGAGGGAGAGAACTAGATCGTCTCGGTGTGGACCCACGAGAGTGACGCCACGCTCTAGTTCCTTTGCCCTAACTAGCTCGAGTGCCTCATGAAACTCAGTAGCGAGTGTTTCACGTGAAACGTTAGCGAGTTGCTCAATCGTGGGCGTTTCACGTGAAACACCCGCGTGCTCCATTCGTACCTGAGTGACAGACTCACTGAGGGACAAGTGTGGAGAATGATCCTGCTCAACAAGCGCCTGGTAGCCTGAACGTAGCGGTGCACCGAGGTCTCGAATTAGTTCTCTTCGAGCCAGCATAATCTGCGTGCCGTACTCCGCGAGTTGCTCATCCCAAATGCCAAGGGTTGATTCAATTGCTCGTGTATTCGATCCTTTACGCGCCGATTTCAGCAGAGACGTGCGCTGCCGAACGACTCTTTCGTAGTCGCCCAGGGCTCCCGCTGCCACCGGAAATCTGGCAACAAGGGCGTCATCAAGGAAGCGTCGACGTCCTGACGGTTCTCCACGAACGATCGTAAGGTCCTCTGGAGCAAAAACTACCGCCGCAAACCAGCGGGTCACTTCCCTTACTCGCGCAGCGTTGCGATTTATCTGAGCTCGATTCGGCCCCTCCCGATTAAGTTGGACCTCAAGAACCACCTCTCGGTTCACCGCTTCGATGCGCATACGCATGACGGCGGCATCCTCCCCCGAGCGTATAAGGGGAACATCACTGCTCACACGGTGGGATCTCACCGTGGCAAAATAGGCGATAGCCTCGACCAGGTTAGTTTTACCCTGCCCGTTTCGTCCAAGCAGAAGATTTGGACCCGGGCTCAGATCGAGTTCTGCTCCGCTATAATTGCGAAAATCATTCAGTGATAGATGCGAGACTCGCATCGCGGTTCCTAGCGTAACAGCAAGTTTGGCTGCAGTAGGTAGCGGAAGCTCTCTTCATCAGCTTCCTCCTTACTGCTTTGGCTGGTAATCAGCACAGGCCCGGGCTTTCCCGGAGTATCGGTACGGGTAAATGCGATGCGTGCATATTCAGAATGTGTTGATCTTAGTCCATCAAGCAAGAACTGTGGTTTCAGAGACACGACCATCTCTTCGCCGACAAGGTGAACGTCAACGGTCTCCACTGCCTGAGCCGCCTCGGTTCCCGCTGCCTCAAGTGTCACGGTCCCCTCAACAAAGGAAAAACGTAGTGCGGCTTCCCGCTCAAGAACCAGACCCACGCGACCAACTGCTTCAACCAACTCGGCCGTATTCATGACAGCGTAGTTGTCGATATCAGTCGGAAAAAGACGCCCAACCGGAGGGTAATTTCCCTTAATCAGGAGCGAGGTTACCGTCTTGGAAGCACCGGTAAACGCGATGAGTTCACGCTCCCCATCCTTAACGATAGAAACTTGAACCTGGCCATCGTTAGAGAATGTCTTTCCAACTTCCGTGACGATCTTTGACGGCACGAGGGCGGTAAGCGCTTCTTGAGCTCCCTGGCTCTCCCAGTCGATGCTGCGAGTAGCCACTCGATAACGGTCGGTCGCGGTCAGAGTGAGCGAATTCTCACTCACCTCAAACTGGACTCCCGTGATAACGGGGGTCACATCATCTTTAGAAGCCGCCAAGGAAACCTGTGCAATCGCGTCCGCAAACTCTTCAGCAGGAACCGATCCTGAAACAGAATCAACTCGGGGTACTTGCGGGTACTCCTCGGCAGGCATAGCGGGCAAGCTAAAGGTGGCGGATCCACAACGAACCTCCACCCTACTCTCGAGAAGCGAAACTTCGACGTCAGAATGAGGCAGGCGTGAAGCAATCTCACTGAGCAAACGCCCTGAAACTAGGGCGCGTCCGGCCTCAGATACCTCTGCCTTGATTGTGGTTCGAGCAGAAACTTCATAATCGAACGAGGAGATCGTGAGTTGATCGCCTTCGGCCTCGATGAGCGCACCACTGAGGAGTGGTTGAGTTGGACGCTGCGGAAGTAGCTTCACCGCAAACGAAACCGATTCGCTAAACACGTCACGATTGACGGTGAATCGCATGTGGCTTCCTTTCGGGTGAAACATCGGGGACTGCCTCACAATCTTTGCATACTCGGAGGCCCATAGCATCCGCGGTTTCTAAAAGTTGTCGTTTCCAGATCCGCGACCCCTTCGGAGTGCGTGATTGATTGCCCGATTAATGAGAAGAGAAGTGTTAACAGTGTTAACGCTTGTGGATACTGTGGATAACTCGCTCAATCCCAATCGTTTCTAGAGAACTACAACAATGTGAGATGTGGGAGTGACGTGGATGACCGGAGATCGGCTGGATCATGCTGATCCTTCCCCAAAGGTTGTCATCCACAAGCGGCGCCCCTTAGTCCACAGATTTGGGTGAGTTATCCCAAGTTATCCACAGATACCTGTGGGTTGTGGAAAACGAGGCTATCTCGAACCCTGTTTGATGTGGGTTGTCAGTTCAGTGACCTGGTTGTAAATCGAACGACGTTCTGCGATGAGCTGCGTGATCTTTTTGTGCGCGTACATCACAGTGGTGTGATCTCGGCCACCGAACAACTGTCCGATCTTCGGGAGTGAGAGCGGGGTGAGTTCACGACACAGGTACATGGCGATCTGTCGGGCAGTCGCGATTTGTTGGGCGCGGGAAGGTCCGTATAGTTCATCGATTGAAAGCTCGAAGTACTCGGCAGTGCGATTGATGATGTCGGTCGGCTGAACCTCGTTATCGGCGTCAAGTGTGATGAGATCCTTCAGCACCGTCTGAACGAGCGGCATATCGATGGGCTGCTGGTTCAAACTTGCGTAGGCGGTCACGCGAATGAGTGTGCCCTCGAGCTCACGAATATTTGACGAGAATTTGCTCGCAATGAACTCCAGGATGCTCGTGTCGATCTCGAGATTTTCGCGCTGTGCTTTTTTACGTAGGATCGCGATTCTAGTTTCGAGGTCGGGAACCTGAATATCCGTGAGAAGACCCCATTCGAAACGAGAGAGCATGCGCTCCTCAAACCCGCGCAGCTGCTTTGGCTGAACATCGCTTGTAATAACCACCTGCTTGTTATGGTCGTGGAGCGTGTTGAAAGTGTGAAAGAAGGCTTCCTGAGTCTCTACCTTGTCCTCAAGAAACTGGATGTCATCAACCAGCAGAATGTCAACACTGCGGTATCGGGCATGAAACGCGGCACCCTGATTGTTCGCGATTGAGTTGATGAAGTCGTTGGTGAAATCTTCAGAACTGACGTAGCGCACACGAACGTCGGGAAAGAGCTCACGTGCATAGTGTCCGATGGCATGAAGCAGGTGGGTCTTTCCCAGACCCGAGTCGCCGTAGATGAAGAGTGGATTGTATGCCCGGGCGGGTGCTTCTGCAACTGCTACAGCAGCAGCGTGAGCAAAACGGTTGGACTGGCCAATCACAAAACTGTCAAAGCGGTACTTTTCGTTCAGTCGGCTATCGAGTGGTTGCTCCTCAGCGCCGTGACGGCGGCGAGGTTCATCGACAGGGCGAGGAGTGTCGACTTTGGTACCAAAATCTGCAGTGTCATCGTCACGAGGCTCGGGATCAAGGCTTGGATGCGCTTCTTCATCGACAATCACGATGAAGTTTTGAATCATTTCCGCTTCAGGGATCTGAGCCACTGCTGCCATGATCGCCGGGCGAAGGCGGTTCTCGAGAAGCTTGAGTGTAAACTCCAGCTGCACTGCCAAGTAGAGCGTTCCCGCGGCCAGTCCTCTCGGCACCGCGAGTGCCAATTGCGCTCCGACGGCTGGGCCGACGGCAGGGTCACTCATGACCGCCTGGGTCACCTTCACCCAAACTTCTTGAATTTCGTGCTCAGTCACGCTGATTCCCCGGTCATCTGCAAAAATGGAATATTGAACGATGTTGTACCCAAGTTTATCCACAGGTCGGGTCAGAAAAAATCGCGTAATTATGTCAATTCCGAGCGACCCAAGGCATCTTGGCCAACGCTAGCTACAGATTTGTCCACAGACAAGCCATAAAGCCAATTCGCTCGAGAAATGACGAATTTTCCACCGGACTTTGACGTGATTCGCCTTTCGGCGTAGACTAACTACCTTGTATGGGCTGCAAGTCTGGTGTTTTTGTGCCAGCGCGTCGCCCCACATCCGACTTTCTCGTTGCCACAGAGCTGCGGGGAGCTGTTCCATAAGTCACGGAGTCTTTTCATGAGCAAGCGTACGTTCCAGCCCAACAACCGTCGTCGCGCGAAGGTGCACGGTTTCCGTGCCCGCATGCGCACCCGCGCGGGTCGCGCCATTGTCGCAGCACGTCGCGGCAAGGGCCGCTCGAAGCTCACCGCGTAATACTTTCCCGGGGCGATAATGCCTGCTCGGCAACATCGAATTACCCGGGGGACGACTACCGACGTATTGTGCGTTCGGGTCGCCGCGTGGGCGGTGCTTTAGGCATAACCCACGCGGTTTTTCGTTCCCCGGAGGATCCTGCTCGTTTTGGCTTCATTGTCTCCAAAGCGGTTGGAAATGCGGTGACTCGAAATCTGGTTCGACGTCGTCTCAAATCGATCGCGCAACGGCAGATAGTTGAAGGGTGTGCGGGAATTGATGTTGTATTTCGCATGTTGCCTGCAAGTGCCTCGGCAAGCTACACCGAACTCGAGGTTGAAGCTCATCGTGCGCTGAGCAAGATCCGCAGGGAGGCAGAGGCTTCGTGAAATCGATACTGCTCGAGGTCTGGCTTCTCCCCGCAATCTTGCGATTGCTTTCATGCACGCGTACCGTAGAGTCGTTTCTCCCCTGTACGGTGAAGTGTGCAGGTATTATCCATCCTGTTCCCGGTACGCTCTTGAGGCATACCAACAGCGCGGTTTTCTCGTCGGTGTGGTCTTGACCACCTGGCGGCTACTGCGATGTAACCCCTTTAGTTCGGGCGGCATCAACGATGTCCAACCCGCACTCCGACGTTACCTCGTGATTAATTCGCGCGGTTTTGTCCGTCCCACCCAGCGAAAGGCCTAATCAGGTGGATTTCTTCGAGACAATACTCTGGCCGCTGCGTTGGCTCGTTGAGCTTGTGCTCGCGGTCTGGCACCAGCTCTTCACCTGGGTCGGCATGGACCCCGCGGGGGCCTCACCTGGCTCCTGTCGATTATCGGACTCGTGGTTGTTGTGCGTTCGGCACTGATCCCGATCACCGTGCGCCAGATTCGCTCGCAGCGACGCATGATGGATCTTGCGCCCGAGATGAAGAAAGTACAAGACAAGTACAAGGGCAAGAAGGATCAGTTCTCGCGCGAGGCCATGAGCCGCGAGACCATGGCTCTGTACAAAAAGCACGGCACCAACCCGTTCTCGTCGTGCCTGCCAATCCTGATCCAGATGCCCATCTTCTTCTCGCTGTTCTACGTGCTGCGTCACGCCGCCGAGAACACTACGGGCATCGGTTTTATGACTGAGAAGCTTACGAACAGTTTCAATCAAGCCGAGCTGTTCGGTGCGCCCCTCAAGATGACCTTCACCCAGGGCTGGGAAGCAGGCAACTGGGTCATTGTGACCATGCTTGGCCTCATCATGGTGTTGATGATCGCCTCGCAGTTCTTCACGCAGCTGCAGATCATGTCGAAGAACGTCTCCGACGAGACCAAAAACTCCCCGATGTACCGCCAGCAGCGCATTCTGCTCTACATCATTCCCTTCGCGTTCCTGTTCTCGGGCGTTGCGTTCCCACTCGCTTTGAACATCTACTGGTTCACCTCGAACCTGTGGACGATGGGTCAGCAGTTCATCGTGATTCGTAACATGCCGACGCCCGGCAGTGAGGCCTGGCGTGCGCGTCAGGCACGACTCCGCGCCAAGGGTAAGCTGACGGAGGAAGAGGCTGCTGTTGAAGACGCGCGTCAGGCGCGCGAGACAGGCCAGCAGGGACAGCGTCAACAGCCAGTGAGCGCAAAGCGTGCAAAAAAGAAGGGCAAGTAAGCGTGACTACCGAGCAAACGGCGAGTGATCACCCGACCGAGGAACTCAGCCTCGCGGAACTAGAAGCGGACGGCGATCTCGCAGCCGATTACATCGAGGGGCTGCTTGACATAGCGGATCTTGACGGCGATATCGACATTGATGTCGCAAACGGTCGCGCCTACGTTTCAGTAACCGGTGGCGATGAGAGTCTCGACCGTCTTGCTAGTTCAAGTGCAGTCCAGGCACTGCAGGATCTCACGCGCCTCGCTGTTCAGGCGAAGACCGGCCGCTTCTCACGTCTGATTGTTGACGTTGGCGGATCCCGCAGCGCTCGTGAACTTGAACTCAAAAAGATGGTCGACGCTGCAATTGCACAGATAGCCGCTGGCCGGGAACAGGTTGCACTCGAACCTATGTCGTCTTATGAGCGGAAGCTCGTGCACGATGAGGTCGCCGAGCGTGGTTACTTCTCTGAGTCAAAGGGTGAGGGGCGCGATCGTCGCCTGATCATCAAGCGTCCATAAGTCGTTAGCTGTTCAGGGCTGTTTCACGTGAAACGAGCAGCTCAGGATCGTGTGGGTTTATGTGTAGTAATTTGAGCCGCGGAATCGGAGAGCAATGATCGAGACAGAACCCTCCGTGACCGCGGAACTTGCCGGTAATCGTGTTGAGGTGTTGCGGTCCTTTACCGCGGACCTCGCCGCTCGCGGCGAAGAGCTCGGACTCATCGGCCCCTTAGAACTGCCGCGCCTGTGGACTCGCCACATTCTGAATAGTGCGGTGCTTGCGCCGCTGATTCGAAACGGTGGGCGTGTGGCCGACATCGGCACCGGTGGAGGTATGCCGGGGTTGGTGCTCGGGATCATTCGCCCGGACGCCGAGTTTTTGTTGATCGAACCCATGGAACGACGTTGCGCCTGGCTCAATGAACAGATTGAGCGGCTCGAGTTGGCAAACGTTGAGGTTCGCCGAGGACGTGCCGAGGAGTTTCACGGTGCATTCGAAGTGGATCAAGTAACCGCTCGAGCGGTAACCGCGCTGCGCAAGTTGGTTCCGTTGACCGCTCCTCTGCTGCGCGACGGCGGAGAGATGCTGTTCTTGAAGGGTGCTGCGATCCACGACGAAATCGAGGCGGCGCAGAAGGTGCTTAGGAAGCATCGACTGCATGACATTTCGGTCGAAGAACTCGGCGAGGGCAAGCTGGCAGAAACAACGCGTGTATTTCGGGCTAGGCTTGGTACCCATGGCTGAAGTGGAGAATTCGCTCGTCGGCGACCACCTCGTCGACAAAATTCGGCGACGCCGCAGACTCGCGGAAACACGATCCCCCTTGCCCGAGACAACTCGGGTCATTACGGTCTCGAACCAAAAGGGTGGCGTGGGTAAAACCACCACCACGGTGAATCTCGCTTCGGCGCTCGCGCGCCGCGGTGCGAACGTGCTCGTGATTGATCTTGATCCCCAGGGCAACGCCTCAACGGCACTCGGTGTGCAACACCGACCCGAGGTGACCAGCATTTATGATGTGCTGCTGGGTGACAACAGTCTGCAGGACGCCCTTCAGATCTCGACGGACAACGAAAATTTGCACTGCGTGCCCTCTACCATCAATCTGGCTGGAGCCGAGATTGAGCTCGTTTCGCTGGTAGCTCGCGAGCAGCGTCTGCGCACGGCTCTTGAGACATTCCTGCGCGAATCAGAGCGCACCTACCACTACGTGTTCATCGATTGCCCCCTTCTCTTGGGCTACTCACGGTAAACGCGTTTGTGGCGGCAAACGAGGTACTCATCCCCATTCAGTGTGAGTACTATGCGCTCGAGGGCTGAGCCAACTGCTCGGAAATATTCAGTTGATCCAAAAGCACCTCAACCCTGGTCTGCAGGTCTCCACGATTCTGCTCACCATGTATGACGCGCGCACTAATCTTGCCCAAGAAGTTGCCGGCGAAGTACGATCCCACTTTCCGAGTGAAGTGTTGAACGCGGTTGTTCCTCGCTCCGTACGAATTTCTGAAGCCCCCAGTTATGGGCAAACCGTGCACGCATACGATGGCGCATCAATTGGTGCGCTCGCGTACCTTGAGGCAGCGGCCGAGATGGCCGAGCGAGGCGCAAACGGAAAAGTACAGGCAGACGCAGCGAACAATGAGAGGGCATAGCGATGGCGACCAAAAAACGAGGCGGACTCGGCCGTGGCATTGGCGCGCTGATCCCCAAGCGCCATCGAACGGAGAAGAGCGTCCGGTGGATGTGTTCTTCCCATCCAATGGTGCGGCTGCAAAGGCCGCAGCTGAAGCAGAGGTCATTTCGGACGCAGCTGAGGCCGCAGAAGCTGAACTGCGCGAGGTGCCCGGCGCACGACTGACCCGTCTTGATGTTGCCGATATCGTTCCGAACAGTGTGCAGCCCCGCACCGAGTTTGACGAGGAAGCACTTGAAGAGCTGACGCACAGTGTTCGCGAGTTCGGTGTGTTCCAGCCAATCGTGGTGCGCGAGATCGATACGCCCGACGCCAAGGGTCCGCACTACGAACTGATCATGGGAGAGCGCCGTCTGCGCGCTTCAAAGCGCGCGGGCCTTGAGACGATCCCTGCAATTGTGCGCAGCACGGCTGACGAGCACATGTTGCGTGACGCGCTGCTTGAGAACCTGCACCGCGCACAGCTCAACCCGCTCGAAGAGGCCTCCGCCTACCAGCAACTGCTGGCGGACTTCGGGATCACTCAGGAGCAGCTTGCGACCCGCATTGGCCGCTCTCGCCCACAGATTTCGAACACAATCCGGCTGCTAAAGCTGCCCGAGCCCGTGCAGAGTCGTGTAGCCGCCGGTGTGTTGACCGCGGGGCACGCGCGCGCGATCCTGTCGCTTGACGGTGACTCTGATTCAATGCAGCGCCTCGCCGATAAGATCGTCAACGAGGGACTCTCGGTGCGTGCCGCAGAGGCGGTCGCGGGTGAAACCCCTAAGCGCAAGCTGCCGAAGCCGCGTGCCGGTGGAGTGCAGTCGCAGCTCGGAGAGATCGCTGAGCGTCTGGGTGATCGTTTTGATACCCGCGTAGCTGTGAAGCTCGGTGCGAAAAAGGGTCAGATCATTATCGACTTCGCGACGATTGCGGATCTGAAGCGGATTCTGGCTGAACTGGATGATCCTGGGTTTAGTTAGGGTCAGTGGAGTGGCAGTTCGGCAGAATATGCAGCGCCCTCTCTGGGCGTGTGTTTGACTTTAGGCATGACTGAGGAACTGAGAATCGTATCTGCCGAGCGAGTTGTTGTTGCGAGCCCCGAGGTAATCTTTGAGTTGATCGCTGATCCTGCGCAGCAGCCACGCTGGGACGGTAATGACAATCTTTCCGAGGCGGCCCCTGGGCAACGAGTGCACCAGGGTGGCGACGTGTTTGTAATGAAGATCACAACTGACGGTCAGTATCGTGAGAATCGTGTCGTTGAGTTCGAAGAGGATCGTCGCATTGCCTGGCTTCCCTCCCCCGTCGGAGCAGTAGCACCAGGCCACCTGTGGCGCTGGGAACTCGAACCGCAGGCTGACGGCACTACTCTCGTACGCCACACCTACGACTGGACCGCGCTGCATGACGAGAAGCGCATGGTGCGAGCGCGGGCAACAACGGCAGACTCCCTCCTCGCTTCGATCGATAGACTGGCCGCCCTCGCGGAGTCTGTGGTTTAGCGCTGAGAGTTCATTTCACCGACGAGCTTGCTTCCCATTGCCGAGCTTACGGTAGTAGACCGTCGGCGCGGCAACGAAATGCGGGCTCGCTGCGACGAGTTTCTTCCCGGGTCATTCGGGTCATCGTTCAGGCGTACAGCACTTGCCAATCTCGCGAACGATATCGAAAGAACACTTCTCGAGAGTGAGGGTTTCAGGCCGCCCCACACTCCAATCACAAAGAGCCCCTAGACCGTAGTCTCGACAAAAAGGCGGGTGGTTGCCGAAACAACCACCCGCCACGAAACGATTCAGGCTAGATAATCCCGTTGAGGTGCTCGACAATCATCGGCTTCGGCATCGCACCGATGATCTCGCGGATCTCCTCACCGTTCTTGAATACCTTCATCGCGGGAATGGAGGTGATGCGGTACTGCGCCGCGAGATTAGGATTCTCATCAACGTTCAGCTTCGCGATGATGATCTTGCCTTCGTTCTCGGCAGCGATCTGGTCGAGAATCGGGGCGACCGCGCGGCAGGGGCCGCACCACTCTGCCCAGAAGTCAACGAGTACGGGAACTTCGCTCTTCAAAACTGCGGTATCGAACGAGTTCTCGTCGACGATGATGGCTTCACTCATGATGATTCCTTTGTTAAATGATTTGGTTAGACCGCGGCGGGAACAGCGCTTTGTTTCTGCTCAAGCGCGGCGATGTAGTGTTCTGCGTCGAGGGCTGCAGCAGTGCCGGATCCTGCCGCGGTGATGGCCTGCTTATAGTGGGGGTCGATCACGTCGCCCGCTGCGAAGACACCAGGCACTGAGGTGCGCGAACTACGGCCGTCAACGGCAATTGTTCCCTCATCGGTCAGTTCGAGCTTGCCATGCACCAGGTGGGTTCGAGGATCGTTGCCGATCGCGATGAAGAGGCCTTCAATTGCGAGTTCGCTCTCCGAGCCGTCCACCGTGTTCTTCAGCGTCAAACCGGTAACCTCGGTCTCACCGTGAATTGCACTTACGCCCGAGTTCCAGATGAACTCGATCTTCGGATTATCGAAGGCACGCTGCTGCATGATCTTCGAGGCCTTCAGTTCGTCACGACGGTGGATGACGTAGACCTTGTCGGCGAAGCGGGTGAGGAACGTTGCCTCTTCCATGGCCGAGTCGCCGCCGCCGACAACAGCGATGGTCTTCTCGCGGAAGAAAAAGCCGTCGCAGGTGGCACACCACGAGATGCCGTGGCCAGAGAGGCGTTCTTCGTCTTCGAGGCCAAGCTTGCGGTAAGCGGAGCCTGTTGCGTAAATGATGGCCTGGGCCTCGTGTACGGTGCCATCACCGGCGGTGACGCGTTTCACTTCGCCCGAAACATCGAGCTCGGTAACGTCGTCGTAGATGACCTCGGTGCCAAAGCGTTCAGCTTGCTCTTGCATCTTCTGCATGAGATCTGGACCTTGGATACCCTCGGGGAAGCCCGGGAAGTTCTCAACGTCGGTTGTGTTCATTAGTTCTCCCCGATGCCAATGGCGCTCGCGAACATCAGGGGTTTCAGGCCGGCTCGGGCCGCGTAGATGGCAGCGGTAAAGCCGGCCGGGCCGGATCCAATAATGATGATCTGGTTCATAGGACTCCTCGCGCGGGGCGGTGTAGTTGCGGTGCGCAACCGCTCAGTGGTGTACAACCCATCCTAAGACCGCGCTATTCCCGCGGTGCTGTGACTTTTGCTGTTGTTCGGCGCCTGCGAACACTGCGCCAGATGCCAAAGCCGAGCAGAAGCGCTGCGAGTACTCCGAGTACCCAGAGGGCGATTGTTTCAACCACACTGCTAATCGAAATGGGAAGAGTGCGTGTGTCGACGGTCAGGTCGCCGGAGTTGTCGGTGACGTTCACAACAAGACCGGACTCCCCCGAAGACACACGACTGCGCACGGGTACCAAGATTCGGCTAGTGCCCTCGGCCGCCACGGCGACGTCTGAGAAGTGCGATTCGGTCACAGAAAGTGCTGCAGAAGCCGGGACGACACCTACCGAGACCTTTGCGTCAAAGGGCAGCGAGTTTCTCAGTTGCACCGGAACCCGCGTTGAGGTGCCGACGAGCTGGGTGTTCTGAGTGTTGATGATTCGCACACCCTGCATCAGTTCGGCGTCGCGCTTTCGGTAATCTCGAGCGACCTTCTCAAAGTCGGCATCGTTCTCGGAGTAGCGAGTAGCGAAGAGATCAAGCAGACGAGTTCGCTGGTACCCAGTGAGGTACTCGGGAGTGACCAGGATCGCCGAGAGTTCATCAACCGAGGGCTCCCTGTTGACGGCGGCGCGCAGCAACTCCTGGCGATCCTCAGAGGTGCCGGATGCTTTCAGTGAAGCGGTTCCTTGTGTCTGCTCGGTATGGGGTGTTGGAGTCACCCAGTCGAGGCTGGCCAGTTCTTTGAGCAGCAGACTTGGCTCGTCGGCGTCGGCTGTCGCCGCGCGATCTAGGCCGAGTATGATCCCGGGAGAGTTTGTTTGTGCTGAGAGGGCAAGTTGGGCGGCTGCACTCGCTATACCGGCCGATCGTTCGGTCTCGGTGGGGCATTAAGAGCCTTACGAGTCGCCGTGGCCAAACCCGAATGAGTGACGAGAATCGAGGTTTCACCGAGATTGGCCCGAGGGCCACCCTTTTGCGTTACGTTCTCTGAGTCAAGAATGATGTTTGAAATGCCGCTCGACTTCAGCATTGAAACTGTGCTGGCATCTACCGCACCCTCGGCGGGCCACGCCATGGCTTCGGCCTCGGGCCAAGCCATCAGCTGCTTGAGTGTGGGTGTCGACGCAGAGCCACCCGTCGAATTACTCTTTGTTGCGTCTTCACCGTCGGTTTTTGCCTCGTCGGTTGGGGCCGGGCTTATGCCTGGCGTGGGGGCCTTGGTGTTCTGATTCTCTGAATCAGAGAAGGTGCCAAAGCGAGTAACAAAATCGAGGCTTGTTGGTTCGAGTAATTCTTTGAGACCGACGGCCGATTGTGCCGCTGGGTCCGCGTCAGCAAATTGCAGGAGGAACGTGGTCAGAGATGTTGATTCGAGCCGCTTGAGGAACTCTTGCGCTGGTTTGGGGCTCTCGTCACCGTACGCGCGAATGCCCGCGATGATGCGAGGATCAATAGCCAGTGTGGCTTGCTCAGTCGTAGCCACGGTGAGTAGGTCATCGAGCTTCGGCGCGACTTCTTCGAGCTGCTCGGGCTTGGCATTGTGTGGATGTTTGCGGGCAGCACCAGTGGCACAACAAAGCTGAGTTTTACAGGGGCTCCCCCGCTGCCCCTCCAAACAATCTGGGTTTCGCCAGAGATATCTGCCGAGGTGCCATCTGCTTCGTCTGGTGTCGCTGTGGACGGAACCGTCGGATCTACCGTCGTAGGTTTCGTCGCGTTGGGATCACTTTTGGGAGTAAACACCGCTCGAATGCGGTAGACTCCGGCTGCCGAGTTCGCGTTCAGCGGTAATTCTGAACGGGGCACCGAGACCGTCACAGTGCGTTCACTCTCACCATCTACCTGGCTCAGCTTGCTGGTCTCGAGCACAGCCCCAGACTTGTTCAATGTGTCGCCGAGTTCTTTGATGGACTCAACCCGCTGTGTGTCGAGTGACAGGGTCAGGGTGCCTGCGGGCAGTGCGTCTTTGCCGGGATTGCGAATGAGCACACTGAAGTCGTAATTCGCTGTGGCCTCATTCAGCAGGGGCGCTGGGGGCGACACGACAAGTTCTGGGAGGGTCGTCGCCTCATCCGTTTCTGGTGAAGTCGTCTCAGCGGCTACGGGAGCACTCGCCTCAGCTGCAGACACGCAACTCGCAGCAAGCAGCGCAGAAAGAGACGCCGCTGCGACGGCACGCCAGGCACCGCGAGCGCGGATCGGCCCACGCGAAACTCGGGGTCGGGTCAAAAGAGGCATGGCGACAGTCTATGGAGTGCCTCTGACGTGAAGGTTTGAGTACGCTTGAGAGATGCTTTCTCTCGCCGAATCGATGGACGCACTCCGCACCATTGCCACTTCCAAAGCTGTTGCTACACTCGCTGCGGCGTTTAGCGAGCAGGGGCACGAGTTCGCGCTCGTCGGCGGCCCTGTTCGAGATGCATTGCTTGGCAGAGTGGTGACCGACCTCGACTTCACAACATCGGCGCGACCCGACGAAACGGCGGCGATCCTCAAGGGAATCACAAAAAATGTGTGGGATGTCGGCCGCGACTTCGGCACGATTGCGGCGAAGGTTCATGGCGAAACGGTCGAGATCACCACCTATCGCGCAGAAATCTACCGCGACGACTCGCGTAAACCCGAGGTGAGCTACGGCGACACCATCGAGGGTGATCTTGTGCGGCGCGACTTCACCATCAACGCCCTCGCGCTCATGCTGCCCGAGCTCAGGCTCGTTGACGTGTCGGGGGAGTTGAGGATCTGCTGGCCGGGACGATCCGCACGCCTGGATCGCCCGCGACCTCGTTCACCGACGACCCGCTGCGCATGATGCGCGCGGCGCGCTTCGCCGTGCAGCTCGGCTTTGAGGTGGCACCCGATACACAGGGCGCCATGGTCGAGTTTGCGGAGCGGCTCGACATTATTTCGGCGGAGAGGATCCGCGACGAGTTCGTGAAACTACTGAGCACCGATGAGCCGGTGCCCGGCATCCGACTGCTCGTTGACACGGGTCTTGCCGATCGATTTTTGCCCGAGCTCATCGAACTACTCACCACACAAGACGATCACGGTCGCCACAAAGATGTGTACGAGCACAGTCTGACGGTGCTGCGCCAGGCAATCGAGATGGAGCTGGTGCGCCGCGATCCCGAAACGACGGAGGCTGACATCGTGCTGCGGCTTGCCGCGCTGCTGCACGACATTGGTAAACCCGCGACAAGGCGCTTCGAGGCCGGCGGAGTGACGTTCCACCACCACGACGTCGTGGGTGCCAAACTCGCGAAGAAGCGACTGCGTGAGCTGCGCTTCGACAACGAAACTGTCAAGCGTGTGGCCCGCCTTATCGAGCTGCATCTGCGCTTCTTCGGCTACAGCGACCAACAGTGGAGCGACTCTGCTGTGCGGCGTTACGTGCGTGACGCCGGCGGTGAGCTCGAGCAACTGCACATTCTTACGCGCGCAGACGTGACCACCCGCAATAAACGCAAGGCAGAGCGCCTTGAGCACGCCTACGACGATATCGAGCAGCGGATCGCGGAGCTGTCTGAGGCCGAAGAGCTGGCGGCTGTGCGGCCAGAGCTCGATGGCGCTCAGATCATGGATCTGCTGCAGATTTCGCCGGGACCGCTGGTCGGTCGGGCTTACAAGTACCTGCTTGAGGTGCGTCTTGACGAGGGCATCATCGGCGAGGAGGCCGCTGAAGAGCGACTGCGGGCCTGGTTCGCTGAACAGGGAGACAACTAATGGCACAGGATCCTCGCGAATGGTTTCAAGGTGTGCCCCGTGTGATGTTCGTGCACGCGCATCCCGACGACGAAACGATCACAACCGGCGGCACGCTCGCGGCACTCGCCGAGGCGGGTCAAGAGCCCTTGCTGGTCACACTCACCCGTGGTGAGCAGGGTGAGGTGACACCCGGGCCGTTTGCGCAGCTGCAGGGCACCGACGGCCTTGCGCCGCACCGCCAGACGGAACTTGCGGCCGCCCTCGCCATGCTTGGTGTCGAGCGCCACGCCTTTCTCGGAGTGCCACCCGCTCGCGCTGAGGGTTTGCCGCCAACAATCTACGAGGACTCGGGCATGGAGTGGGAGGCGGACGGTCGCGCGACCGCCTCCCCCAACGCCCGACCCGATGCGTTGACCCAGGTGCCAGCCATCGAGGCACTGAACGATCTTTTGGCCGCAGCCTACAACGCCGGTGCCGGCGCGATCGTCAGCTACGACGACGACGGAGGCTACGGTCATCCAGACCATGTACTCGCGCACCGCCTGGGGCGTGCTGTAGCGCAGGGGCTCGGGATCCCCTTCTGGGCAATTGCTTCTGAAGACACGGCGGCTGATCCTGATCCAGCAGATATTGGCGACGGGGATCGCGAGCGCCACGACATTTCCCCATGGTTTGATCGTAAGGTTGCCGCGTTGCGCTCGCACGGCACGCAGCTCACGGTCGACGGCGAGGATATCGTGCACGTTGGTGGCCAGCGCCAGCCGATTGATCGGGTGGAGTCATTCCGGCTGGTGCGCCCAGTGCAGGCTGCGTAATGAGCGGCCTCAGCGACGAGATGCTAGTATGGACAGGTTGTCTGCATAGCGCGCGATCTGCGTAACGTGTGGGCACGATGCAAAAACACCCTCCTGCCACAGAAATCCTGTGGCCGTGAAGTCCGAAGGAGGTGGGTCAGTAATGCATCCGTACGAACTCATGGTGATCCTCGATCCCGGTATCGACGAGCGCACCGTCGCCCCCAGCATCGAGAAGTTTCTCGGTGTTATCACCAAAGCTGGTGGCGAAATCAAGAGCACCGATATCTGGGGCAAGCGCCGTCTTGCTTACGAGATCAACAAGCAGTCAGAAGGCATCTACGTTGTAGTGAACTTCGACGCTTCACACGAAGCCACGGTTGAGCTCGATCGTCAGCTCGGCCTGTCTGAGGCAGTGCTGCGCACCAAGGTGCTCCGCGCCGACGAGCTGATCGCTCAGCGTGCAGCTCAGTCCAAGCGTGACCAGGCCAAGGCAGCTCGCGCTGCTGCGAAGCAGAGCGCTTAGCTCATGGCCGGCGAGCCGCTGATCACAGTTGTCGGTAACCTGGTTGCCGACCCCGAGCCTCGCGTGTCGCAGGCCGGTAAGTCGTGGGTGACGTTCCGCATCGCCTCGACTCCGCGCGTGCGTGATCGTCAGTCCGGTGACTGGTCGGATGGCGAGGCGCTGTGGCTTGGTTGCCGCGCATACGGTGAGTATGCCGACAACATTGCCGCGTCGCTCACCAAGGGCACTCGCGTCATCGTGCAGGGTCGTCTCACTCAGCGCAGTTACACCGATAACCAGGGGCAGCAGCGCACCTCTCTCGACCTTGAGGTCGAAGAGATTGGGCCGTCGCTCCGCTTCGCCACAACTCAGGTCACTCGTGGCCAGTCGCGTGGTCAGGTTGGTGGCTTCGGTGGAGCCGGCGGCGGTCAGCCTGCCGGTCAGAGCAGCTGGGGTCAGCCCGCAGCCGCCGCTCCGCAGCAGCAGGATAGCCCCTGGGCCAACTCGGGCCAGGGCGACGCCGGCGGCGGTTTTGGTGGCGGCTTTGACGACGAGCAACCCTTCTAAATAACTTCATGTTCCCGGCATCGCCGGGACGCATTACGAAAAGAGTCCAGAAAATGGCAGGCAAGTCCAGCGGCGCAGCCCGCAAGCCGGGCCGCGGCAAAAACGCAAAGGTTGTCGCACCCGCTAAGAAGCAGACCGTAGGCGTCATCGATTACAAAGATGTCGCGACACTGCGCAAGTTCATCTCTGAGCGTGGAAAGATCCGCGCCCGCCGCATCACCGGTGTGTCCGTCCAGGAGCAGCGTCTCATCGCGAAGGCAGTTAAGAACGCCCGCGAAATGGCACTCCTCCCCTACGCCGGCTCTGGCCGCTGAGGAGTAGAGAAACATGGCTAAGGTAATTCTTACTCACGAGGTCCAGGGCCTCGGATCCGCCGGCGACGTTGTTGACGTCAAGACCGGTTACGCACGCAACTACCTCGTGCCCCAGGGCTTCGGTATTCACTGGACCCGCGGTGGCGAGGCTCAGGTTGCACAGCTCCGTGCTGCTCGCGATGCACGTGCGCTCGCTTCGGTTGAGGACGCCCAGGCGCTCAAGGCGAAGCTGCAGGAGAACAAGATCCGCATGCAGGTGAAGACCGGCACCGGTGGACGTCTCTTCGGTTCGGTGAAGCCTGCTGCTGTTGCTGCGGCTGTTTCCGCTGCCGGTCTCGGTGAGATCGACAAGCGTAAGGTCACCCTCCCGACCATCAAGACGACCGGCGAGTACAAGGCAACCCTGCACCTGCACGATGGTGTAGACGCGGTTGTGACGCTTCAGGTTATTTCGCAGCGCTAGTCGCGGTGTAATCTGCCCAAACGGGGGCGACGATTCCATTGAGGATCGCGCCCCCGTTTTGCTGTTTCCAGGGTGCTTGGGGCGGCGTGCTGGCTGGCTGTATGTTTGGCGGGCGGGGTCCCTCGCGGGTGCTGTGCTTCTCGCGGATGCTGTGCCTCACTCTACTAGCGGCAAGGATCCGCACCCGTGATGATCCTTGCCGCTGGTTGCGAACCTTGCCTGAAGTTGTGCGACGGGTCTCAAAACGACCTTCGTGACTGATCGCAAGTAGAGTGAACGGGCTCTTTGTAATGAAGGGTGTATCGGCAAGCACGCATGTGCCGAGTCTGCATGTCGTCGTCGAGTCTGCGTCTTACCGTCGAGCCTGCATCTCACCTTGGACTCTGCGTCCCGTCGCCGAGCTTGCGATGTAGAGCGCTGGTTCGACCGTAAAACGCGGGCTCGCCGCAACGAGTGGGTGGAAGCTTGGACGAGTGTCCCTGATACTGACGAGAGGCCCCGATAATCACACGTCGGTATCCAGGGACCTCGTCGGTATTGGGGCCACTCGCCAATCTCGCGAACGATATCGAAGATCACTTCTCGAGCATGACGGGCTCAGGCCATTTCTACGTCCTCGATCACAAATAGCCAGTGAACACGAGGTAAATGAGAGGGTCCGTAAGTCTCTCTCACAGGCAACCGACAGTGAGAAGTTCTCCACATGTTGGCGTGTCGCGCAAGCCTCAAGGTCAACCTGAGACTTGAATAACTTTCATTTTGTGGAAACTCGAAATCCCTGGTCAAAGGGGCAAAAGTCGCGATAAGTAAATTGTTCTCCACAGGTTTTCCCCAGGCCTGTGCAGAACATCCGGCTCAAAGCAGTCAGTTACACACATAGTTATCCACAGGCCTGAAAACGAACGTTTTGCGTTGCCCTGTGGTGCCCATACCGTGAATGTCTGGGGTCTGGTATCTACTGGACGCGACCTTAGTTCCAGTGTCCATTGAAGAGGAGTGACCGCGTGTCAATTGCACACTTGGGAATCCCGGATCCGTTTGTCGAAGAACAGCAGCGGGGCCACGAGCGGACGCCGCCGTACGACCTTCTTGCCGAGCAGAGTGCACTCGGTGGCATGCTGCTTTCCAAAGACGCTGTCGCCGACGTTACAGGTCTGGTCAAAGGCGTCGATTTTTACGTGCCCAAGCACGAGGTCATCTACGAGGCAGTTCTTGCGCTCTACTCGCGCGGTGAGCCAACCGACGTGATTACCGTTACCGACGAGCTCACAAAGACCGGAGAGCTGCAGCGCGCCGGGGGAGCCGAATACCTCCACTCGGTAACCAGCATCGTCCCGACCGCCGCGAACGCAAGTTTCTACGCTGAAATCGTCGCCGAGAAGGCACTGCTGCGTCGCCTGGTTGAGGCCGGGACTCGTATCGCTCAGATGGGTTACGCCGGTGAGGGTGAAGCGATTGACCTCGTGAACGTTGCTCAGTCTGAGATCTACGGTGTTACTGGTGAGGCTCAGGGCGAAGACTACGTTCCTCTGCATCTTGCGGTCGACGCGGCCCTTGAAGAGATTAACAAGGCGAATAGCTCAGACGGTGGCATGCTTGGTGTGCCAACCGGCTTCAGCGAGCTTGATGCCATGACCAATGGCTTCGCCGGCGGCCAGATGATCATCATCGCCGCGCGACCGGCCATGGGTAAGTCAACGCTGGCTATGGACGTCGCCCGTAACGCCTCGGTGCACGCCAACGCACCAACCGTGTTCTTCTCGCTCGAGATGGGGCGTGCCGAAATTGCGATGCGATTGCTCGCTGCCGAGGCGAGTATTCCGATGCAGACCCTGCGTAAGGGCGCACTCGATAACCGCGACTTTCAGAAACTCGCGGCCACGCAGGCCCGCGTCGCAGAGGCGCCGCTCTTCATTGATGACAGCCCGAACCTCACACTCGTTGAGATCCGCGCTAAGTGCCGCCGGCTCAAGCAGCAGCACGGCCTCAGAATGGTCGTTATTGATTACCTGCAGTTGCTCTCCAGCGGCAAGAAGTCAGAGAGCCGTCAGCAAGAGGTCTCCGAGTTCTCGCGTGCGCTGAAGTTGCTCTCGAAGGAGCTTGATGTACCGGTGATTGCGCTATCGCAGTTGAACCGTGCATCGGAGCAACGCGCTGACAAAATGCCCGCAATTAGCGACCTTCGTGAGTCGGGCTCGCTGGAGCAGGACGCGGATATGGTAATCCTTTTGCACCGCGAGGCAGTGGGAGATCGAGATAGCCCTCGCGCGGGTGAGGCCGACTTCATCTTGGCCAAGCAGCGTAACGGCCCCACCGGCACGGTTACCGTGGCTTTCCAGGGTCACTACTCGCGTTTCCGTGACATGCCACAGGGAGTTTGAGTTGGTGTGCCTCCCGCAAGCGTCCCAGGCGGGCAGCTGACGACCCCGCGGGGAGAAGGCACAGCGCGGCAAGGTAGAGTGGATGCAGTTTGAAGGAAGGAAAGCCATGACAGCAGAGGTGTCGTCTGTCGCTCCTTCGCAGACCCCACTTCCCTCGCGTTCTGTTCGTCTCGTTCGAGTGGGCGTTCTGGCGGTCGTTGGGATTGTCATTGCGTTCTCTGCGACGCTGCACGAGCAGCTCGGTTTTGATGTCGCAGTTGCCGCTGTCGCCGTTGGTGCTGTGGGTATCGCGCACGTGATCGAGTGGATCTCGGTTCGTGCGGCGGGTGGTAATACTGTTCCTCTGTTGCTTGGCGTCATCGGTATTCTCGCTGCGGTCGCTCTCGCGTTCGCCTCGACAACGATTGGCTTCGCCATTGTCATTGCCGCTTGGGCGCTCGCGAATGCACTCCTCGAGTTCATCGGTGCTGCAACCAGGCCAGGCACGCGCCAAGACGCCACACTGCTGGGCGCTCTCGGTGTGCTGCTCGCCATGCTTGTTCTGTTTGTTCGAGAAGATCAGGTTGCGATCCTCGGCTTCCTCGGAACCTACGCCATCATTGCCGCAGTCTTCCTTGGCATTGCGGCCTTTGACCACGGGCGCGCAGCTGCCAAGCACCCCAACAACTCAGCTTCGGCCACACAGGCCTAACCTCACCCACTGCAGTACGTAGAAAGCACACGATGACCCAGACGCCCGAGCCCGCATCCCAGAACCCTGTGACCCCGTCACGCCGGGATCGCCTGCGACCGCTTGAACTCGTCGGCTTCGCTGGCGTGCTTGCCGTGTTCGCGGGTCTCATCGTACTGATGGCTACACGCGACATTGTGCTCGCGGCCATCAGCCTCGGCATCGCCTTTATTGCGTCCGTCATCATGGTTGCGCTTGTTGGCCTCGGTAAAAAGCCAAGCCAGGAAGACATCGAGGCACGCGTGGATCTGCAGCACCCCGAAGGCGATAAAAACTGGCACTAACGGGGCAACCCTCAGCAGGGTTGAGCTGGGAAGTCCCTAGCCAGCACTAATGGCGAAGTCGCCTCGCCCAAGCCCTTGCGTCACGACTTGAGAGTGCGAGCAGCACCAGAATGTCGAGCGCCAAGGTCAGCAGTGTCGTGCGAACGGTAATCTCCTCGCCGTTCACAAAGTAATCGATAGCGGAGACCGTGATGCTCAGTGTGGTCCACACCATTACGAGCACACGCGCTGTATTACTGCCCCGCCACACCCAGCGGGCAAGCAGTACCAAAAACAGGGTCCAGACAGCGCCGAGGCCGAGCAAGATACTGAGCAGTATCCGAGCGGTGTCGGGATCCTGAGCGAGATCCGTGTCGGCGATTGTATCGGGCCACTCGCGTATGAATGCGATCCACCACACCACAGCGGCAGCCGCACGCAATAGCACGATGACGGTGCCACCGACGATCGGTGCTGGCCGCGGGGCATTGTGGGGAGTCGAGACTCCTGACGGAACAGCTCGGCTGCGGGCTCGATAGCTGAGCGTTTTGTGTGACGGTCAGTCATGGTTCGCTCCCGTCACCCGGTTCACGTCAATAACCGGCAGATCACCGTCGGTGCGGATGGTATCGCCGCCCCGTTACGTGAGTGGTAGCCGGTGGAGAAGTTCTCGAGTGTTTGCACGGTTACGTCGGAGTCACCCGCGAGCACGGTAGCCACAACGTGATCACGCTCAACGTCAGTGTTGGCATCGATCCTGTGGGTGATCTGCAGCGTGAAGAGTGATAACCCAACGGCACGGTCGAACGTGCCTGCGGCGAGCCAGTCGACTCGCGTTCCACCCGGTAGCAACCAGCCCTTCGGAGTGCGCCAAAAACGCACGTGGTGACGCTTTGCTGGGTTCCCCTCGACCTCCTGTTGGTAAGCGAAGTCGTGCACCCGCCCGAACAGAAAGAGGGGACTGACCGGTGCCTCGTCGTAGCTGCGACGCTTCAGGGTGGCGGTGACGATGCGCCAGGACGAGCGCAGGGTGATGGGATCGGCGCGGATCCACCCCGCCCGCTCCATTACCGTGTGGAGCTGGGCCTCGTCGCCCAGCACCGCCACGTTGATGGGGTCACCCAGCAGGCCGTCGCTCGTGCGGGCGCGACCGATGAAGTACTCGGGCACGTAGATGGCGGTGAGGATCCGGTGCAAACGGGGGAGTACGAGGTAGGCGAGCATTCCCCAAAAAGCAACAAAGAACAGGATCCCGAACCAGCCGAACTGGAAGCTCTCGGTGAAGATGAGCCAGGCAAGCCAAATTGCTGCGATGCCCGCGAACACAAAAAAGAACTGGTCGAAGACGGCGGTTGCCGACAGGCGCCCGCGAGGCGGCTCGAGTTGATCTTCCTTGTTCCCCATGTTCACATCGCAAGTCACAGCGGCTTCCGTGTGGTGCGCAGTAGATTGTGAAAGCGAAAGGGCGCAGAGACGTGAGATGGCGAGGTGGCAGAGTTCTGGCGAAGCAACTTCTCCCACATACTGAATCGTTGATTCTCCATCGGACTTGTCGACTCGGGTGAGACCACATCTCGCGCAACAGACAAGCATCCCGTGACCCTGCATGCGGGGATGAGATCTTGCTGTCTGCGGGGCGTGTGAACCGGGGTTGCGTCAATCTCGGCGGCATCGGTGGGGGCGGGCGCATCGTGTGCGCCCGCCCCCACCTCATGGGTTCTACCTAACCTAGGTCGCCTCGATGGTCCCGGCGACGGCGGTGTGTCAGCACCACCAGTGCACCGAGCAGGGTGAGGATCGCGACCCCTCCGGCAAACGCCATGTTTGCCTCAGCGCCGGTCCGGGGCAGGTTGCCTGGAGTGCCTCCCGGCGGGTTCGGCCCCGGAGGCGGCTTCGGCGGGTTCTGCGGTGGCTGAGCCGCGCAGTTCGGTGTCGCCGGCGGGTAAACGAGGACCGCTGATGAGGACGGGTTGATCCTGATCTCCATCACGGCCTCGCCGCGCAGGTTGTAGAACGGAGCGTTAGGATCGAGGATCCAGGTGCCGTCTGGTAGCTCTGTCCAGCCCGGCCACGCGATCGGGTTGCCATCGGCGTCAACCGCGGCTCCCGGCCAGAGGATCTGACCCTCGATCTTTGTGCCGTTGGTCCAACCGACCGGAACCTCGATCGGGTCGACCTGCGAAGCGCCATCTGCAAGCAGCGCGGCGGCATCGCTCGCGTCGATTGTAGGATCACGCTTCTCGTAGGCATCCTTCGTCCACCAGATGAGCGAGATCTTCGGGATCGTCTGCAGGTTGGTCGGAGTGACCGAGTACGACGCGATCGGTGTGTCCTTCACACAGACGGCATCCGCGGTCACTGCGATCGTCTTCACCGGTGTGGTGTCCGATGCGCAATTGTCGGCCATATCGGAGTCCGTCTCACCCTCGGAAACACACGCGGTGTTGATGATCGGTGCATACGGGTCCGACTCGTTCGCACGGGGCAGATCACCAACGCTCACCTCAAAGGCGAACTCGGCGGTTGCCTCCGGATCAAACGGACCCTCAAACGTCGCGGTGAAGACACCATCGACAACCTCTGCGGTCCAACCGTCTGGAGCCTCCAGAGTGCCATCAACGTAGGTAAGACCGGTCGGCAGTGTGTCGGTCACCACGACCGCACTTGCCGGGTCCTTGCCCTTGTTGGTGACCACCAGGTTGTAGTCGATCTTGTCACCCTTGCCGGCATCGACGGCAACCTCTGGGATCGGATCGTGCGTCTTTGCGATCGTCAGGTTCACGTCGCGAACCCGCTCGGTTGTGTCGCAGTCGTCTCCGTCGGCCAGTATCGTGGGACCCCTGTCCGGCAGAACAATCTCTGGGATTGGGCACTCACCGCCGCCGAATGGCGTGACAACGTTCAGGATTGTCTCTCCAAACGAGTCAGGTTTAATAGTGACCTTGTAGCTCACCGTGACCTCTTGAGCGTCGGGCACCATTGTCGGAACATTCCACCTGAGCGTCTTTGCATCCGGATCGTAGACGAGCGACGGATCCAGCGGCTGCACCAGGTCGGCCTCGTCAAGAACACTGAGCAGGCTGTCGAGTGCGGTGGCACCCGTTACCGTTGCCTTGCTGATGTTCTTGGCGTGCAGTGTGTAGGTAATCGTGGACCCCGGGTCAACGACACTTCCGTCGGCAGGATCGCTGCTCTTGGTGAGCTGCCACTTCGGTGTGTAGTGTGTCGTCTCACAATCGCCAACACAGGTTGACCCCTCCGGCGGAGTGACTACGTTGTGCAGGGTCGCGCCCCACGCATCATCGTTCACCTTCACTGTGTAGGTCACAGTGGCTGTGCCGGTGAGAGTGTCCATGCTCCACTCAAGAGTGGTGCCGTTGAGCGTCGCCGTGCCGACCGAAGCGGTCGGGGTGCCCTGCAGCGTTGCGTCATCCAACACATCCGACAGGTCGTCGGTGATGAGGATGTCGTCGGGATCCACGCCCGCCGTGTGCGTTGCGGTCACCGTGTAGGTCACCGTGCCGCCCGGAAGAACCGTGGATCCGCTTGCCGGGCTGCTCGACTTCTCAACCGTCCAGGCCTGTTCGGCAGCGGTGTTCGTGATCTGGCAGGTCACGTCGTCACCCTCGGCGAGGGTGACGGTGCTTCCTGTCAACTGACCACCGTCGCAAGTCCAGGATCCCGCCGTATAGCCCGTTGCGGTTCCCGCCTCTGAGAGGTCGTACGCACCGACCTGAACGTTTGCCCCTGTGATGCTCGGGTCGGTTCTCTTGCCGCTGATGGGTGTTGGGCCCTGCGCGGTGAGTGTCCAGTCTCGCGGAACAGCATCACCGTCAGTGTCGCCATTGTCAACGTTCTTGATGAGCGTCAACTTGGGTGAAACTGCGGTGTTGGTGATTGTACAAATCACGTTGCCACCATTTGGAACCGTGACAACTCCGTCGTCAACGACACCACCGTCACAGACCCAATCGCCAGCATCGAAGCCCGAGGGGCCACTCTCAGAGAGCGTGTAGTCACCGGCGAAGATGCTGGCCGACTGTACGCCACCATCTGCGGTGACGCCGGTTCCGTTGCCGGTAACCGGATCTTGACCAGTTATGTTGCTCGGCGTTGCCGTCAACGTCCAGTCAGCCGGCACCTTCGTGCTGCCGGTGCTGTTCGCCTCAACATCCTTGATGAGCGTGATGGTCGCTGGCAGATCTTCGTTCGTGAACGTACACACCACGTTGTCTCCGAGGCCCAGTGTGACTGTTGGGTCAGCGACAGTTGTGCCGGTATCGACACCGCGGTTCTCACAGACAAGATCTTCGAGTGAGTAGCCCAGCGGGTCGATGTTGATCTCACTCAGGTCGTACGTGCCGATCGGCACGGGGACTGCTGTGACTTCGGGAGTGCCGCTAAATCCACCGACTGTACTGCCACCCGTAGCCGAGAGACTGAACTCCCCATCGGTTCGTTTGCCACCGTGGGTGTTGAGAACCTCTTTCTCAAGCGTGATCACTGGCCGCACTGCCGTGTTGGTGATGGTGCAGGTCGCATTCTCACCGGGTGTCAGCGTGACCGAACTCTCGTCAGAGGTTTCGGCTCCGGTGCAGCTCCAATCAGAAGCGGTGTAACCCGCGGGACCGCCGGCCTCACTGAGGTCGTAGACACCCGAGGTGACCTGCTGGCTTGTGACCTCGGGGCTATTGCCGGCGCCGGTAACCGTGTCGGGTCCCTCGGCAGTGAGCGTCCAGGCCGAGGGTGAGGTCGTTGCGCCAGAGGTGCCGTTGTCAACAACCTTCACCAGGCTGAGTGTTGCCTTCTGGTCATCGTTGACGAAAATACACGTGACGTCACCGAGTGCGGGAACCGATACCGAGGTGGCATCCACGAAGGTGCCGTCCGGTCCAACGTCGCACTTGAGCGAGCTCAGTGAGTAGCCGGCGAGACTCGACTCACTGAGGTTGTAGGTTGTGCCTGGGCGAACTGAAATCGTCTCGCCGTCAACATTGCCCGCAACTGTCTGAGCGACGAGCCCCACCGGGAAGGTGCCGGTTGGAGTTGCGGTCAGGCTCCAGTCGGCTGGAACCCTCGAGCCACCGTCGTCGTTGACGACCTGCTTGACCAGGTTGAGTGACGCTGTGCGGTTGACCGCGGTGCAGCGAACCTTGAACCCAAGAGGCACGATTACCGCGCCGTTAATGCCGTCCGCAAATCCCGGAACAACTTGGCCCTGCGAGTTGATCTGCACACAGCTCCAGCTACCTGTGGAGGGTGGCTGCGGATTACCACCCTGAATGATGCTCTGCGTGTAGAGTGGGCTGCCACCCGACTCAGCGAGTGGGTAGGAGATGTTTGGAGTGACCAGGGCGGTTGCGCCCGGCGATCCTGACGCCCCGTTCGGCCCCGGCAGCGCACCACCCGGTGCGACTGCGTCGAGTGTCCAGCTCGTGGGATCAGCGTTGCCACCCTGCACCTGCTTGACCAGCGTCAGCTCAGAGGTACAGGTCACCGTGTTGGTGAGCATGTAGGTGTTTGTTGCCGCGATGGTCGCGTTGTAGGGCACCGCCAGCGAGACCGTCGAGCCGTTCTGCTCCGTGATCTTTGAGTCGGTCAGTGTGCACAGATCACGACCGGTGAAGGTTGTGGTCTCTGAGATCGCCAGGTTGCTGCCGACCACAAGGCCGGTGCGCGGGTTGCCCCAGGCCTGGTTTGTGCCACCGAGCTGCAACTGTGCGTCAATGCCGATGGGCTGGTTGCCGTCTGCGTAGGTGACCCCGTTGACCACCCAGGTCTTGTCGACTACGAGACTCGCGAGAGGTTGCGGCGCTCGGTTGTACACGCGACAGCTGATCGCGGCCGTTGCCGGTGCATCAACCGAGAAGGCGTTTGGATCGACGGCATCATTTGTGACTGTCACCCCTGCGCCGGTTGCGATGTTGGTACACACCGCTCGTTTTCCGCCCTGTGTAACGAGGGTGTAGCCGGGCTGCTGTGCCTCAGCCACTTTGACGGTGCCGGTGGTGGTGCCGCCCGAGTAGCTCAGTGGGAAGTTGACCGCGCCGGTGCCGTCGGTTGCGCCGCTCTGTGAAGCAGGTGAGACTCCGGTTGTTGTGGTGCTTGCCGTGAAGTTCCAGCCGGACTCGGGGGTTGCACCAGTGATGTTCTCACCCGTGTTGCCCGAGGGGACAACCTGCTTCACGACCGAAATAGATCCCGCGCAGTTGCCGAGGGCAAGCTGTCGGAGCGTTGCACCCGCGGTTGCGTAGTCATCGGTCTGGTAGTAGTCGTCGTTTGCAACCGGGCCAGAGATCGCGCGCAGGTTGTCCGGTGAACCACCGACGCCGTCACCGACGCCGAAGGCGATAATCTTGGTTCCCTGTGCCTTCAGAGCGTTTGCCGAGAAGATGCCGTTCTCAACCTCACGGAAGCGGGTGCGGTCGCCGGGGCCCTCGGCCCCTGCATACACCGTCGGGTTACCGTCGGTGAGGACGATCGCAACGTCGTATATGGTCGGGCTGCCCACGGCCTGGAAGATGCCGCGGTCCCAGTTGGTCGTGCCGCCAGCGGTGTAAGTGTCGATGCGGTTCTTCACCGTTGTTGCACCTGCCGCTGTTGATACTGCCGTTGTGGTGAGGTTTGCGCCGGTTGGAGCGGGGGCCACGTTTGCGAAGGTGTACAGAGCCATCTCACTCGGTGTGCCGGTGAGTGCATCTACGAAGCCCTTAGCCGCGGTGCGCAGCTGAGAAACGTAGGGCGACACCGAACCCGAGAGATCCATGATCAGGGCGACACTCAGGCCACACTGCTGCGGGAAGGCTGGGTTATTGCGCGAGTTCTGCCAGACGCCACCCGATGCCTGGTTGTTCGTCGAACCTGATGCAATCATAAAGTCGACGGTTGAGGTGTAAGTGGTGTTTGGCAGCAGGTTTGAGCCGGTGCGGAACTGGTAGGCCGTGCTACTGGGGCTTGTGCCGGTAGCGATTGTGTTGTTTGCAAAGAAGCCGCTGGGAACGCCAGACTGCTTGATCCAGAAGCGAGCATTCCTGTTCACACCAGCGGGGTTTCCACCGCCCGCATTCTGGGTGTCGGGAATTGTAAAGCTACAGTCTCCGTCGGCGTCAGATACGCAGGTTGCCCATGCTTCTGGGCGAGGATTGGCATCGGGGCCACCCGCACCGCCGTTGTACAAACGCAGTGTGACACCAGCGAGCGGTGCAATGCTCGTGAGAGTTGTGCGGTCACCGCCCACTTTCACAGTAATGACTGAGGTTGAAGTTGTGGGTGCCGGCACCGACAGCGGCGTAATGACTGCCTCGGACGCTGCTGCCTTCGCGGCAGGTTTGCCAGCTTTGGGCTCGACTTTTGGCTCCGGCGCTGGAGTGGGCTCTGCGGTGGGATCCGTGCCCGTGTCTGTGGGAGTCGCAGGATCCGTTGGTGCAGGTGTCTCCACCTTTGGAGTGTCTGCCGGGTCCGCAGGTGGTGTGGTCTCCGTGGGCGTCGTTGCCCCGGGAGGCGTGGTCTGATCTTGTGCGGTGGTTTTTGCTGCCGAGGTGCTGTTATCAGCAGGAACCGTTGTCATGCTCTCGTCAACAGCCTGCGCGGCTAGAACACCACCCATGTCTGTGAGGGTCAGCCCAAATGCAAGTGCTGGTGTGAGCACAAGCGCTGCAATCGTTTTTGGCCGGAAGAGTCCCTTTTGATCACCTCCAGGGGGCTGTACCACCTGCCAGACGATGGTGTTCGGCGTTGCCGCCGCGGACTCGCATCCTTTAAAAACCGCATGTCGCGACCCTCCCCATATACAACTCTGTATGGCGCTGCGCAAGTGACGCCGTGGGGCAAGCGTAAATCCTGGAGGGGATTTTGCGTAAGTCCCCAAAGACCCTTGAGTAAACCCGGCCTCTTGGTGTATGCGCAATAAGTCGAAATCTCAAGTTCTTGCGCGACAGGCGTTTCGCTTATCATCGCATATGCGGAGTTTTGTCTATTTTTTGCAGGAGCTTGTTGGTAAATGTTTACCAAAAAGTAATACGGCTATTTGATTTCCTGCACCCGTCCAGTGTCTGCGGGGTGGTTTTTGGGTTTGGTCAATGTTTATCCACATCCGTAGTTGATGGGTTCTGCTAGCAGCACGTGGTCCAGGCGCTTCTTTCAGCAACTTCTTGAATCATCGGATGAATGTAAGTATATGCTTACCTTGATCCCATGTTTCGAAAAGGAGTGAATGTGACCTGGCCAACGAGCCCAAAAACCGCAGTTATCCGCAAGGCCTCGATTGTGCTGGCACTGGGGCAGCCCTGCTGCTCTCGGCGTGCAGCGGCGGTGATCCCGCAACTGAGGCTGAGGCCAGCGACGGTTCGGGATCCGCGGCCACCGTCACCATCACCGACAATCACGGCGAGATCGAGGTGCCGGTCAACCCCAAGACGATCGTGGCCCTCGACAACACCACCTTCGAAACGCTCAGCGAGTGGAACATCAAACTGGCGGCGGCCCCCAAAGGTGTCATGGGATCGGCCTGGCCCGGGTACACCGACGACACGAAGGTCGCCGACATTGGCAATCACCGCGAACCCAACCTCGAAATGATCGTCGCGGCGCAGCCCGACCTGATTATCGGCGGGTATCGCTTCGGTGACTACTACGACGAAATCAAAAAACAGAACCCGCAGGCCGCGGTCATCGAGATCGCACCGCGCCCAGACAGAGACGTGTTCACCGAGCTTGAGCGTCAGACCGAGATTCTCGGCCAAATCTTTAACCGCGAAGACGAGGCGAAGGCACTGAACGAAACACTCGACACAGCTATTGCGGGTGCAAAGGCCGCCTACAACGGCACGGACACGGTGATGGCCGTCAACACTTCAGCTGGCAAAATCGGCTACATCGCGCCGGAGGTTGGCCGGTCACTCGGACCCGTGTTCCCCGCGCTCGGCTGGAAACCAGCTCTTGAAGTTGAGGGCGCAACCGACAACCACCAGGGCGACGACATTACGGTCGAGGCAATCGCTGACTCCAACCCCGATTGGATCGTTGCGCTTGACCGTGACGCCGCCTTTGCCGCGGCAGACCGCGAGGCAGGATCGGCCCCCGCGACCGAGCTCATCACCAAGTCGGAGGCCCTGAAGCATGTGCCCGCGGTGCGCGAGGGACACATCGTGGTACTTGACCCGAACTTCTACTTGGAAGAGGGCATCCAGTCGTACACCGATCTCTTCAACCAACTGCAGAAGGCGTTCGCCGCTTAGCTCACCCGATGCTCACGACTCCCATCGAACCCCCACGTCAGAAGCGCCGCTGGCGGGCGCTTGCGACCGCGATCCTTGTTGTCTGCGGATTGCTCGTTGCCTCGCTCGCCATCGGTGTGTATGACATTACGGCTGACGACTTCGGTGCCGAACTGGTGTGGATCACGCGAGTGCCACGTACGCTTGCACTTGTGCTGGCGGGTGCCGCGATCGCCACGAGCGGGCTCGTCATGCAGATGCTCACACAAAACCGCTTCGTCGACGCGACAACCTCGGGTACAACCGAGTGGGCGGCGCTTGGACTGCTGCTGAGTGCCCTGTTGCTGCCGGACCTTGGGCTCGTGGGCAAGATGGTGGTCGCGAGTTGTTTTGCCTTCGCCGGCGCGATGCTGTTTATGCTGATCCTGAGCCGCGTGGTGATTCGCTCGACGCTGGTGGTGCCACTCATCGGGATCATGCTGGGGCGGTGGTGAGCGCCGCGACCACGTTTCTCGCTGCGCAGTTCAACCTGCTGCAGATGCTCGGCACCTGGTTTATGGGCAGTTTCACGCAGGTGGTGCGCGGTCGCTATGAGGTGCTGTGGGTGGTGGCGGTCGTCACGATCCTGGTGTTTGTGCTGGCGGATCGTATTACTGTGGCGGGGCTCGGTAAAGACGTGGCGACGAGCATTGGCGTGAACTACCAAACGATTCTTGTCAGTGGTACGGCACTCGTGGCGGTCGCCGCGGGCGTCACGGTTGTGGTGGTCGGATTTCTGCCGCTGCTCGGGCTGGTTGTGCCGAACATCGTGTCGATGATTCGTGGTGACAACGTGCGAGCCAACCTGCCATGGGTGGCGCTCGGTGGCATTGCGCTGGTCACGCTGTGCGACATCGTGGGGCGACTGATCATTCGTCCGTTTGAGGTGCCGGTGTCTATGGTGCTCGGGCTCGTCGGTGCGGTTGTGTTCATCACGCTGCTGTTTCGGCAGCAGCGTGCGTAGTCTTGTGGGCCGACTGTGGCCCGTGCTCGCGGCTGTGACGCTCGCAACTGTATTTGCGCTCGCGATCCTGAGCTACGACAACCCAGCCCCGCTTGGCAGCCCCGGCTACTGGGTCATCGTGCAGTCGCGAATGACCGCCCTCGCCACGATCGTGTTTGTTGCGGTGAGCCAGGCGCTCGCTACCGTGCTGTTTCACACGGCGACGAACAACCGCATCTTGACCCCGTCGATTCTTGGCTTTGATGCGCTGTACGTGCTCACCCAGACCGCACTCGTGTTTGTGTTTGGCACGGCGGCATCGAGCCTAGAGGGGATTCCGAAGATTCTCGCGCAGAGTGCCTTCATGGTGCTCTTTGCGACGGCGCTGTACGGCTGGTTGTTTTCAGGGAAGCGGCAGAACTTGCACCTGCTGTTGCTGGTGGGGGTGGTGCTTGGCATTGGCTTTGGATCCGTCTCGACACTCATGCAGCGACTGCTCACACCGAGCGAATTTGACGTGCTGAGCGCGCGGTTGTTCGGCAGCATCGGTAAGGGAAACCCCGAGTACCTGCCGTTTGCCGCCGGCATTGTCGGCGTGATCGTGCTGTTTGTGTGGCTGCGACGGCGCACCTACGACGTTGTTGCGCTCGGTCGTGATGTCGCGATTGGGCTCGGTGTGAACTACCGGCGCGAGGTGCGCACGATCCTGATTCTTGTTGCCGTGCTGGTGTCGGTTGCGGTGACGATGGTGGGGCCGATGACGTTCTTTGGGTTTCTCGTCGCGACGCTCACCTATCAACTCGCCCGGGGTGACTCGCACGCTGAGACGATTCCGCTCGCCATTTCGATTGGCCTCGCGACGCTGCTCGGGGCGACGTTTGTGCTGAAGCACGTGTTTGCGGCGGCGGGACTCGTCACGGTGATTATCGAGTTTGCTGGTGGGCTGCTGTTTTTTGTTGTGCTGTTGCGAAAGGGGATGCGGTGAGTGTGACTGCTGAGAATACCGCTGTTGCTGATGCCGGGATTGAGGTCTCGGGGGTCGGTAAACACTACGCTGGGCGTCAGGTGCTTGGGCCGATCGACCTGAGCATTGCGCGTGGCGGGGTGACCGCGTTGATCGGAGCGAACGGGGCTGGTAAGTCGACGCTGCTCACCATTATCGGGCGGTTGTTGGAACCCGATAGCGGCAGGATCACGGTTGGTGGTCTTGATGTGCGCGCGACCAAGTCGCGGCAACTCGCTACGGTGGTGTCGATCCTGAAACAGGAGAACCACTTCACCGCACGACTCACGGTGCAGCAGTTGGTCACGTTCGGGCGGTTTCCGCACTCCGCCGGGCGCATCACGGAGGCTGACCGGCGTGCGATCCACGCGGCCATCGCCTTTCTCGACCTGGCCGGCATGGAGGATCGTTTTGTCGACGAACTCTCGGGTGGGCAGCGGCAGCGTGCGTTTGTGGCGATGGTGCTGGCGCAAGACACCGATTACGTGCTGCTCGATGAACCCCTCACCGGACTCGACATGCGGCACGCGGTCGGCATGATGGCGCAGGTGCGAGCAGCGGCCGACGCCCTCGGCAAAACGATTGTGCTGGTGGTGCACGACGTGAACTTTGCGGCGGCCTACGCGGATCGGATCGTAGCGCTCGCCGACGGGCGAGTTGTTGCCTCGGGTACACCTCTCGAGATCATCACGCCCGAGGTGCTCGAGCGGGTCTTTGAGACGCCTGTTGACGTGATCCGCCACGGGGAGCACCCGGTTGCGGTGTATTACCGGCCGTGAGGGGCGTGGGGTTGGCGCGACAGTTCTGACCCTGTCAGCCACGCACGTTGAAGTGTGGCTCGAAGAGCAGCTCAACGGCGGCATGGGCTGCCGGGGCGTTGCCCGCGCGGCCTGCTTCGCGGATGCGCACCGAGGGGCGGTGTAACAGACGGCCAGCGAAGTGGCGCAGGGCCGCCTCTATCGCGGCGCGCTGCTGGGCGGGGCCGTCAGGATCGCCGGAGGTTTCGTGAGTCCCGGTCCCTCGGGGTGTAACGCGCTGCAACTCGTCGTCCAGCAGTTCGTAGACGTGACCGCGCAGGGCGACGAGAGCCGGCATCGCGTCGTTTTCGGCGCGCAGGGCCGAGAACTCCTCGACGGCGTCGCGCACGATCCCGCGCGCCTCGGCCTCGGCGCTCAGCTCGGCGAGCGGTGCGTGTTTTGCGATGAGATCAAGATCGAGCAGCTCAATGCCCGACACAAACTCGGCTGCCCGCTCGACGTTGCGGGGCACACCCAGGTCTATGACAAGCCGTGGCCTCGCCGCGCTGAGAAGTACCGAGCGGCCGGGCTTTGAGTCCGCCGAGCGACCCGCCACAGTTTCACAGAAGGGCCTTCGGGCTGGGCGCTGCGTACGAGAAAACAGCTCCGCACTCAGGATCGGCTCTTGTGCGAGGCTTGTCGTGACGATCAGGTCGGCCTTGGCAAGCGCATCCTCAAGTTCGTGCGCTGCGATCGCCGAAATGCCGTGTGAGGCAGCGAATGTCTCGGCTCGCCCCGAGGGTGAGAACACCGACACACGAGTGGCACCACGTGCACGAAGCGCGGCGAGGCTTGCGCCCGCGTACATGCCGGTGCCAACGAGCACAATTTGCGCGGTCGCCCAGTCGCCGATGCGACTCTGCGCCATGGCGAGGGCTAGCCGCACCAGTGAGCGCCCCGCGGTCTGCACACCGGTGCGATGTTTGATCTGACGAGAGGTACGTGCCGCAAACTGAAACAGCCTCTCTAACTCGCTTGAGGTGCTGCCCTGATCCCGAGCTTGCTCAAGTGCTCGCCGCACCTGGCCGGCGATCTCACCCTCACCAACAACGACCGACTCGAGGCCACCCGCGACGGAGAACAGGTGCTCAACGGCGTCGAGATCCGAGCGGAGCACAAGCCGGTCGCGCAGGCGCCGCTCTTCGATGCCCGTGACTCCCGACACGCGGCTGATGCTCTGCTCAATCGCCGCGGGTGACTTGACGTCAAGGTACGCCTCAAAGCGGTTGCAGGTTGCGAGTACAACTGAGCCGTCTGTGAGGGACGAGTCTGCGAGCGCCTCGACCACCGACCCGGTGTGTTGCTCAATGGCTCCCAAAAAGTCAAGGTTGACGTTTCTGTGCTCCAGGGAGAGACAAACTAACACGTCGCGCGGCCAACTTTCGTCGAATCGTCAGTGGTGTAGATGGCCGAAAAACGGCTAATTCTGCCGCTCACGGGCGGGCGAAATACACCCGGATCCTGCGAACAACTTCATCAGATGAACATGCTAGCATCAACATCTGATGAATACGTTACCCATCACGCACCCCCTCAGCGCAGGTCGTACAGGGGCCGCCCCGCTTATTCAGTCACTCGGGGGAATACGCCCGGATCGGCTCCCCGTGTGGTTCATGCGGCAGGCCGGCAGGTCACTACCCGAGTACCGCGCGCTGCGCGCGGAGACGTCGATGCTCGATGCCTGCCTCGATCCAGCGCAGGCCGCCGAGATCACCCTGCAACCGGTGCGCCGTCACGGAGTTGACGCCGCGATCTTCTTCAGCGACATCGTTATCCCGCTCAAGATGGCGGGAGTGGAAGTCGACATTGTGCCCGGTCGCGGCCCGGTGTTTGCGAGGCCCGTTCGCACCGCGGCTGAGGTTGAGCGGCTGCGCGCGGAGCACCCGGTGGAACGGCTGCGTGAGGCGATGGCACCAATTCGTGAGGCGGTGCGGTTGGTGACAACCGAGCTCGGTGAGACACCCCTCATCGGGTTTGCGGGTGCCCCCTTCACCCTTGCCGCGTACCTCGTTGAGGGAGGCCCCTCCCGCGAGCATCTCCGCGCTCGCACACTGATGCACGCCGATCCCGCCGCCTGGAACGACCTGCTCAACTGGACCGCCGAGCTGAGTGGGGTGTTTCTCGAGGAGCAGGTGCTTGCGGGGGCGAGCGCCGCACAGCTGTTTGATTCTTGGGCTGGATCGCTGAGCACCCACGATTACGCGGCGCGCGTTGCCCCCTCTTCGGTGCGCACGCTCAAGCGGGTGCAGCAGTTGCGCTGGATTGATCCGGCTGTGGGTGACGGCACCGAGCACAAGGTTCCCACCATTCACTTTGCGGTGGGGCGGATCACCTGCTCGAGGAGTTCACAAAACTGCAGACGAGCGCACTCGGTGTCGACTGGCGGATCCCTCTTGATCTCGCCAGTGCACGGCTTGACCATGCGGTTCCGCTGCAGGGAAACCTCAACCCGGCGCTGCTGTTTGCGCCGGAAGCGGCACTCGAGGCGCACCTTCACGATGTGATTGAACGCGGGCGGAGCGCGCCGGCTCATGTGCTCAACCTCGGCCACGGTGTTCCGCCGGAAACCGACCCTGAGGTGCTGACTCGAATTGTGCGGCTGGCGCATGCTGAGTGACGATGGTGAGACTCCTCGCGTCGCAATTATCGGAGGGGGCATCGCGGGGCTCGTCGCCGCCTGGGAACTCGCGCGCAACGGTATCAACGTGGTGGTTTTTGAGCGTGAAGCTCGGCTCGGCGGTCGAGTCTGCGCCGGTGAACTTGGTGGTGTTCGTTTTGATCTCGGCCCTGAATCGTACGCAACACGAGGTGGTGAGGTCGAGCGACTGCTTGCGGACCTGGGTCTGCAGGGTGGCATCACCGCAACCTCCGGTGGTCGCAGCTGGATAGTGGGCGACGGTCGGGAGTCGCCCCTGCCAGCGGCGGGAGCTATTGGTATTCCCTCGCGTCCCTGGAGCGCCGAGTCCAGGCGAGTCATTGGGATTGTGGGAGCCGTGCGCTGCGCGATCGAGCCGTGGTTACCGCGGCGGATCGGCCAGCAGCAGCCTTCGCTCGGAGGTCTCGTTCGGGTGCGCCTCGGGCAGCGCACCCTGGACCGTCTGGTCGCACCCGTGGTCAGGGGCGTCTACTCTGCAAACCCGTACGAGCTGCCACTCGAAGCGGTGCCGGGGCTCGCGAAGTCTTTTGCCGAGCGGGGGTCTTTGCGTTCGGCCGCACGACAACAACGCGGCAGCGCACGGGCGTCGGGGGCGGCTGTGGCGGGGTTGCGCGGTGGTGTGCACACCCTCGTTGCCCATTTGGAGCAAGAGCTGGAGCGGCTCGGTGCGCGGATCCATCTTGGTGCCGGGGTGACCGAGGTGCGTGCGCTCAACGATGGTGATGCCGTCTCCGGGAGCGCGGGCGGGAGCTGGAGCGGTCCGGTGCCCGATTACCCTGGCCGCGGCTACGAGGTTGTGGCCGACGGGCAAGTTGACGCGACTGAGGCGGTTGTTGAGACGGTTGACGCGGTTCTCGTGACTGTTCCGGGCATCCTGACGGCGATCAAGCGGGGTGCTGACCCCGTGCCAGCCGCTCTGCAGCAAACCCACCTTTCATCAGATGAATCAACCAGGTCTGATGAATCTGCACCACCCGAGTCTGCCCCAAATGCAGCGACCCCGATCGAGGTCATTGCGATCCTTGTCGACGATGCCCGTCTCAACTCGGCACCCCGCGGCACGGGAGCACTCGTTGCGGAGGACGCTCGGCGCGCAACACCGTCCATCGCGGCGAAGGCACTCACCCACGTCAATGTGAAGTGGGCCTGGCTCGCGGAACAGCTCGCGGCGGACCACCACCTGCTGCGACTCTCGTACGGAGAACACGGGGCCGCTGCGGTCACACTTGACATGTCTGACTCCGAGGTGAAACGGCTCGCCCTCGCAGACGCAGGCGCGATCCTCGGCCTTGATCTGCAACCGGCTGCACTGAAGGGCATGGCCAGGCGAGTGCATGCCATGCCGCGGAAAAGCGCAGCCCCGCTCGAAGACCCCTCACCATCGCAGCGCATTTTCACGGCGGGTGAGTGGGTTGCCGGGACGGGGTTCGCGGCGGTCATTCCCTCCGCGCGAGCTTCTGCTCAGGCGCTTCGAGAGGCGCTCGCAACAACCGCGCGGCCAAGTCACGCCTGAAATAGAAGTCCGAACACCAGCCACACGAAGGAGTTACACATGAGCACCGGTCACACGAGTGAGCCGAGCGCTGAAACGGCCACCCCGCAGGGGTACGCGCTCTGGGCAATCTATCGCCGAGACGCGCACCGCCCGGCTGGCGCCGACACCGCGTTCGATCCTTTCGCCGAGGCTGCCGAGTTGCAGCAGGTGCAGGCCGAGGTCGAAGCGAGCGGCGTCACTGTACGCGGCTGGTACGACGTCTCGGGATTGCGTGCCGATGCCGATCTGATGGTGTGGTTGCACGGCCCGACGGCCGAGGGGCTGCAGGCGGAACTGCGACGTCTGCGCCGAACCGCGACGCTCGAGAGGCTGCTCCCCACCTGGCACGCGCTCGGCGTGCACCGCGATGCGGAGTTCAACCGCGCACACGTGCCTGGCTTCTTGCGGGGTGAGCACGCCCGCGAGTGGCTATGCCTCTATCCCTTTGTGCGCAGCACCGAGTGGTACCTGTTGCCGACCGAGGAGCGCAGCGCAATGCTCGCTCATCACGGTCGGGTTGGTGCCGCGCACCGCGGTGTGGTTGCAAACACCGTGTCGGCGTTTGCGCTCGGTGACTACGAGTGGCTGCTGCCGATGGAGTCCGACGAACTCACCGAGTTGGTCGACATGATGCGGGATCTGCGCGCGACCGAGGCCCGGAGGCACATGCGCGAAGAGACGCCGTTTTACACGGGCCGCCGTATCGAGGCGGCAGAGATTCTGGAGGTCGTACGGTGAGCACACGCGAGGCACAACAGGTAGCGGACCAGGAGGTTGCCACCGCCCAGGCGACCGTCCCTCACGCGAGTGAGGCCGCGCGATCCGGACCGGAGCACGTTGAAACCCCAACGGCCTACGACGCCATTTTGCTCGCGGGTTTTGGTGGACCGGAAGGCCAAAGCGACGTGATCCCGTTTTTGCGAAACGTGACGCGCGGTCGCGGCATCCCCGACGAACGCCTTGAAGAGGTCGCGCACCACTACCGTCACTTCGGCGGTGTGAGCCCCATTAACGACCAGAACCGTGAGTTGAAGGCTGCCCTTGAGGTTGAGCTTGCCTCGCGCGGCATCGATCTGCCGGTGCTCTGGGGGAACAGGAACTGGGATCCGTACATCACCGACGTGCTCAAGGACGCTCATGAGCGGGGCCACGAGCGGATCATCGCGATCGCGACGAGCGCCTACTCCTCGTTCTCGTCGTGCAGGCAGTATCGCGAGAACTTTGCGCAGTCACTCGAAGACGCGGGACTTGTTGGCAGCATGACGATCGACAAGGTGCGTCCGTTTTTTGATCACCCGGGGTTTGTTGAGCCATTCATAGAGGGCGTTCGGGCGGGGATCCAGCAGCTGCGCAAACAACTGCCCGACCTTGACGTTGCGCGCGAGCTCCGTATCCTCTTCGCCACACACTCCATTCCGACCACCGATGCCGAGCGCTCGGGGCCCCGAGACCGCGATTACGGCCCCGGTGGTGCCTACGCCGCGCAGCATCTGGCGGTGAGCGAGGTTGTTGCTCACGCGGCGGGTGAGGGTGCCGCGTGGGATCTGGTGTACCAATCGCGAAGTGGCCCCCGTCGCAGCCGTGGCTTGAACCCGACATCAATGACGCGATCGCGCTGCTGCCCGAGGCGGGTGTGCGGGCGGTTGTGATCGTGCCGATCGGCTTTGTGAGTGACCACATGGAGGTGCTGTGGGATCTCGACACCGAGGCGCTTGAAACCTGCGAAGAGCACGGACTCGCCGCCGTGCGTGTGCCGACCCCGGGCAATCACCAGGCTTATGTGAAGGGTCTCATTGATCTGGTGCTGGAGCGCCGCGATGGCACTCCGGCGAGTGAGCGACCCGCTCTGACGAAGCTTGGACCGTGGTTCGACGTGTGTCGCCCCGGCTGCTGCGAGAACGTTCGGGCCGGGTTCAAACCCGCGGCTGCGGGGATCGCGCCGTGACCGGACGTGTGTTTGCGCCGGGAGAGCATCCCGACTCCAGGCTCGGCGTGCGGGGGGACACGTATCTGTCGCCGCAGCCCGGCCTGATCCGTTTTGGCACGCGGCGTAGCCGTCTCGCAGTGGCGCAGACAACGCAGGTCGCCGAAAAGGTTGCACGTGAAACGGGTGCCGATGTGGCGCTCGTGACGGTCACCACAAAGGGAGATGTGTCACGTGCCCCGCTGGCAGAACTCGGGGGCACCGGTGTGTTTGTGAGTGCGCTGCGCGACGCGCTGCTCGATAACCGCTGCGACCTTGCGGTGCACTCCTTTAAGGATCTACCGACCGGACCCTGCGAGGGCATCGTGGTTGGTGCGGTGCCCGAACGTGCCGATCCGCGCGACGCACTCTGTGCCCGTGACGGGCTGACTCTTGCTGAGTTGCCGACGGGGGCGCGTGTTGGCACCGGCTCGCCCAGACGGGCGGCTCAGGTGCTTGCGGTGCGCCCCGATCTGCAGGTCGAAGACATTCGCGGCAATATCGACACCAGGCTCAGCTTTGTTGGTGACTCGCTCGACGCGGTTGTGCTTGCCGCGGCCGGGCTGGATCGTGCGGATAGCTCGAGTGTGATCACCGAGCGCTTCGACCTGAGTGCGGTGCCCACCGCGGCTGGGCAAGGTGCGCTCGCAGTTGAGGTGCGCGGTGCAGACTCGGGATCAGGCGCGACCGTGCTGACAGAGCCACGTATTGTGACGGCGCTGCGGGCTCTTGAGCATCCGGCTTCACGAATGACGGCTGAAGCAGAACGTTCAGTGCTATTGACGCTGGAAGCGGGATGCGCCGCCCCGATCGGCGCGACGGCGCACATCACAGGTGGCAAGCTGCAACTGCGGGCGACCGTGTACCGTACCGACGGGACTGCGCAGCTGGAGGTCGTTTCGGCGGTGCCGCTTGGCAACGGAACGGCAGGTGAGGCCATTGTGCTTCAACTGGGCCGTGACGTGGCCGGTGAACTGCTGAGCCGAGGGGCTGCCGAGCTGACCGATCTCGGGGCGGTGCTCGTGCGCCAGGGCAACAGGTAGCGCTGATTGATGGCTGAGACGGGAGGGCTGATTCCCGCAGACGCTTCGCTTCGCGGGGCACGCGTGATGATCCTGCGTGGTGGATCATGGGGAGAACGTGTCTCCCGGCAGGTGCGTGATCGTGGGGGTGAGCCGGTCGTTCACCCGCTGATTGCAGTTGTGCCCGCGGAGACACCCGCGTTGCGCGAGGCGATCGGGCGCTGGAACCGGGGGACCTACGACTGGGTTGTACTGACCAGTGCAAACGCGGTCGAGGCGATACTGGCGGTGGCTGGTGCCTGCCCAGGCCGGGCTAACGCACTTGGCGCAGGATCAAAGACGCCAACCCGTATCGCAGTTGTCGGTCCGGGCACCGCCACCGCAGCGCGGGCTGTCGGTCTTGGCGTTGATGTGATGCCCGAGCGCGACTTCTCGACCGAGGGACTGATGGTGGCACTCGGTGTCGAGTTGGGTGCCGAGGCTACCGCCGAACGGCAGCGCTTCCTCTTGCCCCTGTCGAATCTGAGCGATGATCGCCTGCAGACCTGGCTGGAGGCAGCCGGGCACCACGTTGATCGGGTGACCGCCTACGAAACGGTCCAGGTTGATCAGGATGCGCGATCCCGAACCGCGTTTGCCACCGCCGTTGCCGAGAGTGACGTGATACTCGTCACCAGTGGATCAGCCGCTCGTGCGCTCGCCGCAAACCTCGACGCTTTCGATGCTGCCGTGCTGCCCACCATCGCGGCCATTGGCGAACCGACGGCCGCCGCCCTTCGTGGTGTGGGCCTTATACCCCAGCTTGTCGCAGGTTCCCAGACCATAGACGGCCTGCTCGCCGCCGTTGCCGCACAAACAAACGAACCCCACCAACAGAAATGACAGTGATGCACACGACCGTCCCCACTAGCCTTCGACCGCACCGGCCCCGGCGCCTGCGCAGTTCGCCCGCCATGCGTCGCCTAGTCGCCGAGACCCGATTGCACCCGGCAGACCTCGTGCTGCCGGTGTTTGTGCGCGAGGGTATTCACGAGCCAAGTCCGATCACCTCTATGCCCGGGGTGATGCAGCACACGCTTGATTCCGTGCGTGCGGTTGCCGTTGAGGCTGCCGCAGCCGGGTTGGGTGGCATCATGCTGTTTGGGGTGCCCGCGGAGCGCGATCCTCTGGGGAGTGCCGCGGTGGATCCCAATGGCATTTTGAATCGTGCCCTTCGCGCGGTGGCTGCCGAGGTCAGCGGTGATCTCGTCGTACAGAGTGACCTTTGCCTCGACGAGTTCACCTCGCACGGACACTGCGGTGTGCTCGATGAGGTGGGGCGGGTCGACAACGACGCAACGCTGCAACACTACGCGCGCATGGCCGTCGCGCAGGCGGAGGCGGGGGCGGAACTGCTCGGTCTCTCGGGCATGATGGACGGCCAGGTTGCGGTGGTGCGCGAGGCGCTCGACGAGGCTGGTTTTGTCGATGCGGCGATTCTGGCGTACGCCGCCAAGTATGCGTCCGCCTTTTATGGCCCGTTTCGCGAGGCGGTCGACTCGCAGTTGCAGGGGGACCGGCGTAGCTACCAGCAGGATCCAGCCAACCGCCGCGAAGGTCTGCGGGAGGCTTATCTCGACCTCGATGAGGGTGCCGACATCGTGATGGTCAAACCCGCGATGAGCTACCTCGATGTGCTCTCTGATGTCGCGCGGGTGAGCACGGTGCCGGTCTGGGCGTATCAGGTTTCTGGCGAGGCGGCGATGATCGAGGCTGCCGCGGCGAACGGCTGGATCGACCGTGAGGCCGCGATCCGCGAGTCGCTGCTCAGCATCTCCCGCGCCGGAGCCGACACCATTCTGAGTTACTTCGCGCTTGAGGTTGCGGGGTGGCGGCGGTGATCCGCTGTGTTGGCCTCCCGCGCGGCCACTCTGCCAACATTGCCGACCTCAACAACCTGGAGCTACGACCATGACACACCTAACCAACACTGAGCTCGAATCCCGCGCCGGGCGGGTGATCCCCGGCGGGGTGAACTCTCCTGTGCGGGCCTTTGCTTCGGTGGGCGGCACGCCACGCTACTTCGTCTCAGGGAGTGGACCCTACGTCACCGACGTCGAGGGCCGAGAGTACGTCGACCTGGTGGGAGCCTGGGGCCCCGCTCTGCTGGGCCACGCGCTGCCCGAGGTGGTGACTGCGGTGCAGGAGGCCGTCGGTCGCGGCTTCGGCTTTGGGGCGTCGGCACCGGCCGAGGTTGAGCTGGCTGAGTTGCTGGTGGCGAAGCTGCCCGACGTTGACAAGGTGCGGCTTGTGTCGACCGGCACCGAGGCGACCATGACGGCTATTCGCATCGCCCGCGGCGCGACCGACAGGCCGCTGATTATCAAGTTTGCCGGACACTATCACGGCCACTCAGACGGCTTGTTGGCGGCTGCCGGATCGGGGCTCGCGACGCTTGCCCTGCCAGGATCAGCCGGGGTGACCGCCGAGACAGCGGCCCAGACCATTGTGCTGCCCTACAACGATGTGCCTGCGCTTGAGCGGGCCTTCAATGAGCACGGCTCGCGGATCGCGGCGGTGATTACTGAGGCCGCGGCGGCAAACATGGGAGTGGTGGCTCCGCTGCCCGGATTCACCGAGAGCCTGCTTGAAATTGCTCACCGGCACGGTGCTCTTGTGATCGTTGACGAGGTGCTCACCGGGTTCCGTGCGGGGCCTTGTGGTTATTGGGGGTTAGAGCGGGATCAGGTGCTTGCCGCGCTGAGGCCCGACCTGTTCACCTTCGGCAAGGTGGTGGGCGGTGGGTTGCCGCTCGCGGCTCTTGGGGTCGCGCAGCGCTGATGGATCTGCTTGCTCCTACCGGTCCGGTCTACCAGGGCGGCACTCTCTCCGGCAATCCCGTCGCGGCGACCGCCGGGCTAGCGACACTGGAGGCTGCCGACACCGCGGCGTATGCTCGCCTGGGAGGGGCCGCCGACGCGCTCGCCGCGGAGGTATCGGCAGCGCTGAACGCTGCGGGCGTCGCCCACCGGGTACAGCGCGCCGGCACCCTCTTCAGTGTGCTGTTTGGTGATTTTCCCGAGGCACCAACGGGGTACGTCGATGTGCAGCGCCAGAACACCACGCAGTACGGTGCATTTTTCCACGCGATGCTCGACGCGGGTGTCTCGCTGCCGCCGAGTGCCTACGAGACCTGGTTTGTGTCGGCGGCGCACGATGCCGCCGCGCTCGACCGTGTGGTGCGGGCGCTGCCGGAGGCTGCTCGTCGGGCTTCCGCCGCGGCCTGAGTAGACTCCACGCCGATTGAGAAGCCTTCTATTTATCGGGATTTTAAGATAGAGTTGTAGTATCTGGAAATTCCGATAAGGGGGTTCAGGGATGAAATACACCGCAAGACTGCGCGCTCCTGCTGATTTTGGCCTTGCGATCCAGCAAGCGCGCTTAGACCGCGGTCTGTCGCAAACAGAATTGGCGGAAGAGGCCTCGCTGCGTCAGAGCACCGTCAGCGAGATAGAGAGTGGCAAGGCCACAATTTACTTACGCCAGATGCTTGAGCTCGCGCGAGCGAGCGGGTGCGAAATCTTCGCGAGCTGGGGCGAAGAGGATGCTGATGCGCCTCGCAGTTGAACTGTACGGCTCGAAAGTCGGCACGCTGAGCGGCGAGAGCTCTCGCACCTTCGACTTCACTCCGAGCGAAGAGGGGCTTCAGCGCTTTGGCGTGAACAGTACGACGCTGTCGGTTGCGATCCCGCTGTCGCCCACTCTGCGCCGTGACCAGGCAGGCCGTCGCCGGAACTGGTTTGCGGAGTTGCTTCCAGAGGGTGATCAATACGAGTACATGCTTATGCAGAGCGCGCTACGAGCAGGTGACACGCTCGGATTTTTGGCTCGATATGGCCGAGACGTTGCTGGTGCCCTCCAGATATGGGATCTTGACAACCCCTCCGAGCCACCCGTACCGGCTTTGCAAGCTGTGTCCGCACGACAGATTCGAGAACTGCTTGAGAATCCGATGCGCGCTCCTCTCGCGAACGATCCAATTGCCGGAAAGTCATCGCTCGGCGGTGTGCAGCCTAAGGTGGTGCTTGTGCGCACGGAGAGCGGCTGGGCACAAGGTCTGGGAGGTTATCCAACCACGCACATTCTGAAGCCGCAGCTTCGTGGCGCGAGCGAGAGTGTGATTTTCGACGAAGAGTATGGGTCGCGCCTTGCCCGACGCTTGGGGCTGTCGGCTTTCGCCACGACCATCGAAGAATTTGATGGTGCCCGGGCCTTAGCGATCGAGCGTTTTGACCGCAGCGCGGGGGAGCGTGTCCATCAGGAGGATTTCAGTCAGGTTCTTGGCGCCGCGCAGAATCAGAAGTACCAACGGATGGGAGGAGTAGTCAGTTTGGGTCGGATCGCACAAGTTCTTCAGCAGCACACCTCCCGGACTGAACTCGATAATCTTGCGCGAATGCTAGTGCTGGCTGTTGGGAGCGGAAACCTCGACATGCACACAAAGAACATCGGCCTTCTTCACAAGGTTGATGGCGAGGTTGAGCTTGCCCCGGCATATGACGCCGTTCCCCAGGCACATATGACTAACGACGGGGAACTGGCTCTTTCCGTGAATCGAAAGTATCGACATGCGGACATAACCCGAGAGGATCTCGTTGATGAGTGCGCGAGCTGGGGGCTTCGGAGCGCGCGGCAGATTGTGGAAGAAACTCTCGTTGAGTTGAGTGAAGCAATCAACGAGCACACTCCACTGGTCGGCGCATTTCCAGGGCTTCAGGAGCAGCTTGCGCGCTTCGTGGGCAACCTCAGCGAGGGGTGCCAGTCGGGTCGCCACTGCGATCTGCGTAGATTGCAAGCCCACCCGAAGGCTTTGTCCGCCGCGCCGCAGGCGCTACCGCTTCAAGTAGTCGAGCAGACGCACCGCGTCGCCGATGTACGTTGCCGGGGTCAAAGCGAGCAGCCGATCCCGAGCCTCGTCGCCGATCTCAAGCGCCTGCACAAACTCGATGAGATCCTGCTGGCCAATGCGGCGACCGCGGGTCAGATCCTTGAGGGCCGCGTAAGGATCGCTGATGGTCGAGCGGCCCGAGGCCACCTCGGCACGAATCACGGTCTGGATCGCCTCACCCAGCACCTCCCAGTTCGCGTCGAGATCGGCGGCAAGCACGTCGGGTGCCGCGTCGATCTGGCCGAGCCCCTTCAAGATGTTGTCGAGCGCGAGCACCGAGTGCCCGAAAGCGACACCGATGTTGCGCTGCGCCGAAGAATCGGTCAGGTCACGCTGCCAGCGGCTCGTCACGAGGGTCGCCGCGAGCGAGTCGAGCAGTGCGTTCGACAGCTCAAGGTTTGCCTCGGCGTTCTCGAAGCGAATCGGGTTGACCTTATGCGGCATCGTCGAGGATCCGGTAGCCCCGGCAACCGGGATCTGGCGGAAGTACCCGATAGAGATGTAGCTCCAGATATCGGTTGCGAGGTTGTGCAGGATCCGGTTCGCGTGCGCGATGCGCGTGTAGAGTTCGGCCTGCCAGTCGTGCGACTCAATCTGCGTGGTCAGTGGGTTCCAGTCGAGCCCGAGCCCCTCGACAAACTCCTGCGACACCTGCATCCAGTCGGTGTTGGGGTCAGCCGCGAGGTGCGCCGCAAACGTGCCGGTCGCCCCCGAGAACTTGCCCAGGTATTCGACGTCGTCGATCTGGTTCAGCTGGCGCTCAAGGCGGTACACAAACACCGCGAGCTCTTTGCCAAGGGTCGTTGGTGTGGCCGGCTGGCCGTGGGTGCGGCTCATCATCGGCAGCTCGCGGTACTGCTCGGCCTGGCGCGCGATCTCGGCGATGACCTTCTCAAACCGCGGACGCCACACGTCGGCAACAGCTTGCTTCACGGTGAGTGCGTACGACAGGTTGTTGATGTCTTCGCTGGTGCAGCACACGTGGGTCAGTTCGGCAATCGCGTCGAGCCCCTGTGCGCTCAGCTGATCCCGAACCAAGTATTCGACGGCCTTCACGTCGTGCTGTGTGGTCGCCTCGATCTCGGCGAGCTTGTCGATCTCGGCCTGGCCGAAGTTCGCGGCCCACTCGCGAAGTGTTGCGACCTGAGCGTCAGGAAGCGGTGTGCCGCCCAGCAGCGAGTGCGAGGTGAGGTGGATGAGCCACTCGACCTCGACGTGCACGCGCGCCTTGTTCAGCCCCGCCTCCGAGAGGGTGTTGCCCAGGTCAGCGACCGCCGCGCGGTAGCGTCCGTCGAGCGGGCTGATGGGCTGCGGGGCATGGGCGTCATTGGGTCTCCGTGCTTGTTGGGGGCTCAGGTGTCGAGCCGAGTGCGAGGGCCGAGTCCATTCTCCCATGCAACCTGTGGCGGGTCAGCGCAAGACCGCGATCGTGATCCCAAGAGCGAGAAAAAGGAGTGCGAGCCCGATGGCAAAGACCGCTGAGCGCCGCGAGAATCAGACCAGCCCGCACAAACGCCGAAACCGGTTCGAGCTCTTATTCTTCCGTTAACGGTCACCGCTCAGTCGTTCAAGCAGCACTCGGCAACTGCGTTCAACCTGCTCAAGCACGCGGTCGAACGCGTCTTCGTCAGACCAGTACGGGTCAAATACATCGGGGTCGTCAGGCTGTTCGGGATCGAATTCGGTCAGCAGAACAACTCGCTCGGGATCCGCGCCGCGATCCAACATGAGTTGTTCGTGCCCGCGATCCAGCGCGATGAGCAACTGGTGCTGAGCAATGTCGGCGTCGCTCAGCTGTGCGGCCCGGTGTGGTTCTCCGTCGTAGCCGCGCCTCGCGAGTGCGGTCAGGGTGCGGGGGTCGGCTTGGTTGCCGACGTGCCAGTCGCCCATGCCGCGAGAGGTGATGACAAACTGCTCGGCGATCCCGGCGTCTTCGACCAACCGCCGAAACACAACCTCGCCCATGGGCGAGCGGCAGATGTTGCCGGTGCAGACGAAGCTGATGTGGAGGGGGATGGGGTGGTCATCTCTCCAGTTTGCCTGAGATTCAGCGATCCTGGTCATACTTGCGATTTGTGCCCAGCAGGCCGTTCAAGATTCCAGACAGGATCGACAACACCAGCGCCGCGATCACACCCCACCAGAAACCATCAATGCGAAGTCCGAAGCCAGCGAGATCAGACAACCACGCGACGATCGCAAACATGATGCCGTTGACGATCAAACCGAAGAGCCCCAGCGTCAGAATATAGAGCGGAATCGACACAAACCGTACGATCTTGCCGAGGGTCCCGTTGACGATTCCGAAGACCAGGGCTACAAGTACCAGTGTGATCAGATATCCGTCGTTGCCCTCTCCGAACGGCTCGACCCACACGCCGTGATCGCCGCTGCCACCGACGATGAGTGTGGTGAGCCACAGGGCGAAGGCGCTGACGAGAATGCGGGCGAGTGTGCGCATGGGTCTATTCTGTCACTCGCGCGGCTCTTCTGCTCTTCTGCGTCTTCGCGTGCTCCGTGCTGCCCTGACGCGTTTCCATGCATCGGTTCCCGCACGAGGACCTGCCCTAGCAACGAAAGGCCCGCTTGCCCACGCGTTGGTATGGGGGCCTCTCGTCGGGTAGGCGTGCACTCGTCGGTGGGGCGGTGGCTGGGTGGTGGGCTGGTGGCACGGCGGTCTGGTGACCTGGCGGTGGGGTGGCGGATCGACGGGGCCTGTTGGAAGCCCCGAGACCCCGACCAGAGCACCTCACTACACTGAATCCCATGACCAACACCCCCGTGCGCCTGCGCGCAGACGTACTCGCCGTTCCCGCATACCGGCAGGGCGCAACCCCCACGAAGCCGGGGTACAAACTGTCGAGCAACGAGAACCCGTTCCCGCCGCTGCCCGCTGTGCTCGCGGCGATTCAGGATCGCGGCGACATCAACCGTTACGCCGCAGCAGCGATGCCAGACCTGCGTGCCGCGATCGCAGCAGAGTTCAACGTGGGCAGCGATCACGTTCATATCGGGGCAGGATCGGCAGCCTTGCTTTACCAACTCGTGCAGGCGGCGGCCGGACCAGGTGACGGGGTCATGTTTGCGTGGCCGAGCTTCGAGGCCTACCCGTCACTTGGTCTTGCATCAGGTGCCGAAAACATCGCGGTCCCGCTGAACGATCAGGCCGAACACGACCTCGACGCGATGGCCGCCGCGGTCACCGAGCGCACGCGCGTGATCCTGCTCTGCAGCCCCAACAACCCGACCGGGCCAACCATCCGCCGTGACGCGTTCGACCGCTTCATGCAGCGGGTGCCCGCCGATACGCTCGTGATCCTCGACGAGGCCTACCGCGAGTTTGTCACTGATGCAGAGGCCGTGTTCGGTGAGCAGGTGCTTAGTCTGCACCCGAATCTCGTGGTGCTGCGCACCTTCTCGAAGGCGTACGGGCTCGCTGGTCTGCGACTCGGTTACGCCATCGGGGATCCCGCGATCCTCGCCGCCGCCGCGAGTGTTGCCGTGCCGCTCTCGGTGACCGGGCTTGCTGAGTCTGCCGCCCTTGCCGCGCTCACGCCGGAATCCCAAAAAGAACAGCGCGACCGCATTGCCGTGCTGACTGAGCGTCGCGACGCGCTCGCCGCCGGGCTGCGCGAACTCGGGCTCGATGTTCCGGTTGCGCAGGGCAACTTCGTGTGGATCCCGCAGAGCGTCAGCGTTGACGCGGTGGCGCTGGCGGCGGCGTTCGCCGAGGAGGGCACGCTTGTGCGGCCATTCCCCGGGGCGGGCGTGCGCATTTCGGTCGGTGAGGCAGAGAGTCTGCCAGTGGTGCTTGAGGTGGTGCGCGGATATCTCGCATCGTAGGGTGAACGCTTCCCAGCCTTATGACGAGGCGTAGGTTTAGGAAGCGTCCACCGCGCGAGGCCCGCCAGCGCCCACCCGCCCACATTCCCTGACGAAACGCCATATATCCGCGCGATGTCGATGGTGCTCGTTACACTTGGTCGGGATGAATACGCACACGATTGATGTCCCTCTTCACGGGGGTGCAGATCCAGAACCGATCCGCTTTCTCGACGAGGCTGGCAACTACGCTCCCTCCGATTCGGCGGCCGCATTTGCCGACGAACTCGCGGGTGTTGGCGTCGCAGAGTTCAAGCAGTGGTACCGCGACATGGTTACCACTCGCGCATTCGACACCGAGTGCACGCACCTGCAGCGTCAGGGCCAGCTCGCCCTCTGGGTGCCGAGCGTTGGGCAAGAGGGTTGCCAGGTCGGGCTGGGTCGCGCGAGCGAGCCCCAAGATCACATCTTTCCCGCGTACCGTGAGCACGCAATCGCGGGGATCCGCGGTGTTGATTTCGTTGACGTCGCCAAGCTGTTCCGTGGGCTGACTCACGGCGGCTGGGACGTCACAGATCCCAAAAATGGCAACTTTCACCTCTACACACTTGTGCTCGGCGCACAGGCGCAACACGCGACGGGCTACGCGCTCGGGCAACTGCTCGACGCCAAGCGCGCGGTGGGCGATACGACACTCGACCCGGGTGAGGCGGGCACCAACACCGGCGAGGCCACCATGGTCTTCTACGGTGACGGCACCTCAAGCCAGGGCGACGCAAACGAGGCGATGGTGTTCGCAGCGAGCTACCAGACCCCCGAGGTTTTTGTTGTGCAGAACAACCGCTGGGCCATTTCGGTGCCCGTCGCGCGTCAGTCACGCACTCCGCTCTACCGTCGTGCCCTCGGGTTCGGGATCCGGGCCGTGCAGATCGACGGCAACGATCCACTCGCGGCCTACGCCGTTGGCCGCCGCTTCCTTGGCCTCGCGCGCACGGGTCAGGGCCCTGGTTACATCGAGGCCCTCACCTACCGTATCGGCGCACACACCACGAGCGACGATCCCACCCGCTACCGAGAAGACGGCGAGCTTGAGAGCTGGCAGCAGCGCGATCCTATCGAGCGGCTCGAAGTGTACCTGCGCTCGCTCGGCGTGACCGACGAGTTTTTCGAAGAGGTGCGTGTCGCCGCCGATGTTGAGGCGAAGCGCGTGCGCGATGTGATCCTGACCCTGCCGTCTCCGACGGCCGACTCGATGTTTGCGAATGTCTACTCCGAGCCGCACCCGCGCATCGAAGAGCAGCGTGTCTGGCTCGAGCGCTACGAGGCCTCGTTTGAGGACGCAGACGCAGGTACAGCCGCACAGGAAGGGGCAGCCAAGTGAGCACCGAAGTTCAAGCTCTGAGTGAGCGCGCGACAATGCCCCTCGCGAAGGCGATTAACGAGGGTCTGCGCGCCGCAATGCTGGCTGACGAGCGCGTGATCCTCATGGGCGAAGACATCGGCCCCTGGGTGGCGTCTTCCGCGTGACCGACAAACTGCAGGCAGAGTTCGGCTCAGCTCGAGTGCTCGACACTCCGCTCGCTGAGTCGGGAATCATCGGCAGCGCCATCGGCCTCGCAATGCGCGGGTACCGCCCTGTTGTTGAGATCCAGTTCGACGGCTTTATCTTTCCCGGCTTCAACCAGATCGTCACGCAGCTTGCAAAGATCACGAACCGTCACGACGGCAAGGTGTCGATGCCCGTGGTCATTCGTGTGCCCTACGGCGGCCACATTGGTGCCGTTGAGCACCACCAGGAGAGCCCGGAGGCGTACTTCGTGCACACCCCTGGTCTGCGTGTTGTCGCACCGTCGACCCCGCACGACGCCTACTGGATGATCCAGCAGGCAATTCAGTCGAACGACCCGGTGCTGTTTTTCGAGCCCAAAGCCAAGTACTGGCACAAGGGTGAGGTTGATCCCGCTGCCCCCGCCGGTGAACTGCACCAGACGCGCGTTGCCCGCATCGGCAGCGACGTCACTGTGGTCGGCCACGGTGCGATGGTCGCCACGATGCTGCAGGCCGCCGAGGTCGCCTCGCGAGAGGGCACGAGCCTTGAGGTGGTCGACCTACGCAGCATCTCACCGATCGACTACGAACCGCTGCTCGCCTCCGTGCGTAAGACCGGGCGTCTCGTGGTGGCCCAGGAGGCGCAGGGAGGTGTGAGTCTCGGCAGCGAGATCGCGGCTCACGTTGCTGAGCACGCGTTCTATTCACTGCAGGCCCCCGTGCTGCGGGTCGCCGGGTATGACGTTCCCTTCCCTCCCGCGCGGCTCGAAGGCCTCTACCTGCCCGACGCCGATCGTGTGCTTGAAGCCGTCGACCGTACAATGCACTACTAGACCCTGCATCACAGAAGAACCAAGGAGCTGCCATGAGCGAAATGACGTTCCCCCTTCCCGATGTGGGTGAGGGATTGACCGAGGCCGAGATTGTCACGTGGCACGTGGCGGCCGGAGACACCGTCGAGCTGAACCAGGTGATCTGCGAGATCGAGACCGCGAAGTCGCTGGTTGAGCTGCCCTCGCCCTTCACCGGCGAGGTGACCGAGTTGCTCGCCGAGGTGGGGCAGACGGTTCCCGTTGGTGAGCCAATTCTCAAGGTTGCCGTGAACGATGGGGTCGAAGCCCCGTCGCCCGCTGCTCCCGTCATACCGGCCGCCCCCGCGGCCGTCAGGGAAGATTTTGCACACGCAAGCGCCGATATCGCCAACTCGATTCAAAAAGACGACGAGGGAGGTGCCGTGCTCGTCGGCTACGGCACCGCGGGCGCAGTGCAATCGCGTCGTCGCAGTGGTGGAGAGCCGCTGTTGGGCGGTTCAGGATCGACTGGCCCTCGATCCCTGTAGCTCACGCCTTGCCTGTCATCGCAAAACCGCCGATTCGCAAGCTGGCGAAAGACCTGGGTGTAGAGCTCTCCCACATTTCGGGCACCGGGATCGCGGGCGAGATTTTGCGCGATGACGTTGTGCGGCAGGCCTCGCAGGCCAGCGTCTTCCGTAACATCGTGACCCCCGAGGTGCCGTCGGAGCGCGAAGAGCGCATCCCGGTTAAGGGTGTACGTAAGCAGGTTGCCCAGGCGATGGTTGCCTCGAAGTTCACGGCGCCCCACGTTAGCGTGTTTACCGAGGTCGACGCGACCCGCACGATGGAGTTCGTGAAGCGCCTCAAAGCCTCGACCGATTTTGCTGGCGTGAAGGTGTCGCCGCTGCTCATCTTCGCGAAGGCGATGCTGTGGGCGGTGCGCCGCAACCCGCAGGTCAACTCGAAGTGGACCGACGAAGAGATCATTCGCCACAACTTCGTGAACCTCGGCATCGCCGCGGCGACGCCGCGTGGTCTGCTTGTGCCAAACATCAAGGATGCTCAGGATCTGAGCTTGCTCGAACTCGCTCGGGCTATTGAGCAATTGACCATCACCGCCCGCGATGGCCGCACGCAGCCGGCAGAAATGGCGAACGGCACGATCACGCTCACCAACATCGGTGTGTTCGGCATGGACTTCGGTCTGCCGATCCTGAACCCCGGTGAGGTCGCGATCCTCGCAATGGGCACGATTAAGCAAAAGCCGTGGGTTGTTGACGGTGAGGTGCGCCCCCGCATGGTGACCACCGTTGGTGGCTCCTTCGACCACCGCGTGGTCGACGGTGATGTGGTGTCGCGCTTCGTGGCTGACGTCGCCTCGGTGCTTGAGGAGCCCGCGCTGCTGCTTGACTGAGTGATGTGTACTCAGCCGCGTTTTTGCGCTCGATCGGATGGCTCCCCGGGACTCGTTCAATACCCCGGGCTAGGGCTACTCAGCACCGGCGGCAAAGATCCTAACCAGGGCAAGGCAACTAACTGGTTAGGATCCTTGCCTCCCGTGAGCTTCTTTGCTTCTCGTCGGTGCGTTTTTCGCTGACCGCACTCCTATCGCCCGGCTTTCAGACGGGTGCTTTCGCGCGAGTTCGCCACTAGTTCTTCGGGTCAGAGAGGCCAACCTCGCCCGTGTCACCGTTGTACTCGAAGACCCTGCCGTCTTGCATGGTGTACTTGATGCTTGTGCCGAGGGGCTTCTGGGCGAGGAGTTGATTCTCCATGTACTTTGCCTCCTTGGCCCACTGGGTGGCTTGCTCCTCACTCACCGAGCCAAACCGCGTGGCTGATTTCATGTCGGTAAGGGTGAACCGCAGTGCGAAGAGGGCTCCCCGGTTCTCTTTTGTGTCGGGAATCTGCTGCCAGAGCGAACCGTCGTTGTCGGACTGTTCGAGTTTTGCGAGAAAGGCATCGAGTCTTTCCTCGATGGGGCCGGTGCCTTCGATTTCAGGGTCGTTTGGTCCAAACACCCTTTCCTCGTCGGGTGAGTCCTGTGATTCTTGTTTTGCTTCGGGCGACGGAGTAGCTTTGCTCGTGGCCGATGGTGTTGGTGTTGGTGCAGCCTCAGGATCGCCGGAACTCTCACCGGTCAGGAGCACCACTGCGGTCACGGCGGCTGCGGCGACGAGCAGCACACCGCCGACGATCGAACCGATGAGAAGGCCGAGCCTTCGCTTCTTCGGCTCTTGCGCGGGCTGGTGGGCATGCCGTACGGCGGCTGCATTGCCGGAGCCGCGTACTCCCCTGTAAATGTGGGGTTGGGGCCGTGCGCATAAGCAGGCGAGGGGTAAGAAGACGGTTGCTGGTGCGGTGCGGCGTAGAGCGGCTGCTGGGGCGGCTGTTGCGTTGGCATCTGTGGCATCTGTGGCATCTGTGGCGCCTGTTGTGGCTGTGGCGCATAGGGCGAGTTCTGTTGTAGCGGGTATGGGCTGGCCGGTGGTTGTGTGGCCTGTGGCGGAACGTTGCCCTGATTCGGTGTTTGTGAGGGATCCTGGCCCTGTTGATCTGTCACTGCTTCTCCGTTGTCGTGCTTCGCGGCTGTTTTCTGAGCTCGCTGTTGATGATCTGTGGACTTCCCCGCCACTTAGATTACCCAATTTTGGGAGGCCTCTGAGAACAGTGGGATTACCTAGTGTCTAGAAGCGCAAAGAGGGGCCACCCCAAACGGGTGACCCCTCTTTTCTGCTCGGAACTCCGCGTTCAGCGCGTTCGACTAGCGCAGATCGAAGCGGTCCAGATCTGCAACCTTGGCCCATGCTGCAACGAAGTCGGCGACAAACTTGTCGGCCGCGTCATCGCTCGCGTAGACCTCGGCAACCGCGCGCAACTCGCTGTTCGAGCCGAACACGAGGTCGGCACGGGTGCCGGTCCAGCGCTCGGTGCCGGTGGCCTCGTCGGTGCCGACAAAGGTGCGCGAGTCGGCGTCGGCTGCACGCCACTGTGTATTGAGGTCGAGCAGGTTCACGAAGAAGTCGTTCGTGAGCACACCCGGGCGTTCGGTGAGTACACCGTGCTTCGAGCCGTCCCAATTGGTATCGAGCACACGCATGCCACCGATCAGCACCGTCATTTCGGGTGCCGACAGGGTCAGTAAGTTGGCGCGATCCACCAGCAAGTGCTCGGCCGGCATGCCGAGTGCGCGGGCGCTCTCGTAGTTGCGGAAGCCGTCTGCTGCAGGGTTGAGGTAGTCGTATGACTCAACATCGGTCTGCTCCTGCGTGGCATCGGTGCGACCCGGCGTGAACGGAATCGTGACCGAGTGCCCCGCAGCCGCAGCAGCTTGCTTCACGCCGACATTACCCGCGATCACGGTGAGGTCGGCGAACGAAACCTGCTTGCCGCCGGTTGCCGATGCGTTGAACTCGGCCTGGATCTTCTCGAGGGCCGAAACAACGCGGGCCAGCTGCTCGGGACGGTTGACCTCCCAGGAGCGCTGCGGCTCAAGGCGCACACGACCACCGTTTGCGCCGCCACGCTTGTCGCTGCCGCGGAACGAACTGGCCGAAGCCCAGCCGGTAGAGACGAGCTCACCGACGGAGAAGCCAGCCTCTGCGATTGCGGCCTCGAGTGCCGCAACGTCTGCCGCGTCAATGAGCTCGTAGTCGCGAGCGGGAATCGGATCCTGCCAGATCAGCTCTTCTGTCGGAACCTCGGGGCCGAGGTAGCGCGACTTCGGGCCGAGATCGCGGTGGGTCAGCTTGAACCAGGCGCGACGGTAGGCCTCGGTGAACGCCTCGTGGTCTTCCTTGAAGCGCAGCGAGATCTCGCGGTAGGCGGGATCCTCGCGCAGCGAGATGTCGGTGGTGAGCATGCGCGGCTCGCGGCGACCGTCGCCCTGCGCCATCGGCACCATGTCGGAGCCGCCGCCGTCCTTCGGACGCCAGTGGTAGTGACCGCCCTCGCCGGTGACGCACTCCCATTCGTAAGCAAAGAGAATGTGGAAGAACTCGTTGTCCCAGCGGGTCGGGTGGTAGGTCCAGGTGACCTCAAGGCCAGAGCCGATCGTGTCGTTGCCAACCCCGGTGCCGAAGTTGCCCTTCCAGCCGAGACCCATCTGCTCCATCGGAGCATCTTCGGGGTCTGGCCCGACGTACTCGCTGTCAGGAGCGGCACCGTGGGTCTTGCCGAAGGTGTGACCACCGGCAATCAGGGCGACGGTCTCCTCGTCGTCCATGGCCATGCGCTTGAACGTCTCGCGGATCTGTTCGGCAGCCAGAATCGGGTCGGGATTCGCGCCAGGGCCCTCGGGGTTGACGTAGATGAGACCCATCATGGTCGCTCCGAGCGGCTTCAGCAGCTCTTTGTTGCCGTCGAAGCGGGCGTCGTCACCGAGCCACGACTTCTCTGAGCCCCAGTACACGTCGTCGTCGGGCTCCCAAACATCTGGACGTCCGCCAGCAAACCCGAACGTGGGCATGCCCATCTGCTCGTGCGCAACGTTGCCCGCGAGAATCATCAGGTCACCCCACGAAAGTGACTTGCCGTACTTCTTCTTGACCGGCCACAACAGGCGTCGTGCCTTGTCGAGGCCAACGTTGTCGGGCCAGCTGTTCAGGGGAGCAAAGCGCTGCTGCCCCGTGCCGCCGCCGCCGCGGCCATCAAAGACGCGGTAGGTGCCTGCGCTGTGCCATGCCATGCGGATCATGAGTGGTCCGTAGTTGCCGAAGTCGGCGGGCCACCACGGCTGCGACTCGGTGAGCACACCCGCGATGTCTTGTTTGACCGCAGCGAGATCGAGGCTCTCAAAAGCGGCTCTGTAATCAAAACCTGCACCCTGAGGGTTCGCGACGGCGGGGTTCTTCGCGAGAATCTTCAGGTTAAGCCGCTCGGGCCACCAGTCAGTGTTGCTCGTGGCCGCCATTGGGGAGGCTTTGGAGGCGGATCCTGCACCGCCGTGATCGACGGGGCATCCATTCTCTGCTGACACTGTCATTCCTTTCTTTGGGTACTGCCGTGAGTGTGGCATACGCCACAGACATTTAGGGTTGAGGACGTTTGTCGCACTCCCCGCACACTCCGCGGAACGTTACGTCGGCCTGCAAAATGCGCATTCCGTGTGTGCTGTGTGGCGTGAGGCACGGGGCCGCACCGACCGCGCAGTCGATGTCTTCGATGCGACCGCAGCGCACGCATTGCAGGTGGTGGTGGTTGTCGTCGGTGCGGGTTTCGTAGCGAGCGCCACCGGGGCCGAGAGGATCGATGCGCCTGATAATGCCGTGCGCTGTGAGATCTTGCACAATGTTGTGCACCGACTGCAGCGTGAGTGCGGGCAGCTCTTTGGTCAGAGCGGTATGGATCTCATTGGCCGTTGTGTGCGGATGTGTGCTGAGGTGCTCGAGTGCCGCGACTCTGCCCGAGGTGCTCTTGAGTCCGGTTTCGCGCAGGCGCTCGCTCCAAGCGGCGGAGTCGAGGGGCGCGAAGGGAAGCACGCTCCCACCCTATCTTATTTTGAATGAATCAAAATTGCTGGGCTCTGGGCTCTGGGCTCTGGGCTCTGGGGTCTGGTGGTCCGCCGGTACTTCGGGTGCTACAGCCCCATTGCGTCCGACGAGTGGGCCCCTTAGTAACGAGGTCCTGCCTTAATCACAGTAGGTAAGCTGGTCACTCGTCGCTAAGGGGCCCACTCATCGGACGTGGCGCGAACAGGGCGGCGCGAACAGGGCGGCGCGAATAGGGCGGCGCGAACAGGTCGGCGCGGGCCCCGGGCAGAGCGGAGTGGATCATCTCAGCTCAGATCATCACAGCGCGGAGGCGCACGAGTTCTGCGAAGATGGAAGCTGGCCGAGATGGCGCACGCCAACTCGAAGCTGAGTGCAAAGGAGGCTCCATGAAGCTTCAGAACATGAGCGCGCTTGTCACCGGTGCTGCCTCCGGCCTTGGTGCCGCCACCGCGGTACTGCTCGCGGAGCAAGGGGTGAGCGTAATCGGGATCGATCTCGCCGCGAGCATCGACGCAGCAGACACGCCACCGAAGGGAGTGCAGTACCGCGCCGCAGACGTGACCAACGAGCAGTTGGTGGCTGAGGCACTGCAAGCGCTCGATGATCCCGCGATCCCACCCCTGCGCCTCGTGGTGAACTGCGCCGGAATCGCACCGGCCAGGCGACTGCTCTCTTCGCGCGGCGTGCACGACCTTGAGACGTTTCAGCGCACCATCAACATCAACCTGGTGGGCACTTTCAACGTGCTGCGTCTCGCGGCGGAGCGGATGGCCGCGCAGGACCCGGTTGACGAATCGGGGCAGCGCGGGGTCATCGTGAACACCGCCTCAGTCGCCGCTTACGAGGGGCAAATCGGGCAGGTCGCCTACGCCGCCTCGAAGGGTGGGGTCGTTGCAATGGGCATCGCCGCGGCTCGGGATCTGGCGCGCAGTGGCATTCGCGTCAACACCATCGCGCCGGGTGTTGTTGAGACACCAATGCTCGCAGGTCTCGGTGCCGAGGTGAGTGAAGCGCTCGCCGCCTCAGTGCCATTCCCACACCGGCTCGCGCGGCCCGACGAATTCGCGCAGCTCGTAACCATGATCGCCGAGCATGACTACCTCAACGGCGAAACGATTCGCATGGACGGTGCGCTGCGCATGGCACCGCAGTAGCTGATCCCGAACCCCCAAAGGAACACACATGGACGTCTTATTTCGCCGCCTCGCCGAGAACCGCTTCCTCGCGACCGAGAAGGTCGGTGGCGCCTGGGATCCGCGCGAGCAGCACATCGCGCCCTCGCTCGGGTTGCTCGCGCACCTGGTCGAGCAGGATCGCGACGCGCGTCGCAGCGATGGCCTGCAGATTGCGCGGGTGTCCTTCGACATTCTGGGACCGTTTCTTGTGGGTGAGGTTGAGGCGGCAGTGCGAGTGCTGCGACCCGGCCGCACGATTGAGCTCGTCGAAGCGACGCTCGCCTTTGAAGGACGGGTGGTGCTGACGCTGCGCGCGTGGTTGATGCAGCGTACCGGCACGGAACAGCTCGCGGGGTCGGCGCTGCCCGCGATCCCGAGCCGACACGAAATGGAGCCCGCCCTGATGGACGACGGTTGGCCCGGGGAATTCGTGCGTTGCTTTGAGATGCGCAGGCAGCGGCTCGGAGTTGGGCGCGCGCAGGCGTGGATGCGCCCCAAATATCCGCTCGTTGATTCGGAGCCGGTGAGCCCGATGGCGCGCATGATCGCGCAGCTCGACTTAGCTAATGGGATCACACCCCGCGTTGACGCAACCGAGCTGCTGTTTCCGAATCTCGACCTCGACGGTTCGTTCTTTCGCGCTCCGCAGGGCGAGTGGCTCGGCTTTGACACTTCGGTCTCGTTTGGACCGAGCGGTGTGGGCCAGACACAGAGCACGCTGCACGACGAGCTCGGCCCGCTCGGCACGGTATCTCAGACGCTGACTTTGCGGTATCGCTAGGCCGTCGGAGGCATGCTGCCGAGAGCTCAAAAATGCAGGTTTTCCTTCGAGCAAAACCTGCATTTTTGAGCTCTCGACCATGTTTCGCGGTCTAGGCAACTAAGCCCTCACCACATCCGCTGCGCACCGCCGCGATAGTCAGGCCAGGGCAGGTCAATCGGTGGCTCGAAGTCTTGCGAAAGCAGCGCGGGCATTGGATCAGCCGCCGTGCGCTCCTCAAACTCACGACGCGCGGAAGCGAGTAAAGACGGCCGTGTGAGCAGGTCGAGGAACGTGCCCGCGACGGTCTTGCCGGCGACATCGATTGTGGGACTGATGGTGGCGGGAATGCCACCGAGTGCGTTCATCACCCAGGCGGGGTAGGCCCCGCGCCCCGGCACTGGCTGCAGCGCAGGGCGCGACACATAGAAGCGCACGGTGGGGGCGTAGTGGGTCATTTCGACGTAGTCGTCGCTCGTCCAGTTCTGCTGCCACGCTGGCATGTGCTCCCGCAGTGCGCGCTCTGCCTCCTGCGGCGAAATGAGCTGCTCGGTTTCGGCCAAAAACGGATGATCGGTCGCCTCAAGACCCAGGTTGCGCTGAATCTCTTGGGCAACCGCGACGGCCTCGGCTCCGTAACTCGGGGCTCCAACGGCCTCAAGATTGGCGTAGAGTACCTCCGCCATCACGTGGTTCGTGCGCCCCGGCCTGCTGCGCGCGATCCAACGATCCTCCAGATCACAGTGCGCCATTTCGGCGGCGAGCCGCGCGTTTCGATCGAGCACCGCGAGCACGTGTTCGGCCATGGCGATGTCGGGGGTGCGCCACGAAAACTGGACGCGGGCGACGCGGGCTGGCAAGTTGTCGGCTGTCGCCTGGCCGTCGCTCAGGATCGCATCCGAGATGCTCCACCCGCCCACACTCGGCAGCATCGCGTCTTGCATCACCCGCGAGGCGGTGTACATCTGCATGAGCGCCACGTTTGCGCCCGGTGCACGGGCGGCGGAGTGGGAGGCGGGGATCGGGGAATTGGGATCGGCGGCAATCTGCCAGGTCTCCGCGCTGTCGCAGGTGAAGGTGTAGACCTTACTGTAATACGCACCGCACGGGGTGTCCCAGCGCGCGGTGTTGCACAGCGGCAGCATGTAGAACGGGTGGAAGCTGACGATCGCGTCGACGTTGTCGTAGTAACCCCGGAGCCCGTGCACAACCTTTGACCCGTGCATTTTCTCGGCGGGTTCGCCGGTGTACTTGAGAGTGCCCGTGATCCCGTGCTCGCGCATGGCGTGTTGGGTGGCGAGCAACCCGGCGAGCGTTGAGATGCCGAGCACAGAGTGGGGATCGGTGTGCCCCGGCGCGAAGCGACTGAGACCTTCGCTCGGCTGCTCGCTTGTTGTGGCCGCCTGACTGTTGCCGGGCACCGCGTCGTATTCCGCGTAGGTGAGCAGCGTGGGCCCGTCACCGTTCGACCACTCGGCGCTGAATGCCGTGGGCATGCCGCCGGACCCGGCCTCCACCTCAAAACCCTCCGCGCGCAGGCGGTCGACGTACCAGTTGACGGACCGGTACTCTCGCCAGGCTGGTTCCGCGAACTCCCAAATCTGGGTGTGCCACTCGGTGAGGCGCGCGAGGTTGTTATCGATCCAAGTTTTGGCGGTGGCCTTGGCGGCCACACTGAGTTCGATGGCAAGGGTTTCGGTCATGGGTAGTGCTCACTTTCGGTTTAGAGGTAGGGATGCCCGGGGTGACAGGGGCCAGGCAACACGGCTCAAGGCAACAGCGCCCAGTCAATAGGGGTCCGGCAGGATCGCAGGCCCGCTCAGGCGAAGAGCGCGAGCGGCACGTGCACGAGCGTGACCCCGGGGTGTGCGAGCGCCTGCTCAACGAGGGTTTCCAGCTCGTCAGCGTGCCGCACCGCAAAACCGGTGCCGCCAAAGGCTTCCACGAGTTGCGGCCAGTTGGGTTGCGAGAGCACAACCCCGATCGGCTCGATACCACGGTCGGCCTCGTTTTGCTGGATCTCGCCGTAGCCGCCGTTATCGACGCAAACGATGGTGATGTCGAGGTTCTGCTCAACCGCCGTCTGAAACTCCTGGACGGAGAACATCAGGGCACCGTCGCCGATCACCCCAACCACGGGACGCTCGGGCGAGGCGATTTTTGCCCCGATCGCGGCGGGTAGGCCGTAGCCGAGGGTGGCGTAGGCGGCCATGTACAAAAAGGATCCGGGTTCCTCTGAACGCACGCTACTGGTCATGCCGTAGTAGGTGATCTGCGAGGAATCACCGGCCACAATTGTGTTTGTGGGAAGAACGCTCGCGATCCTCGTGGCAACCCGCGATTCGAGGGGAGCGAAGGAGGCGGCCTCGGCACGCATCGTCTCGCGAACGGCTTCAAGAGCGGGGCCCTCGGTATCGTGTGAGTCAGACCCTGCGCCCACCGCCTCGACAAGCTGCGGCAGCACGGCCGCCGAGTCCCCGATGAGAGCCTGGGTCGCGGCAAGGTTCTTGTTGCGCTGCGACGCGAGAATGTCAACACGGATCACCTCGCCCTGCGGCGCGACCTGGCCGCCCCACAGTTCGGACTCCCCAATCTTCGAACCAACAACCAGCAGTGCATCGGAATTGTTCAAGACCTCGCGGGCCGACTCCAAACGAAGTTCTGAGCCGAGCGCGAGCGGGTGCGATTCCGGCAGCACTCCCTTGCCGTTGAGGCTGGTCACCACTGGTGCCCCGAGTCGCTCGGCCAGGTCGCGAAGCGCGTCACGCCCGGCAATCGCACCACCACCGGCGAGGATCGCGGGGCGCTTTGCGGCCGTCAGTACCCGGGCGGCGGCCGCTACCGACGACTCGTCCGCGCGCTGCGGTGCCGGGAGGGGCTGCGGCACGAGGGCGCCCGGGTCCACATCTGCCGCCGACTCAAGCAGATCGAGTGGCACTTCAAGATAGACCGGGCGAGGCCGACCCGTGCGAAAGAGCCGGAAGGCGTCGTGCACCGCATCGACCGCCTCCTGCGCGGTCTGCGCGCGGCGCGCCCACTCGACGATGGCACCGGCCGCCGCGAGCTGATCCTTGGTTTCGTGAAGCGCCCCAATGTCGGCGAACTCGGCTCCGCGGGCGACCCCGGGTGCGAGAATCAGCATGGGTCGCGACTCGCAGTAGGCCGTGCCCGCCGCGGAGAGTGCGTTCAATAGACCGGGTCCCGAGGTGGTAATCACGACCCCCGGCAAGCGCGTGCGCTGGGACCAGCCGTCGGCGGCGTACCCGGCGCCCTGTTCGTGTCGTGAGGTGACGGCCCGGATCCCGAGCCTGCTGAAGTGTCGGTAGAACTCGAGGTTGTGAGTGCCCGGAATGCCGAACACCGTGTCAACGCCGTAGGCGCGAACGAATTGCAGGATCGCGAGCCCCACATTTTCGGGTGCCACTCCGGCGGCGATCGCAGCAGCCCGCTCCTGCTCGGGAATCGGGCGCATCATCGGGATACCCGCGAGAGAAATGACTGCGTGCGTTCGTGCTGCGGACGGTCGAGCAGATCGTTGGGGGCACCGCGCTCCACGATCACACCGTCGTCCATAAAGACCACCTCGTCGGCGACCTCGCGCGCGAACCCCATCTCGTGGGTTACGACGATCATGGTCATGCCTGAGCGCGCGAGCTCCCGCATCACCTCAAGCACCTCACCCACAAGTTCGGGATCGAGCGCCGAAGTGGGTTCGTCAAAGAGCATCACCTTGGGCTCCATCGCGAGCGCACGAGCAATCGCCACGCGCTGCTGCTGGCCACCCGAAAGCTGCGAGGGGTAGTTTTCGAGGCGATCCCCGAGACCAACTTTCTCGAGCAGCGCGACGGCCTGATCCCGCGCCTGCTGCCGCGGCGTCTTCTTCAGCTTGAGCGGCCCGAACATGACGTTTTCGAGCGCGGTCATGTGGCCAAAGAGGTTGAACGACTGAAACACCATGCCAACGCCCTCGCGCCGCTGATTGATCTCGGCTTCGCTCGCCTCAACGAGCCGGTCACCGCGCACGTTGTAGCCCATCATTTGGCCATCGACCAGGATCGCGCCCGCCGTGGCAGTCTCCAGGTGATTGACGCAGCGCAGCAGCGTTGACTTGCCTGAGCCTGACGGGCCGATGAGGCACACAACCTTGCTCGCGTCGACGGTGAGGTTGATGCCCTTCAGCACCTCGACATCACCGAAGCTCTTGTGCACGTTGAGAAAGTTGACCTTTGACATTAGCGCGCTCCCTTCTTTGCAATCGTGCCGGCTGCGCCGCGCGAGAAGCGCTTTTCGAGGCGACCCTGGAAGTAGGTGAGGATCGTGGTGAGCAGGATGTACCAGATGCTCGCCACGATGAGCAGCGGGATCTGCTCAAGGTTCTTCGCGTAGATCTGCTGCGTGTTGTAGAGCAGGTCTCCAACACCAAGCACGATCACGAGCGAGGTGGTTTTGAGCATCGAAATGACGTTGTTGGCGACCGGGGGAATAATCACCTTCATGGCCTGCGGAATCACGATGTGGCGAAGGGTTGATGTGTGGCTGAAACCCATAGCTCGCGCCGCCTCGGCCTGACCCGCCGGCACCGAGAGGATGCCGCCGCGCACGATCTCGGCCATGTAGGCGGCCTCGTTCAGGCCGAGGCCGAGCACCGCGGCGGTGAACAGGGAGATGACCGTGTTGGTGTCCCACTCAATGAAGGTTGGCCCGAACGGCACACCCAGGGCGATGGTGGGGAAGAGGATCGCCGCAAAGCCCCAGAACAGCAACTGCACGAGCAGAGGAGTGCCTCGAAAGAACCAGATGTAGGCACCCGCGACGCCGCGAATGAGCCAGTTTGGCGACATGCGCATGACGGCCAGCAGAAGACCCACAACAAACCCGAGCACCATGGCGAGCACGGTGAGCTCAAGCGTCACAAACAATCCGTCGAGAATGCGCACGTCGAAGAGATATTTCGCTACGGTGGGCCAGCCGAAGCCGGGGTTGGTCACCACGGTGATCGCGACCAGCACGAGCGCGTAGGCCACAACAACAACGCCGATAATCTGGCCGATGTTCTTGCGCTTAATAACGGGACGCTCAGTGAGCGCGAGGAAGTCCGTTGAAACGGAGGTGGTCTGGGGTCCCGCGCTTTGATCGGGCAAAACGGTCATGGCTCGTTATCCCACCTTCGGATTGATCTTGGCGGTCTCGAGTGCGGTGTTGCCGAGGCTCCAGGAGTCGAGAATCTCTTGGTAGGTGCCATCGTCGATCAGCGATTGGATCGCGGCGCGGTAGGCCTCTGCGAGTTTGCTGTCGTTGATGCGCGGCATGGCCACGCCGATGAGTGCTGGTTCAACGAGGATGCCGGGGACGGCCGCGTAGACCGTCGGCTTGACCTGCGCGTAGTAGGCGACGAGTGCGTTGTCGGCGATCATTGCCTGCGCGCGACCCGAGGAGACGGACTGATTTGCGCTGTCTTGCTGGGGAACCACGAGCGGAGTGATGGCCTTCAGACCCTTGTCCTTGCACATCTGCTCGAACTTCGGCATGACCTCAAGGGCTTGCGTGGTGCCGGTTTGCACTGCGATGGTGAGGCCGCAGAGGTCCTCCTCTTTTTTGATACCGTTCTCTTCGCCCTTTTTCGTCATGATGGCGGTGCCCGCGTTCATGAAGCTGACCATGTCGACGACGGCCGTGCGGTCGGGGGTGATGCTGAATGCCGCCCACGAGGCGTCGTAGCGGTTGGATTCAAGACCCGCGATGATGCCGTTGAAGTCGGCCTTGCCGTTGTCTATTTTGAGACCCATTTTGTTTGCTGTTGCGAGGGCGAAGTCGGGTTCAACCCCGATGATGTTGCCGGCGTCATCGGTGAAGTCGATGGGGGCGTACGTTGGGTCGGTTACCAGTTTCAGGGTTCCTTTTTGGCGGAGGGCCTCGGGAACCAGCGCGGCAACCGCGGGGTCTTGCTTCACAGCCTCGGCGGCCTCGCGACCACCCTTGCCAAGGGTCACTTCGCTACTCTCAGAGCTGGTGTTGGTATCGGCGGCATCGGCCGGTTCGTCACTGTTGGTGCACGCGACGAGACCGGAGAGAAGGATCGCCCCCACCGCGACTCCGGCGAAACGAGCGATGGTCTGTTTGTGCCTCATATGTGTCCCCTTCGACGGAATATGATCTTGCCAAAAGAATAATCTCTTATTATTCTTACTTGCAGATCATAGATCTGGTTGGCCGAAGTTGCAATAAAAACAAGTAAGTTTGCACGTGATGTTTCAGGCTCGCTTGAGCGAGCCGACCGGGCAGATTGTTTAAGGGAGAACGATGAGCGAAACGCGCATACGCACACACGCGGTGACAGACGAGGCCATCAGCCGATTGCGCAACCGCATTCTGCAGCAAACCTCGCACGTGATCGCGAAGCGGGGAGTTGATGGCTGTTCACTCACTCTCGTGGCGGCGGCTGCAGGGTGCAGCATAGGCATGATCCAGCACCACTTTCAGACACGGAACGCACTCGTGCTAGCGAGCATCGCCTACCGCAGTGAGCGGGCGACCGACGAGTGGCAGCGCATCTCAGAGACCGTCACAGACCCCATTCGCAGAATCGGGGACCTGCTCAGCTTTGCCGTTGAGGGTGAGGAGTCCTTTGCCGATGCCTGGGGTTTCTGGGTGCAGGCGTACGCAGCCGCACCGCGTGACCCAGAGGTGCGCGACACGATTGCGGTGGCGCTCCAGATGTGGCGATCGCTGTTCGTGACGGCTCTGCGGTCTGCGCGCGACACCAATCGCATTGCCTCGAACCTCGACCCCGAGCGCCTCGCGACCTACGTTGTTGCGGCTGCCGACGGCCTTGCGATGCAGACCCTCGGTGGTTTTTACGGAGGCGACAGCTCGACCATGCGCAGCACACTGAACGGACTCGTCGCGCACCTGTTGGGCATCAACGAAGAAGCACTCACCGAGAGCGCTGACGCCCCAGGGAACAGCGAAGCGGTGCCAAGATGAAAACAGTCGATGCGGTGATGGATCCTGTTGCGGTGCTGCACAGAGAGGCGGTTGAGTTCACCTCAGCCCTCATTCGCATCGACAGCACAAATACTGGCGATACTGCGACGATCGGAGTCGGAGAGAGCGAGTGCGCCGAACTGATTCGTGGGTGGCTCGCAGAGGTTGGTTACACCGGAGTGTGGCGTGAACGCACGCCGGGCCGGGGCAATCTGGTAGTCAGGATCACGGGATCGGATCCCGCGGCTACCGCTCTGTTGGTCCACGCCCACACCGATGTGGTGCCAGCCGACGCGACGCTCTGGCGAGTCGATCCGTTTGCTGGCGAAGTGAATGAGGGTGAGCTCTGGGGTCGTGGCGCGGTCGACATGAAAAACATGATCGGCATGCTGGTCGCGGCGATTCGCTCGCTGGCCGCGGAGGGATGGCAGCCCCGACGCGACATCGTGCTTGCGTTTGTGGCAGATGAAGAGGTTGAGGGTGCCGACGGCATGGCCTTTCTTGTGCAGCAACACCCCGAGTTGTTTGCAGGAGTGACCGAGGCGATCGGAGAGCTGGGCGGGTTCTCGATTGAGGGTCCTGCGGGGCGACACTACGCGATCGGCATCGGTGAGAAGGGTGTTGCGTGGGCGACGCTGCGAGCCAGAGGCGCCACGGGCCACGGGTCCCTGATCCCGAACGCGAGCAGTGCGGTCGCAAGACTCACTTCGGCCCTTGCGCGCATTGTCGCCCACGAGTGGCCGCTCGCAGATGATCCCGCAATGCAGATGGTCATCACGCACCTGCGAAGTGCGGTCGGAGCTGATCTTGAGGCCGCGACTCTCGAGCGCGACATCGCGTCGCTCGGGCCAATAGCCCGATGCTGAGCAGCGCGTTTCGCACCAGCTCCGTGCTCACGCAGGTGCACGCTGGCTCGAAAACCAACACCGTGCCCGGGGAGGCTATAGCCACGGTCGACTGCCGGATTGCGCCGGGCTACGAGCACGAATTTCACGAGGTATTCGCGAGCCTCGTTGGTCCGGACATCGACGTGACATGGGAGAGTGCGCCAAGTGTGACCGCATCGTACGGCACGGAACTCACCGAGGCCATTCGCGGGGCGCTGAACGCGGTGGACCCGGGAGCCGGGGTGATCCCCTTCGTTACCGGCGGCGCGACCGACGCAAAGACGCTGACCCGCCTCGGAATTCAGTGCTACGGATTTGTGCCGCTGCTGCTGCCGAAACAGTTCGATTTTCCCGGCATGTTCCACGGTATCGATGAGCGTGTGCCCGTGGCCTCTCTCGAGACCGGGGCCGCGATCCTGCAAGAGTTTTTGCGTAATCAATGATGATTCATCTCGTGGCACGGGGATTATCCCGTGTCACACCCGATTGAGGAGCCTCACCGCATGACACAGAACGTATTTGCCGAGAACTACGCCGATCGCGCCGCGGGGTTTCGGCCGTCCCCTGTCCGGTCTGTGTGGGACGTATCGACGGCACCGGGCATGATTTCGCTGGCCGGTGGCAACCCCGATCTGCACGGTCTGCCGCTTGAGCAGCTTGCCCTGGCTGCCCAGCGCCTTATTGGTGAGCAGGGGCTCGATTCCCTGCAGTACGGTTCCGGTGCGGGGCTGCCCGAGCTGCGCGAAGCGGTGACAGCAATCATGGCGTACTCAGGCGTCCAGGCCAGCGCAGACGACGTGCTGATTACTCCCGGTTCTCAGATGGGCCTTGAACTTGTCACCGCCATGTTTTGTAATCCGGGCGACGTGATCCTTGCCGAGGCCCCAACCTATGTTGGTGCCATCAGCACGTTTGTGGGGCTCGAGGCCGAGGTCTGCCACGTCGAGTGCGACGACGACGGGCTCATTCCCGAGGAGTTGGAGGCACGCATCACCCACTTGAAGGCAGAGGGTCGCGCCGTGAAGTTTCTTTACACGATCCCCAACTTCAACAACCCCTCCGGTGTTCGACTGGCTCAGGATCGGCGCGAGCGCATCGCCCGTATCTGCGCCAACGCGGGTGTGATCGTGGTCGAGGATGACCCATACGGTCTGATCTCGTTTGACGGCCAGGTCACCCCGGCTATTCGCTCATTCGACAGCAACGTGATCTACCTCGGCTCGATGAGCAAGATCTTCTCACCCGGCATTCGCGTCGGGTGGGTGCTGGCTCCAGCCGACGTGCGCGCTCGCCTGCAACTGCTCTCGGAGGCGATGGTGATTCACCCGTCGATTCTCAGCCAGTACCTGGCGCTTGAGTACCTCACCGCGTTCGATTGGCGGGCAACGCTTGCGCGGTCGATTGAGCGCTACCGCGAGCGCGCCTCCGCGCTTCTGGAATCGCTCTCCAGATCCGAGGGAGTGCTTCCGGCCGGGAGCACTTGGACCAAAGCCCGGGGTGGGTTCTTTGTGTGGGCGACTCTTCCGCAGGGTTACTCCGCCGACGAACTCTTTGAGCTCGCGGTTGAGGAGGGTGTGGTGTTTATTCCGGGCAGCGCCTTTTTTGCGGACGGTTCGGGATCGCGCAGCCTGCGTCTTTCGTTTTCGCTTGAGTCGCCCGAGGCGATTCGCGAGGGAATGCGGCGGCTCGCTCGGGCAAGTCGGAGGCTCACGCCGCGCTACGAGCTTGTTTCTGGCTAGCGGTGCGCCTGATCCTCACCCGCGTGGCTTGCGGGTTCCAGCTGTAGTGTGACGTGATCGGTCGTGAAGTGGAGGCGCAGGCAGGCTCTGAGCTCGTCGAGAATCGCGTGATAACCGAGCTCATCCCAGGCCTTGTCGCTGACCGTGACGTGGGCTGAGAACGCGGGCACGCCCGAGGTGATGGTCCACGCGTGTACGTCGTGGACTTCTGAGACACCCGGAACCGCGAGCATGTGCGTGCGAGCCACGTCGACGTCAATATTTTTCGGTGTTGCCTCAAGTAGCACATTCACGACGTCGCGCAGCAGGCTGATCGCCCGCGGGAAGATGAGCACCGCGATGGCCATTGAGGCGATCTGGTCGATCATGTTCCAGCCGGTGAACATAATGACGAGAGCGGCGATGATTACCGCGATGGAGCCCAACAGGTCGCCCAGCACTTCGAGGTACGCACCGCGAATGTTGATGCTCTCTTTTTGGCCCGATTGCAGAATGAGCAGTGAGACGAGGTTCGCCACAGCGCCGATAGCGGCGGCAATGAGCATTGGGCCGGACTCGATTTCAACTTCGGTACCGAAACGAGCAATGGCCTGGGCGAAAATGACGACGGCGATCACACCGAGCACGATGCCGTTGACGAGCGCGGCCAGCACCTCAACACGCAAATAACCGAAGGTGCGCTTTGACGTGGCGGGCAGCGCCGCGATGAGGCTTGCGATCAGGGCGATCGCAACTCCGGTTGCGTCAGTGAGCATGTGCCCGGCGTCGGCGAGCAGGGAGAGTGAGTTTGAGATCAGCGCGCCGATCACCTGAATGACAAAGACGCTGAGGGTTATTGAGAGAACGAGGATCAGCTTCTTGCGGTGTTTGCCCGTTGCGGTGCTCGCACCGCCGAGTCCGTGGTCGTGATCATGCGCCTTTTTGGCGGGGCTTTCAGGCGCGAGCGGGGAACCCGGGTGCCCCTGGCTGAACCCGGATTCGGCGAATTCTGCCTCGCAGTTGTCGGGCTGCCCATTTCCGACCTGTTCAGGGGGAGTGCGATCTCTTGCCATGCCCGCCACTATACCCCCTTGGGGTATGTGAACGGAAGAGTATCCATGGCTTCACTCATCAACGCTGATCGTTCGGATGCCAACGTTTCGGGCGGCCTCCGCGAGGCGGTTGTCGTAGGTGAGCATGCCGTCGAGCTGGCTGCCGAGGGCGAGCGCTGCGGCGAGGTGGATCGCGTCGAGCGAGCGGAGTTCGTGGGGTTCGAGGCGGCCTGCTTCCTCGTAAAGTGAAGGGTCGAGTCGCACGAACCCGCAGCGGCTGAGCATTTCACGAACCGAGGGAGTTTTGGATTTGTTTGCTCGCCGCACCGCGCGCGTAAACTCTGTGATCGTGAGATCGCTGGTCATGAGCCGAACTTCGGGTCGCTCTGACCAGGTGAGAAGAGCTTCATGCTCTGGTTCGGGCAATACGAACTTTACGAGGGCGGAGGTGTCGACGTAGACGAGCATTACAGGCGTTCCTCCTTGAGTTCTTCGAGAATCTGCTCCATGCTCAGCCCGCTTGTATTGCCCGTGGGGAGGCCTTGAGACGTGAGGTCATCGTCGAGCTCGTTGAGGCGGTTGCGAAAACCCTGGAGGCTGAGTGAGGGTGGCGTAATTTGCCCAGACTCAACCATCTCCTGATACTTGCTCGTGCGAAGTGGCACGATCCTGGCAACGGGACGACCGCGATCCGTGATCTCGATCGTCTCCCCTTTTGCCGCGCGCGCCACTACCTCGGAAGCATTCTGTTTTAAGGCCCTAATTCCTACTGCACTCATGTTCTACATTGTAGATCATTGGTTCGACCGTAGGGAAGGGCGAGATCTAACGAGTCTGTTCATTCGGCGGGTATCGGACACACACGATACGCTCGGTCTATGGATTTCCCCCCTTTGTCAGTCGGCTTTGTCATGGTGCACACCTCACCGCTCGACGTGCCGGGCACCAAAGACGCCGGGGGCATGAACGTTGTTGTCAGCGCGCAGGCCGACGCGCTTGCACGTGCGGGGCACCGGGTGTACATCTACACTCGGCGCTCAGACGAAGCCTTGCCCGAGCGCGTGGAGCTCCCCTCGGGGTCACCGTCGTGCATCTCAACGCCGGACCCGCGCGACTACTCGCAAAGGGTGAGCACGAGGGTGTGATCGAGGAGTTCGAGCGAGCGCTCGCCACAGAACTCACCCGCGAGCCGACACAGGTATTGCACGCCGAGCACTGGTTTTCTGGCATCGCTGCGCTTGCACCCGCGAGAGACGCCGGGATCCCGCTCGTGCAGAGCTACCATTCGATCGCGGCCGCACCCGAGACACCGCTCACCGAGGGGGAGCGCCCGGAGTCGCCCGGTCGTTTGGCGGGCGAGCGCCTGCTTGCCCACGAGGTAGACCTGGTGATCGCGGTAAGCGAGGCCGAGAGGCGCACGGTGCTGGAGCGCTTCGGTGCTGATCCTTCGCGTGTGAGCGTGGTGCCGCTCGGCGTTGACACTGAGCTATTCCACCCGCTCGAAGGTGGCGAGTGCGACGAACAGCGCGACTGGTTGGAGCACGGTGGGCGGCCCGAGGTGCTGGTGGTCGGTCGTTTGCATCCCCTGAAAGGGTTCGACCTCGCTATTGATGCGGTCGCGGCCATTCCCGAGGATGCTCGCCCCGTGCTCCGCATCGTGGGTGCTCCGCCGCCCGACGGTGACGACCATGCACGCGAGTTGCACGAGGCGGTCGCCAGGCACGGCATGATTGCCACGACGGCGTTCGACGGCGCCCTGCGCCGCGGTGAATTGGCAGAGAGGATCAGGCGCGCGACGATCCTGCTCGTTCCCTCGCACACGGAAACCTTCGGATTGGTGGCACTCGAAGCGTCCGCCTCCGGCATTCCAGTGATCGCGCGTGACACCGGTGGGCTGCGCGAGGCCGTTCTCGACGGCGAAACCGGGTTGCTGGTCTCGGGCGATAACCCCGCCGACTGGGCGCGGGCCATTGAGAAGCTCCTCGCGGATCCCGAACTGGCCGCCCGCATGGGCACGGCCGCTCGCGAGCACGCGCTCTCCACAAGCTGGGAGTCTTCGGCGGGGCACCTGCTTGAGGCCTATCGAGGCTTGCTCGCTTCGCGCTAGAGAGCTACTTCGCCACGAGCGTCGTTTCAAAGCGGTAAAGCTCGGGACGGTAGCAGTGATGACCGTACTCGATCGCCCTGCCCGAGTCGTCAAACGCAATACGCTCCATGGTCAGCAAGGGGCCGCCGCGGGATTCACCCAGCAAATCGGCCTCATCGGCGGTGGCGCGACGCGCGCTGATGGACTGGTTCGCGATGCGAATCGTCACGCCCCGAGCGCGCAGCAGCTGGTACAGCCCCTTCGATTTCAGGTCTGCCTCAATAATGTCGGTGAACTCCTTAGGCAGGTAGTTCTCGAGGATCGCCACCGGCACACCGTCCGTGCCGCGCAGACGGCGGATCCTCAGCACATCTGAACCAACCGCCACACTCAGTTTCTCGGCGACCTCTTCGGGGGCCGGGATCACCTCGTAGCTGAGCACCTCGGTGCTGGGTTCGTGATGGCCGTGTTTCAGATCTTCATAGAGGCTGGTGAGCTCAACCGGCCTGCTCACCTGGCCCTGCACAACCTGCGTGCCGATCCCGCGCCGCCGCACCAACAAGCCCTTGTCGACAAGTTCTTGAATCGCGCGCCGCACGGTGGGTCGCGAAAGGCCGAGTCGTTCACCAATAGAAATTTCGTTTTCGAGACGTGATCCGGTTGGGATTGTGCCACTGCGGATCGCCTGCTCAAGCCGACTGGATACCTGGTAATACAGTGGCACGGGGCCAGTGCGATCGAGATCGGTGAAGAGCTCGTCCGGCCAGACTGGGGTCACACTCACGGGGTCCTCTTCCTGCACGCCTCGTCGATGCGGCTATGTACCGACAATAATACGTCTAGTGGGTGCGCTTCCAATCACCAGATTGTGATATTGTTAGGACATATTGGCTTGAGGGTGCGCCGGTGGTGGTGCCAAGGCTTTGAGAGGCGACGATTGCACTATGACTGACGGTACAGTGGCTGATCACACGACGTTCGACGTTCTGGCGTTTGGCCGACTCGGCGTTGATGTGTACCCCCTGCAAGACGGGGTTGGGCTTGAAGACGTTGAAACGTTTGGCAAGTACCTGGGTGGGAGCGCGGCGAATGTGGCCGTGGCGGCCGCGAAGTACACCCACTCAAGCGCACTGATTTCGCGTGTGGGTAATGATCCCTTCGGACGCTACCTGCTGCGCGAACTCGACAGACTCGGGGTGGATCCGCGCTACGTCGGCACCGATCCCGAGTATCCAACGCCCGTCACGTTCTGCGAGATCTTTCCGCCCGATGACTTCCCGCTCTACTTCTACCGCAAACCGAAAGCCCCCGATCTGCAGGTTGCGCAGACCGAGGTTGACCTGCAGGCTGTGCGCGACGCAAAGATCTTCTGGTTCACACTGACCGGCCTGAGCGAGGAGCCCAGCCGCGCGGCACACCACACGGCGCTTGAGGCCCGCGCGGGCAAACAGCACACTATCTTTGATCTCGATTATCGCCCGATGTTCTGGGCCAACCCGGCCGAAGCAACCGCCGAGGTGGCACACGCCATCGAGCACGTCACGGTCGCGGTCGGCAACAAAGAGGAGTGCGAGGTTGCCGTCGGTGAGACCGAGCCGATGCGCGCCGCCGATGCACTGCTGGAGCGTGGCGTCGAGCTTGCGATCGTGAAGCAGGGGCCAAAGGGTGTACTCGCCAAGACGCGCGACGAGGCCATCGAGGTTCCGCCCCACTTTGTCGACGTGATTAATGGACTGGGATCGGGCGACGCTTTTGGCGGCGCACTCTGTCACGGTCTGCTTGAGGGTTGGAATCTTGAGCGGATCCTGCGCTTTGCAAACGTCGCCGGGGCGATTGTCGCAACCCGTCGCGAGTGCTCCACTGCTATGCCCAATGCTTCGGAGGTCGAAGCGATCCTACAGAAGGGTGCGTGATATGACCGTGGCTCACGTTCCAACCGCTTCCGACTTCGCCGAACTGCGCCGCATGCGCGCAGAAAACCCCGAGGCGATCGCCCAGGCGCTCGCCGGCCGTCGCCGTCGCCGGGTACTTGAGGGCGATGGTCGCCTCTTTATTGTGGCGGCGGATCACCCCGCACGCGGTGCGATCGCGGTGGGATCGAACGCGACCGCGATGGCCAATCGTTACGAGTTGCTTGAGCGCATGGCGCTTGCCCTTTCGCGGCCTGGTGTTGACGGTGTGCTGGGCACCCCCGACATCATCGACGACCTCGCGGCTCTCGGCCTACTCGACGACAAGATCGTTGTGGGATCCATGAACCGCGGTGGCTTGCGGGGAGCGTCTTTCGAACTTGACGATCGCTACACCGCGTACAGCGTCGACTCGATGGTGCGCGACGGCCTCGACTTTGCCAAGACGCTGATCCGGGTGGATCTCGATGACGCTGGCACGGCATCTACCCTTGAGGCGACAGCCCGCGCCGTTGACGCTGCTGCTGCGGCAAAACTGCCCATCATGCTGGAGCCCTTTATGAGCAGCCGGGTCGGCGCGGTTGACGGAGGCGGTGGTCGTGTTGTGAACGATCTCTCGGCCGAGGCCGTGATCCTGTCGACCGCGATCGCTTCGGGTCTTGGCAACTCCAGCGCCTACACCTGGATGAAGCTGCCCGTGGTGCCCGAGATGGAACGCGTGATGGAGGCGACCACCATGCCGACGTTGCTGCTCGGCGGTGACAACGGCGGTGATCCCGACGACATTTTCAGTTCGTGGCAAAACGCCCTGGCACTGCCGGGAGTGCGCGGTCTCACTGTTGGCCGCACCCTGCTCTACCCCGCGGACGGAGATGTTGCTGCTGCGGTTGACACCGCTGCCCGACTCGTTCACCCTGGGCTTGGGTCTTCAGCCTCTTAACCGTAGATAAGGACAACATTATGACAACTACCCCCGTCATCCCCCATTGGATCAATGGTGCCCGCCGCGAGTCCACCAGTGGAAACACCGCGCCCGTGTACAACCCCGCGACCGGTGAGGTGCGCGCGCAGGTTGCGTTGGCCAATGAGGCCGAGATTGCCGAGGCGATTGAGTCGGCCCGGCGCGGGTTTGAAATCTGGAGCGAGTTCTCTATCGCGAAGCGCCAGACGATCCTCTTCAAGTTCCGCGAGTTGCTGAACGCACGTAAGGGTGAACTCGCCGGGATCATCACCGCCGAGCACGGCAAGGTGCTCTCGGATGCCATGGGCGAGATTCTGCGCGGCCAGGAGGTTGTGGAGCTCGCGACAGGCTTCCCGCACCTCATCAAGGGAGCGTTCTCAGAGAACGCCTCGACCGGCATCGATGTCTACTCGATCAAGCAGCCCATCGGGGTTGCGGCCGTCATCTCTCCCTTCAATTTCCCGGCAATGGTGCCGATGTGGTTCTTCCCGATCGCGATCGCCGCGGGCAACGCGGTCATCGTGAAGCCGAGCGAAAAGGATCCCTCCGCTTCGCTGTGGATGGCCGAGCTGTGGAAGGAAGCCGGTCTGCCCGAAGGTGTCTTCACCGTGCTCAACGGTGACAAGCTCGCCGTTGATGGCCTGCTCACCTCGCCCGATATTGCCTCGGTTTCCTTCGTCGGCTCGACCCCGACCGCGCAGTACATCTACGAGACCGCCTCGAAGCACGGCAAGCGCGTGCAGGCACTCGGCGGCGCGAAGAACCACATGCTCGTGCTGCCCGACGCGGATCTCGACCTTGTCGCAGACCAGGCGATCAACGCGGGCTACGGTGCCGCGGGTGAGCGCTGCATGGCGATCTCGGTTGTGCTCGCGGTCGAGCCTGTTGCTGACGAGTTGATCGAAAAGATCAAGGAGCGCATTTCGGGGCTTCGGATCGGCAACGGCGCTTCGACACCCGAGCCCGACATGGGGCCGCTCATCACCGACGTGCACCGCGACAAGGTCACGGGGTACATCGATATTGCCGAGGCCGATGGCGCGACCATCGTGGTTGACGGTCGCAACTTCAAGGTCGAGGGCCACGAAGAGGGCTTCTTCGTTGGGCCGACCCTCATCGACAACATCCCCACCACCTCGCGCGCCTACACCGAGGAGATCTTCGGGCCTGTGCTCGAGATTGTGCGCGTCAAGACCTTCGAAGAGGGTGTTGAACTCATCAACTCGGGTGCGTTCGGCAACGGCACCGCAATCTTCACGAACGACGGAGGGGCCGCGCGCCGCTTCCAGCACGAGATTCAGGTTGGCATGATCGGCATCAACGTGCCGATTCCCGTACCCGTTGCGTACCACTCCTTCGGCGGATGGAAGGCCTCACTGTTCGGCGACGCGAAGGCGTACGGCGTGCACGGCTTCGAGTTCTTCACACGCGAGAAGGCCATCACGAGCCGCTGGCTTGATCCCGCGACGCACGGCGGCATCAACCTCGGCTTCCCGCAGAACGACTAGTAGTTCCGAGAGGGGAACACATGACTGAGCAACGCTGGTTCCACCGCCGCGGCGAACTTGCCGAGGCGGGCTGGGAAACCGTCGTCGACGAGCGTACTCCCGGCTGGGAGCACACCGGTATTCGAGTGGGCAGACTTGAATCTGGGACCTCACTCGCTCTCGAAGGCACCGGCGTTGAGCGGTTGGTGGTTCCCCTTTCGGGATCATTCTCGATCACTCGAATCGAGGACGGTGTTGAGACCGTCACCGAGTTAAACGGTCGCGCCTCGGTGTTCGATGGCCCGACTGATGTGATGTATCTCTCGGCTGCCACAACCGGCAAGGTCACCGCGACCGGACCCGGTGATAGCCGATTCTTGGTTGCCACCTCACCAACCGATATCGTGCGGCCAAGCGTCTACATGCCGGTCGAAGAAGTTCCCGTTGAACTGCGTGGCGCGGGCGCTTCGAGTCGCCAGGTGCACAACTTTGGCCGCAAGGAATCACTCGATGCAGCCCGCTTCATTGTGGTCGAGGTGATCACCCCGGCAGAGAACTGGTCGTCGTATCCTCCCCACAAGCACGATGTGCACACGCCGGGCCACGAGTCCGAACTTGAAGAGATCTACTACTTCGAGGTTGCGCCAACGCGCGACGCCCCGGCAGGCGTCAGCGAAGAGCACGCCTTCGGCATGTTCAGCACCTACTCCTCGCCCGCGGGCGACATCGACATCGACGCCCGCGTATTCACCGGTGACGTCGCGCTCGTGCCTTTCGGCTACCACGGCCCCGCCGTCGCGGCTCCGGGCTACGACATGTACTACCTCAATGTGATGGCCGGGCCCGATCCCGAACGAAGCTGGCTGATCAGCGACGACCCCGCGCACGGTTGGGTGCGCGACACCTGGAATGACCAGCAGCTGGACCCCCGACTCCCATTCACGGCCGACAACGCAACGGAGGATGCAGAATGACCACACGGCGGATGACCGTCAGCCAGGCCCTCGTAGAGTTTCTGGCGAACCAGTGGACCGTGGATCGCGACGGCGAGGGCCGCGAGATTCGCGAGCGCACGATTCCGGGCATGTTCGGCATCTTCGGCCACGGAAATGTGGCGGGCATCGGGCAGGCGCTGAAGCAGGCAAACGTTGAGGATCCTGCCCTCATGCCCTATTACCAGGCCCGCAACGAGCAGGCGATGGTGCACCAGTCGGTCGGGTACGCGCGCATGCGCCGCCGCCGCGGCACCTATGCCTCGGCCGCGTCAGTTGGCCCCGGTGCTGCAAACATGCTGACCGGTGCCGCGCTCGCTACTACCAACCGCCTGCCAGCACTGCTGCTGGCGAGTGACACCTTCGCGACGCGCGTGGCTGATCCCGTGCTGCAGCAGCTGGAGCAGCCACACGACATCGGGCTGACCGTCAACGATGCGTTCCGGCCCGTCTCCAAGTTTTTCGATCGCGTACAGCGCCCCGAGCAGCTGTATTCGATTGCGCTCGCCGCGATGCGTGTGCTGACCGATCCTGCTGAGACCGGTGCCGTCACCATCGCGCTGCCCGAGGATGTGCAGGCCGAGGCGCTCGACGTGCCCGTTGAGTTTTTGCAGCCGCGTGAGTGGCGGATCCGAAGGCCACTGCCCGAGCGTGACGCGCTCGCCGCGGCTGTCGAGGCGCTTCGCTCGGCGGAGCGGCCCCTGATTGTGGCTGGTGGTGGAGTGCTGTACTCGGAGGCCGAGACCCAGTTGCGCGCGTTTGTGGAGGCGACCGGTATTCCGGTCGGTTCGTCGCAGGCCGGTGGTGGGGTGCTCGATTGGGATCACCCGCAGTACCTCGGCGGAATCGGTGCGACGGGAACGCTCGCTGCCAACCGACTCGCGGCGGAGGCCGATGTGGTGATCGGGATCGGCACGCGCTACAGTGACTTCACCACGGCCTCGCGCACGGCGTTCAAGAACCCCGATGTTCGTTTTGTGAACATCAACGTCGCCTCGTTTGACGCGTACAAGCACGGCACGCAGCTTCCGGTTGTTGCCGATGCGCGTGAGACCTTGGTTGCGCTGCTTGAGGTGGCTTCGGGTGATCCCGAACTGCGGGTTTCTGAGTCGTATGCTTCACAGATCGCCTCCGAGAAGGCGTCGTGGGATGCGTCGGTTAATGAGGCGTTCGCTCCTTCTGGGCTCGCACTGCCCGGTCAGCCCGAGATTATTGGTGCGGTGCAGCGATCCTCGGCCCCCGAAGACGTGATTGTGCAGGCCGCGGGATCACTGCCCGGAGACCTGCACAAACTGTGGCGCGTGCGCGATCCGCTCGGTTATCACGTCGAGTACGCCTTCTCGTGCATGGGGTACGAGATCGCGGGTGGACTCGGCGCGAAGCGCGGGCTGCTCGCGGCGGGTGATGATCGCGACGTGATCGTGATGGTGGGTGACGGCTCGTATCTGATGCTCAACACTGAGCTGGTGACCGCCGTTGCCGAGGGCATCAAACTGATTGTTGTGCTGGTGCAAAACCACGGCTACGCCTCGATTGGGCACCTGTCGGAGACTGTTGGTTCTGAACGGTTCGGAACAAAGTATCGCTCGTATGACGCTGCCGCGCGCAATTTCCAGGGTAATCAAGTGCTACCCGTCGACCTCGCGATGAACGCGCGCAGCTACGGCATGGACGTGATTGAGGTTGCCCCGGGCGCCTCGGCGATTGCTGATCTTGAGGCGGCTATTGCTGTTGCCAAAGCCTCGGATCGGGCGACATTCATCCACATCAACAGTGACCCGCTCATCTACGCACCGGACGGCGCTGGCTGGTGGGATGTGCCTGTGGCCGAAACCTCGACGCTCGACTCGACTCGTCGTGCCCGTGCCGAGTACGAGGTGCAAGTTCAGGAGCAGAGGTCGCTGTTGGGTTAGACCCCTCTGTTATCCTGCGTGCGTGAAATGCTCGAAAGGAAGAGCGTCAGCTTTCCGTGCATTTCGCGCTGGGCCACTGCCCCAGGAGAATCGCTGGATCTAGATACCTCGAGACCGGATATCCGCAAAGCTAGCTTTGTCCGACGCGAGAGCTATCTTCGACGCATGGAGCAGCCTAACTAGAGCGGAAACCAACTTCGGCGATTAGGCGAGCGACTCCGAGAGAGTACTGAGTCCGACGGCGATGCGCTGAGCTATGACGCCGTAAGGCGGCACTACTCGGAGGTTGCGGCCGAGGTACAGGAACGGATTGGATCTCACGATTGGCAGCCTGTGCTTGGGAACAGCAGGTTTGCAGTAACTTCCCGCGCAAAAACCATTGATACAGTGCGCGAGAAGTTACAGCGAGATCGTGCGACCCCACTCTCTCGAGTGCAAGACCTGGCCGGTGTTCGGTTTGAGCAGAAATGTCGTTGTCGCAACAGCAAGTGGTTGCCGAAACAATCTCGAGTATGTTCGGTGCTGATCTGTCTGAGTCACTGCATAACTTGCGAGAGCATCCGAATTCTGGGTATCGAGCTCTCCATGTGTGGTTCAATCTTCCACAGTGGTGGAGGCACAGGTGAGGACTCATCTGCAGGGTGCGTGGGCGAACCTGTACGAAGAGGCCGGTGACTACTTTGGGCGTGATATTCGTTATGGCGGCGTTCCAGTGAACCCTCGAACTGCCAAGATTGTTGTAGGACTGAGGTACTTGTCTTTGGAAAGAATTGCTCAGATGGAGCAGATTCGTGACTCGATCTACCAGAGCCAAAATTTCTCGGGGGAGGTCGCGTCTAAGCAATTGCGCGAAGCCGAAGGAAGCCTCATTCCAGATCTGAAGGGGCTTCAAATTCAGTTGCGTACACTGGTGAAAGTGAGGAAGCACTGAAATGACCGGGTTCTTGATTGAGTACCATCGACCGACGGGCGACTGGAGCGTGCAGGAGTTTCCTGGAGCCTCCGGTCGGGCAGAAGCTTTGGAAGCGAGCTTTCGTATGGAGAAGCGTCGCGTGAATTCTGACTACGAAATCGCGGTGTTGACAACTGACTCGATTGAAACGCTGCGCAGTACGCATTCCCGCTATTTCAGCGGCAGCGAGCAGCAGCCAGGTTTCTCGGAGGCTGCTTAGTAGCGCACCCTCACCCACCCACGCAGTCATCACTGCCCGAAAAACAAGGGCTGTAATTACTTGGGAGCGGAGTTTGCTCGGGGCCGGAGTGAACCTGTCTTGAGGCACGACAAAAAGCACTGCCGCCGCCAATAGGGCGATAGCAACTACAATACTCGACACGATCAGGCCCGGTCGGCGGCGTATCACCGCAATCACCAGGGCTGCCGCGACTGATACGCAGCCGAGGGAGACCGTCCAAACGTAGCGGGATTCTTGAACCGCGGTAATGGTTGGCACCGACCCATCCAGCCTCCAATAGGCCTCAAGAAGCTGATAGTACAGGGCGGGTATAAAGAGAAAGCCAACAAACATGAGTGTGAGCGATACGGCGTCGATGAGTGCAAACCGCCGTTTGGGCTGAGGCATCGGTCTGTCCTCTCTCGCGAATGATGGCTCGTTTGGCACGGGCAGCGGTGTTCCGATGGGACCCGCTACCTGCACGCTAACGTAACGGTGTCGCTCTTTCTTGTCGAGGTACCGGGCACCGGCGTGACCGCGCTAACTTTTTCCGCCGCGCACTCCTTTGGCACCGAAATATCCACAAAACCCGCGTCTCGAAGCCTCGAGGCTGCTTTTTTGCCGAACTCACCAACAACATCGGGAACGGTTGCAAGTGTGGCACCGCTCCGAAAGATCTTGACCGCCGACCCGGCCGGAGCACTAGTACCAGCAGCGGGGGAGGTTTCGGTAACGAGTCCCTCGGCCAAGAGTGAATCGGTTTCACCACCGTCTTCGACGGTGAACCCGGCGGCTTTCAGGAGCTTGGTTGCACTCGCGACGTCTTGACCGGTTGTGTCCGGTACATCTTGGGCCACCACTCTGAGTGCGACACTAGATGGTTCAGCAAACGGGTCGCCCCCGTACTTTTGGTCTGCGGCATTCATAATTGCCGGCCAGATCGACTGGTCTGCTGCCATGAGCCCTCCCCATCCGCCAAAGTTCATGGTCGATACGTTCCCGGTTACGTTGCCGACCCAGACTGCGGTTGTCACCTTGCTACTGCCGCCAATAGTCCAGTTGTCTTTTACGTCGTCGGTGGTGCCCGTTTTCGCGAAGTGAGGCACTCCAGACGACGACCGAGCGTGACTCGCGACTCCCCGATTCACGGCGTTCTGCAGCACGTAGGTCACTCCCGCCGCCACTTCGGGTGAGACGGCCTGCGAGCATTTGGAGCGGGTGAAGGGCACGTCCTTTCCATCTGGTGATTTGATCGCATCGATTGGCACCGGAGTGCACAGTTTTCCTCCGTTCGCGAACGCCGCGAACGCCGCTGCCATGGTGATCGGTGCGATCTCGTCCGTTCCTGCATAAATTGTCGAGGGCAGGATCGCTAAGTCTCTCGTGCCGTAGTTGTTTTGGCTTTCGTTAAAGTTCTGTTCCGTAGCCCGATGAAGTCCGAGTTTTTGTGCCGTATCGAAGGTGTCGCACAGGTCGAGTTGCTGCTGCATGGAAACAAGGCCACCGTTGAGTGATTGCTCCATCGCGTACTCGACTGTTTGGGAGCCGGCTTGGCGACCTTGATCGTTTTGAAAGGTCCAGTTGCCATAACCGTAAATGCCTTCATCGAGGCAGCGGGCAGAAAAGTTTTGAAACTGTTCGGTTCGTCCGTTGGTGTTGACGATTTCCTTTACAGATCTGCCGGAACGAAGCCATTCAGCCAAAGTGATTGCTTTGAAGGTGGAGCCGACTTGAAACCCACCCGACCCGCCGTATTCGAAATCGGTGTTGTAGTTGATTCCGGTGTACTCATTCCCGAGTTTTGCGACCTCTGGATCCGCGGTGAAGAACCGATTCTGGATCATTGTGAGCACTCGACCCGTTCCGGGTTCCACGCTGACTGCCGCACTACCGATATCGATGCCGTCCATCACGGCCGGTACGTTCGCACGCATTGCATTGATACCCGACTCTTGAAGGTCGAGGTCAATGCTGGTGTAAATGTCAAAGCCACCGCGCTGAAAGTTAAACTGTCGTTCTTTCGTGGAATCGCCGAAGTTGGGATCGTTGAGAATGTAACGCTGAACGTAGTCGCAAAAATATCCGAGGTTTCGCCGCGCTTCTGCGATGTCGCAGCCGACCGGGCGCTCGGTAATGCTCGGCACGACTTCCGTCCCGATGGCAGCGTCGTAGTCAGCCTGTGTGATCTTTCCGTGTGCGAGCATCGATCCGAGGATCTTGTTTCGTCGATCACGATTCGCGCCGAGGTTCTCGGGGTATCAATTTGCAACTTGGACGGGTTGTTTACGATCGCAACTAGGCTCGCTGCTTCAGGAAGAGACACGTCCTTCGCGCTTTTCCCAAAGTAGTACTGAGCGGCAGACTCAATGCCGTACACCTGACGTCCAAAGAGTGCGATATTGAGGTATCCCAAGAGAATCTCGTCCTTAGAGTATTGCTTTTCGATCGCGATCGCGTAGCGCATCTCCTGCAGCTTGCGGTCAAGATCCTGCCGCATGGCATTCTTATAGGCCGCGTTGCGAGCGTCGTCGTCGACCTCAGCTTCAGCTTCTTGCACGAGTACATTTCGTACATACTGCATGGTGATTGTTGAGGCCCCGAAAGGTTCTGCCCGGTTGAGTTCTGCAGCACCGCCCGCCCAGTAGCTAACAGGTCAACCCCACCGTGGGAGTAGAAGCGTGGATCTTCTTCTGCTACCGCAGCATCTTTCACGAACTGAGAGACCTCGTCCCACTCGATAGTTTCCCGATTCTGTGAGAAAAAGGTGGCGACTTCGACGCTCTCACCGTTCTGTTGGGCATAGATGGTCGAGGGCTCGGCGAGTTGACCCGGATTCAGGTAGTCCGGAAGTGATTCAAACACGTCTACTGCTGACCTGGCAGCCATGCCCCAACTGCAACCACGGGTGTGATGGCGGCGGTCACAAGAATTCCGGCGACCATGCTCAGTGCGAGGGCGCCGAGAAGGCCTCCGAGCACACCTCGAAGTTTGTCGCGATCGTTCGTTGCTGTCTGCATAGGAACATCATTCTGGACGCGTTTTCATATGTCCAATATGCTAATGAGACCTACGTGTGCATGTTCTAGATATGGCGGTGATGAATGGATCTGTTACGGCACTTACATCTCTTCGATGCGGTGGCTGAAACGGGTCATTTTGGGCGGGCTGCGGAGGAGGTAGGAATGGCCCAACCTCCTTTGTCGCAGGCAATCAAGCGACTTGAGAAGGAGCTGGGTTGTCGCCTGTTCGACCGGACACCTAGAGGGCCGAACTCACCGTTGCAGGAAACCTGGTGCGCGAGGAGGCGAAACGAGTACGGGCTGACGTTGAGAGGCTCCGTGCGGTGGCTCTGTCGCAGAGGTCTCAAGTGCTGGAGTTGCTTGTGGATCCAGGGTTTCCGGAGTCGTGGAGCGGAGCACTCGTGCTAGGAGCTGCCAAGGCTGGTGTGGATCTGCGTGTGCTTTCGGTCTCAACTGAGGAAGCACTCATGAAAGTGCGATCCCAGGGCGCGCTTGCGATCGTGATGGCACCGGTGCGTACCCAGCAACTTCGTACATCTGCCCCGTTGAGATGCGGAGTGTGGGAAACCAGGGTCGTCTCGCCGTTGGTGTCGCCGTCAACCGCGCTTGTGCATCCCTGTCCCCCGGCGGGAGCGTTCAGGGCAATTCGTGATGATCTTCGCGCTCATGGCATGATCGGTCCCTTCTCTTCGGCTGACCGACTTGGCGCGATTGGGGGACTTGGCACCGGAAAGCTCACGAGGTCGATCAGTATCGGCCCACCCGCATGGCCGACGGAACTCGATGCGGTTGTCGAAACAGCAGAAATCCCCGCACTAGAGGTCAGTGTTGTGTTCCAGTTCGTCCTCAGCAGAGATACCCGAGATCCTGAGAAACACTTTGCTTGGGACGTGCTCGAATCAATTGACCTGGGACAGGAACATGGTTGAGCCTCGCGAGCGCAGCAGCGCCTGGGCTGCTATCACGTTGTCTGCGGTACTCGAGGTGGCCGACACACTCGGCATAGATCTCGCTTTCGTCGCGCGCGCGGTTGACGGTAGCGGTCCTGTAATCCAACACCAAGAGCGCCTTCTTTGGCCGGGCGCTTCACTGTATAAAGTTCTTGCGGCTGTGGCGCTGTACCGCAAGGAGGAAGCAAACCTTTCGGCACCCGTGAGGGTTGGCCCGGAGAGTCGGGTAGCTGGGGAGCCGGACTCTCGCTCATGGAGGATCCCGTCACCCTGACTTGGCGCGAATTGATGCGGTGGATGCTGGTTGGATCAGATAACACTTCTGCCGCGGTCATCATGCAGCACATTGGTGAGCACGCTGTTGACGCTGTGGCCAGGGATGCTGGGATGACGGCAACGCGAATCGCTCACTCGGCCGACACCGTGAGGGACGCCGTGGAGGCGGCACGGGCCGGCACGTTGTCGGCCGGATTCTCAGGACGTGATCTCGACGACGATCTGATTGCATTTGCTCAAGAGGATCGTGTTCTCGGCTCTGTCACTACCGCAGAGGATCAAGTTGCGCTACTCAGCGCACTGTGGAGTGGCGGATTGCTCAATCAGGCCGGCACGCGCATGGTTTGCGCCATGATGCAGCAAAAACTGTCACACCACAGAATATCTCGAACCTTTGGCTACCCGGGGTTCAGGTCGCGGGAAAGACCGGATCTTGGGGTCCTTTTCGGCACGATAGTGCGGTTGTGACGCACTCAGGCGAACCCCCGGTCGCGGTGAGCATACTTACGAGGTCAATGGACTTTGATCGTGTTATTCCGGCAATTGACGACGGGATCGGTGAGATGGCGGCGATGCTCGTTGACTGTGTTCGAGCCCAGACATGGTGACTCTACCTATTGCACCTGAGACCTACTGGCAGAAGCGGTTGTTCAGAATGATTGGCTCTTCTGAGAGCGGTGGGCATAGCTCCGAATCGCACGCATGGCTTACGACTACCCCGCAATCTGATTCCAGTCGAGGCCTTTCGCAAGGGCGGGTGATATGCAAAGATCAGGGCTATGACACAGAGTAGTGTAAGCCCAGGGCATTGGCGTCGGCGCGTTTCAATGGCTTCTGTGGTCGCGCTCGTCTCGGCAACGGTGGTCATTGGTGCCGTTCAACCTGCTGAAGCGGTTGGAACCGTCTTGTTGAACGAGACATTTACGGGGGCATCGGTCGCAGATTCCCGGGCCGTCGCTCTTAATGATGCCTGTCTGACCGGGGCGACACTTGGGTCTGCCCCACCGGTAGGGGAATCCAATTTGAGCGACTGCCAGGGTCACACAAACGGAACTCCCACCCCGGGAGTAACTCCTGGCTGGCTGCAGTTGACGGACGTGGCACAGAATCGGGCCGGTGGCATGGTGTTCGACAGGGCGCTTCCGTCCCGTGCCGGACTGGTCGTGGAGTTTGATCAAGCTCAATACGGAGGAAGTGGCGCAGACGGAATTGGCTTCTTCCTCACAGACGGCTCACGGGTCCTCTCTTCGCTCGGCACAACGGGCGGTGGGCTCGGTTACGCACAGAACGACTCACTCCCCGGAGTAGACGGAGGCTATCTCGGCGTTGGACTCGATGCATGGGGGAACTTCGTCAATAATGGTGCTGGCAAAGGTGCCGGATGTGCGGTCCCCTCTCCGATTCCCTCTGCTACCGTCCGCAACACCGTCGCACTGCGTGGTCCCGGTGATGGCATGTTTGGCTACTGTTACCTCACCTCAACAGCTGTCGCTCCGTCTGGTCCATCCACTCTGCCCGGATCGTTGCGGAATGCGACCGGTCCTGACGCCGCGGTTCGTAACACTCGCGTCACGGTATCTCCCGATGTTTACCCCACCGTGACGGTAGAAATTGACTTCGATGGTGGACGTGATTCTTACCAGACGATCGCGGTCTACACCATGGCTGACGCAGCTCCTCCCACGTACAAATTTGGGTTCGCTGGCTCAACAGGGAGCATTACAGATGTTCATCTCATTCGCAATGTGGTGATTACCACCGTCGAGGCGTTGGGTGAGATTGAATTAACGAAACAGATCGATCGAACCACACCGCAACCCTCGAGTTACGGGTTTGGTGAAACCATTCCTTATCAGTTCGTGGTGACAAACTCTGGGTTGGAGGCAATCGACAGTGTTGTTGTGACTGACCCCCTCATTTCAAACGTGTCCTGCCCTTCCAGCACGCTGGGACCTTCGGGCGGTCCTGATGCATCGATGGTCTGTACAGGGAGCCACGTGGTCACTGGGCCGGAATCAGTGCAACAGTATTTAACAAACACGGCCACAGTTACTGCGGACTCCCCTGCTGTGGGTACGGTGACAGACACGTCGTCGGTCTCAGTCAGCATTACTGAGTCGCAACCCCGGCTCTCAATTGTCAAGTCAGCCCTTCTCGACGACACAAATTCAAACGGATCGGCGGATATTGGAGAAACGCTTGCGTATACCTTCGAACTGTCGAACACTGGAAATGTGCCGCTCACAGGGGTGAGTGTCAGTGATCCGCTTGCGGGTGCGGTGATGTGCCCGGCGACAGTTCTTGCTGTTGGGGCAGCCATGACCTGTGCTGCTGACAATCCATACACGGTAACGGAGGCAGATGTACTAGCTGGTGAAGTCACGAACACCGCTACGGGTAACGCCTCACCGCCATCTGGAGTACCGGCGATCACGCCCCCCACGGACACGGTCACTACCCCAACGGTTGCGGCCGGTGGAACCCTGACGCTTGTAAAGTCTGCTTCCCTGAACGATGTCAATGGAAATGGTGGGGCAGATGCGGGAGAAACAATCGACTATACGTTTGCGCTAACCAACACTGGGAACGTGACTCTGACTGACGTGACTGTTAGCGATCCGTTGGCTGGATCAGTCACTTGTCTCGCTACATTGTTGGCGCCCGGGGCCTCCACAACCTGCGCTGCTGTTTCCGCCTACACCGTGACGGAAGCAGACCTGCTCGCAGGTGGTGTTGTGAACACGGCGACGGCAAACGCCACGACGCCCCCTGGGGTCCCTGCGATCGTTCCGGCCACGGACTCGGTGCGAGTGGGAACCGCATTACCAACCGCAGCGATGAGCCTTCGCAAAGTAGCGACTCTAGCCGACAGTAGTGGAAACGGTCTCGCAGAGCCCGGAGAGACGATTGCCTACTCATTCGTGCTGACAAACCTCGGGAACACAACGCTTTCTGATGTGGGTGTCTCAGATCCAAAAGCTGGCCCGGTGACATGCCCCGTCACAGTGTTGGCACCGGGCGCTTCTACAACCTGCACGGCGGACAGTTCTTACGTGGTCACTGAGGCCGATGTGATCGGTATTGGCGTGGTCAACACAGCGACGGGAAATGCTACCCCTCCTGTTGGAGTTGCTTTCACGCCGCCAACTGACACTGTAGCTACCCCGACTCCTCCAGCAGCTAGTGGACTCGCCATGCGGAAAACTGCGTTGCTGAACGACACAAACGCCAACGATGTTGCTGACGTCGGGGAAACGATCGACTATTCGTTTCTTGTCACGAATACCGGAAACCTGACCCTCACAAGTGTGAGCGTGACTGACCCGATGATTGGACTGGTGACCTGTCCCGTTACCACGTTGGCTCCTGGAGAAAGTGTGACCTGTACCTCAGACGCGCCTTATACCGTGGTGAACGCAGACCTGCTTGCCGGTGGTATTCAAAATACCGCGACGGCAACGGGCACACCACCTCCCGGAGGTCCGGGAGTGACACCGCCGGAAGAAATTGTTACGGTGCCGACTTCTCTGCCAGGGGCGGGATTGTCGCTCACGAAAGATGACACGATTAATGATGTTAATGGCAACGGATTGGCGGATGTTGGTGAAACCATCGCATACACTTTCACGTTGCTTAATACGGGCACACTTAGCCTAACCGGCCTCACGGTTGACGATCCGAAAGTGGGATCTGTTACCTGCCCGGCTGCCCCGCTCCTGCCTGGTGCAACTGCGACTTGTACCGCTGACGCGCCCTATACCGTCACCGAAGAAGATTTGATAGCAGGGGGTGTCACTAATGTGGCGACCGCGGACGCGACGCCACCGCCAAACGTCGGGTTTCCTCCCCCGACCGACACCATCACCACACCAACCCCTGCCGTTCAGGCGGGGCTGTCAATCGTGAAGACAGCGAATCTTGTTGATGCGAATGGCAATGGGTTGGCCGATATAGGTGAAGCAATCGACTACTCTTTTCTAGTCAGCAATATCGGCAACGTGACGATTACCGGGGTAAACGTTGCGGACCCGGATGCCGGGTCAGTGAGTTGTCCCGCGACAACGCTCGCGCCGGGTGACAGTACAACCTGTACGGCAGATGCTCCTTACATCACCACTGAGTCTGACATTATCAGCCGCACCGTCGACAACTTAGCGACAGCAAACGGCAACCCGCCAGATGGAGTCGCACCTATTCTGCCGCCGACAGGAACATCGCAGACGCAAACCGCGGCGCCAGCACCGGCGATGAGCCTGGCTAAATCGGCAAGTCTCAACGATGCTAATGGCAATGGCTGGGGGATCTCGGCGAAACAATCGACTACTCATTCCTTCTTACCAACACAGGAAACCTGACGCTGACCGGTGTCGGAGTGAATGATCCAAAAGCGGGCAACGTGACCTGTGCGGCAACGACGCTTCCGCTTACAGCCTCCACCACCTGCACATCTGACAATTCCTACGTTATTACCGAGGCAGACCTGATCGCCGGTGGCGCCACTAACGTCGCCACCGGGCAAGGAACACCTCCTGTCGGTACGCCATCCTTGGTGCCGCCCACTGACCAGATTACGACGCCTACGGCGCCGCCTATTGCCTCGATTGCATTGACGAAATCCGCGTCACTGAATGACGGTAACGGTAACGGTGTGGCCGACCTTGGCGAAACTGTTGTCTACCGTTTTGTCGTTACGAACACAGGCACGGTGTCCGCGACTGGCATTGAGGTCGAAGATCCAAAGGTGGGACGCGTAGCATGTGTCGACACAACGTTGGCTCCAGGCGCTAAGACCAACTGTACAGCGGGCCTTTACACAGTCACAGAAGCCGACATTCTCGCCGAAAATCTAGTGAACACGGCCACTGTCACTGCTACACCAGCCGGTGGTCTCGTGCTTGATCCAGACGATCCCGCCGCAACGGACACAACGACAACACCCACAGGCCTCCCGCTGTCGGCAATGACCATGACAAAAGAAGCCAAGGTCAGCGATGCCAACGGTAACGGTTATGTAGATGTTGGTGAGCAAATTGACTACACGCTGACCCTTGTGAACATCGGCAATGTGTCCCTCACCGACCTCAAGGTCACTGATCCTTTGGCTGGGCCTGTGAGTTGTCCGACTAATGTGCTGAGACCCGGTGCGACCATAGTGTGCAGCGCACCGACATACACGGCAACAGCAGCTGATATTGCGCAGGGGAGTGTGCTTAATGTGGCCACGGCAACGGCTAGTGTTCCCGAGGGAGTCCCACCACTTGACCCGGTGGTGAGCACGCTCGCGCTATCGGCGCCGCCTCTGACGTTCCCCGGGTCTGAAGGGCCTCCGCCCGCGAGGCTGCCGCAGACGGGAACAACGCTCATGGCGGCCCTCCTCTTGTCTGTCACTGTCCTCGTCCTTGGTTTTGCTTTGCAGGCCCGGAGGATTCGGGGCGTGGGGCGATACTACTGGGCTGCATAACCTTGTAGTTGATCCGATCGTTCGCAGCAACCCGGGTAGACATGTTCTGTGCCAACCAGCTCTCGGGCACGGTGACGGGTGCGAGCTCCTACTTCCGCAGCAGAAACTGTCACACCATAGATTTACTTGAACCTTGGTTACTCAGGGGTTCAGGTCGCGGGAAAGACCGGATCCTGAGGTCCTTTTCGACACGATAGTGCGGTTGTGGACCACTCCGGCGACCCCCCAGACGCGGTGATGTTTGCATCCCAAGGCTACCGGTGAAGGCTCTGATTCAGAGCGGGTAGCCGTACCTGATCAAGAAGATGGTTGCCGAGATAAGAGCAAATGCGAGGAAAGTTAGGGCGATCCAGGGGCATGCCCACCGGCTCGTCGGGTAGTCGCCCCTTTTGAGAGTGGGCAGCATGAGAGTGAGCCCAGCGACCTGAACGAGAGTCAGTGCCAGATAAGACCAGTCTTCAAATACCCAAGCTAGGGGTATGAAATGCAACGCAACACACAGCCCAATCCACCAGCCGTACCACCTCTTCTGTTTGCGGCGCGCCAGGATAATGCAGCCACCGCCGATGAGGACGGCCTCGATCAAGACGATGAGGCCGAATATCCAGTAGCGCCCCTCAAGCGCGGTTGATGTCGCCCAGTTGCGCCACACAAGGATCCCGAATGCTGTTGCGGTTAAGAACCCAACGACTGAACCAGTACCGAGCCATCCTCGGAGATTGGGCTTGGGGCTCTCCTGTGACCACCCGAACCACCCAGCGGCCATCAAGCCTAGCCAAGCGATAGCAAACGCCTGATCCCTCAAAAACTCTGTAAACATAATTTGCTCATACTACTGCCTTGATGTTTGGTTTTTAAACATCAAGTTGGGTACAGGGTTCGGGTATTACATTGGGAGTATGCCCACAAGACACCTGACTGTTGCCGATCGAACTGTGCTTGAACGCGCAACCTTTGAGAACGTGAATCGAGTGAGTGAGCGTTTCACGCTTGAAGATGTTCGGTCTCGGAGGGAGTTTAGCCACTATTTTGATGCATGGCCGGGTGGGTCTGACTTCGGCTTAGCCGAGGTGGACAGCGAAGGTCGGATCCTCGGCGTGGCCTGGTTGACCTTCTTTGACGAGGGTGAACCTGGCTACGGATTTGTCAGTGTCGATGTGCCCGAGCTCAGTGTCTGGGTTGATGGGGAGTTTCGTGGCCGTGGGATTGGCGCGGACCTCATTCGTAGCGTGATCCGCGAGGCCCAAACGCGACACCTAGAAAGCCTGAGCCTCAGCGTCGAAGAGGGCAATCCCGCGCGCGGTCTCTACGAGCGTCTTGGGTTTCGGCACGCTGGGCCGGGTTTTGACGAGGGCACCCTGCTCTTGCCTCTTCCTTGACGTTGTGTGAGCGCACAGCAACCCTGTGCGTCGCCAAAAGGTTGATCCGCGCTCACGCGAGAGGCGGATTCTGAACCCCGCCGAGCCAGCTGTGGTATTTGCAAGTATGGCCTATTGTCCTATCAATTATTGGCTACACTGAGAATCAGATACCGTCGACGCGGTCGTCGACAGAGAGGTTCGACCAACATGAGCACGCTCCCCACGAGTAACCCCGGTCTCCGCATCGGCACCGCTCCCGATTCGTGGGGCGTCTGGTTTCCCGATGACCCCAAGCAGGTGCCGTGGCAGCGCTTTCTCGATGAGGTCGTCGAGGCTGGCTACGAGTGGATCGAGCTCGGCCCCTACGGGTACCTGCCGACCGACGCACACGAACTCGAAGACGAACTCGGCAAGCGCGGCCTGAAGCTCTCGGCGGGCACGGTCTTCACGGGATTCCACAAGGGTGAGGATCAGTGGCAGCGCGCCTGGGATCAGGCGCTGAAGGTTGCCGGTCTCGCCTCAAAACTCGGTGCCGAGCACCTGGTTGTGATCCCGGACCTGTGGCGCAGCGACGCAACGAGCGAGCAACTCGAGCCGCGTACACTCACCGACGAACAATGGACAAAGCTCGGCGCAGGCCACGACCGCCTCGGCAAGGCGCTGCTCGAGCAGTTCGGCATGAAGCAGCAGTTCCACTCGCACGCCGACAGCCACATTGGCACGACCCGCGAGGTGCTGCGCTTTCTCGACGAGACCGACCCGCGCTACACAAACCTCTGCCTCGATACCGGCCACTTCGCCTACTACGGCGGCGACAACGTCAAGCTCATTGAGGATCGCCCGGAGCGTATCGGCTACCTGCACCTGAAGCAGGTGGATCCGACGCTGCTGTTCGACGTGCTCAAGAATGACCAGCCGTTCGCCGAGGCCGTCGCCGATGGCATCATGATCGAGCCGCCGAATGGGATCCCGGACCTTGCCCCGGTCATTGAGGCCGTCGCCAAGATTGATCCCGACATCTTCGCGATCGTCGAGCAAGACATGTACGGCTGCGATATCGATAGGCCATTCCCGATTGCCAAGCGCACGCGCGAGCACATCTTTGAGTGCACGCATTTCGCCAGGAGGTGAGGAACCTAACGGTACGTATTGCGTTGGATTCGACGCCCTACAACGACTCGGTGCACCTGCCCGACTTTCCCGACCTCGTGACGCGGCTGGGGTATGAGTATTTACAGCTCACCCTGAGCCCCGACACCCCATGCGAGAGCGCAAAATTACATGAATGTCCGCGGGAAATCATGTAATTTTGCAATCTCGCTGAGGGTCTGAGGGTCTGAGGGTCTGAGGGTCTGAGGGTCTGAGGGCCTGGGCTGAGGGCTTCACTCCACCTCAACAGCGAGGCTGGGAGGTGGCGGCCGAGTTATCCTCGAAGCGGGTAGCAACCACGAGCTGTGAGGTAAAGCATGTCACTGTCCAAATCAGAGGTCTGGGCGGTCGTTCACGCGGAACGGCGGCGGCTGATCAGTGATCTCGCGTCGCTCGACCAGTCGCGTTGGGAGACACCCTCACTCTGCCCGGGCTGGACGGTGCACGATGTGCTCGCACACCTGGTCGATACGGCGAAGACCGGAAAAGCGGGCTTTGTCTGGAGTATGGTGCGCTCGCGCGGTGACTTCGACCGCGCCAACGAAGCCGGTGTGAGGCGTTGCAAACGCGATGATCCCGAACAAACCCTCGCTGAGTTTCGACAGGTGCTTGAGCTGACAAAGACCCCACCCGCGCAGCTGGCAACGCGCCTCGTCGAAGCAATCGTGCATGGAGAAGACATTCGCAGGCCGCTGCAGATCCCGGGCGAGTACCCCGCTGCAGCTGTGCATGAGGCACTCGCGTATCAACTGCGCACGCCAGTGTCCTTTGGAGGGAGCCGTGAGCGAGCCGCGGGGTGTCGGCTCGTTGATACAGAGACGGGATCTGCCTGGGGTGACGGGCTTGAGGTGAGGGGTAAAGCTGTTGACCTGCTCGTGGCCGCCTCGGGTCGCGAGGTTTCACCAGAACTCCTTGGGGATTAGGCGTTCACCGCCTCATGCTGGAGCGTTAAGAACACACGGCTTCAAGCGCTTCAGGCAGTGTGCTGAACCCGTCCGAAGCAAGAAAATGCCCAGCACCAGCGACGACGTGAACCTCTGCCCCAAACCGCTCGGCAACCCGGTCGGTGAGGTGAGGTGGCACAAGCGTGTCGTTGTCGGATCGGATGATGACAATGCGGTTGATGTGACTTCGAAGTTCAGCCGGATCGTAGCCAGCGCCAACGTATGAATCAAGATCTGGGAGTGCCGGAAGCCGGTCAACAAAGCCGGAGACAAGCACGAGAGTGCCCAGCTGCCAGTCTTCGTTGATAGAACCGAGGTAACGCAGCACGGTGAGGCAACCGAGGCTGTGTGCCACGACCGCCGTGTGTTCGTCAGGAATGCCCAGGGCCATAGAAACCGTGTCCTCCCACTGCTGTGGGTCTGGCTCAAGCGGGTCTGGCAGGGCTGGGACCAGGGTCGGGGCCCCGGCTGCCTTGAGCTGGTCAGCCAGCCACTGGAACCAGTGATCCTCCGGTGTCGCACCGTAGCCGTGGAAGATTGTGGCGCGCTGCCGCGTTACAGAGGGAGTCCGGTTGGTGGGTTGAGTCGTCATGGAATAAGACGGTATGGCTTCACGCTAGCGTGAAGGTCAAATTGAGTAGGAGATATCTACGATGCAGATCGGTGAACTCGCCAGATTGAGCGGGGTCAGTGCGAGGGCGCTCCGGCACTATGAAGACCGAGGGCACGTGATCCCGAACCGCACAGCTGGGGGTTATCGCAGCATGCCTGGACACCAAGCAGCAGAAGCTCAGCGAAACGAGGTGACGGTCGCGTGAGATCGTGCCGGTTGGGTCTTTGTGATGCATTGACCTTCGCTAACAGGAAGGGTTATTAGGCCACCTTGGGCAACTTATCCACAGATTGCATTTTTAGTGCTTGATCTGGGCCTTATCCCTGGAAATCTATTCTGAAACCCACCAGAATAGGAGGCATGATCACCATGAACGAACCGCAGGTCTGGACCCTCATCGGAGTGTTCGCAGCGACAATGATCGGGCTCGTCACGGTTATTACGCAGTCATTCACCAGGACGCTGTCGTCGAAGTTCGACGCGGTAAATTCGAAGTTCGATTCCATCGATTCGAAATTCGAGGTTGTGAACGAGCGACTTGACGGCCTGAAAACTGAGATGGTCCTGCGTTTCGACCATGTTGATCACCGAATCGACCAGGTTGACCGGCGTCTCGACCGCCTCGAAAATCGGGTAGATGGTCTTGACGCAGACGTGCAAGCGATCTCGCGACGGGTGTTCCCGGAGTGAGTGTTTCAGGGCTGCCAGCCGAGGTCAACACAAACCGCATCAACCTCGAACTCGAGCCCGGGGAGTGCGAGAGCTTCGACCCCAATGAGCGTGCTCGCGGGCAGGTGCTCCGCGTCTACCCAGCGGTCGCGAATCCGGCGTAACGTCGAAAGGTCGCGCGAGGGGAGCTTCGTAGCGTAGAGGTTGAGACGCAGCAGATCACGGCTTGAGGCTCCGAGGTTGTCGAGGATCCCGTGCAACCTTGCAAACGCGGTGTCGACCTGTTCCTCGAAGGTGCCGGGGGGATTCCGGATCCGCGATCTGCCCTGAAATGAAGACGAGTCCGTGCGCGCGAACGGCGTCGGAGATGCCCGGGACTGTGTGGCTGTTGAGCCGTGAGATCACGGTGCGCTCACCTGCTTCAGTGAAGGCAAGATGCGCGTCAGTGTCTTCGTGACGAACGGAACCCCGACGTAGACCGCCAGGGGAACAATGACGAGGGTGAGCACAAAAGCGCGAAGGATCAGCGGCACCGATTCGGGCAGTCCGCTCATGAGCCACTGGCCGAGCGCCACCGATGGAAAGATGACGAGCCACGTTGCGAGTGCGTGAAGCCATCTTGGGGAAGTGTGGGTTTCATGGCTGTCCTTACGCTTACCAACTGTTTAGTTGGTAAGGTTGGGGTGTGTCCCGAAACCCAGCTCTCACGCGGAAGCGGCTCATTGATGCGGCCGCACAAGAGTTCTCCGTGCACGGCCTAGCCGGTGCCAGGGTCGACCGCATCGCCACCGAAGCGGGGGTAAACAAGGAGCGCATCTATCACTACTTCGAAAACAAGGTGGGGCTTTTCACCGCGGTCCTCGAGTCACGGCTTGCCGAGGTCACGGATTCCCATCCGATTACCGGCTTTGGTGAGCAGGCAGTGCTTGAGTACGCGCTTGGCCTCGCTGAGTCTCGAGCGCAAGATCCCACCCTTGCGCGTCTACTGCACTGGGAAGCTCTTGAGCTGCCGACCCCGGTCGCGCTTAAGGATCGCCTGGCCCAGACCGCCGGCAAGGTCGATGCGCTGATGGTCGCGCTGCCAGAGCTTGACCGCACTGCCGCAACTGATTTGCTGTTCGAGATCCTGCTCGTGGTGAATTCCACAGTGGTGCTGACTAATGTGACGGCGACGATCTATCCAGATGGTCGGCAGGGGGATGTGTGTCGGGGGATGCTTGCTGGGGTAGTCCGGCGCTACGCGGGGTGAGTCGTTAGAGGGCTAGCTGCGAAGCGCTTCGATGCGGTGCGGGATCTGCACGACGCTCTTGCCGCCGCCGGTACTGAGATTCTGCGCGCGCCAGAACAGGGGCCGTTCGGCCTGATGTTCACGTTTGCCGATCCTGATGGGTATGCGGTTACGGTGCATGACGAGGCCTAGGGCGGGGTTCACTGCGGGTAATTCTTGCGCCAGCGAACGATGAACGCGCGAAACTCGCTTTCACGGGTCCGATCGCCCCAAGCGTCGGCGACCATTGCCGCGACGTTTGCGATCGGTGACGCTGAGCTCTGTTCCTTCGGTCGCGGACACCACGTGGGTTCCATGCGATCCGACTCGTGCCGCGCGGATCTTTCGTTTTGAGGCAATGCCGTCGCGAGACAGGCTCATAGGTGAGATCAGGTCCACGCTGTCTCGGTCGTAGATGGCGCGATCCCGCTGTGTGATTGGAGACCATACGCCGGGGCGCTCCGTGCGGGCGGTTTCGTAGCCAAGTTCTGTCATGCGCTGTTCGAGATTCGGATCATCCCCGAGAAGCTGGGGTGTCACCCCCAGGTCTCCATCACGAGTTGTGTCGTCTGGCGGCATGTTGACGGGCTGGCGAATGAGCTCACTCATGCCGCAAGTAGCTTTCGGAGTTCGTTTTCCGCCTTGTCGGGCTCTCGCCCGGAGCCAGCGAGGGCATCGAGTAGCGCCAGAGAACGAGGAACAAAGCGTATGCCTGCTTCGTTCTCTACTTGGTCAAGCTCCCCGTTGCCCGACTCAAGGAGCAAGACGCCTTGGCCAGAGGCTGCGGGGGGAAACCCGTAACGATCTGCAAGGGCGATGAGATCTTCAACGTAGAAGACTGGCATGTTGGCCTCTGCCACTGTCCGATCTTCTCTCATCGCAACTAGGCCTGATACGGCGTAGTTTTCTTCTGCCTCCCCAAGCGTCGTGCGAGTGTTTGCCATCCTTCTGGGGCATCCACCGCTCGTTGGACTGTGTTTCTCCGGCTAATCTTCGCGGCATTGCCTGCCGAAATGGCCAAGGTGACGAAGTCATTTGCGTCTGTACTTTCATCTAGCCAACCCGCACGCTCCCAACGGTTCCGCCACTCGCTCGTTACTGACGGTAATGGAATCCGTGGATCAGTGATCGATTTCACGACCGATTTCCAAGCCTCGGACCAATCAAGCCTTGCGATGTCTTGAGCTGCTGCGGCTGCAGTATCTTGTGCTGAAGCTACGATAGAAGTGCGTAGTGCTCGTGTGCTCGGCTCCAGCGCGGTCATCACGGCACTGAGTAAAGGTTGGGCCGCTGCGACAGCCGAGGCATCGCCAGCAGAGACAAGCGAATCCCCGTTGATCTGGTAGCCGGTGGAAGCGAGAAGTCGGGTTAGGGTTCCCCATGTCGGATCTATCTCACCACGTTCAATCCGGCCAACCGTTGACGGCGAAAGGGCGGCGAGCTCAGCCAGTTCTTTGCGGGTGATGCCGTTCGTGGAACGAATGCGCTTCACGATCGTTGCTGCGTCCATGGCCCTTCCTTCGGTGATTGCGTATATGCAATCATAGAACTTGAGGCTGGAGGTGTCATGCTGATCGGGCTCATTTTTGGACTTGCCTTTCGTGGGTAGCGGAATCGGTTCGGCGCGCTCGTTGGTTCGGGCTGCAACGTGCCGCCTCCTGAGGATCTCCTTGAGGCGTTTCGTGCCGAGCACCTGCCGGTGGAACTTGTTTGAGAAGGAGTTCCTTCGGACCTCCACCCAACCGCAAGTGGCGGTGTGCAGGATTGCCCAGTTGTCCATTCGATTCCAATGACTGTGACTAAATTGATTCTGCTGACATTGCGGTGGCGGTTCGGGATCTCAAGCGTTCTCCGCGCAGCGATCTTCGCGAACTCCATGCTCGGGTGCTTGTCAGTGTCGCCCTCAGTGCCACTGGCAATCATTTGCTTAATCACGGCTTCTTGCCTTCGCGAGGATCTTGGACTCTGAGCTCGGCGTTCGCAGCAGCAGGTGTCCAGCTAAGACTCTCTAGCGAGGACTGGAGGCGCGACGAAGCCTAGGGTGACCCCTCAAAGTAGGTGCCATTTCAACCGTAGATGAGTAGACCGTACTCATGCGAGACCTGTCGCGAGTCGCATCCATCCATTTCAAGAGCTTCTTCGGCCCTGTCGGTGGTGCTGCATAGGGTTGAGATAAGCATCTGTAGGTATCCAGCCGTAAAGGACTCTCATGACGATCTCCATCCCTGTTGCGACACCGAGATTTTGGTGGCGTGCACCTGCAAGCCAGCTTCGTGCCTGGGTCTCGAGCGATCCCGACGTTGATGACGGTGGTAGGTCGAGATGGGACGATCGCGATCAACAGCGCTGGATTCTCATAGCGGAGGTTGTCGCAGACGTGGGTGATGCTCTCGCCAATGGCGGCTGGGAGACCGACGACGAGAACGACCTCTACGGATTCGTGAACATCGACCGAGACTCCAGCAGCCTGACCGCTACCGAGCTTAAGATCATTTCCTCTTGGTTCCGACATGCCGAAGCCGTACGGGTTGATCCCTGGTTCGATTCCCTGACCAACGGACGGCATCGTCTGTGGGCAACGCTGCCTCACTTCGCGGAGCGGCAGGTGCCAATTTGCTCTGACGCGCTCAGTTACGCCAACCCAAGCGATGCTGAAGTCTTGAGCGCAACCTGGCCCAGTCTCTACGTTACCGACTTGGAGCAGTTGGCCGCTCTCGAATGGTTTGATGATACTGACCCGCTCAACCGCGCCTTTGTGTCGTCAGTGCGAACGGCGGCGACCGGAGTGTTCCCGCCTAAGCTCTAGTCCGGGCGGGATGAGCCATCGCGGGCGGTGGCGTCGAACAGACCTCTCAGTATCCTTGCAGGTATGGGAAATGCTTCGGTACCGTGGTGGCTCGCAATCGTGGTGGCGGCAGTTCCGACGCTGATCGCTCTTTTCGGCACGTTGATGGTTGCTCGTTCGCAGCGGCGCAGTAGCAAAGAGGCTAACCAGACAGCTCTACGCAATGCTGAATCCGCCGAACGCTCCGCGAGAGCAGCTGAAAAGTCTTCGGCAGTTGCAGACCGGGCGGCGGGTCATGCCGCGAAGGCAGCGGAACAACTTCACAAGTTCCGGCAGCACGACGACACGATGAAGACACTGTACTGGGCTGCCGATCACGCGATCGTGCCAGACAGCGGACGTGCGCTTCTTGGTCTTGAAGTGCTCGGGGCGCTGGTCGATCAGGCGAAGGATGATTCTGACTATCGTGGTGGGCGCTTGGTAAATGTGACCAACGATGCTGTGAAGACCGTGGCAATCCCGACTTTCCTCTCAGTGCTCACTAATTCTGCCAAGGATGATGGGGAGCGGCAGTGGGGCTATGGCTGTGAGTGCAGTTGAAGCGAACGCCGCCAAGCTGCTCTTGGCACACGGCCGTGATCTGGAACCCGGACTACGGCAAGACCTGGAAGTCATCTCCAAGGCGTCCATTGGGGCTATGGTCAAGTTGGGGGAACTTTATGCCGCACGGCACCTTGATGAGCGCATCGAGATCGCTCAGCAACGTGAGATGGAACGAGGCCGCACTCCAAATTTCAGGATGACCATGGAGCGGTAAGGAACTTTAATGGTTCAAGATCACTTGCGGCGGAATGAGGTTGATTCACTTGAAATTAGAGCAGCACGGTTTTGTGGGAAGCCAGCGTCGTGTCGATAATTGACTCAGATCGTTATAGGCTCCTCTATGCAACAGAGACATGTGATTGTAGAAGTTGGAGACGAGCCTCAGTGCCTTCACATAGACTATGGCCATGAGCCTCCCTAACGCGTACCTCACGTCATTCAAGAACACCTCGGCGATTCTCCAGGCCGTGCAGGCGGCACAGGCGCCGCCACGATTCACCCAGAAGTTCCTTGAGGGCTTGGGTTACCAGAACTCGAACGATCGCGCAATCATCAATGTACTGAAGACGCTCGGGTTCCTGGACGACTCGGGCGTCCCGACCGCCCGCTATCATCGATACCTCGATCAGACGCAATCCGCGCTCGTGCTGGCCGAGGGAATTCGGGACGCATATGAAGATCTGTTCCGCGTCAACCGGAACGCACACGAGATGTCGAACCAAGACGTTAAGAACAAGATGAAGACCCTCTCGGAGGGCGCGTTTACCGATAGGGTCTTGACGCAGATGGCGGGAACCTTCACGGCGCTGGTCAAGGACGCCGACTTTGCGACCGCGCCGAAACCGGACGCCCGGCAAGAGTCCCCGCCTGCGCAGGAGTCGCCCGAAGGCGTTACCCCGTCTGCCACGAACGGCCAGCCGCCGCTCGCCGTTGTACCGCCGTTTGGTAGCCTCGCCTACAACATCAATATCCAATTGCCAGAATCCCGAGATCCTGCGGTCTACAACGCGATCTTCAAGGCCCTCCGGGAGCACTTCCGGTGAGCGCTCAGCACGAGCAGATCTACGAGTTCGTTTACCGGGGCATGCTCGCGGAGGAAGCGCTCGACACGGCAGGGCGTGTACGTCGGATCGATCTGGACGAGACTGAGGTGGCCGAGGCGCTCAGTTTCGAACTGTTCGACGAGGACCTGCTCACTCAGGCACGCCTCATGTCGACGGTCTACACAGCGATCGCCGTCTTCGAGATGTCCGTGAGACGCTTCGTCAAGAAGGTGCTGATTGACACCTACGGCGAGGGCTGGTGGGAAAAGGGTGTCTCTGAGAAGATCCGCAAGTTCGTTGACACTCGACGTACTGACGAAGAGAAGGTCAAGTGGCATGGCGTCCGTGGTGACGACCTCCTGAGTTATACGGAACTGGGCCACCTTCCACAGATCATGCAACAGAACTGGGAGTGCTTTGAAGCGTATGTTCCACGTGTGGACTGGGCCACTTCGTTGTTCTCCACGCTGGAGCGGTCGCGCAACGTCATCATGCACAGCGGGTCGCTCGCCCTGCCTGATGTCGAGCGGATCGGCATGCACGTCCGCGATTGGAACAAGCAAGTCTCCCTCTAGCACCAGGGGTGTCGACGCTTCCTAACAAGCGTTGGCTTGATGCGCAACGCGTTGGACTGTAGCCAGGTTGCCTTGGCCGCGAGGTCGCTCACGTAGATGAAATAGGCAGAGGTATTTTCAGACGGGGACCTCTATGTTCGACAATTTCTTGGAGTCGGAGAGGGCTAAATTTCATGAATGCACATCAAAAGGCCGCAATCGGGGTTTTGCTTCTATCTGCTAGTAGCCTCGAGCAGGACTTTCAGCGCCTGGTCTCCGAGCTCTCCGCGCATCTAGGTGAATCTGACGACCACGGACTCCATGATGGTGACTCGGTCGTCAAAGGCTATGTATCTGACTCGAGTACCTTTCGGTGATTTCCACCTGAGTGCCGAACTTGTTTACGCCGGTGGCGACTAGTCTTGGGTGACCCATCGGCGAAGTCGGTGGGTGTCAGGGTGGCTTTGTCTTCCGCGCTGACGGTTACTTGTAAGTGATGCCAGGCATTGTCAAGTCTCGTTCTGCACTCAAATCGAGAGACACATCGCGGAGTGTAGTAGTGATCTTGTGAATCACGACAAGGTGCATTCCACCCCACCTAAACCAACAACCACCCAGCCCCCGCAACAGTAACCACCAACACCCCAACCTCAAACACCCGCTGCGGCACCCTCGAAGCGACCCACCGCCCGAGGAGCGCCCCAGCAATCACCCCGGGAATCAAAACCAGGTCAAGCACCAAGCTCCCCCAGGTCACCAACCCAAGCCCCACCGAGAACGGCAGCTTCGCCACGTTCACCATGGCGAAGAACCACGCTGCAGTGCCGAGAAACTCCTTCACCGGGAAGCGCGCGGCCAGAAAGTACATGGACATGACGGGCCCACCCGCATTGGCCACCATCGTGGTGAGGCCGCCCAGCGATCCGTAACCAATGCTGGCCCAGCGGGCACCGGGCCCAGGGCTGCCAGTGGCAGCAGAAGCCGCAGGACCAGCAAACCACCGCCGCCAAACGGTAAACGCCACGACAACCAGCAGAATCACCCCGATAACCCGCCGAACGGAAGAGTCATCGGCCAAAGCCAAAAACAGCACCCCAAGCAAAAGTCCACCAACAACGGCAGGCGCAAGCCGAAGAAGCACCCGCCATCGAGCATGCCGCCGGTACGTCCACACCGCAAAGATATCCCCGACAATCAGCAAAACCAGCAGCGCCCCGGTCGACTGCTTTGCCGGCATCAATGCCGCAAAAATGGCGATCAACACCGTATTTATCCCGGGCAGTGAGGTCTTTGAGAACCCCACAAGAAACGCGGCCACGCCGAGCAGTAGCCACGCATACGCGGGCAACTCGGACAGAAGATGACTCACCCCGCCAGCATAGGCCCGGATCCATGTCGGATTGTGTAGACAAATCAAAAAACACCCAGAAACGCCACAGAAACAGTGCCAAACAAACACCCCCCCAAGCCTAGGGTTTGTCCTTTTGATAAGACATTAGATAGGCTCACGAACAGCGCACCCGCGCAACACCGCTCGGGAACAAAAATGACGACGCGGTGGCTGTAGGGCTGCGTCAGGCAGGGGAAACCATGGCCGTACATTTAGATCAGGGCGTCGCGAAGCTCCCTCCGCTCACGGACGGACCTCACCGACGCAGACTCGGCGTTGTAGCGCTGATCGCCACCTTCGGCGGCCTTCTCTTCGGCTACGACACCGGTGTGATCAACGGCGCACTGCGCCCAATGTCGGCCGAACTTGGGCTCACCCCCTTCACCGAGGGTGTCGTTGCCAGCTCCCTCATCTTCGCGGCAGCGCTCGGCGCGATCCTCAGCGGCCGCCTCTCTGACGCCTGGGGCCGCCGCAAAACCATCATCCTGCTGGCCGTATTATTCTTCGCGGGAACCGTCGCAGTAGTCATCGCACCCGGCCTCGGCACACTGGTCGTCGGTCGCATCCTGCTCGGCCTCGCGGTCGGCGGTGCCTCAACGGTCGTGCCGGTCTTCCTGGCCGAGCTCGCTCCCTATGAGATTCGCGGATCCCTCTCGGGTCGCAACGAACTCATGATCGTGGTCGGCCAGCTCGCCGCCTTCGTCATCAACGCGATCATCGGCAATGTCTTCGGCCACATCGAGGGTGTCTGGCGCATCATGTTTGCAATCTGCGCACTCCCCGCGATCGCGCTCTTCTTTGGTATGTTGCGCATGCCCGAGTCACCGCGCTGGCTTGTGGATCACGGCCGCGAAGACGAGGCCCTCACCGTTCTGCAGTCTGTGCGTGCGAGCGATCGCGCCGTTGCCGAGCTCGGCGACCTGACCGCCCTCGCCCGCGCCGAGAAGGAACACCGCGCCATCAGCTGGCGCGCCATCTTCACGAACAAAAACCTGCTCAAGATCCTGCTCATCGGCATTGGGGTCGGCATCGCCCAGCAGCTCACCGGCATCAACTCGATCATGTACTTCGGGCAGACCGTGCTCATCGAGTCGGGTTTCGACGAGAGCGCAGCCCTCATCGCAAACATCGCACCGGGCATCATCGCCGTTATTGGTGCGATCATCGCCCTTTCCATGATGGATCGTTTCGACCGCCGCAAAACCTTCATTTTGGGCTTCTCGCTCACCACGGTCAGTCACCTGCTCATCGGCCTCTCGTCGATGCTGCTGCCGGTCGGCAACCCGCTTCGTCCGTACATCATTCTGGTGCTGGTCGTGATCTTCGTCGGGTCCATGCAGACCTTCCTGAACGTGGCGGTTTGGGTATACCTCTCCGAGATTTTCCCGCTGCACATGCGCGGATTCGGCATGGGCATCTCGGTGTTTATGCTCTGGATCGCAAACGGTTTCCTGTCCCTCTACTTCCTGTCGCTGGTCGACGCGGTCGGGATCACCGGAACCTTCTTCCTCTTCGCCGCAGTCGGTGCGCTCGCGCTCTTTTTCGTGTGGCGCTGCGTGCCCGAGACCCGCGGACGCACGCTCGAGGCCCTCGAAGAAGACGTCACCACGGGCGCCATCTACCTGCGCAACTAGCTAGCTCGCGCGGTTCGGGATCCGGGCCTTTCTCGGCTAACCGCTCGCCACATCTACATCGATCACCCACAACTCCATCAACTATCACGCGGTAGCTGATGGAGTTGTGGTTTTTGATGTGTCTCTGGCGCTACCGCACAGTGTTTGACGCGCCCACCAGTCGGCCGACGAGTTGCATGAGTGATGCGCGTCGGTTTGCGGGGGTATCTTCGGGGGTGCCCGCCATGATCATGCTGACGAGTTGTGGTGAGGTGAACCACCAGGTTGTGATTGCCATGACTGCCGAGAATAGGTAGGCGGCCGCCGGGTCGACGACAACGGCCCCCTGTTTCTGGGCAGCGCTGACCGCAGCGACCTTGTCGGCGTAGTGGGCGGCACGCTCGCTTTCGGCGACGATCTCGGTACCGGGATCTTGCAGCGCCTCCCAAGACATCAGTCGAAGAAGGTGCGGGTACGAAAGATGGTAGTCGTACACTTGGCCGGCGTAGTCCCCGAGGTCCATTGCCTGGGTAGGGGTGAGCGGAACGGCCTCGGCTAGTTTGGCGAGCTCTGCTTCGAGCACTGCCACAAAGAGTTTCTGCTTGCTGCCAAAGTATTGGTAGATCCGCTCTTTGTTGACACCAGCCGTCGCCGCGACCCGGTTGATCCTCGCCCCTTCCGGGCCGTGGGCCGCAAACTCAATCACGGCCGCATCGAGCAGGAGCTGTCGAGTGCGCTCGGTATCCCAGGCCATGGCAACCCACTTTCACAATTTCCAACTGAACAGTTGCAATTTATTCTAACTCGATCTAAACTCCAACTGTTCAGTTGGAAATGAAATGAAAGTAGAACTAATGACCACCACACGCGAAACCGTAGATGCCTTCTTTGCTGCCTTTGGCTCGGGAAACCTCGAGGGGGTCGTAAGCCTCTTCGCTGACACGGTAGATTTCAATGTTCCCGGAGCCCCCAATGTGCCGTGGACGGGTGCCCGCTGCACGAAGTCAGAAGTGACAGATTTCTTCACCCTGCTGATACGAGGCGGGCTCACTGAGCCGGAAGAGTTTGTTGTCGACGCCACCATCGTTGATGGCGACGAGGCTGTTGTGGCTGGTTACTCCCGATTCCGTGTTGTCGCAACGGGCAAGAGCTTCGACAACCCGTTTGCGATTCACTTCACCGTGCGCGACGGGCAGCTGGTTCGCTACCACATGCACGAAGACAGCTACGCGATCAGTCAGGCGTTTATGGCCTAGCCTGTAGCTGCGGGCGCGGGGCCGCCCACGGATCCCTGCGCTGCAGCGCCGCGTCAGCCTCGCGCAGCACCTGGGCATTGAGAACCCCGGTCTAATTAAACTCATTTGCCATGGGGGAGCTATGCTTGAATACTCAAGGCACGTACTGTTAACCCCTGTGTAAGCAGTTTGAGGTTTCGGTGTGCCGATTTTTCACCCCGAAAACCACTGTGAGTTGCAAGGAGACCTAGAGTGAATGCTGTCTCGCCTGGCTGGTATCCAGATCCTGGATCGTCGGGGCAATTGCGATACTGGGACGGGAGCGCCTGGACTGCACACGTTGCAGCGACAGCAAATGTGCCAGTTTCTGTGCCCGTTCCCGCGGCCGAGACAGCACCTGCGCTCGCACCTACGCCGAAGGGAATTGTGCCAAGGCGAGCCGTGATCGGGCTTGTTGCATTAGCGGCGGCAATGGTGGTTATCATTTCGGCCGGATCAAGCGTAGTGAATACCATCTGGGATACGCGCATGGCAGAACTTGCGGACGAAGAGGAAAAACTCAACGCGTCATTCCCCAGCGATGTAGACGCGATGAATGTAGCCATGCAATCTGGTGATCGGGAAGCATTCATTGCAGCCGGTGAGAAAGAAGGGGTCGAGCAGCTGGCCCGCCTCTGGGATGAAACTAAAAAGATCGGGTGGAAAACGGGTGTAGTCACGGGCGGGGGTTATGCGGATGAAGACCATGACGAAAGGCGCGTGAGCATGATGTTTAGTTTCGACCTCGGTTTCGAGCTTGATGATGCCACTGGTGATGAAATTAACGGTGGCACGTCCATGCTCCATGGATTCGAGTACGTTGTGAATTTGGGGGAATATACAGAGGGAGAAGGCGGGTACGGCAGGGGAAGGTTGATTCAGTCGATAGAGCCGGTTATTCCAATGCCGTGGGACTCCCCTGATGGAGTGTATGCGGCTCGTACTGAACATGCGGTTGCGTTCGGTGCGGCTTCGGATCGTGAGTATATTGACGCACGTAGTGCAGCGGCTGAGCGAGCCGCCACGTTTGTATTAGATACGCTAGCCCCGAGCTGTTCGTAGACCAGATTCCCGGATTAGTTACGATTGTCACAAGCGATGCAAGCCAGTACAAAGCGATGGCCTCAAGGGGTCGTCTATCGAATCCCGGGCTGTGATGATGCCCACTGCACGCACACATTTTGAGGGCATTAGCTCTACCAGTGCACCCTCGTAGCCCTGTCGCCAATGGATGAAGCGGATGTGGCCGAAGTTCTTGTGCATGAGTTCACTCACTCGGTACAGCGCGCCACAATTGGGGAGAGTGAACTCTTCAGTGGGGGCAACGCGAGGCCAGCATTCATTGAAGGCCATGCCACGTACGTTCAACACTTGTTTGCTGGTACAACGGATGAGTTCACCAGCGACACTGTCCGTTCCGCCGTTGCAGGAGATCTCAACTGGCTGTTAGGTGCCAACGGGGGTTTTGCTGATAAGGAAAGCGTAAATCGCGCATACTTAGTTGCTGGTGCGTACTTCTATTACTTGGCCAACACCGATGGCAATATGTCAACATTCGTTCGTGAAGGCGTTAAGGAAGCGGGGTACAATTTGCCGGGTGTTCCGTTGATTGATCCTTACCCGCATGATCAAACTAGTTGGAAGGGATGGTTGGCTACGCAATGACGAACCCTTACCCTGCACCCGCCCTGGCGCCTCGGGCATCTCGTGCGCGAATCAACCGAATGTCTATCGTTGCATTCATACTCTCTTTCTTGTTCTTCGGAATTGGAGGGCTCGTCTTTGGATTTATTTCGCTCCGACAGAACTATGTATATGGTCGACGTGGGGTTGGGTTGTCTTGGGCTGCACTCATTATTGGAATGCTTCACACCAGCGCCTGTATTCTTTTCTTCGTCTTCATTGGCAAATTTATTGCGCATAGCACGGTCTCATGAATTTGCAATTTTCAAGTAGTGCAGAGCGACGTCGGGGGCGTAACCGTACTGGAGCTTCAGGCTTGCTCCAAAGCAACTCCGCCGCACTAAGTTGTCCCTGGTGGTCACCCGGATTTGCGGGGGTAAAGAAGCGCGCTTGCCAACAATGTGTTTAGGGCACGAAACATCAAGACCGCTGCCCAGGGCTGGTGTCCGTAGGTTTATTGGTGGTTTATTGGCGGTCCCATCCGCGGAACCCGACCCTGCAGTGTCGCGTATGCCTCGCGCAGAGCCCTGGCAGCCGCTTCAAGCCCTTCGATGCGGCCGAGTGAGGCGTCTTCGTGTTCGATGTTGACCCACATGTTCGGGTCGACATTGCGCAAGGCCCGCAAGAATTCCGTCCAGAACGCGGTGTCGTGCCCCTTGCCGAGTGCCACGAAATCCCAGGCTGACGGCTTTGGTCACTCGTTCGCCCACTCGGCGTCACCGAGGTTCGTCGGAGGGGATCCTGCGGAAGCTATTGTCGAGGACACCGTTGATCGTCGCGGTTTCTGCGTTGATGCGCACGTCTTTTGCGGCGGCGTGAAACACGAGTTCACCGAGGTGCCTAACGGCGGCCACCAGATCCATCTGCCGCCAGAACAGGTGCGAGGCGTCGAGCTCGACCCCGAGGTGGGTGGCTCCGGTCAACTCGACCAGCTTGTGCACGACTGCCGAGTTAAAGACGAGGTTCTGTGGGTGCAACCCAAGCGCAATCTTGACACCGTGGTCGGCAGTAAATCGTTCGATATCGCGCTAAAATCTCGCCGCGATATCCCAGTGGTAATCGAGCACGTCGAGTTCCACGCATTGAAGACCCCGTTGGTGACACTCGCCCAGGGTTCTCAACCGAGCAAACCCGACATAGTCCGATGGTTGCGTGATTGAGGTCAGGGATTGTATCGATGAGCGCGACATGTTTTTCGAGTAGCCGTTGACTCCATCGCTCGAACCCCTCGGGCGGGGTGCTGCAGGCAAGCGTGAATCACGCGCGCTTCTACCTCACCGGTCACCTTGGGTTCCGTGAGCGGAGTGAGTCTCTTTTGCGAGTGATGGTGTCAAAGGCCTCACCTCCACAATCGGCGTATGCTTGTGACACCTTGACCACGGTATCGATGTTCACTCCTGCACGTTCGGACCTTTACCCCGGATAGTGGACACGGGGTTATGGCTACGCTGCAGCAGCAAGCATAGCTGATTCAAACGCGTCAGGCGCGACTTGCCCGAGGTAGGAGTGGCGGCGCTTCGTGTTGTACCGGTTCACCCACCTGAACACCTCACGGCGACATTCATGCTCGTCCCGAAACGCTGCCCGTCCGTGCAGGACTTCACGCTTGAGCGCCGCGTTGAACGACTCAGCGAGCGCGTTATCCGCTGAGGAACCGACAGCCCCCATTGACTGCGTCACCCCCAGCTCTGTACACAACTGCGCGTACGCTTTCGAGGTATAGACGCTGCCGTGATCTGAGTGAAAAATGGTTCCGTCAAGTGAGCCACGCGCGGCTCTGGCTGCGGTCAGTGCATCACTGACGAGTTCGGTACGCATGTGGTCGGCAAGCGCCCACCCGGCCAGCTTTCTCGAACACAGATCGATCACCGTCGCGAGGTACCAGTTCTTCCCACCCACGATGGGCAGGTACGTGATATCGCCGACATAGCGGGTGCCTGGCGTGTCAGCGGTGAAGTCACGCTGCACCAGATCAGCGACCTTCTGATCATTGGGGTCAGGGACCGTGGTCTTCACCCGACGCAAGAGCCTGATCCCTGAAAGCCCGTGCTCGCGCATCACTCGCGCGACGCGCTTGTGATTCACCCGTTCGTTCTCGGGTGCCCCGTCGTTTAAGTCCGCGGTCACCCGGGGTACCCCGTAGGCGGGATCCCCGCCAGCCTCACGGTCTTGCGCACGTCTCACTCGCGCAGCAAGCGCTTCGTCGGCTTGCGTGCGGGCGGCCCGTTTCGGGGCAGCTTCCACCCACGCATAATACGAGGAGCGAGCAACGTCGAGGACTCGGCATAGCCACTTCACCGGGATGGTGTCACGGTGGTCGTCAATGAACTGGAAGCGGCTCACCAGTTCATCTCTCCCGCGAAATATTTGGCTGCCTGGCGGAGAATATCGCGCTCGGTCTCAAGCTTGGCTTTCTCGTTTTTCAGGGCGCGGTTCTCGGCAAGGAGCGCAGCCACCTCACCCGTCTCTACTAAGTCGGTAGCAGCGCGGCTGTCACGGTTTGGGGGCGGCGTGGTGCGGTACTTCTGCAGCCACAGCGACAGTGTTGACTTGCCGATGCCGAGATCACTCGCGATCGAGTCGAGGGTCGCTCCTTCGGTGGTTTCGTAGAGGTCAACGGCTTGCCGTTTGAAGTCCTCGGAGAATTGTTTGGGCATGGTTCTATGGTCTCGCTTTCTGCCGGAAAACCCGGCATCAGCGTGTCCACACTTCGGGGTAAAGGCCCTTCAGCCACAACAGCCTGCAATGGGACCGGACCATCACGTCCGGGGCGTTCTCATTGAGTTCGAGGAGAATGCGGGCACGCCTCACGTGTTGCACAGGATGAGCGCCAGTGCGAAGGATCTGCGTAAGTAGTTCCCGCTCTGCGGAACTCAACGCCACCGGACGAGACTTCGGTCTGGGCATCACTCCTCGGTCCTTACGGGCCGTTACAGTATCACCCGTGCACCTCAAAGATTCCAGCAAACACAACGAATATTAGGAGCGACACACTACTAGGTTGGATCGCGTGAAGTGGCAGTGGCCCCGATGAATGCACCGGGGCCGCTGTCGTTTGCAGTGCCGCATCTGACTCGCGCGGCACCAGCGAGGCCGAAGCTGGGTGTGCAGATGCGCAATATATTGCCGCAAGGGCCATACAATAGACCTATTGTCCTATCAAACTTAAAACCTTGTATCGAAGCGTTAGGGCAATGGGGCATTCAGCCGGCCGATCGTGTCGACTCGTGCACCAACCGAAAGCACCGAGCCCTAACCCAGTAAGGAACCGCAATGACGCACACACCTGTCCGCTTTGGACTCATCGGAACCGGCCGCATCGGCCAGGTGCACGCAGCCAGCATCGCCGCTTCACCCGACGCGACGCTCGCCTGGGTGGCCGATCCCTTCATCGACGGCGCAAACGCGGTCGCTGAGCGCTTCGGCGCCACCGCCACCGCAAACGCAGATGAACTCATCGCTGCTGGCGCAAGGGGCGAACTCGATGCCGTACTGATCGCCTCACCAACCCCCACACACGTCGACCTCATTGAGGCCTCGGTGCGCGCAGGGCTTCCCGTGCTCTGCGAGAAGCCAATCGACCTCGATATTGCCCGCGTCGACGCACTGCGTCCGCTTATCGTGGAATCGGGGATCCCGGTCGCCCTCGGATTCAACCGGCGCTTTGATCCTGACTTTCAAAGCGCCCGTGCCCGCGTCGCCGCGGGCGAGATCGGCGATCTTGAACAACTCATCATCATCAGCCGCGACCCCGCGGCGCCCCCGGCCGATTACGTCAAGGTTTCGGGCGGCATCTTCCGCGACATGACGATCCACGACTTCGACATGGCCCGCTTCTTTGTCGACGGCATCGTCGAGGTGCAGGCAACCGGCACCCGCGCCTTCGATCCCGGTGTGCGCGAGCACGGCGACTTCGACACGGCGGTCACCACGCTGCGAGCCTCCTCGGGTGCGGTCGTCACGATCATCAATTCCCGCCACAGCGCGATCGGCTACGACCAGCGCATCGAAGCATTCGGCGGCCGCGGCATGCTGCAGGTGGCGAATGCCCCGACCAGTCTCGTCAGCCTCTCGACCGCAGACGCCGTTGAGGCGAAGCCCGCCTACGGCGAGTTCTTCTTGGAGCGCTACGCCGAGGCGTACTCCGCAGAGCTCGATGAGTTCATCAAGCTCGTGCGCGGTGAGGCATCGACCAGCCCCACCTTCGAAGACGGCCGGGCGGCTCTGATCCTCGCCGACGCCGCGCAGCGCTCGGCAACCGAGGGTGTCGCCGTCGCAGTGGATCTCGGGGCCTAGCGTGAGCTACCAGCTCGCGGCATGCGCCGAAATGATCTTTCTCGATCTGCCGTTTGTTGAGCGCGTGCAGCGGATTCGGGATCGCGGGCTGCTCGTCGAGATCTGGGACTGGAGCACAAAAGACCTCGCCGCGCTCGCCGCAACGGGAGCTGAGTTCTCTTCGATGACCGGCTACCTGCGCGGTGACCTGACGAGCCGCGAGGGTCGAGCTGAGCTGGTTTCGACAGCCCGCGAGTCACTGCGGGCGGCCGATGTGCTTGACGCGCCGCGCCTCAATCTGCACGGCACGGGTCTCGGCGAGGGCGGCCTGCCGGTTGTGCCACGTGAAACGGTGAGCGGATCCGACTGGCTCCACGCCGCCGACACCCTGCGTGAGATCGCTGAGTTGGGGGCCGAAGCCGGGCGCACCTTTGTGCTCGAAAACCTGAACCTCGCCGTGGATCACCCCGGAGTTCCCTTCTCCAAGGCTGCCGACACACTCGCGCTCGTACGCGGGGTTGACCACTCGAATCTGCGACTGAACCTCGACCTATATCACGCCCAAATTGGGGAGGGGAACCTCATCGAGCTGGTGCGCGAGGCACTGCCGTGGATCGGTGAGGTCCAGCTGGCAGATGTGCCGGGGCGCTGCGAGCCGGGCACCGGCGAGATTCGCTACGAGGGGGTTGCGCGTGCGCTGCGGGATCTCGGGTATGAGGGTGTTGTTGGCCTGGAGGCGTGGGCGAGTGGCGATCCCGAGGCGGCGCTTGATGCGTTCGAGGCTGCGTTCGCTGCGTAGCTGAGAAGGCCGGTAGCCTGGGCGATCGGTTCTAGAGCTGTCGGTGCAGCGCACGTTGCTATCGCATTATGATTTCAGCGTGGAGCAACACCGATGAACAACACGATCCCTCTTGCGCGCAAACTGGGTTTGGCCGATGCGATCGCGATTGGGTTGGCTTCGATGATCGGTGCGGGAGTGTTTGCGGTGTTCGCGCCGACCGCCGCCATAGCGGGATCCGGTCTGCTGATTGGTTTGCTGATTGCGGGTTGTGTGGCGTACCTGAACGCGACTTCTTCGGCGCAACTCGCAGCGCAGTACCCCGTGTCGGGTGGCGCATACACGTATGGCCGGGAACAACTCGGGGAGTGGCCCGGTTTTGTTGCGGGGTGGTCGTTTGTCGTGGGCAAAACCGCGAGTTGCGCAGCCATGAGTCTTACCTTCGCAGCGTATGTCGCGCCCTCGGGGTGGGAGAAACCCGTCGCAATCGCTGCCGTCCTGCTGCTTACCGGCATTAACTACTTCGGTGTGACGAGAACCGCCACCGTCGCCAAGGTGATCGTTGTGGTTGTCCTATTGGTGCTTGCGCTCGTGGTTGTTGCTGCGTCCGCTTCGGGTGGCACGGGTGCTGCCGACTTGCTGGGCGGAGGGGGAGGCGACGGTCAACCTGCGTGGTACGCGGTGCTCCAGTCGGCCGGTCTGCTGTTCTTCGCTTTTGCTGGGTACGCCCGAATTGCCACAATGGGCGAAGAAGTGCGTTCGCCAGAGCGAACTATTCCGCGCGCAATAGCTCTTTCTCTCGGACTCGCGTTTGTGATCTATGCGGTGCTTGCCGTGGTGGTGCTTGGCGCTCTTGGGCCGGAGCGTTTGGCTGAGTCGACCGCGCCTCTTGCTGAAGCCGCCGGTCAAAGCGGCTGGGAGTGGACTGGGCCGATCGTTCGTATCGGTGCCTCGGCTGCGGCGCTTGGTGCCCTGTTGGCATTGATCGCCGGAGTAAGCCGAACCGGTCTAGCGATGGCGCGCAACGACGATCTTCCGCGGTGGTTTGCGGCAGTGCATTCGCGCTACAGGGTGCCCCACCGCGCGGAACTCGCCCTTGCCGCGATTGTCTCCGCCCTGATCCTCGTTACCGACCTCCGCGGGGCGATCGGCTTCTCCTCGTTTGGGGTGCTGCTGTACTACCTCATTGCCAACATTGCGGCCTACCGGCAACAGCCTGAGCACCGCAGGTTTCCTCGCCCGCTCCAGATAGTCGGGGCGATTGGGTGTTTGCTTCTCGTAGCGACCCTCCCGCTGCAGTCCGTAGCCGGTGGAGTGATTGTGCTTGGGGCCGGAGTTGTATACCGGGTGATCCGTGTCAAACTTCGAACGCCGTAGGATGAATGGGACGCAAGGAGGGCGATGACAGAGCACAGTAACCCCTCAAAACCCCCAACGATTCGTGACGTGGCGCGTGAAGCCGGGGTGTCGAAGTCGCTCGTTTCGCTTGTGTTTAACGGCGGCGAGAACGTCAGCGAAGAGCGTCGCAAGCGAGTGCTGCACGCGGCTGAGCTTCTTGGGTATCGCCCAAACCTCGTCGCACAATCTTTATCGGCGGGGCGTCGAGACGTGGTGGCGATCCTCGTCGCAAACCTGCACAACCCACTGTTTGCCGAAATTGTCAGCGCTGCAAAAGCCCGCCTGGTTGAAGCTGGGCAGCGCACGCTCATTGTGAGCGCGCAGGTCGACGACGACGATGGATCCGCGGTGCTGGATCGCGACAATATTGCTATCCTGCGGGATCTGCGCCCGTCTGGACTCATTGCAGTAGGCACGATCCGCGGTTTCGCCGAACTCGCTGATCTGACCGCAACAATTCCGACGGTCGTCGCGAGTGCCATGGACACAACCAAAGACGTGGTGGCCGTCGTGCGCAGCGACGACAACACTGGCCTCGACCTTGTCGTTGCACACCTGGCGGAGCAGGGGGTCGAACAAATCGCGTTCATCGGCGGTGACGGCAGTAGGGTCTCGGCTTCGCGCGAGGCGGCCTTTCGTGCCGCTGCCGCACGGCACGGGTTCGGTGACAACGCGCGGGTTGAACGGGCAGACTTCACCGAGGCCGATGCGCGCAGGGCCGTGGCCGAGTTGCTCACGCAGGGCCGCCTGCCGCAGGCCATCATCGCGATGAACGATCTCACTGCGATCGGAGTTATCTCTGCTCTTGAAGCCGCCGGCGTTTCGGTGCCCGGCGACTGCCTTGTGACGGGCTACGACGACACGATGCTCGCGGCGATCCCGCGTATCTCGCTGACCAGCGTTGACCCTGATAATCGCAGGATCGGCTCGGCCGCGGCAGAGGCCCTGCTCGCGAGTGCGGAGGGGCGCGTGGGTGAGGTGCTCGTCACGCCGCGTCTTGTTGTGCGTGGATCGTCTCATGCGGCTTGAGCATGAGACCTACTTTTTAATATTAAGCAGCGCATAATACTGCTAGCCTCCCAAAGAGGTCGCGGCCGCACACGCGAGACCCGGGTACCTCTTTTTCGCTCACACAACGGATCGTCCGGCACGTACCTGCCGGTGGAACGAAGGGAAGCTCGATGGCGAGTGTTATTTACGACAATGTAACTCTGCAGTATCCGGGAACAGAGAAGCCCGCGGTGTCGGGTCTCGATCTCCACATCGAAGACGGTGAGTTTTTGGTGCTGGTCGGCCCGTCTGGCTGTGGTAAATCTACGGCCCTGCGTATGCTTGCAGGCCTTGAGGATGTGACCTCGGGTGACATCCTCATTGGCGGCGAAGCCATGACGCACGTCTCGCCGAAGGACCGCGACATCGCGATGGTGTTTCAGAACTACGCGCTGTACCCACACATGACGGTTGCCGAGAACATGGGTTTTGCTCTGAAGATCGCGGGAGTCAGCAAAGAGGAGCGGCGACGCCGAGTTCAGGATGCCGCCGAGCAGCTCGACCTGACCGAGTATCTCGACAGGAAGCCCAAGGCGCTCTCGGGCGGTCAGCGACAGCGCGTTGCGATGGGGCGTGCAATTGTTCGTGCGCCGCGAGTGTTTCTCATGGACGAGCCCCTCTCGAACCTCGATGCAAAACTGCGTGTGCAGACGCGCACACGCATTGCTTCGTTGCAACGGGAGCTTGGGGTTACCACCGTCTACGTGACCCACGATCAGACGGAGGCGCTCACTATGGGCGACCGCATTGCCGTCATGAAGTTTGGTGTGCTGCAGCAGGTGGGCACTCCGCGCGAGCTGCTGGATCGCCCCCGAAACGTGTTCGTTGCGGGCTTCATTGGCAGCCCGGCAATGAACCTGTTTGAGGCTGAGATTAATGCCGAGGGCCTTGTGCTCGGCAGCGATGTGCTGCCGCTTGCGGCCGAGGTGCGGGATCAGATCTCTGGTTCGCGTGTCACGGTGGGGATTCGCCCGGAAGACCTTGTGGTTGCGGGAGACTCGGCCCATGGGCTCGCGATTGACGTCGAGCTTGTTGAAGAACTGGGCGCCGATGGTTACCTCTACGGCAGCACCAAGGTGGCGGGATCCCGAACCGACTTGGTGGTGCGAGTCGACGGACGCGACCACGCGCACGCGGGCGACCGCGTCATTGTGGAGGTGCCGCCAACCCAGGTGCACCTCTTTGACGCGCAGACCGGCGACCGCATCGGCACGCCAGACGGCATCAACTAGCCCAGCCTGCCGCACTGATCTGCGGCAACCCTTCTTGTGTGAGCACGGGTCAACCCCACGATTCCCGGGACACTGACCCGTGCTCATACGAGCCTCGATGATCCTCCGTTTGTAGTTCTGCCACTGGTTGCAGGCACAGCTGCTCACGAGAACTCAATGTTGCATGAAATTACATCGGAAAAACATGCAAACCTGCGCTCTCGTTTGCATTCGTTCCCGATTACGGCGACTTTGAAAAGACTCTAGCGAACGGTACGGCAAATAAAGGCCAGCTCTGCTGGTACAGTCACCACATGTTCAACTTGGAACAACTTCGCAGCTTTGTCGCCGTCGCTGAGCACCTGCATTTTGGCCGGGCAGCCCAAGAACTGCAGATGACGCAGCCCCCGCTGAGCAGGCAGATTCAGAAGCTTGAGGCCGACCTTGGGGTGCAACTCTTTGAGCGCACCAAACGAAGGGTAGCCTTGACCGCGGCGGGCAACGTCTTTTTGGAGCGCGCCAGAAGAATCCTCGTAATGACGGAGCGCTCCCGCGAGGCTGTGCGCGGCGTTGCGCTCGGCGAAGCTGGACGGCTCACCATCGGCTTTACGGCGTCGTCGGCGCTTTCCGTGTTGGGTCCGCTGCTTGAGCGGGTGAGTGCGGCGCTGCCCGACGCAGCAATCGATCTGCGCGAGAGGGTCAGCGGCACTCAGCTCGTTGAGATTGAGCGCGGCAGCATCGATCTCGGCCTTGTGCGCACGGTGCCGTCGGATCCGAGTTTTGGGGTGCGCGAGCTCTTTCGCGAAGACCTCGTGGTGGCTCTGCCAGACGGACATCCGCTCGCAAAGGCCGAGCGTGCCTGTCGCGTCGACCAATTGTCGGCCTATCCTGTGATCGGCTATGCGATGCCCGACTCTGAGTACTTCTATCGCAGGGTCGAGCAGATCTTTGCCGAGCGACGGGTGCGTTACGCCTACAGCGTTTCGCAGATCCTTTCGATGCTCTCGATGGTTTCCTCGGGGTTCGGCATCGCGCTGGTGCCGCGCTCGGCAAAGAAGATGCGCACTGAGGGGGTCACCTACCGAGATCTTTTGCTGCCACCGAATATGGCGAGCACCGCCCAGGTCACCATCTCGGCCGTGTGGTCGAACGAGTCTCAAAACCCGGTGCTGTGGAGGGCGCTCTCGGTGCTGCAAGAGAGTTAACTTGTCGATGCATATCGGGTATTTGTACATATAGAAGTTGGCTCACACGGGCATGAAATTGGCGTTACTGTGGTGATTTCATCGGGCAACAACCCCGGCAACAACCCGAAAGAGTGAGTAATGACCGCGTATCTTGATTCCCCACCGGCCACCCTGTGTGTTGGCGGGTTCGATCCGTCGAGCGACGGCCCACAATTGGAACCCCGGGGCCTCAGCTTTTACCGCTGGCAGGACAGCGCAGCGACCCTCGTCAAAACACTCGACCTCGAACAGCCCACCTGGTTCGTGTGGTCTGAGAAGCACCGCATGCTGTATGTGAGTCACAGCGCACAAACATGGTTGAGCGCTGTCTCGATTCCAAACGGTCCGGCGTCAGCCGAGCTTGTTGACTCCATCAATATTGACTGCGTGAACCCGGCACACATTGCGCTAGATCCGGGCGAGCAGGCAGTTGTTGCAGCCTGCTTTACCGGTGGTGAGGTGATCGGCGTCGAGCTCACGGCAAACGGCTATTTTGCGGGCGTTCGCAGCAGGACCGCGGCGGGTGGTCTCGCCGAGGGCGCTCTCCGCAGGCACGTCTTTCAGAGTGAAGCGGAGCCGCACCAGAGTGTGTTTGTGTCAGGCGGCACGAGGTGTTTGGTGCCGGACAGGGCCCAGGACGCGGTGCACTCGTTCTCTTACAGCGGGCCGGGGCAGCTCACCCACGAGTCGTCGGTTGTGCTGCGCCCAGGATCCGGTCCGCGTCACATCGCGCCGCACCCGAGCCGCCCGTTTGTGTATATCGCTTGCGAACTCGACTCCTCGCTGGTCACGGCGCATCTGACCGCCGATGGCCTCGAACCCATCCGCGCGCAGACTACGATTCCGCAAGACTTCTTTGGTGACAACGCCGTCTCGGCCATCGATGTCTCGCCCGACGGTGAACGGCTTATCGTGTCGAACCGCGGCCACGATAGCGTTGCGGTGTACAACATCGCGGAGGATCCCGAGCACCCCGCGCTCATTGGGTGGATCCCTGCGCGCGGCGCGACTCCGCGCTACTCAGGATTCCTGCCGAGCATCGGAGCGTTCGCCGTTGCCGCAGTGAGCTCAGACGTGGTGCACGTTTTCGATGGATCCTCGACCGCGCTCGATGCTGCAGTCAAGGGAACGCTCCCTATCGCCACGCTGCACCACACTGCGCCCGCTTGTGTGCTTGCGATTGAACTCCCCACTACCGCGGTGTAATCGATCTCAACTAATACTTTTTGAGCATATTAATATGCTCAAAACATGCGTTGACGAAATGAATGTTTTCCCCTTAACTGAGGGTGTCTTCAGTTGCTTCCCCGAGCACCACTGAAGGTTCGCCCCACGTACATTCCAAACCTTCTCCGCGACACAACGACCTGTGTGGCGGTCTCACGATAGGCAAGGTGCTCGATGACGAGTGTGATGAATTCAAAGGCCGAGCGGCACCCCGCTAGTGGCCCAGCAGTTGAAATAACGCCGCAGCTGCAGCAGAACGACCGCCGACGTATGCAGTCGCAGCGCAAGCGTGCTCTGCAGCCGTGGTTGTTGCTGTCGCCGGTCATTGTGCTGATTGTGGTGTTTATAGCGGCTCCTGTGGCGAGTGTCTTCTGGAACAGCCTGTTCTACCGCAAACTCACGGAGCCCTGGAACGACAAGTTCATCGGGCTCGAGCACTTCCGCTACATGCTCTTTGAAGATCCGCTGTTCTGGAAGACCCTCGGGTTCTCGGCCCAGTGGGTGTTCGTCGAGATCATCTTCCAGCTCATCCTGGGCCTCGGCATCGCGCTGATCGTCAACGAGGCGTTCAAGGGCCGCGGGGCCATGCGAGCGATCGTGTTCTCGCCGTGGGCGATCTCAGGTGTGCTCACCACGGCAATCTGGATCTTGGTCTACAACCCGGCCACCGGTGTGTTCCGTTTGCTCTCCGAGTTCGGTATCGGTGACGGCAACCAGGCGGTACTCGTCAACCCCGACACCGTGTTTCCGGCACTCGTGGTTGCGGAGCTCTGGCGAGGGGTGCCGTTCTTCGCCATCATGTTGCTCGCAGAGCTGCAGAGTGCGCCCAAGGAACTCTACGAGGCCGCCGCGGTCGACGGAGCTGGCCGCATGAAGCGCTTCTGGCACGTCACGTTTCCGCACCTCAAGAACGCCATCATTCTGACCACGCTGCTGCGCGGCGTGTGGGAGTTCAACAATGTTGATCTGCTGTACACCATGACCAACGGTGGCCCGCAGACATGACAACAACCCTTCCGCTCTACGTCGCAAAGCTGGCGACCGTGTCGCACGACTTCGGCTATGGCTCAGCGCTCACGGTTTTTGCGTTCGTCATCCTGCTCGTGGTCTCCATCATTTACCTGCGACTCACCGCGTTCTCCAGAGAGGAGAAGTGAGATGACCCTAACAACACCTCCTCCCACAAAGACCGAAGTGCTCCCGCTGCCGGGTGGGCTTCGCACGGCGGGTAAGTCGAACGTAAAGCGCTCGCTGAGCTTCCACGGTCGCATCTCTCTGCCGTTGACGCTCTATGCGCTATTCACGCTGCTGCCGTTCTACTGGATCCTGCTCTTTGCGTTCCGCGATCCAGCTTCGACCAGTTGGCTGCCGTTCCCCATTACCTTCGACAACTTCACCACGGTGTGGAAAGACGTCGGTTTTGAGTTCTTCTTCTGGAACAGCGTTATCGTGGGTGTGCTGACGACGGCGGCCACGCTTCTGCTTGCCCTTCCTGCCGGGTACGCAATGGCACGCTATAAGTTCAAGGGCAGCAAGGGGTTCATGCTCGTGCTGCTGTGCACGCAGTTTATCCCGGGTGCGATGATGCTGATCCCGCTCTTCCAGATCTTTAACGCGATGGGACTCATCAACAACCTGTTTGGGCTCGCCGTTGCCGACACCGTGTTCCACCTGCCGCTGGCGATCATCTTCATGTCGACCTTCATCTCGAAGATTCCTGTCGAGCTTGAGGAGGCGGCGATGATTGACGGCTGCGGTCGGTTGAAGGCGTTCCGTCTGTCGGTGCTGCCACTGCTCGGCCCCGCTGTGATCGCGGTGGGATCCTTCAGCTTCATCGGTGCTTGGAACAACTTCCTTTTCGGCTTGATGTTCATTTCAGACCAGAAGCTGTTTACCCTTCCGGTTGGCCTCAGCTACACCATGGGTGAGTACGGCGTGAACTTCGGGGTGCTGGCGGCCGGCGGGATCGTGGCGGCTGTTCCGGTCATCATCATCTTTGCAATCATTCAAAAGTTCTTGGTGCAGGGGCTGGGATCGGGTGCGGTCAAGGGGTAACCCCTGAGCACCGGATTCCTAGGAATGCACCAAACACACCAACGAGAAGGAGTAAACAATGCGGAAGAAGTTTTTGACGGCGGCGGTTGCCGCTGTGGGTGCCCTGGCGCTCGGCCTGACCGGCTGTTCGACGAGCGGCAACGCCAGCGAAGGCGGTGGCGAGGTGAAGCTCACGTTCTGGGATCACAGTGGCAACCCGACCCGTGCAAAGGTGTACGAGAAGCTCATTGACCAGTATGAAAAAGAGAACAAGGGCGTCACGATTGAGTTTCTGACACTGCCGTCAGACTCGGCTTTCGACAAGATTCAGACGAGTCTCGCCTCGGGTAGCGGCCCAGACATCGCGTCGCTCAGCGGCACCTTCCTGGCACCCCTCACGGCACAGGAAGCGCTCGTAAAACTCGATGACAAAGTAAAGGGCTCTGAACTCGATGGCAAGATCGATCCCGAACTTGTTGAGGTCATGCGTGCTGATGCCCGTGACGGCGGCCTCTACGCCCTGCCGTACACCTTCACAAACGGCATCCTCTGGTATCGCACGGACCTCTGGAAGAACGCGGGATACCCTGACGGCATCACCTCGTGGGACGATTTCTACACTGGCACCGTCAAGCTGACCGATCCGGCTGCCGGGCAGCAGGGCTTCGCGATGCGCGGTGGTGCGGGCGGTGTCTTCCAGTTTTTGCAGGCCATGTACGCGGAGTCGGGTGTTGACACCCTGTTTGACGATAAGGGTGTGTCGACCGTTGACGACCCCAAGAACGTCGAGGCCTTTACGAAGTACACCGAGCTCTACAAAAAGGCCACCTCTGAGGCCGACCTGGGCTTCGGATATCCCGAGATGGTTGCCGCGTTCGACTCCGGTGCCGCTGCTACGGTGCAGCACAATCTCGGCTCCTTCGCTGAGCACGAGGCCGCTATCCCTGGCAAGTTTGCGGCAGCTCCGCTCCCCGAGAGCGCGAGTGGCGAGCGAGTGATTGTCGCGGACCCCATCCCATCATTCGGCATTTTCAAGAACTCGAAGAACCAGGAGGAAGCCTGGAAGTTTATGGAGTTTCTGCTGGGCACCGAAGCCAACGGTGAACTGAACAAGGTCATCGGTCAGATTCCGTCGAACCTCGATGCTCGCGGCGAGGCCTGGTTGAAGGATTCGCAGTCGGTGAGCTCGGCAACTGAGTGGGTCAGTGGAGACAATGCCGTGATCCTGACCCCGCCCACCCACCTGCCCGACTACGGCACCATCATGCGCACCGACATGGAACCGCAGTTGCAGCGTGTGCTGCTCGGCGAGATGAAGCCGAAGGAGTTCTTGACGACACTGGCCGACAAGCTCACGACCGCGCAGCAGAAGTACCTGGAGGAGACCAGCAAGTGACCGCGGTGATTGATGCGATCGAGGTTCAGGTCTTCGACACGGAGACCAGGTCGATTCGCGACACAAAGGGGCACCGGCACCCCGGGCCTCTGGCCAGCGCGCAGGAGGCGCTCGTCACCATTCGCGACAGCGATGGGGCCGTAGGCCGTGTGCTGACGCCGACGCGAAACGTGCGTGAGGATGCGGTCGCGGGGCCACTCTTTGGGGCGCTGATCGGCAAACCCGTGCTGAGTGTCGAGGCTGTGCTGCGCGATCTGGTGATCGCGCAGCGCGGCAACCCGGTAGATCTCGCCGACAGGCGCATCGCCGTGGTTGATGAACTGCTGTGGGACCTGATCGGGCAGCGCAGCGGTGAACCCGTGTGGCGACTGCTCGGCGGTGCGCAGCCCCGGATCCGGGCATACGCGAGCACCATGTGCGGCGACGATACTCCCGGTGGCCTCTCGACCCCCGAGGAGTACGCGGATTATGCGCGGACTCTCGTGGCGCAGGGTTACAGCGCGATCAAACTGCACACCTGGTTTCCTCCGCTGGACTTCGCGCCGAGTGTGGCGCGTGATATCGAGGCGTGTGTTGCCGTGCGCGAGGCCGTGGGTGACGGTATCGACCTGATGCTTGATGGCTTCCACTGGTACTCGCGATCCGACGCTCTCAAGATAGGGCGTGCGATTCAGGATCTCGACTTCCGCTGGTTCGAGGAGCCGATGGACGAGGTCTCGATCTCTTCGTACCGTTGGCTCAGCGAGCAGCTTGAGATTCCGGTCATCGGACCCGAAATTATCTCGGGCGGAATCTGTCTCGCGGTGACTGGGTACGCTTCGGTGCCGTCGACATTTTGCGCGCTGGGCCACAGAACACGGGCGGACTCACGGCAACGATGAAGGTGCTGCATCTTGCCGAGAGCGTTGGCATGAGCTGTGAGGTACACGGAAATGGTGCTGCGAGCCTGGCGGTTGCCGCAGCGACCTTCACCTCGCAGTTCTATGAGCGTGGTCTGCTGCATCCGCACGCAGACTACGACTGGTTACCACCGCACCTGAGTGGTCAGGTCGATCCGCTCGATGCTGATGGCTGCGTGACCCTTCACGAGCGCCCTGGCCTGGGCAACCTCATTGATACCGACTACATCGACGCTCACACGGTGTCGAGCTACCGGGTGACTCGCTAGCGCGAGAAAGGAATCAAGATGACTGCGGAGCGACGTGTGCTCATAACCGGAGCCTCGGGAACGATGGGCAGGATCTTGCTTGACCGCCCCGAGCGGCAGGGCTGGAGTTACGTGCTGTTTGATCCGGTGGCTCCCGAGATCGAAGGGCTCGCGGATCGCGGCGACATCGCCGTTGTGACCGGTGACGTGTCTGACGCGCAGGCGGTTGCGTCCGCGATGCAGGGGGTCACCGACGTCGTGCACCTTGGGGCCCTGAGCGTTGAGGACTACTGGGAAGACATTCTTCGTGTCAACATTGGCGGCACCCGCAACCTACTCGAGGCTGCTGCCGCGCAGGGGGTCGGGCGCTTTGTGTTTGCCTCGAGCAACCACGCGGTCGGCTGCTATACGCCGAGCGACGCGGGGCCCGCCGGGCTTGCTGACGACGCCGAGGCGCGCCCCGACACCTACTACGGCTGGAGTAAGGCGGCGGGAGAAGATCTGCTGCGCCTCTACTGCGAGCGCACGCAGATGCGTGGTGTTGTGATTCGGATCGGGCACTGCTTCCCTGAACCACTGACCGGTCCCCGCCTGCCGTTTTGGCTTTCCCCCCGCGATGCCCGCGCGCTGCTCGATGCCTGCCTTGAGAACGACATAGCGCCGTTTCAGACAGTCTGGGGTTCGTCTGCGAACACACGCAGCTGGTTGTCACTTGAGGGCGGCAAGAAGATCGGCTTTGTCTCGGCTGATGACTCGGAGCAGTTTGTTGATCGTTTCCCTGCCGACTCGATCGCGATAGACCCAGACGGGCCGCTGGGCGCGCACTTCGTTTCTGTGCCCCTGGGGGTGCCGATGCGCACGCGCTAGGAAACGGCTCGGGATCGGTGCTTTTCGCCGATCCTGCATGAACTTATTAATGCAAGAACGATATTTATAACGCAAACTAAATGCCCTGCTTGTATCTAAAGAGGAGCAGGTCTGCCGCGGTGCGGCATGAAAGGAGCACAACCGTGTCGACACAGAAAATGCAGGAGCTTGCAGAGCGCCTCGGGAGTGGGTTGCTGTCATTTCCAGTGACCACGTTCGATGCGCAGGGTGAGTTCGACGCCGCGCGCTATCGCGAGCACCTCGACTGGTTGTCCGGGTACGAGGTTGCCGGACTCTTCGCGGCCGGTGGCACGGGTGAGTTCTTCTCGCTCACCCATGACGAGGTGCGACAGACCATCAAACTCGCGATCGAGGGAGCCAACGGGCGAGTGCCCATTCTCGGGCCGGCTGGCGGCTCGACCCGCAACGCGCAGCAGCTCGCGCGCCTCGCAGAGGAGAGTGGGGCCGAGGGCATCCTGCTCTTTCCTCCATACCTCACTGAGACCGCACAAGAGGGACTCGTCGACCACGTGCGTGCCGTCGCCGCGAGCACCTCGCTACCGATCATTGTCTACGGTCGCGCCAACGCGGTGCTGCAGCCGCAGACGCTCGCCCGCATTGTCGAGACGTGCCCGAACGTGATCGGTTACAAAGATGGGGTGGGCGATCTCGAACTGCTTTCGCGCATCATCGCCACCGTCGGCGACCGCCTGCTCTACATCGGCGGTCTGCCCACCGCCGAGACGCTCGCGGTTCCCTACCTGGAGCTTGGTGTGACCACGTACTCCTCGGCCATGTTTAACTTCGTGCCCGAGTTTGCGCTCGACTTCTACCGCTCCGTGCGGGCGGGAGACCGCGATGACGTCAACCGTCGCCTGCGCGAGTTTGTGCTGCCGTACATCGAGATTCGGGATCGCGGAGCCGGATACGCCGTCTCGATTGTGAAGGCGGGGCTCGACGCTGTTGGCCGCTACGGTGGACCCGTGCGACCGCCGCTCGTCAACCTGCGTGATGAAGAACGTGCCGACCTCGCGAAGCTTGTTGCGACGATTGAGGCGGCAAAGCTCGCAGGGGCGGTGGGCTAACGATGGCCAGTACAGCTGTGGCCGTGACTGCACCCACCAGCGTCGAAGCACTTGAAGAGATCGTCTTCGCAGCCGACAGCGCCGCGACCCGCTGGCGACAGACCCCGGCTCTTGAGAGGGCGGCCGCGTTGTCGGCCATCGCCGACGCGCTCGATGCGTCTGCCGACGAACTCGTACCGATTGGCATGCGTGAAACGAACCTGCCCGAGGCGAGGCTACGGGGAGAGCTCACCCGCACCACGTTTCAGCTGCGCCTGTTCGCCGAGGTGATTACCGAGGGTGGTTACCTCGACGCTCGCATTGACCATGCTGACCCCAGTGGCCCATGGGTGCGCCCAGGCCCGATCTGCGTCGGTATCTCATTCCGCTCGGCCCGGTTGTGGTGTTTGCGGCGAGCAACTTTCCCTTCGCGTTTTCGGTCGCTGGAGGCGACACCGCCTCCGCGCTCGCCGCGGGCTGCAGTGTTGTGTTGAAGGGGCACTCCGGGCACCCGGCACTCTCCGCGGCGACGGCGCGGGTTGTGGTTGCGGCGCTTGAGTCGGTCCATGCGCCGCAGGGGCTCTTCGCCCTCATTACCGGCACCGAAGCGGGGCGGCTCGCACTCGAACACCCGCTCGTGAAGGCCGGCGCGTTTACGGGCTCGATTCCGGGCGGTCGGGCGCTATTCGACATCGCATCTTCGAGGCCTGAGCCGATCCCGTTCTACGGTGAACTCGGCAGTGTGAACCCGGTGTTTGCGACGGTGGCAGGCGCTGCGCGCGAGGGGTTTGTTGAGGGTTTTGTTGCTTCCTTCACCGCGGGATCGGGGCAGTTCTGCACCAAACCGGGGGTGCTTGTGGTGCCGCGCCGCGCGGGGGTTCCCGCGCGGCTCGCCGCAAACGTGTTCCCCGCTACAGCGGCGCTGCTGAACCCGCGCATTCAAGAGGGCTACGTGCGGGAACTTCGCGACCTTGCCGGACGGGCTGAGATCGACCGGATCGTGTGCGATGATGACGGCTGGCTCGCCGATCCACCCACTCCCACGTTGTTGCGCGCCGACATTGCAGCGGTTCTCGCCGATCCTGAATCGCTGGTTGCCGAGGTGTTTGGGCCGACCGCCCTTGTTGTGGAGTATGACCGCGAAGAACAATTGCTCGAGCTCTGTGCTGTGCTTTCAGGGCAGCTGACCGTTACCGTGTTCGCCGCAGAGTCCGATGCTGTGGCACCGGCACTGCTCGACGAGGCGGCGCAGAAGGCAGGCCGTGTGCTCTGGAATCAGTGGCCAACTGGAGTTTCAGTTACCTACGCCCAGCAGCACGGCGGCCCGTATCCCGCGACGACGGCCGTGGGTACAACTTCTGTGGGTGCGGCAGCGATTGAGCGGTTTGTGCGTCCGGTTGCGTTCCAGGGCGTGCCAGACGGGCTGCTTCCGGCTGAACTGCAAGAGGCGAATCCGCTCGGGATTGGGCGGCGGGTTGATGGGGTGCGGGTGGGGTAGGAGCCTTGCGGCGCTTTTGATAATCGCCGTGTTCGATGAGCGAGACCTGGGGGCAGCGCAGCAAATCGTTGGTGTCGGTGGCCGCCGGTAGGCTCGAAGAAGCCAACGAACACAACTTGAGAAGCGCCTCGGCGCAGGAGGCGAACCGCATGGCACCCATCACCAAGAGGCTCAGCGCGCTGAGTTGCACAAGACGATCTGGTGGATCGCGAACGATTTGTGAGGCAGAGGTGCCCGCCGGATCGAGTTGCAAACTTCCATCGACGCGATCCTTGCTGACCTCGAAGGGGGTGCGGCATGACGGAGGAAAATTCCGGTGAGGTGATCATTTATCAGCGAGACGACGGCGCACCCGCGCTTGAGGTGCGCCTCGATGCCGAGACGGTGTGGCTAAGCCAGCAGCAGATCGCCGAGTTGTTTCAGACCTCCCGTACGAACATCGTCGAACACATCCAGCACGTCTACGAGGAAGGCGAACTCGATGAGATGGCAACCTGTCGGAAATCCCGACAGGTTCGCACTGAGGGCTCCCGTCAGGTGACCCGTGAGATTCCCTTCTACAACCTCGACCTGATCATCTCAGTCGGCTACCGAGTTAGGAGTAAAGTCGCTACCCAGTTTCGCATCTGGGCTACGGCGCGGTTGAGGGAGTACCTGGTCAAAGGCTTCACGATGGACGACGCGAAGCTCAAGAACCTCGGCGGAGGCATGTACTGGCGTGAGTTGCTGGAACGCATCCGTGACATTCGTAGCAGCGAGAAAGTGCTGTACAGGCAAGTGCTGGACCTCTACGCGACCAGCATCGACTACGATCCGAAGGCTGATGAGTCAGCCGAGTTTTTTAAAATCGTGCAGAACAAACTGCACTACGCTGCTCACGGACGCACAGCAGCCGAGGTTATCGTGACCCGCGCCGATGCGACGAAGCCGAACATGGGCCTCACCTCATTCACTGGATCCCGCCCGCGCAAAGCGGATGTTTCCGTGGCGAAGAACTACCTAGAAGAGACCGAGCTAAAGAAGCTCAATACGCTCGTCTCGGCATACTTCGACGCGGCCGAGTTCCGCGCTCAGAACCATGAGCCGACATACATGAAGGGCTGGCTCGCCCACCTTGACCGTCTCATCGTGGCGATGGACGCGCAGACACTCCCCGGTGCCGGAAGCGTCAGCCATCGCCAGGCTGTGACGCATGCCGAGGGCGAGTACACGAAGTACCGTGCGCAGCTCGATGTTGCACTGGACGAGGTTGAAGAAGCGTATCTGGAGACCATCAAACGCGTTCAACATGGGATCGAGGGCAAGTGATGAGGCTAGAGAGTGCATACGAAGTGTTCACCGCTGACCTCGAGAGGAACATCTGATGGAGACCATGCCCAATTGGGAGGGTTTTATGATCCCGACGCTCAAAGTGATGAGCGACGGGACTGTTCGTCACTGGCGTGACTTCCAACCTCTTGTTGCGGATCTTGTTCAGCTCAATGATGCGCAGCGGAAGGAAATGCTTCCTTCGGGCGGTCAGCTCAAGTACCAGAATCGGATTGGCTGGGCTGTTTCCTTTCTCACGAGCGTGGGTGCGATCAACCGTCCGAAGCGGGGGCACTACCGAATTGAAGACGCAGGTCGACACCTCATCGAATTGTTCCCTAACGGGGTGAAGGAGCGGGATATCAAGGCGCTTGGTGAAGACCCGAGCTCCCCAATCCGCATCTACCAGGCAAGCACCCCTCGTGCGAAGAGCGCTGAACTCGCTGCCGACGTTGAGGAGTCGTTGATGACTCCTACCGAACAAGTGCAGAGCGGTGTTGAGCGTATTCATGAAGAGGTTGCAGCGGATCTTCTGGCACGGCTCCAGGGGAAAGAACCTGGGTTCTTTGAGCAGGCAGTGGTCGATTTGTTGCTCGCCATGGGATACGGCGGTACCGCTGGGGCGGGCAACGTAACCCAACTCAGTAATGATGGCGGGATCGACGGCGTGATTGACCAGGATGTCTTGGGTCTTAACCGCGTCTATATTCAAGCGAAGCGCTACAAAGATGAGAACGTGGTCGGTCGTCCAGACCTCCAAGCCTTCGTCGGTGCGCTTAGTGGCAAAGCGGACAGCGGTGTTTTTATCACCACCAGCCGCTTCTCAGAAGGTGCCCTAGCCTATGCGGAAAACGTGCCCACACGGATCATACTGATAGACGGCAAACGCCTCATGAAACTTATGATCAGGTACGGTGTCGGTGTGCAGGTCAAAGAAACCTACAAGATCATTGAAATCGACGAGGACTTCTTCGTGTGAGCTATTTGGCTGATCGGTCTTGACCCAGAAAGTGTGCTCGGTACTGTGCGGGAGGGTGCGGATGGCGTACGGGAGCATCTCGATGCCACTCTTGGCGCGTTTGACCCTGCTCGAGCGACTGCAGAATCGCTCAGCGATGTTCAAGAATCGGCTGATCGACAGACCAGGATTATCCTGCTGCGAAGTGTCATGTCGAAGTATTGGACTCGCCTGACCGCGAAAGTTACGGTACTGTAAAAAGCGAGCGAAAGCTTTGTAACGACATTAGTTCAATTACACGACGGAGTGAAGCGATGTTGAAATCACGAAAAACCCGCTGGATGAGGTTTGGCCTCGCCACGATTGCTGCCGGTAGTGCCCTACTCCTTGCGGCCTGCGGCAGCCCTGCTGCTAAGGATACCGGTGACGCAAGTGGTAGCGGCGCCCCGAAGACTGAAAAGCTGAAGGTTGCGCTCATCACGCACCAGGCCCCCGGCGATACATTCTGGGACATCGTCCGCTCAGGTGCAGAGAACGCGGCAGATCTCAACAACATCGAATTGCTCTACAGCTCTGACCCCGACGGTGCTCGCCAGGCGCAGCTGGTGCAGCAGGCCGTTGACCAGAAGGTCGACGGCATTGTTGTGACACTGGCCAAGGCCGATGCTATGTCTGGTGAGGTGAAGAAGGCCGTCGACGCCGGCATTCCGGTCTTTAGTATCAACGCCGGCGAAGAAGAGTACAAGGCAATGGGTGTACTCGCACACTTCGGCCAGAACGAGTTCATCGCGGGCCAGGCCGTCGGCGAGCAGCTCAATAAAGAGGGCTCGAAGAAAGCTGTTTGTGTGATTCAGGAGCAGGGTCACGTGGGTCTTGAGGCGCGTTGCGCCGGGCTCAAGGACACCTACAAGGGAGCTTCCGAGATCCTCTACGTGAACGGTCAAGACATGACCAGCGTGGCCTCGACGATCACCTCGAAGCTGCAGACCAACGCTGACATCGACTTTGTTGTCACCCTCGGCGCACCCTTCGCTATGACCGCGATCGACGCGATCACAGATGCGAAGAGCAGTGCAAAGCTCGCGACGACCGACCTCAACACGGACGTCTATAAGGCACTGGGTGATGGCCGCGTCGTGTTCGCTTCGGATCAGCAGCCGTGGCTGCAGGGATACTCTGCGGTCGAAGCTGTGCGCCTTTACAAGCAGGGTGGCTACGTGCTTGGTGGCGGCCAGGCCGTGCTGACCGGTCCGTCCATCATTAATAAGGACAACCTCAACACGGTCTCGGCACAGTTCGAAGACGCTAAGTAACCGTCACCCCGAAAGAATCTGAAACACTGATGTCTACTGCAACAGCCCCAAAGGCTGACGAGCGTCTGGCCTCCGCCAACTGGTTTGTGAGTTTCTTCACCAAACCAGAGGCGGGGGCCACCGCCGCGGCCCTGGTCCTCGCAATCATGTTCACGGTCGTCGCGCCCCAATTCAGCAAGCCGGAGTCGATCGCCACGATCCTTTACGGTGCCTCGACCGTCGGCATCATGGCCGTCGGTGTTTCGCTGCTGATGATCGGCGGCGAAGTTGACCTTTCCGCCGGCGTTGGTGTGGTGTTCTCGGCGCTATCCTCTTCGCTATTTCTCTACTGGTTCGGTGGGAACGTCTGGTTCGGTGTGATCATCGGCCTGTGCACCTCGCTGCTTCTTGGCTTCGTCAACGGTTGGCTACTCACAAAAACGAAACTCTCGAGCTTCATTATTACCCTGGCAACGTTCTTTATGGTCACCGGCTTGAACCTCGGTGTCACCAGACTGATCACGGGTGGGGTTGCTGCCCCGTCGATTGAGCGCTGGCCCGGGTTTGAGTCGGCCGCGGCCGTCTTCGCTTCAGACATCCCGGTATTCGGTGTCAATGTGAAGATCACGGTGTTTTACTGGATTCTGCTCGTCCTCGTAGCGACCTGGATCCTGCAGCGTGCCAAAGCAGGCAACTGGATCTTCGCGAGTGGTGGCGCTCCAGATGCGGCTCGCGCCGTTGGTGTGCCGGTGGTGCGCACCAAGATCTTCTTATACATGGGCGTCAGCTTCTGCGCGTGGCTGCTCGGCATGCACCAGCTGTTTGCGTTCAAGACCGTGCAGTCGGGTGAGGGCATCGGCAACGAGTTCCTCTACATCATCGCTGCGGTGGTTGGCGGCTGCCTCATGACGGGTGGCTACGGCAGCGCGATCGGTGGCGCGATCGGTGCGCTCATCTACGGCATGGCCCTCAAGGGTGTTGTGTACGCGGAGTGGAACCCGGACTGGTTGAAGTTCTTCCTCGGTGCGATGCTCTTGGGTGCGACCGTGCTGAACTACACACTCCAGCGCCGTGCTGCGAGGGGAGGCAAAAAATGAACGCCGTAACCGATACCAAAACCGTGCCGCTGGTTGAGCTGCGCGACGCCGAAAAGCGCTATGGCAACATCATCGCCCTGCGCGATGTGAGCCTCAAGGTGGCTGCCGGTGAGGTCATGTGTGTGCTCGGCGACAACGGAGCGGGCAAGTCGACGCTCATTAAGATCATCGCGGGTCTGCACCAGCACACCGACGGTGAGTTTCTCATCGAGGGCAAGACGGTCAAGCTGGGTTCACCGCGTGAGGCACTGAACTACGGCATTGCCACGGTCTACCAAGACCTCGCGGTTGCCCCGCTCATGCCCGTGTGGCGCAACTTCTTTCTGGGCTCTGAGGTCACGAAGGGCTGGGGTCCGTTCAAACGCCTCGACGTTGACTTTATGCGCAAGACCGCAAAGAAAGAGCTGCTCGACATGGGCATTGATCTGCGCGACGTCGATCAGCCTATTGGCACCCTCTCGGGTGGCGAGCGTCAGTGTGTGGCTATCGCCCGAGCGGTGTACTTTGGTGCGAAGGTGCTGATTCTCGACGAGCCCACCGCGGCGCTCGGCGTGAAGCAGTCGGGGGTGGTGCTGCGCTACATCATTCAGGCTCGGGATCGCGGCCTCGGTGTCATCTTCATTACACACAACCCGCACCACGCATACCCGGTGGGAGACCGCTTCCTGCTGCTGAAGCGTGGCCAGAGCATTGGCTACCACGAGAAATCCGAGATCACGCTCGAGGAGCTGACCGGGTTGATGGCGGGTGGCGCCGAGCTTGAGCAACTGGTGCACGAACTGCGCCAGGTTGGCACGAGCACAGACACGGTGCGCACGATCCGCGACGAAATCGAAGAGGATCCCTCTGCTGGAGTCGGTCGAATCACCGTGACTGAGGTTGTCACGGTGGTGCCTCCGGAGGACGACGGCAGGTAGCTGTTTGGTTGCCTGAGCCCGCCGCGAGCGCCCAGATTACCGACGAGCGGACCCCCTGCCAACGTGCGGTTAAGGGAGGTTCTCGTCGGTAATCTGGGCGCTCGTCGTGGGTGTGACGGGGTAGCGAGTTTCGGGCAAGCAGGAGAGAAAGAGGTACAGCGTGGCGACCAGTAATGCCGGGCGGCGATTCCTCATCTTTGCCCTCGCGTGCGGTGGGTTCGGGATCGGCGTCAGTGAGTACCTGGTCATGGGTTTGCTGCCGCAAATCGCCGCGGATCTGCTGCCCGAACTGAGTCGCAGCGATCCTGATGCCGCGCTCGCCGCAACCGGAGGTCTTGCATCGGCCTATGCTCTCGGGGTGGTCGTTGGTATGTTTACGACCCCGATCCTCACCCGACGGTTCTCGGAGAGGGGTGCTCTGCTTGCGTGTGCGGGCGGCATGCTGCTGTTTACTCTGCTGACGGCCTTCGCCCCAAACCTCACGATTGCTATCGCCTTTCGTTTTCTCTCGGCGCTCGCCCACGCGAGCTACTTGGGGGTCGGCGCGATGGCGGTTGCGCACCTGCTTGGAGGTGGCAGGTACGGGCGAGGTGCCGCCGTTGTGCACGGGGCTTGGCCGCGGCAAATCTTGTGGGTGTTCCCGTGCTCACCGCGCTCGGTGCTGGCGGGGAGTGGCGGCTGATCCTCGGTGGAATCGTCACGTTGTTCTTTGCGGTGCCGTTTGTGGCACTGATGTTGGTGAGGCTGCCTAATGAAGCCGCCGCGGCCGCGGCTCAGTTGGGCGGCGCCGTGCGCAAGCGGCGCCTACTGCTGCTGATTTGTGCGGCGGTGCTCGCAGCCGCGAGTAGCTTTGTGATCGTGACCTATATTGCGCCCGTGGTGGATGCCGCCCGCTCCGGTGATGTCTGGCTCACAACGGGGTTTGCAATGCTGGCGTTTGGTGTCGGCATGAACCTCGGCAACCTCGGCTCGGGGTGGTTGGCCGACCGCACGCCGGGCATTGCGTTCTGCGGTGTGGCACTCGCCGGGGCCTCAGGCGCGGCGCTGTTTCTCGTGCCAGACACTGGCGGGTGCTCGTGGTTGTGGCCGTGTTGCTCATTGGGGTCTGTCTTGGTGGTATCAGTCCGTCTGGTCAGGTACTCTACATGCGGGAGCTGCGCAAATATCCGCGGCTCGCGTCGTCGTTGCCCTCGGGGCCGGTAACCTCGGCAGTTTTGTGGGTGCGCTGGTGGGAGGGGCGATCCTGGCCGGATCGGGCGTCGCGTTACTGCCCGTGGGAGCACTTGCGCTGGTGGCTGTGGGACTGCTGTGCTTTGTGGCGTATCGTGCGCTTAAGGCTCGTTAGAAATTTCTCAGTTATTGCGAGTGGCACACGGGTAGTGTCGGCAGCTATAGCTGTCTACCAGTGCCGCTCTGAGCGGCACGCAGATGATACGGATATTGCTCATGAGAAAGTTCGCATCGCCCATGCTGTGGCTCGGAGTCGGCATGCTGATTGTGGTGACTATCTGGGGCATGGACTCGGGGAACCAAGCGGATGAGCACCCGGAAATGGATTTCTCCGCTGCCCCCCTGTTGATTGTTGCGCTTGTCAGTCTTGTGATCGCGGTGGTGGGTCTCATCATGTACTTGGTCATATACCCCTCCACCGCTCGTGGAGCTGGGGAGAAAAGGAATACACGGGCCCTCTAGCCCCGGCTTCACGCGCAGGCTGAAGCACCCGCACGCCCGCTTGACATCCTCTACATGACGTAATTACAATTTGGACCGGTCCATATTTAATGGACCCAGCGATGACGCTGCCGATTTTGACACTCAAATGGGGCCCGCACGATGCAGAAGAACGACGATGGCACCATCACACTCGGCGTCGGCCTCATCAGTGTGGGCTGGATGGGCCAACTGCACAGCCGTGCCTACTCCAATCTGCGCTACATCTATCCACAGCTCGGGATCCGCCCGCGTCTTGTGCACGCGGCCGACACGGCCCCGGAGCGTGCCACAGAGGCCGTCGAGGTGCTCGGATATGAGCGTGCCTCGGCCGATTACCACGAGGTGCTCAACGACCCCGAGGTCGATGTTGTCTCGATCTGCGCTCCCAACTTCTTGCACGCCGAGATCGCGATTGCCGCGGCTCAGGCTGGCAAACACTTCTGGGTCGAGAAGCCCGTTGGGCGCGGCGAGGACGAGACCCGCGCGGTTTCCGAGGCGGCCGCCGAGGCCGGCGTTGTGAGCTCCATCGGCTTCAACTATCGCCACGCTCCAGCTGTCGAGCACCTGAAGAAGCTCATCGCAGATGGTGAGCTCGGACGCATCACCAACGTGCGCGGCAACATGTTTGCCGATTACTCGGCCGATCCACGAGGAGCGCTGTCGTGGCGCTTCGTGCGCAACCTCGCGGGGTCAGGTGTGCTCGGTGACCTCATGGGCCACCTGGTCGACCTCGTGCAATACACGCTCGGCCCCATTGCCGAGGTCAGCGCAATCACCTCAACCGTTTACACAGAGCGCCCCGAACTGCCCATGGGAAGCGGCACCCACTTCGCAGTGATCGAGAACGGTGAGATGAAGCCGGTCGAGAACGAAGATTACGCAGGCATGCTCGTGCGCCTGCGCGGTGACGCGGTGGCCGCCGACGCGGTCGGCACGCTTGAAGCCTCGCGCGTTGCCGTGGGCCCCGCGCCAGCTACGGCATCGAGGTCTACGGCACCAACGGGTCCGCCCACTGGGATTTTGAGCGCATGAACGAGCTGCACATTTCGAGCGGCCTCGGCGCTGCTCACCAGGGTTACACCCGGGTCATGGCTAGCCCCGGCATGGGTGATTTTGGGCTGTTCCAGCCGGGCGCTGGCACCTCAATGGGCTACGACGACCTGAAGGTGATCGAGGCGAAGAAGTTTCTCGAGGCCGTTGCGGGCCGCGCCGCGCTCAACTCGAACATTCAAGACGCGCTCTCGGCGTCTCAGGTCATCTCGGCGGCCGAGCGCTCAGCCGCTGAGCGCCGCTGGGAGTCGAGCGTTCCCGTAGAAGGCACCACCGCGGCACTCGCGAGCTGATCCCGATCCCCCGCGCCCGATCCCAACCACTCCTCAAAGAAAGCACCGCACATGAACGCACGCATCGCATCGGCCCCGATTAGCTGGGGAGTGATTGAGGTTCCCGGTTGGGGTCTGCAGCTGGATCGCGAGCGGGTTCTCGCAGAGATGGTGTCGCTCGGGATCACGGCAACCGAGTTCGGGCCGGAGGGGTTTCTGCCTGACGCCCCCGCCGAGCGCGCAGCCGTGTTGGCAGAAGCCGGTCTGAGCGCCGTTGGCGGTTTCTATCCGGTGGTGCTGCACAAAGCCGTCGAGGATCCGCTGCCCGCGATGGAGCGCGAGCTTGAGGCGTATGTTGCCGCAGGAGCGAGCACGATTGTGCTGTCAGCTGTGACCGGCGAGCAGGGTTACGACGGTGCCGCTGAGCTCACCGAGGCAGAATGGCAGACGCTGTTCGACAACCTGGATCGAGCCCAGCGCACCGCGGCTGCCGTCGGTGTTGTGGCGACGCTCCACCCCCACTTGGGCACGGTGGTGGAGCGCCCCGAAGCGGTTGCTCAGGTGCTCGCCGGATCCACGATCGGGCTCTGCCTCGACACGGGGCACTACACACTCGCCGGTGGCGATCCCGTCGAGTTGGTTCGGGATTACGCCGACCGCATCGTGCACGCTCACCTCAAAGACGTCAGCCTGGCCATTGCTGGGCGTGTGCGTGCGGGCGAGATTGACTATCGCGAGGGCGTGCGACAGGGCATGTACCAGGCGCTCGGTGAGGGTGATGCGCGCGTTGCCGAGATTGTGGCCGCGCTCGCTGCAGCTGGATACGACGGTTGGTACGTGCTTGAGCAAGACACGGTGATCGAGTCTGATGAGGACGCCGTGGTGGCATTGGAGAATGCTCGCCGCAGCGTCGAGTTTATTCGCGGGGTGGCTGCGTAGCACTCGATGAATGTCTGAGGCGCCTGCAAGACTGAGGTCACCTCACAAACCAACATCAAACGTGAAGGAGTAATGGCGATGCAGGCACTCATGCAGGGCAAGGTTGTGCTCGTAACTGGAGGCACCCAGGGGCTCGGTCGAGCCATTGCCGAGGCCGCCGCGCGCGAGGGTGCCTCAGGGGTTGCCATTGTGGGCCGTAGCGCTGAGAAAGCTGAGGTCGCGATTGCTGCGATTCGTGAGAGCGGATCGGTGGCGGGTACCGAGGTAGTCGCGATCATTGCCGATTTGAGCGTGCCGGGCGAGGCAGAGCGCGCCGTAGCAGACACCATCGCGCGCTTTGGCCGCGTCGACAGCCTGGTGAACGCGGCGGGAGCCACGAGCCGCGGTACGCTGCTCGACACAACCCGTGAGCTGCTGAACGAGCACCTGAACCTCAATACAGTCGTGCCTTTTATGACCATGCAGGGTGCCGTGGCCAACATGCGCGATCGCGGGGCACCCGGCACCATCGTCAATATCATCACGATGTCGATGCACGGCGGCCAGCCCTATCTTGCGCCGTACGTCGCGTCGAAGGCGGCCCTCGCTGGCCTCACCAAAAATGCCGCGTTTGCGCACCGCTTCGACCGCATCCGCATCAACGGCCTCAACATCGGCTGGACCGCGACGCCGGGCGAGGCCGTCACTCAAAAGACTTTCCACGACGCCGAAGATGACTGGCTCATTAAGGCCTCGGCTGCGCAGCCCATGGGCAAACTCGGCCAGCCCGACGAGATCGCCGACGCTGTGGTCTTCCTGCTGAGTGAGCGCAGCGGGGTTGTCACGGGGTCCATTATCGACTGGGATCAAAACGTTCCTGGCGCGTACGAGTAATCACAGTGGTCAACCGCGTCGATGAGGACAGGGTCCAACCAACGGTGGCCGGTGCGAGGCCGATGCGTTTCGGCGGCCGGTGCGTATGAGCGGAGGGTGCCCGATGAGTGCTGAACAAAACATGCGCGGCGCGGCTAGTTCGCGCGGGTGGGTAGAGTTGCCAAGACCACAGGTGCTCGATCCGCACAGCGGGCCGTCGCTGCGCTGGGCCATTCTTGGCAGTGGTTGGATTGCAAACCAGTTTGTTCAGGCCCTGCGTGCATCGACCAATCAGCGGGTGGTGGCGGTCGGATCCCGCAGCCTTGCCCGCGCCCAAGAGTTCGCGGCAGCACACGACATCGAGCACGCTTACGGCTCGTATGAAGAAGTCGTGGCGAGCGAAGCCGACGTTGTGTATGTGGCAACCGGACACCTTGATCACCTCGCGCACGCTGCACTCGCGCTTGAGGCAGGAAAACCCGTGCTGGTTGAAAAACCGATGACACCTCGTCTCGCAGACACAATGGCGCTGGCTGAGCTGGCTTGCTCCAAGGGTTTGTTTGTGATGGAGGCCGTCTGGACCCTCGCACTGCCACGCTTCTCGGTCGTGCGACAGGTGCTTGAGCAGGGCATGCTTGGCGAGGTCGTTGAAGTGCACGCGAACTTGGGAGAGCGCCTGGTCGATCATCACCGGGCTCTACATCCTGCGCAGGGCGGCGGTGCGATGAACGATCTGGGCACCTACCCGCTCATGTTTGTGAATGAGGTGCTGCCGGGGCTTCGGGTTCTGGCAGCGGGTGGGCAGCGACACGCAGTGCACGGCTCGGTCGGACAGTTTCACGCGATCCTGGCCGACGAGGCGGGGCGGCAGGCGACGGTGACTGCGTCGATGCTGGCCGATACTCCCTCCACCGCGTACATTGCGGGGACCGAGGCGACGCTGATTCTCGAATCACCGTTCTACCATCCGGGGCCGGTGACCGTGCGCTTCCACGACGGACGAGAGTTGCACTACGACGAGCCCCGCCTTGCGCACACCCAACTGTTCTGGGAGGCACTCGAAGTAGCCCGTTGCATCGACGCGGGCCTCACGGAGTCGCCGCTGCGTCCGCTCGATCAATCACTCGCCAGTGTCGCGCTCATGGAACGCTGCCGGGCACTGATGGGGGATCCGCTGCCCGATGTGTAAGGCAAGTCCTTACTCGGGCAATCGGGCCCTGGCGCTCGGCGGGGCCACAACCGGGGCAAAATGATCGCCGAGCAGCTAGCCGACTTCTGGGCTTGAGAGATAGAGGGGTCCACCTCTCAAGCCCGTCGGCTCGGCGCGGATAAGCCATGAGGCCCGCGCGAAGGCGTGGGTTTGACCAGATGCCGGGCACCCGATCAAACCCACGCCCCGAGATTGTTACCGGGCTGCGCCTTGCAGCGATCCGGTGGTCTTGCCCTCCCCCTCGTTCACGAGGCAGGTGATGTCGTGGGACCCCGTCAGCCAGCTGAGCCGATTCGGATACAAGAAGGCGACCGACAGCTGCGTATCCGTGAACGGAATGCCAACGAACGTGGTGAAGGAGTCACCGATGCACACCGTGTTGGCCTGCGCGCTCACTGCTTCGTCTCCGGGATAGTCACCGCGGGGAAGTGTTTCAACGTGAGTCACCTGACCATCGTGTGGCTCGGCGCAGTCCACCTTCTCTGAGCTGGTTCCAAGGTTCTCGGTTGTGATGGTGTTGATGCAGTCACCGATCGTGTAGGTGGGCGGGGTGAGAGCCTTCGAGAGGGCGGAATCTTTCTCGGTGTCGGTCTTTGTTTCGGCCTCGTCACTCTCAACACCCATGCCTAGATAGCAGTAGGTTGAGTCTTCGCTTGAATTCTTGGCGTCCAGTTTGCCGTCGACCTCAATTTCGCAGCTCACCTTTACGCCCGACGTATCGGTGAAGACATCAACGGAAAAGTCAGTTGAGTTTCTGTCGACCAGGACTGTCTTGGTGAACGACTTCTCGAACTCACTGTCGGCATGGTTGCTGTTTTCGAACTCGGTACCACCAAGCGTGCCACTGAACTCGTGAACCGCGGTTCCCTGAGCGACCGTCAATTTAAAGGTGATTTCTTTCGTTGGGCCGTCCGCCAGCGAATCGGAGTAGACGGGTGCCTCTTCGTCGGAATCGCCGAAATCGTAGGTTGATGCGGCGAGGTTCACCGAAATGATGAGCACCATGACGCTGAGAACCCAGCCCAGGGCTCCGAAGCAGGTTGCCACTATCGAAAGTGTCTTTGCGGTGCCGGCGTTTTTTGTTGCGGCGGCAGTGTCGAAAGAGTCCGCGGCTTTACGCGCAGCGACCGTCTTCAGAATTGCAAACAGGCCGATCGGCCAGCAGAGCACGGTGGCGATAATGGGAAATACGAGCGAGGGGCAAGGGGTGGCTGGCGCACTCGCCTGAGGCTCGGCCACCGGGGCCGAGCTCGGCGCGGGTACGGCCGCGGGTTCAGGTGCGGGGTCCGTCGATTGCTCCTCAGCGGGGGTCTGGGGCTGCTCGCCGGGGGTATTGATGCCGTTCTCCATGGCGGTGGGTACTCCTGTAAATCTCAACATGTAACGGGCCCAGAATCTTCTTGCCCAAATGTATAAGAGATGTTTTGTGCCCTTTTGTTACGCGGGGTGTGCAGGAATACAGCGAGGTTCGGCCCACTCTCAGCTAACGAACGCGTCTATGAGCCCATCAGCTGCGTCGCAAGTTGAAGCAGTTGACCCTCGCTGCCAACGCGGCCGATGAGCTGTACCCCCATAGAAAGGCCGCTGGGCAGGGTGAGGATCGGCACCACTATCGCGGGCAGGCCCGAGACGTTGACCATGGACGTGTAGGGTGCCCACTCGCACTGTAAGCGGTAATCTTCGTCTGGCGTGAGCGCCGTAAACGCGCCGATTCGAGGCGCATCGAAAGCAAGCCCCGGAGTCAACACCACGTCGTAGCGTCCCCACTGCAGGCGCATCTCGTCCGCGAAACGGAGCAGTTGCGAACCCGCGGCGCGGTGTGCTGCTTCAGATCGCGCGAGGGCCCGCTCACGGAACTCTCGAGTGAGCGGGGCGAGGCGATCCTCAGTTCCCGGCTGCAACTTGAGTTGGGAGAGACCGGCGGTCCAGACCGTCGTAAACGCCGCAGAATATTCGGGGTTGTAGCTGACCCTGGCCTCTTCAAGCCGGTGATTGCGACCCTCGAGTAACGCAATGGCCGCGTCTAAGGCTGCCTTGGCTTCGGTCGATAGCGAAATGGGGTAGGCCGATTCAAACGGGGAGGTGGTGCTCGCGCCGATCCGCAGTCCGCTCAGCCCGTCGGCTGAATGCACAGCTTCGAGCCCGGGCTCGCCAGCAGCGCCACGCATCGCATCAAAGAGTAATGCGGCATCCGCGGTGTCGCGAGCGAGCGGGCCGCTCACGGTGAGCCTGGGGGCACCAAAGACGTCGTGGGTGCCGTTACGAACGTCGCTCGGGATCGCGCCCAGACCCGGCTTCAGCCCAACGATTCCGCAGGCCAATGCCGGGATACGGATCGATCCACCCCCGTCGCTTCCCGGGGCGAAAGGAAGTATTCCTGCCGCGACCGCGGCAGCCGATCCCCAGATGACCCTCCGGCCGTCCTGCCGGTGTCGAGCGGATTTCGTGCGGGATCGGCGATGAGGTTCTCGGAGTAGCCGGTGAGGCCGAACTCGGGCACCTGGGTCTTGCCGAGTGAGATGGCTCCTGATCTGCGCAGGGTGGCGGCTCCGGGACCGTCCGTGGTTGCGACTTCGTGCGGCACAGCCGCGCTACCGTGGGTGGTGACGGTGCCCGCAACATCGACCAGGTCTTTGTGGGCGAGGGGGAGCCCGTGCAACGGGGGGAACCCGTGTGGTCCGCCGGATCTACCGGAGCGTTGGGCCTCGGCAAATCGACCGTCGGCGGCGGTAGCCTCGCGCATTGCCTGCTCGGCTTTCACGCTGACGAACGATCCGAGATCCGCGCGCTCAGCGATCCGCCCGAGAAAATGTTCTGTGACCTCGCGGGTGGAGAGCTCGCCCGAGTGCAGGGCAGTGCGAAGTTCGAGGGCGGTGGTAGGTAAGGAGCTCAATCGAGTGCGGCTCCACACGAGACCGCAAGCTCTTTCCTTAACTTGTCCGTGGGTTTCTTGCTCATTATTGAGCGGGCACAGTAGTGAAACCCGAGCTTGTTTTGAGGTTCAGCCTTGATGTAGAGGTACGCCGCGTGGCCTGCGTCGGACCCAGCAAAGCCGACGTCGTCGCGATCTTGCGAGGTTACGGTCCCCGCGTATGTTCCACCATCGCGGAAAATAACCCCGGCTATGCCGCCGCCATTCATGTGTCCGGCGAGAAAGATCGTACCATCCGGGGCAGTCTCGAGAACGCGCAGCGAGTTGAGATTCAGCGCATCACCGTCGTAACCAGGTGCAGCATCTTCAAGTGCCTGCTTCACCTGTTCCAGCGGACTCACCTGCTTCGGCATTGTGCTCACGAGCGCGAACGGGAATGAAATGGCGAGCGCGATCGCCACCAGAACCGCGATGATCATCAGCGGGCTCCATCCGATTGAAGTTTTTTCGCGACGGCTCATGGTGTACCTTTCCGTTGTCGCACAAGCTTAGTCGGCGCTTCTATTTGAGACCCTTGTCGAGAAAGTTCAAGGGTTCTCGGCAATTCAGAAGAAAATGTGGTTATTCTAAAACTCACTTGATCGATCCACAGGGGATTGTGCGCGGGATATGCGTGTTGCAAGGATTGATCAAAGTTTTTATCTCTAGGGGAGAACTCACAACGTGTCATTCGCGCGCAACAAAACGCTCTGGCGAGCAATCGCCATGGGGGCTGGCCTCTCGGTACTTGCAGGGCTGGTAGCTCCAACCGCGGGTCAAGCGGCCGATCCCGAGTTGGCATATCAGATTGCCATCGGGTCGGTTCAGACTGGGTCAGGTAATTTCGACGCCGATGACGGACCCGGAAACGACTCGGGCCCGGATAACAATATTGTGCGCTCGTTCGATGTGGTGACGTATGAGCTCGAAGCGTCGGTCAATTCAACGACCGGAGCGACGGGCACCGCCACAAACGCGGTGTTTACGTTTGCACTTCCCGACGGAATGACGTGGAACACGCTGCCCGGCACATGCCTGACCACCACCACACCAGCATCCTCTATTAGTACTGATGGCAAAACGGCCGTCTGTAACATCGGTGATGTGGCCCTCGGAGCTGCTCGCGGTGTTGCGCTGAGTGCTTCGGTCGCCAATCTACCAAACGCGAATCCGCTCGATTTCGCGCCTGATGCGCTGAGCTTTGCGACGGACAACGCCACTACTCCCGCTGTCACCGTAACCCCAGACTCGCTCGTGAGTTCGGGAGCACCGAACATCAACATGACCAAGCTGGTGCCCTTCGTTGCGAAGAACCAGCTCGGACCAGACGGCGTTACCCGTGGGTGGTTGCTTCAGTACGGCGTGACGTTTTCGATTCCAGACATTCAGGGTAAGGGGCGAAAGGGGTACCTCACCCCGTCGGGTCCGCTGACCTTTACCGACGATTTTTCACAGGTGAGTCCCAACGCCCAGTTTGTGCGTGTCGAGACCGGTGCCGTCACGAATCATCAGGAACTGCCACAGTTCAGCACTCTGGGGCTTAACCTGCCCAACGCCATCAACAACGGTGGTGTGTGGACGGCGACACCGGATCAGGCAAACCAGCGTGTCACCGTGACCGTCACGGGGGCCGACCTGACCGCGTCGCACATTCCGACCATTAGCCGCGGCGGTCAGCCGATTACCGACAAGGGGTACCTGACGTTCGGTAAGGTCATCATTTTTGTTCCGTTGACCGACGTTCCCGTTGACGATGCCACGGGCGAAGGCAGTCTTGCGATCAGCAACCTCGTCACAGATTTTGCGCCGACCGGCCCGCACTTTAACGGCTCGACCGTCGCAAACATTGGTGAGAATCCCTCAGACAACCGCCAGAACCAGAGCCTTGTTCGCCAGGCGGCCGGCGAGTTTTCGAAGCGCTTCGCCGACGTGATCAATAGCTCAAGCACACCTTACCTTGTTGAAGGGATGGTGTCTGATCGCTCTGGCAACGGCACCTTAGCCAAGGGCCAACAAGTGCAAAGCTATGTGAGCTTGACCAACACCTCGTCTGATGGTGACTACAGCGCCACCACGGTGTGCGACATCTGGGACTCGCAATACCTGAATCTGGCGCGCTATACCGTGACTCCAGACGCGCGCTGGGCAAACCCTGACGGTAACCCGACGAGTGCAACGGGATCGGCGGCTGCCAAGGGGCACTTCGAGTATCTGACCGGGTACTCCTTCACGGGTACAGACGCTCAGCGGTGGCAGACCATGCGCACCTTTACGTGCGCTGACAACGCGGGAACCTGGACCACTCAAGCAGACGCACTTGCCAATCCCTCGTTTGATCTGACGCAGGTGCGCGCCGTGCGCTGGGTGGCTGACCAGCCCATTCCCGCGGGTGAAACGAGCACCATGCTCATTAATCTCGAGGCAAAGACCGCAATCCCTGAAGGGCAGATCGTTGCCAACATGGCTGGTTGGCGAGTGCCAGAGCTGCTTAACGGCGCCTACCGCTTCCCGAACTACATTCCAGAGACCGGAAGAACCTCTGGCGGTTTTACGCCAACTCAAGGGGACCGCCTCACCGCGGTGCGGGCACCACTGGCGTTGACCAAAAACGTGACCTTCCCAACGGCGAGTAATCCGCGTGTTGTTGCCGGTGGAGCAGCTCAGTTCACTATTACACCCGCGTTCCGCACCGTCGGCCGCCCTGGACCCTTCACTGCGACCGACGTGACAGTCACTGACCGTATCCCGGCGGGCATGTCGATTGTGCTTGATCCGGGAACGGTCAGTGGACAGTCAGTGAGCGCACCCAATCACACCCCGACATCAGTCACTGTGTTGCCTGATGGCACTACCGAGGTCGTGTGGACATTTGACGAGATCTCGACGGGTAGTATTCCCTCCATCGTCTATTGGGTGGCGACCGAGTCGACCAGTCGTGGCGATTTTGTGAACACGGCGATTATTCGTTCACCCGATGATTCTCAGTCGCCGGCAGCCTCAGACACGGCACCGTCCACGACCGATGCACACCGTTCCTCAGCCAACATTGGCGTCGATGGCCAGGCGGGCATTGCCGTGAGTAAAGCCGTGCTGAACCCGTTCATTTCTGCCGGTGATGACTTTTCGTTTGAGATCACAACGGCCAACGGTTCGCAGTCTGTCACGCAGACCGGGGCAACCGTCATCGACGTGTTCCCGTTTATCGGTGACGGCGCTGCGGGAGTGGTGAGTCGTGTGCCAGCAACCGACAATGCTTCTCAGTTCAAGCTTGCGGGGGAGCCGACAGTTCCCGCTGGAGCGACCGTTGATTACACGACTGATTCAGCTGCAGCCGTGCAGGCCTCGCAGACGCTCGGCGCCGGACAGGGGCCAACATTTGGGGGCTCTGTCACCTGGCAGTCGTTTGCTGCTGTGCAGGCTCACCTTGAAGATGTGACGGCTATTCGAGTACACCTACCCCAAATGGGTCCGGTCTCGACGCAAAAGTTCCGCTACACCCTCACCCACATGGACGGTGTTGAGGGCGGCTACTTTGCGAACAATGCAACCTTCCGCACGACCCAAGCGGCCCTCGGAGTTGTATCGAACACGGTAACGACCAGAATGGTCCCCGAGCAGCCTTCGATTCAGCTGAACAAGAGCGCTTCGACCCCGAACAATAGTGAGCAGTTTGCTGTTGGTGAAACAGTCGACTATCGCTTTGAGGTGACCAACAGTGGGCTCGTTCCACTCACGGGAGTGACCGTTGACGAGAGCAGTTTTGTGAATGGGGCCGGGGATCCGCTGACCCTCACCACCCCGATCACTGCAATCGAGCCGGCAGACTTCGACGGCACTCTGGCCGTGGGGGCGAGCGCTACGTTTGGAGCCTCGTACGTGGTGACGCAGGCAGATATTGATGCGGGTGGCCAGCTGACCAACGTCGCTACGACCACGGGCAATCCTCCGACCGGAGGCCCCGTAACCGACGAGAGTAATGTCTCGGTGAGCACCGGTGATCCCGAACCCGGAATCTCGCTGATAAAGCAGGCCCAATCTGAGCCAGCGAACGGCACCGGTTTTGTGGTGGGCGAAAAGCTCAACTACTCCTTCACCGTGCGCAACGAGGGCAACGTGACCCTGAGTGATGTGAACGTTGTCGAGGGCGACTTTACAAACGGAGCGGGCGAGCCGCTGGTGCTCGACGAGGGACCGACCCCGCCGGCTGGATTCACGGGGCAATTGAGTCCCGGCGAGCAGGCGGTGTTCACCGGAAGCTACACGTTCACGCAGGCAGACATTGACGCTGGTGGAGTGATCACGAACAACGCGACTGCGTCGGGAACCGATCCCTTCGGTACCGATGTTGATGACGACGACACAGTCAATACGAGCACGGGTGTTGCGACCCCCGCAATCGGGCTTGTGAAGAGCGCGTCGGCGGCCGCAAACGGTGTCGCGTTCCAGCCGGGTGAAACGGTCGCCTACACCTTTGTTGCAATCAACACGGGTGCCGTAACGCTGCACGATGTGACGCTGGAAGAAACCAGTTTCACTAACGGAGCGGGAACACCACTGACTCTCATGAAACAGCCGACGCCCACTAAACCCGCTGACTTCGACGGCACGCTGCGTGTAGGTGACAGCGTGACCTACACCGCGAACTATGTGGTGACGAAGGAGGATGTTGCCGCCGGGGGAGCATCGCAAACGCTGCGCGCATTACTGGCACGCCAACCGTTGGAACTCCGGTAACCGACGAGAGCGACGTTTCTGTGAACATTGATGCTCCGGCACCCGCCCTGAGTCTGGTGAAGTCGGTGACCAACCTTCCCGCATCGGGCAAGTTCGCCGTGGGCGACACCGTGAACTTCTCGTTCGAGGTAAGAAACACGGGCAACATGCCGCTCAGCGGTGTTGCAGTTACCGAGAAGAGCTTCACTAACGCGGCTGGTAGCAAGCTCTCGCTCACCTCTGGGCCGACAGCTGCTCCCGGATTCAGCGGATCCCTCGCGCCTGGTGAGCAGACCGTGTTCACGGGCACCTACGTGGTGACGGAAGAGGATCTGGGCGGCGAACTCACCAACACGGCGGCGGCTTCGGCTGAAACCGTGACCGGGGAGCAAGTCAGCGCAGAGTCAACCGTTTCCGCCCTGATTCAAGCGGTGAGCACGTCGGTCCCTGGCACACTGCCGACCACGGGTGCGGCAATCGGTGGGCTTGTCGCGGCGCTGTTGCTCGCAATGAGTGCTGGCGCGGTGCTGATCCTTCGTCGCCGTCGCGAAGTTGGGGTCGGGATCGACCGCTAACTCTCTGACTAGCTGATCCTGGGTGTGCCTTCGCGGGTGCACCCAGGATTTTTTGCGTTAAAAACTTTCCTCGTTTTCGTAATTGAGACGGGGCGCACCTGTCTTTACCTTCTGATGCCACTGTGTGGGCCCGTGCGCCCATTGTTTGATGATGTGGCCTACGAAGATAGTTCAGGAGTTCGATTGGTTCAGGAAACACGGAGGCGGGCCTCCCGGTTTAGTCTGCGAAGAAGTCTTTCATTCGCAACGATTATGGCGCTCATCGTGGGGGCGAGCGTCGGCACGGCCACTGTTGCTCAGGCTGCTAGCGGCGTCAACATTTCACTTTCGGTGCTGGCTGATGGCAGCCCGGCCTGGGATGATCTCGACACGGATGCTAACGGACTAGCGAACGGTATCGTGCGCACGAGCGACACGATTTCGTATAACTGGAACATTCTCACGGACCGTGAAGCCAAGGGCGTCAAGTTCGAGCAGAGGCTTCCTGCCGGAGTGACATGGGACTCTGGGATGGCCTCGACCAACTGCGCGATCACTGAGGCGGGTGCACTGCTCACCTGCACGATGGATCTGGCTAAGGACGCATCGAGTTCGTACACGGTTGTTGCAAACGTGAGCAACACGGTTCCTCGCGGCACCGTCATTGACACCTTCCTCACCACCACCATCGACGACGGCAGCGTGCAAACATCGGCGACTGTCTCGACCACGGTCGTGGCACAGCCGCGCGTTGATCTTACGGTTCCAGCGGTAGCGGGCACCGGCCTCAGCACCTCTCCCAGGGCGAGCCAGGTTACGTCTACACCGTCTACACCGGTGTGATCTCGAACAACACCAATAAGGCGAAGGGTAACGAACCGATCGTCTCAGATTTCTCGTTCCAGCAGTTTGCCAATGAGATCGCGCTCGGTGCGCGTCTGTGGACCTGGGGTGCAAACCCCTGTGGCGTGAACGGTCGAGGCCAGCAGACCAATTCAATGCCCTTCGGGAGCATCGGCATTATCGGCGCCGCAACGGCCGACAACGCCGCGTCCAATAGCGGCACGTGGACCTGTTCGCAGACCGCACCCGGCGACCCCATCACCATTTCGGTGACCGGGGCAGACACGACAGTACCTAGCCAGCCGAACAAGACCATCGGCGGCTCGAGCATTGCTACTGAGCGTGCCTACATCGCTGCCGGCTACGTCTCGGTCTGGGTTCCACTGAGCGCCCTCCAGCCGAGCGGCGAAATGATCGTGAAAATGCGCGTTGGCGGCTTTGACCCCGACTCCGTCAGCGGCCAGTCGAACTACGGCGCGGGCTTCGAACAGGGCAGCGAACCAAATTTCGTTCCCTGCAGCAACACTCCGGGTGGCGCTAACGGCACTGCCGGAAACGACAACTGCTACACCGTGCGCATGACCGATCGTGGTGGCCAGTCCGACATTGGTTTTGTGCGTAACCCCACTCTCGACACCACCTCCGCCAACATGGTGAACGCGCAGGCGAAGTACCAGTCGGGCGAGGGTGTTGTCGGCACCGACGAGAAGTTTTACCTGCGTACAGGACTCGGTAATACTGGTGTCCTGCCCATGTCGAACGGTCAGCTCTGCGTACGTTTTGATCCGAAGCTGCTGCAGATTGACACCTCTCAGTCGTTTGTGATGATGTCTGGTGGCAACCCACGCCCGCTCTCTGAAGCGACTATCGAGTTCAGCTCGCAGAGCTACGCTTCTGAAGCCGAAATGCGCGGCAATGACTGTGATGCTGGCCCCTGGGAAGCCTCGGCGAGTGCCGTAGCCGGAGGAGCCTCGGCCGTTACGACGGTTCGTGTGACCTTCCACAACGACATTGCTCCCGGCGGCTCAATGCGATTCTTCCTGCCGTTCGTGGCTCAGTCGAACCCGCCCACTACGGTGCTGCCCGCCTACCTCGTTTCGAAGTGGAACGGACGTGCGAGCTGGTCAAAGGGCACCTACGTTGCTGCTGACCACTCCGGCTACGGTGGCGACCGCGTAAACCAGGCGGGTGCGCTCGTGCGCACTTCGATCTCTTCTCCTGGAGTTTCGAGCGCATCACCAGGTACCCCAGTGAAGTTCGAGGTGGCCTCAACGATCACCCCGTCTTCACTGGCACCCATCGCTCGCGATGTGAAGGTTGTTGTGAACATCCCGTCGTGCCTCGAGTACGTTGCGGGATCGGCCATCGCAATTGGCGGCGTCGACCCTGTATACGTGGCTGCTGACCCGGGCCCCGACGGCCTCACCTGCACCGCAGATGACAAGGACGCCGTCTCGACCCTGACGTGGACGCTCGGTGACTGGCCCGTCGCAGATGCGCTGCCCGTGCTGACGTATGAGGCACAGGTACCGGTGAATGCTCCTGTGCCCGTGACGCTGCCCACCACCGCTGTTATTTCGTCGCCGGACGACGCGTCGACAGAGCCATACCGTACCTCGAATTCCGGTCTTGCCGTGAACGGCTTCAGTGAGTTTGCTGTTGCTAAGCGCGCACCCGCCGAGATTGAGGTCGGGGATCCCGTGCCTTACCGCCTGTCGTGGGCGAACCGCCTTTCGGCTCCGGTCGGATCGGCCGAGCTGGTGGATATTCTGCCGAACACGGCCGATGGCCGTGGCACTACCTTCGCTGGAGTGTTTAGTTACCTGTCAACGGTCGGCACACTGGGTGTCGAGTCACTGTGGTTCACGAACGCCTCGATCGCTGAGCTGCAGGCGGATCCGCACAGCGTCAACATCGCGTGGAGCGCGACGCCGATGGCCGACGCAACCGCCATCAAGGTGCGTACCGTTCCGGTTACTCCTGGCGGGTTCGGCTACATCGACCTTGAGTTCGAGGCGACCGACTCGAAGAAGGGTGATCTGCTCAAGAACTCGATCGCGAGCACCAAGATCGAGGGTCTCTCGCAGATCATCGGCGAGGCTGGCCGCACGACGACCAAGGTGACCGCTTCCTCCATCGGAAACACCGTCTGGAACGACGCAAACGGCAATGGCGAGCACGACAAGGGTGAGGCTGGGGTTGCCGGAATCAATCTGGAGCTCTCTGGCTACTCGTTTGGGCCGGACGGCATTGATGACGGTGGTGCCGGTGACGACGAGGCTGTTTCGTTGACCACCACGACAGACGCAAAGGGTGAGTACTCCTTCGGTAGCCTGCACTCCGGGTCGTACACAGTCACGATCGTCGACGACCTTGCGGCGATGGGCTGGCGCATGACCGCTGACCCGGCCGAAAACGCAGATCCGGTGCAGACCTTCAACACCACCGTCGCCAAGAGCAGCGACCTGACCAACGTCAACTTCGGTGTGCTTGAGGTGCTGCCCGCGCTGACACTCGTGAAGACTGAAAAGTCGTGGGCTGACACCAACGGCAATGGTTTGCGCGATGAGGGTGACGTGCTCACCTTCGACTTCGCTGTGAGCAACACCGGCAATGACACCGTCACTGGCGTTGCCGTGACGGACCAGCTTGTCGGCGTGAGCGCGGTGACCTGTGCTGACACCACGCTCGCGGTGGGCGCCTCCACCAACTGTTCGGCTACCTACACCGTGATCGAGGCCGATCAGCTGGCGGAGACGCTGACCAACACGGCTACGGCCATCGGAACCGATGCGCTCGGCCGCTCGGTTACGACCGGTCGCGCTGAGGTTACCGTGCCGCTCGACGCGGTTCGTGACATCACGCTCACGAAGACGGTTGAGAGTGTTGACACCGACGCAGATCAGCTCGTTGACGAGGGCAGTGTGATCCACTACCTGTTCAAGGTTGAGAACACGGGCAACACCCGCCTGCTGAACGTTGACCTGAGCGACGATCTTGCGGGACTGAGCGCACTCGTGTGCGACACCCCTGCCGGAGACGCAAAGGCTGCCGAGCTACTGCCCGGCGAGGCCTTTGAGTGCCGCGCCACGGTTGACGTGACGCTTGCAGACGTCACGAGTGGCGAGGTGAAGAACACCGCCAGGGTCACGTCCGTGGATCCCAATGATGTTGTGGTGGAAGACGAGGATGCCGTTGTCACGCCCACGAACCTGATTCTCGGGCTAGAGCTGAGCAAAAAGATCACCGGCGTGAAAGACGAGAACACCAACAAACTCAACGACGCGGGCGACGTGATCTCGTACGAGATCGCAGTGAAGAACACGAGCAACGTGAAGCTCACGGGAGTCAAGGTGATCGATGAGCTCAAGGGCCTCGGTAAGCTGGACTGTGACATTACCAACGGTGAACTCGCTGCCGGCGCGAGCATGGTCTGCAAGGCCGACTACACGGTCACCGAGGCAGACACCTATGCGGGTGAGATCGTCAACGATGCACACGCTGTTGCGAAGAACCCGACCGGTGACGCTGTTGAGAGCCTCGAAGACACCGTGCGTCAGCCGCTCGATGCGCGTCCGTCGCTGAATGTGGTCAAGACCATCGAGAAGGTGAAGGGCTCCACGAACAAGAAGGTCGCGTACACCGGTGACACCGTGACGTTCGGTTTTGACATTACAAACACAGGAAACCTGTCAATGTTCGATGTTAAAATTATTGACGGCTTGAAGGGCCTCTCGGCGTTTAGCTGCGAGAACCCGCTGACAAAGATCGCACCCGGTGACACTGTTCACTGCACCGCGAGCTATGTCGTTACCAAGGGCGATGAGCAAGCCCGCAAGGTGACCAACACGGCCTTCGTTACCGGACACCCGTCCGCAGTGTCGAATCCGCTTGTCACGAGTGCTGACTCCACGGTTGTTCGCGCCGTTACGAAGGCACCGGACAAGATCGAGAAGCCGAAGAGCGGTGGCCCGAAGAACGAGGAGACTGGCCTCGCTCTGACCGGTGGGGAGATCGGTGGGGTTGCCCTCGCTGGTGTGCTCTTGGTGGTGCTTGGTGGCGTACTGGTTGTGCGCCGACGCAAGTCGGCTGATCAGAACTAAACCGTTTGAAAGCGCGTAGTAATACGCGCCGCAAGAACACGCAGCGGTGGCCGCGGCAGCACACATGTGCTGCCGCGGCCATAGGTCGTTGCGGCCGCCAATGGCGGAAAACAGGGGGATTAACAATGCTGGACCAAAAACGTGGTTGGCGAAAGCCACTGCGCTACGCAGCGCTGTCGTTGACGGCGCTACTTGTGTTTGCCGACCTCTCCGCAGGTCTCGATACCGCCGCAGAGGCAACGACGCCCGCGCCCAAACTTGTTCTCGACACCTACGCAGGTGCCCCGGGTGTTGGCTCAGATGGGCTGCAGACAGGCACGCTGCCCCTGCTAGATCCCGAGCACAACTGCCCAACCCCCATTGCCGGCAACGACTGCTCGACCAGCGATCATCGAGTGCTGACCAACGACACAACCTCCGCTTTTTTGGCTGTTTCGATCAAGCAGGATCAAGAAACTCCGAGCGAAACAATCACCGTTGTCGACGACGTTGTTATTGAAGCGAGACTGTCTCAGAGAAACGGCGCAGACGCCAGCTTCAAGACGCTGCCTCAGACAGGGCTGCCCGCCAGTTGCGAGGTGGGCCGCTCGCCTGCCTCGAGCATTGAGACCGATGCCGAGGGCAACTCCGCGCTGCTGTGTAATATCGGGCGGGTTGAGAGCAGCGGCGTGCGGGCGGTGCCGATTGACGTTGTTGCGTCGGGCAATTCGGCGAACGGCTCGACCTTCTCACTGACCGCCCGGGCTGTTGCAGGGAACGGAGAGGATCCCGCCGACATGGCGAGCGACGAGCTTGCCTTCGACCCGGTCGAGATCTCGGCAAGCCCGCGGCTTAACCTTGTCAACGGAGGCACTCCCGGTGGTGCCGCCGACGCAGCCGGGCGTGAAGTTGTCGTGAACCCGGTCACGGGTGAGACCGAAGAGTCAATCGTGGTGCACTACTCGACAGCGATCCAGGCGCCCGATGACGCGCGGGGCATGGCCTCCATCGGATCCACCGCCTCGTTCGGAGTGCGTCTCGATGAACGCCTGGCCGCCTACGGCGCCGCCCCCTTTGAATGCTCACCCATGACCGATTACTGGGCGGGCCGCTGGAAGCTGCCAGGCGCGGCATCGGCCACACAGCCACCTAGCGAGAATCGTTTTCGCTCGGGATCGTTCGGCTGCGATCCTGCCGCCTACGACCCCTCGACGGGCGAATTTGGCGTGACCGTCAGCGATCTCGACTCGTCTGGACAGCACTTCGCCACGAATGCGATCAACGGTGAATCGTTGGACAACAAAAAGTTTGTGGGGCTGGGCCGCTTCGCCATCAGCTATCCCATCTCAGCGATCCTCAAAGCCAACGCCGCACATAACCCCGACGGCTCACTGTGGTCGAACGGTGACCCGATTGTTGCTGGCACCTATGCTCTCACCACCTGCCTGACCGACTTCGACCCGCAGAGCCTCGACGGCCAGGCGAACTTCGCTGGTGCGCACGCGCCTGGTTGGAACGGCAGCGAACCGAGTGGCGATAACTGCCGCACCTTCGACCTGCTGGTCGATGCGCGCGGCAGCATGTCTGCGCTGTGGGGCAAGATTCCCGCGTCGGGTGATCCGGTTGCCGGCGACGCCTACGGATCCCCACACCCCGAAAACACCTCGGGCAAACCGCTGGTGCCCCGCGGGGTGGTCACCCGTCACGATGGCGCAGGCGTGACGACTCCGGGAGAAGCCCAGTACGCGTACTTCTCACTCAACAACGCGCACGGCGTCATCGCGCTCGACCAAGCACAGGGCTGCAGCGTTTGGGATAACTCGCAACAGACACTCACCCCCTACACGGCAGGTGCCTCAAGGGGTCAGCTGGTGTCGTTGAGTCACAAAGTGGCGAACACGTTTAAGCCGCATACCGGGTTCGAACCGCCTAGCCGCGGCATTGAGGTGGTTTACGGACGCTTGGTCGGGGGCGGATCGTGGTCGCAGAACGTGCTGCAGTCTTGGGACGCCACCTCGCACCGTTACCTTGGCGACTGGAGCGCGCAGCGAACTGTGGCGAACGACTGCGGAACCGCCGCTTCTGCAGCCGGACAGCTTGAGTTCAGTACCGACCCCGTGGCGGACGGCTGGCCGCTCGAAGATGTGCTGATGGTGCGGGTGACTGCGCCGGGGTCCAAACTCGACCCGGCAGACAGCATCACCGTTCGCCCTCGCCTTGCAACACGCGACACCTTCTACGGTGGGCCGCACAGCGGCGACACGATTCCGAACGGCTCCGTGATCGCGTTTTTTGCCGGACACAAGTGGGACAACGGTTACACAACGCCGTTGAATTACAACCCCAACAACCACCGCGTCTCGGCCGACCACGGTGACAAGATAACATTGCAGCACTCCACCGCCTCGGTTGGCGTTAGGGTGGCGGGATCAGCGAAGCCCGATGTGCCAGTGCACGTGGGAAGCGCGGTGAGCTGGATCCTCACCCCAAAGTTGACGACCGGCGCCTCGGCTAAGGGCGAGGCGAGTCGGGGTACGGTCGTTGTTGCCACTCTGCCGGAGGGGCTGCTCATTGATTCTGAGTGCGCGGCCTGGGCGGACGCTGGTGCCCCCACGGTTAAGCGAAACGCGGCTGGACTCACCACACTGACCTGGCACCTGGGTGACGTACCGTTTGGCGCCGAGCTGCCACAGCTGGCCGTCTGCGCGACGGTGTCGCAGTTTGTTGCCTCGGGCACCTCACTCGAGGTCGGCGCAGAGTTGCGCGCCGAAAACCTCGTCTTCACACCAACACTCAACTCCGGCAGCGACGCGATCACCGTGTTCGCCACCGAGGGGCTGCGCACCGAGCTCAGTGTCGGTACGGTGGTCGAGCAGAAAAACAGCGCCCAGCAGTGGGATCTGCGCTGGGCCAACACAACCGGTCGCACGATCGTAGCCGCCCCCGACGTGCTCTTTGTGCTGCCGCACTCGGGTGACGCCAACGGCTCACGGTTTGCTGGCAGCATCGGGCTGAGTGCGCTGCTCGCGGCCCCGACCGTTGAGGCGAGTGGCGACGCGGTTGCTGGGGAGTGGCTCTACACCTCTGTGGCTCCCACTCAGCTTGCGCAACCGGTCAGTGTGTTCGCGAGGTCGGCTCGTTCTGCCCCCGTGAAGTGGTGCGAGGCCGCAGAGATGTCGACCGCGGGTTGCCCAGCGTCGCTCGCGAGTGTTACGGCCGCGCGCTTCGTGCAGTCGGAATCGTTGGGCGCGGGTGCCACAGTTGTCGCCAACGTCGGCCTGCTCCCATCTGGCAGCTCGGCGGGAGACGTGTACGTGGCCTCGTTTGGTGCATCGTCGGCGACCTTTGCGGGTCAGCAGATCATCTCGAACGCTGCCTCGACACGGGTGCTCGGCTTCACCCTGGGCGACCGCCTCTGGGTCGATGTTGATCGCGACGGAGTCTTTACCGAGGGTGTTGATCGCTCGGGCCAGCAGGAGTTGCCGTTGACGTGCTTGAGGTCGCGGCGAATGGTTCCGAGAGAGTCGTGCAGACGGTAAAGACCTCGGCTGATGGCAGCTGGCACGCGAAAAATCTTGATGCCGGGAGTTACGCGGTGAGGATCAGTGCCGACCAATTTGGCGAGGGTGGGGCTCTCGATGGCTTTGCTGCCGCTGAGGGTTGGTCGGCGACCACGGGGTGCCATCGCAGGCTGCTGAACTGCGCAGCCCGGTCGTGACGTTCGCAGCGTCGCGGGTTGGCGGCATCCTCGTCGGCAACGGGCCAGACGGCAATGGTTTTGCGAATAGCAGCCTGCGGCTGGCGATCAACCCTGTCGGCACGCTTGTGGTGTCACAGCTGCTGTCGGGGCCGGCATTGATGCCGAGGCGGGCTTCGGGCGCACGGAACTCAGCGAGTACGGAGTGGAGTGCAGTTTTGGCGGGGCGATTGTCGAGCGGCAGCGCCTGGCGGTGTCGGCGTCTGGCAGCAACGCCGTGCTGAGCAAACCGGTGACCCAGTTGCCCGTTGGGGCCAAGTGCGCGATTGCCGGGCCAGCCGTGGCAGGCACGGATCCCGAGCCAGTTGTGGTCACGATGGTGGAGAACTCCGCCAGCGCTGGCTTCCGCCCAAACACCGTGGTGGCATCGGTTACGCGGTATGTGTCTGCTGGCACGATGAAGCTGAGCCAGCGCGAGAGCGGGGGAGCCGACTACGCGGGGCCCACGTCGGTGAACACCGTGTTGGTCACCTGCCAGGTGTCGGAAAAGCTCGCAAACGGAGCCGACTCTCACACGACGCTGTACTCCGGCCTCGTGAAGATGGTGGGTACCCAGACCAAACAGATGGTCGGGTCTGCGGGCAAACCGCGACCTCTGCCGGTTGGGTCGCGCTGCTTCGCGGCTCCCGGTCAACGTAATGAGACCGCGGTGGTGCGGATCAACCACGGCAGTTTCGGGCGAGCCGCCATTGTGACGAACGGAAGCCCCACTGACTTGCAAGACATTCGCGTGACCGTTGACCGGGTGATGGCTGAAAACGCGTCTCAAACCCCTGGTGGCTCCCCGGCCACTGCGACGCAGAACGGCGCGGGTGCCGCTGCGAGCAAGGGCAGAACGGTTCTTCGGCAACGGCTGGAGAACTCGCGGGTGCCGAGGGTGCCAATGCGGAGGCGGCGCAGGGATCAGCGCTCGCCGCAACGGGTCGTTCGTCGTTCGCGCCCGTCTGGTCGGCGGGCCTGGTGGCCGCTGCGGCGATTCTGCTTGGCGCAACGATGTACGCGGGTCGCATTCGGCGGGGCTTGTTGGCGCGAGCTGGAGAATGGCGGAAGGCGTTGTGAGTGAGCAAGAAGAACTGAGCCCTGTTGAAGCGCTTGAGCATGAGAGTGCAGACACCGAACGCAGCGACGCTGAGCTCAGCGATGCCGTTCGTCGCGGGGACTCTGCCGCGTTTGCTGTGCTGTACGAGCGTCACAGCGAGGCTGCCCTTCGCCACGCGAATTACCTGACGCGGGACTCGTCGCGCGCAGAAGACCTCGTGGCCGAATCGTTTGTGAGTATTCTCAGCGCTCTGCAGCGAGGACTTGGACCAAAAGAAACGTTTCGCGGGTACCTGTTCACGACGATCTCAAACAGAAACCGCAGTCGTGCCAACCAGAACGAGGTGCAACTCTTCAATGACGCCGATGAATACATCGAAGAGCTCTCAATTTCTGATTCTTCTGAGAGGATCGCGGAGGCCAATGTGCTGCACCGCGCGTTCCAAGCGCTGCCCGAAAAGTGGCAGCGAGTGCTGTGGCTCAAAGAGGTCGATGGGCTGAGCCCAGAGACCATCGGCAGCCGCCTGCACATCAACGCAAATGCCGCAATCCAGCTCGCTTTTCGAGCGCGCGAGGGCCTGCGGCTTGCCTACCTTGCTGAGCACATCGACGGAGCTGCAGATGCGGCTTGTGTCAAACTGCGACCAAAGCTCGTGCGCTACGGGCGCGGCCAGCGCATTGGAGCAACGGATAAGTCGAAGGTGGTTCACCACCTCGATACCTGCGAATCCTGTCGGGCGGTACTGGCTCAGCTCGAAGATCTTGGCCAGCACATGCGCGGTATTGTCGTGCCGATCGTCATTCTGGGCGCTCCAACGGGTCTCGCGGCCTGGCTCTTCGGAGACGTTGCGCCGGCCTCGGCGGAGAGCCGTTTTGCAGCGGCGATCAACTGGGTTCTGAGGCATCGCGCACTCGTGGCCGTGGTTGGGATCGGAGCGGTTGCGGTGGTGGGCGGTGTGATTATTGCGCTCTCGGGTTCGGGATCCGATGCCGACCCGGGGCCGAAGCCACCGGTCGGGCAGTCGCCTGCGCCAAGCCAGTCGCCCGCGGCACCAGTGAATCCAGCACCCGGAGTTGACGAGCCGGCCATTGGAGAAGGGCCTGCCACGACCGGCCAACCATCGCAGAACTCCGGCGATCCCGAGCGAAATGGTGACCCCACTTCAGCCCCGGACTCGCTTGACGGCGAGACCGATGGCTGGGTTGTTGTTGAGGACTAGTCGGCGCGTCTGACGTCGGCCGTGGGCTGCAACAGAAGGTGCCTGTGAGGCGGAGTTGTGCTCCGCCCCACAGGCACCTGATCTGCGTCTGGAAAGTGCTTAGCTGTCTAGGCGCGATAGTCAGTGACCAGGCGGTAAATAAATGCCGCCATTGCCTGGCGCGACAGGCGGTCCTTCGGCCAGTACTCCTTGGTGCTGCCCGCTTTGTTGCCGGTGGAAAGACCCTCGTCGTACATCCACGAGATCTCCTTGTAGAACTTCATTCCGGGCTTCATGTCTGCCAGCGGTGACACCTTGGGCGCTTTGTAGCTTGTCGGGGTCTCCAAACGGTAAATGAATGCCGCCATAGCTTCACGAGACAGGCTCTGGTGCGGGCGGAAGGTTGGCTTCCCTGAAGGCTCAGCCCAACCTGTAGCAGTCTTCGACTCCCACATCCACGCGATCTCCTTGTAGAACGGGTCGCCGGGCTTCACATCTGCAAATGGTGACACCTTGGGCGCTTTGTAGTTCTTCGGCGCTTCCATACGGAAGATGAATGCCGTCATCGCCTGACGCTGAAGCTCGTTGGTCGGCTTGTAGAGCGGCTTGCCTGCAGGCTGTCGCCATCCGGTGGCGTACTTCATGCACTCCATCCAGTCGATCTCTTTGTAGAACTTGTGGGACAGGGGGTATCCGCGAACACTGGAGCCGTGCGGGGGCCGCACACGGCTTTACCACGGGCTTAGTAGTGCCGGTGTACTGAGCCGTCATCGTCGCCTGAGCCTCGCTTCCGAGGGAGGTGCCGGTTGAATCACTCGCTTGGGCGGTGGCAGTGACGGTGACGTCTTGCGTGCCGCTCAATGCGCGGCTCGTGCCCGAGCACGTTGCAGATGCGCCGGGAGCGAGGTGGGTGCCGGCAGGGCACACGATCTCGGTGCCGAGACTGTCAGTCATAGCGAGACCATCTGCCCAGGTGTTCCCCGAGTTCGTGGCGGTGTATTCCCAGGCGAGTTCGCTGTCGACCGGCACAGAACCAGCGTTTAGTGAACCACCATTGAGCGTGCCGCTGAGGGTGAGTGTGGCCGCAGGCTCTTCGACCGGAAGCGCGAGTCCCAGAAGAGGCCGGAACCGTCGCCGTTGTATGAACCGACTGCCGTTACTGACAGGTGGGTGATTGGTTTTGTCGTCACGAACGTTTGAGTAAACGCTGTTAAGCTCGAGAATCCGCTCGACCGAATCGTGTACGCATCGGCATCGTGCTCGACGGGGCTGTTGACCCCTGGGTAGGCAGGTGCTAGATCCCAAGCGGCCCGTTCACGCCGTGATACTTCAACCAGTCGCCGTTGCCGGGGCTATTGAACGAGACCTGTTCTTGGTGGATGCCGTCGCCGTTGATCGTGTCTACATCGTTCGCCGACAACACGGCTCCCGCGGGCAGGGCACCGCCTTCAAGGGTCGTGAAATCAAAGTCGTAGGCGACCGTCACGTTCGAACGCACATCGAACCAGGTGTCGGAGTACTGGGCGGTTGCGGGAACACGCTCTAGGGGTCCAGAAAACCCAGCGGACCGTTCGCCGTTTGATACAGCCTGGTTGCTACATCATTTTTAGAGGTGATCGTAAAAGTGCCGCTTGCCCCGGCTGGGAGAACTCTATCGTTGGTAGCACCCGGGTCACGAAACGCTGCTTTCATAACATAGTCCCCGGCGTCGAACGAGGAATAGTCTGACGCCGGTTGGGCCGTGTCATACATTCCGACCAGGCCAAAGTCTCCAAGCGGTGGGACGGCGTTGCTGACGCTATACGGGTATTCAGGTTGCACGGTCACTCCGGCGGCTTGTGCCGCGGTGGGTACAAAGAGGCCCCCAGCACCAAAGCCGCGATAGTGGGGTAGGCGCTTCGACGAAGGAGGCCGCGTTTCCTGTGGGTTGGAGTGGATCGAAATTTCACTGTTTTCCTATTTCTTCGGTTTCAAACTTCATGGATGTACACAGAGGGAAACCCGGCAAGGTCGAGAACGTAACGCGAAATGCGAGCACTCTCGGGTTCTCTCAGAGTCCCCGGGCCTCACTCGGGTGGCGGAAAATTACACGTCAGCCGCTTTCCCTAGTTGCGAACGATTATCAATCGCCGCTATGATTGAGACTCATTCTCAGTTAGAAAGTTTCTTATGACTCGACCCATTTCCGCACTGACTGGACTCGCGCTCGCCGCAGTCGCCACGCTCACTCTCGCGGGGTGTGGTGCTACGACCTCAAGCTCGGCGCCCGACGGTAAGCTCAACGTCGTCGCAACGACAACGCAGTTGACCGACTTCACGTCCGAGGTTGGTGGTGACAATATCGAACTCACCGGTCTGCTGCAGGTGGGCGCATCGGCGCACCACTTCGACCCCACTCCCGCGGATCTGCTTGCGCTCGGTAAGGCTGACGTGCTTGTGGTCAACGGGCCGGGCTTGAGACCTTCGTCGACAACGCCGTTGATGCCTCGGGTTTTAAGGGCACCGTGATCACCGCGAGTGACGGCATCGATCAGGCCGAAGCAAAGAAGGTCAGCGCTGAGTCTGAGGCCGATGAAGAGGAAGCGGATCACGACCACGCCACCGACCAAGAGCATGATCACGCCGAGCATGATCACGCTGAAGAGGGCCACGACGATCACGATCATGGCGACCTGAACCCGCATATTTGGACCTCCCCGAGCAACGCCGAGGGCATGGTCACCGAGATCTCGAAGGGGCTCTCGCAGGCCGACCCCGACAACGCTTCCGACTACGCTGCAAACGCCAAGGCCTACAACGCCAAGCTGCAGGATCTCGACACCTGGATCGCCGCGCAGTTTAAGCGTGTGCCCGAGGCTGACCGGGTGCTGGTCAGCGGCCACAACTCGCTCGCCTATTACCTGCACGACTACAACATCGTGTTTGCCGGGTCGATCCTGCCCAGCTTTGAAGATAATGCCGAGCCGAGCGCTGCCGACATTGACGCGCTCGTAAAAACGATCAAGGAGCGGGGTGTGAGGGCGGTTTTCTCTGAATCCTCGATGAGCCCGAAGCTCGCCAAGACGATCGCGCAGGAGGCCGGTGTGAAGGTCGTCGACGCCGAGTCGCTCTACGCTGACTCGCTCGGGGCCAAGGGCAGCGGTGCCGACACCTACATCGGCGCGACGATTCACAACACTCAGGTGATCCTCGAAGCCTGGGGCGTAAAGCCCGACGCGGTGCCCGCTTCACTGAAATAATGGCCGATGTGAAGACATCGCCAGACGCTGCGCTCTCTCTGAAGGGCGCGGCGTTTGGCTACGCCGGAATCACGCGGGTGCGGGGGCTGACGTTTGATGTTCCTGCGGGTGCCGCAGTGGCGCTCATCGGGCCAAACGGCTCGGGCAAGTCGACGCTGCTGCGTGGCATCCTAGGCCTCGCCGAACTCACCGACGGCAGTATTGAGGTACTCAGCGAGAGCCCATCCCGGGCGAGGCGGCACATCGGATCGCTGCCGCAGGCTGACAGCCGCGACGTGACATTGCCCGTGACGCTTCGCCAGGTCGTAACGATGGGCCTTTATCGCTCACTCGGGCCGTTTGCCCGGGTGGGGCGCGCTGGTCGCGTCGCGGTCAACGACGCGCTTGAACGGGTTGGTCTCGATGCTTTCGCGGGTCGCCGCTTTGGCGAGCTCTCGGGTGGGCAGCAGCAGCGTGGGATCCTTGCCCGGGCGCTCGTCGCCAATCCACAATTGCTGCTGCTTGATGAACCCTTCAACGGCCTCGACCGCGAGAATCGTGATGTGCTGCTCGACCTCGTGCGAGACCTGCGTGATGAGGGTCGCACAGTGCTCGTCTCGACCCATGATCTCGAGATTGCGCAAGCGGCCTGCTCGCATGTACTGCTGCTCGCCAGCGGCCATGAGCCTGGTCAGCCGGGGCACCCCGCGGGCTTTGGTACCGTCGAAGACGCGCTCACGCTCGACGCGGTGCAGCACGCATTCCACGACGCGACCGTCGAACTCGACCAGCACACGGTCACCACGAACCGCGAGACGGAGTAGCGGTGGTGTTTGCAGACACATCGCTGCTCGACATGTTTGCGCTGCCGTTTATGTGGCGCGCCCTGGTCACGGTCGCGGTGCTCGCCGTCGCGGCGGGGATCATCGGGCTGTTTATTAGCTTTCGCGAGCTTGAATTCGTGAGTGACGGGCTTGTGCACGCGGTGTTCCCGGGCTTGTGATCGGGTCCGCTATCGGTGGCACTGCCGGGTTGCTTCCCGGAGCAGCGGTCGCTGCGATCCTCGCCGCCATTCTCTTTACCGTGATTGACCGCCGAGGTGGTGCGGGCACCGATGCGGCGATTGCCGTGGTGCTCACCGGGCTGTTCAGTCTCGGTGTGGTGCTGGTCTCAAAGCAGGATGGCTACGTCTCGCAGCTGCAGGAACTGATGTTCGGTCGGCTGCTGACTGTGACCGAGGCGCAGCTCTGGCAGATTGTGGTCGTGGCGGTTGTTGCGGTCGGTATTGTGGCGTTGACCTGGCGGGCGCAGCTCTACAGGGCGTTTGATCCCGCCGGGTTTGCTGCCGCGGGGTTCAGGCCGCTTGCCACCGACATTACACTGAGCATCGCCGTTGCGCTGCTCGTGGTGGCCGGGGTGCAGGCGCTCGGCGTGCTGATGGTGATTGCTTTGCTGACGGTGCCGATGGCCGCTGCGCGATTGCTGACGCGTGGCTTTGCGCTGCTGATCCCGCTTGCGATTGTTGTGCCGTTGTTTGCGGGGGTCATCGGCTTGTGGCTGTCGTTTGAGCTGTCGGTTGGCGTGGGTGCCTCGGTATCGCCCGGTGCCGTCGTGGTGTTGCTACTTGTGGCGCTGTACCTTGTCGCGGCGCTCGTGCGAGTGCTGTTTCGGCGCAGGGTGGTGGCCCCGTGAGTTACTTTGCTCTCGCCACGATTGAGATCGTGCTGCTCGGTCTGCTCTCAGGTGTCGCCGGAACGCTGATCGTGATTCGTCGCCGCTCGTTTTTTGCGGTGGCTCTGAGCCACGCAACCTTTCCTGGCGGAGTCGCATTTGCGGTGCTCGGCTGGAACCTGCTGCTCGGGCAAGCGCTGTTTGCGGTGGCGCTTGTGCTGATCATGACGCTGCTCAGCCGCATTCCGGGTCAGGGGCGCCAGGTGACCAGCGGGGTTGTGTTGTCGTTTGGGTTTGCACTGGGCACCCTGCTCGCGGGGCTCAACCCTGGGCTTGGCGTGCCGGTTGAAGCGCTGCTGGTTGGCTCCCCGCTCGGGGTTGATCTGGGCGATATTGCCGCGACGGCAGCCGTGCTGGTTGTTGCGTTGGTTGCTGTTTCTCTGACCGGCCGCAAGATTCTGTTCCACACGTTTGACCCTGTTGGGTATGCTGCTGCGGGCTTTCGCACCTGGCCGGTCGAGTTGGCGGTCACAGGCATCATCGCCGCCTCGACGGTCGTGGCGATGCCCGCGGTCGGAGCGATCTTGGGTGTTGCGATCCTCATTGGGCCCGCAGCGACCGCTCGGCTCGTTGCGCCGCAGCTGAGCTGGATCCCGCCCATTGCGGCCGTGGTCGGTGTTGGCAGCGGTGTTGTTGGCCTCTGGATCTCGCGTGACTTCAATGTCGCTGCTGGTGGTGCCATCGGTCTTGTTGTGGCCCTCGTGTTTGTGATGACGCTGCTGGCACGGGCTCTGGTGACGCGGTTTCGGCGCGGGTAGAAGTAGCGGCCGGTAGCTCAGCCTTCGTAGATGCGGATTCGCTGATCAGATAGTGTGACAGTGTGTACGGAGCCTTTCTCGATGTGTATCACCAGTTGGCAACCCACCCAAACGTCGTGAAGAGCCTGTGGCGGGGCTGGATGGTCTTTGGGCTCATGGCCGCTATCTTCGGCTTCGGGGCAATTGTCGCGGGTGTGGGGCTCATTGCCGTCTTGGGGCCGGTGGCCATTCTGGTTACATTTGTGCTCCTTATCGGTGCCCTCGGGTTTGCTGCACTTCTCGGGTGGTCGGCGCAGCGCGCCGGATGGTTCGGCGTCTTTGGCGACAGCAATGGTGCGTGGAAGGTGAGGGGCACCGGGTCTCCGATATCGCTCTCTTGGTATCGCCTTTGGAACACACCGCCCGGTTGGGATCACTGGATCTACAGCCAGTTGCTCGCCGGAAATCTCACGGCCGTGGGCCAGCTCGGAGCACCGACGGGCATCAATATCGGCGAGCTGTATGTCGCGGTCTATGCGGCTCCTGCCGACCGCGTCGCATTCGTGTGTGTCTCGTCGCAGAGCGCGAAGCGCGCCGGTGTTGATACGGGATGGCGACCCATCGAGCTGCGGGGGGAGTGGTACGACTACGCTCGTACTGTTTTTCCTGGCTTCTAGGTCTGAGACAATGAAGCCGAACGCCAAGCCACGTGGACTTCGCTACGGTTGGTGCAAGAGAATCTACTCGAGAGGTGTGAGATGCAGCAGCCCAAGCGTAATACTTGGCAGCGCGAGGCCGTGCGGGCCGCGCTGGCCGAGAAGCGCGGTTTTGTGAGTGCGCAGCAACTGCACCAGGTGCTGCGCGATGGAGGATCGACCATAGGTCTTGCCACGGTGTACCGCGCACTGGCCGGTCTGGCCGAGTCTGGCGAGGCGGACTCGCTGCAGTCCCCCGAGGGAGAGAATCTGTTCCGATCCTGCGCAACGCAGGGCCACCATCACCATCTCATCTGCCGCAGCTGCGGCGAAACCCGCGAACTCTCAGCGACCGTGGTTGAGGAGTGGACGCAGCGGGTGGCCGCCGAGCACGGCTTCACCGACATTGAGCACGTCGTCGATATTTTCGGCCTGTGTGAGCGGTGCCGCGCAGATTAACTCGTGGCTCGTGGCCCGCGATCTATGCTCCACGTTGGTGGCTCGTGAGTGCACCCCTTACCGGCGAGTGGCCCCCTTGACCGCGCGCGCGTGATGTCTCAGGACGTCACGTAATTTCAGACGACCTGCTCGACGTGCTTGAGGAGACCTTCGTGATACCGGGCACCGCGGAGAGTGCTTTCTCGACCGGCTCGGTGACGGTGGGCGACATCTCATCTGGAACGAGGCCCTGCGGTCGCACCGAAATCAAAGCCATAGGCACCTGCGTCGGTGGCATGAACTCTTGTTTGAGCAATCCCATCAAAAATGCCAACCACGACAATTGCCAGAGTCGTGAGGCCAACAATGAAGCGATTCTTGAGACTGACGCGCGTGAGGAGGGTCATGATCCTCTTATGCTGGACGAAGCCTGGCGGCGGCACGTCGTCCATGGGTGCTACCTCTCATGCCCCCAAAGGGTGAGTTTGTTTCTAGAGCTTACGAGGGGTGATCCAGGTCCAGTCGCCGAACTTGGCGGTGCGGCCGTCGCCGCTTGACCGCCCCGTGAGGCGTCGCTTGACCCACGGCACAACGTGCTCGCGTGTGTATGCGAGCTGCTCGCGGCGGGTGGGGTTCGGGATCGGCGCCGCGTCAATCACCCAGTCGCTCGGGTGCGGGTACTCGAGTGTGCGCAGCACGTTGGAGGCAACGCGGTGGTGACCGACGGGGGCGAGGTGCAGGCGGTCGCTCGACCAGTACTGTCTGCCAGCGAGCTCGTCGTCGTGCCAGTTGTCAGAGAAGCGCACTCCGAGTTGGCTTGCGATCTCGCCGGCGGCGGCGGTGAGCGCATCACCCTTTTTTGCGACACGATCGCCGTTTGGTAGGCCTGCCGTGGGGTTCGCTCCGGCGAGCAGCAGTGGTTGCGCTCCCGAATCAATGATGCGCTGCAGTGCTCGCTCGGTCTCGCTGATGATCCAGGCCATGTCGGTGCCCGGGCGCAGCATGTCGTTGCCACCACCGTTGAAGCTGACGATGGTCGGATTGAGCGCGAGCGCGGGTTCGAGCTGTTCCGCGATGATGCCCTTCAACAAGCGGCCCCGAATCGCGAGATTCGCGTACTGGATCGGCTTGCCCGTCGCATCGGCGATGCCCTGGGCCACAAGGTCGGCCCAGCCGCGCACCGACCCGTCGGGCTGATCGTCACCGACGCCCTCGGTGAAGCTGTCGCCGATAGCGACGTATCGAATGGTTGCCGCGTTACTGTCTGATTCGGGGAGATCCTGTGCCACGGGAACAGCCTATGCGTTTTCGCTTGCGGACGAGGCTGGCGTGGCCTCATCTGGTTCTTCGGGGTCGTTTGCGATGACCTCGCTGATGTACTGCTCGTTCAGTGTGATCTCGAATGGGACGATTTCAAAGTACTTCATCGACTTGCCGTCTGGCGACAACTCCAGGTGGCCGGACACAAAGCCCGCCTCTTCCAACTTGGTGAGGTGCATGTACAGCAGGGCGCGCGACATGCCCATGCGCCTTGCAATCTCGCTGACGTGCAGTTGACCGTCGCGGTGAAGAAGGGCCAGGACCTTGAGTCGGTATGGACCCCCAAAGCGGAGAGTCGTGCGACAAGTTCTTGAGTGTTCAACACTCCTCCATCGGCTGACGGCTAGTTAGGGATGTCATTGAGTGTTGATTCTAGAGAGGCGAGCCGTGTGTCCATGCTGTCGAGGCGATCAACCAGCTTCTGGTTAATCTCTGCGTTCTGCGCAAGTGCCTTGGAAAGCTCAGTGTTGCGCCCGATTGAGAGCCCGACGATGGTCGTGATGCCGAAAACAACGACGCCCATGATGGCGATCCAGGCGTACCAGGGGATTGAGGTGAGGAATGTTGCGTCCATGATATTTCGTTTCTGTAAGGATGTAATGCTGATGTTTGCATCTGTAAGAAATATATTGCACGTGTCGAGAGAAAGCAAATCGAGCTGATCGAGCGGGTGAGGCCTGGCTGCTGCCCCATGAATGCGCTAATTCAGCTTGCGCAGCGCACGATCCCGAGCTAAGCTTTCTCTTTGGCTGTGCGCAGTCCCAGCGTGCATGCCGTGGGGCAGTTCGAAAGTGATTTTGGGCTCCCGCAGACAAGAAATCTTGGGTGAGGCCGTCCGGTCTCACGGTATGAGAGGAAAAACCATGGCAGCAGTGTGCCAGGTGACAGGAGCCGTTCCCGGTTTCGGTCACAACATTTCACACTCGCACCGTCGCACCAAGCGTCGGTTCGATCCGAATATCCAGAAGAAGACCTACTTCGTGCCCTCACTCGGCCGCAAGGTGACACTCACCCTGTCGGTTAAGGGCATCAAGGTTATCGATGCGCGTGGCATCGAGTCCGTCGTTGCTGATCTGCAGAAGCGTGGGGTGAAGATTTAATGGCTAAAGATAAGGACGTACGTCCGATCATCAAGCTTCGTTCGACGGCAGGCACCGGGTTCACCTACGTGACCCGTAAGAACCGTCGCAACACCCCCGACCGTCTCGTGCTCAAGAAGTACGATCCGGTGGTCCGCAAGCACGTTGAATTCCGAGAGGAGCGCTAAATCATGGCAAAGAAAAGCATGATTGCGAAGAACAAGCAGCGCCAGGCCATCGTTGATCGGTACGCCGAGAAGCGCGCCGAGCTGAAGAAGGCACTCGTTGACCCCAACGGCACCGACGAGAGCCGCGAGGCTGCACGCGTCGGCCTGCAGAAGCTGCCCCGCAACGCATCGCCAGTGCGCGTGCGCAACCGCGACGTCATCGACGGCCGCCCCCGTGGAGTCCTGTCGAAGTACGGTGTCTCGCGTGTTCGCTTCCGCGACATGGCGCACCGTGGTGAGCTGCCAGGCATCACGAAGTCAAGCTGGTAATACAGTGCAGCGTTTCGCGTAAGCGAAATTTTGTAAGCGGGCGTAGGTTCTTCGGAGCCCACGCCCGCTTCTTTTGTGTTTTCGCTACTCAAGCGGCAAAAAGTTGCGTCATTTTGCTCAAAAATCCGCAAGATCACGCCAGAGTAGGGTAGATTCGAACCGATCAACCGATCGGACCTCTCAAATCGAGGGGAAACCTGAACCAGATCAGGGGCCCGAACGAAAGCTTCGTTGCCCTGGAAGGACAAACACATGGCACTCAACAAGACTGAGCTCGTTGCAAAAATCGCCGCAGAGACCGGCCAGAGCCAGGCTGCTGTTTCCAGCGTTCTCGACGGCCTCTTCGCCGCTGTTTCCGAGACCGTCGCCGGTGGCGAGAAGGTCTCCATCCCGGGCTGGATCTCCTTCGAGACCGCAACCACCGCTGCACGCACCGGCCGCAACCCGCGCACCGGCGAGAGCATCGACATCCCCGCTGGCAAGCGCGTCAAGGTGTCGGTTGGCAGCAAGCTCAAGGCAGCTGTCAAGTAACTGACTTTTACAAAGCCCCACGGTGCCTCGCACTATGGGGCTTTGTTGTTTGTGGGCTTCGCCCCGTGCAAGCCTGCCCCCACCCGGTTCCCCGGGCCGTCCCTCACCCGTAGGGCACCGATAATCGCAAGGGCATCGCAATTGGGCAGATTCCGGTGTCCTAGCGATTATCGGTGCCCTACGAGCGGACGCGGCCGGCCCCGCCCATCGGGACGCTCACACATCTGCGAGGCCGTAGGCTTAAGGGGTGCCTCGTTATCTGCGTATCGTTGCCCCGCTGTTCTGATTGCGGTGGCGCTTGCGGCCCTGTTTGTTGGTCTTGCCATTGGTGGAGCCGCGGCGGAGCGCACTCTGCTTGATCCGGGTGAAGTTGTGCGCTTTGCGATCCCGATCTCTCGAACCATCGTCAACATCGCGATTGCTGGCCTCATCGGCTCGGTTGTGATGGCGGTTTGGGCCCTCGCGAGTGAGAAGCCCGAGACGCGCACGGCGATGGATCTCGCTGCGGGATCCGCGGCGCTCTTGACCGTCGCGAGTGCCGCGACACTCATCTTTACTTATGTTGATGTTTCTGGCCTCCCTTTCTCGGGCGACGCGACCTTCGGCGCTGGTCTCGCTCAGTTTGTGACGGAGGTTGAGCTGGGCCAGCTCTGGTTACTGGAACTCTTGCTTGCTGCCGCCACAACCGTGTTGGCGTTTGCCATTAGGAGTCGCCGACTGACACTCCTCGTGCTGGTCGCAGCGCTTGCAACTACTCTTCCCCTCGCGCAGCAGGGCCACGCAGCGGGGGCCTCAGGCCACGCGCAAGCCGTGAATTCGCTGCTTGTGCACCTCATCGGTGCCGCGGTGTGGCTTGGTGGTCTGGTGACTCTCGTGTTTGTTGCGCTGGTAGTGGATCGCAAGCGCCTCGCCGTACTCACTGCCCGTTACTCGACGCTCGCTTTGTTTGCCTTCATCGGGGTCGCCGCCTCTGGTGTTGTGAGCGCCTGGCTGCGTGTGGGTAACTTTGATGCCCTCTTCGGCACCGGGTACGGTCAGCTTGTGCTGTGGAAGGCCGGTGCGCTCGTTGTGCTTGGTGCCTTCGGTGCTTTCCAACGCGCGCGGCTGATCCCGCGCATTGCCACCTCGCCGAATGGTGGGCGCGTGTTTGCCTGGCTTGTGGTGGCGGAGCTTGCCGTGATGGGTGTTGCGAGCGGCATTGCGGGAGCGCTTGGACGCACCGCAACCCCTGTGTCGTTTGAGCCGGCTCGGGATCAGGGAAGTGGGGTCACCGCAGCCCAGTGGCTTACCGGTGATCCGCTGCCCCCCGAGCTCACCCCGATGAGCTATATCACCGGGTGGAAGTTCGATCTTGCCTGGTTGCTTGTCTGCGCCTTTGGCCTGGCACTGTATGTCGGCGCGGTGATCCGACTTAAGCGGCGCGGGGATCGCTGGCCTATCGGCCGCACCATCGCCTGGACACTCGGACTGGCGGCCCTGTTCTACACGACCAACGGTCCCTTCAACCTCTACGAGCAGTACCTGTTCAGCGTGCACATGCTGGGCCACATGATGTTGGCGATGGTGATCCCGATCGCCCTGGTGCTTGGCGCACCCATCACGCTGCTGCTGCGCGCGACCGAGAAGCGCAACGACGGCTCGTGGGGCGGGCGCGAGTGGGTGCTGTGGATGGTGCAGACTCCGTACTCGAAGGTCATCACACACCCCGCGGTTGCCGCGGTGGTGTTCGTCGGGTCACTCTGGGTGTTCTACTTCACACCGATCTTCCGCTGGGCGATGTCGGAGCATCTGGGGCACCAGTGGATGATCATCCACTTCTTGATCGGCGGCTACCTCTTTGCCCTGTCGATGATCGGGATCGATCCCGTTCCTTACCGCTTTCCATACCCGCTGCGTCTTGTCACGCTGTTTGCAACGATGGCCTCTCACGCCTTCTTCGGTGTGACCATGATGACCGGTGACTCGCTGATGCTCGCCGACTGGTTCGGAGCGATGGGACGCACTTGGGGTGCGACCCCACTCGAAGACCAGTCCCTCGGCGGAGGTATCGCCTGGGGTATCGGCGAGCTGCCGACGCTTGCGCTTGCGCTCATCGTGGCGGTGCAGTGGTCGCGCGACGACACGAAGGTGCAGAAGCGCAAGGATCGTGCGGCGGATCGCTCGGGCGAGGCCGAACTGCACGCCTATAACGAGATGCTTGAGAAGCAGGCTGCGCGCGATGAGCGGGCGGACGCGCGCCGGTAGGGAGCGGGCCTCTTCGCCGAGAGCTCACTTTTACATGATTTTTGACAGAAAACATGTAAAAGTGAGCTCTCGATGCGGATGCGCGGCACCGTGGGCGTATAGCCGGCGGGGTAAACCAGGTCTGGCCAGGGTTAGTCTTCGATCAGCCCGATCTCGGCACCTGCCGAGACGCTGTTGCCGGCTTCAACGCTGAGGCGCAGGGTTCCGGATCGCAGAGCCTTCACCGGAACCTCCATTTTCATGGCCTCGATCACCGCGACGGTGTCGCCCTCGGTGACGTGTGCTCCTGCAGAAATCTTCCACGCACTGAGGGTGCCCGCGAAGGGGGCGAGTAGTGCGTTGGGGTTGTGTTCAGGGGCGGTGTCGGCACCAGGTTCAGTGTCGGCACCGAAACCTGCGCCCTGGCCCTGCCCCCCACCACTTGCAAGCCGCGACAGCAGCGCCTCGGGCAGGCCGATCTCGACGAGCCGCCCATCAATCTCAAGGGGCATCCGGGTGAGCCGCGGCGCAGCGGGTGCAGCAACGGCAGCAGCTGGCTCGAAGGTGGCTGTGCACTCCTCCTCGATCCAGCGGGTGTGCACCTCAAACTTGCCGGAGGCAGCGGTAAACGCTGGGTCGGTCACCACGTAGCGATCAAAGGGCAACACTGTCGCGACACCCTCGATCTGAAACTCTTCGAGCGCGCGTCGGGCGCGGGCGAGAGCCTGCTCGCGATCCTTCCCCCAAATGATGAGCTTGGCGAGCATCGAGTCGAAGCTGCCTGGCACCGCGTACCCTGCGTACACGCCCGAGTCAACGCGCACCCCTTGCCCGCCGGGTACTTCGTAGCGGTCGATTGTGCCGGGGGTTGGTAGGTAGCCGAGACCGGGATCCTCAGCGTTAATGCGAAACTCGATCGAGTGACCGAAGCTCGGAATCTTGTTGGGCACACTCATCGGTTCGCCTGCCGCGATGCGGAACTGCTCCTGCACGAGGTCGATTCCCGTGACCTGCTCGGTGACGGGGTGCTCCACCTGCAGGCGCGTGTTCACCTCAAGAAATGACAGTGTGCCATCTTCGCCGAGCAGAAACTCGACCGTGCCCGCGCTGACGTAACCCGCGGCGGCGCACACATCGGCTGCAGCCTGGTGAATCCGTTCGCGAAGTGCGTCATCGAGAAACGGCGCGGGCGCCTCTTCGACCAGCTTCTGGTTGCGGCGCTGCAGTGAGCAATCCCTGGTGCCGAGCACGGCAACTCGGCCGTGACGATCGCCGAGCACCTGCGCTTCGATGTGGCGGGGACGAACGAGAAAGCGCTCAACTAGGCAATCGCCCTGACCAAATGCGAGCTCGGCCTCGCGCACCGCAGATTCGTAGGCCTCACGGATCTCATCGCGACGCCGAACCACGCGCATGCCGCGGCCGCCGCCGCCGTACACGGCCTTGATGACGAGGGGCAAGCCGAAGTTGTCGGCGAACGCGATCACCTCATCGGCGTTTACGACCGGACCCGGAGTGCCAGGAACGAGGGGAGCTCCGACCTGCTGCGCGAGTGCGCGGGCGCGGGCCTTGTCGCCGAGCGCCTCGATGGTTGCGGGATCCGGCCCGATCCAGGTGAGACCCCCGTCAAGCACGGCGGCCGCGAAGTCGGCGCGCTCAGAGAGGAAGCCGTAGCCGGGGTGAACGGCGTCGGCCCCGGACCGCTGCGCCACCTCAATCAGCTTCGTGATGTTGAGATAGGTCTCGCCTGTCGTCACGCCGCCCAGCGCATAGGCCTCGTCGGCGAGCCTCACGTGTAACGCGTCTGCGTCGGCGTCTGCATACACGGCAACGCTGCCGATCCCGGCCTCGCGCGCCGCTCGAATCACGCGCACTGCGATCTCGCCGCGGTTCGCGATCAGCACTTTCGTGAGGGGTTTTGTTTCAGTTGGTGTCGCGGTCATGAGGGATTCTCCTGATCAATCTTGGAAGCGTTGGGCGCTGCCGCTCTCGGAGCAGTGCCGTCTCGAAACGGTTCAAAATGAACTCGGCACCCCGGTGCGAGTTGTGCGGCGAGCTCAAGGTCGTCACTGTGAACGACCGCGATTACCGGGTACCCGCCGGTGAGGGGACGGTCGGCGAGGAAGAGTACGGGTTGTCCGTCAGGCGGGATCTGGATCGCGCCGAGCACCACACCCTCGCTCGGCAATTCCCTGCCGACAAACTCGGGGACCGAGTGAGTGCTTCGCCGCCAAAGCGCACGCCAACGCGGTCACTGGATGAGGCTACCTCCCAGCTCTGCTCGGCGAATTGAGCGAGGCTTGCCGCATCAAACCAGTTTTCGCGCGGGCCGAGGATCACCCGCAGCGTTGTCTCCTCACCCACGATGGGGAGTTTCGCGTCGGACGCCTCCGGCATCCCGACTGGCAGTACGGCAGTGCCCGCGGTGTCGACTGTGTCGCCCGCCGCGAGGGGTGCAGGACCGAGCCTGGCGAGGGTGTCATATGACCGGCTGCCGAGCACGGGGGCTGCGGCAACCCCGCCACGCAGCGCGAGAACCGAGCGCAGACCCGTTTTAGGTGCACCGAGGGTAAGTCGCTCGCCGATGCTCAGACGGAAGGCGTGGCCTATCGACACGGTGCGTGTGCCGAAGGGGCCGGTGATGTGTGCCTCGCGGGGGCTCCAGTGAGAGCCAGCACGACTGTGTCAATGGCATCGACCGCAAACCCGCCGTGGCTCAGTTCGAGTGTGGCGGCACCCGGTTGATTACCGACGAGGCGATTGGCCTGATGATATGCGTGGCGAACACTCGTGCCTGACTGGCCGACTCCCATTCCGGCTACGCCTTTGCGACCGGCATCTTCGATGAGGGTTTGCAAGCCTGCGTCAATAACCATGAGGGCAGGAGAAGGCGTCTGCGGGTTGGGTTTCAGGCCGGCTGGCTCGGAGACGAGGCCTTCAACAGGAGCATTATGAGACGTACCTGCACCTGAGGCAATAACTCGCTCCCGCTGCGATACAAACCGCACGCGTTCACCCGCGAGCAGGGCCGCGGGCTGCGCGCGGTCGAGATCCCACATCGGGTGATCTGTGTGTCCAATAATCTGCCAGCCGCCGGGACTCTCTCTGGGATACACACCCGAGAAGCGACCCGCGAGGCCGACCGAACCGGGCAATATACGCGGTCGCGGGGTCGCTCGGCGTGGCACCTCAAGCAGTGGATCACCGCCTGAGAGGTAGGCGAAGCCGGGCGCGAAGCCGGTGAACGCGACCGTGTAATTGGCAGCCGTGTGACGCTCTACCACCTGCTCGGGACTCATGCCGGTGAGGATAGCGACCTCGTTGAGATCTTCACCCCGGTAGAAAACCGGAATCACTGTTTCTGCGCCAGACGTTGTCCGCGCGCTCGCCGATCCTGAACTCGCTAGTAGGTCGCGCAATTTCGCATTAAGCGTGAGCGGATCCCTGGCCTCACCACCAATCACCAGCACGGTCTCCGCCGCTGGCACTAACTCGGCGACGTCAAGCTCACCGTGCTCTCGAGCCGCGATCAGCGAGGCGAACACCTGCAGCGCGCGGTCAAGGGTGCCGCACTCGATGAGCATTGCCGCCGACCCGGCGGGTAGGATTCGAAGCCCGTCGCTCATACGGGCTCCATAACACTCGACAGCTCTATGCCAGCCCCAAGCAGCGAAGCTCGCACTGCCCGCGCCAGATCGACGGCAGCAGGACTGTCTCCGTGAACGCAAATCGACTCGGCACGCACGGCGACCTCGCTGCCATCACGGGCCGTGATGGCGCCGGTTTGCACGAGGCGCAGCATGCGTTCGGCGACGGACACAGGATCGTGCAGCACCGCATCGGGCTCCCGCCGAGAGACGAGCGCCCCGTTGGGTTCGTAGGCGCGATCCGCGAAGGCCTCGGGGATCGTACGCGTGCCCGCTGCCTCCGACTGCTCCACGAGTGGCGAAGCGGCAAGGCACACGAGCGCCAGCTCGGGGTCAACAGATCGAATCGCGCGAATAACAGTGTCGGCTTCGGCCTCATTGAACGCGATGCTGTTGTAGAGCGCGCCGTGCGGTTTGACGTAGCGCACTTCGGTGCCAGCGACCCTAGCGAGGGCCTGCAGCGCGCCGATCTGATAAATGATGTCGGCTTCAAGCTCAGCGGGAGCAAGAGACATAGGGCGGCGTCCGAAGCCGACGAGGTCGGGGTAGGCGATGTGGGCACCCACGGCGACTCCACGCGCGGCTGCGGCACGAAGCGTGCTGAGGATCGAGCGCGGATCACCCGCGTGGAAGCCGCAGGCGACGTTTGCACTCGTAACGATCTCAAGCATGCTTTCGTCGTCACCCATGCTCCACGAGCCGAAGTGCTCGCCGAGGTCGCTGTTCAGGTCAATGCGCATTGTGTCCTCCTGGGTTCAAGTGTTGCGGTAACCACCGACAATCACGCGGCGAGAAACTCGAAGATCTTGCTGAAAGACACCACACCCATGTACCAGGTCAGTGCCGTCGCGAGGGTGCCCAGCCACAGCAGCCAAGACTTGATGCGACGGCCCCCAGCAGGTCCTTGCGGAACCAAGCAATATACATAAATACCGTGAAGCCAATGGGCAAAATGAGTCCGTTAAAGCCACCCGCGAACACCAGCAGTGCGACAGGGGTTGTTCCCATGATGAGGTAGGCGGTCACGCCGACCAGAATGAATGCGATCGTCGCCCAGCCTCGGCGGCGCTGATCGAGTTTGCTGCTGAACACCGTCATGAACGAGACGGAGGTGAAGGCAGCGCCGATCACGCTTGAAATAGCGGCGGCCCACAGGACCATGCCAAATGCCCGCATGCCCCACTCTCCTGCGGCAGACTCAAATGCTTGCGCGGCTGGATTCGCCGTGACATCGAGAATGACACCGCTCGCGGTGACGCCGAGAAACGCGAGGAAGAGCACGTAGCGCATGATCCCGGTCACCGCGATGCCCATGAACGCGGAGTTGGTGACCTGTTTAATGTGTTCGGGGCCTGCTGCCCCTGAATCGAGCAACTTGTGCGCGCCCGCATAGGTGATGTACCCGCCAACGGTGCCGCCAACGATGGTGGTGATCGCTGCGAAGTCGATGGTGTCGGGGAGAACCGTCTGGCGTAGTGCGTCGCCGACGGGTGGGTTTGCGATGATGGCGACAATGACGGTCAGCAGGATCATGAGTAGACCGAACACGATCAGTGCACGATCCATCAAGATACCCGCGCGACGCGACAGGAAGATGCCTACGGCAAGCAGGGCGCTGATTGCGCCGCCGATTTTGGCATCGATACCGAGCATTGCATTGAGTCCGAGGCCTGCCCCCGCAATGTTGCCGATGTTAAATACGAGGCCACCGGCAACAACCAGCACCGAGAGCACAAAACCGCTGAACGGGATCGCGGCGTTTGCAAGCTCGGCAGCACGCTTGCCCGAGAGAATAATGATCTGCCAGATGTTTGCCTGAACGATGAAGTCGATCACAATAGACACCAGGATGCCGAACGCAAATGCGGCACCCAACGAGGCGGTGAAAGTGGCTGTCTGCGTGATGAAGCCCGGGCCGATCGCCGAGGTCGCCATCATGAAGATTGCGCCGAGCAACGACGCTCGGCGCGATTTTACGAAACCCACTGTACCGCTGGCCACGGTCGCCGGTCCCGGAACGGTCACTTCTCTCTCGCGTTCCTTCTCGGATGAAATCTGTTCGCTCATTCGGGTTCCTCTCGCACCGTTGCGCCGGATATCTAGCGTCCGTTCAGCATACATGATTGTTGAACAATTAAAACTCTTTCTTTCAACAAATACAGGTGCTTGTTACACTGCACTCATGGTTGGTTCCACCGTGAAAGTCGAGGTTGGTAGCGAAGCCGGTACACGCTCGCGCGCGCTCGATGCGGCTTCCGAGATTCGTTCCCGCATCGCTCGTGGTGAGCTTGCTCCCGGTGAGCGAGTGCCCGAGGCTAAACTCGCTGAGTCCCTCGGCGTTTCGCGCAACACGCTGCGTGAGGCGTTCCGTGCGCTGAGCGAGGAGGGGCTGATCACACAGATCCCGAACCGCGGGGCGTGCGTGGCGATCCCGAACATAAACACCATCATCGATATCTACCGTGTGCGTCGCCTCGTTGAGTGTCAGGCCGTTACTGAGGCGATGCCGCGACACCCGGCGATTGCTCGCATGCGGCGCGCGGTTGAGGCTGCTCTCGAAGCTCAGGATCACGACGACTGGTCCCGCATTGCGACCGCGAACATCGAGTTTCACCGTGCCATCTTCGAACTCGCGGATAGCGCCAGACTCAACCGCATGTATGCCCAGCTGACCTCAGAATTGCGGCTCGCGTTCGGTCTGATCGACGATCCCGCCTACTTGCACGCGCCCTTCCTGGAACGTAATGAGGCGATCCTCGAGCTGCTTGAGGCAGGGTCAACCGAAAAGGCCTCTGCCGCACTGCGCGACTATCTGTTGCTCGCGGAGCGGATACTGCTCGCAGGGTATGAGCGGGCTACTACTGAGGGCTAGCCCCCGGTGTGGCCAGCGTCAGTGCCCGTCACGTCTGCGCGGTGAAAATTGAGGTGTGATCGTGAGGCCGTGGGGCCGCGCTGTCCCTTGTAGCGTGAGAAGGTGGCTCCCGATCCGTAGGGGCGCTCCGCCGGAGAGCTCAGCCGGAAGAAACACAGTTGGCCAATCTTCATGCCTGGCCACAAACGAATCGGCAGGGTCGCAACGTTCGAGAGTTCGAGCGTGACGTGGCCCTCAAAGCCGGGATCGATGAACCCAGCAGTTGAGTGCGTGAGCAGGCCGAGGCGACCGAGCGAGCTCTTGCCCTCGAGGCGCGCGGCGACGTCGTCGGGCAGGCTGACTTGTTCGTAGGTAGAGCCGAGTACAAACTCGCCGGGGTGCAAGATGAAGCCCTCGGCGGGGTCCACCTCGATGAGACGGGTCAGTTCGGGCTGATCCTCGGAGGGGTCAATGACCGCGTACTTGTGATTGTCGAAGAGCCGGAAGTAGCGGTCGAGGCGCACGTCGACGCTCGAGGGTTGCACCATCGAAGCCTCGCTGGGAGAGAGGCCGATGCGCCCGGAGTCGAGTTCAGCATTGATGTCGCGATCAGAAAGCAGCACGCTTCGATCTTAGCGGTCGAGATTTGGATGCTGTGCGTGGAGTGCGGTGCTGCGGTTGTGCGCTGGTCCACGAGTGCACGCCTCAGCGACGAGAGGCCCCCTTGCCAGCGTGTTGGAAACCTGGTCACTCGTCGGTGACCTGGGCGCTCGTGTGGTGCTTATCGCCGGGGGTGTTGCTGGGGCTGGAAGCTCGCGGGGCGCTTATTGCTCGCGGAGGAGCGTGGTTCTCGATGGGGAGCGCCACGATTGGCGGTTGGAAGTGCCCTACCCTTCGTCCTCCGTGATCGCGAACAGCAGTTCCGCGATCCGGCTTCCGAGCTCGTTTAGCCCCTCGGGGGCATCCGGGCCTGCGAGCGCAGTGATGCGGAAGGCGCGTTCGTACACGCCGCCAAGGATCGGCATCGCGCGATCAACCGGGATCGTAAAGCGGCGACCGGCGGCGTGCAAGATGCCCTCCACAAGCTCTTCGAGATCAAGGCGGGAGCGGACAATAAAGTCAGCGAGGCTGAGCGAGCTCGTTGGCTCGCGCATGGCAAGCAGCATGAACTCTGTCTCGAGCGCGAACCACGTCGATTCCAACCCGGTTGGGGCGAAGAATTCGGTGACATACTCCGCCGTGTCTTCGGGAGTGAGGAGACAATCGCGGCGCGAAAGGAGCGGGATCAGCTCGGCGGCGCGCTCCTGCAAGAACTGCGTGCGCTGCTCGTACTCGCGATCAAGCAGCGCAAGAAATAATTCCTCTTTGCTGGAAAAGTTTGAGTAAAACGCCCCGCGTGTGAACCCCGCGCGGCTGCAGACACTCTCTACCGAAGCCCCTGCAAGCCCGCCTCGGTGAACACCTCCGCTGCGGCATCAAGCAGACGGGCCCTGGTTTCTTGGCGTCGAGCGCTGGGTGCTGCCTCGGGGCGGCGCTCAGACCACCGGCGGGTGCCGCGCTCGCGGGTGCGCCTGGGGCCTCAGAATCAGCGATCATGTGCAACATCATCGCACACTCAGCTACTTCGAAGCTAAGAGTGGATACATTTATGTATCGAAAACGGATACACTCGTGTATCGAGATATTTAGAACCTTTTGATCGTCGAAAACAAGCAGTGCCTGCTCACCCACGCACCACCGAGCAGTCCCTCAAGACCCGAACATTTACGCCACTGGAAGGCCAGTATGTCCACGCTTCTTTACGCCCTGGGACGATGGGCGACGCGTGCAAGAACGCTCGTTCTGATTATCTGGATCGCGCTGCTTGCGCTACTTGGCACAGGGGCGGCGTTGTTTGGGCAGGGGGCGAACGCGCCTATCTCGATTCCTGGCACCGAGTCGCAGGACGCCATCACACAGCTCGGCCTCACCTTCCCTGAGGTGAGCGGCACGAGCGCCACGATCATTGTGGTCGCGCCCGAGGGTAAGCGTGTCGACGCCGAGCCCTACAAGGGCATCATCGATGCTGCTGCAAAAGACCTCGAAGACGTTACCGCGGTCACCGCCGTGCAGACCCCGTTTAGCGAGCAAGCAAGTGGTGGCCTGTCGCGGGACGGTCAGGCAGTGCTCGTCACGGTGCAGATCGAGGGTGAGGTCAGTACCGTCAAAGATTCGACCATCGACGGCCTCAAAAAAGTGACCGAAGAGATTCGGGAGCAGCTGCCCTCGGGCGCCCAGGTCTCCTATGGCGGCGAGGCGTTCTCCACATCGGTGCCGGGTATCAGCCCGACCGAAGGTGTCGGTGTGGTCATCGCTTTTGTGGTGCTGATCCTCACACTCGGCTCGCTCATCGCCGCTGGTATGCCGCTGATCATCGCCATGCTCGGCGTCGGGGTTTCGATCGCGGGGCTCTTCTTCGTGACCGCTTTTGTGGATCTCACCTCGACCACGCCCATGCTTGCCCTCATGCTGGGCCTCGCAGTTGGCATCGACTACACGCTCTTTATTGTCAGTCGCCACCAAGAGCAACTTCGTGCTGGTCTCAGCGTTGAAGACTCGATCGCCCGAGCGACTGCTACCTCGGGTTCCGCCGTGGTGTTTGCGGGCCTCACAGTGATTATCGCCCTTGTTGGCTTGTCGGTTGCCGGTATTCCGTTCCTCACCTCACTCGGGATTGCGGCCGCCGCCGCGGTTGCTATCGCCGTGCTGATTGCGGTGACGCTAACCCCCGCCATTATGGCGATGGTCGGCCTGCGGATTCTGCCGAAGAGACAGCGCCGTGCCTTGGTGGCAGGTGATCCCGAGCTACACGAAGCGGAGTCCCGCGAGGATGCTGTGTCTCGCAACCCTGAGTCCGCCGACGGTCTCGCTTCGCACACACCCTCCCGCGCCGATCGTTTCTTCGGGGGCTGGGTGCGCACCGTTACGAAGAAGCCGGTCGTCACCATTCTTACTGTGCTCGTGCTGCTCGGGATCGCTGCCGTTCCGGCAGCCCAGCTGCGTCTTGCTCTGCCGAACGCTACGTCGCTCAGCGCCGACGATCCTGCCCGCGTCACTTACGAACTCACGGGAGAGCACTTCGGTGAGGGTTACAACGGTCCGCTGCTGCTGACCGGTTCGATCATTAGGAGCACCGATCCGCTGGGCCTCATGGAGGATCTCGCCGATGAAGTGCGGAAGGTTCCCGGTGTTGCGGAGGTGCCACTCTCGACCCCGAACCGTGGTGCCGACACGGGCATTATTCAGGTGATCCCCGAGCACGGGCCGCACGCGGAGAGCACCACCGAGCTTGTGCACAAGCTGCGCGACATGCATGACACCTGGGAGAAGAAGTACGGTGTCAGCCTTGCCGTGACCGGCTTCACCGCGGTCGCGATTGATGTCTCCGCACTGCTCATGAACGCGCTGCTGCCGTTTGGCATTCTTGTTGTCGGTCTTTCGCTTGTGCTGCTCGCGATGGTGTTCCGCTCTGTGTGGGTGCCGATCAAGGCGACACTCGGTTTTCTGCTCTCGGTTGGAGTGGCGTTCGGTGCAGTCGTGGCTGTCTTCCAGTGGGGCTGGTTCTCGAACTTGCTCAATGTCAGTTCGACCGGGCCGGTCCTGAGCTTTATGCCGATCATTTTGATGGGTGTGCTGTTTGGCCTGGCGATGGACTACGAGGTGTTTCTTGTCTCGCGCATTCGCGAGGAGTACGTGCACGGCAAGAAAGATCACCACGCCGACGCGCAGAGTGCGATCCGCAACGGGTTTGTTGGCAGCGCGAAGGTGGTGACGGCTGCGGCACTGATCATGTTCGCCGTGTTCGCCGCGTTTGTGCCCGAGGGTGACCCGAGCATCAAGGTGATTGCGCTGGGGCTCGCGGTGGGTGTGTTCGTTGACGCCTTCATTGTGCGCATGACCCTCGTGCCAGCCGTGCTCGCGCTGCTCGGTGATCGCGCCTGGCAGATGCCGCGCTGGCTGTCGAAGATTCTCCCCTCGTTTGACGTAGAAGGCGAAGGCCTTGCGCGCGAGCTTGAACACGCCGGCTGGCCCGAGGACATGCCGGATGCCGCGATTGCGGCCGAACGGCTGCTGCTGCCTGGCCACATTCAGGTGGATCGTTTACGCGTCGCACACGGTGAGACACTGGTCCTTGATCCGCGTGATCCGGCGGCCCTGCCACTCGCTCGGTTGCTCACCGGGCGCGGCACCATTGTTGCGGGAACACTCAAGGTCAACGGGCTGCTCTTGCCGGAACGCGCTTCGTCGCTGCGCACTCGGTCGGCGTGGGCCAGCCTTGAGTCGCTGCGTGATGCCCTGCAGGATCGCGCCTCAGTTGTGCTGCTTGACCTGCGGGCAGCGGCAGAAGCGCCCATTCCGCTCGAGCGGATCGACGCCATGCACTCCGCGCTCGCCGCAAGGTTGGTCGAGGCGGATCGCGGAGCCGCACTACCACTCACACTCATCGTGCTCGGGAACGCAGTTTGGCCGAGCGGATCCTGCCCGCCGCTGTTGTACTGCGGGAGCGCAGCAGTTCGCAGCATCCCGCGCTTGCTTACACCGCATCAACCGCAGAAGGAGAGCTCGCATGACGCTCCCACTCACCAGGCTCAAGGGCACAAAACCCGTCAGCTGGACGACGATTCTTGGGATTGTGCTGGTGCCGCTGACCGTGGCCGGGATCCTGCTGTGGGGTCTCTGGAACCCCACCGAGCGCCTCGATAATGTGACCGCGGCCGTCGTGAACAACGACAAGCCGGTTGAGGTTAATGGACAGACTGTGCCGCTCGGGCGTGTGCTCGCGGGTGAGTTGATTGGTGGCGACACCGATACAAACTTCACGTGGCAGCTGACGGACGAAGATGACGCCAAAAAGGGTCTGAAAGACGGTCGCTACACGACGGTCATTACGATTCCCAAGAACTTCTCGGCTGCGGCTACCTCACTTTCTGAGGGTCCTGAAAAGGCGAAGACGGCCTACATTGATATTGCGGAGAGCGACCAGGGCAGGCTGATCGACACGGCACTCTCAGGCATCGTGACCCAGACGGCAACCTCGGTGCTGAATCAGCAGCTGGGTGCGCAGTTCGTCGGCAACGTATTTGTTGGCATGAACGAGCTGCACAGCGGGATCGGTAAGGCCGCTGACGGTGCGACGAAGCTTGCCGACGGTGGTACTCAGCTCTCGGAGGGCGCTGACCAGTTGGCGGACGGGACTACGCAACTTTCTGATGGGGCGCAGCAGCTGTCGAGTGGGGCTTCGGAGCTTTCGACCGGAGCCGGGCAGCTGGCTACTGGGGTGAGTCAATACACGGCCGGGGCGTCTGAGCTTTCTGCGAATTATCAGCCGCTCGCTCAGGGGGCGAGCGCCGCTGTAACCCAGTTGAAAACGATGATTGGGGCGCTTGGAACACTCAGTGCGGAGTCGGCGGAGCCGCAGGGCCAGGTCACCTCGGGTCTTACGGCCGCCGGTGCTGGTGCGTTGGGGCTCGGTGAGGATCTGAAAACGCTGTATCCAAATTGCCTGGCCTCGGGGGCCTCCAAGGCATTCTGTGACGGCATGCTTGCGACCGTCAGTGGGCGTGGCACTGAAATTGGAGGTGGCCTGGCGACAACGCAGACCGGATTACAGAGCCTCGCCACAGCACAGGAAACCTTCCAAAACACCATCGCTGGCTCAAGCGCCGACCCCAGTGTCGATCCAAATGCGCAGCTCGACCAACTGAATGCCGGGCTCACCGCGTTCGGCTCCGGTCTCAGTGAGTTTGCTGCAAAAGGCACTGAAGTATCAGCGGGAGCTACAAACCTCGCAACCGGTACATCCCAACTCTCGACCGGTGCGAGTGCTCTCGCCGAGAACGCTCCCGACCTCGCCGACGGCGCCACGAAACTCGCCGACGGCGTGACGAAGTCCGCTGACGGCGCGAAGGACCTCTCGAAGGGGCTCGACGAGGCAGTGACGGGGATCCCGAACTACACAAAGTCAGAGCGCGAGACGCTCTCGGAGAAGGCAGTGACCCCGGTTGAAACCCGCGGTGGCAGCGACGAGATCTTCGCATCCTCTGGTGCGCCGCTCTTTGCGGGCATTGCGCTCTGGGCGGGTGCACTCGCGAGCTTCCTTGTGCTCGCACCGCTGTGGCGGCGCACACGAGATGCGGCGCGTGGCATCGGTTACATCACCATGCGCAGCGCGCTTCCGGCGCTCGTTATCGGGGCAGTGCAGGGGGCGATCGCTGGCGTGATTTTGCCGGCGGCGCTTGGTTACGACGTCAGTCAGGCCACCGAGTTCTTCGGCTTTGCTGTGCTGGCGGGTGTCGCTTTTGCGCTGGTCATCCAGGGAGCCTCAGCCCTGCTCGGCGGTTTCGGGCGGTTTATTGCCTTCGCGCTGCTCGTGGTGGCGTTTGCGGTTGGTGTCGTGTCAACGGTACCGGGCCCGCTCGAAACGATCGGAGACGTGAGCCCGGTCGGGTCCGCGTTGACTGGCTTCCAGGCGATCGCGAGCGGCTCGGCCGGTGCCGGCGGTGCGGCCCTGCTGCTGTTCGTGTGGTCAGGCCTCGGCCTGATCCTGACCGCACTGGCCGTGGGCCGGGTGCGCCGCCGCGCTGCCTAACATCGAGTGGTGTCGATTTGCCGCTTCGCCGCGGGCCAAGCGGCACCAGCCGATTGAGGTTTGTGGTGCCAAATTGAGCCGCTTTGGAGTCACCGCGAGGGCATGTCCTTGATCAGGTTTGAGATGCGAACTGTGCAGCAGCGGCGGCCCTGGTCGTCGGTGATGACGATCTCGTGCACCGCTAAGCTGCGGCCGAGGTGGATCGGTGTGCACACACCCGTCACGTAGCCCTCGGTGGCGGAGCGCGTGTGGGTCGCGTTCACGTCGACACCGACTGCTAGGCGGCCGGGGCCCGCGTGCAGGTTCGCCGCCATCGACCCGAGGGACTCCCCGAGCACCACGTAGGCACCGCCGTGCAAGAACCCGACGGTCTGCCGATTGCCCTTCACCGGCATGCGGCCCACGGTGCGCTCGACGGTGTACTCGAGAAACTCGATCCCCATCGCGTCTGCGAGTTCACCCGAACCGTTTTCTGCAACCCAATTCTTGTCGTTCACGGGATCATTCTTCCTTAGTCGGGGTTTGGAACTCCACCGTGGCTATTCCTCGGTGGTGACGGTGGCAAGAGGCAAGGATCCTAACCGGCGGCAAGGAAACCAACGCGCGAGGGTTCTTGCCTCCAGTAACCAACCTTGCCGCTAGTGGGCGTCAGTCGCCAGCGACGAGGTCAGGCAGCGCCCCGCCAAACACTGGTCTCCGCTTCTCCTGGAACGCCGCAAAGCCCTCTCGGTAGTCATCGGTATCGCAGAGGGCGGCCTGGGCGCGATTCTCCTCGGACATCGACGACCACAGTCCGACGCGGCGATCCCGCAGCTCGGCGACCAGTGCCTTCGACGCAAGGAATGCCTGAGTCGCCCCGGCAGCCGCCTGGGCAGCAGCAGCGCGGGCCGCTGCGAGCACCTCGTCGTCGGCAAACGCGCGCGAGAAGAGCCCGGCGGCAACGGCCTCGGAGCCCGACATCAAGCGACCCGTGTAGATGAGATCGAGCGTGCGGTGTGCGCCGAGCCGCTCGACGAACAGCGCGTGCCCGCCCGAGTCAAGTGTCGCGCCGAGGTTTGCAAACGGACTGCCGATCTTCGCCGAGTCGGCGACGTACACAACGTCGGTCGCGATGAGCAAGCCAAGTCCGACGCCGAGGCAAGCCCCGTGCGCCACGGCAAACGTGGGTGCCGGGAAGGAACTCATCTGCTTCATGAGCGGTTCGACGAGACCCTCGAGGTACCCGAGCACGTCGTCTTCGCGCGGGTTCACGCCCGAGATATCCCGCCCTGCGCAGAACGCACGACCCTCACCTCGCAGCACCAGCGCGCGCACCCCGGCCTGCTCGGCCTCGGTGTAGGCGGCGGCCAGCTCGGCCAGGTCAGAAGGCCCGAGCGAGTTCAGTCGGTCAGGTGCGTCAAGAACCACCTCGGCAACGCCGTCGGCGATGGAAAGCTTGATCATGATTCCCTCCAAGAGCTATGCGTCGTAATCGACGACAACGTGGTCCGACTGAGGGTGCGACTGGCACGTGAGCACGTAGCCGCGATCCATCTCTTCGGGCTCGAGCGCGTAGTTTTCGGTCATCGACACCGAACCGGTGACCACGCGGGCCCGACAGGTGCCGCACACGCCACCGGCGCACGCAAACGGTACGTCGGCGCGCACCCGAAGCGCCGCGTTCAAGATTGTCTCGTTTGCACTCACCGGACTCTCGACCGTGCCGGACGTGCCGTCAAGCGTGAAGTCGATCCGCACCGCCTTCTCGCCAGCCCGCATCTCAACCGGTCGCGCCCGCGTCGGAGCCTCACCCGGCTCACCCGTGCTGAACAGTTCAAACCGCACGTGAGAGGGCTCAACCCCGTACTCGGCCAGCAGGTCCCGGCACAGCTGCACCAGCTCAAACGGCCCGCACAGTACCCACTCGTCGGCCATGCCAACGGGAATGACCGAGGTCAGGATCGTGCGCAGTCGCTCCTCGTCGAGTCGTCCCGACATGATCGGCGCCGAGCGCTGCTCGCGCGACAGTACGTGGTGGATCGCGAAGCGCTGCGGAAAGCGATCCTTCAGATCGGCGAGCTCCTCAACAAACATCACGTCGAGTGAGGACTTGTTCGTGAACAGCAGATCGAAGCGGCTGGTATCACTCTGCAGTAGCACCCGATGCGCCATCGTGATGATGGGGGTGATGCCCGACCCAGCGGCAATACCGACGACGTGGCGACCGTCGAGCTCGGCGAGGTTCGAGGTGAACGCGCCCTGCGGAGTCATCACCTGCAGGGTGTCGCCCGCCTTGAGGGTGTCGTTTGCCCAGGTCGAGAACAGCCCGCCCTGGTCGCGCTTGATCGCGACCGAGATACGGCCGTCGGAGGGTGGGCGGCAGATCGAGTACGAGCGGCGAATGTCTTCGCCGTCGATCGTCGTGCGTAGCGCGAGGTATTGACCCGCGAGGTAGACGTAGTGCTCGGCGAGCTCGGCGGGCACCTCGAAGGTGACCTCAACGCTCGTGTCGGTGAGGTGGCGCACCTCTGCGACGAGCAACTCGTGGAACGTCGCGCGCTTCTTTGCGCCGAGGTTGATGGCAGCCATGGAAACTCCCTAATTTTGGATGGAACGGGATAGCGGGCGGGCCGCTCAGTGAACCTTGAAGTAGTCGAACGGTTCGAGGCAGGCGGTGCACTCGTAGAGGGCCTTGCACGAGGTCGACCCGAAGCGGGCGATCTCGCGGGTCTGCGTCGAGTGGCAGCGTGGGCACTTCACCGCGAGCGGCACGAGCACGGGGCCCCGCCTGGCAGCCGAGCGAAAATCTGGCGGCGCGATGCCGTAGGCCTCGAGCTTACGTTTGCCGTTTTCGCTCATCCAGTCGGTCGTCCAAGCGGGGGAGAGTGTGGTGCTGACGCAGACCTGCTTGTAGCCAGCCTCGTGCAGTTTTGCTGTGACATCGTCGCGCATTTGGTCGATCGCGGGGCAGCCCGAATAGGTTGGCGTGAGCACAACCTCGACCCCGTTTTCGCTGAGGATCACGGTGCGCAGCACCCCCAGATCCTCGATGGTCAGCACGGGCACCTCGGGGTCCAGTACCTGCGCGGCAAGATCCCACACCCGCGCCTCTGCGGGGTCTGTCGGCCGCAGTGATGCGTCAGGGTGCGGGCGGTCGGCACCGTGTGGCTGATCGGCGCCGTGTGGCTGGCCGTTGCCGTGAGGCGAGTCGACCCCTCGCGCAGCGCTGTCGGCGCGCACAGCGGTCATGGTCACCACTTCGCCCCTGGATTGCGCCGCGGCAGCCACTGCATCTCGGTGAGCAGGTGGCCGAGTAGCGTGCTGTGGATGCCGGATCGGCCGCGCGCGTAGGCGGGCTTCACCTCGGGCACCTCGATAGCCGCCTCTGCGAACACGGTCGCGACCGTGCGGTCAAACCCAGCGCGCAGCGTCGAGGGCTGCGCCGCGACGCCGTCGAGTCGCGAGGTGAGCTCGTCGTCTTCGAAGAGCTCTTCGACGTAGGGCCACAAGTCGTGCAGTGACACGAGGATCTTGCCGCGCGACTCCTCGGTGCCTCCCGCGAGGCGCAGGATCCACTGAACCGCGTGATCCAGGTGGTAGCGCACCTCACGCTCGGCCTTGCCTGCGATCGCCTGCAGCGAGGGGTCGCTGCTGCCGAGCAGTGTCTTATAGAGCTCAGCCTGGTAGGCGGAGAAGATGAACTGCCGCGCGATCGTGTCGCCAAAGTGCCCGTTCGGCTGCTCGACCAGCCAGCAGTTGCGAAACTCGGGCTCGTCGCGCCAGAATGCGAGGTCGTCTTCCGAGCGACCCGTCGCGGTGCCCGCGTAGTGCAGTAGCGCGCGGGCGTGGCCGAGCAGGTCGAGCGTAATGTTCGACAGCGCCATGTCCTCTTCAAGCTCGGGCGCCTTCGCGACCCACCAGCCGAGTTGCTGGGAGAGGATCAGCGAGTCGTCACCCAGGCGTAGCGCGTACTCGGCAACGTCGGCGGTTGCGACGGCACCCGCGCCGGGCAGTTCCTCGGCGAGGCGCAGTTCGTCAACGGAGACGTCGCCGTGTGCGGAGACGTCGCCGTGGCCGGTGTCGATTGCGGTTTCAGCGCTCACAGGTGCTTCACCCCTCGGCAAGCGTGTAGTACACAGCGTGCCGGTAGTTCTTGCCCGCTGGCGACTCGAAGAACACACCCTTCGAATCGGGGTCGCTTGTGGTGATCGCGGCGGCGGGAACCACCCAGATTGAGACGCCCTCGTTGCGGCGAGTGTACAGATCGCGCGCGTTGCGCAGGGCCATCTCTTCGTCGGGGCGTGCAGTGATCCCGCGTGCACGTGGCTCAGTCCGCGATTCGCGCGGATAAACACCTCCCACAGCGGCCAGGCTTCGTTACCCTTTTCACCGGGTGTCGACATCTTCGTCTCCTTTAAGTTTCGTTGTCTAAGTGTCATTGTGCGCGAGAGCTCAATTTTGCATGATTTACGAGCGAAAAAACCTGTAAAAATGCGCTCTCGCTAGGGTTTGGGCTAGGGCTAGGGCTAGGCCGCGAGCCTCACGCCGCGAAGCGGCTGCGCTCCCGCTGCTTGCGGGCGTACTCGACCGCGGCCTCGCGCACCCACGCACCGTTTTCGTGGGCCTCGCGACGGTTGCGCAGGCGCTCGGCGTTAGCCGGCCCACGACCGTCGAGCACGGCGTAGAACTCGTCCCAGTCGATCTCTCCGATGATCCACTCGCCCTTTTCTTCGTCGTAGCGCAGATCCTTGTCGGGGCACTCAAGGCCCAGCGCCTCAAACTGCGGCACACACATGCCGACGAAGCGCTGGCGCAGCTCGTCGTTTGAGAAGCGCTTGATCTTCCACGCCATCGACTGCGCCGAGTTGGGTGAGGCGTCATCGCTTGGCCCGAACATCATGAGCGCGGGCCAGTACCAGCGGTTGACCGATTCCTGCGCCATCTGTTTCTGCTCGGGGGTGCCGTGTGAGAGCTCGTAGAGAATCTCGAAGCCCTGCCGCTGATGGAATGACTCCTCTTTGCAGATGCGCACCATCGCGCGACCGTAGGGGCCGTAGGAGGCGCGGCACAGCGGCACCTGGTTGCAGATCGCGGCGCCGTCGACCAGCCAGCCGATCGCGCCCATGTCGGCCCAGGTGGGCGTGTGGTAGTTGAAGATGGAGGAGTAGCGGGCCTTGCCCGCGATCAGCGCGTCGGTCATCTCTTCGCGCGTGATGCCGAGCGTCTGTGCGGCGGAATACAGATACAACCCGTGTCCGGCTTCGTCTTGCACCTTGGCAATGAGGATCGCCTTGCGCTTCAGGCTTGGCGCGCGCGTGATCCAGTTCGCCTCAGGCTGCATGCCGATAATTTCGGAATGCCCGTGCTGCGAGATCTGACGGATCAGCGTTTTGCGGTACTTCTCAGGCATCCAGTCGCGCGGCTCAATGCGCTGATCTGCCTCAATGAGCGCGTCAAAGTTGGCCTGCTCTTCTTGCTCGGTTGTCGCCATCTGTTGCCTCCTTGCATCAGTTCTTGCGTGCTGTGGCTCTCCCGGAGCCGCGAAACTAGTGGTAGAGTCTCGGAGAAGTAATTACTTACCGATCATTCAGTTAGTATAAACACACTTCGGAGGCATCCGCAAAGAACGCGGAATCCACGACCGACTAACGCAACGGAGCGCAGATGAGTTCAACGACGAACCTGACAGAACAAAACAGCATCGAGGATCGCATCGAGCTCGATCCCACTTGGTCTGCAACAGCAATGCTGCGCACCGACACCGCAAAAAAGGCGTTCGGCATCAGCATCGACGAGCTTGAGCGCGGGCGTGCTGTGCTCACCATGCGGGTTCGCGACGACATGGTCAACGGTTTCGGCATCACACACGGCGGTATGGTCTTCACCCTCGCGGACACCGCGTTCGCCTACGCCTGCAACGAGGGCGCAAACGCCGTCGTCGCCTCCGGCGTCGACATCACCTTCACACGCGCGAGCCGATCCGGTGACACGCTCACCGCGACTGCGGTGCGCCGCTGGCTCTCCGGTCGCAACGGACTCTACGACATTACGGTGGTCGATCAAAACGACCAGGTGATCGCGGAGTTCCGCGGTCGATCCTTCGCCACCAACAACCCACTGCCGACAGCGGTCTGAGCCCGGGCCGTTCGGCGATCCCCAACCCTTCACCGCAAAGGAGCACAATGTCTGAAACCGCCACACTCACTGCCGAGCTCGGTCTGCACCCCGAAGAACGACTCACCCGCGAGGAACTCGAAGCACTGCAGCTCGAGCGTCTGCAGCGGACCGTACGCCACGCCTACGAGAACGTTCCCTTCTACAAGAACAAGTTTGACCAGCACGGTGTACACCCCGACGACATTCGCGCCCTGGCAGACATTGAGCGTTTGCCATTCACCACCAAAGACGATCTGCGGCAGAACTACCCCTTCGGTCTGTTTGCGGTGCCGATGGATCAGGTGCGGCGCATCCACGCGTCGTCGGGCACCACCGGTCGCCTAACGGTCGTTGGGTACACCGATCAAGACCTGGAGAACTGGGCTGACCTGATCGCACGCTCACTGTACGCAGCGGGTGTGCGGCCCGGCTGGATGGTGCACAACGCCTACGGCTACGGCCTGTTCACGGGAGGACTCGGTGCCCACGCGGGCATCGAGCGGCTCGGCTGCACCGTGGTGCCTATGTCGGGCGGGCAGACTGAAAAGCAGGTGCAGCTGATCCATGATTTCCGCCCCGACGCCATCATGTGCACGCCGAGCTATCTGCTGACCATCGCCGACGCGTTCGAAAAGGCGGGGTTGGATCCGCGCGCCTCCAGCCTCAAGGTAGCAATCTGCGGGGCAGAACCGTGGACCGAGAGCATGCGGCGCGAGCTTGAGGATCGGCTCGACATCAAGGCCGTCGACATTTACGGCCTGTCCGAGATGATGGGGCCGGGTGTTGGCAACGAGTGCGTCGAGACGCAGGACGGCCCCCACATCTGGGAGGACCACTTTTTGCCCGAGATTATTGACGAGGATCTGCGCCAGGTTGCCGACGGTGAGCAGGGTGAACTCGTGTTCACGACGCTCACCAAAGAAGCCTTCCCGATGATCCGCTACCGCACCCGCGATCTGACCTCGCTGCACCAGGGCACGGCGCGGCCCGCGCACCGCCGGATCGCCAAGATCACGGGGCGCAACGACGACATGATTATCTTGCGAGGCGTCAACCTCTTCCCAACGCAGATCGAGGAGATCGCGTGTGAGATCCCGCACCTGACGAGCCACTTCATTCTGGAACTGTCGAAGCGCGGCACGATGGACCACCTCACCATGAAGATCGAGCCGGATCCTGCCGCGACCACCTCTGAGGCAGAGGCGGCGCTGAAACTGATGCAGAAGCGAGTGAAGGACCGCGCTGGCACGACGATCGGTGCGGAACTCGTGGGCGTGGGATCACTGCCACGTTCGGAGGGAAAGCTCAAGCGGCTGTACGATCTTCGGTAGGCCGGTTCGGCCGTTTGCCCAAGGGAGAGGTCGCGAGTGTCAGAGAGTTCTGCTGTGTCTCCCCGTCGCGGTCGCCCTGGGCACGATCAAAACAGCATGCTCGAGGTGATCGTGCAGGTGTTCACCGACCACGGCTACGACGCCTCCTCGCTCGGCATGATTGCTGATCGGTTGGGGTTATCGAAGTCGGCCGTGTACCACCATTTTGCCTCGAAAGCGGAGATGCTTGAGATTGCGCTTGAGCGAGTGCTCGGTGAGCTTGAACGGGTCTTCGATGAAGCTGAGGCGCAGTCGGGCGACGCTGTGCTGCAGATTCGCTATGTGGTGTTGGAGGCCGTTCAGGTGGCCTGTGCGAAGCAGCAGTATCTGACATTGCTGCTGCGCCTGCACGGCAACTCTGACGTTGAGTTGCGTGCGCTCAAACGACGGAGGAAGCTCACGGGGCGTCTGCGCAAGATGTTTGAGGCCGCACGGGCAGAGGGTTCGCTGCGCGACGATTTGGATCCGGGGCTTGCCGCCCGCTTCACCTTTGGTCTCGTGAACTCGCTCGTTGAGTGGTATCGCCCGGACGGCCCCGATTCGCCTGAGGAACTCTCTGTGGCTGTGCTCGGCTACGTGCGCACGGGCCTGCGTGTGAACGAGACGCGGGACTTCCGGTAGCTCGCTAAGCTTGTGCCTTGCGGGTGGCATTGGGGCCGCCCACTTTTGTCAAAGATGATGAGAAAGGGCACCCTCCGTGTCTACAAGATCACCACTTCCCGATCACTTGGACGACGGCGAACACCTCGCGGTTCTCGGCTACGAGGACTCGTTTAGCCGATCCATGAGTCTTTGGGGCAACTTTGCCCTCGGCTTCACGTATTTGTCGCCGCTTGTTGGGGTGTATTCGCTCTTTGCGGTCGCGCTGACCACTGGCGGGCCGCCCTCGATCTGGTGGATCGTGATCGTCGCGTGCGGTCAGTTGCTCGTCTCGCTTGTGTTTGGCGAGGTGGTGTCGCAGTACCCCATTCATGGCGGCGTGTATCCCTGGGCGCGACGGCTGTGGGGCAGGCGCTACGCGTGGATGGCCGCCTGGGTCTACATCTGGGCCATGGTGGTGACCATCACCGCGGTTGCCGAGTTCGGCACGGGCTTCTTTGCGAGCCTGTTCAACATTGAGTTGACCCCGGCCCTCACGCTGCTCATTGCGCTTGGGTTCTTGCTGCTTGCGCTCGGGATCAACTTCACCGGCACCGCCTGGCTCGCACGCATCGCCCGCCTCGGGCTCTTTGCAGAGCTCATCGGTGTGATCGGGGTTGGCCTCTACCTGCTAATCTTCCAGCGCAAAAACGACTTCGGAGTGTTCTTCGACTCGATGGGTGTGCAGGGTGACGGCAGCTACGTTCCGGCGTTCTTCGCGGCCGCTATTGCGGGTCTCTTTTTGTTCTACGGTTTTGAGGCGTGCGGTGACGTCGCTGAGGAGGTCTCGAACCCAGCGAGACGGATCCCGCGCGCGATGCAACTGACCATCCTCGTTGGTGGCGTTTCGGCGCTGTTCTCGTTTGCCGGGTACGTGCTGGCGGCCCCAAACCTGCAGCAGATCGTCAACGGTGAGGTTGAGGATCCGATCCCCGCCATTCTTGAGTCCACCCTGGGTGCTGTCGGCGCCAAGATTTTCTTGGTGGTCGCGCTACTCGCGTTCATTTCGTGTGTGCTCAGCCTGCAGGCCGCCGCGAGCCGACTCATCTTCTCGTTTGCGCGCGACGGCATGCTGCCCGGTCACCGCTGGCTCTCGAAGGTGTCGCCGACGAGTAAGGTGCCAAACAACGCGCTGGTCGTGGCGTGCACGATCCCTGCGCTGTTCTGCCTGCTGATCTTCTTGAACGAGAACCTGCTGGTGCCGATTACGTCGTTCGCGATTCTCGGCATCTACGTTGCGTTCCAGATGGTGGTGCTCGCGGCGCTCAGGCAGCGTTTCAAGGGCTGGCGCCCTGCTGGTCCGTTCTCGCTGGGGCGGTTCGGTTTTGCGGCGAACATCGTTGCGCTCGCGTACGGCATCTTCGCCTTCGTGATCCTGGCGACCCCGGGCAGCAGCGGCAGCTTCTTCGAGGACTACGTCGTGCACCTCGGCCTTGGCGTCGTGGTGATTGTTGGGCTGATCTACCTGTTCGCTGTGCGCCCCGACTCGAAGTCTGATGCGCCCGAGGGTGACGCGATCCGCGTCGCAACTGAGATTCGTGAGCGCACCGGGCAGGTGGCGGTGTCGCGGCGGTAGGGCAACCGACTTTGTTCAGCCCCGCCCTTCGGCCAGCAATAACCCCTGCGCCAGCAGTATTCCGTGGCGGGCGGGGCTGACTCGGGCCGGGCGAGTGATGGAACGCGCCCGGCACCATACCCTACGGCGTCTTCGAGACCAGAGTGAGGACGTCGTAGGTCGCCACGACCTCGTCGTTCTGGTTCTTGAGCACCGCGTCCCAGTGCACCTCGCCGTAGTCGTCGGTCTCTCGCGGAATGATCTGCTTTGCGGTGAGTGCGACCCGAACTCGGTCCCCTGGCGATACCGGGGTGATGAAGCGCAGATTCTCGAGCCCGTAGTTTGCGAGCACGGGCCCCGGCTCCGGCGACACAAACAGGCCAGCGGCGAACGACAGCAGGAGGTACCCGTGAGCGACGCGCCCAGGGAAGAAGGGGTTCGCCGCGGCGGCCTCCTCGTCCATGTGGGCGTAGAAGGTGTCGCCCGTGAACTCTGCGAAGTGTGTGATGTCGTCGAGAGTGACCTCGCGCTCGTCCGACAGCACCTGATCGCCAACGTGCAGTTCTTGCAGGGACTTGCGGAACGGATGAGCATCAGAGCGCGTCGCGGCCCCCGCGTGCCACACGCCCGTGATCGCGGTGAGCGCCTCGGGGCTGCCCTGGATCGCGGTGCGCTGCATGTAGTGGAACACACTGCGCACACCGCCGAGCTCTTCGCCGCCACCGGCACGACCGGGGCCGCCGTGCACGAGGTTCGGCAGGGGCGAACCGTGGCCGGTCGAGCTGCGCGCGTCGGTACGGTCGAGTACGAGCATGCGTCCGTTCGCCGAGGCTGCGCGCACGGTGAGTGTCGCAACAAATTCGGGGTCGGCAGAAGCGAGGCTCGTCACGAGGGATCCGCCGCCGCGCACCACGAGGTCGGCCGCCTGTTCGGGGGTGTCGTACGTGATGATCGACGACACCGGTCCGAACGCTTCGGTATCGTGCACGCGAGGGGCATAGGGATCGTCGAAACGGAGCAGGATCGGGTCAAGGAACGCTGTGTCGAGGCCCGCAACCTGGCCCGCACCGAGCACAATCCGGCCGCCACCGTCAACGAGCTTTTCCACCTGGCGCAGCACCTCGTCGCGCTGTTCCACCGAGGCGAGCGACCCCATCGTGACGCCCTCCTCGCGCGGATCACCAATAACCACCTTTGAGGCGATGCGATCACGAACCGCCTCGACCAGCGCATCGGCGCTCGCCGCGGGCACGATGGCGCGGCGAATCGCGGTGCACTTCTGGCCTGCCTTGGTGGTCATCTCGGTGACGAGTTGGCGCACGTAGGCCTCGAACTCGGGGTGCCGGGCACCGCGTCGGGTCCGAGCACGGAGGCGTTGATCGAGTCGGTTTCGGCACCGAAGATCACGCCGCCCGTCTGCACGGCATCATGGCGGCGCAGTGCCTCGGCTGTCGAAGCTGAGCCCGTGAATGCCACCACGTCGCCGAGGAGCGCGTGGTCGAACACGTCGCGCACCGATCCCGACACCAGTTGCAGCGCACCGGCTGGCAGCAGCCCCGACTCGATCATGATGCGCACCATCTGCTCGGTGACGTAGGCGCCGGGGGTGGCGGGCTTCACGATGGTCGGCATACCGGCGAGGAAAGCCGGTGCGAACTTTTCGAGCGAACCCCACACCGGAAAGTTGAAGGCGTTAATCTGCACCACCACACCGGGGAGGGTGGTGCGAATGTGACGGCCGATAAACGAGCCGTCCTTCGACAGCGGCTCAACCGGGCCGTCGAGCTGCACCTTCGAGTTGGGCAATTCGCGGCGACCCTTGCCGGAGTAGGTGAACAGCACCCCAATGCCGCCGTCGATGTCGACCCACGAGTCACCCTTCGTCGCGCCCGTGTGGGTGGAGAGCGCGTAGAGCTCCTTCTTGCGCTCGGTGAGCGCGAGGGCGAGCTGCTTCAAGATCACGGCGCGCTGGTGGAAGGTGAGCGCGCCGAGGCTCTTCTGGCCGACGGTGCGAGCGTGCTCCATAGCGGCGGCTAGATCCAGCCCCTCGCTCGAAACCAGCGCGACGGCCTCGCCGGTGACGGCGTCTTTCACCACTGTGCCGGCGGCGTCCGCGGCGGGGCTCCACCAGGCATCTTGAACGTAACTCTGTAGTGTGCGCGTCATCGCGTTGACTCCTTTTACTTATTCCAGTCGTAGAAACCTTGGCCGCTCTTGCGACCGAGTTTGCCCTCGGCGACCATGTCGCGCAGCAGCTGCGGGGGCGTAAAGTTGGGGCCGAGATCGTGCTCAAGCTGCTCGGCGATGCCGAGTCGCACATCGAGCCCAACGATGTCGGTGGTGCGCAGTGGTCCGGTCGGGTGACGGTAGCCGAGTTCCATGGCCAGGTCAATGTCTGCGGCACTCGCAACACCCTGCTCGACCATGCGAATCGCCTCGAGCGCGAGCGCGACACCGAGGCGGCTTGATGCAAATCCCGGCGCATCATTCACGGTAATCGGGGTCTTGCCGAGCGCGCGCACCCACTCCCGTGCGATCTCGGGCAGTTCGGGATCCGTCAGCTCGCACACGACAACCTCAATCAGCGAGGAGGCCGGCACCGGGTTAAAGAAGTGCAAGCCGATGAAGCGTTCTGGCCGATCCAGAGCCTCGGCGAGCTGCGAGAGCGGGATCGACGACGTGTTTGAAGCGATGATGGCGTCACCCGGCAGCTGCTGTTCAATGTTGCTGAGTGCCTCAATCTTGAGGTCGAGAGACTCGGGTACGGCTTCAATAACTAGGCGGCACGCGCCGAACGCGGTGACGCTCGTGGCGACCGTGAGGTTCTGCTTGAGTTGGGCCCCGTCGGCGTCAAGACCCCGCGCGATTGAGGCGTCGATGCTCTGCTCGATGCGCTCGCGGGCGGCGTCGGCCGAGGCGACATCGCGCTCAACCACCACCACGTACGCACCCGAAATGAGGAAGGCGTGGGCGATCCCGCCGCCCATGCGCCCGCCGCCGAGCACGCCGACGCGCGAGGGGACGGTGTCTTCTGCAGTGGCTGGCACCGGAAGTGGTGTGGTCGTCATTTCGCCTGCTTTCGCTCAAGAAATTCCGTCATGCGTCGCATCTTTTCGGGGCTCTCGAAGAGCACGGACTGCTCGTCGAGATCGACCTGCGGGTGGTCCGCGCGCGGTGCGCGCAGCACACGCTTCGAGGCCTGGGTTGCGGCGGGATCAAGCCTCGCGATGCGATCCGCGATCTTCTCGGCCGTCGCCAGGGCAGCCTCGCCGTCATCGTGCAGGTGAGTAATTAGGCCAGCCGCGAGGGCCTCGGGGGCATCGAGGATCCGCCCAGCCAACAGGATCTCGGCCGCGAGCGGCTCACCCACCAGCTCACGCAGCCGCCAGGTCGCACCCGCTGCAGCGATGATCCCGAGTCCTGTTTCGGGGTTACCAATCTTCAGCGTCTGCGTGCCGACGCGAATGTCGGCTGCGTAGGCGAGTTCGGCTCCACCGCCGAGGGCGTAGCCGTCGAGCACCGCGATCACGGGCATGGGCAACGCGTTGATGCGCATGAAGGCGCGGGTGTTGATGCCGGCTTTTGCGTCAGCTGCGCGGCGCTCCCGCAACTGGGCGATGTCGGCCCCCGCCGCAAACGTGCCGCCCTCGCCGCGCAGCACGAGTGTCTGCGGGGTCGACTCAAGCTGTGCGCACATCGCGTGCAGGGCGTCGATCAGGTCTTGGTCGATCGCGTTGCGCTTTTCGGGGCGGTTGAGGGTGGCGAGCACGTGGGTGCCGCGATCCTCGACGCGCAGGGCGGAGCACGTTGCGGCGCTGCTCTCGCCGCTCACGGCTCGACCCGTTCGATAATCGTTGCGGTTCCCTGGCCCACGCCGACGCACATGGTGGCGAGCCCGTAGCGTGATCCCTCGCGCTCCATACGGCCGAGCAACGTGACGAGCAGCCGGGAGCCGGAGGATCCGAGTGGGTGGCCGAGGGCGATGGCACCGCCGTTGGCATTGACGATCGCGGGATCAAGCCCGAGGCGTCGGATCGACGCGAGTGACTGGGTTGCGAAGGCCTCGTTGATCTCGATGGAGCTGAGGTCTGCGGCTGAGAGACCTGCGCGTTCGAGTGCTTTCTCGGTTGCTGGCACTGGGCCGAGGCCCATGACCTCGGGGGCGAGCGCTGCCGAAACGCTGGTCACGATCCTCGCCCGCGCCCTCAGGCCGTACTTCTTGACGGCCGCCCCGCTCGCAACGAGCAGGGCGGAGGCGCCGTCGTTGAGCGAGGAAGCATTGCCCGCCGTGACGACCGAGCCGCCCGCGACCACCGGGCGCAGGCCCGCGAGCACCTCGGAGGTTGTGCCGGGGCGGGGGCCCTCGTCGGTGTCGACAATTGTTGTTTTGCCGCGACCCGCGGGCGCCTCGACGGGCACGATCTCGTCACGAAAGTGCCCCGCTTCGATAGCGGCGATTGCGCGACGGTGGCTCTCGGCGGCGAAGGCGTCGGCGTCTTCGCGCGAGATATTGTCGACGCGGGCGACCTCTTCTGCGGTCTCGGGCATCGAGAACGTCGCCTTGTCGCGCTTCAGAAACTCGGGGTTGGTAAAGCGCCAACCGATCGAAGTGTCGAACTGTGCGCCCGGCTTCGCCCACGCCTTGCCCGGCTTCTCTTGCACCCAGGGGGCGCGGGTCATCGATTCAACTCCACCCGCGAGGATCAGCTCGGCGTCTCCCGCGCGGATTGCCTGTGAGGCGTTGGCAACCGCCGTCATTCCCGAGGCGCAGAGGCGATTCACGGTATAGCCGGGCAGCGAGTCGGGGAGACCCGCGAGCAGTGTGGCCATGCGGGCCACGTTGCGGTTGTCTTCACCGGCCTGGTTCGCGGCCCCGAAGATGACCTCGTCGAGCGCGTCGGCCGGAACATCGGTCCGTTCAACGAGGGCGCGCAGCACGAGGGCTGCGAGATCGTCTGGCCGAACGCCCGCGAGCGCACCCCATAACGACCGACGGGCGTACGAACACCATCTACGAGAAATGCCTCGGGCATAGGCGATAGACCTCCATGTCTGCCGCGTCAGTCGATTTAGTGACTGATCGTTCGGTAATTCATCTCAGGATAGACGGACGGGTTGCTCGACGCAAACACTGGCCAGGTCGAGTGATGTGCTGTGCGCGACCCCGCGCGTGCAATATCTGGCGAATCGTGTAAGCTTCTTTACTTGCCGAACGTTCGGCAAGATAGGCCAAGCAACCGCAGAACAACGGAGTTCATATGACTGCTGAAACACTGACGACCGTCGACAGGCGAACAGAACAGCGCAGAGTGCTCGCGGGCACCGTCGTTGGCACCACCATCGAGTGGTACGACTTCTTTATTTACGCGCAGGCCGCGGGTGCGGTCTTCGCGACGCTCTACTTCGCACCCGCAGGTGAGACCGTCGGGCAGATCGTTGCCTGGGCCTCCCTCGGCATCTCCTTCCTCTTTCGCCCGCTCGGTGCGATCGTCGCGGGTCACCTCGGCGACAAACTCGGTCGTAAGCGCATGCTGGTGCTGACCTTGATTCTCATGGGGATCGCGACGGCGCTGATCGGCGTGCTTCCCACGTACGCGCAGATCGGGATCGCCGCACCCGTGCTGCTGATTCTGCTCCGTGTGTTGCAGGGCTTCTCTGCTGGTGGTGAGTGGGGTGGTGCTGCGCTGATGTCTGTGGAGCACGCTCCCGTGAACAAGCGCGGATTCTTCGGCGCTTACCCGCAGATCGGTGTGCCCACGGGCATGATCCTCGCCACGGCAACGATGTGGGTCATCACCACCGTGCTCACCGAGGAGCAGTTTCTGAGCTGGGGTTGGCGCATACCGTTCCTGTTCTCGATTGTGCTGATTATTGTTGGCTACTTCATTCGCCGGGCCGTTGAGGAGTCGCCGATCTTCAAAGAGCTACAGCAACGCAAGGGTGAGTCGGCAACGCCCCTCAAGACACTCTTTGCAAAGCACGCCAAGCAGGTCATTCAGGCGGCCCTGATCTTCATCGCGAACAACGCAGCCGGATACTTGCTGATTGCGTTCTTCGCGGCCTACGCCACGCGACCCACTGCCGAGGGTGGCCTCGGGCTTGAGCGCCCGCCCGTGCTGCTCGCGACAACCCTCGCGTCGTTTGGTTGGCTCGGCTTCACCCTCTATGGGGCATTCTCTCGGATCGCATCGGGCGCGTGCGCACCTTCCAGATTGGCTATGTACTGCTCGGTCTGTGGGCGGTGCCGATGTGGTTCTTGATCGATACCGGCGACATCTTCATGTACTTCCTCGCACTGTTCCTGATGACGGTTGGTCTCGGTCTCTCGTACGGACCCCAGGCGGCGCTATACGCGGAGATGTTCCCCGCTGATGTGCGCTACTCGGGTGTCTCGATTGGCTACGCGATCGGTGCGATCTTTGGCGGTGCCTTCGCCCCGATGATTGCTGACCTGGTGTTCAAGTCGACGGGCCAGTCGTGGACCATCGGCCTGTACATCCTCGGCGTCACGATCATCTCGCTGGTGGCGGTGTCGCTCGTGAAGGATCCGAAGGGTGTTGCGCTGAACACGCGCTCCAATGAGGTGATCGCGCAGTAGCTGCGCGGATCCCGCCCCTGTGCTGCCGCTCCCAGCCCCGCACAGATCCGCTGGTGCCGAATTGTCATTTCGCCCGCGGCGAAGTGACAATTCGGCAACTCACATCGCATTCGGTATTTCTTTCCAGCCGGATTGCCGCTATTCTCGGGCATCATGTGGGTCAAATCGAAACCGAAGACACAGCCCCGTCAAATCCGGCGGCGCGCACTGGCCTTCGCCACCGCCGCCGCGCTCGGTGCGACCGCGGCGGTCGTTGCCATCGCCGCGCCCGTGGGACCGGTGTCACTAGCCTCGGCGGCCCCCGGAACCCCTGGGACGCCGCAGGCACCCACCGTGATCTACAACGAGGACTTCGAGAACACCGTCAGTGGCTCGATGAACCTCCTCACGTCCTACACCAGCGCGAGCGGGCTGAGCTACACCGCTGACCCGCCGTGGCTCATCAACTGCAACGGCGTCGTGCTGAACGGCTTCTCCGTCGGCAACGCCCCAAACTGCGGTGTTATCACCGACCGGCTGCGCACGCTGTCCCGTGCCCTCGGCCAGCTTCGCGGCGTGGCGAACCCGAACACGAACAACTCACTGTCTGCTTACACCGACAACGGAAGCGGCGGCTCGGCCGACCCGGGAGCGAACCTCATCCAGTTCGCCACTACCACCCCGATCACGCTGCCGGCTATCACCGGCAAGCGCTACCTTGGCTTCAGTGTCGACGGTGCGGTCGACAACTACAATTCCAACCCGCCCCAGTACCAGTTCTATTTCGTCAATGGAGCCAACACCACAGCGGTGGGCGCACCGATCAATGCGGGCACCGACCCGCGCGGCTCGGTCATCAGCATCGACGGCCGCGGCATCCGGTACGGCACCTACGCGACGAACGCCGCCGTCGCTGTGACCGGCAACCAAGTGGGTCTCGAACTGCGCAACCTCGTCGGCACTGGCGGCGGCAATGACGGTGCGGTCGATAACATCACTGTCCTCGACATGACCCGCAGCTGGACAAGTCGTTCAGTCCGACGACCGTGCTCGCCGGCGGGACTTCCACGCTCACCTTCACCATCACGAACACCTCCGAGCTGGGGGCCAAGCCGGGATGGGACTTCACCGACAACCTGCCCGCCGGGCTCACCGTCGCCGGCGCCCCGACGACCACTTGCACCAACGGATCTGTGACGGGCGGAATCGGCGCGACCGCGGTGTCCGTGAGCGGCGACCTGGCGCAAGGACAAGCATCCTGTACCGTGACCGTGTCGGTCACCTCCCCGGTCAGTGGCGCGTTCACCAACGGGCCTGGCAACATCGTCCCGAACGGCGTCCAGCTGCCCGGCACCTCCACCGTGAACTTCATCGCCCCGGCGATCACCCTCGCCAAGAGCGCCTCCCCGACCACGGTCGACACGGCCGGCCAGGTCGTGACCTACTCCTTCCAGGTCACCAACAGCGGGGATGCAGACCTCACGAACGTCTCCGTCGCTGAGGGCGCGTTCAGTGGCACTGGCACGCCACCGACGGTCACCTGTCCGCCGGGCACGCTCGCCCCGGGCGCGAGCGTCGGCTGTACCGCGACTTACACGGTCACCCAGGCCGACCTGGACTCCGGCGCGGCGATCAGCAACACCGCAACCGCGAGTGGCACGCCGCCGATCGGGCCGGTCGTGACGTCGTCGCCGTCCACCGCGACGGTCACCCCGACGGCCGCGCCGGCCATCCAGATCACCAAGTCGGCGACGCCCAACGACGCGGCCTCCTTTGTGGTCGGCCAGCAGATTGCCTACACGTTCGTGATCACCAACAGCGGCAATGTCACGCTGACCGGTGTCGGCGTGAACGAGACGGCCTTCTCCGGCTCCGGCGCGCTCAGCCCGATCGACTGCGGCGGCACCACCACTCTCGCTCCGAACGAGCAGGCGACGTGCACCGCGACCTACACGCTGTTGCAGGCTGACGTTGACACCGGCACCCTCATCAACGAAGCAACGGCGTCCGGCACGCCGCCCACCGGCGGCCCAGTTACCTCCACCCCGTCGAGCGTGACGATCCCGGCCGACCAGGAGCCGCTGCTCGATCTCTCCAAATCCGCGGACACGACCGCGCTGAGCTCGCCCGCGCAGGCCGGCGACATCATCACGTACACGTTCACCGCGACGAACTCCGGCAACGTCACGCTCAACGACGTGACAATCACCGACCCGCTGCCGGGCCTGTCCACGCCGGTCTACTCCTGGCCGGGCACCGACGGCGTGCTGCTCCCGGGCCAGACGGTGACGGCGACTGCCACCTACGCGCTCACCCAGAACGACATCGACGCCGGGCACCGGGCGAACAGCGCGACCGCGGCGGCCGACCCGCCGACGGGACCGCCGATCACCGCGGGCCCGGCCGACACTGACACCCCGCTCCCCGCGGGTCCAGGACTCACCATCGCGAAGACCGCCGATGCCTCGGGCCTGCAGACTCCAGCCCAGATCGGTGACACCCTCGCCTACGGATTCACCATCGTCAACAATGGCAACGTGACGCTGACTGGCATCTCGATCACCGACGCGCTGGCCGGGCTGACCACGCCGGTTTACGTCTGGCCGGGTGCCGCCGGCACGCTCGCCCCGGGCGAGACGGCCACCGCGACGGCGAGTTACGTGCTGACCCAGGCTGACCTCGACGCTGGACAGGTCGTGAACTCGGCCACGGCATCCGGGGCACCACCCACCGGTGGCCCGGTAACATCCGAGCCGTCGACCACGACGACCCCGGTCGTCCAGGGCGCGCAGATCGTTCTGGGCAAGACGGCGGAAGCCACGGGCATTGGCTCGCCGGCGCAAGTCGGCGACGTGGTCACCTACAACTTCACAGCGCAGAACACCGGAACCGTGACGCTTACCGGTGTCACCATCACGGATTCGCTAATCGGGCTCTCTACGATCGTCTACACCTGGCCGGGGGCCGTCGGCGTCCTCGCGCCGGGTGAAGAAGTCACGGCGACCGCGACCTATGCTGTCCAGCAGTTCGACATCGACGCCGGTCACGTGGCCAACTCCGCGACGGCTGGCGGGGATGCACCGGGTGGCGCTCCGGTCGAGTCTACGCCGGCGGCCACCGATACCCCACTCCCAGTTGAGACGGGCATCCAGCTGACTAAGACGGCGGACGCCTCCGCCGTTGGGACGCCCGCACAGGTCGGTGACCTCATCACCTACAACTTCGCAGTGACCAACACCGGTAATGTGACCCTCTCGAACGTGACCGTTAACGACCCACTGCCGGGGCTCGCCCCAGTCGCCTACGCGTGGCCAGGGATCATTGACATCCTTGAGCCGGGCCAGACCGTGACCGGGACGGCGGTTTACGCGATCACCCAGGCGGACATCGACGCAGGCCACGTCGCGAACGGGGCGACCGCCGAGGGCACGCCGCCATCGGCCGGCTCGCCGATCGTCTCCTCCCCGCAGAACACGGACACGCCCCTGGCGACGGCCTCGTCGCTGACCGTTGCGAAGTCGGTCAGCCCGACCACTGCGAACACAGCGGGCTCCACGGTCACCTACTCGTACCTCGTCACCAACACCGGGACTGTGACGCTCAGTGCCCTCGCGATCGCTGAGACTACGTTCACCGGCACTGGGACGCCGCCCGTCGCGACCTGCCCGACCGCCACGCTCGCACCGGGCGCCCAGGCGACCTGCACGGCGAATTACGTGCTAACTCAGGCCGACGTGGATGCGGGGACCGTGGACAACATCGCGACCGCGACCGCCCAGGACCCACAAGCGGGCCCCGTGGTCTCGCCGGCGTCGAGCGCGACCGTGACCTCGACGCCGGCCGCGGCCCTCACCCTGGTCAAGTCGGCGACGCCGAGCGGCCCGGAGCAGTTCGTGGCGGGCCAGCAGATCACGTACTCGTTCGTCGTGACGAACTCGGGCAACGTTACTGTCTCGGATATCGCGATCGTAGAGACGGCATTCTCTGGCACTGGGACCGCCCCGGTAGCGACCTGCCCCACCAGCCCGCTCGCGCCTGGTGCGCAGCTGACCTGCACGGCGACGTACATCCTGACCCAGGCAGATATCGATGAGGGGCAGGTGGACAACGCGGCCACCGCGACGGGCACGGCGGCCAACGGCACCGACCCGGAGTCCCCGGAGTCGTCGGTGAGTATCCCTGAGTCACCCTCGCCGGGTCTGTCGCTAGAGAAGACCGCGGACCGCGCCACCATCGGCGCTGTCGGCCAGGTGGTCACCTACACGTTCACGATCACGAACACGGGCAACGTCACGATGCACGACGTGACGCCGGTCGAGGGCACCTTCAATGGCTCCGGCGCGCTCGGCCCGATCACTTGCCCGGCGGCCGCGGCCACGCTGCTGCCCGGCCAGGTGGTGGCCTGCACTGCGACCTACACGGTGAAGCTGGCGGACCTCGTGCTCACGTCACTGACGAACACGGCCAGCGCCTCAGGAATGGACCCGGACGGCAATACGGTGCTCTCGGAGTCGTCAACCGCGGCGGTGACTGTCGAGGTTCCTCCTGTGCCCCCGGTTCCTCCGGTGCCACCCGCGACGCCAGGCGGGGCGGACTCGTCCACACCGGCGCAAGTGTCTCGGCACCTCTGGTTACGCTGGCGGCGCTGCTCTTCGCGCTCGGGTGGTTGGAGTGGTGGCGAGCCGACGTCGCGGTCGGAGGACGACGGCGTGAGCGGTTCCGAAAATGGGCTCGGACGGGGAAGGGCGGCGCGGGCAGCGGCGACCCTGGTGACGACGCTGGTCGCCGTCGCCCTGGTTGGTTGCACCGCCCCGGACGGAGCGAAGCCGGCGGCGACCCCCACCTCGTCGGCCGCACCGTCTGCGAAGGAGAAGCAGAGTTCCATCCCGAGCATCCCGTCGGGGAAGGGTGTGATCGCCGGGACGACGATGACCTCGGTCACTACGAAGCCGGGGACGACGGTCACGGCTGAGGGCCAGGTCACCCTCCCGGCGGGTGAGGAGGGCGATGTCGTAGTCTCGGTCAGCTGGGTGAACGCGAAGACGAGTAGTGTCTACGCGAGGGGTGTGACAACCCTGGCTGGGATGAAGGCGGGCGAGAAGCGGGACTGGAAGACCTCCGCGGACCTGCCGAAGACGGCAACGGACGTGCGTCCTGTGCTGGGAGCCGTGGTCGCCGGAGAGTGACGGTGCGATCGATTTCTCCAGGCTGAGCAGCCCCTCCCTCGACTGGGGCCGGGTCGCCCGCGGACCCGCCCGGACGCCATGATCGCCGCCCGGGCGCGCGCGACCGGCTTCACCCTCAGCGAGATTCGCCGCTGCAAGGTCAAAGCTGTCATTCCCGACAAGCGAGACCAGATCACCGCACGAAAGCGACACTGGAACTGCAGTGGCCGCTCGAGTGAGACTCGGTCGCCTAACGCGGTTGCAACATGATCGAGCGGTTCTTCGCTCTCACCAATCAAGTGATTCTTGGTAGTGACCGAGCCCGACCCCGATGGTTCGATGATGTGTAGATCGCTGCCATAGCTGCGCTCGTGCAGGTAGAGCCGTTTCATGCCTCGTCTGGCCTGGTCAAACATTGCGAAGATCACCACAAGGATGAGCAGTCAGGGAGAGAATCTACCCGTCACAGAGTCAGGCAGATGGGGGCCCGGCTGCATTGAAGAGACAACAGCGACGACGCCCAGCAAAAAGAGGACAAAACGATGAAGTCTGGAATTCTAGTTGCTTCAAACGTCAAAAATGAGGCAATGACCACGTTCGTTAAGAGTCAGTGCGCGCGGACGTACTCAACGGAGACTTCCACTTTTGGGTGTCTGACGCGAACGTCGAGCTTTGCGCGCGCCTCCCCAATCTTTCTGGGTCTCCACTGGTACCTTCTCCTCGAGTCTCCGTCACTTTTCACAATGGCTGAGATTCGAGGAGAACCGAAAGCAAACAGCAGACTGCTCCTCCTCACACCAACGCGTAAGCCCGTAGGGGGTGTTCCAGCAGGTCAACCACCGCCCGCAGGAAGCCCGCCGCGTAGCCGCCGTCGCACACCCGATGGTCGAACACGAGCGAGAGTTGGGCGATCCTGCGCGGCACGATCTGACCGTCGATCACCCAGGGGCGTTCGATTACACGACCGATGCCGAGCAGCGCGACCTCGGGGTGATTGATGATCGCCGCGGATCCGTCGACACCAAACCCCCGTAGTTGTTCACCGTGAATGTCGAGCCTTGCAGTTGTTCGGGTGCTGTGCGCCCGGCGCGCGCGACGCGGCTGAGTTCACGAAGTTCATCGTCCAGTACCCCCACGCTCAAAGCATCTGCCCGGTGGATTACGGGCACCATCAGACCGCGGTCAGTGTCAACGGCGACGCCGAGATTGACCCCGTCGAAGACCTCGATCTCTTCGCCCGACGCGCTCAGCCGCGATGCGAGCAGTGGATACTCCTTCAGCGCGAGTAGCGAGTAGCGGGCAAACAGGGCTGTGAGGGAAGGTGGTTTCTCGCCATCTGAGGCCATGCGTGGTCGTAGTTCCCACAGCTCAGTTAGGTCAACATCGACCCACACGGTTGCCTCGGGAATCTCGGCGCGACTGCGGCTGAGCTTTGCGCTGACCGCCTTGCGCAGCTGGCTGAAGCGCTCGGTGCGCACGGCGTTGAGTGGGCCTGCGACGCTGCGGTTTGGGATCGCCGCCGATCCTGACCCCACTGCCTTGACTGCCTCCGTGTCCTTCGCGGACGGTGCCTTCGAACCGGCCTCCGCCGCGCGCAGCACGTCGGCGCGCGTGACTGCGCCGTCGGATCCAGTGGCCTCGACGGAGCGGGGGTCGATGCCAAGCTCGCGCGCCAGGCGGCGCACGATGGGGGATCGCACCGCGACGGTGCGCGACGCCGCTTCGCGATTGGAGGCCTCAGAAACCATTGCCACCGCCCCCGACGCTTGCGCCGACCCTTCGTGGGCCCGGCCCCGGTGCCGTAGCCGATCAGCACGTTGCCCGATCCGGCTTGCTCCTCTGTGCGGTAGGCCTCGTGTTCGTCGTTCGTGTGGTTTGGCTCAGCGGCATCGGCTGGTGCAACAGCATCGCCAGGCTCTGCCCCCGACGAAACCTCAAGCACCGGTGCCCCGGTCAGGATGGAGTCGCCCTCCTCTCCGTGCAGCGCAACGACGCTACCTGCATACGGCGAAGGCAACTCGACAATACTCTTTGCAGTCTCGACCTCTGCAATCGCCTGGTCGACCTTGATGGTGTCGCCCACCGCGACCATCCAGCGCACGAGGACCGCTTCGGCGAGCCCCTCGCCGAGGTCAGGGAGATGAAATACCTGTGTGGTCATGGTGTCAGTCCTCCCAGTGGAGTGTGTCGATGGCGTCGAGCACCCGATCTACGTCGGGCAGGTACCAGTGCTCATACTTCGGCGAGGCAAAGGGGGTATCGAAACCGGTGACCCTGCGCACGGGAGCCTCAAGATACTCGAAGCACTGCTCGAACACGCGCGCCTGAATCTCCGATGCAACACTCGCAAAGCCCGGTGCCTCGGCGATCACGATGGCCCGCCCGGTGCTACGCACGGCCTCCATGACTGTCGTGTCGTCAAACGGGGTCAGGGTGCGCACGTCGATCACCTGCACGCTGCGACCCGGCGCCGTATCGGACCCTGGGGCAGCGGCCTCGGCTGCTTCCAGCGCAATCGGCACCGACGGTCCGTAGCTAATGAGCGTCAGGTCGGTGCCCTCACGGATCACCCTGGCCTGTCGCAGCTCGGCGGTCACCGAGGTGTCGACAAGACCCTTCGACCAGTACAGCTTCTTGGGCTCCATGAAAATTACCGGGTCTGGTGACGCGATTGCGGCACGCAGCAGCGAGTAGGCCTCCTGTGGCGTCGACGGCGACACCACGGTGAGTCCCGGAGTGTGCGTGTAATAGGCCTCAGACGAATCGCAGTGGTGCTCGACGCCGCCGATCCCGCCCCCGTAAGGAATGCGGATCACGATGGGCAAACGCACCGCCCCGCGCGTGCGGTTTCCAAACTTGGCAACGTGGCTGACGACCTGCTCGAACGCGGGTAGCGCGAAGGCGTCAAACTGCAGCTCAACAACGGGCACCAGGCCGTTCATCGCCATGCCGACGGCCGTGCCGACGATCCCCGATTCGGCAAGTGGCGTATCGAAGCAGCGGTTCTCGCCGAAGCGCGCGGTGAGGCCGTCGGTGATGCGGAAGACACCACCGAGCGCGCCAACATCTTCGCCGAAGATCAGCACACGTTCATCCTCAGTGAGTGCGTCCGCAAGTGCACGATTGAGCGCGGCGGCCATTGTCATCGTTTCGGTGGTCATGTGCTCTGCTCCGTTCGCTCGATTTCGTCTTGCAGCAGCGCCCACTGGGTGTCGAGGGTTGCGGGCCGCTCGGCAAACACGTGGGCAAAAAGCTGCTCGGGATCGAGCTTGGGGTCGGAGTTCATCACCTCTCGCAGCTCAGTCGCGATATTCTCGGCGGTTTCTGCAAGGGCCGCCTCGGCTGCGTTGTCAAGCAGGCCCTCGCCGCGAAGGTGCGTCTGTAGGCGGGTCAGCGGATCCCGAGCGACCCACGCTTGCACCTCCTCGCGCTCGCGGTAACGGGTGTCATCGTCGGCGTTGGTGTGCGCGAGCATGCGGTAGGTGTGCGCCTCGACCAGGCTGGGGCCGCCGCCAGTTCGGCCGCGATTCACCGACTCGTTCAGTACCGCGAGGAGTGCTGCGACGTCGTTGCCGTCGACGTGCTGGCCTGGCATGCCATAGCCGATGGCTTTGTGAGCGAGCGACGGGGCCGCGGTCTGGCGCGACAGCGGAACGGAGATTGCAAACTCGTTGTTCTGCACAAAGAACACAACGGGCAGCTGAAACACGGCCGCGAAGTTCATTGCCTCGTGAAAGTCGCCCTCGCTCGTCGCACCGTCACCACACATTGCGAGCACCACGGTGTCTTCGCCCCTGAGTTTTGCGGCGTGCGCGAAGCCGACCGCGTGCAGCAACTGGGTTGCAAGGGGAGTCGCCTGCGGGGCGACGCCGTGCTTGTACGGGTTGTAGCCGGAGTGCCAGTCGCCACGAAGCAGCACCATCGCGTCGGCCGGAGCAACGCCGCGCGTGATGATCGCGACCGAGTCGCGATAGGTGGGAAAGATCCAGTCGCCGTCCGCGAGCGCGAGGGCCGCGGCGACCTGACAGGCCTCCTGTCCGTTCGATGATGGGTAGACCGCGAGGCGCCCCTGACGCACGAGCGCGTTGCACTGGTCGTTGATCCTGCGCCCGTTGACAAGAGCGGCATAGGCGCTCATTAGTTGGTCGCTGGATGGCAGGGCATAGTCGGTGTCGTTCACCACGATGCCGTCAGAGTCGATCAGCTGCACGGGAGTGTCGCGTGGCAGCATTGAGGTGCCTAGTGTTGTCACGATTCCTCCTTGAATCAGTGGCCAAGACGATATGACGTCAATATTGCCTGAGTCCTGAATTTTTGTGTCTCAAATTTGGCCAGGAATGTATATTTGATCGGAATGATTCCATAAGTGTGGACGAATGACATCTGGCGACAACGAAGTGTGAGGTGGATCAGTGAGCGTTGACGAGATTGATCGCGCGATACTCGAGGTGCTGCGCGAAGACGCGCGCGTTTCTATGACGTCGCTGGCGGAGGCGGTGCATATCTCGCGGGCGGGGGCGCACGCACGGGTGAAGCGGCTGGTCGACTCCGGGGTGATTAGGAACTTCACGGTGCGCACCGATCCTGTGCAGGCGGGAGCGCACGCTTCGGCCTATGTCACGCTGCAGATTGATCAAACGGGTTGGAAAGAGATCCGATCCACGCTGGGCTCAATAGAAGAGGTTGAACACATCGCACTGGTCGGCGGTGAGTTTGATGTGCTGTTACTCGTGCGAGCTGACGACAACAGTCACCTGAGGCGGGTGGTGCTCGAGGGGATCCAGACGATCCCGTGGGTGCGCAGCAGTCGCACTATTCTGATTTTTGAGGACTTTCCTGGCGGTGTGCCGGAGGAATAGGCTCTCATCATGCGCGCAATCACTGTGAACCAGACCGGCGGACCCGAAGTTCTCACCCTGAGTGAGGTTCCGGATCCGGTAGCCGGGCCAGGCGAACTGTTGGTGCAGGCGGCCGCGATCGGCGTGAACTTCATTGAGACCTACCAGCGCACGGGGTTGTATAAGATGCCGCTCCCCTTCACGCCGGGATCCGAGGCCGCGGGAACCGTGCTGGCCGTTGGTGAGGGTGTGACGGGTTTCGTGGCGGGTGATCTTGTCGCCACAGCCGAAGCTAGGGCGAGTTACGCCGACAAGTTCATCGTCGCGGCCGAGGCCGCGGTGAAAGTGCCGACCGGGATCCACCCCGAGACCGCCGCCGCGCTACCGCTGCAAGGGCTGACCGCGCACTATCTCGCGACTTCAGCGGCGCACCCGCAAGCTGGAGAAACCGTGCTGGTGCACGCCGGCGCGGGTGGGGTGGGGCTGCTGCTGACGCAGATCCTGACCGCTCGCGGGGTGCGCGTGCTCACCACTGTGTCGACGGACGAAAAACGAAAGCTGAGCTTGGGTGCCGGTGCCGCGGAGGCCATGAACTACGAAGGCTTCGCAGAGCGCGCCCGAGAGCTCACGGGAGGTCAAGGTGTCGCGGTCGTCTACGACGGCGTCGGCAAAGACACCTTCGACGAGTCACTCAAGTCTTTGCGCGTGCGCGGCGAGATGGTGCTCTTCGGTGGTGCGAGTGGCCCGGTGCCGCCCTTCGAGTTGCAGCGCTTGAATGCGGGCGGATCCCTTTCGATCACAAGGCCGTCTCTCGGTCACTTTTTGCTCACGCCCGAGGAGCGGGCCTGGCGTTACGGTGAACTCTTCGAAGCGATTGCGGCAGGTGATCTTGACATCAGGATCGGCGCGCGCTTCCCGCTCACCGACGCAGCAGACGCGCACCGCGCGCTCGAGGGCCGCAAAACAACCGGCAAGGTGATCCTTACGGTGTGATGGTTTACGGCACCCGCCGCAACCACTCCTCGGTCAAAAACTTCTGCTCGACGAGACGCTCAGCCGCGTCCCACTCACCCTCGGTAATCTCGCCCATCACTCCGCCGTGACGCTGCTGAAACACCTCGATCATCTTCTCGACTATTGCCTCGCGTGAAAGTCCGGTCTGTGACCGCAGCGGATCCACTCGCTTCTGCGCACTCGCGGTGCCCTTGTCGGAGAGCTTCTCGCGCCCAATGCGCAGCACCTTTGTCATGGCCTCGGCGTCCATGTCGTACGCCATGGTCACGTGGTGCAGCACGGCACCGGATCCGAGTCGCTTTTGCGCCGCGCCCCCGATTTTTCCCTGGGGACTCGTGATGTCGTTGAGTGGCTTGTAGACGGCGTCGATGCCGAGACCCTTGAGCGCCTCGATGACCCACTCATCGAGATAGGCGTACGAGTCGGCGAAGGTCATACCGCGCACGAGTTCGCCGGGCACGTAGAGCGCATAGGTGATGCTTGCAGCGGGTTCCATAAACATGGCCCCGCCACCCGAGATCCTGCGCACGATCTGGGCCTTGTGAACTGCGGCTTCCTCTTCGTCGACCTCGTTCTTGACCGACTGAAAACTGCCGATAAAGACAGCGGGTGCGTTCCACTCCCAAATGCGAAGTGTTGGCCCGCGCAGCCCCTCGCCGACCGCTGTGGTGAGAACCTCGTCGAGGGCGGCGTTCAACACAGGTGAGATCGGAGGCTCGTGCACAATCTGCCAGTCATAGTCGCGCCAGTGTGCCGCGCCCGTGACGGCGCGCCGGATGGCGACACCCACCGAATCTGGAGTGAACCCGAGCAGGTGCACTTCACTCGGCAGTGCGGCGTGGATCGCCTCACTGAACTCCTCGATGGTGCCGTTGGGGCTCATGCCCTCGATGGCAGCATTAATGCAGTCGAGGGCGTTATCGGGTTCAAGGAAGAAGTCTCCCGAGAGACTGAAATCGCTGATGCGACCGTCACTCAACTCAAAATCTACGACAACTAGCTTGCCGCCGGGAACCTTGTACTCTCCGTGCATGCTCATGGCCCTAGCGTACGCCGAACTTGGGGTTGGTGGGAGGGGCTTGATGAGGAGTTTGCGACTACCCGCTGACTTGCTCCAGCATCCACGTGATCAGGTCAGCCTGGACCTCGTCGCGGTTCGTCTCGTTGAGGGTCTCGTGCCTGGCACCCGGGTAAAGCTTCACCGCCACATCGCGCACTCCGCGCTTACGAAGCGCATCGGCCAGGCGGCGCACACCGTCATTGCGGCCAACGGGATCATCGGTCCCCGAGATCAGCAGAAACGGAATCTCTGGGGCGAGCCCCGTCGCGGGCCTGCCGAAAAGCCGCAGTCCGTCGGCCACACCAAAGAGTTTCAAAATGTCAGCCGGGAAACACAGCGGATCATCGGCAAAGGCCTGTGCAACGGCAGTATCGCGGCTAAGCCACTCGTTTCCGGTTGCTCCGGATCCCGCCCAGCGCTTGTTCAAGTCGCCACTCTCCATGTGCTTGAACGTGCGGAGTGTGCTGCCCGAGAGTACGACCGCGTCCCACACTCGTGGGTGCTGGTTCAGGATCCGCTGGGCCATCAAAGAGCCCCACGAGTGCGCATACATGATGAGCTGTAAATCGGGGTGCCGATCCCGAATGAGTCCAGTGAGCTGCAGGATTGCTCTCTCTGTGGCGCGAAGGCCGCCTGGCCCGAGGCGTCCAAGGCGACTCAGATCACCGCTATATTGTGCGCGCCCGGTTTCGCCGTGGCCACGGTGGTCGTCGGCATACACGGTGAACCCGGCATCGACCAGCGCACGGGCAAAGGTGTCGTAGCGTTTGGCGTGTTCACCCACGCCATGTGAGATTTGCACGACGCCGACGGGTGCCTCGGCGTCCCAGCGATAGCAGAAGATTTCTACGCCATGCGCGTCGACATACCTGAACTCGGTGGGGCCGGTTGCGCTTTGCTCTTCGCTGCTCATGACACCATTCTGCCGTGTTGTACCTCAGACGTCACCCAGCAGTCGAGAACGCAATGTCGCCGTCGACAAGAGTCAGCGCAGCGGTCGAGTCAAGCAGCGCCTCGGGCGAATCCACGAGCGGATTTGCAGCCCACACAGTCACGTTCGCCCGGTAACCCGCGGCGATGCGTCCGAGCTCATTATCGCGACGGGTCGCAAACGCCGGGCCGAGCGTCAGCGCTTCGACGGCGTCGGCCGGGGTGAACACTCGCTGCGGTTGGTAAGCAGCGCGGGATCGATCGATGGATGACTTGGCAGTCAGCGCAATAAAGAGATTATCGGGAGCCTCGTGCGGGGCCGTCGGGGCGTCAGTGCCGAGGGCGAGCGTCACGCCCGCATCGCGAAACTTGTGCCACGGAAAACCGGTGTGGGCGCGCTCGTCACCGAGCACCGCCTGCCAGTTATCTAACACAGCGGGGTCGCAGTGCACCGGCTGCATCGACGCGGTGACACCGAGCGCGGCCATGCGCGCGATCGTGTCGTCGGCGACGGACTCCAGGTGCTCGACGCGGGGGCGTCGGTCGGCCCGTGGCCCGTTTACTCGGATGCACTCCTGCACCATGTCGAGGGCGATTGTGCTGGCCTCGTCGCCGATGGCGTGCAGGGCAAGTTGTAGTCCGGCAGCATCGGCGGCAACCGCGACGGGCAGGGCGAACTCGCGGGTCCAGATTGCCTCGGGCAGGGAACCGTTTGCGTAGGGGGTCCGCATGGCCGCGGTGCAGGCATCGATGACGCCGTCGAGAATAAACTTGACGCCCGCGATCCTCAGCCACGCATCGCCGTACTTGGCCGCAACCTCGTCGCGTACGCGCGCAATCTCCGCGATTGCTTCGAGGTCTGCTGAGGGATCACCGGAGGCGGTCAGCAGCCAGTGCGCGTTGACGGGGAAGGGGAGCCGTCCGTCGCGGTCGAGACGGCGGCGGTATGTGGCAAGATCGGCGTGCCCAAACGACATCTCGGTAGCACCGGTCACACCGGTTTTCAGGTAGGCATTGAAGGCGTTCTCAAGAAAACGGTCGCGATCGTCGTCGCTCGCTGCCTCTTCGAGGTACGCCCAGGCGTGCTTGATTGCGGCGGTTTCGAGCAGGAAGCCGGTAGCGTCACCATTTTCGTCGCGCACAATCTCGCCGCCAATGGGATCAGCAGTTTCGCGCGTGATCCCCATCGCCTGCAGCGCCGCCGAGTTGACCCACACCGAGTGCAGATCGTTGGCGTCCAAGAACACCGGCACGTCTGCAATTGCCGCGTCAAGTAGCGCCGCGGTTGGGCGCTCGCCCTCACCGAAGATGTCGAAGCGCCAGCTTGTGCCGAGGACCAGCGGGGCGCTCGGGTTCGCGGAGCGTGCCGCCGTGAGGCGATCCTGAACCTCTTGTACCGTCTTACAGTCGCGCAACTGCACCTTGTCGAGTGACTCGCCGAGCATCAGCATGTGAGCGTGGCCCTCGATGATGCCGGGACTCACGAATGCACCGCCAAGATCCACCTCGGCAGCGCCTTCACCAGTTGCGAGCCGCACCGCGTCAAGATCGCCCGCCGCCAGGATCTTGCCCCCGCGCACCGCGAAGCTCTCGCGCGGTTTCAGCGCGGCCTCGCCGGTGAATACGTGGGCGTTGCGGTAGATCGTGGTGGGTGCAGTCATGGGAAACCCGCTTTCGTGGTGGATGGTTCGATGTTACAGGCGCTGCGCGGGGTGGTTACCCCGCGGATCTCGCCAGTGCCTTTTCGGCACCGACCGACACCCGGGCGACCATCACCGTTGGGACGATGACTAAGAAGCTCACGAGGCCGGTGACGAGGGTGAATGCCGGAATGCTGAACGCTTCAATCAGTGCGCCGCCGAGGAGTGGTGCGAAGCTTGATCCCACGAGGTAGGCGCCCAGTAGCGGGCCGGACCAGCGACCGCGGGCGTCGAGCCCGGCGGAGGTGCCGAGAAAGAGGGCGAACGCGAAGGCATAGATGGTGTTGACACCAATGATGAGGACCGCGAGAGCCGTGGGATCGCTGGTAAAGCCAATGCAGACTTTGAGCGCACCGCCGAGTGTGAGTGCGATCGTGAGGGGTACCGCACGGCCGAGGCGGTTGCCGAAGATGGTCACGAGGAGCATACCGAGGATGCCGCCGGCCGCGGCGAGGCTGAGTGTGAAGCCGAGGCCCTGTTCGCCGAGACCGACCGCGTCGCCGAGCACCGGTGCCATCGTCCAGATGGCGTCTTCGCTCGCGCCCCAGAGGGGAAGACGATAAGCAGGGCGATGCCCGCAATGGTAATGCGGCGCGGCTCAGCGATCTGCAGACTGGTGGTCACATCGACCGGTTCCGCGTGCTCGGGTGAATCGGGCAGCCAAGCGGCGAGTGCGAGACCAACCAGTGAGATGAGTGCGAGTGTGCCGAAGACGCTGCCCTGGGTGATGCCGAGGATCGGGATCACCGCGAGAATAATGGTGACCAAGATTCTGTTGGTGAGTCCGCTCGCTGCTGACACCCGGTTTGGGTTGCGGAGCGCCGCAATAGCAGCGCCCGAGGTGGAGATGGCTGCCCCGACTCCTGCACCGCCGACGATGAGCCCGGTGACAACCACGGCGGGGATAGCAACGAGCGCGGAGAGCGCAAATGCGACGGTTGCGAGCGCGAGCCCCGCAATCGCGAGTGGGCGGCGACGCTTCCCCGAGGCGAGTCGTGCCGTGCCGAGACCTGATGCTGCGGAGGCGAGCAGGGCCCAGGTCAAAATGTTTCCGCTGGTGATGATGTCGTAACCGAGTGCGCCGAGAGCGGTCATGATGAACGGCGCGAGGTTGGCCATCATCAGGCTTGCTAGAGCAATGATGAACGTTGCGCTGCCATTGCGCAGCGTGAGGCGGTGCCGCAGATCGGTGGCTGGGGCTGGGGCGGAAACTGTGGTGCTCACGGGATCTCTCTGATTTCTTCGGCGACGGTGACGACGAGCGCGACATTAACCGAAAGCGTTTCGGTTAGCGTGTTTATCGTGCCCCTTATGAGAGGATCTGTCAAGGCGTCGGCCATTTGGTGCCGCAGCAGACACGAATCGAGGGGGGAGCATGGCGAGGCCTCGCAAGACACTTCTCAACAAGGAGATCATTGGGCGGGCGGCCATCCACCTCGTCGAATCGGGGCACGAACTGCAGGTGGTCCCCTCGCCAAGCAACTCGGAGTGAGCGTCTCTTCGCTCTACCACCACGTCGATGGGCGTGAGGGCATTATTCGTGCCATGCGCCAGGTGCTGGTCTCTGAATACGTCGGCGGCGAGGTCTCCCATGCCGATTGGCGAGAGACGATACGCAGCGAGGTCGAACAGACCTGGAGCATGTACGCCAACCACCCGCGGGTGCTGCAACTCATGATGACGGTGGTGATTGACGAGCCAGACGTGCTGCGGTTTTACTCGGCGCTGGTTGATGCGCTTGAGCGGGCTGGCCTGCCCGACAGTGAAATCCTCACCACCGTCGAGGTGATTGACGCGTTCTCCTTCGGTGCCGCCATCGATGCCCTGTCGCCCGACGTGGTGCTCGACTCCGCCCACGCGCAGGGAAAGCTCGCTTCGCTCCTCCCGAATCACCCGAGCGGTAAGACGAGAAATCGCGAGGTGTTCGAGCGGGGCCTAGAGCTGATCCTGGCTGGGATCTCGGCGCGGGCTGTTTGATCGGGGCAACTGTAGAGGCGTGGCGCTCGTGTTAATTAGCGTCTCTATATTGTGGGGGAAACTGCGGTTGGGCTTGCTGCATGATTCTAAACTCGACTACTGACCTTACCGTGATCTCAATCTGAGAACGATGCTCTCGCCCTCGGAACTTTCCAGGTCGGCTTGTTTGAATGTTGCCATGACTGGCACCCGGGCAGGGTTTAAACCCGATTTAATGACAGTTCTTGAGCTTGGTCCCGGATCGTGAGGCCGCTGGTCATGCAGCTCGAAGTAAGTTCGACGTTTTAATCGTGACCCCACGTCCCGTTTCCTAGATCATGTGCTTGGGTGGAGGATGCTTGTGCTCCGGGACCTAGAGGTCGCCTATAAGTGAGCTTGGTTGATTGGGCACCTAAGTAGATAAGGCTTGTAGTCCGCTTGTAATGCGGACGACATCCGCCCGATCAGTGACCCTTCACACGGTTAATTTGATGTCGGGGTACGTTCATCGCGTACGTATGATTCTGCGTTCTGTCGGAGCTCCGTAGATAAAGCAGATATTTACCTCTGGTAATCCATGATTTTTACGCAATTTGATGTATGTTTAATCCAGTAGACATCCTGTAAATGGTTAGAATATTCACATGAAAGCTGGTGCGCATGTCACCTTCGGACCGTACGTTGCAGCCTATTCCTAGTCCAGGTGTAGGAAAGGAATCGGTGGGGATGAATTTTTCAATGGATCTGGACCTGATCCAAGATTTGGAGTTTGGACCTTTACCCCGGATAGTGGACACGGGGTTATGGCTACGCTGCAGCAGCAAGCATAGCTGATTCAAACGCGTCAGGCGCGACTTGCCCGAGGTAGGAGTGGCGGCGCTTCGTGTTGTACCGGTTCACCCACCTGAACACCTCACGGCGACATTCATGCTCGTCCCGAAACGCTGCCCGTCCGTGCAGGACTTCACGCTTGAGCGCCGCGTTGAACGACTCAGCGAGCGCGTTATCCGCTGAGGAACCGACAGCCCCCATTGACTGCGTCACCCCCCAGCTCTGTACACAACTGCGCGTACGCTTTCGAGGTATAGACGCTGCCGTGATCTGAGTGAAAAATGGTTCCGTCAAGTGAGCCACGCGCGGCTCTGGCTGCGGTCAGTGCATCACTGACGAGTTCGGTACGCATGTGGTCGGCAAGCGCCCACCCGGCCAGCTTTCTCGAACACAGATCGATCACCGTCGCGAGGTACCAGTTCTTCCCACCCACGATGGGCAGGTACGTGATATCGCCGACATAGCGGGTGCCTGGCGTGTCAGCGGTGAAGTCACGCTGCACCAGATCAGCGACCTTCTGATCATTGGGGTCAGGGACCGTGGTCTTCACCCGACGCAAGAGCCTGATCCCTGAAAGCCCGTGCTCGCGCATCACTCGCGCGACGCGCTTGTGATTCACCCGTTCGTTCTCGGGTGCCCCGTCGTTTAAGTCCGCGGTCACCCGGGGTACCCCGTAGGCGGGATCCCCGCCAGCCTCACGGTCTTGCGCACGTCTCACTCGCGCAGCAAGCGCTTCGTCGGCTTGCGTGCGGGCGGCCCGTTTCGGGGCAGCTTCCACCCACGCATAATACGAGGAGCGAGCAACGTCGAGGACTCGGCATAGCCACTTCACCGGGATGGTGTCACGGTGGTCGTCAATGAACTGGAAGCGGCTCACCAGTTCATCTCTCCCGCGAAATATTTGGCTGCCTGGCGGAGAATATCGCGCTCGGTCTCAAGCTTGGCTTTCTCGTTTTTCAGGGCGCGGTTCTCGGCAAGGAGCGCAGCCACCTCACCCGTCTCTACTAAGTCGGTAGCAGCGCGGCTGTCACGGTTTGGGGGCGGCGTGGTGCGGTACTTCTGCAGCCACAGCGACAGTGTTGACTTGCCGATGCCGAGATCACTCGCGATCGAGTCGAGGGTCGCTCCTTCGGTGGTTTCGTAGAGGTCAACGGCTTGCCGTTTGAAGTCCTCGGAGAATTGTTTGGGCATGGTTCTATGGTCTCGCTTTCTGCCGGAAAACCCGGCATCAGCGTGTCCACACTTCGGGGTAAAGGCCCTTTTCACTCTCCAGGCATGCTGGAAATGTTGAGTACATCATAAGCCAGCTCTCTGCGACGCTAGACACATTGGAAAACCAATGGAGTGGTGACGCTGCTCTTGCCTACCGAAGCGCCCAGTTGAAGTGGAATGTATCCATGCGAAGGATGACTCTTTTGTTGAAAAGTGCAAGCGAGGTGAGTGGTAACGTTGTGAAGTCGCATCTTGAAACACGTGCCAGTGTGGTTCGGTTGTGGAGATGATTGCGCATGGAACGATCTATGAGGCCAGTGAACAGCGAGCTAATGCACTTCTGGGTTTCAGGGAGCAGGGAGAAACGTTAGCTGCTGAAGCTAGTGCGATTGCGGAATCCCTTAGCGAAGCTTTTGGGACACCAGCTCCTGCGGTGAAAGCTGAGTTTGCTCCTGATGGGCGTCCGTTTCGTCTGGTAGTTGACGAAACATTGAGGGCTCGTCTTACTGAAGATCAACTCTGTGTACAGATAGCCTTTGCCCTCGCGGCGGGTCCGTACCCTGCATCTGTGGTCAGCGTAGCGAAAGTGCTCGAAAAGGATCTTGACTCCATTGAAATAAGTGACACTGTAGTCTTCGCAACTCCAGACCGCGCACTCAAACTCACGGCTCGCTTCGGAAAGACTATAAGTATTGAGGCAAGAAATGGTTTTCTTCTCTGGCTTTCGCCTCAAGAAATCTCAGAAAAAATTCTGCGGTTAGCGGTACAAGCGTGGGAACAAGTTTGTGGAGGTCAAGTATGAGTGGCGTTGAGTGCAATATAGATGTGCTCAAGGACGATGCAAAGAACGTTTGGGAGCATGCGAGTAAAAAGACACTCTCCATGAAAGAAGCGATACCCACAATCTCAGTCCAGGACTTTTCGATTGCGTTTGATGCTTCGGAGCTTTCTCAGTTGTTTGTTGGCTGGAGGGAGGACCTCGGCCAGTATCTTTCGGGGGTAGTCAAGAGTTTTTGCGCTTCGAAAAGATACTTCTTCTCGCGGCAGTCGAATACGGAAAATCCCACGGAGCATCTCTTGAAGAGATAAAGGCACTGGAAGAAGAAATTGGCATATGAGTTACGTAGACGACATTGTAGGGACCATTCAGGTGCGTCTGGAAGAGTTGGAGAAGGGTCTTGCCTTAGTGGAGGCTGCCGTCCTAACTCTGGAGCTTAGTATGTCCCGGGAGGGCCTGACTAATATTCCAGGATGGGAATGGGTGGCTCAAACAGTAATTACACCCCTCATATCGCTCGCCCGAAACTGCGTGCACGCTTTTCGGGACGCTATTGCATTCTGGCGAGTGGAGATCGCATTCGCTGGAAGTCCGGATAATCTAAGGGCAGCTGCCGATTTGATTGACGCAAAATTGGTGAAAGTCGCAAAAGAATTCTCGCCGACACTTGTCCTGAGCAAGATTCCTTCCGCTCTTGACAGCAACTATTCCGACGGCAAAGCAAGCGAAATGTATGAGCACGCGATTGACGGGCGCGATGCGGCGGTGCTTGCCATAGCGGACCATTCATCCCCAGTTGTTTCTGGGTTGCGAACTCTTGCGGACGGAATTGAGAGTTACTATCTCGAAGTCATGGGTATGGTGGGGGGTGCCATCTTAACCATCTCAGGAATTGTATTGGCGTTGCTGACGGTTCAAACGGCTTTGGCTAGCGTCGGGGCAACTGGTCTAACAGGGGGCGCAGCCTCGCCGAGCTTACTGATTCCAATTTGCACGGGAGCTGCTGCTGCTGCGAATCTAATTGGCGGAGCAATCGTTTTGTTTGTTGCAATTTCGGGTCATGCCAATACCGTGGGGCAAGTGAAAGATTCTATCAAACGCAATCTGGGTGAGACTGTTCCGAATTGGCCCGCAGCAGTTACAGGCTAGACAAAAGTCTGAATTATTTTGGTTTTTGGTATGCCAAAATTGTGAGCGAGGGAAGATGGAAAATGTAAACTGGTTTGCGATTATGTTCGTTGTCGGAATTTCGCTTATTGTCATGGCGCTGACTAGCTTGGTGATGGCTGTTTACCTTGTACCCAAAGCCATCGCCGCCGACAGGGGACGCTTAGCTCAAGAGGGATCGTCCGTTGACCCGTCGTCGAAGGTATCGCGAGCTAAGGTGCTTAGGAAAATGCCGGTTCTTCTAACGCTAGTTCTTTGCTCGGCGGCCTTGGCTGTGGTGTTCCTCATCGTTGCGGCGCTCGCGGTTGTCTCGATTCACTCGTAGCAGCTCGTCCCATCGCTACACTCGAAGGCATGACTGAGCTGATCGTTTCTCTGCCGAGTGATCCCGGATTGCGTGAGGCGATGGGGGATCAACCTGGCGTTACATTTGTGACCTGGGATCTCGACGGGCCAGCCCGAGCGACCGTATTGACATTGTGGTGCCGTCGTACTGGGGTGGCGCAAAAGAGTTTCACCTTCTCACCGAAATCGACGTACAGCTCGTGCAGTGGCAGTCGATCGGCTACAACGGCGTTGATCGCTACCTGCCCGAGGGAATCCCGCTCGCGAACGCCGCGACCGTACACGAGACCTCAACCGCCGAGCTTGCCCTTGCGCTGACACTCGCTTCGCAGCGGGGCATTGCCGAGTTTGTGCGCGACGGCGATGCACATCGTTGGGACCTGCGATCCTTTCCGAGCCTTGCCGACAGGCGTGTGCTGCTGATTGGTTACGGCGGGGTTTCAAAAGCCATCGAGGCGCGGCTTGCCGGGTTTGAGGTGCAGCTCACGCGGCTCGCGCGCACCGCTCGCGAGGAGCAAAACCTCGCCGGTCAGATGGTTGAGGTGCGCGGTCTTGACGCGCTGCACGGTGCGCTCGCGGAGGCCGATATTGTGATGCTCGCGGTGCCGCTCACCGCAGAGACGAAGAATCTCATGGACGTGGAAGCGCTCGCCGCAATGCCGGACGGTGCTCTGCTGGTCAATGTTGCCAGGGGAGCGGTTGTCGACACTGACGCGCTGGTTGCCGAACTGAGGTCAGGTCGCCTGCGTGCGGCGCTCGACGTGACCAACCCGAGCCTCTCCCCGAAGACCACCCGCTGTGGGACTGCCCGAATGCGCTTATTACTCCACACGTTGGTGGTGATTCGAGTGCGATGCTGCCGCGAATGGTAGCGCTGATCCGGCGTCAAATCGCGCACCTGCAGGCGGGCGAGCGCCCCGAAAACCTGGTGCTCGGGGTCTAGCTGGCGGGTAAGCAGCGCGGCGTTTGCGCAAGTTGGGCCGTGAATCGTGCCAAACCGCGACAAACGGGCGCAAGTGGAGCCAAAAAGTAACGATTTGTCTATCGGATTGACTATTCGGGTTCAGAAGTGATCGCGATCCAGTTAGGCTCCTACAGAAGTGGCGAAGAAGCCCGCTTTCCCAGCAACGAAGCTTAAGGATACTGAAGGCACAATGGTGTACCAGCGAGAAGTCGTCGCGTCGCTCCCTGCATACGTTCAGGGCAAGTCGATTCCGAGCGCAGTCAAGCTCTCATCGAACGAAAACCCTTACCCTCCTCTGGCTTCGGTGCTTGAGGTGGTGCGCGAGCAGGCCGGTTCCTTCAACCTGTATCCAGACATGTCGGCCCGAGAACTGGTCGAGCGCATCGCGCGCCACCTGGATGTGAAGCCCTCAGAAGTTGCCGTTGGTGCGGGATCAGTTGAGGTGGCAGCACAGCTGATTCACGCGTGTGCTGGTGAGGGTGACGAGGTCATGTTTGCTTGGCGATCCTTCGAGGCGTACCCGATCTTGACCCGGGTTGCGGGCGCGACTCCCGTGCCGGTACCACTCACGGCAGACGATCGCCACGATCTCGACGCAATGCTTGCCGCGATCACGGACCGCACGAGGCTGATTCTCGTGTGTACACCAAACAACCCGACCGGTGCCGTTGTGACCCGGCACGAGATGCAGGCGTTTCTTGACCGGGTGCCCAGCGGCATCCTCGTTGTGATCGACGAGGCATACACACACTTCGACGATGATCCCGAGTCAGCCAGCGGCCTCGAATTTTTCAGAAGCTACGACAACGTCGCCGTGCTGCACACCTTCTCGAAGGCGTACGGTCTTGCGGGGCTGCGTGTGGGTTATGCGGTTGCTCACGAAGAGGTTGCCGCGAATCTGCGACGTGTCGCCGTGCCCTTTGGTGTGAGTGCGCTCGCGCAGACTGCCGCGGTTGCATCTCTCGATGCCGAAGAAGAACTGCAGGATCGCATAGACCTGATCCGCTCTGAGCGTGTTCGTCTGCTCGCTGCTCTGCGTCAGGAAGGTATGGAGGTGTTCGACTCCATGGGCAACTTTATTTGGCTGCGCACAGGAGAAAATACTGTTGCGATTGACCAGGCGCTGCGTGACCGCGGTATCGTTGCTCGCGCCTTCCCTGGAGACGGCATTCGAGTCACGATCGGCACGCCCGATATGAACGACAGCTTTATCGCCGCTATTCTGAGCGCGGTAAGACCAAACGAACTTTCCTGAATTTCCTGAAATACATCCGCAATACCAGTTAGGAGAAGAGTCACTATGAAGAAACGAAAGCTTGCAGCAGGTCTCGCCCTTGCGGCGGCCAGCGCACTTGTTCTCGCGGGCTGCAGCAGCAGCGGCGACGACAAGGGTAAGACCGATGACAGTGCGAAGGCCGAGTCGTACTCAATTGGGGTTATTCAGCTGGTGCAGCACCCCGCGCTTGATGCCGCGACTCAGGGTTTTAAGGACGCATTCAAGGATGCCGGCGTTGACGTCAAGTGGGACGTCAAGAACGCCAACGGTGAGCAAGCAACCGCTGTGACCATGGCGCAGGGCTTCGCATCCGGCGGTTCCGACCTGGTGCTTGCGGTGGCAACGCCCGCAGCGCAGGCTGCTGCTCAGGCAATCACCGACAAGCCGGTGCTGTTTACTGCCGTTACCGACGCCGTGTCGGCGGAACTCGTGAAGTCAAACGATAAGCCCGGTGCGAACGTCACCGGTACGAGCGACGCTGCTCCGATCGAGGATCAGCTGAAGCTGCTGAAGGAGATCGTGCCCGACGCAAAGACCGTCGGCATCGTCTACAGCTCGGGTGAGGTGAACTCTGAGGTGCAGGTGAAGGCCGCGAAGGATGCCGCTAAGGGTCTCGGTCTCGAGATTAAGGAAGCAACCGTCACTACCGCAAACGACATCGCGCAGGCCGCTGAGTCGCTCGGTGACGTTGACGCGTTCTACGTGCCCACCGACAACACCGTTGTGTCGGGTATCTCTGCGCTGGTTCAGGTCGGCGAGACGAAGCAGATCCCTATCATCGGCGCTGAGTCGGGCACAGTCGAGGGTGGCGCGGTTGCAACGCTCGGCATTGATTACACCAAGCTGGGTCACCAGACCGGCGAGATGGCACTGAAGATTCTTCAGGATGGCGGGGATCCCGCAACCATGCCAGTTGAGGTATCGAAAGAGTTCACCTACGTGGTCAATCCCGACGCTGCGAAGCGCATGGGTGTGACGATTCCGAAGGATATTCTCGATAAGGCCGAAACCGTCAAGTAGTCGTTTGATCGTTTGGGTGAGCTGGCGGTTGTTCCGCTCACCCAAACGGCGAACAACCTCATCCGACGCAACACAGAAAGACCAGTTCATGATTGGTGCACTCGAGCTCGGGCTCATTTACGGAGTGATGGCCCTCGGGGTCTACCTCACATTCCGTGTTCTCAACTTTCCCGACCTGACGGTTGACGGAAGCTTCACAATGGGTGCCGCGGTCGCTGCCGCGCTAATCACAAACGGTCAAAACCCCGCCATTGCCACCCTCGCCGGTGGTGCGGCCGGGGCTCTCGCCGGCATCTGCACCGGCCTGCTGCACACCAAGGGAAAGATCGATGGCCTGTTGGCCGGTATCTTGACCATGATCGCTCTGTGGTCGATCAACCTGCGCATTATGGGCACGGCAAAAGAAGGATCGGCCGTCGCCGCGAACCTGCCGCTGCTGCGTGCCGACACCGTGTTTACCCCGATGAAAGATGCCGGACTGCTCGGCACCTGGGTCGGTGTGCTGATCCTCTTTATCGGTGTCATGCTTTTTAAGATTTTTGTTGACTGGCTGCTGTCGACCAACCTGGGTCTTGCGATCCAGGCGACCGGCGACAACGGCCCCATGATTCGCAGCTTCGGTGTGAGCACCGACCGCACCACGATCCTGACTCTCGCGGTTTCTAACTGCCTGGTCGCTCTCTGCGGTGCCTTCATCGCGCAGTACCAGGGCTTCGCCGATATCAGCATGGGGATCGGCCTGATTCTCGTTGGTCTCGCCTCCGTGATCCTCGGTCAGGCAGTGTTTGGTCAGCGCTTCATCTGGCTCGCGAGCTTCGCCGTGGTCTTCGGTGCCGTGCTCTACCGCATGATCATCTTCTTGGCGCTGATGGCAGGCCTCGACCCCAACGACATGAAGCTCATCACCGCCGTGCTTGTTGTGGCTGCACTTCTGCTGCCACGCTGGGGCTTCCTGAAACGAATACCGACACTCAGAGGGCGCGGGGTAGGGCCGCGCCGCGGTCGGACTCCGATCCGAATGTAGCTTTTACCGCGGGGGTTGGTGTTGTTGGGCTCGAGGAGTCCGAGAAGTCCGCCGCTATGGAGTCATCAACCAATGCCGGAGAAAGGTAGCTCACGATGCTAGAGATCAGCAACATCAGTAAGACCTTTTTCCCGGGTACTGTCAACGAGCGTAAGGCTCTTGTCGACCTGAGCCTGAGCCTGAACGAGGGCGACTTCGTCACCGTGATCGGCTCAAATGGTGCCGGTAAGTCGACACTGCTCAATGCGGTGTCCGGTCGCTACACTGTCGATTCGGGCACTATTGAGATCGATGGCCAACGCATGAACCGCCTGAAGGAGTTTCAGCGTGCGAAGTACATCGGTCGTGTGTTTCAGGATCCGATGGCAGGTACTGCGCCGAACCTCACCATCGAACAAAACCTGTCACTCGCCCTGCGTCGCGGCAAACCGCGTGGGCTGGGTCTTGCGCTCTCGGCCAAGCAGCGCTCACGCTTTCGTGAGGAGCTTGCTGCGCTCGAGTTGGGGCTTGAGAACCGGCTTCCCGCCAAGGTAGGCCTACTTTCGGGCGGTCAGCGCCAGGCACTCTCGCTGCTGATGGCCGGGTTTACGCACCCGCGCATCCTGCTGCTTGACGAGCACACGGCTGCACTCGATCCGCAGCGTGCCGAGCTGGTCACAAACCTCACTGAACGCATCGTGTCGCAGGGCGGACTCACGACGCTGATGGTGACCCACAACATGGAGCAGGCGCTACAGCTTGGCAACCGGCTTATCATGATGCACGAGGGACGCATCGTGTTTCAGGCCTCGGAGGAGGAGAAGGGAAAGCTCACCGTGCCCTTGCTGCTTGCCGAATTTGCCAAGATCAAGGGAGCCATGCTCGACGACCGGGCGCTGCTCGCCTAGGGCTGTGACCGGTGGAACTCGACGAGATTGACCGCGAGATCCTTGATGTGCTTGCTGCCGATGCCAGGGTCTCAATGACAACCCTGGCCGAGGCCGTGCACGTGTCGCGGGCGAGCGCGCATGCCCGCTTTCGCAGACTTGTCGACAGCGGTGTGATTCGTGGGTTCACCGTGCAGATGAACCCAGTGCTGGCAGGCAAAAGAACATCTGCCTACGTGACCATCTCGGCAGATCAGACCGAGTGGCAAGATCTGCGGGATCGCCTGACGGAGATTCCTGAGGTCTGCCACATTGCCCTGATCGGGGGCGAGTTTGATGTCATTGCGCTCGTGCGGGCTCGCGATAACCAAGATTTGCGGCGCGTGGTACTCGAAGAGATCCAAGCGATCCCTGCAGTGCGCGGTACTCGTACGCAGCTGATTTTCGAGGATTTTGACACCGCTGGACCGTAACAGTTTGGCGGAGCTTGTGCCTCTTTCAGCTGCTCAGCGCCCACCGATACGATGACCCATACGGGGTTGTTTTGAAGAAGGTGGGGCAATGAGTTTCGGTTCGGATTTGCAGGGGACACATAACGCGAGGGGCTTGGCGGGACTGGCTACTGGTGAGGGACAGCACATTGCAGACGGTGTGCTGTTTCGTTCAGATTCACTTTCTGCGCTTACGAGCGAGGGAGTCGCGGCGTTTGGCGACTACCGCATCGGAACGGTGATCGACCTGCGCACTGACGCAGAGCGTACCAGAGCCGCCGACGTGCTCCCCGCCGATGGCAGTGTCACGCTCATCGCGCTCCCGGTGCTGGGCGGCGCGATGGATCAGATGGCTCGCAACCTCATGCCCGCTGCAGGTGCCGGTGTGCGCCTCTCCTCCGAAGAGCTCTCGGCGATCCTCGACAAGGTGCCAACTCTGGAGCAGCTTTACCAAGGCATTCTCTCGAGCAGCGCCAGACAGTTTGCCGAGCTCGGACGGGCGGTACTCGCGGCCGCGGCGACGGATCGGCCAGGGGTTATTTTTCACTGCACCGCAGGCAAGGATCGCACGGGTATCGCCGCAGCACTGTTGCTCATGCTGGCGGGCGTGGACCGCGACACGATCGTTGCCGACTACACCCAAACAGAGACGAATCTTGCGGGTGCGTTTGCCGAAAGCCTGACCGCGCTCATTACCGGGTTTGGGTTGCCCCTTACCCCCAAGCTTGATCAGCTCGCGACTAAGTCACCCGCTTCGGCGATCGAGGCGGCGATGGACTGGATTACCGAGAACTATGGCAACTCGGCTGGGTACCTGCAATCGGGTGGTATGACGGCGGAAGAAACCGACAAACTGCGGAGTACGTTGCGTGTGTGATTCTGGTAGAGGTTATGCTTGGCCGTTGACCATGCGTGTGCGCAGGTCTTCGGTGTGAGCGATGTCACCCTGAAGCGACTTCAGTAGATCGCGATCGACTGGCTTCGACTGCTCAACCTCAGCAACCTGCGCCTTGGCAGCCTCAATCTCGGCGTCGAGGCGCTCGAGTACGAGAGCTTGAACGTTTTCGGGAAGCCCAAGAAAGCCAGGAGTTTTCATCCACTCAGCATACCGCGGTCTGTCTGCTATGACAGACTTGAGCATCGAGTGTTTCGGTCGCGCCAAAGGAGTGAACTTGCTGCAGCATCCGGGTACCCTGCGGGGCGAATTGTAACGTTGGAGCCTCTGGACCCGGAGCATGCCGAAGGTTTGGGTACTGCCGCCGAAGATGGCCAGGTCTGGCGACTCTGGTACACCAGGGTTCCGCGCCCCGAGGACATGGCGGCAGAGATTGAGCGCCGCCTCGAACTGCAGCGCGAGGGATCGATGATTGCCTTTGCCGCGCGTCGCAATGATACCGGTGTGCTCATCGGCATGACCACTTTCATGAACATCGATGCCGTGACCCCGCGGGTTGAGATCGGTTCCACGTGGAACGCCGTGAGTGTACAGGGCACCGGAACCAACGCTGAGTCGAAGCTGCTGCTGTTGCGGCACGCCTTCGAAGAGTGGAATTGCACCGCGGTGGAGTTCCGCACTGACTTCAATAATCACCAGTCGCGCGCGGCGATTGCGCGCCTCGGGGCGAAACAGGACGGTGTGCTGCGCGCGCACCAGAGCATGAATGGTTATCTGCGAGACACGGTTGTCTTCTCGATCACTCAGCCCGAGTGGGCCGGGGTGCGTCTCGGGCTGGAGCACCGGTTGCGTAAGCACTGACTCGGTCGCCAGTGAACGGGGGTCAACCTTTCGTTTGCCGAGAACGTTGCCTTGCGTTCACTCTGCTGGGCGAGGTTGCCCCTGCGTGTGTGCCCAAACCACGGCCTGAATGCGGTCGCGCACGCCCAACTTCTGCAGCAGGTTTGACACGTGGGTTTTCACCGTGGCCTCACCGAGAAACAGCTCCGCCGCAATCTCCGAGTTTGACTTTCCCTTCGCGACGCGGGTAAGCACTTCTCGCTCACGGGCGGTCAGCCCCGCCTTTTCCATTGCGCCTTCGAGCGCGCTGGATCCCGAACCCTCAGCAGAAAACGCCGCAGCCTCGGGTGCTGCCACTGCCTCGCGATTTGCCGAAACCCGATCAATCACAGCGCGCGTGACGTCAGGACCCAGCAGGGCATTGCCAGCCGCGATCGTGCGCACCGCGTCGATGAGCTGCTCGGCCCGCGAGGTCTTCAGTAGGAAGCCGCTTACTCCCGCCGCGAGTGCATCGAACAGATATTGTTCGTGGCCAAAAGTGGTGAGGATCAGAACGCCGGTCTCTGGCTGGGCGGCAAGGATCTGGCGACTCGCCTCGATGCCGTTGAGCTGCGGCATCTCTACGTCCATGCAGATCACATCGGGTGTGTGTTTCGCAGCAGCTGTGATGGCGTCTTCACCGTTGACGGCCTCGGCGATCACCTCGATGTCTGGCTCAGATTCGAGGATGATTCGAAAGCCCGAGCGCACAAGCTCTTGATCGTCAACCAGCATGACTCTGATCATGCGCCGCCCTCCTGTGTGCCCTTGAGTGGCACGGATGCCCGAACAATAAATCCGCCGCGCTCGCGACGCCCCGCACTGACGGTACCACCGACGGCACCGATACGTTCTTGCATGCCCCGCAGTCCCAGGTTTGAGCCGATGGATTTGCTGGAGCCTGCGGCACCGGTGACACTTGCTCCCCCGAGTGTTTGCCGCACCCCGTCGTCGCTCACCTCAACCTCCACCGAATCCTGTGAGAACCGCAGTCGCACCTCGGCCACGGCTCCCCGACCGGCGTGCTTGCGCACGTTGGTGAGGGCCTCCTGCACCACCCTGTACAGGGCAACATCAACAAGCAGCGGTAGTGGCCTCGTGTCACCGGCGACAATCAAGGTCGTTGGTAAGCCCGAGCTTTGTGATTCGGCGACCAGCGCCCCAAGTTGCGCGATGCCAATGGTCGTGGATCCGCTCTCCGCTTCGGGTGTGCGCAGCGTGTGCAAGAGACGGCGCAGCTCTTCGACCGCCGTGTGTGCACTCTCTTCAACAACCTCAAGCGCGCGCGAGGCTTGCTTTGGATCACGCTCCAAACTGCGACGGGCCGCGGCCGCCTGAATGCCCATCACCGAAACGTGGTGGGCAACCACGTCGTGTAGCTCACGCGCAATCGTGATGCGGTCGAGAGCCACCGCCTGTGCCGCGCTGGTTTGCCGCTCAAGGTCAAGCTCGCGGCCCTGTGCTTCGAGGTGGGCCACTGTTCTGGCCGCGCGCCAAGAGCGCTCGCCAAAGAGGAAGGCGCCGACAAAATAGATCAGGTTGGTGAGCACCTGTAGCACCGCAAACGTGGCAAAAGCCGAGAACAAGCCGGTGCGCGGTACGCCTGGATAGGCGTCAGGGTCCGAAGAAGAAATGACGAGGGCAATGACGACCCAGAGCAGCATTGCCGCTGTGATTCCAAACCTGCTCCAGAATGCGAGGCGACGATCCTGCTCCCAGGCACCAACCGTGTACAGCGCAATAAACAGTGAGACGTTGGTGACCAGTACCTCCGGCACCTCAAACTGGCCGCAGACAAAAAACCCGATAGCCGCAACGATTGCTACGGGCACTGGGTAGCGGCGCCTGAGCGTGAGTGGCAGCGTGCAGAGCCCAATGCCGAGCACGATGACCCAGAGGTCAGCGGGATGCTTGTAGAACTCCATGCGCTGATAGAGCAACGTCGTGAGCGCCCCTGAGAGAGCGAGCCCGAGCGCGAGCGCAGCATCAGCGCGAATTCCGGCACGGTTGGGTTTCGGGCGCACCCAAATGGCACTCGCGGTTGATGTCATGCGTTCCAGGTTAGAGCGTCACGTGGGGGGTCGCCTCCGCCCAGAGGGGGAGCTGGCCGTGTGAGCGCTTTCTCAGATTCCACCTCGCGGGGGAAGCGCCATGTCGGTGGTCGCCCCTAGCGTTGAGATAACGAAAGGGGCGAGATGATCGATATCATAGAAATCTCCCGCAGTTTTGGCAGCCGTACAGTGCTCGACAACGTGAGCTTTAGCGTTGAGAGCGGTCGCATGACCGGCTTTGTGGGCGGCAACGGAGCGGGCAAAACGACCACCATGCGCATTATTCTCGGTGTGCTCGCGGCAGACCGGGGCGAGGTGCGGCTGAACGGCGCACCGATCACCCAGACGGATCGCGCGCGCTTCGGCTACATGCCAGAGGAGCGTGGCCTCTACCCCAAGATGAAGGTGCTTGAGCAGCTCACCTACCTCGGGCGCCTGCACGGCATGGGAGCCGTGTCGGCGAAAGCCTCCGCGACCGCACTGCTTGAGCGACTCGGCCTCGAAGAGCGTATGAACGACACGCTCGAAAGCCTGTCGCTTGGCAACCAGCAGCGCGCCCAGATAGCCGCATCTCTCGTGCACGAACCGAGTGCGCTCGTGCTCGATGAGCCGTTCTCGGGCCTCGATCCGATGGCGGTTGAGGTGGTGCTTGCGGTGCTGCGCGACTATGCCGCGAGGGGTGTGCCGGTGCTGTTCTCCTCTCACCAGCTCGACATCGTTGAGCGACTGTGTGACGACGTGGTGGTCATCGGCAATGGCCGTATTCTCGCGAAGGGATCACGTGAGGCGCTGCGGGCCGAGCACTCGGGCCGCAGCTTCGAACTGGAACTCGTTGGGGCCGCTGCCGATGCTGGCTGGGTTCGGGATCAGCCCGGAGTCGCTGTCACCCACCTCGATGGCGGTTTTGCCCGCTTCGATGCCGACACCGACCAGGCAGCGCATGCCGTCTTGGCAAGGGCCGCAGCGGTAGATCCCTCGATTGCGACGGTTCGCAGCTTTGCGCCCGTCACTCCCTCACTCGCTCAGATTTTCAAGGAGGTTGTACGATGAGCACACAGACCACAGCTCGCCAGAACCCGTCGCCCGTCGCCGCCCCGAATGGCCCTCGCCCAATGAGCGGCACGCAGAGTGCCTGGCTTGTTGCCGAGCGCGAAATCACTACTCGCCTGCGCAGCAAGGCTTTTCTCATCTCGACGGGATTGTTGCTGCTCCTTGTGTTGGGGTCGGTGCTATTTAGCGGTTTCATGGCAAATTCTGGTGGTTTTGGCGACGCGACGAAGGTCGCTGTTGTTGGTTCTTCTGCCGAGGCTCTGAAAAGTGCAGATTACGAGGTCACCGAGGTTGCAGACCGAGCTGCCGCTGAGAAGCTCGTGCGCGAGGGCGATGTTGAGGCCGCGGTTGTTGACGGAGGAGAGGGCCCAGTTGACCTCACAGTGATAGCACTCGACAGCGCCCCGATGGATCTGGTGCAGTCACTTTCCGCGGCACCGTCAGTTGAACTGCTTGATCCCTCGGCCGACAACCCCTTCCTCGCCTACATCATCGCGATCGGTTTCGGCGTTGTATTCATGATGAGTGCGATCACCTTCGGCACGACAATTGCGCAGAGTGTGGTCGAAGAGAAGCAGACTCGAATCGTCGAAATTTTGCTGGCTACTGTGAAGGCTCGCACGATCCTTGCCGGAAAGATTCTCGGCAACAGCATCCTCGCGCTCGCTCAGGTTGTGGCGATCGCGGTGCTGGCATCGGTCGGCATGCTCGCGACTGGGCAAGACCTGCTGCTCGGCGAGCTTGGTAACGCGCTCATCTGGTTCGGCATCCTGTTTGCCTTCGCCTTTGTACTTCTCGCCGGGCTGTATGCGGCCCTCGCGTCTCTCGTTTCACGCCAGGAAGACATCGGATCGGTGACGAGCCCTGTCATGATGCTCGTGATGCTGCCGTACATTGCCGTCATCATGTTCTACGACAACCCGCAGGCGCTCGCGATCATGAGCTACATCCCGTTCTCGGCGCCAGTGGGCATGCCGGTGCGACTGTATCTCGGTGCTGCCGAATGGTGGGAGCCGATTGTCTCGCTTGGCATCCTCGCCGTCACCATTGCGATTGTGCTCTGGATCGGCGCGCGCATCTACAGCAACTCGATCCTGCGCACAGGCGCCCGCGTAAAGCTCGCAGACGCCATCAAGGGGTAGGTGTTGGAGGGATGGTACCTCATGCCTCCTCTCTCCCCATCCCTTCCTCCCATCCCTTCTTCCTCCAACCTCCAACCTCCAGCGAGAGCTCACTTTTGCATCATTTCGCCCGCAGAAATCATGCAAAAGTGAGCTCTCGTTGCTGTTTTGGGGTGGTCAGTTCGACATCATTAGCTCGACAAAGTATTTGGGTTGGGCAGAGACAGTATTGCCGTCTGCCCGCTCTTCGAGCAGCAGTTTATGAGGTGTTGGCAGCCGCAACGGGGTGCGACCCGTGTGGAGAAGCATTTTGTGCCCGGTTTCTTCCGGGGTATCGAGTATGTCTTCGACGTGAACGCGAAAAGGCCGCCACCCTGCGTCACGCGCAGCGTCGAGTCGCACGAGGTCGTGGCGGTATTGTTTTGTTTTCAGGCGATGTTGTTCGCCGTCGTATTCGAAGAGGGACAGTGATGCCTCGTCGGCCAAATCAAAGTGGCCGATCAACCTGCCAAAGGGATCGCGCACCGCATGCTGTAGTGTCAGATTTCGGAGCCCTGCCCGCTCGCCGATAAGTCGTGTGAGCGATTCCATGCGTGAGTCTGCCCCCACTCGCGCAAACTGGGTTGCCACGCGAAACTTCTGTGCACCTCTGTGGCCACGCGCATGTATCCGGGCAGTTTCTAGCTCCTCCACCTCTACCTTGGCGGTTTCGTCGAAGCGCCTCGTGTTTTCGCTGAGGAGAGAATCAAGGGCAACCACGATTTCTTGAAAGGGAAGTTGCGTGGAAGCCTGGATCGCCGCGTGTAGTGGCGTGACAACTGGAATTGGGCCGAACTGCCAGAAATCTGGATCCTCGTGTTCGGGAATCCGCAGCCAGAGAGTACGGAAATTGGGTGAAGCCCGGTGCCCGTTCACCCCTCTGCGGCGAAACGGAGAGTGCCCCGCCGCAGACTCAATATCAATCGAGGTCTTCTCGTCCACGTAGATGGGGCATCCGAGTAGGGCGAGTGCGGTTGTGTGGCTGAATCTGTCGCCGGGGCGCAGGAGCGGAATAAATGCGAGTGCTCGCTCCCGCAAAGTAGCACCCACACTGCTTGCGGAGCGGACCCCTGTGAACGGGCTTCTGAGCTTTGGGTTTGCAAGCGCGCCGCGTGAGATCCCGCGTTGATGTGCCTCCCGAACGAGGAAGGCCCGCGGTCCGTACTCGCGACGGATGGTTCGCTGATCTGACATGACGAGAGCATCTCATTTTGAAGGGTCTCCCTCGGAGTTGTGCACATGTGAGCTTGCGATCATGGCGACGAGATCCCAGTTTTGCAGGAATTCTGCGTGCGAAATCCTGCAAAACTGGGCTCTCGTTGCAGTTGTATGTGGCGCCTGAAGAGCGGGGAAGGGCGGGCCGGGGCGACTACGCTTTGAGCATGAAGCTTTCTGTTGACTGGGGTGTTCTGCGCGAGGCGGCGCTCGCCGCAGCTCGGCACGCATACGCGCCTTATTCAAGGTTTGCGGTTGGGTGTGCGGCGCTCGTAGACGATGGCCGTGTGATCACTGGCTGCAACGTCGAGAACGCAAGCTATGGGGTGACGCTCTGCGCAGAGTGCACAATGGTGGGGCAACTGTACCTCGGTGGGAGCGGCAAGCTAGTGGCCTTCGACTGTGTCGGAATGCCGCAGGGCGGGGGCGGATTCGAAGCCGGTGCTGATCCCGAAGCCGGTGCCGATCCGGAAGCAAGTGCCGCCCCCGAAGCCAGTGCCGCTCCCGATCCAGAGCGCAGCCTCGATCCTGCCGGCCACACCATCACCCCCTGCGGCCGTTGCCGCCAGCTACTCTTTGAGGTTGCTGCGCCAGGACTGCTGGTGAACACACCCGCTGGTGTGCGCACCATCGAGGAACTGCTACCAGAAGCATTCGGTCCCGCGGCGATGCTGTAGAGGGAGCTCGCAGCTGTGAGTTCCCTACATCTGTCACGATTTAGTTGTAGGTGAAACTAATTTTCTGTCACGATGCTCACATGAATAATTTCAACGCAGCTGGAATCGCAACTGTCCGAGTTGTTCTTGGTGTGATCATGCTGGCGCACGGCATTCAAAAGTTCGCGGTCTACACCGTTGCCGGGTTCGAAGGAGTATTGGGTGAGATCGGTGTCCCGCTCGCTGGATTGCTTTCCTACGTCGTTCCGACCGTAGAGGTCGCGGCTGGTGCGCTTTTGATCCTGGGACTGTTCACGCGCATTGCCGGTGTACTGACGCTCGGTGTTGGCCTGGCGGCACTGTTCACAATGCATATTGGAAACGGGCTGTTCGTTGACGAGGGCGGTTACGAGCTTGTGCTGCTGATTGCAGCGAGCGGTGCTGGCTTGGCGCTGATCGGCGGCGGACGATTCTCGCTCGACGCCGTTGTTCCGTTGGGTAAGAAGACGGTGGCGCAGGCCGCCTAACACAGCAACGCAGTCGCTTTGCCCGGTCGATCACCTGATGGGATCGGCCGGGCAGTCTTGTTGGAGTCGTGCCGGATCCGCCGCGCAATCCGTGCTCGAGTCTGACTCGTCGTCAGTCGCGCTGAAGCGGTGGCCCGGATCGAGCTTCGTGAGGATCATGTAGGTAATTTCGGCCAGGGTTGAGGTTCCCTCGGAACCGAGCTCGTCAAAGATGAGGCTTCTCAGAGCCTGGTCGTACAGGGGCGTGGAGTCGAGGTACACTCGCTCACCGTCTGAAGTGAGGCTTGCATTGGTTGCCCGACCGTCGTTCGGGCAAGTGGTCCGTACGACGAGGCCCTTGCGTTCAAGGCCGCTCACCACACGAGACAGGCGGGGGAGCGAAGCGTTAGTGCGCGCGGCGAGTGCGCTCAGCTGGAGTCGTCCCGCGTCCGCTTCATGGAGCGCTTCCAGCAGCGTGTACTCGAACGAATGAATTCCTGAGCCAGCAAGGTGGCGATCCAGGATTGTTGGGAGAAGCTCAATGAGTGCCCGCAACCGCGCAATCGCTACTCGTTCCCCGTGCGATAGCTCGCTCATGGCCTCATTATATGAGGGCGTCGTGGTGGGCCCGCTCCCGAGCCGACTACGCTGTGAAGAAGAGCATCTCGGTCTGAAAGGAAACCAATGATTCTTGCGTTCTCTGTTGCGCCCATGGGCGGCGAAAACGCCGATGGTTCTGTGAGTGAGGCGGTTGCCGCTGCGATTCGGATCGTGCGCGACTCGGGCCTGCCGCACCGCACCTCAAGCATGTTCACCGAGATCGAGGGTGACTGGGACGAGGTGTTTGACGTCGTCAAGCGTGCGACGGAGGCCGTGCTGCCGTTCGGATCGCGGGTGTCACTCGTGATGAAGGCTGATATACGGCCGGGGTTCACTGGCGAGCTCGATGGGAAGTTGGAGCGGCTTGAGCGGGCGGTTGAGGGGCTAGAAGCCTAAACTCCTACGCCCGCAGCGTACGCAGTCGTGAATGTCCGAGGGCAGGACTATCCTGCGAACTATGAGCATGGCGGGTGGTGTACGAGGCGGGCGTAGCACTCGTGTGTCTGGTGGCGATGCCAAACTGCAGCGAGAAATTAATAAGGAGGCCCCCGAGATCCCGAGGCTCGGCCACCGAATCGCCGAACTCTTCCAGCCGTACCGGGCGCGGCTGGTTGTCATCGCGGTGTTGGTGCTCGTATCGGCCGCGCTCGGGATCGTGCCGCCGCTCCTCACCGAGCGGGTGTTTGACGACGGTCTGTTCCCGCCGAGTGGCAGCCCCAACCTGCCTGTGCTCGCGTGGCTGGTTGGTGGCATGATCCTTGCGTATCTGCTTTCCAACGGACTCGGGATCGTGCAGACCCTGTTTACCGCCCGCGTTGGCAACCGGGTCATGGGAGACCTGCGAATCCGGCTCTTTGAGCACCTACAGTCGATGGAACTGGGATTCTTTACCCGCACGAAAACCGGAGTGATTCAGTCCCGCCTTCAGAACGATGTTGGTGGGGTCGCGAGTGTTCTCACAAACACGGTGTCGAACGTGATCGGAAACACGGTCAACGTTATTGCCGCCGTCATTGCGATGCTGTTGCTCAGTTGGCAGCTGACCTTGATCGCGCTTGTGCTGATGCCGGTGATCGTGTTCGCGCAGCGCCGGGTCGGGCAGGTGCGCGCGAAGATTGCTGGCCGCACCCAGGAGTCGCTGTCAGAGATGACCGCGATCACACAAGAGACCCTCTCGATCTCGGGTGTGCTGCTCGCGAAGACATTCTCGAGGCAGCAAGCAGAGACGCAGCGCTACTCTGAAGAGAACGACACCCAGATCGAACTGCAGGTGCGACAGACCATGAGCGGGCAGGTGTTCTTCGCCCTGGTGAGTGTGTTCATGTCGGCCATCCCCGCGATCGTGTACCTGGTGTCTGGCTGGCTTATAACGGGTGCACAGGGCAGCGACTTCGATCCGGGAATCACCGCGGGCACGATCGTGGCGTTCACCACGGTGCAGTCCAGACTGTTGTTCCCGCTGATGGCTCTGATGCGTGTTGCCCTTGATTTGCAGACGTCGCGTGCGCTGTTTGCCCGCATCTTTGAGTACCTTGACCTGACACCAACCATCGTCGATCTGCCCGATGCGCGGACACCCTCGACGGAGCAGACCCTGGACGGCAGTGTTGAGTTTGAAGAGGTCAGCTTTCGTTACCCCGACGCGAACTCCGACGAACCGCCCACACTCGATCGGGTTTCGTTCAGTGTTGCGCCCGGTGAGTTTGTCGCGTTTGTGGGTGCCTCCGGGTCAGGCAAGACCACCATTGGCTCACTCATTCCGCGGCTCTACGATGCCACCTCGGGCACCGTTCGTTACGGTGGCGACGATGTGCGCGAGTTGCGGCAGGAAGCGCTGATGGACCGTATCGGGGTGGTGACCCAAGAGGCCTACCTGTTCCACGCCTCGATCGCGGCGAACCTGCGCTACGCCAAACCTGACGCGACCGATGCCGAAGTAGTGGCTGCGGCGAAGCTCGCGAACATCCACGACGCCATCGAGTCCTTCGCTGACGGCTATGACACGATCGTTGGGGAGCGCGGATACCGACTGTCCGGTGGTGAGAAACAGAGGATCGCGATCGCGCGTGTGCTGCTGAAAAACCCGCGGGTGCTGGTGCTCGACGAGGCCACGAGTGCACTCGATACCGTCAACGAGCGCATCGTCCAGCGTGCCCTTGACGGTGCCCGTAGCGGTCGCACAACGATCGCGATTGCACACCGCCTCTCGACCATCTTCGAGGCAGACCGCATCTATGTGATCGGCGCGGGCCGCATTCTTGAACAGGGTACCCACGCAGAACTGCTGTCCCGCGAGGGCGCCTACGCGACGCTGTTTGAACAGCAGCACCGCGCTGGGTGACGTGACACGATCAACATCCGTCCTTGCTGTTACGCTATATGCGTGGCCCAATTAGGGCTCTGCCTCACTACATGGAGTGAGTCAGGCAAACGCAGAAAGCATGATGCCAGATGTTGGTCCCGGTTCTAGTGGGCGGATCGTTCCGCTCCCACGCGAACAATCATTGGAACCAGTGCAAGGAGCACCATCATGTTCAACCATCAGATTTTTTCAATCCGTGAGTCGCAACACAGAATTCACAACCCAATAACCGAACATCAACTCGCCGATTTCGGGGCTTCGCTTGGACTCACCGCCGGTGCGCAAATGCTTGATTTGGCGTGTGGATCTGGGGAGATGCTCGCCACCTGGGCGCGTGATCATCAGATCACAGGTTTGGGTGTAGACATAAATCCCGATTTTCTCGCGAGTGCGAAAGCTCGCGCCGTCGAACTCGGGGTTACTGACTCCGTGCGGTTTGTTGAGGATGATGCGGCAGGTTACGTGGCAAACGAACCCGTGGATATCGCGGCCTGTGTGGGTGCCACGTGGATCGGTGGAGGTGTGACGGGCACACTCAAATTGCTTGCTCAGAGCCTCAAGCCGGGCGGGATCATGTTGATTGGAGAGCCCTACTGGCGCGCCGTTCCTGACACCCAGGAAGCTTTGGCTGGCTGTGGCGTACCTTCGGTCTCTGACTATTTGACGTTGCCTGGCCTGCTGACCTCGTTTGGCGAGCAGGGCTTTGACGTTGTGGAAATGATCACCGCAACGGAAACCAGCTGGGACACGTACATGACACCGCAGTGGCTGAACATGCGGCGCTGGGCTGATGCGCATCCGCATCACGAGTTGCATGCTGAGATTCGCCGCCTACTGGCGACCGAACCTTCGCAGTACGCAGCATTCATGCGCCGCTACTTCGGTTGGGGAGTATTCGCTCTTATGACACGCTAATTTTCACCTGGGTGTCCGGTCCGGCAGCGTTCGGCCGGGCACCCTAGCTAATTTGCGGTGCGCCACACCGACCTGCGCACTAAACCCTCCCGAACTTCGACCGCACGATCAGGGACGCGTATCTCGCATGCCCTCGACAGACCGCGTAATGTGTGACCGCGCGTGTGCGAGCGCGGGATCGAGCTCGGTGAAGAGGTGATTGGGATGCCGCAGCGCATCAATCGCCCCGAGCTTCTGCAGCATGGGCCGGTGCTCGGGCCTGATCCCCTTAATAAGCACCGTCACTCCACGCTGCTCAAGTGCACCCACGAGCTCAGAGAGAGCGTTTGCACCCGTGGCATCAATGAACTGCAGGGCGGAGAGCTGCAGGATCACAACCTCCACACCCGGTTCGTTGGTGATTTCGTCAACGAGGCGATCGGCGGCCCCAAAAAAGAGGGACCCCTCGATCTGGAACAGTGCGATGCGCTCATCACCGGGTTCGGGATCGCCGGACAGTTCTCGCCGGTGAGCGCCGCTCAAGCGGCTGAGCGCTCGTAGCGCGAAGAACGCAGCCACCGCCAGACCGATGAACACAGCGATGATCAGGTCGAACGCGACGGTGACAAACAGGGTGATCGCAAACACGGCGGCGCTTGAGCGGCCGGATCGCCCGACACGCTTCATGGTCGAGAGCGACACCATACGAGCCGCGGTCATCATGAGTACTCCCGAGAGAGCGGCGAGTGGCACCTGCGCAACGACGGAGGTTGCGACGAGCACAACCAGCATCAGAACGAGCGAGTGGATAACAGACGAGAGACGAGTCTTGGCCCCGCTGCGCACGTTGACCGCGGTGCGCGCGATGGCCCCCGTCGCGGGCATGCCACCGAAGAGCCCCGACGCGAGTGACGCGAGCCCCTGACCAACGAGCTCGCGATCCGCGTTGACCTGTCCCGTGTCTGCCAGTGTGGCTGCGACCCGCGCCGACAGCAGTGATTCGATGGCGGCGAGTGCGGCGACCGCGAGGGCGGGGCCGGTGAGGCTTGCGAGTAGCTCCGGGCTCAGCGAGGGGATCGACGGTGCGGGCAGGGACTGAGGCAGTGCCCCGATGGTGTCGAGTGGCAACTGTGTCACCACGGCAATAAGGGACACAACCACGATGGCAATGAAGGAGGCTGGCAGCGCGGCGCTGATCCTACCCAGCAGCAACATGATCGCAGCAACCGCCAACACGGCCCCGATTGGCAGCAGGGCACCGGGCCAGCTTGCCTCACCGATTGCTTGGAATGCTGCGACGACGGCGTTTGTGGAGTGACCGGTCCCCTCAACGCCCACCGCGGAGGGCACCTGCTGCAAAAAGATGATGACGCCGATGCCCGCGGTGAATCCCTCGATCACCGGCCACGGGATGTAACTCACGGCACGGCCGAGCCGCACGATTCCTGCCGCCAGCACGATGATCCCGGCCATAATGCTGACAACCGCAACGGCGCCAATGCCGTGTGCCACCACAATCGGCGCAAGCACCACCACCATAGCGCCGGTGGGGCCAGAGACCTGCACGTTCGAGCCGCCAAACACCGCCGCAACCAGGCCCGCGACGATCGCGGTAATGAGTCCGGCCTCCGCGCCCGCGCCCGAGCTGACCCCAAACGCGAGGGCGAGTGGCAGGGCGACGATCCCTACCGTCACCCCCGCAACAAGATCAGCTCGCCAAGTTTTGCGCAGCCCACGATAGTCCGCCCGCGAGGGCAACAGGTTGCGCATTTGGGAGAGCGCAGGCCCCATTCGTAAGTTGGTGCGCATACCTCCAGCCTATGAGATGCGGTGAGTGGCCGATCTGGGTGAACTTCTAAGCTCGGAAAACTGCCCCATCTCGGACAAAAATTCGGAATCAGCCCGAAGCCGGTCAAATCTCCGCATTTAAGAAGCGCTTCCCGTGCGCGGGCATGACCGTAGGGATCCCGTTAGCTTTCGGCGTTTGACCGTATGGATACCGTTAGGATCTCTCAATTCACCTCCGCGTAGGGCTAAACCTGATCTTGCACCCCAAAGGGTGTCCGGTGAAAACCGGCGAGTGGTATCGGAGAGACTCAAAGTGTTCGACATCCTGGTTGTAGTTGGCGTGATCGCCCTGTTTGCTGCCATCGGTCTGCTGGCTAAGGCGGTGGAGAAGCTGTGATTGTGTTCGAGGCTGCCGCGGGCGTGCTCGGGATTGGCGCGCTCGTGTACCTGGTAATTGCGCTCGTAAAGCCGGAGAAGTTCTGATGGCATGGCTTCTTGCGATCCTCACCTTCGCTACTGTCGCTCTGATCATCGCGGTCATCTACCGGCCGCTCGGTGATTATCTGGCCTGGGTCTACACCTCTGGCAAAGACTGGTGGATTGAGCGTGGTCTGTACCGGCTCATAGGTGTCGACTTGAAAGCCGAACAGACCTGGCGCGCTTACCTGCGTGGTGTGCTCGCGTTCTCGGTGGTCGGTCTGCTGCTGCTTTATGCGCTGCAGCGGCTACAGCCGTGGCTGCCGTACTCACTCGGCCTGAAAGCCCCCTCGCCCGATCTGGCCTTCAACACGGCCGCCTCGTTCGTCGGTAACACGAACTGGCAGTCTTACGCGCCCGAGACGACCCTTGGCTACACGGTGCAGTTCGCTGGCCTCGCCGTGCAAAACTTCGTTTCGGCAGCCGTCGGGCTGGCCGTGGCAATCGCGCTCGTGCGCGGATTTTCGCTGCGCCGATCCGGCACCATCGGTAACTTCTGGGTCGACCTGACCCGCGGTGCCGTGCGGGTGCTGCTGCCATTGGCAACACTTGCCGCGATCGTGTTCATGATCGGTGGGGTGATCCAGAACTTCAACGGCTTCTCTGACGTCACGACGCTTGCGGGTGGTGCACAGGCTATCCCGGGTGGGCCTGTCGCCTCGCAGGAGGCGATCAAGCTGCTCGGCACAAATGGCGGCGGCTTCTTCAACGCAAACTCGGCCCACCCGTTCGAGAACCCGACGGCCCTCACCAATCTGTTCCAGATGGTGCTCATGCTTGCGATCCCGTTCTCACTGCCGCGAACCCTTGGCAAGATGATCGGCGACAATCGCCAGGGGTACGCGATTCTTGGAGTCATGGCGACGCTCTACACGGCATCGTTTGTGATCCTTACGATTCTCGAATCCGCGGGACTCGGTGCGGCACCGCAACTCGCGGGCGCCGCGATGGAGGGCAAAGAACAGCGCTTCGGCATCCTCGGTTCTACGCTCTTTGCGACGACCAGCACTGCCACCTCGACCGGAGCCGTTAACTCGATGCACGACTCCTACACGGCACTCGGCGGCATGATGCCCATGCTGAACATGATGTTTGGCGAGGTTTCGCCGGGTGGGGTTGGCTCGGGCCTCTATGCGATGCTGATCCTCGCGGTCATCACCGTATTCATTGCGGGCCTGCTGATTGGGCGTACTCCGGAATACCTTGGCAAGCGGCTCGGACCAAAGGAGATCAAGCTTGCGGCGCTCACAATTCTCGTCTCGCCGACTCTTGTGTTGACCGGAACCGCGCTGAGTTTCGCGTTGCCGGGCGTCAGCGAGCAGCTTGCAAAGGTTTCGATCCTCAACCCCGGCATACACGGCATGAGTGAGGCGCTGTACGCCTTTACCTCAGCCGCCAACAACAACGGATCTGCGTTTGCCGGTCTCACCGCGAACACCCCTTGGCTGAATGTCGCGTTGGGAGTGACCATCTTGCTCGGACGCTTCCTACCGATTGTGTTTGCGCTGGCGTTGGCCGGGTCGCTGGCGGCTCAGGATCGTGTGCCAAGCACCGTTGGCACACTGCCAACGCACGGCCCTCTGTTTGTCGGGCTGCTCACCGTGGTCACCGTTTTGGTGAGCGCACTCACGTTTTTTCCCGTTCTGGCGCTGGGTCCACTGGCGGAAGGGCTGCTGTAACCATGTCTCTCACGACTGTTCCGAACACCGAGGCCGACCACGCTGTGCAAGCTGAGCCGGCCGAGCATCACCTCCGCACAAAGCCTGCTTCCCGCGGTCTCTCTTGGCCGCAGATTCGCGCGGCCTTACCCGGTGCCTTCCACAAGCTCAATCCAGGCGAGCAACTGCGCAATCCGGTCATGTTTGTCGTCTGGATCGGGGCGATGCTCACGACGTTGCTCGCGTTGGCGGAGCCGTTTCTGGGCGGCCCTGCCGAATCGGGCGGTACAAAGGTGCCTGGATCGTTCACAGCTGCGATCGCGATCTGGCTGTGGTTGACGGTGCTGTTCGCAAATCTGGCCGAGTCGGTTGCCGAGGGTCGCGGTAAGGCGCAGGCAGAGAGCTTGCGCAAGACGCGCACAAGCACCGTCGCGAACCTGGTCGAAAACTACGACGAGATAGGCGACCCGGCGGTTGAACACGCCACCCTCGCTAGTGTCGCCTCGTCAGAGCTGAGCCTGGGCGACGTTGTCGTGGTGGCGGCGGGCGACCTGATCCCGGGCGACGGCGACATCGTGTGGGGCATTGCCTCAGTTGATGAGTCCGCGATAACGGGTGAGTCTGCACCCGTGGTGCGTGAGTCGGGTGGCGACCGCTCGGCGGTCACCGGCGGCACGCGGGTGCTCTCGGACCGGATTGTGGTGCGGATCACCTCGAAGCCGGGTGAGACCTTCGTTGACCGCATGATCTCGTTGGTCGAGGGTGCGGCACGGCAGAAGACACCGAACGAGATCGCACTCAATATCTTGCTGGCCAGCCTCTCGATCATTTTTGTGGTCGTCGTGCTGACCCTCAATCCGATTGCCTCGTACGCGGCGGCACCAGTGAGTGTGCCGGTGCTCGTGGCGCTGTTGGTTTGCCTAATCCCGACCACTATCGGCGCCTTGCTCAGCGCCATCGGCATCGCGGGTATGGATCGCCTTGTGCAGCGCAACGTGCTCGCAATGTCGGGTCGTGCGGTCGAGGCGGCGGGTGACGTGACAACGCTGTTGCTCGACAAGACCGGCACGATTACGTACGGCAATCGCAGGGCGAGCGATTTCTTGGAGCTGACCGGGGTGGATCGCGATACGCTGATCCGCACGGCGGCGCTTTCCTCGCTTGCCGACCCGACGCCAGAGGGCTTGTCGATCGTTGAGCTCGCAGAGGCGTTGATAACCGAGGGTAGTGGCCTCGCCATTGACCGCGGTGCGGTCGGTGAGATCGTTCCCTTCACTGCTCAAACGCGCATGTCGGGGCTTGATCTGCCTGACGGCACCCAAATTCGAAAGGGCGCGGGATCGGCGGTGGCTGCTTGGCTCGAAGCCGATGGACAAGCGCCATCAGCCGCGCTCTCCGCAGAACTCCAGGAGAAGATCACTGGAATCTCGCAGAGTGGTGGTACCCCACTGACCGTTGCGGTGAAGAACCCCGCGGGCGAGGGGCGGGTGCTCGGAGTCGTTCACCTGAAAGACGTGGTGAAAGAAGGATTGCGCGAGAAGTTCGCCGAGATGCGCGCGATGGGCATTCGCACCGTGATGGTGACGGGTGACAACGCACTTACTGCTTCCGCGATAGCAAAAGAGGCGGGCGTTGATGACTTCCTTGCAGAGGCAACTCCCGAGGACAAGCTCGCATACATTCGCAAAGAGCAAGAGGGGGGCAAGCTCGTCGCTATGACGGGTGACGGCACCAACGACGCTCCTGCCCTGGCGCAGGCCGATGTGGGTGTTGCGATGAACTCCGGCACCTCGGCGGCGAAGGAAGCTGGCAACATGGTCGACCTTGACTCTGATCCCTCGAAGCTTCTTGAAGTGGTGCGCATCGGCAAGCAGTTGCTCATTACGCGCGGATCACTCACCACTTTTTCTATCGCCAACGATCTGGCGAAGTACTTCGCGATCGTGCCCGCAATGTTCATGGGGGTCTTCCCGCAACTCGCTGCTCTGAACCTCATGGGCCTCAACTCACCGGCCTCTGCTGTGCTCTCCGCAATCATCTACAACGCGATTGTGATCGTGTTCCTGATCCCGCTTGCCCTGCGCGGGGTTAAGTATCGCCCGGGTGATGCCTCCAGTATTTTGCGTCGCAACCTGTTGGTCTTTGGCCTTGGTGGCGTCGTCGCCCCGTTCGTCGGTATCTGGTTGATCGACCTCGTTGTTCGCATAATTCCAGGATTCTAAGGAGGACGTCTTGAACACGTCAATGCGGTCCACAAGCCGGACACTCTGGGTAGCGGTTCGTGCCCTGACACTGTTCACTCTGGTGCTCGGTGTCGCCTACACCGTGCTACTGACGGGTGTGGGTCAGTTGCTGTTTCCCGCCCAGGCCAACGGTTCAATGGTGCACGACAAATCGGGAGTGGCGGTGGGATCTTCGCTTATCGGCCAAAGCTTCACCGATGCGGAGGGCGCACCAATTCCGGAGTACTTTCAGATGCGGCCTTCGGCGGGTGGCTACGACGGAAAAGCCTCGGGTGGCAGCAATCTCGGCCCGGAAAACACCGAGCTAATTGAGTCGATTAGGGATCGCAGAGAAGCGATCGCAAATTTTGAGGGGGTGCTCGAGAGCAGGGTGCCGGCCGATGCCGTTACCGCGTCGGCGTCGGGGCTCGATCCCAGCATCAGCACTGAGTACGCCGCGATCCAGGTCGATCGGGTCGCTGAGGCCCGCGGCATCTCAGCCGAACGCGTGCGGCAACTGGTCGAGGCTCACACTAAGGGCCGGAATCTTGGATACTTGGGGAGCGGACAGTAAACGTGCTGGAGCTCAATCTGGCACTTGATGAGCTGACAGAGAGGTAGTCGTGTCGAAACGCGGGCGGTTGCGTGTGCTGCTCGGCGCTGCCCCGGCGTTGGTAAGACCTACACGATGCTCGAGGAGGGGCGCCGCCTCGTTGGGGAGGGCAAAGACGTGGCGATCGCGATCGTGGAGACTCACGGCCGCGCGGCGACCGCAGCGATGACCGAGGGGCTTGAGCGGCTTCCGATGCGTCGTCTCGGCCATCGTGGTATCGAGCTCGAAGAAATGGATCTCGATGCCGTGCTCAGAAGGCACCCGCAGCTGGCGCTCGTTGACGAACTCGCCCACACAAACGCTCCGGGTACCCGCAACGAGAAGCGCTGGCAAGACGTTGAAGAGATGCTTGAAGCGGGCATCAACGTGATCACCACCGTCAATATTCAGCACATCGAGTCGCTCAACGACGTTGTTGAGCGCATCACCGGCATTCCTCAGCGAGAGACCGTGCCCGATGAGGTGCTTCGCAATGCAGACCAGGTTGAGGTCATTGATCTCGCGCCGCAGGCACTGCGTGATCGTCTCTCCGACGGCTATGTCTATCCCGCCGAGCGCATCGATGCGGCGCTCTCCAACTATTTTCGCCTTGGCAACCTGACTGCGCTGCGCGAGCTTGCCCTGGTCTGGCTCGCCGACGAGGTTGACCAGGCGCTCATGCGTTACCGCTCCGAGCACAACATCGACAAGACCTGGGAGGCCAGGGAGCGCGTCGTGGTCTCGCTCGCTGGCGGGCGTGAGGGTGAGACGCTGCTGCGGCGGGCCGCGCGGATCGCGTCGCGCTCCTCGGGTGGCGAGCTGATTGCGGTGCACATCATCAGTCCAGACGGTCTGCGCAGCACGAACCCCGCGGCCGTTGCGGAGCAGCGGCGCCTCGTTGAGCAACTCGGTGGGACTTTCCATCAGGTGGCGGGTGAAGACATCCCCACTGCTCTCGTGGAGTTTGCGCGTTCGGTTAACGCGACGCAGCTCGTGCTGGGTGTGAGCCGGCGCAGCAGGATCGCCGCGCTGCTCACGGGCCCCGGCATCGGTGCCACCGTGATTCGTGAGGCCGGTGACATCGACGTACACATCGTCAATCACGAGGCCGCGGGCGGCGGCAGCCTGCTGCCAAGGATCGGCGGGGCGCTTTCATTGAAGCGTCGCATCGCGGGTTTTCTGCTCGCGCTCTCGGGTGGACCTCTGCTGACCTGGGCTCTGAAAGCCATGCATGTTCCGGAGTCGATCACCTCCGAGGTGCTGAGCTACCAACTGCTCGTGGTAGTTGTGGCACTCATCGGTGGCATCTGGCCAGCGCTCTTCGCCGCGCTGCTCTCGGGCTTCACTCTCGATTACTTCTTCATAGATCCCCGCCACACCATCACCATCAGCGAGCCAAGCCACATGATTGCGGTCGTGCTCTACGTGACAATTGCAATTCTGGTGAGTTTCATCGTGGATCGCGCCGCGCGCCAGACCCGAGTCGCCCGCCGTGCGGCAGCAGAATCTGAGATGCTGCAGACCGTTGCGGGCAGTGTGCTGCGTGGCGAGGAAGCGATTCCGGCGCTGGTGGAGCGTACGCGGGAGTCGTTCGGGTTAGATTACGTGCGCCTTGTGGAGCCGGATCGTACGCTCGCCGAATCGGGCACACCCGCTGCGCCAGCGGTGCCGCCCACCAACACCGTTGACTTGGAGGACGGCGCAACCCTCGAGATGTACGGCTCCGAGTTGCAGGCCTCCGAGCGACGCCTGCTCGCGGTGATCGCTGCTCAACTCAACGCGGCGCTGGAACACAGTGACCTCGAAGACGCGGCCAGCGAGGTCGAACCGCTCGCCGCGAGCGACCGGGTGCGAAGCGCCCTGCTCTCCGCATTGAGCCACGACCTGCGGCGGCCCCTCGCGAGCGCGAGCGCTGCGGTCGGTGGTTTGCTCAGCGCGGGAGCCGCCCTCAGCGAGCGGGATCGCGAGGAGCTCCTCACCACAGCCGACGAGAGCCTGCAGGCCCTCGCCAAGCTGGTCACCGATCTGCTTGACGTGAGCCGTCTACAAGCCGGAGTGCTCGGTATTACCCTGATGCCGGTTGACTGCTCGGGGGTCATCGCAACCGCACTCGATGAGCTGGAGTTCGGGCCGGATCAGGTCGAGATCTCGCTCGACGCTGAGGTGTCGGCGGTCGCGGCCGATCCCGTGCTGCTGCAGCGGGTGATCGTCAATCTGCTGCTGAACGCAGCGAGGCACAGTCCGCCCGACAAACGGCCTCGCATCACCACGAGTGAGTTCGATCACGTGGTCGAGATACGTATCGTTGACCACGGCCCGGGGATTCCGCCCGAGCGGCGCGATGATGCATTTGTGCCGTTCCAGCGCCTTGGTGACACCGATAACTCGACCGGCCTCGGGTTGGGGCTCGCACTTTCTAAGGGGTTTATCGAGGGTATGGGCGGACAATTGCAACCAGAAGACACACCGGGCGGAGGACTTACGATGGTGATAGCGCTGCCCGAGGCAGGAGCGGGTTCGATAGGGGATCGAGGCGATGGAACGGGTGATTAAGATCCTGATCGCGGACGACGATCCGCAGATTCTGCGTGCGCTGAGTATTACCCTCACGGCTAAGGGGTACGAGGTGTTCACCGCGCAAGACGGTGCGGCAGCCGTGTCAATGGCCGTCGACCATCAGCCCGACATCTATCTGCTCGATCTCGGCATGCCGAAGATGGACGGCATGACTGTGATCCAAGGGATTCGTGGATGGACGGCCGCACCGATACTTGTGGTTTCTGGCCGCACCGGGGCAGCCGACAAGGTCGAAGCGCTAGACGTTGGTGCCGATGACTACGTGACGAAACCGTTTTCGATTGAGGAGCTGCTCGCGCGTATTCGAGCTCTCACGAGGCGTGCGCCTCAGCACGAGCCCGACCCCGTGGTGGCTTTTGGAGGGGTATTGGTCGACCTCGCCTCGCACAGTGTGACGCGCATCGACGGTGGCGAGACTCACAACGTGAGGTTGACTCCCACAGAGTGGCACGTGCTAGAACTGCTCCTACGTAACCCGGGCAAGTTGGTGACGCGACAGACTTTGCTCTCGAGCATCTGGGGCACCGACCACGTGAGCGATTCCGGCTATCTGCGGCTCTACATCGCGCAGCTGCGCAAGAAACTTGAGCGAAACCCGAGCGAGCCCGTGCATATCTTGACCGAGGCCGGAATGGGGTACCGGTTGCAGCTGGATGCCGATCCTGCGGAACCCCGGGCTGCGGCGATCACATAAGCCCGAAACTTCGAGGGTAGGATCACCACATGACCGACTTCGTTCTGCCCCAGAATGTTCGCCACCCCGTCGCCACCGACCTGCCCGAGATCGCGCGTGTGCTGACGGAGGCGTTCTTCGATGATCCGGTGTGGGGGCCTACGTTTCCCGATGCCGAGCAGCGTCGCGCGCAGGCAACCGAGTACTGGACCTTCATGGCTGACCAGGGACTGCGCTGGAATGAGTCGCTGGTGGTGGTGGGCGACGACGGCGCGATCCGGGCGCTTGCGATCTGGTTTCCGCCGGGGGAGGACGAGGTCGCGGCCGACTCGCACGACGCCTACGCCGAAATGGTGAAGCGGATTCTGCCGCCAGAACCCGCGCAGGCACTGTTCGATGCGGGTGATGTCTTCGGTGAGGCTCGGCCGAAGAAGCCTCACGCCTATCTCTCGCTGCTCGCGGTTGCTCCCGAGGCCCGCGGCAATGGCGAGGGCATGGGTCTGCTGCGGCTTTCGACCGCGCGCTACGACGCGGCGGGCACCGACACGTATCTTGAGTCGTCGAACCCGGCCAACGATGCGCGCTACGAGCGTGAGGGTTACCAGCCGCAGGGGCAGATCAAGCTGGCTGGCGGGCAGCGAGTGCAAACCTACTGGCGCGACGCACAATAGCGGCAAAACTTCGGGAGGGTGAGTGCGAATCGCACTCACCCTCCTGTGGTTAGTTTGGTTACTGACTACTGCTTTGCCGGTGGCATCAGCACGGTGTCTACGAGGTAGACCGTTGCGTTTGCCGTCTGCACGCCGCCGCAGATCACACTCGCGTCGTTCACCTTGAGCGAGTCACCAGAGCCGGTCACCGTGAGTGTGTTCCCCTCTACGGTCTTGTGGGTTCCCGCGATGTCGGCCGGTTCGATTTGGCCGGGCACCACGTGGTAGGTCAGGATCGAGGTCAGCGTTTTGCTGTCGGTCTTCAGCGAATCGATGGTTGCCGGATCGATCTTGGCGAACGCATCATCGACCGGTGCAAACACCGTGAACTCGCTTCCGTTGAGGGTGTCAACAAGGTTGACGTCGGGGTTCAGCTTGCCACTCACCGCCGTGACCAGGGTCTTCAGCATGGGGTTGTTCGACGCCGCGACTGCGACGGGATCCTGCGACATGCCCATGATGGATCCTGCACCGTCCGGTACTGCTTCGGCGTAGGCGGCGCAGCCGGTCCCGACAAGATTCGCTGCCGGATCGGCAGTGGTCATGCTGTCGCTGTTGTCTGGTGTGGTTGCCTCAGGAGTGGTCTGCTCCTGCTCGGCCGATTTCGACGTGTCCTCCATTGAACAGCCGGTCAAGGCAAACGCGCCAACGAGTGTCAGAGCGAAGGCTGCGGTGAGGGTCTTCCTGGTCGTAAACATGACGTGCTCCTCTTCGAGTGGTCCACCGCGGTGTTCCGCGGTCTGAGAGTGATTCGGAGCCCTCGCGAAAGTGGATGGGAAATTTTTGAAAAGTTTTTTGGATTCAGGATCAAGAGCCGCACCAATCCAAATAACCCCTCGGTTCCGAATAGCTCTGTGATAGCAACACCGGAGGCTCGGAGGAACCAAATGGACACCATTCTGATCGGCCTACTCGGTGGTCTCATCACAGGCATTTCGCCCTGCATTTTGCCGGTGCTACCGGTCATCTTTCTCACCGCGGGCGCACAGTCGGCGGGAGCGGGCAACAAACCCGAGGTGATCGAGGCACCGCGCAGCAGGCCCTACTTCGTGATCGCGGGGCTCGTCACGAGCTTCACCATTGTCACGCTGCTGGGATCCCTCTTGCTCGGGCTGCTGTCACTGCCGCAAGACACAATCCGCTGGGCGGGCGTCGCGGTTCTGCTCATCATCGGCGTTGGAATGCTGTTTCCGCGTTTTGAGCAACTGCTTGAGAAACCGTTCCAGTGGTTGCCGCGGCGCAAGGTCAACGAAAAGGGCAACGGTTTTGGCATGGGCCTCGCTCTCGGCACGGTGTTTGTGCCGTGCGCGGGACCCGTGCTCGCGGCGATTATTGTCGCAGGGGCGACGGGGACCATAGGCGTGGGCACGGTGCTGTTGACCGTTTCGTTTGCGATTGGCGTCGCGATCCCGCTGCTCATCTTTGCCCTCGCGGGCCGCGGGCTGGTCGAGCGCATCAAGTTCTTCCGCAGCAAGGAGCGCGGCATTCGGATCGCCGCCGCCATCGCCATGATAGCGCTGGCCGTGGGGCTCGCGTTTAACGTGCCGCAGGCAATACAGCGCCTCTTGCCCGACTACACCGCGGGGCTGCAGAAAGATCTTGCCTCGAGTGACGCGGGGAGCGGGCACTCAACCTCGGTGGACTCGTCACCGACGAGAACCGCGACCTCGACAAGTGCACCAACGGAGCCGTGGAGCTCGAATCGTGTGGCACCGCGCCGAGCATTAAGGGAATCGACTCGTGGCTGAATACACCAAATGGCGACCCGGTCGATCTGAAGGAACTCAAGGGCAACGTGGTGCTCGTCGACTTCTGGGCGTACTCCTGCATTAACTGCCAGCGCTCGATTCCTCACGTTGTTGCTTGGGACAAGGCCTACCGAGACGCGGGGTTGCGGGTGATCGGTGTGCACTCACCCGAGTACGCGTTCGAAAAGGAGCGGGCGAACGTGGAAGCCGGGGCCAAAGACTTCGGTATCACTTACCCGGTCGCGCTCGACAACACCCTTTCTACCTGGACCAACTATCGCAACCGCTACTGGCCCGCTCACTACCTGATCGACGCAACGGGCACCGTGCGGCACATCTCGTTTGGCGAGGGCAACTACGCGGCGACGGAGAAGATGATTCGAGAACTGTTGAAAGATGCGAACCCCGACGCACGACTGCCAGCAGCGACCGAGGTCGCAGACCGCACCCCAGAGCGGGGCGCGACGACCCCGGAGACCTTCCTCGGATCCTCAAAAGATGTCAACTTTGCTGGGCCAGGACAGTACAGCGCGGGTGAGCGCGAGTATCAACTGCCCGACAACCAGAAGAAAGACACCTTCGCGCTGAGTGGCGACTGGAAAGTGCAGACCCAGTTCGCGAGCCCAGCGAAGCAGGAGGGCACGATCCAGCTGACCTATCATGCCAGCGAGGTGAGGATCGTCGTGGCGGGCGAGGGGTCCCTCGCCGTGAGCCGCGACGGGAAAACGTTGAAAGTGGTGAAGGTGAGTGGCACCCCGCGCTCCTACGAGGTGCTGGCAGGGAACCACGTGACCAAGGGCAACCTGCAAGTGAAGGTGTCACCCGGCCTCCAGGTCTACTCATTTACCTTCGGGTAACAGTCAGGTGTCAAGGGGAGTGAAGGAGGAGGTGGATAGGGCATGCTTATGGAGATGGTTATTGACGGGGTTGAAATACCGGAGGACGGTAGCGGGAGTGATCCTGCTGACGTTGCTCTTGCCCAGTCTGCCTGCGGCGACCGCACCGCCTTTGCCGCACTCTACGACATGATGTCGGGCAGGGTGTTCGGCCTGATCTTGAGGGTGCTCGTTGATCGCTCGCAGAGCGAAGAGGTACTGCAAGAGGTCTTCCTCGAGGTGTGGCAGTCGGCGGCTTCGTTCGATCAGGATCGCGGACACGCACGATCCTGGATCCTTACGATTGCCCATCGCCGCGCTGTCGACCGGGTGCGCTCCGCCACATCACGCGCTCGCCGCGAAGAACAGGTTGGTTTGCAGAATCTGCATTCACCGGTGGCATCGGTTGAAGATCACGTTCAGTTACTCATTGACGGATCGAGGGCCACACGCGCCCTCGACACCCTGCCCGAGGCCCAGCGCCAGACGATCGTGCTCGCATACTTCGGCGGCTACAGCCAGCGCGAGATCTCGGCTCTCGTCGGTGCTCCACTCGGAACCATCAAGACTCGCATGCGTGACGGTCTGTCGCGACTCAGAACAGAAATGGAGGTGGCGCGATGAATCCCCAAGAGTTCCGCGACCTCTCGTCGGGACACGCGCTGCGTGCGCTTTCTCCGGAAGAAGAGCAGACTTTCGGGGCCGCGCTCGCCGCTCACCCCGAGTGGCAACAGATTGTTGACGAAGACCTCGCGGTTGCGGCCGGGCTCGGGCGGAGCCTGCCCGAGGTGCCGCCCCGCCCGGAGCTGCGAGACCAGATTCTCGGAGCGATTGACGCGGTGCCGCAGGTGGTGGCTTCGTTGAGCGAAGGCGGAGCCGATCCTGAGCCTGCCTCGGCTGGCGGTGAGGATCAGCCGACGCCTCGACGCGCCTGGCGTGTGGGTGCGTTTGCGCTCGCCGCCTCGGTGATCCTTTTCACGCTGGTGCTGTTTGGTCCGAACATGCTGGAGTCGTTCGCGCCGAAGGCTCCCGCGATTGTTGCACTGCAAGAGATCGAATCGGCACCCGACGCGGGTTCACAGACCGCGAAGGTGGGGGACGCCACGGCGACTCTGCACTGGTCCGACGCGCAGGGCCGCGCCGTGCTGGTCGCGAAAAACATGGCACCCGCCGAAAAGGGCGAGGACTACGAGTTGTGGATCGTGCGCGGTGAGAAGGCGACCTCGCTTGGCCTCATGCGCCCTTCCGAGGGCGAAGACACGATGTTCGTCACGGACTCGTTCGCCTCAGGTGATGTGGTGGCGGTTACCGTTGAGCCAGCCGGTGGCTCACCCACCGGAAAACCGACCTCCCAGCCAATTCTGGCGATTGCGACGGCTTAAGGTTTTCGTTCACGCTAATCCCCGCTGTTCGGGAAGGCGGTTCTTATGCGGCCAGAGAGTTCGACTCGATCTCTGCTTTCCGTCTTTCTGAGCGCGTTAGAAATATGATTCTCTACCGTCCTCTTGCTGATGTGTAGACGCTCTGCGATTTCAGGGTTTGAGAGCTCTTCGGCCAACAGCCCCACCTGCCGCTCCCTCTTGCTGAGGCGATCAATGCTTGTGTTCTCAGGTTCGGACCCCTCCAGAGCTCGAGGAGCAAGTTCTCGCGGAAAACCTGACTGCAATTCGGTTGCGTAGCTGTGGTTGCCGTAGTGAGCAGCATTTCTAATGGCGGAGCCCCAGAGCTGTTCAATCAGATGCCACTCTTCTGCGTACTCGGGCAACGTTCGAGCCCAATCATTTGCTGCTTGGGCGTTCCCGTCTTCAAGTAAACGAGCGGCTTGAACGATGTTTGTATAGGCTCCCAGCGGGGCAACATCAAACGCTTTTTCAAGTGCAACGACGATTTGCGAGCCCCACTGAGAAGTAAGGGCCATAACCGCGGACTGAATCGCTCCTGGATAGTAGCCGAGGTTCACACGTCGCATAACATGTTCTGCCATTGACTGATCAAAATGATCGGCGTATTCATCCAGCTCAAAGTATCCCAGCATGCTTTCTGCACCCATGCCTAAGAACGGGCCTAGCATGGGCGACACAGCTTTGGCTTCACGGAGTAAGTCGTCGCGGAGAAGGGGGTGTCCTTGAACGTTCGACTCCATGGCCTTGAGCGTTAAAATCGCCCCATAAACTGGGCTGAATACGATGCCGGGTCGGCCAATGATGCTTGCCTCAGAGAGTGTGTTTGACAGGAGTTGATCATCGCCAAGATAGAGTGCTCCAAGCGCGATCGTGTAGGAAAGATTGAGGTAACTCACCCTATCAAAACGTGTGAGTGCGTCTTTGCGGTAGGCCTCCGCAAGCTCGATGCTGTCCTTTACGCGACCCTCGAGTGAGAGCACGGCAGGCTCAATGTAAGTGCGCACCTTTTTGAGTCCCGGACGGTTCTTCGTTTTCGCGAGTTTTTCCCGTATAGAGGGCAGATCTCCGCGAATGAGGTCGAGGCCAAGTCGTGAAGAATGACACAGGTCATCCGCGTCTTCCCCGGGATCGTCGACATCGCTCTCATAGACGGGCGCACCGTTGAATGCCTCTAGGAACCTGAACATGGAAGAAACGCCAGACGACCATTGGTTGGAGGTTACCGCGAGGGCTGCTATGAGAGTTGTGGCCTGTTCTCGGTCGCGTTCTACCAGGAGTAACCACTGGGTGTAGCGATAGTAAAGGATGACATCGTTGCGGTCAGAAAGTGGGCCTTCGCTCAAGCTTGCGTTGAATACATTCAGGATATTGAGACGTTCTTCCTCGGATCCCAAAGCGATATCGAGATAGCGAAGTGCGTTTGACGTGGTGGGTTCCGCCTGCCAAGTGCGGAATGACTGGTCAATCGTTGTTCTCTCGTGGTTGGCAAATGTGCGGGCTAGGTAGGCTAGCCCGCTCCCCGCGGATGGGTCATGTGCCGGCTGCACCAGTGATGAGTTTGCGCTGATCGCCCTTTGGCTTTTCCCGGGGAGCGTCTCGGCATAGTAAGGGTTTGCGCGCTGAAAGCGCGCCGACAGGATGAGCGGCCAGACTTGAGCTAACCACGGCTCTTCGTATCCGACGCGCGTTATGAACCGTAGTTCAAAGAGTCGCCTCAGGGTTTTGTCTGAACTCCGTTGTTGCAACACTTCGATTGAAAGAGGACCCTCCGTCGCTAACGAGATCAAGAGATCACGTTCATCCTCTGAAAGATCGCAGAGCAATCCATCGAGGAGTGCACTGAGGTGTTCATTCCAAAGATAACCGGTGGTTGAAATCCAGACGCCGTTGCGCTTTTCAGTGAGACCAGCACTTCTGGCGCTCTCAAGCAGCGCAACGACGAGGCCAGCGTTGCCGCCGGATTTTGAGTACACGAGTGATAAGAGCCTGGTATCGACGGGGCCACCCAGAACATGGTGCGCCAGTAGCGCGCAGTTTGTGAGGTCCAGATCGGGAACCCAAATGAGTGTCTCTGGCCACACGGGCGACAGGTCGGCAACCCGTGATCTGCCAACCAGTTCTGTTGCGACGATCCGAATGCCGATTCGCTCACGAACTTCACTGATTACTTGTAGCGACAACGCATCCATGTTGTGGACGTTGTCTAGAGCGAGGACGGAGCCGGGGGTTATCTCTTGGGAGAGGGCCTCAACCATACTGAAAACGCTACGTGCACCAAGTTCAGTGTTGACGGCTGCTGCGACCTGATCGATCGCATACCCAATCTGACCGTTCAAGGTGTTTCCACCCGTCGCCTGAATGACTTGAACGCCTGAGCTTTCCAGCGAAGTAATAAGTCCTCGCAATATGGTGGTGCGACCGCTGAGTCGCTTGCCTATGATGCGGACGTGCTGGCCCATGCGAACGGCGGCCAAGGCGCGTTCGACTGATTCTTTGAAGATAAACATTGTCCCCAGACCCACTTCCCCCGCTCTGATTCTAAAGGCAACAGCGGCAGTATTCGCCGTTGTGATCACTCATTTGTGGGTGCATCCCTCACCTATTTCTCAGACACAAGAACACTCAAGGTGCGGGTCATGTTCCTATTGCAGAATAGATTTGCCCCTAAATGCTGTTCGCCCCACTCTTGCCAGATCATTGGTGCATCAATATTGCATGAGGCTATCCATGACTTGGATAGGCAATAAATTGGGGGAAATTACTTTTCATGAATAGCACTTCTAGCGTCATGTCTGGAAGACGGCTGATGGCGGCCGCAGTTGCCGCTGCTTTGGCGTTTACCGGACTTACGATGACCGCGCAGACAGCAAACGCGGCTGACACAGATCCCGTTGCGCTTGAGACTGGATTGCAGAACTGCGTCAACACTCAGTTGAAGAGGTCCGTTGGCACTGTAGTGACAGAAAAAGACCTTGCTGGATTAACTGCGCTCACGTGCGCCTCGGCCGGTATCACCTCGCTCGAGGGGCTTCAGCATGCGACCAAGCTTTCAACACTTTCGCTCTCGAAGAACTCGATTAGTGACCTGTCGCCGCTGTCTCAGCTCAGTGCCTTGAGAAGTCTCACGATCAACTCAAACCAGATCTCCGATCTGAGGCCGCTCTCTGGGTTGGTGGGATTGAAGACCCTTTACTTCTCGACGAATCAGGCGTCAGATCTCACTCCACTCACGAATCTCACCGAGTTGACCCACATTAACGGCTGGAGCAATGGGATCTCTGACCTGACTCCGCTTTCGAGTCTCTCCAATCTCTCAGTCTTGGACATGGGTACCAACCTTGTCTCTGACGTAACGCCGCTCTCGAAGTTGCCGGCACTCACCAGCGTTACCCTCTCTGACAACAAACTCACTGACGTCGCGTCGCTCGCTGATGCTCCGTCGCTCACATCACTGAACGTGGCCAATAACTCGGTCAGCGATCTCAGCCAGGTTTCTGGCATGACCGGCCTGACCGCGCTTTCGGTGATTAACAACGGTATTAGCGACGTCTCTCCGATTGCCGGGCTGACCGCGCTTACTGATCTGAGACTCAGCGCCAACAAGGTTAGTGATGTTGCTCCTCTGGCGGGACTCACAAATCTGACCGCCCTCTACCTGCCATACAACTATGTCCTTGACGCATCGCCTTTGAACGCACTCACAAAGCTTCAGACTCGCTCGGTGTTTGACCAGATTCCTGAGGTAACGGGGCCTGTTGCGGGTAAGCCGTTTACTTTTTCTGTCACTGATGTTGACGGCAGTGTGCTGCCGCTCAATAGCGCGTATTACAGCAGTGGACAGGGCGAGTTGACCTTCCCTGAGGCTGGTGAGTACGAGGTCTCCTGGAGCTCGGGAACCTCGCCGAAGCTGTTCAGTGGTGTCGCAAAGTTTGTGGTGCAGGCTGCCCCGCCCAGTGCGACTGCTCCGGCCATTGTGACCAAGAGTGTTGGTGACGGCATGGTTGGAACCGTGTATTCGGGACAGGTCGAGGCAACTGGCACCGCTCCCTTGTCTTTTTCGGTGAGTTCGGGATCACTACCGACCGGCCTGAAACTGGACGCTAGTGCGGGCAAGATCACTGGTACACCTACAAAGGCGGGCAAGTTCACTTTCACAGTCAAGGCGACAAATGTTGCTGGCTCAGACGAGCGCCGGTTCACGGTCGAAATGAGAACCGCTGTCTCCGATCTGTGCTCTGCGCCGCGTCCCGTTCCGGTGTTCGCGGATACCCCGCTCTCGCACAAGTTCTACAAGGAGATCGACTGGATGGAGTGCATGAAGTACTCCACGGGATGGCGTCAGCCGGTCGGCAAGCCGTTGTACAAGCCGCAGGATAATCTCTCACGCGAGGCGATGGCCGCGTTTATCTTCCGCATGGAAGCCGACAAGACCTACAAAGCTCCGAAGGTGTCGCCGTTTGCTGATGTGAAGCCGGGGGATCCGTTCTATCGTGAGATTGCCTGGATGCACGAGTCGAAGACTTCCACGGGATGGGCAGAAACCACGGGTAAGCCGACCTTCCGGCCGAAGGACAAGCTGTCGCGTGAGGCGATGGCGGCGTTTATTTATCGCCTTGAGGCACCGAAGGGCTACCGGGCTCCGAAGGTGTCGCCGATGGCGGATATGAAGCCGGGGATGAAGTTCTATACGGAGGTCTCGTGGATGTATGACGAGGGTCTGAGCACGGGTAACCGGGTCGGGGACACGAAGGAGTACTGGCCGAAGGATAAGCTGTCGCGTCAGGCGATGGCGGCGTTCATCTATCGACTGGTGACTGACTACCGCGCGTAGTCGTTCGGGTCAGCGATAGGGTGTTGGGAGTGGCTGTGAAGTCACTCCCAACACCCTTTGTTACTTTGGCACCGTTGTTACTCGTGGTTTCGTGTAGAGCACACCTAAACTTCTGCGTTGGAAATACTCAAGAGCGTGTTTCTTCTGCCACCGCTGCACAGATTTGCACCTAATTTTTGTTCACGCCTCTCGGGCGGCGCAGAAGAGGCATCAGGATTGTTTATGACTCGATCTCGTCATTTAGATCGTGCCAAAGCAATTAGGGGAAATAGCAAAAGTCTTATGAAGAGTAAATTTAAAACGGGCAGGTCTGGAAGAGGGATTGTAGCCGGTGTAGTCGCTGCCGTCGTGGCATTTACCGGGCTTACGGTGACCGCCCAGGCTGCGAGCGCCGCACCTGTCAGTGGATATGCAATCTACGCAATGGAAAATGTCACGAACACGAGCAATTTTTATGCCTTCTCGGTCAGCGGGGGCAAACTTGAACAAGAGGTGTTTGCTCAGTCTCAGTCTAGGGATACTGCTTTCAGCAGAACTCAACAATCGCGGGCGAAACTCTCTGCCTCACGGTGGTCGATCCCGGCTGTCGGTTCTTCTGGGCTCGCAGAGTTCGATGGAAATGAATGTTTGAAAGCTCCAGCTTCCCTTGAGGAGGGAGCTGAAATTGAAGTTGCCACTTGCGACGTGAATGATCCACTCCAGCAATGGGAGAACGACGGTTGGCGTCTCCTATCCACAGTTGCGGATCCCTCAGGTGGTGATGCACGTGGTGCTCTGCTGATGGGCGATACCGCCCCAGCATCGGGAAAGTCCAGTGCGTTGTTCGGCTGGTTTGATGCTGATGATGACCAGGGTGTATTCCCGTTTGCCGTCCTCAGTTCTTTTCCCGTTGTAGTTACTTCACACGAGAGTGGTGAAGCAGTTCAAGCTGGGACCGTTGTTCTGAAGGGAACTGGCGAGCAACTCGCAACTGTCGAAGTGAGTATTGAAGGTACCAAGCTTGGGCTTGCCACCGTTGATGAGGACGGAAACTGGGGCCTTGAGGTAAATATTCAGGGGTCTGGCAAGAAGAATCTTGATGTCGTCCAGACGATCAACGGAGAGGTCGCCACTGCAACGGTGGTGTTGGACCTCGGGGGCGATGTGACGCCACCGAAACCCGTGATCAAGTGCTCTGCGCCGCGTCCCGTTCCGGTGTTCGCGGATACACCGCTCTCGCACAAGTTCTACAAGGAGATCGACTGGATGGAGTGCATGAAGTACTCCACGGGATGGCGTCAGCCTGCAGGCAAACCGCTCTACAAGCCGGCCGATAATCTTGAGCGCCAGGCGATGGCAGCGTTTATCTTCCGCATGGAAGCATCGAAGGCTTACAAAGCACCTGCGGTGTCTCCGTTCGCTGACGTGAAGCCGGGCGATTCCTTCTATAAGGAGATGGCGTGGATGTACGAGAAGGGTTACTCCACGGGGTGGGCCGAGCCGTCGGGGAAGCCGACGTATCGTCCGCACGAGCCGCTTTCGCGTGAAGCGATGGCAGCGTTTATCTACCGTCTTGAAGCGTCGAAGGACGCAACTGCGAAATCGTACAAGGCGCCGCGGGTCTCGAAGCTGGCTGACATGAAGCCGGGGATGAAGTTCTACAAGGAGATCTCGTGGATGTACGACACGAAACTCTCCACAGGCAACAAAGTTGGGAGCACCAAGGAGTATTGGCCGAAGGATGATCTGTCGCGTCAAGCGATGGCAGCGTTCATCTACCGGCTCGTAACCGACTACCGCGCTTCGTAGTCCTTAGCGGTTGAGGGGTGTGAGCAAACGGCAGGTGTGCCGTTTGCTCACACCCCTTCTGCTGTAGAAGCGGCGGCGTAACGGTGCTCCGGCCGCCCCGTCGCTCCATAACGCAACCGCACCTCCACGAGTGAGCGGGCCGCGAGCGCCACGAGGTGGCGCTGCGCAGTTGCACGAGAGACTCCGGTTAGTTCGGCGATCTCGCTGGCCGAGGCCTCGTCGGTGTTGAGTGCCTCGAGAATCAGCTTTTCCGTCGCTGATCTTGAAAGGGTGACCGGGTCGTTTGAGCCGTTGAGGATCGCCAGCGCGCGGTCAAGCTCGTCTTGCACGAGCGGGCCTGTGCCACTCACGAGGTTTCGGAAGCGCGCGTAGCGATCGAGCCGCTCCGTGAGGAGGCGTGGGTCAAACGGCTTGAAGAGCACGGCGAGGGCACCCGCACGCAACGCACGCCGAATGGTGGGTGCATCGTTGGCGGCCGAGATGACAAATGCGTCGATGTTGCAGGCGCGCACGAGTTCAATACCGTTGCTGTCGGGCAGATGGATGTCGACGAGCAGCAGGTCCGGCTGATGCGAACGGATCGCATCCTGCGCGTCCGCAACCGACAGGGCGGGCTCAAGTGCAACAAAACCCGGTCGTGCGGCCACGACGTCGCGATGCAGCCCGGCCACCCTGAAATCGTCGTCGACCACGAGAGTGCGAATGGGAGTGGTCATTGCTTCTCCTTTGCAACTGTGCCATCAAGCTGTGGCGCTTCGACGGCACCGGTGAGTCGCGCAGCGAAGACGGCTCCAGCGCCAGGCGATCCCCCGGCGTCCATGAGCCACAGCTCACCGCCGGTCGCTCGCGCGATCTCCCGCGACAGCGGCAGGCCAATGCCGAGGCCGTGAATGGCATCGGTGCCAGGGATAGCCTCGTCGACGGAGTCGCCGCCCGCGAACGGGTCCCTGCCTGGCGCAACCCCCGCGCCCGAATCGGCAACCGTCAGCACCAGTTCTGTGCCGTCATCGAGCAGGGTGACCTCAACCCAGCGCGGAGCAGGACCGCGCACCGCCGCGGCAATCGCGTTGTCGATCAGGTTGCCCAGCACGGCCGCGGTGTCTTCCGGTCGGCACACGGTGCCGTGCACGTGCGAGTCCTCGGCAACCCGCAATCGCACACCACGTTCCCCCGCCTCCAGCGCTTTGGCTCCAAGAAATGCCTGCAGAAACGAGTCGCCGAGTGTCCGCAGCCCAGGAACGGGATACTCCACTGATCCCCGTTCCAAAAGCTCCCCAGAAACTCGCGTGCCTCGGCAACCCGTTTGGCGTCGATCAACCCTGTGGCAACGTGGAGGCGGTTCGCAAACTCGTGCCGCTGCACCCGCAACGCCCCCGTCATAGCACTCACCGTTTCGAGTCGCTGGCTGAGAGCCACGATGTCGGTGCGATCGCGCACGATCACAACCCGGCCGAGTTGCTGGCCGTTGCGCTCCACAGGGCGCTGCTCAAGGTACAGGATCCTGTCGCCGTGAACGACTCCCTCGTGAAGAGCGAGCTGGCGATCCTCGCCGCCTGTGCCGGGCTGCACGAGGGAGCTGAGGAGAGCCTCTGAGAGGCCGAGCGCTGTAATCGACTGACCCACAGGATCAGAGAGATTGAGCATTCGCTCGGCCGCCGAGTTGCAGACGCGCACGATCCCCTCAGGATCAATGCCGAGCACTCCGTCGCCCACACCGTCAAGCACGGCGGTTTGGTTCTGCACGAGCGCGGCGAGTTCTTCGGGCTGGAGCCCGAGTGTGGCCCGTTCCAGTCGTCGTCGCATGATCAGCATCGCCAGGGTTGCCAGCGCCAGCGAGCCCAGGGCCGCGAGGGTGATGGAGCCTGCCAGGGCAGGCAGATCAGTGAAGACGCTGCCGCGTTCGAAACCAACACTGACCTCCCCGACGGGCTTGCCTCGGGAAGATGCGAGTTCGCCTGGTTGTAGTGCAAAGATCGGTACTTTTGCGCGGGCTGATTCGCCGAGCGTGCCGACCTCCCAGTCCACAACCTCGTGGCCCTCAAGAACCCGGGCGTAGGGGGTGCTCACCTCTTCGCCGAGGCGGTCGGCGTTGGGGTGTGCGAGCCGAATGCCATGGTCGTCGGTAACAACAACAAAGAGCCCTCCGGTGCGGGCCATGACGGCCTTTGCGGTGTACTGCAGCTCACCGTCGCGCAGACCCGAGGCGAGGGGTGTGCCGGGATCGGCCGAAAACTCGGTGACCAGTTGCCGTACCGTCGGATCCTCGGCCATTGTTCGGGCGATGTTGAGTGCCGAAGTTTCAGATTCCTTGCGCAGTTGTTGCATGGCAAGCGCGAGGTACACACCCGTGCAGAGGGCGACCACAAGAATCACGGTGCCCAGCTGCAGCAAGAGGGCTCGGGTCGCGAAGCGGGGCCGTGGAGCGCTTGGTGAGTGCATCGCCTTCATTCTCCCAACTCACGCGCCAAATTCAACGTCGAGCACAATGCGCAAAACTAACCCTACGCGCAAAACGTGCGCAAATGCGAGCTATCTGGATCCTGCGTAGTGGATTCCCTAACCTTGGCGCGAGACGCCGTTAGTGGCCGATTGACAAAGGAGTTATTCATGCACGCGGTAATGCCCTCTCTTGTGCTCAGAGCAGCCGACGAGAAACCCGAGTACGATCTCGCGTTTATACCCCGGAGTGGGTGCTCGTGATTCTCGGTTTTGCCATGGTGTTGGTCTTTATGACCCTCATCATGACGAAGCGCTTGACTCCGATGGTGGCGTTGATTCTGGTTCCCACCGTGTTTGGTCTCTTCGCGGGTGCCGGGCTCGGGTTGGGCGACATGGTGCTCACGGCAATTGGCAACATGGCACCCACAGCCGCCCTGCTTATGTTTGCGATTATGTTCTTCGGAATCATGATCGATGTGGGGCTATTTGACCCACTCATTCGTTTCATCACTCGCCTGCTCGGCAACGATCCGGCGAAGGTGGTGCTCGGTACGGCACTGCTCGCCGCGGCCGTTTCGCTGGATGGCGACGGATCCACCACCTTCATCATTACGACCTCGGCCATGCTGCCGATCTATCTGCGCCTCGGCATGAGCCCAGTTGTGCTGACGTGTGTTGCGGGCCTCATGAACGGCACCATGAACATCCTCCCCTGGGGTGGGCCGACGGTTCGCGCCGCAACCGCGCTCAACCTGCAGGTCTCCGACGTGTTTGTGCCCATGATCCCCGCTATGCTCATTGGCCTCGTTGTGGCGTTTGGTTTTGCGTGGATGCTGGGGCTGCAGGAGCGTCGCCGTCTTGGAGTGCTCGGCGACGAGCGTCTCGATGGCAGCCCCGAGGGTGGGCTGCTCGCGGGTGTGCCCAAGCTCTTCCGTGGGGCCGACAGCCGCCCTGGCGCGCGGGCATCGCTGCACACCGGCAATCTTGTGACCATCGCGGGTGGTCGCACGCCCGTTGCCGTCGCCGAGGTCGATCCTGCCGACACCGCGATGGCCGACACCATGCTTGACCCGAACCGTGCGACCCTGCGACCCAAGCTGATCTGGTGGAACCTGCTGCTTACAGCGTCCGTGATGGTGCTGCTGGTCATTGACATCATGCCGCTTCCCTACGTGTTTATGGTTGGGGCGGGCCTTGCCCTCGTGCTGAACTTCAGCAAGATGAAGGATCAGGCGAGCGAGATTGTCGCTCACGCTCCCAGCATTGTCGGTGTGGTCTCGATGGTGATCGCGGCGGGTGTGCTGGTTGGTGTGCTCTCGGGAACTGGCATGGTTGACGCGATGGCCAACTGGATCACGACCGTGCTGCCCAACGAGGTCGGTCCGTTCCTCGCGCCGATCACGGGTGTGCTGTCGATCCCGTTCACGTTCTTCATGTCGAACGACGCCTTCTACTACGGCATCCTGCCCGTGCTGTCGCAGAGCGCCGCCGCCTACGGCATCGACCCGGTCGAGATGGCCCGCGCTTCGATCATTGGCCAGCCGGTGCACCTGCAGAGCCCGCTTGTGCCCGCGATCCTGCTGCTCGTTTCCCTCGCCGGGGTAAACCTGGGTGACCACCACAAGAAGGTGCTGTGGCGTGCAACGATCGTGTCGCTTGTGATGCTCGCGATCGGGATCCTGACGGGAGCTATTCCGTTCTTTGTGTAGGGGAAGGCGAGCGGGGCGCACACGACTGCCAATCGGGCAGCGCACACTTGTCGCCTCGCTCGCCCTCAACCGGCAAAAAGATAGTGGTTGACACGTATGTTCGGATATGAGGAGGATTCATAGAGGACGGATTGTCCCGGTTCTTATACAAGAGGAACCACCGTGTGCTAAGAGACTAATTTTCTGGAGGCGCAATGAGTACTGACACATCAAAGGACGGTGGACCCTTGGCTCCTCGCCAGCGCGAACGCCGCGCACTGAGCTACTCGCTGGTTTGTTCCATTGTGTTGGCCGTCAGCGCACTGGTCGTAGGAGTTGTGACTGGCATCCGCATCATCGTTTTTGACGGCGCGTATATGGCGATTGGGTTGATTCTTTCCTGGGCATCGCTGCAAGCCGCTCGAGCTGCAGCGGCAGGTCCGACCCGCAGATTCCCGTTCGGGCGCGACGCCCTTGCCCCTTTGATGGTGGTCATCCAAGGGCTGGCGTTGGCCGGCACGCTTGTGCTCGCATTCGGCGACGCACTCGTTGTGATCCGTGATGGCGGCAGCGACATGAACGTTGTTATCGTCTCCAGTTATGGGTTCATTACCGGGATGACGGGTTTTGTGATTGCCTGGTGGCTGCGCAAGACAGCTCAAGGCTCAGATCTGGTTGCGGCTGAAATTGCACAGTGGAAAGCAGGCTCAGTTCTCAGTGTGATCATGGTTGCTGGAGCTGTCGTTGTGGCCGTGCTCGCGTTGACTCCCTTACGTGAAGTGGCACGATTCGCGGACCCATTCCTTGTGATCATCGCCTGTGTGGTTCTTGCAGCGGTGCCCGTGCGCCTCGTGCGGGGAGGCGTGAACGAATTGCTTGAGGGGGCACCGCCGCCAAAACTTGCCGCGAGTATTGCCACCGTGATCGAGTCCGTTCGCAGCGATTTTGATCTTCCCGACCCGATCGTGCGAGCGGGCAAGGTCGGCCAGAAAATCTATGTTGAAGTGGACTTTGTCGTTCCACCTGATGCGTGGAGTGTTTCTGAAGAAGACAGGGTGCGGCGCGCGATCATTGATCGACTCTTACCGCTCGAATTTGAGGTGTGGGCATATGTGGCGGTCACGTCTGATGAGTCCCTGGCATACTAACGGGCCGTCGTTGAAGTAGCTCTGAAACTGAAGAGTTGAGCGCAACAAAACCTCACCGTTTTAAATGACGCCGCGTGGTTGTAAAAAAGGGGCTAGTCGAGATAGCCCGTGAAGCTGTAGCCTGTGAAATTATGAGCCGCTGCTCAATACAGTGGGTTTGAAAAGAGGTGACAACATGACTGAAAAGCATGGGACCAAGGTGCCAGCAGGCGTCAATGCCTCGTGGGTTCCGCTCATCGTGGTGGTGCTCACGCAGATTCAGGCTTCGTTCGCCGTCAACGCGCTTACCGTGTCGATGGCCGGGATCACGGAGGATCTGAACACTGCGGCAACATCCGTCGGAACGGCCATTACCGCTGGAACGTTTGCTATGGCCGCCTTTATTCTGCTCGGTGCCAAAGTTGGGGCTCGCTTCGGAACTCGTCGAGTGTTCCAGATCGCGGTCGTGATTCACGGACTCGCGATGCTCGGTGTCGCCGTGAGCCAGAGCCCCGCGGTGTTGTTTATCGCCCAGGCATCATCTGGTGCGGTTATTGCGCTCATTGCACCTGCGCTGACGGTGTTCATCGCAACAAATTACGAGGATGATCAGCAGGCAAAATCGGTGGGCTTGCTCGCCGCGGCGATTCCTGCAGCCGGTGTGCTCGCGCTGCTGATCGCAGGAACCTTCGCAACCACTATCGGGTGGCGCTGGTCCTTCATCTTGATGGTGGGACTCGCTGCGGTGAACTTTGCGTTGAGCTTTACGCTGAAGAAGGTGCCACCGCAGCCGGGCCTCACGATCGACTGGGTCGGGGCCGGGGTGGCTGCTGGTTCCATCATCCTGCTGAGCTTCGGGTTCAGCGGATTGGCTGCGTGGGGGGTGTGGGTCGCAACACCTCAGGCCCCCTTCTCCATCGCGGGCGTGTCACCGGCACCGCTGCTCATCATCCTGGGCCTAATGGGCGGTCAGTTCTTCTTTATCTGGCTGCGTAAGCGGGCCCGTTTAGGAAAAACACGCATTTTCGACATGCGAGTCTTGCTGACGAGTTCCGAGCGTGCGGTCACCGCGTGCATGGCTACCATGCTCTTTGTCGGCACGGCAGCTAACTTCTTGATCCCGCTTTACATTCAAGTGGTGCAGGGACGGTCAAGCATTGAGACTTCGTTCTCGATCATCCCGTATACGCTGTCGATTTTTCTCGCCTCAACCTTCATCGCGTATCTCTACGGGAAGTTCAGCCCGAGTGTACTTGCGACCGCGGGCTTTATCGTGGTCGCGGGGGCGCTCACGCTACTGGCGTTTACTGTGCGGGGGAGTGGGGCCAGGGGTTTGTTGTTGCAGGTCTGATTCTTCTTGGACTGGGGCAGGGATCGATTGTGGCGTTGGTCTTCAACACCTTGCTTTCTGCCGCCCCGAAGGAACTTGCCGGAGACGTGGGAGCCTGGCGCGGTCTCGTGCATAATCTCTCGGGATCGGTGGGTATCGCGGTTGCGAGTGCGTTTGCTGTGGCGATGCTGACCTCCTCACTCTCGACTGCCGCGGCCGAACACCCTGAAATCTCGAAAGAGCTGATTTCTCAGGTCAACATCGACGAGGCCAACTTTCTGACCAATGAACAACTTCTCGGGGTGCTCGAGGGAACGAGCGCATCGGCGAGTGAGGTGGCCGCAGCGACCGAGGTGAACGAGGAAGCTCGCCTGCGGGCGCTACAGATCTCACTCCTCGGGCTCGCTGCCATCTCACTGCTGGCGATTGCCCCGGCGAGCCGGATGCCGAAGTTCCGCAAAGAAGGGCTCCCCGCGAAGCTCGAGCCCGATGACGACGATCCCATTTATCAGCCGAATGACGTAGAACGGCAGGAGTCCTAACATGCATCGCAATCCTCAGAAACTCATTGATGACGGTTTCCACCTCACGCCCTCCCTGGACACTGTGGCGACGATCATGGCGCTGCCGAACGTTGAGGGGGAGGTCGAAGCTCTTGGGGTGTTCGTGGCATCGGACGGTCCAGTCCCCGAGGTGGTAGGAATGGACCGCGCGGCACTTGTACTCGCAGGGTTTGACGCCTCACTCGGATCGACCATGAAGCTCGCGGGCAGCATGGATCCGCTCGTGGTGCTTGTTGGTGTGGGCAGCTCAGAGGGGCTTCAGGAGGCTGATGGTTCCGTATGGCGGGTGGCAGCCGCCGCTTTCGTTCGTGCGGTTCCACGACTGAGCCGATTGGCGTTCAAAGATCCGCAGTTTGAGACGACTGAGCACGCGGCGGTGGCCGCCCAGGCCATGGTCGAGGGGCTGTGCTCGGTCGGTACCGGTTCCGTGGCCTGAAACGTTCCTACCCCGATGTTCCGCTGGTCTCGGTTGCGATTGAACTGGCGCAGGCTGAACACGAACTCGTGCAACAGGCCGTGGAGGACGGAAACGTTGCAGCTCTCGCCGCGAGTGTTGCGCGTGACCTTACCAACCTCCCGCCCGGTTACTTGGCCCCCCGGGATATGGGAGAAGCCGCAGTGGCGTTGGGATCCCGCTTTGGGTTTGAAGTGGAGCTCTTTGGAGAACAGCAGCTTGTTGAGATGGGCTGTGGTGGTGTGCTCGGGGTGGGCGCCGGCAGTGTTGAAGAATCAATGATCATCAAACTCAGCTACGTGCCTGATGTGCCCACAACAACTCATCTTGGCCTGATTGGCAAAGGGATCACCTACGATTCCGGTGGCATCAGCTTGAAGCCCTCAGACCCAATGCACCTACTCATGAAAATGGATATGGGTGGTGCTGCGTCTGTGCTGGCGGCGTTTACCGCGTTCCGCGCGCTCGGTGTGCAGACTCGTGTGACGGGGTGGCTGGCTTGCGCTGAAAACATGCCGTCTGGAACCGCCTACAAACTCGGTGATGTCTTGACCGCTCGCAATGGCACCACGGTTGAGATCAAGAACACCGATGCGGAGGGTCGTATCGTGATGATGGACACGCTTGCGCTTGCTACAGAAGAGAGGGTTGACGCGATTGTTGATGTTGCTACTCTCACGGGGGCCGCGATGCGTACTTTTGGGCATCTCACCGCTGCCCTGATCGGAAACGAAGACGGGCTGATTGCGGCGGTAGCTGAGTCTGCGAAGCGCACAGGCGAGCAAGTCTGGCAGCTTCCCCTTGAGCGACAGTACCGAAAGCAACTGGACTCAGAAATCGCTGACATCGCCAACCTGGGTGGCCCCAACGCGGGGTCGATTACGGCAGCCCTCTTCTTGGAGGAATTTGTCGGGGGTACGCCGTGGGCGCACCTCGATATCGCCGGAACTATGCAGTCAGACAGTGATGATGGGTGGCGCTCTCAGGGGCTACTGGTTTCGGCACAAGAATACTTGTTGATCTGGCGCGGCATTTTGTCGCACCTTTACCGCGCAGTGCAGAGGGAGAGCATGATGTACATTGATATGCCCACGCGAACCGACATTGAGCGAATCGCAGCTGCCCGCGATGAGGTCTGCGTGTCGGTCTATTTGCCCACTAATCCTGCTGCGCACAGCACAGAACACGACCTGCTGCGCGCCCGCGCGCTCTTTGACCGTGCACTTGAACAGGTGCGGGGTATCGCCGATAAGAGCGTCGTTCAAGCGATTGAGGAACACATCGAAGGCTTGCTTGAACACGCCGAATTCTGGTTTGATCTCGGACGCAGCCTCGCAGTTTTTGTGACACAGGACCGGCTCATTGAATTCCGTCTTCCTCATGAACTCGAAGAGCACGTGGTCGTGAGCGATCGATTTTCGATCACCCCACTTTTGAGGGCAACCACCTTCCCCCAGTCTGCGTTTGTGCTTGCCATTTCACAGAATGAGAACCGACTCGTTGAGGTGATGGCAGATGCCCCTCCGCGCAGAGTCGAGGTTGCTGGAGTGCCTCAAGACGCAGCAAGCGCTGTGGGGCTTCGTTCGATCAGCGGACGGTCTGCCTACGGGCGTTTGCAGGGTGACGAGGGCAGGAAAGTGCGCCTTACGCAGTACGCGAGGGCGGTGGATCACGCGCTTCGCCCGATTCTGAATGGTGAGTCGTTGCCGCTCATCGTTGCCGCGACTCAGCCGTTGCTCGCGATCTTCAAGGGTGTGAGCGGATACGCGCACCTTGCTGCTGATGAGCTTCGTGGAAACGCTGACGAACTCACCGATGCTCAGCTCGCTGAGGGGGCACGTGAAATCCTTGACGGTATCTACGAGGCTGAACTCAAAGATCTGCACGGCACCTTTCTTGAGCGGCGCCAGGAGGGGCGTGCGTCAACCGACCTGAGTGACCTCGCCAGGGCGGCAGCCTTCGGAGCTCTATCGGTTCTTGCAGTCGATATGGGGGCGGAGGTCGCCGGCTCGGTGAGCGAAGACGGAAGCCTCGAGCTTGGTGGCGACCACGACGCCATTGAAGAGATTGCCCGACTTGCCTTGGCATCTGGCACTCGTGTGCTTTCGGTTCGAGGATCGGATATGCCGGGCGAGGTACAGGTTGCTGGAATCTTAAGGTACGCGGTCTAACAGCGCATGCTGTGAGGCGGGAAGCATTGAAATGGGAGTCCCGAGTCTCTCAGAAAAACCCTCACGGGTGCGATGCTTCTCGCCCTCACAGCGGCGGTGTGGGTTGGAGTTGAGCTAAACGCGCGTCCTTCCTCGGCTGCGCAAATTGTGCTGTCGGAAGAGCTCCCAGATCCTAAACCGGATGACCCGGTTGTATCGCAAGAGCCGGAACCTCCCGCACCTGAGATCCCTGATTCGAACGAGCCGCAACCGGATCCGAGCGAACCCATCCCTGAATCGCCTGATCCCGATTCGGGGGAGCTGAGCAGCCCCAACGAAGAGCTTTCCTCTGAGAACTCGAACGACCCGATTGGTTCACAGCCAGAACAAGACCAGGACGTAAACGACGATACGAACGCGGGAGTTCTTGAACTGATTCCGAGCGAAGCCAGCGTGCGGCAGGTTCCTGCTGATACCTGGATTACCGCCCTCGTTATTGTTGTCGCGAGCGCACTGTTGCTGCTGCTGTTGCAATTGGGATTGCGGCGTAGTGACCGGCGTCAGTTTATTAATCCGGAGCCGTTCCCTGCCGCTGTTCCTCCTGCGACGCCCACCACCACTATCGCAGCGATGGCCTCGGTGGGAGAGGCGATGCTCGACGCGAATTATTCCGTGGTGGCGGTGCACAGAGTGCTCGACGATATCGCCCGCGTCGACGGCTTTCCTGAGATGGAGGTGGTGGTGTTTCCAACGGCACTCATCCTATCTTCGCGAGGTGGCGGTGAGGTGCAGACTGCCGCCGTACAGACCGGTAGCTCAAGGTTTCAACTGCACCAGGTTGACGCGCTGGATCGGTTGGTCGCCGGTTTGCGGAGTGGCTCGATTCCGTCGTCTGAGGCGCGAGAACGTGTGAGAGAGCTTCGTCAGCTCTCAAGCCCCTATTCGGGGTGGCTGCGAATCCTGGCCTATGTAGTTATCTGTGCGTCGATTGCGGTGCTCCTGGGCGCTTCTTGGGTCGGACTCGCGTTCGCGGGAGCACTCGGTGCGGTCGTGGGCACTGCTTTGGTGTTCTCGGCACGAGCGCCGCGACGGTACCAACCCCTGATTACCGTGGGACTCGCGTTTGGAGTGTCAACGGCGGTATTTCTCTTCACGAGTGCTGGGTGGGACCCGGGGATCTTGTCGTCTTTGGTCGCTCCGTTTGTCATTCTATTGCCGGGTGCTTTACTCACCACCGGCGTTATTGAACTGGCCTCTGGAGAAATGATGTCGGGTGCCGGTCGCCTGGCGGCGGGATCGATGCAACTGGTGTTGCTGGCTGCCGGGTTTGTTGCCGGCGCAATGCTTGTGGGTGTTCCCCAGATACAACTGACGGAGGCCTACGGCTCGCTCGGACCTGTCGCGCCGTGGATTGCGGTGCTGCTGTTTGGTGTGGGTATCGTGATCAACCAGGGAGGGCGTGGACGGTCGATTCCTTGGACGCTCCTGGTTCTGTTCATTGCCTACGGCACGCAGGTGGTGAGCAGCACGGTGTTTGGCGGCGTGCTATCGGCTTTCTTTGGTGCTTTCGCTATGACACCGGTCGCCGTGTGGGTTTCCCGGCACCCTTCCGGACCCGCAGCTATGGTAAGTTTTCTGCCGGCTTTCTGGCTGCTGGTGCCTGGTGCGCTGGGCCTCGTTGGTGTCACTTCGATCCTGAGCGGTGATAGCGCGGGAAGTACAGCTTTGGTGACCACCATTGCGACGATGGTGTCGATCGCTCTGGGTATCGTTGCGGGTTCAGTTCTGGCCGAGGCACCGAAACATTCGAGGGGGTCTCACGCGCTGTAGGTTACCGAGCTAGCCGAAGCATCAGCTGTGAGTTCTGACGCAGGCCGGCTTTCCTTCGCTAGAACATCAGAGCGCCCCTGCTGCTAGCAGCGGCCACCACGCATTGCTTGCGCTAGTATCAGCAAGTTTCGTCCCGCCGCCAGTACGGGCGATCTTGGACCCAGCTTTCAGCGGATGGCGGTGTCGATGTTACGGCCAATTCAACGGTGACGCACCCGATCCTCGTTTGAGAAGATGTTGTCGCCCCAGAACTGAGTGCCGATGGTCTTCACGTTGCGCTGGCAGCAGGTGCTGTGTTTACGGGCGGTTGAAGAGGCGAAGATTTCTGAAATAGCGAGTCGGTTCGACCTTAGTAGCCAATCCATGAGTGGGTTGTACTTTCGTGCGAAAGCGGGATTGCGGAAGGTCTATCTGCACGAGATCGCGATGCGGGGCGCTTCTGAAGGGTGTACCCGGTTCCGGCAGTCGATTGTCAAAGGGGCGGTGGGGGAGCTCGGGTTGATCAAGCTGCGGCCCGTTTCGACAAGGTTGAGGCGACGCTTGCGATCGCGATCCTTGCTGGAGTGATGGGCGTGCCGCTCACGGATAACTCTTCGCCAGCCGCACTCTCGACCCCAGCATTCGCTGATGCTGACTGCGTTACGACAGCTGACTTCGATCTGCTTGGCGAGGAAGAAATGACAATTACGGTGCGCAATCGGTCTGAGCGCGGAAGTTGCGAGCAAACTTTCGGGTGACCGTGTTTTGTGTTCTGCGGTGGTTTGTGCTTCGTGTGCTCGCCCGCACCGTGCGAGATTTGCAAGACACCCAAAGACACCCAAAGGCACCCACGGGATCCTCTGCGTTCCAGTGTTGCCAGAGACCTCAATGTCACTCGCGTCGACAAAGCTGAACTTGTTGGGAAGTGAGGTGTTCAGCCTCTGAAAACTGCCAGACTGTGGGTCGAGCGGCTAGGGGTGGGGGACTGACTGTCAGAATGAACGTCGTGGGCGTTTCACCAGGATTGCCATAGCGATGAGGCTGTTGTGAGGCGAAGGTGATCGACTCACCCGCCTGAACGGTAATGCTTTGATTGCCCACCTCAACTGCCAGTTGCCCTGCGTCGACATATGCACACTCGATTGCCTCGTGACCCCAGGGTTCTTCGCTTGACCATGCACCTGGTTCGAGGGTTCCGCGCAGCACCTCGAACTGGCCGTTGCCTGGAGTGAGTCGTTCATATTGAATGCGGCCTACGGGTGAACTAATGCGTGAGCGTTCGCCTGGACGACTGATGTGCAGGGTCAAGGGTTCTGAGTCGCAAATAGCGAGGAGGAGGCTTCGCCGAGTACCCCAGAGAGGGCTCGTAGCGTCTTCAGAGTCGGCTCTGAGATGCCGCGCTCTACTTGGCTCAGCAGCGTGGGAGAAAGTCCCGTAGCGGCTGAGAGTTGTCGCAGGCTCATGCCCTTTTGGGTGCGAAGTTCGCGAAGATTGCTACCTACGTCGCCGATCACCTTTCCACTGTAGCCGAGTCAATGCTTGTGCATAAAAGTAAACAATTGGCTGCCGATTTGACGTGCGCCAATCGCGCCAGTGCGGGCAAAATTCTTGTTCTATAAAGGTTTTTCGGGGAGTGGGGCGTGGGCCGTGTAAAATAAAGTTTGCGAAAGTGTACGGAATCTGAGAAGCTTGGCGTCGATACAACGGCGTATGAGAGGTTTGAAGATGAGTGATGAAACACTCCGCTTTCGCGGTGGCTTGGCCCTGGCTTTTTTGCCAGTGGCGGTCTTTTTGGGTTTTTGCATTCTATATTTTGTGGTGTTTAAAGCGTTTGACATGACAGCGCTCGCGATGGGTGGGTTTGTGGCGCTGCTGATCGGCGCGGTCTTCGCGAAGAAATATGGGCTTTTCTGGGAACACGTGATGAAGGGCATCGGTAGCCCGACCTCTGTGTCGATCGTTGTGATCTTGTTTTTGGTTGGCATGGTCTCCGACATGATCAAGGCCACAAACGTTTCTGGTGGATTTGTGTGGTTGGCCGATTCAGTCGGCCTGACAGCGGGCTTCTTTCCGTTCTTCGCTTTTCTCTCGGTCAGCGTGGTCTCAATGGCGACGGGATCTTCGATCGGCACCTTCTTCACTGCATTTCCGATCTTTTATGCGGCTGGCATTGCTGTGGGCGCGGATCCCGCCCTCCTTGCGGGGGCGATTCTCTCGGGCGGAATCCTTGGTGACAACCTCGCCCCAATCTCAGACACGACGATCATCTCCTCGTCGAGTCAGCGATTTCGTAGCAAGGGCGGCTTCGCCGACGTTGGTGGCGTTGTTAAGCAACGTGCTCGGTTCGCGCTCACAGCGGCTGGATTCTCGGCTCTCCTATTTCTCGTGTTGGGCATGAGCACGGCTCGCTCCAACGCTGCTGATGAATCCTTGCTCAACGGCTCGAATCCACTGCCCTTGTGATGCTCGTTCCGGTTGCGATTATGTTGATCGTCGCGATGAAGACCCGTGACATTTTTAAGGCTGTCACGGTGGGTCTTGTGCTCGGTACTGCGACCGGCCTTCTCACCGGTCTCATTAAATTTGAGAACGTGATCGGGGTTACGGATGGGGCACCCACGGGTTTCCTCTACGACGGTATCTCTCACATGATGGGCACGGTTACCCTCGTCATTGCGGTGTTCGGGATAGTGGGTGTGCTGAGGGGAACCGGAGTGATGGAGATGCTGGTTGACCGGCTCACTTCCGGTCGCCTCGCCTCCACACCCCGAGGCGCCGAGGCCGCGATCGGAATTGGCGTCTCGGTCACGACTGTGCTCTTCGGCGGTGTCAACTCTGCATCAATGCTGAGTTTCGGATCCGTTGCCGACGAGCTGGGTGCTCGTGTTGGCCTTCACCCCTATCGCCGGGCGAACGTGATGGATTGCTTTGCGCTGGGCATCGCCTCGATCGTCCCTTTCCTCAGCGCCTACCTGTTTATCGGAGCGCTGCTGACAACCGGTTACGAGGGTGTTGAACCGCTCTCGACGTTTACGCTTTTCCCCGCAACTATCTACCCCCTCGCGCTCACCGCCATTATGATCATTTCGGTTGCCACTGGGTGGGGGCGCAGCTTCGAGGGAACAGCGGGTCGTGTCGAAACCGCTTCGATTCCGACGGTTCAGAACGTCGAGTAGCGCTCCCGAGCGCAATTACGCACCACCCCATAAGAAAGGCACACAACATGGATCGCCACAGCGTCTCCTGGACCGGCTACATTCCGGCAATCACCACCCCTTCACTCGTGAAGGAGCGCTCGACCTTGAATCTTTTGATCGTCAGATGGAGTGGCTCGTCGCCGAGCGCATGCACGGTGTCATCCTTGCTGGGACGAGCGGCGAATGGTTCAGTTTGACCACTGATGAGCGGGCGCAGTTATTCGCCGCGGGCGCGAAGCACCGCAGCGACGACTTTGTGGTGATTGGCGCGTGTAACGCCTTCACGAAAGCTGAGGCTATTACGCACGCGCACGCGGCGGAGCGAGCTGAACTCGACGGTATTCTGCTGACGCCGTCGCCCTATGTTGTGCCCAACAGGCAAGAAATCGTGTCGTTTTACCGCGCTGTCTCAGATGCGTCTGAGATCCCAATGACGATCTACAACTGGCCACGGGGCTGTGTTGTCGATATGGACGTGGATCTGCTTGATGAACTCGCTGACATTGAACACGTGGTTGCGATTAAAAACTCGACGGGAAATTTCGCCTCTTTCCTCGACGGAATGTACAAGCTCGAGTCGCGGGTTCGGTACTTTGGGTTACCGACCAGCGAACTCGGCGCAGACCTTGCGCTATTGGGTCACGGTGACGGGCTTATGGGCTCGGGTGGTGTGCTCGGCTCCGATCACCCCGATTTCTGGCGTGCCATTGCCGCGGGAGATCGCGATCGTGCTGTGGCGTTGGGAGCCCGTGACCGTATCCTCATGCAGGCGTGGTTTCGCCCCGACTTTGGCGTCCAGTTTGGTAACCAGCAGGCGATCATGAAGACGGCGCTTCGCCTTCGCGGGGTACCAGCTGGATTCGTGCGCGACCCACTCCTCGAACTCACCGAAGCAGAGGTACGCCGGATCGCGGACACCCTCACTGAACTCGGCATTGAGACGGTGCAGGTGTCGTGAGCCAGGCCTATGATGCCGTTGTCATCGGAGGCGGTCTGCTTGGATGCGCGACAGCCTGGATGATTGCCCGAGAGGGTGGCACAGTGCTGCTCGCCGAACGTGATCAGGTGAACCAACACGCTTCCGGGCAAAACGCGGGGAGTCTGCACTTTCAGCTTGAGTATCGCATGATGGAGCACGGGATCGAGGCCGCCAGAAAGGCAGCCGAGGCTATGCCTCTGCACCTCGAGGCAGCACGTCTCTGGAAGCAACTGCCTGCAGAATGTGGCGAAGACATCGAGGTGAAGCAATCTGGTGGCCTTATGCTCGCGGAAACAGCTGAACAGGCAAAACTTCTTGAGCGGAAGACCGAAATTGAGCGTTCCTGGGGTCTTGATATCGAGATGCTCGATCAGGCCGGAGTGCAGAGGGTTGCGCCATATCTTTCCCGCTCTGTCGTGGCGGCTGCCCACTGTCCGATCGAGGGGAAAGCCGACACCCGCGCGGCGGCTCCGGCGCTGGCCCGAGCCGCCGCACGGGTAGGGGCCGAGATTCGAACGCGATGTGAGGTCATCTCGATGCGCCGGGATGGGGGCCAGTGGCGAATCGAACTGACTGAGGGTGCCTCACGTCGAGAGATTACAGCTGGTGCTGTTGTGGTCGCCGCTGGGGTGTGGACGACGGAGCTCGGCAAGATGGTCAGTGCCCAGTTACCGACGATTCCACTCGCTCTCACCATGACCACAACTCTTCGTGTGCCTCAGTTCATTTCGCATCTGGTGCAGCACGCAGGTGCGCGGCTTTCGCTGAAGCAAGCGCTTGACGGGAATGTGCTCATCGGGGGAGGTTGGCCCGCCAGATTAATGCGGGACGCCAACGGAAACCCCGACTTTACCTCCAGGCCCGAGTTGCTGCGCGAATCTCTCGCTGGCAACGCGACGGCGGCACTGGGTGTAGTACCCCAACTTGCGGGTATACCAGCGTTGCGTAGCTGGGTAGGGACGACAACGGTGACCCCGGATCAGTTGCCGCTCGTGGGCCCCGTGCCGGGAGCAGCGGGCATGTTCGTGGCGACAGGTGGATCAGCATTTACGCTTGGTCCGAGCTTTGCAGAGGCACTTGCCGACCTGGTTGCGGGTAGAGCCCCAACAACTGACCTTACGAGTTTCGACCCGAAGAGATATCAGGGAGTACACGCATGAGCGCATCGCGCATCCGCGCCGATCGAGGCCACCCGGTCGACTTCGAGTTCGACGGCGGAACGGTTCAGAGTTTTGAAGGTGAGACTGTCGCGGCTGCATTGTTGGCTGTTGGTGTGTCGGCGTTCGGTGTGACGCGCGAGGGGGAACCGAGATTGCCGATGTGCAATATGGGCACTTGCTTTGACTGTGCCGTAACAGTCGATGGGCAGCTGCTGGTGCGTGCCTGTATGACGGATGTCCAGTCGGGCATGTCTGTAACTCGGCACGAGGCGAGCTGATGGTACATCTATTAGTTGTTGGAGCGGGTCCTGCAGGTATGGCTGGCGCTCTTGCTGCGGCCGACTCTGGGTTTGACGTGCTCGTTGTCGATGAACAGGCGCGAGCTGGAGGGCAGATTTTTCGACGCCCTCCGCAGGCATTTGGTGGCACCTCCCATTTCGGTCCCTACACCTGGGCAGGCGATTTGATCGAGCGATTTGAAGCCCACCCGCGAATTTCGACGAGTTTCCGCAGCACCGCATACGGGGTGTTGCGGGACAGAGATGAACTCGGCATGCGTCTTTGTGTTGGCGTGCACACACCTAACGGTGGCGAGAGAGTGTCAACAGATCGCATCTTGATCGCAACGGGAGCCTACGATATGCCGGTGGCATTCCCCGGGTGGACCTCACCAGGGGTGATGACCGTTGGTGCTGCTCAGTCACTGCTCAAGAGCCAGAAAGTGCTTGCTGGGCGTCGGGTCATCTTGGCGGGGTCACACCCGCTTCTGCTCATTGCTGCCGAGCAGTTGCTTGACGCGGGGGCTGAGATCGCTGAAGTTGCTTTTGCGCGAGCGCTGCCGAACATGGCAGAGATGGCCTCAGCCCTGTCCGCGGCACCAGGACACCTACGGGTGTTTGCCGAGGCGGGCAGAGCTGTCACCCGTCTGCTCACGCGCGGGGTGAAGGTTTCGAAACGCACGATTGTGACGGAAGCGGTTGGCGGGAAGGCTGTCACGGGCGTTCGTCTCGCAAATGTTGACAAAAACTGGCGCACGGTCGGTAGAACCCGAGAAGTGCACGGCGACCTGTTGTTGCTTGGCTACGGATTTTCGCCATCAACGGAGCTCGCGCGTCAAGCGGGGTGTGAGATGCAGTGGGATTCGCGCCTTGGGGGCTGGGTCGTGGCGCATGACGAGAGCTTTGCGACGAGTGCGGAGGGAATCTACATTGCGGGCGAGCCCACAGGTGTGTCTGGTGCAGAACAGTCTTGGGCGGAAGGCTGGAATGCTGGGCTGCACATTGCGAGGTCGCTAGAGGTCGAGGCGGGTCGTTCCGCAGGAAAGATTCAGACTGAGCTTGCTCAGGCCCGCCGCCTGCTGCAACGTAGCGGCAAATTCTCGAGGGTGGTGCAGAGCATGTTTGAACCCAATCGAGAAGCGCTCGTCGCGCTGTCAAACCCGAAGGACACCACGGTCTGTCGTTGCGAGCTCGTGACATCTGATCGCATTGACGAGGTCCTGCGCAATAACCCCTTCATATCTTCAGGAAGCGCAGTAAAACTTGAATGCCGCAGCGGGATGGGACCGTGTCAGGGGCGCTATTGCGAGAGCACCGTCGCGGGGCGCGTCGCTCAATCGCGAGGCGCATCGATTGAATCCTCTGGCTTCTTTGCGGCACATTTACCAGTCAAGCCGGTCTCTCTTGAGACCTATCGCATGCTCAGTGATCCCGGATCCCACAGCACTACGGGATGACCGCCGTCACCTCGATTTCGATCAGCAATCCTTCAAGCGCGAGGCCTGAGATTCCAACAATGGTCTGAGATGGGTGGTTTGTGCTGCCCTGAACCTCTTCAATTGCTGAGGTAATGGTCTCGTATTCGGTCGGGTGCAGTGTGTAGATAGTGCGGCGAACTACGTCATCCCAGCTCGCACCGACGGCCTCGAGCGCGCTCCCGACGTTCCGCATTGCGGCGCGTGTCTGTGCCGCAAGGTCACCCTCACCCACGACTTGGAAATCTGGTGAGAGCGCAATCTGGCCTGAGACGTAGGCGACTGTGCCCGCGGGTGCGAGGGTGACGTGGCTGAACCCCGGGGCTGGGTGGATCGTTTCTGGATTGACGGTTGTGCGCGACACAGTGCACTCCTGTTCTCTTGTTTGTGGGTCTCAAAGACTTGAGGGTCTGTCCGTGGTCAGGGGCGTCGTGGAGGTCCGTTTGTTTCTCGAAGCATACGTCTTGCGGAGAGCTCACCGGAAATTGTGTTGACACTTGCGCCATCTGCGAAGTGCCGTCCTCAATGAATGAGATCGAGGACGGCACGAACTCCCAGATGCTGCTCTTGCTGCTGCGCCACCGTGGCATGACCGGAGAGCACCAGCGCCGCGCGATCGAGTGGCGGTTGTACCTCCATCCCGAACACCCCGAAGAACCGGTAACCCAGGACCGAAAGCCGTGTGATGGAAAACCAAAACACCCGGCCAAATTTACCGTCTGACCGGGTGTTTCTATTGGTGCGCCCCAAGGGATTCGAACCCCTGACCTTCTGATCCGTAGTCAGATGCTCTATCCAGCTGAGCTAGGGGCGCATTGTTGGCATGCCAACCAGAAAGACATTACACGATTCCGCTGCAAAATAAAAATTCGGGGCGGGATCCCGGGCATGTGGTGAAGCAGGAGGGCAGTTGAGCCTCAGCAAGAAACGCGAAGACGCGGGGCAGACGCGGTTCAGGATCACGCAAACCCGCCCCGCCCGGTACCCTTGTGTGCGTGGCAACGAACGCAGCGAACGCATGGAGCTCAACCAACGAGCAGCTGGACCTCCCGCACTTTCCCGAGCCCAGCACCGAGTTGGCGAGGGCGGAGTCGCTAATCCTCGAGATTCCCGATTATCCGGTTGAAGGGATCCTGTTTCGCGACATCACCCCGCTGCTCGCCGATGGTGCCGCACTGCGCGCCACGGTCGACGCTCTCATTGCTCCGTTTGCTGGCACATACGACTACATTGCGGGGCTCGAAGCCCGCGGTTTTCTGCTCGCTAGCGCCGCTTCATACGCGAGCGGCAAGGGGCTCGTGCCGATCCGCAAGGCTGGCAAGCTACCGCGGCCCGCTGCTGCGGTGGGCTACGAGCTTGAGTACGGTGTTGCCGAGGTCGAGGCTCACGCCGATATGCCGCGGGTAGCCGTGTGCTTGTGGTCGACGATGTGCTCGCGACTGGCGGTACGCTCGTCGCTGCGCACGAGCTGCTGCGCGAACTCGATTACAAGATCGCGGGCACCGCGATCCTGTTCGAGATCGACGGGCTTGGTGGCCGGGAGGCTGTGAATGATCCCCACTTGCACACCGTTTTTCATAGCTGATTCAGGATCCGAAGCGCTGGACCCCCGGCCCGATCCGCGAAACCCTGCACGAGACTAGCCAATTGGCCAGGCCCTGAACTGAACTCATAGCCGGGGTGCGCACCTGCTGATTCCTCAAAACTGGAATCATGACAAACAACACAACATCGGCTATTCAAGCCGTCGGACTCAAAAAGACTTTTGGAGATTACGCCGCGGTCGAAGAGGTGAGCTTTCTCGTGCCGTACGGTCGTGTCGTCGGCCTCCTTGGGCCGAATGGCGCTGGCAAGACCACTACTATGCGCATGCTTCTTGGTCTCGCCAAGCCAACAGCTGGCACCGCATTCATCCAAGGTCGCCAATACAGCGACCTGAATCACCCTGCCCGCAGCATCGGCACGGTACTTGATGGCGGCGGAATGCATCCCTCCCGCTCTGCGCGACAGCATCTGAGAATTGCAGCGGCTATGTCGGGAATCGACCGCGCGCGTGTTGATCAGGTACTTGCCGAGGCGGGTATGGCAGCCGCAGCGAACCGGCCTATTCGTGGCTACTCCCTCGGCATGCGACAGAGGCTTGCTCTCGCGACAGCGTTGCTTGGAGAGCCGAAGATCCTGGTGCTTGACGAGCCGGCGAACGGACTTGACCCTGATGGCATTCGTTGGTTGCGCAACAAACTGCGTGCGTTTGCTTTCGAAGGCGGGGCCGTGCTGGTGTCGTCACACCTGCTCGCAGAGATTGAACAGGTGGCTGACGACGCAGTGGTGATTGCTCACGGACGTGTCCTTGCCGCTGGGTCGCTCACTGACCTGACTGCCGACTACAACGGCAACCTTGAATCCTTCTACCTTGACCTGACCGCAAACACCACGGAGGTGCGCTAATGTTCCGCGCTGAGATGCTCAAACTTTCAACTGTTTACTCGACAAGAATAGCTATCATCGCGGGCTTAGCTGGGCTCGCATTCACCCAGATCATCATGTTCTGGGTGCTGCCAGTGGCTGCGGTTTCTGCTGACGTGCCGGACAATATTCCGCTCCCGAACGTTGATACGGGAAGTTTCGATTTCCAGTACGCCGCGCTCAACCTGGTGAGCGGAGGGGCAGGATCGGGATCTGTGGCTATCGCTCTCATCGCGATCCTCGCTATTGGCATTCTCTCTGCCACGACTGATTACCGCTCGGGTGGCATGACCGCAGCTGCGCTCGCTCAGCCGTCACGCGGTCGCATTCTGGTGGGCAAAGCCGCTGCTACTTCGGTAGTTATCGCGGCTACTGCTGTTGCGTATGCGATCGTGTGCGTCGCTGTTCTGCTGGCTTCAACGGCGAGTAGTTCGGCCGAAGTGGTTGTTCCGTTCGCGGACATTCTTTCCACCGTGCTTCGTGGAGTTCTTGCTTTGGTGCTGCTGGGTCTGTGTGCGCTCGCCATTGGCATTCTGGCTCGGAGCCAGCTCGCGGCGTTCCTGATTGTGATTGGCATCGTAACCGTGGAACCGATCATCCAGGGAGTACTAGCGCTCACGGGTGGGGTTCCCGCTTGGTCGCAGATGCTGCCTCTGGCCCTTGCCCAGACCGCAGTGGGGGATTTGACGGCGCCAACAGTAGTGAATCCGGTAGCGGCGATGTGCATTCTTGCAGCCATTACTGTTGTCATTATGGGAACTGCAGCGGTGAGCTTGAAGCGCCGGGATCTCTAAGTTGGTCAACAGTTAAACACTCGTTCGAGGAGAATGAACACATGAATTCGCCCGTCAGTAGCCCTGCCTCGTCTCGGCGCTGGCGGGCGCTGCTTTCAGTAATCCCCACGGTGACGCTGCTCTTGCTTGCTTGTGCACTTGCACTGGTGTACATCTTTTCCCCAGAAGGTGACATCGTCGGCATGTTTGGCCCCGTCGCCAAATGGCTTGTTCCCGTAACACTTGTTGCGCAGGCTGGCCTACTCGCCCTGCGCGACCGGTGGCCACTTGTTGTCTTTATCGGCGTGATCCTGCTTGACATACCGTTTTTGGCGGTTTCGCATGGTGAACTCACCATTGGCGCGTTGGCTATTTTGGTCGCCGTCTACACGTTGCGTAGGCGGCTTCCTGCGCAACGCGCTTACATTTGGATTCTTGGCGGGCTGCTCTTTACCTGGATTGCACAGTATCTCAGCCTCAGTTCGAGCATCTTGATTTCGCCAGAATGGCGCCTATTTGCTTCGGCTGGCCAGTCGATAGTTACATACGGCCTCGCGCTCGCTATTGCAGAGGCCGTGATTACACAGGGGCGCCTTGCCGCTGCTCTGCGCGAACGGGCCGAGCTTGCCGAGCGTGATCGGGACCGAAACGCCCAAGAAGCGATTCGACAGGAGCGCAATCTGATTGCACGTGAACTGCACGATATCGCAGCGCATCACCTCACCGGCATCATATTGAGCACCCAAGCCGTGAGCTCTCTAATGGCAACGGACCCCGAGAAGGCGCGGGAATACCTGAGTACCGTGCAGGTTGAGGCGCGTACTGCGCTCGACAACGTACGGCAAACTGTTGGCCTGTTGCGCACGGACGACGAGGCCGACCTCGCGCCGGCCCCAACCTACAACGACCTGTCTCAGCTCATTGAGGATCACCGAGCGCGCGGCACACTGATTGCGCTGGACACCACGGGGGATCCCGTGGCACTCGGCCCCATCGCGGGCAATGCGGTGTATCGAACGGTGCAAGAGGCGCTCGCGAATGCTGCAAAACACGCACCAGGATCGAACTGTTCAGTGCGAGTTGTGTGGGCGTCAGACAGCCTGAATGTCGTCATCGAAAATGGTCCGGCCATTGATCCTGTGCCAGACATTCCTTCGGGCGGGTATGGACTTCTTGGAATGCGTGAGCGCGCCAGACTCGTGCACGGCACGCTCGATGCGGAACCACGCGTAGACGGCGGATGGCGCACCGAGCTCAACGTGCCGTATCCCGACAATATGGCCCGGCCTGATCCTCTTGGCGAAACCTCCCTACCAGGAAGTGACCGATGATCAGAGTGGTGATTGCCGACGACCAAGCCATCGTGCGCGCTGGCCTTACCGTTGTGCTTGACGCCGAACCCGACATGACAGTCGTTGGGCAGGCCGCTGATGGCTACGAGGCGGTAGCGCTTGCCGCAGAACTTCAGCCTGATGTGGTGTGTATGGACATTCGCATGCCGGGTCGCGACGGCATCCAGGCGACCCGTGACATTGTCGCTGCGCACAGTGAGGTCCGTGTGCTTGTTGTGACCACCTTCGACCTCGACGACTATGTGTTTGGCGCGCTCGAGGCCGGGGCGGCAGGGTTTCTGCTTAAGGGATCAGACGAGGCCACCATTACGGGGGCGATCCGGTCAGTTGCGGCCGGTGAAGGAACCCTCGACCAGCGACTCACTCGCCGTGTGCTGACCGAGTTTAGCCAGCGGCGGCCGACGGTTGAAACGCAGCGGGCCTCGGTGGCGGATCATCTCACCCCGCGCGAGATCGAGATTTTGGTACTTCTCGGCCAGGGCCTGTCGAACAAAGAAATTGCAGCGCAGCTGTATGTGGAGCCGACCACAGTGAAGTACCACCTGGCGAGCCTGCTCACCAAGACCGGCACGCGAGACCGCTTGCAGGTCGCGCTTTGGGCCCTGCGAAACGGTGTTGTGAGTTAGGGACTAGCTGTCAGTGTGCTGCGGCCAGCGCGGGATCCAGCACGCCACCTGAGCGCGATACTCCTCGAAGGCCGCACCAAACCGCTCGGCAAGGTCGGCCTCTTCGAGTGGGCGAATGATCCAGTTCCACACGAGTGAACCACACAGCGCATAGGCCACGACCAGCCACGAGTTCATCATCAACCCGACGGCGACGGCCTGTGAAACACCGGCGACGGCCATTGGGTTTCTCACGAAGCGGTACGGGCCAGTCACAACGAGTTGTCGCGCCATCGCAGAGGGCAGGGGGTTCCCGCGCCACGTGTGGACATGCTTGCTGCCGACCACAGACCGAGCGCGCTCGCCACAATGAAAACGGTGACGCCCGCGATCCTCACCCAGTCTGCCCAGCCTCCCGGCAATACGAGCGACAATTGCCAGCGTCGCTCGACGACCGCAATGATTGCCGGGGCAACGCCCAGAGCAAGCCCCCAAAGCACAACGATCTGTGCCCCGGTTCGAGCGGCATTGCGGGCCGCGCTCGCTGGGCGGGCGAGCTGAAATGCGAATGGACCGAATAGAATTCGCTCCGTTGGTAGGCGTCCCGTGTGCACCAGGAAGGCGGCCGTGACACTCCCGCCAGTTGCGGCCATCATCGTTAGAGCTCCCCACCCGGCCTCTGCGGTGGCTGTCGCGTAGAGCACCAGGCCGAGAGTGACGCACGCGGACCAGGCAGCAGTTGCCCATGCTGCAGGGAGCATTGCTGCTGCCGCGAGGCCAGATGCGACCACAAACAGCGGAATATCGAAGGCCGCAACGAGCACAGGATCGAGGCCGCCGAGTGTCGCCTCACGGATCTGCGGCAGCGTGAACACTCCGAGCCACCACAGCGCGCCGGCCGCTGCCTGCACTGCGAAGTAAGCCCGCCCGATCATCTCGCCTCGACGTTTGGGCACGGGCAAGCGGGTCATGCGACCAGCTTAAATGCTTGATTCCCGTCATTTTGCCGCGCCGCACACGAATGTCGGTGGCACGCGAGAGAATGGACAGCATGACCCCCACCAATTCCACGGAAGCCACTGACGCCTTCTTTGCCGCGCGCGATTTTCTCCTTGAGACTGCGGGCGATCCCGACCGGGCTCGCAGCGAGTTCCAATGGCCCGATGTCGGCGCGCAATTCAACTGGGCCCACGACGTGTTCGACAGGATCGCCGAGGGAAATGACACTCTGGCACTGTGGATTGCAGAAGAAGACGGCAGCGAGCTTAAGCGCACCTTCGCGCAGATGAAGCAGCGCTCTGATCAGGTTGCGAACTGGATGCTGCGCACCGGCATGAAGCGTGGTGATGTTGCCATGTTGATGCTTGGCAACCGAGTTGAACTCTGGGAGATCATGCTCGCCGCGATGAAGATCGGTGTTGTGGTGCTGCCGACCTCGGTGGTGCTTGGGGCGCTCGAACTCGAAGATCGTATCGAGCGAGGCACCGTGAAGTGGGTGTTTGCGGCTCCCGAAGACGCCGCGAAATTTACGGATGTGCCGGGCGATTACCGCGGCGTCGGCGTCGGCATTGACGCGGGCACAGCCGACCAGCGCGCGATGCTGTTCAACTGGATCCGCTACGAGGAGTCGAGCGCGGCCTCACTCGCGCCGATCGCGAAGACGACGGCGAGCGAAGACCCCGTGTTGCTCTACTTCACCTCAGGCACAACAAGCCTGCCCAAGATCGTCGTCCACTCACACACGAGCTACCCGCTCGGGCACCTCTCAACGCTTTCATGGCTCGGCATCCGGCCCGGCGACACCCACCTCGTTATTAGCGCGCCCGGGTGGGTAAACACGCCTGGTCCAGTTTCTTTAGCCCGTGGCACGTTGGTGCGACGATCTTTGTGGCGAACTACTCGCGGTTTGACGCGGAGTTTTTGGTAGCCGAGCTTGATCGTGCTGGCGTGAACACGTTCTGCGCGCCGCCGACGGTGTGGCGCATGCTCATCCAGAACCGTCTCGACAAAAAACCGCGCGGGTTGCGCGAGGTCGTCTCCGCTGGCGAGCCGCTCAACCCCGAGGTGATCGCCAAGATTCGCGAGTGGTGGGGTCTTGAAATTCGCGACGGTTATGGCCAGACCTAGACCACGGCACTGATTGGCAACATGCCCGGTGACCCGGTTGTTCCCGGGCCATGGGCAAGGCTTTGCCCGGTGTCGAGACTGTGCTTGTCGACCCGCTGACAGGTGAGCTTGCTGACGAGGGTGAAATCTGTTTGCCGCTCGGCTCTGTGCCGCCGGTCAATCTTATGCCCGGGTACTATGGCAACCCCGAGGCGACCGCTCAGGCGATCGAGGGGGGTTACTTTCACACGGGTGATGTCGCACAGTGTGACGAAAACGGGGTGCTCACTTTTGTGGGCCGCACCGACGACATTTTCAAATCGAGCGACTTTAAGGTGTCACCGTTCGAAGTCGAGAGTGCGCTCATCGAATGTGATCTTGTCGCTGAGGCCGCGGTTGTTGGTGCACCCCACGACACGCGACTCAACCTGACCAAGGCCTACGTGGCTTTGGCTGCGGGAGTCCCTGCCGACGGCGACACTGCCCGAGAAATTCTTGCCCACGCACGCAAGACACTACCCGCGTACATGCGCGTGCGCCGGGTCGAGTTCTTTGAACTACCAAAGACGGCCTCGGGCAAGATCCGCCGCGTCGAACTGCGCCAGCGTGAGGTCACGGCATACGAAGCAGGCGAGCGGATCCCGACCGAGTGGCGCGAGAAGGACTTCCCCGGGTTGAAGCGTTAGTCGATCCCGAACTTACTTTGCCTCGGGATCGGGCTGATGAATGCCGAAGATGTTGTTCTCGGTGTCGTGGAAGTAGCCCTGCCACGCCATGCCTGGCAGCGCCTGCTTCGGTAACGCTTCGCTGCCGCCGGCAGCCAGGATTCGCTCGGCGATATCGTCGTACGATTCAACCCCCATTGTGATGATCGCCCCGGCAACAGTCCCGCCGACCGCCGGGTTCTCACCCATGCGCTGCATGATCGCACCGTTGATCCCCATGCCCTCGCCCGTCAGCACCCCAAAGTAGGGCATGCCGGCAAAGTCAGACCAGTCCTCAACTTTCCAGCCAAACACAGTCGTGTAAAACTCGACTGCGCGGGTGGGGTTGGCCGCGTGAATTTCGAAGTGAACCGGACGGCCCCGGCCGAACGATGCTTCTTCCGTGGCGTTCTCGTTCATGTTTTGCTCCTTTGGATTTCAAGCGCGTCGGTTGACCGCCGACGGTCTCTCAGGCCAGTCTGCACCCAATCCGTTTGTCACACTAGGGCCGCGCCAGCCCCCTCCCGATCGGGTGTAGTCATATTGCTAGTTGGAGACTTCCCAACTAGCAATATGACTACACCCGATTGCAGATGGACGGTCTTTGACGTTCGCTCACAGCTCGGCAAAGACAGCCGGTTACCCACATTCTTAGGATCGGGCCCGCGAGGCCTTCGGCGCACCGGAAACATGGAGGCATGGTCAATGCTCCGAAACCACTACCTATCCACCTAGGCGAGGTGTTTACTCGAAATCGTGCTATCTCAGAGGGTGTGAACTCGTCTCGGCTGAGAGCCAAAGACCTCAAGAGGCCCTTCCACGGTGTGCGAAGACACGGACAATCTTTGGTGAAGGATGCAAAGAAAGTGAGACACCCGGCAGAGGTGTGGAGAGATCATCATCGTCTTACGATGGATGAATACGCAGTGGTGATGAGGGATCACCAGTTTTTCTCGGGCTGGTCAGCTGCTGTGCTCTGGAAACTGCCCATACCTTTCAGCCGGGTCAGAAACATGAAGCATCTCGAAGTCAGTGTGTTTGCCCCTCGACGACCTCCTCTTGGGTGGGCGTGAGCGGATCACAGATCCGCCCTTTTCTCGCGGGAACCAGTTACAGGGATGGTCTGCATGTGCTGGATCCGGCGAGCGTGTGGGCTGTGCTCGGGCCGCGACTGACCCTTCCTGACCGAGTTGCTCTCGGGGACGCAGTGATCCGAACCCCGAGGTTTCCTGGCAATCTGGGCACGCCTAGCGGTGTGCGACTCGCGACGCCTGAAGTGCTGGGCAGGATCGCCCATGCAAAAGGCCGCCCGGGTCGGCGGCTACTTATCGAGGCACTGCCACTGCTGCGGGACGGAGCTGTTTCGGCACCTGAGTCACACCTGCGGCTGGCTATCGTTGATGCGGGACTGCCAGAACCTGAACTAGACGTTGACGTGTACGACAGCAGGGGCAAGTTCTTAGGCTGTTCTGAGCTTGCCTACCCAGAGCTTAAGATCGCGCTTGAGTACGAAGGTGACCATCATCGGACGGAAACTGACCAATGGAATCGTGACCTTGAAAAGTATGAGGATTACAAGCAGGCAAATTGGGAAGTGATTCGAGTCACGAAGCTCTTGCTGTACTCCAGGAGGCAAAAGCTTCTTACCCAGGTTCGTGATGCGCTGGTTCGACGTGGCTGGCGTGGGTGACCGGCCTCTCGTTCGAAGGCGATCCCGTTTTCAAATGCTCTGTCAATCCGGTGTAGCCATATTGCTGGTTGAGGTGCTATGAACCCGCAATATGGCTACACCGGATTGGCGGGTGCGGGCGGGTGCGGGCGGGTGCGGGCGGGTGCGGGCGGGTGCGGCGATACCGCGCGGGAAAGGCCTTAGTTCCTAAGCCGCAAGCATCCCGTAGCAGCGAGCAACACGATCCCGCCACCACTGAGTGCGCTCAGGTGACGTTTCGTGGCGGGCAATGCGCACAGGATCGAGCCGCGGTCTGCGCACCGAGATCCTGCCCTCGATGGGCAACAGCGAAGCTTCGGTGACATCCCCGTCGAGCAGCGCCACCGTTCCGAGTCCGCAAGCTCCGTCGAGCATCCCCATGGGCAGCGCCGCGGCCAGCTGCAGACCCATTGAGATGCCAACGGAGGTGTCAAGGGCGCTCGACACAACGACCGGCAGCCCTGCCTGAGTAATGATGTTGAGAGCTCGGGTGACGCCCCCAAGCGGCTGCGCTTTGATAATCAAAAGATCCGCGGCCCCCGACCTTGCAACCGCGAGGGGGTCGTCGGCTTTGCGTACACTCTCGTCAGCGGCAATCCGAACGGCAACCCCTGCAGCGCTGAGCTGATCCCGAACCGCGGCGAGCTCTGGCACAGTATTGCAGGGCTGCTCGGCGTAGTCGATCCCGAACGGTGCGAGCGCCGTCAGCGCAGTGACGGCCTCGGTAACGCTCCAACCGGCATTGGCGTCGACGCGCACCTTGGCCGCATCTCCGAGGGCCTCCCGTGTTGCCCGCACCCGAGCGACGTCGTCTGCCAAGGACTGCCCGTGTTCAGCGACTTTCACCTTCGCGGTGCGACACCCTGGAAAGCTGGCGAGGATCCCGGGTACTTCGTCAGCAGAAACCGCGGGGATCGTTGCGTTCACCTCGATGAACTCCCGCAGAGGTGTCGGCTGATCCTGCCAGCCAAAATCAAGCGCAGCTGCCAACCAAATCGTGGCCTCGGCGTCGTTGTACTCAACGAACGGCGAGAACTCACTCGCCCCCTCGGCGAATCAAAGACGACCGCCTCGCGCACGCTGATTCCTCGAAACCGAGTGCGGGTCGGGATCGCAACCACTCGCGCGCAGTCGAGTATTTCTTGAAGCGGGGGAGCGGTTGGGGCATGGTTTCATCTTAGGCAGAGTGTTGGGTCTCTTTGAGGCTGCGCTCACGTCTCAGAGGCCTGACTAGGCTTATACCCATGACGCAGCAGGTCTCAGACATTTTTGATCCGACGGTGTGGGCGGTCGCTCCCGGAGCCGAGAACTACACCGACATCACCGCTCATCTGAGCCTCGATGGTGCTATCGCGCGCGTCGCGTTCAATCGGCCTGAGGTGCGCAACGCGTTTCGTCCGCACACCGTCGACGAGCTCTACGACGCACTTGAGCGGGCGCGCACCAACTCGCGGGTGGGTGTTGTGCTTCTTACGGGCAACGGGCCGAGTCGGAAAGATGGTGGCTGGGCATTCTGTTCGGGTGGGGATCAGCGCATTCGCGGTCGCGATGGTTACCAGTACGCGGCGGCTGATGCTTCTGGTGAAGTGGCAGATACCGCGGTGGATCCCGCGCGCTCCGGGCGACTTCATATTCTTGAGGTGCAGCGGCTCATTCGATTCATGCCAAAAGTCGTCATTGCCGTGGTGCCCGGTTGGGCCGCTGGCGGGGGGCACTCGTTGAATGCGGTGTGTGATCTGACTATTGCCAGCCGCGAGCATGCACGCTTCAAGCAGACCGACGCCGACGTGGGGTCGTTCGACGCGGGCTACGGGAGTGCCTACTTTGCCCGCCAGGTAGGGCAAAAGGTCGCGCGCGAGATTTTCTTCCTTGCCCGTGAGTACGACGCCCAGCGAGCCTACGAGATCGGCTTCGTCAATGAGGTCGTGCCCCACGCCGAGCTAGAGACAACCGCGATTGAGTGGGCGCGTGAGATCCTCGGTAAGTCCCCGACTGCCATCCGTATGCTGAAGTACGCGTTCAACGCGGTCGACGACGGCATTGTCGGCCAGCAACTTTTCGCGGGCGAGGCGACGCGTCTCGCTTACGGCACCGACGAGGCTGTTGAGGGTCGTGACTCGTTCCTGCAGAAGCGCGATCCTGACTGGAGCCCGTACCCATACCACTTCTAGAGTTTCAGGAGACAGCCCAGAAACGGGAAAACGCCCCGCGATCGTAGGCGATGGCGGAGCGTTTCGAGTCGGCGCGAGTGCGCTGCCGACGTGGTCTCGGGTCATGCGTGCCGGCTGCACTTGACTGTGCCAGCTGTCGCATTGCCTCGGCCAGTTTTTCGTTCCTGATTTTGATGGGTTTGAGCTTGCCGCTCTTTTTGCGGCCCATGTTTCTCCTGGGTTGGTGTTGACGACGAGTGGTTTCTCGCAGACGTCCATTTTATTCACTTAAAGCGAGAGGGGTGGGCGGCACACACTATGAATGTCAGAGCCACCGAGTACCCTTAAACCGTGACTTCGCAACACCGACTCCGCGCCATTCCCACTGAGGATCGTGCTTGGCTGCTTGCTGCCCTCACCGACGCGCTCGCGGGCGGTGCGCCCGTGCTGCCCGTCGCAAAGAGCGTAGACCCCGCAGATATCGAGAGGATCCTCGAATACCCACTGCCAGCAGAAGCCGCGCTCGTCATTCGTACCTCGGGTTCGAGCGGAGTCCCCAAGGCGGTTGCGCTCTCGGCCAGCGCGCTCAAGGCGAGCGCCGATGCGACGCACGAGGCGTTTGGCGGGCCGGGCGGCTGGCTCGTTTCGCTGCCAACCCATCTCATTTCGGGGCTACAGATGCTGGTGCGCAGCGCGGCCTCGGGCATCGAACCCGTGTTCGTCGACGGCCCGTTTGATCCCGAAAAGCTCTTACATGCCGCTGATAGCATGAACGCGCAGCGGCGCTACGTTTCTCTTGTCCCTGTGCAGTTCGCGCGGCTGCTTGACCTCGCCGAGAGCGACGAAGAAGCGGCAGATGCAGTCCGCCGCTTCGATGCGGTGCTCGTTGGTGGGCAACAAGTCTCACTCGCCCTGCGGCAACGGGCCCACGAACTTGGTGTCGCGCTCAAGCGCAGTTACGGCATGACTGAGACTTCGGGTGGTTGTGTGTACGACGGAGTTGAGATCGGGGATACCCGGGTCAGAATCCGCGGCGGTGAAGTCCAACTGGCAGGATCAGCGCTGGCGCTCGGATACCTTGGCGATCCCGAGCGAACCGCAACTGCCTTCATCGAAGAAGCTGATCGTAACGGAGAACTCACCCGCTGGTACCGCACGGGTGATGCGGGCGAGCTGCTCGGCGGCATGCTGACCGTGACGGGCCGCCTCGACCGGGTGCTTGTCTCAGGAGGCATCAACGTTTCCCTCGACCAGATCGAGCGAGTGGCCCGAGAGTTCGGGGGCTGGGAGACGGCACTCGCGCTCGCGACCGAGCATCCTGAGTGGGGTGAACGACCAATGCTGGTTGTTGAGACTCGAGAAGGATCCGTGCCGTTCGACGAGGTGCGCGCAGCAATCCGTGAAAAACTCGGGCCGGCGGCAACCCCGAGTGGGCAACCGAGACACAAGAGATCCCGCTCCTGCCAGGTGGCAAACCAGATCTTGTTGCGGTGGAAGAATGGTTGCGACAATTGCGCGCGAGCTTCAAGGAGACCCGAGCGGCACAAATCGGCCAAGCGGCGCAGCCGAACGCGGATAGTGAGGACACCAGGTGAGTCACCCCAAAGATCTGAGCAGGTCGGGCAACCCGGCGAAGCGAGCTGCTGCCGAGCGCCAGATGGCCTCGGGTGAACCCCCGCGCATCACCTGGCGAAACTGGGTCGGCGGGGCGCGGCTGCGCACACTGCCACTCGCGGTCGCCCCCGTCGCTGCGGGTGCGGGGATCGCCCACATGCTGCAAGCCTTCTCGTTGCCCCTTACGTTGCTCGCTCTCGCAGTGGCTGTGTTTCTGCAGATCGGCGTGAACTACGCGAACGACTACTCCGACGGCATTCGCGGCACCGACGACTTCCGAGTTGGTCCCGCACGCCTCACCGGATCGGGTCTCGTTAACCCCAAAAAGGTGCTCACCACAGCACTCGTTTTCTTCGGGCTCGCGGCTTTGGCCGGTCTTGTCGCCGTGCTCATGAGCGAGCGCTGGTGGTTCCTCGCGCTTGGCGCTGTCGCAATTCTTGCTGCTTGGTTCTACACCGGAGGTAAAAAGCCCTACGGTTACGCCGGTTTGGGTGAGGTGATGGTGTTCATCTTCTTCGGGCTGGTCGCGACCGTCGGTACGGTGTGGCTGCAGACCGAGGTCCAGAATCAGGACGCCTGGGTAGCCGGCGCGGGGGTCGGCCTGTTCGCCGTGGCCGTGCTTGTGGTGAATAACCTGCGCGACATTCCGACAGACACTCTTGCGGGTAAGCGCACCCTAGCCGTGCGCATGGGGGATCGCGCCTCGCGCTCACTTTATATTCTCTGTGTACTGCTGCCGTTCGCGCTGCCGCTGTTGTATGGGCCTCTGCTGTCGGGCATGATCCTTGTGTGGTTTGTGCTGGTGCTCGTGCTGCCCGCCGTCATCATCGTGATCACAGCGAAAACGCCGCGAGAGCTCATTCTGGTGTTGCAGCTGACAAGCTTCGCGGCGCTCGCATACGGCGTCCTGGTTGGTGTGGCTTTCGCGTTCTAGACGCGCCGCCGTATTTTTCTGACCCTACTTCCCGACCCCAAACGGTGTAGCCATATTGTTAGTTGAAACATCGTCAACTCGCAATATGGCTACACCGGATTGAGAACTAGGCCTCGGACGTCGCCACAGCCGGGGCCGTCACCGATTTGCTGCGGGTTGCAAGGCCAGCGGGTTTCTGCATAAACAGCACGAAGATTACCCCGACCGCGAGCACGACAGCCGGGAGCAAGATTGTCTGCGACATGGCGGTCGAGAACGGTGTGGCGATCATCTCGGGTAGGGTGCCGCCGCCGAAGCCACCGGAACCAGCTTCAGCCGCCGCCGGCAGGTTCGCCTCGAGTCGCGCCTGCATGAACGCTGCGATTGCCGCCGAGCCGAGCACGGAGCCGATGGTGCGGGTGGTGTTGTAGATGCCGGATCCGGCTCCCGCCTGACGCGGGTCGAGGTTGCGGGTCGCGCTCGTGGCGAGCGGACCCCACATGCCGGCGTTGCCGATGCCCATGAGGGTTGAGGGCAGCAGGAACATCCAGATGGGGGTGTCGACGTTCATGAGCGACGAATACCAGAGCAGCGAAATGACCACAAATGACAGCCCGGGAACGAGCAGCACTCGGGGGTCGAGGCGATCCAGCAGCTTACCCGCGAACGGCGACAGGATGCCGGCGGCCAGAGCCATCGGGATCAGCAGCAGTGCCGACTCGGTCGGAGTGAGGCCACGAGCGAGCTGTGTGAAGAACATGAGCGGCAGCGACATGCTCGTGACGGCGAAGCCAACGGTTGCGATGCCGAGGTTTGCCACCGAGAAGTTGCGGTCCTTGAACAGCGACATTGGCACGAGCGGTTCGCTGCGAGTCTTTGCCTGCTGCCAAATGAAGAGGCCGAGCACCACGATGCCGGCGCCAATCAGCAGCCACACCGAGATCGGACCCCAGATAACGCCCCAGTTGTAGGTCTGACCCTCCTGCAGACCGAAGACGATCAAGAACAGCGCAATCGCGCTGAGCGCGACCCCGCCGAAGTCGAAGCGGTGCGGGTGAGTTTCAAGCTTCGGCACGAGAATCCACGCGAGCACAAACCCGATCACGCCGACCGGCACGTTCACGATGAAGATCCACTCCCAGCCGAGGCTGTCAACGAGCAGGCCGCCAGCGAGCGGGCCAACCAGCAGGGCAACACCAGAGGTCGCGCCCCACAACCCCATGGCCGCACCGCGCTTGGCGGGTGGGAAGGTGCGGGTGATCACTGCCATCGTCTGCGGTGTCATGAGGGCCGCGCCGATGCCCTGAACCGCGCGCATAATGACGAGCGTGGTGAGTGAGGTTGAGAGACCGCAGCCCAGGGAAGCGAGCGTGAAGATGCCGAGCCCGATGAGGTAGATGCTGCGCGGGCCGAAGCGGTCTCCGAGGCGTCCTGTGATCAGCAGCGGTACGGCGTAGGCGAGCAGATACGCGCTCGTGACCCACACGACGTTGTCGAGATTGTTGGTGTTGGGATCCAGCGCGGCCTTAATTGCAGGGTTCGCGACCGACACGATTGTGGTGTCAACCAGGATCATAAAGAATCCGATGACCATGGCCCAGAGGGCGGGCCAGGGGCTCCTCGGAGTGTGAGTTGCGTTCACTGCTGTGCTGCCTTTCGATGCAGTTGGTACTTGGCAGGGGTGGTGACGCCACCACCCCATTGAAAATTGGGAGTCGAGATGCGCTCGATCGCTGCGGTGTTGCTGCGCAGGTCGGCAGCGAGCAGGATCGCAGTGCGCTCGAAATTAAGCAGATACTGTTCGGGGGTACCTTCTTCGCGAGTGGCGGCAAGCTCGGCCTCTAGCGTCGCGAGGGCGTCTGCGAGCATGTCCCGCCGCTGGGTGAGCAATTCAATGACCTCTTCGAGTGGGAGGTTATGCGCCTCCGCGAGGGCAAGCCCGTAGGCGGTGGGGTGGTCGATGCGGGGGAGTTCGTGGCGTACCCAGGTCGTTACGGCCTCGCGGCCGAGTTCGAGGAGTGTGTAGGTGGTTCGCTCGGGGCGATTGCCCTTACGATCCACACTAACTTCGGCGATGTAGTGTTCCTTTTCGAGTCTCGCGACGGTGTGGTAGAGCGCCCCCTTGGTCACAGGAACGAGCCGATCGCGCTTGCGCTGCTTCAGCAGACACAGCATCTCGTAGGGGTGCATGTCGTCTTCGAAGAGCAACGCAAGCAGCATGATCCCGAGCGGGGTGAGCTTGACGGCATTGCGGGGCATTGGATGGTCCATTCGTAATAGTTCGTATGGACTATATCACCGCAAATGGGGTTGCGCGCAAGCCCGGGGTGAGGATCGCGGAGGCCTCGCCCCGGTGGCTCGTCTGGCGACCGGATTTGAGCGGTGTTTCGGCACCGAGATTGCAGTTCATCGCCGAGCCTGCAGACAGGACTTGCAATGTCGAGATCGAGGTGCAGTCTCGGCGGTAAAACGCGATCTCGGCGCTGAGATGCAGTCTCGGTGGTGAGTTATGCGGGCGCTACTAGGCGTGCGTGCCCTGCTCGTCCTGGGGAGCGGGATCGCCAGCGTCGTCGGCGACATCGACATCGACCTCGGCGTCCGGCTCAGAGGTCTCCCTTGCCGCAGCAGGCGCAGCCTCAGCAGCAGGCGCCGGATCCTCAACCCCATCCAGTGCGTCATCTTCGATGATGTCGTCGGCGGTGCGATCCCGGTTGCGCCAGTCATAGATGCTCTCGGAAGCAGTTGCGCGCGGCTTTGCGAGGAAGATGATCGAGAGTGAAACCCCGATCAGAGCGGCAAACACCGCGGAGAGCCACGGCCAGATCCCGAGCAACATCAGCAGCGCAAACGGCACCGCAAAAAAGAGCAGACGCAGCACGATGTATATGAACCAGGCAGAACGGGGGTTACTCACCCGACCGAGTTTACCCGGGCCTTCTGAGACTTCGCACGCCCCGCTCGATACCAGGTGGAACGGGTAGCATTGCGGTATGGTGCGTTTCGTGATCATCGGAATTGTCATCGCCGTAGCGTTTACGCTGTATGCGCTGGTCGATGCGGCGATGACTGATAGTGCTCGCGCGCGCGGAGTGAGCAAACCCGTGTGGGTTGTGATCGTGGTTCTACTGCCCGTGATCGGCGGTTTGTTGTGGTTCATGATCGGTAAGGGTGCCCCCGCAGCCAAGCGGCCCACCCCGCCAGACGACGACCCGCGATTCGCGGGAACCCGCATGTCGAAAGCTGCCGTCGACGAGCACATGCGTGACCTCGAAGCCCGCCTTCGCGAACTCGACGACGAGGTTTTTCCGGGTGAGGATCAGCCCAAGGCTCAAGATGCAGCTCCGCAACAGGGCCAGAAACCAGCGGCTCAGGATCCGACCCCGCAGCAGCCGGGCGACGGTAAAGCGAATACAACCGATCCCGAGATCAAGCCAAAACCTGACGGCGACGCGGGCGCGGCCCGCAAGTGAGCGGTGTTGAATCGCCGACACCGGCAGTAGCGTCGATGTTCGCGGTGGAGTTGCTCGCTGAGCTGATCCGCCGCGGAGTTCGTGATGTTGTGGTGTGTCCCGGATCCCGCTCACAGGCCCTCGCACTTGCCGCTGCCGCTGCCGAGCAGGCGAACGCGATCCGACTGCACGTGCGTTTTGACGAGCGTTCCGCGGCGTTTTTTGCCCTCGGGGTTGCACGTGAAACTGGTCAGCCAGCTCCCGTCATTGTGACGAGCGGCACCGCCGTTGCAAACCTCACCCCGGCTGTCATGGAAGCGCACGAGGCGCGCGTGCCGATGATCTTACTCACAGCGGATCGGCCCCCCGAGCTGCACGGTGTTCGCAGCAACCAGACCACGGCGCAGGCCGCAATGTTTGAGCGCTTCGCGCGGCTGTCGTTGAACGTGCCCGCGCCTGAGTTCGGCGATGATGGTGATCTGGCGCGAGATTCGGGCCGGGATCCGGGCGCGCTTGCTGCCGTCGCCCTCGCCGCAGCGGTTGGCGTTTCGGGAGGGGCCCCCGCGGGTCCGGTGCAGTTGAACCTGGCGTTTGCTGAGCCACTTTCAGGCACGGCCGGTTTTGACGAGATGATCGCCGCCGGGTTCGAGCAGGCGGCGGAGGATGCCGTGTATGCGGCCGACGCGGCGGCTCAGCGGCCCCGCGGGGCCGTGCAGCGAAGCACCGCCGAGGGCTGGGAGATCCACCTGGGCGAGTGGTCGGACTCGGAGTCATTTGTGTTCGGGGCTGTGAGCGACTCGGCGTCGAGCGGCGCCGATCCTGAGTCAGCCGAACCTCCGTTCGCCGTCGTCATTGCGGGTGAGGGTGCAGGGCCCGAGGCCGAGGCATTCGCGCACGCGGCGGGAATCCCGCTGCTCGCCGAGGTCGTGAGCGGAGCGCGCTTTGGGCGTGAGGCCATCACCGCGTACTCGACGCTGCTCGATGATCCCCAGCTTGGGGGCATTGTTGAGCAGGCGATTGTGTTCGGGCACCCCACGCTGACCAGACAGGTTCCTGCACTGCTAAAACGCGATGACGTCGAAGTGATTGTCGTAGACCCGCACACGGGTACGGACCACTTCAACCCGGGTCGCCGCGCTCGCATCATGCGATCCGCGATTGTTGCCGATGAGCACAATCCGCGTTCTCTGCACGGCTGGCTGGGAGCGTGGGTCGTTGCGGATCGCGCCCTGCAGCGCGAGCGCAGCACCCTGCACGAACCCGATCTTGATGCGGCTCTCGCGACCGGTTACAAGGAGCGCAACGCCTACGCCCGCGCCGAGGTCGCGGTGATGCGTGAGGCCGTGACCCGTGAGCTGCTCGTTGAGAGTGTATGGCGGGCGACGTGGCCGCATGATCGCCTCATGCTTGCGGCATCTCGCCTGGTGCGGGTGCTCGACGGCCTCGCGCCCGCGCGCCGTCTTGAGGTGCGCTCGAACCGCGGACTCGCCGGCATTGACGGCACAGTCGCGACGGCCCTCGGGTTAGCCGCGGCCAGCCAGGCCGCGGAGGATCCTGCCCAGTCTGTCGGCACCACCCGCGTGTTGCTCGGTGACCTAGCGCTACTGCACGACGCCGGATCACTGGCCCTCGCTGTGGGTGAGGATCGCCCGCGCATCCAACTGTTCGTCGGCAACGACGGCGGCGGCACGATTTTTGACGGCCTTGAGGTGGCGGCATCCGCTTCGCGGGCAGCATTTGACCGTGTGCTGTACACCCCGCAGAAGGTGGTGCTCTCAGCGCTGGCCAAAGCGTATGGGTGGGAGTACCGGCTCGTGTCGACCCGGGGTGAGCTTGAGCAGTTGCTCACGGTGCCGGTGGCCGGGCCGATGCTGGTGGAGGTTCCGCTGGAGCGGTAGCGAGCCGTTAAGGAATGCTTAACAACTGAAACTGCCAAGCTCTGGGTTCGACATCCGATCCCGCCCCGGCGACGCGGGAACGGGACCGGAAGCCTCAGCGATCTAGCGTGAAGGGTTAGTGGCTGGCTCTTTCGTAGCCTCTACGCCGATAAGTGGCGCAGCCTGAGCACCCGCAACCTTGGCCTGCATCTCGTCTTCGTTGTCGAGCCAGTTGGCTCCCTTGTTCTTCAAGAAGAAGATGTAGACGAAGAGCGACACCGCAATGATGCCCATGACGTACCAGATGAACGTGTTGAGGTGACCGCTCTCGCCAGCCGCCGCGTGCAGCATCGGGGCCGTGCCGCCGAACACCGAGTTCGCGAGCGCGTACCCGAGGCCGACGCCCAGCGCGCGAATGTGCGTCGGAAAGAGCTCTGCCTTCACAACCGCGTTGATCGAGGTGTAGCCGGTCAGAATGATGAAGCCGCCGACCAGGATCAGGAACGCAGACATCGGGTTCTGCTGCTGGGGCAGGAAGGTGAGCAGGAACCAGGTGTAGCAGAGCCCGCCGATTCCGAAGAACACCAGCAGCGTCTTGCGGCCAACGATGTCCGAGAGCCAGCCACCGATCGGCTGCAGCAGCATCAGAATAATGAGCGCAATCAGGTTAATGAACGTGCCCGCTAGCACATCACCTTCAGAGAAGGAATTCTTGACGATACTTGGCCCCGTGACCGAGTACGTGTAGAAGGCGACGGTGCCACCGGCGGTCACCAGGAAGCAGAGCAGCAGGGGGCGCCACTGGTTCACAAAGAGTTCGCGCATGGATCCGGCCTGCTTGGCTTCTCCCGTGCGCACCGCGGCGAGATCCGAGCTGGTCAGTGTCTCATCCATGGTGCGGCGCACCCAGAACACAACCACGGCACCGACTCCGCCGATCCCGAACGCTACGCGCCATCCCCACGAGGTCATCTGTTCCGGTGTCAGCGTGAGCAGCATCACCATGAGGGTGAACTGCGCGAGTACGTGGCCGCCGACCAGCGTGACGTACTGGAACGACGAGAGGAAGCCGCGGCGACCCGAGATGGCGGTTTCAGACATGTACGTCGCGCTGGTGCCGTACTCGCCGCCGGTCGCGAAGCCCTGCACGAGGCGGGCAAACACGAGGATGACGACTGCGCCGCCACCAATCGTCTCTGCCGTCGGGGCGATGGCGATGATCGCCGAACACGCCGCCATCACCGACACCGAGGTGGCGAGAGCCCGGCGTCGCCCGTGTCGATCGGCGAAGCGGCCGAAGAACCAGGATCCTACTGGCCGCATCAAAAACGTGACCGCAAAGATGGCCCAGACATAGATGGTTGAGTTCTTCTCGTCGGCCGCGAAGAACTGGGATTCGAAGTAGGTCGCAAACACTGAGTAGACGTAAACGTCGTACCATTCGACCAGGTTGCCGGCCGATCCTTTCAGCGTGTTTGAGATGGATCGCCGCAGAGTGGGCGACGTGAGTGTCGTCGTTGACATGGTGTGCTCGTCTTCCGGGTTTGAGGGATTATTCAGGTAGTCTTCCCAGTATTCGCTGCGGGCTGCGCCTCCGCCTCTGCCCTTAACGCTTCCTTTACGTAGCGGGATCGCGGCGGTGCGCGCAAAAGCTAAACTGCTGACATGCGTGTTTTAGTCGCCGAGGACGATCCCTCAGTGGCGGCCGCACTCTCGGGCGCGCTCACCAAAGCCGGCTACAGCTGCACGCGCGTGGCTCGCGGCGTCGACGTGCTTGAGCGACACCGAGAGTTCGAGCTGCTGATGCTCGATCTCGGGCTCGAAGACATGGACGGCATCGACGTGCTGCGTAAACTGCGCGAGCACAGCGACCTGCCGGTGATCGTGGTGACCGCACGAGACGATGAGCGATCCACCGTGCAAGCCCTGCGCCTCGGCGCCGACGACTATCTCGTGAAGCCGCTGCGCCTGCACGAGTTGCTCGCCCGCATCTCTGCCGTCACGCGTCGCTACGCGCGCGAGGTCTCGAAGCAGTTGTTGGTGGGGGATCTACGCGTTGATCCCGAGGCACAGCGCGCGAGCGTTCGCGGCGAAGAGGTCAAGCTGACCCCTACGGAGTTTGCCCTTCTCGCTGAACTGGCGCGTAAGGTGGGATCGGCAGTGAGCCGCGAGCACCTGGTCGCGCGGGTGTGGGGTGACGACTACCCCGCTGAATCGCGCACCTTCGACGTGCACCTCGCGCAGATCCGCAACAAATTGCCGATGCTGAGGATCGTGACGATTCGCGGATTTGGGTTTCGCCTGGAAGCGCCTGGACCGGAGCACTCGGCGTGAGGCTTAGGCTGCTGGTTCCCCTGCTCGTGTTTGGGCTCGTTGCGATTGGGGCGCTCGTGGTTCCGGCCGCGGTGGCGATTGCGCAGCAGCGCACTCAGCAACTGGAGCGGCAACGCGTTGAGGCATTCGACCAGATTGTGCAGCGTTCTTATGCTGTGGTGTCGGCGGGCGGGTCAGGATCGGACGCCGATCTCGCGGTGCTGGATCGATACCTCGAGCGCTTTTATGACACCTACCAGGAGCCCGTTTTGGTTGTCGACGGTGCCGGGGCCAGGGTGACCTCAATCGGGCAGGCACCTGAGGGAGAGGCCACCGACGCGGCCGTGAGCGACGCGCTGCGCGGGATCCCACAGCTCGAATTGCCGACTGTGTACCCATGGAGTGACGCGTGGGTTGTCGCCGCGCGCCCGTTGAAGATGGAGGGTAATGTCTCGGCCGGTGCTGTTGCGATTGGCATCTCGCAGGAGCGGGCGCGTCAAGACGTCACTCTGGGCTGGATTCAGCTCGGCAGCGTCGGCCTGATGCTGATCGCCGGATTGCTCGTGCTCGGCGTCGCGTGGAGTCGCTGGGTGCTGAGGCCCGTGCGGGTGCTTGATGCTGCGGCGAACGCGCTCGCCGAGCAAAGGCGGGTGGAGCCAACAGGAGTGACCGGGCCGCCCGAGCTGCGGCGGCTCGCCGCCTCGTTTGAGCGGATGGCGCGCAACGTCGAGGCGGCGCTTGAGCAGCAGCGCGGGCTCATTGCGGATGCGTCGCATCAGCTGCGTAATCCGTTGGCCGCTATTCGGTTGCGGATTGATGCGCTTGCTCCGGGCGGCGGTGGCGTTGGTGCCGACGCTGCCCTCGGAGAAGCCGCCGGCGATCCCGGTGCGGCCGTTGGCGCTGATGACACGGCTGCCGACGACGTTGCCGCGATCATGCACGATCTTGACCGCCTCGAAGCCACGCTTGAGCGCATGTTGAAGTTTGCGCACGCGGAGCATCGCGCGAGTCGGCGGCAGAGTGAGGTGGCCCGCCCGAGGAGAGTTTTGTCTCCGTCGCCACGCTTGTCGAGCCACACCGACGCGCGCTCGCCGCAGCGGGTGTGCGGCTCTCTCTAGTCGGGGAAGCGGAACCGGTAAGGATCGCGTGCAACCCGAGCGACCTCGAAGAGATGGTAGAGATTTTGCTGGAGAACGCTGGAAAGTATGCGGGGTCTGGCGCGGTGGTGACTGTCGCGGTGCGGCGTGAGGATGGCCGTGTGATCCTGCAGGTCTCGGACTCAGGGCCTGGTCTGAGTGATCGCGACCTCGAACAGATTGGCACGCGGTTCTGGCGAGCTGCCCAGCACCGCGACCAACCAGGTACCGGTCTCGGGCACGCAATCGTGGAGCAGATCGCGTATGGCAACGAGGGGGTTGTGACGGTGGATCGCGCACCAGAGGGCGGGCTGCGCACGCAGATCGAGTTGAGGGCGCTGTGAGTGGGGTTGGCTCGGGAGCGGGTTCAGTTTCTCGAAGGGGTCTGCTTGCCGGTGTGGTTGGTGGTTTTGCCGTGGGCGCGATCCCGACCCTCGCGGGTTGTGCCGCATCGCCCGTGCACCGCTTGAAGATGGCGTGCGGCGAGGCGGGCGGCATCTATCTGCAGTTTGGTGAGCTGCTGAGTGCTGCGGTTGATCGACGCGCGTCAGGCGGCGTTTGGGGGTCCGCGCGCGTGGCGGCGCAGCTGGAGCCACTCACCACCAACGGCAGCGCCGAGAACCTGCAACTGCTGCAAGACGGAGAAGCGGACCTCGCGATTGCGCTGGCCGACATCGTGCGCGAACACGAAAACGCGCGTCTCGCCGACGGGCGCCGCGCGGCGGGCGGACGCACGAACGTGGCGATTGGCCGGGTGTACCAGAACTACCTGCAGTGTGCGGTTCTTGCCGATGGCCCATTGCGAGGGCTGTCGGACCTGCGAGGTAAGGTGGTGTCAACGGGTGCGAGCGGATCCGGCAGCTCGTTTACGACCCGCCGGGTGCTCGATCTTGCGGGTCTCGGTGAGGCAGACGGAGGCCCGCGTCAGGTCGAGCACACTTTGGAAGACGGGCTGCGCGAGCTGCGGTTGGGTCGCATCGACGCCATGTTCTGGTCGGGAGGGGTGTCGACCCCCAAGATCGAGGAGTTCAGTGCGGAGGTGCCGCTGCGCCTGTTCGATCTGTCGACCGCGGCAGGGGCACTCGAGGCGGAGTATCCGCTCGTGTACCTGAAATCGACGATCCCGGCGAATGTCTACGGATCGACGGTGCCGACACCAACACTCGGCATCCCGAATCTGCTGCTCGCGAGCCCCGACCTGCCTGACGATATTGCCCGGCTCATCGTTGATGCGCTCGTGTTCGACGCGCGCAGGCTCGTGCCGAAGGGATCGGTGGGCGCGCAGTTCTTGACCCCCGTGAGCCTGATTGACACGGGCGCGGTGCCGCTGCACCCCGCGGCTCGGGATCGGTATCGCGAGGTTTATGGGTAGGGATGTACCCATTGTCATTCTGCGCGAGCTTGCGAGTCGCAGAATCGCCCCGGTCAGAGTCGCATGCTTGAGCGGAGGCTGCCGCTTTCGCACTGAATGTGTGGCTAACGCCATCCCTGGGCCCCAAACGCCTCGGTGATCGGCCGGAACTTTGACACCGTTTCGCGGAGCTGCTGTCCGTCTGCCAGCAAGTTTTCTGTGAATCAAGTTTCGCTCTAGCCTTATTCGGAATCATTTGTTAATTTAAATGCAACTTAGAAATCTTTCTAAGTTGTGAAGCGGTTGAAACTTACGTCGGCAAGGCGATGAAGTTGAACCTCTGATTCTGATTAGAGAAAGAAGCGAGACTGTGATCAAAGACGATATTTTAGCTCGAATGACAGCGTCCATTGAAGCTGTTGAAGATGCTAGTCAGCCAGAAGTGGCCGTCATACCGGGGGCAGCGTCCCGGCCTTGGCTACACCAGTGGCCGCCGTCGCATTTGGTGCCGCGATGCTTTTTACCCTTGCGAAGGGGATGCAAAGCCCTCTCACCCGCCCAGGTGCCGACATTCTCGCAGAGGAGGTGGCTGATGACTAGTCAGAGGCTTGCGGCCGTCCTTTCTGAATTCGACTTCCTGGGTAAGGACGAAATGCATATTGGTAGTTCAGGTACCAAAGGAATCCTGGCAACTCCTGCTATTACCGTAATTGGTATGACTGTCGGGTACTTTGCTGCCTGTTGGCAGGCGGGAGCCGCTGTATGCCAGGTGATGAATGCCTATGGTCGTGTAGCCCATGATCGACTCGAAGAGCATAAGCAAACTCTCCTCTGAAGGCTGATTCATATCTTGCGCGCATCATCACGGAAAAATAGGTTAGCTGCCACTAGAGAGAAGTCCCTCACCGCTTCTGAAAGATTTGCGGCCTTCACGAATGTTCTTGCCGCATCTGAGAAGCTCATAGCACATCGGGAACTTGGACCGGATGGCTTGGACTCGGTGGATGAGAGGGTTGATCAACTTGTTTTGGGTCCCAATGTTCTCCCGCAGTACCCGGCGCTGCTGAAGTTTTTTCGTCGCAAACGGATCGCTGTCAGTGTGGAGGTGGCGCGACTAGGCGCGGGACTCGCTTTGCTTTTGCCAAATGGTAGGGCAGGGCGGGCCCGTGACCTCGTTCGAGGGGTGCCGGGGTTGCGTTAATTGCATCACATATGGTGGCTGGAATTCGCAGACTTCCTGGCGGCGATGGGTCGGACCATTCAAGTTCCCAAGTTCTTCTAGGTACTTCCATAGCTAGGTTCGCCAAATCCGAAGCGGTCAAGGATTCTGCTATTTGGTATGTCGCCCTCCAAGGCGTGCTCTCATATTCAGTGGCCGGAGTTGCAAAGCTATTCGGAAAACCTTGGAGAGATGGTTCTGCTATTGCCGGTGTTATGAGGACGAGATCTTATGGGGATCGTTTCGTATGGAAGATGGCGGTCAGATACCCCAAAGTAACGCGGCTGGGGGCTTGGGGAGTGATGATTTGGGAGACACTCTTCCCACTTTCCCTACTCCCTGTCCCGGCTATTACTCGTGCATTTACTGTAAGCGCGAAGGTCTTCCATCTATTTGTCGGGGGAACGATGCGTTTGCAGCGATTTATTTGGGGGTTTGGTGGTTTTCATCCCGCGATTCATTACGTTGCCTCTCCGAAATCGACGTTGAGGACTACTCGGGATGACAGGCTCCCAGTTGCGTTTGGGGCAGCAGCGATATCTGCTGCCCTGGCCTTGCAAGTTACAAAGTATGTTCGAAAGTTGTTGTTGAGAACGCCTCCGACTTGGAGTCGTGTCCGCGTGAAATCTGGGAATAGCATCGCGTACTCAGGAAACTTCCGCAATGTAAAGACAGTTTTTGTTGTCTTGAGTGGCTTAGGAGTGCCGGCGGAAGCCTATACATGGCTCGCCGCTCACCTGAAATCACACACTCCCGATAGTGGTGTTTTGTTGGTTGAGAGAGCGGGCTACGGAGGAAGCGCCTGGCGTGCAAGCGGAGACGACCGCATGGCAAGAGCTACTGAGGATCTCGCTGACTTGCTATCTCGGCTTCAAGTTGAGGATTCTTTCGTCGTAGGTGTGGGGCACTCATTAGGAGGGGAAGTCCTAAGGCGAATTTCCTGGGAGCACCCCAGCCTTTTTGACGCGTATATGCTTCTTGACGCCACAAACCCTGCTCAATTTGACGACGGCGTATTCCCCCAATGGGAAAAAGACAACATGCTTGCACAAATCCGCAAAGATGAGGTGATTGCGAAGCTCGGATTTGGCTCCCTTATGGTGCCTGCAATTCCAACAACAGAACTACCAGCTAGTTACCGGCGACGGGCTGATATTGCTCAACGGGATTCGAAAATTTGGACTTCGGCTCGTAAAGAGTTGAAGTCACTCTTCGATTCGAAACTTAGGAAGAAAGCCCAACTCTTCTCGCCAGGGTCAAGAGGACTAGTTTTTGCTGCCGAAGCTACCTATAACAAGCCGGAACTAAAGAAGCTTCAAGACGACATTGCACGCGAAGTAATGACAACGAACGGAGATCCGTCGTCTTCACAGCCAATAATTATTGATGGGGATCATATGGACATGGTTCTTCGATCGACACATGCAGCACGGGTCGCTCTCGAGATCTCGCTGTTCGTTTCCTCGGGAAATGAGTTCCGTTGAGAGTAAACAGATTGGGCAGTTTCAGCCTTATTTCCAGCCTCGTGGTTCTTCTCGTTGCCACGCTGTTTCAACAGAGTTCAAACCCCAGATATGCGCGTTTTCGAGTCATTGATTTCCTTGGAATATTGCCGATGTGGAGCTTTTTTGCGCCCGTTCCCGCGCGCCATGATTTCTATATTCTTTGGAGGCTGATTGATGCTGGGGGGCAAGTCGGGAACTGGGAAGAACTGAGAACCTCTCGAGGCCAAAAGTGGTATCAAACGCTGTTCTATCCAGGACGCAGGCATTCGAAAATTGTGTTTGACCTAGTTCAGGACCTCCAGCGAAGCCTCTCTAGTGGCCATGAAGCAACTGTTACAAGTGATGGTGCATACGTCGCGCTAAAGAATTTCACCAGGCGTCAAGCTCAGCTACGAGCAAGAAATGAAGTGAGTTTTCAGATGTGTGCAATTCGCGATGGCGGTTTTGACGAAGCAGAAGAACCCGAAGTTTTGTTCCTCTCGAAGCACTATGCAATCAACTAACTTAGGAGTGAAGAATGCGGCCCATCGAGTTCAAGGACTACGGTGAGAGTTTTGCCCAAATCTATGATCGAATGGTTCCACCTGTTAGTGACCTTGCGCAGATAGGGGCCAGCATTGCGCAGGCTCTTGAAGACGGCAAAAATGCCTCTGTCGTTGAGCTTGGTGTAGGTACAGGGCGTGTGGCGATTCCCCTATCCGCCGAATTGCGACGTCGATATGGGGAATCCCTCAAATATATTGGCGTAGATGGCTCAAGTGAAATGCTAGATAAACTGCGTGAGCGTGATCTGAATCATCAAGTTATCTCTGTAGCCGCTGATGTGACCTCCTGGCGTGAACTCCAAGAGACAATTCGGGCTTCTTCGGTTGATGTTGTGTTTTGTGTCGGTGGGACATTCCCTCAAATCCAGTCCTCAGACGCGCAATTTGCCGCATTTGCCAACGCGTCTAGGATGCTTCGACGAGGAGGAAAGTTTGTCATCGAATGCCACAATCCGACAGCTGTGCAACAAATGGTCTCTGTGACTGCGGGTACCATGACGGTTCGATATCCGGCGTCGCAGACGGCTCTAGTTTGGTTTTCTACCATCGATGATAAAACGGGCATTTGGGATATTGAGGAGGTATGGATTGAGGGAACTGTTTCGACATGGCTTCGCGAAACGACTCTCCTGACAGCTGTCGAGACGTTGGACTCTTATGCCTCTCAATCGGAGATGAAGCGCGTGGACCTAACAGGTGCATTCGGTGAGTCCACGCCGTACTCTGAACAGTCAATGATGTATACCGCCACGTATGAGAAATGTTAGGGGTGCACGGCGTCGGTAAGATCACCGGTGTTGTCAGGTTATAGATATGAGTTTCTGGCAGAAGCAGTGGGAATTGACCTCCCGATCTGCGCTAACTCGTCGAGATGCATTTGGTCTCGTGTTGCTGGCGTCGATTATTGAAGCAAATTTTGGATCCAGGGTGATCTGGATATTTCTGATTTTCCTGCTAGTCCCTGAGTTCGCGTGGGCCCTCTCCGCCCTGACCGGCAAGGTTGGGCAGAGAGTGCTACTTGAGAGTCAGGTCGTCCTCTATCCGGTTTTACTTCTCGGCCTTGGTTTTACAGGAATCTTTGATTCGGCGGATGGTCTTTTGATATCTGCAGGAAGCGGCTGGCTCTTGAGAATCGCTATCCAAAGACTGGTGGCTAAAGATGTACTCGCGTTAGTTGTGAAAAGTGGCCAGAACTCGCCCTTGTAAAGGTGGTCGGAATCTAGGTTCATGTAGCACCAGAACTTATTTCAAAGTGCAGGGACAGCTTGCCGGTTTTGTGGCGAGTCCCGTTTTGCGAGCCTTGCAGGGTAGTGCTTGACCGAGTAGATCAAGCCTCGTAAAACAGTTAATCCCCAAACGCCTCAGTGATCGGCCGGAACTTTGACACCGTTTCGCCGAGTTCGTGTTCGGGATCCGATCCCGCAACGATTCCCCCGCCTGCGCTGGCGATGATCCTGCGCTGGCCGCCCTCGGCCTTTTCGACCTGCGCGCAGCGCAGCGCGATGACCCACTCGCCGTCGCCGTCAGCGTCGATCCAACCGACAGCGCCTGAGTAGCGGCCGCGGTCGAAGGGCTCGAGCTTATTGATTGCTGCGACCGCTGTGGCGGTCGGGGTGCCCGCGATGGCGGCGCTGGGATGGATCGCGTCGACGAGTTCGAGCGACGAGCTCTGCTCCTTGAGCGTCGCGCCGAGGTCGGTCGCGAGGTGCCACACGTTGGGCAGCTGGAGCGGGAAGGGCGCTTCGCTCGTGCGCAGTTCGTTGACGTGCGGAGAGAGCGCGGTCACCACACTCTGCACGGCGAAGGCGTGCTCGTGCTGCTCTTTGGCGCTCGTGAGCAGTTCGTCGCGGGCTTGCGCGTCGCGCTTGTCGGACTCCGGGTGTCGACCTCGTGTACCCGCGAGCACCCTTGCTGAGACCGCACCGTCGGTGGTGCGTATGAGGGTTTCGGGACTCGCGCCGATGAGGCCGTCGACGGCAAAGGTCCAGCAGTCGAGGTAGCGGTCGGCGAGGCGCTTGAGCGGTGTGCGCAGGTCCGCGTCGTCTGCAAGTGTGCCCGCGATCTGGCGGGCTAGCACGATCTTTTCGGCTTTGCCCTTGTCGATTGTTTCGGCGGCCTTGCGGACGCCTTCCAAGTATTTGGTGACCGTGTCTGGGGCCGCCTCGAAGGTTGTGGCGTGCCAGGGGTTTTGTGGCTTGGGGGTGGGGATCGCGGGCGCTTCATGGCTTGATGCTTCTGCGGCATGGGTCGAGTTTGTGATCTCGGTGATCTCCGTGATCCAGGCGGCCTCGCGGTGCTGTGCAACGAGGATCCGCGGCACGATCAGCACGCTTTCGACTTTGCTATGGTCGGCGAACGCGAAGGTACCGAGCGCGACCAGCCCGGTGCCGGGCATCTGCACGGGATCGTCGATCTGCGCGTTCTTGGCGATCGCGCGCCAGGTGTTGGCGGCTTCGGTGAAGCGGTCGGGGCTTGTGAAGGTGAGTCTCAGTGTTTCCCCGATGCCGACGCAACCGCGATCCCCGCGGAGCCACAGCAGCGGGTCGCTCGGATCGGCGAGTGCGACGAGATCCGGAGTGCCAGCGAGGGGTCTCGTGACCGCGCGAAGCAGGGGTACGACGGGATCGATTGGCACCCTCATAATCTAGCGGGTGGGGCTGGGCAGGGTTTGTGGGGGCTTGAGACCAGGATCGTAACTTTGGGAAATCGATTTAACCCTTGATCTAGTTGCTTCTGGGCCAAGGGGCTCCATTTGCAATTGTGGCTAAGAAAAGTTCAGCCCAGGATTCGATCTGGGAGTCTGATAATTGCCTTAGGCGGCATACCTTTTCACGCGGTCATGCCACGCTTTCAGCCACTGGACTTCTCGTTCGACTTCGTCGATTGTTGGTGGCACGTAGTTCTCGTCCGGTGCATTGTCATGCCGGGTCGCCCAACCCGAGATCTGCGTATAGGCCGCCTGATACTCGTCATGGTCAACTTGGCTAAATTTTGGCAAAATTTTTAATTTTGTTGGACGAACTTCATTTGAACCGCGATCGACCAGTTCGTTCACAATGTGAAGATTCACTGCTCGTTCCAGCGTTTGCGAGAGACGACCAGCCAGCGATCCAATCTGGTCGGCATACTGTTCTGAGGTCAACTCAGCTCGTTGCTTCCTCATTCGGGCTAGTTCAGACTCCAACCCATTAATGCGTTGCGGAATGTCACGGGCTGACCAAGGGAAATCATTGGTTATCAGTCCTGGCTGATCCTCGCCCACCCGTTGAATAGAACAGCTCTTAACTGCGACAGATTGCCGCTTCGCCGCCTTCCTCAATGCATGCACGAACGTGATTTCGTGAGTGAACACGACGACCTGACGTTGCTTAGCGAGTTCAATAAGACGCTCCGCAACTTTTGTCCGCCGCTCGGAATCCAACGAAGTGACCGGGTCATCAAAGATGACCCCAGAACGTGAGGCATCCAACTCGACCTCCGTGAGGAAGCCGGCCAAACCTAGTGCCGTTTGCTCCCCTCGCTAAGGACTACTTCAACAACCGCATCTTGTTTTGAGTCTAGCAAGCTCGGTTTATGCTCAAGGGCCGATTCTTTACCGCGACCCGTGTGGTTAAGCGTGACGCGACGGAGTCCTAGCTGCTCAGTTTCACTCCTGAAGAGATTCTGAACTTCTTGGGTTACGTATTTCTCAGTGAGTTCAACGCGTTTTTTTGTTATCGAGTTCGTTACAATTTGTCGGCGGGCGCTTTCAATCGCCCGGCGTTGGCGGAGTCGCTTAATCTCAATATCGATTGCTGCTCGTGCCTCGCTTAGTGCTTTCGAGTCTTGCAATTCAGCTACTGTTTTGCTGGTTCTTAGGAGGATCTCGGTGAATTCCTCAGCATCGATTTTCCCGGCGAGCTCTTTCAACTTCTGAGACTTCAGGGCGACTTCTTTGGTAATTGTTCCCAATATCGGGTCCGGTTCTGCCGTGTCCTCGTCATCGATCCATTTGATAGCAACTGTTGCGGTCTGCATTGAAGAATCTAGCCAGGCTAGCGTTTCTTGTATGTTTTCCCCTCCCTCCTTTAGTCGATTTATTGCGGAAGAAACCGAGGGAGGAAGGGTTTGGAGCCGATTGAGATGGTCCTTGACTGTCGAGAATGAGGCAGCAGCAGCGTCGGCTTCGCGAGAAATATGATCTGCTACGAATGCTTCGAACCGCTTGAGCCGGTCCGCCGCCTGTACAGACAACGGCTGCTGACACAACACACAAACCGCATCTTCTCCGGTGAAAGGAAAGGAGTGGTCCTGGTAAGCATCAGCAAGCGAGAATTCACGTGCGGCCTCCCAAAGCGCGCGCCATGCTTCTGAACCGACACACACAATGGATTCAGAGTCAAAAGATTGTGCCGAAGCGATTCGTGCTGCTTCGCGTAGCTGGTCGACTCGCTTTTTTTGGCCGATGAGAGCTTCCAGTGATTCTTGGTTCAGACTAGATTCGAGTTCTTTCGTATGTGTTTCGATAACTGACCAGTCACGTGAAAGCTCTGTGAGCCTGGACTTCTCTTTGTTTGGATCGCTACCTTTGAGTCGCGCTTCCTCTGTTAGAGATCTTGCCAATCTCGCGTCGTGCTCATCTCCAAGGGTTATGGCGGCAGACAGGGCTTCCGGGGTCGTATCTGCTGAAAGCGATTTCATAAACCGCGACGCGCTAGTGTCGGCATTGAGCAGCGGGAGTTGCGGTCGATCAGAATCATTGGCCAAGAGCCGGTCTTTGAATTCCGAAGCAAGTATTTCGCAAGCGGACGAGAGCTGGTCGAGGATTGTGAGAGCGGACGGCTGATAATTGATTTCGGACGCTTTAGTTACGTAGGCTTCGCCACAGTCTTCATCGTAAAAACGGAGGCGCGATAGATGGATACTTTTTTGATCCCCCAGACTCCAACTCATTGCCTTCGAGCCGACCGAATAACTGATGGTGGCGGTCTGAGGGATCATGCTTTCCGAGAAGACATTCCCTAAAAGTTGACCTGACTTGACCCGAGAAGTTACCGCCTCACGGATAAGGCGCGCGTAGCCGGATTTCCCACTAGCGTTGTTTCCGAAGATGATGGTGAGGCCGTTCGTGCCTATGGGTAGTATTTGGTCAGGCATTAAGGCGTTGATGCCAGCAACTTCGCTGACCTCAGAGAGTATGACGGAATCTCCCGAGGCTGTCGATCCAGGTATATCTGCTGCCAAAATATCGGGCATTGCTGTGTAGGTTCCGCCGACTAGCTGATCAGCTATTTCAATCACGTCGTCAGGAGAAAGTATCTCGTTCTTACAAAAGCGAGCGATAACATCTTTCTGCCAGTTTGGTCGAGTGGCTGCCCAAATTGCCAACTCATCGTTAAGTGCCATGCCCGGCTCTCCTCTGCTTGTCGATACCTAAATTTTTGAAATCTTCATTTTTGATGTAGATGATTTAACTAATCTCAAGGTTGGATTCTTCATTTTCTCTACAAGCTTGCAGCGCAACTATTATTGCCATGAATGACATCACTCATAAAAGTGCACAGTCTCCCGAATCTGATCCGCGAACTTATAGATCTCGTCGAGCGAATCAATAGGGTGCCGAGTCTCGACCTTCTCCGAGTCGAAGAGGCCGATGTAGCGCTGTGAAGTGTTGAACCAAAGCCGGGCGATAGGCCGACGATTGTTGTCGTCTAACAGCACACCGAAGTAACTCTTCGTATCGCGACTCGCGATGCGAGCCGGGGGAACTTCACTGCACGCGATCGCGCGGATGATCTGGAACCCTTCAATTTCCTCCAGGGTCGTATCGATGCCGTCACCGCGTTCGATGTTCTCGACAGAAGCCTCAGCCACGTGCTCACTTGCTTCAGATGAAGAGACAGAGGTGTTATCCGAGACCGGAGCCTGCCCTCCGAGCGCCGCCTTGAGTCGATCGTTAACCCGATCGCTAAGAAACTGCATAGTTGCCTTCGCGACGAGGCCAGAGAATTGATCCCGGACCTTCTGCGTGAATTGGCCCTCATAAACACGGGTCGTGAGGAACTTCACCCATTCAATGTCGGGCGATGCAAACTGCGCCGCGAGCACTCGCTTGAGTTCGCCCACGTATTTGAGTTCTTCGGCGGCGCTAATAATCGACTCGAGATCGAAGGCGTCTTTGCTGAGCTTCTTGAGTTCAGGCACAAGGGCCGAGTCCATGTCGGAAACCTGTACAACAAGGAATGGCTTCTCGTCCATCTTGTTTGGGGCGTCGAGGTCGGTGAAGAATTGATACTCGTCGCCATTGGTCAACACCGCAATGCGGGCATTCGCGACCGCGAAGTAGCGGAACAGTTGGGAAGCATGCTTGATGTTGAGAGGTGCTCCGATATGTTTGCACTCAATCAGGATCTGAACGTCTCCATCTTTCACGATGGCGTAGTCGACTTTTTCGCCCTTCTTGGTGCCTACATCGGCAGTAAATTCCGGCACGACCTCGCTGGGGTTGAACACGTCGTACCCCAGGATGAGGGAAATGAAGGGCATAACAAACGCGTTTTTGGTTGCCTCTTCAGTCTCGATCGAAGAGCGCTGCTGAGTGATCTTCGTTGCAAGACTGGCAATACGTTCAGCTGTTTCGGTTGGCATAGTGCTCCTTTGCGACGGTACGTACCTAAAACTGATCATAGCTTTTTAAGTGTGATGCGCTAATTCAAGATTTAACTTTTCGTTTTTCGACACCAAAAACGGAATGAGAAGTATAAGGTGGCGCGCTAGAACTCAAGGCCCGGCTTGACGCTTTGGGGCTTGCCTCGTTCCTTACGTGTTGCGCCCACCGTCCTTCATGCTTTTTAAGCGAAGTCGGGGTCTAAGGAAGGTCTTCATTGAGGCGGTTTGTTTGTGTATTGTCGCTTTTCTAAATGAGTGGCTCTTAACTCTTCTCGGCATGCGCAATTTTTGTTTCGCATAGGATGTGAAATGGATGTCTTTGTTTAGTGCTCAGCGAGGGAAACTATGATCGACCCGAGAAGCGAGATGGTGCTTACCAGGAGGCCGGGAGGTGGCCCACTTGAGGATAAGACTGGAGAAGTCGAAGAGTACGTTTACATGCATGCTGAGGGTAAGGTCCAAGTCAAATACCTTGGGAGGGCGAAACGGTACAGCTACAAGATGGAGAATTTTGCATCGTTGCAAGACCCAACTTGTTTGGCGCACGGCGTAGATATTTGGGTTGAGATCAGAGGAGAGATTTGGGGGAAGGGGTTACTGAAGTCTGGTACTTCCCTGGTCCGGAAGGCGACTATGTTCAGGTCTTTACTCGTCGTAACGACGTAGAGGCTCGTTATTCATACCCTGCTGAAGATGTTCGAGTCATTCAAGATGCGGCCAGTTCTGATTTTGGCCAGCCCTTACTTGCATATCTGCGAAGCATTGTAGCTGCGTTGCCGACAAAAGGCGGAAAGCCCGACCCACTGCAGTTTCCGTACGAAGGCCTCGACAAAGTGCATCCGGATAGCGTGCTTGGCAGACTGATCACTGGCGAACCGATCCTTGAAGAATCTGATGCAGCGGCCGTAACGCCAATTTATCCTTTTGGGTCCAACCTCAGCCAGCGAAGTGCTGTTAAGAATGCCCTTCGATACTCGGTCTCGGTCATCGACGGGCCACCCGGAACCGGCAAAACTCACACCATCGCAAATCTGGTGGGATCACTCATCGCCGAACCGGGGTTGAGCATCGGTGTTGTGTCCTTCAACAACGCTGCCGTTGATAACGTTCGTGACAAGCTGGCGGGTGGTGGATTCGGATTCGCACTTGCCAATTTAGGTCGCCGCGAAAAGCGGGACGAGTTCTTTGCGAATCAAGCTGCACGCAACGCAGAATTGCAGGCCTATCTCGGGGCTGCAACTGTAGACCGGCCGCAAATTGAGCAAATGCAACAGATCGAGCAAACGCTTAACGCGCATCAAAAGCAGGAGCGCGAACTTCAACGTCTACGTAGAGAACTCGAAGCCCTTCTGCTCGAACAGCGTCATTTTGAGCGAGTGATCGATGGCGAAGATCTCCCTGAGCTCGACGGTGTTGCCCTGCTGGAGCGCACTTCTGACCGCATTCTCGAGTTTCTTGCAGAGACCCAGTTTCCTCAGGAGGGAAATCGCCTGCGCAAATGGGTGAGACATTTGCGGTGGCTGATCAAGTTTGGCTCGCTTCGAGGGGTAGATATCGACAGCACAGACAGTGTCCTTCGCCTCTATCGCGCATACTATGAGCGTCGAAGCACAGAGCTGACTAATCAGATCGAGCACCTGGAAAAAGCATGTCGCGACGCAGATCTCAAGCAATTGATCAAGACGCAGGGTGAACTCTCAAAGGCCTACTTAAACGAGGGCCTACGTCGCCGTTACTTCGCGCGGGATACTCCAGAATACGACTCCCGTAACTACCGGCGAAAGATGCGTGAGTTCCTCACCGACTACCCCGTCGTCTTGAGCACCTGCCACTCGCTCCGTAACAGCCTCGATGAGGGGCGATTGCTCGACTATCTCGTTATTGACGAAGCTTCACAGCTCGACTTACCAACTGCGGCACTTGCTCTAGCGTCGTGTCGTCGTGTCGTAATTGTTGGTGATCTGCGGCAGATTCCTCACATTCCCAACGAGGACGCGGCTGCACAAGCGGGGGATGCCCCGCATCCAGCCTTCGACTATCTCGAGCACAACGTGCTGTCTTCGCTTATCGAATTTTACGGAGAGGCACTGCCCCGAACCGTGTTGCGCGAGCACTATCGTTGTGATCCCGCGATTATCGGTTTTTGCAATCAAAAGTTTTACGGGGGTGAGCTTATCTCCTACTCTAAAATTGGCACCTCGCAGGATGCGCTGGCTTTGAACCCGACCGCGCCAGGAAACCATATGCGCCAGTTTCGTTCGGGAGGTCGTATTAACCGCAGAGAGATTGAGCTAATTCAAGACGAGGTGATCCCCTATTTGCCCGCAAAATACTCGCGCGAAGACATCGGAGTGACGACTCCTTATCGGCGTCAGGCAAACGAACTTTCGGATTCCCTCAATGAAGATTCTGGCCCTATCGAAGCGGATACGGTGCACCGCTATCAGGGAAGAGAAAAGCCGGTCATCATCATGAGTACCGTTCTTGATGAGACAAGGCAGGGAAGGATCGGCACTAGATTCGTTGACGATCCGCACCTTGTTAACGTGGCGGTATCGAGAGCTGTAGAACGCTTCGTTTTAGTTACCAACAATGACCTATTGCCCAAGAGTCGGCACTTGCGAGATCTTGTTGGATACATCAGATATCAGAATCCCGAGCGGGAGTTGCCCGACAGCAAGGTGGTATCGGTATTCGACCTGCTCTACAGCAAACAATCTGAGAAGCTATCTGAACTTGCCAGACGAATTGGAGGGCCGAGCAAATTCAAATCGGAGAACATCATTTGGACTGTGCTGAAGGACATTCTGGAAGATGAAGCGTACCTAGGTCTCTCAGTTTCACCTCAAATTTTGCTTCAGACTGTCGTTCCACCCAGTGCAACACTGACGGCGGATCAGGCCGCCTACTTGAAGAATCGGGCTTCACTCGACTTTGTGGTCTACAACGGGGTGACTAAGACTCCATTGCTCGCAATCGAGGTGAACGGCTTTGCTTTCCACGACAACAAGCCAGAGCAACTTCGGCGAGATCAACTCAAAGCCGAGATATTGCAACAGTCGGGGATCCCGTTCCTCACTCTGCCAACTACAGGCAGCTCCGAGTATGAGCGCATTCGTGATGCGTTAGACGCGGCATTGGATACTGCGGTGCTGATACCAATGAGTGAAGAGTCCTAACCGCAATGACCCCCACAATCGCCTGGACAGAACTGCCAACCGGCAAGCGTGCCCTGGTGATGCTTGCATTCGTTGCCGGGGTGATCCTTCAAACATCGTTCTCTACCTGGGTTGTGCCAGGACCGGGCGGCGTCCCAGAACACCTCTTGCCAGCCATAGCCGCCTCAATACTCCTGTTCTCCTGCTTGGCACTACTTTTACTCCGGAGCCACCTCACCCTCCGATCAATCGTCCTCTCATCGATCATCGCAACACTCGTGTTCGCCGCCGCATACGCGCTGTTCTCTCAGCTCGCGAGCAGCGGACCCCAGGACCTCATCGGCTCGGCGCTAACTCGAATCCTTTACTACTCCATCGCGACCGGTGACATTGTTGTCGCCTTCTTCCTCTGCATGATCGTCGGCGTGGTCGTGCGGTTCCTCCACCTCAACCCCGAGCGCAAGTCACTCCGCTATCGATAGGCCACACCATCCCTCACCAAACAGAACGCCTCACCCTCAGCCCTATCAGTGCCGAAGAAGCGGCCCGCATCGTTGCGTGCTCGCCGATCCCCGAAGATAACTGGGCAAGCGACTATCCGTTGGAAGACGAAATCGATCCGCTCAGGGGCCTCATCAAGAGGACCAAAACGGGCTACGAACCACACCCCTTCACGATGTACCGGATCAGCGAGCGAGCAACTGGACAAGCCATTGGAGGTCTCGGGTTCTTTCGGCCGCCAGACGAACAAGGCCACGTCACAGTAGGCTTCGGCCTCGTCGAATCCGCCCGCCACAAGGGATACGCCACGGAAGCACTGCAAGCGGCCGTCGAAATTGCCAGAGCCGAAGGAGCATCCGCGATCCTCGCAGACACAACAACATCAAACACAGCCTCCCAAGGCGTCCTCAGAAAATCAGGACTCGAAGAAACCCACCGAGAGGGCGAATCGATCTATTACAGGCTGAATCTCAAGGGAACCAACCCGCTGAAGTGACCATCACTTCTAGTGAGCCAAGAAGTCAGCGAAAGAACACTGTCCGCTCCCGCTTCACGCAATCACACCGTCAACCCACCCCAAAACAGTCGCCCAGTGGCCGGCCGCTGGGTCAATCATGCCGAAGTGCTCTGCTCCTGCAATCTCGAGGTAGTCAGCCGAACGCCCGGCGGAAGTGGCCGATGCGACATACGCGCGGGAGTGTTCAACGGGAACTCGTTGATCCTGATCGCCGTGCACCACGAGTATTGGCGTCAGAAGCGGTAACTGGAGCGCGGGTGAGGCCTCGCGAACGACCTCCGGGATCTCAGCAGGTGAGGCACCGAAGAACTCTTGCACGGCACCCTCGCCCAGGTTCTCACGGTGAGTTCGTGCGATATCGGTCACCGGTGCGAGCGCCACAGTGGCATCGCTGATGCTCGAGGCGAGCAACACCAGCTGACCTCCCGCAGAGTGTCCGATAGCTACTATTCGGGTACCCGGTTGTTGCGCCCACTGGCTGCCGCGAACCTGCTGCAGTGCCGTGTGGATATCGTCAAGTATGTTGGGCCAGTCACCGCCGTTGCCGCTGCGACGATACTCAACGTTGGCAACGATCCAACCGTGCTGCACGAGATAGGTAGCTAACGGGATCATCTGTGAGCTGTCGTGTTGTTCTCGCCAGAAACCACCGTGCACCAAGACCGCAACGCTGCCATGAGACGTCGGGTCGACGGGGAAGAAGTAGTCGATTCGCTGTTGGTCACTGGGGCCGTAGGTTTCGGTGGTGGTGCTCATGTTCGACTCCTGCGTCTTCACTGGGCGGAATGTTCAGAGTTGCATAGTTCGCCTGGGCGGTCAAGAGACTGGTCAACCCCAGTCCCATGAAATAATCCACTTGTGCGCCTCATCACCCAGTCCCGAAAGCTGAGCGGGGTGCGCTACGACGTGCGCGGCCCCATCTTGCAAGAAGCCGAGCGGCTTGAGCGCGAGGGGCACGAGATCCTCAAGCTCAACATCGGCAACCCGGCGCCGTTCGGGTTCGAGGCACCCGCAGAAATCAGGGAAGCCGTAGCACGCGCGCTCAGCACAGCCCAGGGCTACAGCGACTCGCGAGGCATCCTGCAGGCTCGCGAAGCGGTCGCGCAATACTACGCGGCAAAAGGCATCACAGGCGTAACGCCAAACGACATAATGCTAGGCAACGGCGTCAGCGAACTCATCTCCCTCGTGCTGCAGGCCCTGGTCGACGACGGCGACGAGATCCTCGTCCCCTCACCCGACTACCCCCTCTGGACCGCGCAGGTCACCCTCTCCGGTGGCCGCGCCGTGCACTACCCCTGCGACGAATCGAACGGCTGGATGCCCGATCTCGACGCCATCGAAGCGCTCGTCACCCCACGAACCAAGGGCATCGTGCTGATCAACCCCAACAATCCGACGGGCGCGGTCTACTCGACAGACCTCGTCAGAGGCTTCGCGAGACTCGCCGAAAAGCACGGCCTCGTGCTGATGTCAGACGAGATCTACGAGAAGATCCTCTACGACGGCGCGACGCACGAGCACGCGGCAGCCCACACGAGGGACACGCTCTGCCTCACCTTCAGCGGGCTCTCGAAGGCGCAGCGGGTCGCGGGCTACCGCGCCGGCTGGCTCGCGATCTCGGGCAATCGCGACCGCGCGACCGACTTTCTCGAGGGTCTCACGCTGCTCGCCAACATGCGCATGTGCTCGAATGTGCCCGCGCAGCACGCGATCCCGGTCGCCCTCGCCGCGGTCACAAACGACGGTACAAATGACACCGGGATCGGCGAACTCTGTGCCCGGGCGGCAGGCTTCGCGAGCAGAGAGACGCTGCCCACCGGCTGCTCTCGGCGATCCCGGGCGTGAGTTGCGAGCTGCCAGGCGGTGCCATGTACCTGTTCCCGCGGCTGGATCCTGAGCAATATCCCATCGATGACGATCAAGCCTTCGTCATCGACCTGCTGCGCGCGACCCGGGTGCTGGTTACCAACGGCCGCGGCTTCAACCTCGCGACGCCGGATCACCTGCGCTTCGTCACGCTGCCGACCGTGCCAGTGCTCACCGAGGCGATTGGGCGGATCGCCGAATACCTCGACGGGGTGCGCGTCTCGTGAGCGTCAAGATTCTCGCCGTCGGCAAAAAACACGAGTCGTGGGTGACCGAGGGCATCGCGCGCTACGAAAAGCGCCTGCGCAAACCCTTCGACGTGAGCTGGCAGCTGCTGCCGCACTCCGCGCGCGAGGGTGATGCGGCCCGATCCGAAGAATCAGAGCGCATTCTCGCCAAGCTGGATCGCGGGGCCTTCGTTGTGCTGCTCGATGAGCGCGGGCGCAACGTCGATTCCCCCGCCCTTGCCGCGACGCTGCAGGGTGCGTTCGACGCTGGGCGCGCGGTTGTCGTCATTATTGGTGGGGCATACGGGGTTGAGGATCGCGTGCGCGATCGCGCCGATTTCGTGTGGAGCCTGTCGAAGCTCGTCTTTCCGCATCAGCTGGTGCGACTGATCCTCGCGGAGCAGTTGTACCGTGCACAGGAGATTTCTGGGGGCGCCCCTACCACCATGTGTGATCGCTGATCTGCCCAGCACCACACCCCCGTCAATGTCCGAGGGTCCCTATAACCTCACCTCATGAACCCGTTTCGACTCACTTCACGAGTGCAGGCGGCGCCCCGAGTGTCGCCGCAGGCGCAGATTCCCGCGAGCGAAGCGGTGGCCGTTCCCTGGCAGGTAGTGACCCGCTCGCGCTCGGGTGTCATTGAGGTGCAGCACTGTGGTTCGACGCCGCTGCACTCGGTGCGCTTCGCGCTCGCGGGAAGGGCATGCTCGGGCTGTCGCTACCGCGCACGGTGTACCCGGGGCAGCGTGTGCGGGTGGTGCTGCGGGGGTCACACGCGGAGGGCACGATGGCGGCCGCAGACGCGATGTTAATGATGCGCTGGTTCGAAGCAGACGGGACGGAGCTGTTATGGCCAATTGCGCTGTAATCGGGTCTCCGCGCGACACGCCGAGACATGCCTGGGGAGGAAAAATCTTCTGGGGTGATCCGCCTGTGGATAACCCCTCAGAGGGGCAGAACCGTGCCGAAAGTTGTCCCCAGGTCGGGGTCAAAAGTGGGGGATATCGAGTGGAAAACTACATCCATGTAACTACTGCATGTTGTGGTCGCCCCGGGTGTGGTTCACTATATGTAGTGCCTCAAGCGAGGTACGTGGGATTTTAGAGGAGGGCGTGAGATGGCCATCACGGTGTACACCAAGCCGTCATGTGTGCAGTGCACCGCGACGTACCGGGCGCTCGATAGCAAAGGCATCGAGTACAACGTACTCGACCTTTCAGAAGACGAGACGGCGTTGCAGAAGGTTAAGGAGCTCGGTTACCTCCAGGCTCCCGTCGTGGTTACCGAAGACGAGCACTGGTCGGGCTTCCGCCCCGACAAGATCTCGGAGCTCGCTAGCCGCCTCGCCGACTAACTCTCACTCAAAGCACTACGGGTGCTTGCCGCCACGAGGCGCGAGAGTCGGTGCGGCAGCAATAAGGCAGTACACGGAGCGAAGCCCGGCCCGCAGCCGATGCTCAGGCCTCGCGCCTTTGATCGGTTGCGGGCGTTCGGCGCACCCAGCGGGTGTGCGGAGAGGGGCAAACGTGATGCCAGACCTGGTCTACTTTTCTAGCGTGTCGGGGAACACCCGCCGCTTCGTAGAAAAGTTGGGGAGACCGGCACTCAGAATCCCGCTCTACGCGAGCGACGAGCCGCTCGTTGTGACTGAGCCCTTTGTGCTCCTGGTACCAACCTACGGGGTGGCCCGGCACTTCGAGCAGTGCCCAAACAAGTCATTCGCTTCTTGAACGACGAACGCAACCGCAAGCTCATCCGCGGGGTGATCGCAACCGGCAACACAAACTTCGGTGCTGCGTACGGCATCGCGGGCGACATCATCGCCCAAAAGTGCAAGGTACCGCACCTGTACCGCCTCGAACTCTTTGGAACACCGGACGACGTCACCGCCGTCCAAGAAGGATTGGAACAGTTTTGGAAACAACAGTGATGGAACCGGGGCTCGACTCCTCAAAGATCAGCGAGATGGACTTCCACTCGCTGAACGCGATGCTCAACCTGTACGACGCGAACGGCAAGATCCAGTTCGATAAGGATCGCGAGGCCGCGCGGCAGTACTTCTTGCAGCACGTCAACCAAAACATGGTGTTCTTCCACAACTTCGAAGAGCGCATGCGCTACCTCATCGACAACGAGTACTACGAGAAAGAACTACTCGACCAGTACCCAGAGAAGTTCGTTGAAGACCTCACCGACGAGGCCTACAAGATGAAGTTCCGCTTCCCGACCTTCCTCGGTGCGTTCAAGTTCTTCACCTCCTACGCCCTCAAGACGTTTGACGGCAAGCGCTACCTCGAGCGTTTCGAAGACCGTGTGGTGATGGTTGCCCTCGGTCTTGCGCAGGGCGATCAGGATCTCGCACGCGGGTTGACCCGCGAGATCATCTCGGGCCGGTTCCAGCCCGCAACGCCTACCTTCCTGAACCTCGGCAAGGCACAGCGCGGCGAGCTCGTCTCCTGCTTCCTGCTGCGCATCGAAGACAACATGGAGTCGATCTCACGCGGCATCAACTCCTCGCTGCAGCTCTCGAAGCGCGGCGGCGGTGTTGCCCTTTCGCTCTCGAACATTCGTGAGTCGGGCGCCCCGATCAAGAAGATCGAGAACCAGTCCTCGGGCATCATCCCCGTCATGAAGCTGCTCGAAGACAGCTTCAGCTACGCAAACCAGCTCGGTGCACGCCAGGGCGCGGGCGCGGTGTACCTCTCGGCGCACCACCCCGACATCATGCGCTTCCTCGATACCAAGCGCGAGAATGCAGACGAGAAGATCCGCATCAAGACCCTCTCGCTCGGCGTTGTCATCCCCGACATCACGTTTGATCTCGCTCGTAAGGGCGAAGACATGTACCTCTTCTCGCCGTACGACGTCGAAAAGGTCTACGGCGTTCCCTTCGGTGACATCTCCGTGACCGAGAAGTACCACGAGATGGTTGACGATGCGCGCATCAGCAAGACTAAGATCAACGCGCGTCACTTCTTCCAGACCATCGCCGAGCTGCAGTTTGAGTCGGGCTACCCCTACATCGTGTTCGAAGACACGGTGAACAAGGCGAACCCGATCAAGGGCCGCATCAACATGTCGAACCTCTGCTCCGAGATTCTCCAGGTCAACACCCCGACCACCTATAACGAAGATCTCAGCTACAAAGAGATCGGCAAAGACATCTCTTGCAACCTCGGCTCGATGAACATCGCGATGATGATGGACGGCGGCGACTTCGGCGGCAGCGTCGACCTCGCGATCCGCGCCCTCACCGCGGTCAGCGATATGAGCCACATCAGCTCGGTGCGCTCGATCGAAGACGGCAACGACAAGTCGCACGCCATCGGCCTCGGCCAGATGAACCTGCACGGTTACCTGGCTCGCGAGCGCGTGCACTACGGCAGCGAAGAGGGCATCGACTTCACGAACATCTACTTCTACACGGTGCTCTTCCACGCGATCCAGGCGTCAAACAAGATCGCCATCGAGCGCAAGGTCACCTTCGGGGCTTTGAAGATTCGCAGTATGCCTCCGGTGAATTCTTCAACAAGTACACCGACCAGGTGTGGGAGCCCGCCACCGCCCGCGTGCGCGAAATCTTTGCCGAAGCGGGCGTCGCGATCCCGACCCAGGAAGACTGGACTGCGCTGAAGGCAAGCGTCATGCAGCACGGCATCTACAACCAGAACCTGCAGGCCGTGCCGCCCACCGGTTCCATCTCGTACATCAACAACTCGACCTCGTCGATCCACCCGATCGCCTCCAAGATCGAGATTCGTAAAGAAGGCAAGCTCGGTCGTGTCTACTACCCGGCCCCCTTCCTCACGAACGACAACCTCGAGTACTACGAGGATGCGTACGAGATCGGCCCCGAGAAGATCATCGACACCTACGCGGCTGCAACCCAGCACGTTGATCAAGGCCTGTCGCTGACGCTGTTCTTCAAAGACACGGCAACCACTCGTGACATCAACAAGGCGCAGATCTACGCGTGGCGCAAGGGCATCAAGACGATCTACTACATCCGTCTGCGCCAGCTCGCGCTCGAGGGCACCGACATGGAAGAGTGCGTCAGCTGCATGCTGTAGTGCTCGCGCTCGCGGATCCTGAGTTCGCCGAGTGCGGCTCAGGATCCTCCCCCGTTTTAACTGACAAAGACTGAAGAAGGAAGCGATGAACTTCAAACTGGGTCACGCTGTGCAGGCGATCAACTGGAACCGCATCCAAGACGAAAAAGACCTTGAGGTGTGGAACCGCCTGGTCAACAACTTCTGGGTGCCCGAGAAGGTGCCGCTGTCGAACGACGTGCAGTCGTGGGCAACACTCACACCCGACGAGCAGCTGCTTACCATGCGCGTGTTCACCGGGCTGACCCTGCTCGACACGATCCAGGGCACTGTCGGTGCAGTCTCGCTGATTCCCGACGCGATCACACCCCACGAGGAGGCCGTGTACACCAACATCGCCTTCATGGAGTCGGTGCACGCAAAGAGCTACTCGTCGATCTTCTCGACGCTGTGCTCGACGACCGAGATCGACGACGCCTTCCGCTGGTCGATGGAGAACCCGAATCTGCAGAAGAAGGCGCAGATTATTGTCAACTACTACGAGGGCGACGATCCACTGAAGCGCAAGATCGCCTCGACTTTGCTCGAGTCGTTCCTCTTCTACTCGGGCTTCTACCTGCCGATGTACTGGTCGGCACACGCGAAGCTCACCAACACGGCCGACCTGATCCGCCTCATCATTCGTGACGAGGCCGTGCACGGCTACTACATCGGCTACAAGTTTCAGAAGGGCCTCGAAAACGAGACCGAGGAGCGCCGCCAAGAGCTCAAGGACTACACCTTTTCGCTGCTCTACGAGCTCTACGAGAACGAGGTGCTCTATACGCAGGATCTCTACGACAACGTTGGCTTGACCGAGGATGTCAAGAAGTTCCTGCACTACAACGCGAACAAGGCGCTGATGAACCTCGGCTACGAGCCGATGTTCCCGAAGGAGATGACCGACGTCAACCCGGCGATCCTCTCCTCGCTCTCGCCGAACGCTGACGAGAACCACGACTTCTTCTCGGGTTCGGGTTCGTCGTACGTCATCGGCAAGGCCGTCGCCACCGAGGACGAGGACTGGGACTTCTAGGCTTTCACCGGAAGGTCGACTCAAGCCCCGGGCCCGCGACTATTCGCGGTTCCGGGGCTTTTCTGGTTACTGGAGGGTGCCTGAGTGCTCACGCACCCTGTCTTGCCGAGTCCACCCGATAATTACGGTGAATATCGGGTGGACTCGGCAGTACGGGGTGCAGAGCAACCGAAGGCGGAACAAACCCCTTGCCGAACGGCATTGCCCCTAAGCTTGACTGGTGCAAAAATCCGCCGCGTCCACTCCGCTCATTGGGGTGGCGCTTGTCATCGCCTCGTGCCTGTCGCTTCCGTTCGGGGCGGCCGTGGCCGCTCAACTCTTTCCGGTACTCGGACCCTGGGGTGCGACCTCGATCCGTGTTGCGATAGCCGCGATCTTGCTCCTCCTCATTGTGCGACCGGCTCCGCTGCGGTGGACCCGCGATCAGTGGTTCGCCGCGGTGCTCTACGGCGTCACCTTGGCAGCCATGAACGGCTTCTTCTATGCCGCGATCGACCGAATCCCGCTCGGCCCCGCGGTCGCCATTGAGTTTCTCGGCCCACTGGCTCTCGCCGCGGCACTCACTCGAAAATTTGGTGATGCCGTCTGGGTTACCGTCGCCGTTCTTGGGGTCGCGGTGCTTGGAATTGATGGCCTGATCGGGGCCGAGCCGCTTGACCCGATAGGTGTACTGTTTGCGCTCATTGCTGCGGGTTGCTGGGCTGCCTACATTCGGATGAGTGCGCGAGTCGGGTCACTCATTCCGGGCAGCGGCGGGCTCGCAATGGGGTTGGTCGTTGCGGCGGTGCTGTTGATCCCGGTCGGAATCCCGGCCGTTGTTACGGTTGCGGTGGATCCCCAACTGCTCCTACTCGCCGTGATAACCGCAGTGCTCTCGTCAGTTATTCCCTACAGCTTCGAGCTCGCGGCGCTGCGACGTCTGCCGCAGCGTGTATTCGGTGTGCTGCTGAGTCTCGAGCCCGCGTTCGCGACGCTGGCCGGGTGGCTGATCTTGGGGCAGGTGGCCACACCTTTGCGGATGCTTGCCGTGGCACTGGTGATCGCGGCGAGCGTCGGGATCACACTCGGTGTGCGAGCGAAGCGCAACGAAAGCGGTGGCGAGGGCCATTCACCGCGCCAATACCGCTGCCGGACTGATCCGCAAATCAGTCGTTAGCCAGTCTGGCAGGCCCTGAGGGTCTCCTAACCCATTCCCAGCGCGGCCTTGATTCCATCCTCAATCAAGGACATTGCGGGGCGCGACAGACCAAGCAGGGCCCTCGTTGGTTCGTCAGCGTAAAGGGTCGTCAAACTGTCGCAACGCACCCATCCGCTCACGCACTCTCCGTCAGGGAGCGCGACAACTGAGGGCAGTTCAGCGAACTTGTTTGTGGTGGTGACTCTGACCGCGAGTGCCGAACCAAGCGCGCGGTTGCGGTTGTTGTTAGAGACCACAACCCAGGGTTTGGGTTCACCGCTCTCAAGATCTGCCACATAGACGCGGCCGCGTATGAGCTCTATCTCAATCAACAACCCGGTCTCGGCCTCGGCGCGTCAGGCGCTGGCGATTGGCCAGATTGCGCGCGGCTTCGGCTTCGGCTTCGTCTTCGCCCATCTGCTGATAAGCACGCTCGGCAAGCCGCTCCATCACGGCGCGGACGCCCTCTTCGAACACTGCACGCGCGATGGCCCCTTCGCTATCCGAATTGGTGTTGAGTTCTCGTTTGAACTCGGGAGAACTGCGGATGAGCGCAAGATCTTGGCTGTTGCGCTCGGTGAGTGGCATGGAAATGCGCCGTACGGTTCTCGAATCGGTTGTGATCATGCAGCAATTATTGCCGCAAGTTATGCAGCAATCAAGATCTCCGGAACTCCCACCAAACGCATAAAATCAGGTCATCGGAGATTCACGAGTGCACCCTTTGCCGACGAGCGGCCCCTTACCAACGCGCGAGTATGGGGGCCGCTCGTCGGCAAAGGGTGCACTCGTGGGGAGCCACACGGCCACACGGCCCAGGAATAAAGGAGTCGCGCATTCAGTCAGCCCCGCAGTCAAGCCCTCAACAGCCACGCCGCCACCCAACCTCGCTGACGGACACAGGAACCTACAGTTCAACCCCCGACCGCGCCACAATCACCGCAATCTGCACGCGGTTCTCAGTGCCCCACTTCACGTTGATGGCTCGCAGGCTCGACTTCACCGTTGATTCCGCAACAAAAAGCTGAGCGCCTATATCGCGGTCTGAAGCACCCGTCGCAATTGCGACCGCCACATCGCGCTCTCGCTCAGTCAGTAGGGCGAGCTGCGCCTCCGCATGTCGCTGGGCCGCGAGCGATGGGGAGCGCGACACCCAGTCACGCAGTTGACGGGCGCTGCGCGGAGAGAAGCTTGCCTCGCCGCGCGCAACGTGCCGGATCGCCCGTACAATCTCGTCGGGACCCTCGTCTTTCAGCAAGAACCCGTCGGCCCCCGCAAGGATCGCCTCGAGCACTGTGCCATCTTCGTCAAAGGCGGTCATCATGAGGAACGCGGGGTGCCGTGCGCAAACCCCTTTGCGGCTCGCACTGCGTCGATGCCGTTCATGCTGGGCATGCGCACGTCGATCAACACAACGTCTGGTCGCTGATCCCGAATGATGCGCGACACATCGAGGCCGCTCTCGCCCTCAGCTACGATCTGCAGATCCGCCGAGGCGGTCAGCAGGGCTTTGAACCCGGCTCGCACGAGCGCGTCATCGTCAATGATCGCGAGCCGAATGGTCGGTACGCCCTGAGGTGGGTTCGCAGGCTCTGCGGAGGCGTGATGCGCAGCAGTTTGTGTGAGGGGCACAATTCGAGTCTACGCGCTTGGTGGACTCGGTTCAGGATCGCCGGGAGTCCAAGGCAGCCAGCCATCAACGCGGAACCCGCCCTCGGGGCCAACTGCGCACTCAGACTGCCGCCGAGCTGCTGAGCCCGCTCACGCATGCCGATCAGGCCGTGACCCGGGGTCGTGGATGTTCCGGGCGAAGCGAGCGCGGGATCAACGAAGCCGGCAGAAGCGGCCGCCGATCCGCTGGCCATTGCCTCGGTGTGCACCTTGATATAGATGCCGTTCTCGGGACCACCCTGCACCGTCACCGAGAGTGGTGCACCGGGTGCGTGCTTGCGGGCGTTGGTGAGTGACTCCTGCACGATGCGGTAGGTTGCGTGGGCGATGGCTGGGTCGCAGAGGCTGAAATCGGAGAGGCTGATCCGGGAGCGGACGCTGTTGCCTGAGCGGTGGGCCTCTTCGATGAGTTCGTCGAGGTCGCCGAGCGAGTAGCGGTGCTGCCGTTGGCTTGCCTCGGGGTCGGGATCTCGCAGCTGCGCGACAACGTGCCGCAGATCCTCGATTGAATCGTGCACCGCCGACCTCACGACCCGAGCCGAGTCGAGCAGCTCAGGGTTCTCACCGGCCTGTGCTTCGAGCGCCCCCGCGTGCAGTGACACCGTGCTGAGTTTCGCGGCGATCGTATCGTGCAGTTCGCGTGCGACCTCTTGCCTGGCCGCCTGAGTCGACGCAGCGTCGCGCAGCTCTTGAGCCTCGTGTTCCGCCCGCGACTCGCCATTGCGCGCGCGATCCCTGTCGGAGAGTGTGCGTGAGATGAGGCCCCAGGTGATGAAAGGCCACATCCAAATAACGGTGCCGAGGGGCAGGATCCAGCCCGCGTTGGCGAACAGTTGCTTGGCGGTGGGTAGAGGATCTTGCTGCGAGAACACCGCGGCAACTGAGTGCTGGCCGAGCGAGAGATCCCACAGGCCACCCGCAACGGTTGCGGCTAGCACCAGTAGGGAAAGCTGGATAATGGTCGACCAGGTGCGTTGCTTAAAGACGGTTGCGAGCGCAACGAGCGCTGCGAATGGGGTGGCTGGCAGCAGGATCGCGGCGAAACTCGCGGCGATGACAATCGGCACCGCGAGCGTACGCCGCCAGATGAGCATCACGGACGCAGTGGCGAGCGCGAAGAAGCTCACAATCGAAAGGTAGAAGGGCAGGCGCTCGTTGCCGGCCATGCTCTGGTAAGACATGGGGGCGATCGCAAGGAAGACGCCTGTGGCCACGATCAAGACATTGAGCGTAATCGTGCCTGCGCGGGAGGCCCAGCTGCGCTTTTGCGCTGGGGGATGAGCAACGGTCATAGGGCAATCTTACGAAACCCTGGTGACGGGTGCGGCCTCCGAACGAACCGAATGTGCCAGCCAAAAATGACCGAACGATCCGAGCGATTGACCGATCGAGGGCTGTGCTGGGGAACCCCCACGGGGTGAACTAAGAGGGAGCGCGGAAGAACCGCGTCACCACCCCATCATTCTCTTCAGAAATGAGTACCCCATGTCGCAGCAGATGCCCCCGGAACAGCCCGGACAGATGCCGGTTTCCTCGCAGGCACCTCAGCAGTACGCGCAGCAGCCCCTCCTCCGCAGGTTCCGACGCCCGAGAAGAAACGATCCTGGTTCGCGCGGCACAAGGTGCTGACGGGCTTGGGCGGCGCACTCGTGCTCATCATTATCATTTCGGTCGCTGCGAGTGGCGGTAATGGCGGATCAGACGAAGCCGATGCTGCCGCCAAGACCTCCGAGACTTCGACGCAGGACTCCAAGAAGGCCGCTGAAGAACCAAAGAAGGAAGAATCGAAGCCTGCTGAAAAGGCGAAGCCCGGGATCGGCACCGCTGTACAGAGTGGTGACTTTGAGTTTACGGCGTTGGGTGTCGAAGAAGCGGGTACCACCGTCGGAAATAGCATCTCAAGCGCGACCGCACAGGGCCGTTTTGTGCGGGTCAACGTCAAAGTCTCAAACATTGGTGATGCATCCAAAATGTTCTTGATAAACGGTCTTGCGGTCATCGATGAGCAGGGGCGATCCTTCAGCGCTGACACGAGTGCGATGCTCTACAGCATCTCCAACCCGGACATCTTGAGTGCCGACACAATTAACCCGGGCAACGCGATTGAGGGTGGAGTCATCTTCGATATGCCTGCCGATGCTGTTCCTACAACGCTTCAGGTGAGCGATGGTGGGTTCTCGGGGTCGGAAGAGATCAGCCTCGTCGGTTAATAAACGTGTTGGTGGGGTCCGCGAGTGATTCCCTTGGGCCCCATCAACCCCCTCTCAGCACCCATCAGCTACGGTGGAGGCATGTCGCCGCGTCTTCTTTTTCGTACGTTCGCCACGGCCGAGGTTGTCACGTGGGCGGGATTGATCGCCGCACTGATCCTCCGTGGAACAGGCACCGCCGACCTGGTGAGTATCGCGGGTGGGGTGCACGGCTTCGTGTTTCTCGCCTACTGCGTCATCACGGTGTTTGTGTGGGTGAACGAGCGCTGGCGTACCTCGACCGGCATCCTTGGCCTCGCATCTTCGGTGATCCCGTTCGCGACCCTGCCATTCGAGTTGGTGGTCGATCATCGTGGTCTGCTCAGCAAAACTTGGCGCTTGGCACCGGGTCGCGACGAACCCCGCGGCTTTATCGAGAAGCTCCAAGCCTGGGTGCTGCGCCACCCGCTGCTGTCGGTCTTGATTCTTGTCGTGGGTGTGACGGTTGTCTTTGTGGTGCTGCTGTGGTTGGGTCCTCCAGTCCCGAAGCCATAGCGCACCGAGGGCCGGTACCCTCTAAGCATGCACATGAACGAAACGCGTGCCTGGAACCGCTTCTACGCGCCCGGCACGCCCATTGATATCGAGACCGTCACTGGCTCGCTGATCGATCTGCTCGACGAACGCTGCACGCAGTGGGCGGATCGCGACGCCATCGCCTTCTTCGGCGCGACCATCACTTACCGCTCACTCGCAGACCGTGTCGTGCGAGTAGCAAACGCCCTGCACAAGCTTGGGGTGAAAGCGGGGATCGCGTGGCGCTCATTATGCCCAACGCTCCCCAGCACGTGATTGCGTTCTATGCTGTGCTGCGACTCGGGGCCGTTGTTGTTGAACACAATCCGCTCTACACGCGCGATGAGCTTGAGGTGCAGTTTCGGGATCATGGCGCCACCGTCGTCATCGCGTGGAGCAAGGTCGTGGAGACCCTGCAGGGTATGCCTGCGGGGCTCGGCATCAACACGATCGTTTCCGTTGACGTCACCAAAGCCATGCCCTTCGGTACGCGCATGGCTTTACGCCTGCCCATTCAGAAAGCACGCGAGTCACGCGAGAAGCTGACGACAGCGACCACGGGAACAATTGCATTCGACAAACTGGAGCGCGAGGCCCCGATCCCGAGCAACCACCCCCGCCCCACCAAAGACGACATCGCCTGCCTGCAGTACACCTCGGGCACCACGGGGACGCCAAAGGGTGCGATCATCACACATGGCAACCTGTGGGCCAACGCCCGCCAGGGTGCCGCGTGGATGCCTGAGTTCACGCGCGGCGAGGGCAGCATCTATGGGTTGCTGCCCATGTTCCACGCGTTTGGGCTGCTGCTCTCTGTGATCTACTCGGTTGAGACGGGGTCGCGCGCGGTGCTGTTTCCGACCTTCGATCCCGAGCTCGTGTCGCAGGCCGCCAAGAAGTTCCCGCCGACGTTCGTGCCCGCGGTGCCGCCGATGTTCGACCGGCTCGCCCGTGTCGCTCGCGACGGACAGCTTGACCTGAAGGGTGTTGTCTACGCGATCTCGGGTGCGATGACGCTGACCCCCGCGGTCGTGAAGCGCTGGAGGATCTCGCGGGCAGCATGCTAAATGAGGGTATGGGCTCACCGAGACGAGTCCTGTGGCACTCGCGAACCCCTTCAGTGATGCGCGCAAGATCGGTGCCATCGGGCTGCCGTTCCCCTCGACCGATATTCGGGTGGTGGATCCCGAGGAACCCACCCGCGAGGTTGAGCTTGGTGAGGTGGGCGAACTGCTGATCAGTGGGCCACAGGTGTTCCAGGGGTACTGGAATCGTCCTGAAGACACCGCGGCAACGCTGCTTGAGGGCGGCTGGCTGCGCACGGGTGACCTTGTGGTGCAAGACGAAGACGGTTTTGTGACCGTCGTCGACCGCAAGAAGGAACTCATCATTACCGGTGGTTTCAACGTTTCGCCGAGCGAGGTTGAGCGCGTGGTGAACGGGGTGCCTGGTGTTGCGGAATCTGCCGTTGTCGGTATCCCCCGCGGCGGTGGTGCTGAGGTTGTGACAGTTGCGGTGATCTTGGAGCCTGGCGCGACGTTCGACGAAGCCGCGGCTCGCGAAGCCGCGCGTGAATATCTCGCCGAATACAAACGGCCCAGTACCTACCTGGTGTGGGAAGAACTGCCGAAGTCCCTCATTGGTAAGGTGCTGCGTCGTCGCGTGCGCGACACACTCCTCGCCGATCGCAAGGCTGTGCGCGCGGTCGAAGATGAGGAATAATCCACCCGCAGCCTCACCGCCGCGCAAACACGCGTTCGCCCCCGATCCAGGTTTCATCGACCCGGGCCTCGTGTAGTTTCTCGGGTGCCAGCTCGAAGATATTGCGGTCGAGGATCGCGAGATCCGCAAAGTACCCCGGCAGCAGTCGGCCCGTGCAATCGTCGAGGTGGTTCACGCGCGCCGTGCCCTGCGTATACGCGTCGAGTGCTTGCGCCACGGTGAGGCGCTGGCGTGGATCCCCGAGCGGCGGCCTATTGCCCGTCGCGGAGATATGGTTTGCAGAAACACGGTTCACTGCGACGTGGATCGCCTGCAGCGGGTCAGGGCTCGACACCGGCCAGTCACTGCCCGCGGCGAGGTGCGCCCCTGTCGTTGCCAGGTCACCGAATGGGTAGTGATGCTGTTCGGCATCGTCGGCAAGAAACGGCAGCGTCAACTCGTCGAGCTGATCCTCGTGGCACGCCCACAGCGCCTGCATGTTGGCAGTGGCTTCGAGCAACTCGAAGCGCTCAACATCCTCGGGACGTACGACCTGCAGGTGCGCCAGATGGTGGCGGTTGCCACGCTGGCCGTTGGTGGTGAGCGCGTGCTCCACGGCATTTAGCGCCTCGGTTACCGCACGGTCGCCGAGTGCGTGAAAATGCACCTGCATACCCGCGGCGTCGAGGGCGGCGACAAACTCGGCCATCTCTGCCGGGTCGAAGAACGTGATGCCGCGATTGTTGGTCGCGTGGCCACGGTGATCGAGGTAACAGTCGTGCATAGCCGCGGTGAAGCTCTCCGCTACCCCATCAACCATCACCTTGACAGACTCCAGCGAAAACTGGTGCGGATTATACGCTGCTGCAGCCTCGTCTCTTCGGGTGAGGATCGGGGCCAGCTGATCCCGACCCGCCTCTCGATCCCACCACTGCGCTCCGCGCACGCGCACCTTCAAGGTTCCCTCTTCGAGCGCGCGGCGGTACACCGGCACGGTGTCGGGGCTGCCCATGAATTCGCCGACCGCCGCGTCCTGCCATGCGGTGATGCCCTGGGTGATGAGGTGATCCTGTGCCGCGAGCAGACCCGCGTAGGCCTGTTCGGCAGTGGCGCGGGGGCGAACACCGTCAAAGAGTGTCATTGCTCCCTCGTGCAGGGTGCCCGCGGGGAAACCGCTGGGATCGCGCTCGATGCGGCCGTCTGCGGGGTCTGGGGTGTGTGTATTGAGGCCGGCCAGTTCTAGTGCCAGCGAGTTGACCCACGCGCTGTGGTGGTCGCGATTCTCAAGGAACACCGGACGGTCGGAGACGACCGCGTCGAGTGCCTGCCTTGTCGGCGTGCCACCAGGGAACGCGTCCATCGACCAGCCCGCCCCGAGGATCCAAGTGAGCTCGGGATGCGCTGCCGCGTACTGCCCGATCGCGTCGAGTGTCTCCTCGGCCGTGACACAGGCTGACAGGTCACAGCTCAGTAGCTCGATGCCGGCGATCACGGGGTGCACGTGCGCGTCTTGGAATCCCGGTACGACGAGGCGGCCGTTGAGGTCGACCCGTTCGCGTGCTTCCTTGGCGAGGGTGGCGACCTCGTTGGGATCAGTGGTGAGGATCTTGCCGTTCGCGATCGCGAGGCCACCCCTTGAGGGTGTGGTGTCCAGGCCTGTGTAGATCCAGCCGTTTTCGAACACGACATCTGCTTGCTGATCACTCTGCACGTGGCCTCCTCATTGAATGGTGCTTAGCCTAGCGGCCAGGGCCGCGCTCGGAATAGGACATCTGGGCAAGCTCGTTCGGTCGGCCCCTCGTTAGACTGAGGGCACCCTGCAGAACCGGAGATCGCATGACAGCAGCAGCCCCGCGGCGCACTCGCCTTGATCAGCGGATGATTGTCGACGCACTGCTTGAGCTCGCGCGCACCGAGCCCGGGGTTCGACCCACCTTTAAACGGCTCGGCGAGGCCCTCGGCGTCGACGCGACGGCCATGTACCGGCACTTTCGTAATAAAGACGAGTTGACGAGGGCGGCGCTCGACCGTCTTGCTGAGATGGCGGTGACTCATGCGCTCGCCGCCGAAGGGTCGTGGCGAGAGCGTCTCGAAGCGTATCTAGCCAGAGCCGCCGAGCTGAGCCTGGAGTATCCCTCGGTCGCCATTGAGGGTGCGGTGGTTGATCCGGTTGGTCCCGGTGATGTGTCCGCTGACGAGCTGATTCTTGGCCTGCTCAGTGAGGCTGGTCTTGGGGGCGACGCCCTAATCCGCGCCTATGCTGCCGTTTCTGGGTTTGCGGTTTCGCAGAACGCGGCGCTCGCGCACGAGGTCTTGCGAAACGGGGCCGCGGCCAGCGACGGTTCGACCCCTGGATCAGTACGTTCGGATCAGTGGATCTTTCTCGGTACCCGCTCGTTCGTGAGTATCGAGAGGCCCTGCTCGCGATCGACGGCCTCACGGTGTACCGCGCGGGAGTCGCCGCGATCCTCGATTCGATTGAGCGCTCTGTGCGACTTCCCGGCGAGTAAGCTAGAGCGATCAGTGGGCGTGGCCCAGTCGCGAGCGGAGGTGTGCCGGGTGTCAGCGGAGAGCGCGGAAAATGATGCGGGAGTTGACGCAACGGTCGAGTTGCTGCGCGAGATGATCCGCGAGGCGTGTGTCAACGAGGGCACAGAGACTTCCGGACAAGAGATTCGTAACGTGCGCGTGCTGCAGCGATTTCTCGCAGACGTTCCCGTGGAGATGCACGTGCTTGAGGCTGCACCAGGCAGAGCGTCTCTGATTGCGCGCGTGCGAGGCACCGATCCGACGGCGCCCGCCCTCGGATTGCTGGGGCACATCGACGTGGTGCCGGTTGATCCCGATGGGTGGACTCGCAACCCGTTCGGTGGCGACCTTATCGACGACGAGGTCTGGGGTCGCGGGGCAGTCGACATGCTCTACCTGACGGCGGCCTTTGCGACAGTGCTGCGCGAGGTCGCGCTTGCTCCCGAGAAACCGCGTGGTGATCTTGTGCTGCTTGCGGTTGCCGACGAAGAGGCCGGCGGTGATTACGGTCTGAAGTGGTTGCTGCAGCAGTACCCCGACATCGTTGAGGTTAGCGAAGTGCTCACAGAGTCCGGCGGCATGCGCATGGGTTCGCACGTGGCGATTGGTGTGGCCGAGAAGGGATCGGCGGGCCGTCTGTTGACTGTGCAGGGTAAACCGGGGCACGCGTCGATCCCCTATGGAGCCCGCAGTGCAGTGTTTGCTGTGGGTGAGATCCTGCAGCAGCTCTCGCAGGCCGTGCCGGCCGCAGAGCTTGGCGAGCTGTGGGATGCATTTGTCACGGCGCGCATCGACGATGCGGATCTGGCCGAGCGACTGCGCGACCCCGTGCGGCTCGACACCGCGATTGCTCATCTGGGTGGCATTGCGGGCTATGCGTATGCGGTGTCGCGCGTGACCATCTCGCCGACGGTATTGCGTGCAGGATCGGCGCACAACGTGATTCCGGGATCGGGATCTGTGCAACTCGACATACGCACCCTTCCTGGCACGAGCGACGATGACGTTGACGACCTGCTGCGGGCCGTGCTTGGGCCACTCGCCGACGAGACCCAGATCACGCACCTGCGCGGTTGGGACGCGACGGCTTCGAGCACCGAGACTCCGCTGTTCGCCGCGCTCGAGCGCGCCGTTGAGGCAGTCGCCGGTGCTCCCGTTGTGCCGATTATGGCGGCGGGAGGATCGGACGCGCGCTTCTTTCGCGAGATCGGTGTGCCCGCGTACGGTTTTGGGCTGCTGGGCCCCGCGTGGTCGTACGAGCGCTACCGCGAGGGAGTGCACGGGCACAACGAGAGGATCGACCTCACGTCGATCTCGCTGTCGCTCGCTGCACTGCGCCGCATTGTCGCCGAGCGGATCGGCGCGGCTGCCTAGGGACTACCCCTCGAAGATGTCGCCGAGAAACTCGAACGGGCTCTTCTTTTTCTTGCGGTAATCGCCCTGGCGTGAGTCGTAGCCGCGGTTGTCGCGTGAGTCGTAGCCGCGGCGGTCATCGCGTGGATCGTAACGACGGTCATCGTAGCGCGGCTGTTGCGTTTGCTGGCTGTACTGCTGCTGGGGCACCTGTGCTTGTGCCTGCGGGGCAGCTGGAGCGCTCGCGAGGTCGGATTCAGCCTTCGCGCGCTCAAGAATCTTGTCGAGCTCGCCGCGGTCGAGCCACACACCCCGGCACTGCGGGCAGTAGTCGATCTCGATCCCCTGGCGTTCACTCATGAGAAGGGTTGTTCCGTCAGTAGGGCAGTTCATGCTTCTAGGGTAGGGGAGCGGGGCTGATCCTGCCCGTCCTGCCAAGGACTCGCGGCGAATTCGAAGCTGTGGGTGGAATCCTATCTTTCGCCGTCAGGTAGGTGTATTCTTGGTGTATGGCACGCACAAACATTGATATTGATGACGCACTTGTCGCTGAGGTGATGAGTCGTTTTCAGGTGTCTACAAAGCGAGAGGCCGTAGATCTTGCGCTCCGACGGCTCGTGGGCGTTCCGCTGACGAAGGGATTTCTGCGTGACCTGCGCGGTATTGGTTGGGACGGAGACCTTGATGCCATACGCGACGTTCCCGTGAACGGGGCACACGATTGATCCTCGTTGATTCGTCGGTGTGGATCGAGTATCTGCGAGATTCTGACGATCCTGTTGTTGACCAGCTTGATCGTTTGCTCATGGAAGACGCCGACGTGAGAATCACTGAGCCGATCATCATGGAGTTGCTCGCGGGGGCAACGAATCCCCTGCTTGAATCGCGCATTTCGCAACTCACAAATGGTCTTCGGGTAATTCCCGTTGATGCCGCGCTTGACTACCGTTCCGCAGCGCAACTCTTTGTTGCTTCCCTGCAAAACGGACACCCCCTCAGAGGATTGAGTGACTGCCTCATTGCGGCGATTGCTATTCGTGGAGATGCAATGCTATTTCATCGAGATCGAGACTTCAGGTACATCGCTGAGGTAGCGCCGCTTCGTTTATACGAAGGGTGAAACCAGGATCAGGCCCACCCCACCACGAGCCGCGCTGCCTGCTCGGGCACGAGCGGGTCGACACCGGTCAGGTTCGCGAAGCGTCGCAGTCGGTTCGTGATGGTGTTGCGGTGGCAGTAGAGGGTCGCCGCCGTCTCGCCGATGTTGCCCGTTGTGAGGTAACTGCGCACCGCCTCTTCGAGGCGAGAGCGCTCGGCCTCACCGCAGCTTGTGAGCGCGGCGACCACGTCTGACAGGATCGGGTTGCCGATTTCAAGCAGGCAACGGCTCGCAAGTCGTGCCCAGCCACGAGACCAGGTCATCGCACCCTCTTCGTGTGGACCGAGAAGACGAGCGAGATCCCGAGCCGTCGCCGCAGACTGCCTTAGCCCCCGCAACCCCGATTCTGAAGTGAGGAGACCGATGCGCAGAGTCGTGAGACGCTGGCCGAGCTTTTCAAGGCGCGATCCCGGAAGGGGACGCAACCGAGAGAACACAATCAGGGTGTCACCGAGGTGGTGGGTGAACACTGTTGCTCCTGCGCGCTCTGCCTCCGATACAAACACACGCAACGCAGGAATGTCTTCGGAAACCGCCGCTGCAACAACGAGCGGTTCGGCGAGAGGCACCCCGAGCCCGTCCGCGATCACAGACAGGCGCTCGTCGGAGGGTTGCGCGTCTTGAAACAGTCCCGCGATCAACCCCTGCCTCACCGACGAGGCCTCGTCGTGCATGCGCTGCTGCTCGGCGACGTACGCGCGCTGGGTCTGCCCGGCGTATTCGTCAACGGTGCGAAGCACGATTCCTGTGTGACGCACGATGAGCTCGGCGTCTGAAGGACTCGCGACCCGTGTGAGTGCATCCCACAGAACAGTGAAGTCGAGTCGGATCGCGGTCATGAGCGACGTGACTGGGATGCCCGCGCGGGCGCGAGAGACGCCTACGTCGCTGGCGGCGGTTACGGTCTTGAGCTGCCCGCCAGCACCAAGACCCTCGACCAGCGCCTCGAATGAGAGTCGGCCGGTGCGACGTACCTCGGAGAGGGGACGGGTGGAGGATCGTAGTCGGGCACCGTGCCGATGAGGGAGAGGAACGTCTCCGTCAGCTCGTCCACGCTGAGCTGATCGAGCAGTTCTTGCCAGCGCTTGGCGTCCCCTGGGAGGGGCGAGCCGCTGAGGGGGAGTGGGTGATCCTGACTCATTTTGCCATTTTATGTGCAGATGCACTGTTTCATTGTCTAAAGCGGGTGAGTTTGATGCTTCAAAGCGTGCGTATTCCCTGCCATGCTCGAACGTAGACGCTCGACCTGTGTACTGGGCGTTGCCGATCCCCACCGCCCTCAACGGAGAGAGACATGAGCGAGCTCACACACACAACTTCGATCGAATACGACGCCACACAAGAACTCAGCGTGAAAGACGCCAACAAAGTCGCCCTGGGTGCCCTCATCGGCACCGCGCTTGAGTGGTACGACTTCTTTCTCTTCAGCGCCGCCGCCGCGCTGGTGTTCAACGTGCAGTTCTTCACGAGTGAAAACGCCACGGCGGCCGCGCTTGCGTCATTCGCAACCTTCGGCGTGGGCCTTGCGGCTCGCCCACTCGGCGGCATGATCTTCGGGCGTATGGGAGACCGTGTTGGGCGTCGCAAGGTGCTCATGATTACGATCGTGGGCATTGGCATCGTGACCGGTCTCATCGGCATGCTGCCAACTTACGCGGCAATCGGCATCGCAGCCCCGTGCTGCTGGTGCTGCTGCGTGTGCTGCAGGGCCTCTTTGTGGGTGGTGAGTGGTCGGGGGCGATGACCCTGGTTGTCGAGAACGCGCCACTGCACTTACGCGCACGCTACGCCGCGATCCCGCAGATTGGGTCGCCGATTGGCACGATCCTCTCTTCGGGCGGCTTCTTTGTGATGACGCTTATCTTCTCGCAGCAGAACTTCGATGCTTGGGGCTGGCGCATTCCGTTTTTGATCGCGCTGCCACTGCTGCTTATCGCCGTCTACATTCGGAGCAAGCTCGAGGAATCGCCCGTGTTCCGTCAGCTTGAAGAGTCGGGTGAGGTTGTGAAGAGCCCGCTGCTCGACACGTTCAAGTACAGCTGGCGTCAGATTATTGTCGGCATGGCAGCCGCGCTGCTGGGGGTTGGTGGCTTCTACCTCGTGACCGCGTTTTGCGTTTGGTACGGCGTCAACGTGCTCGGGTACCCGTCAACGCTGATGCTTCTGGGTAGCATGGTTGCGGCGGCGGTTGAGATTCCCGTGCTGATTTGGGGCGGTCGTCTCGGCTCGAAGTACGGTGCGAGCCGCGTGATTCTTTGGGGCGGGATCGCCTCCGCTTTAGTTGCGGTGCCAGCGTTTTTGATGCTGTCCTCGGGCATCCCCGCGCTTGTGGTTGTCGCTATGACGGTTGCGGTGGCTGCGCTGTCTCTGCCGTATGCAGCCTCGGGCACCGTGCTCACGGGCCTCTTCCCGGCAAAAACGCGCTACACCGGGGTTGGGCTCGCGCAAAACGTCGCTGGCATGCTCTCGGGTTTCATTCCGCTGCTCGCGACCGGGTTTGTTGCCTCGGCTGCCAATCACTGGTGGCCAGCCGCTGCGATGCTCGTGTTCCTATCGCTGTTCACCGCGGTTGCAGGATCGATCGCGCCGCGCCTGAGCGTGAAATTGCCCGGGTTTAAGCACTAATCACCTCATCCCACTTTCAGCGCACGACCATTTCTGGAGGAAATGAATTGAGCACCTCAACTGTTGCGAACACGGATGTTCCCAACGCGCGACTCGACCAATCCAAGATGAGAAAAATCGCGACGGCTAGTGTCATCGGCACTACCGTTGAGTGGTACGATCTGTTTCTGTTTGGAACAGCCTCTGCCCTTGTGTTTAACAGAGTCTTTTTCCCTGATCTGCCACCTGAAGTTGGTACGATCCTCTCGTTTCTAACATTTGCCGCAGCCTATGTGGCTCGCACACTCGGCGCGGTCCTTTTCGGCCACTTCGGTGACCGCATCGGACGAAAATCCATGCTGCTTGTGTCGCTGTTGACAATGGGAGCGGCGACACTCGGGATCGGCCTGATTCCCGATTTCAACACCATTGGGTTGGCGGCACCGTTCATTCTGCTGACGCTGCGCATTATTCAGGGGCTTGCTCTCGGGGGTGAGTGGGGAGGTGCCGTGCTGATGACGGTTGAGCACGCTCCTGCCGCCAAGCGTGGCTGGTACGGCTCACTCGTGCAGGTCGGGGTGCCTATCGGCACGTTGCTTGCAAATCTCGCCTTTCTCATTGTGACTGCGGCTGTGTCTGAGGAAGCACTTGTGTCGTGGGGCTGGCGGATCCCCTTCCTCGCTTCTGTGCTGCTCGTAGCAGTGGGCATCTACATTCGCCTCAATATCGAAGAAACACCGAGCTTTCATCAGGTGCGCGAACAGGGCGCGAAGGCGAAACTCCCCTTTGTATACCTGATGCGTCACTACTGGAAGCAGGTTTTGCTCGGTGGTATTGCGACGTTGTCTACTGGTTCAACCTTCACGCTGATGGTGGCGTCCGGAGTCAACTACGGAACGAGCGCGATTGGTCTCACCTCGAACCTGATGCTGTGGGTGGTTTTCGCTGCGTGCCTGATTGGGTTTGTGTGTATTCCGCTGTTTGGGCGGCTCTCAGATCGCGTGGGCCGCAAACCGGTGATCGCGGCGGGGATCATCGCCGAGGCACTGCTTGCCTTCCCGTTCTTCTGGCTGATGAACACCGGCAACGTGGCCGCGGTGCTTCTCGCCTACGCGATGATGATGGTCGCGTTCTCTGCAAACTACGGGCCGATTGCAACCTTCCTCGCCGAGTTGTTCGGCGCGAAGGTGCGCTACTCCGGTCTCTCTGTTGCGTACATGCTTTCGGGGTTGCTCGGTTCTGCGATCACCCCAGCAATTACCGTGTGGCTGCTGAATCTCACCGGCCAGAGCGATTCCATTGCCTGGTACATTCTCGGGGCGTCGCTGCTGTCGCTGATCGCGCTGTTTTTACTGACCGATAACCGACTGCGCAACATAGACCGTGTTGGAGCCACGACCTCGGTGGAGGTGCCCGCGTGATCCGGCGCCTTGCTGCGATTCCGGGGGGAACACCGCCGCTTGGTCCCTACTCACAGGCCGTCGTGGCAAACGGGTTCGTGTTCACGGCTGGGCAGGTGCCGTTAGAGGCGGATGGATCCAGCCCCAACACATTTGAGAACGAGGTCGCACGCTGTATCGAGAATCTGCGCGACACGCTTGAGGCAGCTGGGAGTGGGCTGGAGTGTGTGGTGAAAGTAAACGGGTACCTGAGTTCACCCGAGCAGCTTGAACCATACAATCGCGTGTATGCGCGATACTTTGCTGCGGCCCCTCCCGCGCGCACTACGGTGTGTGTATCGCTGTGGGGCGTCTCGATGGAACTCGACTGTGTCGCGACACTGCGAGATGAGGCAGCTGCTGAATCGCACGCTCGGCAGGTACGATCATGAGCATTTCTCGGGTCGAGATGTTGGAGGGACTGCGCAAAGTTGAATTGCCGACCCTTGGTCATGTTCTTGAGGAGGGGTTTTGTCACCCGCAATTGCGCCCCATGAATGGTGAGAACAGGCTGTTCGGGATCGCGCGTACCCTCGATTTGAGGGAGCCTGATGCAGTGGCTGTGAACCACGCCCTGCTTGCACTGCAACCCGGCGAAGTGATGGTGATTCGTGTGGGTGGTGGCCTGCACGCTCCTGTAGGTGCCGTGACGGCGGCTGTGGCCGTGGCTCAGGGCTGCGCCGGAATTGTTGTTGACGGCCCTGTGACCGATATCGCGGCGCTACGAGAAGTCGGGCAGCGGTTACCGGTGTTTGCGACGGGGCTGACTGCCCGTACGACGAAGCGGCTGGGCACACTCCCGCGCGGCGGGTGTGCTCACCAGGGTGAGATCGAGATTGCTGGCACGACGGTGCATCCTGGTGATTTGGTGCTTGGGGACGCGCACGGCGTACTGGTGATGTCAGCAGAGGGCCTCGACGCTGACATCTTGGATCAGGCTCTCGCATCAGATCGCGACGAACCCGAACTGATAGCCAAGATTCGGCGCGGCGTGCCGCTAGCCGACCTGCTTGTTGTGTGAAACGGCATTCTGAAGTAACCCCTAAACGCTTTGACTAGACCAGACGATAGAAGACGAGGAACCCACATGCCCCAGTCAGCCGGTCACCTGATCGTGCGCACGCTCGAAGCCCACGGTGTGAAACGGGTCTACGCCGTTCCCGGTGAGAGTTACCTCGACGTGCTCGACGGCCTGCACGACTCCGGAATCGAGACGGTTGTGTGCCGCCACGAGGGCGGGGCCGGGTTTATGGCGCTTGCCGAGGGGCGGCTTACTGGGCAACCCGGGGTCGCGATGGTGACTCGCGGACCGGGGGCCGCGAACGCCATGATCGCGGTGCACACGGCCTGGCAAGACGCGACGCCTCTGGTGTTGTTCGTTGGCCTCGTGCCGGTTGCGGATCGTGAGCGCGACGCGTTCCAGGAGTTCAGTCTGACCGGCTGGTTTGGGTCAACCGCGAAGCGCGTCATGACGATCGATGATGCTTCGCGTGCGGGTGAACTCGTCAACGAGGCACTGAGGATCGCAGCGAGTGGCCGCCCCGGGCCCGTTGTTGTGGGGTTGCCCGAAGACGTGCTGACGCACGCGACCGATGCGGCCGTGCTCGTGCCTTTTGCTGCTGCGCGGCCCATTCCCGCGGAATCGGAGGTTGCTTCGCTTGTGGATCGTCTCGCGCGAGCCCAGCGCCCCGCCTTTGTTGTCGGCGGCGACGGCTGGCAGAGCGGCTGTGGCCATGAGCTTGCATCGTTTGCGACGGCTGCCGGGATCCCCGTGTTTGCCGATTGGCGTGCCTACGACGCGGTGCCCCATGACGCTGCCAGCTGGGCTGGGTGGCTTGGCTACGGGCGGGCTAACGCCGTGGCCGCCGGGTACGCTGAGGCCGATCTATTGGTGTTTGTCGGTTGCACACGCTCCGATGTGCTCAGCGACGGCTACACGCTCGGGTTCGACACCGAAACCGTGCTGGTGCTCGCCGATCCGAACGCGGCCACTCACGCGGGGCGGATCGATCAGCAGGTGCTTGCGACGCCCGAGACATTCGTTGGTGCGCTAAGCGAGACCGATCCTGAAGCCGCGCGAGGTACACGCAGTGACGAGTGGGTGGCCGGGCGTCACTGCGCCCAGCAGCGGTTCGCGCGACACCGGGCCGACTCGTCGGTCGAAGCGGTCAGGACCGATAACGCTTCGGGTGAGACCGCCGAGACGGCCCCGAACAAAGACCTCGGCGTAGACCTCGGAACCGCCTTCGGCATACTCGACGACCGGCTCGGGGGCGAGGCGATCCTCACCTTCGGCGCGGGCAACGCCACCATCTGGGCGCACCGCTTCGTGCGGCACCTCACCCCGCGAGCCTCGTTGGTGCCCGCAATGGAGCGATGGGTCTCGCGGTTCCCGCCGCCGTCGCCGCATCTCTCGCGTTTCCAGAGCGGCGCTCGGTCGCGGTCTGCGGTGACGGCGACTTCTTGATGAACGGCCAAGAACTCGCGACCGCGTTTGCTCACGGCGGCGCACCCCTGGTGATTGTTGTCGACAACGGCATCTACGGCACGATCGTGCAGCACCAGGAGCGCGAGTACCCGGGTAGGCCCTCGGGCACCCGCATGGCGAATCCCAACTTCGCCGATTGGATGCGCTCCTTCGGCGGCCACGGCGAACACGTGGAGCGCACGGAGGACTTCGCCGCCGCGCTCGACCGGGCACTCGCCACAGAAACACCCGCGCTGATCCACGTTGTGATTGATTCTGCGGTGATGCCCCCGGCATCGAGTGAGGTGTAGCTATGAAACTCGACCTGATTGTGCGCGCGCGACAGATCCTGACGCTTGATCCCGCGAACCCGGTTGTGACCAGCATCGGCGTGATCGGCGACCGCATCGTCGGCTTCGACGCGGAACTCGACGGCTGCGAGGCCACCCGCGTTGAGGACTTCGGCGAGGCCACGGTCACGCCGGGCCTGATCGACGCCCACTGCCACACCGCTTGGTGGGGGCTCGGCCTCGCCGCGATCGACCTGAGTAAAGCGCAGGGGCTCGACGAACTCTACGCGCTGGTCGAAGCTGAGGCTCAGCGCCTGGCCGATGAGCCACACGCCTGGATACACGGCACCGGGTTTAACCAGGCACACCACGGCGGAGCTTTCCCCGATATTGCGCGCCTCGATGAGCTGACTGGCGACCGCCCGCTCTACCTGCGGCACACCTCGGGGCACGCTTCCATCACAAACACGGCGACTCTGCGGCTGGTCGGCGCGCTCGAACCCGGCTTTGAGAACCCCACGGGTGGCGTGGTTGTGCGTGATGATTCTGGCCGACCAACCGGACTCGTCGAAGAAGCCGCCCAGGGCCTTGTGCAGGCGCTGCTGCTGCCGTATGCGACCGACCGCCTGGTCGAGGCGCTGGAGGCCGCAACCTCACGCTACGCCGAACAGGGCATTACGAGTTTCTCCGAGGCTGGTGTTGGTGGCGGGTGGATCGGCCACAGCCCCGTTGAGGTCGCGGCTTACCAGGCGGCCGCCGAGCGCGGACGGCTGCACGCGCGAGCCCAGCTGATGCCCGCGCTCGACGCCCTCCACCCGCTGCGGGCGCACGCGGCCGATTTTCAGGGCGAGGGTTCGGGATCGGGCCTCGACCTCGGCATTCGTTACGGCTTTGGTGACGATCTGGTACGTTTTGGGCACGTCAAGGTGTTTCTGGACGGCTCGCTGCTCGGTGCGACGGCCGCCGTGACCGAAGATTTCTGCGGGCACCCGCGCAACACCGGCTACCTGCTCGATGAACCGGCGGTATACCGCAACCGTGTGCTGGGCGCCTATCGTGCCGGCTGGCCGCTCGCCCTCCACGCGATCGGAGACGCCGCGATTGACCTTGCGCTCGACCTGATTGAGGAGGCCCAGGAACGTTACGGGCGCATGAGCGCCCCCTGCCGCATCGAACACTTCGGCATCGCTCGGCCCGACCAGGTATCGCGCGCGGGCGCACTCGGCATCGCGGTGACCCCGCAGGCGGGGTTTATCGGGCCTATTGGCGATCAGATGGCCCAGATGGTCGGCTCGGAGCGTGCCGATTGGCTCTATCGCGGCCGATCCGTGATCGACGCGGGGATCGTGCTCGCTGGATCCTCGGACTTGCCCGTTGCCGACAACAACCTGCGCAGAGGCATGCAGGCCGCAGTCGACCGCAAGACCGACAGCGGTGCGGTGCTCACTGCTGGTGAGGCGATTACACGGGAGGAAGCGCTGCGTACCCACACCGAGTGGGCGGCACGAGCAACTGGCCAGCTTGCCGATAAGGGCACTCTGGAACGAGGCAAGCTGGCCGACCTCGCGGTATTTTCGGCGTCGCCGCTTGAGACAGAAAGCATTGCAGAACTCAGTATCGTTGCCACCGTGCTCGGCGGGCAGCTGAGCTACGACACCCGCGGAAGGGACTGACCATGACACAGCACGACGAGAGCTTCCTGGCCGACTGGCAGATACAGGGCACCTTCGGGGCCGTCGCTGGCACCCACGGAGTCGATCGCGAGGCCGCCACCGAAGCCGACGGTGAGCAGCGCCGCTGGTTTGCCGAGCTGCTCGAATCGCACGGCTTCACGGTGCAGCGCGATGCGATCGGCAACCAGTTTGGGTTACTCGAACTTGTGCCCGGCGCACCCTACGTGTTGACCGGATCACACCTGGACTCGCAACCCACCGCCGGTCGCTTCGACGGGGCCTACGGTGTGATGGCGTCGGCGTACGCCTGTTTCCGGGTTGCCGAAGAGCTGCGCGCCGATCCTGCCAGCGCCCGCTTCAACCTCGCGATAGTGAACTGGTTCAACGAGGAGGGATCCCGCTTCAAGCCCTCCATGATGGGCAGCGGGGTGTTCACCGGCAAGCTGGCGTTACAGGAAGCACTGGCAACCGAGGATCGCGACGGCGTGACCGTGGCGGAGGCGCTTGCTGCTCTTGGCGAGCGCGGTGACTTCGCGGGTCTTGAAGTTGCATCGTACGCCGAGATTCACGTGCAGCAGGGGCGCAGCATGGAGCAGGACGGTGTGACGATCGGCCTCGTTGACGCGACCTGGGCGGCGCACAAATTTGAGTTTAAGATCACCGGAGAGCAGGCGCACAGCGGATCAACGCTGATGTCGGACCGCCGCGACGCTCTGCTGGGGCTGCGCGACTCATCGTCGCCGTGCGCGAGCTCGTCAACGAATTTGAAGAGGGAATGTTGCACTCGGCCTGTGGAGAGATCGACGTCTACCCCAACTCTCCCGTGGTGGTTGCCAGCGAGGTGAAGCTGCTGCTCGACTTCCGCTCGCCGAGCGAAGAGGTGCTGCAGGCGGCGTACACCTCGCTCATGGCGACGGTCGAAAAGGTGCGGCGTGAGGATCGTGTCGGCATCGAGATTATTGCCGAGCACAGCTGGGGGCGAAGCCCCTACTCGGAACCCGGGGTCGAACTGTCTCGGGAGGTCGCCGAGCAACTGGGCCTTAGCAGCGACCGTGTGCTGACCGTTGCCGGCCACGACTCGACGAACATGAAGGACACGGTGCCGACGGTGATGCTCTTTGTGCCGAGCGTTGACGGAGTCTCGCACAACCTCAATGAGTTCACCCGCGAGGAAGACCTGATTGATGGTCTGCACCAACTGACCGGTGTCGTGCGTCGTCTGGCTCAGGGAGCGCTTGTTCACTAACCGAAGACAGCCGCCGGGTGCGTGAAGCGCCACCAGAAGTCGGGCTGTACGAGGTCAACCGTTGTCAGGATCTTTACCTGATCGTCTCCCGTGGGGGTCTTGATCTCGATTGAGCCGACGTGTGCGCCCGCCTTCTCTGCGCCGAACTCGCCCACCTCGATGCTGCGACTTGCAGCCTCACCCGGTAGCAGCACGGCCTTCGCTGAATCAGCTGCGACGAGGGGAATCTCGGTGCCGTCAACGGTGGTCGCGACGCCAACTCGGGAGTCTTTTTTGACCACCTCAATTTGCTGAGGTAGAGCCTCGATCGCCGCCAGCATGTCGCGCCCTGACTGCGCGCGATCCTCCTTTGAGGCCCGACCAAAAGTGACCGCGATCTTTACGAGAGGTCGCCCGAAGGCCTCGCCTTCTTGGGCCACGAGGTAGTTGAATCCGGCAGAGCTTGAGCGGCCCGTCTTCACGCCCAGGATGCCGGGCAGCTCAGTGAGAAGAGGGTTCGTGTTTTCGATCGTGCCGATGCCCCACGGCATGTCAGCCGATGGCATGCGAGTGAACTCGGCGATGGTTGGGTTCTGCAGAGCGAGGCGACCTATCTGAAGTATGTCTGCAACACTCGCGACGTTCGCTTCATCCATGCCCGTCGGCTCCACCAGGTTGACCGAGTCGAAGCCGTGACGCTGCTTCCAGTCGTTCACCGCGGCAACGAAGGTGTCGTTGTCGCCAAACACCGAGTAGGCGTATGCCGCCGCGTAGTCGTTGGCCGAGGGCAGAAAGATGAGGGTGAGCATTTGCCGCAGAGAGACCTCGGTGCCAACGGGAATCGGGTACGCGACTCCGTCGTCGGCAAGGTACCCCTGCTGCCTCGCGGCGTCGGCTTCGTTCCACACGTGGATCGGGCCGTCCGCTCCGGGCTCGAGTGGTTCCTTCTCTTGGCAAACCAGCACGGTAATTAACTTCGAGATGCTCGCGAGCGGATATGCCTGCGGATCGTTCGACCAGACCTCCTTCTGGTCGGCCCAGCCAACCGCCGTCGGCAGCGTCTGCGCGTCAACGACGGCCTGTGCCTCGGTTGCCTCGGGCCCAAAGCTCTCGTTGGCGCTCATCTCGAGTGTGACCTCGGGGCTAGGTAACGGAACACTTGCGACAGCAACTGTGTATCCCGCAACCAGAAGTACGAGTACAGAGAGGAGCACCAGTGTCGCACGCAGGCCTTTGTGCTTTGCGGGTGATGGTGCGGATGAAGAAAGAGGAGCAGTGGCGCTCGAATCCGGGAGAGTCACGGCTCCAGCCTAGGTGATTTACCTGTAGCGCCCATGAATCGGTGATTCACTTTGCACACTGAACAACGCCTGTGCCGTGCGAGGTTGGCCTGCCGCTGAACCGGGGATCAGGCACACTGTAAGAGGGGTCGTACAACGATTGCCCGATCCAGCTAGACCAGCGAAGATCTAACCCCGTCGCTCGTGAGGAGCCAAACTGATGACTGCGTTGATCGCGGGTTACGCCCGCACCCCGTTCACTAGGTTCACCGGACAGCTCGCGGGGCAGCCCGCGACCGTGCTCGGCGCGCACGCCGTAAAGGCGGCGCTGCAGCGCGCGGGAGTGGCTGCTGACCAGGTCGACGCGCTGGTCGCGGGCCAGGTGTTGCAGGGTGGGGCAGGGCAGAACCCGGCGCGGCAGACCGCGGTGGGAGCAGGCATTCCGCTCAATGTGCCCGCTATCACACTGAACGCCGTGTGCCTGTCGGGCACCGAGGCGGTCTCGCAGGCCGCGCGCCTCATCAACGCCGGCGAGGCCGAGATTGTGGTCGCCGTCGGGCAGGAATCGATGTCCCTCGCCCCCCACGTGATCCCGATGCGTGCCGGTACAAAGTATGGTGCCGCGCAGTTGATCGACACGGTGGACCACGACGGTCTTACCGACGCCTTCGAGCGCACCGCGATGGGCGCCCTCACCGAGGCAGGTAACTCCCCGCTCGGCATTACTCGCGAGCAGCAGGACGAGATCGCCGCCGCGTCTCACCAGCGTGCGGCAACGGCGGCCGAGTTCTTTGCGGGTGAGATCGAGCCGTTCACTGTCACCTCGCGCCGTGGCGAGACCGTTGTGTCTGCGGATGACGGGATCCGCGCAGACACCACGGTCGAGTCACTTTCGAAGCTGCGTCCCGCGTTCGCAAAAGACGGCACGATCACCGCAGGTAATGCCTCACAGATTACCGATGGTGCTGCTGCGCTCGTTATTGTGAGCGAGGCCGCCGCGACGAGGCTCGGGCTGAAGCCAATCGCCCGCATTGAGGCAACCGCGCTCGTAGCTGGCCCCGATGTGCACCTGCACTCGCAGCCCGCACGCGCGATTGCCGCGGCGCTCGCAAAGACCGAAGCGGAGGCTTCTGAGCTGGTCGCTATCGAGATCAACGAGGCGTTCGCCGCCGTCGGTGCGCAATCCACGCGAGAACTCGGCGTCGATCCTGAAATCGTCAACGTGCACGGCGGAGCGATTGCTCTCGGGCACCCCATTGGCGCCTCTGGGGCGCGTATCGTCGGCACCCTGGCCCGTCAGGTCGCAGAGCTTGGTCCGGGATCGCTCGGCGCCGTCGGCATTTGCGGCGGTGGGGGTCAGGGCAGCGCCGTGGTGCTGCGCGCACTGTAGTTCGGTGTGGGTGGGCCGTCAGTGGAGACGGACCCACCCACCAAACATCTACTGCAGAACCTCAACGACCTCGGCGAGTTCAATGAGGCGGCCGGTGTAGAACTCCGTGTCTTCGCGCACGTGCTGCTTCACATTGACGGCACGCAGGGCGCGGTTCATATCGACGAGGTCAACAAGTTCGTCGGACTCCATCGGGAAGATCCACTCGTAGCTGCCGAGGGCGTAGCCAGCGACGATGTTCGAGGTGACACCCTTAAACTCGCCCGCGCGTCCAGCTGCTCCATGACGAGTCGGCTGTGGTCGGCGGGGTCAATCAGATGCCAGCTTGTGGATCGCGCGACCGGGTGAAGTGCAAGCCACTGCTTAGGTTCGACACCACTGACAAAACCGGGAACCTGATCCTTGACGAACTCAGTCTCGCGTTGCACACCGACGGTGCTCCAGACTCGGATCAGCGGCTTCAGCAGTGAGGTTCGTCGCAGCAGACGAAGTGCCCACTGCAGGTCTTCGGCGTTTGGGCCGTGTAACCACAGCATCAGGTCAGCGTCGGCGCGCAAACCGCTGACGTCGTAGAGACCGCGCAAGGTAACGTTTTCGTCGCTCGTGAGTTCAAGGACGTCTTCGAACTCACGAACGACACCGGCAACATCGCGGCCGTCAAAGACGCTCGGATGTGAAGAGCTGACTCGAAAAACGGCGAACAGCGTGTACACGGGAGGAGTGCTGTCGTCAGTGTGTTTGGGGGCAGAGGGGAAAGTGATGGGCGTGTCGGGGATGCTCATATTTCACATCTTCCTCAGCTTCACATTTTCCTGCAACGGGTTGACGGCAGTCTCAAGTGAGGGCTACGATCCCGGGATTAGTCTCAGCTGGAGGCGCAGCGACCGCCAGAGCGGAGGCCTTGCAGTAGGGTGACTCAAATGAGCGGTGACGGCGTACTAGAGCGAGGACTCGCCCTGCTTGGCTGCTTTTCGGCTGACGAACCCGAGCTAACAGCGGCAGATCTGGCTGCGCGCACCGGCCTGGCCTCGTCGACCCTGCATCGGCTGATCGGTACCCTGCTTGCGAAGGGTTTGCTCGTTCGAACGCAGGGGCACTTCTACGCAGTGGGGGCGCGGCTGTGGGAACTCGGAGAGCTTTCACCCCTCTCGCTGCGTCTGCGTGAGCGCGCGATCCCGCACCTGATGCGACTGTACGAGGCGACCGGCGAGAACGTGCACCTGGGTGTACTTGACGGTGATCCTGAACGAGCCACGGTGCTGCACGTCAGCAGGGTGACCGGTCACCGTTCTATCCCCACCGTGAGTCGCGCTGGTGGTAGGGAACCGTTGCACGCGACCGGTGTGGGAAAGGCGCTCCTTGCCACCCGAGATGAGGAGTGGCTGCACAGGTATTTCTCGACGCCGCGCGAGCGGGAGACCGTTAACACCATCGTGGGGGAGCCGGAGCTTCGTGGAGACCTGCAGCGCACAAATGCCCGCGGCTACGCGCTGACGCGAGAAGAGATGACGCTGGGCAACATATCGGTGGCTGCGGCGCTCGCTCCCATTCAGGGACTGCCACCCGTTGCCCTTGGTGTGGTGGTGCATATTGATCGGGCCGACGAGCGTGTGCTCGCGAGAATGGTGCAGCAGACGGCGCGGGACATGTTTATTGCCGTGCGCGAGGCCTAGGCATCGCCTACTCCCACTGAGTGGGAATTCATGAGGGATTGCGGAGGCATCGCTGCCAACCTGTAGGTCTGCCCGATCTCGAAGGAGAGCCTCGATGACCCCTCAACCACGCCAGGCGGCGGCACCCGAATCGCTGCTTGCTTCGCCCGACCAGGTGTCGCAGTCGCAGATCAATGCTGAGACAGCTGCGTTGCACAGTGAGTACGCGCAGCGCGTTGCCGGCGGCGAGCAACTGCCCCGCACGATGCACAACTTTCCGCCGTACCGCTCGAGCTTGCTGCGGCACCCCACCAAAAACCTGAAGCTGGTGGATCCCGAAACCATCGAGCTGTGGTCACCCGCTTACGGGCAGCGCGACGTTGCAGCGATCGAGTCCGATCTCACGCTGCAGCACAGCGGTGAGCCGCTCGGCGAGCGCATCACGGTGACGGGCCGACTGCTCGACTCGTGGGGCCGCCCGCAGCGCAACCAGCTCATCGAGATCTGGCAGGCCAACTCTGCCGGGCGCTACATTCACCAGCGGGATCAGCACCCAGCACCGCTCGACCCGAACTTTACAGGCGCGGGTCGTGCTATCACCGATGACAACGGTGAGTACACCTTTACCTCGATCAAGCCGGGACCCTACCCCTGGAAAAATCACGTCAATGCCTGGCGGCCCGCCCACATTCACTTCTCGGTGTTTGGTCCGTCGTTCACACAGCGCATCGTGACCCAGATGTACTTCCCTGGCGATCCGCTGTTCCCGCTCGACCCGATCTACAACACGATTCGGGATCAGCGTGACCGCGACCGGCTCGTCGGTGTGTATGACCACGACCTGACGGTTCCCGAATTCTCGATGGGCTACCGCTTCGATATTGTGCTCGACGGACCCAACGCCACCTGGTTTGAGCCCGAAGAAGGGGATCACTAATGACAAAGCACACACTTGCTGGCGTGCCAGCGAAGACGCACGAGGCCACACCCGGCCAAACCGTTGGTCCGTTCTTCGCCTATGGCACGACGTTTCCGAAAAAGCACGAGGTTGCCTTTCCACACTCGCCCGGGGCCATCGTGCTGAGCGGAACGGTGTATGACGGCGCTGGCAACCCGATCCCTGACTCGATGATTGAGATCTTCGCGGCCGATTCCGACGGCAGCGTGTCACGGGCCCGCGGCACGTTCAAGCGCGATGATCACACCTTTACCGGCTTTGGTCGCGCATTCACGAGCGATGAGGGGCACTACGAATTCTGGACTCGCAACCCCGGGTCGGTTGACGGTGAGGCACCTTTCTTCGCCGCAATCGTCTACGCGCGAGGGCTGCCAGACAAACTTCACACCCGTATCTATCTGCCGGAGAACGACGAACTGCTGAGTGCAGATTCGCTGCTTTCCTCGCTCACGGCCGACGAGCGCGCTACGCTCGTTGCAACCCGAACGCCCGAGGGTTATCTCAGCCACGACATTTACCTGCAGGGTGAGAAAGAGACTGTGTTCCTTGCCTACTGACCCCGCTGTCTCAGACGCCGCATCGTTTACCGACTTCGGACTGCTCTCACCCGTATCGATTGGGCACGACTCCGAAGTCGGTGACGATGAGGTGCTGGGAGCGTTGGTCGCGGCTGAGGTGGCGCTTACTCGCGCCTGGGCGGCTGTCGGTGTTGCCCCGCAGGGCGCGGCCGATTCAGTTTCTGACGCCCTCGGATGGAAAGGTGTGGGGCGACCCTGCGTGCAGCACGGGGTGCCCCTTCAACGACTCGCGGGAGAGGCTGCGGCCGGGGGCAACCCTGTCATCCCGCTCGTGGGTGAGCTGCGTTCGCGTGTGCCCGAGGATGTTTGCGCATGGGTGCACCGCGGTGCAACAAGTCAAGACATGCTCGACTCGGCGCTCATGCTGATCGCCCAGCGCGCGGCGACCACAACTCTCGATGATTTGCGCGCGACCCAAGCAGCCCTCGTGCAGTTCGCCGCGAATCACCGCGACGAGGTTGCCGCCGCCCGAACACTGACCCAGCATGCCGTGCCAACAACACTTGGCCTGCGCGCGGCGGGCTGGGCGCGCGGAGTGGCGCGCGCGATCCTGCGCCTGGAAACAGCAACGAATGAGCTACCTGCGCAACTCGCGGGAGCGGGCGGCACCCTTGCTTCGTTTGTGCAGATTGCTGGGGAAGAGGCGGCTCGTCAGTTGCCCGTGGCTTTCGCAGCGGAGCTCGGCCTTGCCGCACCCGTCGCCCCTGGCACACGCAACGGTGGCCGGTTACCGAACTCGGTGACGCGCTGGCACAGGTGACCGACGCGCTTGGAGTGATCGCCGCAGACGTAGCCACCCTGAGTCGAACTGAGATTGGGGAGTTGGCTGAGGGAGAGGGCGGAGGATCCTCTGCGATGCCTCAGAAGCAGAACCCCGCTCGCTCGATCCTGATCCGCTCGGCTGCCCTGCGTGCCCCCCAGCTCGCCGCCACACTGCACACGGCCGCCGCGCTCGCCGTCGATGAACGCCCCGACGGCGCCTGGCACGCGGAGTGGCCGACGCTGCGCGAACTGCTGCGCCTTGCCCGCGGAGCGAGCACACACGCAAAGCAACTAGTCAGCGGCCTGCGCGTGAACGACGCCGCGGTGCAGCGCAACCTCGGGCTCAGCCGCGGGTTGATCGTTGCGGAGCGGTTGTCGCTGGTGCTTGGGCCAGTGCTTGGTGCGGATCGCGTGCGCCAGATTGTGGCTGCTGCTGGCGCGGGTGCCGACCTGGGCGAACTGTTGCTGGCCGAACCGGCAATCGCGCAGGCCGGCATTGACATCGCCGAGCTGCTTGACCCGGCAAAATACACCGGCCTCGCCGGGCGTTATGTCGATGATCTCGCTCAATAACACTTTTAGAATCCCGTTTACCTCTGATCCTGGAGACCCTGAATGACCGTTCCTGAAGTAACCTTCACCGTGCCAGTTGGCCCCGAGGGGCGACCACTCGTAGTGCTCGGTCACTCGCTCGGCACGGGCCCGCTCATCTGGGAGCGCGTTGTTCCCGTTCTGGCGGAGCATTACCGAGTGACTCTGCTGGCGCTGCCCGGCCACGACGCGGCCCCCGTGCCCAGCGAACCGTTCAGCATGGAGGAACTCGCGGCTGCGGTGGCGCGCGGGACACGCGACCTGGCAGACGGACCCGCACTGTATGCGGGTGTGTCGATCGGTGGGGCGCTCGGCCTGACGCTCGCACTGCACCACCCCGATGTGTTCGCCGGTGCGGCGATCATTGCCTCTGCCGCCTCACTCGGCAGTGCGGAACACTGGGAGGCACGTGCCGCGAAGGTGCGTGAGCAGTCGACATCTTCACTTGTGATTTCGTCGGCGCAGGCGTGGTTCGCCCCCGACTCGATCGCCAACGAGCCGGAGATGACCGGTCGCATCTTGCGGGTGCTGCAGGGTGTCTCCGACGAGGGGTACGCGCGCTGCGCCGAGGCGCTTGGAGGGTACGATCTGCGCAGCCGGCTGAGCGAGATCCGCGTCCCGATTCTTGCAATGGGGGCGAGTTCGACGGGGTTGCCCCTGAGGGTCGTCAGGACGAGATCGTTGCGGGTGTGCCGAATGCTCGCAAGGTGATCATTGAGGGTGCAGCGCACCAGCCGCCCGCTGAGCAGGCCGACGCTGTGAGCGCGGCACTGCTCGAGTTTTTTGGCGAGGTGGCAGCGTGAGCGGCGGTGTGGGTCTCAGCGATGCGGAACGCTACGAACGCGGCATGGTCGTGCGGCGCGAAGTGCTGTCTGACGCCCACGTGGATCGGGCAAACGAGTCGATCACAGAGTTCACTAGTGACTTTCAAGGCTTCATCACGCGCACGGCCTGGGGTGACATTTGGTCGCGACCGGGGTTGGATCGCCGCTCGCGCTCGGTTGCTGTGCTGACGGCCATGATTGCACTTGGCCACCACGACGAGTTTGAGATGCACGTGCGTGCCGCGAGGAGTAACGGACTGACGGTCGCTGAGATTAAGGAGGTGATTCTGCAAGCGGGTCTCTACTGCGGTGTTCCTGCGGCGAACACGGCCTTTAAGCTCGCGGAGCGAGTGCTGCGTGAACTTGGGGATGTGCGGTGAGGGTGTAGACTGCTTTCGTGTAGCGAAGAGTAGTTCGCTAAGCGAAAACTTGATCTCGTGATCGGAACCAACTCACGTACCAAAGGAGGCCACTCGTGATCGATAAGTCTGTGTCGTCCGCCGAAGCTGCGGTAGCAAGGATTCCTGACGGGGCAACGGTGATGATCGGGGGCTTCGGTCGTGCCGGCCAACCGATTGAGCTCATTGACGCGCTCATTGCTCAGGGTGCCGGTGATCTCACCATCGTGAACAACAACGCAGGCAACGGCGACACAGGTCTCGCCGCCCTGCTCGCGAAGCGGCGGGTCAAAAAGATCATCTGCTCGTTCCCGCGCCAGGCCGACTCATGGGTCTTCGACGGCCTTTACCGCGAGGGCGTGATCGAGCTCGAGCTTGTGCCGCAGGGCAACCTGGCCGAGCGCATCCGCGCTGCGGGCGCCGGTATCGGCGGGTTTTTCACGCCGACCGGTGTTGGCACACGGCTCGCTGAGGGGAAGGAGACCCGCGAAATCGACGGGCGCCAGTATGTGCTCGAGTACCCAATCAAGGCCGACTTCGCGCTGATTAGCGCGCGGGTCGCAGACCGCTGGGGCAACCTCGTGTACCGCGAAACGGCCCGCAACTTTGGTCCGATCATGGCCGCGGCCGCCACAACGACGATCGCTCAGGTCGACCACATTGTCGAACTGGGCGCGCTCGATCCCGAATCCGTAGTGACTCCTGGCATCTTCGTCGATCGCGTGGTCGCGGTTGGTGACCGCCGCTGGTTGAGCGGTGACGAGTTTGTTGGAGGGGTAGACATTGAAGGACAGCCCCTGACCGGAGAGGCGGAGGCGACACGATGACCACCAAAATTAGCAGGCAAGAACTCGCGGCTCGCATCGCCGCCGATATTCCCGAGGGTTCGATTGTGAACCTCGGGATCGGTGCGCCCACACTCGTGGCCGACGCGCTTCCGCGCGAGCGCGAGATTATTCTGCACACCGAAAACGGCATGCTCGGCATGGGCCCCGCCCCGAGCCGGGCCGTGTTGATCCCGATCTGATCAACGCGGGCAAACAGGCGGTCACCGCTTTGCCCGGTGCCGCTTACTTCCATCACGCTGACTCGTTTGGCATGATGCGCGGTGGTCACCTCGACGTGTGTGTGCTCGGGGCTTTTCAGGTCGCGGAGAACGGTGATCTCGCAAACTGGTCAACGGGTGCCGAGGGTGCGATTCCCGCGGTTGGCGGCGCAATGGATCTCGCGATCGGGGCCAAAAAGGTTTACGTGATGACCGACCTGCTCACAAAGCAGGGCGCGTCGAAACTCGTGACCGAGTGTAGCTATCCGCTCACGGGTGTCGGTTGCGTGTCGCGGGTCTACACTGATCACGCCGTCTTCGACGTCACCCCCGACGGGTTTGCGGTGCGCGAGCTGTTTGGCGACAACACCCTTGAAGAACTGCGAGAGCTCACCGGCTTGGCTCTGCTCGACGCGACGGCGATGGCACGATGAGCGGCACCTATATCTACGACGCTGTGCGCACCCCCTTCGGTCGTGCGGGCGGTGCCCTCTCCGGCGTGCGACCCGACGACCTCGCCGCGACGGTGATGCGGGCGACGGTTGAACGAGCCGGGGTAGACCCCGAGAGGATCGCGGACGTCATCTTTGGTGACGCAAACCAGGCCGGAGAAGACAACCGCAACGTGGCCCGCTTTGGTGCGCTACTCGCGGGCTTCCCCACGACCGTCACCGGTGTGACGGTCAATCGCCTGTGCGCCTCTTCTCTTGAGGCGGTGATCCAAGGGTCGCGCGCAATCGAAACGGGTGACGCCGAGGTGGTGTTGGCTGGCGGCGTTGAGTCCATGAGCCGCGCCCCCTTTGTTGTCGAGAAATCCGCCAAACCCTGGCCTGCGGTCGGCAATCAGACGATGTGGAACACCGCTATCGGGTGGCGCATGACGAACCGAGCACTGCCCGTACACTGGACCATCTCGAACGGAGAAGCGGCCGAAAAGACCGCACGAGAGTGGGGCATCTCGCGCGAGGCGCAGGATCAGTTTGCGGTGCGCTCGCACCGCCTCGCCGCAGAGGCGTGGGCGGCCGGGGTCTACGACTCCGAGATCGTGCAGGTTGCGGGTGCCGAGCTCGGGCGCGACGAGGGCATTCGCGAGAGCACAGTTGAAAAGCTTGCGGGCCTGAAGCCCCTCTTCGCCGCGGACGGCACCGTGACGGCGGGCAACGCCTCGTCGATTAACGATGGTGCCTCGGCGGTGTTGCTCGGTGCCGAGGGTGCGCTTCCGGGTGAACCCCTCGCGCGAATCGTAGGGCGGGCCGCGCACGGCGTCGATCCTGACTTCTTTCCCATCGCTCCCATCGAGGCCGCAAACAAGGCACTGGCGAAGGCGGGCAAAACCTGGGCCGATGTTGATCTGGTCGAGCTCAACGAAGCCTTTGCCTCACAGTCGCTTGCTTGCCTCGCGGGCTGGCCCGAACTCGACCCTGCAAAACTCAACATTCACGGCGGTGCCCTCGCGATGGGGCACCCGCTGGGGGCGTCTGGTGGGCGGATTATCGGCCACGCGGCGCACGAGCTCGCGCGGCGAGGTTCAGGGGTTGCGGTTGTTGCGATCTGCATCGGCGTCGGCCAGGGCCTCGCGGTGGTGCTCGAACGATAGAGTAAACCCATGGCTGAAGCAGTGGGTGAAGAGAGTGCTGGAGTCTTTGTGCAGTCGCTCGCCCGCGGTCTCACAGTCATTCGCTCGTTCGACGCTGAGAACCCCGAGTTGAGCCTCAGCGAGGTGGCGAGGCGTGCAGAGATCTCGCCCGCCGCTGCTCGCCGCTTTTTGCGAACCCTTGAGGCGCTCGGGTATGTGCGCAGTGACGGCAAGCGCTTTGCGCTCACACCGCGGGTACTTGAACTGGGCTTCAGTTACCTGTCCGCGCTGTCGCTACCCGAGATCATGCAGCCGCACCTCGAAAAGCTGTCTCGCGCTGTTGACGAGTCCGTTTCGGCCGCGGTGCTTGCCGGGAGTGAGATCGTCTATGTCGCGCGTGTTCCCACACGACGCATCATGTCGGTCGGCATCACGATCGGTACCCGGTTTCCGGCATATGCCACGAGCATGGGGCGTGTGCTGCTCGCGGAGCTGCCGGCCGCTGAGCTTGAGGTGATCCTCAAGGCCCGTGATTTGGACCCGCTTACCGAGCGCACTGTGGTCGACGCGGTGGTGCTCGCCGAAGAGTTGGCGCGCGTGCGCGTTCAGGGCTGGGCAATCGTTGACGGTGAACTTGAGGTCGGTTTACGCTCGGTGGCTGTGCCCGTGCGTGGGCGCGATGGTCGGGTTGCTGCCGCCGTCAATATTTCGATGAGCGTGAGTCGCGATTCGGTTGAGCGCCTGCGCGAGCACCACCTTCCGCTGCTGCGCGAGACGGCTGTGGCCATTGAGGCTGACCTGCGCCTGATCTAACGCCTCGTGCGTGCTGGACTGCCCGAGAGGTGGTCCGGTCGAGAGCGCCAAAAAGCGAAGCTGTGATATAACTATTAGACCAGTGTTCGCATTGCGAAAGTTATTCCGCTCAGCGAAGTATTGAGTTGCGGTGACAGCGCGACATTCCCCACCAGGTCACTCAAGCAAAGAGGCTTACATGAATCAGAGTACAAAGACGGCGCGTGGACTCAGCTGGCCGGTGGTGCTGTGCTGGATCACGATCATGCTGGATGGCTTCGACCTTGTCGTTCTCGGAACAGTCATTCCGACGCTGAATGGCACAGGAGAACTCGGTTTCAACCCGGCAGCCTCCACATTCGTTGCAACTATCGGACTCGTGGGAGTTGGGCTTGGCGCGATCCTCATTGGGCCCATCGCCGACAGCAGGGGCCGTCGCATGCCACTGCTCGTGTGTGTGGCGCTCTTTTCGGTCGCGACGCTGGCGATTGCGTGGTCGCCCAATGTTGCGATGTTCGGAACATTCCGCTTTATCGCGGGGCTAGGGCTCGGCGCGTGTTTGCCGACAGTGCTCGCATACATGAGCGAGTTCACTCCCGCCGAACGCAGCGGCAGGGGCACCACCCTGACCATGACCGGCTATCACGTCGGGGCAGTGCTCACGGCGCTGCTTGCGCTCGTGGTTATTCCTGACTGGCGCATGATGTTTGTGATCGGTGGGGTTGCTGGGCTCATCGTGCTCCCCATCATCGCGCTCAAGCTGCCCGAGTCGGAGTCGTTTTTGCTCGCTCGTGAGCGCGCTGCCGCCGGACACGAGGATCCGCCAGCCGCATCTACCGCAACGAAGACCCTGCTGCGCGGTCCCTACGCGCTCATTAGCATTGGTATCTGCGTCGCCTCGTTTATGGGCCTGCTGCTGGTGTACGGGCTCAATACCTGGTTGCCCGAGATTATGCGTAAGGCCGGCTACGACCTTGGCCAGGGACTCACGCTCTTGCTGCTACTGAATGTTGGCGCCGTCGTTGGTCTTATCCTTGCGGGCAGTCTTGCCGATCGCAACGGCACTAAAAAAATCACTCTGGTCTGGTTTGGTCTCGCCGCCGTGTTTCTTGCGGCGCTCAGTATCCGGCTCGACGGCATGCTGCTTGTCTACATTGCTGTCTTTATTGCCGGCGTCTTTGTCTTCTCGGCACAGGTGCTTGTGTACGCGTACGTGAGCCAGCTGTATCCGGTGCAGGCGAAGGGTACGGCCCTCGGCATGGCCGCCGGTGTTGGGCGAGCGGGTGCGATCAGCGGGCCGTTCATTCTTGGCACTCTGGTCACGGCCGGGATCGCTTACCCGTGGGGGTTCTACGCCTTTTCGGCTGACGCGGTGATTGCGGTGATCGCGATTGCGTTCCTACCGAAAAACTCTCTGGCTATCGAAGCGAAGTCGGAGGCGCCCGCGAAGGTGCGGCCAGAAACGCAAGAACCGGCGGAGTCCACGGTCTAGCGGACGCCGCCGGTTCGGCCCCTTGCTATAGAGATGTGGCGAGGGGCCAACCTGTGTAGGCCTCAGCGAGGTAGCGCTGACCGGCCTCGGAATCCACGATGGAGCGTAGCTCGCCGAGCTGTCGCAGCTGATCGAATTTGTTCGCCTCAGGTGAGAGGTGCAGCATGTTGGTCATCCACCACGAAAAGTGTTGCGCCTTCCAGATGCGCTTGAGGGCAGTCTCTGCGTAGGCGTCGAGTGGGCGCTCATCCCCGCGCAGCAAAAGCGCCTGCAGTGCCTGGTTGAGTAGCAGAACGTCGGCGACAGCGAGGTTCATGCCCTTTGCCCCGGTCGGGGGAACCGTGTGCGCCGCGTCACCCACGAGTGCGGTGCGGCCGCGGCGTAGCTCATGCGCCACGAAGCTGCGGAACCGGAGAACGTCACGTTGAAAGATGGGTCCCTCTTTGAGTGTGGTGCCTGGCACCCGTGCCTGGAGTGTGTCCCAGAGTTCTGCCTCGCTCATCGCGTTGACGTTGGTTTGTGGATCGCACTGGAAGTACATGCGCTGCACCGTGTCGGAGCGCTGGCTAATGAGGGCGAAGCCGTTGGGAGAGTTGCTGTATATAAGTTCGTCTGAACTTGGCGGGGCTTCGCACAGGACACCGAACCATGCGAATGGGTACTCCCGAAAGTAGTTGTTGCTTGATGGGCCCGTTATTGTCGGGCGAACAACGCTGCGCGAACCGTCGGCCCCCACAATAAAGTCAGCGACGATGTTGATTGCCACACCCTCCGCGTCCGTACCGACCAGACGCGGCGAATTGGAATCTGTGTCTTCGACGCGGTCGATGGTGACACCGAAGCGGAGATCCTGGCCCGCACCGAGCCGCGCAGCAATGAGGTCTTTGAGAACCTCATGCTGGGGGTACAGCCAGACACTGCGGCCGAGAAGGCCTGCAAAATCGACGCGATGGCTCTCGCCCGCAAAATGAAGTTCGATTCCGTCGTGCCGTTGCCCGACAGTGCGTGCGCGGCTGCCTGGGATTGAATCGAGCACCTCGACGGTGCCCTGCTCCAGGATGCCCGCGCGAATTGTCTGCTCGATCTCGGTTCGGCTGCGACTATCGACCACGATGGATTCGATGCCCGCTGCTGCAAGCAGGTGAGAGAGGAGGAGTCCGGCTGGACCCGCTCCGACAATGGCGACCGGAGTGCGTTCGGTGGTCATGTGAGATTCCTTCATCTTTGAGGGGATGGATGCTGAAATCATTGTGTCGGGAAACGCAATCAGAAACGGCTCTTTTCCCGTTCAATAGGAAAGCTTGCCTGCGTTCGATACGCTTTGAGGTCTGCCTCGATCAGCCACGCGGCGGCCTTCAGCGCGGCGACAGCTGGTTCGGTCGGAGTGGCTCTCGGCAGAACTACGGAGAGCGCGGCCACGACCGATCCTGACTCGCGGATCGGCACGGCCACGCCAGTAGACACCGCTTCGATTGCGCCGGGCGAAACGGCCACGCCCGTGCGGCGAACGCCGCTCAATAGACCTCTGAGGTGTTGCGGGTCGGTGACTGTGCTCGGGCCAACAGCACGCAGCGGCGTTGCAAGAACACGCTCGCGGAGTTCTGAATCGGCGTGCGCAAGCAGCACGATTCCCGACGAGGAGGCGTGCAGGGGGAGCCGACCGGCTACACGGGTGATGTTGGCCCCCGCGTTGGGGTGCGAGAGTCGCTCCAGAAACAGCGCTTCCTCTTGCTCGAGCACCGCAAGCTGCGTGTGCTCTCGAATTGTGGATTGCACTGTCTCCATGTGGGGCAGTGCAACTTGGCGTAGGCGCAGCGCGGTCGAGCCGCGAAGCGCAAGCTCCCAGAGCCGCATGCCGAGCCGAACCCGGTGCTCGTCGTCTCGTTCGAGCACCCCCGAGGCCACGAGATCGTCGACGAGTCGGTGCGCTGTTGACGAGGGCAACCCCGAGCGCCGACCTATCTCGCTAGCCGTTTGGGTGATGCGGTCTGCCGAGAAAGTGTCGAGTATTCGCACAACACGGTCGATGACCGAGTCTCCGCTCGCTGAGTTGGCCATGGGGATGCTTCCTGCTCGGGGGTCCAGTGCCTTCCCTAATTGCTCGGCACAGCAAGCCACGCCACAACAACATCACCGATCATGCGGCGCAGGTGATCGCGGCGCTCGGGGCCTGGAGATTGACGTCGAAGAGGTGGCCAAAGGTGTACTGGTTCGCGACCTGGAAGACGCAGTACGAGCTGATAAGCATGTGGACGTCGAGTGCGTCAACGTCCGCGCGGAAAACCCCACTCTCGCGGCCCCGCGCCAGAATGTTATCGAGGATCCCGAGTGCGGGTTTGCTTAGCTCCCGCAGAGAATCGATCTGCCGAATAAATCGCCCACGGTGAATGTTCTCGATGGCAATAAGCCGAATGAAATTGCTCTGAGACAGGTGGTGATCGTACGTGAGCTCTGCGAGTCGCCGGAGTGCCTCAACTGGCTCAAGATCCCCAACATCGAGTGCCTGCTCGGCCTCACGAATGCCGCGGTACGACTGCTCGAGCACCGCGAGATACAGCTGTTCTTTGCTGCCAAAGTAGTAGTAGATCATTCGCTTGGTGCTGCTACTGCGCCGTGCGATTTCGTCAACCCGTGTGCCGGAGTACCCCGACTCGGCGAAGACTGAGGTTGCCTCGGCAAGAAGCTCGGCTTTGGTTCGCTCCGCATCGCGCTGTTTCAACCTGGGTTCGTTCACATGGCTATCATTGCCCGTCGGATCGCTGCACCGCAAGCCGAACAGGTGCGTTCGCGGCACCGTAACCGTCATAGTCGCCAACGCGCTCTACGATCTCGAAGAAGACATCGCCGATCATGGGGGTGTAAAAGTGGATGAACGCGCCGCTCTCATCGCGGTCGTACAAGAGATCGAGTGCGCGTAGATCTGCGATCAGTTCGGGATCGAGTCCGAAGCGCGCGTCGAGGTCGTCGTAGTAGTTGGCTGGGATTGGTAAGAACGAGAGCCCACGACCCTTCGCCTGTCGAGCGGTGGCAATTGCATCGCTCACTCGCACGGCCACGTGTCGCGGTTGTAGTGGTGCGGTTGGGGGTGCGAGGTTCATCGCAAGCCGCACGGCGCCATCTGCCGTGCGCATGACCTGGCTGCGCACGAGCCCCCGTGGCCCGGGCAAATCCGCCGACGGCGCCGCATCGAGCGCGAGGGCACTCGTGTTGAAGAGCACCGCCTCGTCGAATTCCTGCCAGGGGTACGCGAGGTTAATGTGGTCGATTACTCCCTGCAGGTTGCCCTGGGCCGTGGGTGATTCTCCTCCCTGAAACTCAACGAGCCACGAGTCCGCCGCCGACTGTGAGTTCCAGTACACCCCTGTGCCATCGGGTGCGGAGACGGCGGGTAACGGGTATTCGCCCTCGTAGGTGCGCCTAAACGCGGGCGGTGCCCCGATTGCGAGCGCACGTTTCGCGGCGGCCGCGGCGTCCTCGACCACAAACCCGACGCCAGCTAGACGAGTGCCGGGGGCGCGGTGCTGCTCATTGAGGATCACGTGCGCGTCGCCGGCTCGCCACAGTCGCACGGGTTTGCTGCGATGGCCCCCGCCGAAGCTGAAGCCGAGTTTGTTCAGCAGATCCTCGACGGGCGCGAGGTCTTCACCCGCGATCTCAACGAAGTCAAAGGCTCGCGGTGGCTGCGGTACGGCGATCTGCAGATCTTCCCAGCCATTGCGCGCTGCGGTGCGGTCGCTGAGCCAGCGCAGCGACCGCAGTGCGTGTGCTGCGGTTCGCTGTACGTCGGTCTGTCGAAACGTGTCGTTGAACACCTCGAGGGAGAGTGGTCCCCGGTAGCCAGCAAGAAGCACGTGAGAAAGAAATCCAGTGAGGTCAAAGCTGCCTTCGCCAGGAAACAGTCGATGGTGCCGGCTCCACGACAGCACGTCCATGTCGAAAGCTGGCGCATCTGCGAGCTGTAGGAAAAAGAGCTTGTCGGGTTCGATGGCCTCGATGCCCGAGGGGTCGTGGCCGCGTGAGAGTACGTGAAAACTGTCGAGGCAGATGCCAAGATTGGCGCGATCGGCGAGTTCGACGATCCTCCATGCGTCGCGGTAATCGCTCACGTATTTGCCCCACGCGAGTGCCTCGTAGGCGATGCTGATGCCGTACTCTGCGGCCAGATCCGCGAGCCTGCCCAGCTGTTCTGCTGCGACCTCGGGCTCGGCGACGGTGGCCGTTGCGACGTTGCTGCACAGCAGCATCATGTTTGTGCCGAGTCGCTGCATCACCTCGAACTTCGCCCTGGCCCGCCGCAGGTTTTCAAGCAGAGTAAGCTCGTCAACTCCCTCGAAATCTCGAAACGGCTGGAAGAGATCGATCCTTAACCCGAGACGGGCACAGAGCGCCCTGATCTCTTCGGGGGATTCGTAGGCTGCGACGAGGTCGGAGTCCATGATTTCGACTCCGTCGAAGCCCGCTGCGGCGCAGGCGTGGAGTTTTTCTACGAGCCCGCCCGAGAGGCAAACGGTGGCGATTGAGGTGCGCATGCCGTTAATGTACCAAATGGTTAATAAACTGTCACGGGCGATTGTGGGCTGCGCTTGACAGTTTGGGTGGCAATACGCAGAATTAACTCACCGGTTAGTACATTAACTTTCGGGTGATTTGGACAAAGGGGTACTGTGACGCGAGAGCACGCTTATCTGTCGGGACTGGTGGGAACAGGCGTTACGCCGTCGCTCACACCCCTGTTGCACATGGCTGAGGGGCGTGCCCAGGGCCTACAGTACGTGTACCGCCCGATCGACCTGACTGCGCTCGAACTTGATCCCCAAGATCTTCGACAGGTGCTCAACTGGGCAGAGATGCTCGGGTTCGATGCGCTCAACATTACCCACCCATGCAAACGTGATGTCATTCAGTTTCTCGACGACGTTGATCCGGTTGCCAAAGCCCTTGGAGCGGTCAATACCGTGTTACTCACGGCGGAGGGCCGGATCGGCTACAACACTGACACGACCGGGTTTGAGCGCGCATTTCGCACGGGGCTGTCGGGTGCGGCAATCGATCACGTGGTGATGCTGGGGGCGGGTGGCGCAGGATCAGCCGTGGGAGACGCTCTGCTTCGCATCGGCGTTGCACACCTGACGATCATCGACCTCGATCGCGAGCGTGCAGACGATGTCGCGGTGAGTCTCGCTGGCCGCCACGCGGCAACGGTGCACAGCGGGGGATTCGACGATCTCGAGGTGGCGCTGTCGAGCAGCGAGGGGATCGTGCAGTGCACACCGATCGGTATGCATCACCACCCGGGTACCCCATTCGATGTTGCAATGCTGCGGCCCGAGCACTGGGTTGCCGACATCGTTTACCGACCCCTTGAGACAGAACTGCTGCGTGCAGCACGCGCCAAGGGCTGCCGCACCATGCACGGCGGGCTCATGGCGGTGGCTCAGGCAGCCGATACATTTCAGTTGGTCACCGGGCGCGATCCCGATCTTAAACGTATGCAAGCACACTTCCAAAGCCTCGTCGACGGCGACGAGGTAAACCCAGAAAGGTACCAGTAATGTCAGCCACCACAGCAGCCACCGAGGTGAAAAAGACCCCGGCGAAAGCGGCGCTCGCGAGCTTCATGGGGAGCGCGGTCGAGTATTACGATTTTTTCATCTTCGGAACCGCATCAGCGTTGATCTTCCCGCATATCTTCTTCCCCGACGGCGATCAAGCCTCACTCGTGATGTCGCTCGCCACCTTTGGCTTCGCCTACATCGCGCGCCCGGTTGGCGCGGTGATCCTGGGACACTACGGCGACAGGATCGGACGCCAGCGAGTTCTGATGTTCACACTGGTGCTCATGGGTATCGCAACCTTTGTAATTGGATGCCTGCCGACCTTCGGACAGATTGGCTGGTTCGCGCCTGCCCTCTTGGTGCTCTGTCGATTAATGCAGGGTCTTTCCGCAGCAGGCGAGCAAGCTGGCGCCTCCTCGATGACGCTCGAGCACGCGCCAGACAATCGGCGCTCGTTCTTCACATCCTGGACGCTGTCGGGTACGCAGGGTGGCCAGATTCTCGCGGCCATGGTCTTTTTGCCGGTCACGCTGCTTGCCGATGACAACCCGTTCAAATACGAATGGGCGTGGCGTTTTCCGTTCTGGTTGAGTGCCGTGGTGGTGCTCGTTACGTTCTACATTCGTAAGACACTGCACGAACCGCCCACCTTCCAGGAGGCCAAGGCCCAGGGCGACATCGCGAAGATCCCGCTTATCCCGCTCATGCGCGACCACTGGCGCGACGTGCTTCGCGTTATTTTGTGCGCGTTCATTGCCGCAGTGTCAACGGTATTTGGCAACCTTGCCATCGCTTACGGTGTAGTCGTTGGACTCCCGCAGAGCATGACCCTGTGGCTGGTCGTCGTTGCAAACATCGTTGCACTCGGTACGCAGCCGCTCTTCGCGATGCTCGCCGACAGGATCGGACGCAAGCCCGTGTTTATCTATGGTGCGATCTCGTCGGCGATCTTTATGCCCTTCTACATGCTGTCGATGTCGTCGGGCAGCGCGTTGCTGACATTTGGTCTCGCGATCCTCACCTTCTCGTGCGGATACGCGGCAGCAAACGCCGTCTGGCCGTCGTTCTATGGTGAGATGTTTAGCGCGCGAGTGCGGTTCTCTGGCCTGGCAATCGGCACCCAGATTGGCTTCCTGATGGCAGGCTTTGCGCCCTCAATCGTGGCAGCGCTTGGCGGAGTCCAAGATGGTGGATGGGTTGTCATCTCGGTCTTTACTGGCGTGATCTGCCTCATCGCTGCGCTTGCCGCCTTCACTGCGCGTGAGACCAAGGATGTGCCCACCAAAACCCTGGGCATCAAGATCGTAGCCTAACGAGCACAAGACGCTTGTGTTCGCGAGAGCTCACTTTTGCATGAAATCGCTGAGAGAAAACATGCAAAAGTGAGCTCTCGCTTGCATTCATTTGGGTCGAGCGGCCGTGTGGCTGACATGGCACTGGCTTCCTCTCCACGGTAAAACTGCGGCTAGCGTAAATAGTCTCCTTTCAGTAAACTTGAGTCATATTCACTCAAGTTTGCGACACAAGAGAGGATGCACATGCAGGCAAATTGGCAGCCCGCCCCCGAGGGTGGCGAGCAGAGCGCGCTTGAGCAGTTCGGCGTGAACCTCACCGAGGTTGCGCGATCCGGCAAGCTCGATCCGGTCATTGGCCGTGACTCCGAAATTCGACGTGTGAGCCAGGTGCTCACGCGCCGCACAAAAAACAACCCCGTGTTGATCGGTGAACCCGGCGTCGGTAAAACCGCCGTTGTCGAGGGGCTCGCGCAGCGAATCGTTGCGGGTGACGTCGCCGAGTCACTGAAAGACAAAGAGCTGATCTCGCTCGATATTTCTGCGCTGATCGCCGGTGCGAAGTATCGCGGCGAATTCGAGGAGCGCATGAAGGCGGTGCTTCAGGAGATTAAGGATTCTGACGGCAAGTTCATCACCTTCATCGATGAACTGCACACCCTGATGGGTGCTGGCGGTGGTGAGTCTTCGGTGGCGGCCTCGCAGATGCTGAAGCCGATGCTCGCGCGCGGCGAACTGCGGCTTATCGGCGCGACGACACTCGACGAGTACCGCGAGTACATCGAAAAAGACGCTGCGCTTGAGCGTCGCTTTCAGCAGGTTTACGTCGGTGAGCCGAGTGTTGAAGACACGGTGGCAATCCTGCGCGGACTGAAAGAGCGGTACGAAGCGCACCACAAAGTGACGATCGCCGACTCCGCCCTGGTGGCCGCCGCGGCGCTGTCTGACCGCTACATCACGGCGCGTCAGCTGCCCGACAAAGCGATCGACCTGATCGACGAGGCCGCTTCGCGGCTGCGCATGGAGATCGACTCGGCCCCGATGGAGATCGATGAGTTGCGGCGCGCGGTGGATCGGCTGAAGCTCGAAGAGCTCGCGCTGAAAAAAGAGAAAGACGACGCCTCGAAGCAGCGCCTCGCAAAGCTGCGCGAAGATCTGTCGGTGCGTCAGGTCGAACTTGACGTGCTTGAAGATCGGTGGGAGCGTGAGCGTGCCTCACTGAACCGGGTGGGTGAGCTTCGCGAGAAGCTCGACCAAATGCGCATTGATGCTGAGCGCGCGCAGCGCGAGGGCAACCTTGAGCGCGCCTCGAAACTGCTCTACGGTGAGATCCCGGTGATCGAAAAGCAACTGGCCGAGGCCGAGCGCGCTGAGCTGTCGGAAGAGATCGACGGAGAGCCGCGCATGGTCAATGACCAGGTAACCGACGAAGAGATCGCCAGTGTGGTCGCTGCCTGGACCGGCATCCCAGTCGGGCGACTGCTGCAGGGTGAGACCGAAAAACTGCTCGCCCTTGAGGGCGAGTTGGGCAAGCGCCTGGTCGGCCAGAGCGAGGCTGTTCGCGCGGTGTCTGACGCCGTGCGGCGCACTCGTGCAGGCATAGCGGACCCGAACCGGCCGACCGGTTCCTTCCTGTTTCTTGGCCCAACCGGTGTCGGCAAGACCGAGCTCGCGAAGGCGCTCGCCATGTTCTTATTTGACGACGAGCACGCCATGGTGCGCATCGACATGTCGGAGTATGGCGAGAAGCACTCTGTGTCGCGCCTCGTGGGTGCGCCCCCGGGCTATGTCGGCTACGAACAGGGTGGTCAGCTGACCGAGGCTGTGCGGCGGCGCCCGTACTCGGTGGTGCTGCTCGACGAGGTCGAAAAAGCGCACCCCGAGGTCTTCGATGTGCTGCTGCAGGTGCTCGACGATGGACGGTTGACGGACGGCCAGGGCCGCACGGTTGACTTCCGCAACGTGATCCTGATCCTCACCTCGAACCTTGGCAGCCAGTACCTCATTGACCCCGACTTGAGCTGGGCTGAGAAGGAGGGAGCCGTGCAAGAAACAGTGCGGCGTGCGTTCAAGCCCGAGTTCATTAACCGGCTCGACGAGATGGTCATCTTTCACCCGCTCTCAGAAGAGAACCTGGCACAGATTGTCGAGCTGTCGATCGACCGGCTGCAGTCACGGCTCGCGGATCGTCGCCTCACTGTTGGAGTCACCCCTGCATCACGCACCTGGCTCGCTTCGCGTGGTTATGACCCTATCTACGGTGCACGGCCGCTGCGCCGCCTCATGCAGCGCGAGATCGACGATCGGCTCGCTCGGGCGATCCTCTCGGGCGAGGTGCACGATGGTGACGCCGTGCGGGTTGATGTGGCGAGTGACGGTTCGGCGCTGACCCTTGAGGCCCTGCACGCCCCGAAACCGGGGTTCCCGGGTGACCCAGACGAGGTGATTGAGGCAGAGTTGCTTGACGAGTAGGTAGGCGGGGTGCTCCCTTGCGAGCGGGGATGCCCCAGCTCGCAAGGGAGCACCTGGGTTATCCTCGCTAGAAGATTCGGATCATGGGTGGTTTGTGAAATCCCACGTCCTTTGCACGGCAACGGGTTCACGGAACGCCTGACCCGGGTCTTTACCGCGTGTCCACTGAACGGGGTAAAGGCCCTTCCATCCTTGTAAAAGATCGGAACTCAAACCAGGCCAATTCACACTGCGGTTTTCGTCGCGTCGAACGCTACCAGCCAGCCGGGAATGTGGTTGCGGTGGCCCGTCCCTTCTCTTTGTTGATGCCGCCGAGGTCGGCCGGGTGCGGTACGCGGCACCGGTGCAAGTAGTTGTAGACCTGCACGGGATCGGTGCGAGCGACATCGCAGCCGAGATTACAGAGGGGTGGTGAGTTGCGGTGAGTAAAAACGACATGTGGGGTACTTGGGGTGTGGGATCGCACCCGCATCCACTTCGAACGCATTCCCAGCGCCCCAACTGACCGTGCCCTCTACCGCTTCGAGCGGTCATTGCCCGAGTTTGTCTGGAACGCTGCAGCGCTAGAAGGGAACACGTTCACCCTGCCTCAGGTGCAAATACTGCTTGATGGTGTCAGCGTTGGGGGTAAGCGAATTGAAGAGGCCGATCAGATCCTTGCCTTGCGGGCGGGCATCCAGTTCATGATGCTGCGGGTCCGTGAAGGAGCGTTCGAACTCAACAAAGCGGTCACCGACCAAGTGCATTCGCTGGTCGCGCGACATGAGGCCATCGCATCTGGTGTGTTTCGTGGCGAGGGTGTGGTTGATGGCGATGACCCCGGACCCTCGCGTACTTCTGCTCTGCAACGAGATCGCAGTTCTATTTTGACGGCAATAAACGCACAGCCCGCATCATGATGGTTGGTGAACTGATGCAACACGGTTACGAATCCGTGAGTGTGCCGTACGCGCGGCAGCTCGAGTTTAACGAGGCCCTAGACGTCTTGTTTCGCGCGGATGATGCAACCGAATTGATGGTGTTTCTCACCACTTGTGTGACGCGATAAACGTAATAGAAGTTCCGCGATTTCGCAGAGGTGTTAGCGTGCTTGATACCCACCGAAACAGAGGAGCGCACCATGACCGAAACCGCAACCCGTACCCAGATCGGCAGCACCGGCGTCGAAATCGCCCCGCTCACGCTGGGCGGCAACGTTTTCGGTTGGACTGCTGATCGCGCAGCCTCGTTTGATGTGCTCGACGCGTTTGTAGCGGGTGGTGGCGACTCTATCGATACCGCTGATGGGTACTCGCACTGGGTTCCGGGGCACACGGGCGGCGAGTCCGAGACGATTCTCGGAGAGTGGTTCACGGCGCGTGGCAATCGCGAAGAAGTGTTTCTTGCGACAAAAGTCTCGACGCATCCCTCGTTCGCTGGCCTTGCCGCCGCCAACGTGCATGCCGCGGCCGAGGCCTCGCTGAAGCGTCTGCAGACGGATCACATCGACCTCTACTACGCACACTTCGATGACGAGGAAACCCCTCTTGAGCAGACTGTCGAAGCGTTCTCGAAGCTCGTTGACGAGGGCAAAGTGCGGGCCATCGGTGTTTCAAACTACACGGCCGAGCGCATCGACGAGTGGTTCAGGATCGCGCGCGCCGGTGGCTTCCACCTTCCGGTTGCACTGCAGCCGCACTACAACCTGGTCGAGCGCGACTTCGAATCGAACGGGCTGCGCACCGTCGCGGAGCGCGAGGGGCTGGCCGTGTTCCCGTACTTCTCACTCGCTAAGGGGTTCTTGGCGGGCAAGTACCGTGAGACGAGCGATGTGAGTGTGGCGGGCGCGAGCCCCCGCGCCGGCCAGGCCGCGGAGTACCTCACCGAGCGTGGTCTTGGTGTGCTGGGCGGGCTTGACGAGGTTGCGGCGAACCACAATGTTCCCGTTGCCGCAGTTGCCCTCGCCTGGCTCCGCGATCAGCCGACAGTCGCTGCACCGATTGCGAGCGCCCGCTCGGCCGAGCAGCTTCCGGCGTTGCTTGACTCGCTGCGGGTCGAGCTGACCTCAGAAGAACTGGGCCTGTTGGCCCGCGCGTCGGCCTAGGCACCCGTTTTCGCGCCCGCGCAGGTGACCCGGTGTCGGTGCAGGCGGGCACTATCTCCGCTCGCAGGTGAGAGAATCGACGGGTGATTGAATCCCGCGACCCTGAACCCACCCCCGAACCGAGCGCCGAGCGAACGACCTTCGGAGTTGGCCCCTGGCCGGGTGGCCGAGAGGAGTGGCCAGAAGAGGATCATTTCGACCCCGAGCTGCTCGAACACGGCGACTCCCGCAACGTGATCAATCGCTATCGCTACTGGAAAATGGAAGCGATCGTCGCCGACCTCGACGAGCACCGCCATCAGTTTCACGTCGCCATCGAAAACTGGCAGCACGACATGAACATCGGGTCGATTGTGCGCAGCGCGAACGCCTTCGCCGCCGATACCGTCCACATTGTCGGACGCCGCCGCTGGAACAAGCGCGGCGCCATGGTCACCGACCGCTACCAGCATGTCGAGCACAGTGAAGATGTCGCCGCGCTCGCAGCTTGGGCCCGCGAAGAGGACATCCCAATTATCGCGATCGACAATGTGCCGGGGTGCGTTCCGATGGAGACCTTCGACTGGCCCGAGCGCTGCGTCATGCTGTTCGGTCAGGAAGGCCCGGGACTGACGGATGAGGCCGTCGCCTCAGCCGAGGCCGTTGTTGAAATCACGCAGTACGGCTCAACCCGCTCGATCAACGCCTCAGCCGCTGCCGCCGTTGCGATGTACAGCTGGGTGCAGCAGCACTCGCCGCTGCGCCCGCGCTAAAGGCTTTCTGGAGCGCCGGCCTGACCCAGACCCAGCGTCACCCCACCGAGAGCTCACTTTTACATGATTATCCGCGCAAAAATCATGTAAAAGTGAGCTCTCGGAGAAAGTCTGGGTTGGCCAGGCCGGCGTCAAAGTCCAACCCCTGACTGCGACAGTGAACGAGTCCTATGCCACGTCCTTACGCCACCGGAACAGCCAGCCGGCAAACACGGCAACAACGGCATATGCGAGCAGCACTGCGAGCCCCGTCCAGATGCCGAGTCCCTCGGAACTGGATGGCATCGTCGGGTCGAGTAAAGAGAGGTCGTTCATCACGCTCGCTCCGACAAAGGCATCGGTCGCCGCTCCGGGTAAAAACTTCGCGACCTGCGCGCTCCAATCCCAGAACTGTGCGCCAAGGCGCAGCACCGGCTCGAGAAACTGCGTGAAGACGAGCGCTATCACAATGGCAAAAGCCTGATTGCGTACCAGAATGCCCACTCCGAAACCAATGATCGCCCAGATAGCGATCGAGAACAGCACACGAAGCAAGAGCAGCCAGCTTTCGCTGCTGCCGAGCCTTGCATCACCACCGGTCGCCTGCAGAACCGGGGCACCCGCGCCTACCGCCCCCAACAGGCCAGTCAATCCGACCACAAGGCCGATCCCGAACAGCACGAGCGACTTGCTCGCGAGCACGACGCCGCGTTTTGGTTCGAGCATAAATGTGAGTCCGAGGGTGCGGTGACGAATCTCTCCGGTCGCCATTAGCGCACCGAACAACAGGGGATCACATAACCAAAGGTCGACACCGACGAGTAGACCATGTTTGCTGTCTGCTGGGCTGGCATATCGATGCCGCTGCCACCGAGCAACTCGCCCATGGAGCTGAACATGAAGGCGAAAAGTGCGCTCATCATGGCCGAGTACCCCGCGAGCACAATGGCGAGGATCCACCACAGTCTCGTCGACCGCACCTTACGAATTTCGGAAGACAGGCTCCGTGTCAGCCGACTCATGAGGCACCCCCTTCCGTTGCGGTTGAGGATTCGGCATCGTCACCCGAAGCACCGTGACTCGACGGACCAGAGGATCCATCACCCTCAATAAGCTCCAAGAAGCTCTGCTCAAGTTCGGTCTCTTCTACACTCAGGTGCGATAGCGGGATCGCGGTCGCGAGCGAAAGCTCGCCGATCTTTTCAGGCTCAAGCCCCACAACCCGCATGACGTTACCGCGCACGCCATGCACCCTTGCCCCCGCGAGCTCGAGTGCGCGAGCGAGCGCAGTCTGGTCGTTCGCGGAGACAAGAATGGTGCGCTCGCTGTTTCCTTGCTGCAGTTCGGCTAGGGTGCCCGCAAATGCGAGTTCACCCCGGCGAATCACGACAACGTCGTCGACCGTCTGCTGTACTTCGCTGAGCAGGTGGGAGGACAGCAGAACGGTCTTTCCCTCACTCGCGAGGCGTCTGAGAAAAGATCTGATCCAGTGAATGCCCTCGGGATCAAGGCCGTTGATTGGCTCGTCGAGCAGAAGCACGTCGGGGTCTCCGAGCAGTGCTGCGGCAAGCGCGAGCCGCTGCCGCATGCCGAGCGAGTAGCCACCGGTCTTGCGGTCTGCCGCGTCGCTGAGCCCAACGAGTTCGAGCTTTGCGGTGACCTCGGAAGCGGGCACCCCGATGGCGCGCCGCACGATGTCGAGGTGTGCACGGCCGGTGTGCGCCGCGTGGAAGTCTGCTGAGAGCGAGGCCCCGACGGTGAGTGCCGGGCGCGGAAGCTCGGTGTAGGGCGTGCCGCCGATGGTAGCCGAACCACTGTCGGGTCGCACGAGACCGAGCACCATTGACAGAGTTGTCGTTTTGCCCGAGCCATTCGGCCCGAGGAATCCGGTTACACGCCCCGGCTCGGCCGTGAAACTGAGGGATCGGACGGCTTGTACCCCACCGAATCGTTTCGACAGCCCGGTGACTTCGACTCTTCCCATGCCTGCTCTCCTGCTCTCACCGACCCCTTCGCTACAAGCTTGGCAGAATCACGAGCGAGACGGGGGAGGCGCGCTAGTGCCCGCCACCTGTGTATGCACCGAGCGACGCGAGTCGTTCCATGTGCTCGGGGAGTGCGAATCGCGGATCCACGGTCGTGTCGTCGCCCGCAACCAACTGCGCGGCCCACTCGCCGAGCTGCGGCGCAAACTTGAAGCCGTGGCCCGAGAGCCCCGTGAGTGTAACAACCCGCCCGCTCGCACTGCGGTCTACGACGGGCAAGCGATCCGGAGTGTACGCACAGTGGTGCACGCTCTGCCGTACGGGCTCGGGGTTGATCCCTCGAACAGTTCGGCCGCACGCTGCCCGATCTTGATCAGTTCTTCGCGCGTGTGCGACGTCGGCACCTCGGCGACATCGCGGAAGACAGGCCACTCGGGGTTTGTGCAGGCCTTAAACGCGTAGCCGTCGAAGCTGGGGGCACCGAAGAAGTGCACGGGACCCGCGTCGCGCAGGAACGCGGGGAAGCGGTCGGGGGCGAACGCGGCGGGATCGCGTGGCATGAACCAGGTGAGACCGAGTACCTGCAGCCGCAGCAGGTCGTTGAGCTCGGGGGAGAGGCGGGTCGACCATGATCCGGACGCCACGACAACTTTTCCCGCAAGCCACGATCCCTGTGTTGTGCGCACGACAACCCCATCGGCGCGCTCCTCGATGCCGATCACGGGGGTGTTGAAGAACAGCCTCGCACCGTTCGCCTCTGCGAGATCGAGGGCGCTCATAATCGCGACCTCGGGTCGTAGTCCGCCGCCGTGGGCGTCGAGCAAGCCGATGTCGCCGTCTTGAATGCGATGCTGCGGGTATTCCTTGCGCAGTTCACTGTCGCTGAGCACACGGTGGGGTAGATCGAACTCACGAACAGTGCCGAGAGCCGTGACAAGATCGGGGAACCCTTCGGGGGCAATGCTGAGCGCGCCAACCTCGTAGTAGATGTCGCGGCCAGACTCTGCCTCGAGTTCCCGCCATAGTTCGCGCGAGCGTTGGATCATGCGCACGTACGTGCCACCCTCGTGCACCGCGGTGCGGAACACTCGTGACTCACCAGCGTAGGAGCCGTGCGAGTGCACGCGCCCGTACTGCTCAATGCCAACGACACTGACACCCTCGCGTTTGCTCAGCTGCCACAGTGCCATCGCCCCAACGGCTCCGGCACCGATGACCAATACGTCTGTTTTCTGCAGGTCCATGCGTGTCTCTCTTCTTTGTGGTCTCGTCGTTTCGTGCGGCATTCTGGCAATCACGCCAATGCCGGCACATCCCACAGGTTGAGCTTTGTACCGATGCCGTCGCGCACCGCGTTGCGATACACCTTGGTTGCCCAGGCCACGTCTTCAACCGGCATGCCACCGACCGAGTAGATGAAGATCTCGTCGTCGCTTTTGCGTCCGGGGGTGACGCCGCGAATAATCTCGCCGATGTCTTCGAACTGCTCCGGTGTCATGCGGCCCTCGCGCACGCGATCAACTAGGTGGATGCCCCAGATGCCGACTGTCTCGTGCGCGGGCTCGGGCAGCTCTTCGGCCCACGCCTGGTAGATCTTGCGGGCGTCGGCGACGTGGCGGGAGCGCAGCGTCAGGCTCTCGTCGAGCGCGAGGTGAGCCGAGCAGCAGATGAACGCACCGGGCTTGACCCACTCGTCTTTCACGCGAGGGTAGTGCTCCGATCCCATGGGACTGGGCACGGCAATGCTCACGATGTCGGAGCCGCGCACGGCGGTCTCCATGTCGGCGACCTGCTTGATCGTGGTGATCTGCGGAAACCTCTCGCGCGCCCATGCGATGAAGGTGTCGACCCCTACCTGGCTGCGGCCAGCCACCTTGACGGTCGTGATCCCTGGCCGCACCGCCACGAATGATTCGAGTGAGGTGCGGTTCATGGGGCCCGGACCCACGATCCCGACTACCCGCGCATCTTCGCGGGCGAGGTAGCGCGCGCCGACGCCCGGGATCGCGCCCGTGCGGTACGCGCTCAGCAGGTTGGCCGACATGATCGCGAGGGGTGCGCCCGTGTCCTTGTCGCTGAGGGTGAACATGAGGATCGACCGCGGCAGTCCGTGCTTTTTGTTTTCAACGTTCGAGCCGTACCACTTGCAGCCGGTCACCTGGTAGTCGCCGCCGAGGTAGGCGGGCATCGCCATGAAGCGGCGATCTGGGCCGTCAACCGGCATGCCAGGAAAGAGTTCCTCTTCGGGAAAGAAGATCTGGGCGCCGTGGGAATTATTCTCCGTGCCGGCCATTCGGTAGTCGCCCGCGGCAAACAGGCCCAGCATCTCTGACATGGTGTCGACGCACTCGGCCATGTTGGTCACGCCAGCGCGAATCATGTCGGGCTCGCTGAGGTAAAGAAAGTCGATCTTGGTGTTTGACTGTGTTTTGTCTGACTGTGTTTCAACTGACACTGCGGTGTGTCCCTTCGTTGTGGAATGGGACACAGCCTAAAACTATCCATCTGGATAGTCAAGGTGCGATGAAAACACGTGACGGGTTTTTCCTGGCGTGTGAGCGCAGATCAACCTTGTGAGTGCTCAGAATGTTGATCTGTACTCACACCATGAGAGATACTCGACTCAATAAGCTGCCGCATGCGCTGTACGGCGGGCCCAACGTCTCCCGGAGCAACAAGCTGCTTGAATACAATGCCGTCGAGAGTGAACCAGATGAGATCAGTGAGGCCAGGATCCGAGACGCCCAGACGGGCAAGTTGGCTATGGATCGCTGCCCGATACGCCTCGTAGTGACGTTTGGCAAATGGCCGCAGTTCGGGGCGGCGGCGAGTTTCGAGCAGCAGCTCATACTGAAACGACTGAATGCCGCTTTCGCGCTCAGCAAGAGTCTCGATGCCCGCGGCGAACTCAGAAACGGTGAGTCCGCTCTCGAGCATGTTTGATCCGCGCAGGCTCTCGTCGATTGCGAGTTCCATCGCCTCGGCAATGAGTTGATCCCGAGTGCCGAAGTGGTGTCGCACGAGCCCGTGCGATACCCCAGCTTCTGCTGCGACCGCACGATACGTGAGCGCCCGCAGCCCTCCGCTGGCAACGACAACTATCGTGGCGCGCAGAAGCGCCGTCCGGCCCGATGCATCTCCCATGTCTCGAGCGTAGCGATCCCACGAGAGGCACCGCCACCACTATGTCCGATTTCCGCGTGCATGCTGTTCAGGATGACGCGAGAATAGACAACATGAACCCAGCATCCTCACCCGCAACGCTCGACTTCGATGCGTGTTATCGTGCCGCGTCGGGGCGAGACGCCCGCTGGGACGGAAGGGTGTACCTCGGAGTCACAAGCACTGGTATCTACTGCCGCCCATCGTGCCCCGCGCGCAAACCCCGCCCCGAGAATTGTCGCTTCTATTCGAGCGCAGCGGCGTGTGTGGCGGCCGGATTCAGGGCGTGTAAGCGCTGCCGCCCCGACGCCGTTCCGGGCACCCGTGACTGGGACGCGCGCGGTGATCTCGTAGCCCGAGCCGTGCGCCGTATTCGTGACGGTGCGGTTGACGCCGTCGGAGTGGCAGGCCTTGCCGACGAGCTCGCCGTGAGCGAGCGACATCTGCGGAGGATGCTCATCGAAGAAGTCGGGGCGAGCCCGCTGCAGCTCGCCCGTACCCGGCGTGCTCACGCGGCCCGTGCTCTGATCGAAGAGACCGAGTTATCCCTCACCGACATCGCGTTTGCCGCTGGCTTCGGCAGCGTGCGCCAGTTCGGTGACACGATGCGCGAGGAGTTTGGAGTCGCGCCGTCTGGCTTGCCGCGGCGTGGCTCGGGATCGCCTCAACGTCGCGCCCAGGATCCCGAGGGGCCGACCTCTGACGAGCGCCCGAAGCTCGCCCTGCGCTTGCGAACCCGAGCGCCGTTCGCCGCCGAAGAGATGCGAGCCTATCTCGCGGCGCACGCGATCCCGGGCCGCGACGAAATTGCGGCGGACGGCACATCCGCACACGCTATTGACGTGCCCGGGGGCACGGCCGTGGTGCGCATTGATTGGCACGATGTGCCGCAGGTCTCACAGCAGCTTGAGAGTGGTGCAGACGCGGTCGGGATCCCGGTCACGCTCACGCTGCCGAGTCTCGCCGACACGATGCCTGCGATTCAAGCGGTGCGCCGCCTGCTCGATCTTGACGCCGATCCTTCACAAGTAGCGGAGGCTTTCTCGGGAGATCCCGTGCTCGGCAACCTGCTGCAGCGTTGGCCTGGTCTGCGCCTGCCCGGTGCGCGGCACCCGCAAGAGTTTGCGCTTGGCACGGTGCTTGGACAGCAGGTTTCGCTCGCCGCCGCTCGCACCCTGCAGGGGCGTCTTGCCGCGGGCTTTGAGACCAAGGTTGCGTCAGGGGCTGGTGTGGCTGCCGGTTTCAAGGCCGCTCCCGATCCCGCGCTTGTTGCCGCGATCTCGGTCGACGATCTGCGCGAGCAACTCGGGCTCACGCGTGCACGCGCGGCGACGCTGAGCACACTCGCCTCTGCGTTGGCCAACGGCCTCGATCTTGGCGCCGGGGCAGACCGGGATCGCGCTCGCGCTGAACTGCTTGCACTTCGCGGGATTGGCCCGTGGACCGTTGAACTCGTGGCGATGCGGGCGCTTGGTGATCCCGATGCTTACCCCGCCGGTGACCTGATCTTGCGCCGCGCCCTCGGCGTGACGAGCGACCGTGAAGCCATTGCGCTGGCACAATCATGGCGCCCGTATCGCGGGTACGCCACCCAGTACCTCTGGTCTGACTTCTTGGAAGCGACCGCACGAAAGGAACAGAAATGAATGCTGCACCGCTCGCTTGGACCGTCGTTGAGGTTGTGGGGCACCCGTTTCACGCCATCTGGACCCCTGAGGACGGAGCGATCCGTGCGGGTGGGTTTGCGACTGAGGGGGATCCGAGTGCTACGAGCCTGATGACGCGGTTGGAGGTGCTGGATCCTGAGATTGCCTCGCGAGGTCTTGCCGCTGAGGCGACCTCAGACGGAGCTGTTCCCGACGCGCTGCGTGCCTATGCTGCCGGCGACATTACGGCCATCGACGTGCTGCCAGTTGCGCAGCCCGAGACCCCGTTCCGCGGAGATGTCTGGCGCGCTCTGCGTGAGGTTCCGGGTGGTGCCGCAGTGACCTACACGGAACTCGCGGCGCTCGCCGGGCGGCCCTCCGCGGTGCGCGCGGCGGCCTCGGGCTGCGCCAACAATCTGGTGGCGCTTGTGGTGCCGTGCCACAGGATCGTGCGCACCGACGGTGGGCTCGGTGGGTTTTTGTTTGGCACCGACATTAAGGAGGCCTTGCTGCGGCACGAGGGTGTGGTGCTGTAGGTGCGCCTCTGAACGAGAAAAAGAATTGGAGGGGATGACGGGAATCGAACCCGCGCTATCAGCTTGGGAAGCTGAAGTTCTACCATTGAACTACATCCCCGGGGTGGAATCATCGTGATTCCAACTCCACAACCCTAGCAGAAGTGCTGCGAAGCCGTGTCGCAAAAGCTACTGGCAGATCGCACCCTTCTCCAGCAGAGCTGTTTGATCTTCTGCCGACCAGGTCATATCCGGTGCGATCCCAGCATTCGCCGAGAGTGCTGCAATCTCGAAGCCGAGTGCCTTCACAAACGCGGCTCCCGCCGACGAGTTGTTTAGCGCCACGATCACGGTGTAGCCCGAATCTGGATCGTGGAAGGCTGTCGTTAGGGTGCCGGTTATGGCGCCAGCCCTACCGTAGAGTGGCCCCTGCTTTTCCATGCCGAATGCCCACAGGCGTTCGTTGGGGTCGGGCGTTGCAGGCTCTTCGCCGGCCTTCACTTTTTCGGTGGGAATGGTTTCTTTCGTGACCGCAGACATCTTCTCGCCACCAAACGTGCCGTCGAAGAAATGAGTGTAGAAGGTCTTGAGATCCGAGACAGTGGTGACCGTGCCGCCCGCTCCAGCCAGCATCGAGGTTGAGACCTTGGGTACCTTCACAACGTCGGCGTCGCACACGGGCTTGCCACCACTGGAGGGGTAGGTGAGCCCGGTCATCGCGGAATCCGAGAGCGTGTCGTCATCTGGATCAGGGAAATAGCTTGAGCCCATATCCGCCTTGTCGAACACGTGGTCGCTCAGCAACTGCTGCGTCTCTTCCCCGGTCTTCACGCGGAGCACACGTGAGAGCAGTACCGCGTTTGTGTCGGACTGACGGAAGGTCGGCTCAGCATCGGGTTTGGTCGGGGGTGTATCAACAAGACCCTGCGCGATGAGTTCCTGCTCTGGCCAAACGCGGGTCGGATTGTTCGTGAAGATGTCTGCAAAACCTGTTTTGAAGTCCGCAATACCAGAGGTCATCGTGCAGAGTTCGCCGTAGGTGACGCCATCGATGCCGACCTGTCGGGTCAGATCCTTCGAGATCTCGCGATCGAGAGCCGGTTTTCCGGAGCCAGCCATGTCCATGAGCAGAGCACACATCACCGGTTGCGCGGCCTGGGCTGCGCGGATCGGACTGTTGCCGCCGATCTTGTTGCTGCCATATCCGCGAACATATTCGGTGCCGTCATTGCCCCAGACGCCAATGATCGCCTCGGTTGACCCGCTCTGCTTCATTGCCGTTGCGATGGCATCGTCGATGCTTGAAGCGAGCGAACTATCGATCGTGTTGGCATCGACCGTAGGAGTGCTAGATCCGCTGCTAGTGCATGCGGAAAGACCGAGCGCCGCTACAGCGAGCACGCCAAGGGTCGCGAAGCGTGCGCGACGCGTGGACTTCGAAAACAACTCAACCGCCAATCTCTGCGGGGACACAGAACTGGCGAGAGTCTACTGTGTTCGGCTGTGAAAAAATGCCGGGGACGGGCTAAGTGAGGGGAACCTTACTAGACTGAGCGGGTGAGTAGATTTTCGGAGACCGTGATTGCCGCAGTTACAGGGCATATGAACGGAGACCACCCAGAAGATAATCTCTTGATCGCGCGCGCTTTCGGGCGGCCCGGCGCAACGGCCAGTACGATGATTGGCCTGAACGAAGAGGCTGGTATCTGGCGTGTTACCGACGCCGACGGCGAGAAAGTTCTCGCTGTCGCGTGGCCGAGCGGACCGATTTCAGAGCGCCCCGAGATCCGTCGTGAGGTTGTGGTTCTCTACAAGACTGCCTGCGAACGACTCGGGGTCACGCCGCGCGAGGAACACAAAACGGCCGCTGAGCACCCGCACGGCACGGCACTTCCGCAGGACGTCTCTGCAGATGAGAGCAAAGCCTTCTCGAAGGTTATTCGTGAGACCTCCTGGTCGGATCACTCCGACAGTGAGGGCGCAGGGTTCATGGACGACATCATCAAGGGTCGCGGCACGAAGCAAGACTACGTTGCCCTGGTCGCCCAGCACTTCTTTATGTACGAGGCCCTCGAGGCCGCGGCGGAGCAACTCGTCACTGACCCTGCCTTCGCAGAGTTTCACCCGGCGGCTCTCGTGCGCCTGGGTGCGGCGCAGGCCGACCTTGTGTACCTGATCGGTGATGACTGGCACGAGCGCATCGCGCCGACCCCAGCAACTGAGGCCTACGCAGCGCGCATTCGTGAGATCGCGGCTGAGAAGTGGCTCCCCGGCATCGTGGCGCACCACTACACGCGCTACCTTGGTGACCTCTCGGGTGGCCAGATGATCGCAAAGCTTGTTGCGAGGCAGCACGATCTCACTGATGGTGGCATCGAGTTCTACAACTTTGCTGAGCTTGGCTCGATTCCTGAGTTCAAGAACACGTACCGCGCCGGGCTTGATCGTCTTGGGGCGAACATGGACGAGACCGAACGCGAGCGCTTTCTCGAAGAGGTGCGGATCGCCTACGGTTTTAATACCGCGGTGTTCGTTGACCTGAGCCGCCAGAAGGCTGCCGCCTAACCGACCCCGTTTTCGGTCATGAAGCGCACCACGTTCGGGTCAACGATCACGTCGCGCGGCTGCAGCGGACGCCTCAGGTAGAGCCCGTCGAGTGAACGCACGCGGCTGAGCGCCACGTACGTCTGCCCGGCGCTGAACGCGCGCGGGCCGAGGTCAATCACGGCGGCGTCGTAGGTGTGCCCCTGCGACTTGTGCACGGTGACGGCCCAGGCGAGCCGCAGCGGAAACTGCTCGAACTCGGCCACGACTTCCTTCTCAAGTTTTTTGGTCTCGGCGTCGTAGCGGTAGCGGTACCGCTCCCAGGTGGTCGGTTCGACCTCAAATTCCTCGTCGGATCCGGCAATCTCCACCCACACGGTCCCGTCGACGCGAGACACCGTGCCGATGGTGCCGTTCACCCAGCGGCCGTCGGAGTCGTTGCGCAGAAACATCACCTGGGCACCCGGCTTGAGTTCAAGTACCTCGTCGGCGGGGTAGGTGTTTTCTCGAAACTCGCCATTGATCTCGGCGACCGCCTTGAGCGGTGTGCCCTTGATTTCGGCGAGGCGCTCGGCGTTGATCTTGTTCACCACGGCGTTGGTTGTGGCGAGAGTGATCACGTCGCGGGGCGCGGCTCGGGATCCGGCAGCGTTGAGCTCCTCCGCCTGATCCGCCTCGACAACCCCATGGCGCACAGCACCAAGGATCTGCTTGAAGCGATCGTCACGCTGTCGGTGAACCTCTGTGAGCTCGATAGCCGCGATGGGAGCGCTCGACCACACCTTCGCGTCAAAGAACCAGAGCGAACGATAGGTGTCGTGAAAATAGGCCCGCTCGTGCGGGTCTCGGGGTGGTACCGGGGGCAGCTGGTACGGATCCCCGAACATGATGATCTGCGCGCCACCAAACGGATCGTGTTTTTTGCCGCGGGCGATTCTGAGCGAGCGGTCAATCGCGTCCATAAGGTCAGCCGACACCATGGAGATCTCGTCGATAACCAGGGTATCGATTGATGCAAGCATCTTCTTCAGTTCGGCGGGCTGATCCAGATCTTGGTCGGCGATGACCCCGGTTGGCAGCCGCAGCAGCGAGTGGATGGTCTGGCCGCCAACGTTGAGCGCCGCGACGCCGGTCGGCGCGCACACGGCGATGATCTTGCTGGTGTTCCAGGCGAGGTGGTTCAGGATCGTCGACTTGCCCGTGCCCGCGCGACCCGTCACAAAAATGTGCTCGCGGGTGTGTTCGATGCGTTCGTAAACGGCGAGCTGTTCAGGGCTGAGGTCGGGGCGTGCCACTCGTCCAGCGTACTCTGAAGTGGGGGTGCGGGTTTGAAGCCCGCACCCCCACGAATCGCTAGCGGCGAGCGACTATGGCTCCCACCTGTTCAGGGAGTGCGGTAGTCGTTGGCAAGGCGGAAGATGAACGCGGCCATTGCCTCGCGTGACAGCTTGTCTTTCGGCCAGAACTCCTTGGTGCTGCCGACCTTGTTGCCGGTCGTCAGACCCTCGGCGTACATCCACGAGATCTCCTTGTAGAACGGCATCCCCTGCTTCATGTCTGCAAGTGGTGACGTTGCCGGGGCCGTAAAGTCTTTCGGGCTCTCGAGACGGTAGATAAACGCTGCCATCGCTTCGCGCGACAGTTCTTCCTTCGGGTGGAACTCAGGCTTGCCGCTCGACTGCCTGTATCCGGTTGAGAGTTTCTGCTCCCACATCCAAGCGATCTCTTTGTAGAACGTGTCCTTTGTGGTCACGTCCGCGAACGGTGACACCTTCGGTGCCCGGTAGCTCTTGTCGGCTTCCATGCGGAAGATAAACGCTGCCATCGCTTCCCGCGACAGCTTATCTTGCGGCTTGTACAGCGGCTTGCCTGCTGGCTGACGCCAACCGGTCGAGTAGCCCGTGAAGTTCATCCAGTCGATCTCTTTGTAGAACTTGTGCGAGACCGGAGTGTCACCAAAGACCGGTGTCTTACGAGCCTCGTAGACAGGCTTGGGAGTCGGCGGCTCTACTATCTGGGGCTCCACGTGCGTGGTCGGTGTGTGCACGATGTCGTAGTAGACGTCGGGGTTCGCTGCATCGGGGGTGATGCGGTAGGTGAACTCTTCGTTAGTCAGTACCGTGATGGGGACGACGCGGGTGAAGAGCACGTTGCCCTCGGCGTCTTTAGCGACGAGGGTTCTCGTCGTCCCGTCTGGTGAAACGACCCAGTCACCTCGCATCTTGGGGGTGTCGTCGAGGTTGTACATGGTGAAGGTGCCGTCGGTCTTGTAGTAGGCCCAGCCGACGAAGTTTGCGACGGCGGGGTCGGTCAGCGCGACCTCGTCACCGTTCTGGTTGACGGCGCCGGTGGTCTGCCACGGGGTCGAAGCGAGAACGGCGGAGGGAGACACGGTGCCGGGCTCGGTGTGCGTGGTGGGCGTGTGAATGATGTCGTAGTAGACGTCGGGGTTTGCAGCATCGGGGATGATCCGGTACGTGAACTCGGCGTCGGTGAGAACGGTGATCGGCACAACACGGGTGAAGAGTACGTTGCCGTTGGCGTCTTTTGCGACGAGGGTGCGGCTCGCACCGTCGGCAGAGACCGTCCAGTCACCCTGCATCTTGGGGGTGTCGTCGAGGTTGTACATCTTGAAGGTGCCGTCGGTCTTGTAGTAGGCCCAGCCGACGAAGTTTGAGACAGCGGGATCGGTCAGCGCGACCTCGTCACCGTTCTGGTTGACGGCACCGGTGGTTTCCCACGGTGTGGCAGCGAGAGTGTCCGACGGCGTAGCGGCCACTTGCGTGGGCGCGCTAGAAAAAGTGGTGGGCGTGTCGACGGCAAGTGCGCCGGCGGCGGGCAGAGCGCAGAGGGCGGCGGCTGCGAGCGCCGAAGTGACCATCAACGATCCGAGCTTGTGTGATTTGCGAACGGGCATACGTGCGAGTTCCTGTCTAGTCGGGGGTGTACATCTCGCCTCGAACTCGGTGTGCTGAGGCGATGACAACCACGCTACGGACGCGCAAAATAACTCACATCAATCATTCGGTTGAACCTGCTGAGCTGCGTCTTTGCCAGGCAAGACGCTCTTGAGGCGACGCTGTATCTCTGCGTGACCGCCGCGACACGCCCCTCGAGAGCTCACTTTTGCATGTTCTGTTGCGAAAAATCATGTAAAAATGCACTCTCGAGGGGCTAAAAGGGCGGGACCCGGGCAGCCCACCAGCCCTCAAATCCGAATCAACCCCTGCTTCACCGCCGCGGCCACGGCGGCCTGCCTGTTCTCGGTTCCCAGTTTGGTTGAGGCGTGGTGCAGATGGGTCTTTACTGTTGCCTCACTCACCACCAACTTGCGCGCGAGTTCGCGGTTCGAGAGGCCCTTCGCCGCGAGCGTCAGCACCTCAAGTTCTCGGCTTGTGAGCGTCTCCAACGGACGGTCTCCGCGCTGCCGTAGTCGCTCCGCAATGGCGCCCGGCATCGCTTCGCTGCCGAGCACCGCAGAACGAATCGCCTGGAAGAGGTCGGCTGGTCGGCTGTCTTTCACCAGGTACCCGGCTGCTCCTGCCTCTACCGCGCGCACAATATCCGCGTCCGAATCGTACGCGGTGAATATGAGCACCTTGACGGATTCATGGGTGCGCCGAATTGCAGAGGTCACCTCGATTCCACCGGGTTTATCGGGCCCTAGATCGAGGTCCACGAGTGCTACATCGACGGGCAGCGCAGCAAGTCGCGCCGAGACCTCTTCCAGCGACCCTGCCTCGGCAACCACCTCGAAGTCGGGCTGGGTGTCGAGCAGAGTTCGCACCCCGTGTCGAAGCACCGGGTGATCGTCAACGAGCAGTATTTTGACCATGGCTTACTCCTCTGCAACTCCCGTGAGCGGCACAATAGCGGCAACAACGGTGCCATGCCCCGGTTGGGATTCAACTGATAGCTCGCCGCCGAGGGTGCTGGCCCGCCAGCGCATAGCCCGGATCCCGAACCCACCAGCACCCTCTGCAACGGCTGAACTCTCGGAATCAAACCCAATCCCGTTGTCAGCGATATCTACCCCGATGGCATCGGGAAAGTAGTTTAGCGTCACACGCACAGTGGAGGCACCAGCGTGTTTCGAGATGTTGATCAGCGCCTCCCGGGTGATGCGCTGCAGGGCGTGACCGACGGCCGCGGTCACGGGTTGCGGTGATCCTGACACCGCAAACGTAGCGCCCGCCGCCTCGGCCTGCACCCGCAGTGTCTGGCTGAGCGAGACCGCGGCGTCGCGTGGTAGTTCAAGGCCGTGCAGCAGCTGTCGCGTCTCAACGAGCGCGTCGCGCAGCGCCTCGCGGGCCTCGGCGACGGCGCTGGAAGGACGCCCCTCGCTGAGCTCGTCTGATTCGAGCAGGATCAGCGCACCCGCGGTCCGCTGCACCACCGTGTCGTGAAGCTCGCTCGCGACGCGGCCCCGCTCGGCGAGAGCCCCGGCCTCACGCTCCGACTGCGCGAGTTGCGAGCGCGTCTCGACCAGCTCTGAAATGAGGCACTGCTGTGAGGCGAGCGCGCGGTCAAGGCTCGAGTAGGCGTAGGCGAGCACAAGGCCCCAAAGAAGGGGCCGAGAACGAGACCCAGATCCTGACCCGCGACATGAAAAACAGGCCGAGGCTGACCGCCACGACGACCGCAAACGAGAGAATAGCGGCAACCCGTCCGCTGAGCACGCGGTGCACGGCAAAGAATAGTGCGAAGGCGCACCAGCCAAATGAGGGAGCCAGCACCACGAGCGGCAGCCAGAACGCGGTCGCGAGCAGCAGGCCGAGGCCCTGGCGGGATCGCACAGAGGTGAGGCGGGGGCTCGCGGTGGGTTGGGGCTGCTGACGCCCGAGTACACCGACCGCGTAGCTGACTCCGGCACAAATGGCGAGGGCGAGGATCAGCGGACCGTTGCCGGTGAGCGGGTGATAAATGAAGTACCGAACGCCGCAAACGAGCAGCAGTACGCCGAAACCAATGTCGACCGCAAGATCCATCGCCCGCAGTAGGTCACGCCGCCTTGGCATATCGAGAGCGTCTGTGGTTCGTGTCACGCGATGGTCCTTAAGTCGAGCGGTAGCTCCTTACTCGACGGCCTTGAGGCTACTACACACAAATGATCTACGCGTCAGGGTTCCACGGTGGCAGCAGCACCTGCGTTGAGTTTTGCTCATTTATGGTGATGTAGCCTCCCTCGACACTCACTCCAAAGTGGTCGCCCGAGGCTGACCATTCGAACACGAGATCGCCGTTGAGATCGTAGACAAAAACTTTGGGAATCTCATACCCTCCGGGGTAGAGAAACATGGTGCCGTTTTTGCTCACCCCTTGCATGTCTGTACGCACATCTGAGGCCTGGTTGTAAGACGGGGGAGGATCGCTCGCGCGCTGTGAGCCGTCATAGAGCTCCGATTTTTTGTCGAGTTTGCCGTTCTGTGTATAAATTTCTGGCGATTCGCCCTGACGGAAAAACATCGCGGGAGTGCCCGAAGCATCGATAGCGAATACTCCCTCGCCCTTGATGTGATCGGCGGTAGAAAAGGTCACCCCAGCTTTTGGCGAGGGAGTTATACCAACGAATCCGGTGTGGTAATTCGGATCCTCGAATCGGTGTGTTTCGTTGCCTTCCAAGTCGTAGAAGACCTTGTCGTAGCCCCACCTTTCTCTTGACGCTCGAGCAGAGAGAAACCGTCGTTTGTCCAAGAAGGCCCACCGTCCTTGTAATCTATTGAGACAGTGTCGTCACTTGATCGTCCGTCAATGACGGTGAAGTCGCCCTTGCTATTCGAGTCGCTCATGCCGAGGTGTCCATCCTGGAGCACAACGACCGAGGTCGCGCCCCTTTTGCTCAAACTTCTCGTCCAGAGGATACGGTCCGCGCCCACTCCGATTACGCGTTCATCGTCCGCGAGAAAAACTGAAACACCATCAACCTCCGTGAGTTGTTTCAAGCGGAAGAGGCGGTCATCTGTAAGAGGTAACTCGCTCTTTAGCTCACCTGTGCTTGCGTCGGCGAGGTGCCATGTAGTGTCTTCTTTTAACGTAAATGTCTTTACGAGCACGGAGTCACCATAAACTGCGTCCTCGCCGCAATCCATGTCTGTGAGTTCCCAAACGATTCCGGCTCCGGTCGAGGGCACGAGCGAATGAGCTTGCACGCGACTTCTAAAACCGGGACCCCTGACCGCCTCGACAATTAAGTGGTCCTTGGTGATGCCGCACACCTGGTTAGTTGTGGAGTAAACGGCGTCGACCCCCTCAGCGTAGGCCTCGCTAAACCAACGCCCCGAATCGCCTATGGGCTTCAGGTTCTTACTTGTAATAGCCGATACTTCATCTGTTTCGCTTACAGCCGTGCAACCGGTAAGGGCGACACTCACTACGGTGAGGGTTGCAATGCAGGCGGATAACGTCCTTGCGAGGGTCAAGATTTAGCTCTCCATAATCTGGCGGCGCGCCACTATCGGCACCGCCCGAACGCGTATTCAACGCGATACCGAGGATAGCGAATGGATTTCCCGTGGCGAAGCTTTGGTGATGCCGTCAACAGTATCCCGGTACTGTGGAGATGACTATCGGCGAGCGCTCGATTCGAAGTTGGGAGTGCAAACAGCGTGGACGAAGCCTCAATGACAATCGGTGACCTGGTCGCGATCGAGACGCTGCGCACGCGTGTGCTTTCGGGCGCGAGCGGTGCCGACCGGCGAGTGTCGTGGGCGCACAGCTGTGAGCTCGAGGATCCCTGGCTGTGGGTCGGGTGTGACGAGTTGCTGATGACCGTTGGGTTTTGTGTGCCGAAGGACCCCGTGGGCCAGGTTCACTTTGTGCAGGAGCTTGTTGCGGCCGGGATCGCGGGCGCCACGATTGGTGGCCGCGACGAAGATCTGGTGCTGAGTGCCGAGATGCACGCCGAGGCCGATCGCCTCGGGTTTCCGCTGCTGCGCACCGAGCCCGCAGTGCCGTGGTCTGCGATATCTCAGCACGTTGCGGCGGCTGCGAGCAGCACTCAAACCTCTCACGTGTTAACTCTGGCACGACTGTACGAGGTTGCGGCGGCCGCGAGCAGCCCGCAAGATTTTGTCGACGAACTGGCACGGCTGTTGGATGTGCAGATCTCGGTCATCGACCGTGAGACTGGGTTGAGTCTGCTGTGTTCTGCGAGTCTTATCGTCGGTGAATTCGAAGAGGTAAGGATCCGCAGCCATCAGTTTTCCCAGCGTCACAGGGCGATCCTCGAGATCGGTGAGCGCGCACAAGAGGGCCTGAACTCTATGGTGCTGGTGCACCTGAAGCGGGTTATTGAGGTCGAGGTTGACCGTGCGCTGCTCGATGCAGAGGCCGACGTCACGGCGCAGGACCTCGCCCTGAAACACCTGCTCACCGACGGCGACAGCCGTGGCGCCGAGGCCGTGCTGGGTGAGGGGACGATTCACTCGGGATGCCGTCTGGTCGCGTTCTCTGAAGAGACGGTCGAGGGGGTGGCGCGGCTCGCATCGATTCGGGGGATCAGCGTACTCGTTGGTAGCGGGAGTGAACACGGGATCGCGCTTGTGCCGAGCGACGAACTCGACCGCTTGCGCGAACTGCTTCGAGAGCTTGGCATTGCCGCTGGAGTTTCTCATTCCATTGGCAGCTGGGGCGACTCCCGAGGAGCCGTTGTGGAGGCCGCGAGTGCGCTCGCTGACGCGCACGGTGTGGCGGGGGCATGGGCCGAGTTTGCTGCTGCTCGGGTGGGGCTTCTGGCTCGGAGCGAGCGGGAATCCCGTGAGATTGTTCGTGAGGTGCTTGGTCCGCTCTCCGAGGTCAGTGACCGGGCGGCAACACTCAGGGAGACGCTGTTCAGCTACCTTCGCAATGACCGCAGTTGGGCGCGAAGTTCCGCTGAGCTGGGAGTGCACCGACAGACTCTTGCCTACCGGCTGCGGCAGGCGGAGACCCTCACCGGAAGAAGCGCGTCGCGCAGCGAGGATATCTCGGCGCTGTGGATCGCCATGCAGGCTTGGGAACGGTTTGGTGCGGATCCTGACCTGGGGTGACCCCAGTCTCAGCTCTGCGGATAGATTCCGCCTCAACTTCATACTCCCGTACAGACGCGGACAGCAGTGCGGAGGCGTAGTCTCAATCCGACTGCGTGAGTAAAGGTGCACGCGCGGCTCGGAATCGAAATCTGAGGAGACGAACAGTGGTTGCTGGACCTCGAGTGAGCGACAATTTCATCAATGGCGAGGTGTCGTTCTGGGTACACGCGGAGGGGCGGCCGAAGCAGCGCCCAGGGTTGCCGGGCAATATCGAGGCGGACGTCGCGATTGTCGGAGCCGGGCTCACCGGGCTCTGGACCGCGTACTACCTTAAAGAAGCGAGACCCGACCTCAACGTTGTGGTGGTCGAACGCGAGTTCGCGGGCTTCGGGGCTTCAGGGCGCAACGGTGGTTGGATGAGCGCTAAGTCGCCGGGGCAGTTTCGGCGATACGCGAAGGCGGGCGGTCGCGACGCCGCGATCGCGATGGAACACGAGATGTTCGCCGCGGTGCGCGAGGGTGTTACCGTGGCGAAGGCAGAGGGCTTTGGGGAGCATGTGGTGCAAGACGGCCTGATCCACGTCGCCACTAACAACGCGCAGTGGGATCGGCTGCAGGGCACAATCGCGTCGCTGAAAGACCATGGTTGGGGACCCGACGACTACGAGGTGCTCTCGCCGACAATGCTCGATGAGCGAGTGCGGGTCGCCGACGTTCGTGGCGCGTACTGGAGCCCCCACTGCGCACGCATCAATCCCGCGGAGTTTACCTTCGGGCTCGCCGCTGCGGTTGAGCGCCGCGGCGTGACGATTTACGAGGGCACCACCGCAACCGCCATTAGCCCTCGTCGCGTCGAAACGAACCGCGGTGTCGTGAGTGCGGAGTATGTGGTGCAGGCGATTGAAGGGTACACACTCTCGCTCAAGGGTCAGTCCCGTCGCTTCTTGCCAATGAACAGCAGCATGGTGGTGACTGAGCGGCTGAGTGATGCCCAGATGGATGAGATCGGCTGGCACGGTGCCGAGCTGATGGGAGATGTTGCGCACAACTTCGCCTACATTCAGCACACGGCAGACAACCGCATCGCGCTCGGTGGCCGCGGAGTTCCCTACAACTTTGCTTCCAGCTTTGATCGGAGTGGACGCACCGCCGACGCAGCGATCGAGCAACTCGGCAACCGCCTAATCGAACTGTTCCCGGCACTCGACGGAGTGAAGCTGGAGCACAGCTGGTCAGGTGTGCTCGGGGTGCCGCGCGATTGGTGTGCGGGGGTCAACTTCGACCCGGCAACCGGGATCGCCGATGCCGGTGGGTACGTGGGTCACGGTGTGACCGGCACCAACGTTGCCGGGCGTACAATTCGGGATCTGATCCTCGGCGAAAAGACAGACCTCACCAGGCTGCCCTGGGTGGGACACACCTCGCGCAACTGGGAGATCGAGCCGCTGCGCTGGACCGCCGCGACGGCCCTCTACGCGGTCTACCGCTTCGCCGACCGTGAGGAATATCGCACGGGCACCGCTAAGACCCACGTCTCGGCAAAACTCGCCAACGTGATTAGTGGGCGCTAGCGCTGCCGTTAATGCGGTTCGGCTAGGGATCTGGCTGACCTAGCCGCTCGGCGGACCCATAAGGCGGTGAACCCAGCGAACCCAAGAAAAAGCACAATTGCGCAAATTAGAGGGGCTGTGCTGCTCAGGCTCTTTAGCTGATAACTCAGCAAGTAGCCGAGTGGCAAAGTGCCAAGAAACACTGCACCAACACCCGCTCCAATACTTGTTTCAAGAACTCCTCTGTGAGTTGAGCTATCGGACAAGTCTGTGTTGGGTGCAAAAATCTTTTTCCCGAGGTACGCACCTAGCGAGCTCGAAAGACCCGTGAGCAGGCTCACTATGAACGATGGGATGATCACTAGGTAAACAACCCAGAACATGGACCAGTTGGCATTCGGCCACGCAAAATACCAGAGGGCGACCCCTGAAAGTACTGGAACATTGATGAATATGGCGCTCCACAGCATCAGTGCGAGACCGAGCTTGCGCATTGACATATTTGTATAAGTCGCCACTATTGAACTGATTTCGATTGGTTTGAAATTCTTTGGGCTCAACATCCCACGTTGTCACAACAATGGAACGCACAGCAGCAAGTATTGCACTGCCGGTGGTTGCGCGTTAGAACACACCGCCACACAATGAGCCCGAGTATCAATCCGCGGCCAAATTCATACTCAAGGCCGTGTCCAAGCTGAGAAATTGCTGGTTACGCTGAGGCGAGCCAAGTGTCGGGATCCTCACCCCGGCAACCGCTGCCGCAAACGCCGGAACGTCGAAGGAGACTTTCATGAAGACTGCATTCATTAAGACCGCCACTGTGGTCGCAGCCAGTTCGCTACTGCTTGTCGGTTGCGCCGGCGATGCGAAACCCAGTGAACCCGTGACCCCAATCTCGAAGCCCGTTGCCGGGGAGGTGCCTGATGGGGTGCTGAAGGGTTACTCCGTCACGTATGCCGGTGATGGTGGCACAACTCAGGACGCGCAGATGTCGGCGTTTTTTACCCCGTTTGCTGAGACCTCGGGTGTGAAGTTCGAACAGGATTCCCCGCAGACACTCGCGAAGATCCAGTCCCAGGTCGAGTCAGGCAACATTCAATGGGACTTCATCTCATCGTTCGGTGACGCCATTGCACGTGAGTGTGGCACCCTCTTCGAGAAGCTCGATCTCTCGAAGCTCGACACCTCCAACGTGCCCGAGTCGCTGATGAGTGGCACCGAGTGTGGTGTCCCCTCGATCGTCTACGGCACAGTTCTCGCCTACGACGCCGACAAGTTTAAGGCCGATGCCCCGAAGAACTGGGCCGACTTCTTCGACGTGAAGAAGTTCCCAGGAACCCGCGCGCTCTACAGTGGTGACGGCAAGATCGACGGATCTACAGTGCAGGCGGCCGCGCTCGCCGCCGGCTGGAACCCGGACAGTGACAAGTGGTCGGTTGAGTGGGCCAACAAGGGTCTCGACAAGATCGATTCGATCAAAGACAACATCGTGTTCTATGGCACAGGTGCCCAGGCTCAGCAGATGCTGGAGTCGGGTGAAGCCGTTATGGGAGGCGTGTGGAGTGGTCGTGCGCTTGCCGCAGCCAAGAACGGTGCTCCGGTTGAGGTTGCGTGGGATCAGTGGGTATCGCTCGTTGACTACTTCGCGATCGTCAAGGGCACCAAAAACTCTGAAGAGGCCTACTACGCCATCAACTACGCACTCGGTGCGGATCAGCAGGCTGCCTGGGTCGAGGCCAGCGGTTACTCGCCGACCAACGTGAACGCAAAGCCCAAGGTCGACGACCTGACACAGAGCTACATCCTCACAACGCCTGAGCGGCAGAAGACCGGTGTTGATCTGGAGCTTGCCTTCTGGTCAGACACCGACACGATCACCCCGCTGCAGGATCGCTGGGCCGCGCTGGTTGCTGGCGCCTAAGTTTCTCGAGTGTGGGGTTCGAGCCTCGGGCCCCACACTCTTCCCTTCTGTTTTGAGAGAGTGTTGAGGTTATCAACATGGCAAGTGCGCCAGAAACTCGGCAGTTTTCGACACTGTCGACGCAGGCGATCAGGGTGAACGAGGCCGGATCCCCGAAGAAAAAGATGAAGCTCGGCAAGGGTGGGCCGCTGCTGCTTGCGCTGCTCCCGGCCCTCATCGTGCTGGGCATCTTCTACTTTTACCCGATGCTCACCGTGCTCGTTGCTGCATTCACGTACCCCGAGGTCGGGCTGCAGAACTTCGACTGGTTCTTCGGGCAGCCCGTGAACGTCGCGGTGCTTTCCCGAACCATCACCACGAGTTTTTGGGTGATGCTGGTTTGCCTCGTAATGGCATTTCCGTTCGCCTTTTTCATGACGATCGTGAAGCCCGCGACTCGAAACATGCTCATGCTCATCGTGCTGATCCCGTTCTGGACGAGTATGGTCGTGCGCACGTTTGCCTGGGTTGTGCTGCTGCAGGATTCCGGGCCGATCGGGCAGTTCATGAAACTGTTCGGGGTTGAGCAGCTTGGGATCATGCGCACTCCAACGGCGGTGCTCATCGGCATGGCTCAGGTGCTGCTGCCGTTTGTGGTGCTGCCGATGTACGCGACGATGTCGAAGATCGACACCCGCTTACTGACCGCCGCGCGCAGTCTCGGCGCAAGGCCGGCCAAGGCGTTTGTGTCGGTGTATCTGCCACTCGCGCTGCCGGGTGTCGCCTCTGGCGCTCTTCTCAGTTTTGTGATGGCGCTTGGGTTCTACATCACTCCTGCGATGCTCGGTAGTTCGCGCGATGCGTTCCTGTCGACGCTGATCCAGGGCCAGGTGCAGGGTCTCGCGCAGTGGGGGTACGGCGCAGTTATTGGATTCGTGCTGCTGTTTGTCACGCTGGTGATCCTCGGCCTCGCAGCCTGGATCGGCAAAAAGACCGGCGGGTCGGTGCAAGACATGGTGGGTGGGAGTAAAGCATGAACGAGATCAGGCCCCGTACAAAGTTTTTGCTGGGTGCAATCGCCACGATCGTTGCGATTTGGCTTGTTGCCCCGATGTTTATCGTGTTCCCGATCTCCTTCTCGGCAGACGCGAGTTTCCAGTTCCCGCCGCGTGAGTGGTCAACTGTTTGGTATGAGTCCTTCTTCACGAAGCCCGCTTGGACGCAGGCGCTCGGCAATTCCGCGCTGATCGGCTTGATTGTGGCGGTTGTTGCCACCTCACTCGGCACCATCGCCGCGATTGCCATCAACCGCTCGGAGAGCCGGTTTGCGGGATGGGCTTCAACCGCAATGTTGACTCCGATGATCGTGCCACCCATCATTGCGGGTGCGGGCATCTACACCTTCTTCTTGAAGGCTGGACTTGTCGGTACGATCTTCGGGTTTGTGATGGTGCACGTTGCCCTAGCGTTCCCACTTGTTGTGATCGCGGTGAATGCGAGCCTGTCGGGCTACGATCGCAGTCTCGAATTGGCTGCGGCGAGCCTTGGCGCTGGCCGTTTGAAGACATTCTTCACAGTGACCGTGCCTCTCATTGCTCCGGGTGTCGCGGCGGGTGCCGTGTTCGCCTTCGTCACGAGCTTCGACGAGGTGATTGTGTCTCAGTTCATGGTGTCGCCATCGCTGCAGACGCTGCCGATCATGATGTACTCAAGTGTCACGCGCACCACCGATCCCACGATCGCGGCGGCTGCTTCGCTGATTCTCGGTGCGATCATCCTCGCCTTTGTGCTCTTCCAGTTTGTCGTCACCCCGCTGGCGCGCCGCTCACGCAACCGCACGGCTGCTTAGCCCGACGAACACATTTCTTTAGACAGGAACCTTGAACATGACCGCAGAAACGATCCTCGACCTGAATGGTCTGTCGAAGATCTATGGTGAGGCCATCGCGCTGAACGAGATCGACCTTGAAGTAAAGGAAGGGGAGTTTCTCACCTTTCTTGGCCCGTCAGGATCAGGCAAGACCACCACACTCAACCTGATTGCTGGCTTCCTCGAGCCTTCTTCCGGCAGCATGATGCTGAACGGTACCCCGCTTGAGAAACTGCGCGCGCACGAGCGCAACCTCGGCGTGGTGTTTCAGCACTACGCGCTGTTCCCGCACATGACCGTCTCCGACAACGTCGCGTACCCGCTGAAGCAGCGCAAGATAGCAAAGGCCGAGCGCGAGCGTCTCGTGGCCGAGGCGCTCGAGATGGTGCGGCTGTCGCAGTACGCCGATCGGTTCCCGAAGCAGCTCTCGGGTGGACAACAGCAGCGAGTTGCCCTTGCACGGGCGGTTGTGTACCGCCCGCCGATCCTGCTCATGGATGAGCCGCTGGGTGCGCTCGACAAAAAACTGCGCGAGTGGTTGCAGCTTGAGTTGCGCCGCATTCACCGCGAGCTCGGTTCGACGTTTATCTACGTCACCCACGATCAAGAAGAAGCGCTGGTGCTGTCGGATCGCATCGCGGTCTTCAATGAGGGGCGGATCGAGCAGATCGGGTCTGCACACGAACTCTATGCTGCGCCGAAGACGCTCTTTGTGGCGAAGTTCATCGGTGAGTCCAGTGTGTTCAAGGGCACTATGGTCGACGGTATGGTGTCGGTGGGAGACCTGAAGGTGGCCGGGGTTGGCTCGGTTGGGATTGACCGCGGTGCAGTTGTTGTTCGCCCCGAAAAGCTTGAGGTCGCAGACGCCGCGGATCCCGTGCTCAGTGCCGAAGCCACGAACCGTGTGCCCGGCACGATCGAGGACATCGTGTTTTTGGGGTCGGCGGTCAAATACAACGTGACGACCGCGCTGGGCGAAGCGGTCGTGCGTGTCTCTGAAGAGCGGGCCCTCGACGCAAAGATCGGCGACGCGGTTGTGGTCGCCTGGCGCACAGCCGACGCGGTGATGCTTCCAGACGACGGTTCGTAGACGCCCGTCCACCCGCCCACCCACCCGCCCATCCTGATCCGGTGTAGCCATATTGCTAGTTGACCCCACGCCAACTAGCAATATGGCTACACCGGATTTCGCATTTCCCGGCCAAGTCGCTGAGTAAATGCTGAAAGTTGAGTCAAAGTGGCTCAAGTTTAGCGACTGTAACTTGACTTGGAACCGCGGGTTATTAAACTTGAGTGCATAAGGCTCAACCTGGGTTAGGAAACCAAACTCAGGTGTGGCTAAAGACTCGGCGCCAGAAGAGGTGCCGCCACACGCAACAGAAGGAGAATGTATGTCCCGTGCAGTAGGCATTGACCTCGGAACCACCAACTCAGTGGTCGCAGTACTTGAGGGCGGCGAGCCCGCAGTTATTGCAAACGCTGAGGGTTTCCGCACAACCCCCTCGATCGTCGCCTTCACCAAAGATGGCGAGGTGCTTGTTGGTGAGACCGCAAAGCGCCAGGCCGTTACGAACGTTGACCGCACGCTCGCCTCCGTAAAGCGCCACATGGGCACTGACTGGAAGACCGAAGAGATCGACGGCAAGCGCTACACCGCTCAGGAGATCAGCGCACGTACCCTCATGAAGCTGAAGCGTGACGCTGAGACTTACCTCGGTGACAAGGTTACCGATGCGGTTATCACAGTTCCCGCCTACTTCAACGACGCCGAGCGTCAGGCCACTAAGGAAGCCGGCGAGATTGCGGGCCTCAATGTGCTCCGCATCATCAATGAGCCGACCGCCGCGGCCCTCGCTTACGGTCTTGACAAAGGCAAGGAAGACGAGCTCATCCTGGTCTTCGACCTCGGTGGCGGCACCTTCGATGTGTCCCTGCTTGAGGTAGGCAAAGACGACGACTTCTCGACGATCCAGGTCCGCGCAACCGCCGGCGACAACCGCCTCGGTGGCGACGACTGGGATCAGCGTGTTGTTGACTGGCTGATCACGCAGTTCAAGAACTCAACCGGCGTCGATGTCTCGAAAGACAAGATTGCGCTGCAGCGTCTGAAGGAAGCCGCCGAGCAGGCGAAGAAGGAACTCTCGAACTCGATGAGCACCCAGATCCAGCTCCCGTACCTCTCGCTCACCGAGAACGGTCCGGCGAACCTTGACGAGACGCTCACCCGCGCTAAGTTCGAGGAACTCACCAAGGATCTGCTTGAGCGCACCCGCAAGCCCTTTGAAGATGTCATCAAAGAGGCGGGCGTCAATGTTTCCGAGATCGCACACGTTGTGCTCGTTGGTGGCTCGACGCGTATGCCCGCCGTCACGGAGCTCGTGAAGAAGCTGACCGGTGGCAAGGAGCCCAACAAGAGCGTCAACCCCGATGAGGTTGTAGCTGTTGGTGCCGCGCTGCAGGCTGGTGTGCTGAAGGGTGAGCGCAAAGACGTTCTGCTCATCGACGTCACTCCGCTTTCTCTCGGCATCGAGACCAAGGGTGGCATCATGACGAAGCTGATCGAGCGCAACACCGCGATCCCGACCAAGCGTTCCGAGACCTTTACTACGGCTGAAGACAACCAGCCGTCTGTGGCGATCCAGGTGTTCCAGGGTGAGCGCGAGTTCACCCGTGACAACAAGAACCTCGGAACCTTCGAGCTGACCGGTATTGCTCCGGCACCTCGCGGCATCCCACAGGTTGAGGTCACCTTCGACATCGATGCCAACGGCATCGTGCAGGTGTCCGCAAAAGACAAGGGCACCGGTAAAGAGCAGACCATCACCATCTCAGGTGGGTCGACGCTCTCTAAGGAAGACATCGAACGCATGGTGCGCGAGGCTGAAGAGCACGCTGCCGAAGATAAGAAGCGCCGCGAAGCTGCCGAGACCCGCAACAACGCTGAGCAACTCGCCTACTCGGTCGAGAAACTCATCAGCGAGAACGAAGACAAGCTGCCCGAAGACGTGAAGACTGAGGTGCAGGGTGACCTCGACTCGCTGAAGCAAGCACTCGCTGGCGAAGACGACGACGCTGTGAAGACCGCGGCTGACAAGCTGGGCGAGAGCCAGGGCAAACTCGGCGAAGCGATCTACGCGGCCGCCCAGGCCGAAGCACCCAACGCTGATGCCGCGGGTGAGAGCCAGAGCGAAGACGACGACGTCGTTGACGCTGAGGTTGTTGAAGACGATGAGTCTGACAATGCAGGGGAGCAGAAGTAACCATGTCGAACGAGGAACAGCGCACGCCAGGGGAAGACCCGATCGGTGACGAGGTTCCTGCGGCGGAGCCGGCGGCGAATGCCGCCGGCTCCGCGCCGCAAGACGGCCTCACCGTTGACGACATCTTGGGTGCAGAACAGAACGAAGACGCTCACGCGGCAGACCAGGCGGATGTGGCAGCCGCCCCATCAGGCGCTCCCGAGGACTTCTATCTCGAAGACCTGCGCCGTGTCACAGCGGAGTATGCGAACTACCGCAAGCGGACTGAGACTAATGCCTCGCTCGAGAAGCAGCGTCTCACGGCAGCTGTGGTGACTCCGCTGCTCACCGTGCTCGATGATTTTGATCGGGCCGAGGCCCACGGAGACCTCGAGGAGGGATCTGCCTTCGCTACGATCGCGCAGAAGGTGCGAGGTACACTTGAGCGCTTCGGGCTTGAGAGCTTCGGAGAAGTTGGGGAAGTCTTTGACCCGCAGGTTCACGAAGCGATCGCACAGGTGCCGGTTCCCGGCACCGAGCAACACACTGTTTTGGATGTAATTGAGCGGGGGTACCGGCTCGGTGATGTCGAGTTGCGCCCCGCCAAAGTAGCGGTGGCGGTGGGGGCAGATGGCTAGTCAAGATTGGCTTGAAAAGGACTTCTACCAGATCCTTGGGGTGTCGAAAGATGCCAGCGAGGCCGAGTTGAAGAAGACCTACCGCAAGCTCGCTCGGCAGCACCACCCCGACTCTAACGAGGGTAACCCCGCGGCCGAAGCGAAGTTTAAGGAGATCAGCGAGGCTTACTCGGTGCTTTCCGACAAGGACCAGCGCGCAGAGTACGACCAGATTCGTGCGATGCGCTCAGGTGGCGCCCGCTTCACGTCGGGTGGTGGTGGCAACCAGGGCTTCGAGGATGTCTTTGGTGGCATGTTTGGTGGCGGTGGGGGAGCCCGCGGTCAGCAGTACAGCTACCAGCAAGCTGGCGGGCAGAGTTTTGAAGATCTGTTCGGCATGTTTGGTGGTGGTGCTGGTGCTCCGCGCGGTCCGCAAAAGGGCCGTGACGTGCAGGCCTCCACGACCCTCGACTTCGAGACCGCGGTGAACGGCAAGACCGTCACACTGCAGTCGGAAGCCGGCACTGTCAAGGTGAAGATTCCCGCTGGTGTTTCTGACGGTCAGAAGATCAAGGTTCGCGGTAAGGGCGAAATGAGCCCAAACGGCGGACCTGCTGGCGACATCATCTTGACGGTGAGTGTGCGCAAGCACCCGGTGTTCGAGCGCGACGGACAAAACCTGCGGCTGAAACTGCCCGTCACCTTCTCTGAGGCTGCCCTGGGTGCAACGGTCGAGGTGCCGACACTCGGCGGTGATCCCGTGCGCCTCAAGGTGCAGCCTGGAACTCCGAGCGGCCGTGTGCTGCGTGTGAAGGGTCGCGGAGTGAAGAGCGCGAAGGGGCTCGGCGACCTACTCGCCGAGGTTCAGATTGTTGTTCCTTCGCATCTTTCGGATGAGGCTCGTGCTGCCCTTGAGGCGTTCCGCGAGGTTGAACCACAAGAAAACCCGCGCGAAGATCTGCTCGCGCGGGCGAAGAGTTAGGTAGGGAGCTCACACCATGTCGATGCCGCGAATGGATCGGTTCACGCCCGTCTTTGCGATCGCGGCGGCGGCTGAACTCGCTGGAATGCACCCGCAGACGCTGCGGCAGTACGACCGCATAGGGCTCGTATCGCCGCAGCGTACGCGGGGCAACACCCGCAGATACTCACTGCACGACGTCACCCAGCTGCGTGAGGTCGCGAGGCTTTCGGCTGAGGGCCTCAGCCTTGAAGGGATCAGGCGCGTATTGCAGCTTGAAGATAAGGTGCAGGCACTCGAAGAGCGTGTGCACCAACTTGAAAGGGCGCTCGCCGAGGAACGGCTCATGCGACCGGACCGCCGAGTCTTTGCTGCGGGCTCTGCGGGCGAGGTCGTAACGCTGCGTCGCGGCACCCGTGTTCGCCGAAACGCTGAGGTTGTTGTTTGGAAGCCTTAGACGGAGCCCGCAACGAAATCCCCGTCGAAGCAATCGAGGCACTGTTCTCAAAACTCTCACGGGATCCGGATCTTGACGCGCCAGAACTGCAGGCGCATGACTCGGCCGATTCGTTGCTGCTACAAACCGCAGCTGCACAATTGAGCACACTCAAAAACAGCGAACTCGTTGTGATCGGCGATCGGCACGGTGCCCTCACTCTCGGGGCGGCCTCGCTGTTCGGGGCGAGTGGTATCCGTACTCACCAAGACCCACTTCTTGGGGAGCGTGCGCTCGCGCGTAACGCAGAGCGCCTCGGTTTGGCCGACCGCTACACAAACCACCAGCTCGACGAGGGCTTGCTTGAGGGTGCACGTGTTGTGCTTATACAGCTTCCCCGTGGCCTCGACGCACTCGACGAGATTGCTCAGGCCATCGCAACCCACGCAGCGCCCGACGTGCATGTGTTCGCGGGTGGTCGTGTGAAGCACATGACTCGTGCCATGAACGAGGTGCTCGGACGATCATTCACCGATGTGAAAGCTGGCCTTGGGCGGCGAAAGGCGCGTGTATTGACCGCGAGCGGCCCACGCGCCGTCGAGGCCGTACATTTTCCGAGGTGGGCCGGCGATCCCGACCTCGTCTTTGAGCTTGCCGCCTTCGGGGCGACCTTCGGGGCCCAACACTCGATCACGGTAGCCGCCTGCTGATCTCGACGCTCATAACAGAAAAACCGCAGGCACGCCGCATAGTCGACCTCGGTTGCGGCAACGGAGTGCTTGGGGTCGCGGCTGCGCTCGCAAATCCCAGAGCAGAGGTGATCGCAACCGATCAGTCCTTCGCGGCGGTCGCCGCGACCCAACTCACTGCAGACCGCGCAGGGGTGACGGATCGTGTGACGGTTCACCGAGCCGACGGCACAGAAACAGTACCTGATGGGTGGGCAGAGCTGATCCTGTTGAATCCACCATTCCACTCTGGATCAACTGTTCACACAGGGGTCGCTCACAGGTTGATTCGATCCTGCGCCCGCGCGCTCGCACCGGGTGGAGAACTGCGGATCGTCTTCAATTCGAGCCTGGGCTATCGGTCCCTGGTAGAGCGCACCATCGGTCCAACGGAGCAACTCGCACGTGACCGGACCTTCACGGTGCTCGTCGCTCGATGTCGAGACTAACTGGTCTCGGCAAGGCTTGGAGCAATCTCCAGGCGCGCTGAATACACTGGTAATTGTTCGTAACCCTCTGAACGCTTCTTCGACCGAAGGACTCCCGCACACCGTGAGCACCACCGATCGCTCTGCGCCAATTCGAATCATGATTGGCTGCGACACCTTTTACCCCGATGTCAACGGGGCCGCCCGCTTTGCTGAGCGCCTCGCCGCAGGCCTCGTGAAGCGCGGCGAAGACGTGCACATTGTGGCACCTTCGAGGCGCCACAGTCAGACCGGTGCGTTCATCGAGACCATCGAGGGCGAGCAGATGACAGTGCATCGCTGGGCGAGCTGGCGCTGGTATCCCACGACTGGCTGCGCTTTGTGCTGCCGTGGCGGGCTCGGGGATACGCGCGAAAGCTGCTCGACCGTGTGCGCCCCGATGTTATTCACATTCAGTCACACATTGTTATCGGTCGTGCCCTCGCGATCGAGGGGCATAAGCGGGGGATCCGCATCATTGCGACCAACCACGTCATGCCAGAGAACGTGCTCGATTTCACGCTGCTGCCCGAGCGGGCTAAGCGCGTGTTTGTGCGCTGGGGTTGGGGTGCCGCCGACCGTGTGCTGCGTCTCGCAGCCGCCGTGACTACACCAACGCAGCGCGCGGCCGACTTCCTTGAGCGCAACACCCACCGTCGCAATGTGCGTCCCGTGAGCTGTGGTCTGCGCGCCTCCGACTACACTGCCGACCTCACCCCGCGCAGCCACAACACCATCGTGTTCGTGGGCCGGGTTACCCTTGAAAAAGGCATCGATACGATCTTGCGCGCCCTGACCCGCATCGATCCCTCGTACAACCTGACCTTCAAGATCGTGGGTGACGGGGATCAGCGAAAGAATCTCGAGAAGCTCGCGGCCGAGCTGGGGGTGAGGCAACAGGTGACCTTCACTGGTCGTGTGACCGACGAAGAGTTGCGCGCCTCGCTCACCGAAGCCAGCATGTTCGTGATCGCGTCAGTTGCTGAATTGCAGTCGATCGCCACGATGGAGGCCATGGCTTCTGGCCTGCCGATCCTCGCCGCCGACGCCATGGCGCTACCGCACCTTGTGCACGAGGGTGAGAACGGCTACCTCTTCCAACCTGCTAACGACCGCGAGCTCGCCGTGGCGATCAAGAAGGTGCTCGACCAGACACCCGAGGAACGCAAGCGCATGCAGCAGGCCTCACTCGAGGCGGTTAAGGTTCACGACATCGATCGCACTCTCGACACCTTCGAGGCGCTTTACCGCGATCAACCGATCGAGCGCTAGCATTGCACATCCTCATCGTCACAGATCAGCACGTTGATTCGCTCGGTGGGGTTCAAGTTGCGATCCGGCTACAGCGTAAGTTTCTTGAGCGTGCCGGCCACAGGGTATCGATTGCCGCGCCCACCTTGCATCGGCCGGGCTATGTCGCGGCGGTAGGGGATCGTGGGAACTACATCAACCTGCCCTCCAGGGCGATCACTAAGGATCGTGAGTACGGCATTAGCTGGCCAGGATCTCGCACCGATCGCGCGCTTTCCGCGGCGCTGAGCAAACTACCGCCGATTGATGTGATCCATATTCAGGGTGACTTCTGGGGTGCACTGATTGGGATCCGGGCCGCGAGGGGGTTGAATGTTCCTGTCGTGCTCACCATGCACAACAACGTTGACGAGGGCACACGCGCCGTCACACGGCTCGCACCCCTCGTGTTTGGGATACTTCGGGGTGGCGAGTTCTTGCGCTGGGGCGCTGCCGTGCCGGTGTCGACCGGTCGACCTATGGGGCTTGGCGCTACCTTGCCGAGCTCGCAACAGAGGCAACTGTGGTCACCGTACCCTCTCACCACTTCGCGGGCGAACTGCAGCGGCACAGGGTCATTGAGAGTGCGGTTGTGATCCCGAATGGCGTCGATGACGACATCGTCGAATCAGTGCGTTCCCGGGCGCGTAGCGCGCGCGAGCGACCGAAACTCGTCTGGCTCGGACGCATGAGCAAAGAAAAACGCGTGCTCGAGTTTATCGAGGCGATTGCAGAGTCAGGGATCAATGCTGACATTACTCTGCTCGGTGCCGGATTGCTGTTGCCGCGTGTGAACAAACGAATTAGAGAGCTTGGGCTACAAGCTCGGGTGAAAGTGCCTGGCTCTGTGAACTACGAGGATGCGCTTGCCGAAATTCACGATGCGGACGCCCTCGTGCAAGCATCCATCGGGTTTGAGACTCAGGGGCTCACCCCGTTTGAAGCGGCGGCTCTTGGCACGCCTACGATTTTCTGTGATCCGCAGATCGCGCAGCATGTTTCAGCTGACCCCGCATGGCAGGTCGCTGATGCAAGTGTTGCCGCTCTTGCCGATACGCTTCGCGAAGCAGTGAGTGATCTTAACTCGGAACATGGGGGGCTGAGAGTGTCTACGCAAGAAGCTCAGCGCTTTTTGCAGTCAGCGCAGACAGCAAAGATGGTAGCTCTCTACGAGCAGATTGGCAGATGAAGCTGAGGCGCGCTTAGAAACGCCAGACCACTGCGTCGAAGCCAGGTGGGGGCTTTGGAGTCCACTTCTCGTCCTTGTTCACGAGGCCGGATCCGCCGGGGTTGTTTGATTCGATGATGGTGAAGGTGCCGTCGTCGTGTACCTCAGTAATGAGTACCGTGTGGATTCCTGAGACCCATGAAGTGGGCGAAGCTGTGTACTCGTACTGAACGATGTCGCCGGGTTCCGCGTTTGCCAACGTCATGCGGGTAGCGCCGTCGTAGTTTGCGACGGGGTTGCCGCTGCCGTTCCAAGCGCCGCCGCCTGCTTTAATCCAACGCTGGGCCGACATAATGCACTCGCCGGGCTGGCTCCAGCCTGTGGGGCGGCTCGTGCCGACTTCACTTTCAGCCTGGGCGATCGTTGCTTTGACGTCAAAGTTGTGGGGGACGTTGGAGAGGGTCTCCATGTCGAGCACTGAGTCGATCGGCTCACCCGCGAGTGCGTTATTGGTGGTGTCGAGCGTCTGTGAAATAAGTGTTGCGGGCTGGATGGCCGCGGGAGCAGGGGCAAAGTTTTCAATCGGCTCTGCAGCGAAGGAAGGGGCTGCACCAAATGCGAAGGTTACCGAGGTAATCAGAGTGATTACGAAGGCCTTAGCGGGTACTCGCACGCGTTAATCTCCAGGGGTTGTCCAACAAAAAACGCGGGGGCTTGGCCCCTCGCGCCTTAACTAGTATGCGTTACCGTTCCGTTATTTTTCAAGTCCGAGATGGAATTTCTCAGGTTTGCCACAACTGTTTGTTGGAAATGCACGAAACCCCGGAAAGTCCCGGGGGTTTCGTTGTGGCGGAAGTAACAGGATTCGAACCTGCGAGGGCTTGCACCCTACACGCTTTCCAAGCGTGCTCCTTAGGCCACTCGGACATACTTCCGTCGACTATCTTACATGGTTGAGGGGAGTTCGCGACCACCACCATTTTTACAGCAACGAAGCACCTTGTTGACGGGTCTTTGCCAGTTCGACACTCTAGTTTCATAACTATGGCCGATCCCTACCTCACAGACGCAGTTCGTGCGAAGAGGATCGGGCGACCCGTTGCGCGATTTATGGCACGCTGGCGCAAGGTAATACGGCGCAGACCATGGCTAAATACCGCGTATAAGGTGGCCGTTACCGTGTTGGGTGCGCTGGTAATGGTGATTGGGTTGATCCTCGTGCCGCTTCCCGGACCTGGATGGTTGATTGTCTTTCTCGGGCTCACGATCCTGGGCACCGAGTTTCACTGGGCGCGCAGGCTGCTTGGGTGGCTGCGTCAAATACTCACGCGATTTTGGGAACGTTGGAACACCTGGCGCGAGGCCCGTCGCGCGCGAAAGGCGCAGGCCTAGAAACACGAAAAGCCCGAGCCGAAGCCCGGGCCTAACGGTCGTGAAACCTGCTGCTACTTAATCATCTGAATGTTGAAGATGAACGGCGGCTTTTCGCCACGGCGGAAGGACTCAGGAGCCTTAGCCGCTGCAATGATGTGGAAAATAAAAGGCACCAGAATCCCTGCCCAAATCAGAATAATGCTGATGACCGGTCCAACGTATGGAATGAACAGCAGAATGAAGCCCACGATGTACGCCGCAATGACCGTCCCGATCCGAAGCAGCGTGAAGTTCAGATTGTCGGCGTGGTACGCGCGAACCTGAGCATTGCCCTTGTCCTTCTCAATGAGGTAGAAGATGAGCGCCGGGATCCAGCTGAAGAACACGGATAGCCAGTAGTTCAGCGTGATGTTGCTGACGGGATCTGAAATGGGCGGCTGCGCGTAGCCACCCGGTGCAGGCGGAGGAGCGTAGCCACCCTGAGGCTGCTGAGGCGGCGTCTGGTATTGCGGTTGTTGCGGCGGAACCTGGTACTGAGGCTGCTGCGGAGCGGCGGGCTGTGCTGCTGGCGGTACGGGCGGGGCCGGTGGTGCCGGAGCTGCCGGTGGCACTGGTGGAACCGGTGGAATGTTGCTTGCGGGCTGGCCTCCAGTTGCCTGGCCGTCAGCACCTTCTGGTGGCAGCGTAGTCATGATCGTCTCCTTCGAGAAAACATTGTGTCCCTTGACGCTACCGCAGGTTTGCCAATAGAAACAGGGGCTAGCGCGGTGTTTTCTAATTCTTAGAACACGTCGGGACTTGGCGCGGAGGTGTGCAGAATCGAGACGTCTGCGTGGCGGTCAAAACGGTACCCGGTACCACGCACGGTGCGCACGATGTCTTGGTAGTGTGCAAGCTTTACGCGCAGGCGTCGCACATGCACGTCGATGGTGCGCTCGTTGGGAACCTCTTCGCCGTCCGCGCCGGTCCAGAGTGCGGTGATCAGTTCTTCGCGGCTGATGGTGCGCCCCTCACGAAGCACGAGGTACTGCAACAGCTCAAACTCGCGGAATGTCAGGGCGGCAGCGATGTTGTCGAGCAGCACGCGCTTGCGTGAGAGGTCGAGGATCACGCCGCTCGGAGCGCGATCTTCAGCTTCTTCGACGTGCTGCTTCTGGCGTGCGTGGGCTGCGGGGTCGCCGAGTGCCAGACGCACAACCTCAACGTCGCGGCCTCCCGTTCCTTCTGGAGCGAGTGCCACGGCCGCGTAGGTGTCGGCGGCGGGCGCGAGCTGAGCGACCAACTGCTTAATCTGTGTGACGATGGCGCCCAGCTTGGGGTCTCCGTCAGCGATCTTGTCGTCGGCGAGGCCTACGTAGAGGGCAAAGCCACGTACCTCGGTGCCCTCGGGTACTCGGCGCTCAGGTGCCGCAATGGTGGGAACCTCGGCGACGAGATCTGGGCGGGCGGCGCGGAGCGCTGCGCTGGTGGAAACGGTGCGGGTAGCGGGGGCGAGAGTGGTAGTCATGATGATGAAAGTCCTTGAGAGCTGATTCCGCGGGGAACGCGGAGATACGGCTGAGCCGTTCGAAAAGAAGTGCTGGCCAGAGATTTGGCCGGGAGAAAACGTGGAGCGTTGCTCGCACATAGCGCTTGACCCCCGATTGGGGAAACTGCGCGGGCTAATAATTCCCGTTACATGCACATTCGACAGCGCATGACACTCTGACCGGCCATCATCATGCCGGTGTTCCCAATGTTCACCTCGAGGGCGGACTGGGACGAATGGTGTCATACATAGGGGACAGTAAAGCAGCTAGGTAAACGTGTTGTCAAGCACGAGTGTGAAACCGCCTAGTGATCGATCGTTCCGTAGAGGCGATCTCCTGCGTCGCCGAGCCCCGGCACGATGTAGGCGTGCTCGTTGAGGCCCTCGTCGAGCGCCCCCAACACCAGCGTCACCTTGCGACCCTCGGCGGCCTTTTCAAGCACCTCAACACCCTCGGGTGTGCCCAGCACGCAGATGGCCGTGACATCGTCGGCTCCGCGGTCGAACAGGAACTTGATCGCTGCGGCCAGGGATCCGCCCGTTGCCAGCATCGGGTCGAGCACGAAGCACTGCCGACCCGAGAGATCGTCGGGAAGACGCTCGGCGTAGGTTGTCGGCTCGAGGGTCTCCTCGTCGCGCACCATGCCCAAGAAGCCCACCTCTGCGGTCGGCACCAGTTTCACCATGCCCTCGAGCATGCCGAGCCCCGCGCGCAGAATCGGCACGATCAGCGGAAGGGGATGGCTGAGGCGCACACCAGTGGTCGGGGCAACCGGTGTCTCGATTTCGTGTGGCTCAACACGCACCTCGCGGGTGGCTTCGTAGGCCAGCAGCGTCATCAGCTCTTCGATAAGAAGCCGGAACGTGGGCTGCGGCGTTTGTGCGTTTCGCAGCACGGTCAGCTTGTGGGTGATGAGGGGATGGTCTGCCACGAAAACACGCATGCGTCTAGTCTATTCTCGTGACCACCATTCCGCCGCTTCCCGCAGAACTCAGCGCGATGGATCTTGCGCTCGCAGAAGCGCGAGTCGCGGCAGAGGTCGGTGAGGTTCCGGTGGGGGCTGTGCTGCTCGGGCCCACTGGCGAGGTGCTCGGCACCGGTCGCAACGCGCGCGAGGCGGTTCCGGATCCCACGGCGCACGCCGAAGTGATAGCAATTCGGGAGGCCGCGTTAGCCACCGGGGACCGTATGCTGTCTGGTTGCACACTGGTCGTCACCCTCGAACCTTGCGTGATGTGCGCGGGTGTGATTCTCGCCGCCCGGGTGCCGCGCGTGGTGTTTGGTGCGTGGGACGCAAAAGCCGGAGCTGTCGGAAGCATCTACGATCTGCTGCGAGATGGCCGCCTGCCGCACCCTGTACCCGAGGTGGTTGCCGGCGTGCGGGCAGGCGAGTGCGCTGCTCTGCTGGAAGAATTTTTTGCGGAGCGCCGTTAGTCGCTCGACAGCATCACGATTGAGCTTGTTGTGGGCTGGGTCGCGTTGGGGTCTAGGTAGACGTCTGGCTCAAGGTAGATGACCTTGGCCGCGGGCACTGCCTCTCGGATACGCCGCTCGGCCACGTTGATGATTGCCGATACTTCAAGCATCGTGCAGGTTGGCTGCAGGCTGACCTTCGCGCCGACCATGAACTCGTCGGGGTCAAGGTAGAGGGTCTTTATGTGAATGATGCGGTCGGTGTCTTTTGTGCTCAGGATTGCCGCCTCGATCTTGGCGGTGTCTTCTTCGCTGGCCCCTCACCCACGAGCAGGCTCTTGACCTCCATGCCAACAACAAACGCGACCACAATCAGTAGCACACCAATCGCCACAGTTGAGATGCCGTCGAAGAGTCCGTTGCCGGTGAGCACGGTGAGACCCACGCCGATGAAGGCGATGACAAGGCCGAGCAGAGCGGCCACGTCTTCCATCAGCACAACAGGCAACTCGGGTGCCTTCGAACGCCGGATGAACTGGAACCAGCTCAGCGAGCCCTTGTGGGGTCTGCTCTCGTGAATCGCTGTGCGCAGAGAAAAACTCTCAAGCACAATCGCGATGGTCAGAATGAGGATGGGCAGCCACCACACTTCGAGCGCGTGAGGATCCTGAATCTTCGACACACCTTCATAGACTGAGAACACGCCGCCAACTGAGAACAGCACAACCGCAACGATGAAGGCATACACGTAGCGCACGCGCCCGTAGCCGAACGGGTGATCCTTGTCAGCCACCTTTTTCGCGCGTTTGCCGCCGAGTAACAGCAGAAGTTGGTTGCCGGAGTCTGCGACCGAGTGCACACCCTCCGCGAGCATCGACGAGGACCCCGAGAAGCCCCACGCGATGAACTTCGTGATCGCTATCCCCATGTTGGCAAGAAAAGCCGCAATGATCGCCTTGTTACCGCCAGACGCGCTCATGATCAATTGCCTCCCTGAGTCGCTACAACTCCTATGGTTCCACAGTCTACGGTGACTGGGCATGTGTTGTTGAGGACACCCTGGGGTGAGTTCAAAGGGGCAGGCTCGTAGACTGGGCGGGTGGGTGATACTTCAGCGCAGACCTCAGTCCTTCCTCGCACCGCCATGATCGGTGTTGGCTCCATGGGAGGGGCAATCCTGGCGGGGCTGCGGGCTCCCGGGGTGCACATCCCGAAGCCGATCAGCGTCACCACCAAATCGGCTCGCAGCGCGGCCGAGTTCTCCGGAGCCGCAGACGTTGTGGCGTACGCGAGCGAGACTGACCCCGAGGCGAACCGAGTGGCAGTCACGGGCGCGGGGCTCGTGATTCTCGCGGTGAAACCCTGGATGATTCTCGACGTCGCTCGCGAGATTGCCGACGCACTGGAGCCGGGTGCAATTGTGGTGAGTGTTGCCGCCGGAGTCACCTGCTCGAGCATTGAGGAGGTGCTCCCTGCGGGGACGGCCGTGGTGCGCGCGATGCCGAACACTCCCTCGCTCATCGGGCGTGGTGTGACCGGAATCGCCGGGGATCCGCCGCGAGCGAAGCAGACATCGACACCGTGCGCGCGCTCTTCGAAACGGTGGGCTCCGCCATTGTGGTGCGTGAGTCGCAGATCAACGACGTGGCGGCGGTTTCAGGATCGGGCCCCGCCTATCTGTTCCTCTACGTTGAAGAGATGACCGCCGCTGCAATGCGATTGGGGTTCGACGAGGATCAGGCGCGGTTGCTCGCGCAGGGGACCGTCACCGGCGCGGCCGAGCTCTTGGCGCGCAGCGACGAGGATCCCGCGCAGCTTCGCCGCAACGTGACGAGCCCAAAGGGCACCACCGAGCAGGCCGTTCTTGTGCTGCAGGATGCAAACTGGGGCGAGCTGTTCGACCGTGCGCTCGCCGCAAACGTGCGCCGCTCGGAAGAGCTCGCCGCGCAGTAGCGCAGTAGCGCAGTACATGTAGTGCAGGATCAGCCGATCGTGGCGAAGCGCTCCACGTCTGCAGCGGTGCCCGAGACGATGATGAGGTCGTGTGGCGAGACCACCGTGTCTTGGGTCGCGTGGGAGAACGGCTGTCCCGGTGCCTTCACGCCCACCACGGTGACCCGGTAGCGGGTGCGCACACCGCTCTCGGAGAGTGCTCGCCCGCGGATCGAGCGTGGCGGGTACATCTTCACAATGACGTAGTTGTCGTCGAACTGAATGAAGTCGAGCATGCTGCCGCTGAGCAGGTGTGCAACGCGCTCGCCCGCCTCGCGCTCGGGGTAAATGACGTGATTGACGCCGATCCGCTCGAGAATCTTGCCGTGTGAGGCAGAGATCGCCTTCGCCCAAATCTGAGGGATCCCGAGATCCACGAGATTTGCTGAGATGAGCACACTCGATTCGATGGACGAGCCCGTCGCGACAACCGCGATCTGAAACTCGTCTGCTCCGATTTGGCGGAGGGCCTCCATTGAGCTCGCATCGGCCTGCACCGCGTGGGTCACACGATCCGACCATTTCTGCACGAGGCCGGCGTCGGTATCGACCACCAGAACCTCACGATCCTGACGGTCAAGCTGACCGGCAGTTGACGCACCAAACCGCCCGAGTCCAATCACAATGACCGGGGCATCACTTCGAATATCAACCAACGATCGGCCTTTCTTCAGGGAGGCGGAACATACGAGAACGACTTGAGGCGGCCACGGCGGCAGCCAGGGTGACAGTGCCGACGCGACCTGCCCACATAGTGGCCGAGAGAATGTACTTGCCTGGATCGTCAACGGATTCAGACAGTCCGGTGGAGAGCCCGCATGTGCCGAAGGCTGAGATCACCTCGAACAGGGCGTGGTCGAGCGAGGCGCCGGTAATGTGCATGAGTGAGATGGTCGAAATCAGTACGATCGTGACACCCCAAATGAACACGGACACCGCGACGCGCAAGACCTCGTTGGGGATGCGGCGGTCGAAGGCCTGCATGTCTTGGTAGCCGCGGGCTTCTGCGTAGGCTGCGATGAACAGCACGGCCAGCGTGGTTACCTTGATGCCGCCAGCGGTCGACGCTGATCCACCACCCACAAACATAAGCATGTCTATGACCAGAAGTGTCGAGCCGTTCATTTGGTCTGGATCGACGATGCCGAGGCCACCAGAACGTGTCATGACCGACATGTAGCCAGAGTTGAAGAGCGTCTGCCCGACTCCCTGTGATCCCAGCGTGCTTGAGTTGTTCCACTCAAGCGCAGTAATCGCTATCCAGCCGAAGAACACCAGGATTACCGTTGTGGTCAGCGTAAGTTTTGTGTGCAGGCCGAGGCGCTTGTGTGTGCGCCAGCCGCGACCGATCACATAGCGGTAGAGCGCAAAGATGACTGGGAAGCCGATGGCGCCGAGAAATACGCCGATGGCGATGACGGTCAGCAGGTAGTAGTTGGTGAGAAAGGGCTCAAGCCCGCCAACGAGCGGCACGAAGCCGGTGTTGGTGAACGCTGAGGCCGCGAGGTAGAAACCGTTCCACAGGGCTGGCCAGAAATCGTAGCCCGCTGCGAGCAGCACCGGGGTAATGAGCATGGTCAGGATCAGCTCAATCACAATCAGGCTTAGTGCAACGGCGGCGAGCAGCCCGCCGATCTCACCGAGGCCAACGGCCTGGCTCTCTGAGACGCCCTTGCCCATGCGCATGGGGTTTGTGTCGCTGGCGGCCATAAGTTTCTGGCGCAGGCCGAGCCTACGGGTAACGGTCAGGCCGAGGATGCTCGCGAGGGTGAGCACGCCGATGCCACCGATCTGAATGCCGAGCAGGATCACCACTTCGCCAAAGAACGACCAGTGGGTGGCCATATCGAGTGTTGAAAGCCCCGTGACGCAGATCGCGGAGACCGCTGTGAAAAGCGAATCGGCAAGCGGCGTGACCTTGCCGTTGCTGCTGGAGATAGGGAGGGAGAGTAGCGCGGTCCACAGGAAGATCAGCGCTGTGAAGACCAGCAGCGCGAACCGAGGGGGAGAAGATTGGATCATCTTCGAGACCCACGACTTTTGTGCGAGCGGGGTAGAGCTACCGCGACTCGCTGCGAGCGCCCTCACGACTCCCTCTTTCCTGCTGCGGGTTGATCCCGAACTGTGCTGACCTTGTCATGCTACACACCAATGCCCGCTACCCTTAGGCTATGCCAGATATTTTCGGGGTCATCGCCGACGCTACGCGCCGCGACATCTTGCAGGCGCTGCTCGAGCGGCATCTGCAAGATGAAGAGATGAGTGTGTCTGAAATAGTGGGTCAGCTCGAGATTAGCCAACCCACCGTTTCGAAGCACTTGAAGGTGCTGCGTGAGGCAGAACTTGTGACCGTGCGCGAAGACGGACAGCACCGTTATTACTCGCTCGACCCCGAGCCGCTTGAGATGGTCGAGGATTTTGTGATCCCGTTTCTCTCCGCGGGGTTCGACACAGAGGTGACCGTCGAGTATCTCTCTGAAGACGGCGAGCGAGTTTCGGGGCCTGAATCTGAGGATTCTTTTGAAGACACCGGAGAAGTTCTTTCCGAAGAAGCCGCCGCCGCCGCCGAGCGGATCGGTCGCGCCGCCGCAAAGGCCGAGCATCGCGTGAAGGAGCTTGTCGCGCGCTTCCGCCTGCGCGATTAGTAGCTTTTCTGTGTTTGAGTTCGCGCTGAGCCTTGCTGACGAGTAATATGGGTGTCTTGTGGGCCACGTTCGGGCCCTAGAGACGTTGTGAGGTATCCGTGGGTTCAGTAATCAAGAAGCGCCGTAAGCGTATGTCGAAGAAGAAGCACCGTAAATTGCTTCGTAAGACGCGTCATCAGCGTCGCAACAAGAAGTAGTCAACGCGCCTTTGGGTGCGATTGATGTAAGGCATCGAACGATTGGGTTCGATGCCTTTCTTCGTTTACGAGTGGTTGCAGGGCCCTGAATGTTTCGCTGCTCGACGCCCTCGACCATAGGTTCACTGCCGACCAGTCGGGTGTCGCTGTAATAGGCTTGAGGATCATGGCCGCAGTCAGCATTACCCTCATCGGCAAGCCGGGTTGTCACCTTTGTGACGAAGCGCGCGAGGTTGTTGAGGGGGTTCGCGCGCAGTTGAGTGCGCAAGGGACCGTCACCGAGCTCGAAGAGTTCAATATTCTTGAAGACGAGCAGCTCGCGCGGCTCTACTCTGAGGAGATTCCGGTCGTTCGCATAAACGGCAAGCAGCACGCCATCTGGCGTGTGGATGCCGAAAAGCTTGAGCGTGCGATCCTGCGCGTGGCCCAATAGTGATTGCTAGGAGAATAAAATGACCGTACGGCACATTGTGACCTGGAAGCTCAGCGGCGAGTCAATTGCGGATCGCGATGCCCAAGCCGCCGAAATTATTGCTGTGCTCGAGCCGCTCAATGGGCGCATTGACGGCCTCCAGTCACTGAAGCTTTACCGCAACACCCTCAACCACGAGGCTAACTGGGACCTGACGCTTGAGAGCGTGCACGATGATGCCGAGGCGCTCGCGGTTTATGCAGCGCACCCCGAACACCTCGCCGCGGTCGAGATCGTTAAGCAGCGCACGGTCGGCCGTGCGTGTGTTGACTTCGTAGAGTAGCGCTAGCCCTTCTTTGTGAAGCCGCTCGCCTCAACCGTTGCGACTGTCTCTGCGAAGCTGACCTTTGAGCCTTTGGTGGACTCGTCAAATTCTGCGCCGGTCAGCTCGGCGATCTTCTTGAGATCGGCTTTTTTGTAGTCGACGGTCAAAATTTCGGTCGCGTCGGTGGCCGTGTAGTCGACCTTGTGGGTGAGCCCTTTGATGCCCTCGTAAGCTTCCATGACGGATGAGAATGTTTCTTTCGCTTCAGCTTCGTCTTTGAGCCCAGCTTTTTTGTAGTTGATGACGCTCTTGATCGACTGCATCGTGACGTCATCGCCCTCTGCGGTGATGGTCATTGTTGAGTCGATGCCGCCCTCTGACTTGGTGTAGGTCGCCTTTGTGCCGGATGATCCGCCGCTGCACGCCGTGAGTGGCAGAACGAATGCCGTGAGAAGCGCGACGAACGCTGCGAACTGCGCTGCTGGGCGGCGCTGGGTCATCTGAAACAAACGTTTCTCCTTCTCACCGAGTGGTAAAGCTTGCCCCAGTCTATGTGGAGAACTTGAGAACGCTCGGTGCCGGAGGGCATGGCATCCTCCGGCACCGAGCTCCACCCGGCAACCTACCCGCCAACCCCACTCAAGATTCCAACAGGCTTATACGCCCGATACCCGCGTTGAATCTCGATCTGATCGGCGAGGTGCTTCGCGTCGTGCCAGACACCCCAGATAAACGTCGATCCGCGGCGCGACTGCCAGGGTAACCCAAGAAGTAGACCCCGGGAACGGTAGACACCCCGCGCTGGTGCACCGGTCGCCCGCGATCATCAAACGTATCGACTTGTAGCCAGCTGTAGTCCACGTTGAATCCTGTAGCCCACACGATCGAGGTGATGCCGGCGGCGGCAAGATCCAACGACAGCAGGGGTCGGTCGCAGAAGTGGGGTACGCGCCGAGCAGGTGGGCCTCCGGTTCCTCAGGCAGATCGAGACCCTCGCGAGCAATATAGGCGTCGGCCTCTGCGAGCAGCGACAGATAGTTCTCGTCGCCCAGCCGAATGTTCTCCTTGAGATCGCTGCCGAATGCCATGACCCCGTTGGCAAAACTGTTCGCGCGCCCAACGAGCGTGATTCCGCTGTCGGCCAGATCGCGAAAATCAACTGTGTGACCCCCATTTGCGCCGCTGACCGCAATGGTCACGTGCTCGGCCCCCTCGGGTGGAGCGGCGGCATCCCACTTGCCAAGTACCCCCAGCCACCACACAAAGTTGCGGCCGCGGTAGCGCTGCGGTGGACGATCGTGAGGGCCAACGGCGAGCGTGACCTCGCGCCCCGCTTGACGAAGCTCTGCGGCAATCTGCACGCCGGACGATCCTGCACCAACCACGAGCACGCCACCCTCGGGCAACTGCTGCGGATTACGGTAACCGCTCGAGTGTAGCTGCGTGAGGCCGGTATCGGCGGGCACAATCGGTGGGATCGCGGGGAGCTGGAACGCGCCGGTCGCGGCGACAACGTAGCGGGCGTGGATCGAGCCAGCCGTGGTCTCGACTCGATACCCGGGCTCACCCTCGTGTTTGCGCACCGAGGTCACTTCCACTCCGCAGCGAATCGGCGCGCCAATCTGCTCTGCGTAGCGCTCGAAGTACTCCGCCACCTGCTCCTTTGGGGCAAACGCGTCGGGAGACCCATCAAACTCGAGGGAAGGGAAACGGTCGTGCCAGGCGGGTCCGTTGGCGACGAGCGAGTCCCAGCGCTCAGTGCGCCATCTCTCGGCAATACGGTCGCGCTCCAGCACAATGTGTGCGATGCCGCGCGCACCGAGGTGCTCACTCATGGCCACTCCAGCTTGGCCCCTCCGACAACGACGACCTCGGTGACTTCTGCCTCTTGGCTCGACATATCTCTTCTCCCTTGAATCGATGAATACTGGGTCGGTGAATGATTCCCAGCAAACAACAGTGGAGGGGTGCACCGCCAATATGCGTTCGTGACGCATTACATCAATTCAGCAGATGGAAGAACCAATTTCGATCTGTTTTAGAGTTTCTTTGAGGGCATAAGCACCTCCCGAACCGCCAACTCCGCCGCCCTCGCTCGCGCAGACCGGCGCACCTGCGTGAGGGAAGAAACTTCAACGCGTAGGCTCGGCACCGGATCGCTGATCTCGATGGTCACTGTGCGTGATCCGGCATAGGTCTCACTGATCTGCGGACGTTGGTTCAGGATCGAGTATCCCAGCCCCGTCGCAACCATGGAGCGCACGGTCTCGTAACTCGAGCTGCGATATCGCAGGTTCGGTTCGATCCCCGCCTCGCGCAATAATCCGAGAAAGTAGTCGCTGCTGCTGGGCAGATCAAGCAGCACAAACGGATCAGCGGCGAGTTTGGCGAGCGGAACCTGCTTGCGCCCGGCAAGTGGGTGCTTGGCGTGAACGATCACGTGCGGGCGAAACTCGCCAACGACGGTGTTGTCGATGCCCGCCTCGGATGAGAGGTCGTAGGTGATCGCGAGCTCGGCCCGGCCACCGCGCAGGGCAGCGAGGCACTCCTCATGATCCCCCTCGACCACCAGCACCTCAAGATCGGGGTGCTGAGTGCGCAGTCCGCCGAGCATTCGCGGTAGTAAAAACGGTGCCAGCGTTTTGAAGCAGGCGATGGTGATGCGCCCGTGCACCTCACTCTGATCGGTGCGGATGCTGTCGATGGTGTCGTTGAGCACCCCAAAGAGTCGTTGCGAGTCGTGCAGCAGGGTTGATCCGGCGGGGGTGAGAATCAGGCCCTTCGAGTGTTGGCGAATGAAGAGTGCAGCCCCGAGGGACTTTTCGAGCTGGGTGATCGCCGTCGAAACGGCTGACTGAGCGACGTGCAGTTCCATGCTCGCCGCGGTCATGTTGAGCGTTTTGGCGCACTCCGTGAAGTACGTGAGTTGCGTGAGCGTGATGGGGAATCGCTGAACCATTGGTGTCCTCCAGGGCAGACGGCGGTGTCTTGAACGGTGCCCCAGAGCCTAGCAAGAATCTGATTTCAAGATAAGCTCGGTAACTTTTGCCTATTTTACAGATCGGCTGGTGGTCCCAACAATGGACGTATTACGCGGCTCATGCCGACACCGCTCAACGAGGAGGAACCCGTGTCTGAACCGACCCACACCCGCCTGCGAACGTTCAACACCAAGGACACATATCCCGAGCAGAACCTTGACAACGATCTCTGCCAGGCGGTTGTCGCTAACGGGGTTGTGTACCTGCGCGGCCAGATCGGGCAAGATCTCGACACCCGTGAGTCGGTCGGCATCGGAGACGTGGTCGCCCAGACCGAGCGAGCGATGCAGAACATTCAGATGCTGCTTGAAGAAGCCGGCAGTCGGCTCGAAGACGTTGTGAAGGTGACGATCTACATTATTGATCCGCGCTACCGCGAAGACGTGTACCGAACGATGGGCAAGTATCTGCGCGGAGTGTTTCCTGTCTCAACCGGCATCGTGGTGCAGGCACTCGCACGCCCCGAGTGGCTCGTTGAGATCGACGCGACTGCTGTGCTGAGTTCGCCGGCCCCGGGCGAGGTAGCACTGTGACACTCTCACTCATCTTGCGCGACCCAGATACCGGAGAGTTTGGCTCGGTCATCGCCTCATCGTCGCCCGCCGTCGCCGCGCGCTGCCTGAATCTGGCCGACGGCGTCGGCGGGGCCAACTCGCAGAACGTGACGGATCCTCGGCTCGGTCCGTTGCTTCTCGAGACCCTGCGCGGTGGTGCCACAGCGCAACAGGCGCTCGCTGCTGTGGTGGGTGCCGCCGACCCCGCAACCATCGGCTACCGACAACTACTGGTGCTCGATAGTGCTGGTCGCGCCGCGGCGCACGCGGGGGATCACGCGCTTGGAGTTTTTGGTGCGGTCACGCGCGAGAACGCTGTTGCTGGCGGCAACATGCTGGCAAACCTCGATGTACTCGACGCGCTGGCCGATGCGGCGCTCGCTGGGACAGGGCGCATCGAAGAGCGTCTGCTCAGGGGGCTGCGGGCCGCCGTCGACGCGGGCGGCGAGGCCGGCCCAGTTCACTCCGCGGGGCTCGCCGTGGTTGCGAATGCTGGGTGGCGCGTCACTGATCTGCGAGTGGACTGGGCCGACTCGGATCCGGTCGCCGCCCTCGCTGAGCTGCTCGACGTGTGGTTGCCTCAGCGCGACGCTTACATAGATCGCGGTGTGAACCCGTGGCCGCGCCCTCGTACGGGGTGCCCGGCGATGAGTAAAAAAGATGTGAAGGGTCGCGCAGGGGCTCGCATCGCAGAGGTCTCTGGCGAGCTCATATCGCTGTCGAATCAACTGCACGCTGATCCTGAACCGGGTTGGCAAGAACACAGGTCGTCGGCCGCCGTTGCTGCGGTGCTTGCCACACACGGCTTCGAGATCGAACAACCGTACCTGGGTGTCGAGACGGCGTTTCGGGCGGTGTGGGCGCCCGCTGGCGCTGTTGGGTTTACTGTTGGTTTTTTAGCCGAGTACGACGCGCTGCCCGGGCTCGGCCACGCGTGCGGCCACAACCTCATCTCGGCGATGTCGGTGGGGGCCGCGCTCGCGGTTGCTGCTGTCGCCGATTCGCTGGGCGTCGCTGTTGAAGTGATCGGGACCCCTGCCGAAGAGGGTGGTGGTGGCAAGGTCGTGTTGCTGAATCGCGGGGCGTTCCAAAACTTGGATCTCGCGCTGATGGCACACCCCGCCCCCGTAGACGTGGCAGAGGCGCGGCCGTTTGCGGTGACTCACTGGCACGTGCAGTACGACGGTCAGGCGGCCCATGCCGCAGCCTACCCCGAGCGCGGCGTCAACGCGAATGATGCCTTTCTGGTGGCGCAGCTCGCGATTGCACTTCTGCGGCAGCAACTGCCCGCGGGGTGCGTGTACACGGCGTACAGACGCGCGGCGGTGAAGCGCCGAACGCGATCCCGGAGCGAACCGAGGGGCGCTGGTACGTGCGTGCCGAAACGACCGCACAGCTTCTGGAGCTTGAGCAGCGTGTGTTGAAGTGCTTCGAGGCGGGTGCGCTCGCGACCGGGGCAACCCTGACGGTGACTCCCGAGAGCGAGCGCTACGCCGAAATGCGCACTGACGAGGTCGCGCTCGACCACTATCGCGGCAACGCGGTGCTGCTCGGCCGCAATTTCGACGTCGATCCGGTCGCCGCCACCATGAATCGCGCCTCGACCGACATGGGCAACGTGTCGCAGGTGGTGAACGCGATCCACCCCTATATCGGTGTGGGCGGCGAGGCAAGCAACCACCAGCCCGGGTTTGCAGCCGCCTGTGTTGGCTCGACCGCCGAGCGCACACTGCTGGACGGTGCGACGGCGCTCGCCTGGACCGCCATTGACGTGGCTCTGGAACGCACACGCCTTCAATAGGCCACCCCAAATGTAAGGAGCACGTCAATGTCGACAGCAACCCCAAACCGCGAGATCGCCGATCTCATAGACCAGAAGAGCCTGCGCAAAAACGTAGTTGCGGGATCGATTGGTGTGCTCGTGCACTGGTTCGACTGGGCCGTGTACGCCTACCTCGCGGGCACGCTCGCCGCGGTCTTTTTTCCCGAGGAGAACCACACCGCGGGTCTGCTTGCCGCATTCGCGGTGTTTGCGGTGTCGTTCCTTGTGAGACCCATCGGCGCGATCATTTTTGGTCGGCTCGGGGATCGGCTGGGGCGTAAACAAACCCTCTCGCTCGTCATTCTGGCGATGGCGTTGGCGACCCTGGTGCTCGGCCTGCTGCCCAGTTACGACTCGATTGGTATCTGGGCGCCGATCATGCTCATCGCCACCCGCGTCGTGCAAGGCCTCGCAGCCGGCGGCGAGTTCGGCAGCGCCGCCGCGTTTCTGGGCGAGTTCTCGCCCGCAAAGCGCCGCGGGTTTGGTGTGAGCTGGCTTGAGTTCGGCAGCCTCCTTGGGTTTCTGCTCGCCTCGTTTGTCGTGTTCCTGCTGAACCAGGCGTTTACCGCAGACGAGATTACGGCGTGGGCATGGCGGATCCCGTTCCTGATTACCGTGCCACTCGGGTTTGTTGGCCTCTACATTCGCCGCAAGATCGAAGACACGCCAGAGTTCAAGCAGTTGCAAGAGCTTGAGACGGTATCGCACGCCCCGGTCAAGGAGGTGTTTCAGCGCAACTTCAAGCAGTTCATTCAGACCTGCGGCATGGAGATATTCATGAACGTCACGTTTTACGTGGTGCTTGTGTACCTATTCACCTATCAAGAGGTCTACATTGGCATCGACGCAGGTCGTGCGGCGCTGCTTTCGACGATGGCGTCGGCCTTTGGCCTGATCGTGGTGCCGCTCGCGGGCATCGCCTCGGACCGTTTCGGTCGCAAGCCCGTGCTGATGACCGCGGCTATTGCACAGGTCTTGCTTTCGATCCCGATGTTCGCCCTGATGTCGTCGGGTGAGGAGTGGGCCGCGTTTGTGTCCACGCTCGGTCTCGCTCTGATTCTCGCGATTGTGCTCGGCACCCACGCCGTGACGGTGGTCGAACTCTTTCCGACGCGCACTCGGCAGACCGGACTCTCGATCGCCTACGCCGTTACCGCGGCACTCTTTGCTGGCACCGCACCCTATGTGCTCACCTGGCTGATCGAAGCGACCGGCAACCACCTGGTGCCAGGGTTCTTCCTAGCCGTGGTGGGTGTCGTTGGTGTGGTGACGGTCATCAGTATTCCTGAAACTCGAGGCATCTCGCTGATCAAGGAACAGGATCTCGAAACCGCCACGGTAACGATTCCTACTGCGCTGCTTGATCCCGCGTCTGAAAACTCCCGCTAGCTCAACAATACGAAAGAGAAATCATGTCTAAAACTCTCGCCGATTGGCAGGCCGCCGCGGCCGCACTGCAATTCGACGGTCGTCCATTCATCGGGGAGCGCGTGTCGCCGCTCGCTCGGGCAACACCATCGAGAAGGTGAATCCGGCCACCGGTGCCGTCATCTCGCACGTGCACGACTGCGATTCAAACGATGTTGACGCTGCGGTCGCGGCGGCGCGTGCCGCCTACGAGTCGGGCGAGTGGTCGCGCGCTGGTGCTTCGTTTCGTCGAGAGCGGCTGCTGGAACTTGCCCGGTTGATCGAGGCGCGATCCGACGAGTTTGCGCTTTACGACACCCTCGATATGGGCAAACCCGTGCGAGAGTCCTCCACGATTGACGCCCCCGGATCCGCCGCCCTCTACCGTTTCTATGGAGAAGCGATTGAGAAGCAGGAGGATCTCATCCCGGTCACGCCACCCGGTTCGACCGCCCTCGTGACCCGTGAACCGCTCGGTGTGATTGGCGTGATTGTCGCGTGGAACTATCCACTTGAGATCGCGACATGGAAGCTGGCACCCGCGCTTGCCGCGGGTAACGCGGTTGTGGTGAAGCCGCCGGTCGAGGCCTCGCACTCGACGCTGCTGCTCGCGGAGCTGGCGATCGAAGCGGGCATTCCGGCCGGGATTCTGAACGTGGTGACGGGGCGAGGATCGGTTGTCGGCAAAGCGCTCGCCCTGCACGACGACGTTGACATGCTGGCATTTACCGGATCTACCGAGGTTGCGAAGCAGCTGCAACAGTACGCGGGTCAGTCGAACATGAAGCGCCTCGCGCTTGAAGCAGGCGGCAAGAGTTCCAACCTCATCTTTGCGGACTGCGAGGATCTGCGGCTCGCAGCCGAGAAAGCAGCGTTTGGTAGCTTCTACAACCAGGGGGAGGTATGCTCGGCGAACTCGCGCATTTTTGTTGAGCGGCCCGTGTACGAGGAGTTTTTAGAACTGTACGCAGCGGCAGCGCGGGTGTATAAGCCAGGAGACCCGCTTGATCCTGACTCGGGCATCGGATCACTCGTGTCTGAGGCGCACGCCGAGACAGTGTGGGCAACTATCGAGAATGCCCGCCGGGACGGCCGCATCGTGGCGGGCGGTGCACGCCCAGAGATTGGCGGATCCCGGGCCTTTATCGAGCCGACGATCGTGACGAACGTGCCCGCCGACCACGAGGTGCACACCCGTGAGATCTTTGGGCCGGTCGCCGTGGTAACCCCGTTCGACACTGAAGAGGAGGCGGTCGCGCGCGCGAACGAGACCCCCTACGGGCTGGCGGCCTCACTCTGGACCGGATCGCTCGCTCGCGCCCACCGGGTGTCCGCGAGACTCGTGGCGGGGACGGTCTCGGTGAACACCGTTGACGCACTCGGCTTCACCACTCCGTTTGGTGGCTTCAAGCAATCGGGCTTCGGTCGTGACCTCTCGGTGCACGCGCTCGAAAACTACACCGACTACAAAACGACGTGGATGCAGTGGGGGTGATCCTGCTCCACCCAAATCGAGTGTGGCCATATTGCCGGTTCAGCCTAACTCAACCGGCAATGTGGCTACACCCGATTGGCTTGGTGAAAATGCTCAATCTATGGAGCAGATGCAGGCCAGAAGAATTAACTATTTTACTGATTGATTACGCGCTGACACGATGGGATCCACCGACGGGGATTCCCGAGTCAGAGCCGACTGAGAGGACACACAGCCATGACACTGCAACAGGAACTTGAGGTTGAGTTTGCGGATGCAGCGCAGGATGCCAGCGCCCCGAGCGGCCTCGCTGAGATTGCCAAACGGCACCTCGTGATGAACTTCACCCCCGCGAGCAAGTACCGCGAAGACGATCTCCCGATTTTCGTGCGCGGCGAGCACTGCTCGGTGTTCGATGAGACCGGGCGCCGCTTCTTCGATGGCCTCGCTGGGCTCTTCTGCGTGCAGCTCGGCTACACGCACGGTGCCGAGGTCGGAGACGCGGTGCGGGATCAGCTGGCCGCTCTGCCGTACCAGACCACATGGAGCGTGGCGCACCCTCCCGCGGCCCTCCTCGCGCAGAAGATCGCCCAGCTCGCCCCCGGCGACCTGAACCGCGTGTTCTTTGCCTCGGGTGGTGGCGAGTCGAACGAGGCCGCGATCAAGCTCGCACGGCAGTACCACATCACCCGGGGCGATCACGCCCGCTACAAGTTCGTTGCCAGACGGGTCGCCTACCACGGCACCAGCTTCGGGGCCATGTCGCTCAACGGCATGACCGACGTGCGGAAGATGTTCGAGCCGCTCATGAACGGTGTGCGCCACACGCACAATACCAAGCGCTACCGTCGCCCAGACGGCGAAACTCCGCAGCAGACCACCGAGTTTCTGCTCGGCGAACTCGAGTCCTTGATCGTGCAGGAGGGCGCCGACACCATCGCCGCGATCATCATGGAGCCGCTGCAGAACGCGGGTGGCAGCCTGACCCCTCCCACTCCCGAGTACTTCACCGGCGTGCGGGCCCTCTGCGACAAGTACGGAATCCTGATGATCGCCGATGAGGTCATCACCGGGTACGGGCGCCTCGGATCCTGGTTCGGATCAACCCACTACGGCTTCCAGCCCGACATGATCACCTTCGCGAAGGGCATCGCCTCGGCGTACATGCCACTCGGTGGTGTGATCGCGAGTGATCGGGTCGTTGAAACGGTGCTCGACGGGCCACTCGGCATGTTCAACCACGCCCTCACCTACGGTGGTCACCCGGTGGCGTGCGCTGCGGCGCTCAAGAACCTGGAGATTATGGAGCGCGAGGGTGTGGTCGAGAACGTGGCAGCACTCAGCCCCTACCTTGGCGACAAACTGAGTGCCGTGGCGTTAACACACGCGAAAATTGTGGGGGATCTTCGCGGCGACGGCTTCCACCGCTCGTTCGAACTCGTCACGAATCACGAGGCGAAGCGTTGGGTGCACGAGACCGTCACTGCTTACGACTTTGTGGGCCAGCACCTGAACCCGGCGCTCGCCGAGGTTGGTCTGCTCTGCCGGGTGGCCATCGACGCCGAGGGCAACCCGCTCGTGCAGGTTTCGCCGCCGCTCGTGATGACGCGCGAAGACATTGACGAACTGGCGGAGCTACTCGATCGCGCCTTCGCGGCGGCGACCCAGACGGCGGGGCTCTAACCACCTCGATTCTGCGGCTCGCCGATGGCCGTGGCCCCGCGCGAGCCGCGTTTGATGTTGCTCGGGATCAACGCGCAGTCGAACACTGCGTGACCTTTCGGGTTGGCAAGGTCGCTGATCCCACTAGCAGATGGAGAAAGTCATGAATCACGAACCACCGGTTGTGACCAAGTCGTTTGTGCGGTTCGAGCAACAGCACATCTTGCCGATCCCAGAGACGGAGCGAACCGGGACCAACTGGTCGCTCTTCGCCATCTGGTTCGGGCTAAACCTTATGCCGTTGACTGTGGTGACGGGGGCCGTGGCCAGTGGCTCATACGGGCTCCCCATTGGGTGGAGCATCGCGGCGATCCTTGTCGGCAACGTCATCGGCTCGTTTGGGTCCGCGCTTCACGCCTCGCAGGGTCCACACCTCGGGATCCCTCAGATGCTGCAGGCGCGTGCGCAATTCGGATACCTTGGCGCGAGCTTGTTTGCGGTTATCGCGTTTGTGATGTTTATGGGCTTCTTCGCGAGTATCTTGCTCGTCGCCAAAGACTCGCTGCTTGCGGTGTTCCCTGACCTCAACGCCTCGGTCGCGATCGTCGTCTTTGCGGCGATTGGAACGATACTCTGCGTGTTCGGCTACGACATGCTGCGCAAGATGATGGTGTACATCTCGATCCTTATTGCCCTCGCCGTGCTCGTCAGCATGGTGATGCTCTGGACCCGCCCTGAGGTGACCTCGCAGCGCGCCGACGCGGAGTTCACCTTCGAGGGGTTCTTTGCCATGCTCGCGATCGGCATCGTGTGGCAACTCGCGTATGCCCCCTACGTCTCTGACTACTCCCGCTATCTGCCCAAAGACACCGGCCCAAAGGCTGCCTTCTGGACCACCTATCTGGGACTCGTGGTCAGCTCGGTCTTCGTCATGACACTCGGGGTGTTGCTGGGAGCGGCGAATCCCGAAAACCCACTCGCGGCATTGGGGAGCACCTCGGCTCGATCGGTCTCCTGGTCTTGATTGTGTTTGCCGTGACCTCGGCGCTCATCAATGGCGTAGAGCTCTACTCCGCGGTGATGAACGCGCTGACCGCCATGCAGTCCGGTATGCGCGGCCTGGTGATCACCAGCCGTACACGGGTGTGGACGACCCTGGTGTGTGGAGCGGTTGCTACGCTCATTGCGCTGCTTGGTCAGGGTGACTTTATGACCATGTTCGAGAGTTTCCTCACGCTGCTGCTGTACGTGCTGATCCCGTGGTCGGCAATTAACCTGGCCGATTACTTCATTGTGCGCAAGGGTGACTACGACATTGATGCGCTGTTTGCCCGCAACGGCAAGTATGGGCGCTGGAACGCTGTTGGGCTCGGCAGTTACGGGATCGGCCTGGCGGCCCAGGTGCCGTTCATGGTGACCCCGTTGTTCACGGGGCCGTTCGCCGCGCCGCTGCAGAACATCGACATTGCGTGGCTGGTTGGGTTTGTGGTGACGGCGGTGGTGTACCTGATGCTGGTGCGGTCTGCGCGTAAGCCTGTGGTCGAAGACAGCCAGCGGCGCGAGGGAGAGGCGACTGCGGAGGGTGCCGTCGGATCCGCAGGTCTTCCGCGGCGGTAGATGTTCTCTGAGCGGGTCAATTGGGCACAGTTTCGGTACCAAAGTGCTGTGCCTAATTGACCCGATGAGGTGTGACCGGCTCTCGTTAAGCGGTATCGCGAACGATGAGTTCTGGCTGCAACTGCTCACTTTCGGTTGTGATACCGCCGAGCTGGTCAATGAGCAGGGCGAACCCGCGAGAACCGATCTCGTGCATGGGGGAGCGCACAGTCGTGAGGTTGACCCCAGCGGCGAGGGCGGTGTCGTTGTAGCCGGCGAGTGCGATGTCGTCGGGCACGCGGATCCCGCGGTTGTGCAGCACCCCAAGGGCTCCGATAGCGGCGAAGTCGTTGACCGCGAAGATCGCGTCGGTTGCTGGGTTTTCAGACAGGATTTGTTCGGCAGCCTCGCGGCCGGCTGGGGCGTCAAACCCTCCCGGTGCCAGGGTGACCTGATCCTCGGTGATGCCGAGTTCGGCCAGTGCATCAAGAAATCCGCTGGTGCGTTCGGAAGACGTTGAGGTGCCCGGCTTGCCCGCGATGACCCCGAAGACTCGCCGTCCCCGAGCCACCAGATGCTCCGCAATAAGTTGTCCGCCGCGGTAGTCGTCGCAGGTGACCGAGGTGTGCCCCGCGATCCGCCTACTGACGAGTGTGTGCGGCACGCGACGGTCACGCAACTCATCGAGGTAGCCGCGGTTGGCCTCGGCCGCGTCGCCAAAAATGAGTCCGTCGACCCGGTGATCGAGCAGCCGTTCTGCTTTGTCCCGTTGCCGCTGCGGAACATCGAGCGAGTTCGACACCATCGTGAGGTAATCCTGTGATAGCGCGGCCTCGTCGATTCCCTCGTAAATGGTGGCGAGCACGTAGTCTTGCAAACGCGGCACGATGACCCCGATGAGGTTACTGCGGTTGGTGCGCAGCGAAGCGGCGTAGGGGTTGCGTCGATAGCCTCGTGTTTCGGCGAGGGCAAAAATGCGCTGTGTTGTGTCGGGGGATGCCCACTTGCCGTCTCGGCCGAGCGGATCGCTGAGCACGCGGGAAACCGTCGAAATGTTCAGTCCGAGCTCGGAGGCCAGTTCTTTCAACGTTACGGGTCGTGCGGCCTGCATGCTGAACGGGTTCTCCTTCGAGCGCGCTGCGAAGGTGCAGTGTGCACTTCGGATGGATAGCGTCCCCTCAGTTTAGTGACGTTCTCTCACAGGATGCTTGGGGTGCGGTGTTGCGCTTGTGTCGCCGTTCTAGCGTGACTTGCCAGAGTGCAGTTTCAATGTTTATGATGTAGGCAATCGTTTGCGGCAATCGTTTGCCCTCAACAAAACGCCATTCCAGGCGGCCTCCACAGTTTGAACCCAAGGAAGTGTTACGTGCCCCAGATACGAATTCTCGGCACAGGTGGGACCATCGCGTCTACCCGCAGTGAAGTGGGGGGAGCGGTAGCCGCCGAGTCGGCTGAATCACTCGCGCAGCTGGTGCGTTCCGAGCAACACCTCAGTACCCGAGAGGTGCTCACCACCGGCAGTTATCTCATGGGCCTCGCCGAACTGCGCACCGTGTGTGAAGCGCTGATTGCCGAGACCGCTGATCCGGCAAACTGCGGCCTGGTGGTGACACACGGTACCGACACGATGGAGGAGACGGCGTTTTTGGCATCGCTCGTTGTGCCGCGAGGGATCCCGGTCGTGTTTACCGGGGCACAGTTTACCGCCGACAGCTTGTCACCAGACGGACCCTTGAATCTGCAGGATGCCATTGCTTTCGCGGGAGAACCGGCCCTCGGCAATAGCGGAACGCTCATCGCTTTTGGGGGCCGCGCACGAACCGCGCGCGGGGCTCGCAAGACTCACACAACGGCGAGAGATCCGTTCGCCGGCGGCACCGTCGTGGCACGCAGGCGTGGCAGCGAGGTGATCCAGATTGCCGCACCGACCAGCACCCACGAACCACTTCCGCTCCATGCTGCGTTTGATCACACGCGAGTTGACATCGTCTTCGCATACCCCGGAGCCGAAGTATCGCTGCTGCGCACCGCGGGTGAGAACGCCCGACGCTGGGCAGAGGCCAATAGCGGCGGTGAACCTGATCATGCACCAGCCGCTTTGGTACTCGCGGGGACGGGTGTTGGCAACGCGGGCCCCGGGTTCGCCGAAGAAGTGGCACGGCTGACAGCGCAGGGCACAAGCGTTCTACTTGCGACTCGGGTGCCCTGGGGGCCAGTCGTGCCTATTTATGGCAACGGCGGCGGAACCGATCTGGTTGCGGCGGGCGCGATCCCGACCGGGGACCTCAACCCGTTCCAGGCTCGGATCCTCGCAGCACTGCTGCTCAGCGGTCCGCACCGAGATCGTTTTGCCGAAGCCTTTACCCGCTACGCAGCGTGATGTTGCACGTAGCATTCCTCAGACCAGCAGCAGTGAGCAACACCCACACAAACACAAAGGAGTAGTTATGGCCAAGAAAATTATGGTGAGCATCGGAATCGACGTCGACGCGGTCGGCGGTTGGTTGGGGTCGTACGGCGGGCAGGATTCGCCCGGCGACATCTCCCGCGGTCTGTTCGCGGGTGAGGTGGGTGTGCCTCGCTTGCTCAAACTCGCGCAGGATCGGCAGATCCCGGTCACGTGGTTCTGGCCCGGGCATTCGATTGAGACGTTCCCTGAGCAGTTTGACGCGACAGTTGCCGCCGGGCACGAAGTCGGTGTGCACGGCTACAGTCACGAGAATCCGATCGCGATGACCCGCGAGCAAGAGACCGAGGTGCTCGACCACTGCATCGAGCTCTTCGAGACCCGCACCGGCAAGCGCCCGGTCGGCTACGTCGCGCCGTGGTGGGAGTTCTCGAAGGTGACGAACGAGATCTTGCTCGAGCGCGGCTTTCTCTACGACCACTCGCTGATGCACGACGACCACACCCCGTACTACGTGCGCGTGGGCGACTCGTGGACAAAGATCAACTATGAGGCCGCCAGCGCAAAAGAGTGGATGCACCCGCTCGTGCGAGGTGAAGAGACCGACCTCATCGAGATTCCTGCGAGCTGGTACCTCGATGACCTGCCGCCGATGATGTTCATCAAGGGCAGCCCGAACAGCCACGGCTTTGTGAGCCCGCGCGACGTTGAGCAACTCTGGAAAGACCAGTTTGATTGGGTCTACCGCGAGATGGACTACGCCGTCTTCCCGCTCACGATCCACCCCGACGTGAGCGGCCGCCCCCAGAACCTTCTCATGCTTGAGCGCCTCCTTGACCACATTTCGAGTCACGATGGCGTCGAGTTCATGTTCATGGAAGACGTAGCCCGCGACTTTTCTGCCCGCTTTCCGCGAGCGATCTAACCCTCACTACTCCGTTCAGTTAGGAACCACTGCACATGTCCGTCAACACGCGCCCAACGACGGGTGCCACTCAGGGTGTTGAGCCCTGGAACGTGCCCATTACCAAGGCCACCGTCACCAAGGTGTCCGTAGTCTGCTTCATCGCCTGGGTGGCCTCGGTGTACGACTACACGCTGTTTGGCACCCTGCTTCCGGTGATCGCCGAGGAGTTTGGCTGGTCAACCGCCGAAATGGCCGCCATCAACACCTACGCTACGATCGGCGTCTTTGTTGTGTCACTTGCTGTCGGCACGATTCTGGATCGGCTCGGCCGCAAGCGCGCGCTGATTCTGCTGATGATCGGTGGCGCCGTTGCCTCGGGCTTCACCGGCCTCGCCGCTGGCGCGGCCTCGCTCGTCATTATCCGCGCGTTCTCCGGCTTCTCTATGTCGGAGGAGGTCGTGAACGCTGTCTACCTGAACGAGATCTACCGCAACGTGAAGAGCCGCGGGCTCATGTATGCGCTTGTGCAAGGTGGATGGCCGGTTGGTGCGCTGATTTCTGCCGGCCTGAGCGCGCTGCTGCTGCCGGTGATCGGCTGGCGCTGGAGCTTTGTGGTCGCCGGTGTGCTCTCGCTTGTGGTGGTGCTCATGGCTTCGCGGCTGCCGGAATCACCGACGTTTGCCGCGATCCAAGAGGTGCGGCGACGCCAGGCCGCCGGTGACGTCGTGGGTGCCAAGGCCCTCGCGAAAGAGCACGACCTCGAGGCGGGCAGCGAGCACAAGACCGGACTCATCGACGTGTTCACACCCGCGTTGCGCCGTCACACGACCATGCTCGCGCTCGCCTGGTTCGCCAACTGGGTCGGCATCCAGATCTTCTCGGTGCTCGGTACTACCGTGTTGGTCGAGGCGAAGGGTGTCTCCTTCGATAACGCCCTGCTGATCCTGGTGCTTGCGAACGCGGTTGGCTTCGCTGGTTACATCTTCCACGGTTGGATCGGTGACAAGATCGGGCGCAAAAACACCGTTGTGATCGGCTGGTTCGCGGGTGGCGTGATCAGCCTTATCATGCTGCTCGGGCCGGGCGAGGCGTGGTTCACGATCCCGATGTATGCCCTCACCCTGTTCTTCTTGACCGGGCCGTACGCCGCTCTGCTGTACTACATGGGCGAGTCGTTCCCGGCTCACGTGCGCGGCATGGGCACGAACGTGGCGCACGTGATGGCGCCGATCGGTGGTATCACGGGGTCGGCGCTGCTCGCGATACTGCTCGGCGCTGGCGTTTCGATGGGCACCGCGGCGATACTGACCGGATCCCTGTTCATGATTCTGTCGGCGCTGTTTATGCTCGGCACTCGTAATCCCTCCACCGCGAAGCCCGCGGAGGTGTCAGCATGATCGCGCGCGACGACGAACTGGCGGGCAAGGTCGCCATTATTTCGGGCGGTGCCAGCGGGATCGGCCAGGCGCTTGCCGTAGCGTACGCTCGGGCCGGCGCCCACTCTGTGATCGGAGTGTTTCCGGGTGATCCGCACTCCGCAACCGAAACCGTCGCGCTGGTCGAGGCCGCGGGCGGGCGCTGTGTCGCCGTGCCGATGGACGTGCGTCAGTTTGACGGTGAACACGGCACCGAGGCGCTCGCGCAGGCCGCTATCGACACGTTCGGGCGGCTCGACATCGCGATTGCGGCCGCGGGAATCCTGCGTCGCAATCCCATCGAAACCATGACCGACGATGCCTGGGACGACATGATGGCGGTTGACCTTTCCGGCGTGATGCGTGTGTTCCGCTCTGCGGCCTCACGCATGCCCTCAGGCGGGGCGATGGTGGCGACGTCCTCCATTGCTGGAGGTGTGTACGGCTGGGAAGAGCACGCACACTACGCCGCAGCGAAGTCGGGGCTGCTCGGGTTGTGCCGCTCGCTCGCGGTTGAGCTTGCACCGCGCGGCATTCGTGTCAACACCGTGATCCCGGGCCTGATCGAGAGCCCGCAGTCGCTCGACAGCGTGAACTCGCTCGGCAAGGACGGGCTCGAAGCTGCGGGGTCGATCATTCCATGGGGTCGTGTGGGCAACGTTGACGAGTGCGCGCGGGCGATCCGTTTTCTCTCCTCTGCCGACGCCGGGTACATCACCGGGCAGCAGTTGATCGTGGACGGCGGACTCACCGTTCGCTGGCCGAGTTAGGGAGGACCGCGAGATGAATCAGACTGGACAACTGGCGGGCCGCGTTGCGGTGGTCACTGGTGCGGCGAGTGGCATCGGTGCGGCAATCGCCGCGCTGTATGCCCGTGAAGGAGCTGCGCTCGCATTGCTCGATCGGGATCCGGCGCGGGTTGAAACGGTCGCTGCTGGGTGCCGGGCCGCGGGCGTCGCCGTCACGACGCACGCCGCTGACGTGACCGACGAGGAGGCGATGGTTGCCGCTGTTGACGCTGCGGCCGCCACGCACGGTGGGATCGACATCCTGGTGTCGAGTGCGGGGATCCTCGACGAGACCCCGTTTCTGGAAATGGACCTCGCGACGTGGAACACGACCGTCGCGGTCGACCTGACCGGCGTGTTTCTTGCCGCGCGTGCGGTGGCACCGCACCTCGTTGCGCGCGGTGGCGGCCGGATCATCAACGTCGCCTCTCAACTCGGCATCAAAGGCGGCGTGAACCTTGCCCACTACACCGCCGCGAAAGCGGGCGTGATCGGTCTGGGTAAGGCCCTCGCGCTTGAGCTCGCTCCACACCGCATCCTGGTGAACACGATCGCCCCTGGTCCGATTGAGACGCCGCTGATCGGTGGTCTCTCAGAAGACTGGAAACACGCAAAACGGGCCGAGTTGCCGGTTGGTCGTTTTGGCACGCCCGAGGAGGTCGCTCCCACCGCGCTGCTGCTTGCGGCCTCGCCCTCGGGCGACCTCTACACGGGGCAAACGCTGGGCCCCAACAGCGGCGACGTGATGCCCTAACGGGAGTCGGAGAACTACGATGTGCGGTGCATGCCCGGGCGGTGCGGTGAGCACGAAGCTCACGCAGCTAGTTGGGGTGCTCGGGATCGGCTCCGCGTTCACAGCGCTGGTGGACGCGGAGGCGGGACCGCACACAAACGTCACCCGCTTTGGGGAGGCGTGGAACGTGCGGTCAAGCACCGGTCAGGCCTCGGTCGTGCACAGCGTTGAGGCGCTGTTGGAGGCCGTTGCGCTGCCTGCAACCCCGTGCGAACCGGCTGATCGCGAAGCGGCACGTAACTGTTTGGAGCTTTTGCTGGCTGGACCGCTCGCTGAGCCTGCGGTGCACCCTAGCGCTGCGGAACTGCTGACGGCGCTGCGTGTGGAGCGCTCTGAGAGCCCTGTCTCGCTGCCGTAACCGACACCCCGGCAATTGCGAGCGCGCTGCGGGCCACCCGGTCGGTCTCGCGCAGCATCGGGGGATCGGTGCCCGGCATCGGGCTAATGATGGTGTCGTGCAGGGTGTCATCGACCGGGATCCCCGCCACGTGGAGGGTAGGATCGAGCGTGCCGTCGGCACGAACGAGTCGTCCCGTATCACCATCAACATCAAAGGCCCTGGTTACGGCGGTCTCGCTGCCGTCTCGCTTCGCGACATTGAACGGCCGAGCTCGTTCGGCGTCAAGGAGGCTCTGCGACAGCGGATCCCGCGTCTCTGTGAGGTCGTGGAAGTGCATCCACGCGTCGATCAGCGCGGGAGCCGTGACCCGCGATCCCGCCACAGCCGGTGATGCCGCTGCGAAACCCTGATCCTCGATAGACACCGCAGCCCCGGCCCAATGAACCTCACGAGTCCCTGATCGGCAAGTGCGAGCAACTGTCGGTTGCGGAAGGCTGGCGGGCCCGATCCCACCATGCCGCCAACCGCCTGCAGCAGCGCGAATCCCGAGCGGCGCGATTCGGCGTCGAAACTGCCCAGCGTACCGATCTTGTTTGCTACCGCCCGCGCGGTGCTCACTGACCAGAGTCCTGCCTTCAGTGCGCTGTCTCGGCCCAGCTCCGCCTCGCGCAGGTCGCGTGCGACGCGATCCCGCACCCAGGCATCGAAGTCCGCTGGCTGCGCGAAGACACCGTCGACCGGTTCGATTTCAGCGGCGAGGTCGAAGCGGTCGGCAGGATCCGGCACGAACCTCGCCAGTGACTCACCGATGCGCGCGGGCGCGGCGGTGAGGTGGACGGGCACCTCATTGGCCAGCAGCAAATTGAGTGCTTCGAGAATTGCCGTGTGGATCGTGTCGGGATTCGCGGTCAGCGCCAAAGGCCGCATTCGATGCAGCGTTGCATAGTAGTCGAGATACGCGTCGGCCACGATCCGAGGCCACAGCTGTTGATCGAAGTTGATGGGGCGCGGAGCGGCCTCCCAGTCAACCCGCGCAAGAAACGCTGCGCGGGTTTCGGGGGGAGTGAATGGTAGAGCGATTTCGCCCGGAACGGTACTCCGCGCCGCGACGTCACGTGCAGGATCGGCTCGCGCCCAGACGGCGTGTAGCATAGGCCGCCGGGGGCTGCCGGATCCGGCGCGAACACGCCGCCGCGGCCCACCGTGAGCAGCGCCATTGTGTCGAAAAACCCCATGCCGAGGCCCCGCACAATCGCGTCGGATCCGGGGGCGATGCCGCTGAGATCCTGGTCGACCGGGCTCTCTGGGCGCACCCAGGTGAGCTCGGGTCGCTCTGCGACCGCGGTGGCCAATACTTGCTCTGCCGAAGTCTCGTTGCGAGGCAGCCACCCGGCGGCGATGATCACGGAGTCTGCAGTGACGTTGGTGCCGTCGGCGAGCAGGATGGTTTCGCGCGAGTCGGGGCGATCGGCGCGATTGGCCGCAACCGCGCGACTGCGATGCCGGATCACACGCACACCCTCCGGCAGTTGGGCGACAGCACGGTGATAGCACCAGCTCAGGTACTCGCCGTAGAGCGCACGACTGGGGTGGGACTCGGGCAGGATCCCCGCGAGCTCTTCGCGATACTCGGCGGCAAGGCCGTCGCGCACCGGGTACGAATGGAACGCCTCCGTGTGTGCCGGCGGAATCGTTGGCGACGGCGTCGAGGCTGGGACGTTGCTAGCGTGGCCCTGATCCTGAACCGCACCCGTATCGCGCACCAGCACGCACCACTCGTACTGCGTCGGCCCGGGGAGTACGGGCCCCGCGACCGAGCTTGACTCCTCGGTGAACAGGGTGACCGCGCCGGCAAGTGTGTTCATGCACAGCTCGCGTGTCTGATCGGTGCGCCAGATGCGGCCGGCTCCCGACTGGGCCTCGTCAATCACATGCAGGTCGAGTGCGGTCGGGCCTGTGAGCGAGGCGCCGATCCGCTCGATGAGTGACGTGCCGCGTGGCCCCGCCCCAATGATGGCGATTGAGGCGCGGGAAGGTTTCGAGGTCATGTGACCGTTATACGCGGCGCACCGGGGCGGGCGCAACCGTGTGACCGTATGTGACGGCGGGGCCCCAACATGAAGTTCTGTTACGTCGGAGATATTCAGAAAGTAATGTCACGTATAACAATAGCTTTTGTTGCATCGAACGGTGCCACTGCCCACCAACCGGCGGAACTGCCAACAACGGCCCGCCAGAACTTGAAGGAGACCTCATGAAGAAGCCTCGCATCGCCCTGGTCGGAGCACTAGCTGTAGTCGCCCTCGCGATGACCGGCTGCTCCGCGAGCGCGAGTGGGACGGATTCGGCAGGCGGCAACACGCTGACCTATCTCGAGCCGCAGACCTGGAACACGCTCTACCCACCGGCCGGCGGTTTCTACCCGAACGGTGGTGTGCTCAACCAGGTCACGGACCGGCTGCTCTACCAGGATCCCGAAACGCTCGAACTTGAGCCGTGGATCGCGGCCGAACTGCCAGAGGTCAACGCCGAGGCCACCGAGTACACCTTCAAGCTGCGCGACGGAGTGACCTACTCAGACGGCACACCCCTCGACGCGGAGAACGTCGTAAAGAACCTCGACCTCTTTGGTAAGGGCGACACGAAGCGGGCGCTCTCGGTCTCTGAAGCGATCAACAACTACGATCGCGGCGAAGTGATCGACGAGCTCACGGTCAAGTTCTTCTTCACCGCGCCGTCGCCTGGCTTTGCGCAGGCGGTCTCCACGATCAACTCGGGGCTGCTGTCGAACAAAACTCTCGACCGCACAAGCGAGGAGTTCGGGCCTGGCAACGCAGACAAGATCATCGGCAGCGGTCCGTTTGTGATCGCCGATGAGAAAGTCGGATCGGAGCTGAAGCTCACTACTCGCGGGGATTACGACTGGGCTCCCAAGGCTCGCGACCACCAGGGGGCTGCGCAGATCGATGGCATTGACATTGTGGTGGTCTCGGAAGCGAGCGTGCGTGTTGGCACTGTGGTTTCGGGCCAGGCCGATATCGCGCGGCAGATCCCCGCTCCTGACGAGGCCCAGTTCTTGGCTGACGGCCTTACCCTCGTCGCGGCCTCGACCAACGGTGTGAACAACAGTCTGAGCTTGCGCTTCAATCACCCGCTGCTGAACGATATCAAGGTGCGTCAGGCGATCATCGCGGGTGTTGACCGCGAGAAGATCGTCGACACACTCTTTACAGAGAACTACCCGCTCGCGACCGGCATTCTCGCAAAGACCGCGCTCGGTTACACCGACACCTCGAAGTACTACCAGTACGATCCCGCGAAGGCAGCGAAACTGCTCGACGAGGCCGGCTGGGTTGCCGGATCAGACGGAATCCGCGAGAAGGACGGGCAGAAGCTCAGTATCACCTTCAATGAGGCGCTGCCGCAGCCGCGCTCCAAAGAGGTCGTCACGCTGATCCAAGAGCAGCTGGCAAAGATCGGGGTCGGTGTCGAACTGTTTGCGGGTGACCAGGCCGCACAAGACGAGGCCCGCCTCGACGAAGACAAGATTCAGGTGTATCACTCAATGGTCGGCCGCGCGGACTACGACGTGCTCAAGTCGCAGTTTTACTCGACGAATCGCAATGCACTGCTGAACTTCGACACAAAAACCAAGACCGTGCACGACACAGAGCTCGACAGTCTGCTTGATCAGGTCGCCTCGGTGCCAACGACCGAAGAACGCCAGAAGGCTTCGGCCGCCGCGCAGCAACGCCTCGCCGAACAGGCATATGTGCTGCCCCTCTTCGAAGAACCACAGGTGTTTGGCCTGCGCTCATCGGTGAAGGGCTTCCACACAGAGTCCATCGGCCGGCCTTCCTTCTACGACATCACACTCGGCAAGTAAGTAGACAATAGTGACCAGCACAGCAGTTCTGCGACGCGTGGGCCAGGCCATCCTGGTCCTCGCGCTCGCCTACACCGTAGCCTACGTGCTGCTCGCGGCTCTGCCGGGCGACGCCGTCATGGCCCGCTACGGCAACCCGGATCTCGGCCTAACGCCTGAGCAACTGACCGAGATCCGGGCGTCGTACGGCTTCGATCAACCGCTCATTTTGCGCTACTTCGATTCGATCGGTGCGTTTCTGACCGGCGATCTTGGCTACTCGGTGCAGAGCGGGGCCGCGGTGTCGACACTGCTCGCCGAGGCCCTGCCGGGCACACTCACACTCGCCTCGATCGCGCTCGTGGGGGCCGTGTTTCTCGCTGGGGTAATCGCGTTCACCGCGAGCTACGGCAAGGGTCGATGGCTGCGGCGCGTCTTTCGTAACCTGCCACCACTCTTTGTGTCGCTGCCGGTGTTCTGGATTGGCATCGTGCTCATTCAGATCTTTTCGTTCCAGCTCGGGCTAATCCCCGTGATTGGTGCGAGCGAGGGGCAAGCGCTTGTATTGCCGGCGCTGACCCTCGTGATCCCTATCGCCGCCCCGCTCGCGCAGGTGTTCTTGCGCAGCATTGACGAGGTGCGCGAGCAGCCGTTCGTCACCGTGGTGCGTGCGCGGGGGCCGGCACGTCGTGGTTGCTATGGCGAAACGTCGCTCCCAATGCACTGCTGCCCGCCCTCACCATGGCCGGGTTGCTCTTTGGTGAACTGGTGGGTGGCGCGATTGTCACGGAGACGGTGTTTGGTCGGGTCGGCATCGGCAGCCTCACCGCGCAGGCCGTCGCGAACCGCGATACTCCCGTGTTGCTTGCCGTTGTGGTGATCGCGGCGACCGTGTTTGTCACCATCAACCTCGCCGTCGATCTGCTGTACCCCGTGCTCGACGCGCGGCTTCGGCAGAGTGGGCGCCGGGGTGGCAGGCGTGCACCTGCTCGCGGTTCGGGATCCGGTAGTCCGGGATCAGCGAGCGCTCCGGCACCCCTCGATCGTTCAGAGGTAGAGCTGCCAGTTTCTGCGGGAGGAGTGTCATGACCGTGACTGAGATCGTTGCCGAGACCGCAGAGGGCGCTGTGACCACGCCCGGCGCGGACCCGGACGCCGGACAGAGCACAACCCGCCTGGGCAGGCGCGCCCCGCAGAAAGCCTGGCGCAAGATCCTGACCCCTGGCACCCTGCTGCCGCTGCTCATATTGTTGGTCGCCGTAGCTTGGGCGATTGCCCCGGGTCTCTTCACCTCGGTGAGCCCAACCGAAACTGTCGCCTCTGCGCTGCAGGCACCAAGTGTTGAACACTGGTTCGGCACCGATGCGACCGGTCGCGACCTATTGAGCCGGGTCATTCACGGGGCCAGCCAGTCAATTGGCGCCGCGCTGATTGCGGTCGCCGTCGGGCTCGTGTTCGGCACACTGATCGGCGTGACCGCCGGGGCTCTCGGCAGACACTTTGATGAGGCCCTGATGCGCCTGGTTGACGTGCTGCTGGCGATCCCGACCCTGCTGCTCTCGCTCAGCATCGTGATTCTGCTCGGCTTTGGCACCGCCAACGCGGCGATCGCGGTTGGCGTGACCTCTGTCGCGGTGTTTGCAAGGCTGGCGCGTGCGCAGGTTGTGAGCGTGCGGGCGAGTGAGTACGTCGAGGCCGCGTACGGATCAGGCGGTGGGTTCTTCGGGGTGCTGTGGCGGCACGTGCTGCCGAATTCGCTGACCCCCGTCATCGCGCTCGCGGCGTTGCAATTGGGGTCCGCGATCCTGCAGATTTCTACGCTTGGATTCTTGGGGTACGGAGCCCGCCGCCGACTCCAGAGTGGGGTCTGCTGATTGCCGAGGGTCGCAACTACGTGTCGACCGCGTGGTGGCTGACGGTGTTGCCCGGCCTGGTGGTTGTGGCCGTTGTGATCGCGAGTAACCGGCTGAGCCAGGCCATCAATCGAGGGAGCGGGCGATGAGTCAGACGCTGCTGGGAACCCCAGACGCACACGCAACGCTCGTGGCCGCCGCGCCCCCGACCCCGCTGCTCAGCATTCATGACCTCGTGGTGCAGTACCGCACCGAGCGCGGCCTTGTCGACGCAGTGCGCGGCGTCAGCTTCGACGTCGCTCCTGGCAAGGTGACCGCGGTGGTTGGTGAATCGGGATCGGGCAAAAGCACCGTCGCCCAGTCGGTAATCGGCCTGCTCGCAGCCAATGGACGCATTGCAGGCGGTAGCATCACACTGAACGAGCGGCGCGAGGGGCCGACCGAACTCGTGGGCCTCTCGGAGCGGCGGTGGCGCGGGCTGCGTGGCCGCTGCATCGGGTTAATCCCGCAGGATCCCGGCAACTCCCTCAACCCGGTTGCCACGATCGGGGCGAGTGTGGCCGAGTCGCTGCGCATTCACGGGCAGAAGGATCGGCGGGCCATTCGTGGTCGCGTGCTCGAACTGCTCGACCAGGTAGGGATCGATGATCCCGTGCGGCGCGCAAAGCAGTACCCGCACGAGTTCTCGGGAGGTATGCGCCAGCGGGTGCTCATCGCGACCGCGATTGCGAACGATCCCGAGCTGCTGATCGCCGACGAACCCACGAGTGCGCTCGACGTGACCGTGCAGCGCACGGTGCTCGATCTGCTCGACCGACTGCGGCAGGAGACCGGCACGGGGCTGCTGTTCATTACGCACGATCTCGCTGTTGCCGCCGAGCGCGCCGACAGCGTTGTGGTGATGCGCGGCGGTGCTGTGCAAGAGGCTGGGCCGAGCGAGCGCGTGCTGACGCGGCCTGAATCCGAGTACACGCGCCAGCTGATGGCCGACGCCCCGGCGTTCGGCAACCCCGGGAAACGCGAGCGGATTGTCGTGGTAGACGTTGCGGAGGGGGTGGGATCCGATCCTGAACCCCTAATTTCTGTAGCCGCGCCAGCTTCACCGGTGCTGGAGGTGCGAGAACTGCGACAGGAGTTTCGGGGGCGCGCGGAGCTGCCTCGTTCGTCGCGGTCGATGATGTGTCGTTTACGGTTCCACGTGGAACGACACACGCGTTAGTGGGCGAGTCGGGATCGGGCAAGACCACCACGGGCCGCGCAATCGCGGGCTTTGCTCGACCAACCGCTGGGAGCGTTCGTGTGGGTGAGACCGAGGTGACCGAGCTGCGGGGACGCGGCCTGCGCGAGTTTCGGCGCAGCGTGCAGCTTGTCTACCAGAACCCGTATGGCTCCTTGGATCCGCGGCAGAGCATTGACCAGGTACTTATCGAGCCGCTACGCAACTTCGGTATTGGAACACGTGAGGACCGCGGTGCCAGGGTATCGCGTGCGCTAGAGCTCGTTGCTCTTCCGCCCGAGTTTGCCCATCGCAAACCTCGGGAGCTCTCGGGCGGACAGCGACAGCGTGTGGCGATAGCCCGGGCGCTGATCGTGGAGCCCGAACTGGTAGTGCTCGACGAGGCCGTCTCAGCGCTCGACGTGACGGTGCAAGCGCAGATCCTGCGTTTACTCGCGCGTCTGCAGCAGGAACTCGGACTGAGCTACGTGTTCATCTCGCATGACTTGGCGGTCGTGCGACAGATCGCCGACACCGTTTCTGTGCTGCAGCGCGGACGTCAGATCGAACACGGTCCAACGGAGCAAGTCTTTAGCTCGCCGGAGCACTCCTGCACCCGCCAGTTGCTCGAGGCCATCCCAGGCCGCGGCCCCGGTTGGGTGATCTGATGGCTCCTGACTACCGAACTTCACCCTCTACTGAATGGAACTCCTCATGACCACCACCACCGAAACCCGTATTGAGACCGACATCCTTTCGGCACTGACCGGTATCTCTTCGGGTGACGCGCGCGACCGGGCGCGCGACCGTCGCCCCGAGTCGCGCGAGCACACTCAGGGCAGCTTTGAGGCGCTCTTTATTCCGGTTGATGCCTCGCAGGTATCTCTTGTGGAGCGTGCCGCCGTCGCTCTCTTTGTTGCTAGGCTGCACCGACAGACTGCGGCCGTTGAGTTCTATGGTGCGTTGCTGCGTCACACCGGTGGTGAACGACTCGAAGCCCTGATCGTTGCCGAGGCACGCCATGCCGCGGGTGAGGGCCCCTACGGGGCTTTTCGTGCCGAGAACTCTATCGAGAGCGTGACGGGTCCCGAGTACTCGGTTGACTCGGTCGAGGCTGCCTACGCGCTGGGGGATCGCCTGGCCGCGGCGCTCGAACACGCACACCTTCTGGTGCTGCACCCCCGTGATGCCCAGCGTGCAACTCTGCAGCGCCTGCTCGATGCTGGCTGGAGTACAACCGGCATTGTGACGCTGTCGCAGTTAGTCGCGTTCCTTGCGTTCCAGCTGAGAGTTGCACAGGGGCTCGGTGAACTGCGAGTGGCCGATGGTGGCGAAACTGCCAAAGCGAGCGACCTCACTGAACTCGCTGCCCAAGTGGCCCGCATCGCCGACGAACGACGGCGGGAGGAGGTGTGGGAATCCGCGGCGGCGAATGCGACAGGCCCCGCTCGCGCAGCCGAAACCGCGGAGCAGCTGCCACCCATCCCGAAGGTTGTAGAACCGCCGCGCTTCACCCAGGACGTGCTCGGCTGGAAGCCCTGGCTCGAACCGCTGCCCGTGGCTGAGTTTACCGAGCGCCACTACGAGGCCCTGGTCGAACGTGAGCGGGTCCACATGCCGTATTTTCGCGTGTTGGCGCGTGACCCTGAAGCACTTCTTGAACGCACACTCACCGACCTCGACATCTTCACGAACACCGATGCCGGTTTGCCACGAGCGGATCGGGAGATCGCCGCGGCCGCCGCATCGCGATTCAACGGTTGCGTGTTCTGCGCTTCGGTACACGCCCGGTTCGCGACCGAGCACGGCGCGGATAGCGCGGAGGTGCAACGTCTGCTCGATGAGGGAATTGACACCGAGTTTGCGCCCCGTTGGAATGCGATCATCGGCGCGACCGTGGCGCTGACCGCGACGCCTCCCGTTTCAGCGGGGAGCATATTGCGGCCTTGCGTGGGGCAGGACTCGATGAACTCGAACTACTCGACGTCATTCAAGCTGGCGCCTTCTTCAACTGGGCGAACCGCTTGATGCTCTCCCTGGGGGAACCAACTTTGGTCTGAGTGCCCTCACCAGTCCGTATCTGGGTCACACGGACTGGTGAGCACTGAGCAGGAACGGCGCGGGAATCTGAGCACGACCCAACGCTGCGTCGGCGAGGACGCGTCCGATCGCCGGGGCGAACTTGAAGCCGTGCCCCGAGAATCCCGCACCAACGGTGATCGGCCCCACGGTGTCGAGAACAAAGTCTCCCGAATCGGTGGAGGTGTATGTGCAGCTGACCTCTGAAGCAGTTGCGGGATCGAGGCCAGGGAACCACTCCGAAACATAGTTGCGTAGCTGCGACCGCAGGTGCTCCGATGAACGGAACTCGCGCATATCAGGATCCACCTCGGGACCCACGCAGTGGAACCCGACCTTGATTCCCTCTCCGGGGCTCGGCATGCCGTACACGTCACCGCCGAACTCGGCGAGCAGCTCAGGACCGAGCAAGTGATTAAAGGACGGCCACTCCAGGTCGGTGGATCGGGGCGTAAAATGCGCGGGATGCTCCTCGGTCACGGTGAGTGTGGGCAAATCTATGACTCCGCGCAGCAGCGGTTTCGACCAAGCGCCTGCCGTGACGGTGACGTGGGAGGCGAAGAGGTCTTGGACTGGCCCTTCCACTCCCTTGGCCCCTGAGGGGTGCCTGACAGTTACGTAGGCACCGTCGGCGAGCGGGTCTATCTCAAGCACCAACACCCCCGCTGAATGACCGCCCCCGCGGCTTCTGCCGCGGAGCTGAACGCGTCGAGTGCGCGAGCAGCAAAGATGATGCCGGCCTCACGCCCAATGAGTACGTTTCCCTCAAACTTCATGCCCGCCCACCGTGCCGAAGCTTCGTCGGCGCACACAACCGAAATGTCGGCACCGCGAGCCTGTAGCGCATCGTGGGCGGCGGCGATTCGTTCGGGATCGCCGTGCGATACCAGCCCGTGAAGTCCAAGGAGCGGGGTGCCGGATCCTGCCTCAAGCTCACGCCACAGCGCCGAGGCCTCGTCGAAGAGATCGAGATAGTGGTCCTCGCGGTAGGCGTTGTTGAGGTTGCGGGTAGAGCCGTGCGAAGCACCACGGGTGTGATGCGTCTCGAACCGTTCAAGAAGCAGCACGCGCTTGCCTCGGCTGGCGAGTTGCCAGGTGGTGGCGAGGCCCATGATGCCCCGCCGACAACGATGTGGTCGTACTGCTTGGTCAAGACGCTCTCCTTGTGGATTGTTCCAGATGCACCCGTAGTACCGATGGTAGAAGAGTTAGCGTGAGAGCGCTCCCAACTAAACCAGGCAGTCGCTAACTTTCGAGAAGCTCAGGCAGGAGCCTGAAGGTGAGGGTGCGCGTTGCCGTGAGGTCTGTTTCGAAGGCGAAGGCGTAGGTGTCCGCCCGCTTCACATAGATACGCTGCACGCCATCGCCCATCTGAAAGTCTGAAATCTCAGCGCCGTTTCGTGAGGTTCGTATGTGGCATTCGCCATGTCCTTCCGCTGATTGCTCGAAGTAAGCGTTCTCTTGGCTGTCGCTCGCGGGAACAAACTTCACACCGCAGGAGCCATCACTCACTTTCTCGGTGAACACCTGAATCGGCTTTTCCGGGGAACCCTCGCGGAGAGCCTTCTCAACCGGGAAATCGAGTACCAGCGGCTTCTGACCAGGGTGTTTTGTTTCCGTAGAGCTCAGCTCTGCCGGCACGCGTCCGGTGTCAGAGGCGGCTATCTGCACGACTGTCACTGCAATGATTGATACCGCAACGACCGCTGCGATGGTCAGTATCGACTTTTTTGCGATCAGGGCTGTGCTTTGGGCGAGGCCGCTGCTGAGAGGCGCTGCGCTTGCGGGCTCAGCTGAATTCAGTGCCAGGCCACCAGCCGCAGTCCCTCCGAGGGCAGTCCCGATCAGTGCAAGCGACATGGCACGACCGAACCGATTGGTCACCTCGTGAGCCTCTACCAGGACACCCTTGCAGGCACGGCAATGCTCTAGGTGTTGCTCAAGATCGGGGTGGAGTTTCAGGGGCTTTTCAGTTCGTGACGAATGATGTTTCACGAGTTGTTGGCGTAACCGTGTGCACGATCGGGAAGAATCAGACCGCAAGACAGCTTTAAGATACTCGGCCCGAAACCCTCTGCGGGCTCGGTGGGAGAGAACTCCGACTGCGTTCTCGGCGATCCCGAGCACCTTGGCGGTTTCGCGCTGCGAGTAGCCTTCAACCTCGCGATACCAGATGACAAGCTGCCAGCGCTCAGGGAGTTGCAGAAACGCAGTCGTGACTGTGTCGTCAAGTGTTCTCTCGTTCGGCATCGAAGTCTGGAGATCGATCTGTTCCTGGATTTCATGAGGCTCCAAGGTGATCGCGTCGTACCGAGAGGAGTGGGTGATCGCGACTGATCGAACTGTGGTGAGCAGGTAGCGCCACATCGAGACGGTCGGACCCTTGCCAGAATCGATGGCTCTGATGACCTGAAAGAATGCCTCCGATGCGAAGTCTTCCGCATCCGCTGGGTTCTGCACCAGTCGGTAGGCGCGAGCAACTAGAGCCCGAAAATACCGCTCATGAAGCTTTGCGAGTGCTGACTTATCGCCAGCGCGGTAGTCGCGCAGCAAATCGGCATCACCCACCATGGTGGGTGCCGAAGGCTCGGCACCCACTCGAAGGTCAGACGTTTTAGTCTGCACTTGTAAGTCATCCCCATGACTACTTTTCTCCTAGTTTTTTCTTCGTTCGCGAGTCCGCAATCGAGCGGTCAGTAGAATTCCTGCTCCAACGAGCAGGGTTAATACCGTCAGAACAATGACTCCGCGCAGGTCGTTACCCGTCATTGCCAGTGCCGTTCCCGGTCCATCCGAAGCGGCGTTGTTTGGTTTCTTTCCCGACTTGTCGGTGATTGGATTTTCGCCCGGCCTATCTTCGGGTTTATTTGGCGTTGTAGCTTTTACAAGACCGAACTCATTATTGGCCGAGTCACCGGGGCGAGCTGTACCTCCCAGTTGCTGCCTCCCGTTGTGAGACGGTAAGACTTCGGAGCCTTGAACGAGACCTTGTAGTCACTCGCGGGCAGCTTGAGGAACGCGAATGCTCCGTCGGCCTCTGTAACAACCTTTTCTAGAGGTTTACCGCCGGGGCCCGCCAATGTGATCTCAAGATCACCGAACGGCTTCTCGCCCGCATCTCGGATACCGTTCTCGTTGAGGTCATTGAAGATGAGCCCTGTGATTGAAGCAGGAATCACCGGAACACCAGTGAGTTCGGCCCGGTTGTTTGCCAGGTTTTGCTCCGTATCGGACGGTGTGGATCCCTCAGCGCTGAAAACGAGGGTCTCTGTCGAGGTGACCGTGCCAGAAACGGTGATCTCCACGGCATCGCCCGGGGCGAAAGCCTCGGGGCCCACTGCAGTCCACGTGCCATCATCGTTTTTGGTCACCGTCCAGCCCTTGGGAGCTGAGACGGTGGGTGAAGAAACAGATTCCGGAACGGTGAAAATGATTCGCGGGCTCGTGATGTTGTTGTCTTTACCGGCATTCGAGATGCTGAATACCGCGCTGACCTCTTGCCCAACGGTGCCGACTGTAACCGAGACCCCCTCGACCTGAAGGTCTACCTCTTTGACCAGGCCAAACTCGTGAGTAGCGGTTTCTCCGGGTGCCACTGTCACGGACCATTTCGAGCCACCCGGTGTTGAGATGGTTGACCCGTCTGGTTGATCAAGTTCGACGGTGTAGTCGCCTCCGGGCAGGTTCGGGAATATGAAGGAGCCATCAGAACCGACGACAACCGAGGCCACGACTTCGCCCTTGCTGTCTCGCAACGTCACGGTCACCCTTCAACCGCGCGCTCGGTGTCTTGCCAGACACCGTCCGCGTTGAAATCGCTGAAAACTGACCCTGAGATGGTTGCAGGTTCTGGCGGCGTTGTGCTGAGCGTTGCCTCGTTGTTGTCGAGTTTTGGCTCGAAATCGTTGCTGGCAGTTCCAGTGGCCGTGAACGTGAGTTCTTCAATCACCTTCACAGTTCCAGTAATGTCGAACTCAACCTTCTCGCCCCCGGCGAAGGTATTTGGTCCCGTTGCGGTCCAGGTGCCATCACTATTGTCGACGAGAGTCCAGCCACTGGGCGCGATCACCTTGACATCGCTTAAGGAACTGGGAACGGTGAAGACAACTACGGGCTCATGAATATCGGAGCTGAGCTCGTTTGAGACCTCGAAGGTTGCGCTTGCCTGCTGGCCGATTGTTCCTGAACTTGCCTTCAGGCCTTTGACCTGCAAGTCGACTTGATCGACAAAACCGGCATGAATGTTGCGAACGTCAGTTCCCAGGGGAACTGAAACTGCTGCGGTGGCGGAGTCATCAATCAGAGACCAAACGCTCGAATCGGTGCCTACCTGCTTCTGAGTTGGCATTTTGTGCGACACCGTCTCAAAGTGAACGGTGTACTCACCGGCGAGGATCCACTCAAAGGTGTACTCACCCTTGTCGTTGGTGACAGTGCGCGCCACCTCATTGTCGGCGGCATCCTTCAGCACGGCGGTAACGCCGTCTAGACGGTTCTCATCGTCGGCCATTACGCCGTCATGATCGGCATCTTGCCATGCAACACCGCTCACCGAGGAGGAAACGATGTTGGCCACTGTGACGTTCGAGAGCAGATTTGTGGTGAAACCTCCCGCCCGCCCGCCGGCTGTGTTTGCAAGTACGTCACCTGCTTTGCCCTTGGGCAGTGCGGCAACGATGCGCATCGTAGTAGAGGTGCCCGGTCCCATCTCGCCGCCTACGAATCGCAGGCCAGTAACCTCAGCCATGTTTGACGGGCAGCCGGGGGACTTCGCAAACTCGGTCGCCTCGCACCACACGATGCTCGCCGACATGGCCTCGGGATCGAGGTCGGTTTTCAGATCGATCTTCGACTGATCGTAGGAGGTGTAGAGGATCCGGGTTTGCTGGGCCCCGGCCTCTTGCGACACGCTCGTGAGGTCGAGCTCTCCATTGAATGAAGATTCGGGGGTGCGTCCGTCGCCATCGAAAGGTAACCAGTCGATGAAGTCGGTGGAGGGAACTTCTTTCGTTGACAGGTTGGTGATGCGAACGTCGAAGCTGACGGCTTCACCGGGCTGAACAACGGGAGGCGCTGACCGCTTCGCAACAGCGAAGAGTGCAGAGTTGGTGATCGTTGCTGTGGCTTTGCTCCTTGCCGGCAAAGCGCCGTCCGCGGTTGCGAGCACGTTGTTTTCGACCTGTGTTCCCTGGAACACATCGGGGCTTGTTGTTGTCTCGTACTCGAGTTGACGCGATTCGCCTAACTTCATTTCACCCAGGTTCCAGTGCAGCGTTGTTTTTCCTGCGGAGTCCACACCAATTACAGGGTCGCTAGCTGGCTTACCGTTGATCCTGGAAGAACCTGGATGGTAGGTCAGTTCATCCGGTAGCGTGTCGGTAATCTGCGTGTTGCGAACCGTAACGCTTGGCCCGGTGTTGACCGTGGACACGTTGATCTTCCAGGCAATTTTTTCCTGCGCCTCGTACTGAGTTTTTGCAGTGTTCGACAGCGTTTTGGCGACCCTGAGTGGAATCTCGGTGATCAGAAGTGTTGCTTCTGAGCGGCTCTTGGGTCGTAGCACATCGTCTTCCCAGACTCCCTGGCGGTTGGTCGCTTCAATCCGAACCTGGTCAACGACGGGTCCGTCCAGATTGCTGACCGGTGCGTCGGGGCGTACCTGCAGAGCGACGTCGAGCCCGAGGCCCAACCAACCGGTTGCGAGAAACTCGGGGGTTGGTCCCTCAACTACGGCCCGAATCTTGGTGATCGCACCGGGGCCGCCCTCAGGAGCATTGATGCTGTCGTACCACTTGGTCGAATCATTGTCTCCACAGGTGAATTCGGACTGAGGGCTTGCTGCGCTCCAGCCAGTACCGTCCCCCGTGTCGACTCCCCCATTGCCACCAACGCCGTACTGAATCTTCACGTAGTTTGAGAGCTCCTGAAGCACTTGCTCGGGCTTATGCTCGCTGCTGGTCACTACGCTCACTGCAGCCGCGCGGTCCTGATCCTTCGCCGAGAAGGGAGTTACTGTTGTGTAGCGGTTATCGATCGCCTGGCATAACACAAGCCTGTTGTCGACCTTGCCGAGGGGAATGTAAAGGGCGACGGCACCCCTGCCCACATATTTCGTTCCGGGTAGTGCTTCAGGCAGTGCCTGGGTGAACTGTTTGTCGGAGTAGAAAGGCTTTGCGGTCAAGTCGCCCGTGGTCTCGGGATTCTGACGGAAGTTGAGCAGACGGTCCGTCTTTGCCGGTACGGAGAAGGTGCCTGCTGTAGGCCTCACCAGATCGACCGAGGCGAGGTTCTGCGTGTTGGCGCAGTACAACGGCCCTGCGAGGGTGTTGCACATCGTGGCCTTCATTTGTGTTGCTGTGTTGCCCTGGCCCGGATCCCACTCAGAACTGCGCTCAACTGCCGTGGCTGAGAGGTTACTCACCTCGGCGGTGACGGTTGCCTTGTCGTTGGTGAATAGAGTGTAGGGCACGTGGATCCGGACTCCGGCCGCTGCAATGTACTGCAGAGCGGCGTTGTTCTTGGACGTATCGGCGTTTACTCTTTTGAGTTCGGTTCCCCCAGCTGTGTGAGTTGGAAAGAAATCGGGGTGGTCGCTGTTCCGGTGAGCGTCATGTGCAGGATGGACGGATCAGTTTCGTCACGAGTGTAGCTGCAAGTGCCCGACTCCTGGACTGCATTGACCTTGGTGCCATTCCCACCTCGCTGCCCCGGTGTGGTCGCCATGCCACGGGAGCTGTCGCAGAGGCCAATGATTGTTGTTTCGGGTGACGCAAGCTGTGGAATGCGGACGTCGAAGGTGATTGGACCCTCAACGGACGACGATGCCCGGCCCACATACTTCACGTCAATCGGAAAGTAAACAGAGTAGCCCTCGCGTGTCACCCCGTTTTCCACGATAATTTCGCTTCGCATGTCCCAGGTTCCCACGGGGCGTGAACGGCGACGTCGAGCAGCGAAGGCAGAGCGGTCACCAGCGTCTCTGGGCCTCAAGCTTGGTTTCGGCGGCGATGTCGTCAGCCGTAACCCGAGCGGTGGGAGCGATGTTTGTGCCCTCGGTTACCGTACCGAGAACGCTCAAAACCGGCGTGAAACCATAGGTGCTGCCGCTTTCTCGGTGACCGAGGTCACAGCTCAGCACTGAGGGTTCGGTTCGGCCGTCTCCTGTGAGCGATGAACGGTAGTCTTCACTTGTCAGACAACCGCTTGGAAGCTCCTGCCAGCGGAATCCCAGAGGGAGTGGATCAAACGTAACCGTCAGGTGCTGATACTTGGTTTGAGTACCCTGGCTCCCGGGATTGTTTATCCCTGCCTCGACACTGTAGCCAATGCTGTCTTGAACTCGAACCCTGTCGTTCTCAGGACCCGAGTCTTGCCCGCGGGAGTCGTCGCTGTCGAACGGAGTTGTGCCGGAGTAGACCCGAAGGATGCTACCGGCTGTGGTTTCTGTGGCCTGTGCTGCTGTTGAGGGCGTTACGAAAGCCCCAGTAGCAGCGCAAGTACGGTCGAGAACGCAACGCGCACAGCAAAGTTTCTCTTTGCTCCACCACGCTGGAACAGTCCTCGTTTTTCAGACGCGGACATTCTTCCATCAGAAAACATCAATTACTCCCCATTCGGCGCACCAGTTTGCGCCTTCACGATTTGACCTGTTTGCGACAGACCTAGGGTCTGGTCCCAACTGTCCGCATCCAAAGCGCAGACCCGATAAAGACAGATTGGGATTTGTGTCGTTTCGTTACGCAAGACGAACACATGCAGAAAACTCTCAGATTTTCAGGTGTGTCTTAATGGCCAATTCCCCAAGAGTGGAAGAAGTGAGCTTGCAGCGCAGTCTCTCCAGTACAAGAATAACCCGTCGTTTCCGCTAAACCACTGTGTATATGGCGTGAGGCCTCACAGCTTTGATGTGTGTCTGCGGTAAGCACTCGGAGTCATGCCGGTCACCGCTTTAAAGTCGGTTGAGAAATGAGCGTGGTCGCTGTAACTGAGTTCGTTTGCGAGATCAGCGAGTGAGCAGGCCGGGTTTTTTCTCAGGAGTGCTGCCGCTTCTTGCAATCGCCGCCTACGAATCATGCTGTGCAGTGAGAGCCCAAAGAACCGACTGGCTAGCCGCTGGAGGCTACGCGCTGACATGGGCAGTCGATTTGGAATCTGGTCCGCGCGGGTAATGGTGGGGTCAGCAAGAATCTCTGCAAGCTCGTTGGCGAGCAGCTGTTCTGATCCGGGTGTTGACATGGGTATCCGTTCGCCGATCCAGCCTGAGAAGGTCTCGACTGCGCGACGTCGCGCCACCTGAGGATGCGAGTTGGGCGTATCCATGAGGAGCGAGATGTCTGTGTGAAGTGCCGCCTCTTCTAGGCGGCGACTGCCGTCGCGCAGTCCCTCTGGTTCGGGTACGAGTGAGGGAACCGCATAGGGCAGCAGGAGAGCACCGACAACCCAGCCGCTTCCACGTAGGATCCTCTCCGAGGCACGGGTTGGCGGACCAACGGCCGCTACTCCCTGAGGCTCCACGACAATATTGCACGCCGGGAACGGAAGTAGTTCCTGTCTTGATTCCAACCCCGGTGAGAGTTCCCACCGAGCGATCCAAAACCAACGTACCGCGTGTGTGAGCTTGGGTGGAGGCTGTAGACGATGAAACTCTGGCAAACGATCGGGGAACAGGATCCCGCGTTGATCCTGCTCCACTCTGCCTCCACCGAGTCGACCAATACGCAATGGGATTGGCGTAAATCTGCAAGCGATTCTTTCTGGCCGATCTTACGCTGAAGCCATGAATAATGCATACGAGTTTCGCGCAGCGAATGGCGCGCACACAAACAACGGCTTGCCGCACGGATTTACAACTCTGACCCCGTTCTTAGCGATCTCAAACGCGCGGAGCGCGATTGAGTTTTACCGTGAGGTATTCGGCGCAAGGGTTGTCGACATCACGGAGTTTGGTGGCATTGTTGTGCACGCCGAACTTGATCTTGGAAACGGGCGGCTGCAACTGGGCGAACCGATGCCCGACTATCATCTTGTTGCTCCGCCCGAGGGTGACAGTGACTGCTACTCAATGGGCCTGTATTGCCCCGACGTTGATGATCTCGTCAAACGTGCTGTCTTTGCTGGTGCAACGGTGCGAGAGCCGGTTGTGAACTTCGTGTCGGGTGACCGATTTGCGAGTATTCGCGATCCATTCGGGGTGCGTTGGTCGATCATGACGCGTGTTGAGGATCTATCTGAGGAGCAGAGCGCCCAGCGTGTGCGCGACTGGGCGGCGCAGCAGTCACAGTAGTCGCTATTCCGTCTGCTTGAGTTCAGCCTCCAGAGAGTGCAGGTGCAGGCGCTCGCCGAGTGAATTGAAGATGCTGATAACCTCTGCTGGGCGGGTGCCCTCTGCACTCAGGCCGTGGGGAATCCTCGTTTCGAACTCAGCGGCCTCTCCGCGGGTGAGCACGTGTTCCTGGTCGCCGAGGCGCAGGCGCAGGCGGCCGGAGAGCACGTAGAGCCACTCGTGGCCCTCGTGAGTTTTGAGTTCGCTCGGCATCGGGGCGTCGGGGTGGTAGCTGATTTTGAAAGCGCGCACCTCTGATTCCTCACGCGTCAGCGGAGCGATCGTCATGCCTTTTCGTTGCATGGCCGGGCGGCGCACGCGAGGATCCTGATCCTCGACCGTAAGAAGATCATCTATGCGTACGCCGAGTTGCCTGGTAATGGGGAGCAGGAGTTCGAGGCTGGCTTGGCGTTTGCCTGACTCGAGGCGGGAGAGCGTGCTGACCGACACCTTTGCGCGACCCGCGAGGTCCTCGAGTGTCCAGCCGCGATCCAGGCGCGTTGCTCGAAGTCGGGGCCGAGCTGATCCAGACCATCCACTGCATCCTCCTTGCCAAAACTGCAAATCTAATTGCAAGTATCGCACGGCCTGGTCATTCTGGGGGTATGACTCAAAACATCTGGGATGCAGTGATTGTTGGCGGCGGGCCCGCGGGGCTCAGCGCGGCGCAGACACTTGGACGTTCGCTGCGGCGCGTACTGGTTGTCGACGAGGGTAATCCTCGCAACCGCTTTGCCTCGCACATGCACAACATACTCGGGTTCGATGGGGTGCCACCAACTGAGCTCGCTCAGCGCGGTCGTGCTGAAGTGGAGAAATACGGCGTTGAGTTTCGCGACGACGGGGTGCGGTGGGTCACTGACGCTCAGGAGCACCTTCGCGTCGAACTCGGTGACGGCTACGTTGCGACCCGCGCGCTGATCGTGGCCACCGGTGTGACGGACGAACTCCCCGCGATCCCGGGCCTCGCCGAGCACTGGGGATCAACGGTGCTGCACTGCCCCTACTGCCATGGTTGGGAGGTGCGTGGGCAACGCCTCGCGGTGATCCCGAATCCCGACTTCGGCGTGCACCAGGCCAAGCTTGTGCGGCAGCTGAGTGAGCAGGTTGTGCTCTTCACTGACGTTCTGAGCGGGCTCGACGAGGCAACGACCCGTGCCCTGAAGCGCCGCGGAATTGAGCTTGAGGCTGAACCCATAGCGGAGATTGTGGGTGAAGCCGGGCAAGTGAGCATGGTGCGCACCGCGAGCGGCCGCGAGATCGCAGTGGATGCGATCTTCACGGCGGGAATGCTGAAGCCCCACGACGGTTTTCTCAAGGAACTCGAGCTTGAGCGCGCAGACAGTCCACTGGGCAGCTTCATCGCGGTTGACCAGACAGGTCGCACGAGCCACCCGCGGGTGTGGGCGGCGGGCAATGTGGTGACACCGACAGCGACGGTGCCACTGGCAACCGGCGCGGGTATGCTCACAGGTGCCGCCGTCAACGGAGTGCTTGTTGAAGAGGACTTTGAGCGCGCAGCGCACGGTCACTCGCACGGCTTGTCAGAGAACACCGCAAGCCCAGCCGAGTTCTGGGAGGAACTCTATAGCGGTGACGGTCCCAGATGGTCTGGCCGGGTCAACCAGGCAATTGCCGAGCTCGTGAGCGATTGGCAGCCTGGTCGGTCGTTGGATCTGGGGTGTGGCGAGGGCGGCGACGTGATGTGGCTCGCAGAACGCGGCTGGCAGGCGAGCGGCATCGACCTGTCACAAACCGCGATTGCTCGTGCTCGCGAGGCGGCTGAAGATCGGGGATTGGATCGCGCCAGCTTTGAAGTCGCAGACCTTGCCGATTGGATCGGTGCGCCCCCCGAAAACACCGAGCAGTACGACCTGATCACCGCGAGCTTTCTGCAGTCACCGGTCGAGCTGCCGCGCGCAGACGTGCTGTGCGCGGCCGTGGCGAGACTCGCCGAGGGTGGTCGCCTGGTGATTGTGGCTCATGCCGCCGCGCCCTCGTTCGCACCGGATCACCACTCCCACGCCGAGTTTCCCACCCCGGAGAATGAGGTTGCGATGCTGGGACTGGATCCCGAAGCCTACGCGATTGACGTGGCAGAGGTGCGAACCCGCGTGGGAACAGCACCGGACGGGCAGTCCGCTGAGTTCGAGGATTCTGTCGTTGTGGTGCGGCGGGTGAGCGCCGTTTCGTGAGTGCGTTGGCCCGAACCAGGAGCTTGTTTGTTTTTGTGAGAAGAATTTTTTGTAAATCTCGTCATCACATCTCGGAGAGCTCCCTCTTCATCTAAGTGGGGAGTTTTCTATATCAGAGTTCCCTTGTGTTTCATCGCGGCTGTCGGCACCCCTCAGCTCGTGACAGCCCTACTTTGACGAAAGGAATTGACATGCTCTCTCGCTCTGAGCATTCAGAGTCGAATTGGAAGAGACTGCTTTTCGCAGTGGCCGCTCTCTCTGCTTCTGGCTTCATTCACTGCGACTCCGGCTCATGCTGCAGGCGGCACACTTCTTCTTGATGAGACATTCTCCGGTGCTGTCGTTCCAGATCCCTCGCGATTGGTCTCAATTCTGCTTGCCTCACTGGTGCATCGCTTGGCACAACTCCCCGGTCGGGGCATCAAACCTGAGCGACTGTGAGGGACACACGGATGGCTCACCGACCCCAGGGGTGCAACCGGGATGGTTGCAGTTAACTGACTATGGAAGAGGGCAATCCGGGGAATGGTGTTTAATCGCGCTCTGCCCTCCAGTGCTGGATTGCGGATCGAGTTTGATCAGGTGCAATATGGCGATTCGCCGACTTTGCGGGGTGCCGATGGCATCGGGTTCTTTCTCTCTGACGGATCAAATGTGCTTACGAAAACTGGCGCTTTCGGTGGTTCGCTTGGGTACGCACAAGACGATAACAACCCTGGCGTCGTGGGTGGTTATCTCGGGGTTGGCCTAGACGGGTTCGGCAACTTCATCAACAACACCCAGAATAAGGGCGCAGGCTGCGAGACCCCTTCTCCCTACACTGGCATCGTGCCAAATTCTGTGACGCTTCGAGGACCCGGAAACGGATTCGAAGGGTACTGCTTCCTTGCGTCTACTGCTACCCCGCCTCCGGTGGCAACTACAACGCTACCGGGCTCCCTTCGGGTTCAGGCTCCAGTTAATCCGAAGACGCGAAGCGTAACGTGATTATCAGTGTGAGCCAGGGGCCTTTTCCTACGGTTCAGGTGCAGATTGACTTTACGGGAACCCGAACCAATTACACGACCGTCCTTACTTATGCGATGACTGATGAGGCACCTCCAACATACAAATTTGGTTTCTCCGCGTCTACGGGAGCCTTATACGACACCCACCTCATCCGAAACGTTAGTATTGAGACGCTCGATCAGCTCGGTGCAATCTCGTTGGTGAAGCAGCTCGATAACACGACACCACAGCCAGCAAGCTATACAGTGGGCGACACGGTTCCCTACCAGTTTGTTGTCACGAACACCGATGCTGAAACGGTCACGAACGTCGTTGTTTCTGATCCTCTCATTAGCAACGTCAGTTGCCCCTCAACAACACTGAGCCCTGCTGGAGGACCTGGTTCTTCAATGGTGTGTACCGGTTCGCTAGTGGTAACCTCCGGGCAGGCCGCCAACCCCAGCCTGGTTAATACTGCAACGGTGAACGCGCTTAGTTCAGTCGGTGTGCCTCTAAGCGATGAATCGAGTTTCACAGTAGATCTTGATCCACCGGTGCCGGGTTTGTCGCTTGAAAAGTCTGGCTCGTTGAATGACGCGAATAGTAATGGGCTTGCTGATGTTGGTGAGACGATTGCTTACTCGTTTGTGTTGACGAATACGGGCAATGTGACGTTGACGGGTGTTGGGGTGGATGATCCGAAGGCGGGTGCGGTGACGTGCCCGACGACGACGCTCGCTCCGGGTGAGAACGTGACGTGCACGGCTGATTCCCCGTACACGGTGACCGAGGGTGACGTGCTCGCCGGTGGGGTAGTGAACACCGCAACCGGGCGAGCGACGCCTCCGACTGGTGTTGATCCGATTGTGCCGCCAGAAGATACCGTGACAACACCGACAGTGTCGGCAGTGGGCGGTTTGTCGCTTGAAAAGTCGGGCTCGTTGAATGACGCGAATAGTAATGGGCTTGCTGATGTTGGTGAGACGATTGCTTACTCGTTTGTGTTGACGAATACGGGCAATGTGACGTTGACGGGTGTTGGGGTGGATGATCCGAAGGCGGGTGCGGTGACGTGCCCGACGACGACGCTCGCTCCGGGTGAGAACGTGACGTGCACGGCTGATTCCCCGTACACGGTGACCGAGGGTGACGTGCTCGCCGGTGGGGTAGTGAACACCGCAACCGGGCGAGCGACGCCTCCGACTGGTGTTGATCCGATTGTGCCGCCAGAAGATACCGTGACAACACCGACAGTGTCGGCAGTGGGCGGTTTGTCGCTTGAAAAGTCGGGCTCGTTGAATGACGCGAATAGTAATGGGCTTGCTGATGTTGGTGAGACGATTGCTTACTCGTTTGTGTTGACGAATACGGGCAATGTGACGTTGACGGGTGTTGGGGTGGATGATCCGAAGGCGGGTGCGGTGACGTGCCCGACGACGACGCTCGCACCGGGTGAGAACGTGACGTGCACGGCTGATTCCCCGTATACGGTGACCGAGGGTGACGTGCTCGCCGGTGGAGTCTTTAATACTGCAACGGGCAACGGGACAACGCCAGCCGGGGTGGAGCCAATCGTCCCACCGATCGACACCATTGTCACTCCTGCATCGGTGCCTGGCCCTAGCCTGGCCCTCCAAAAGGTTGGGTCCCTTGGCGACACGAACGGCAACGGTCTTGCCGATGCTGGGGAAACAGTTGTGTACTCGTTCTTGATGGTCAACAACGGCAATGTGACGTTGACGGGTGTTGGGGTGGATGATCCGAAGGCGGGTGCGGTGACGTGCCCGACGACGACGCTTGCACCGGGTGAGAACGTGACGTGCACGGCTGATTCCCCGTACACAGTGACCGAGGGTGACATTATTGCCGGCGGGGTAGTGAACACCGCAACAGGTAACGCGACAACACCTCAAGGTGTTGATCCGATTGTGCCACCGGAAGACACTGTGACAACCCCAACCCCCGCAGTTGCGAGTGGTCTGTCAATTAGTAAAGCAGCAACTCTGAACGACACCAATGGTAATGGTGTTGCGGATGTTGGTGAGACGATTGCTTACTCGTTTGTGTTGACGAATACGGGCAATGTGACGTTGACGGGTGTTGGGGTGGATGATCCGAAGGCGGGTGCGGTGACGTGCCCGACGACGACGCTCGCTCCGGGTGAGAACGTGACGTGCACGGCTGATTCCCCGTACACGGTGACCGAGGGTGACGTGCTCGCCGGTGGGGTAGTGAACACCGCAACCGGGCGAGCGACGCCTCCGACTGGTGTTGATCCGATTGTGCCGCCAGAAGATACCGTGACAACACCGACAGTGTCGGCAGTGGGCGGTTTGTCGCTTGAAAAGTCGGGCTCGTTGAATGACGCGAATAGTAATGGGCTTGCTGATGTTGGTGAGACGATTGCTTACTCGTTTGTGTTGACGAATACGGGCAATGTGACGTTGACGGGTGTTGGGGTGGATGATCCGAAGGCGGGTGCGGTGACGTGCCCGACGACGACGCTCGCTCCGGGTGAGAACGTGACGTGCACGGCTGATTCCCCGTACACGGTGACCGAGGGTGACGTGCTCGCCGGTGGGGTAGTGAACACCGCAACCGGGCGCGCAAAGACGCCGGAAGGCGTTGAGCCGATTGTCTCCCCCTCAGACACTGTCACCACAGCGACGGCACCCGCATCGACTAAAGTGCCGCCGACGCTTCCAGAGAAGCCTGTTTCGGGGACGCAGACCGCCGGTACGCTCTCTCTCACAGGATCGAACATGATTGGCGTCGGTGCGGTGGGTATCCTCTCGCTTGTCTTGGGAACACTCATGGTGATCAGAGTTGTGCAACGAAAGCACTCTTCGCGCGCTTAAGTTGACCCAAAACCCATGCGAGATGGGCGTGTGCTTATTGGTGCACGCCCATCTCGTTTCTGTCGGTCAGTGTGTCTTGCGTGAAAAAGAGCGCGCCAGGGTGGGGTTCATGTTTAGAAGACAGCTCGTTCGTGAAGTGAGTGCACTGTTCGTTCGATTGTTTCCCAATTTTTGACAAGCGCCAAACGTTCGAGACGTGTCATCCTTTGGTTTCCCAGGTGGTATCAGATTTGACCCTTGACCCGATCGTGCCGTTGAGTGTTCAGCACCGTTTGAGCGGCGCCAGAGGCAAGGCCCTACGGCAGCAGGCGCGTCGGCCCGCGGAAGAGGTAGGTGACCTCGCGGATCGATGACTGGCCGAGCATCAACATCAGCACGCGGTTGAGGCCCATGCCGAAGCCGCCGTGTGAGGGCACGCCATAACGGAAGAAGTCGAGGTAGAAGCCAAGTTCGGCCGGGTCCATGCCCTTGTCGCGCGCCTGAGCCTCGAGTACGTCGATGCGGTGCTCGCGCTGCGCGCCCGTCGAGATCTCGGTGCCGTTGTAAATGAGATCGTAGCTCTTGGTGAGCTCGGGGTTCTCCTCGTTGAGCATGTGGTAGAACGGGCGGATCGACGCCGCGTAGTCGGTGAGGAACACGAAGTCGTGCCCGTACTTCTCCTTGACATAGGCCGAGATCTGACGCTCGCCCTCGGGATCCATGTCGGCGTCTGCGCGGGGTACTTCGTAGCCGCGCTCCTTGACGATCTCCTTCGCTTCAGCGAGAGGAATTCGCGGAAACGGACGCTCAGGCACCTGAATCTCGACACCAAAGAGTTTCTGGATCGCCTCGCCGTGCTTCTCCTTGACCGCGGAGAGCCCCGCGACCATCAGTTCCTCGTGCAACTCCATCACGTCTTCGTGGGAGTCGATCCAGCTCATCTCGGTGTCGATCGAGGTGAACTCGGTCGCGTGGCGCGAGGTGAAGGAGTGGTCCGCACGGAAGGCAGGACCAACCTCAAAGATGCCGCCAAAGCCAGCTGCCTGCGCCATCTGCTTAAAGAACTGCGGGCTCTGCGCGAGGAACGCCTTGCCCTCGAAGTACTCGACCTCAAACAGTTCGGCGCGCGACTCCGAGGCGCTCGCCATCAGCTTCGGGGTCTGAATCTCGATGAAGTCGCGCTCGATCCATACCTGGCGCAGCGCGTTGAGGAACGTGGTCTGCACGCGGAACACGAGGTTCTGCTCGGGGCGACGCAGGTCGAGGAAGCGCCAGTCGAGGCGCACGTCGATGTTGGAGTCATCGGCAACGGGATTGTCGGGCAACGCGGCAGCCACGACCTCGATTGTCTCAATCTGTACCTCAACACCGCCAAGCTTGACGCGCTCGTTGTGCTGCAGTTCACCGGTCACAGTAATAAAGGTGCCGTGCGTCAGCTCGGAGATCGTGGTGGTGCGGGGCACCAGAATGTCGGATCGCGGGTTCTCGGGATCCGGCTCGCGCAGCACGCCGCCGTTGACCAGCTGAACCGCTCCGCTCTCGTCGCGCAGCACAACAAATTGCACGTAGCGCTGGTCGCGTACCTTCTCCACCCAACCGGAGACTCGTACGATGCCGTCTTCGTGGGCGGCGAGGTCTTTGATTAACACGCGTTCAGTCACTCAGACAGTCTATCTGGGTTGTTCAGGATCAGAGAGTGGAGAGAGAGTCTCGAAGTCAACAGGCTATATTTTTTTGGGCACCGCCGAAATTTCGTCATACCCGAAGGGATCTACACTCTTTATATAAGTTGGGAAGCTTTTGGGAGCTAAAATCTCATTGCCTTTTGTGTATACGTCGTGGTTCGGGGATCCAGTGGAACGTCAACGTTTAAATGAGGAACAGTTTTGGGAGCTGTACGCAGTTTCCCAACCTCACCTCGTTAGATTTGCTCGTCGACTGTGCTCAGACCGCATGCTTGCGGAGGATGCGGTCGCCGATGCGTTTGTATCGGTACTGAAGACCATCCGCAAAGACGGCGATTCTGGCCCGACTCGAGAGACTTTTATTTCGTATATGCGGGTGTGCGTTCGACATGAAGTTGCGAGGCTCTCTCGACGGTTGAGCGTTGAAGAAACCAACACTGATGTTGAAGCGCAGCTTGAGGGTCAGCAGCTAGTGGAGCATGTCGATGATCGCTTGAACGACGTGGAGGTGTGGGATGGCGATGTAGCAAAGCGTGCCCTCGACGCTCTCTCAGATCGGGACCGTGCATTGCTGTTGTTGACTGAGGTTGAGAAACGCCCTCTGGCTGAGGTTGCTCAGTCACAGGGCATGACGGCTCAGGCGGTTGCCGCTGCAACATACCGTGCGCGCGACGCGCTGCGCACAAATTATCTGATTGAAGCCGTCTCCGAGGAGCCCTCCTGCCCGAAGATGCGCGTTGATTTTCTCGCTGCCTTTGCGCGAGGTAAAGCACCGAGTGTGCGGCGACGCAAAATCGAGGCGCATCTCGATGAGTGCGAGCGTTGCCCAGGTCGACTGAGAAAGATGATCTCGTACCGTGTGCCCGTTGCGGCTGTCGCATTGCTTGCCTCGGTTGGGGGTGTAGTTGCTTCGGGCAACGCGTCTGCCCCGCTTCGGCCGTGGACCCCAGTGAACTCGAAACTGAGGCGACAAAGGTTCTTGGTGCGGCTCGGCTCAGAAGTGCTGCATTCGTTGGTGGCGGAGCTCTATTGCTGTTGCTCGCAGGTTTGGTGGCTTGGGTGCTGCCTGCTTCGCTTTCTGGTTCAGCGGGGCAGACGCCAGGCAGTTCGGGGTCGGGCTTGGTGGGCAAGGGCACCTCTGATGCTGGAAACGCGCCAACAAAGAAAAATCCCGACGCTTCTGACGATACGAGTTCGCCCGGCAATACTTCCAGCGACGGCTCCGACAGTGTTTCCGACGGCAACGGCGACGGAAATGACGAACAAAAGAACAACGAAAAAGACGATGGTCTTCCGCCGGGGTGCGGTCGGCGGCTTGGTTGACCCCACCCTCAAATTACGTCGCGGGCGGTCGAGATGCAAAGCTGCTGTTGGCCGTTGAATTTGACCCAGACACTGAGCCTTCCGACTATGTTGTTGAGGTGCGGGTGCCGAGTGGGGTGCGCGTGACGCGCGCTTCTGCCGGGTGTGCGATTGCCTCGGACACGGTGACGTGCACGCCAACTTCGACGATGTTGAACCTGCGGTTGTTTAACTTTCAGTTCTTTACCGATCTCAGCGCTGACGCGGCGCTGCCGGGGGTGTCGGTGAGGGTGCAGTAGCTGAAGGGTGGGTGTCGCCAGGCTACAAACGTGCATGGTTCGGGCGAGGTGAGACTAAATTTCAAAATTACGTCATGGATCGTATCGCTGTGCCTCTTTACAAGAGGCGAGTACGTGTGTCTCGTGTACGCGCGACTCTAGCTGTCGTTGAACGCACCATTTGGGGGAAGCTTTGCTGCAAAGAGATATCAAGGTATCGACCAGGGGCGGTATCGCCCTTCTTCTTCGACTCGCGTCGGCGCCATGCGTCGGCAACTGCTGGCCGGGTTTGCTGCCGTCGCGATACTTTCAGCATCAGTCGCTGGACTTGGTCAGGCAACACCGGCAGCTGCGGCGGGTGGTTCGCTCCTTCTTGATGAAAGCTTTAGCGGTGCCTCGGTAGCCGATCCTCGTGCAAAGGCTTTGAACGATGCTTGTCTTACCGCGGCAACTGGCCCCGGTCCCGGGGGTTCCTCAAATCTGGCACAGTGTACTCGCACTGTTGGTAGTCCGACCGTTGGTGTATCGCCGGGCTATTTGCAGCTCACCGATGACACGGGGGGCCGAACAGGAGGCATGGTCTTTGACCGCGCTTTGCCTTCTTCTGCCGGTGTTCAGGTCGAATTTGATCAGTACCAGTACGGCACTGATCCAAACGGTGCTGATGGTATTTCTTTCTTTCTTTCCGATGGCTCACGGAACCTGACAGATACCGGTGCGTTCGGCGGTGCGCTCGGGTACGCGCAAGGTCCTGCCGTCGGCGCGGTTGGGGGAACTGCCCCGTCAATTCCGGGCGTTGCCGGAGGGTATCTTGGCGTAGGCCTCGACTACTACGGCAACTTTCTTCGTGACCTTGGCGCAGTCGGGCACGGTTGCCCGACACAGTCCCCTTATCTTGGATCGAAGCGCAACACTGTTACGTTGCGCGGCCCGGGTGATGGCTTTGACGGATACTGCATGTTAGCCACGACTGTTGCTAACGACAATTCGACCCTCCCTGGGTCGCTTGCGGGTACTGATCTTGCCACAGCGACACGCAACGTCCGCGTTTTGGTGAGCCCTGGCGACTTTCCAACCGTGACAGTTGAGATCGATTTTTCGGGAACGCGAACGAACTATCAGACTGTGTTGAGCTACGTGATGACGGACAAAGCTCCCGCAACATACAAGTTCGGGTTTGGTGCGTCCACAGGTGGAAACCGCAACGTTCATCTTGTGCGTAACGTCGCTATTCGGTCGGTTGAAGACCTGGGTGAAATATCGCTGGTGAAGCAGGTGGATAACACAAACCCTCAGCCCGCAAGTTATGCGGAGGGGGACACGATTCCCTATCAGTTTGTGGTGACGAACACTGGTGAGGAACCAATCACAGATGTCGTGGTGTCGGATCCGCTGATCGCAAATGTTGTGTGTCCCGTCACCGTTCTCGGTGCTGCTGGTAGTCCTGATTCCTCTATGGTGTGCACGGGGTCGTTGGTAGTGTCGCCAACACAGGCTTTGTCGCAGTCGTTGGTGAACACTGCGACTGTGACCGCGCTGGACTCGACCGCACAACCGTTGACTGATACTTCGACCGCGACGGTAGATATAGAGCCACCTGCTCCCAGTCTGACGATTGAGAAGTCAGGTGTGGTTGATGATGTCAATGGAAGTGGGGCCGCGGATGCGGGCGAATCGATCGATTATTCGTTTGTGCTGACCAACACGGGGAACATCACCCTCACAGACGTGGGAGTGGATGACCCTAAAGCCGGATCGGTGTCTTGCCCGCAGACAACGCTTGCGCCTGGTACGAGCGTGACCTGTACTGCTGACGCGTCGTACATCGTGACGGAACAAGACGTGATTGATGGCGAGGTTGTAAATACAGCGACAGGTCTTGCTACGGTGCCAGCAGGGGTCGATCCGATTGTGCGGCCGACTGACACGTTGACGACACCTACGGCGAGTGCTGTTGGAAGTCTTGCGATCGATAAAGCTGGGGCCCTGAACGATGGGAACGGCAACGGGCTGGCTGATCTAGGGAGACAATTGATTATTCGTTTGTGCTCACTAACACTGGAAATGTAACTCTTACCGCTGTCGGGGTGAACGATCCCAAAATTGGTTCAGTATCTTGCCCACAGATGACTCTCGCTCCCGGGACGAATGTGACGTGTACTGCGGATGCGCCTTACGTGGTGACAGAAGAGGATGTGCTCGCGCGTGGTGTGATCAACACTGCGACCGGTAACGCGGCAACACCTGCTGGGGTTGAACCGATTGTGCCTCCGACTGACACGATTGTGACGCCGGCTGCGGTGCCGGGCTCGAGTCTGGCTCTGCAGAAGTCCGCGGTTCTTGACGATACGAACAGCAACGCGCTGGCGGATGCAGGGGAGACGATTACATACTCTTTCCGGGTGGTGAACAACGGTAACGTTACGCTCACGGACGTGAGTGTTGACGATCCAAAGGCGGGGTCGGTGACGTGTCCGCAGACAACGTTGCTTCCCGGCGAGTGGACCACTTGCGCAGCAGATAACCCGTACACGGTTACGGAGCAGGACGTCATCGCCGGTGGTGTTGTGAATACTGCGACTGGGAACGCGACATCGCCGGAAGGTGTAGACCCGATTGTTCCTCCCACTGATACGGTGACGACCCCGACCCCGCTTGCGGTGGGAAGCCTGTCGATCACAAAATCTGCGGAATTAGAAGACACGTTGGGCAACGGTGTTGCAGATACCGGCGAGAAGATCAGTTACTCGTTCACTCTCACGAATACGGGGAACGTGGCACTCTCAGATGTGGGGGTGGACGATCCAAAAGCAGGACCCGTGTCGTGCCCGAGAACAAACCTTGCTCCGGGGGAAACGCTCGTCTGCACGGCTGATGCCACGTATGTGGTTACGGAGCAGGATGTGATCGACGGTGGTGTCGTAAATACTGCGACCGCGAACGCGGTCACCCCTGACGGAGTAGATCCGATTGTTCCTCCCACTGATACGGTGACGACGCCGACTGCGGCGGCAGCGGCAGCGATGACGCTTTCAAAACATGCCGTCTTGGACGACACGAATGGGAATGGCGTAGCTGATGTAGGTGAACTCATCGACTACTCGTTCACGCTTGTGAATACCGGGAATGTGACGTTGACCGGCGTGGGAGTTGATGATCCAAAAGCTGGGTCGGTGAGCTGTCCGCAAACGATCCTCGCTCCGGGCGAAACGATCACTTGTGTTGCTGATGCCGCATACAAGGTCACTAAGCAAGATCTGATCGCTGGCGGGGTGTTGAACATCGCGACAGGGCACGCAACCACCCCGGAAGGGGTGGATGCGATCGTGCCACCCACTGATACGGTGACCACAGCGACAGCGCAGTTGGAGCAGAAGCCTGGAGGTGGACTCGCTCATACTGGTACGAATCCGCTGAGCCTGCTGTCTGCCGGATCGGTGATTATCGTGATTGGTGCCGGTGCTGTGTTGTTGGGCAGAAATAGGCGAGCGTCACGTCTCTTCTAGCCACAACTAGATAGTTTTGGGCAGGGGTGTTTGCAGAGCACCCCTGCCCAAAACTGTATTCTGACTGGTGTTGAGCTGGCGCTGTGTTGGCTTCTAAAGGAGTTTGCTCGTCGGCGGGATCTTTTCAGGAGTGTGTTCGAACCCTCAGCCTGCTGATTTCCTCATTTCCAGGTGACTGTTGGGTATTTCACGGAACGTGTGCAGATAGTGCGGCTTTACTTAATGATGTCTATTGCATCTGAGGTCGCTAGTTGGCTTGATTCCGACCCGCGTCCCGCTCGCAAATGGAAAATCTCGTCATAACTCCCGAACCGCCTCCTCTCTATGTTATGGAGGGGTTTGCTGGGGGGCTTTTCACGCTGAGTGTCTTCCCGCGATTTTTTCTCTGACATTGGCCAAGGACGGTGGTTAGACCGAACTGGCCGAGCGGGGCATTGCCCAAGGAATATTCTCCTGCGGGGAAAGTGTAAAAGATTCATGGACGAAGGGTCTAGGAGAACTGTTGTTGAAAGTAAGAGAAAAGGATTCACGGTTGCGTAAATCTAGACGGAGTCTTGCTCTGGGCGTGGCTGTCGGGCTGCTTGCGGGAATGTTTGCTGTTTCCCCTGCGAATGCGGTGCCCGATGGGTTGACGGCCTCGGTTGGTTCCGAAATTGTGGTTCGTAATTCTGATTCGGACGCGGGATTCCCGCTTCAGGTGACGGATAGCAATGACTCGGGTGCATCATTTGATAACTATCTACTCGGAGGGGTTCCTGCTGATTGGGAAGTGAAAAATGGGGCGACTCTGGTTGCGCCCACTTCTCCTGACCCCGTGCTTTACTCTCTTCCCAAGGACGACGTGCTTTCGGGACAGATTTCACTCTTGCCTCCGGTCGGCTACGTCGGAACTGTCTCAGGTCTGTCGCTTTCCAGAGAAACGCGTTCGCCGAACCTGGTGACTGACTTTGATGGTGGCACGTTCGACTACATCGGGACGGCCAAGCCAATCCTCCCGCTCAGCAATACAAACTATCAGTGGGATGATCCAACTGTTGGTGAGCCTGGGATTGTAACCCAGCTGGACAGTATGGTCCCTGCGATGGTCAGTACACGATCTGGCCATCCGCGGCAATTAATGGCCCGAGAGAAGGCCACTACAACAACCTTTGGGCGGATTTGCGCAGCGTGAGCAATCCCATGCCACTCGCGCCGGTCACTTCATCTTCGTTGTGTGATGCGCCTTGGAACACAGGGATTGCTGAGAGTGATTCAGCTCCGGCCGGGAAAATCATGATCGTTAACGGTTCCTCGAGCATGCCGGTTCCCAATGATCTGCTCACGACAACAATCACGGGTCTTCAACCTAATACGTACTACTCATTCTCTGGATATATCGCGAATGTTAGCTACAACAAGAGCGGAAACGTTGCGCCTGTTCGCAGTGCCTTCTTTGCAGGAGGAAGCCTCATCGGGTCGAGCCAGCCGTCGCCGGTTCAGTCTTCCTGTGCCAATTCAGGTACAGCCTGGGTTCATTCAACTTCACTCGTGAATACTGGTGCTTCGACGTCCCTGACACTCGGCGTGAGGAACTACGGATCCGGAAGCTTCGGTAATGACCTTGCTATTGACAACATCAGCCTGTTCCCAATGGCATCCGTTTCATTTGACGCCACTGTTAACGCGGACCCGGTTCCGGGCCTGAAGGTGTCGAAGTCTGCTGACCCAGCTACCGGTACGACGGTGAAGCGTGGCGACACGGTGACGTATTCGGTGGTGGCTGAGAACACGGGCGAGACTGCGCTTGAGAACGTGAAGGTCACTGATGACCTCTCAGACGTGTTCGATGATGCTGATCTGGTTGCGGGTTCGTTGACTGCTTCTGCGGGTGCGGCACCGTCGGTGTCGGGCAACACGCTGAGCTGGAGTGGTGATCTTGCCCAGGGGCAGAAGGTGACTCTCACGTACCAGGTGAAGGTGAAGACGGATTCGATTGCTGCGGCAACTCTGCTGAACCATGTGGTTGGTGCGGGTGAGGTTCCTGGTGGTCCTGAGGTGCCGTCGAACTGTGTTGATGGTACGGAGCCTGGTTGCACGACGACGCATCCGGTTGATCCGTTGACTCCTGGGTTGAAGGTGTCGAAGTCTGCTGACCCGGTGTCGGGTACCGCGGTGAAGCGTGGTGACACGGTCACGTATTCGGTGGTGGCTGAGAACACGGGCGAGACTGCGCTTGAGAACGTGAAGGTCACTGATGACCTCTCAGACGTGTTCGATGATGCTGATATCGTGTCGGGTTCGTTGACTGCTTCTGCGGGTGCGGCACCGTCGGTGTCGGGGAATACGCTGTTGTGGAGTGGTGATCTTGCTCAGGGTGCGAAGGTGACTCTCACGTACCAGGTGAAGGTGAAGACGGATTCGATTGCTGCGGCAACTCTGCTGAACCATGTGGTTGGTGCGGGTGAGGTTCCTGGTGGTCCTGAGGTGCCGTCGAACTGTGTTGATGGTACGGAGCCTGGTTGCACGACGACGCATCCGGTTGATCCGTTGACGCCGGGCCTGAAGGTGTCGAAGTCTGCTGACCCAGCTACCGGTACGACGGTGAAGCGTGGCGACACGGTGACGTATTCGGTGGTGGCTGAGAACACCGGTGATGCGGCGCTGACGGGTGTTCAGGTCACGGATGATCTCGCAGACGTGTTCGATGATGCTGATCTGGTTGCGGGTTCGTTGACTGCTTCTACGGGTGCGGCACCGACGGTATCGGGGAACACGCTGACCTGGAACGGTGATCTCGCGGTAGGTGCGAAGGTGACTCTCACGTATCAGGTGAAGGTGCATGACAACGCTGCTGGTGGTGCGACGCTGCTCAATAAGGTGATTGGTGCGGGTGAAGGCCCTGGTGGTGTTGAGGTGCCGTCGAATTGTGTTGATGGTACGGAGCCTGAGTGCACGACGACGCATCCTTTGACGCCGACATCGGTGAAGATTGAGAAGACTGACGGTAAGACCGTGGTTGGTGCCGGTGAAGCGCTCACGTATGACGTGAAGGTGACGAACACGGGTGCGGATCGTGTGACCGGGGTTACGGCTACTGATGTGTTGCCTGCGGGCGTGGCGTTTGTGTCGGCGTCTGATGGTGGTGTGTACGATCCTGTGTTGCGTCGTGTGGTTTGGAACATTGGGTCGCTTGATGCGGGTGCTTCCAAGACTGTGCGGGTCGCGGTGATGGTGGATGCTGATGTTGCGCCGGGTCAGGAGATCCGGAACGTTGCCGTGGTGGATACGGAGCAGGGTTGTGTTGATGATCCTGCAACGAGCGAGAACGAGTGTGAATCAATCGACATCGACCACACGCCCGCCATCCAGATTGTGAAGGATGACGGTAAAGAGACCGTGGTTCCAGGTGAAGCACTCACCTACACGATGACTGTGACGAACTCCGGCAAGGTCGCAGCTGAAGACATCACGGTGTCTGACGTTTTGCCTGCCGAGCTTGAATTTGTGTCTGCTGGTCAGGGTGGCACATACGATTCCGCGAACAGAGAACTGTCTTGGACGATCTCGTCGCTTGCGGCTGGTGCCTCTACGACAGTTACTGTGACAGTAAATGTTGCTGATTCGGTGGTTCCGGGAACTGATCTGAAGAACATTGCGACAGTAGATCTGCCGCAGGGTTGCATTGATGATCCGGCAACGAACGAGAATGAGTGTGAGTCGACTGATATCGATCACACGCCTGCGATCTCGATCGTGAAGGATGACAAGAAGACTGTGGTCAAGCCGGGTGAAGAGCTCGCGTATGACCTGCTGGTGAAGAACTCGTCGAAGTATGAGGCGAAAGAGGTGACCGTTTCGGACGTGTTGCCTGCGAACCTTGTGTTTGTGTCGGCAACTGATGGCGGCGTGTATGACTCGGCTACTCACTCTGTGGCGTGGGATCTGGGTGCAATGGATGCCGACAGCGAGCGGACAATTCAGGTCGTGACCACGGTTGCGGCTACGGTGCTCGGCAACGAGACGGTGAGTAACACAGCTCGAGTGTTCACTGAGCAGTTGTGCGTTGATGATCCTGAAACCGAGGTCAATGAGTGTGAGAGCACTGATATTGACCGGGTGCCTGCGGTATCCATCACGAAGGATGACGGGAAGACCGTTGTTCGTTCAGGTGAGACGCTCGATTACGTATTGACGGCGAAGAACATCGGTGATGTTGATGCTCCTGACGTTGTCGTGACCGATGTGCTGCCGAAGAACGTTGACTTCGTGAAGTCCTCGATCCCTGGCACTCAGTCAGTTGACGACGCGTCAGCGTTTGAATGGAACCTTGGCACGCTTGCGCCGGGTGAGTCTCGTGAGATCGTTGTGACGGTGAAGGTGCACGAGAAACTTGCTCCCGATACTGACATTGTGAACACTGCGACAATCACCACGAACGGGGTCTGCATTGATGATCCTGCAACCGAGGCGAACGAGTGTGAAGCAACAGACATTGACGTGACACCGTCTGATGTATGGATCTTGAAGGACGACCACAAAACCGAGGTCGCTGCCGGTGAGGAACTCACCTATGACCTCACGGTTGGCAACAACTCGAAGTCGAAGACGATCACTGACGCGGTAGTAACTGACACGCTGCCTGAGAATGCGGTGTTTGTGTCTGCGACTGACGGTGGTGCGGTGTCGGCTGACAACAAGAGCGTGACGTGGAAGCTTGCTGAGCTTGCGCCGGGCGCGACGGTCACCGTGAAAGTGACGGTGAAAGTTGCGGCCTCTGCGAAGGCGGGCGACGAGGTGATCAACACGGCGAGTGTCGATATTCCTGGTGGCTGTATTCAGGAGGATGCCTGCAAGACAACTGATCGTGATGTGTTGCCGAAGCTTGAGATTGTGAAGACGGATCACCAGGAGACCACGAAGCCTGGCGAGAAGTTGACGTATGACGTGACGGTTACGAACAAGACCAATGTTGATGCGTCTGAAGTGATCATTACTGACACGCTTCCAGCAAATGTTGCGTATGTGTCGTCATCTGACAATGGCAGCTACGACGAGGCAACGCACTCGGTGACGTGGTCGCTGGGAACACTTGCCGGGAACGCTGTGAAGACCGTGAAGGTGACTGTTACGGTGAACGCGGATGCGACTGTTGGTGTTACGAATGTCGCGTCGGTGAAGTCTGAGAAGGCGTGTACCGAAAACGGTGAGTGTGAGGCGACTGATGAGACGCTGATTGACCCGCCGTTGGAACTGTCGCCGTTTGCTCCGCTCGCGGTGACTGGTGGTGAGGCGCTTGGGATCTGGTCTGGTCTCGCTGTACTGCTGATGTTGCTGGGCGGTGCTGGTGTGACGGTTGCGCAGCAGCGCAAGCGCGCAAGAGCCTAGGTGCTGATGCGTCGCTCATGTTTGTGTGAGTAGCGCGACAAAAGAAGGGCCTCAGGGACATGAATCCATGTCTCTGGGGCCCTTCTTGCATGCCCCCAGAAAAGTTCGATCATGCTGTTGTGATAACACGAACCGATGGCCTCCATCGACGGCAGTGCCCCCGCAGCCGATTCCATTTTGGGCTCCCCTCTTGCGTGTCATATTTCGCCTGACTTCGCTGAGTTGCGGTACGGTCTAGCCGGGATGTCGATACATTAGTGGTAATAATAGTACACATAACTTGATGTGAAGTGTTGGTGTTTCTAAGCTGACCGAGAAGCGCGGCACCCGGTCGCCTCCTCGAAAGGACTCACCATGAAACGCACTGCTCGCACACCCGCCATATTCGGCATCCTCGCCGTCACTGCAATGGGCCTTACCGCGTGCGCAAGCACTGCTGACGCCGCGGATTCCGCTGGTGAGACCGGCTCGAAAGGTGGTGTACAGACCGTGCTCGTTGCGACCGGCGCCTCCCCGAAGCCGTACACATTTCTCGACAAAAACGATGAACTCACCGGCTACGACATCGAGATTCTCAAGCAGATCGACAAAAAGCTGCCCGACATCGAGTTTAAGTACGAGGTCGCAGATTTCCCGGCACTGTTTGCGGGCCTCGACTCGGGCCGCTTTAACGTCGTCGCCAATAACCTGTCGGCCACCGATGAGCGCCGCGAAAAGTACGACTTCAGCGATCCGTACACAGAGGCGCAGTTTGGCGTGATTTTGAAAGACGGCGCGAAGGGAACCGACTCGCTCGACGAGCTCGCCGGAAAGCGCACCTATGGCGAACCCGGCCTGAACTTCACGCGTGTACTCGAGGCCTACAATGAGCAGCACCCGGACAAGACGATCAATATCGAATACACCGAACTCGATCTGCAGTCGCAGTACAACAACCTGGCGGCGGGTGGGGTCGACTTCCTCTTTAACGAACGTGTGGTCTACAACGGTTACGGTGGCAAGGCCAACCTGGGTCTTGAGTTCTACCCGCTTGACGGCAAATACCTGACGGAGAACTTCGGCACGAATCTCTTCTCGGCCTACGCCTTCTCGAAGCAGAGGCCCAAAGTCGCCGATGTGGTGAAGCAGGTCAACGGCGCACTCGCGGAGCTTAAAGAAAGCGGTAGCCTCAAGAAACTGAGCGAGAAGTTTTTCGACGGCGTCGACGTCACTCCCAAGAACTAAGAGCGGGTCGGCTCGCACGTGAACATTATCGATTTCGGGGCAATCGGCGAGTACACACTCGACCTGATCCCCTACATTCCGATCACGCTGGCGCTCAGTGTTGCAGCAACCGTGTTGGGCACGGCGCTGGGACTCGTGATGGCCCTCATCAAGCTGTCGCGAGTGCCGGTGCTGAGCCAACTCAATGCCCTCCTGGTGTCGTATCTGCGGGGCACACCACCCATCGTTCAGCTGCTGCTCAACGTCAATGCGGTGCCGATCGCGATCCTCTACATCAACCACCAGTTCGGCACGAAGTGGGACGCGATGGGGCTCTCACCCTTTATTGTGGCGGCCTTTACCTTCGCGCTAACCGAGGCGGCGTACAGCTCGGAGACAATCCGAGCCGCGCTGCTATCCGTAGATCGGAGAGAGATCGAGGCTGCGCACGCCCTCGGCATGACGCCGTGGCAAACGCTGCGTCGGGTCACGATCCCGAACGCCGCAGTTGTCGCGTTCCCGACGCTCGTGAACCACTTCATCGGCATGCTAAAACAATCGTCGCTCGCTTTTGTGGTGTCCGTCATCGAGATCACCGCCTACGCGAAGATCCTCGGCGGCCGCGACTACCGCTTCTTCGAGGCCTACCTTGCCACCGCAATTGTGTACTGGGCACTGACGGTGGTTATTGAGCAGGTCGCACGGGTTGTCGAGCGGAAGATGCAGAAGCCGCCGCTATCGGGTCGTTCGCGAGCGCTAGAGATAGAGGAGGCGAGAGTGTGATTGCCTTAGAACACCTGAGTAAGTCGTTCGGATCGCGCAAGATCCTCGACGATCTGTCGCTTGAACTGGCGGAGGGGCAGGTGACGGCGATTGTCGGACCCTCGGGTGCCGGTAAATCGACGCTGCTGCGCTCCATTGACTTTCTTGAGCGACCCGATGCGGGCCGTGTGGTGATCTATGACCTTGCGGTGGACGCACGGACCGCAACGAAGGCCCAGATCCTGAGCTTGCGCCGCAGTACCGCCATGGTGTTTCAGCAGTTTCAACTTTTCTCGCGTAAGACCGCCATCGAAAATGTGGCCGAGGGCTGCGAGTGATCCGGGGCTTGGATCGGCGCACGGCAGAAACCGAGGCAGCAGCCCAACTCGACCGTGTTGGACTCGCGTCTCACGCGCACCACTACCCGGCCCAGCTCTCGGGCGGGCAACAGCAGCGGGTCGGGATCGCACGAGCGCTCGCGATGCAGCCGCGTGTATTGCTGCTCGATGAGCCGACGAGCGCGCTGGATCCGGAGCTTGTGGGGGAGGTGCTCGCTACGATCCGCAGTATTGCGGCCGATGGCCAGACCATGGCCATTGTGTCGCACGAGATGAACTTTGTGCGCCAGCTCGCGGCTCGCATCGTGTTTCTTGAGGGCGGGCGGATCATCGACGACGCGACCCCCAACGACTTCTTTGGAGCGCACACGAACGAGCGGACTCGCAGCTTTCTGCGCGAGTACCACCTCGCTCTCGGCACACCCGAATACCAAATTTAAGAACAGAACATTAAGGAGAGAATCATGACTCAATCGACCGCCAATAGTAGCCGTCCGCTCAAGCATCTTGGCTTCATTCACCTGGTGCCTTTTTCACGGGACAACCCCGCGCAAGGGCTCGCCGACGGCCTCGAACTGTTCCGCTATGCGGAGGAGCTCGGTCTCGATAGCGGCTGGGTGCGTACCCGGCACTTGCAGAACGGGCTCCCCTCGCCGGCCACATTCTTTGCAGCGGCGGCCCAGCACACCGAGCACATCGGGCTCGGCTCGGCCGTGATCCCGGTGGGCTACGAGAACCCCTTCAGACTCGCGGAGGATCTCGGAACCGCCGATGTGCTGTCTGGCGGGCGGGTGCTCGGTGGGCTCAGTGTGCACGGCCCCGGGTATGCCGACGACGCCGTGAACGACACCGTCTACGACACTGGCTGGCGTGAAGAGGACTACGGTTACGGACGCATCGAGCGCCTACGTGGGCTGCTCGCGGGTGACCCCGTTCGTGAGGTGCCGCCGTACAACGGGATCGGAGGTGACATCGATTCCGAGCGCGTTGAGCCACACAGTCCGGGCCTCTCCGAGCGTCTCTGGTACGGTGGCGGTTCGTTGCGTTCGGCAGAGTGGGCGGGGCAGGCCGGTTTCAACTGGCTCGTGAGTAACATCAGCTCGTCGGAGAACGGGATCACTGACTTCTCGATCGCGCAGCGTGCGCAGATTGACACGTTCCGTGCTGCGCATCCTGCCGGGGAGGATGCGCGGGTGAGCGTTGCGCGTGTGATTGTGCCGACGGATGGTGCGACGCCGGAGCAGCAGCAAAAGTACAGCGAATACGCGGAGGGGCGCACACCTCGAACACGAAAGATCCACGGCAAGAACACGATCATTGCACCTGACGTGCTCGGGTCTCTCGACGAGATTGTCGAATTTATTCAGCAGGATGTCGCGTTCCAAGGAGCCGATGACTACCTCTTTGAGTTGCCCTTTGAATTCGAGCTTGAAGACTGGAAGCAGATCCTGCATCAGCTCGCAACGCGGATCGGGCCGGCGCTCGGTTGGCAACCTTCCGCGCAGCGACGTTTGGTGCTGGTGTGAACGAAGAGACCCTCATCCGAACCGCGCACCCCCGTGAGTTCAAAGCAATTGACGCGTTGATTGAGGCTGCCTACGCGCATGATTACGGACCCTCGACCGGCGACAGTGACCTGATTCACCTTGCTGCGGCGAGAGCTAAGCGGTTTGACGTGTGGGTCGCACACGACGCGGCTGGTTTGCTGCTGGGCAGCGTGACCACGCGTCGTGCAGGTGGCCCACCGTTGCACGAGGACGTGCGAGAAGGGGAGCTTGATCTGCGGTTGCTCGGAGTGGCGCTCGAGGCTCGTCGGCGTGGAGTTGCCTCTGAACTCATGAGGTTTGTAGGTGAACACGCGGCAGCTTCCGGGTTCAGTGCTGTGGTGCTGAAAACTGCTCCGAACATGACCGGTGCTCATCGGTTATATGAGGCGATTGGCTTTGCCCGAGACGCCGGGCGCGATGGTTTGTGGATCGATGGTGAATGGCAATTTGATCTCTTGACATACGTCTACGAACCCGTAGATGTCGGATGATCTGAGGATGCTTGCAGGCAGCTGTGGATGGCGCCTGTTTGGGGTGCTGATTTCTGCGCAATTTCGGTGGGCTGACCGGGTGTTTCCTAGCGTTCATAAATCACCTTTGATCTGCGATTTTCCACCAATGAACCAGCCTCTAGAAGGAATGTAGAAAATTCTTTTCATAAATGCGTCATTTTTTGGGGGATAAGCCGTCTTATTATGTGAAGGCAGTTAGGGCCCACCCCCCTATTAGGGTCCTCTAGTCCTTCTCCGGCCGCTCATGAGCCGCCGGATCCTCTAGCGAGGCGGGGGGAGTGCTGTTCCAGAACCCGGCACTCCCCTCATTCCCCTAGCGCCTCATCTTTAAATGTCGTAGACACATTGGCTTTTAGGCCCGGATGCTGACCAGTGTCATGGATTGATTTCAGTGGGAAGGTTGCACTCACTTCATCTATCCTCGGATTGTGGCTGACCCTTTGAGGCGGCTTTGTTCGCAAGGCCGGGTCGCAGTCTCGGCAGATATGCGGGAATCCCCGGGCAATTGGCAGGGGCGAAATCTACCATTAATAGTGCAAGAACAACAAATTGCACCTCACACAATTGGAGATTTTTTGACTGGCGTTCTTTCTCGACGTTCTCGCCTTGTAACAGTTTCAGCTACCGCTGTCGCTTTTGGGGCATCGCTCGCATTTGGTGGAGCAACCGCCGTATTTGCCGAGGAACCACAACCGATCATTGATGTTGTGTATGTTGCAACAAACGTGGATACTTCACAGTTTGATACCGGAACGATCGCGGTGACCTACAGTCCCTCGTACGATGCGACGCACCCGGTGCCCGATCTTTCCCTGTATGGAGGTGTGGGCGAGCCGCAGCCCATGACGATCAACTACACCGTTGCTCCTCAGGCACCGGCCGCTGGCACTACGTCGGTCGTCACCGCTCCGGTATCGGGCTGGCCTGTTGTGAAGACAAGCACAAGCGCTGGCACTACAGGTGGAATTGTTGGTGCCACGGCATCGTATCTGTCGTTTAGCGCCGTTGCCGGTGCTGGTAGCACCAGCAATATACCTGCGGCACAAGCCTCCTGGACGACACACTGGGCGGATGTGTTGTCTGGAAAATATCAACCTACGTCGACCATTGAGGTCAAGCGACAAAGTTCTCCTTTACTCCCAGCCGGATTCGGTGCGATGACCCAGCCTGTCTATGCGATGTCAACGTCAGCTTCGAACGGTGTGTCCGGACCCGCGGGCGCAAATATTCCTGTATTTGCCACCGCATCTGGCATGGACGGTGTGGCCAGGGCCACCTACACAACACCGTTCCCGATCGTTTCAGACACGGACTCGCACACCGTTGATATTCTCCGCGGAGCGGGCGATGGTGACCTCTCAAAGACACAGACGGTGAACCTCAATATGTCGTTTGGGTCGTTTGTGCTGACCACGACTGATGGCACCACACCGGTGGATCCTGATGTTAAGCCCGCGATCACCTCGAAGGCCCCGCGAATGGGCTGGTCGGTGTCGCGTACACTCACCAGCTCGCGAGCACGGGTTCGCCGGCTGCCACGTATCGGGTGTCTGCAGGCAAATTGCCTGACGGGCTCACTCTTGATGGTGTGACGGGAAAGATCACGGGTAAGCCGACCAAGAGTGCTTCGTTCTCGTTTACGGTTGAAGCGAGGAACACGGCTGGAGTTGCGACCGCGAACTACACGCTCAAGGTCACCGCAGCAGGCACAACACCTTCGTGCACGGTTCCGCGTAAGGTGCCTGTGTTTACCGATGTGGCTGTGAAGCAGAAGTTCTATGCAGAGATTGACTGGATGCACTGCATGAAGCTCTCGACTGGTTACGCTGACAAGACGTACCGCCCGAAGACCGAACTGTCGCGTGAGGCGATGGCCGCGTTTATGTACCGTCTCGAGGCCCCCAAGGGTTACAAAGCTCCTGCGAAGTCTCCGTTCTCTGATGTGCCTACGACCCACAAGTTCTACAAGGAGATCGCGTGGATGAAGGAATCGAAGCTGTCGACTGGGTACGCTGATGGCACGTATCGTCCGAAGGATGATCTGTCGCGTGAGGCGATGGCCGCGTTCATCTACCGCCTGGAAGCGAGCGACACGAAGAGTTACCAGGCTCCTGCCAAGGCAGTGTTTGCGGATGTCGCGATGGGGCAGAAGTTCTCCAAGGAGATTGCGTGGATGAAGGAATCGAAGCTGTCGACTGGTTACGCCGATGGCAGCTACCGTCCCAAGGACGACCTGTCGCGTGAGGCGATGGCCGCGTTCATCTACCGACTCGAAACGGCCTACCGCAGCTAGAGGTCAACGCGAGCACCCAATGCGCGGGTGTGGCCCGGAGGATATTTCCTCACGGGCCACACCCGTTTCTATAGATCAGGTGGCATGTTGCAACGGCGAGAGATCGATCATGTAAGACTTGCCGCTGGGAGCGGAACGGCTATGCCGCCCGCTGGGTGTTGGAAGGACGGATCCCTAAAGCTCCGTCAAGGCGGGGAGACCATCAATCTCGCTCTCTATCAATTTTCAAACTGCGTAATATTTTAGAGATTTTAAGCTCTTTATCTATAGAGGCTCCCGCACAGCTCCCCACCCCCAAATATCGCTTTGAGGGAGTCTCCCGGCTGTTCCCAAGACAGCCATCCCCTAGGTGAGGGAACGTTACCTCTGAGCGTGACGTTTCCCTCACGGTGGCTGTCGCGCGAACTCACAGAGTCCCGCTTGACTCCGACCATAGAATGGGCTGCGTGAGCGACAAACTGCTGCATTTGGTGCGCCACGGCGAGGTAGACAACCCCGACCGTGTGCTATACGGACGCCTGCCCGGTTTTTATCTTTCGGAGCGAGGGCAGGGCATGGCTGAGGCCGCGGCTCTCGAACTTGCCGGAAACGACCGCCAGGTCGCCAAGCTATACGCTTCGCCGCTCGAACGCACGCGCCAGTCTGCGCAGCCGATTGCGAGCGCGCTGGGCCTTGAGATTTTACTTGAGGATCGCATTATTGAGCCCACCAACTCGTTTGAGGGCATGGTGAATTCAGGATCAGATGCGGCGTTCAAGAAGCCACGCTACTGGCACCGCTACTGGAACCCGTTTCGGCCGAGCTGGGGCGAGCCCTACCGTCAGATTGCGGATCGCATGCGTCACGCAATGGACGATGCTTGGAACTCGACGCGCGGTGGAGATATTGTGATGGTGTCGCACCAGAATCCCATCTGGGTCACGCACCTTGATGTGGCCGGGAAGCCGCTCTTCCATAACCCCGCGAGTCGCCGCTGCGACCTGTCAAGCATCACGACGTTTGAGCGTCGCGGAGAGCGCTGGTTTGAGGTTGACTACCGCACGCCCGCACAGGGCCTGCTTGAAGACGCCGTAGACGTGGGAGCCGTATGAACCGCCGCACGACCGCCGCACTTGCCGTCGCGCTTCTCACTTCTCTCACACTTGCCGGTTGCAGCAGCGAGGGCAGTGACCTCTCTCAGCAGTGGCAGGAATCGAGCGACAAGGGATACGTCTCTGGTGACGGTAGCTCCGAGAGTTTTCCGAAAAACGAGCGCACCGACCCCGTCGAGTTTTCGGGCGAGACCGATCAGAACAATATCTACGGTTCTGCCGACACCCTCGGCTCCGTCACCGTGGTGAACTTCTGGTACGCGGGCTGCGCACCGTGCCGTGCTGAGGCCCCCGACCTTGAGGCCGCCTACGCCGAGTTTTCCGATAAGGGCGTCAAATTTTTGGGTGTAAACACCCGAGATCAGGTTGCCCAAGCGCAGCAGTTCGCCGAGCAGTTCAAGATCGAGTACCCCTCGATCATGGACAACGCAGGCGGCCGTGCGGTGCAGCGGGCCTTTGCGGGTCAGGTGCCACTGAACGCGGTGCCGACCACGCTGATTCTCGATGCGGAGGGGCGCGTTGCGCACCGCGTCATCGGTCAGCTCGCGGGTGAGTCCCAGCTGCGCACACTGATTGACGAGACGCTCGCCGAGTCGAGCAAGAGCGACTCGTAGCCGAAAGTGGATTTGCAGGGAATTGTCGCTGACGGGCAAATGCTCGTTGCTTCGCTGATTGCGCTTGCGGCCGGACTGGTGTCTTTTTTGTCGCCGTGTGTGCTGCCGCTTGTGCCGGGATACCTGGCCTACGTTGGGGCTAGCGCGGGGTCCGAATCTGGATCAGGTGACAAGCCCGCTCGACGCCGCCTGATCGCCGGGGCAGCCCTGTTTGTGGCCGGGTTTACAGCAGTGCTCGTTGCATTGATGGCTGCTGCCGGAACAGTCGGCGTCTGGCTCGTCGAATGGGAGAGCGTGATCACCCGCATTATGGGTGTCGTTGTGATTCTCATGGGGCTGGTCTTTATCGGTCTCTTCGGCAGAATGCAATACACGAAGAAGTTCGGTATGAAACCGCGGGTGGGCCTAGTCGGGGCTCCCCTGCTCGGCATCGTGTTTGCGGTCGGCTGGACCCCGTGCCTCGGGCCAACACTCGCTACGATCATGACCTTGAGCGTGCAGCAAGCATCCGTTGGCCGTTCGGTGATACTCGCACTCGCGTTCTGTCTGGGGCTCGGGATCCCCTTCGTGTTGGCAGCGTTCGGCTTCGGCTGGATGACGCAAACCATGACATTCTTTAAACGGCATATACGCACCGTCAACCTGATCGGCGGCGGTCTGCTGATCCTTATCGGTCTGCTGATGGTGACCGGAGTTTGGAGCCAAATGATGTATGAACTGCAGGCGGTGATTGGCGGATATGTCACGCCCCTCTGACGTCGGCGGCAGGCCGCGCGACTACGATGACGGCAGCGGGGCCGCTGCGCGCGTAGATTCGCCCGATCTTGGCTTCCGCGGCTGGCTGCGCTGGTTCTGGCGTCAACTCACGAGCATGCGAGTCGCACTGATTCTGTTGCTGCTTTTGGCGGTTGCAGCGATCCCTGGGTCGCTCGTGCCGCAGCGCAGCGCCGACCCGAACGGTGTGCTGCAATATCAGCAGGAGCACCCGAAGCTCTTTCCGATCCTTGACGCTTTCCCGATCCAGGCCTTCGACGTCTACGGCTCCGTGTGGTTTTCTGCCATCTATCTGTTGCTGTTTATCTCGCTGATCGGCTGTGTGATCCCGCGCATCACACACCACTGGCGTGCGTGGCGTGGGCAGCCGCCGAAGACTCCCGCTCGGCTGCAGCGTATGGCGGGCTACTCCGAGGTACGAGTTTCGAACCCCGACGCGAGTGATGAAGAACGCGCGGCTTTCGCTGAGCAGGCGATTGCCGAGGCCGCTGCGATTCTGAAAAAGCAGCGCTACCGAGTAAAAGTTCAGCAGGTAGTTAGGCGCGGAGTGCCTGAGGTGTCGGTGTCTGCTGAACGCGGCTATCTGCGCGAGACCGGCAACCTGCTGTTCCACTCGGCCCTGGTTGGTGTACTGATCAGTGTTGGTATCGGCGGCCTCTTCACTTTCAACGGTCAGAAGGTTGTGGTCGAGGGGAGACCATGATCAACCAGCTCATCGACTACGACACGGTTAATTCAGGGCGTGCCTTCGACACCTCAAGCCTGGAGCCGTTTGGCCTTCGCTTGGATTCCCTTGACGTGACATATGTCACGCCCGACGACGGCAATGTTGACGCGATCGGTCAGGTACGCGATTACACGGCAAACGTGAAGCTCATCGACGCGGACGGATCCGAATCGAAGAAGACTATTCGTGTGAATCACCCACTGCGCGTGCACGGATCGCCGATCTACCTGATCGCCAACGGTTACGCGCCGACGATCACTGTGAAGGACGCGAAAGGGAAGGTGCGGTATCACGAGTCTGTGCCCTTTATTCCCCAGGATATGAACCTCACCTCGCTCGGCGTGATCAAGGTGCCATACGGCCTGACTGACAGCAAAGGCAAGGAGACCCAGCTGGGTCTTCGCGGATTCTTCTATCCCACGAAGGCCGAATTGGAATCGGGTGCCTTCACCTCGAACTACCCCGACCTCGAGAACCCCGTGCTGACACTCGATGTGTTTATGGGCGATTTGGGCTTGATAACGGTGTACCGCAGTCCGTCTATGCTCTTGACACGACAAAGATGCAACAGATTGCGGGTCGCAATCTCGACACGAAGTCGCTTCAGCTCGCTCCGGGCAAGACTGTGGAGTTGCCAAACGGGCTCGGCACAGTCACGCTCGATGCTGTGCCGCGCTACGCTTCGTTCGACGTGATGCGCAATCCCGCGCAGGAGTGGGTGCTTGTGTTTGCGCTGCTCTCATTAGGTGGCCTAATGTGGTCGCTGTTTGTGCCGCGCCGACGCATGTGGGTGAAAGCGTTGCCCGACGAGGATGGGGTGGTGCTGCAGTACGCCGCACTTGCCCGCGGTGACGATCCGACGCTTGAACGCGCCGTGAACGACCTGCGTGATCGCCACCGCGAGCGGCTCTAGGGTCTCTTAGTGGAGGGTGGTCGCTGAACGCTGTCGAGTGCCGTCGACTAACCAGATTGCAGATGAGTGCCCAGATTGCCGACGAACGACCAGGTTAAGTACGTGCGGGAACGCTGGACGCTCGTCGGTAAGCTTGACGCTCGCGGTGCGAGGAGCCCGCGGGTCCATTTGTAAGGTCCACGGCTATCCTCCAACGTTGCGCTACGCGCATTAGCTTTTCGGATAAGGGTTTCATTTGATCTTCACTCAATCACTGACGATACTGTCGACGATCCTGATCCCCGGTCTGTTATTCATTCTTATGCTCAAACGCGGCTGGCTGCCAGCGCTACGAACTCCGATCGACAGGGGAACCCTGCTCGGTGGCAAGGCAGTCTTCGGGCCAACGAAGACCTGGCTCGGGGTGGTGGTCTACACACTGGGAGCCGGCATTGTGGGTGCACTGTGGGGAATCTTGTTTGCGGCAGGATGGTCCGGCTGGAGTGGTGGCCTGGCCCCCGTGTTTGAATCACCTCTTGCTGTTCTCAACGGCGCAACCATCGGGCTTTGGTACGCGGCGGCGGAACTGCTCAATAGTTTTGTCAAAAGACGACTAGGAATAGCCCCGAGTGCAGAGACAATCGGGGCTGGGCGGATACTGCAGCGTGCCATCGACCTGGGCGATGGCATTCTGGCCGTGGCGATCCTCTTACTCATTTGGCGGGTCGACCCGGTGCTCATTGCGCTTACAGCTGTACTCGGTTTCGCTGTTCACGCTCTCACCGATGTGCTCATGTACCGGTTGCGCCTCAAACACCGTTGATGCCGCTGCGAATCAGCCCAGCAGCACGAGCAACCCCGCGGTCACAAGGGGGATCGTTAGGTTGTCTGTTCCGCGCGGTGAGTAACGCTCCGTCGCAGCGGCGAGGATCGCGACGACCCCGATCGAAACCGCTCCGAAGCCGCAGGCCGCAACCACCACCGCGGTGACACCTACGAACACCACCGATCCCCACCAGGTCTTGGAACTGGAGCGGAGCAAATCGCCGGTGAGTCCCGCGGCTACGTCACCCAGGCCGAGTGTGAGCGCGGCAGCCACGAAGATCTCAAATCGATCGCCAGCGATACAGGCTCCGATAGCTAGGCCCAGCGGCAAATAGACATCGCCGAGCGACCGACGACGCACCTTATGAATCGAGGTGAATACCTGAAAATGCCGAGACAAAAGCATCAGCGCAGAGAAGCCGAGAGCCAGCGTCACGAACAACCACACGGGCATCAGCTGGTGCACTGCCACGGCGAACAGACAGGCTGCGACGTGAGCGACTCTGCGGGTTAACTCGGTCGGCGCACCGCGCTTGCGCACGAGGTACTCGAGCACCACGAAGGCCGTGAGGAGCACCAGCGTTGCTCCAAGAAAAACGGCTACCTCGGAAGCGGGGATCACGAGCGCCCCTCGTGCACGAGATACAGCGGTCGTGCTTTCGAAGTGTGTGCTCGAACAGCTCTGATACGCGCCGGCATCATACGTCTGGCCAGAAAAGCTCCACGGGTGAGCCAGATCACCTCTGCGAGGCTCGATTCTCGGAAACCAAACGTCCGCTGCGCCCACAGAGCGAATCCCGGCTGAAACGTCACCGCGACCGCGGGTAGGTCGTCGGTGAGCAATAGATCGAGCATGCTGCGAAACAACTCTCCGTTGCGGTGCTCACGCACGACAAAGAGGAAGCCGAGCTCTGGCACGCCAGACGCCCGACCCTCTGCCAAGAACCAGCCGACGACCCGGTCGTCGTCGAGAGCTACGACGAGGCGACCTTTCGCGAGTGACCTCCGCAGTTGCCGATCTGATCTCGGCGATATCGACGGTTCAGTCTTCACCAGGGCTTGGATCTGTTCGATGATCCCATCCCGGGCGCCCTCAACGACGTCAGTCGTCACATGAATAGTCTCGGTCACCCCCACAACCCACTATCAAAGGAGCGATCCTCGCTCAGAATCAACTCGTTCAGCAAACGGTTCATGCCAGAAACAGGATCGCGCCGGCAGCAAGGGGAACCACCAGGGCCGCCCAAAGCGCTTGGCGGCCGGTCTTGCGAATCTTGATGAGTGTGAGCTGCAGAATCGAGAGAACAATCAACACAACCGAGCCGAGAATAGCCACCCACAGTGCGCCCTGAAAGATCTGATCGAAGAGCAGAAACACAATAGCGGCGAGCGAGAGGTGGCACACCACAATGCCGCGGTAGTACTTGATGGGCTCATCGTCGGTGAAGCCCTCAATGTTGAACCTGATCAATCGGAGAATACCGGTCGCCACAATCACAAATCCGACCGACCATCCCAAGATTCCGGGTGCAATGTAGAAGCTGCTCAAAACAGCGGCGTACACCGAGTAGTTGATCACGTCGATGAAGCTATCGAGCTGCCGCCCAAACTCGCTCGAAACGCCAAGGCGCCTCGCCACAAACCCATCGAGCATGTCGAGCAGAAACGCTCCGAGCGCACACAGCACACTCGCGCGAAGGCTGCCGACGACGGCAAGGCCGATGGCGGTCCAGGCGACCAGAAGACTCAGGAGTGAGACGGCCCCTGCCGGGCCGATGGCCTGGATCCAGTATTGGATCCCGGTGGTCGCCGGTGCTTCGCGTCGCTCTGCGGTGTTCTCAGGCCGCTTCATCGATGTCTCCCGTTGTTCCGTTGATGGTGATGATCTGTCCGGTACGAAGCACTTCCGTTGCTCCCATGGCGGCGACGACGGCTGGCATCCCTAGTTCCCGAGAGATGATTGAGACGTGGGAGAGCGCGTTCCCTCGCTCGGTCACAACCCCGGCCGCTTGAACAAAGAGCAGGGTCCAGCCCGGGTCGATATGGCTCGTCACGAGGATCTTTCCTCGAACATCGATGGTCGGATCGAACTCACCAACCACGATGACCTCCGCAGTGAGTACGCCGGGAGAAACCCCCATGCCCTTTGCCATGCCGTCTCCGGAACGCTGGTCATCCGCGAGTAAAGAGCGCGGTGCTATCAGGCCAAAACCGACCATCCGCCTGGCGAGGGTCGCCGACTCGTACTCAGCAAATTCTGCTTTCCGCCTGGCGACCACGCCCCTCAAGTCTCGATCCCAGCCGTGCCCGTACACCGTTTGGTCGAGTTCGTCTTCTGTCACCCAGAACACATCGCTGGCGGTATCGAGCACGTTTGCCTGCACCAGGCGCTCTCCCAACGCGGAATAAGCCGTTCTCGCGAGTCCATACACCTGCGCCCGGTTGAACCGGAACCGCTCACGCCAATCGATTGCCTGCCTGGTGTGTTTGCCGGTCCAGGCCGTGCCGAATCTTCCTCTGGCCACGCGAGGCCCGGCATCCCGAGCGGGCTTTCCAGCCGGATCAGTGCCCAGCGCCAGCGAAACGATCACGCTGTAGTCGTCACCGAGCCTCGGGTTCTCGAGCTGGAGTTCGTCGGGTGCTCTGCCGCCGAAACGGTCGAGGTACTCGTCTACCAACCCCTTAAGCTGTGGCCATTTCGGAGAGTCGAGTACTTCTTGCACAGAGACAGTGGGCCGGGTGAGGGATCTCAACTCGTTACCCAGCTGACCTAGAGCGCTGAGCGGTGCGATACTGGCTCGATCACTCAACCCGTGTAGATAGCCGAGATAGTCGGCGTGCTGCTCGGGTGTGAAACAGTACGTCTTGAGCAGGCCGTGAAAGATCATCACCCGCAGATCATTGAACACCGGCACAGCCCACATGGTGAGTAGCTCGGAACGCATCCGCTCAATCTCGACCAAAATCGCATCAGCTTGGAGCCTCGTCCAATCGAGAGCCTCGTAGCGACGCAGCTTCAATCCGAATTGGCGTTTGAACCGTTCCGACATCGAATTCGATCGCAGCAGGAGCCAGCCCATTCTCGCGATCAGCGGAGCCATCGCTAACCCGCCCGCGAAGCCAAGCTTCTTTTGAGTCTCGACCCCCGGCGTACGCGACGGTTGCAGCATCGCCTGGAAAAAATCTTGATTACGGTTCGGCCCCGGGAGCAGCTTGATCATCTCGTACCAGTTGTCGATCTGGTAGTAGACTCGCCCGCCGAGATAGCCGAGTGTGTTTCGAAAGACGCTTTGTTTTTCTTCGAGAGCGGCCCTCGACACACCGATCAGGCGGAAGAAAGCAGGGTAGACCCGCGAGTAGAGACCACGAATGAACGAGTAGGTGAGCGGAAGTGTGATGCCGGGGTAGTTCTCCGCAATATTGCTGCAGTCCCAGGCGAGATCGTAGTCGAGCTGAAGGGTCGTCTGCGGCCGTACCTGCAATAGGGCGAGAGTGTTTCCCTTTGCGGCCCACTCAATATCTACCGGGTGACCAAGCCATCGTTCGCAGTCGAGTGCAATGTCAAGCAGCGCTGCTGGGGCGGGCAGCCGTCGCGGCCACTCCGTCAACTTCGATACCAGCAGGTGCTGCGCATTCTCACCATCGACGGTTGTGTTGCGCGATCCCTCGGACCAAGCGAGCGTGATCTCGCCTCGGCCGCTCTCGCTGAGGAGAACTCCGGTTCTTGAACCGTGAAACATTCGCTGGACAACGATGGAGCCGCCAACTTCCAGGGACGTAAGGCCCCTGGACTTCGCGTAGCTCACGATTCCGATCGAGGTGAGTTCACCCAGGCAGGCACGAATCTCGGCCTCGATCCGATCGGGATCGGCGGGGCAGTTAAGTGCTGTTCGGTACTGACCGGCAAAACTGCTGTCGGCTCCGTCTTCGGCAAGTGCGGAGGTGCGAACGCTCACGCTGCCCCACTCACTCGCCCCTGCGCGGTCAAGCATTTTGGCTATCACTGTGGAATCAGTTTGCACTGCAGCCTTGTTGTTATCAGACCACTGTTCGAATTCAGCTGTGCTCGATTCGCCGGAGAGGTACGTAGTGATCGCGGCCTCTGCCCGCGCGCGGTGAGTCGACCAGTCGATCACGATCTCTGAAATCGGCAGGATGATGAACTCGGGGACGAGACCTGGATATCGCTGGGCGAGTTCACGGAGCCCGTCGGCTTTGTTGCCGACGCCGCCGACTAACTCTGACGGGGCAACGGTTTGACCGAGGGGTGTGTTGGTCACAGAAATACCACCAATGCGAGAAGAGGGAGATGGATGGCCGCAATCACGGTCACCCAGGAGTCGCTGGCTCGTCGCACAAGCGCGAGCAGAACTAGCGCGGCAGAGACCCCGGGGGCGATTGGCGACGCGCCGGCAACGAAAGCGAGCGCCCCTGAGGCAATCATCAATAACAGCAAAATTGTGAGGGTGATCGGCCGCCCCCACACCGCGCTGTAGGTGTCAGGCACCACTGCGCCAGAGGGGTCGAATCGCGGACTGAACTTGCGGGTCAACTCGATTGACACGAACAGCAATGCGAGTGAGACTACACCGGCTACGGTCGCACCAGAAAATGGAGCGCCGAGCACAATCGCGACCCAGGTGAAGAACGGCAGGTAAAGAAACTCATGGATCAGGAACGATGCGGTGAAATGCCTGGCCATCCAGTCCCTCGAAAAGAATTCCACCGCGGTGAGTAGGGAGTATAGAACGATTGGAATGTACAGCACGAACCCCAGCCAGCCGCCGAGAAGACCAACACAGGTGAACTCCACGACAGTTGCACCCAGCCCGAGCATTGCCAGAGAGAATGGGGTAACCGCACCCCTCTGCACAGGGCGGTCGGGGTACACGGCTGAGTCGTGAGCGAAGTCTTTCCACTCATCGGTCACCCGATATCTCAGCAACAGAGCCAGGTACAGAAGAAACAGCCACAGGAGCAATAGGGGGATGGGCCAGTTGTGGGCAGCAGCCTGCCAATGATCGGCGGGCGCCCGTCCATTGAAACCCACTCGGAATAGGCCAACTGAGCCGAGCGCGAAAGCCGCCGAGAGCAAAGCGACTAGCGGAAGGGGAACCGTTCCCGCAGATAAAGCGCGAGGCCTCTCACCTCGCGTTCACGATGCTGTTTGTCTCGATCATTGCTCTTTTATCCTGATGTGTTGGGGTCAGTACCGCGATGCAGCCACCGGCAAGTGAGGCTCGCATTCGAGGGCGAACAAGAGCCTTTCCTTGGTTTTGTGTTGCACTTTTGGAAACATTGTTCTTGAAGTTCTCTATTGTATCCGTTTAAGAAGGCGCGAAATTAATTGTTCAGGTGTGCTGTTTGTGAGTGGGATTGCCTAGCTCGTGGTGATGATCTGGCGCTTGAGCGCGCCGTTACTGATCTGCGTGACCACCACCGCGAATGCCTGTAGGAATTAGACGCAGGCCTCTTCTCCGACCGGATCCGCGACGATGTTGTCGGAGGCCGCGGGGAAGTTTTCGATCTCACTACGCATACAGACCTGGCGGTATTCAAGAGTTCGTGTGAGCTCACATTTCTTTCCGTGTCAACAACCGCGTCGATGGTTGTTGCTCTGAGCGCCCCTGCGCCACCTGCGCGAATTGTTACCGATACTTTGAGTCCCGGCACAAAGTAAGGGTTTGGGCGCATGAACCCCGATTCCAAGAATGCACTGATCATGCCCAGGCCCGAGAAAGTAGCGTCGATACTGGCCTGGCCTGCGGCTGGATTGGGGCCCGCCGAACATGCACCCGTTTATGCCCAATGCGCCAGTTGTCCCCCTTCGAGAGAGACGCTTGGTAGTAAAAGGGGTGCAACCACGGAGGAGAAGCTTCGTTTTGCCTAGTGGCTAACGAACCTCGGCGTGACTCGCGAGGCCCAGACGATTCCCGAGCCCGAAGTAGTGCCTGAAATTGTAGATCAGCGGACGCCAGAGCCCTGGGTTGATGTGGGAGGTTCGATCGATCGTTAGCTCGTCAGCTGCATGGACCTGGGTGCAGCGAGCATGCACAACCGAGAGGCCACCAGCTTCGTCGTGGATTGACGTGACTTTGGCTTCCAAATGCACGGGTAGCTCCACAACCCGGTGCGGAGTGACCGTGTCGGCTTGAATCGGATGCCACCCGACCACTTCAAATTTATCGGCGACGAAGTGGGTGCCCTTTCGTTTGGAGGGTGGAACCGGATCAGCCCCGGTTGTGTCGCCGAGTTGTTCCATTTTCTGCCAGCTCGTTTCATCGGCAAGATTCAAGACGAGTTCGGGGTGGAGCTTCAGATTGGCAAGGGTGTGGCTGTCGGAGCCGAGCCCGAGAACGAGAAGGTTATCGAGGGCCCAATAGGAGGATATGGGGGCAAGGTTCGTGGTGCCATCAGTGTTCATTGAGGAGACCACGGCCACCGGGGTGCCAAAGTAAAGGACGGACGGCTTGATCGGTCGATGCGTGCTGTGAGGAATTGAGTTCTGGGCAGGCACGGTTTGCTGTAGTTCTTCGGTGCTGCCGCGAACAGGTGTGAAAATCGATGATTTGTTCATGCAACTATCCTCTGACGAACTTACTTCGGTCGTCGTCGAACTGTGCGTGCGAGAGAATCGAAGGATGGATGATCGTGCAGACGGTGCAGCCCTGGCGAAAGTAGCGAGCGTCATCGCTGACACTAGTCGGGCGACGATGTTGATTGGATTGCTCGACGGTAGAGCATGGACTGCAACAGAGTTGGCAAGGTATGCCGGAGTAGCGAACTCAACTGCCTCGGAGCATCTTCATGTGCTTGTGGGTAGTGGGCTCTTGGAAGAGCGGCGTGCCGGTCGACATCGTTACTTGCGTCTGAAAGATCCGAGTGTCTCTGAGCTGCTCGAGAAGTTATCGCTCCTGACTGTGCCAACAGCACCAAGATCTTCGTTGAGCGCCGTATCAAGAAATCACGAAATGCGTGCAGCAAGAACTTGTTATGATCACTTGGCCGGGGAACTCGGTGTGTTGCTTTTGGCTGCTTTGAGAGCACGTCGATTTCTCACTGCGGAGTTCCTCACTCGGGAAGGGGCTGAATGGTGTGCGTCAATAGGTGTTGACGTCGAGGCGGTTCGCGGCTCTCGTCGCCCGATTGTTCGCTACTGTCTCGACTGGACAGAAAGACTGGACCACCTTGCCGGTGGGTTGGGGCCGTGCTACTGAAACGGTTCCTCACGCTTGACTGGTTAGTAGAGGGAAGTTCTCCCCGTGTGCTTCGAGTAACAGAGCTTGGTTACAGAGAGCTGGAAAAACAACTGGGCATACACGCACCGGGAAAGTGAGTTACGCGTGTCATCGGTCGGACACGGCGTGCCAAGGGTGAAGACCCAAGGATGCTCGGAGGCTGGACGGGCTAGCATATAGGGGTGACTCGTCCCGACACTGAAACCAAACGTGCAGCCGAAGTTTCGGCGATGTTCGATGAGGTTTCCCCTCGCTATGACCTCATTAACGATGTGCTCACGGTTGGCAGTGACCGGCTCTGGCGCATCGCCGCGACGAAGGCTATCGGACCGCGCAAGGGAATGCGGATCCTTGACCTGGCCGCGGGCACTGGAACCTCGTCGGCCGCGCTTGCCGCACACGGTGCAGAGGTCGTGGCCGCAGATTTCTCCGAGGGTATGCTCGCAGAGGGGCGCAAGCGTCACGCTGGCAATCCACTGATTGAGTTTGTGTGGGCTGACGCAACTGATCTTCCCTTCGAGGACGACAGCTTCGATGCCGTCACAATTTCGTATGGGCTGCGCAACGTCAATGACCCAAAGAAGGCGCTTGCCGAGATGTACCGTGTGGTGAAGCCGGGCGGTCGTGTTGTGGTCGCGGAGTTTTCGACGCCGCCGTCATCGCTGATCCGCGCTCCCTACGGTGTCTACTCACGCCACGTTCTTCCCAGGATCGCGGGAGCCATTAACAAGAATGCTGCTGAAGCGTATCGCTACCTCAACGAGTCGATCGAAGCTTGGCCCGCTCAAGAAGAGCTTGCGGCATGGCTGCGCGATGCGGGATTCGAGCGTGTCGCCTATCGCAACCTGACCTTTGGTGTGGTCGCATTGCACCGTGGATTTGTGCCGCGTGAGGCACCGAAGCCTGTTGCGGCTGCGCCGGCTGCGAAACCAAAAACTGCCTCGAAGCCTAAGGCGGCGTCCGCGAAACCAAAGGCCGCAACCACAAAGCCCAAGTCCACCGCCGCAAAGCCAAAAGCAGCCACTGCGAAACCTGCTGCGGCAAAGCCCAAGACCACGAAACCAGATGCTGCAGCCAAGCCAGCCGCGCCCAAAGCAAAACCAGCACCCACGAAGCCGAGTGATGGAGAGAAGAAGTGAACCGTCACATCGCTGAGGACACCGCAACTCAGGCGCTCCCCATGAATCTTTTCAGAGGGGTGCAGGATCGTCGCCATGCGAAGGCGCTGCAGGCCGAACTTGAACTTGTTGAAGCTGGGCTGCTCGAAAACCTCACGTTTGCCTCGCCCGTTGCCGATGTTCCGGCGCGCTACCTGCTGAACGCCGGTGGCAAGCGCATCCGACCGATGCTGACACTTCTCGCGAGTGAGCTGGGTAATGGCCCGAACGAACTGGTGCGCCGCGCTGCGCAGGCCGTTGAAATTACCCACCTTGCTTCGCTGTACCACGACGACGTGATGGATGACGCGAAGCTGCGTCGTGGAGTCCCGGCCGCGCAGACCGTGTGGTCGAACTCGATCGCGATCCTCGCCGGAGATCTGCTGTTTGCTCGCGCCTCGACACTTGTCTCGGGCATGGGTGAAGAAGCCATCCTGCTGCAGGCGCGCACCTTTGAGCGGCTCTGTCTCGGGCAGCTGCACGAAACGGTTGGACCGCAGCCGGGTGATGAGCCGATCCCGCACTACCTGCAGGTGCTGGCTGACAAGACCGGTGCGTTGATCGCGTGCGCGGCGCGTATGGGGTCATGTTTGGTGAGGCACCAATCGAATATGCCGATCCTGTTATGGAATACGGCGAGCGGATCGGCGTGGCCTTCCAGCTCATTGACGATGTGATTGATCTTTCGCCTAAGAAGGAACAGACTGGCAAGCGGGCAGGCACCGATCTGCGTGCGGGCGTTGCCACCCTGCCGCTCTTGCTGCTTCGCGACAGCGCGGCCGCGGGCAACGGAGCGGATGCCGAGTTACTGGCGAGCATCGACGCGGGAGTCGACGCGATTGCCGCCGGCGCAGACCCTGCTTTGCTGGACCCCGAGGTGACAGCGCTGCGGGAGCACGATGTTACACGTGAAACTGAGGCGGCTGCTCGCCGCTGGGCTGAGGAAGCGGTTGGTGCGCTTGACGTGCTGCCAAAGTCATCCGTGAAGCGCGCGCTCGAGCGGATGGCAGAGTCCATAGTGACTCGCGAGGGCTAGCGTACACCGCTCAAGAATACGCAGAAATCAGTGACACTTCCCCACGGAGAATACCGCTTGTGGGAACGGAAGGAACAGTAATGAGCAAGATGCGACTCGCAATTGTAGGCGCGGGCCCGGCCGGTATCTACGCGGCTGATCTGCTGCTGAAGGCGGAGCGTGACTTTGAGGTTGAAATCGACCTGTTCGAGCAGCTTCCTGCCCCTACGGTCTCGTGCGCTATGGGGTTTCTCCTGACCACCCGCGCATCAAGGGCATCATCACCGCACTGCGCGACGTATTAGACAGTGGCCAGATTCGCTACTTCGGAAACGTGCGCTACGGCCAAGACATTACGCTCGCAGACCTGAAGACCCACTACCACGCGGTGATCTTTTCGACCGGTGCGATTCGTGATGCTGCGCTCACAATCCCCGGTATTGAAGCGGACGGATCCTACGGTGCCGCCGATTTCGTGAGCTGGTTCGACGGTCACCCTGACGTGCCGCGCACCTGGCCTCTCGAAGCGGCCGAGGTCGGCGTGATCGGCAACGGCAACGTTGCGCTCGACATCTCGCGCATGCTCATCAAACACGCCGACGATCTTCTGCCCACTGAGATCCCCGACAACGTCTACCAGGGTCTGAAAGCGAACCCGATCCAGGATCTGCACCTCTTCGGTCGCCGCGGCCCGAAGTACGTGAAGTTCACACCGCTCGAGCTGCGCGAGCTCGGCGAGGTGCGCGACGTCGACATGGTGCTCGACGAGCGCGACTTCGCCCACGACGACGCCTACGCCGACGAGACTCTTGCCAAGAACAAGCAGGTGCTGGTCATGACGCGGGTCATGGACAAGTGGCTGCAGGATCAGCGCGAGCGCGAGGAAAGTGGCAAGCACGCTTCGCGCCGTCTGCACATGCACTTCTGGTCGAAACCAATCGAGGTTGTGGTCGAAGACGGCCGAGTTGCCGGGCTCAAGATCGAGCGCACCGCGCCCGACGGCGACGGCGGTGTGATCGACACCGGTGAGTTCGAGGTTATTCCTATGCAGGCGCTTTACCGCGCGATCGGATACTTTGGATCACCGCTCGACGAGATCCCGTTTGATGAGACGGCGGGCGTGATCCCGAACAGTCAAGGTCGCGTGCTCGACCTTGAGGGTCATCAGATTCCAGGCGTGTACGCGACCGGCTGGATCAAGCGTGGCCCGGTTGGCCTGATTGGCCATACGAAGTCGGACGCGATGGAGACCCTCGAGTGCCTGCTTGAAGACCGTGCGCAGTGGTGGGAACCTGAAGCGACTGAGACCGATGCGATGCCCGCGCTGTTGCGCTCGCGCGAGGTGCCTTACACGACGATTGAGGGCTGGCATCGCCTTGACGCGCACGAGCTTGGTCTTGGCGAGGCTGAGGGGCGCACCCGCATTAAGGTGGTTCCGCGAGACGACATGACGAGGATCGCGCGCGGCGAGTAACCCGCAGGCCATCAACGCGGCGCCGCCGGCCCAGGCCCAGAGTGAGCCGGTGGTGGCGAGGATCAGTAGTACCCCGCCGGCTCCGGCCACGACACTGAGTGTTGCACGCTTGACGGAAATCGTGGTCGACGCGGCACCGGGTGCGGTCGGTCGACTCGCCTGAGTCGCCTGACTGCGCGAGGGCTTCTTCGGCCCGTGCTCGATCCTGCCCGCAACCGCGACGACCGCGGCAACCGCAACCCCGGACGCAATGAGCCACACGGGCCTGCTCAGCCACCACTCCGAGCTGAGCGGGATCGGCAGCGCCTCTCCAGCCACAAGTAGCACCCCGCGAGCAGCACAACGACCGGCATGTGCCAGGAGTAGATGGTCATCGCGTGGCCGTTCAGGGCATCTGAGAGGCGACGCACAGCGGGCTGTTCGGCCCATCCCGCAAGCTTCGGGCGCAGTGCCGCAAACAGTGCGAACTGCACGACTCCGAGCAGCGCGAGCGCCGCCGTGGGCGGGTTGAGCGCCTCGAACAGGTTTGCGGGGGAAGCTCCAAAAGCAATCAGGGCAATGATGCCCGCGACTGCGAGCCAGGTGGTGCGGCGGCTCGGGGTGCGACCGTCGGCCAGCCAGAACCCAAGCTGCTGAACCGCGAGCCACACGAACAACAGGTTTGCAAAACCGATGGCGTCGATGCCTGTTGCGAGGCGCAGGGCGTCAACGCTCGCGATCCCGAACCCCAGACCCAGGAGCGTGAGGCGCGGTGCCCGCTCGTGCAGCTTGACCATCAGTGGCACGAACGCCGAGCAGAGAATGTAGACGCCAAGGAACCAGAGGGGTTGGCTGATCCGCCACCCCGCCGTCGCGACGATGTCACCACCCGCCCCCGAGAGCGCCAGCCCAGACAATGCCAGCACGGTGGCCCGGCCGCAGCGAGTGGCGCCGGCAGTAGGCGGCACAGTCGAGTGGCCACGTACGCCGAGGGGGTGACGCCGCGTGCCCGAACCCGTCGATAGTGCGTGGCAGAGGCGAAGCCGCCGAGGATGAAGAACAGCGGCATCATCTGGGCGAACCACGAAAACTCCGTGAAACCAGACCATGATTCGAGGGCGTTCTCTAGCACCGGGATGCCACCCTGAACGCTCACCCCAACCATGAGCGCGTGCACCCCAACCACCGCGAGCAGGCAGGCCGCGCGCACGAGGTCGACGGAGCGCTCGCGGGTCGTGGTGCTGCGTGAAGCCGGAACAGAAACGGGGGCTGCGAGAGTCATGCGGGGGTCCTTCCATCAAGCATGGAAGAACCATCTCGCGCTGCAACACCTGTGCGCTTCACTCTGCGGAGCCAAATGCACCCCCTACTGGGGTGCTACCCGCTACTGTTCGGGCTTTACCAGCCCGGCGTCGTAGGCGAGAATGACAGCCTGCACCCGATCCCGTAGCTGCAGTTTCGAGAAGATGCGAGTGATGTGCGTCTTCACTGTCTGCTCGGCAATAAACAGCTCCGCGGCGATCTCTGCGTTCGACAGGCCACGACCAATTCCCACAAGAATCTCGTGTTCGCGCTCGGTGAGGTCGGCGAGCCGCAGCCGATGCCGGTCACTCGGTGGGCGGTGCGCGGCGAAGCGATCCAGCAGTCGACGGGTCACACTTGGCGCAAGCAGCGCTTCGCCCGCGGCAACAACGCGCACCGCCTGCACGAGATCCGCTGGAGGCGCATCCTTGAGCAGGAAGCCACTGGCACCTGCTGCGAGGGCGTCGTGCACATACTCATCAATATCGAAGGTCGTCAAGATGATGACCCGCGGGCGGTACTCGTAGCGCGGGGGAGGATCCATCAACTGTTTTGTTGCCTCAAGGCCGTTCATTTCGGGCATACGCACGTCCATCAGCACGATGTCGGGGCGCAGCTTGCGCGACAGCTCAACGGCGACCGCACCATCTTCCGCCTGCGCGACAACTTCAAAATCGGGCTGGGCGTCGAGGATCGCGGCGAAGCCCGCCCGCACCATCCCCTGGTCGTCGGCGATGAGGATCGAAACGGTCATGCTGTGGTTGCCTCCAGATTGAGAGGGATGATTGCGAGCACGGCAAAACCGCCGTCGGCGGTGGGTGCGGTGCTGAGTGCGCCGCCGAGGGCCGCCACTCGCTCTTGCATGCCGCGGATGCCGTGGCCGCTCGTGTCGATCTCGTGTGTGGTGACCTCTGAGGGTTTTGAGTTGCGAATCCCGATGAGTAGGCGACCACTCTGCCCCGGTGCGCTCTCGTAGTTGATCTCAACCTCAGCTTCGGTGCCGGGGGCGTGGCGCACGATGTTGCTGAGGGACTCCTGCACCACTCGGTAAATGGTGAGACCCATCACGGGGCTCATGCGCTGTCGTACGTCCTCGGGAAGATTATCGATCAGCACGGAGTCAAGCAGCGTCGAGCGCGCCCCCGCCACTAGATCAGGCAACTCGGCGAGCCCCGGCTGAGGTGCCTGTTCGGCGTCATCGTCTGCGCGAAGCACCCCGAGCAGCGCGCGCATTTCTGCGAGTGCGGTGCGTGCGGTCGCCGCGAGCTCGTCAAACTCGGCGGCCACCTCGATGCCGATATCGGGGTAGCGATAGGGTGCGCTCGCCGCCTGCACCTGAATCACCGACATGCCGTGCGCGACCACGTCGTGCATCTCGCGTGCGATGCGCGTGCGTTCTTCAACAATCTCGCGGCGCGCGAGCGCAACTTCAGACACCTCACGGGCTTCGCGTAGCTCACCGCGGGTCAGGATCGCGGTGCGCAGCACTACGCCGCCCAGCACCGCCGCGGCAGCGAGTGACAGGAACACTGTAATGTTCGCGACGATTGGGCCTGGCGGCATTGTGGCACCAACGTCTGTAGCCACGCTCGTTGATGCGATCGCAACGACCGCGCCCGCCACCGTTGCGGTGAGCCATCGGCCACGAGTGGTGCCGATCCCGAGGGTTACTACCATCGCGATGACGGACGTGACCGGGATCGGCCAGGGAGCCTCCGGTGGGATTGTGCTGCTGAGGGCGACCATGAGGGTGGTGGCCACCGTGGCGGTCAGGATACCCCAACGAGGATAGCGGTTGACCAGTACAATTCCAGCGACCTGCAAAGCCGAGAGTCCAAGGCTGTGGGCAACTGGAGAACTGTATACGGTGGCACCGAGCGTGGAGCTGACCGCAAACAGGGTGATGGCGACCGCCGACACCGCTACCCAGACCCACGGCACTTGCCGCAACTGCACCTTCATGCGGCAAGGGTATCGCGCGTGGCGTGTGTCTGCCCTGCTCCGCTCCCTCCCCCTCCGCCAGAACGTCCCAATTGCAGCAAACTCCATCGATTTATAGATGCGGCTGGGGGATTCTGGTTATTGACGGAGTTCTGGCACGGGGGCGCGAGATCGGGGCGAAACCGATCCTCGAAAACTCAAGCTTGCGCATCAGGGAAGCGTATAGATATGCTTACCCAGGTATCCCAACAGCCGGAAAGGAGTGGATCATGGCATCAATTAACTTGCCTCTACCAATCGCATTCACTCTTCCGGGCAGTGTCCTGCTCGGCAGCATTTAGGTACACAGCGACTATCTGTCGCTTCCTTCTGCCGAACTCTCGCGCTTAGTCGCCACCACACATCGACACTCGCGCCCGCGTGCGCACGCTCTATCAGGGATCATGACTTCTTCACACCTGGCCTCCGCGGCCCACAAAAATTCCAAACGCCAGCTGACCCTTAAGGCTCTCGCAAGGCTACTTCCGTTCGCCAAGCCCGCCCTGCCCCGTCTCATCGGCGGCCTGATTGTTGGCCTCGGCGCGGCCTTGGCAAGCCTCGCCATCCCACTCGTGCTGCAGTGGGTCATTGACGGCCCACTCAGCAGTGGCGACCGCTCACTCATCGTGTGGGCGACGCTCGCCGTGCTCGGCCTTGGCATCGCAGAGGCCGCGCTCGTCTACTTCAGGCGGGTGCTTGTACTCGCACCGGCGACCGAGGTCGAGTACGCGGTGCGTCAGAGCTTTACCGAGCGTCTGTTGCGCCTGCCCGTCGCGTTCCACGACCGCTGGCAGTCGGGCCAGCTGCTGAGCCGCATGATGCAAGACATCAGCATGATCCGGCGCTGGCTCGCGTTTGGTTCAATCTTGCTGCTCATCAACCTGGCCACGATTGTTGTTGGTACGGCGCTGCTGTTCCGCTGGCACTGGTCGCTCGGTGTGGTGTTTGTGGTGTGCTCGATCCCGATTTGGGTGGTGGGGTTCCGGTTCGAACAGCGCTACGGCACGCTGTCGCGCAGCAGCCAGGATCAGGCCGGCGACCTCGCTACCTCCGTTGAAGAGAGTGTGCACGGCATCAGGGTGTTGAAAGCATTCGGTCGTGGCAGCCACGCGCTCAATAAGTTCGTGAAGCAGGCCGAAACCCTGCGCGACACCGAACTCAAAAAGGGCTACGAGGTTGGCTTGCTGTGGTTCTGGTACGACCTGGTTCCGGTGCTCGCGCTGGGGCTGAGCCTGATCACCGGCATCTGGTTGGTGAGCCACAGCGAACTCACCGTGGGTGAGCTGTTTGCGTTTTTTGCGATGGCGACGGCACTGCGCTGGCCGATGGGGTCGCTCGGCTTCCTGTTCTCCTTCCTGATCGACACGCGCACGGCGACGGACCGTGTGTTTGAGGTGTTCGATTCACGGGTGGTCATTCGGGATCCCGCCGACCCCAAGACGATCGAAGACCCGAGTGGGGAACTCGCGTTTCGGGACGTGCACTTCCACTACCCGGACGCGCGTGACGGCGACACCGACATCATCAATGGTTTTGACCTTGTGGTGCGCCCGGGAGAGACGATGGCTCTGGTCGGTGTGACTGGCTCTGGCAAAACAACGCTGACGACACTTCCGACGCGGCTCTACGACGTCACCGCCGGCGCCGTCGAGATCGATGGAGTCGACGTGCGTCAGCTGCGCCTAGAGGAACTGCGCAGCCTCATCGGTGTCGCGTTCGAGGAGCCGGTGCTGTTTTCGTCGACCGTGCGCGAAAACGTGCTGCTCGGGCGCGACGACTTCGAACTGCACAGCGCCGAAGCGGACACGGTTCTGCGAGAGGCACTCGAAGTTGCCCAGGCGAGTTTTGTGTTTGACTTGCCCGACGGTCTCGATACCGCGGTTGGTGAGGAAGGGCTGAGCCTCTCCGGTGGACAACGGCAGCGCCTCGCCCTCGCGCGAGTGGTGGCGGCGAAACCCGCGATCCTCGTGCTTGATGATCCGCTTTCAGCGCTCGACGTCGACACGGAAGCTCTCGTCGAGGTGGCCCTAAGGCGGGTGCTCGCTAATACGACGGCGCTGATCGTTGCACACCGGCCCTCAACCGTCGCCCTGGCCGACCGCGTTGCGGTCATGCGTGAGGGTCGCATTGAAGCCGTCGGAACCCACGCGGAGTTGCTGCGCACGAGCGCGCACTACCGCCACCTGACCGTCAGTATTGCAACGGAGGACCGGCCATGAGCCCGGAAAGCGTGCGCGGCACGAGCGGCGAAGACCGCGAACACTACACGAAAGCGGAGAGTCGGGCGATCCGGCGCCGCTCACTGCACCTGCTTGGCTCGATCCTGAAGCCGCTGCGTAAGCTGATCCTGCTGACGGCCTTTGTGGTGGTGGCGTCGACCGGATTGCGAGTGATCGGACCGATGCTGATCGCGACGGGCATTGACGACGCGCTTCCGCGCGCAATCAACCAGGGCGATTGGGTACCAGCTGTTGGTATCACACTCGCGTTTCTGCTGTCGGGTGTCGTCGCAGCGGGCCTCGTCGGCTGGTACGTGGTGCTGATCGCCCGCCTCACCCAGGCAGTGATGCTCGAGATGCGCATGCGTATTTTTCGCCACACGCAGCGGCTCAGCCTCGAATTTCACGAGGGCTACACCTCTGGGCGTATCATCTCGCGCCAGACCAGCGACCTCGAGTCGATTCAGGAGCTGCTTGATGGCAGCCTGAACGAGCTGATCGACGCGGTGCTGATTGGCACCTTCACGGTGATCGCGCTCTGCCTGCTTGACTGGCAGAGTGGGCTGCTGCTGATCTGCATGGGAATCCCGCTCGCTATTTTGATGCGCTGGTTTGTGATCGAGTCGCAGAAGGGGTTTCGCGGTACCCGGGTCGCGAGCGCGCGCTTGATTGTGCAGTTTGTCGAGATGATGACCGGGATTCGCGCCGTGCAGGCATTCCGCACCGAACGACGCAATGCAAAAGCGTTTGCCGAGGTCTCTGACGAGTATCGTCGCACGAACCTGCGTGTGATTCGTTTGTACGGGGTGCTTGATCCTGGCCTGATTTTGCTTGCGAACGTAACGATCGCGGTTGTGCTTCTGTGGGGCGCCCTGCGCGTCAGCTCGGGCACTCTGGCGCTCGGGGTGCTACTGGCGGCTGTGCTGTACGTGCGCAACTTCTTTGGGCCGCTCGAAGAGGTCGCCATGTTTTTGAACTCGTATCAGTCGGCCGCCGCGGCACTCGAAAAAGTGTCGGGTGTGCTGGAGGAGGAACCGACGGTTCCGGATCCCGCGCAGCCCGTTGCGCTACCGCGCGCCCGGGGTTCGCTCGTGTTTGATCGTGTTGAGTTCGGCTACGGCGGCGGGCGCACGGTGCTGTCGGAGTGCTCGCTCGAATTGCCAGCCGGGCAGACGGTGGCGCTCGTTGGCACAACCGGTGCGGGCAAGTCGACGCTCGCGAAGCTGGTGGCGCGGTTCTACGATCCGACCTCGGGTGAGGTGCGGCTTGACGGTGTTGACCTGCGCTCGCTCGCCACCGAGGATCTGCGCCGGGCCATCGTGATGGTGACCCAGGAGGCGTACCTGTTCAGCGGCACCGTGGCGGAGAACATTGCGCTCGGAAAGCCCATCGCGACGGCTGCCGAGATTCGTGCGGCGGCCCGCACCGTTGGCGCCGAGGCGTTTATCGACGCGCTGCCAGACGGCTTCGACACCGACGTGAACAAGCGCGGGGGCAGAGTGTCGGCGGGGCAGCGCCAGCTGATCTCGTTTGCCAGGGCGTTTCTCGCGGATCCGGCCGTGCTGATCCTCGACGAGGCGACCGCTTCGCTCGACCTGCCCAGTGAGCGCCTGGTGCAGGAGGCGCTGCAGCGGCTGCTCGCTGATCGCACGGCGATTATCATCGCGCATCGCCTGTCGACGGTGGCGATCGCCGACCGCGTTCTCGTGATGGAGCACGGCCGTGTGATCGAGGATGGCACCCCGAGGCTCTGGTGGCGAGTGGCGGCCGTTTCGCGAAGCTGCACGCCGAGTGGCAGAGCACCCTGGCGGGTTAGTTCGTCGAGCCCTTGGTCATCTCGATCCGGGTCAGTTTGACATCGTGTATTTGGCTAAATACCGTCAGCCAAACTGACCCTGAGCGGTTGGCCCATCGCTATTGTTGTGTGCATGAGTGGCTGGCGTGAGGTGTACCTATGACCGACAGCTTTCGAGCTAACTTCGTACGGAAAATCGTCCGTGCCAATTATCGGGCTAACGACCCGCTTTACGGTGGAATCAATGACACAAACACGAGCGATGAAAGCGCAAAAAGCTACTTAAGGGCCAGCGCTGAGGGGCGAAGCAGATACATCTCTCGAAGAGTGACCTCCCTCATTTGGACTGGCCAGGGGGCACTCGTCCTGAGCCTTCTTACTTTCGCCGGGACAATGATGATCGTGGAGGGGAATCAGATCACGGGCGGCGTGGTGGGAGATCTCATCTTTACTCTCATTTGCGCTCTGGTTGGGTTCGGATTCTTTTGGTCCGTGCTGAAGACGCAATCCCAGCTTCGGTGGATGGTGCGCAACTGGAACGCGGCAACGCTTGAGACAGCGAAAACAGGGTGGTTGAAGGAAAAGCGTCGACGACTCGGGAAGTTGGCTTCCGATTGGGAAGCACCCGATGTTGAAACAGCGAGGGCCGACGCTTTCGTCCTATTTGATATCGCCCGAGTGTGGTTCTGGAGTCAGTTCGTTCGTGTATACATCAAGGCCGACTACCGGATAGGTGACAGCCTTATCGTCGGGCAGAGCGTGGGAGGAATCATCAAGTGGCATCCCGCAGAGTACGTCACCATTGGCAAGGCGGGCCGGATCATGATGATCGTCTCAACTCTCATGCCCCTGGGTCTAGGGCTTGCACTGCTCAACGTTTCTCGCGTGACAAAGCTCTCGGGTGTCATGGAAGACCCCGTGGGCTTTTACGCGTGGGCCGTGATGACTATTCTCAGCGGATGGTTCGTCCTCGGCTCGCAGGCATTTCTCCGATGGATGCTCCGTAACTGGAACACGAAAATGTAAGACGGCTAGCGGAGCCGGGCCACCAACTCCGTCAAAATCTCGGTAGTGCCGCCCTCTAGGCGCACGTCGGCGCGGGTATCGGCGGCGGTCGGGCCTCGGTTGATGACGGCGACCGGGATCCCGCGCCGCTCAGCACGGTGCACGAGTCGCACGCCGGTGTTCACAGCGAGAGAGGTACCGACGAGGATCAGCGCGCTGGCCCCATTGAGGAGTACCTCGGCGGCGGCGAAAACCTTCGTTGGCACGGTCTCGCCGAAGTAGACGACGTCGGGTCGCAGCATCCCGCCGCACACCGGGCAGACTGGCACCTCGACCGAGTCGATCTCGTCGACCGCCGCGTCACCGTCGGGAGCGATCTGCGCCCCCGCGTGCCGCTCGGCGTAGCCCGGGTTGAGGGCGTCGAACCAGCCCAGCACCTCGTCGCGGTTACCCCGGAAATCGCAGTTCGTGCAGCGAATCGTGCCGCCACTGCCGTGCAGTTCGACAACGGTGCGGGATCCTGCGCGCCGGTGCAGGCCATCCACATTTTGGGTGATGACCCCGTTGCTGCGCCCCGCTGCTTCGAGGTGCGCGAGGGCGATGTGCCCTGCGTTGGGCTTGACGCTTGAAAACCGGGAAGACCCAACGCGCGCCCCCGCCCAGAAGCGGCGGCGGTACTGCGGATCCATTGTGAACTGCGAGATGCTCATGGGGTTGCGGGGTGGGGATCCCTCACCTCGATAGTCCGGGATACCGGAGTCGGTGCTGATCCCTGCGCCCGTGAGTACCGCGACAGGGCCGGCCTCGAACAGTGAGGCGAGTTCAGTGATGCTGTGGCCCATTGTGTGGTCTCCTCTTTAGCTGCACATGATGCAACGTTAGACGACGAAATAGCTTCCCGAGCCGAGCCAATTATCGAGAAGCCCGCAACTGCAACCATGTTGCGAGCAAAAAGTCGGGGTCGGTGAGGTCAACCCCGTACTTTTCTCTTGCGCGACGAAGGCGATACCGCGCAGTATTTTCGTGGATGCCGAGCGCGCGAGCCGTTTGCGCGATATTGCCGAAGCTGCCGCACCAGACGCGCAGGGTTTCGGCTAGCTGGGGTTCTTCGTTGAGCATGCGGTCGAGCTCCCGCGAGCGCAGTTCGGGGCTTTCAGCAAACACTGCTGCGGCCCGCTCAAACACGAGCAAGGGCCGCAGGGACTCGACGGTGAGTATCCGGTCCGCGATCCCGGTACTAAGCATGGCACCTCGTGCAGCCGTGTCGAACAGCCGGTCAGCCAGGTCGCGAAGCGGCGCAACCTCGGCGGATCGATGCGCAACACCGGGAGCCGTCACCAGCACCCCCGGGCCAATGAGCCGGTCAAGAATGGGGATGAGTGGTTCTGCAAGCGACGTTGCGACGGTGGTGGGGTCGTTGGCAACGAGCGCATACACTCGCCCGCCGCGCACGACCGACACGGCCTCAGGACGGTACAGCTCAAGGTGGCGCTGCACGGTCGACCGCAGCTGCGCTGGCACCGTGGGTAATTCGGCCTGCGGGTGCGAAAAAGCGAGCAGCGTGGCCCCGCGCTCCTCGGTCATGCCGAGCTCGGCGAGCTCCGATCCCATCACGTTGGTGCCGTCGAGCAGTGTGCGGAGGCGATCCTCGCGCGGGATCTGCGTCGCCTTTCGCACCCGAAAGTCATCGAGCATGTGCGACGCGGCTACCACCGCCGCGGCTCTGATGCGCCGCGCTTGTTCGTCCGTCAGAGGAGCGTCGCCCGAGGCGTCGATCGCCCACACGGTGCCGAGTGGCAGCGCCCCGCGCGGATGGCGATGGTGACGCGGGGTTCCTCGTCGTCGATGCGGGGGTACTTGATGGGGTCATCTGAGCGCAACACGGTGCGGTACTGGTCGTCGTTGAGCGGTGAATCGGGCACGCGCCGCGTCAGGATCCCCTGAGTGCGGTGCGTATCGATGAGTTGGCCGGGCACTGACGAGTAGGCGATGATCCTGCGCCCCAGATCCTCAATGGTGACGGACCCGCCAAAAAACTCGGCGAGCTCGTTAGTGAGCGCAAAGAGCGGCTCTGCTCCGCGATCCCTGTGGGTGTCTTCGCTGTGGTGCTGCTCACCCAACAGCTGGGCAATGTAGGCGTCGAACAGACGCCAGCTGAGACGCTCGCTCACTCGCAGGATCGGCACACCACTCGACTCGGCAATCGCAGCATAGGTGGTGGCGTCGCTCTCGTGGCACTTCACCGCGATGGCTGAGTAGCGCAGCTTGGCGGCTTGCTCCGCAAGAGTCGCGATGTGCGCGGACGGCATCTCGGCGGCAGAGGGGGCGAGCAGCAGGGTATCGGGATCCTCGCGAAGCTCTTCGACGGCATCGTAGAAATCGGTGCCGCGCACTGTGAGCTTTGTGTCGCCGCGTCCCAGCAGTGTGACCGTGTCGGGGCCGAGCGCGAGCAGCAACTCACCGAGTGTGACATTCTCAGCTGGCTCAACTAGAGAAATAGCTGCACTCATGGAGCAAATATATCTAAAAAATACAAAAAACTTCGACCGAAAGGCTCGTAGGGTTATCTCGCGACGGTGCAAATAGCGCTTCCGCGCGTGCTCATTGCGATCGCGCCGCCCACCCGCGAACGGAGAACATGATGTCGACATCGGCCCAGGTAAATCAGCCCAGCCTCGAGGGCACGAGGCTCGGCGAACTGTGGAGCATCTTGCCAGAGGAAGCAGGCTGCGACGCAGCGGGCAGCTTGACCGTCGGCGGCGTCTCCGTGACCGAGCTCGCTGAGCGCTACGGCACCCCGCTGCACATCATCGACGAGACGGGGCTGCGCCGCCAGGCCCGCCGCTTCGTAGAGGGGATGCGTGAACGCTGGCCAAACTCAGAGGTGCTGTTTGCCTCGAAATCCCTGCCGGTCGTCGGCATGTACCGGCTGGCGCAGGAGGAGGGTCTCTCCGTTGATGTCGCTGGCGGCGGCGAACTGAAGCTCGCGCTCGCCGCGGGAGTTGACCCCAAGCGCCTGCACTTTCACGGCAATGCTAAGACCGACGCCGAACTGCAGGACGCGCTTGACGCACGCATTGGCGCGATCATTGTCGACAACGAAGACGAGATCGATCGTCTCGAGCGGCTGCTCACGAGGCCCAGCGTCTCCTGCTGCGCGTGATCCCCGGCGTGGACGCCGTGACGCACGCTTCGCAGGCGACCGGTGGCGACAACTCGAAGTTCGGGTTGCCAATGGATCAGGCGCTGCGCGCGATCGAGCGCATGCGGGCGCACCCGCTGATGGATTTCGAGGGTGTGCACCTGCACATCGGTTCGCAGATTCTCGGCACCGAGCAGTTCGCCGAGGCCGTCGAAAAGCTTTCCACAGCGGGGCACTTCAACACCTACGACGTTGGCGGTGGCCTCGGTGTGAAGTACACCTACGAGGAGCAGGCTCCCTCGGTTGAGGAGTATCTTGATGCGATAGTGGAAGCGGCAAAGAAGCACCTGCCCGCTGACGCTAAGCTGATGATCGAGCCCGGCCGATCCCTCGTTGCGCGCTCCGGGGTGACGCTGTACCGGGTCGTCACCGTGAAACACACGGGTCGTGTGTTCGTCGCGGTTGACGGCGGCATGGCTGACCAACTCGACATCGCCCTGACCGGGCAGCGTTACGAGGCGGTGCTCGCGAACCGGCTGACGGAGCCGTGGACGGAGACCGTACAGCTGGTCGGGCGGCAGTGCGAATCGGGGGACCTGCTGATTGATGGGGCTCCGTTGCCCGCGGCGAAACCCGACGACCTCGTTGCTATGCCGGTCACCGGCGCCTACGCCTACACCCTCGCAAACAACTACAACGGTGCCCTGCGGCCCGCGATCGTCTTCGTCGCCGACGGCGAGTCGAGGCTTGTTGCACGCCGCGAAACCTACGAAGACCTCTTGGCCCTGCACGAGCCGGTATTTGCCGCCGAGCTCGCTCGCTAGCGGCGCTCGATCCTCAACCCAACACTGAAGGACACACAATGAAACTGTCAAAGAAGACATCGTTCGCGCTGGTTGCAGCGGGGGCCGCACTCGCCCTCCTGCTGAGCGGTTGTTCAGGATCAGGCGGCGGCGATACGGCTAAAGCCGCCGGGGCTAACCTGCCGACCGGCGACGAAATCAGCACCACCGCTGACCCCGCGCTCACCAAGCTTCTCCCCGAGAACATCGTGAAGGCGGGCAAAATCAACATCGCGGTCGACATTCCATTCCCGCCCATGGCGATGTACGACGACAACAACCGCGAGATTGGGTTTGACCCCGAGCTTGGTCGCTTGATCGGGCAGAAACTCGGGATCGACGTTTCGCTCAACAAACAGGCCTTCGACTCGGTGATCCCGTCACTACAGGCCAAGAAAAATGACATCATCATGAGCGGCATGAACGATACGCCGGAGCGGCAGGCGACACTCTCCTTTGTTGATTACACCCACGGTGGGTTTGCCATCGCGGTGAAAAAGGGCAACCCGAGAAGGTCAAGACGCAGAAGGACCTGTGCGGCAAGACCGTTTCGGTGCAGAAGGCGACCGTGCAGGGCGACCTGCTGCGCGCCATGAACTGTGACATCAACGTGATGGAACTGCCAAACGACCTCGACGCGCAGACCGCCCTGCGGGCAGGCAAGAGCCAGGCCTACGCCGCCGACGCGGTGGTTACCGAGTACGTGGTTTCCACGACCGACAACGGCAACGCGTTTGAGATCGTGCGTGATCCCGAAAACCCCGCGGGCTTCAACCCGTCTACAGCGGCATCGGCATACTCAAGGATGAGACCAAACTGATCGAAGCAGTGCGCCAGGCTATGCAAGCCCTCATCGACGAGGGCACCTACCAGAAGGTGCTTGAGCGCAACAATATCGAGGCTTACGCGGTTGACTCGGCCGAGGTCAACCAGGGTAAGGAATCATGAGTGGGCAGGCAGGATCAGCCCTCGCTGTGAGCGCTGCGCCGATCCCGAACTTAACAACCGACGACGACGTTGACGCGATACCGCTGCGGCGACCGTGGCGCTGGGTGAGTGCCGTGGCGGTACTCGCGCTGGTTGTGAGCTTTGTGATTGTGATTGCAACCAACCCGAACCTTGACTTCGACACTGTCGGTGAGTTTCTGTTCGACCCGCGCATTCTTGAGGGTGTGTGGCTCACGATCCTGATCACCGTGATCTCGATGGTGGTGTCGACTCTGCTGGCAATTGTGATTGCGGCGATGCGACTCGCGTCAAACCCCGTGCTGACGACCGTCGCGTGGTTCTATGTGTGGGCATTTCGCGGCACGCCAGTGCTCGTGCAGATCGTGCTGTGGGGCTACCTTGGGTTGCTGTTTGATCGGGTGACGCTCGGGGTTCCGCTGACCGACGTGGTGTTCTGGCAGATGGACACGAACGCTCTGGTGACGCCGTTTGTTGCCGGTCTTTTGGCGCTAACCTTGAACCAGGCGGCGTACTCTTCGGAGATTGTGCGCGCTGGCATGATGTCGGTTGATGAGGGACAGCGCGAGGCCGCCTACTCGCTCGGCATGTCGCCGCTCTACACATTCCGGCGCGTGCTGCTGCCGCAGGCGATGCGCGTCATCATTCCACCAATGGGCAACGAGCTGATCTCGATGCTGAAGAACACCTCGCTGCTCTCGGTCATCGCCGTGCTGGAGCTGTACACACAGGCCTCGATGATCTCGTCATCGAACCTCAAACAGGTTGAGCTGCTGATCGTTGTCAGCCTGTGGTACCTGTTTATGACGAGTGTGCTGTCGGTGCCGCAGTATTACCTGGAGCGTCGTTTCGGTCGTGGCAGTAGCCGCAACCTTCCGCCCACGCCGCTGCAGCGCGTGCGAGCTGCACTTGCGCGTCGGCAACCCGGACCAGAGCCCGCACCCGAAACGCAGATTGTGAGTGTGCCATGAGTGCTGTAGATATTGTTGGCCCTGTCGACGCTGGTGTCGTGCCGGTCGGCCAGTCGCTGGTTGAAATTCGGCGGGTTCGCAAGAGCTTCGGGCCCACCAGGTGCTGCGTGACGTGTCGCTCGCTGTGCTCTCGGGAACGGTGACGGTGCTGCTCGGGCCTTCGGGATCAGGCAAGTCAACACTGCTTCGGTGTATTAACCACCTGGAGAGTATTGATGGGGGCCGGATCATTGTCGACGGTGAGCTGATCGGATACCGCCAGGCCGGCGCGAAGATCCACGAGATGACACCCCGCCAGATCGCGAAGCAGCGGCAGGGGATCGGCATGGTGTTTCAACGCTTCAACCTTTTCCCGCACATGACCGCTCTCGAAAACGTGTGTGAGGCACCGGTTGGTGTTGTGCGGCGGAGTCGCTCGGCTGCTCGTGCGCAGGGCCTCGCTTTGCTGGATCGAGTGGGGCTGGCCGACTTCGCCGGACACTACCCGGCGCAACTCTCGGGCGGGCAGCAGCAGCGCGTGGCGATTGCGCGGGCGCTCGCGATGGAGCCCAAGCTCATGCTGTTCGACGAGCCGACCTCGGCGCTTGACCCAGAACTCGTCGGAGACGTGCTCGACGTGATGCGCGAACTCGCCCGCGACGGGATGACGATGATCGTGGTCACCCACGAGATCGGTTTCGCTCGCGGGGTTGCCGATCAGGTGGTGTTTATGGACGGAGGGGTCGTTGTTGAAGCCGGGCCACCCGAGGAGGTGCTCGATAATCCGCAGCGTCAGCGGACGCAGAACTTTCTGGAGAGTGTGAAATAGGGGAGCCGTCAATCCTGTTTGGGGTCGGTCATCTGGTAGTGCTGCCGGGCTTAGGAACAGTGTTTTTCAAAATTACTGCTCCTAAGCGGCCCGGCGAGTTAGCTCTACTTACTCAGCGAGCCGACGAATCGGACGGAGGCGTCTGAGATTTGTTTGCGGGCGTAGTCGTTGCTGATGGTGGGGGTGTTATCGCCGCGCTGGGGACCGTAGCTGCCGAACTGAGCGTGGGAGGCCCATTGATCGTTGTGAAGACAGTGTCCGTGGAGAGGTTGGCCTTCGAAGCCCTGACTTTCTTCGGAGTTGCGAGTCCGTCGCGGGTGCCCGAAATGGACTCGACTGGAACTGCCACTGTGCCGCTGATGTCATTTGCTGGGTAGGAAGCATAGAACAGGACGCCAGCAACAGGGGGGCTCTTCTCGGTGGACTCCAAAGCCGCGACTGTTCCGCCGAGCGAGTGGCCCGCCACGACCCAGCGAGAGACTTCAGGGTTTGAGGCCCTCGCATTGTCAAAGGCGGGCAAGGCCAGGAATGCAATCCCCAGAGGCTGCTTTGCAATGATGACCGTGTGGCCGCTCTCGGCGAGCGGTCGCAGCACCGCGGCGTAAGCGCGGGCGTCGACCAAGGCACCAGGTTGGAAGAAAACGCCGGTGGTGTCGACCGAATTGGTGGGTCGTAGTTTGATGTCGGTGGGTGATTCCGTGACGGTCACTGCGGAGTCGGACTGCATCGCCGCCAGGGCGGGTTCGACCGCGACGTATGGCCTTAGCCAGACAAGGAGCGCGATCCAAATCACCCCTAGCAAGATGAGGAGAATGCGCCAGATAACTCCCCAGACACCGATGCGTTTGGAATTGTGGCCCGCGCGAATGTGGCGGATCTTGCGCTGAGAGAACCAGCCAAGAAGCATCGCACCGAGCGCTGATACAGAGAGAACAATCACGTAAGCCGGATGACCGTGAAGCACGGCACCCCAGGCGGTCAGACAGGCCCAGATCACCACCGCGAGGCCCGCGATTGCCAGCAATAGACGTGCCCAGGTAAGCCAAACAATAGAGCGGGAAAATCGTGCCGTCACACCCTCAATGTACAGGAGCCATCTCGCGGTGGCGCCGGAAGGATAGCTGTGCGGTGTCAAAGCGATAGGGTCGAACCCGGCACAGCGCCGCAAACACCAGCAAAGGAGCCCCGTGATTCAGGCCAGCATTCCCGTAGATCCGTCCGCAGTCGATGGTGAGCGCGTCGACGCCTCGCTCGATGGAGTGTGCTTCGAGATGCTGTCGTCGACCACCAGCAGCGTCGACGCAGTCAGCCCCACGCGTTTCAATTATCACGAGGCCGATGGTGTGTTGTGGGGCGAATACACAGGAGACACGGTCGTTGAAGGAAGATTCGCGGGAGTAAGAGAGGGCGACACCGTTCGGCTGTCGTACAACCACCGCTCAGTTAACGGCAACCTCGTGCACGGCAATGCCGTGACCATCATTTCGCGGGTGCCTGGCGAGGGGCTCCGCCTGACGGAGTTCTACGCCTCGAGCGACGGATCACCAGCCCTGAGCTTCTGCCGCGAGGTCGAACAGGTCGGCAGTCAAGCCTGATCCTGCTCGAAGGGCCGCCGAGCAACCCGTCCGGCAAGCCCCGCCCGAGGCTGACACGGTCCCACTGCTCGTCCATGAGAAAGATAGTTTCGGTGTCTTTGATGCACGGCCACTGCGCGAGGGTCGATGTTACTAGCTCGTGAATCGCGGCGACATCGGCGGCCCGCACGAGCAACATGCCGTCGTGGGGGCCCGCGGTGACGGCGAAGTACTCCAATTCGGGTACCGAGGGCAGCAATTCGCGGAACTCAGCCCAGCGCTGTTGCTCGATTGACACAAAGACCAGTGCCGCCACCCCGAAGCCCGCCGCGTGAAAATCGAGGGTCGCGGTAAAACCCGTAATGACCCCTGATTCGATGAGCCAGTCGTAACGCTGGTAGGCGTTGGATCTTGAGATGTCGAGTTTCTCCGCAAGTGCGGCAATCGACAGACGTCCGTTCTCACGGAGCAGGTCGATCATGCGGATGTGCGTGTCGTCGAGTTGCATTCTGTCTCCGTTGATCGAGTTTTGCTCGTAAATTTAGGACAAATCGTTTGCATGCGCTGAAACAAATGGACATAAAGTGCGTATTTCGGGAAGAGTTGACACAATAATTGCGGATAACGTAGTTTCTGTAAAGAGTTATCCAACGACGGCTGACGCCGAGGAGTCCCCAATGAAGATTTCGACGAAACGCTTTTCTGCCTTCGCCGCTCTGGCCACGGCGTCCGTGCTTCTGCTTTCTGGCTGTTCAAACGCGCCTCAGAACGGTGGCGGGGGAGGCGCGGCATCCTCAATCGTCGTAGACGCATCCTTCGACCTGAAGACCGCCGACCCAAACCGCGAGTACGAGACGACGGGGTCGATCCTGGCCCACGCGCTCTACCAGACGCTCCTCACCTTTGACGGTAGCGATGTGACCAAGCCCGTTGACGGGCTGGCCAGCTACAAGATGAACGACGACAACACCGTTCTCACTCTCACGATGAAACCGGGTGCGAAGTTCTCCGATGGGTCCGACCTGACCGTTGACGACGCTGTCTTCTCGCTGAAGCGCGTGCAGGGCATCAAGGGCAACCCCTCGTTCTTGCTCGACGGAGTGACTATCGAGAAGACCGGTGACGACACCCTCACCTTGACCTCGGTTGAAGCGAACCCTGCATTGCCCTTCATTCTGCCGAACCCAGCCTTGAGTGTCGTGAACCAAAAGGTTGTCGAAGCAAACGGCGGCTCGGCCGACGACAAAGATGCTGCCGAATCTTTTCTCAACAAAACCTCGGCGGGATCCGGCCCCTACACGCTCGAGTCGTTTGACGCTGCGGCGCAGGTCGTGCTGAAGGCCAACCCTGAGTACACAGGCGAGAAGCCCGCGCACGACCGTATTGTGCTGCGCAACGTTGAGGGCCCCACCCAGAAGCTGAACGTTGAGAAGGGCGAGTCGCAGGTTGCGCTCGACCTGAACCCCGACCAAGTCGCAGAACTCGCAAACGCAGACGTCACGGTGACTAACAACCCCTCGCGCTACATGATCTTCCTGCTGCTGAACCAGAGCCCCGAAGTCAGTGAAATCACCAGCAACGCCGAATTCGACAAGGCCGTCAAGCTAGGGCTCGACTACGACAAGATCGTTGACCTGGCTGGCAAGGGATCCGTGCGCCCCGGTGGCCCGATCCCCTCGATCTTTGTTGGTGCGCTCGACGCAGCGCAGGGCAACCAGCGAGACGTCGCGGCAGCGAAGAAAGCGCTCTCAGCCTCAGGGTACTCCGGCGAGAAGGTCACGCTGAGCTACCCAAACGACATTACTGTGCAGGGGCTCTCGCTGCAGAACGTCGCTGAGGCTGTGCAGGCGCAGCTCAATGAGGTCGGGATCACCGTCACCCTCGCACCAGCGCCCGTTGCCACGGAGCTCGACTCGTACCGCAACGGCAAAGAAGAAATGGGCCTGTGGTACTGGGGCCCCGATTTTCCGGACCCCTCCAACTACCTCGTGTTTACCCCGGGTGAGCTTGTGGGCCTTCGCGCTGGCTGGGCGGCCGGTGCCGACCCGAAGGTCACCGAGCTAGCTGGCGCGGCCAAGGCCGCAACCGGTGACGGACGCGCGGCAGCCTACGAGGCCCTGCAGAAGCAGCTCAACGCGAGTGGTCCGTTCGTACCGCTGCTGCAGCCTGCCCAGAACGTCGTGACGTCGCCGCAGATCAAGTCCGTGGTGACGAACCCCGTGTGGACAGTGGATCTTGCCCTCATCAAGTAGCGGCACCGCAATAGATAGCACTGTCGCGGTTCGGACGGCTGAGCGCAGCGAACGGCGGGGGATCCCGCCGTTCGCTCGCTACGTCGGCATCCGGCTCGCGCTCACGGTGCTGCTGATGTTCGGGGTGACGCTCGTCACCTTCACGCTGACCAACCTCGTGCCGGCAGATCCCGTACAGGCCGCGCTTGGCGAGCAGGCGGCGGCGGATCCCGAAATCGTTGCGAAGTTCCGCGCCGAAAACGGCCTCGACCAGCCGCTCGTGGCGCAGTACTTCACCTATCTCGGCAATGTGCTGCAGGGGGATCTTGGCGTCTCAACGCAGACCCGCGCTCCCGTTGCTGATGAACTCGCCGCTGCCTTCCCGGCAACGATCGAGTTGGCGCTCTCGGCGATCCTATTCTCTGCCCTGATCGGAATCGGGCTCGGGCTCTGGGCAGCCCTCAAACGCCGCACCCTGGTCGACCAGATCATTCGAGTTGTCAGCCTGATCGGTCTGTCGTGGCCAACGTTCTGGCTGGCGCTCGTGGTGTACTACGTGTTTTTCTTTCAGCTCGGGATATTCCCCGGCTCCGGCAGGCTCTCGCCCACTGCGGTGGCGCCGCCGCACGTGACGGGCCTCTACACGGTCGACTCGCTGCTCTCGGGGCAGTTCGCCACCTTCTGGGACGCGATCTATCACCTCGTGCTTCCCGCCTCGGTGCTCGCGCTGTTTACGATCGGCTTGCTGACACGCTTTGCGCGCTCGGCGGTGCTTGAGGTGCTCGACATGGACTATGTGAAGGCCGCGACCGCGAAAGGGCTACCCCGACGCACCGTCGTGTTCGGCTACGTGCTACGCGCCGCGATGGTGCCCATCATCACTGTTCTCGGGCTTGCGTTTGGCTCGCTGTTGTCGGGGACTGTTTTGGTGGAAAAGGTGTACTCGTGGCACGGTCTTGGTGAGTACTCGTTTGCCGCCGCGACCAAACTCGACCTTCCCGCGATCATGGGTGTTGGCCTGATTGTTGGCGTCGTCTACATCGGACTCAACTTTCTCGTTGACGTGCTGTACGGGGTTATCGACCCGAGAGTGAGGGCCGCGTGAGCATGACAGCAAAACTTGAAACGCGCGCACCAGAGGGTGCCGACATCCTGCGCACCCAAGCGAAGAGGTGTCGCTGGTTGCGTGTCTCGCCAGCGTTCAAGACCCCGCTCGCCATTACAGGGCTCGGGATCGCGCTTGTGTGGATGCTCATCGCGGTTTTTGCGGGTGTGATCGCTCCGTTTGACCCGCTTGAGCAGGCCTTCGACCGGCTGCAGCCGCCGAGTTCCGAGCACCTGTTTGGTACGGACCAGGTGGGTCGCGACGTGCTCTCCCGAGTGGTCTTTGGTGCGCAGATTTCCCTGCCTCTGGCGCTCGCGCTCGTGGTGGCCTCGATGATTGTGGGCGGCACGCTTGGCGCGATCGCTGGGTACTTTGGCAAGGCCGTTGATGAGGTCATCATGCGTGTCGCCGACCTCGTGTTCGCGTTTCCGACCATCATTCTCGCAATGGTCATTACCGCCGCGCTTGGCCCGAGCCTCACCAACGCCGTTATCGCGATGCTGATCGTGTCGTGGCCAGCGTACGCCCGAGTGACCCGCTCGCTGGTGCTCTCCGCGCGCGGCCAGGAGTACGTGATCGCGGGTCGCCTGCTCGGCAACAGCCCGTTCACCTCACTGCGCAGAGACATTCTGCCGAACGTGCTCTCGCCGGTGTTTGTGCTCGCGATGCTCGATGTCGGCACCGCGATCCTGCTGCTCGCGGGCCTCAGCTTTCTCGGCCTGGGTGCGACGCCACCCACTCCCGACTGGGGCGCGATGGTGTCTGACGGTGTGCAGCAGTTCTCGGCGTGGTGGATCGCCGCGTTCCCAGGGCTCGCGATTTTCACCGTGGTGATGGCCTTCAACTTTATTGGTGATTCGCTGCGCGACTCCCTCGATCCGCGCGCTCAGGACGCCGTGCAGGGGAGGGCAATGTGACGCACTCGGAAACCACCCCGTTTGACGGTGCAAAGACGGTGTCAGCCGAAGAGGGTCTCGCGATCCGGAATCTCACCGTGCGCATTGGCGAGCGCAAGATTTTGCACGGTATCGACCTCGACCTCATTCCGGGGCAGATCGCCGGTCTCGCTGGTGAGTCGGGCTCGGGCAAGTCGATTACGGGTCTTGCAATGCTGGGGCTACTGCCCAAAAACGCCCGCACCGACGGTGAAATTCACTTTCGAGAGCGCAACTTGCTGACCCTCACCGAGGGCGAACTGGGCAAGATTCGCGGCCTGCAGGTTGGCATGGTCTTTCAGGATCCGACGGCGAGTCTGCACCCGATGCTGACCATTGAGCGGCAGCTGACCGACCACCTGCGTGCGCACACCGGCGTTTCCAAGAGGGTCGCTCGGGATCGCGCGCTCGAGGCTCTGCGTAAAGTGCAGGTGCCACAGCCCGAGACGGCACTGAAGAAGTACCCCCATCAATTCTCGGGAGGGCAGCTGCAGCGCATCGCCATTGCGATCGCCATCATCTGCGAGCCGAGTATTCTGATCGCCGACGAGCCGACCACCGCGCTCGACGTGACGGTGCAGGCCGGGGTGCTGCGGCTGCTGCGGCAGCTCTGTGACGAACTCGGGCTTGCCGTGCTGCTGATTACCCACGACCTCGGGGTTATGTCGAGTCTCGCCGACCGCATTTCGGTGCTGCGTCAGGGAGAGATTGTGGAAGAGGGCACGCGTTATGACGTGCTGCGCGATCCTCAGCACGAATACACGCGTGCACTGATCGACGCGCTGCCCAGTCATGAGGGTGCCTGGCACGGGCCGGAATCGCACGGGCTCAATTCGCACGGCCCCGATGCGCAAACTGGCGAGAAGGAGGCCAGCGATGACTGAGACGCTGCTGCAACTTAAAGACTTGACCGTCAAGTACCGGCTGCCGGGCAAGGGCACCCTGACCGCGGTGAACGAGGTGAGTCTCAACCTGGAATCGAGCCAGGTGCTGGGCCTCGTGGGGGAGTCAGGCTGCGGAAAGTCGACGCTCGCCCGGGCCATCTGCGGTCTGGAAGCGATTCACTCGGGCTCGATCCTGTTTGAGGGTGCCCCTGTGCGTCGGCTTGGGATGCGCACCCGCCCGCGCGACCTGCTGCGCATTCAGATGGTGTTTCAGAACCCGTATGCTTCGCTGAACCCGCGGCGCACGGTGGGCGCCCAGATTGCTGACGGGCTGCGAATCAACCCGCAGTCCACAAGCTGGTCGGTGGCCGGGCTGCTCGAAGAGGTTGAGCTGTCCTCCGACGTCGCGAATCGTTTTCCGCACCAGTTTTCTGGTGGGCAGCGGCAGCGGATCGCGATCGCTCGGGCGATCGCCACGGGACCGTCACTGCTGATCGGCGACGAGCCGATCGCTTCGCTCGATGCGAGCCTGCAAGCGAAGGTGGCGGGGCTCATGCGGCGTCTCGCGCTCGAGTCGGGTGCGTCGATGCTTTTCATTACGCACGACCTCGCGGTTGTGCGCACGATCGCCGATGAGGTCGCGGTGATGAACCGTGGTGAGATCGTTGAGCGCGGCCCGGTCGAGCGGGTCTGGGGTCAGCCCGAGAATCCCTATACCCAGCGTTTGCTGGCCGCGATCCCCGCGGTTGATGGACTGGGGAAGCTGCCGGGGCTGGTTGACGCGTAGATAAGGTTCACAAACCAACATTTTCGTATTGCGATAGTTTCATGAGCCGTAAAATGCAGGGTCGTGAGATATCTGAGGCCGAGGTGGGTGCGTGGGTAGCAGAAGCCGAGGCTGGCTATGACGTTGAAGAACTGCGAAAGCGAACCATTGGGCGTCCCGCAAGAGGTGCCGAGGCGTCACAGGTAGTGCTAGTGCGGCTGACAGCTGATGAGCTGAATGCTCTGATGGAGCGTGCAGTGCGTGAGCACCTCAATCGATCTGAGGCGATACGTGCTGCGCTTGCTGAGTGGTCAAAAGCTGCATGAGGGTACGCGCGTCGGCGCTGAAACGCGGTATCTCTGAACGGGACAGTATCGAAGCTGCCACTCGGCCCGTGCTTGCATTTGGTCTCCATGACGAGAACCCTCAGCGCGTCATGTGACTTGGCTTTGACTCGCACGGCCGTTTGCTCGAGGTGGTCGTGTTGCTTTGGGACGATGGCGCAGAGGAGCTCATTCATTCGATGAAGGCCCGGCCGCAGTATGTCGAGCTTTTGCCTTGAATGTGAGTGACGAGCGTGGGGTGTCTGGCACTAGCGCGGCAGCGCCATAAACATGTCGCGGCGCAGGGAGCCGACGTGGTTGCGGCTAATGGCGGCGGCTCGGGATCCGTCAGCCGCTCGGAGCGCGTCAACTATTGCGCGATGCTCTTGGTGTGAACCGCCCAGGCGGTCGAGCGGGTATGGCAAGAAGTAGCGCGCCAGCATCTCGTAGGTGGTCTGGTAACTCGTCGCCTCCACGAGACCGCTGAGCTCCGCGCAGCGGCGGTGAAAGTGGCGATCTGCGCTGTGAAACTCGGCCCAGGTGGTGGCCCGCTCAGCAGCGTCGACAATCCGCTCAAGCTCGTCGCACTCCGATGCGCTCACCCGCAATGCGGCCGCCGCCACAAGCGCACTCTCCATGAGGCACCTCTGGTCAATGAGCAGCCGGATTGCCGCCTCGTCTGCACGAAACACGTTGACGGCAGAGTCCTGAATCTGCGGAGGAACCTCGGCGACGAAGGTGCCACCCCGCGCCCACGGCGACGAATGAGCACACCGTCTTCGACGAGCGTCTCAAGCGCCCGGCGGGCCGTGATTGGCGCAACGTCGAGTCCCTCAGCGAGAGCCTCAAGCGGTGGCAACTGCTCTCCCGGCGCATACAGCCTGTGCTCGATCGCAAGCAAAATACGCGCCCGAACAGCGTCGATGGCCGAGAGGCGTGTGATCGTTTCGGCCCCGGGGGCAGCGTGCAACGCCTCAGCAATCTCCTCAAGCGCGGGATCACGAAGCGGGCTCATGTTGCGATTCTAGCCCGATATGTTTTATATTGATCAAAATGATCTCTTTAATGCCGAGGAGTTGGCTACGCTCATGAGCGACCTGCGGATTGGTGTGGCCCAGCGGTCACCACTGCCCTGTGATGACCCGGCGGGCGCGCTGCGCGCGTTCCGCGAAGATGTGGCAGCGACCCTGCGCAAGCACCCAGATATTCAAATGCTTGTCTTCCCCGAGATGCACCTCAACGGCACCGAGCACCTGCCCGAGGCGGATCGCCCCGCTACCCTCAAGAGTGCCGCGGTCACCCTCAACTCGGCGTTTGTCAACGCTCTCGGCAGTATCGCGTCCGAGCACGGTATCTGGCTCTGCCCTGGCAGCCTCGGCGAACTCGCCGAGGCAAGTGAGAAACACCCCCAGGGCGATTTCTTCAACACACAGTTGCTGTTTGATCCCGCCGGCACACTGAGGGCGAGCTACCGCAAGATGTTCCCGTGGCGGCCGTTTGAACCGCACACCCCCGGCACCGAGTTTGTGGTCGCCGAGCTCGACGGCACTGGTGTTGCCGGAATGTCGATCTGCTACGACGCTTGGTTCCCTGAGCACAGCCGCCAAACCGCGTGGCTCGGCGCCGACGTGATTCTCAACATCGTCAAGACCACGAGCCCCGACCGCGAGCAAGAACTTGTGCTCGCGCGCGCCAACGCGATCGTCAACCAAGTCACCGTCGTCAGCGTGAACTGCGCGGGTCCGGTCGGTCGAGGCCGCAGCATCGTCGTGGACGCCGAGGGCTTCGTGATGGCGGAGGCTGGTATCGGCGAGGAGACCCTGGTGGTGACCATCGATCCTGACCACACTGCCGAGGTGCGCGGGCGCGGCACCATGTTCACAAACCGCATGTGGAATCAGCTGCAGCCCGGCGACGCCGAAATTCCACTACCCATGTACAACGGCACAATTTCACCGGCCCGCTGGGCCCCAAGACGGACGCAGGCGTCCGACATAACCGAGACGGAGTAACTACCCCATGACCGAAATCACGTTGAAGCGAACCCTGCGACTGCCGTCGCTGGTTATATTTGGGCTCGCCTACCTCACCCCGCTGATTGTGCTGGGCATCTTTGGTGTGATCGCCTCAGAAACCGGCGGTGCTAGCGCGAGCGCCTACCTGATCGCTCTCGTTGCGATGCTGTTCACGGCCAACAGTTACGGTCGCATGGCGCGGGCTTATCCCGTTGCAGGATCGGCCTACACCTACGTTCGCCGCACGATTGACGGCCGCATCGGCTTTCTCGTCGGTTGGGCCACCATGCTCGACTATCTGTTTTTGCCAATGGTGATCTGGTTGATCGGGGGATCCTACTTGCAGGCGCAGTTCCCGGGTGTGCCGATGCCTGTCTGGATCCTCGGCTTCATTCTCATTACGACCACGCTCAATGTGATCGGGATCAAGGTCGCCGACCGCACAAACCTTGTACTTATGAGCTTTCAGATTCTCGTGATTGTCTTCTTTGTGGTGCTGGCTCTGGCGAACGTCGCGAGCACCGACGGTGCCGGTGGGCTCTTTAGCTCAGCTCCGTTTGTGGGCACCGATGCGGGGCTCGCTGGGATCGCGGGTGGCGCGGCCATTGCGGCCTATTCCTTTCTCGGTTTCGACGCGGTGACAACGCTGACCGAAGAAACCATCGAACCGAAGCGCACTGTGCCGAAGGCGATCATGCTCGTCGCGCTCATCGGCGGCGGTATCTTTGTGGTCGTCGCATACGCGGGCCAGTTGGTGCACCCCGGTGGGGTGTTCGACAATGCCGACACTGCCGCGTTTGAGATCGCACACCGCATTGGCGGTGCCTTCTTCGGTGCCGTGTTCCTTGCCGCGCTGGTGATCGCGCAGTTCACTTCGGGCATCGCGGCGCAGGCCGCCGGTAGTCGACTGCTCTACGCGATGGGGCGCGACGGTGTGCTGCCGAAGCGGATCTTCGGGGCGCTCAACGCCCGGTTCCAGACTCCCGTGTTCAGCCTGGTCGCGATCGCGCTTGTTGGCCTGATTGCAATGGTGATGGACGTCGCGACTTCAACCTCGTTCATCAACTTTGGCGCGTTCATCGCCTTCATCATGGTGAACGTCTCGGTGATTGTGTACTGGGCTCGCCAGCGTCGTCTGGGCAACCGCCTGAATGCTCTGCTCTACGTGGTTGCACCGACCATCGGCGTGATCGTCATCGCGATCCTGCTGACCCAGCTCGATGTTCACGCCATCACACTCGGACTGATCTGGCTCGGTGTTGGTGCCGTTATTCTCGGGGTAACGACGCGCGGCTTCCGCCGCCAGCCCCCGGAGCTCGCGGTAGACGAGGTGGAGACAGTCGAGGTGGAGGCTTAACGAGCCAGTAAGATCGAAGCCATGACCAGCGCGCGCGAACAGCTCATCGAACTCATCAAGTCAGACGCCGTGTTTCACGGTGACTTCACTCTCACGAGCGGCAAGAAGGCGAGTTACTACGTCGACATGCGCAAGCTCAGCCTCGACCACCGCGCAGCCCCGCTGATCGGCCAGGTGATGCTTGACCTGATTGACGATATTGACGGCGTTGTTGCGGTTGGCGGGCTGACGATGGGTGCGGACCCGATTGCGTCCGCGATCCTGCACCAGGGTGTTGCACGCGGCAAAACCTACGACGCGTTTGTTGTGCGCAAGGAACCGAAGGATCACGGCCGCGGCCGCCAGGTCGAGGGTCCCGATCTGAACGGCAAGCGCGTGATCGTCGTGGAGGACACCTCGACGACGGGTGGCTCGCCGCTGCAGGCAATCGAGGCACTCAAGAAGGTCGGTGCGATTATCGCGGGCGTTGCCGTGGTTGTGGATCGCCAGGCCCCGCCAAGGCCCGTATCGAGGGCGAGGGCTACGAGTACCGCTACGCGATCGGCCTCGATGATCTCGGGCTCGAGGCGCAGTAACCCCCTTGCGTTAGAGGATCTTCGATAGGAACTGTCTGGTGCGGTCGTGGCTGGGAGCGGTGAACACCAGCTCAGGGTCTCCCTGCTCGATGATGGTTCCGGCGTCCATGACGATCACACGATCAGCGACCTCACGCGTGAACCCCATTTCGTGACTGACGATGATCATGGTCATGCCAGCTCCGGCCAGGTCTTTCATCACCTGAAGAACCTCGCCCACCATTTCGGGGTCCAGTGCGCTCGTCGGCTCGTCGAACAGCATGAGGGCTGGTCGCATGGCGAGCGCGCGGGCGATTGCAACACGCTGCTGCTGACCACCCGAGAGCGAGCGGGGGCGCACATCGGCTTTGTCGGAAAGGCCAACACGATCCAGCAACTCGCGCGCATAGGCCACTGCCTCGCTTTTCTTCTCTCCTTTGACCCTGACCGGTGAGTGCCAGATGTTTTCGAGCACCGTCATGTGCGGGAAGAGGTTGAAATGCTGAAACACAAAGCCAATGTTCGAGCGCTGCCTCGCGAGGCTCTTCTCCGAGATCTCTGAGACCTTGCCGCCTTCGCGCTCTCGTTCGCCGATCCTCTCCCCATTGACATGGATCTCGCCGCTTTCAATCGCCTCTAGCCGGTTAAGTGTTCGGAGGAACGTGGTTTTGCCGGCCCCCGATGGCCCAACCAGCACAACAACCTCTCCGCGTTCAACCTCGATCGACACGTTGGTCAAAATGTGCCTGTCGCCAAACCACTTGTTGACGTCAACCGTGCGAACGATTGGACCGTCCGTAATGGAGATTGGTGTGGTGTATTCGGTGCCGTTCATGCCTGGGCTCCTTCTAACTCAGCAAGGGGATTCTTCGGGGCGATCTGGTCGCGTTTACTGCGCATGCCGAACAGGCGCTTCCAGATTGATTCGGCCTTCGGCAGGCCCGCTTTGGTGTTGAGCCAGTTTTCGATTGAGGTTTGGATCACCGTCCAGATCGTTGTGAGCAGCAGGTAATACAGCGCCACCACAATGTAGATTTCAAAGGCCTTAAACGTGGAGGAGGCCATCGTTCCGCCGATCTGAAACATCTCCGCAACACCAATAATGGAGAGCACCGATGTGCTCTTCATGAGTCCGTTAAACGAGTTGCCGAGTGGTGGCACCATCACCCTGATCGCCTGGGGCACGATGATCCAGCGCATCGCACTCAGAGAGGTCATTCCGAGAGAGAGTGCAGCCTCGGTTTGACCTTTTTCGATAGATTCGAGCCCTCCGCGCACGATCTCCGAGATGTAGGCGCTCTCGTTAAGCATGAGCCCGATAATCGCTGCTTGCACGGCACCCTTTACGAGAAAGCCGATCGAGAAGTCTTCGAATCGAAAAAGGTTTGCCGCGGCGAAGCCGGTGTAAAGAATCACGAGCTGGACGAGTAGCGGAGTGCCGCGAATGATCCAGATGTAGATGCTCGCAATGATGCGAAGCGGGAGGAACCGGCTTCTGCCCATGAGCGCGATAACGAGCCCGAGTATCAGGGCGAGCGCCATCGCGACGACGGAGATTGTGACGGTAAGTGCGAGGCCATTGAGAAAGCTGGAGTTCGGGGTGAGTAGGCTCGCCCAAAAGTAGTCCCAGTCGAATGTCATGAATTGTGTCCTTCTCGTCCTATTCGGGGCTACTCAGCTGATGTAATGTCGTTAGCTTCCATATTCCACTTCTTGAGAATTGAGGCATAGCTTCCGTCGTCAACGGTGGTTGCAAAAGCCTCATCAAGGGCCTTGTTGAGGTCGGTATTCGCCTTGAGTGTCGCGGCGCCGATGCGAATCTTGCCGCTTGGCTCACCGATCATCTTGAATGCGCCCTCAGATTCCTTCTCGTAGAAAGCCATGATTTCGGACGTGTCAACAAACGCGTCCGCTTGGCCAGCGATGACTTGTTGCACGGCGCTTGTGCTCTCGTCGACAAGTGTGATTTCGATGGTCTTTTTGCCCGCTGCCGCGCATCCTTTTGAGAGTTCTTCGGTCGCGGCTCCGCCAGTAGCTCCCGTGATGCCGATGACATTTGTGCCGCAGAGGCTGTCATCGAAGCCGGTGATCTTTTTCGGGTTTGCCTTGCTCACTCCTGCACCGGTTCCTGAATAGAGGTACGGAACAAAGTTCGCGATCTCTTCGCGCTCGGGCTTGATGTAGAGCGATCCCATAATCACGTCACACTGCTTCGCCTGGAGTGCCGGGATAAGGCCGGAGAACGCATACTCTTCGAAGGCCGCTGTGAGGCCGAGTCCCTTTGCGAGCGAGTGTGCGATATCGATTTCAACACCCTGAAGCTCGTTGTTCTCGTCGTAGAAGATGTTGGGTGGGGTATCACCCGTGCAAACGGTGAGTTTGTCGGCTTTGATAACCGTGGGTGGTGTTACCTTGGCGGCCTTGCCGCTTGAATGAGCCTCGGAAGTCTGGGGAGTCTCAGTGCTGCAAGCGGTGAGTGAGACAGCTAGCCCTGCGGTGAAAAGTAGGGCGGCTATGCGTGTACCAGACGAGATGGATGGGGGAAAGCCACGGTGATTTCTCCTTTGTAATCGTGAAAGCTCTTGTCGGCCGCCACACAATCAGGTGTATGATCGATCAACAGTTGGTAGGACCAACTAGGGAACTGAGAGGACAATACCCCGGATCAGGCATCGCCGTCAACACATGCGATTTCTGTGGCAAGGGTCCGGGGTGACGATCCGGCTTCGGCTACTATCGCGATAGGTAAAGAGGAGAATCGAATGGATTGGACCGCAATTGGTCGCGCGACGACGCTGTCACTGCCGGATCGGCTCTCCGTCGATCTGGAACGTTTGATTTTAGAGGGAGAACTCGCTCCTGGTGAAAAACTCCCTGCCGAGCGCGAACTCGCCGAGCACTTGGGTGTCTCACGCGTCTCAATTCGTGAGGCTCTTCGAGAACTGGAAAACCGCGGCCTTATTGACCGCAGGCCAGGCCGGGGCACCATCGTATTGAAGCCCGGTGAGCGCGCGCGCATTTCTGAAGACGTGATCGGCACAATTGAGTCCCTACGACCCGGTCTCGCCGACATTATGGAATTGCGTTCTATTGTGGAGCCGCCAATTGCCCGCATCACCGCCGAACGTGCGACTCCGCGCGATCTGGCTCAGTTAAGTGAGCTAGTTGAGGCAATGGAAGCCGACGTGAGTAAAGAACGCTACGCGGAACTCGACCGCGCCTTCCATCAGGCCATCGCCCAATACGCTCACAACCCCCTGCTTGAACTCATCAATGAGCAGATTGCCACCCAGATTGCGCCGAGCCGGGCTAACAGGTACCAGACCCGCGAGCGCCGCGCCGCTTCGAGTGCCGCGCACCGACGCATCTACGAGGCCATTGCCGAGGGCAATGGTGAATTAGCCGAGCAAGAAGCTCGGGCCCACGTGCTCGACATCAGCAAACAAATCGACCGTGTGGTGAAAAAGGCCGGGAGGACCCCTTGAACTCGATGACCGCAACGCCCACGCCTCGCGGAGCTATCTCCACCTCTCACTATCTCGCGACCGAGGCAGGGGCCGCCGCGATTGAGGCAGGTGGCAACGCCATCGACGCTGCGCTCGCCGCCGCAGCGACACTCTGTGTGGTGTACCCGAACAACGTGGCCCTCGGTGGCGACCTCGTGGCGCTCGTGCGCAGCCCCGACGGGCGGGTGCGGTTTCTCAACGCGACGGGAACCGCGCCGAGCGAGCAGACGCTCGAAGCCCTCAGACAGAAGCACGGCGACAGACTCCCTCTGCGCGGTCTCGACGCCATCACGGTTCCCGGGGGCGTTCGCGGTTGGGAAGCGCTGCACAGCTACGGGGCGACCCGAAGCTGGGCTGACCATCTCGATACCGCGACCAGGCTCGCCGAAGACGGCTTTCCAAACTCACACTCGGTTGCCGTTGCTCTGGTCAAGGCACAAGACTCGCTCGGCAAGGATCCCGGCGCGAGTGCCGTGTTCTATCCGGACGGCAAACCCATCGCAGAGGGTGAGACGTTGCGACAGCCCGCGCTCGCGGCCTCACTGCGCCGCCTGGCTGAGGGTGGAGCCGACGAGTTCTACGAGGGTGAGCTTGCTTCGAAGTGGGTCACCGGTTTAGCGCAGCGCGGATCCCGAATCTCCCTGAAAGACGCGGCGGACTACAGGCCGGTGTGGGCTGATCCTCTCGACGGATCCTTCGCGGGACTGCGTGTGCTCACCAGCCCGCCCAACACCTCCGGGTTTATGCTGTTGCGCGCGCTCAATGCGGTGGCTGCCGGCATCGACGATCCGCTTGGAGATGGTGCGGGCAAGCTCGCTGCGGCCTTCTGCGACAGCAACACGGTGCGGGCCGCAGCTCTCGCCGATCCCGCGTTTGGTGGCGCGTCGGGTGAGGATCTCGTGCGCATGGACGCGCCGGAGCTGGCAGTTGCGGGAGACCCCAAAGCAAACGGAGACACCGTTGGTCTCAGCGCGATCAGCGCGGACGGCTGGGCGGTGTCGCTCATCAACTCGGTGTACTGGGATTTCGGGGCGCACATTCTGGAGCCAGAGACCGGCATCATCTTTCAAAATCGGGGTACCTCGTTCTCGCTTGATCCCGAATCACCGAACGCATTTGCGCCGGGCAAACGCCCGCGCCACACCCTCATGCCGGTGATGGTTCTTGATGGTGAAGAGGTGGCCTGGGTGCCCGCGACCATGGGGGGATCAGCGCAGCCGCAAATTCACGCGCAGCTTCTCCTGCGCTCGCTCGCCGGGGCAACGCCCCACGAGGCGACCCACGCTCCGCGGTGGATCGTGAACGAACCGGAGGCTGACGGCAGCGTCACCGTGACCATTGAGGCCGACGCCCCGCAGGCGGTTCGCGACGCGATCGAGTCCGCAGGGTTTACACTTCACACTGTGCCCTCACGCACCGAAAAACTCGGGCACTCGAACCTGATTCGAGTCGATAACGAGGGATTCTCGGCCGCGAGCGATCCGCGCTCTGATGGTTCTGCCATCGTTGTTGTGGGCACCGCCTGACTACAGCCAACAGCACAGCCTTTCAATCAGCACAGAGAAACGACTTTGATGGATCACACTTCCCGCCCAGCTATTCTTCCGCTCGCCCTGCTCGGTGCGCTCACCGGTATGCTTTCGGGACTCTTCGGCATCGGCGGAGGCGTTATCCTCGTGCCAATGCTTGTGATGTTCCTCGGCTTCCAGCAGAGGCTCGCCGCGGGTACCTCGGTGGCGGCGATCCTGCCGGCTGCGGTGGTCGGCGGTATTGGTTACGCGGTGCAGGGCAACGTGGACTGGATCGCCGCGGTGGCGCTCGCCGCTGGCGTGATCGGTGGCGCGCAGCTCGGCAGTTTTTTGCTGTCGCGAGTACCCACGGGGTTCTTGCGCTGGATGTTTATGGGGTTTCTTGCGGTCGTAGTAGTGAGCCTGTGGTTCGTTGTGCCTCAGCGCGGTGACGAGATCTCGATGTCGGTGCTGAACGCGATCCTGCTTGTTGTTACCGGGTTTATTACCGGTGTGCTCTCCGGGCTGCTCGGCGTGGGTGGCGGAGTTGTGGTTGTGCCAGTGCTCATGTTCTTTTTTGGGGCGAGCGACCTCGTGGCCAAGGGAACCTCGCTCATTATGCTGATTCCAGGATCGATCTCGGGAACGATCGGCAATGCTCGCCGACGTAATGTTGATCTGCGTGCGGCTGCGGTGCTCGGCATCGCGGCAAGCCTGATGTCTCCAATTGGATCGGTCGTAGCGACTCACATCCCACCGTTCTGGTCTAACGTTGCGTTCTCTGCCCTGCTCGCGTTCATCCTGGTGCAGATGCTATTGACGACGCTGCGTAAGCGCGGCAAATAGCCGGCTAGTTATCCAACCGCACCCCACTGCGTTTCAGAGCGTGCAGCACGATCGCGGTGTCGACCTCCACGGCGTCCTCGGTCCAGTCAGCGCGCATCAAGAAATTGGCGAGTGCGGCGTGGTCTGTGCAAGCGATGTCAACGAACAACTGGTGGCGACCCGTGGTAAACGCCAGGTAGCGCACCTCGGGTACCCTGGTGAGGCGTTTTGCCACGGACTCTGTGCGTCCTGGAAACGTGCGGATGCGCAGAATGGCTTCCACTGGGAAGCCGAGAATTGCTGGTTCAACCACCGCGCGGTCGAACATGCGACCACTCTCTTGCAGGTGGGCGAGCCTGCGGCGGGCCGACGCAGGGGAGAGCGCAGTTGCGCGGGCGATCTCCTCGATCGTTGCGCGGCCATCCGCAGCGAGAATTCGTGCAATCTCCTGTTCTTCACGGCGCAGCGGTGCGAGCTCAACCGCACCGGTTGGCTCCCAAGCCTGTTCCTTGTCGCGGAGCGCGGCAACCTGGTCGGGGCTGAGGATGCCGGGGAGCCACTGATGGGTGCCCTTGTATAGCTTGAGGACGGTTGACGTCTCGATACCCACCGCTCCCGGTAGCCCTGGAATCTCGTCAAGGATCACTGACAGAGATCGAGCCCGCTCGTTCATCAACTCAAACACGCAGTCGGCGTCACCCGTCGTGAGGTAGGTGAACACGGAGGTGGGGCGCTCTGCCGCGGCCGTCGCCGTGAGACGATTCATGCCAGAAGCGCAGCGGGCGTGAACAACCGTGCTGTCTAAGACGCCTCCTTGAGGCAGCACCGTGAAGTACGTGGTTCTGACCTGGCGGCTGCGCAGAAGCTCGGCTCCGCGTGAGGCTACCGTCCGTTCGGGGGCGTCGAGCACGGTCGCGATCCGTCGCCAGCCCGCGCGGCCATTTACCTGCAGGGCGGCGACGATTCCACGATCGATTGGCGTGAGTGCGCGAGTGACGTTCATGGCAAGATTATCTGCTGAAATCGCCAACTAGGCAATGGTTCGTTTCTATATTGGTCATTTCAACGTAAGGTTATGGCTGATTCAACCAGTGCCGGTTGTGGTCGCGACCGCGAGGCAATCGGCTTTTGAATCCTCATCCCTCCGTCAAAAGAAAAGGTTGCTATCAATGAAGATTCGCAAACTGGGACTCGTGGGTATTGCAGCCACAAGTGTCATCGTGCTTGCCGCTTGCTCAGCTGGAACACCGTCGGGTGGTACAGATGGCACGTCAGGCGGCGAAGCCATTAAGTTGCGCGTGCAGGCGCACGCGTCGATCGCGGCCGAACCTCTCTACACGGGTATCGAACAGGGCTTCTTTGAAGACGAGGGGCTCGACATTGAGGTCGTGGAGATGCCGGATCTCTCTTCGGCCACCGCGGCGCTGCAGGCGAACAAACTCGATCTTGCCTTCGTGCCGACCATCTCGGCGCTTCAAATGACCCGTAAGAACTTGCCGATTACCCTTGTGGCTCCCTCTGACGGCATCAACCCCGAGGCTGCTGAGGCACCTCGAGAGAAGCAGCGTGATTACACCTCGGTGGGGGTCTACACAAGTAAGGCAAGCGGGATCACGGACCTTAAAGGGCTCGCCGGCGCGACCATCGCGGCTCCCGAGTTGAAGGGGCAACCTGACGGCACAATCACCTCGGTGCTTCAAGAAGCGGGGGTTGCCACAGACGGCGTTGAATGGCTCAGCCTGGGGTTTGTTCCTGCCTTGGAAGCGCTCAAGAACGACCAGGTCGATGCGGCGTTTCTGGTGAGCCCCTTCTCGATTGAAGCGGACGACGCGGGCCTCACGCGCGTCATGAACCCGAGTGTTGAGTTCTTCCCACCCGGCACAGCGACCTCGTCGTGGGCCGCTTCTGCGAACTGGGCAAAGGAGAACACTGAAGCCGTGGCACGGTTCCAGCGCGCCAGCGCGAAGTCGTCTGAGTGGGCAAATAAGAACCTCGAAAAGGTGCAGCAGCACGCGATTGACCGCGCCGGTCTCAAGCTGTCCGTTGCAGACATGCCGAAGTCGTTCTGGCCAGAGACGATCGACGCCAAGAAGTACCAAACGGTCGATCAGAAACTCGTCGATATTGGCTTCTTTGACGACCCAATTGACGTCAAGACAATCCTGTACTCAAAGAACTAACCCCGCCTCACGATTGAAAGGAGCAGGGCGCTCATGCAGGCAAGTGAACTGACGCTGCAAAAGGTTGCGTCTCCCATGCTCTATGGGATCGTTGGTGTTGTACTGCTGCTCGTTGCGTGGCAGTGGGGCTCTGCCGCGGTGGGCTCAGAGACGGCACTGCCGTCGGTGCCGTCCGTCGTGTTGGCTCTCGGGACCCTGGCGCTTGAGACTACTTTCTGGGGCGAGGTGGCAGTAACGTTCGGTATCGCACTGCTCGGCTGGGGTATCGCTGCGATTGTTGGGGTGCTGCTCGGTGTGTTTGTTGGCACCTCGGTGACGGTTCGTGCCGCGACACGGGTGGTGCTCGAGTTCTTGCGGCCGATCCCCGCCATTGTGATTCTGCCGCTGGTGATGCTGATACTCGGACCGACCCCCGAAATGAGCGTGTTTCTGATTGTCTTCGGGGTGACGCTGCCTATCGCGGCGCAGACCGCAGCGGGGGTCGAATCGGTCGACCCCGTAATGCGCAATACCGCACGCTCTTTTGGCATGCGGCCAGCCGAGGTGCTGTGGAGTGTGGTCTTGCCCGGCGCCTCACCCTACATTGGCACGGCCATGCGCGTGGCCGCCCCGATTACCCTGATTCTTACGGTCGTGGCGGGCATGCTGGGTGGTGCTCCCGGCATCGGAAGTTCGCTCTCAATCGCCCAGTTGGCAGGCCGCACCGAAGACATCTTTGCGTACGTGCTGGTGCTGGGCATGATGGGCCTGCTGCTGCAAGCGGCGGCCGTAAGAACCGAGCGCCGACTGCTGCACTGGCACAGCTCCTACCGAAAGGGGGAGTGACATGAGTGCCATCACCACCACAACCGTTATCCGCACCGCTCACAGGGCGCGGAAGGCAAAAAGCCGCAGGCCGTTTCTACTCGCCCTTGAAATAGGCGTACCGATTCTGTTGCTTGTGGCCTGGTGGTTCGGATCTGAGAACTCGACGGACCCCTTCTTTCCACCACTGCGAGAGATTCTGCTTGAGTTTCAGCGTCTGTGGCTCTTTGACCACTTCGCGAGCGACATCCTGCCGAGCATCGGCAACTTTGTTGTGGCCTACTTGATTGCGTGCCTCGTTGGTGTCGTATTGGGGATCCTGCTGGGGCTTGTGAAACCGCTGTTCTGGATACTCGACCCCATCGTGCAACTCGTGCGCTCGATACCGGCGGTGGCGCTGCTGCCGATTTTTGTGGCAACGATGGGCTTCGGCAACGAGGTGCGTGTCTTCGCAATTGCGCTCGCCTCGCTCTTTCCGATTCTCATTTCAACGGTTGACGGTGTGCGGGCGACCGAGCCGCTTCTGCTTGAAACCGCGCGGGTGTATCGACTAAGCAACTGGGAAACACTGAGGAGTGTGTATATTCCGGCTAGCTCGCCGCAGATTTTTTCGGGGGCACTGGTGAGCCTTCAGGTCGCCTTCATCGTCATGATCACGAGTGAGATGCTGGGAGCCGCGCGCGGTATCGGTGCGATGACGATGCTCGCGCAAAAGAGCTTCGACGTGACGGGCATGTGGGCGGGGATCCTGCTGCTCGGCATTCTGGGGTACCTTGCCAATCTCGTTTTCACACTCGTGCGACGACGCGCGCTTGCCTGGTATCTCGGCTCCCAGCGGGCAGCATCGGCGGATTAGCGGTCACCGACCCGACACGGAGCTCGATTGCGGCGGGAGCCAGCTTCCGCCCTGGTTTACACACAAAGGACACATCATGAATCACACTCAGCTCAGCGTTGAGCACCTCGCCAAGTCCTATTCAGTCGGCGGTAAGGAGGTGCAGATTATTGCCGACCTGACGTTCTCGGTGAGTGCGGGCGAAATTGTCGCGATTGTCGGGCCCTCCGGGATTGGGAAAACAACCCTGCTGAAGTGCCTGACGGGACTGCAAAGCATCACCTCGGGTTCCGCCCGCATCGACGGGAAACCAATTGACGGTCCGCCCGAAGAGATGGCCCTGGTGTTTCAGGAGTACACGCGATCCCTGATGCCCTGGCTCACCGTCGAAAAGAACGTGCGGCTTCCGCTGAAGCACCTGCGGCTGCCCAAAAACGAAGCGGATCAGCGGGTGCGCGAGGCGCTGCTGTCTGTGGGGCTGGATCAGGCGCATGAGCGGTACCCCTGGCAGCTCTCGGGCGGCATGCAGCAGCGGGTCGCGATCGCTCGCGCGCTCACGTATCGGCCCGAGGTGCTGGTCATGGACGAGCCCTTTGCCTCGGTTGACGCGCAGACTCGTTTTGAGCTTGAAGACCTCTGCCTGAAGATTCGGGACGAGTTCGGCATGACCATTCTGCTCGTGACGCACGACATAGACGAGGCTGTGTACCTGTCTGACCGGGTGGTTGTGCTGGGACATCGACCCGCGATCGTGACGCGCAGTGTTGACATCGAGCTCCCCTCGCCGCGCGACCAGATCACAACGCGGGCGCGGCAGGAGTTCGCCGAACTGCGCACCGAGATCTTTGAGCTTATTCGCGATGGTGCTGTGACAACACCACCGCAGGCCGCTGCTTTTCCGGCTGCCCGAGCGAGTTAAAGGGATGAACAGCATGCACGATGAAACACTGAGATGGATCTCAGCTACGGAGCAGGCCGCCCTGATTCGCGCGGGTGAGCTTTCGGCTCGCGAGGCACTCCAGGCCCACTGGAGTCGCATCGACGCGTTCAACCCGGCACTGAACGCGGTCATTTTTGAAGACCGTGAGGTTGCCTGGAGTGAAGCGAAGACCGCGGACGCGCGGCAGGCGGCGGGAGAGCCCCTGGGACCCTTGCACGGGGTACCTATGACGAACAAAGACACGAACGAGACCCGGGGAATGCCCAACACCTGGGGATCGCCGCTGCTGTGGCATGTTGTGCCAGAGCAAGACGGACTCATCGTAGGGAGACTACGTGCCGCCGGAGCGATCATGACGGGAAAGAACAATGTGCCGGAGTTCGCGGCGGGCGCGCACACTTTCAACGAGGTGTTTGGAGTGACCTCGAACCCCTACGATCCTTCGCGCAGTGCGGGTGGTTCGAGCGGTGGTGCCGCCGCGGCTATCGCTGCAGGGATGCAGGCCGTGGGTGATGGCTCAGACATGGGTGGGTCGCTGCGCACACCGGCGTCATTCTGTAACATTCTCGGGCTACGCCCGTCGCGCGGGCGGATTCCCCTGCCGAGCGACAACTCCTGGATGTGGCTCGGGCGTACCGGTCCGATGGCGCGGGAGGTGCTGGATCTCGCACTGATGATGAACGTGTTGTCGGGCCCGGATCCTCGTGTGCCCCTCTCGATAAACGAGGCTGGCCTTGACTTTCGCGTTGGGCTCCGAACAGGCATTGATGGCATCCGCATCGGCTGGTCACCCGATGTGGGACTTGGGTTGCCCGTCGAACCCGAGATCGTGCGAGTCTGCGAGCAGGCCCTCGGTGTATTTGCCGAGGCCGGAGCAATTGTAGAAGTGGCCGCCCCAAACATAACCGAGGCGGACATGGTCTTTCGGCAAACCCGGGCCAACGACTTTGAGTCCAGCTGGGGTGAACTGGTGCGTGAGAATTCGGCTCTCGTGAAGCCTGAGGTGCTTGAGAACGTGGCGCTTGGTCAGCGTCAGAGCGCGGCTGACTTGAGGGAGCTTGCGCGCGCACGCACACGACTCGAGGGGCACGTGCGCGATTACTTTGACCGCTACGATTTGTGGATCACGCCAACCGTGCAGACCCTGCCATTCCCAGCAGAACAGCGCTGGCCAGGTATGGTCGCTGGCCAAGTAATGGGTGATTACCTCGATTGGATGCGTTCTGTCTGCGTTGTGTCTGCCATGGACGTGCCCGCGCTCTCGGTGCCCGCTGGATTCTCGGCAGGGGGTCTGCCGATCGGCATGCAGTTTGTGGCTGCCCATGGAAAGGAACACCTACTGTTGCGTGCGGCGCACGCGTTCGAGCAGCGTACGCGCTGGTCGCGAGTGCGCCCCGGTCTCACACCGAGCCTAAGCAAAGGGGTGGAGGTGGTGTCTATGTAATTACGACTCGGCTTGAGCGTCACCGGGTGCTGCGGGCGGCAGCAGAATGTCGCTTCGTTTGTACATGGTCAGCAGGGGTTCAACCGTCACACGCGGATCCTCGTCTGTAAGGTGCATCGCGAGAGTGTTGAGCATTGAGGGTACGTCATCACGATCAGCAAACGCCAGTAACGCGTAGACGGAGCCATCGACCGAGGTCTCGGCAACCCAGCGGCTCCTCCTGTCTGCAGCGAGAAGCGTAGTAACGGCAGCGGAGCCGCCGAAGCGCGGACGAACCGACACAAAAACTTCATACGGATACCCGAGAATCGCCGGATCGAGTACCGCTCGAATGCTCACCCGATCAGACTGTTGCAGCAGCGAAATGTGCTTGCGCACGGTTGCTTTTGCTGTTCCCAGTTTGCTGGATATTGCCTCGATACTCATTCGCCCATCTTGCTCAAGCAGTGACACGATCTGCTGGTCAACAGGGTCGAGCTCAACGGGGTGGTTCGAAGCGGCAGTGAGTGCGGAGGACTCGTCTTCTCCGATGTGGGCGAGCTGTTCCGCATCTAAAATCTCTGGTTGCCAACCTCGCACAGTCCTGCCGTAGTGGTGAATAGGAGCAAACGAGAAATCTTGGATTGGGAGGTCTTTGAGATCCTGTTCGATGAAGCTGGTGCGATTGCCCTGGTGAAGAAAGAATTCGCCGACCACCGCGCTGCTGGTCATGAGCGTGGTGACCCAGAGTGACTCCGGACGATGGGCGAGCCACTGGGCGATCTGAGATAGGTGCTCGGGGCTGCAGGTGATTCGGGCAAGGAAGGCGTCGCCCCGGCCCGCTAAAAACGGGTTTGCGAGCGCCGTGACGCGCACGAGTCCTTGCTCAAAAAGACGGGTCGCGCGGCGGGCTACCGTGCGCTCCTGTAGCCCGGTTGCCTGCGCGATCAGCCGCCAAGAGGCGCGACCGTTGCGCAGCAGTGCAGCACAGATATCGCGGTCGGTTGGGTCGAGTAACTCTGGCATTCACTTCTCCTTCACCGCGACCGTCAAATGCTGACATCGTCTCTGGCCAAGTGTAACTTTCTGGCCAACAGTAACGGTTTGGGTTGACAAAATAGACATTTAGGGTGACTATATCTTCTTAAAAGGCCAACAGGATTGCTTCTGCTTTCTGTTTTTCTCATTCGAGGAGGAATGAGTGATCGAAATCGACATCAAGAGTGACGCTGGCTTGTGCCGGTGGAGCGCAGAGGATCAGCTCGCAGCTATGCGAAGAGGAGAAATTTCAGCGCGCGAACTGCTGCACGAAACCCTCTCTCTCTTCAAGCGTGTGAACGGTGAGATCAATGCGCTCGTCACAACGGACTTTCAGGCTGCCGAGGTGGCCGCGGCTGCGTCGGATGCACGCAGACATGCCGGCGAACCTGAGCGTCTGCTTGAGGGGCTGCCGATCGCGGTGAAAGATCTCGAAGACACGGCGGACATGCGCACCACCTACGGATCCCTGCTGCACGCAGAACACGTGCCGAGCCGCGACACCCTCGTGGTTGAGCGGCTGCGCCGGGCCGGGGCCGTGATCTACGGCAAAACCAACACCCCGAGTTTGGCACCGGATCCCACACCTACAACCGCGTGTTTGGTGAGACACGGAACCCCTACGATTTGGGCAGAAGCGCCGGGGGCTCTAGCGGCGGTGCTGCCGCTGCACTTGCAGCCGGACTTGTCTCTGTGGCAGACGGGTCCGACATGGGAGGTTCGCTGCGCAACCCGGCAGCGTTCTGCAACGTGGTGGGGTTGCGGCCCTCGGTCGGGCGCGTGCCGAACTGGCCCGCGGCAGACCACTGGGAGTCGATCGCCACCTGCGGACCAATGGCGCGCACCGTTGGTGACACCGCGCGGTTGCTTTCGGCTATGTCTGGCGGAGACGCACGATCCCCGCTGGCGTTCCCCGAGCCGTTCACAGCGCAACGAGATGTAGACCTCGGTTCGCTTCGTATTGGGTGGAGTCGAACGCTCGGTGGCCTCGACATTCAGACGGCGGTCACGGAGGTGCTCGATGCGGATGGCCTGCCGACGCTGCGAGGACTGGGCCACAGGGTGCACGACGTGGAACCGCAGCTAGACGAGGCCGATACTGCCTTCCGAACACTTCGTGCCATCAACTACGCGCGCAACTTTGGTGCGCTGCTTGAGACGAACCGTGGTGACCTCGGACCAGAACTTGTTGCCAACACCGAAGCAGGCCTCCGTTTGACTCTGGAGGACTACCTTGCGGCGCGAGAACAGCGAGCCCGCGTGTACGACCGGATGGTCGCGCTCTTCGAAGGAATTGACGTGCTTGCCGCACCCGTAACGGCGGTGGTGCCGTTCTCGAACAAGGAGACCTGGCCGCGCGAGATTAACGGGGTTGCCCAGCACGATTACCTCGAGTGGATGCGGGCAAGCTGGCGGATCTCACTGACCGGGTTCACCGCGATCAGTCTGCCGTGTGGTTTCACCCCGAGGGACTTCCAGTCGGGCTGCAACTCATCGCTCCGCCACGCGGTGAAGCGCTAATCCTCGCCCTCGCCGCGCAGTTCGAGCGAGAGCGGCCGGTGTGGAAACGAAGCCCCGCCGTGCTGTCGGCCACGCCCACCCCCGTCACGTTCTCAGACCCCGCAACGACCAATAGATAAGGAGCCCTCCCTATGAGCATGGAATCCCGCAACGAAGCGAGGCTATCCATCCGCAACCTCACAAAGGAGTTTGTCACCCCGAAGGAACCACGTTCACTGCTCTCGACGGCATCGATCTCGAGATTCTCCCCGCAGAGTTTTTTGTGCTGCTCGGGCCTTCGGGCTGCGGGAAAACCACGCTTCTGCGATCCATCGCGGGTCTTGAGCAACCCACTAACGGCGAAATCTGGCTTGGCGAGCAGCGAATCGACCAGATGCCGCCGTATCGGCGGCGAGTCAACACGGTGTTTCAGGCCTACGCCCTGTTTCCGTACCTCACCGTGCGGCAGAACATTGCCTTTGGCCTCGAGATGGAGGGCAAAAAGCCCCGCTCTCCCGAGGTGACCAGCCGAGTCGATGAGATGCTCGAGCTAGTTGGCCTCACTGACTTTGGATCGCGCAAACCCGGCCAGCTTTCAGGCGGGCAACAGCAGCGTGTCGCGCTCGCACGGGCACTAGCAAAGAACCCCGACGTCCTACTCCTCGACGAACCACTCTCGGCGCTTGACCTCAAGCTGCGGCGAGAGATGCAAACGGAACTCAAGCGGATCCAGGTCGAATCCGGGATCACGTTTGTGTTTGTGACCCACGACCAAGAAGAGGCGATGAGTATGGGGGATCGTATCGCCGTGTTCAATCGGGGCAGGATCGCCCAACTGGGCGAACCGCGTGAGCTCTACGGCTCACCCGCGAATCGATTCGTTGCCGAGTTCATAGGCGAAATGAACTTTTTGACGGTGTCGGCGCAGCCGGGTGGTGTGCGCACGGCCGACGGTGCGCACCTGCACGATGGCCTGCTTTCGGAGCCGGTCACGGGGTCAGCCCCCGTCACAATCGGCATTCGGCCAGAGCACCTTCGGGTGGCAGAGGGAGGCGAGCTCTCGGGTGAGGTCGTCGCGTCACAGTTCATCGGAACCGACCTGCGTCTTTGCGTGAGCATTGGCCCGACCGAGTCCGTCTGGGCGCGAGTTGACGCCGGCTACCACGGACCGAGCGCGGTGGGGAGCGAACTCTCGCTCACCCCCGACCCCGGTAAAGCTCAGGTGGTGCGATCATGACGGCTCCACACCCACCCGCGCCGCGCGCAACGGTACCCCGTGAAATCGTGGCCCACGCAACCGTGCCAGTAGACGTGGTCGCTGCCGAGCAATTTCGCAAGACCCGGTGGCGCCGCCCCGGCACGGCGACCCCGTGGCTCGCGTTGCCCGCCATTCTTATCGGAGTGCTGTTTGTCGGTGTTCCCGTGCTGCTTGTGATCGCCTACTCGTTCATGAGTAAAGCTCCAGGCGGAGTGGGCGTTGCTGGCCCCGTGAACCTCGACAGCTGGCAGCGGCTTCTCTTTGAAGAAGACTTCAGCGGCAACGTCAGCTTTAACCCGCAGTACCTGCTGGTGCTGTGGCGGTCGGTGTGGATGGCCGCGCTCACCACACTGCTGGCAATGGTGATCGCGGTTCCAACGGCGGTTTGGATCGCAACCCGGACGCCTCGGGTCAGAAACCTGCTTGTGCTCGCCGTCACGATCCCATTCTGGACGAACACACTCATTCGCACCTACGCGTGGATGATCCTGCTCAACGACAACGGCCTCGTCAACGCGGGCGTGAAAGCGTTTGGTTTCGACGCACTCCCGCTGTACCCCAGTATGTTCGCCACGGTTGTGGGGCTCGTCTACGTGTTCGTTCCGTTTATGATTCTGCCGATCTACACGAGCGCGGCGAAGTTCAACTTCAGTCTCGCCGAGGCAGCGTACGACCTGGGCGCGACCAGGTGGCGAGTGGTCACTCGTGTGCTTCTGCCGAGCCTGCGTTCGGGAATCTTGGCGGGCAGCATCCTGGTGTTCATCCCGGCGCTCGGTGCCTTCATCCAACCGATGCTGCTCGGTGGCGCAAAACTCGACTTGATCGGCACCATCATTCAGCGCCAGTTTAAAGAGTCGATGAACTGGCCGTTCGGGGCCGCCATTTCGGTCGCTCTGCTGATCCTGACCCTTCTTGCACTTCTTGTTTTTGCCCTCGGGGCAAAACGACTGGCGGCGCAGGGCGAGAAAGCGAGACTGCTATGAAAGCCCGCGCGCTCAAGGCGCTGAACGCATTTCCCGGGTTTGCCGGGGTTGGTGTTGCCCTGCTGCTGTTTTTGTACGTGCCACTGCTCGTCATCATCGCCTACGCGTTTAACGCGAACAACATCGCGATGGTGTGGAGCGGGTTCAGTTTTCACTGGTTTGGTGAGGTGTTGGCCTCTGACCCGATCAGGCAGGCGTTCGTCAACTCCCTCGTCATTGCCTGCTGGTCAACCGTCATTGTGCTGATCGTTGCACTGTTTGGTGCGGTGGGTCTTGTCGGCATGAAACGACGCAACTCGGCGTTTGCGAGCGGGCTGATTGCGGCTCCGCTGATCCTGCCCGAGATTGTGCTCGCAATTGCGTTGCTCAGCCTCTTTGCGCTCTTTAGGGTGCCGCTCGGTGTCCCCGCGATGATTCTGGGGCACGTTGTTGTTGGCCTGCCGTTTGCGGTGCTGCCAATCCGGGCGAGACTTGCTGACGCGGATTGGAGTCAGTTCGAGGCTGCTGCCGATCTCGGTGCCGGTGAGCGGCAGATTTTGAAGCGCATCACCCTGCCCATGCTGGTCCCCGCGCTCATCTCAGGAGGCATGCTCAGCTTCATCGTTTCGATGGACAACTTCATCATGTCGTTCTTCACCGCTGGTCCGGGCTCAACAACCCTTCCCTCTACATCTGGGGGTCGCTGCGAGTTGGCCTCACCCCAGAAATCAACGCACTTTCGACGATGATCCTGCTCGCCTCGATCCTCGTTCTTGTGCTCTCCCAAGTAGTGATCCGAAAGAAAGGCTAATCATGCGAACCACCCCCACAACCGCGCCGATGCGGTTGACACTCACGGCGATCCTCGGATCTGCCCTGCTCTTTGGAGCAGCCGCCTGCAGCGCTGCACCCGGCACCGACAATTCTGCTGAGGGCACGACGGACGCTTTTCCTGAGAAAGGGTCGGGCGTCGTAAACCTCTTCAACTTCACCAACTTCATTAACCCGGAGGCCCTCAAGAAATTCACAAAAGATACGGGCATTGAGGTGAAGGTCGACACGTTCTCGTCCGCCGAAGAGATGGTCGCGAAGGTGAAGACAGGCTCCGCGACCTACGACGTTGTTGCCGTTTCCGACTACGTTGCCGAAGACCTCATCGCGAGTGGGCAGCTGCTGCAGATCGACGCCACCACCTGGCCAAACGGCGGCAACATCGAGGATGAGTTTGCCGACATCTACTTCGACAAGGGGCGAAAGTTCACCACCCCGTACGCTGTGATTTACGACGGCATCGGGGTGAACACCTCCGTGGTGAAAGAACCCATCAAGTCTTGGGCTGACTATTTCGCGGCACCCGCTGATGCCGTCGGCAAGATCGGTCTCCACGACGATCAAACGTTTGTGATTAACGCGGCGCTGTTCGCGACAGGATCTGAGCCGTGTACAACAGACGGCAAAGCCTACGAGAAGGCACTTGACCTTCTGAACGGGTTCAAGCCCAGTGTGAAGATCATCAGCTCTGACGGCACGATTGATCGTCTTGCCGGGGGTGAGACCACCCTCTCCACCATGTGGAACGGGTCGTTCGCCAGGGCGCAGGCGCAGAACAAGGATCTCAAGTACGTGCTTCCCGAGGAGGGGTTCATGATCGGGGGAGACAGCCTCGCGATCCTGAAAAATGCCGCGAACACCGACAACGCGAAGATCTTTATGAACTGGCTCATGGACCCGGCGAACGCGGCGGTCAACGCGAACTGGATCAAGTACTCAGTACCGCTCAAGGGAATCGACGAGGAACTGGCGAAACTCGATAACGGCGGTGCCGCGGTTGTTGTGCCCACCGCTGAGGAGGCAAAGCGAGGAGTTATGAACAAACCCTGCTCTGCCGACGTGAAAGAGCAGTACGACAAACTCTGGACGATGTTCAAGGGCTAAGCCGACGCGGTTCGGGTGGGCCGCGGTGGCCCGCCCGAACCCTCAGACAAAGGAGTCACAGTGAATCAGGGTTCACTAGACGGGCTGTTGGTTGTAGACCTGTCGCGCGCACTGGCCGGCCCCCACGCGGGCATGATGCTCGGCGACCTGGGTGCCAGGGTCATCAAAGTTGAGTCTCCAGGATCGGGGACGACACCCGAGTGTGGGGTCCGCCCTTCGTCGGTGACGGCGACGGAACAGCATTCTCGACGTATTTTCTCTCTTGTAACCGCAACAAAGAATCGATTGCGCTCGACCTGAAGAGCGATGACGGGCGAGACGTGCTGCGTGAGCTGTTGAAACGAGCCGATGTCATGATCGAAAACTTTCGCACCGGGGTAATGGATCGGCTGGGGTTCAGCACGGCAGCGCTTGCCGCGCTCAATCCCTCGCTCATCCAGCTGTCGATCACGGGGTTTGGGCATGACGGCCCGAGGGTGGTCGGGCAGGGTACGACCAAATTGTGCAGGGGGAGGCTGGTTTGATGTCGCTGACTGGCCCTGGCCCCGATGCGGTGCAGCGTGTTGGTACCCCGATTGCTGATTTGCTCGGTGGTATTCACGGCGTCGTTGGGGTGCTGGCGGCGCTGCACGAGAGGGATCGCACTGGACGCGGCCGTGTGGTTCGCACCTCGCTGCTGTCTTCGATTGTGGGAGTGCACGCCTTTCAGGGGACCCGGGTCACCGTCGCGGGTGAGACCCCACGGGCACAGGGCAACCACCACCCCTCGATCGCGCCGTACGGTTTGTTTGCCTGCCGAGACGGCGTCATCCAGATGTCGGTCGCAAACGACAACCTCTGGCGCGGTTTTTGCGCGGAGTTTGGGCTCGATCCTGCCTCTCCCGGTCTGGCGACAAACCCCGAGCGAGTGGCGAATCGCGAGCAAACTATTGCCTTTGTGGAGACCGCTCTTCGCTCACACGCCGCCGCCGAGCTGTTGGAACGGCTTCGGGCCGCGGGGATCCCGGCGGGCAAGGTTCGTGACCTGACCGAGGTGTACGAGTGGGATCAGGTGCACTCGCAGGGGTTGGTGGTTGATGTGCAGCATCGGGCCCTCGGCAATATTTCACTGCCTGGCCCTCCGATCCGCTTCTTTGATGTTGATGCAGCTGGTGAAACGGAGCGCTCGCGCGCGGCACACACCGCCCCTCCCGTGTTGGACCAGCACGGTGAAGCGATCCGCGAATGGCTCGCGGGGTGGCATCGTGAGCACCTCACAACCCAGTACGAAGCCGCGGCGTCGAACCGCGATGGAACTGATCGGGCTGATCCAGGATCCGGGCAGTTATGTGTCGTGGGACGCGGATCCGCGTGAGCCTGACCTTGGTGATGATTACGGGGCGGAGCTCGCGGCGGCACGCGAGCGGAGCGGTGTCGACGAATCGATCATCACGGGTGAGGCCCTGATAGGCGGGAGACGAGTCGCGCTGATCGCGTGTGAGTTCGCGTTTCTTGCGGGGTCGATTGGGGTGGCCTCGGCGGAGCGTTTCGTTTCGGCGATGGAGCGCGCGACCGCCGAGGGGCTGCCGGTGCTCGCGTCCCCGGCTTCGGGCGGAACACGCATGCAAGAGGGGACCGTTGCCTTTGTTGCGATGGTGAAGATTGCCGCAGCCGTTGCGGCGCACCAGGCCGCCGGACTGCCGTACCTGGTCTATCTGCGACACCCATCAACCGGAGGGGCGCTCGCGTCGTTCGGATCTCTCGGGCAGGTGACGGTCGCGGAGCCGGGTGCCCTCGTCGGCTTTCTCGGACCCGCGTCTACGAGGCGCTCTACGGAGAAGCGTTTCCTGACGGTGTGCAGTCGGCCGAAAATCTTGCCAGGCACGGCATTATCGACGGGGTGCTGCCGCCAGATGAACTGCGTGAGGTTGTGCGCCGGGTACTCGCGCTGCTCGACCGCCCGAGTCACGCGGAGCTGTTGCAGCAGGCCGCCGATCCGGGTTCTGCCTCGCAGCGACCCACCGGGTCTGTCGCGACCTGGGACTCGATTACTCGCACCCGAGACCGCGCTCGGCCAGGCCTTCGTGACTTGCTTCGCCACGCGGCCACCGACGTCGTTCCGCTCTCGGGCACGGGGCAGGGCGAGCGAGACCCCGGGCTGTCGCTGTGCCTCGCGCGGTTCGGCGGTGTGCCGTGTGTGGTGGTGGGTCAGGATCGCCGCATCCAGCGTTCTCACGCGCCGCTCGGCCCGGGGGCGCTGCGGGCGGCCCGTCGAGCGATGCACCTGTCGAGTGAGCTGCAGCTTCCTCTGGTCACCGTGATTGATACCCCAGGGGCCGAACTCTCGCAGGCAGCGGAAGAGGGAGGTCTCGCGAGTGAGATCGCGCACTGCCTCGCAGATCTTGTGACCCACGGCGGGCCCACGCTCTCCGTGCTGCTTGGTGAGGGTACCGGAGGTGGGGCGCTCGCACTGCTGCCCGCTGACCGCACTCTCGCTGCGGAGCACGCGTGGTTGTCGCCGCTGCCACCCGAGGGGGCCGCCGCGATTGTGCACCGGGATCCCTCCCGGGCGCCGGAACTGGCCGAGCAGCAGGGGGTCGCGTCTGCGGCGCTGTATGCACACGGCATCGTTGATCGTGTGGTTGCCGAGGTTCCGGATGCTGCCGCCGAGCCGCGGGTTTTCTCTGTGCGGATGGGCCACGCAATCGCGCAAGAGCTCGCCGCCCTGGTGCTGCAGCAACCGGATGCACGACGTGTTGCGAGGCTTGAGCGGTATCGGGGTCTTGGGTGAGTGTGGTGGTGTCGCTAAGAGCTACAGCAGATCCGCGACCGACCCCAGAATCTCGTCGGGTCTGAACGGGAAACGCTCAATCTCAGCCTGATCCGCGATGCCCGTCATGACGAGTACGGTGTGTAGACCCGCCTCCATGCCGGCGACGATGTCGGTGTCCATACGATCGCCGATCATGCCCGTGTTGTGGGAGTGCGCGCCGATTTTGTTGAGGGCCGAGCGGAACATCATCGGGTTTGGCTTACCCACAACATAGGGCGTTTTGCCGGTTGCGTTGGTAATGAGCGCGTTGATTGAGCCCGTCGCGGGCAGCGGACCCTCGGGGCTCGGGCCGGTCGCGTCTGGGTTCGTTGAGATGAAGCGAGCACCACCGATAATCAGGCGGATCGCCTTGGTGATCGCGTCGAACGAGTAGTGCCGCGTCTCACCAACCACCACAAAGTCTGGGTCTGTTTCGGTCATCACGTAACCGGCGTCGTGCAACGCTGTCAGGATCCCGGCTTCGCCGAGCACAAACGCGCTGCCACCCGGTTTCTGCTGCTTGAGAAAGGCGGCAGTTGCAAGCGCGCTCGTCCAGATACGATCCTCGGGCACCTCGATGCCGGAAGCGCTTAAGCGTGCGCTGAGATCCCGCGCAGTGAAAATCGAGTTGTTCGTCAACACCAGGTACGGGATCTCGGAGTCGCGCCAGTGTTTGAGTAGTTCGGATGCGCCGGGGATCGCCTGATTCTCGTGAACGAGAACGCCGTCCATGTCGGTGAGCCAGCACTCGATTTCTGTGCGGCGGGTGTGTGCTTGATTCTTGGCCGCTTGATTGGGATCCATGACCCAAGGCTAGCCCTCGCGTGTGAACAAAAGGTTGCGGGACGCGCACGTTTGTCGGTCGCTGCTGGCACACTGGTTACATGCATGAACGAGCCGGTCAGCCTGCCCTTGAGACAGATCTTGTCGATATTGATGCGCTGCTTGCAGCCTACGAAAACCTGGTTCCCGATCCTGCTGTGCCCGCCCAGCGGGTGGTGTTTGGCACCTCGGGTCACCGTGGTTCCTCACTGAACCGGTCTTTTAATCGGGCGCACATCGCAGCAATCAGTATTGCCATTGCAGAGTATCGCGCGGTCCAGGGCATTGAGGGCCCGCTCTTTATCGGGTCAGACACTCACGCGCTCTCGGCTCCCGCGGAGCACACCGCGCGAGAGGTGCTGCTCGCTCGGGGCGTGCACGTAGTTTCGGCCGCGGGCACCGGCGACGAAACGTTTGTGCCAACCCCGGCGCTGAGTCACGCGATCCTAACCCACAACCGAGATCGTGCTGCAGACGATCCACACCGCGCCGACGGCATTATCGTCACTCCGAGCCACAACCCACCGGTAGACGGTGGGTTTAAATACAACCCACCTCACGGTGGCCCAGCCGACACTGACGCGACCAACTGGATTGCCGCGCGCGCGAACGAGCTGCTCGAGAGCGGTGCCGACTTGTACGCTGCTTCAGCGGGCGTGACGCACGGCCACGAGGGCGGCTACGACTTCTTAGGTGAGTACGTCGAGGGGGTCGAAAACGTCATCAATGTTGCCGCTATCCGCGATGCCGGTGTGCGGTTCGCCGCGCACCCGCTCGGGGGAGCGAGTATTGCGTACTGGGGGCGATCCGAGATCGTTATGACCTCGATCTGACGGTACTCGGCCCAGGCGTCGACCCGCAGTGGGGTTCATGCACCTTGACTGGGACGGCAAGATCCGCATGGACCCCTCGTCTGCGCAGGTGATGAGCACACTCGACTCTTATCGTGAGGACTACGATCTCATCACGGGCAACGACGCGGACGCCGATCGCCACGGCATTGTTACGGCAGACGGCCTCATGAATCCAAATCATTACCTCGCAGTGGCGATCGACTACCTGCTTTCTCATCGCCCTGACTGGCCCGTGTCTGCCGGGATCGGCAAAACGCTTGTGTCCTCGGCGATTATTGACCGGGTGGTGGCAGCGCGCGGGCGTGAGTTGCTTGAGGTGCCCGTTGGGTTCAAGTGGTTCGTTCCGGGGCTTTCCGACGGCACGCTGGTGTTTGGTGGTGAAGAGAGCGCGGGGGCGTCGTTCCAGCGGCTCGACGGTTCTGCTTGGAGCACCGACAAAGACGGAATCTTGCTGGCGCTGCTCGCCGCCGAGATCCAGGCCGTGACGGGCCAGTCACCTGCAGAGCGTTACCGTGAGTTGGTAGCCGAGTTCGGTGAGCCGCACTACGCCCGCATCGACGCCGTCGCGACGCCCGAACAGAAGGCCCGTCTGCTCGCGCTCTCACCCGATGACGTGACGCAGAAAGAACTCGCAGGTGATCCCATCACCGCGATACTCACCGAAGCCCCTGGAAACGGAGCAGCGATCGGAGGTCTTAAGGTCGAGACGGAGCAGGCCTGGTTTGCAGCTCGCCCCTCGGGTACGGAAGACGTTATGAAGATCTACGCAGAATCGTTCCGCGGCGCTGAACACCTTGCCGAGGTACAAGCAGCAGCCCAGCAGCTTGTGGCGCGGGTGCTTGGGTAGGGCCTGGGTACCGTCGCGCACGCACCCGCCCGCGACGGTAATCTAGTTTCATGTCTGCACCCCTACGCCGCTACTCCTATCTCGGACCAGCTGGAACCTTCACCGAAGCGGCGCTCAAGCAGGTGCCGGAGGCGGTCGGGCAGGAGTGGTGCCCCGTCGCGAATCTGGGCGAGGCCCTAGCCGATGTGGTTTCGGGGCGAGCGCCGCTGCGGTGATCGCGATCGAGAACTCAATCGACGGCGGTGTGACGGTGGCGCAGGACGCTCTCGCGACTATCCCTGGCCTGCGCATTGTGGGGGAATACCTGGTGCCGGTGCGCTTCGTGCTGGTTGCTAAACCGGGCACGCGCATGGAAAATATCAACGTGGTCTCAGGGCACCCCGTCGCTTACGGGCAGTGCCGCGCGTGGCTCGATGACCAGATCCCACGTCACCGCCACTTGCCAGCGACCTCAAACGTGCAGGCTGCAGCTGATCTCTTCGACAGTGAGAAGGGCATCGACGCCGCGATTGCGCCGCCCGGCATCGAAGAACACTACGACGTCGAGGTACTTGCCGAGGGGATCGCCGAAAACCCCGACGCCGTGACCCGGTTTGTTCTGGTGAGCCGCACGGTGCCGGTCGGCGAACCGACCGGGGCAGACAAAACCTCACTGGTCGTGGAGCTGCCCGAGGACCGGGCTGGATCCCTGCTCGAACTGCTTGAGCAGTTTGCCACTCGCGGCGTGAACCTGACGCTGCTTGCGTCGCGTCCCATTGGAGATCGCATGGGTCGCTATCGCTTTGTCATCGATGCCGAGGGGCACATTAAAGACGAGCGCGTCGCCGATGCGCTGCTCGGTGTGAAACGCTTCAGCCCGCACGTCGTGTTCTTGGGTTCATACCCCGCGCGGATCGCATCGCCGCAACGACACACGCCGTCTACGACAACGACACCTTCCGCGACGCCCGCGACTGGCTGCGCGGGTTATTGAGGGCACACCCGACGGTACTGATTAACGAGGAAGCTAGACTTTCCACTCGGGCAGAACTCGCACAACGAGCGCCCCGGGATCCACCCGACCATTCACTGCGAGCGCGAGCCCAAAATCGTCACCGTCGAGCTGGATCGGCTCTGGTTTTGTGACTGAGAGTGCGTAGTTAGTGGCCTGCACGTAGCTGACACTGCGGGTGTCGTGCACGAGGTCGATAATTTTGCGGCCGGTCTTCGTCTTGCGCAGCACTCCGTTTTCCCAACCAATCTTGTTCCAGATTCGCAGCCACGAAAATGCGCCGAGTGGTTTGAGCGCCACAACATCGAGGCGACCATCATCGAGCTTTGCGTCTGGGATCAGCAGCACACCACCCGGCATTAGGCCGCAATTGCCGATCATGACCGTGTATACGGAGAGCGACTTCGCCTCAGAGCCGTCGACCGAGAAGTGAATGTGCAGCGGCTTGTCAGTCAGGATCGTGCGTACCCCGGCATCGACATAGGCGAGCCAGCCGACACGCTTCTTGAGTTTCGACCTGGTTGCAGAGATCGCGCGCGCGTCGAGGCCCATGCCCGCGAGCACAAGAAACACATGATCGCTCTCTGTGTCGTCCTCGCGCACGATGGTGAGGATCCCAAGATCGATACTGCGATTAACACCGGTGAAAGCCGCTTTGACCGCCTCGCTGACCTTGGTGAGGGGAACGCCGATGTTACGGGCGAGCAGATTGCCGGTGCCCTGCGGCACGATTGTGAGCGGAACTCCCGTGCCCCTCAGCGCCTCGGCCACCGCGCGGATCGTGCCGTCGCCGCCGCTGGCGATCACTACGCTCGCCCCGTCTTTGAGTGCCTGCTTCGTGGCGCTCACGCCCGCATCGTCTTCGGCGGTCTCGTACCAGCGGGACGACGCCCACCCCGAGTCCTGTTCACCCTGCTTGACCTCGGCGCGCAACTGCTCGAGGTCCGTCTTGAACGGCTGATACACAACAGCAACGACTGGCTGTGGTTGTGACGTGGCTTCGGGCATGCACCAAGGGTACTGGGTTGACCACATGAATGATGCTCCTATTGTTGTCAACTCTTAGGCGCGCTTGTTTCGAGCCATTCCCGATATGCCTGAGCGAGTTGATCATCACGCGTGAGGCCACGCTCAAGGCGTGAGATTTTGGTCAGCCATACATTGAAATGTTCCGCGACCTGCTGCAGAGTGATCCCCAGCGCTTGCCTGAATGGCCGAAGATCATCCACGCGAGGCACCTCAACATTCTTCGTGAGGAGTGTGAACACCTCGCGCGCAATCGCTCGCTTCAAACACCTGATGATTTCTTTGTTGTTTCTCCCTTCCGCGCGTTTCTTCTCGACATATGCTCTCGTGCGCGGCTCGTGACTCATCCGTACGAGCGCGATCCGGTGAAGTGCGGAGTTTGCGTGCCGGTCTCCGCCCGGTTGAGCCGGTGCCTGGTTGTTTTGCCCGAGGACGCGGGGATCGGGCTCACTCCGCAGAGCGCCGCGAACGCGGCTTCTGAGCGGAGCCGGTCGGAGTTATCGCCTGCAGTGATGAGGAGCTGCGCGGCAGTGACTGTTCCGACCCCGTGCGCTGCGGTCAGAGCCGGGTTGGTGTGCTTCGTGAGGGTTTCGAGTTCTTGATCCAGGGTGTGTATTTCAGTCGAGATATAGCGGTGTCTGCGTGCCAGTGCTCGCAGTGCGATCACGATGCCTTGATGCTCGGGTAGGGGCGGATATCAAAGTCTGCGAGGTCAGCGACGAGGGCTGCATCGGTCACGTTACGGAACCGTTCACGCAGAAGCGAGGGTGCGGTCACGAGGAGTGATTTCAGTTGTACTTGCGCGGCAGTGCGCGCTTTGATCGCTGAGCGTCGGGCAGCGAACAGGTACCGGATCTGCTCGACCGTGCCGTCACCGGATTTCGGGGTGGGCTGCTTCGTTTCAGTGAGCGCGGTCTTCGCGGCAGCGTAGGCGTCGATCGGGTCGGACTTTCCGCTCATACGGCGCAGTTGCCGGTTCGGGCGGATCACTTCGATGACGTGATGCCCGAAAGAGGTGAGATGACGGGTAAGGCCGGCCCCGTAGGAACTGGTTCCCTCGATCCCGACACGAACCAGGATGCCGTACATGAGGATGAACGCAGTGAGAGCTACATAGCCTGCGGGCGTGGTGGGGAACTGCGCGTCTGCGAGGTGTTTCCCGTTCTGATCGATCACGGCCGCGTGGTGTGTGTCGGCGTGGGTATCGACCCCGGCGTAGATGTCGCAGGGTTCAGCAATGTTTGTCATGATGGTTCTGCCTTTCCGGTTTCTGTTGGGAGGCAACCGGCCGGGCGGGCAGACAGGACGTTGAAGAGGCCTCTTGACCAGGCTCCTATGAGGTCATGCTCGCCTGGCTGGGTCCTGTAACCCCCGCTCCTGGACGACAGATCAAATTGAAGGCACGGGGCCAGTCAGTGGGCGAGTCAGCCCTGGAACGGGGCATTACCAGTATCAACGTCAGAGGGTGCGGGGTAAGCTTGCTCGTGTGATCGATCCAGTAATCCTCCGCAACGATCCCGAGTCCGTCAAGCGTTCGCAGCGCGCCCGAGGCAACAGCGAGGTGGTGGTGGATGAAGCGCTCGCCGCAGACGCTTTGCGCCGTGCAGCGCTGACCGAGTTCGAGACTTTGCGCGCCGAACAGAACGAGTTTGGCAAGCAGGTGAAGGCAGCACCGAAAGAAGAAAAGCCCGCGCTCATCGCTCAGGCGCAGCAGCTCGCGGCCGGCGTAAAAGCGGCAGAGGCTCGCGCGAAAGAAGCCGATGCGGCATTTGACACAATCGCGGCTCGCATCGAGAACCTCGTCATCGACGGCGTGCCAAGCGGTGGCGAGGAGAACTTTGTGACGCTGCGCGAGGTCGGCGAGCGCTCAAGCTTCGACTTCGAACCTCGAGATCATCTGGAATTGGGTGAGCTGTTGGGGGCCATTGATATGGAGCGCGGCGCCAAAGTTTCGGGTGCCCGGTTCTACTTTTTGCGTGGAGTGGGAGCGCGGCTCGAAATTGCGCTCATGAACATGGCTCTGGATCGTGCGATGCAGCACGGCTTCACTCCGCTGATTACGCCGACACTCGTGAAGCCCGAGATCATGAACGGTACGGGTTTCCTGGGGGAACACGCCTCCGAGGTGTACCACCTGCCCGAGCAAGACCTGTACCTCACAGGCACAAGCGAGGTCGCGCTCGCTGGCTACCACGCAAGTGAGATCCTTGATCTCGAAGACGGTGCCGTTCGATACGCCGGTTGGTCAACCTGCTACCGCAGCGAGGCCGGTTCACACGGTAAAGATACGCGTGGAATTCTGCGGGTACACCAGTTCAACAAACTCGAGATGTTTGTCTACGCGGATCCGGCAGACGCCGAAGCTGAGCACGACCGCCTGGTCTCGTACCAGGAGGAGATGCTGCAGGCGCTTGGCTTGCACTATCGTGTCATCGACGTGGCCGCCGGTGATCTGGGATCGAGCGCGGCCCGCAAATTCGACATTGAGGCCTGGGTGCCGACGCAGGGCACCTACCGTGAGCTCACCTCAACGAGCAACTGCACGACCTACCAAGCACGGCGTCTCTCGACCCGCTTCCGCTCGGAGAGCGGCAAGACTGCCCCAGTAGCGACGCTCAACGGCACACTCGCGACCACCCGGTGGCTCGTGGCGATCCTCGAGACGCACCAGCAAGCAGACGGCAGCGTCGTTGTTCCCGAGGCGCTGCGCCCGTATCTCGGCGGGCTTGAAGTGCTGGCCCCTCTCGACACTGATGCGCGCAAGAAAGGGTAGTCATGCTGGTTAAAGTTTCGGATCCCGAGCGCCACCTCATCGCACTCGATCTCGACGGCACCGTGCTGAATCACTCGGGTCCGGGTGCCGGCGACGATCCTCTCTCGGGCGCAATAGATCCCGATCTGAGCGACGCGATTCGAAAGCTGCACGACACCGGACACGAGGTCGTTATTGCGACCGGGCGCTCCGTCGACGCGACGCTGCCGATTGTAGAGAAGCTGAGAATTCGACCGCGGTGGGTTATCGCGTGCAACGGTGCGGTGACGCTGAAGCGTGATCCACTCGCCCCCCGCGCCTACCGGCGTGAATACGTTGAAGCGTTTGATCCTACGGATGCCCTGCTTAAGATTCGCACGCAGCTCGCAACAGCGCGTTACGCGGTAGAACTCGCGGACGGCGGATTTCTGTACACTGAGATGATTCCGACGGGCACACTGCCCGCTGAACAGAGGCAAGTTCCATTTGAGCAACTGCTCGGGTGCAAGCGTCACGCGTAGTTGTGGTGTCGCCCGATCACCGCTTTGAAGAGTTTGTTGGCGCGGTCGATTCCCTGGGACTGACCCACGTGTCCTACGCCGTGGGGAGCACCTCCTGGCTTGATATCGCCCCAGACGGAGTGACTAAAGCGAGTGCCCTCGAGACTGTTGTTTCGAAGCTTGGCATCGATCGCTCGCAGGTCTTTGCAGCGGGCGATGGGCGAAACGACATCGACATGCTGCAGTGGGCCGCCCGTTTCGGCGATTCTGTTGCGATGGGTCAGGCTGATCCCGAGGTGCAGGAGGCAGCTGGGCGCGTTACAGGAAGCATCGACGAGGGCGGTTTGTTGACCGCTCTGCGCGAACGTTTTCCAACGCTCTTGTAGCTGCGTGCAAGAGCGCGGCAAAGCTTTGCTAAGCTTATCTGCGGAGGGTTGTCCGAGCGGCCGAAGGAGCTTGTCTTGAAAACAAGTGGGCGGAAACGTCTCAAGAGTTCGAATCTCTTACCCTCCGCGTGAAGAAACCCTCGGTCTCGTTTCGAGACCGAGGGTTTCTTGTGTCTGTAGTGGTTTCGCCCGTATGTCGACCGATACGATGCGCGTTCGCAATCGAGTGCGTCCATATTGCTAGTTGACGCGCGGTGAACTAGCAATATGGCTGCATCGGATTGGTCGGGCGCGGGCGCGGGTGCGGGTGTGGGCGCGAAGCCGGAAACTTCCCTTCCCGGGGTTACCCCAGGCCCGCAGCCCGCAGCGCGTCTGCCATCGCGGTATTGGCGGGTGCTTGCTTGCGGGGTGCGGATCGCTGATCTGGCTTCTGGCTCTGCTGCTGGCGCCTTGCCCCCTGGGCGCGCTGAGCTCCTCGGCCGTGACCGTCTGCAGCGCCCCGCCGTTCAGGGCATCGCCGGTGGGCAACTCGTCATTCAATCGGAGAGTCAGCGAAATGCGCTTGCGTGGCACATCAACTTCCAAGACTTTTGCGCGCACCACGTCGCCGGGCTTCACAACATCGCGCGGGTTCGAGATGAAACGGTCGCTCAGCGCCGAGATGTGCACGAGCCCATCTTGGTGCACACCCACATCGACAAACGCGCCAAACGCGGCCACGTTGGTGACCACACCCTCAAGGATCATCCCGGGGCGCAGATCAGACACGGTGTTGACGCCTGCGGCGAAAGTTGCGGTCGCAAAAGAGGGCCGCGGATCCCGACCTGGTTTCTCGAGCTCCGCGAGCACGTCGGTGACCGTGGGCAGACCAAAAGACTCACTCACAAAGTCCGCGGGCCTCACGCGCGAAAGCACTTGGGTGTTGCCGATGAGACCGGGTACGTCTGACGCCGTCGACTTCGCGAGCTGGTCGACGAGCGCGTAGCTCTCGGGGTGCACTCCCGAGGCATCGAGCGGGTTATTGCCGCCGCGGATACGCAGGAATCCAGCGCACAGTTCGAAAGCCTTAGGTCCGAGGCGGGGCACCTTTTTGAGCGCAGCGCGCGAAGAAAAGGGGCCGTTCAGGTCGCGGTGCAGCACAATACTTTCCGCGAGGCCTGACCCGATGCCAGACACGCGCGTGAGCAGGGGCACCGAAGCGGTATTCAGGTCGACGCCCACACCGTTCACGCAGTCCTCAACCACGGCATCCAGCGCTCGCGAGAGGGCAACATCGGGCAGGTCGTGCTGATACTGACCGACACCGATCGACTTGGGGTCGATCTTCACGAGCTCCGCGAGCGGATCCTGCAGTCTGCGCGCGATCGATACCGCTCCGCGAATCGACACATCCAGGTCGGGAAGCTCTTGCGAGGCAAACGCTGATGCTGAGTAGACGGAGGCCCCGGCCTCAGAGACCATCACCTTTGTGAGCTTGCGGGCAGAATCCTGCGCGACGAGTGCAACGAGCTCTGACGCCAGCGCATCTGTCTCGCGCGACGCAGTGCCGTTTCCGATGGCTACCAGCTCGACGTTGTGGGCTGCGACCAGTGCCGCGAGCTTGACGAGCGACTCCTGCCACTTGTTGTGCGGAGCGTGGGGGTAGATGGTGTCGTGCGCGAGAACCTTGCCTGTGGCATCGACGACGGCGACCTTGGTACCGGTGCGCAGGCCAGGATCGAGGCCGAGTGTGGTGCGCTCACCTGCTGGGGCAGCGAGCAGCAGATCGCGCAGATTCGAGGCAAACACCGCGATGGCAGCCTCTTCCGCCTGCTCGCGCAGCCGGGAGCGAACATCGAGTTCGAGCCGCACGAGAATGCGACCGCGCCAGCTCACTCGCACGGCTTCAAGCAGCCAAGCATCGGCGGCCCGACCCTGATCACTGATGCCAAAGTTGGTGGCAATCGCCATCTCGTATGGGGAGATGGTGCGGGCGGCTGGTGCATCGGTCGACTCAGCGGGTTCTGGATCCACGGAGAGCGCCAGTACATCCTCGCTCGCGCCGCGAAAAAGCGCCAGAATGCGGTGTGAGGGCATCTTGGAAAGTGCTTCGGAAAACTCGAAGTAGTCGGAGAACTTTGCTCCCTTCTGCTCAGCACCCGCCTTCACCGTCGACACCATACGTCCCTGGCTCCACAGCCTGTCGCGCAGACGGCCGATGAGGTCGGCGTCTTCGCCAAAGCGCTCTGTGAGAATGTTGCGTGCTCCGTCGAGTGCGCTCTGCGTATCGGGCACGTCTTTCGAAGCGTCGACGTACTGCTGCGCCGCAACCTCGGGCGTCAACGTCGGATCGCCCAGGAGAGCATCGGCGAGCGGCTCGAGTCCCGCCTCGCGCGCAATTTGGGCCCGCGTGCGGCGCTTGGTTTTGTAGGGCAGATAAATGTCTTCGAGGCGCGCTTTTGTGTCGGCCAGTTGGATTTGGGTGGTGAGTTCTGGGGTAAGTTTGCCCTGATCCCGGATCGCATCAAGGATTGTGGTGCGTCGCTCGGCGAGCTCGCGCAGGTACCTGAGGCGTTCTTCGAGGGCGCGCAACTGAACGTCGTCGAGGCCGCCCGTTGCCTCTTTGCGGTACCGGGCGATGAACGGCACGGTTGATCCTGCATCGAGAAGAGCAACTGCCGCCAGCACTTGCTCGCGGCCCACACCAAGTTCGGTGGCAATCTGGTGTTCGATGGATGATGCTGTGGTGCGGAGTTCAGAAGTCACCACAGTATTCTGGCAGGCTTTTGGCTCCGCATCCTGGGGTGTCGCTTACCCCAGTGGGTGTGGTGCCATCGGTATCTCGTCGAGCCCCTCATCTTCTTCGGGCTTGGGGTCACGCGCGTCGGCGTACGCAAAGGCGAGCGAAGCAATCGTTAGTGCGAATGTGATGATCCCGAGCGGATTGCAGAGCGCGATCGACATTTCACTTGAGAATGCGGATCCGGCAGCCTTGCTGAGGATTGATACCAACTCGTGGTTGATGTTATTCGGCACGGTGAGACCAAAACCGATGGCGCAGGCCCAAGAGAGGAGCAGGGTGACAATCGTAGCGCGGCCCGTGTGGCGGCCCCGATCGCGAGTCACACGGAGGCGACGCGCCAGCCAAAGCTGCAGCGCAGCGTATGTGAGTCCGATGGTCGGAACATACCACCAGCTCAGCCAGCCGCCGATGCCAAAGAGCCAGTGACCAGCGCTCATCCACAGTGCTAGTACCACTCCGCCGATTGCCACGATACGGCTGTTCACCGGTCGCTCCTTTGTTCGTGCTGGGTTTTCGCGAGCCCGCGAAACGCGGGGCACACCACTAGCCAAGCAGATTTTGGGTCCAGACGCGAAAGGTGCTATTCTCAAACGGTTGTCATCGCAAGGTGGCTACGCCCTGATAGCTCAGCGGTAGAGCACTTCCATGGTAAGGAAGGGGTCCCGGGTTCAAGTCCCGGTCGGGGCTCTGACGTGTTATCTCCCTGCGGAGAGCGCGGCTGAGTAGCTCAGCTGGTTAGAGCGCACGACTCATAATCGTGAGGTCGCGGGATCGAGCCCCGCCTCAGCTACGAACACGTCACGTTAAACCCCTGTTCAGGCAGGGGTTTTTGCGTGTGCGGGTGGTTCTGGGTGTGTGGCTCGGTGGCTGACTCGGCGGCTTATAGGCCCGAAAGAGTGGATAGCGTCGGGTGTGTCATCCGCGTCCCGCCCATCCTGTGCGTAGCCAGAGCCCTTCGTCGGGGCTGAGTGCTGTTCCGTAGAGTGGCGTATCGGGTTCGTCTGGATGTTCGGGTTTGGCGGGCTCTGGGGCGGCGGCTTTGGCGGGCAGTGCGTGTTGCATGGCCTCTTCCAAGGACTGTTCGTGGAGGGTGAGGAACCACTCGACCGCGCGTTTCTGGTGTGGTTCACTCATCCCGCGGTGGCGGCGGAGGACCTCACGGATCTGACTATTGATACCCCCTTCGAGTGGGCTGGTCGTTCGCGGGTTCCCGTATGTGACATAGGTGAACAGGGTGTTGTTGCGCACGACCCCTCGAACGAGGAGCCAGGCTTTGCGGAGTCGGTCGTGAGTGAATCCGAACTGGCCGTTGCGGAGCAGGGTGCGCTCTTTCGTGAGGTGCCCGAAGGCCCGCCACCATTCATCAAGTTGGATCTGCCAGACGATCGCGGCGTCTTCGTCGTGTACGCTGCTGAGCTTCATCACCAGCCCACGTAACGCTCTGCCCGCGTCAGTGCGGGGGTTCATCGTCAGATGTCTGGACACACGCATTTGCAGATGAAAGAGACACCGTTGGTGTTTCGTTTCTGGCCAACACATGCCAAGCGCGGTAGGGATCCCTGTTCCCCCGTCAGAGACGAGAACCCCAGGTGCTGCAACTTGTGTGAGCAGCGCTTTCCAGGCCGCGACGGATTCACCTCCTGACCATTGCCAGGCGAGAACGTGGCCGGTGTCGCTTTGGGCGATCAACAAGCACCACCCGGAGATCCAGATCCCGTCGACCAGGATCGCATGATGGATGGTGGTCGCGGGGGCCAGGCGCGGTTCGATATCCCAGCACCACATGGTGTGGCGTCGGAAGGTTCGCCCGCTCGCGGTTCCGTCGATCTCGGCCTGGGTGTGTTTGCCGACGAGCCAGGTCACGAACTGTCGCAGTTGTTCTCGGCGGGTGACGTCTGGGCGGCGTCTCACGCTGGAGGCCCCGCATGATGGGCACCGCCAGCGTTGAGTTCCTGATCGGTGTCGGCCGTTCTTCACCAGAGAGCGGCCACATACCATGCACTTCGTTGTATTTGGGGGAAGGTCCACAACTAAGCATCACGGACCATACCGATCCCTATTTCAGCGCGGAGTTACGCGGCTCAACGAGGATCACATCCACTCCTTTTGGCCGATAAGCCGACTCGGCTTCGTTCCGGTGCTGCTCCGGGCGTGCGTGCGGCAGAACTTTGGGGTCTTGCCGTGCTCGATAGCCGTCGAAGCTTATTGTGCCTGGTGGGCCTCAAATGCTGGCGAGAATCCAATGTGTGCAAACATTTTGCAAACCTTCGGGAACACATTCCGTGTATGCCAGCGAACATGCGGCTCTTTCGTGTTCAGTCTTGCAACAGCAGGGTCTGCTGAAGCTTTGATTGACTCGGGTTTCTTTACGCCGCGAGTGCGACGCTGCCTATATTAACAACCTCAAACTCGACCGGGGTCAACTTCCCTAACCCACGCTGGCGACGCTTGCGATGATACTTCCCTCAATCCACGCCACGATCGCGAGACGGAGCTCGAGTCGTGTTTCCCACACTTTCCGGTCGAGCACGTTTTTCTGCAGCAACGAGAAAAAACTCTCCATCGCCGCGTTGTCTCCGGCCGCCCCTACACGCCCCATCGACCCCTGCAGCTGATGATTGGTGAGCGCGTGTTGGAAGCTCTGCGAACGAAATTGACCGCCCCTGTCCGAATGCACAATCGTCCCCTGGGGATACCCGCGCTGCTCGACCGCATTCTCTAACGCTGTCACGGCAAGGGTCGCCCGCATTCGGTCACCGATCGAGTAGCCCACGATCCGGTTCGACCACACGTCTTTCACCGCGCAGAGATAGAGTCGACCTTCCTTCGTCCAGTGCTCCGTAATGTCCGTAAGCCATAACAGGTTGGGCTGTTCGGCTGTGAACTCACGCTCGACCAGATCATCGCCCACCGGCGCGCCAGCTTGGGCGTTACGGCGCTTACGTTTCGTGATTACCGACCGGATTCCTGCGACATGACACAGCCGCCACACGCGCCGTTCTGACAATTCATAGCCACGATCCTGGAGCTCGTCAGCGAGGAAACGGTACCCGTACTCGGGGTCCTCCGCATGAATCTCGCGCAACACCTCGATGAGATGCGCCTCTTCGAGCTCACGGTTCGACTGGGGCCGTTTCACCCATTGGTAGTACGCCTGCTTCGTAAACCCCAGCACCCTACACGCCACCGCAACAGGCACCCTCACCGGGGTGCCTGCCGCAGCCATTTCACGGACGAGCGGGAACACTATTTTGGGGCGTGATGTGAATCTGCGACAGATACGCGGCCGCCCGACGCAGCACCTCGTTCTCTTGTTCGAGGAGGCGGTTACGTTTGATGAGTTCTCGAATCTGGGCGTCTTCTTCTCGTGTCACTTCGGTTGCGAGGGGCAGGCCGCGCTCGGTCCGGTCTGCGTCGGTCACCCATTTCGAGAGCGCTGATTTCGAGATGCCGAGGTCTTTGCAGATCTGCGACTGGGTAGCGCCTTGCCTGACGAGCGCAACGGCGTCGTTTCTGAACTCTTCCGAGTATTTAGCCATGGTTGATATCCTCCCAGCCAGTCCCTCGGAACTGGCGGACGAGAGTCAACCAAAGCTTCAGCAGACCCGCACGGATTGGAGCTAACTGGCGGAACTCAGGGGTAACGTCCCCTACGGTTCTTGCTTGGGGTCGCTATTTGGGTTAGATGTGGACCGGGGAAGCGGCGCGGTGTTATCAGAGAGGAGGGGTACCACCCTCGCATCATTCAGGTAGATAGCTTTGATGAGCTACGGACACATTGCAATCTAAGAAGGTATGCTCACCTATAACGACTATCTCGGCGCTTCCCTCAGATGGCGCGGGAGTCGTTCACTCAAAGGAGAGTCAACATGAAGAATAGAATGTTCAAGTCTGACGATTTCCCTGTTTCGCAATCGTCACTCCCCTCTCGCTCGAAGCGTGCGAGGCGGGCGTTTTTCCCAACAATTGCAACTTTGACTGCATTGCTGATGCTCGGCTTCGTGGCACCACCAGCTATGGCCGTGGAGACTGCACCAGAATCCGTTTATGAACTAACGGTAAATGGTGAGACGGTCGTTCTTGATGAGGGCGAGTCGGTGACATTTGGAATGCAAGCCATTTCGCCTCCTCCAGAGCCGGGCAAGGTCATGCCGAGAGCCATATTTACTTCAAATGCGGGCACTCTTACTGTGACGGGAGCGAAAGGAAAGTTTACTTACGGCATTGCAATGGCGATCCCAGCCACGAGCTTCGTGGGAGTCTTCTCTGTCACTAATCTGACCAATGGGCAGTCTGGAGGTGCAGCGCCGGTCTGGGGTTTCTCTGGAACCGTTGGTACGAGTAACCTGAAGGGGCACCGTTATTCCGGGAGCCTGTCAGGGACCGCTGACTTGCTTGGTGTTCCTGTTGCTCACACCATGCCAAACTATACAGTTTTCCAAAACTAAGAATCGCTAGGGTTGGGCGCTGTGGTTGTGGAAAATAATGCACTCACAGCGCCCCGCTCCCGAAAGAAATGGGGACTCTGATGAGTGAGACTTTCGACACCGCTAAACAGCTTAAGCGCATCATCGCGGAAGGCCGCATTTCGGAGGAGTCCATAATAAAGACAACGGGCATTAGTGAAAATGACCTTAGTTTGTTATTAAATGAAGAGAACCCGCATTCAGGTCGATTCTTCGAGGAGAGCGCACGTATTTCAATGTTGACCGCGCAACTTACTCACGGGATTGAAATCCAAGATGACGAAAGGGTTGCGGGAATCATCAACGGGCTCGTGGGTGAATTTCAGTTCAGTTTGGAGAACATAGCTCTCCTGACCGGAATAGGGGTTCAAGAAATTCAGGATTTCTTGGATGCCCCGGAATCAACTCCATCAAACCGAAAATACGAGCTTGCAAGTCGAGTGTCTTATCTGAACATGGTTGTCGCCAACGCAAGGCCGTCTTAAGGGAGTTGCTGAAATTGGCATAACAACTGTCACTGGTCTTGGGTGAATGTTGTCTTGTCCTGCCGTTGCCGCGCAATGGGTAGGTAAATTCTCTGCTCTCCATGGTGAAGTGCCTTTGCGAACAGGCCTGCAATGTCTGAGGTTCAAAGTCACAGGCTGCGGTGATGAATGTGAAGCGCTCTGGGTTTGGTTCCGACATCGGGTTTCGTCACGCCCGCGTGGTCACGGACTGACGAGTCTCAGCATAGTACGCCGCCTCAACCTCGACAGGGGTGCGGTAGTCGAGTGCTTCATGGAGGCGTTGATGGTTCCACCACCACACGTGCTCAAGTGTTGCGAGCTCGACTTCCTCAACCGTGCGCCAAGGCCCGCGCCTGCGAATCAGTTCAGCCTTGTAGAGCCCATTGACCGTCTCGGCGAGGGCGTTATCGTAGCTATCACCAAAGGTCCCCGTTGAGGGCATCGCGCCAAGCTCACGTACCCGTTCGGTGTATACCAGGGACATGTAGTTCGACCCGTGGTCTGAGTGATGGGTAACCCCGCTCAGATCACCCCCAATATTCCAGGCAGCCATATCGAGAGCCTGTAACGGCAGTGCTTCTGTTTTCAATGTTGCGGCAACGCTCCAGCCGACGATTTTGCGGGCGTACACGTCAGTGATGAACGCCACATACGCGAACCCAGACCACGTCGCAACATATGTGATGTCCGCGACCCACAAACATCGAGGAGCCACCGCAGTGAATGCACGATTCACCAGATCGCCGGGAAGGTCTCTCCCGCTGTCGCTTCTCGTGGTGAAGGTTTTCGCGCGCCGAGTAACACCTTGAACGTCGGCCAAGCGCATGAGCCTGGCGGTCTGGTCGCGGCCGATCTCCCAGCCTTCACGCTGTAACAGAGCATGCATCTTCCGGACCCCATAGACGCCATAGTTGGCCTCATGAAGGCGACGAATTTCTGGCACGAGTAGTTCGTCACGGAGTGGCCGGGCAGACGGCAGTCGTCGTTTCGCTGCCCGGTATCCGCGGGACGTAATGAAGCCACGAACTGCCGCATGGAGAGTGCGGCAGAGGAACTCGATCCCGAAACGATCACGGTATGCATCAATGAACTTGATCATTTCGTTCGTGGCTGGCCTGGTTCCTTCGCGAAAAATATGCTCGCTGCTTTAAGCACCTCGTTCGCTATTCTCAGTTCCGCGTTCTCTCGCCGCAGACGCTTGTTTTCTTCAGCAACATCGGTCGTGATGCCAGGCCTCACACCGGTATCGATCTGGGTTTGGCGGAACCAAATGCGGAGCGTGTCGGGCGAGACACCCAACAGCCCGCCGACGTGTTTAGTCGCGGCGTGCAGGCTCGTCTGCTCGGGGATCGCTTCGGCGAGCATACGCAGCGCGCGCTCACGGAATTCTGGGTCGTATTTTCTTGCCATGGTGTCCCTATCCTTGTATAAAGATCGGAACTAAACCCAGAGCGCTTCACTTACGGCAGAGTACCTTGCTGGTGACGAGTCCGCGTTCGCTAAGCTGTATCAGCTACATGCACCTCACGCGCGAGGGTGGGCGGCACGCTTCGCTCACCGTAATGACTCGAGTAACGATATCGTTTCAGAGAGTTTCACTCGGGTTCTTGAAGCCATGCGTAAAGGGGGCGGTCCACGTGTCGCTGTGGGACCCTACCTGATCAGCACAATTCGCAACGTTGCGATCTCACGCGCAAGAGAGCTGGATAAAGAAGTCAGCGTTGATGACGTTGAACCATACATGTCAGAGGCATCTGAGGTGCTCACTGGGGCTGACAAGCTGCTCGTCGAGGCATTTAACGGCCTGAACGAGCAACAACAGTTGGTGCTCTGGCTCAAAACAGTAGAGGCGATGCGCGGAAGAGACATAGCCCGAGTCATGGACATCGGAGAAGGGTAGTCGGTGTTCGCTACCATCGTGCAAAGCAGGCACTCGCTCAGAAATATATGGAGTGTGTTGTCGCAGAGAACCTTCCCCCAGGCCACACCTACGGCGCGGAGGAGATCGTTCGCTGGATCGAGAGAAACGATATTCACGATTCGATTGAGGGTAAACCAAGAACATTCGCGCGGGGCAAGACGGACCGGAAAGGGATACGGGACAAGCAGATCAGCGCGCACGTCAGGCAGTGCGAGCACTGTCAGGACGCGCTTACCGCTCGGAGGCAGATGCTTGAGCGGTTCAGAGCAGTTGTGCTGATCCTGCCGGTCAGCGTCGCGTTGGCCATTACCTCGCGTGATGCGCCAGCCGCGGTAGCGGCGGCCTCCACCGTGCCCGGTTGGGTTGCGATTGCGCTGGCCGGGGTTGTCGCGGTGGTGATTGGAGTCCTCATTGCTGGAGGGGTTCGCGGAGAACCTGCAAGAACAACTCCGCAGAGCGGAGTTGTGCAGAATCAAGACAGTATTGAGACACAAAATGTGGGTACCTTCGCAGGGTGCGAGATCAACTATGTGGCTGATGAGAACAACAGTCGCTTTGAAATCTTCGATGTTGGCGATGTGGCTGGTGGGTGCGAGGTGACGGTGTTCCACGAGAGTGAAAGGTTGGGCGGACTTCAAATCTCAGGGAACTGGGGCGTCATTTCAGCGCCGCGCAAGGGCGAATACGTTGTGAAAGTAGTTTCGCGTAGCGAGACCAAGGAATTCCGCGCTTTTATCAACTAGGGTTGCTGGTCTTCTCCTCAGTAGATCAGCAATTGTGACTGTTACAAGTGATCGCAGGTGTTGGTCTGAACAAGCGACCAGATTTGTATTTCGCATAGCGGCCCAAACTCCACACTCACACTGAAACGTTCTGGTGAGGGGGAGTCGTGGTCGCATATTTCGGGAGCCCAAAGAGCCGAAAGGCAAAGGTCTCAAAAATATTCTTACACTCGCGCGAGAGTTTTGGGCTGTTTTTACATCTCTATATGTCGCGGCGTTCAGCTCTGTCAGTGAGCCCCCGACTTTCAGACGAGTGACCCCTGAACGCCGCACCCAGTACTTTCCCCAGTGTTTTCGGGGAGTTTCTATAGTTCTCAACTCACACTAGACAGATACGGAGGTCGCTTTGTTTGATCTTTCAGCCCCGCAATTCGACAGAAAGAAACGCACTAGATTGAAACACGGCCAACGCTTTTCCGTTCGACCGCGCTCTAAAGATCAGTTCTATTCGGTGCTCAAGCGCACTCTGTCCGCTGTTGTGTCCATAGGCCTCGTGGCGGGCATGGTTTCGGGAGCGGCCGTTTCCGCGCAAGCGGACCCTGTGCTCTCACCCGACAACGGGATCGCAGCCGGTGGGGAGACGGTATCAGTTCCTGGACCCGATGATTTGACCTTCACGCAGGTTGAATCGGGCCTCAATCACTCGGTGGCGATTGGCTCAGACGGCAAGACTTACGCTTGGGGACTTGGTCTCCACGGAGAGATGGGTGACGGTGGCACCAGAGGGCACACCTACCCAACCCCGGTGACTAACGTAGGGGTGGCCTTTACTCAGGTGAGTGTCGGTGGGATGCACTCTTTGGGCCTTGGAACGGATGGCAACGTTTATGCGTGGGGAATGGGCGGCAGCGGGCAACTCGGCAATGGAACCACTGAGACCAAACCTACTCCGACTCAGGTAAGTGTAGGTGGTGTGACCTTTACTCAGGTCAGTGCGGGGCAATACTTCTCGTTGGCGCTTGGCTCTGACGGAAACATCTATGCATGGGCGACAACGAGAACGGTACTCTTGGCGATGGCACAACCACCCGCCGGTTGGCCCCGGTTCTCGTGGAAGCTGGAGGGGTGAAGTTTACCCAGATTAGTGCAGGCCTGTCGTTCTCCTTGGCACTGGGCGCAGACGGAAACACATACGCTTGGGGCTACAGCCCTGACGGTCAGGTTGGTAATGGAACTAATGCTGACAGCCTGTTGCCGGTGGTAGTGAGTTCTGAGGGAGTCGAGTTCACTCAGGTCAGTGCGGGTGCTACGGCCGCACTGGCACTTGATTCTGACGGAAATGCTTATGCTTGGGGCAAGAACGATGCGGGACAGCTTGGTGACGGAACTACCACTGACCGTTTTACGCCTGTGCGGGTAAATACAGGTGGTGTTACCTTCACACAAATAAATTCAGCGGCAAGCATTTCGCTGGGGCTCACCTCAGAAGGAAACATCTATGCCTGGGGCAAAAGCAGCACTGGTATCCCTACAGATAGCCCCTCCCGGTCAAAACAAATGTCGTCAATGAAACGTTCAGTCAGATTGGCAGTCGTGCAGCGATCAGTTCGAGCGGCAAGCTTTATGATTGGGGGCATTACGCCGCGCGAGAGACGCGGAAGGTTGTTGTCACCGGTGTGACTTTTGATGGACTCGATGGCACGAACCCCGGAGACAGCGCGAGCATTGCGCCAGCGAAAAACGCTGACGGAACCTGGTCGGTTATTGCTCCTCCGCATCCCGCAGGCACCGTTGATGTGGTTGTTTCATGGAAGTTGAATGGTGTAGATCAGACACCAATCACTTACGCGGGCGGGTATACCTACCGTTCGGTACCGGTTGCTCCGAAGATTACCTCGAGTGACACTGTCAAAGCTGAGGTCGGCAAGAAGCTGAGTCACCAGGTTACCGCGACCGGTGATCCTGCCCCGGCAAACTTCACCGTTTCGGGCACCCTGCCTGCGGGGGTCACGATGAACTCCAGCGGCCTGTTTGTAGGTGCGCCGACGGTGGCGGGGAACTACAGGGTGACGGTGAAAGTGTCGAACGGGATTAACCCCGACGCTACCCAGACATTGACGATTCAGGTGGCAAAGAGTGGTGTGAAGCCGTCCGTGCCTTGCGTGACGCCTCGTAAGGTGCCGGTGTTCGCAGATGCACCGTTGACTCAGAAGTTCTATAAGGAGATCGACTGGATGCACTGCATGGGGTACTCGACTGGTTGGCGTCAGCCGGCTGGTAAAGCGTTGTACAAGCCGAAGGACAACCTTTCGCGTGAGGCGATGGCGGCGTTTATTTACCGCTTGGAAGCTCCGAAGAATTACGTTACTCCGAAGGTGTCACGTTTTGCTGATGTGAAGCCTGACGATCCGTTCTACCGTGAGATTTCGTGGATGTATGACGCGAAGTTGTCGACCGGTTGGGTGCAGCCTGCTGGCAAACCATTGTATAAGCCGAAGGACTCACTCTCTCGTGAGGCGATGGCAGCGTTCATCTTCCGCCTGCAGGGCACAACTGACAAGAAGGCTGCAAACTACAAGGCTCCGAAGGCGTCTCCGTTTGCCGACATGAAGTCGAGCGATAAGTTCTACCGCGAGATTGCTTGGATGTGGGACGCGGGGCTGTCAACAGGTAACCGGACTGCTGCGGGTAAGGAATACTGGCCGAAGGATTCGCTGTCGCGTGAGGCGATGGCGGCATTCATTTACCGTTACCACACGAAGCTCAACACACCAGTAGCGAAGGGTGGAGCGGAAAAGGTCGTAGCTCATGACGTTAATGTGGCCCCTGTTACCGCCGAACAAGTGGTAAAAGTGACAACCCACCGTGGGTACAAACTGAGCCTGCACCCTTTCGGCGATACTTCTCTGCAGAACCCTCAGGCTCTGTCTGGCTCGAGCATTACGCAACCTGAGGCTGGAGAAGTAACCCTCGGAAAGAAAAACGACCTCAGGGTTCAGATCCCGAGCTCAGATGTCGATGAGTTGAGCTTTGACGTAACCGTCACCGATCAGGATGGCGAGGAAGAAACCGTGAGGTACGCCCTCACCATCGCTGACTAACCTCGGCGAAACGGCGGGTTGGGCGGGTCCTGCGCGGGTCCGCCCAACAACCATGTTCTTTCAGTGTAAAGAGCGATAAATTCTAATAATCGCGCAAAGAGTTCCGGGGGAACGACTCTTATGGTCGACGACAGTATGGCTGAACACGACAGCCGAAGTGATGCTGAACTGACGGATGCCTATCGTAATGGCGACCAGCAAGCGGCGGCAGAGCTGTACCGGCGCTACTATCTCAAGCTCTTGCGTGGCATTGCCGCCAAGCTCCCCTCGTTTGAAATTGCCGAGGACTGTGTCGGTGAAGCCTTTCTCAACGTGCTTGAGATCATTCGCGGTGGCAGCGGACCCACCTCGAATTTTTACGGATACCTGCGCAGCGCCGTCACCCGCGAAGGCGCCAAATACTTTCGCGAACGCGAGCTTGGCCCAAGCCTGGACAAAATTTCGGAGGATGGAGGGCCACAGCCCTACTCCGACGATGATCTGTCGCACATAGATGAGAGTTTACTGACGCCGGCGCTTCGATCATTACCTGCCCGGTGGCGCGAACTGCTCACCATGCGATACATCGAGATGCTCAAACCGGCACAGATAGCGACCATGCTTGGCACGGACGCACCGACTCTGCATAAGGTGCTATATCGAGCGAAAAAGGGGTTGCACAACGAGTATCTGAAACAGGTCGCACTTAGCAGAAGCAGTAGGAACTGCCGCGACTATGCAAACGACCTCGCGACCATTGCTATTTCTGGCCGTGAGCCTGCGACAGGCGGCAGTCTGAATGAGCATTTGGCGCGCTGCAGCGAATGTCAAACTACCCTGAAAGAAGTAGAGCATCAGTCGCACCGTGCTCGCCCTGATGCTCTCGGGTTGGCTCTCCTCATTGGTGGTGTTCTTGGGGGTTCAGCGGTAACCATCGGCGGAGAAAGCGGCGAAGCGAGAGCCCTCGCAGATGGATCTTATGCGCACTCTCCCGCGAAAATTGGCGCACTACCTTCAGCCGCGAAGGCGGCTTCGGTGAATGGAATGTTTCAAACGCTAGGAGTTGGTGGAACTCTGACGATTGTGACCCTACTCATTGCGAGTTTGGTGGGTGCCGGATTGCTGTTCGCATCCGGACTTCCGAGCTCCAATCAAGCAGAGCAAAAAACTGCGAACCTCGAGCAATCCCAAGATGCTGATGAACGCACGCAAAAGGTGGTGCGTACAGACGACGGGAAATGTGAACTTGAGATCACCGTTGCAGATGGCACCCTCGTTATTGATGCAGCAGTACATTCCGGCAAGTGCTGGTTCAGCTACCACGCTGTTGGCGATGAATTGGGCGAGGAAGAGCCTCTTTCAACGGGGTGGATGATCGTCACTCGAATACCAGGGGAATACGCGTTCGAGCTACGCAGCACGACTGGATCAAAACAAGGAACGGTCACTCTCTATTAACGCAAACCTCTCCCGCACCGCAGCGCCCGAACCACACAAACGGCAGCATGAGTATTTGACCCTTGGTTTCATTGCGGTGCCACTCATACTTCCCAGTCTCACTCAAAACTCGTTACAGGAGTAACCCCAAAATGATTACAAGCCACAAACATAAAGTACGACAGCGCGTTTTGTTCGCGTTCTCCGCTAGCGGAGTCGTTCTACTTGGCCTTTGCGTGCCAGCCAACTCGGCAATCGCCCTAGAAGCGCCGGATCGCGTTGATGAGTCCCACATATTCACCCCTTCCGGTTTGTCTGTATCGACAGCAAACGGGCCAATTACGTTCCCGGGTGACTCTCCCGGCTACCCCTGGGTAGACGCGTCGACGATCTCGAGTACAAGGGTCATGGATCCCTCTCTTGTGCAAACACCGCTTGAAGCGCAGAATAATCCTGAGTTAGTCGCCTGGGGATTTGAAGACGGACAAGCCGCGCTGCAGATCACCACATCTATTCCTCAGCTAGAAGCGGCAAGCCCCTCCGAGAGACGAGCGTTCTCTCCGTTTAATGATTTCGGGTGGCACGATTGGGCGAGTTATCAACTCAACTTCTCTCAGCCGATCGCGGATCCGGTTTTGCGGGTGAACAGTGTGCCATTTTCGGCAACCACAACTGACCGGCGGGTCGCATCATTCGCTTCGACCTTTGGTGTAGCCTCAGCAAAAACTGCGGACGGCGCAAGCGTATCTGTCGAATTAAAGGAGCCGACTGGTACATTGGCTACTGCCTATGTCGTAGACAACAACTCCGTGTATCCCAAGGACCGGGAGAACCAATTGCCTTATGCCGGAGGCATGTGTGACAACTCTCAGACCACATATGCACCACCGGTCGGCAGCAGCTCCGAACAGTTTCTGCAGGACTCTCGAACCTATCTCAACAACCCTGACCTGGAACTTATTACTAACCCCTGTGGGACAATCAAAATTGACACAGGGGGCGTCCCGGTATCGAGCCTGTCAATGAGACACCTTTTCCAGAGTTACCGGCTCGGTGGAGCGGGTCTTAGCACGTTCATGTTTGATGCCTTCACTACCTCGACTATTCAGTCATTTGCTGTTGTTGTTCGTAATGAAGTTTCTGGTTCGCCTGAGGTGATTCCCGCCTCGTATGGTTCTGCAAGCCATGTCGTTTCGTCTTCGAAACTTGGCACCAAAATTGTGCCTGCCTTTGATAACGAGTATTTGATGGAAGCTAAGTCGGGAACGGCTGAGACCCATTCTGACGCGGGCTACGACTCTGTCACAACCGAGCAACTCGATGCCGCATTCGAGAAAGTAATGCCCGGAGAACAAGTGTCTGTCACGATACCGCTCTCAGGCGTTGATAAGGACGCAACCGTATCTGCCTGGATAGATTTCGACGGCAGCGGAGAGTTCTCAAGCGCGGAGATGGCCACTGCAAACGTCTCAGCGGGTGCACGCACTGTGGTCTTGACCTGGACAGCGCCGGAGCAGTTTAAGTCAGGTCAGACTTATCTGCGTTTGCGAATCGGTCACACCTTAGAACAGGTTGTCGTTCCCACCGGAATGGCTGATTCAGGAGAGGTAGAGGATCACTCACTCAGTCTTCCTTCTTACGGCCCGACCCCAACCCCTACACCAAATCCAGAACCCACTCCCGACCCGCACCCGCCTGTGCCTGAAGGCGACGTGAATGCTTCTGTGGTGAAGTCCCTGGCTGCAACCGGAGCTGAGACGAACTGGGGAATTGGTGCATGGATCGCGATTGTGTCTCTTGTTTCGGGGGCACTTCTGTTGCGCCGGGTGACACGCAAGACTATTTGATTGATGTCAACCGCTTCGCTCGATAGGACTCTTGGCGCTCCTGCCTAGCAACCGAGAGGAAATCCAGTCGTGGTAACTACGGACTTGGCCTGACGTCGCTCCATGGTGAATGCTGCAATCTCAGTTTCAAAAGGCAGCTCGCACGCCCATGTGCCTCCGATGTAACATTATTTTCAGGTTAATGAATCCACTTGGGGAGAATTTATGAACCGTCGACAATCAACGTCGAGCTGGCAAGGCAGTCAATCGCGAAGAAATCGATGGCTTTCACTTGTCCTCACAGTAGGCCTCACCTTCGGGTCATTCGGATTTCTGACATTTGCGGGAGCGCTCCCCGCAAGCGCGGAAACGAATGAGCCGTCGGTGCCTATCAATAACAGCAATACCTTCTACACGTATTCAGTTGCAGGGGAGGAAGTCGATGCCTCGTTCACGAAGGTGAGTAATATGAACAGTCCTGGGGCAGGTTATCGCTTCCAAGCGTTCGCGCCGAACGGGACATTAATGTGGACTTGCAGCATGGCAGCATCGGACCCGATTGGTACGACCTGCGCACAGACCTTCACCACTACGACAACCGGTGCGTGGAAAATTACTGCGAACCGCACTACGGCGAATAATGCGAGCCTTTCTTGGAAAATTGAGGCTCGAGCTGGAGGCGTTCCGCAGGCAGGACGCGTGTGGACAAACCAGTACACTGTTTTTCAGAGCGACGCCGTGTTGAGGGACCTAACGTACTTCCTTATTAATGACGCTGGGTATCGGTACACGATCAAACTTCACGGATACAACGGAGCCGGGTCTGTAATTAGAGCTAATAGCCTGGGGAATACGACCCCAGACTGCGTGCCCATTTACGAATCGATTGAGGGCCCCCGTTTACATGCGGCACGAACTATCGGATTTTTTTCGACCAACCAGCTGTTGATCTCCCAGAAACCACACCGTCGGCCGATGGGACGCTCGCCGTGGCCCCCATGCTCCTCACCGAAAGTGACCTCACTGTGGACAACATGGCGTTCCTCTCGGCGGGGGCAGGAACAGCAGCGGGAACTTTCTCTTATTCGATTGATCCTCGTTTTCAGGGTGGGTACAAGCTTCAGATTGACACGAACGGCGACGGTGTATTTACCGACCCTGCTGATCGCACCATCCAACTTGGAGCCGATGGAAGTGGCAGTTACGAGTACGATTTTGACGGACTTGACGGTCTAGGAAGCCGGATTTCTGATTGCACGGTGATGAACTCCCGCATCCTCTTCGACGTAGCTGGTGAGGTCCACATTCTTCAGCAGGATGTCGAAGGGCGATCTCCCGGTATCGAACTCGTCAGAACTAACGGCTCAGGGGCGCCCAACGACGTTATCCGATGGAACGACACAAACCTTTCTACGGCTGGTCGCGTCAACGTAACGCCGCAACTTGATGGACGTGCCGGCGTAGCAAGCACCGGTGGCGTTCACGGTTGGCCGTATGCGGTAAACAGCTGGGGTGACGTACGCACCATGGACGACTGGGCAGAGACCTCACTTAACGTGACCACCGGAGAACTTGCCGTGGGCGGACAGTGCCTCACTGTGAGTAAGACTTCTGACGCAACGGCGGATACCCGTCCAGGTGACACGGTGAACTATGTCGTGACCGCTACAAACACGGGGTCGCAGGACTTCACAATTGCGACTCCGGCGGCGGTGACGGATGACCTCACCAGCGTGCTTGAAAATGGGCGTTACAACGATGATGCTGTTGCCGACCGGACTGGAACTCTCGGGTTCGCTACGCCGAAGCTCAGTTGGACTGGTGCGTTAGCTTCGGGGAGAGCGTGACTCTTCGATACTCTGTCGTAGTTGAGAACGGCGGTGACGGACGCGCACTTAACGTCGCATACGGGGCACCGCCGAATACGACAACACCAAAGTGCGACCAGACCTCCGGAAGCCGGGATCCCTCAACAAACATTGCCTGTAGCACTGTGCAAACCTTGCTTCCTCGTCTGACCATCGCGAAGACCGCAAGTACTGAAGCACTGCCACGGGTTGGAGACTCAATTACATACACGGTTACAGCAACCAATGTAGGTCCCGGAGATTTCACTACCAGTGCTCCTGCAAGGGTGGCAGATGATCTCTCGGCTGTGCTTGATAATGCCACCTTCAATGGTGACGCAAAAGTAGATAAAGGGTCGGCTCCCGCGTTCCAGTCACCGAACTTGACTTGGGCGGGCGAGCTTGCATCTGGAGAGTCGCTCACGTTGACATACTCAGTTACCTACCGTGGTACGGGTGATTCAAACTTGGTAAACTCCGCCTGCGTGCCAGCCTCCGACACGGCACCTGATGCAGCGAGTTGTGCAACGGTTACGGTTCCTGCCGGAAACATTCGTCAGTGGAAAACGGTGAAAGCGTCCTCGGACCCGATCCTTGCCAATACGGAACTGGCCTACACTCTTCACTTTGAAAATACAGGCGGCGTTGACGCGCCAGTCACGGCAACCGACGACATGGGGGAGTCCTTGATGACGCTACCGTCATTGAGGAACCCAGCGCAGCCACCGGCTCGTTGGAAGCGGCTCGATCCGAGAACGCGATCGCAATTACTGGGACGCTGGCTCCAGGAGAAGGAGCCACGGTCGAGTACACGGTGAAGGTGAACGCTGACGGCGATCGCGGCGATGGCAACCTGGTGAACTTCTTGCTTGCACCTGGCCAGAATGTGCCAGAGAATCGGGAGTGCGCGCCAATCAACCCTGACTTCCCAAACTGTACCGAGTCAACAGTTGCGGTTGCCAATGTTCAATCTTGGAAAACCGTTGAGCCGAACTCGGGTAAGAACGTTGTGCCCGGTCAAACTGTCAGGTACACTCTCCATTTTCACAATGCTGGTGGCGCTCCCGGTGAAGTCGAAATCGCAGATGATATTACGCAAGCGATCGACGATGCTGCGGTACTAACTCAACCAGTCTCCACAGGAAACTTGAATGCAACTCCATTTGACTTCACGAACCGGTCGATGATCTCAGGTTCCTTGTCAGCGGGAGAAACGGCGACAGTCACCTACGAGATGAAAGTTCGAACAGAGGATCAGCTTGGTGACCGGACCCTGGCAAACTTTCTAGTGGTGTCGGTAGCCCAGCCGCCGACACACCCCGATTGCACAGACACGAGTGCGAGGCCAAGCTGTACAAGCAACCCCGTGGTCGTCGAGGCTGCTCCTCCGGGAAAACTTGCAGTCACAGGCGCCAACATTGTTTGGTCTGGTTTGATCGCAGTTGTCTTCGTCACTGGAGCAAGTCTCCTATACTTTATGCGCCAAAATCGAGGCAGAAGTCCCCTTGCAGTTGAGGAGCGAAAAGGTCTCCTAGGATGAACCTAAGCCTTTGTGGATATTGCTGGATGCAGCGGTCCGTGCGTGCTTTCTAGGGCTCTTCTTGAGTAAGACTGCGTGGCCAGCAATCCTTGGACGAGATCATGAAACTAGGCGATTGGTTTGAGATTAATGGTTTACCTGGGCCTATTTTCCGATCTTTCAGCTAGGAGTTGATGTCTCCTGACGTTGGTGACAGTTCCGCCTCAGGCCAGCAGTGACACTTCCGGGACTCTCGGTGGTGACACTTCTGCTGCGACCATTGAACCACGCTCATGTTGTCCGCTCTCCTCGCCCCACGCAGCAACAAGCTGGTTTGAAACAGTACGCACTGCAGGTGCATGCGTCTTTGGAGCAATCAGGGCTGCACTGGAGACCGAACAGTGTGCACGCGAAGATGAATTCTATGAGGATATCCGACCCGTCTCGGTAGTCACTCTCGAGAATTTTCCGCGGGCAGGAGTTGTCTGGGCAGAACTCAAGAAACGACCCAGAGCGTCATGTCGTCGCTTTGAATACCCTACCCCAGTCCTTGATGACCATTCGCGCTTCGCAATCGCATAGGCCCCTGCTTAGATGTTCTAGACGCAATGAGCAGTGGCGTTGTTTTCATTACAGTTATCCACGGAACCGAATTTCCGTCCATGAAGTCCGGCCTCAGTCGTTTTGCTTACGGTCGCCGGTCCAAAATGTCTCAGGAGGTCGAATGACTGTGACCTCCTTGATATCGACAGGCGGATGGGTGTTGGCTCGATCAGGTGACCTGTTCACAACAGCGTCTTTGGCTGCTGCGGCTTGGCGATCCACCTGCTGACCTGTCTCGTTCTTCGGGGCAGCGGGTTTTTCCACGGTCCCTGCGTCAGAATCGCTCTGCTGCGTTGTGATGTTCTTCATTCCCGTCGGAGATGGCACTTGACTAGCAATTCCTTGATTCTGCGACAGCACTCCCACCATGACTACCACTGCGGCGATCCCAGTGACGGCCGCTATGAGAGCGGCGCCAACCTTCGAGCCTCCGTGTTGAGCAGTTGCAGTGACCTTGTCCAATGGCGCTGCGTGCGCGGTGTCTGCGGGCTCGAGTATCTGAGCGGCAGCCACAGGGCCGGATACGGCTCCGCCGAACAGTGCAGCTGTGAGAGCTCGCCCGAGATGCGAGCTGACGTGTTGGTACTCCGCTGAAGCCTTTCTGCAGCTGTCGCACTCGGCTATGTGAAGTTCAATCTCGCGCCGCACCCGCTTGGTGAGACGTTGGGCGTGCAGCGCCCCAATCTGTTCGAGCACCCCTATGCAGGCGGTCTGCGCTGCACTGTGACTAATGTGTGCCGCAATCCATTCTTGCCGTAGTCGTTCCCTCGCGCGGTGCGCAATTTGATCAACATTGCTGGGAGATAGCCTCAACAACGCTGCGATTTCCTTGGAAGAGGCACCCTCGACCTGGGTCTGCCACAACACCTCTTGCCAGCGCTCAGGAAGTCGAGCGAAGGCCCACCGCACAGCCCCGCAGTTGAAACCATCAATGTACTCTTCTTCGGGCTGAATGTGAGATCCGGGATCGATTGCACGTCAACGTCCTGGCTTATGCGCTGCTGCTTTTGCGATACCTCAGCCGCGGTGTTACGAATCACCTGGAATAGATAGGGACGCAACGAAGTTTCGGGTCCGTGCCCACGCTGCAACGCTTGTAAGACCTTCGCAAAGGCTTCCGAGACGAGGTCGTCAGTATCAAGGCGGGGTGCTATTCGGTAGGCTGCCCCGCGAGCAGCGTCAACGTGTCGACGATATAGCTCAGCGAGCGCGGCTGCGTCGCCTGTTCGCGCGGCTCGAAGCAGTTCGTTTTCCGAATGAGTGTTGATGAGAAGTCTCCGGTTGTGGGTGCTGTGTTGTTACAAAATCACGAGAACATACTTGAGGCCGTTGGAGCGGTGCTAGCGCGTGGCGCTTCGCGCGCCAGCACCGCTCATTCGCAAGGGACGAATCCGGCCTAGCGGCGCGCCCTCAACCGACTGACGCCTAGCACGCCCGCGACCGCGAGCAGCCCGAGAGCGGAATAGAGTGCGTACCAACCCATGCCCGTGGTGGCGAGTGACCCCTGAGTTATTGACGCGACTGGTGACTCCGGCAGTTCCGAATCGCATCCGTCACCCGAGCACGGGGGCGTCGGAGGGCAGTTTTCGTCGTCGCAGAGGAAAGTATTGACGGCAACAATCTCAAGCACCTGCGCCTCCGAGGGTGTACCAGCAGTGACGACCACTGACTTTTCGAACGAGTCGTGGCTAATCGTCTGCTCGGTGGCTCCCCCGCGTCCGTTTCCTGAGCGAAACAGCGAGCCCCGAGCGGAATGCCAAGAGGCTTCCCATCCTCGCCTCCAAGGATGAGCGTTTCGCCACCCTTCACCATCCAGGTACCTGAGAACAGATCCACGCGCAGCGGATCAGAGGATTCATCAGCGGACTGCTCCTCAACCTGACAGGTCATCAAGAACCTAAACTCGGTGTCTTTCACCTGCGCCACTCGCTCGGCGTCACCCTCAAGTCGCTTCTTGAGCTGCAGTGTGCCAGCAGAGAAGTAGTTCGTCAGTGACGCCGTTGCGGTGCCGGGCACTGTCTGGTTCGCGCTCCAGGGCACCGTGACGGTGACTGGATCGGGCAGTAGATCGGGATCGGCACCACCCGCAGAGGTTTCCACTACTCGGCACTCGCTCAGTGCGGGCAGGGGCCCCAGCACATCGGAGGTGATGGCCGCGGCACCCTGGGCCGTCAGTGAGATGGTCTCGTCAAGCACAAGCGCATCCTCGAAGGTGCACTCCACATCGAACTCGAAGGTATCGCGCACGTTGAGCAGCTTGACGCCTGCCCCCTCCAGCAGCTTATTTATGCGCAGTGAACCGTTGGCCAGCAGCCCAGCGTCGGCGGTATCGATGTCGAGATTCTGGCCCGGAGAGAGCGGCGCAGAGAGACCGGTCGCTGGATCAGCTACCGAGCTGTTGCCTGGTGTCGCTCCTTGAACGTTCTGCAGCGTAAAACCGCTTGCCCCACCCGGCTTCACGAACTCGACGCGATACCCGTCTGCGTTCGGGGTACGCAGGTCATCGAAGTGGTAGTTTCCCTGGTTGTCAGTGCGGGTCTCGAGCGAGACAGCGTTGCCTAGGTCGTCAGTGCCGCTCAGCTTCACGGTGACATTTGGAGCACCGGGCTCGGGCTGCGACTGGAAATCGTCTTGCAGACCGTTGCGACTCAGATCCCACCACACGCGATCGCCGATCGAAGATGCGGCAACCTCTTCAACGCGCGCGAGTGGCCCAATGGTAAACGTGAGTCCGGTCACCGCAGCTGCTGCACGGTTGACGTAACGATCGCCACGCTGGTTTCCCGTGCCAACAAGCGCGAGTTCCACCTCAATGGCCTCGTTCATGGCAAACTCGCCCGGGCGCTGGAAGCGGAGTCCGGTCACCTCATCTGCGCTCGTGGGGCACGCGCCAGTTCCAGACACCCGTGTGCCTCCTGCAGGGGCATCGCACCAGGCAGTCGAGCCGCTTGCGCCGTTCGAGGTATCCTTCGGATCAATCACGGGCGCCGACGCGGAGGTGTAGAGCACCTTGGTCGAGGCACCCCCTGATTTCACCTCGGCGGAGACAAACTTGAACTTGCCAGAGTAGACGGTACCGTCTTGACCCTGTGCCGGGAGCACGTCGATGACATCTGGGCTCGAAACCCCAGCGTCGGGCAGCGTATTGGTGAGCTTGACGAGCCATCGGTTGAGTTCTTTGGTGCTCGCGCTCTCCCTGTTTGCCTGCACGATTGGGGTCAGCGCCAATTTCTCAAGCTTGATGCCGGCGACGTTTGCGACTTGCACGCCCGCGCTATCCGTGCGCCGCGCCAGCGTCGAGACATCCTTATCTGCTGAAACAACCACAGAACTCTGGTAACTGCCATCGGCCACCGTCGGCGATACAACCACGCTCAGCACGATCGGGTTGATCGAACGGTTCACCTCCTGCGCCGGGAACACCCAACGCACATAGGTTTCTCCCTTCTCGCAGGCAGAGCGCTTCGCATCGCTCGGGGTGCTGCCGAGCACAACCACGGAGGGCGCTAGCGAGGCATCCGAGTAACTCTGTGACGCGGGAATGCAGTCTTCAACCCACACATCGCTGGTGATGCCGGGAACCGTCGCACCAGAGGTGAGGCTCGGTGAGATCTGATACTGCACAAGATCTCCGCCGGTCACCTGCGGGGGTGAGTCAGAGAACGCGCCGCTGACACCCTTTCGCACCTGCTTTTCAACTCGTGCCTGAGCTTGGGCGAGGATCAACCGGTCTCCCAGGGTTCCACCGTGGGTTTCAGGCACGTACGTCGATTGCCTCCAGGCTCGTGGGTGCTCGACCATCTCCTCGAACGATAGGTTTTCACTCTCCACAATCTTGCGGCTTGCCCAGTTGGGGATTTGGGTACCCGTGGCCTCAACGGTATCTGCAACCTGCATGTTGATCATGATGGCGGCGCGAACACCGACCGATGCAGAGGTTCCGGTTAAGCTGGCAGGCTCAGGGAGCACAACGTGAGCTCTAACCCGAGACACCGCCGTGTACACCCCTTCGCGGCAAGCGCTGGATCGTTGCCGGGCACGTCTTCAGGGTCCTCGTACCAAGGCCCCTGCGCGTCGCCGCACTCTGACGCCGCACCGATTCCTCCTGCAAGAGCAGAGTACTGCACCGTGAGATCAGGGGTCTCCTCAGGGATTTTTGCGAGACGCGTCTGACCGTTGGTTCCGAGGACATTGTCGTATCCACTAATCCAAACGGGTCGTCCCGCAGACGGCACCCCCTGGAAAGACGATGCCTTGCTTCCCGGCACATCGGCCGCGCGAAGGTGAAGCTTCGAACTATCCCAGGCATCGCAGACGAGAAAACTCACGTCCATCGGTACAGCAACATTGGAGCCGGTGAGTGCGAGCATGGAGGCCACATTCTGCTCCGGTGCCGCGGTAATCTCACCGCTCCTCATAAGCGCACCGCCGGGTGGGCCTTCGGACCAGTTACTCCCACCAGGTGAAAACTCCCCCGAGGTCATGTTTCCAGACTCTCCGGGCACACCGGCGAAGAACTTGTTGAATCCAACTTGCAGCGCCACGTTCGGCCCAGAGTCTCGGTAGTCATTCCAGGTCGGCTGATCAGCGGTGCGCTGCACATCGGATTGCTCAAATCCCTGGATTTCGAGATCGTTGTACTCGTTACGTGTGGTCAGCGTTGTGACGCCCCCACTCGTAACTCCAAAATCGCGGATCGCAGCGAGTGGGGTGTAGACCGTCAACCCATGCGAAATCGCGTAGGCTGCGTGACCGGGCAGAGCCTGTTCATCTGGAGAAATCGCCTCTGTCGGATAGGTGCGCAGAGAGAAATCGGCTCCCGAGATCCTGACGTTGACAGGCTCTCCTGGCCCACTCTGCGTCAGCGTGCAAGTACCGGAGTTGCGAACCGAATTGACCGCGGTGCGGGGCACTGCCCCCGCTGAACCGCCGATACGATCCCCCGGACGCATCCAGAAGTTGCCTCCACAAGGGCCAATGCGGCTGCCGTACTTTTCAAGATCGGCGTTCATGGCGGCGTGCTGTGCAGGCGAGAGTCCGGGATACATTGCTTCGGGCTCAGATCATCCACAAACGTGACGTCACCGACCGCAGGCATGGCGCCCTTGCCTTTCTGGCCTGGCTTACCTGCCGCGCCCGACGAAATGAGGATGCTGTACACCGTCGTCTTGCAGAGAACATTTGCGTCCCAGGGGCACGCAATGTTCTGGGGTCCGTAGAAATACCCCGTATTCTCCTTATCGGCGATCCCGTTCTTCGAGAGATCCCACTTGAGGCGTGCCGACGCCGTCACCGACGGAAGCTCTGCGTCTGGCAGCACAACCGGCTCAGCGTCCTCAGCAGCAATCGCCACCTCGCTGAGCTTCAACTCCTGGCCCTGGTGCGCCATGCTGAGCACCTTTGCCGTTACAGCAACGCGGTCTGTTGCGGCCTGCTTGTCACCCATGTTGCAGGTAAGGGTCTGCTGACTCAGCTCCTGAATCGACGTCGCCGTAAGTGGCAGCTTCGGGATCCCGCGGTCTGCGGAATCAATGAGGATCCTGCTGTGAGGCAGTAACCGGGGAGCGTCGTGATCTCCATTCCCAGCGGAAGAGTAACACTCCAGGTGAGCTGATTGGCAATGCCGTCTTGCACAACATACTCAAGTTCATAGGTCACGGTGTCGTTGACGCGAACCACTCCGTTGTTTGGTCCGGAGTCATTGCCAGCCGTATCATCGGCGTCCCATGCCGAGATAAAACCACCGCTTCCATTTGGAATCTGGTCGGGGTGCCGTCATTCTTGATCTTGATCGTGAGACCAATGTTCGATGCCGAAGTGGCAGCAGGAAGAACAGCACTTCGGGCTTTCCTCTTTTCTGCCGACTGGTCGGGTGCAGGGGTTTCCTCTGGCTTTTGGGTGAGAACCTCAGGCGCTTCACCAGTGTCACCCTCGGGGTTTCTGTCGGTATTTCTAGGGGGGAGTCACTCGGCTCAGTCTCGCCCGGCTGCTCAAAAGACTCGGTTTCCAAGGCGTAAGAGCTCGAAAGCGGCATGATCGGCAGCGCGAGTGCGGCGACCAACACAATGGCTCCCGTTATTCTTGTTCTTCTCAGCGATCCTCTAGCGGTGAATCTGCTCACTAATTTCTTCCTATACATAGCGTTGCGGTCAGAGTTGGGGTTGAAGAGCCCAGCCCCTCAACTCACGGTCCCCTGGTCGGGCACAGTAGGCCCTCACTTATCCAGGAGGGGAAGCACCCCAATTTCTGACAGCGGTTTTCACAACATTTTGTCGGTGTGCTCAACCTCGCTAAGCTGGTCCCCCTCGTGGCAGAGCGAACACGCCAAAAACTCAGAGACTATTGCCTCCATCTTTCTTCCCCAAGAAAGGCTTTCGTGAGTTCGTGGACCTCACCCCTAAGGCCTCAACGGCAATCTAACATCGTAGTTTCCGCAACAGCACTGAGCTTCATGGGAAAGTGCCGTGGACGACCATCCTGGCCTCGCTAGGCTGCTCGAAGCTAAATGTGCCTGTTTTAAGGCCACCAAGCTCCTCGCCCTCATAGAGAAAGACTGAACTACCCCTGGAGGTTGGACTGAAAAACTCAGTACCTAACTTCCAGGGAGCAGTTATTGCGGGTCTGCTGAGGGTTTGGTTGAGTCAGGGGTTGTTATGCCGCCAAGGCGACAGCATCCATCATAACCAGTTCGAACTCGACCGGCGTCAGTTTCCCAAGCCGGCGCTGTCTGCGTTTACGGTGCTACTTCGCTTCGATCCAGTGCACGATCTCGAGATGCAACTCCTGCCGAGTACGCCAGGTCTTACGATCGAGCACGTTCTTCTGCACCAGACCCCCGCTTCTTTCTTCGCCCAAAGACCACAGACAAACGCTATGTGGCCACTCTCTGAGACCCCTGGGCCGCATGCCTGCATAGGCGTACACCGCCCAGACAAGAGCCGATACGCAGAAAGGCGGCCCAGTCGATGCACTCTACCTTTGTCGGGCCTCCTCTAGGCGGTGGCCTCATCGGATGCGAGGGTGTAGAGGTCTTCGCTGCTGTTCCAACCCAGGACCCTTCTGGGCCTGGTATTGATGCGTTCCGCGATCCGGTCCATCTCAGCCTGACTAAGGCGGGAGAGACCTGTTTTCTTGGGGAGGTATTGACGGATAAGTCGGTTAGTGTTTTCGTTGCTGCCGCGCTGCCAGGGAGACCCTGCGGCACAGAAGTAGATCTCGATCCGTTCGGGATGTCTAACGCTACGGCCTGAACGCAGATGCTTCGTAAATTGTGACGGTTGAGCCAGCCTTGTTGAGGGGACCAGTCATCGGCGAGTGTGAAGCGCACCAGTTCTCCGAGCCCTTCATAGAAGTCAAGTTTTGTGTGGCGATGCCGTTTGGCGTGTTCCCAAGCCCGCGTATCAGCTGTCGTGGCGCGGTAGCGGATTCTTCCGCCATTACGTTTGATCTCGCGTGAGATCGTTGACGCAGACCTCTGCAAGCGGGCCAATGATTCTGGAAGATTCTCCGGCCGCTATATCGCGCGAGATTTCTTCGCGTTCGTGAAGCGACAGTCGGAACGGTGACCTTTTGCGCGGTATGGGGCGGATGCAGTCAGTAAGCGCGATATGATGTCGAACGGTTTGGGGCGAGCAACGTAGCTCTCGCGCGATCATGCGCGAGGGCTGTCCTGCTCGCCATCGGTCCCAAACTGTCGTCACTTGCTCTGCGGATAATGCACTTTTTACGCCCTTTCTGTTTCTCTGAGTCATTTTGTCAGGCGCGGTGCGTTGGACGGTAGAGACCAGCTCTGATAGCCGATTTCCAAAAACACACAGAAAACGTGAACGCCGCAGTGGGCTCGTGGCAATACTGAGTATGAACAAAACGGAAAGCAGCTATCGAGTGAACTCTGATGCCGGCATCGTCGCTCGTTCACGTGACTCCCCAGGGGAATTTGCCCAGTTGTACGATAGACACGCAAGGGTGGTGTTTCGATATGTGGCATCGCGTCTCGGAGCAGAATCCGCCGATGATCTCACGAGCGAGACTTTCCTTGTTGCGTTTGAGCGCCGAGACCGCTATGATCCTGCAATCGCAAATGCACTTCCCTGGCTGTTAGGGATCGCGACTCGCCTGATTCGTCGTAGAAAGCGCGATGAAATCGCTTCATGGCGAGTGCTTGCCTCTTCACACGGCCTCGGCGGAGAGGGCACTGTGCATGTGGTCCATGATCCATGTGGCGAAGCGGATCAGCGTATTGACGCTGGTTTCGCAGTCAATTCGATTGCAAGTGCAATCGCGAGCCTCCCTCAACGAGATCGCGATGTACTCACTCTTGCTGCCTGGTCAGAACTGAGCTCTGCAGGCATCGCCGAGGCTCTCGGCATACCGGAGGGTACCGTGCGGTCCAGACTGCATCGTGCTCGCAGAATCCTACGAACTCAACTTGAAATTGTGGGCAGTGCCCGCGGAACGGAAAAAGATCATGCAACAGCATAATGATCGGGACATGGAGATGCTGCGGCAGTTGCGTGGCCAGGAGACCGACATGACTGATGAAGCTTTTGTAAAGGGGCGTGCGCGGCTCGAACGAGACATGGAAGCTTCCTCGCACCAGAGCCGAGCCGCGAATGCGAGAGGATCTCGCTCGCGCCGGAGGAGAGTCCCCGTCAAGGTCCGAGGCGCCGCCCTTGTGGGGTTCGTCGCGGTGGCAGCGACTGCGGTGGTCGTATCAGTGGCTTTGCCTGGCCCCCAGGTGACTGAGACGCCTGCAGCCGCGACGCCTGCAGCTGCGCTGCTGAAGAAAGCCGCTCACAACATTGAGGTCTCTGATCCAACGCTGAAGCCGGGGCAGTATCTGCGACTGGTCAAGACAACAGAAAACATCAGTGCGGACTACTCCGACCCCGCCTACTTTGACGAGAGCAGAACGGACGAGAACGCATACATCGACCAGGGAGTCCACTACCGGGTCGGCATCACCCAGATCACGTATGTTCCCGCGGACCCGAGCGGAGATTGGATCCAGCGGCGCGGAGACCCGAAATTTCTCGGGCTAGTTCGTCCCCTCAACGATCCACGTGCCGAAGAGATCGCGAGAACCGCTGCAGAGGGAGACAGCTTCTTGACCCGTGGAAGTGGCACGGAAGAGGTGTTGCCGGGCGGGATGCCACCGTTGACTCCTGATGAACTCGCTATGCCCGGTGCTGTCGCCGACCGCGCAGCCGAAAAGGCGCTCTACGAGAAAGCCCCTCATGATCCCGCCGCGTTGCGTAAGTACATTGAGGATGCAAACGCGTCGATGGTTGCATACTCCGATGATGACGGCAACGAGATAGCGGCTCCAGAAAGCGACATTGTAAAGTGGCTCATTCCAGTGCTCAGCAACTTGGCTCAGCCAGCGGGGCTACGTGCTGCAGGCCTTGAGCTGCTCGCGGACTTGGAGTGCACTGAGCTGGTGCCTGATCCTTCTGCACCCGATGACGACACCCGTGTTGCAGTAAATCTGTACTGCGACGAGGGAGATGATTCGGAAGCGCACTACATGGTGTTTGAGAAGAAGACCGGGCTCGTGCTGGGTTATCGCGTCATAGGCCCACAGGGTGAGGTTGGATCTGCCGTGGACATCAATGCCACGGTTGTTGACGCGGTCCCGGAACGCTCCGCAGAAACCTGGTAACGTGAAAAACCCGTGCTGACCATCGCTTCATAGGGGTCTATGTAGTCCAGTGGTCATTGCTCCTTCTGACTCATCTCAGAAAAGCAATGACCACTGGACTGTTATGTCGCAGGACATCGGTGACAGTTCTGCATCAACACATCGGTGACAGTTTCGATGTTTTTGGTGGTGACACTTCTACTGCTCTGATGGTGAAGTGAGTAAAAATGAGCCAGTTGATCCACGCGTCCGTCTAGCGATCTCGCAATGGCCCGCCGACGCACCCCGCGGAGCCGTGACCACGTTCTGCGTCGAGCACGGCATTTCACGCAAAACGTTCTACGCGCTGAAAGCAAGAGCCGCCCGTGAAGGTGCTGCCTCAATCCTGGAACCGAAATTACGTCGCCCACACTCCTCACCCACCCAACTGCAGGATGCTGTGAAAAGTACGCATTACAGGTGCGTGCGTCTTTGGAGCAATCGGGGCTCGACAACGGTCCGATCGGCGTGCACGCGAAGATGAAAGCCATGGGGATACCCGGCGCTGGCAACTCGACGCGACTGAGTACGTCCTCACCGGCGGTCGGAAGCGCGTCATCTTCCAAGTCCTCGATGATCATTCGCGTCTTGCGATCGCATCTCACGTAGCCCCTGGTGAGACGTCCGATGCTGCGGTATACGTCATCGCGAAAGGCATCACCGCGCATGGCGTCCCGCAACGCTTGCTTACCGGTAACGGGTGGCGTTGAACCCATCTCGAAGAGGAATCGTGGGGCAACTCGTTGACTACGTTACTCGCCTCGGCGTCGAACCAATCACGGGAAAACCGTATAAGCCGACCACGCAAGGCAAGAACGAACGTTTTCACCAGACCCTGTTTCGGTATCTCGACAAGCAGCCCCTTGCTGACATCATCGAGCACCTCCAAACACAGGTCGATGAGTTCGACCGGATCTACAACACCAAGCGCCCTCATCAAGGACTCCCCGGACATATCACTCCACAACAGGCTTGGAATGCTATGCCCGTCGCCGAAGCACCACGGCCCGTAATTCTCGCAAACCCGACCGAGACGCCAGTCGCGGCAACAGGCGCGTTTCTGCCCGAGAACACACGCCGCGTAACTACAAGTGGCGGCATCAAAGTCAAAGGCGTGAAGTTTCAGGTCGGCAGTTATCTCGCCGGCGCTCTGGTCGCCATCATCAGAGACGAGAGCACCATCGCGTTTTACAGTGTGGCGACCGGCGAACAACTGATTGAACATCCCTGGCCGGCACCAGGCACAACCTATGTCAGCAATGGCAAACCCAGAGGGCCACGGAAGAACACGCGCCCCGAAGTGTCACCGATGTCCTGAGGCACTTTTGTCACCAAAGTCCCGAGACATCACATGACGGATACAACGGTCGGAACTAAACCCAGGCCAAGTCGGGTTAAAGGCCTAGCCTTTCTTGTTGCGTATGTGCCACCGCTGTCTTTAAATGACATCAAAACCTATGCAGTCGAGTTTGCGCTGATGTTCTTCAAGTTCCCGGGGATTGGCGGAGCGCGAGGCAAATTCCAACAATCATGAACGCCGAGAGGCGCTCATGGCAATACCCAGTATGAAGAATCTGGGAATCTCGATAGACCTCTTTCGTCTCGATGGTGGGATCGGCGGGCGTACCGCCCATCGCCAAGACAGCGAAAGAGGTGCGGACAACGCGACCCACCCACTCCGTTTTGCGTGCGAGGCTGAGGTCAGCTCATGGAACTCGTCTATCGAGGCGCTGTGTAGTGGCGGGCAGGTATGGCAGAGCCGGGAGTATGCCGCCAGCAAGCGATTTCAACACTATGTCGACCGCTATGTAGTGGGTGAGTCGTTTCCTGCAACGCTCGTACTTGAGCGACGGGTGCCTCTTCTGGGGAAGTGGTGGTACGTTCCTGGCGGACCTGATGCTTTAGATGTTGAATCGATGCTCTCGGCCGCCGAGCGGCTCGCGAACTTCGCGCGTCAACACGGCGTGTTCTTGCTGAAAATTGAGCCCAGACTGCTGGAGGACAATGCGACGATTGCTCGGCTAGCACAGCGAGGGTTTGCGCGCGGCGCGCGCATTCTGCCCAACGAGTCGACCATCCTGCTCGATATCTCTGGGGACAATTCTGATGTTTTGGGCCGATTCTCTAGCAGCACCCGCACGAAGATTCGTAAAGCAGACAAGACGGGTTTTCAAGCCAGGCGAGTAGCGGCGACCGAAGAGAACTGTCGGATCATGTACGCCCTTCTTTGCGAGACCGGTGAGGGGCGATTCCAACTGCGCCCGTACCCGTACTATCGGCATTTCTGGCAGACGTTTGAGCGGTCGGGCCGTGGTCAGCTTGTGCTTGGCTATGCAGACGAGGAGCCGGTTGCGGGTATGTTTGGTACGGTGTTTGGCCGTACGAGCGGCTACAAAGACGGCGCATCAACTCGACACCTAAAGTTACCCAGTGGGCTATGTACCGCATGCAGTGGGAATTGATTATGTGGGCTCGTGAAAACGGCGCGATTGTGCACGACCTTATCGGTTCGCCGCCGCGTGACCGGATCGAGGATACTGAGCATCCGCTTTACGGAGTTGGGCAGTACAAGCTGCGTCTCTCGAAAAGCGTGATCGACTACGTAGGGGTCTGGGAACTAGCGTTGCGTGCGACACCTACGAAGTTCTGGCGCCGGTGGGGTGAGCCGGTGGCGAGACGTTTATCGTTGCAGATCCGCAAGGATCCCTATTACTAGGGTGGTGCGTTGGTGGGTTGAGACCGCCGCGATGTTCGATCCCAGTAGTACACAGTGATGAACATCGCTGGGAACTGACCCGGCCTTCGTTCCATACCCCACCTAGCGTCAGTTATAATCTAGTGAACATGAGGCCGCTGAGTTGAATGATTCACTTGCTGCAGTGGTTCAATGGTCGACAAAGGGCAACGAGTTTTGTGCCGAAAACAGGGGGGATGGGCCAGTGAACGCCATTAGGAGGCCTGCTCGATTAATGACTGTTGCCTTAGCAGTCGTTGGTGTTGCCGCGACCGTTGTGCTGGCCGCCCCCGCAACCGCTGTTCCGTCACCAATTTCTCCGGAGTTTAATCTCGGAGTGACGCCGCCGCCGCTCGTTGATGGTGCTGTTGGGATGGAACTTCTTGCAGTTGATGGAGTTCCTGTAGACAATCCCGATGGCTTCACGGTGGATCAGGCCGTGGGTGCGACCCAGACACTCACACTGCGTTTCCGCGAACCCCCAGCGACATCGGGGCAAATTCTCGACCCACGGTTTGTCGGAACGTTTACGTTGACCAATACTCAGGTCGGCATTCCTACGACACCCGCGCGAGCCGCTTCATTCTCATTTTTCCCCACTGGGCCGATTCCTTTCATGGAGGCTAGCGGTCAGATCGCGCCTATCGGGCAGCAGTTCTCGGACACCGCACTCAGCGTTAATGACGGCTCATCGTACGATTCGATTTTTGACTTCTCAGGTCTTCCTGGAGGTGTGCTGCCTTCCGGAGCTATCCTCTCCGCACACGAGGTTGATGCTTGTAATTTGAACGGTCCTACTGAGCGGGTCCGATTTAGGTCCGGCTCTGAGCAAGAGTGGATGCGCTACTACTCGAATGTCGGGTTTGGGCCAACGGGCCTGTGACGTTCGATAGTCAGACTGGCGAATACGATCTCTTGCCGGCACCTATTGTTCCACCGTCGACTATTTGCCCCGATTCTGGCTATATCGCGACTTTTGAAACCATCTCTGACAGGTCCGATCTCTTCATCGGTATTGAGGGGGTTCCGCGCACTGCTGGTCGGCGTTGGTTGATGCTTGCGCCCACCGTTCCAGCAGCACCGGCGGTCGGAGTTGTCAAGACCGTTAACGGGCAGGATGTCGACAAAGCACCTGGCCCAAAGCTCGTGCCCGGACAGGCGGTGACCTGGGAGTTTGCGGTTACTAATCTCGGCAATGTACCGCTGGGTGGTGTCAATGTCGCTGATGACAAGGTGGCGAATGTTGATTGCGGAGACGGCACAGCCGTGATCTCTGTGCTGGCCGTGGGGGAGACAGTCACATGCCGCGCTTCTGGTGTAGCTGACGTAGGTCCACACACAAATATTGTCACTGTCACCGGTCAACCGATGGCGCGCGATGGGGTGACTGAACTGAGTTTGTCCCCTGTTTCTGCAACCGATCAATCCTGGTTCGATGCTGTCGCCGTGTATGGATTGTCGGCCTCGAAAGTAGCGGATCGTTCCTCGGTGGCTGTGGGTGAGCGTGTCCAATTTACGATAACGGTGACAAACACGGGCAATATGCCGGTGACGAATGCGAGGGTCACAGACGACCTTCCTCCAGGATTTGTCGCCGAAGAGCTCAACGGGGCAAAGCTCGTGGGCAGATTGTTGAGTGGATAATCGATACTCTTGACCCCGGCGAGAGTCGCGATCTCATTGTGAGCGGACGAGCACCGAGCACTCCGGGAACGCTCACCAATCGAGTCGCTGTGGTAGCCGTTGATGCAGAAGAAATGCCCATTCCCCTGAAATACGTGACCGCATGTCCGGACAGCGTGGATGAAGCCTGCGCAACGGTTGAAGTGCTGGGCAGCAATCCTCCTCTGCCCCGAAGAAACCCCTCGCCTCCACGGGCGGCGGAGATTCGCTGGGGGACTGACGGCCACTGCCTTATTGGTGCTTGCCGGAGGTCTAGTGCTCACACTCCGTCGCTTCACAGGCACCAAAACCGCGGCTTAAATCGCTGTACCTTGTTTGACATCTACAAGTTGGATCGTGCGAACCTGAACCTCGCCCAGAATCAGCGCAGATAGGCCCTCGTTGATGCTGTTTTTCAGTACACGGTGGACTCACGTGGGTACCCGTTGTCGTGCTCGCTCGATTGATCAGGCCTCCACGACAAGCGACAAAACCGTCCTCTTGCTAATCCGGTATCGAAAATACTTCTGATGTCTCAACGACCGCATAGAGGGCAGCGGGTTCAGCCGATTTGGGCTTCTCATCACACAGCGGTAGCGGTGCAAGAGGTCGGCCAGTCTTGGCCGCAGGTCAACACGATAAGTCACAGATAGCTTCGGGCGCTACAGCAAGACCTTGAAGCGCTCCGGGTTGGTTGGAGACTCCTTGCTTTGGAAGGGGGGCATGGAACAAGCAAGCAAAAGAGTGCGCCGATACTTGGCTGAAGAGAAAGCGGCCGCGGTCCGCATCGTGCGGATCAGATGAGGGAGCATGCAGCATCTTCGCGGGAACGCGTGTTACATTACTAGTGCTTTGTGATTCTGGGGTACGAAGCATTCTTTCTGGCGGAAGCCAGATTTCTGGGGAGATTTACGCGTCCAAAATCTTTTTGAGATTTCGCGTAATGGATGCTGCTCTCGAAGATCAAAGCGTTCCGGGGGAGACACGCTATTGGATATTCAGCGCGGGAAAACTCAGTCGACGCTCGCAGGTAACGATCTGAAAGACCTGCCGAGTGAGACTGTCGCGTCTCATTCTGCTGCCCAAAATATGGCCACCGACAGAGTGCTCGAGTCAGTGCGTGCAGATCTGAATGACCTGTCTGACGAGGACTTGCTTGAGCTTTCGCGACGCGGCAACCGTGCTGCCTACACCGTCATTTGGACCAGACACTCGGCGGCCGGGCTGAAGAGTGCACGTTACTACAGCAGTGAACTCGACGAGCACGACCTCGTGGCCGAGGCGTATTCCAGAATCTATATTGCGATCACGCGCGGTGGTGGGCCCCGCACGGCATTCCGTACATACCTACAGGTGACGATTCGCAACATCGCAAATAAGTGGCGTAATGAACATCGTTCGCTCGTCGATCTTGAGCTTGCTGAGCAAGACGGGCTGGTTGGTGGTGTTGAAGATGGCATCGACGCGCGAGCGGATCGCTCCATGATGCAGACAGCATTCGCGTCACTTCCGACGAGTTGGCAGGAAGTTCTCTGGTACACCGAGGTGCTCGAGCTCAAACCACAGAGTGTCGCAAACAAACTGAAGATGACCGCAAACAGCGTTTCAGTGCTGTCGTTTAGAGCTCGGGACGGTCTGCGTAAAGCATGGATCCGCGCCCATCTTGGTGAGGAGAATCTGCCGAAAGAGTGCGCCGACACTATCGACAGGCTCCCCGCTTACATTCTCGGCAGTCAGACTGAGAAGCGAAGCCAGAAGATCGCCGACCACCTCAGCACGTGTGTGCGTTGCAGACGCATCCGTGATGAGGCCGACGTCGCTGCTTCTCGCTTGCACGCTGTTGTGCTGCCGCTTGTCCTCACGGGTGGGATCGGGGCGGCGACTCTCGGCCTCTTGACCGGTGCCCCATCTTCCGCTTCGGCCGCATCGCTTGGTGCCACTGGAACGGCAAAAACGACCGTTCTTGGTGGCTCAAAACTCGCGCTTATTGCGGGCGCCGGTGTGCTTACCATCGGCGCGGTCGTCACCGCGATTGTGTGGAGCAACGCCGCGCAGCAGCCCCTGTCTTCACCCGAGTCGACGGGTGCTACGTCCCTTGATGAAGCGCAGCAGAGTGACCCCGAGAGAACGCAGCCTGCAGCGGGTGCGGCCGATGCTGTGGGTCGTGACAACTGGTCGACCAGACCTGGGGAGGCTGAGACCGCTTCGCTCTACTCCGTGCCCATTGTCTCGGACGTTGATGCGCCGCAGTTCTCGTTCTCAGAGAACGCGGTGTTTGCCACCTCGGTTCCCTTGCTCACGGGGTACGCGGCGCCGGACGCCACGGTCGTGCTGTTTATCTCTGCCCCGGGCGGAGCAGACGGGGCTGGCTACGAGAAGCTCACGGCTCAAGCGACTCCCGCGGGGTCGTGGGCTGTGAACACCGAGAGTATTGCTGACGGCGCGTATACGGTGCGGGCATACCAACAGCTTGCTGACGGCTCTCGATCCGACACCGCAGATCGGTCCTTCGCGGTGAACAGTGGACTGCAACTTGCGGTTCCCATCGTTTCAAGCGTCGACGACGCTAACAACCGCCTGCTTCCCGTCGTGACGGGCACCGGGGTTCCCGGAGCGATCGTGAGCGTGCTGGTCAACGGTGTCGCTAACGAGAGCGCGATTGCCTCCGACGGCACCTGGGCTGTGACCACAGTGCGGGGCGGTGTTGTCGGAAGCAATCAGCTGACCGTGCGTCAACGCGAGCGCTCAGGCCAGGGTGTGAGCGCCGAGACAGCGCCGACCCAATTTGAGCTGCTCGCGCCCGATGTAGCTGTAGATAGCAGCGGCACTGATCCGGTGCTGGTGGTGACCGCGATTCCCGGAAGCTCCGTCACTGTGACTGATGGAAAAGGTCTTACCCACCGCCTGACAGACACTCAAGTAGTCAACCGCATTCGCGTCGTCGAAAATGACGCCTCGGGAACCGGTGCGTCAGCCAGGTCCGTGAGCGTCGTCTACACCGGAGACAGCGGCAGGCGAGCGGGAGCACCGGCGGTGAGGCAACTGGAGTTCTAACCAAAACCACTGTCAGATGTTCGATGTGTTGTGAAAGGGAAACGCTTTGCGGATGCACGTTCAGCATCGCCGACAACGGCGCGTGACTGCCGCTCTTCTCTTGGCCGCTCTCGTGGTGCCAAGTGTGGGAGAGACCGCGGGAGTCTTTGCGACCCCGGCCATAGCAGACCCCGTTGAGTCGTCATCGGGCATGCACAACGGGTATGACTACACACTGCGTGTCAATGACGTGCGGCTGATCCCCGATGCGAGCCCCGGCGACGGCAAATGTGAAACCGCCACCAACTACGGTGCTACCTGTACTCTGCTGGCCGCAGCGCAAGAGGCGAACGCACTCAGTGCTGCTACTCCGTCGACAAAGGTGCTGATTACCCTCGCCGCTCCGACTCCACAAGGCTCGATTCGTCAGCTCAATGGCTCGTTCGCAAACGGCGGCACTGTGCTGCTGGAAAACTCAGCAATAAACACCCCGACAGGGTTTGTTGGCATGATCAGGGGAGCCACCGACATGAACAGCATCGTTGGGGGCACTGTTGACAGTGACCACGACGGTAGCATCCTTTGGTTCGCGGGCAACGTGGTTGTTGATCTGCAGAACCGTCTCGAATTACTCCCGCCGGGCGACGGTGGAATGACCGGCGTTGTGATGTCGTTTACCGGGCAGGATCAGGTGCTGCGCAACTTCTCGAACGTTGCCGGAGCCGAGGGTGCCATCTACGTTGGCAAAACCGCGAAGAACCTGCTCATTGAGAAGGGACGAATCGCGAATGGTCCGGCTGGAAGCGGAGGGCTCACCTACGCCATCGAGCGTGCGATAAATGTTGTTGGGGTTCAGAAGCCACGGTGATTCGTGATGTCACGCTCGACTCGATTTGGGCTGGTGGGATCAACATTGTGCAGCAGTACGGCAACACCACCGAGCCCGTGCACGGTCTGAGCCTGATCGACTCGACCTTTTCGTGGGAGAACCGATACACGGGCAACGCGGTGTACGGTATCGGCAAGTGGGACGGCGGCATCGCCAGGGTTGACGACCTGCTGGTGATGGGCACCACCTTCAAAGATTTTCGCAGGGGATTTCACTACGACAACAGCGTGCCAATCAGCGGTGATCTGCTCCAGTTTGGTGGCAACTCGCGCATCAGCGGCAATAGATTTGTGAACACGCTTGAGACGTCGCTTATTCATGGCACTGCCAACAATGACATCCGGCTGACCCGAGCACCGGCCGCGGGTGCCACGGTGACCGTCGATCACAACGTCTTTAGCAATGAGACCTCGTGGGTGCCCACGGGACCCTCAGTGCTGGTGTCGGGCGGTGTTGCCGGCTCGGGAACTGTCGCCGTAACCGACAACTCCTTCATCGGCTGGAATCGTAGCACTGTCGGTCAAGTCATCTCGGTCGCTTCCTCGGGCGGGCCAAGCGTGGCACTGGATCGCAATACTTTCAGCAACGTCGGTGGCTACACGGAAACCCCGACAAACTCCGCCGAGTTGCCAGGGGACATCGCGAATCCCGTGCATATTAGTAACACCAACGGCAACGTTCGTACGGCCTTTCCGAGCGCGGCCAGCGTCGTTCCTGGCGAGTGCCAGGTCAAGGTGACCGTGCAGGAACCGCAGGCTGGAGGAAGTCAACCGAGCTACCCGGTGCGGGTCGATGCCTTCGCCGGCGGGGAGAACGGCGCAAATGTGTACCTCGGTCGTGTGCAAGTTGCGAGCGCCGCAGACTGGGGTACTGATGGTGCAGAGCTGAAGTTTCCGTTTGCGCTTGGCGAGGGAAAGCTGCGCCTGCAGACGGTCGATGCGCTTGGCAACACCTCGCCGCTCTCACGAACCGTCGAGGTGGTGGACGGTGGAGCCGAGGCGTGTGGGCCTCAGCTGTGGATCCGCCAGGCCGAAACCCAGCAGGATCCCTCGTGGAGTCGCTCCTTGGAGTTCGAAGTGATGTCGTCGGTGCCCCTGGCCGATGGAGCACTCGACTCGGCCCTCAACACCGCCGCTTCTTCGGCCGCCGCCACCGTGCAGAGTGTGCGTCCCGCGAGCGAAAACGCCGCCATTAATACACGCTGGAATGTGACGGTAAAGGCCGATTCGACGGGCGTGGTCGTTCTCGGCGTGGCAGCGCAGAGCGTACAGGATCGCGAAGGCCACTGGAACGAACACCCCGCAAACGCGACTGACGCGCCCAACAACTTTGTTCGCTCCGCTGATCCTGCCGGGATCGCGGGCACCCCGGGTGCCCTGCTCGATGCCTCCGTTGAGTATCGGGTGCCTGTGAGAATTGCAGAGACGACGGATGGAATTCTCACCGCTGTTGAGGGTGGAGCCGATTCCGATCCCTTCCGCATTGAAACAACGGCGCGTGACTCGCAGGGACGAATGGTGCAGGCACCCGTTGCAGCCGTCGTTGTGCACCCCAACGCGACCAACCTCGTGCCCGACGCGAGCATGCCCGATCCTCTGGGCGACCCCGCGGCACAGGCCAGGCTGCTTCCCAACAATTTAGCGATGAACGAGAACGACGCCGTGATTGACCCGGCCTTCGGCGAGACACAGATAGCCGTTACCGCTATCAACAACACCGTCGTTGATGGTACCCGAACCCTCACGCTCAGCCCCGTGCTGGCGTCTGACGATCCCGAATATGACGGAATTGTGCTCGACAGCCTGTCCGTTGTTCTGGGTGACGATGACGAACCTGTGGCGGAGGACTCCCCAGCGGTGGTCACGAGCAACGACGCGACGGCAAATGGCACCGCCGCAAACAGCGTGAGTGTAACCGCTCGCAACGCCGCGGGACTTGCCGTGCAGAACGCGGTCGTGCGATTTGCTGTGCCCGCAGACGTGGTTGTGCTTGACGACGGCGACGAACCCATTGCAGGCCCAGCAAGCGTGACGAGGATCACCAACGCTCAAGGAAAAGCAACCTTGGCGGCGGGATCGACCGTTGCGCACACCCCCTTCGAAATCACAGCGACGGTGGATGCCGCTGATCGCCAAGATGTGGTCGCAGGGTCACCGGCTACCGTCACCTTTACCCCCGGCGCCCCCTCCGCAGCCCACTCGATGCTCAGCGTGACTCCCGGCAAGCTGACGGTTGACGGTGAACCGCACGAGGCGAAGGTGCGAGTTGCGGACGCGTTTGGCAACTTCGTGACGGGTCAGTCGGTAACCTTCGCAACTGATCCCGCCACCACCGTGAGCGGTAACGGCGTCGCGGTGTCGGGTAACGACGGTTTTGCGCGTGTGACGATCACAACTCAAAAGGCAGGAACGGTCACCGTCTCGGCCACGCTCGGCATCGAGCAGGTTGCTGAGTCGCCAGCTACCGTGAGCTTTGGGGCTGGAAGCTACGCGGCCGCCAACTCGGGAGTGCAGGCATCCACCGAGGTTGCAGAAGCAAACGGCACCCATGAAGTGAAGCTTGAGGCAACTTTGAAGGACGCCTTTGGTAACGAGATTGACGGGGAACTTTCTGGCGTCACCATTGCGAGCTCGCACGGCAACGTCTCTGAAACTGCGTACGTTGGTGAGGGAATGTACGCCGCGACACTGACCGCTGCACAACCCGGATCAGCAACCGTTACGGTGAGCGTTGGTGGAGTGAGGGCTGCGGGCACAGCGGCGGTCCGCTTTGTTCAGACCCCCTCCAAACCGACCGTAGGTCCGTCCAATGGCACGAAAGTCAGTGGAAGTGCTGATCCGTTTATGACTGTGACGGTGCGCACTGAAGACGGCACCCTGCTCGCCTCCACCGTGAGCGACATGTTTGGGAGGTACTCAACCTCCCTTTTAGCGGCTGTGGTTCATGATCAGCGTCTCAACGTACAGGCCAGAGACGAGAACGGATTTGTGTCTGCCGTTGCTGTGTTGACAATCGACCTGCTTGCTCCCGACGCCCCACAAGTAGATCCATCGAACGGTTGGAAACTCAAAATCTGCACCGACGAGGGCAATACGGTTGCGGTGCACAACAGACACGGCAACACGATGAACGGTGAACTTCGCCAAGCGAATGGGGGATGCTTCGCCTTTACCCGCGCGCAAGGCTCACCGAGCAAGACGGAGTGCGAGTGTATGCCGTAGACCCGGCGGGCAATTGGAGTGAGGCTGCTGTCCCCTTTATTAAAACGACCCTGCCTGCGGCCCCGCAGCCGGAACCCTCCAACGGGCTCATCATCGCCGGGGGCACGATCGAGCAGACCGATGGAATCCAGTTTCTTGATGGTCAAGGAAACCCTCTTCGCGGCACGATTGCTATCGACGAACGTGGGCAGTTTACATTTACTCCCAAGCCTCGGTTGGTGACCGGCGACAACGTCGTGATTCGTGTTGCAGACCCGGTGGGAAACAGCATCGAGGTGCCGGTTCCGATCCAGAGCACGCCTCCGGTGCCAGCGGTGGTGTCTGAGTTTACGAGCCAAGTTGTTGCGGGGTATGCGCAGCCAGGATCAACCGTCACGGTCACTGACAAAAACGGTGCTCTTCTCGGCACCGTGACAGCGGGCCTCGACGGTTATTTCGAAATCAAACTGGCCCTCGCGCCCACTCGAAACGAGGTTATCACGCTGCTGGTCACTGACGAGCTAGGTAATGAGTCTGCAGAGGTGCACATGCGGTTGAGTGCGGCATCGATTCTGATCGAACGACCGGTGCTTGCCGCCACCGATACACAAATTGTTCACGGCTTCGGTTACTTGCCCGGAGAACATGTGACCGCAACGGTTGGTGATTCGAGGGTTGCTCCGGTCGAGGCCGTCGCTGATGCAAACGGCAATGTGTCTGTCTCGATTCCGCTCGAGGCGCGCGCGGGGCTTGGGCCGCACACCGTACTTCTCGCCGGTGCGGAGACGAGCCTGCGCTCTGAACCATTCACGGTGGCTGAGCATCGATTGTTGTTCCTTGCGACTACGGGCAGCGAAGCCGGGTTCTGGGCTGGCCTCTCGCTGCTGGCTCTCATGCTGGGGGTGGCCGCAACGACCCGCGGGTATTGGAAAGCGGGCAAACATCGTGCGCCGTGAACATTCTTTAAAAACTTTTCCGGTTTCGCGTCATAAATGCAGCAATGTCGCATCTAAGTCCTGAGCCGCGTCGCCGGGGCTTGGGTGCTCTGCGCCCAGTTTCGGGGGAATGCGATTTTTGAGGGTTCGTAGTTCTTGTAGTTACAACATGTTTGGGGAAACAAGTAGATGAGAAATAGCAGTCGGGCTCAGAGCCCGTTTGGCTTGAGTTCCACTCTGGTGAGTGGAGCTCGTGAAAATGTGCGGCGCGTTGTAGCCGTGACAGTAACGTTCTTGCTCGTGCTGAGTGGGTTTACGACTTTGGGTCTGACCCAGAGTGCGACCCCTGCGAACGCGCTGAGCGGTGATGTGATCGGATCTGTAGATTGGCCGGCTGACGCAAACTTGCGCAATGGCGGTGTGTTTGCGATTGCCAGGTGGGATAACTCTAATCCCGCGTTTGGTTTCACTACCTCCTCGGACCTTGCGGCTATTGTTGGCACGAAAGCCACGCCCACTCGCGCCGTTATCTTGCGCAACACCGCGAATACGGGCTACCGGAGCGCGGTGAACCTGGCGGTATCGGCGAACGTTGCGAACCAGGGCATTGATGGCATCTGGACGACTCCGGGTCTGAATGTGCAGCAGTCGACAACTTGGACGGCCGCGCAGACGGCCGAGCGTGACGCATTTAACGCTACGTATGGCACGACTCGCTACGGAATCATCGAGTGGTCTCCTGCGAACAGCAGTGGTTTGGGGCAAAAAGGTAAGACTTACGAGGTTCGTATCCCGTGGCCAACCGGGTTCGACAATGAAACCTGTGGCATGGAGACCAACCCGGGTACCAATGAGCTCGTGGTGATGAACGACTGTACCCCGGCAAACGGTACCCGCTATATGGTGTTCAATCCTGGCCCCGACGGTGACCCCCTGACCCTCGCCGATAACTCGTTCCGCACGTTCACCACCGTGACCTCTGCCGCACCCAACAACAACCCGGGCGACTTTAGCGATATGACCCTCGACGCCCTCGGTAACGTGTACAACGTCGTTAACTCAAACATGCCGAGTAACAGCGGTCGCATCATGAAGACCGATGCTCAGACGGGTAAGGTCAGTGTTGTCGCCGACTTTGCGAGTGGCACCGGCTACACGCTGAACAACACGACCAACGGGTTACCTGTACAGGACTGGCGTGTGAACCAGTCGGAGCGTGTTTCGCTCGGCTTCTTGGACGGCAAGGTTGTGGTTCCAAGTGGTTACAGCGACAACCGCGGTGCGAACCTTACGGCTATTGATCCTCTCCTGCAGCGCCCATCGTTTGTGAAGGGGTACCCGATCGGTGCGACCGGTTGGAACGCCGCAGGCACAACACCAACATCGAACAACACTTGGTATGACGGTGCCGGTGTTGAGGGCGCCGTCGGCCTGTCTGGTGTTGTGAAAACCATTGATGGAACTCCTCTCGCGAACCAGACCGTTGCGATTTATCGCGACAACGGTGACGGCACTGCGACGCTGCAGGGCTCACGCACGACCGACGCAAACGGCGTCTACGAGTCGATGCTGAACTGGTCTGCTGGTGTTGGGTACGTTCGTGTGGTGCAGCCGAAGCTGACCACGGGTACCGAGACAAAGAATGGCGAAGTTGTCGCAATTGATGCGTCGCTGAAGGCCAACGACGGCACAAACAGCGTCGAGGCCATCAACGAGACCAACTACGGCGCCAACCCTCCTCTCGGCACTCCCTTGCAGACGAAGATCAACGTCAACGAAGTCACCGACCTCGTGAAGATCAACGGAAACAACGCCTCCGCGTACTACGTTGCTGACTTCCAGGTCGCCGTCGCCGGTTCGACCGCTGACCTGTCGCGCAACAGCCTGCTGAGCAGCGACGCGAACGCCGGAGTCGGACCGCAGCACGTGAACGTTGACGGGGACACCGCAAACGATCTGCGGATCGGCGCGGTCAATGGCCTGTTTACGGTTGGTGCGACCAATAACTCGCACGCGTCCGACGACGGTGTGTTCCTGAAGCTTGAGGGCGAAAACCGCGCCATCGGTGGGCAGCTGCTCGCGCAGGGCAAAAAGTACCGGGTGCTTGTCGATAACCAGGGTGCTCAGGCTGCAAACGCCAAGGTCAGCGCGTGGATGACGGCACCGGGCACGCAGAACGCGAGCCCGCGAGCGGCATTCGGTGCGAAGATGGCAGCGAGCGGTGCTCAGGCTGAATTTGACCTGACGACACCGGCTTCCGCCCCCACCGCGGCGAACAGCTACTCGACGCTGCGCGTGAACAGCTCGCTGGTGGATGTTGAGAAGCCAAGCAACGCTGACGGTGAATACGCAGCATTGCCGACTCAGACTGATAAGCCGTGGGTGACCGCTGGTGAGGTTGAAGACTACGAAGTACGTACTGTTCCCGCAGTCTCGCGTTTCCAGGTGAACAGCAAAGTTCCCGGAAACTACAACTTCAACGTGAGCAACACGACAAACAGCCCGGCAACACTCTCCCTGGCTGCGGATGCAAAGAGCACCGCGTACGGGCTGACAACCGCCGGCAACGACATGCTACTCACCAACACCGCTGTTCCAGCTGGGGCGTCGCTGAAGTCTGCGAAGGTCATCGACTCCGTGACCGGTGCCGCACTCGGCAACGCCACAGTGACGGGCAACAACGTCACCATTCCCGGTGCATTGCTTGCAGCTGGCAGTGACGTTCGTGTGGTGCTCAACTACCTTGAAGCACCGAACCCGGCCGCTTCAACATTTGTGCTGGCCCCGGATTCGGTGGTCGCAGACGACACAACAGAGATCACTGCAACGGTCACCGTGATTGGTTCGTCGAGCGGTGCGCCCGCTGCCGGCCAGATCGTGTCGATCAAGAAGCAGAACAGCTCTGATCCGTTCACCATCTCATCAGTGACAGATAACGGCGACGGCACCTACACCGCAAAGCTGAAGAGCGCTGCGTCTGGCTCATACGCGGTGAAAGCATTTGTTGACGTCAACGGAACCGACCAGCAGGTCGGCCCGGTGCGCAATGCCGTGTTCACCGCTGGTGGTCCCGTTGTTGGAACGGGCAAGTCCGAGCTCACCATTGATGACAACAAGGATCGTGTGGCGGACGGTGCCGACAGGCACACCATCACCGCTACTCTCAAGGATGCAAACAACAACCCCGTGGTGGGGGTCGCAGGCTCCCTGACCTCTTCGGTTGCAGACAACGCCGGTAATCCCGTTGTGGTCTCCGCGTTCACTGAAACTGCCGCGGGTGTGTACACCGCGACAGTGACGTCGACCAAGGCAGGCTCGAAGAGCGTGACGGTCACGTACGACGCGACACTAAAGATTGGAACCGTCAACGCAAACTTTGCGGCCGGCCCGGTTGATCCTGCAAACCCGGGATCGAGCTTTACGGTTTCAGAGGGCAACCAGACGGCGGGTTCGGGATCGCACTCCGTGACCGTGAAACTCGCCGACGCGAACGGTAACCCGGTCTCGGGTAAAGCTATCGGGTTGACCGGTGCTGCTACCGGTGGTGCTGTTGTAACTGGTTTCGTGGAGTCGGCAACCCCTGGCACCTACACCGCGAACGTTACCTCGGCGACCAAGGGCAGCAAGACGGTCACCGTGAAGTTCGGCTCCGATGCGCTCACCGCTGGCGCCAACGACAAGGCAACCTTTGTCTCCGGCGAGGTCGACACGAGTGTTACCGGCACCAGGTTTACGGTGTCGAGCGGCAACCAGATTGCAGGATCGGGAAACCACACCGTCACCGTGACGCTTGCGGATGCTGGCAACAACCCGGTTTCGGGCAAGGCTGCTGACCTAACCGGTGCTGCAACAGGCGGAGCTCTCGTGACCGGCTTTGTTGAGGCACCGGGGAATGAGGGCACCTACACCGCCACCGTCACCTCGCTCACAACCGGCACAAAGACCGTGACCGTCAACGTTGGCGGATCCGCGGTCACCGCTGGAGCAAATGACAAGGCAGTGTTCGTCGCAGGCACCGTTCTGCCTGGACACGCTGACACCCGCTTCTGGGTGTCGACTGGTGCTCAGACTGTGGGCTCAGGTTCGCACACCGTCACGGTGACGCTGCGTGACGCGTACGGTAACGCAGTGTCTGGTGCCGCTGCTCCGCTGACCTGGTCGGCGAACCCGAGTCAGGGCGTCACCCAGGCGAGTGGTTTTGTGGAGACCGCTACTCCCGGGACCTACACGGCGACCGTCAAGTCGACGGTGTCGGGCGCGAAGGTGATCTCGGTCAAGTTCGACGGTGCTTCGATTTTGGTCGGGGGAGTCACTAATAACGCGACCGCACTGTTTATTGCTGGTGCTGTTGATCCGGCGCAGACGAACACCAAGTTCTCAGTGACGACGGGCGATGCAACAGCGGTGACCGGTTCGCACCAGGTGACCGTGACGCTGGTAGACAGCTTCGATAACCCGGTGACCAACCAGGCTGCTGATCTCTCAGGTGCTGCTTCGGGCGGTGCTGTTGTGGGCGCGTTCACAGAGACCGTTGGAAAGCCGGGTGAGTACACGGCTCAGATCACGTCGGCGACAGCCGGCAGCAAGAACGTGACGGTATCGCATAAGACGGCTGGAGCGGTGACTGCGTCTGGCAATGCCACGGCGAAGTTCGTGACCGGCGGCGTCGACACCAACAACGCTGGCACCACGTACGACGTAACGACCGGTACCCGCGTTGTCGGGTCGGGCTCGCACACCCTTACGGTGAAGCTTGCTGATGCGAACGGTCTTGCGGTTTCGGGGCAGAGCGCCGGCATCACGCCTGCTGTGACGGGTGGCGCTGTGATTGGTGCGTTCACTGAATCGGGTGCCACTCCCGGTACCTACACCGCTGCAATCACGTCGACGACACCAGGCACGAAGAACGTCACCGTGAAGTTTGGTGCTGATCCGATCAACCTCGACAAAAACGGCGCGGCCGTGTTTGAGGTCGGCCCAGTGGATCCGAGCAAAACAGGAACGACCTACTCGGTGACCGGTGGTGAGGCTCCCGTTGTTGGCGGTGCTCACACAGTGACCGTCACGCTGGTTGATTCACTGAACAATGCGATTCCTGGCCAGGCGGCAAACCTCGTTGGCGCCGCTGACGGTGGTGCTGTGGTCGGTGGCTTCCAAGAATCCGTTGTCACTCCTGGTACGTACACGGCTCAGGTTACCTCGGCGACGCCGGGCGATAAGACTGTCGCGGTGACACACACCGCTGCCGGTCCGCTGTCTACGACCGCGAACAGGGTTGCGAAGTTTGTGACCGGTGGTGTTGACACGAATGTTGCGTCGACGAACTACACGGTGACGACCGGTAACCTGCTTGCGGGTTCTGGTGCACACACGGTGACGGTCAACCTGACCGACTCGATCGGTAACCCGGTTTCGGGTCAGGCGGCTGGCCTGACCGGTGCCTCGTCGGCCGGTGGTGTGGTGGGTGCGTTTACCCCGACCACCACCGCTGGTGAGTACGTCGCGCAGGTGACGTCGCTGACGCCGGGCACACGGACCATCACGGTGACGTACGGCGCGAACGCTGTTGGCCTGAAGGCTGGCGGCAACGATAAGGCTGTGTTCGTCGTTGGCGCGGTTGATCCAAATGTTGGCGGCACCGGCTACTCGGTGACCACCGGCACCCGGATCGCGGGCTCCGGTGCACACACTGTGACGGTGACGCTGGCCGATTCGTTTGGCAACGTGATTGCGGGCCAGGCGGCAAACCTGACCGGTGCCGCAACCGCCGGGGGTGTTGTTGGATCCTTCACGGAGACCGCGACCGCTGGCACGTACACCGCCGAGGTGACCTCCGCGACCGTGGGTGTCAAGACCGTGACGGTGAAGCACTCGGGCAACACGATCAACCCTTCCGGTCCGAACACGGCTGAGTTCACCGCCGGTGTGGTGTTCCCAGGGGATCCCAACACTCGCTTCTGGGTGTCGACTGGTGCTCAGACTGTGGGCTCAGGTTCGCACACGGTGTCGGTGACACTGCGCGATGAGAATGGGAATGCGGTCTCTGGTGTTGCTGCTCCGCTAACGTGGTCGGCGACCCCGAACCAGGGTGTTACCCAGGCGACAGGGTTTGTTGAGACTGCGACCCCGGGCACGTACACAGCGACGATTAAGTCGACGGTGTCGGGCGCGAAGGTGATCGCGGTCAAGTTCGACGGTGCGTCCATTCTGGTTGGTGGAGTCACGAACAACGCGACCGCGCTGTTTACCTCCGGGAACGTTGACACGGGTCAGTCGGGTACGAAGTACTCGGTGACGACGGGTGACGCGACTGCGGTGACTGGTTCACACCAGGTGACCGTGACGCTGGTCGACGGGTTCGATAACCCGGTGACTAACCAGGCCGCTGAGCTCACTGGTGCCGCTTCGGGTGGTGCTGTTGTGGGTGCGTTTACAGAGTCGGTGGTGAACCCGGGCGAGTACACGGCCCAGATCACTTCTGCGACAGCCGGCAGCAAGAACGTGACGGTATCGCATCAGACGGCCGGTGCAGTGACTGCGGCTGGTAACGCCACTGCGAAGTTCGTTACGGGCGGCGTCGATACGGGCCACCCCGGTACGAAGTACAACGTGACCGAGGGAACCCGAGTTGTGGGTTCGGGCGCGCACACGCTGACGGTAACGCTGAAGGACGCGAACGGCCTCGCGGTTTCAAACCAGAGCGCAGGCATCACTGCCGCAGCGACCGGTGGTGCAGTGATTGGTGCGTTCACTGAATCGGGTGGCACACCTGGCACCTACACGGCGCAGATTACGTCGGACACACCTGGTGCAAAGAACGTGACGGTGAAGTTTGGTGCCGATCTCGTAAACGTTGATCAGAATGGTGCGGCCGTGTTTGTGGTCGGTCCGGTGGATCCGACTCAAACTGGCACGAACTACTCGGTGACCGGTGGTGAGGCTCCGGTTGTTGGCGGTTCCCACACCGTCACTGTGACGCTGGTTGACAGCCTGAAGAACCCGATCTCGGGTCAGGCAGCGAACCTTGCTGGTGCTGCTGACGGCGGTGCTGTGGTGGGTGCGTTCACGGAGTCTGTCTTGACTCCTGGTACGTACACTGCTCAGGTGACTGCAACTACGCCGGGTGACAAGGCGGTTGCGGTGACACACACCGCTGCCGGTGCGTTGAACGCAAACGGCAACAAGGTCGCGAAGTTTGTGACCGGTGGTGTTGACACGAATGTTGCGTCGACGAACTACACGGTGACGACCGGTAACCTGCTTGCGGGTTCTGGTGCACACACGGTGACGGTCAACCTGACCGACTCGATCGGTAACCCGGTTTCGGGTCAGGCGGCTGGCCTGACCGGTGCCTCGTCGGCCGGTGGTGTGGTGGGTGCGTTTACCCCGACCACCACCGCTGGTGAGTACGTCGCGCAGGTGACGTCGCTGACGCCGGGCACACGGACCATCACGGTGACGTACGGCGCGAACGCTGTTGGCCTGAAGGCTGGCGGCAACGATAAGGCTGTGTTCGTCGTTGGCGCGGTTGATCCAAATGTTGGCGGCACCGGCTACTCGGTGACCACCGGCACCCGGATCGCGGGCTCCGGTGCACACACTGTGACTGTGACGCTGGCCGATTCGTTCGGCAACGTGATCGCGGGCCAGGCTGCAAGTCTGACCGGTGCGGTCTCGGGTGGCGCTGCAGTTGGCGCCTTCGCGGAGACCGCGACCGCTGGCACGTACACCGCCGAGGTGACCTCCGCGACCGTGGGTGTCAAGACCGTGACGGTGAAGCACTCCGGCACGACGATCAACGCCTCGGGTCCGAACACGGCTGAATTCACCGCCGGAACCGTCGATCCAAACCACAGCGGCACACGCTTTACCGTGTCGCAGGGCGAGCAGACCGCTGGCCTTGGATCGCACACTGTGACAGCGAAGCTCAAGGACAGCTACGGCAACGCCGTGTCTGGCCAGGCCGCTCAGCTGAGCTGGTCGTCGGCGAACAGTCTCGGCGTGAACGTCGTGACCGGCTTTGTTGAGACGGCGACGCCTGGTACTTACACGGCGCTGATCCTCTCCTCGAGCGCGGGCAACAAGGTCATCTCGGTGCTGCACGGCGCAGACCCGATCACCTTTGAAACGAACCGCACCGCAACCTTCATCCCTGGTGGAGTGAGCGTCGGTAACGCTGGGACGAAGTTCTCCGTGTCAACCGGTACTCGTGTGGCGGGCTCCGGCACGCACACGGTGACGGCAACGCTCGCTGACGAGAACGGCAACGCGGTTTCCGGTCAAGCCGGCCCGCTGAGCTGGACGGCGAACGCTTCTCTGGGTGCGGGTGCGGTCACGCCCTTCACCGAGACGGCAACGCCCGGTACCTACACGGCCGTGATCAATTCGACCCTTGCTGGCGCAAAGGTTGTGACTGCGAGCTACGGAAGTAGTGTGCTTGCACGGAACGGCAATGACACCGCAACCTTTGTTGCCGGTGGTGTTGACACGGGTAACGCGGGTACCAAGTACACCGTGTCGCAGGGCACCCGCATCGCCGGTTCAGGATCGCACACCGTTACGGTCACCCTGCGCGACGCACACGGCAACGTGGTCTCGGGTGAGGCTGCACCGCTGAGCTGGTCGTCAGCGACCAGCCTGGGTGTCAACAACGTCACTCCGTTTGTTGAGACGGCTACCCCGGCACCTACTCCGCCGTGATTAGCTCCTCGCTCGCGGGTAACAAGGTGATCTCGACACTGTACGGATCCAATCCGATTAGCGTTCTGGGGAATGCCACGGCGGCATTTGTCGCCGGTGGTGTTGATACCAGCCGCGCTGGCACGAAGTACTCAGTATCCGGTGGCGACGCTTCCGTGCTGGGTGGATCGCACCAGGTCACTGTGCATCTCGTTGACGGTGTGGATAACCCAGTGTCGGGCCAAGCAGCGAGCCTCAAGGCTGTTGCGTCGGGTGGTGCTGTGGTCGGTGACTTCACCGAGTCAACGGACACCCCGGGCATGTACACGGCGGCTGTCACGTCGGCAACCGCGGGCAACAAGTCGGTGACCGTGAAGCACGACACCAACACGGTGAACGCTTCCGGGAACACCACGGCACGATTCATCGCTGGCGGTGTCGACACGAATGCCCCGGGCACCAACTACTCGGTGTCCACTGGCAGCCGAGTTGCCGGTGCGACCTCGCACACGGTGACAGTGAACCTCACTGACACAAACGGCAACGTCGTTGCAGGGCAGGCCGGTGGTCTCACCGGGTCGGCTTCTGGCGGCGCAAAGGTATCGAACTTCTCGGAGACAGGCACGGCTGGCACGTACACGGCAACCGTGACCTCGAATACCGCGGGCGATAAGACCGTCACGGTGACCTACGGTGCAAACCCGGTCAACCTGAATGGAAACGGTGTTGCCGTGTTCGTTGCAGGGCTCGTTGATCTGGGCCACGCGAACACCAACTACTCGGTGTCTGGTGGAAACCAGATCGCGGGTGCCGGTTCACACACTGTCACGGTGAAACTGGCCGATGCGAATGGAAACTCCGTGGCGGGTAAGGAAGCAGATCTTTCGGGTGCTGCAACCGGCTCCGCCCAGGTCTCGGCGTTCAAGGAGTCGGCAGTGACTGCTGGCACCTACACGGCGACCGTGACCTCGAACGTCGCTGGAAACAAGACCGTCACGGTCAAGTTCGAAAGCGGTTCGGTTTCTGCAAACGGCAACGATATCGCGAAGTTTGTTGCGGGCAGTGTTGACACCGGCGCTGACGCCACACGCTACACGGTTTCGACCGGTACACGTGTCGCGGGCACCGGAGTGCACACGGTCACGGTGACGCTGGCTGATACACACGGCAACCCGGTTTCGGGCGAGGCTGCTCCGTTGAGCTGGTCCTCGGTACCCGGCAGTGTTGTGCCGAGCGCCTTTGTTGAGACGGCAACTCCTGGTACCTACACGGCGACGCTCGCGTCAACCGTGGCCGGTGCGAAGACCATCAAGGTGCACTACGGTGCTCTCCCTGTCACGCTCGGTGCAAATGACACCGCCACGTTTGTGGCCGGTGCTGTTGATCTGGGCAAGAGCAGCACGGCGTATCAGGTGTCTGGTGGTGACGCCTCAGTTGAGGGTGGCTCGCACCAGGTGACCGTGACACTGGTTGATGCTCTGGATAACCCGGTTCCTGCACAGAGTGGGTTGCTGGCTGCGGCTGTCTCGGGTGGTGCTGTGGTTTCCAGCTTCACCGAGTCGACGACCGCGCCCGGTACCTACACAGCGCAGGTAACATCGGCAACCGCTGGTAATAAGTCAGTAACGGTGCGCTACGGTGCTGACGCGGTGAACGCGTCGGGTAACACCACCGCACGGTTCGTGGCAGGTGGCGTTGACACCGGTGTCGCTGGCACCAACTACACGGTTTCTACAGGAACTCGTGTAGCTGGCAGCGGCGCACACACGGTGACGGTGATGCTGGCTGACAAGGGCGGAAACGTGGTTTCCGGTCAGGGAAGTGGCCTGTCGGCAACCGCTGACGGCGGTCTGGGTGGAGGCGGAGTCTCGACCTTCACCGAGACAGCTACTGCAGGCACCTACACTGCAACCATCACCTCGACGCTTGCCGGAGTGAAAACCATCGCTGTAAGTTACGGCGCGAATCCTCTGACCTTGAAGGTCGGCGGAAACACCAAGGCGAGCTTCATTGCCGGTGAGGTTGATACAGATAACGCTGCAACTCGCTACACCGTGTCTACCGGTGACGCTGTGGCGGGATCCGGTTCACACCAGGTGACGGTAACGCTGGCTGATGTGAGCGGCAACGCGGTCTCTGGCAAGGCAAATGACCTTGTTGGCGCGGCCTCGGGCGGTGCAGCGGTGACGAACTTCACTGAGTCACTGACCACTCCCGGCACGTACACGGCCACGGTGACCTCAAACACCTCGGGCGACAAGATTGTGACCGTGCGAGTTGCGGGCACTCTCGTGAAGCCTGGCCTCAACAGCACCGCTCGCTTCATCGCGGGCGAGGTTGATCCGAACAGTGCTGGCACCAAGTTCAAGGTGTCGACGGGTAATCGGGTGGCAGGATCGGGAGCTCACACGGTCACGGTGACCCTGAGTGACGCGTACGGCAACCCGGTTTCGGGTCAGGCCACTCCGCTGAGCTGGTCCTCCGCGAGCAGCCTCGGTGGTAACTCGGTCACGGGCTTCGCAGAGACTGCGGTTCCCGGTACGTACACGGCTGCGATCCTCTCTTCGGTTGCTGGCGAAAAGGTCATTAGTGCCTTCTTCGGCGCAACTCCGCTCGGACTCGTCGCGAGCGGCAACGACACGGCAGTGTTCGTTGCCGGTGCGGTCGATCTGAATGGTGCGGGCACTGGCTACTCGGTGTCCTCGGGCGAGAAGCAGGTCGTTGGTGGCTCGCACACCGTTACGGTGACGCTGGTTGACGGTCTGGAGAACCCGGTTTCGGGGCAGAAGAACAACCTGGTGGCAACAGCTACGGGTGGTGCTCAGGTTGCAAGCTTTGTGGAGTCGGCGACGCCGGGCACCTACACGGCAACGGTGACCGCGACCACGGTCGGCAGCAAGAAGGTGACGGTGAAGCTGAGCGGAAGCGATGTGAAACCGAACGGTAACGACACTGCAGTGTTTGTGGCTGGTGACGTCGACACAAATAACGTCGGTACGAGTTACTCCGTGTCGGGTGGCACCCAGCTGTCCGGAACGGGCGCGCACACTGTAACGGCAACGTTGGTGGATGCAAACGGCAACCCGGTCACTGGCCAGGCTGCCGGGCTTGAATCCGCTGCAACCGATGGTGGCGTGGTGTCGAGCTTTACCGAGACTGCTGCGGTTCCTGGTGAGTACACGGCGTCTGTGACGTCGAGCACCGCCGGCGTGAAGACCGTCACGGTGAAGTTCTCCGGCAGCACCGTGAACGCTGGGTCGAACAACACCAAGGCGAACTTCATTGCTGGTGGGGTTGACCTCGGAAACGCTGCGACCAACTACACCGTGTCGACGGGAAGCCAGGTTGTGGCCTCCGGCTCGCACAAGGTGACGGTGAAGCTGGCGGATGCGAACAGCAACCCAGTATCAGGCGAAGCAGCTCAGCTGAGCTGGTCGTCGGCTACAAGCCTCGGTGTGTTCTCGGTCACGGCCTTCGTGGAGACGGCAACTCCCGGTACCTACGTGGCGACGATCCTGTCGTCGTCCGCGGGTGAAAAGGTTATCTCCGTCAACCACAACGGTTCGCCGATCACCCTCACGGGGAACGGCACGGCGCTGTTCGCAGCGGGTGATGTTGACCTCGGGTTGGCGCGCACCGGATACGTCGTATCGTCGGGTGAGGTCGCGATTGGAAACGGTTCTCACTCTGTCACGGTGAACCTTGCTGATGCGTTTGGCAACCCGATCGCGGGTCTGGCGAACAGGATCTCGGCTCAGACCACTGACCCTTGGGTATGGGCATGATCTCGGGATTCACCGAGTCGACCACCGATCCTGGTACCTACACCGCTGCAGTGGTGTCGAGCCGGCCGGGCAGCAAATTCATCATCGCGAGCTACACTGACGGTGGTGCAACGGGCCTGATCACTCCTGTAGGCAACCGCAACGCAGTGTTCGTCTCCGGTGGTACTGATATCACTCATCCGGGTACCAAGTACACGGTGTCGACGGGTGACAAGGTGGCTGAGGCCGCTGAGCACACGGTGACGGTATCGCTGGCCGATGCTGCTGGTAACCCGGTCACAGGTCAGGCTGCCGGACTGGTGTGGGCGACCACTGCTAGCCTGGGAGACGAGACGCCGACCGCCTTTACTGAGACGGACGTTCCTGGCACCTACACCGCTCCGATCAAGACAACAGTTTTCGGCCTGAAGCCGATTACCGTGGTGTTCGGCGCCGACAGCATCAACCTGGTCGGCAACGGAACCGCCTCGTTCGTTGACGGAGTCCTGGGTGTTGACCTTGCGAAGTCTGGCTTCCAGGTGTCGACGGGTTCTCAGCTCGTGACGTCGGGCAAGCACACCGTCACGGTGAAGCTGTTCGATAAGAACGGCAAGCTGGTGCCCGGTCAGGTTGGCAAACTCAAGGCTGCTGTAAGCGGTGGCCTCGGCAAGGGAACCGTTGGTAACTTCGGTGAAGCATCGACTGGCACCTACACCGCATCCCTCACTTCGACCCTTGCGGGTAGGAAGACGGTCACGGTGAAGTACGACGGTGCTGCCGTAAAGGCAGCGGTCAACCAGGGCAAACCGGCGAACACCGTAGCAACGTTCTCCGATCCTGTGGTTGTACCTCCCTGCTCGGCTCCTCGAAAGATCCCTGTATTCGCTGATACTCCTTTGAACCACAAGTTCTACAAAGAGATCGACTGGATGCACTGCATGAGGTATTCCACCGGCTGGCGTCAGCCCTTCGGTAAGCCTTTGTACAAGCCGAAGAATGAGCTTTCTCGTGAAGCGATGGCTGCATTCATCTACCGCATGGAAGCACCGAAGGGGTACCGTCCTCCGATCGTCTCACCGTTCGCAGATGTGCAGACGGACCACGCGTTCTACACGGCGATCGCTTGGATGTGGGAGAACGGGCTGTCGACTGGTTGGGCAGAGCCCTCTGGCAAACCGACCTTCCGACCGAAGGAGTCCCTGTCTCGTGAAGCGATGGCGGCGTTTATCTATCGCCTCGAAGCCCCGAAGAACTACAAGGCTCCCGCCGTGTCTCCTTTGAAGGACATGAAGAAGGGCCAGAAGTTCTACACCGAGATCTCTTGGATGTACGACGTGAAGCTGACAACCGGTAACAAGGTCGGAGCAACCAAGGAATACTGGCCAAAGGACAAGCTCTCGCGTCAGGCGATGGCTGCGTTCATCTACCGACTGGTGCTCGACTACCGACCCAGCAAGTAGCCCCTCAGCAAGACCCAGCGGGCCGAAACTTCGATTTCGGTCCGCTGGGCCTTGCCTCGTTACGTAAAGTCCCGTACCCTACCCAGGCGACGGGCCCTGAACAGAACACTGAATAAGGATCACAACAATGACACACACATTTCGCGCGAAACAGCTTGCGGCAGCAGCGGGCATTGCCCTGCTGCTCGGAGTCGGGCTGAGCGGTTGCCAGGCCTCCACCAACAGCAACACACCGAAGGGGCTTCCCGCAGCGGTAGCGACGGTTCAGGGTGAGGTCTCGAATGTGGCATCACCCGATAAGAACAACTGGTCGTACACCGTCGAGGTTGCTGATGAGAAGGCTCAGAAAGACGCCATCACCAAGTTGAAGGACAGCGGCTTTACGGTGCTGGGTGAGGCTGAAGCCGACGGCAGGAAGACTTACTCGTTGACGAACGAAAAAGAAAAGATCAACGCGACTGTGGTGCTCGCAAAAGAGGGCAAGAAGTTTCTGGTCATCTACAACGTGATCAAGCTCTAGAAAGCAACTTCCCAGAGCCAACGGGGCGCTCGTGCGTTGGAGACACAGTCTCCTTGTGGCACGGGTGCCCTTTGCTGTATTCACGAGTGCGTCGTTGAGTGACGAGCCGCCCCCTTACCGACGAGCGGCCCCCTTGCCGACGTGGTGGTATGGGGGCCGCTCGTCGGAACCCTGGACGCTCGTCGAAAACGGCCGGGTGTATCGAAACCGAAAGGTTTCGATACACCCGGCCGTTGTGCAAGCTGCGGGCTGCGCTACAGCGCATCCCCAACCATCGAGGGGGTAAGGCGCCCCTCGGCGGCCTCGCGGCGCTTCATCAGAATGGTGAAATACCATGCTGCGAGCGCCCCGACCAGACCGATGCACGCGCTGACGATGAAGAACATGTTGTTCGCGCCTGCGACATCATCGCCAAACGCATTGTAGATGGTTTCGCTGATCTTGGGGATCACGATATCGGGGAGGTACCCAAAGAACGAGATCATGCCGATCGCGACGCCGACGACGGCGGGCGGGATCCGGCACTCGTCAAGAATTGCCCAGTACACACCGCGAATGACGTACATCACCAAGCCCGCCGCAACCACCATAGCGAAGATAACACCCATTGCCGTACCGCTGGGAACGAGAGCAAGCGCGATTAACAGGGCTGCTGTGATCACCATCGAGACCGACAGCACACGCGAGCGCCCGAAGCGATCCGCGAGGAACCCTCCGCCGAATCCTCCGATTGGTCGCATCCAGAGCACGGTGACGGTCACAACGCCGGCAGCGACCTGCGTAACGCCGTGGTTGACATTGAGGAACCCAGAGAAGTAGTAGTGAGCCCAGAACAGTGTGTAACCGCAGAAAATGATCACAATCATGACCCACACCTCACGAATGGTGAGGATCTTGCCGATCGCTCGCAGGGTGTCCATCGTAGAAGACTTCTCTTCCGCCGTGTCTTGGCTCTTGCTACGGTTGGGCATGAGGAAGAACAGTGCGATCGCAATCAGCACAATGGCGCCGGAGTACATGTAGACCACCGCCTGGAAGCCAGCCTTGGTGTTCTCAAATGCCAGGTCTGAGCCTCCGCCCGAGGCAATTGCGAAGACGGCGACTGCAAGGCTCGCCAGTACGGCCTCAACAAGGCCACGTCCGCCGTCGAGAGCCCCGAAGTAGCGACCTTCTTCGTTTGCGTCAGCCAAAAGATGCACTGACTTTAAAATCGCGCTCCAGAACGTAAACACCGTTGCGAAACCCCACACCAGAAAGATTGGGAGGAGAAATTCTTTGCCGGGCGCCTGGGCATAGACGACGCCAACGGATGCGGTGACCAGAAGCGAAAATATGATGAGCAGTTTGACCGAGAACCTGTCGGCAAGCCATCCGCTTGGAATGTAGCCGACAACAAACATGATGCCGAGCATGGAATAGATTCCCGCGAGATCGGCCTGGTTGATGTCGTACACCGTGAGGATCGCGGCCTCGAAGTTCTGCCTGAGATAGACCAGTGGATAGATGGAACCCGCTGCAAGAATAAGCAGCGCGAGCTCGAAAATCTTCTTTGATTGAGCGAGCTTTGTCATGGGTGGTGCTCCTAACGGTTGGACAGGATGTGGGAGGTACGTTCGAGGAGGGCGTCGGTCTGAGCAGAGATGTCTGCGTAGACCTCACCGAGTTCGCGGTAGAGATGTGCGCGGTCAGGATCCGGCAGAAACACGTCTGCCTCGCGCACCATGCGCGCGCTTGCAGCGTCGAAGTCGGGGTAGACACCGCAGGCCACCGCTGCGCAGATTGCGGAGCCGAGGCCTGCCGCGTTGCGCATCTCGTTTCGCACGACCGGCACGTTAAAGACGTCGGCGAAAATCTGCATGCAGACGTCGCTGTTTGCACCACCGCCCGACAGCACCAGTTTTTCGATTCGCGAGCCGAGTTCGGCCTCCATGTCGCTGACGTGCTGCTTCATGCGAAACGCGATGCCCTCGAGTATTGAGCGGTACATATGAGCGTAGCCGTGGCGCTCGTCGAAACCGATGAACATGCCCTTTTTGTGCGGTTGGCTCGGCGAGGCAAGCCAATCGAGCACACACATGAGGCCGTCTGATCCCGCTGGAATGTCTGCCGCGAGCTCGTTGAGATACTCCTCGCGCCCGATCCCCCGATCCGCGGCGGACTGGGTGATCTCAGCGCCGACCAGGTTGCGTAGCCACGAGACAGTCCACATGCCGCGGCGAATACCGGCGCTCTCGTACACGTAGCGGTGCGGTTCTGAGGCAAAGTTCGTGAAGTAGTGCTGCGGCTCCTTAGCGAATGTTGGCCCAACGACCATCGCTGCGATGTAAGTACCGAGCGACACAAGACCGACCTGCTCGTCTCGCAGGCCCGCACCGAGCGCCTCTGCTGCTTTGTCGTTGGCGGTGTGCACGACGGGGAGACCCTCTGGAATTCCGGTCGCGGCGGCGAATGCGCTGTTTACGTAGCCGCCAACCTCTCCCGGCATCTTGAGTTCGTACAGCATCTCGCGAGAGATGCCAAAGGAGTTAAAGGTCTCGGGATCGTTGAACCAGTCCCAGGTGCCCACATCCATCGGCCATGGTCCGATGTAGTTCGCTGCGGTGTCGGTGAGGCTGCCCGTGACGCGACCCATGATGTAGCCGGAGGTGGTGGTGACGTAGGCGACATCGTTAGATTCGTGTTCGTAGGGGCGTGAGAGGCGCAGATCCATCCAGCTCTGCACAGGAGCCGCGAGTGTGCCGTCCGTGCGCACGAGCGCGCGGCAGCAGCGAATCGTGCACAATCCAACCCCAATAATGTCGGCGGGGTCACCTGGAAACAGCTGCATGGCACGAGCAGCAGCCGCTTCGAGAGAGGTGTAGAGGTCGTCGTCGGGGTGTTCCACGACACCCGGGTGCGGTGTGTGCATGGGGGCGAGCGCTTCAGCGGCCTCACACACGACGCGCCCCTCAGTGTCAAAGATGACCACCTTGGTGCTCTGTGAGCCACCGTCGATGCCGATCAGATATTTCGTTGTCATAGTGCTATCGCTTCGGGATCGTTAGCGAACCAGGTAGCCGCCGTCGACACTCAAGATGTGTCCGTTGACGTAGTCCGAGGCGCGGCTGGCGAGGAAAGCGGTTGCACCCATAAGATCTTGGGTCTGTCCCCAGCGGCCCGCGGGAACGTGATTCATGACGTGTTGGTTCGCTGCGGGGTTTGCACGGGTTTCTGCCGTCAGGGGTGTGGCGTAGTATCCGGGGGCGATCCCGTTTACCTGAATGCCAAAGGGTGCGAGTTCATCGCAGTAGGCCTTCGTGAGGCCAGCGATGCCGTGTTTGGTCGCCGCATAGGCGGGCGACCACTGACCTCCCAGGAAAGTAAAGACCGAGCAGATATTGATGATCTTGCCGCTGCCCTGAGGAATCATAAACTTAGCGACCTCGTGGCTCATCTCGAACGCCGCGGTGAGGTTCAGCGCGACCATCGGGTCCCACTGCTCGCGCGTGAACTTGAGCACATCGGGTTCGTTGATGCAGCGCCCGGCGCTGTTCACAAGAATGTCAACGCTGCCGAACTCGCTGACGCAGCGCTCTGCAACCTGCTGCGGCACACCGTTTGCCGTAATGTCTGCGTGCATGTAGGCGTAGCGTGATCCTGACGCCTCGACGAGCTTCTGAGTCTCGTCGTCATCGGGCATCACACTCGCGGCCAGCACGTTGGCCCCCATGCTGGCGAGGGCGGTCGAGAATGCCTGCCCGAGACCTGAGTTGCCGCCGGTAACGATAGCGTTTTTCCCGCGAAGTGAGAAAAAGTCTGCACCGAAGTCAGCGATGTTCAGTTCGTTCATGGGGGTGCCTATCTAGTGTGATGGGGTTTTAAAAGAGGGGTGTGGTTGATTGCGGCGCGGGATCACCTGCCGGTCATGCCGCGCCGCAATCAACGCGGGTGTTACTTTTCGAGCGGGAAGATGGTGCCCTTGTTCATGATGCCGTTCGGGTCGAACGCCTTCTTGAGTGTCTCGAGCATGTACAACGAGGAGCCGTACTCCTCAGCCAAGAAGTGAGTGCGGTGCTTACCAACGCCGTGGTGGTGGCACATCGAACCACCGAGCTTCAGCGTCTCTTCAACGATGATGTCTTGGATCGGATCGTGGTAGCGGGTGCGCTCTTCGGTGGGATCGCAGTCGATCTTGTAGTAGTACACGAAGTACATGTTTGTGCCGTTGAGGTAGCTGTGGCTCGAGTGTCCGCCGAGCAGCGTGAACTGCGCGGGAACCTCTGCGCGGATGCGGGCGATAGCGTTTTTGTAGATATCGCCGATGACGCTCCAGTTGCCAGAGATCTCGGTGGTGAAGCCGTTGTTGAGGGTCTCACGAATCTCAACGCGCTCCTCTTCGATCTTCGAGACGTCCCAGTTGAGGTTGTTGAACCACTCCTCGATCAGTGTGCCTTCGACGCGGTCGGCCTCGGGGAAGGCCTCGACGATCTCTTCAATGGCGGTCCCGGTGGCCTCAGCGATGCCCTTGGGGCCCTCGGCCACAAAAATGAGCACGCAGCGGCCGTCGGAGAAGTGCTTGAAGTGGTAGAGGCCATCTTCCTGGTCGTAGAGACGAGCGACAGAGGGGCGGTATCCCGCCGTCACTACCTGGCGCAGAATCTCAAGGCCCGTATTGAGGTCGTCGAGCAGGTACCCGTAGAACTTGTTGTTCTCGGGGTAGTAGCGGAAGATCTTGACGCTGACCTCGGTGATGTAGTTGAGGGCACCCTCGTTGCCAAGCACCAGATGGCGAATGTCGGGGCCAGCTGCGCGACGAGGTACGTTCTTGATGCGGCAGATTTCACCGTTCGGGAAAACGGTCTCAACACCAACGAGCATGTCTTCGATGCCACCGTAGAGGGTTGAGAACTGGCCGATCGAACGGGTTGCGACGAGCCCGCCGAACTGGGCGAGTGGCTTTGACTGGGGGGAGTGGCCCGTGGTGTAACCAATCTTGCGCAGTTCGTCTTCAAGCTGCTCGAGGCCCACGCCACACTGCACCGTAGCGAGCATGTCGGTGGTGTTGATCTCGAGAATCTGGTTCATGCTCGAACCGTCGACCACGATGGAGTTCTCGATGACCGTTTCAAGACCACCCTCGGTCGCACTGCCGCCGGTCTTCGGCACGACGTTGATGAGGTGCTCGTTTGCGAACACCAGGATCTTGGCAACTTCTTCTTTGGTGACAGGCTTTACAACTGCTGCGGGCAGCGGCAGCGAGTAGGTGCCAAAGACGTTCTCGACCTTGTAGTAGCGGTCGACGCTGTTTTCCTTGAGGGTCTGCTCGTCGGTCAGCACTCGGTCGGGTGACAACATCTCGGTGTAGGCCGCGACAATTTGGTCGCGGGTGAGTGTTGTTTGGATGGTGTCTAGCACGGGGCGAGATTCCTTTCGCTGCGGAGCCGGGGTGAAAAATAACAGACAAAGAGACCGTGCGAGGGCACAAAAAAAGAACAGCAATCTCCCCTTGGTGAAAAGGAGGCTGCTGTTCTCTGATCTCTAGCAACCGTTTCGATCAAGATCGAAACGTGTATTCAGTTGTGAGTTTCTTCCTGGATGCTAGCACACTATCTACATCTGCCAGACATCCCTGTTTGACGACGCGATCGCGATGGCGCCTGCGTCGAGCGCGTTGAGCACGTCTTGTTTGTCGCAAACAAGACCGCCGGCAATCACGGGGAGTGTGATATCTTCTTTGATCCACGAGATCACCCGGGGCATGCACCCAGGCAGAATCTCGACGGCGTCTGCCCCCGAAATGCTGAGTTGCTTGGGCAGATTGTGGTAGCTAAACGAATCTACGAGAAATATGCGGTGGATGCTGGCGAGCTGCTTCGATTTGGCGTACTTCACCATCATCGCCTTGGTGCTCAGAATGCCGTCGAGTGCGGTGTTTGCCTGCAAAAAGTCGATGGTAACCGTCTTGCTCGAGAACCCCTCGACCAGGTCGAGATCAACAAAAACCGTCTTTCCGGCCTCCTTAAGGGTTTTGACGATCGTGGGGATCGTGAGGATCGACCCGAAGAGCACAAATACCACCGGACATTGAGTCTGCAACACCGCCTTGGCGTCAGCCTCACTTTTGATGCTCGCAATGACGGGGTGTAACTGCAGCACTTCTTCGATGTCAGCGGCACGTTCTAGCATCGAAGCAGATGTGGCGGCTTTGTGTTGAGAGGAGGCTGTATCGAGGGGGCTCACCGGTGAGGTCCTTAGTGTGTGCGGAGATGTTGCGGCTGCTGCTGCCAAGAAGGCAAGTGAGATAAGCATAACCGCGGTGGTGAAGCTGTCAGAATGGGGAGCATGACAGAGCAGACAGGGCGACCAACCACCATCGTCACCGGCGGCACGCGCGGGATCGGCGCCGCCATTGCCCGCAGGCTTGCACTTGCTGGGCATGACCTCTTTCTGGTCTACCGCAGCCGCGCCGACGAGGCCGATCAGGTGGCGATCGAGTGTCGCGCCGCGGGGGCGCGAGTCGAACTGTTTCAAGCTGATCTCGCCGACCTCGCAGTTGCGGAGAGTGTCGTGCCCGAGACCGTTTCCCGGTTTGGTCATGTAACCGGACTCGTCAACAACGCTGGGATCACGGGGCGCATCGGCAGCTTCCTCGACGCCCCGATCGAAGAGACAGAGCACATGTTTCGGCTCAACGTGTTTGCTCCGATTGTGCTGACGCGTTCTGCGATCCGCCACATGTCGACGGAGCTTGGCGGATCGGGCGGTGCGATCGTCAACATCTCCTCGGGGGCGGCAACGAGCGGTGCTGCCCACACCTACGTACCGTACTCAATGAGCAAGGCAGCGCTCAACATGCTCACCCTTGGCACGGCTAAAGAGTTTGCTGCCGCCGGAGTGCGTGTCAACACGGTCTCGCCGGGCACCACTCGCACCGAGATCCACGCTGACGCAGGCCGTCCGAACGCGCCAGATGAGCGTGCCGCTGGTATTCCGATGGGGCGTGCGGGCAACCCCGAAGAAATAGCCGGGGCAGTCGCCTACCTGCTAGGCCCGAGGCCAGCTACACCACTGGCACAGACATCAGGATCGCCGGCGGTAACTGACAGCTCGCAATGCGTGATCGGCACCAGCGCTGGCGAGACCCGCCGATTAGGGTTCTACCTCGACGCGGGTCAGTTGCGCACAGTGCTTCTTGAGAACACTGCGTCAAACTGCCCTGGCTTAGTGTGCATGATGCAGGATCTCCCAGCCTGCTGAGAACCCGACCCCCGTAGAACACCGATCGTTCGTGGAACACCGATAGCCAGCCCAAACCGTTGTTCTACGGGCGATCGGTGCCCAACGAGCGGTGGCGAAGTGCTCTGCTGTCAAGATGCTCGAGCAGAGACATCTAGGCGGCCGGAGCAGGCGCCGCGATCCTGACCGATGCCAGCTGCTCGGCCCGGGTGGGCGCCGCGTGCACCGTGATGAGCTCATCGACGTCGGCGAACTTCGCAAAGGCCTCAAGCTCGCTGAGCACACGTTCTCGCGCCCCAATCGCGGTGTACTTCAGCATGCCCCGAATCTCTACTCCGGCTGGGGTATTGAACAACTGTGAGGCCTCATCGGTGGTCAACTCGCGCTCGCGGCCGCGTGACAGAAAGCGTCGAACGCGGTCGAGCTCAGTGCGGGCATACAACGCTTCTGCGGCCTCATCGGTCTCGGCTGCCACAACGTTGACCCCCGCGCTGACGTAGGGTGTGGGGTGCGCCTCACTTGGCACGTAGTTTGCGCGGTAGTGCTGCACGGCGGCGGTCAACGACTGCGGTGCGAAGTGGGAGGCAAACGAGTACGGCAGCCCAAGCTGTGCCGCGAGGCTCGCACCGAACAGGCTCGAGCCGAGGATTGTGAGGGGAACGTTCGTGCCCCGCCCCGGGTAAGCGTTGACTGCAGTTCGGGGGAGTTGGTCTGAGAGATAGCGCTGCAGCTCCATTACGTCTTGCGGAAAGTTGTCGGCAGCCTGCAGTGTGCGGCGCAGGGCGCGGAAGGTGGCACCATCTGTGCCGGGTGCCCGACCGAGACCAAGGTCGATTCTGCCGGGGTGCAGTTCGGCGAGCATGCCAAACTGCTCGGCGACTACAAGCGGCGAGTGGTTTGGCAGCATGACACCACCCGCACCGAGACCGATGGTGCTCGTGTGAGCGGCAATGTGCGCGATGAGCACAGCGGTCGCGCTCGACGCAATTGACGCCATATTGTGGTGCTCGGCATACCAGAGGCGCCGATACCCACTGCGCTCGGCGACTCGGGCGATCTCGACCGAGTGAGTGAAAGCGTCGGCAATGCTGCCATCTGCTTCGACGGTGGCGAGATCTAGGATCGAGAGCGGGGTTGCAGCCATGAAGGGTGCAACCCCGCCCGATCCTGCGCTATTCCCTAGCGGTTTGGTTGCGGGGTTTAGACCCGCGCGAAGTCTTTCTCCGAGGTCCAGTTCTCCCACTGGCCGCTGTTCTCGAACTCAATATCGAGGGGGATGTTGGAGCGATCGCGCAGGATTGTCGTGGCAAACAGGCCAACGAACGTAATAAACATCAGGTAGACCGTGATCGCCCAGGTGGTCTCGTAGGTTTGCAGCAGCACCTGCGCGATGGTGGGAGCGAAGGCACCGCCGATCACGCCGCCAAGGGCGTAGCTGATCGAGATTCCCGAGTAGCGCAGCGAGGCGGGGAAGCTCTCGGCGAACCACACAGCAGCAGGCCCGTATGTCAGGCCGAGGCCAACCGCGAGCAGGCAGGTGCCGAGAAGCACGTGGAAGGCATCGCCGCCCATGACGAACTGGAAGAGCGGGATCACGCCGATCGCCTGGATGAGCCAGGCGAAGGTCATGAGCTTCTTTCGCCCGAAACGGTCGGAGAGTGGACCCGAGAAGAACGTGAAGATGCCCCACACGAGCGCAGCGGTGAGCACCGCAAGCTGCACTTGCACTGGGTCGTAGCCCAGACCGCCCTCTGTCTCTGGTCGTGAGGCGAGGCCCTGCACGTAACCACCGGTCAGCATGTAGCCAACGCCGTTGTTGCCAGCGAAGAGCAGCGCGCACAGAATGACGAGGGGAGTGTGGCGCTTGAACACCTGCACGATCGGGGCGGATCCCTGCTGTTTGCTCTCCTTGATCTCGCTAAACACGGGGGACTCGTCAACGGTGCGACGGATGATGAAACCCGCGATAATCAGCACAACCGAGATGAGGAACGGCACACGCCAGCCCCACTGCTCAAACGCTTCGCCGGGTGCAACAACACGCATGAGGGCGAGCACACCGGAGGCGAGCAGCATACCGAGCGGAACACCCAGCTGCGGGAAGATGCCGTAGAAACCGCGCTTGCCCTTGGGGGCGTGTTCGACCGTCATGAGCACGGCGCCACCCCACTCTCCGCCCGCGGAAATTCCCTGCAGGATGCGCAGGAATATGAGGAGTGTGGGTGCCGCGTAGCCGATCGTGTCGTAGGTCGGCAGCAGGCCGATGCCCACCGTGGCAATGCCCATGAGTAGCAGCGTGATGACGAGCATTGGGCGGCGCCCGAGTTTGTCGCCGAAGTGGCCGGCGAGGAACGCACCGAGCGGGCGGAACAAGAACGAGAGGCCGATCGTGATGAGCGAGAGGATCTGCATCATCGACGGGCCCGCTGGCTCGAAGAAGAGCTTTGCGAGGACCAAGTTGGCAGCGAACGCGTAGATGAAAAAGTCGTACCACTCGATGGTCGTTCCGACGATCGATGCGGCAACGACTTTACGGCGTTCTCTCGCTGAAGTTTGGGTGGGCGAAGGGGGAGAGTTCACCATGTGACATCCTTGTCTAACTATCGAACAAACGAAATAGGTTTTTATCTTACACAAGTTGCCTCTTAGGCTCAATACGGTGTGAGAACTTTGAGGATCAACGTTGTTGGTGGAGTGTCGCCGGAGTTCCCAAACTTCAACCCTCGAAAAAAATTTTGAGTTCGCGCGAGAGTTTTGGGTCATTTTTGCATCTGTATATCTCGCGGCGTTCGGAACTGGCATTCGAGCGTAATCCGATTGCAGACGAACTCACCCCCCCTGGGCGCCGCACCCAATACTTTCCTGAAGGATTCTGGGGAATCCTGCGGTTCTCAACGCGCATTAAATACATATGGAGGTCTCTTTGTTCGATCCTGTTCCAGCTGGGCACCGTGCGCAGCGTCACGTGATTCTGCGTCTGCTCGCGGCAGTCACCGCGGCTCTCGTCGGAGCCACACTGCTCACTCTTTCGGGCGTCCCATCGCCGTCCGTTGCCGAGTCCAATACGTCTTCGGTATACATGTCTGAATCGCAGACCCAATATGCGTATCTCGCGCCGGGCGACACGCTATCACTGAGCTTCACCAAGGAAGCTGTTGCCTCAGAAGGCTCGGCACGAACCCGCTTCAAAGCTTACGATCCAGCGGGCGTCGAGCACTGGGACTGCGTGATAGATACTGCGGATCCCATCGGTGCTGTGTGTGCCACCCCTGCTCCGTTGTCGGGTGCCGCCGGCGTCTGGGAAATTGAGATCACCAATTATGTTCCCGTCACGGGAGCGATGACTGGATACGACTGGAACCACACCGTGGTTCACGAGGGTGCCCCAATTCTTGGTCGTATTTGGAGCAATGAGTACAGGATGTGGCAGCCAAACTCGGGCACACGGGCTGACCTGGCATTCTGGGCAGTCTCGGATGCCGGGTACAAGTACTCTCTTGCGCTCAACGATTACAACGGAATTTTTTCTCAGTTGCTCATCAACGCCGCTGGTGTGACGCCGACCGATAGTTGCACCTCGTACTTCCGCTCGGTGGAGCTCGCCCCCATTAATCGTGATTGCACTCCCTTCCGGCTGTTCTTCGAGGAGCCCGCTGCTGACCTTCCCCCAACTGCGCCCTCGCGAACGGGGACCTCAAGATTATGCCGCCGCTTCTGGATATCGACAGCTTGGCTGTATCCGACTTGGTGTTCACCCCAAGCCGTAGCGTCGCAGGCGCGGGTACGTTCGACTACTCAATTACTCCATATTTTCAAGGCAACTACTGGGTGGAGATCGATATCGACGGCAACGGTTCCTACACCGATCCCGTTGACCGACGAATCCAGCAGGGGGCGGACGGCTCGGGCGCCTACGAGACAGAATTCGATGGCATTGACGGCGAAGGAAATCCGATTGACGAGTGTGGACAGATGCGGGCACGCATTTACTATGATCGCCTGGGCGAAATCCACGTTGTTCAGCGCGATGTTGAGGTGCGCGGTGGTGGGATCGAACTCATTAGGCAGAACGGCCCCGGAGCGCCGAATGACACGATCTATTGGGACGACACCCAGCTCGATCCGAACCGTCAAACCACGACCCCTGAACCCAACGGGACCGCAGGCATCGCGAGTACTGGGGGAGTTCACGGCTGGCAGCGAGTCGCAGGTGCTGCTCCGGTTTCGTGGGGCGATGCACGTTCGATTGATGACTGGACCTATGTTCCGATCACCCAGGGGACCGGTGAGATTGCTATCGACGGGCGCTGCCTCAGCGTCACCAAGACAACTGATGCGATCTCGGAGGCGGTTCAGGGTGACATCGCCACCTACACCGTTTCGGTCGCCAATACCGGCACAGGTGACTACACCGAGGCGGATCCGGCGATCATTGTGGACGACATGACGTCGCTTCTTGACGACGCGACCTTTAACGATGACGCGGTAGCGTCGGACGGTTCGCTCACATTCGCTGACAACAAGCTGACCTGGACCGGACCATTACCCAGTGGCGACACAGTGACCCTTACCTACTCGGTGACCATCACGAACGCCGGTGATCATCAAATGAAGAACGTAGTCTCGGTGACACCGGAACAGTGCCTGAGCGGTGATGCACGATGCACAGCCATTACGGAGACTCCACTCCCGCATATCGTGCCCTCGAAGTCTTCCGACCCGGCGTCCGGAACGACCTTGGCCGCGGGTGAAGAGTTGATATACACGCTCTCCTTTACGAACGATGGTGCGTCGGCTGGGCCGATCGACTCGACCGACGATCTCACCGCGGTTCTTGACGACGCGGATGTGACGGTCGAGCCCGTTTCCGATACCTCCGGAATCACCGCCACGCGCACGGGAACCTCACTGCGTATCATTGGCGATCTCGCACCCAACACCACTGCACACATCACGTACACGGTAAAGGTGCGGGGGAGTAGCGATCGTGGCGATGGTCAGCTTCGCAATATCCTGATCCCGGATGATGAGGTCGGTGGCTGCACCGGGACGGACTGTGAAACTCAGCACAAGGTGGGCGAGCTCGACGTGTGGAAAACAGTTGATCCTGCTTCGGGAACCACGGTGCCCGCGGGTGAGGTGCTGACCTACAAACTGCATTTCTCGAACCGGGGTGAAGCTCCTATGCCGGTTGATCATGAGGATGTCCTTGCGGGGATCTTGGATGACGCGGATGTGACCTCGGCGCCGGTGGCATCGGATGCGGCATTGAGCGCTAGCGCGATAACTGAGGGTCGGTTCGGAGTCACTGGAGTGCTTAAACCCGGTCAGGTCGTGACGGTTACCTACCAGGTCACGGTCAGAGCTGACGATGCTCGCGGTGATGGTGTTCTGGCGAACTTCCTCGTACCGCGCGGCGGTGACCCTGTTTGCGATGCCAACAACCGCACCTGCACAGCGAACCCCGTGGGAGCGGTGTCTGTGGTGAAAACCTCGGACCCGGCATCGGGATCTGCGGTGACCGAGGGTGAGCAGGTGACATATACGTTGACGTTCATGAACACCTCGCCTGCGGGCTCGTCTCCTGCTCCGGTGTCCTTTACAGATCACATGACTGATGTGCTCGATGACGCAACGTTTGACGGTCGGCCAGTTTCTTCCGCGAAGTCGATCACGGCGAGTTTCGCGGATGAGAAGATCACAATCAACGGTGAGCTTGGCCAGGGTGAGACCGCCACGGTCACGTACACAGTCCGCGTGAAGTCATACGTTGATCAGGGCAACCGTCGGTTGGGCAATGTCGTAGCGCACACCGGTATGGATCCGATTTGTGTGGTGGGGTCAAAGCTCTGCACGCAGCACGACATTCTGTCGACCACGCTGAGCCACACCGGCGGCGAAGGCCAAATGCCCATTATTGTCGGTGCCACTGCGTTATTTGTGCTCGGTTCAGGTGCCTTTGTCTTCGCACGAATCAGGCGCCGCAAGACGGTACAGCAACTTAACAACTCAACGCTCCTCGATTGAGATTTCGGGGTCGAGCGATAGAAGACCGTTCGGCCCGAAGTCGATCCCCACTTGGGGTGGACCTCACTAGCCCGATACAGACAAGACCCCCGCTGGCCGAGCCAGCGGGGGGTCTTGAACTATCCGGACTGCTCCGACTACTCCGCGTCGACTATCGAGAGCAGCAGGTGGCCGTTTGGCACAGTCTGGCCAACGGGAGCATCAATGCTCTGCACAACTCCGTCGCGGTGCGCATAGATGGACTGCTCCATCTTCATTGCCTCAAGCACAACAACCAGGTCGCCCTCTGCGATTTCTTGACCCTCTGTCACCGCAACTTTTACGACCGTTGCCTGCATGGGCGCAGCGACCGAGTTGCCTGTGGCTGACGAGACTCCCGATCCTTTCGCGCGCTTCGGCGCGGGGCCGCGCGTGACCTCTTGGTCGACCAAAGGTAGTAGGGTCGCGGGCATGGTGACCTCGATGCGACGACCCGCAACCTCGGTCACGACGGTCTGGCGTTTTGGATCTGCCAGGAGTGAGGCTACTTCGCCCTCCCACGGTTCAATGTTGTTTGTAAACTCGGACTCGATCCACGTTGTGTACACGCCAAAGTGGCCGTCTGCGGCGGTGAACGCGGGGTCCCGAACAATCTCGCGGTGGAACGGCAGCACTGTTGGCAGACCCTGCACCTCGAACTCGTTGAGCGCGCGACGGGCGCGCTCAAGCGCCTCCTCGCGTGTAGCACCCGTGATTATCAGCTTGCCGAGCATTGAATCGAAGGCGCCCGAGACAACGTCGCCGGCAACAACACCCGTGTCGACACGAACGCCGGGGCCCGAAGCTGCCTGGAATACGGTTACTGGTCCCGGCGATGGCAAGAAGCCGTTGCCCGCGTCCTCGCCATTGAGGCGGAACTCAAACGAGTGGCCGTGTGCAACGGGGTCCGGGTAGTCGAGCACGCCACCCTCTGCGATGCGGAACTGTTCGCGCACCAGGTCGATGCCGGTGATTTCTTCGGAGACTGGGTGCTCGACCTGCAGGCGTGTGTTGACCTCAAGGAACGAGACGGTGCCGTCGCGTGCAACAAGAAACTCGCAGGTGCCAGCGCCGACGTAACCTACCTCGCGCAGAATCTCTTTCGAGGCGCGGTAAAGCTCGGCGTTCTGCTCATCGGTAAGGAAAGGGGCGGGGGCCTCTTCCACCAGCTTCTGGTGGCGGCGCTGCAGCGAGCAATCGCGAGTCGACACCACAACCACATTGCCGTGCGCGTCAGCGAGGCACTGAGTTTCGACGTGGCGAGGCTTCTCCAAGAACTTCTCAACGAAGCATTCGCCGCGACCGAAGGCCGAGATCGCCTCGCGGGTGGCTGACTCGAACAGCTCCTCGACCTCATCGCGCTGGTAGGCGACCTTGAGGCCGCGGCCGCCGCCGCCGAAGGCAGCCTTGATGGCAACGGGGAGTCCGAACTGATCCGCAAACGCGACGACCTCAGAGGCATCCTTTGCGGGGTCGCTGGTGCCGGGGGCGAGCGGAGCGTTCACTTTTTCAGCAACGTGGCGGGCCGAGACTTTATCGCCCAGGCGCTCAATCGCCTCGGGGCTGGGGCCGATCCAAATAAGACCAGCGGCGCCCACCGCAAGTGCGAAGTCGGCGTTTTCAGCCAGGAAGCCGTAGCCCGGGTGGACAGCATCCGCTCCGGATCGCCGAGCCACACCAAGAATCTTATCGATAACAAGGTAGGTCTCGGCGCTTGTTGTGCCACCGAGTGCGTACGCTTCGTCGGCGAGCCGAGCGTGCAAAGCGTCGCGATCCTGGTCTGCATATACCGCGACGGAGGCGATGCCGCTGTCTGCAGCTGCTCGAATAATACGGACGGCGATCTCGCCGCGGTTGGCGATCAAAACTTTACGAATACGCGACATGGGCTCCAGCCTATTGGAGGGAGCGGAGTATCCCTTGGATATATTGCACAAACATTTCGCAGAAACGCGGTTTGAAGTCGCTAGGGCCCGAAAGGCCACATAATTATGGTGATCAATTATAGACAACGAATGTATGTGTGTTAGTGTTCGTGGTGCTTATATGCGCATCGATCCTCACGAAAGCGCAACTGGTCTTTTGGGGAGACCGCCAAGTTTGGGATCGTTTGTGCTGTCATTTCTTCGGGGAAAAGAAAGAAACACATGAAGCAGGGTCGTTTGAAGCGCGCCGGAACATTTATTGCGCTGACAGTCGCAGGGATGTTAGTGCTGTCGGGAGGCGTGGTCAGTGCGCAACCTGCGCTAGCCGTGGGGCCGCCCGTGACGTTTTCGCTCGCAGCAGTTGAGCTTGGCAGCGGCGAACCGCTGACCACGGTGAACTCGGGGAGTGAGTTCAACTACACCGCGAGTGTGGGTTGCCCTGATCCCTCGGGATGCGGACCAGCGACACTCTCGATGCAGTTTCCTGCTGACGTTGAATTTCTGGCGAGCGCATTTACGCCACCCAACGGGGTCACCGTTGACGTGAGCCCCAGTACAGGACCGGCCACCGGCAAACTCGTGACTCTCACTTGGGATAACCTGGCCGCCACCTCGGTCGTCTTTTTACCCTCTCGCCTGAGCGCATCTGTCGCAGCGAGCCTCAACGGCGCGGTGCAGTCTGCAACCGCCACGCTTACCGCAGGTGAGGGTGCCAACACCACTGAAATTAGCGGTCGCGCTGACATTACACTCCGGGTCTTCCAGAAGGCATCACTCGTTGGGGTCACCAAAAAGTGGAGCACCACTAGCGTCGGGGATGGCAGCCGAGCGGACGTCTCCTCAACCACAACCGGGGTTGCCTCAGCAAACTCGGTGAGTTCACTGGTCTTCACGGATCCCAGCGCCGAGACCATTCCCGCAACATCGATCCCCGTCGCTGAAGCCTTCGATCTGAAGACTCTCACTCTCACCCAGAACCCCGCAGGTGCGGCAGTCGACTTTGTGCTCGAGGGTGGGCGAACAGAATCTCGAGCTCTCGCTGCTGGCGAGCTGACGGTGGAAGCACCTGAGGGTGCTGTGGGCTACACGGTCACCGTGGCCGGGTTGCCCGCGCTGAACGATGCTGCCGCACCGGCGCGTACGGTCTCAGTGCAGGCGAACTACACACTTCGCGATGCCAAACGAAGCGACGGATCGAGCCTGATTGATCCAACCGTCACCGCTCGCTCGGTGCGTGGAACGGCACTTGTTGCGAATACAGTGGTTGATCCGGCACCGGGTGACTCCGGCCGGGTCGAGACCTCAACCCGCGAAGACATCTCCGTTGTTGCCCTGGTACCGACAATCTCGCGATCACTCGACTGGGTTACTGAGTCGGGGGATCTCACCTCGGTCTATCGATCAGGTGAAGCTTCGACCACAACGATCAGGGCGTCGAACTCTGGAGTTCCAGTTCTCTCTTCGATCAGCGTGAAAACCTCCACAGATGTCAGTTCGTTCCTTGATTATCAGGCTCTCACCGCTGTTCCGAGCGTGATCTTCCCGAAGGGTGCCACGACAGCAACAATCCAGTATCTCTTCGTTTCGGCACCAAAGAACGGCGAGGTACAGACATTTACTTCGGGATCCCCGGTACCTGACTCCTCCATTGACGGACGGGACCTTGCTGATGTTGCGGGCTTTGTGCTCACGTTCTCTGCCCCGGTAAACGGCGAAATCGCGGGTGAGTGCGTTCTTGCCGACGACTCCTGTGCGGCTGTCGTAAAGGTCGAATCAAAACTGCGCCAGACGCGACTCACAAACGGTGCCGCGATTACCGCGCCGACAAGCAACCCTGGCAGCACGAGCGTTTCAAACTCGGCTGAGGTATCTGCTGTCGCAGCAACCGGAGCGATCGTGAACCAGAAGACCAACGCGGCAACTCTGTTGATCGTCAAGCCGCAGTTCACCGCAAAGCTAGAGAAGAAACTCGGCGACAACAGCGACCAGACGGTGTACCCCCTCACGGGTGTAGCGAAGGCGGGCGACTACTACGACTCGACAAAGCCGACGCAGTCGTTCTCCGATCACAGATTCCGACTGACGGCCTCAACTGAGAAAGCTGAGAACGCCACCGAACTGCTCGGTGCTGACGAAATCGTGATGGCGGATCCACAAACCGTCCCCACAAAAGCGAACCTCGCAAACAACCCTTTCAACGCCACGAAGTTCTCGGCGCTGCCGACCGCTGACGTTGCCTGCATCGACAGCAAAAAGAACCCTGTCGCCTCCACCACCAGCATGATGGTGTGGGTGATTGATCGGATTGCAGATCCAACCAGCGTCACAAAGGTTCCGTTCGATGCGTCGATCAACCTCGACCTCGTGGTCGGCGTTGAGTACTCGGTGCAGCCGAAGTCTGCGGAGGGACGATTTCCGATCGACCTCAGTTGTAGCACCCCCGCTGGAACCACGATCAAGTTCCGCGATCACCTGGTGAGTTCAGGGGTTGCCGTGTCGCCAGCAACCATCGGATCGGTATCCACGCCTGGCCTCCTCGCAGTTGGCAATACGGCACTGCTGACCACCGGTCAGAACACCGCAACGGCCACTGGCAGCGATTCCCTCTATCTCCTCGAACTCGAACGGGCTGGGGCGATTAAGCACTACGACACCGACGCCAAAACCTTTGGCATACAGGGGCAGAGCTCTGCGACGGCGTTTTTGCTTGCGGGGGTTCCCGCAACCGAGAACACCCTGAAGGCACGAATCGTTGATGGCGGTGGGAGCGCAACCGGAAGCTCGCTTGACGTGTTTGCGTTTGTTGGTGCTCGCGATGCAAAGGTCGGCCCCGATCAGAAGATGACCATCAGTTTCTTCGACCGCGCCGGAAACCCGGTCGGACCGACGGGCACTGTTACGGGCCCGACCGAGTTTAAAGGCACTGAGCTTTCTCCCGACGATATCGAAAACTCGCAGAGCGACAACTACCTTGCTGTGCAGGGGGAGAAACGCAAGATCGAGTGGACCTCTGAGATCACGGCAGAACAGGCCGACGACGTGTATGCCGTTCAGGTCGATGTGACTCGTACCGATACGTCAAAGCCGTTGCAGCGCTTTGGCGCGTTTTCGGTGGTGACAGATATGACTCTGCGCTCGGCTCTGAAGAGTGATCCGGCGAAACCGGTAGCGGGGTCAGTCGGCGGTATTTTCCACTACAACTATGCCGCTGCCTCCTCGCTGCAGGAGGGGGCAGCTGGCTGAACTCCTCGCAAGTTTCAGCCAAGTATGCCGTGTTTGCTCCTGATCAGCTGTTTGGTGATTCTGCGGTGAACTGGCGCAACCTAACCGGTACCACCGTGTTGGTTGCCCAGCACGCGACGAAGTCGCGGATGACCATTGACGCGTCCAACAAAACCGCCATCGGTGTCTCAGGGGTGCTCCCTGAGAACCAGTGGTCTGCGACAGGCAGCATCGCGGTTGGCCTCGACAGGATCGGGGCGTCGGTTGGCGGCGATCCTGACCTCGGAGCAAACCCGTTCGCCATTAACTCCTTCAGTGGTATTGAGTCGATGATCTGGCCCGAAATGAACGACGCTCCGAAAACTGGCACCGAAGCGCAGAAGCGGGTCGCGGGCAAAATTACATACACCTACGCGGATGGCAGCACACTCGACGTTGCCGCGCCTGTGGGTGCGACTGCCGCGCAGATGAACCCACCCGAGGCAGACTGGGACAAGATCGTTGACGTTTCAGTCACGTGGCAGCAAAACGGAAAATATGTCGGGCTGAAGCGCGCGGCCGCGACAGTGCAGGGGAGACTCGTATTCCAGCTGACACTGCTCGACAAGGTTCGCCAGGGCTACAGCTACAAGTTCTTGAGCGGTGAACCGACTGACCTCACTTCGGGGCAGAGCATTGACGGCGCGTTCCAGACCGAAAGCGGCAAAGTCTCACAGCTTGCCGAGGTTCGCCCCGTGTATAGCGCAGCGTTCGGTGACATGAAACTGACCAACGACCTCGGTGCTGACAAGGTGGTCATCGACGTCGCGGATAGCTCGGTTGCTGTTTCGCTGCGAAACACCACCGGTGGAACGCTCTACCGAGATTTGCTGCCATCCGCCGCGTGGACCCTCGCGGTGAAGAACACCGGTAACATTCCGGTTTCGGCGCTGCGGTCATCCACGTCTTCGGGGTTGCTTGACGGCAAGAGCTGGCCGGACTCCGATCCTGCCGGGTATTCCGTTGAGCCGGGCTCGTTATTCGATGCTTTTGATGTGACGCGAGCACGAGTGGTATACCCGAGCGGCGCAAGAACTGCAACAGTGTGGGCGCGAGGTGCTGATGGTGCTTGGAGTTCCCCGATTGCCGCGGGCAATGGTAGTTACTTCACTCTCCCACTACAGGGAGACGGTCCGAAAGCCTGGAGCGACGTCACTGGCTTCCGGGTTCAGTACACCGGAGATGAGATTCTCGGCATGCGCATTGCGATGCAGGCGGAGGGGTCGCTCCTCATTGAAACCAAGCTGCGTGCAACACTGCGTAGCGATCCGAACGTCATTTCTCCTGCAACAAAACTGCCTGAGAACCAGACGCAGTGGCAGGTGCCAGGAACCGGAGCGGGCGCTTCGTACCTGGGCACCTTCGTGGCACCGCTCGCTGAAATGATTGCCGATACGGCGCTCGCCTACATCACCCCCGGTTCACCTTCACCAAAAGTGAACAAGTACGCGGGCACCTACAATGCCGCGACGAACACCGGCACGACCACGGCAAACACCAACCCTGGTGCGTGGACAAACTTTTATATTGTTGTGTCGAATCTGAGCGGCGCGAGCAGCAACCTAAGTGATCTGCAGGTGGTTGACACGCTGCCGAAGAATCTCATTTACAACGCGGCAAACTCTTCGGCGGAGTGGTCCGTGGCTTCGGCTCCGGCTGGAGTGTCGACTACTCCCGTCTTCACCGAGACAACTGGTGCGGAGACGCAGTTGCGCTGGGTATGGCCTGAGGGGCAATCGCTCAAGCCCAACGAACGAATTGTGCTTAAGGTACCCCTGCAGATGCGTGATGGAGTGCCAACCGGCAGTTCGGCCGTCAACTCGGCTCGCCTGGTTGCCTCGGGGATCCCTGGAGCTACTGTTCAGTCTGTTTGTCAGTCAGAGGATTCCGCCTCGGCGAACTGCGTCTCGACCGCTGCAGTGACCTCGCTGCGCAACGATTCCGTGCGTATCGAATCGTATGCACAGGCTGGGGTCGTTGACTCGAAGACGATCGATGGTGAAGAGTGCTCGCCATCGACGATTGCTGACTGGCAAGATGGCACCTGGGTGCGCAACCCCTGCGTGGTGGAGACGAGCACCGGAGGCACAATGACCTACCGGCTCAAGCTCATCAACTCGGGCAACAATGACATTCGGTCTCTTCGTTTTGCTGACGAACTGCCTGCTGTTGGAGACCGCGGAGTTGTGCTTCCGGGCGGACGCGGATCTGAGTGGACGCCAAAGCTTGTGCCCGGATCGGTGCGCCTGATTGGTGGTGAGGAAGCCGAAGCACTCGGTGCGCGCGGCGACGGAACCGTCGCTGATGCATTCCGGTACAGCAGCACTGCGGATCCCTGCGTGCTGAATCCAGACGCCTATGCGGGCCAGAAGACTCTCGAGTGTGGTGCAGGCACATGGACGAGCGCGGCGAGCACCTCTAGCAAGGCGCTCGGCGGTGACGTCGCATTTGGCAGTGGAAGCCTGCTGCGCGGCGGAGAATTCGTGATCGTTGAATTTAAGATGAGTGTTCCTTCCACTTCGACAACGGCAGCGGTTGCTTGGAACAGCGCCGCAATTACCGGACGCGCAACGCCAGTGAGTGACTGGTTGCCAGCCGCCGAGTCGGCACGATCCGGTGGCAGAGCGCAAGACACGACTCTCACCCTGAACCTCGCACTCGCCGATTCCGATGCCGCGAAGTGGCACCTGAAGGCGCAGCAGTACGTGGTGTATTACAGCTGCCTTGCTCCGGGGGAGACCGTGCCCTTGACCGGCCAGGTCACCATGAAGGGTATTTCGAAGATCGATGGCGTCGAAACTGCGACGATCCAGAACCTGCCTCGCGGGGCGGAGTGCCAGGTGACCGATGAAAGCTATCAGCCGCTTGGGACAACCGGGCAGCGGGGGACACCGCAGCAGTACGGTTCTGTAGCTACCGGGGCCACTGGGTACAGCTATACGACTGACCCGGAGGATCCGCTCGTGCTTGGCTCGGACCCCGCGCTTAACGTGATCACAACGACCAATGCTTACGCGGCTTCGTCTGTTCTAGTCAGCGCGGTTGCGCAGGGTGACGCTGTTTCGTACCTGCCTGCTGGATCGAAGTTCCAGGTAGATGCGACCTGCGAGTTCGGTGGTTTCACCGAGACCTACGGTCCGTTCATGATCGAGAGTGGCGCAGAGACTCCCGTTGAAGGGTTGCCTGTCGGGGCGAACTGTTCCTTCGAGGAAACCGATCACCTTGGTGCGAGTTACGTGGCAGCAGCCGTTGATGGTGGTGCAGCAACTCTTGACTCCAACCGTGGCCTTCGTATGTTGACCATCGAGCCGGGTGCGCACACTCTTGAGTTCATCAACACCTTCGCGGCTGGTGGGGATCTGACGGTTCTCAAGACCGTGGAGACTCCAAAAGCCGGAACGGCTGTTGGTGACGTAACCTTTGGCATCAGTTGTGTGATGGGTGGTGTGGCGCTCGACCTGGGTACAGATAGCGAGATGACGCTTTCGTTTGGGCCCGGAGCTACATCCACATCGGGCAGCATCTCTGACCTGCCGGTTGGTTCTGCGTGCACTGTGAGCGAGACAAACGCGGGAGGCGCGAACATCGCTGCTCCCGATAAGACCGTGACGATTCTCGACGGCACCCAGGTGACCGTTGAGATGACGAACGTGTTCTCGCCCGCGCTGCTCGAGCTCAATGTGGCCGTCGATGGCTCTGCCGCAGCGAAGTCGTGGGTTCCGAAGAACTACGACATCACCGCGGTTTGCACGCGCGAACTCACCATCGGCGGAAACCCCGTGACAGTCACCGATTTCGGCGGCAGTGTTCCTGTCACCGTTGGCAAAAAGGTGGAGATTCGGGATCTGCCGCAGGGCTCGCGCTGTGCGGTGACCGAGCCCGATAACAAGGGGGCTCAGGCCACAAAGACCTCCTCGCAGACCGCCGGGGTTGTTGACCACAGTACGGTTGACGAGTCCTCACTCGTCGATCTGCGCGGGCCCAGCAGCTCAGGCGCAGCGCAAGAGACCGCGGTGCTCGTTACGAATACCTTCGAAGCGGGCGACGTTAAGGTCAGTAAGAAGGTCACCGGAGACGCCCCGAAGAACGTTGACTACGAGTTTGCGGTTGCGTGTACCCGTGCGGATGCAGGTGGCAACCAGGTGAGTGTTCCGCTCGAGAACTCAAGTTTCAAGCTGAATGCAGGATCGTCGACGACACTGTCGGTGTGGGCTGGAGCGAGTTGTGTCGTGACCGAGACCCAGGCTCACGGGGCGCTCTCGCAGAGCTTCGCCGGCGGTCAGTCAGCGAAGGGAACGTCGAGTGTTATGGTCGAGGTGCCTGCGGCTTCCAGTCCCGCAGCTGAGGTGACCGTGACGAACCAGTTCGCACCCGCTGAGGTCGTTGCTATTGAAAAGGATCCGGTTCCCGGCCTGTCGGTGACCGGAGCCCAGAACAGCATGATCTGGGTTGGCGGCGCGCTGCTGCTGGTTGTCGGGCTTGGCCTCACGCTGCTTGCACTGCGACGCCGTCGCAAAGATCGTGCGGATCAAGAAGAGGTCGCTCAGGATCCTGAGGTCTAGGGAACCTTAGTCCTGCAACAGCGGGTGCACTGGGACTTGTTCCTGGTGTACCCGCTGCTGTTTGCTCAGATAGTATAGATAAGTTGCCAGGGGGCGTTAGCTCAGCCGGTTAGAGCAGCGGACTCATAATCCGTCGGTCGCGGGTTCAAGTCCCGCACGCCCTACCAAACAGTTTCAGGAGAGTCGCGTGATGAGCGACTCTCCTGAAACTGGGTTTGGCACGGCTCGAATTGATTCGCCCCACCTAAAAGTTCACGCGAAACACCCACAAACAACGCAAGTGTGAGCGCTATCGCAGCAGTGTAAGCTTCCCCTACTTCAGGTGATGCTCCAATGCCCGCTGCAGATTCAAGACATGACGGGTACGTGAGCTGAGTCAGCAACCCAGGCGTTGTAACTACCTTCGAGTTCTGCTACGTCGTAACCTTCGCGTCGAAGTGCGCTTGCAGCCACACTGTTTCGTACCCCACTTTGGCAATAGGTTACGATCGTGCCGGTGCCAGGCGCAGGCAGTTGGTCGAGGTGCCACATGACTCGACCCCCTGAGAGCTGTTCGGAACCGGGAATGTGACCCGCCGAATACTCTGTTTTGTTTCGTACATCGAGCAGCATGCTGTGCGCAGAGTTTTCTAGCTCTTCGGGCTGCACGAGCTTTGGTGCCATCAGTTCAAGTCCATCGAGCGAAGTGGTGAAACCTTGCACCCGATCAATACCCACCCGCATCAGATGATCCCGTAACTGGTTGGCCTCAGCTCGGCTACTAGCTAGCAGCACTAGGGGGCGATCCTCCTTCTCGGGGTTGTACACCCAGGCACCATAGCTCGCAGCCTTCTCAAGACCGGGTACGTTGAGGGATCGTGGCACCGTACCACTATGGACCTCACGATTGTTTCGTGTGTCAACGAAAATTACGGTGTCTTGTTGAAGCTCAGCTTTGAGATCTGAGTTTGAATATTCGACCAACTCCGGCAGTTTTCCGCTGATAGCAGGGCCAACTTTGTTTTGAACTTTCATTCGGCCGAAGTAAGCATGCGCGTCGGGTTGCCCGCTGAGGAGCTCATCGATGAAACCTTGCTCATCGTTGGCTTTGAGATACTGAGACCACCAAGAGAAATGTCTTTCGTAGCCCACGGTCGAGGCGGGAATTGCGCCCAGTGCTTTGCCACATGCTGACCCAGACCCGTGGGCAGGGTGCACCTGCACGTAATCAGGCAGTGTGAGAAATTTGTCGCGGAGGCTTGCAAAGAGGTCCTTTGCGCCTTGGAATCGTGTGTCGACAAATCCTGCCGCTTCATCGAGCAGGTCGGGTCGGCCGAGGTCTCCTGCGAACACAAAGTCGCCCGTAAGCATGAATCCGGGCTCATCGCTTTGTGCGCCATCGGTAATGAGGAAGGAAAGATGCTCTGGAGTGTGCCCCGGAGTATGCACGGCCTCGACCGTGATGTTGCCCAAGCTGATTTGGTGTCCGTCCTTCATGCGTACTGCATCGTCGAATAGCTCAGAGTACGTCCAATCGGGTCTGCCCTCGTCGGAGACGTACATCTTTGCTCCGGTTGCGGCGGTGAGTTCTCGGGTTCCTGAGAGGTAGTCAGCGTGTATGTGGGTTTCGGTAACGGCTACGATCTCCATGCCGTGTTTCGCGGCGAGAGCAAGGTACACTTCGAGGTCTCGGCGGGGGTCAACAACCAATGCCTGCCCTTTAGCCTGGCACCCAATAAAATAACTGGCCTGAGCCAAGTCCTCATCGTATATGCGCTCTAATAGCATGGTTTCTACCTCTTGCTTCGTTGTAATCGTGAATTAATTGCAGGTGCAGCGGTCGGCCTTGGGTACATCGTGGAGCGCCTCCTCGATGTGTTGTCCGCATCCCGCCCAGGTCGGCTTGCCGCAGGATCCGCAGGTTATTCGTGCACACATGGTGTGTCCTCTCTAAGGTGCTTTGTAAAAAAAGTTGGTTACTGGTTTAGTTTTTGTCTCGATCAGCTATTTGCCGAAGCACGTCGTCCATGTCGAGGTCGCGGGCACCCTGAATGAGTTGGTTGAGTTGCTCCGAACCAAGAGCACCAGGCTGGGCATAGACCATGATGCCGTCACGAAAAACCATAAGTGTGGGAATTGAGGTGATGCGAAATTCAGCAGCGAGTTGCTGCTCAGCCTCTGTGTCAACTTTTCCGAACACTATGTCTGAGTGCTCATTTGAGGCTTTCTCGAAGATGGGTGCGAATGCCCGACATGGACCACACCAAGCTGCCCAAAAGTCTATGAAGGTGATGCCGTCGTTGCCGATAGTTTCAGCAAAGTTTTGTTCCGTGAGTTCCTGCGTTGCCATGTTGTGCTCGCGTTCCTAGTCAACGTCCGAAAAGTCGCGCGAAAAAGCCGCCACGCTGAGGTTTTGCTGCGTCGATCTGGCTCTGAGTGTGCTTTCCGCCACACCACTGCGATGCGGGCACAGTCTGCTTCACCATCGCGACATGTTGGCCGCAGCCCGCCCAAGTTGTCTTACCGCAGGTGCGGCAGGTTGCCGGTCGGCACATAAGCGATCCTTCTTCCAATTTATTCAGATACTCCTGGGAGTATTTCTCGTCCCCATTAAATATACCCGGGGTGTATTGAGTTTGTCAAGCCTGAGGTGATTTCTGCCCTAGGGTGTTTCGCTGTGGTACAGGTTCAGGGGTGAGTGCGACTTCCGCCAAACACGACGACGAAGTGAAATGAAAGTTCGTGAACCGGCTTCGGATTGCCTGCTCTTTGAAGTCTTCAGTGAGTTGGGTGAGCAACAGCACTCATAGCGACTCGGTCACTGATCCGACCAATTCGGGATAACCCTAAAAATGCAGCGGGGTTCCCCGCGGACTTACGGATGCGGCGGCAATACACTGGCCAAGGCGCTTGCCGCGCACATTCGGGGAACCAACACGAGCAGTAAGGAATCGAGTGGAAAGTCACAGTTCAATGACCGCGATTAGAGCGGTCAACGTGCGCAAGACGTATGGCAAAAAGGAGAACGCGTTTCACGCGCTGCGGGGCGTGAGTCTCGATATTCAGCGGGGTGAGACCGTCGCCATCGTCGGCAAATCCGGATCCGGCAAGTCTACACTGATGCACTTGCTCGCGCTCTTGGATACTCCTGATGATGGCACCATCCATCTCGACAACAAAGACGTGAACGGCCTGCGCAAGAGTGAAGTGAACAAGATGCGCAACAGTTACTACGGCTTTGTGTTCCAGCAGTTCTTTCTCAACGGGCGGCAGAGCGTTCTCGACAACGTAATGCTGCCACTCGTGATTGGCGGCGTGCGTCCGGCCGAGCGCAAGCGACGTGCTCGCGCCGCGCTTGAGGCTGTCGGACTCAGCGACAAGGTGAAGAACCGCGCAAATGATCTGTCAGGTGGGCAAAAGCAGCGCGTTGTGATCGCCCGTGCTCTCGTGAACGAGCCGAGCATCATCTTTGCGGACGAGCCAACCGGAAACCTTGACAGCCACACAGGTGAGCAGGTCGAGCAGATGCTCTTTGATCTCAATAAGGAGAAGGGAATCACGCTCGTTGTGGTGACCCACGATCCCGAGTTTGCCGCGCGCTTCGACCGGCAAATCTATTTGAGAGACGGACAGATCGTAGCGGAAGAGAGGACAGCGGCATGAGGTTCTCTGATGTTCTAGACATGGCATCCAGCGGTATGTGGCGCAATAAAACGCGCAGCATCCTCACGATCGTCGCCATTTTTGTCGCAGCGTTCACGATCACGCTCACGACCGCAATTGGTGCGGGTGTTTCTGCGTATCTCGACAAGCAGATCAGCGGCTTTGGATCACCCAACCTGGTGCAGGTCATGGGTGCGACCCCCGACTCTTCCGATGGCCCCGCGGTGTACGACCCCTCGGCCCAGACCAACTTTGGCCAGACCAGCTCAGCGCTGACGCAGCAGGATATCGATGCGATTACCGAGATCAAGAACGTGAAGTCGGTGACTCCGTTTGAGAGCAGCGCTCCCGACTACATTCAGAGCGACGGCGATAAGTTTGTGCTCTCCGCGCAGCGTCTTGCTCCGGGGCAGAAGGTCGATGTGGTTGCGGGTAAAGCTCCCGCTGACGGAGCCGATCCCGAGATCATTGTCTCGCCACAGTACGTGAAGGCGCTTGGCTTCGACTCTGACGAAGACGCGGTGGGAGCGAAGGTGACGCTTGGAGTCAGCGACCCGCTGCAAGCAACGCAGGAGGTTGAGGCGACCATCTCAGGGGTGATGAACGAGTCGCTTCTCAGCGCCGGACGCCTGTGGGTCAACGACACCCTGCAGAGCAAGGTGACCGGGATTGCCCAGGAGGGGCTGCCCGCGTCGGTCACTGACAGCTATTTTGCTGTGACTCTGTACACGGTCGACACCGACCCCGAAACCATGGCTCAGGTAAAAGCTGACCTGAAAGACATGGGATTTGAGGGGCAGACGCTCGAGGATCTGAGCGGTGTTGCCTCCCAGATCTTCGACGCAATCACAACCGTGCTCATGGTGTTTGGTGTGATCGCGTTGCTCGCCGCCAGCTTAGGCGTGATCAACACGCTCTACATGTCGGTGCAGGACCGAACCAAAGAGATCGGTTTGATGAAGGCGAGCGGCCTCTCTTCTGGCCGCGTGTTCTCGATCTTCAGCTTTGAAGCAATGCTGTTGGGCCTCTGGGGAGTCTCCTGGGTATCGTCGCGGCGTGGGGCCTGGGTCAGGCCGTTAACCAAATCGCAGCGGATTCCTTCCTGAAGGACCTTCCCGGGTTTGACCTCATGCTGTTTCCAATTGGATCGCTCGCGACCATCGTGGCCGTGATCTTGGTGATCACGTTCCTTGCTGGCACGCTGCCGGCGAGGCGCGCGGCGAAGCTCGACCCGATTGACGCGCTGCGCTACGAATAGGGACTCGTGCAGTCTAGGGCGGTGAATCTGGCTGAAGAGTCGGGTTCACCGCTCCTGTTCGTGGGTTGCTGAGAGAGCAGACGTTGACGGAACCGCCCCTCAACTTGGACTCTCTGTAGACTGTCATCGTGGTTAATCCAGACATTCAAGGCCGGGTCTACCCGCCAACCGCCCCGTATCTTGTCGGACGTGAAAAGGTACGCGAGTTTGCTCGTGCCGTGCTGAGCACTTCGCCGCTGCACCTCGACCCTGCCGCCGCTCAGGTCGCCGGGTACGCAGATGTTGTCGCACCGCCCACCTTTGCCGTGACGGTGCAGGAGGCGACCCTTGCACAATTGCTCGCCGATGAAGAAGCGGGTGTTGATTTCACGAGGGTGGTCCACGGGGATCAGCGCTTCACCTACACCCGCCCCATCGTGGCTGGTGACGAGCTCACCGCGACCCTCACTGTCGCCGCCGTCAAGCAATTGGGCGGACACTCGATGGTGACTGCCTCCAGTGACATCGTTGACGCGCAGGGCACCCACGTGGTCACTGCGATTTCCACGCTTGTCGTACGAGGGGACGAAAACGCATGAGCCAGGCAACACCAAACTTCGAGCAGCTCGCCGTGGGCGACGTGGTCGCCGAGCGAGAACTCACCCTGACCCGCGACACCCTCGTGCGTTACGCAGGTGCATCGGGAGACTTCAATCCGATCCACTACCGCGACGACTTCGCACAAGAGGTCGGTCTGTCGGGGTGCTCGCCCACGGCATGCTCACCATGGGTGCCGCGGGGTCGGTCGCCACCGACTGGCTCGGCGACGCCGGCTGGGTCAAAGACTTCCAATCACGATTCACGAGGCCGGTCCCAGTCGACGCAAAGGCAGGCGCTCCCGTAACGGTAACCGCGACGATTGGTGCGCTCGATCCCGAAGCCCGCACCGCGCGCATCGACCTCAAGGTCGTCTTCGACGGATCGACGGTACTCGGCAAAGCCCAGCTGGTGGCGGCGTTCGCGTGACTCTTCCCGACATTGTGCCTGAGCCCATCGGCGACGGAGCGCGACTTGCCGACCTCACCACGATGCGCGTTGGTGGCCCTGCCGAGCATGTGATTGTCGCGCGCAGTGCCGAGGACCTCATTCGCAACGCAACCGAGCTGTGGAGCGCCGACGAACCCTGGATGCTACTCGGTGGCGGCTCAAACACGATCGTCGCCGACGAGGGCTTCCCCGGCACGGTGCTGCTCGTGCGCAGCAGCGGCATCGCGAGGGTCGAGGATCCGCACGCTGCCCCAAATCAAGTGCGTTTGCGCGTGCAAGCCGGTCACAACTGGGATCTGCTCGTCGCGGCCTGCGTTGATCGCGGTTGGGCGGGCCTTGAGGCGCTCTCGGGCATCCCCGGTCTCGTTGGGGCCGCACCGGTACAGAACATCGGTGCTTACGGCCAAGAACTATCGCAGGTGCTCCACTCGATCGAGTTCTACGACCGCGCAGAGGGCGAGGTGCTGCGGGTCTCAGCAGACGAGCTTGAGCTCGCCTACCGCGACTCGGCGATCAAGCGAGGGCGCGAGGGCGTTGTGCTCTCGATCGATTTGGTGCTCACGGAACTCAGTGATCCCACCTCCGTGGTGTCCTATGCACAGCTCGCCTCTGCACTGGGTGTCGCAATCGGTGACCGTGTGCCGATCCTAACCGTGCGCAATGAGGTGCTGCGACTGCGCGCGTCGAAGGGTATGCTGCTCGACGAGAGCGACAACGACTCGTGGAGTGCAGGATCTTTCTTCACCAACCCCATTGTTTCGCAGCAGTTTGCGCGTGAACTGCCGGCGGATGCTCCGCGCTTTTCGGTGGGTGGTGCGGTGGCCTCACCCACGGTCATGAGCTTGGAGGACCTTGCCGCGGGCATTCCGATGCGAGTCCCCAAGGCAGCGACAGAGGGCAAAGTGAAGCTCTCGGCGGCCTGGTTGATTGAGCACGCCGGGTTCAAACGAGGGTTCCATCTGCCCGGATCGGGCGCTGCCATCTCGTCGAAGCACACGCTCGCCATCACCAATCGTGGTTTCGCCTCGGCCGCCGATGTTGCCGAACTCGCCCGCTTTGTCGTGCAACGAGTGCAACAGGAGTTCGGTGTGATCCTCGCCCCCGAACCCAACCTGTACGGCCTGGAGCTGTAGGTGTCGGTGCGGGCGCCGCGTCTCCCGGTGATCCAGATCGTTGGGCGTGGACGCATGGGAGCCGCGCTCGATGAGGCCCTGCGCTCTGCAGACATCGAACTGCTGCCGATGGGAGGCCGCGGCGCCGACGGGTCTTCGGCTGATATCGTGCTGCTTGCCGTGCCAGACATCGAGATCGCCAGCGCTGCCGCAGCCGTTGCTGCCGGACGAATCGTCGGTCACCTTTCGGGCATTTCTACCCTTGAGGTGCTGCGACCGCACGAGGCATTCTCGCTGCACCCCCTCATGACGGTGACGGGCCCTGGCGCATCTTTCTCGGGTGCGCACGCGGCCATCGCGGGCACCTCAGAACAGGCGTTGCGGGTGGCACGGGATCTGACCGAAAGCCTTGGCATGGTGCCATTTCAAGTGGCAGATGCCGATCGAGCTGCCTATCACGCAGCGGCCTCGATTGCCTCAAACTTTCTCGTCACTCTTGAAGGCTTCGCCGAGCAGCTCGCCGAGACCGCGGAGGTGCCGCGTGCCGCGCTTATACCACTCGCAGAGGCCTCGCTGCGTAACTGGGCAGAACGCGGTGCGGCATCTGCACTCACCGGACCGGTTGCCCGCGGCGATGAGGATACCGTTCGCAAGCAGCGCGAGGCCGTGACCGAGCGTCTGCCCGAACATCTGGCGCTGTTCGACGCGCTCACCAAGGCAACACGTGCACTGGCAGGGGGCCAACAATGAGGATCGTCCGAACCGTCGCCGAACTGTGCGCAGCTCGCGCTGATCAAGCCACCATTGGGATGGTCCCCACCATGGGTGCCCTGCACGAGGGCCACCTCTCTCTGCTGCAGCGAGCCCGCGCTGAGAACGATCTGGTGATCCTCTCCATCTTCCTAAACCCGACGCAGTTCAGCGAGGCAAGCGACCTCAATGCGTACCCCCGGCAGGAAGCACAAGACGCCGCCCTCGCAGAAGCAGCTGGTGTTGATCTGATGTTCGCGCCGAGCGCCGCTGAGATGTACCCTGAGGGTTTTGCCACCACGGTGAGCGTCTCTGGCGCGATCACCGAAACCCTTGAGGGGCAGGCCGCGGCAGCTCTCACTTCGACGGCGTCGCCACCGTCGTCGCAAAATTGCTGCTCTCAGCGTTGCCACACCGCGCTTACTTCGGCCAGAAGGACGCGCAGCAGTTGCGAGTCGTGCAGCGGATGGTCGCCGATCTTGGCATCCCCACGGAGATCGTCAGCTGCGCCACCTCACGTGATGACGATGGATTGGCCCGCTCGAGCCGCAACGTGCGACTGAGCGTTGCCGATCGGCAGCGGGCACTGGCGATCCCGCGCGCGCTCGCCGCAGTGTCGACTGCGGTTACCGAAGGTCAGACCGAAGTTGCCGCATTGCGCACGCTCGCCGAGGCTGAGCTGAAGAACGGTCGCGTTGATCCCGAATACCTCGCCTTTGTGAACCCCGAGACGTTTGTTCCTGCCACAACCGTGAGTGATACCGTGCTGTGTGCCATCGCTGCTCGTGTTGGCGATGTGCGACTGATCGATAATGAACTGCTGAACCCACCGAGCCTGCCAACCTCGAAGGAGAACTGAGATGCCGAAGGTTACGATCCCGCGCCTCGCAGAAAAGCGGGCGAATGGTGAACCGATTGTCATGGTGACTGCGTACGACTATCCCGCGGCGCGCGCTGCAGAGCGAGCCGGTGTCGACATGGTGCTGGTGGGGGACTCTGGGGCCCAGGTTGTGCTTGGCCACAGCTCCACCGTTTCGGTGACCACCGACGAGCTGCTGATGATGTCGAAGGCCGTGCGGCGCGGCACCGAGACGGCGTTTCTGGTGTGCGACGTGGCGTTTGGCACGACGGAAGAGTCGGACGAGCAGGCCGTCGCGACAGCCGTGCGCTTTGTTAAGGAGGCGCGGGCCGACGCGGTCAAGATTGAAGGGGGTAACGAAGCTCGCCTGAGTAGGATCCGGGCCATTGTTGCTGCCGGGATCCCCGTGGTCGCGCACATCGGTCTCACTCCGCAGACAGCAACCGCCCTTGGTGGACTGCGTGCACAGGGGCGCACCGCTGCGACGGCGTCACGAATTGTTGAAGAGGCGTTTGCGGTGCAGGAGGCTGGCGCATTCTGCCTTGTGATCGAGGCGGTTCCCTCTGAGATCGTCGCGGTTGTGCGCGAACGCCTGTCGATCCCGATTATTGGCATTGGTGCTGGGCCCGCTGACGGCCAGGTGTTGGTACTGCATGATCTGCTCGGTGTCACCGAGGGCGGCACGGCGAAGTTCGTGAGGTCGTTCGGCAGCATCGGCGAGGCGACGGTCGCCGCGATTTCGGACTACGCGGACGAGGTACGCGCGGGATCCTTCCCAGGACCCGAGCATCAGTACGCTGCGACGCCCGAGGCAGTCGACGCGGCTCGCGCGACACTCGAACACCACGAGTAAAGCACCCCGTGGCTGGATCGAGACTTGCGCATCACACCCGGTCGAGCGCCGCGCGCAGATCCTGGATCAAATCACCAGATGACTCAAGACCGATCGAGAGGCGCAGCAGGCCGGGTGTGATCCCGAGCCGATCATTGATCTCGGACCCGAAGGTCGCGTGTGTCGAGCTTAGAGGATGGATGATCATCGAGCGAGTATCGCCGATGCCGGTCATGCGTGAGAACACCCGCAGACCATCCACAAATGCGCGCGCACCATCAATTCCATCGCGAATGGTTACCCCGAATACCGAGCCCGTGCGGCCACGGCCTGAGGCATCGACCCCGTAGTCCCGCTTTGCAATCTCGAACAGTGCATTCGACGGCAGCCCCGCATAGTCAACTGACTCAACCTCGGGCTGCTGCTCAAGCCACGCGGCAATTTCGAGCGACGAATCAACGTGACGCTCCATACGCAGCGAGAGTGTCTCCATGCCCTGGTGCAGCAGAAACCCGTTGAAGGGAGATAACGACGGCCCAATGTCGTTCACCACGGCTTCGCGCACGGCACGCGCATAGGCACCACGACCAAAACGGTCGAGCATCGATCCAAGTCCGGGCCGCGGCGACGCGGTCACCAGGGGAAAGGACCGCCCAGCAAGCTCGGCGGACTCCCAGTCGAAGTTGCCGCCGTCAACGATGGCCCCGCCGACAGCGGCCCGTGCCCGGTCAAAAACTTCGTGGTCGAGTGCACCACGATGTTCGCACCGTGCTCGAAGGGGCGGATGAGCGCGGGTGTGCCAACCGTATTGTCGACCACCAGCGGTAGATTGTGGCGGGCAGCCACGGCCGCGATCCTGCGCAGGTCGGTGACGTCATTGCGGGGGTTCGGGATCGTCTCCGTGTAGATCGCCTTTGTGTTCGGGCGAATGGCCCGATCCCACTCGGCATCGTCGTTGGCATCCCAAACGTAATCAACGTCGATACCGAAGCGCTTGAAGCTGCGGCCGAACAAGATCCGCGTGCCGCCATAAATAGACGCCGTCGAGACGATGTGGTCGCCGTGCTGTGCGAGCGTAAAGAGCGCCGATGAGATCGCCGCTTGCCCGCTCGACACCGCAACCGCGACAGTGCCTCCCTCAAGCGAAGCGAGTCGTTCTTCTGCAACCCCGTTAGTGGGGTTGCCCTGGCGAGAGTAGATCGGACCGGGTTCGGGGCCATCCTCAGTCTGCGCCTGGCCAGCAAAACGCCCAACCTGGTCGTCGAAACTGTCGAACACGTAGCCCGCCGAGAGCGCGATCGGAGGCACTCGCAATCCGTGGTTCAGATCGGGGTACTCGCCAGCGTGAACCTGTCGGGTCTCGAAGTCGAAGCCGTCCCAGTCCGTCACAGGATGGGCGGGCGCCTCCAGAGCAGCAACGGTGGTCGATTCTGCAAGAGTCATGATGCGCTCGTTTCAGACTGGGGGAGGATCGCTGCGATGCGTCGAACGGCTTCACGGATCGTGTCGGGGGCACAGGCGAGATTGAGGCGAACGTGCCCCGATCCGCCAGCGCCGAAGTGGACACCGTCGTTCAGGGCTACGCGTGCCTCGGTAAGGATCGCGGTGAACGGGTCTTCTGCGATCCGCGTCTCGCTGAAGTCGAGCCACGCGAGGTAACCAGCCCGGGGTCGCGTATAGGTGACACCGGGAAGCTGATCCTGAACTAACTCCGCGAGTAGTGCGTCGTTAACCTCAATCTGGGCGACCGCGCGGTCGAGCCACTCTCGAGCCCTGAGAACGCCGCAACACTCGCGTGCAGCCCGAGAATGCTGGCGCGGCAGACCACCTCGGGGGCAGCAACTGCAGGACGCTGTTTGCACGCTCGTCGGCAGCAACAATGACGGAGCACTTGACCCCCGCAAGATTCCAGCCCTTGCTGGCCGAGGTCGTGGTGACAGAGAGCGCTCCCGCCGCCGCAGCGATGGGAGCGAACGGTGTGAAGCGTTGTCCGCGGTGTGTGAGAGGGGCGTGGATCTCATCTGACACCACAAATACGTCGTGGTGGGCTGCGAGCTGCGCAAGCTCGGTGAGATCCTCGGGCGAATGCAACAGACCGTGTGGGTTGTGCGGATTGCACAGCAAGAAGATATCGATGCCACGCTCGAATTCCCTCTCGATCGCTGCGAGATCGAGGCGGGGTGAGTCTCCGGCGGCCGTGCCGAGTAGCGGAATCTCAACGGCCTCAACCGGCAACTCGTCGAACATCTCGAAGAAGCTCGGGTAGACAGGGTGGCCACCGCGATACGCCCCCTTCGGGTCGGGCGACACGAATCGACTCGACGATTCCAGTAGCAACATCGGTGGCGAGGTAGACGTGATCGAGTGGAACCTCCCACCCCCACCGATCTTGAGCGAAGTCCGCGAACGTGTTGGCGAGCGGACCAGGGCCATCGAGGTAGCCCAGATCAGATGCCAGTACTCGTTCGATCAGAGCCTGCTGAACCTCGGGAGCAACTGTAAAGTCCATTTCGGCAACAAACAGTGGTAGCACGTCGGCTGGAAAACGGGTCCACTTCAAGCTCGTGCGTTGTGCGCGCAGAAGCGCAGGATCTAGCTCGGCAAAGGGGGCGCCGCTGGGGTCCATACTGAGGCTCTGGGTACAGTCTGGGTCTGTGAGGTCAGCCAAGATGTTGTTCGACATAGCCCTATGCTCTCGCGGGATCAAGCGGCGCGCGATCCTCGCGGTAATGCTCCGTCATCTTTCTCTATTTGCGTGCAGTCGAATTCGCTGCGATTCGGACTTGGAATAGGGAACCGGCGGTTAGTGGGCCGCGTTCAGCTGAAACTCAACAAAACCCGTTGGCTCAACCGAGACGAAGCCAAGGTTCGGTGCGGTGACACCAAAATCTTGGAATGTGATTGGGATCGAGCCTGCGATCTCGGCGGTTGTGCCGTCGCTGCGCACCTCAACGGCGGTCGTGACAGGTTTTGTGACACCCGCAATCGTGAGATCGCCGGTAGCCTCGGCTTTTACGACATCGCCGGAGTTTGGCGCAGACTTGAGCGTCACGGATGTCGTGAGCTTAAACGTTGCGGTTGGGTTCTCTGCGGTGCGCAGCGCTTGGTCACGAAAGTAAGCGTCTCGACTGCCGCTGTCGGTGGCGATTGATGCGACGTCAACGGTGAGGTCTGCGGCCTGAAGGGTGAGGCCCGTGTTGTCGATCGTAAAGGTTCCGTCTACCTGGTTCGTGCGGCCCGTCACCGTCACGTCCGTGCCATTCAACACCTCATTGACGCGATACCCCGCCTCTGAGCCGCTTGACACTTTCCACGTGCCCGCAAGCTGGGTTGGATCGAGCGGAGAGCCAGAAGCTGTGCTGCTGTCGAGCATGTTTGCATCGCCGCTCAGCGTCGGTGTATCGGCTGCAGGTGCCGCAATCAAGTCTCGGTAGATGACGGGTCCGGCAATCGCAGCAGCGGCACCCAAGACAAGTACACCGACGCCCACTCCGACAAGTACCTTCTGGGACCGCTTCACAATTGCTCCTGACGCTGAGTGATGCTTCAACCATGGCAGTCAGTCCGATGAAATCCCTCCGAATGAGTAGGGAAGAAGCTGGCAATCGGTGGGATTGCACGTGTCTTGTGAGTGCAGCTCAACCACTTATGTGTTCATACGGTTGAACTGCGCCCACACCCTGTCACTAGAGCGCCGCGAGCAACGACTTCCAGTGCGCTCGCCACTCCTCGATGCGCTCGCCGTCGGGCAGACCGTCTTGGCTGATAACGAGGATCACGCGGGTATCATCCTTCGGGGTTGCCGATGCTTCGACGCGGCCCGCTCCCTCAAGATCCACCCGCCAGAACGTGCGCTTCTCAGTGCGGGATCGCCGCGGCTCGCCCGCTGCGTGTCCGAGGTGTTCGGTGATCCTTGCTGCGGCGGCCCACGCCTCAATCGCGGCGTCACGATCAAGGGGAGCGTGCGGCTAGCGCTCACACGAAACGTGCCACTTGACGACTGGCCAGGTACCCGAAGTCCAGCGTGCTGCTCGTACGCGATTGCAACGGCCTGCGCCCACCAGTCGGGGTTGTATAGCGTCTCAGGAACCTCAGCCCTCGCGATAATTGCGATCTCGCTGTGCGGCTTCGACTTGGCGTCCGCGGCTTCGAAGATACGTACCCAATCGGCCCAGTCACGTCCGGTCGCGCGCTCAATACCGGGAATGCTCTCTGCACGCGTCTGATTTGCTGGGGAATCGGTGGCCTTGCTCATCGGATCCTCATCTTCGGTAGCTCATTGCTTTTGCGTTAGTCTAACGAGTTGGCCGACATGCTTGAATGGAACCATGAGTGAACAGGATCGCGGAGCCGCGAGTGTGGGGCGGGCATCGAGGCGCTATGCCGACCAAGCTTTGTCGCAGCACCGGGCCACCAGCGTTGGTGAGAACGGCGGAGACAACAGCAACGAGCACTCCAGCAGCGCAGCAGGCGGCGTCCGACATCACTCGAGCGATGCGCAAGAGTTCCGAATCGACCTCGAGCGGGTCCGCTTCTCGTCCTACTTCGCCAGGCTCTCAGACGTGACCCAGGTGATTCCGCGATCCGGGGTCGGCCCGGTCATGCACAACCGCCTCACCCACTCACTGAAGGTGAGCGCGGTTGCGCGTGTGATCGCCTCGAACCTGGTCGAGCTCGAGGCGAGGCACCGGGCATTTGTGAGGGGTGAGCGCGTCGAAGATGACGCCGCTGGTGCCACGATCGCAAGACTCGGTGGATGTGACACGATTGTGGTGCAGGCGGCCGGGCACGCGCACGACCTTGGGCATCCTCCCTTTGGGCACCTGGGCGAGCGGGTGCTGGATCGGGTAGCCCGCGGCAGGCTCGGGTTGCCGGAGGGATTCGAGGGTAACGCCCAGAGCTTCCGGATCCTGACCCAACTCGACACCCTGGGTCGCGACTTCCCCGGCCTGAACCTCACGGCCGCGGTGCGAGCGGCCACCCTGAAGTACCCGTGGACACGAACCGAGTGGATCGGCATCAGTCTGAGCGACCTGCCTGTGGCCGAGCGCCCCCGCGGGTCGGTTACGATGTCGCCGGTGGTGCCGAGAAGTTCTCGGCTTATGCGCTCGATGCTGCTGAGATGGACCAGGCGCGATCCGCGTACCCGAACATTGGTCGCGGTGAACAAACGCTCGAGTGTGCCGTCATGGATCTTGCTGATGACATCGCGTACGCGGTGCATGACCTTGACGATTTTACCCGTGCCGGGGTGCTGCAACAGGCTGCGGTGGCCGGAGAACTTCGCGCATGGCTCGCGGCGACCGATGAGATGGCTGCCGTTAACCTCAGTGAGCTGGGCACTCGATGGCGTGCACCCGGACACTCGCTCGAAGCTCTATGGCGGCGGCTACTTCTGAAAGACGATTGGATCGCCGACCGTGATGCCTTCACAGCCGCGGTCGAGCGCGTGAATCGAGACCTCGCCGAGTCGCTACTCGCAGCGCCCTACGACGGTGGCATCGAGAGCGAGCGTGCGGTCTCAGGCTTCACCCGCAAGTGGATTGAGCACCTGCGCACCGCAATCGTCGTGGAGGATCAGCCGCACGTTCGCAGTGGTAACGTACGCCTGAACCAGCAGGCGTGGCACGAGGTGAAAGTGCTGAAGTTTGTGCATACTCACTTTGTGCTGGATCGGCCTGAGCTTGGGCAGGACCAGCGCGGGCAGGCACGCATGGTAGAGGGGCTTGCGCTTGGGTTTGAGGACTGGTTGAGCGACCCGGTTGATGCCGCGAGGGCCCCGCGTCGCCTCACTGAGTGGGTCGATGAGGCCACCGAAGCTGGCTTTGAACTGAGGCGATCCCGCCCCGAACTCTTGAGCGGTGACACGAGCGATGCGGGACTCGTGCGGCAGGGGAGGGCGCGCGCGATCCTCGACTATGTATCATCGTTCAGTGACCAGCAGGCCGTGGCCACGTATTGGGCACTGAGCGGAGGGACCAGCGATGACTGAGCACCGGGATAGGGATCGCCTGATTGACGAATTGATTGCGGTGGGACGCGATGCCGTTGAACGAGGGCTTGTGCTCGCGAGTGGTGGAAACCTGTCGGCTCGGGTGTCAGAGAATAGCTTCGTTGTGACGGCGAGTGGTACGTGGCTGGACCGACTGACGCCTGGCGACTTTGTGGAGCTAAGGCTGGAAGACGACGAGACGGGCAAGAGATCGACCGGATCCAAGCCCTCCAGTGAGTGGAAACTGCACCATCGTGCCTACCTGGCTCGCCCCGACGCCGCGTGTGTCATCCACCTGCACCCGCGGCACGCGGTTGTGCTTGCGAGCATCGGGCACGAGATCAGACTGCTGACGCTCGACCACGCCTTTTACGTCGGCTCGGTCGGCCTGACCCCGTTCTACCACAACGGATCAGACGAGCTCGCAGACACGGCGGCCGAACAACTGCGGTCACACAACTGCGTGGTGATGCAGCACCACGGGTGTTCTGTTGTTGGCGACTCCGTTGAGATGACCTACCGGAGGGCGCTCAACCTTGAAGACGCGGCGAAGGCGACTGCGCTTGCCCTTCAACTAGGTGACACCGACACAACCTTCCCTCCCGAGGCATTCGCCGAGATTTACCACGCGTAGGCGCTAGCGATGCAGTATAAACTCGCGCTTCGTGTCCCAGGGAAGTTCCCACTGCAGCTCTCTGAACAACGAAGAGAGCAGGATCCCGGTGAATCCCCACACGAGGTGCCCGCCGAAGCGAGAACCGAGTTGAAACGCCGGCCCACGAAAGGTCTTCGGGCCGCTACGAAGCACCGAGGTGCCGCGGACTGCCGGATCCAGTAGCTCGGCAACTGGCGCACGAAACACCTCTACCGACTCGCTCGTATCGGCCGCAATTTGGCTGGGTCGAGTCCACCAGCCCACAACCGGCGTCACAAGGTTGTTGCTCACTGGAATGTGCACCTCGGGCAGCATTCCGAGCACTTCAACTCCGCTGGGGTCGAGGTTGGTCTCTTCCTCGGCCTCACGTAGTGCGGTCATAATGAGGTTACGATCCTGCGGCTCAACGCCACCCCGGGAAAGGCGATCTCGCCGGGGTGGTGGCGAAGCGTGTTCGAGCGGCGAATGAGTAGCACGTCGAGCTCGGGTGGCACAGAACCGGCCGACTCCGTCGCGGGTGTGCGGTCAAGCGCTCCAAAGAGAATCAGAACTGAGGATCGCCGGGTCGGGCGATCAGCGAGGTGCCCCTGCGGTCGGTAATCGAGATGCACGTCCCGCTGCATGAGTTCGCGGAGATCCTGCTGCACCTGCTTCACCGTCGACGACATAGGGGTTAGCCTAGTGCGCGACCTCTGACATTGAGCGAGATGTTCGCCGTCGGCGGGAAGAGCTATCCGTCTGCGAGAAGCTCGCCGATCCCCTCGGGAACACGTTGTGATCTGGCCCAAGGCTCACGATCGCGCCTTGCTACTCGCTTCACACGCTGTGTCTCTTCAGTGCGCACCTGGGTGAGCACGGCGATAGTCGCGGCTCGCTCCTCGGCACTCACGCCGCGGGTGACAAAGTGAATGTCGTCGCCGGTAACGGTCGTGTCGACCTCGCCCACTTCTTCGCGCTTTGCTGCGTCGCGTGCGGCTGCATCGGGCGGTAGTAAACCGTGTTTCACTGTGTTGCCGATCTGTCTCTTGAACTGAGGGGATGATGCCGCACTTACAGCGGAATGTTTCCATGCTTCTTGGCGGGCAGCTCGGTGCGCTTTCCGCGCAGACCGCGCAGAGCCTTGATCACCGCGAGGCGAGTGCCCGCGGGCTCAAGCACGTTGTCAAGCTCGCCGCGTTCGGCCGCGAGGAACGGTGAGGTCACGTCGGCGGTGTACTTTGCCGTGAGCTCGGCGCGCAGGGCCTCGACGTCCTGCCCGGCGGCCTCAGCAGCGGCGAGTTCCTTGCGATAAAGGATGTTGACCGCGCCCGCACCGCCCATCACGGCGATTTCGGCGGTGGGCCACGCGATGTTAATGTCGGCGCCCATCTCTTTCGAACCCATCACAATGTACGCGCCACCATAGGCCTTACGAGTGATGATCGTGACAAGCGGCACCGTGGCCTCAGCGTATGCGTAGAGCAGCTTCGCGCCGCGGCGAATAACTCCCTGGAACTCCTGATCGGTACCGGGCAGGTAACCTGGCACATCAACGAGGGTGAGGATCGGGATCGAGAAGGCGTCACAGAACCGCACGAATCGTGCAGCTTTTTCGCTCGCGTCGATGTTGAGTGTGCCTGCCATCTGGTTCGGCTGGTTCGCCACGATGCCCACTGTGCGGCCCTCAACTCGACCAAAACCGATGAGCATGTTCGGGGCGAACAGCGGCTGCACCTCAAGGAAGTCGCCGCCGTCGAGGATCGCCTCGATAGCGACCTTCATGTCGTAGGGCTGGTTGGCGCTGTCGGGGATCAGGGCGTTGAGGCGGCGGTCTGCTGCGGTGATCTCGAGCGCGGTGTCGCTGTCGTAGACCGGAAGCTCTGACATATTATTGTCGGGCAAAAAGCTGATCAGGGTGCGCGCGTAATCGAGCGCGTCGTGCTCGTCGCTCGCGAGGTAGTGTGAGACGCCGCTCGTCTTGTTGTGCGTGAGTGCGCCGCCGAGCTCCTCGAAGCCAACCTCTTCGCCCGTGACGGTTTTGATGACGTCGGGCCGGTCACGAACATGTGGCTTGTCTTGTCGACCATAATCACGAAGTCGGTGAGCGCGGGGGAGTACACCGCACCGCCCGCAGACGGGCCCATGACGATCGAGATCTGCGGGATCACACCCGAAGACATTGTGTTGAGGCGGAAGATCTTGGCGTAGTTCGAGAGTGCAACGACACCCTCCTGGATACGTGCGCCACCCGAGTCGAGAATGCCGAGGATCGGCGCGCCGGTCTTGAGCGCAAACTCCATGGCTTTCACGATTTTCTCACCGGCAACTTCGCCGAGTGAACCGCCGAAGGTTGTGAAATCTTGCGAGTAGACAACGACCTGGCGCCCATCAATGGTGCCAGCACCCGTGACAACAGCGTCGCCGAAGGGGCGGCTGTTCTCCATGCCGAAGCCCTGTGTGCGGTGTTTGACGTACTTGTCAAACTCAACGAATGAGCCGGGATCAAGCAGTGCGGTGATCCGCTCTCTCGCTGTCATTTTGCCGCGGGGGTGTTGCTTCGCTGCTGCGGCTGCGTCGCGGTCACCAACCGCTTCTTGATACTTGCGGCGGTGGTCGGCGATGCGTCCTGCCGTTGTACTGAGATTCATGTCTGCGGTCACGCGCTCTAGCCTAGCGTGGGGCGTTTCTTCAAAGTGGGAGATATTCTCTAATGACTTCGAAGTTTTGTGTGAGGAGTGCCACTAATGCTGTGGTTCGATCGTAACTGTGAGAAGTGAGGGTGAGACTTCTCGCCGGGGTTTAGTATCGCCACGGCGCGATAGTCTCTCAATCATGGAACTGACGCGCACGCGATCACTTTTGCCCCTGGTTGTCTGGCGCGACGCTGTTGCCTCAACGAACGCGGAGCTGCGCGAACTGGCTGCGGGGGTGAGGATCTGGCCCCACACGGTACGCTGCTTGCTACGTCAGATCAGACGGTTGGGAGGGGGCGCCTCGGCCGCGACTGGGTCATGCCGCCAGACACGGCCGTTGCCGCCTCGGTGCTCATCCGCAATTTTGGGCGGGGCGAGATGCCCGCTAGCTGGCTGCCCCTACTCGCAGGTTCCGCCGTGGTGAGCGCACTCCAGCCGCTGTTTACCGAGGGCGTGCGCGTCGGCGTGAAGTGGCCGAACGACGTGCACGTCCGCACGGAAGACGATGCCGAGGCGGGCCGCGTTGGCAAGAAACTGTGCGGGATACTGTGCGAAATGCTGCCAGACGGTGCCGTCGTGGTGGGAATGGGGATCAACCTGCTCATTCCAGACTGGGAACTTCCCACTGATCGGGCGACCTCGCTGCTGGCCGCCGGGGCAAACGTCGGTGAGGCAGGGTTCCTATCGGATTCCGCCGGTCAGGATCTGCTCGACCGTGTACTGCGCGACGTGTGTGCAGAGCTGCTGCGGCTCGTGGATCTCGCGTCGGGCGATCCGCGAGCCGTTCGTCAGCGCATCATGAGGCACTCGTTGACGCTGGGCACAGAAGTTCGAGTTCACCTTCCAGGCGACCAGATAGTTGATGGCCGGGCTCGGAAGCTGGCGGATGACGGCTCGCTCGTTGTAGATCTGCCGACCGGTGGCGAACTCACGGTGTCGGCTGGCGACGTCGAGCACCTGCGGTAGCACCCTGTCGTTCTGCGCTATCGCTAGCGCAGAACGACAGACACCTACCCCCGCGTCCCCTCAAGCGGGTATTCCTCACCGAGCTGATCGATCTGCTGGGTCGTAGGATCCTGTTCGGAGAAATCGAGCTTCGGCACTGGGCGCTTGAAGCCCCCGGTGACGAGTGCGATGATGCCGACGCCAATCACGAGCCAGATGCCACCAACAATCCAGGTGCCAGGCTGAAGTGAGGTCCACAGCCAGATAGTCATTGCGAAGCCGATCAGCGGGAACACAAAGAAACGAAGAATTCGCCAGAAGGTGATGTGCTCGCGTAACCCACCCTTCGGAAACATGTACGTGCGAATCACCGAGAGATTCACCATGGCAAACGCGGCGAGAGCGCCGAAGCTGATCATGAAGGCAACGACATCAAGCGACAGGAATAGCGCCGAGAGCGCGAACACCGACACCGCGATCGCGGCGACAATAGGGGTGCCAAAGCGCTTGTGCAGACGGGAGAGTGGCCTCGGCAGCATCCCGTCACGACCCATCGCGTAGAGAATACGCGAGACCGAGACCTGCCCGGTCATGCCAGAACCGAACGCACCCGCGACATAGACCGCAACAAAGAAGGCTGTGAATCCTTCGCCGCCAATATTGTTCATGACGGTAACGCCCGCCGCATCGATTTCTGCACCGCTGAGCGAGGCCCAGTCAGGCTGATAAGCGATAGCACCGGCCCACGACACCAGAATAAAGAAGAGCCCGCCCAGCAGCGTCGAGAACACGATTGCGCGCGGGATGTCTCTGCGCGGGTGCTTTGCTTCTTCGGACAGTGTTGACACCGCGTCGAAGCCGAGGAACGAGAGCGCAAGCACCGCCGCCCCGAGGCCACGGCGCCGATGCCGCCCTCACCAAATGTGAACGGTTCGATGAGGTCGACCGACGCGTCCCCGCCCAGGGCGTGCTTAAACGCCAGCACCATAAACACTGCAACCAGGATCACTGATAGCCCGATGATCGCAAAGTTCAGCTTGTTCACGAGCGTTATGCCGAGAATGTTGAAGAGGAGAACCAGAAGGAGCGCGGCGAGGGTGAACGCCCAGCTTGGGATCGCGGGAAACTGCGTGTTGAGATAAATGCCGATGAGCATAAAGTTGATCATCGGAATGAACAGGTAGTCGAGCAGCATCACCCAGCCGGTGAGAAAGCCTGCGGCTCCGCCGAACGATTGTTGTGAGTATGTGTAGGCCGAACCCGCGACCGGGTAGCGCCGCACCATTGCGGCGTAACTTCCCGCAGTAAAGAGCATCGCGACGACCGCAACAATGTAGGCCGCGGGCAGGTGACCGTCAGTGACCTGATTGACAATGCCGTAGGTGGTGAAGACCGTGATGACGGTCATGTAGGTGACGCCGAAGAGGGTGAGGCCGGTGAGGCCCAGAGCCCTCTTGAGCTGGGGTTGTTTGGTATCGCTCAAAATATCTCCTTTGAAGTGTTGCGAAAGCTAAAGACGTGTCATGTAGTGGGGCTAAAAGTGCGTTCGCCGGCGAGCCAGGTGCCGTGGATCGTAAGGTCAGCGATGGCTTCGGGCGCAACGCTGAGGGGGTCGGCTGACAGCCACACGGCATCGGCAACCATACCCACTTCGAGCGTGCCGCGATCCTGAACCAACGCCTGCCGCGCGATGCCAGTTGTGTACGCCGCGAACGCCGTGGCTGCATCAATGCGTTCCTCGGGCAACCACGACTCCGCATCGGGATTCTCGTGGCTGTGCCGCGTGATGGCCGTGGAGAGTGCGGGGCGCCAGTCAAGTGTGGTGACGGGCCAGTCGCTGCCGAATGAGACCGTTGCCCCGCTCCGCTGCACCGAGCCGATCAGGTATTGCCAGCTGTCGCGCGGATGACCGAGGTGGGGGATCGTGAGGTCGCGCATCACGGCGTCGCACTGCGCCCAGTACGGCTCGAAGTTTGCGATCACGCCGAGCTTGGCGAAGCGCGAAACATCGGCTGGATCGAGTAGGGCGACGTGGGCGATCACGTGATGGCGTTCGCGATCGGGGTCAGCGAGGGTCGCCGCCTCGATGGCATCAAGCGCGTTGCGGTTCGCGGCATCGCCGATCGCGTGCAGGTGCAACTGGAAGCCCTCCGTGTCAAAGGCCTGCGTTGCCGCGAGAAGCTCTTCTCTGCTCCAATTGGGCAGCCCCTGTTCCTCTGGCAGATCGGCGTAGGGTTCAAGTAGTGCCGCGGTGTGGCTCTCGATAACCCCGTCTAGAAAGAACTTCACCGTTTCGCCGTTCAGGCGGTCTGCTCCGAGGTTCCGCACCGTTTCTCGCGCTGCCACAAACTCGTGAAGCTGCGCGCGCCAGCGCGCGGGATCAGCGCGGAACGCAAGATTGACTCGGGTGTGCAGGCGGTTCTGCGCGACGGCCGCGAGGTACACCTCAAGATCGTTTGCCTCGACCCACGCGTCTTGAATCCAGGTGGTGCCCTGCGCCGCATAAGCGAGTGTTGCTCGTTCGAGCGCCCCTATCCGCTCCTCAACGGTGTAGGACGGCGCGATGTTCGCGAGGAAATCGTTGGCTGCGGCCTCCTGCAGGGTGCCGAGCGGTGAACCATCTTCGCGGCGCACGATGCGTCCGAGCGGGGGGTCAGGGGTTTCGGCGGTCATGCCCGCTGCCGCGAGCGCCGCGGAGTTGACCCAGACCGTGTGGTAATCCCATGAGCGAAGAACCGTCGGGATATCGCCGGTGACCTCATCGAGCCAGTGCGCGTCGAAGTGGCCGCCGGGCGCGAAAGTTGCATCGTAGCTGCCACCCACGATCCATGTCGCAGCGGGGTTCTCCGCACGCCAGTTTTTGACCGCCTCGAGAATGCCTGGAATATCTGCCGCCTGCCGTATAGCTGGCCCGAGTGATTCAAGGCCACCGAGCATGGGGTGAGCGTGGCCGTCACCGAGTGCAGGTGCAAGTGTTCCTCCGGCGAGATTTATGACCTCGACATTGTGCCCGGTTGCGAGCGCCTCCGCCTCGGACCCGATCGCAACGACCACACCACCTTGTATTGCGAGCGCGTGGCTGGTGGTGCCCTCGGTTTCTGGGGTTGGGTGAACGAGGATCGTGCCACCCGTAAACACCGTGGTCTGCATGCGAAAGCCTCCTTGCTTGGTGTGGTGCGCGGAATAAACTCTGCCATAAATGAACAGGGTTCTTTTTCTCCCAGAGTCGAGGATAATACGAAAAGGCAAAAAAGTGTTACCCGAGAGAAAAATTGGATGCGATAGGGGCATTGCTTGTGTTAGATGAGAAACAGGGGCGACGGGCAGGGCGCCCGAAAACTCCACTGTTGAGTCGGCAAATGATTTTGGAAACCGCCTTGCGCTTGCTCGACGAGCGTGGCGAGGGTGGGGCAAGTATGCGCGAAGTTGCTCGCGAGCTCGGCGTGCGACCCTCAGCGCTCTACAACCACGTTTCTGGTCATGAGGATCTGATTGCGGGCATTCGCGAACTGATCAGCGACCGCATCGATGTCGACATGTTCGCGAGCGTGGAGTGGGGTGAAGCATTGGTTCGTTGGGCTGATTCCTATCGTGCGGCATTCGCCGCCCACCCGCCCACGATTGCATTGCTTGCGACACAGCCGCTGAGCTCCAACGCGCGCACTAGCCTCATGTATGACGCGGTTGCCCGTGCCATGGTTGTGGCGGGCTGGCCGCGGGGTCAAGCACTCTCTGTGATCGTGGCTATTGAATCGTTTGTGCTGGGTTCGGCTCTCGACGCCGCGGCCGACCCCGCGATGCTGGACCCTGGACCCCGCAACGACGTCGCCGACTTTGCAGCAGTGTATGCGGCCCGGGATCGATACCTTACTGAATCCGGTGTTTCTCCCGCGGATCAAGCGTTCTATCTCGGTATTCGCGCGATGGTGCGCGGTTTGCGTGCCGAACTCGAAGCGCTGGCAGGTGTTGATGATGCTTAGGGGAGAACTGTGTCATCTTCTGCGGGGTGCGAGGTGCGCCTGGCCGTTCGCGGGAGTGCGCTACGCAAGAGCCTGGGGCTAGCGGAAAATGATGGTGCGGTCGCCGTCAGCGAGGATGCGGTTCTCCGCGAACCAGTTCACCGCTCGACGCAGCACGCGCGCCTCTTCATCTTGTCCCAGCTGCACCAGCTCACGCGGTGAATATGAGTGGTCAACGCGGGTCACATCCTGCTCAATAATCGGACCCTCGTCGAGATCCGTCGTTACGAAGTGTGCGGTTGCTCCGATCAACTTCACACCACGCTGGTGCGCCTGCTTGTAGGGGTTTGCGCCTTTAAAACCAGGCAAGAACGAGTGGTGAATGTTAATGGCCTTGCCTGCGAGTGCCTCGCACAATTCAGGCGACAGGATCTGCATGTAGCGCGCAAGCACCACGAGCTCGATATCGAGTTCTTCGACGGCTTCAAGCACACGCGCCTCGAACTCAGCTTTGTCAGTGGCGTTTGCGATCCTGCGCTCTTCAAACGGAACACCATAGAACTCGGCGATGTCTCGTACGGTGTCGTGATTCGAAAGCACCAGTGGCACCTCTATGGGCAGTTGCCCACCGCGACGACGGTACAGCAGATCATTGACGCAGTGGGTAGCGGTAGAGGCGAGGATCAGTGTGCGCACCGGGCGCCCCACCCGGTCAAGGCGCCAGTTCATGTTGTAGCGCTCGGTTACGGGTGCAAGTGTGCCGCTGAAGCGTTCCTCAAACGTCTCGGGCTGCGAGACGGCCTCGACCTGCAGACGCATGAAGAATCGTCCAGTATCGGCGCTCGCAAACTGCTGGCTCTCGGCGATGTTGCCGCCAGCGGCGACGATGGCACCGCTAATGGCGTGCACGATTCCTGGGCCATCGATGCAGGAAAGAGTGAGGACCCACTGAGAGGCGGAGCTGTTCTGAGCGCTGGTGTTCACGAGATACAAGGGTAGCGGGTCAGAACGACATGGCCAGCACCTTAGACCGGTGGGTGCCTCCACGCCAATGTCGGCGGTGAGCGCTTCTTGCTTAGGATGTAGGTTTTTTGCGCGCCCGATCGCGCAGGCTCGAGACCACCATCCAGGCTGCGTATGTGAGGAGTCCACCGACGGCGATCGCTATTGCGATCGCTTTGCTTTGCCCGGTGAACACTGCTGTAACCCAACCCACGTAGGGAATCGCGTACCAAACAGTTCCTCTGATTTGCACCTCTTGAACGGGGGCGGGGTCCGGTTGGGGGTTGGCGTCTCCCTTGGTGACAAATACCGGGGATCCGTCGGCCAGGAACTGTTTCTGGGTGACACGGTGAGTGACCAGGGTGTCTTTGCCGCTGTTCAGTTGATAAGTCAACACCATGCCAGGGCGAATATCTGAGACCTGAGTTGGCCGCACCACCACCATGGTTCCGGGAGGAAGAGCGGGCTCCATTGAGGAGGTCCTGACGGTGAGCGCAGTGGAGCCGGTGACTGCAGGGACGACAATAGTGGCTATTCCTATGCCAACAAAAAGCAGTAATAATCCAAACGTGAGACCGGTGCCAAACGCTCGAAACGTTGCTCGAACTCCCCGTCGACTACTCGTTGCGCGGTCGGCCGCCCTGCGAGCACGTCTGGAATCTGCAGGCTGGTCCGCCTGCTGCACGGCACTATCAGTCATGCGCTTCCACGATCGTGGCGAGATTTTTGGGGTGAGCGTTGAGACCTACAAGCTTGTGCCTTCTGCGGACGAGCACACCCAACAGCAGCCCTCCGGCAACCCCGAGAGCGCCAGCCCACACCGCTAGTACAAACGATGCGCCACCCGTGGTGACCAACTTGGGGCTTGCCAATGGGGCCTTTTGCGTCGATGTCATCTCGCAGGCTGCCCCAACGGCACGCCGTTCTACTGCCGCTGCCTCTTCGAGCACGCCACGCAGCTGAAACCGCACAGTTCCGGTCGCTCCATCGCGTTTGTTGAGGTGAGGATCAATAGCCGCGGTTAACGAGAGTTCTTTGACTTCCCCTGGATTGAGGAGAACCTCATGCGACAAAACCGTACAGGTGCCGTTGCGGATGCCGTGTGCAATTGAAACCGGCTCAGTCCCTGAGTGGTCCTTTTCTGCGATGGACAGCGAAAAGCCTCGGGCGAGTTCCGAACTGTTGGAGATGGGGTTGATGAGCTCGATCTGAAGTCGTCCGGTTGCGGGCCCTTCGTTGCGCACCCAGACTCTCTCAACGTTTTGCGCTCCGGGCACCGATATTCCCATGTCCTCGAAAACCGGAAGAGAGGTGTTGGAGTCGAAGTTCGTTCCATCGTGAGAAACGGTGAGGCCACCAGGAGACGCATGCGCAGTGGTGGGGTTCATGCCGCTGCAAACTAGAAGAAGTAACGCGACAACGCACACTGCCGCACCGAGGGGAGTGCGACGTACGCGGAAGAGTTGATCGAGCTTCATATCCTGCATGGTCACCCGACGCCGGAGGTCGCCGTAACATTGTTGCCGACGCGCGAGAGTTGAATGTCGTCCCATAGCACGACCCCGGTTGTATCCACGATTCTGAATTCACTTGTGCCGCTGGGAAGGTGATTCGTTGACGAAGGACTGCCCGCGGTGTAGGTGTACTGAATGTAGGTACTCGCCGCTGCGGCGGTCGTCACGTTGATCCACTCTGTCCCCCTCAAACGCTGGAGGGTGGCAGAGGCCGAAAGAGATGACCCCCAAACGTAAAACGGAGGGTGGAGCCTGACTGAGAATACGTAAGCGGTTCGCGCTCAAGAACAATTTGAGCGGTGGAATCTGTACAGGGTACGGTTGGCATACTCGCGGTATTTGAGGTGCTTCTGAGGCTCAGGCATCTTCCGTTTGCCACACTGACGAACTGGAACGTTAGGGGCGCGGTAGTAGTAATTTGCTGCACGTACCATTGTTGAGAGGCGCTGGAAGAAGCGTTTTGGATTAGTTCGCTGTTCGAAGCGTCGTAGGTGAGTCTCGTGCCCAAAGCGTGTCGAGGGCGAATGGTGACGAGAGACTGGTCTGATTCAGATACGGGAACAAACTCCCACCGTTGGTTCGAAGCAGCGTGGCAGCCGTATGAAATGGCGGAGGATCCAGCGCCGCCGCTCGCAGTCACATCCATGCAAATGCCATTGTTTGCTTTGCTGCGCATCGTAAACCAGTGTGAAAGTTCTGGGGTAAAGAAGCCTGGTGTAAGCGGAAACATTCCCTGTGTCCGCTGAGTGTTTGTCGCAGAAGTCGCCGACGCTATCCAGCCATCAGAGTTGAGTGTGACCCTTATTTGGGGCTGCGCCTGCTGTGTCCCTGACGTCGTTGCCAAAGCGGTCCAATCGGGGATGGTCGTGCGAACGCAGTATGTGATGCTCTGGCCCGCTGCAAGCGAAGGCGTGAGCGTCGGCGACGCACCCCAGGTGCCGCTTGCAGCACCGCCAGGAACGGTCGCACCAGAGACACATTCGGATGTGTTTGACACGGCCCAGACCGAGATCGGTAGCTGTGCGCCGAGCGTCTCACCGGACGTCATCTGGACGTTCGCTACTCCCGCGATTTGACCCGTGTTGGTGACGGTGAACGTGCCCGTGCTAGTCAACGAGTTCGGAAGGTAAGTCGCCGAAAGATTGGGAAAATTCGAGTGTGTGATACTGACGCTTTGTGTGCTGATCGTCCCAGTAGCTGACACTGTTGTGCTCCAGAATGCCCATGCTCCGCTGCCGCCAGCCGCGAGGAGAAAAGCAACGAGTCCAGCGACCAAGGGGATTCTTCTCCGGCGAAACCAAGATTGGGTTTTCTGGAGAGTAGGGCTCTTATCCTGCATTCTGCTCACCCGTAACATTCAGAGCGAAATTGAGTGATTGCCCACTCGCACTCACAGGGGTATTGGCCGCAAGACCAACTTCGAGGCACAGCCAGCGCGTTGTTCCCGCGGCGGCTGTACTGAAAGCACTCGGCGTAACGTATCCGTTGAGGGTCCCTGCGTGCCCGTGAGACCCGGTGCGCAACTCGCAGAGTTTTGAACAGGTGTAACCCGTGCGGTGGCGTAAGACATCAGGGACGGTGTTGTTGTTGCGGTTATCTGCACAGTGAGAGAGCTGCTCGCGTCTCCAGTATTTTTCACGGCAAATGCCTTGGCGATTGGTTTTGCTGGTGCGACTGACCAGGTGCCAAGCGCTGCCGATGTCGAGTCGTTAATGAGAAGGGTGAGTGTTCCAGAGCTCACGGTAGCTCCCGGGGCCGAACCGCTTGCTGAAAGCCAAGCATAGGTTCCGCCTGCGCCACTCAGGCCAAGTATGACCGCAAGCCCTGTTGCAAAAGTGGAGGTGACCAGTGCGCGTCGCTTTGAACGCAGGGCAAGATCTCGACGTTGTCGACGTGTGCCATGCTGAGGTATTGTTCCCCGCACCGAGTCACCTCCTTTCTTTTGCGATTGTTACTTGTCAAGCTGACTGTTATAGGGAGGCGTCAACCTGAGTCACAGTAAGCGTGAAGTTCGACAGGTTTACCTTGCCGCTCTTCGCGGGATTATCTTGTGCCGTGGTGCCAGTAAAGGGCCAGTCGATGGTTGCAGTAATGGTCGTCGTATAGCTCGCCGACGAGTTGCTCTTGTGGTCGAACGTGTCGGGTTGCGCCGCGACAGGGGTTGCTCCTGTGACGGCGTAACTGACGCTGTTTGTCAAGCGAGCCGCGAGTGCGGTGTCTGCGCTCGTTGGGCTGGCGGGCGCGGCAACCGAGCCCCCTGCCAGGCCGACTTTGAAGCGCAGGTCTTGGCCCTGAGTCGTAATCGATGCCGGGAAGGAATATGTGAGCTTGTCTCCGGGTACCATGCGCAGAGCGGAAATGTCAGCAACAGTTGTCTCCGCTCCCGTCGTGTGTTTGATCTTCCAGGTGGGTGTTCCTGTGGCTGTCAGGTGCAGATTGCCGGCCGTGATCGCGCTCTGGCCGCTAATGTTTGCGCTGTCGTTCCAGTAGGCGAGTGTTCCGCCTGAACCGATGAGCAGCAGCGCTGCTGCACCCGTTGCAATTGCGGCCTTTGCTATTTTCTTCATGTGTAAGGTGTCCTCTCGCGTTTTGGGGGTTGTCAATCGTCGCCAAATTGGCGATTGCTCAAGTCAGACGAAGTTCGCGCCCCAAAGTGCGGCAAAAACCTCGCGAAATATTTGAAGCTGTCTTCCACGTGCGATCATAGTCATGAATCTAAGAGCGTCACCGTAAAATATATGAATCTTGCCTAAGTCATATTTTCGCGGCCTGATTGCGTTGATTTTCTGTTACTAGTCCACAATTGTTCTTTAAGTCGTGACAGTGGATCTGGTGTGTTAGGGCGTTCAACGCTCACTTTTGCTACACTCCTGTCTAGTCGTAACTGGCGTGCAGATGGGACACCATCGGGGAACGACACACGAGTTTTAGGCCGCTCGCCTGGGTCGCTAAGTTCATGGAGGATTTCTATGTCAACCCAGTCCGCTTTTTTCAACGAGCCGCTTGAGGTCGTCGATCCCGAGATCGCAGAAGTTCTGAAGAACGAGCTCAACCGCCAGCGTTCCACGCTTGAAATGATCGCGAGTGAAAATTTCGTGCCTCGCGCGGTACTTGAGTCGCAGGGCTCCGTGCTCACGAATAAGTATGCCGAAGGTTACCCTGGGCGTCGTTACTACGGCGGCTGCGAGTTTGTTGACGTTGCAGAAGACCTCGCTCGGGATCGGGCAAAGAGCCTCTTCGGGGCAAAGTATGCCAACGTGCAGCCCCACTCGGGTGCCTCGGCTAACGCCGCGGTGCTGAGCGCGATTGCTGAGCCCGGCGACACGATCCTTGGCCTTGAACTCTCGCACGGTGGACACCTGACCCATGGCATGAAGCTGAACTTCTCGGGCAAACTCTACAACGTTGTCTCATATGGCGTTGACCCCGAGACCTTCCTCGTTGACATGGATGTGGTGCGCCAGAAAGCGCTTGAGACGAAGCCCAAGGTCATCATCGCGGGCTGGTCGGCATACCCCCGCACGCTCGATTTTGCTGCGTTTCGTGCGATCGCCGATGAGGTTGGTGCAACCCTCTGGGTCGACATGGCCCACTTTGCAGGCCTCGTCGCAGCGGGCATTCACCCGAGCCCCGTGCCGCACGCGCACGTCACCTCGTCCACCGTGCACAAAACCATTGGTGGCCCGCGCTCTGGCTTCATCCTCACGAACGATCTTGAGATTTACAAGAAGCTCAACTCGAACGTATTCCCCGGCCAGCAGGGTGGCCCGCTGATGCACGTGATCGCTGCCAAGGCGACTGCGTTCAAGCTTGCGGCGACCGACGAGTTCAAGGAGCGCCAGCTGCGCACGGTGTCGGGAGCCAAGTTGCTCGCTGACGCACTGACCACCGATGCTTCCCGCGCAGCGGGTGTTGACGTGCTCACCGGTGGCACCGACGTGCATCTTGTGCTCGCCGATCTGCGTAACTCGCCGCTTGACGGTCAGCAGGCGGAGGATGCGCTGCACGCCGTTGGCATCACTGTCAACCGCAACGCAGTTCCGTTCGACCCCCGCCCTCCGATGGTCACCAGCGGCCTGAGGATCGGCACCCCCGCTCTAGCAACCCGTGGCTTTGGCGACGCAGAGTTCACCGAGGTTGCCGACATTGTGGCCCAGACGCTGCAACAGTCGGGCGATGTTGCGGCGCTGTCGGCACGCGTGAAGGCGCTCGCCGACGCGTTCCCGCTGTACCCCGGCCTCGAGGAGTGGTAAGCCGCGTGACAAGCGAAACTGCTAGTCAGTCAGCGCAGATCCTCAACGGCACGGCTGCGGCAGCCGCGATCAAGCAGGAACTCACCGAACGAGTTGCCGTTCTTAAGTCCCGCGGGGTCACCCCGGGGCTTGCGACGGTGCTCGTCGGTGAGGATCCGGGATCGCAGTGGTATGTCGCGGGCAAGCACCGCGACTGCGCTGAAGTTGGCATGAAATCGATCAAGCGTGAGCTTCCTGACACCGTGTCCCAGGAAGAGCTTGAGGCGGTCCTTGCGGAGCTGAACGCCGACGAAAGTTGCACCGGCTACATTGTGCAGTTGCCGCTGCCGAAGCACATTGACACCGACCGCATCCTTGAATGCATAGACCCCGCGAAGGATGCCGACGGCCTGCACCCGACCAATCTTGGTCGTCTCGTACTGAACGCCAACACCAAAATCAATTCACCCCTGCCGTGCACGCCGCGCGGTGTGATCGAGCTGGTGGAGCGCAACGGTCTCTCGTGGGCCGGCAAGCACGTTGTGGTTGTCGGCCGTGGTGTGACGGTTGGGCGACCCATCGGCCCGTTGCTTACCCGCCGCGAGTTTAATGCGACGGTGACGCTGACCCACACTGGTACACAAGATCTGGGTGCCGAGCTGCGACGGGCCGACGTTATCGTGGCCGCGGCGGGCGCTGAAGGTATTGTGCGTGCTGAAGACGTGAAACCCGGTGCGATCGTGCTTGATGTGGGTGTATCTCGCAAGGTTGACCCCGAGACTGGCAAGAGTAAGGTCGTGGGCGACGTCTCACCAGAAGTCGCACAGGTCGCGGGCTGGATCTCGCCCAACCCGGTGGGTAGGCCCATGACCCGGGCCCTGCTCTTAAAAAACGTGGTGGAGATGGCTGAGCGCGCTTCGGCGTAGTCGCTCAGGGTTCGTCCCAGCGGAGAGGTGCATAATGAGTCGGGGCCATTGCTTCGCGCTCAAAATCAACGACACGAAAGTCGAGCCTTTCTGTGACACTGCCGATTTCCGCCGCGAGCGCGCTCGCGACCGTTCCAGCACTTCTCGGGATTGACTGGCTTGACCCTGAAACGCTTCTCAAGACCGGTGGTTGGATCGCCCTGATCCTCGCGTGCGCCTTTGTGTTCTTGGAAACCGGCGTGCTGGTGCTCGCGTTTTTGCCGGGTGACTCACTGCTATTTACCGTCGGGCTGTTTACCGCCACCGGTGTGATCGATGTGCCGATCTGGATCACCTGCATCTTGCTGTTTATCTTCGCGTTTGCTGGTGACCAGATGGGCTTTATGATCGGTCGAAAACTTGGGCCTGCGATTTTCAAGAAAGAGAAGAGCCGCCTCTTCAATCCCGAAAACGTTGCGCGTACGCACGCCTTCTTCGAAAAGCACGGACCGAAGGCGATCATTATTGCCCGCTTTCTGCCTGTGTTCCGCGCCTTTGTGCCAGCCGCCGCCGGCGTCGGCCAGATGCGGTACCGCCACTTTGTCACCTACAACGCAATTGGTGCGCTGCTCTGGGGCGTTGGTGTGACGCTGCTCGGGTTCTTCCTTGGCCAGATCCCCTTTGTGCGCGAGTACAGCGAGATCTTCATTATCGTGCTTGTTCTGATTCCGGGCATCCCGATTTTGATCGAGGCGATTCGCGCATTTATGTCGTGGCGTGCGAATCGTCGGAGTGTCCCAGAAGAGCAGGCTTAGCCTCTGCTCAGACGCAACTAATGCGAGCCTAACCTTGCTTGCGGGGGTACGACCCAGCGAGGATGATGAAGACATGACTAGCAAACCCAGTGACATTGAGGCCGCGATTCATCACCTGCACGAGGCCCACACCGATGAAAAGGTTGGGCAGCGCCTGAACTGGCTTCGAGCCGGTGTGCTCGGTGCAAACGATGGCATCGTGTCGGTAGCGGGAGTCGTTGTTGGTGTGGCCGCGGCGACACCGGGTAATGTCGTCGCGATCCTGACGGCGGGTGTTGCTGCCCTGGTCGCCGGAGCCTTCTCGATGGCCGGTGGTGAGTACGTGTCGGTGAGCACGCAACGCGATACCGAAAAGGCCCTCATCGCGAAGGAAATTCAGGAGCTCAACGAGCAGCCCGCTGCTGAACTGGCTGAACTGACTGGCTTGTATCGCAAGCGGGGGCTCTCCGCGAAGCTCGCGCGTCAGGTCGCGGAAGAACTCACCGCGCACGATGCGCTCGCAGCTCACGCCGAGGTTGAACTTGGCATAGATCCCGAAGAACTGACGAGTCCGTGGGTTGCGGCGCTCTCCTCTTTTGTCGCTTTCACCGTTGGTGCGCTGATCCCGCTTATCTTGGCGGTCGTCTCGGGTGATCATACGATTCTAGTGACGGCTGGAGCGGTGGTTATCGGTTTGTTCTTGACGGGTGGATCAGTGCTCGGCTCGGCAAGGCACCGCTGCTTCCAGCGATCCTGCGCAATGTGCTGATGGGGTCCGCGACAATGGTGGCGACCTATGCGATAGGTCTGCTGTTTGGTGTCGCGATTGGTTAAGTAATTCCAACGGGCGTGGAATAAGATCTGTGCCCATCGAGCGATTTCTGATTCAAAGGATGTAAGGTTGAGCTTTGTGCTGACTGAGCTGGAACAATACTCCACGATTCTTCTGTATTCGGCGATGGTTGTGTACGCGATTGCCTTTGTGTTCTACGCGGTGGATCTCGCAAACCGAAGCGGTGACGTTGATGTTGTGCAGACGGCAACGCCGGCAAAACCTTCGCGATCCCGCAGCCTGCGGATTGGCTTCTCGCTCACCGTGCTCGGCTTCATTCTGCAACTGGGTGCGACGATTTTGCGCGGGATCGGTGCCGAGCGAGTGCCGTGGGCCAACATGTACGAGTTTGCGCTTACCGCCACCTGCGCCATCGTCTTTATCTTCTTGCTGGTGCAGTTCTTCGTTGATCTGCGCTTTCTCGGTGCGCTTGTGACCGGCATGACCGTGCTGTTCCTCGGAGTGAGTAAGGTCAACTTCTACGTTGAAATTGTGCCGCTGCCACCGGCCCTTGACTCTTATTGGCTGGTCATCCACATACTTGTGGCAGTGCTGGCAGTTGGATTCTTAACGCTCTCGTTTGGTCTCTCGGTGCTTCAGCTCTTGCAGTCCCGCCGCGAGGCTCAACTTGCCGCCAAGGAGCCTGTCAAGGGTCTACGCTTCCTGACGAGCCTGCCCACAGCCGTGCGTCTTGAAGACTTGTCCTACCGCATGGCCATCATCGGCTTTGTGTTTTGGACCTTCACGCTGATCGCTGGGTCCATCTGGGCAGAGGCCGCGTGGAGCCGCTACTGGGGATGGGACACAAAGGAAGTCTGGACCTTTGTCATCTGGGTGCTCTACGCCGGGTTTATTCACGCCCGGGCGACGCGCGGCTGGCGCGGCACGCGCTCAGCGTGGCTGTCTATTATCGCCTACACGGCGGTCATCTTTAACTTCACTATCGTGAACGTCTTCTTCAAAGGCCTGCACGCGTACTCGGGGCTGTAGCTCGGACACGCGGTTCGTCCAGCACACGACGAGAGCCCGGTTTTACATGACTTTCCCGAGGTGAAAGATGTAAAACTGGGCTCTCGTGCAGCTGGCCGAAAAGACTAGCCTCCGTTGACGACCGGGAAGGTGCCCGTCGGGGTTTCACCGTCGTCGTAAACCTCAGAAGGCGGCCCGATCAGCTTCGGGTCGGGAGTACCAACAACCGCGTGATCCTTGTCCGGGTAATCGAACCGTGAGAGCACCCATCGCATCGCCTCAAGGCGTGCGCGCTTTTTGTCGTTTGACTTCACCACTGTCCACGGTGCGTGCGGCGTATCAGTGTAGAAGAACATCGCCTCTTTTGCGGCCGTGTAATCGTCCCACATATTGACGCTCGCGAGGTCAGTCGGCGAGAGCTTCCACTGCTTCACGCGATCCTGTGAGCGCGAAACGAAGCGCTCGTGCTGCTCCGCTTTGCCAACGGAGAACCAGAACTTCATGAGGTGGATACCGGAGTTGGTGAGCATACGCTCGAACTCAGGAGCCGACCGTGTGAACTCGAGGTACTGCTGTGGGGTGCAGTAACCCATGACACGCTCAACGCCGGCACGGTTGTACCAGGAGCGATCAAACAAGACGATCTCGCCCGCAGCTGGAAGGTGCTGCGTGTAACGCTGGAAGAACCACTGGGTCTGCTCACGCTCGGTCGGAATCTCAAGGGCGACAACGCGTGCGCCACGAGGATTCATGTGTTCAGTGAAGCGTTTGATCGCACCGCCCTTGCCCGCGGCATCGCGGCCTTCAAACAGAATGACGATACGCTCGCCCGACTCCTTGACCCAGGCCTGCAGCTTTAGTAACTCGATCTGCAGCTTGCGCTTTTGCTTCTCGTACTCCTTGCGCGAAATCTTTGTGTCGTAGGGATACCCCTGTCGCCACGGCGCGTCCTTGCTGTTGTCTTCTTTGGTGTCTTCGCCGAGCAACTCACTGATTTCGTCGATTTCGGGAGTGACGTCGACCTGTCCGGGGGCGCCATGTCGAAGTTGTCAGGCTTCTGAGCAGTAGTTAGTTCGTGTTCCATGGGTGTTCCTTCGCTGTGAGGACCGGCGCGATCACGCACACGCCACCTCTCAGTCTAAAGAATGCAGCGCGTTCTCACAGAATCGTCTGGCAAAATGCTCCAATTCGCTGCGCAATCTGACTAGCGCACGAGTCGTGCGATGGCCGCCGAGACCTCTTCGAGTTTCTCCGCGGCAACCTGTCCTCCTTCGGCGGCTGCCGCGGTGACGCAGTGGCTCAGGTGATCGTCGAGCAAGGCAAGAGCAACCTGTTCCAGTGCTTTCGTTGCCGCTGAAACCTGGGTAAGAATATCGATGCAGTACTTGTCTTCTTCGACCATGCGCTGCACCCCACGAACTTGACCCTCGGCACGCCGCAATCGCTTGAGTACCTGGTCTTTGTTCTCAATGTAGCCGTGCCCGGTGGGTTCGTTGTTGATGGTGTCTGCCATGCCCAGAACACTACACGCGGTGGCGGTGAAACACGTAGTTGCGTGCTAGCTCGATCCGGGCCGCCGTCGGGATCGCAGTACGGTCGCGACGCCTCCGATGACGAGGATGAGAACCGCGGCCCAGATCATGATGTAGATGTACCACTCGCCTCCGGTAATTCGTTCGCCAATGAGGAGCGAAGCCACGACCAGCAGAGCCGGTTCGAGGTAACTGAGCAGCCCGAACAAGCTCAGCGTCAGCAGCCGGGACGCCACCACATACAGCACGAGTGCGATCCCGGTCCACACGCTAAACAGTGGGGCTGACCACCACAGCGAGGGGTTCTCTGCGATCGCCGTTCCCTGAGTAATTTCGATGACAACCAGCACGAGGGCCAGGGGCGCGAGCGCCGAGAACTCCCAGAACATTCCACCGAGATGGTTGGTGCCCAGGGAGCGCCTGAACACAAAATAAACGGGGTAACCGAGGCAGACCAGCAGAGTCTCCCACGAGATGCCCCCCACGCGTATGAGTTCAACAGTTACCCCGGCAGCGGCGACTCCCGCGGCCAGCCACTGCCACCAACTGAGTTTGTCCTTGTACAAGAACCGCCCGATCACAACAAGCACCAGCGGCAGCAAGAAATAGCCGAGCGCCACGTGCAGCCCCCGCCCATGCATAGGAGCCCAGGTAAAGACCCAGAGCTGGGCAGCGATCAGGAGTCCACAAACGATGCTGCCCAGCAGCAGAAGTGGCTGGCGGCGAATGCGATGAGCGATCTCGGTGACGAGGTGCCACTGCCGCACTGCCAACAGGGCGAGCAAAATAACCGGAATGGTTACGAGATTACGGACACCCCAGATCGCCTCCGCCGGGGCAGGCGCGAGCATCGGCGTGACAAAATACACACCCGCGAAGGCGACGGAAGAACCGACGGAAGCGAGTGCTCCGCGAGAACCTCGACTGGGGGAGAGCGTCACGCCTTACAGGTCGATGGCGCCGATAACTTCGCCGTAGGGAGTCTCTCCCACTGGCTTGAAGCCCATAAATAAAAAGAACTCTTCTGGGCCGTCTTCGCCACGCTCCCACAGCACGGTGAGGCGGTCGACGCCTCGGCTGCGAGCCTCTTCAATCAGCGCGTTCACGGCGAAGGTGCCAACACCCATTCCCTGGGCGTCCGCATCGACGTTAATGCGCCACAGTGCCGCGCGGAACTCTTCCTGCGGAGCATCGGGGTCGAAGTTTCCATGAATGAACCCGACAACGCGGTCGTTGTCGAGCACCACACGCTGCCAGGCTGTGTGGGCTGGGGTGACTGCTGCTGCTGCCGCGTAGGAGACAGGAGTGATGAACTGTTCCTGTCCAGGCTTCAGGCTCAGCGCGTTGACGTGCATGATCGTCGCGGCCGAGAGTTCTTCGAGTCTGAGTTGGCTCATGGTTCCAGGCTAGCGTGTGTGGGCGGAACCGCAAGCACGGGTTCCTGCGAAGAGGCTCAAATCCGTTCGTCAAGACTGATATGAGAGTGCAGCGCCCACGGCTGCCGCCGAAGAATCTTCGGGCAGGATCCGAATCCGTGAGCTAATTTCCAGGCTCGCAAGAAACGGAGATTCTGAGGCACTGTGGTCAAGGTTTTTGCGGATCCCGTCGATGAGCGGTTCCCCAAGCAAGCGAAGACCCCCCCAATCACAAGCGTGTGTGGGTCGAGTGTCAGCACCAGCAGTCGAACCGCGGTCGCGGCACCGTCAATGAGGTGTTCAAGGGCCGCCAGGGCGTCAGCGTCTCCGGCTGCAATAGAGGTCAGGAGCACATGTCCGCTTGCATCCGGGCGCCAGAACGAGGTCAGTGCTGAGCCACTCGCCACAGTTTCAAGGCAGCCCTTCTGCCCGCACGGGCACTGCCGCTGCAACGGATCGATTGCGAGGTGCCCAATCTCTCCAGTGATACCGTGCGCGCCGCGCACGGGGAGGTCGTCGATAACGTAGCCCGCGGCTAGGCCGGTGCCGAGATTCAGGTAGGCGGTGGTGCCCTCAAGCTGCATGAGGTGTGCGGCACCAATCGCAGCGGCGGTCACGTCGTTGTCAATGGAGACTGGGATGCTGAGCCTCTCCTGCAGGAGGGGGCCGAGATCAAGGCTGTCGATGCCGATGTTGTAGGCGTGCCGCACCATTCCGAGTTCGTGGTCGATCTGGCCCGGGATCCCAATGCCGAGTGACGCGAACTCTGAACGCTCGCGTCCGCAGCGTTCGGTGAGCCCAGCAACGGCCCGCTCAACGGTGTCGAGCAAACCCTGGGTGCCTTTCAGCGTGGGCAACTGGATCTCAGCCTCGATCTGGCCGCTAGGGTCGAGCGCCAAGGCCACGGTGGAGGTACCGCCGATGTCCATGCCGATGTGAGCTTGGTGTGATTCGGTCATACGGGGGTTTCCTCGATTAGGCTGAGTAGTGCGGAACCGACGAGTCGTGTGGCTCCATAGCAGGCAATATCAGCGTACCCCGCTGGGCTGGCAGGCCACCCGGTTTCTATCGTCAAGATTGGGACCCCGGCAGCACGAAGCGCATCGATGCCGTCGCGGGCGAATGCGTGGCGATGCAGATCACGACCTATGACGATGGCTCCGCTACTGTTGGAATCCGCCACAGGCCAGGGCAGTGGGCTGCCGCTGTCTACTGTGAATTGATCTCGGTGCGCAAAACGCTCGGCAGCGGCTGCCGCTGCGGCCAGGGGAACTTCAGCCGCAGCGAAGGGGCCCCAAGGCACGTGACCAACGGCCATGTTCGATTCGGTCTCCACTCGGATTACGCGTGCACCCGGGTGTGCGCTGATCCATGCCCGAGCGGCGGTGGCTCCCGAAAAGCTCTCAGCGATTCTCGTGAGTTCGATCGCTGAAATCTCACGCTGGGCTGCGTTTTCTGAAGTGGCACTCGCGAATAGGGTTGCGCCTGCGGCGGCAAACTCTCGCACTCGCTCCTGCGCTTCTTGCACGCGCGCCTCCGCAAGAGTGCCGCTCGCGACCGCTTCAAGAACATGGTCTTCAATTTCGCGCAGCTGTTCTAGGGATGTGTGTGCGCCAAGGCACAGCAGATCGCAGCCTGCCTTCAGTGCTCGCACGGCTGCCTCCGGGATCCCAATCTCGCCACTCGCCCGCGCATGTCGAGGGCGTCAGAGACGATGACTCCGGTGAACCCCAGTTGCTCCCGCAACAGTCCTTGCAGAATCGTCTGGCTCAGCGTCGCAGGATTAACCGGATCAAGCTGCGGCAACAAAATGTGGGAGGTCATGATTGCGCGAGCCCCAGCCTCAATTGCCGCACGGAATGGTGGAAGGTCACGCTGCTCGAGCAGTGAAAGGGGAACGTCAACAACAGGAAGTGCAAGGTGCGAGTCCTGTGTGGTGTCTCCGTGTCCAGGGAAATGCTTGGGGCAAGCCTGTGCCCCGGTTCGCTGGAGTCCTCGCACCCATGCGGCCGTGTGCTTCGACGCGAGTTCGGGATCCGCACCAAAACTCCTGGTCCCAATGACCGGGTTCTCGGGGTTGCTATTGACGTCGGCGTCGGGAGCGAGGGCAAGGTTGAAGCCTGCTTCCAAAATGTCGTAACCGACACGGGCACCGATTTCGGCCGTGTACTCAGAGTTGTTGATGCGGCCCAGCACAGCAGCACCAGGGTAGGGAGCGCCCGTGAGGTAGTGCAGTCGGGTGACCTCACCGCCCTCTTCGTCGATGGCGAGGATCGCCTGCGGTGCCGCCTCACGTAGTGCGTTGCCAAGGGCTTGTAGCTGCGCAGTGTCGGCCACGTTTTCACCGTACACGCAGGTCGATTGCAATCCATCGTTTAAGGCGTCGATCAGCCAGGTGGGCGGAGTGAACCCTGCAAAACCGGGCATGAGCGTTCCGCGAATAGTGCGTCGCAGACGTTCTGTGTGCACGGCGCTCACCCCTTCACCGCTCCGCTCACGAGGCCGCTCGTCATTCGGCCCTGCACAAACAGGAAGAAGATGATGACGGGGACAGCCACGAGCGTGGAAGCAGCCATGACCTCTCCCCAATCGATCGCGCGTGAGGAGGATTGCTGAATGAAGCCGCGCAACCAGAGCGGGAGCGTCTGGGTTTCGGTGTCCTGGAGAATAACGAGGGCAACGGTGAACTCGTTCCAGGCCTGCAGGAAGGCATAGACACCACTCGCAACGAGACCGGGTGCGAGGAGAGGGAAGGTGATCCGCAGGAACGCCTGTGTGCGACTGAGGCCGTCGACCATCGCCGCCTCTTCGAGGTCGGCGGGCACACCCGCGACAAACCCGCGCAGCATCCAGATGGTGAACGGCACAACCGCGGCGATGTAGATGATGCTCACACCAATGACCGAATTGAGTAGGCCGAGTGATCCCATCAGTTTGTACTGCGCGATGAACATACCCTCAGCAGGGAGCATCTGAATAAAGAGCACCGCCAGCACAAAACTACGGCGTCCCTTGAATCGGAATCGGCTAATGGCGAGGGCCGCCAAAAACGCGAAGATAAGGCAACAGACGACGGCGAGCCCGGCGACTGTGAGGCTGATCCCGAGGGCCTGGAAGAAACTGCCGTCTTCGGTGACGGAGGCAAAATTCTTGAATGATCCGCCGACCGGAAGCAGCGTGGGGGTTGTCTGCTCGAGCACCACACTCGGCAGTAGCGAGGAGTTGAGCATCCAGTACACAGGGAAGACCCAGACGATCGCGATCACAATTGCGAGTAGACCCAGAAGCGTGCGTTTCATTACGACTCGTCCTCCTTGAGTAGATTGCGCACATAGGCCCAGCTCAGCGCGATGGTCAGGAGTAGCACGAAGATAGACATGGCACTCGCCATGGCGAAGTCGCTTGACCCAACCCGAGCTTGTAGATGAAGGTGCCGAGCACATCGGTCTGGCTGGCGATGGAGCCGCGATCCTGCAGTAGTTTGATTTGGGCGAACACACGGAGATCCCAGATGATCTGCAGGAGCATTACGATGCCGAGCACTGGCTTGATGATTGGGACGATGATGAAGCGTAGCCGCTGCCAGGGACCGGCTCCGTCAAGCTGAGCAGCTTCGAGGACCTCACCCGAGACCTGGGTGAGGCCGGCGTAAATTGCGAAGGCGGCAAACGGAACCGACATCCACACCACGATGATGAGGGCAACGCCAAAAAACGAGAGCGGATCCTGCAACCAGTTGTGGCCCTGCGAGGGGATCCCAAGATTTGTGAGCAGCCAGTTGACGAAGCCGCGACGCCAATCGAACATCCAGTTCCAGATGGTCATGGCCGCGACTACAGGGGTTGCCCAGGCCAGCAGAAGCGCAATCTGTAGGGTGATGCGGATTGGGGTGGAGACAGCCTGCATGAGTAGGGCAAGACCGATGCCAAACGCCATCGTTACCGCGGCAGTGACTAGGCAGAATGCAACGGAGCGACCGACAACCAGCCAAGTCTCGGGGTTCGTGAAGAGTGTGATGTAGTTGTCGAACCAGACCCAGTCGGGTGCCTGTCCGAACTGCTGCGCAAGGCCGAAGTGCTGCATCGAGGTAATGAGCTGCCAAATGATCGGGTAGCCCAGAGCGAGAAGCACAATCAGTACGGCCGGCAATAGCAAGGTGTACGGAGTGAGTAATCGACGGAGTGGCCGCCGCGGGCTAGGTGGGGCACCTGAACTCATCGGGATCCTCATTCTTACGTGTGGAAGAAGTGTTGGGGCGGCTCACACCGCCCCAACAGGTGGTTACTTGACGTTCAGCAACTCGTCGAGCTTCGTGTTGGTGTCTTTTGCGAGCTTGCTGAGGTCTTTCGAGTCACGAATCTGGGCGAAGAACTCCTCCATGATGCCCTTCGACTCGATGGCGGCCCAGCCCGGTGCGGCGGGTGTGAGCTTCGAGTTCGAAGCCGACTCGATGAGGGCCTTCGCAAACTGATCGTCACCGAGTGAAGAGGTGTAGTTCTGGTTCGCGGGGCCGAGACCGTTCTTGCCGAGCATGGTCTGGTAATCCTCAGAGTAAATGATCTTCAGCAACTCCTTGGAGAGCTCGGGCTCCTTTGTTTTTGCCGAGATACCGATGTTCGAGCCACCGGCGAAGACAGGGGCGGGTTTGCCGTCGTTGCCTGGCAAAACGAACGTACCAAAGATGTCGTCGTTCCACTCGCGAACGGGGTTGCCGTCCTTGTCTTTTGTGAGATCACCAATTGACCAGTGTGCCCAGCCTGGAGCCATGATGGTTGCGGCAGACAGTGAGACGTCTGAGGTGACGTTGCCGTTTTCGTCCTTCACCTGATCTGAGTCGTTCAAGAACTGGTACTGATTGGCGTCTTTGGCGTCGTTCGGAGCCTGAGAAGCGGTCTTGTAGAGCTGCTGTAACTGCTCCATGCCCTTGATTGATTCAGGAGAATCGAGTGTTGCGACCCACTTGCCGTCCTTCAGCTGCGCGATATCGCCGCCGTTCGCGAATATCCACGAGATGCCATCGCGCCAGTCCTGGCCGCCGAGGTAGAAACCCGAGAAGTTATCGATCTTCTTGGGATTCTTTTCGGTTATCGTCGCCACATTGGTGTTGAACTGGTCGAGTGTTGTTGGCACGTCGACGCCAGCTGCTTTCCACACGTCCTTGCGGTAGAACATGTAGCGCGAGCCGAAGTAGTAGGGGAGAGTGTAGTTCTTGTCTTCAAACTTGCCCGCCTCAACAAATGACTGCAGCAGATCGCTGCCCCGAGTTCGTCGTACATGTCGCTGACATCAAGAAACGCGCCCACGTTGGTAAATGTGGGCGACTGAGTGTTGCCGATCTCCGTGACGTCGGGAGTGTTGTTTTCGTCGGGCAGAGCTGTGGTCAGTTTCGTGACCAGGTCATTCCAGTTCTGCTCTTCGATTTTGAGGGTAGCACCTGTTTTCGCCTTGAACTCATCCTTGAGATACGTGCGAAGTTCGTCAGGGGTGTCACTTCCTGCGAGCCAGAGAGTGATCGACTTGCCCTCGCCGCTCACCTTGTCATCGGACGCGCCCTGGCTGCAGCCCGTCAGCAGCATTGCGGAGGCAACGACCGCGGCGGTGATGCCCGTGAGCTTTCGTTTCATGGTGTGTACCTTTCTTCTCTGCGTTCCGGCGGGTGCCGGGCCGCGGTCTGTGGGTTGGTTGTTGGCCTTGTGGCCGTCAGCTCACCCCAAGCTGTTCTGTGAGCACGATCGCGGTGGCGCCGCGCAGCACCAGGTCCTTGCCCTGGGAGCTTGTGCGCAACACGAGGTTGCTGTGGGAATCGGGCATGGTGCGACGCTGCAAGATCTCGAGTGTTGCTTCTGCGAGGGTGCCCTCAACGAGTTCTTCTGGTCCCGCAATAACCACCTCGGCGAGGTTGAGAACACCGACCACTGGGGCGAGCGCGATGCCGAGCCGTTGACCGGCCTCGCGTAGAACCCGTTCCCGGCCCGGGGTGTTGAGCCCGCTTGGGGATCCGCCGCTGGCCTTGAGCGCTCTCGTGAGTGCAGGGACCGACAACCAGTGTTCAAGGACCTGCTCGCGAGAGTAGGGGGCGTCGAGGCCAAGGTCGGTGCCGACCATCACCTGGCCGATCTCACCCGATGCAAAATAGGTGCCTGTGACGGGCCGACCGCCGATGATGAGTCCTGAACCGACACCGTCGCCGATCGCAATGAGAATAAAGTTGTCGCTTGAGTCGCCGTAGCTGTACTCGGCGAGGGCCGCCACGTTTGCATCGTTTGCGACCACGGTGGGTAGACCGGTGCGCTCTTCGAGAATGCTGCGAAGCGGCAGATCCTCCCAAGCAAGGTTTTGTGCGGTGCGCACAACGCCCTCGTCGTCGACCACACCTGGAGTGCCAACGCCGAGCCCGAGGAGCGATATGTTGGGATTTACCTGCTGCTGCAGATGCAATGCCAGGTTTGCAGCGAGGGTGCAGGCTTCGTCTCCGACAGCGCCGTCGTTGGCGGCCTCCGCGCGTGCGAGCACCTCACCCGCGATGGTCATGACCGCTCCGCGGAGGCGACGATGGTCACTGAGGTCGAGTGCCACAACTGCGTGGTTATCGCGCGCGAGGTCTACTAGGGTGGCCGGTTTGCCGGGGCGCTGTGACTCTTGATGTCCGAGTTCTCGCAGGAGGCCTTCATTAAGAAGTTCCGCAACCAAGCCTGAGATGGTCACCTTGGTGAGACCGGTCGCCCGCGCGAGGTCGGCTCGGCTGAGCGGATCCGAAAGATACAGGGTCTGCAGCACGAGAACGCGGTTGTGCTGTTTGGCATCACCTGGCGTAGCCTTGAGCGCCGTGCGGGGCGAGCCAGCGCGAAATGCTGCTCCGGACGGGCGTGTGCGCCTGTCGGAGTTTTGGTGCTGCAATGCGACCTTCATAAGAGTTAGTAAAGCTAACGAACTAAATAATTGCAAGTCCATTATTTTGCGCCGATGCCGTGTTACGCTGACCTCGACCGGTGGATTACGGCGATGCTCCGGGCAACAACTCTTCACAATGGATCGTCCGGCGCGTACCTGTCGGTGAGAGGAATATCATGGCGTCAGTAACTTTTGAGGGCATCTCACGCACCTATCCCGGGGCGAAATCGGCCTCTGTTGAGGATCTCAACCTAGAGATAGGCGACGGCGAATTTCTGGTTCTTGTTGGCCCATCTGGGTGTGGCAAGTCAACCACGCTGCGCATGTTGGCGGGCCTTGAAGATGTAGATGCCGGCCAGATTCGAATTGGGGATGAGGACGTTACAAGCACACCCCCGAAGGATCGGGACATCGCGATGGTGTTTCAAAATTATGCCCTCTACCCCACATGACAGTTGCCGAGAACATGGGTTTCGCTCTAAAAATTGCGGGAGTAAGCAAGGAAGAACGTATCGCCCGCGTGGGGGAGGTCGCAAAGATGCTTGACCTGGAACCGTTCCTCGACCGCAAACCAAAGGCGCTTTCTGGTGGACAACGACAACGGGTCGCAATGGGGCGTGCCATTGTGCGTCAGCCTCGTGTGTTTCTGATGGATGAACCGCTCTCAAACCTCGACGCAAAGCTGCGGGTACAGACACGAACGCAGATTGCCTCGCTGCAGCGGCGGCTCGATGTCACAACGGTCTACGTCACGCACGATCAGACCGAAGCGCTCACAATGGGGGACCGCATTGCAGTATTGAAAGAGGGCAAGCTGCAACAGGTCGGGACACCCCGAGATCTGTATGAGACCCCGAAGAATGAGTTTGTGGCCGGGTTTATCGGGTCACCGGCAATGAACTTCTTTGCCTCGAAGATCTCCGACGGTGGGGTGGAATTTGGATCACTCACGATCCCGGTTGAGCCAAACCTTCTCGAGCAGTTGACTAGCTCGGAGGTGACCATCGGGGTGCGGCCGGAAGACCTGGTTTTGGTGGGTTTGGGTGAGCCCGGCCTCGACATCGTTGTTGACCTGGTTGAAGAGCTCGGCGCTGACGGCTATCTCTACGGTCACACACTGGGGGATCGCGTGGACATTGTGGCGCGCGTCGACGGGCGTAACCACCCAGCGGCGGGTGACGCTGTTGCCGTGATACCGAATTCCGAGCATATTCACTTATTCGATAGTGAGAACGGTGAGCGGCTGAGCCGGTAGATGGCCTCGGGAAAGGACACCAGATGCGAGTGTTGATAGTCGAAAACGAGACTGACGTCGCGCGAGCGGCGGCCGAGCAAGTCGCTGGGGTGATTCGGGCTGGCCGAGCCTCGGGCAGAGCGGCCGTGCTCGGGATAGCAACCGGATCCTCACCGCTCGGCATCTACCGTGAGCTCGCCAGCGAGATTCGGGGTGACAAGCTCGATACGGCAGGGGTTTCCGCGTTTGCGCTCGACGAATACGTGGGACTCGATGCGGCGCACCCCGAAAGCTATCACTCGGTTATTCGGCGTACGGTTACGGAGCCGCTGCGGCTCGATCCCGATCGCGTCCACGTACCCAATGGCACTTCTTCTGACCTTGAAGCGGAGTGTGCGGCGTATGAGCGGGCGATTCGGGGCGCGGGCGGGATTGATCTGCAACTGCTCGGGGTCGGCAGCAACGGGCACATCGGATTCAACGAACCCGTCTCTTCGTTTGCATCGCGGACCAGGTTGAAGACCCTCGCGCCACAAACCCGGGCAGACAACGCCAGATTCTTTGACTCGGCAGAGCAGGTTCCCGTGCACTGCATCACGCAGGGGCTCGGCACGATCTTAGAGGCTGATCGTCTGCTATTGGTGGCACACGGCGCAGCTAAAGCCAACGCGGTCGCGCGCATGATCGAGGGGCCACTCACGAGCATGTGCCCGGCTTCCGTGCTGCAACTGCACCCCGACGCGACGGTGATTGTGGATCGCGAGGCCGCCGCCGAACTCCAACTGGTGGACTATTACGAATGGGTGCAACACCACCTGCCCGAGGAAGCCCAAGGTTCGTGACTGAGACGCTGCTCGCGGCGCGCGTAGCGACCGCAACGGAAGTCCACTCGCCGGGATGGATCACGATTCGCGGTGAACGGATTGCGGGAGTGGGGAGCGGAAGGTGGCCTGCGACCGAGGGAGGTGTGCGAGATCTGGGCGACGTGACTCTGGTACCCGGGTTTGTTGACGCTCACGTGCACGGCGGGGGCGGAGCGGGTTATACCGGGATTGGCGTTGAAAGCCAACGGAAATCCGCGCTGGTTGCGCGGGAAGCGCACCTTCAACACGGCACAACTGCAACTATGGCCAGCCTCGTGACCGCGAGCCCTGAGGCGTTGCGGCAAGGGGTGCAGGGTCTTGCTGAGCTTGTGCGCGAGGGTCTTATTGACGGCATCCATCTTGAGGGGCCGTGGTTGAGTCGATCCCGCGCAGGTGCGCACACCATCTCACAGTTGCGGGATCCCGATCCTGTCGAAATTGAGGCATTGCTTGCGGCGGGCGGTGGCACTATCTCAATGGTCACAATTGCGCCTGAGCTGCCCGGAGCCCTTGACGCGGTGAAGCGACTTGTTGAGGCAGGTGTTGTGGTTGCTGTTGGTCACAGCGACGCGGACTACGCGACTGTCGTTTCTGCGATCGAGGCCGGAGCGAGGGTCGCCACGCACCTGTTTAACGCGATGCGACCGCTGGATCATCGTGAACCCGGGCCAATTCTTGCCCTCATGGAGGATCCGCGGGTCGCTCTTGAGCTCATCGCTGACGACGCACACCTGCACGCCTCAGTGCCAGCCTGGGTAGAGGCCGCTGCAGGTGTCGATCGAGTGCTGCTCGTGACCGACGCCATGGACGCCGCAGGGTGCGGCGACGGTGCGTACCGCCTCGGAGGGCTCGAAGTTGAAGTGCGTGGCGGAGTCGCGCGACTCTGTGGCAGCGACACCATCGCGGGCAGTACCGCCACGATGGATGCGCTGTTTCGGAGGCGTGCGAGTGTCGGCGAGTGGAGTGATGAGGCGATCCTGGCGGCTGTGCGTGAAACCTCTACTAACCCGGCGCGGGTGCTCTCTTGGGGTGACGTGGGTGATCTTGCTGTCGGCAAACACGCGAGTCTTGTTGTGCTCGATAGTTCGCGCAGGGTGACCGGGGTCATGCTGCGCGGTGAATGGGTTCGTGGGGTGGGGAGAGCTACGCTCGGTAGTTCTCGACTAGGCGGTACACGAACGCCGCCATGGCCTCTCGCGACAGGGAATCCTTAGACAGGAACTTGCGGCCGTTGGCCGTTTTGCTGCCGGTCGTAAGCTTTGCCTCGTGTAACCAGGTGATCTCAGTGTAGAACTTCGATTTGGGTGTTAGGTCTGCAAATGGCGACTTCTTCGGCGCCTTGAAACCTTTGGGCGCCTCAAGACGGTACATGAACGCTGCCATTGCTTCTCGGCTGAGGCTGTTATTTGGTCGGAAATCGGGTTTGCCTGATTGGTTTGCATACCCCCTCGATAGGCCCCGCTGCCACATCCAGGTGATTTCTTTGTAGAACGGATCACCCGGGTTCACGTCTGCGAAAGGGGATTCGCTCGGAGCTTGGTAGTTCTTTGGGGCCTCGAGGCGGTAAACGAAGGCAGCCATTGCTGAGCGCGTGAGATTTTCACTTGGCTTATAGAGAGGTAGTTCAAACCCCTGTGACCAGCCCCGTGAGTAGCCGTTGCAATACATCCAGGCGATTTCCTTGTGAAATTTGTGCTGGAGCGACACGTCTGAAAAGGCCTGGAATGACTCTGGCCAGCGGCAAGGGCCGTAACAAACAACGACGACTCCAGCAGTTGCAGTGGAAGCTGAGTGGTTGCCGTCGCCAACATAGCTCGCAACGAGGTCGTGGGAAGAGGTGAGGCCCTGAGCAAGAGTGAAAGAGCCTTTGAAACTGCCGTCTTTTGCGAGCTGTGCAGAGCCCACGGTTTTGCCGCCCAAGCTGAAGATAACCGAGCCGGTGGGAGAGGTGCCCAATTGTGTGGTGACTCGGCCCCCTACTGATTCGCCGTTGTCGGTCGTCCACGAAGCATCAATCTTCGTTGTGGCTTGCTTCACCGTGAGTGAACCCTCTGCGGTCGCAAGCACCGTGGCTATCGCAGCGGCATCAACTATGGATACTGAGAGTCGGTGATCGCCCGCCGCAATTGATGCCTTTGGGAGCGTGAGTTTTGCTGTGCCAGATGAAGTGAGTGAAACCGTTTTCAGCACCGCACCGTCAACGGAAACGATCGCTGCAAGTGCAGTGTCAACTGGAACATTAGTGGCTTGCAGAGAGACTGCGGTTGTTTGTCCGAAGCTGATGGTTGGGGCAGTGATCGATACGCTCGGCAGCGGAGCCTCAACGGTCGTCGGGGAAACTTCCGGAGTTTGTGTTTTTATCGGGTCGGCTGCTTCGCTTGAGAGTGATGAGGGATCCTGTACCTCTCCTGCGGAGGTCTGTTCGTTTGCGGTCCCCGAACCCTCTGAGTCCAGTGGTGAAGCGAAGGCAGTGCTTGTGGGAGCCGCCACTGCCATGACGAATGTGGCTGAGAGGACTACGCCGAGCAGGCGCGCGTTTTTTGCTCGGAAAATGGTCTTGCGCATGCTGGGATCACAAGCTTTCTAAGGGGTCCAGGGGTTGGTGACGATTGTAACCCAGGTTTTTGGGTTGGCAATATGGAATTGGAAAGTAATTTATATAGAAGTGACACAAGTTCAAAAATATCTTGACGTCGAGATACTCTTGAAATCTCAGGTAGGATGGACTCTGGCCTCACAAAGGCATGCCCACGGTAGCGATGAATCAAGATATTGGGAGAAACGTTGGCGAAGATCAAGGTTGAAGGAACAGTTGTCGAGCTCGATGGCGACGAGATGACCCGCATCATCTGGCAGTTCATCAAGGATCGCCTGATCCACCCCTATCTCGACCTGACGCTCGAGTACTACGACCTCGGCATCCAGTACCGCGATGAGACCAACGACCAGGTCACCATCGACGCGGCGCACGCGATCCAGAAGCACGGCGTCGGTGTGAAATGCGCGACGATCACGCCCGACGAGGCGCGCGTTGAAGAGTTCGGTCTCAAGAAGATGTGGCGCAGCCCGAACGGCACGATCCGCAACATTCTCGGTGGCGTGATCTTCCGTGAGCCCATCATCATCTCGAACATCCCGCGTCTTGTGCCGGGATGGAACAAGCCGATTATTATCGGTCGTCACGCGTTCGGCGATCAGTATCGCGCGACCGACTTCCGCTTTGTGGGTGAGGGCACCCTCACTGTTGAGTTCACGCCGAAGGACGGCTCCGAGCCGCAGAAGTTTGAGGTCTACCAGTCGCCCGGCGACGGTGTAGCCCAGGTGCAGTACAACCTTGACGATTCGATTCGCGACTTCGCGCGCGCCTCACTGAACTACGGCCTCGGCCGCAACTACCCCGTCTACCTCTCCACTAAGAACACGATCTTGAAGGCCTACGATGGTCGCTTCAAGGACATCTTCCAGGAGATCTACGACGCAGAGTTCAAGGAGCAGTTCGAGGCCGCTGGTCTCACCTACGAGCACCGCCTGATTGACGACATGGTCGCGTCGGCCATGAAGTGGGAGGGGGCTATGTCTGGGCTTGCAAGAACTACGATGGCGACGTGCAGTCGGACACCGTTGCGCAGGGCTTCGGTTCGCTCGGACTCATGACCTCGGTGCTCGCTACTCCCGATGGCAAGGTTGTTGAGGCTGAGGCCGCGCACGGCACCGTGACCCGTCACTACCGCCAGCATCAGCAGGGCAAGCCCACTTCCACCAATCCGATCGCCTCGATCTTTGCGTGGACTCGTGGCCTGCAGCACCGCGGCAAGCTTGACGGCAACCAGGCGCTGATCGAGTTCGCCCTGGCGCTCGAAGACGTTGTGATCAAGACCGTTGAGTCGGGCAAGATGACAAAGGATCTCGCGCTTCTGGTGGGCCCAGAGCAGTCGTATTTGACGACCGAGGAGTTCCTCGCCGCAATCGACGAGAACCTGCAGGCGCGACTCGCGTAGTTGTTTACCGCGTGTCACTCACGTGGGGAGGGGTCGGTGCTTCGGTGCCGGCCCCTTTTGTTCTACAAAGCGGGGTGAGAAGAGAAAGCTGAGCGGGATCAGCGGGCCGTCGACTGCCGCAGGTTGAGCGTCGCGCGCGGAGTGACCAGGGGGCCCTTGACGCGCTGACCCTCAGCGAGCTTGACCGCGATTTCGACGGCGAACTGCGCAATCGCCTCCGGCTTCAGATCGAGGGTGGTGACCGTCGGGGTGGAGGTCTGGTTCTGCAGTGATCCTGAGCCCGCGGCAACCATGAGGTCCTGGGGAATTCGCAAGCCTCGTCGAAGGGCTGCGGCTGTAACTCCGGCAGCGTGGCGTCCGGTAAGGCAGTAGATGGCGTCGGGGTGCTCTGCGGGGTCTCCCGAGAAGAACTCGTCCATCACTGCGTCACCGACGCGCTCACCCTCGGCCTCGGGCACTGACATGACAAGTGGTCGGAGATTCCGCGACTCGCTCCAGCGAACAATGGCGGTCTGTGATGCGAGGTTCCAGTCATTGCGGTCGGTGCCGGTGACGAGCGCGATGCGGTTGGCGCCGGCATCTGAGAGGTGGGCAAGCATCATCTCGGTTTGGGTGTCGGCGTGCTCTTCGATCGCGAGGAACTGACCGCGCCGAGCAGGATCCTCACCCACGCATACAAAGGGGATGCGCTGCTCAGAGAGCATCGTGAGTACGGGGTCGTTTTCGAAGGGTTCGGTGACGATGTACGCGTCCGCCGCGAGTGCGCTGAAGGGGACCCCGGGCTTCGTTGGATCGTCGATGAGCATCATGCTGTAGCCGTGCTCCATCGCGGCGAGTGAGGCGGCGCCGGCGGTGCGCAGAAAGTAGTCGACGCCCTCGGGTAAGAAGGTGTCGAGGCTATGGAAAGGCCTGATCACGAGCGCAAGTAGGCCGAGTTTGGAGTTCTGTAGACCGCGCGCAATTGGGCTGGGGCGATAGCCGACCTCCGCCGCGATTTGTTCGATGCGATCGATGGTTTCTTGCCGCACGATGCCCTTGCCGTTGAGAGCGTGCGACACGGTCGTGGGGACACCCCCGCGGCTTTCGCGACGTCGCGGATTGTTGCTCTGCGGCTCTCCTGCATTTGGCTAGAGTACCGGTTTCGGTGCCGCGTCGCTGAATCACCTGTCTCAAAACGTCGATTCTTCGCCCGTTATGAAACCGCAACAACCAAACCGTTTTGCACAAACCGTTTTGGGTGATACTCTCCTCGTGGATCTTCAGTCCAGCGCTGTGCCGGATCGGTTGGATTCAATGACGAATTTCGAATGGAGAGATATCTTGAAACTCGCAAAGACGAGAGCTTCGATTGCACTTCTTGCGGCGGCGAGCCTTGCGCTCGTGGGGTGCAGTTCCGCAAACCGCGGCGGCGACGAGACTAAAACCCCCAACGCAGAGCTACTGCAGACCACCCCCGCTGCAAAGGGCGACGCGGGCAAGGTCGTGTGGAACTCTACCTACGGTGAGCTGGCAAACCTCGACCCGATCAAGGCGTTCAACTACCCCGAGAACACGGTGGTCGCAAACCTCTGCGAGGCGCTGTTCCAGATGCAGCCCGACTTCTCCATCAAGGAGAACCTCGCAACTGGCGCTACCACCGAAGACGGCACCGTCTGGAAGATCGGCATCCGCGACGATGTCACGTTCTGGGACGGAACCCCCATGACCGTTGAAGACGTTATCTTCTCGCTCAACCGCAACATCGACCCCGCCGAGGGTAGCTACTGGGGTGGCGGTGTTGTCGCCAACATCACAGACATCAAGAAGACCGGCGACAACGAGATCACCATCTCGCTGAAGCAGCCGGACAACCTGCTGCCTTCCTCGCTCTCCACGATCATCGGCACCGTCGTGCAAGAGAAGCAGCGCAAGGCTGCTGGTGACAACTACGGCAACCCAGACACTGGCGTGATGTGCACCGGTCCGATGAAGTACACCCCCGGAAAGTGGAAGCAGGGCCAGTCGATCACGCTTGAGCGCTACGACGGCTATTGGAACTCCGAGGAGGCCGCAAAGTCGAAGGAGGTTGAGATCGGCTTTGTGGTTGATCCGACTGCAATCGCAAACGGACTCAAAACCGGCGAAATTCAGGGTTCCTACGACGTGCCGCTTCCCGCGCTCGGTGAGCTGTCGAGCGGCACTTCGGGCTCGATGTTCAGCGGTCAGGGCATGCAGATCATGGCTATCATTTCGACCGGCAACGGGGCGTTCGGTGATCCCGCTGTGCGTCGCGCTCTCACCAGGGCTACGGATCGCCAGGCTATTGCCGACACGGTCTACGAGGGCACGGGAACCCCGTCCCGCTCGGTCGTGCCGCAGTCGGCGTGGGATCGTTACCCCGACGCCGCGAAGTCGCGCGACGAGAAGCTGCCCGACCTCGGCTTTGATATCGAAGCTGCGAAGGAAGAACTGAAGACGGCAAAGGTCGACACCTCAAAGCCCATCAAGATCGCGTACCCCAGCGAGCGCAGCTTCTACGCCGACATTCTCAACGAGATGGCGAATGGTGCGAAGGAACTCGGACTGACTCTCGAACCCACGGGTGTGCCGAGTGCGCAGTTTGGTGCGTTCTTCTCGGATCCCGAGGCACGCAAGGGCTACGACGGTTTCGTGACAACGAACTACCTGAGCGCACCTGAGCCGCTGCTGCACCTGATCAGCGTTGCGAAGACCGGCAGTGACCAGAACTACTCCGGCTTCTCCGACCCGAAGGTTGACGCCGCACTCGACGCTGCTCTGGCGGAGACCGACGAAACGAAGCGCTCGGAGCTGACCGTCGATGCAGAAGCACTGATCATGCAGCAGCAGCCCTGGGTGCCGATCAATGACCTCGCGGTGCGCATGTACATGAACGGCGAAATTACCGGTGCACCCGCTTCGTTCGTGTACCTCTACTACCCCTGGGCCGCGGACCTTGGCTCCGCCAAGTAAGCATCGCGAATAAGTCAGTGAGTTTCGCAGAAAGGGGTCGTTCATGACCTACGTGCTGAGACGAATCGGCGCGCTCATCGCCGTGCTCATCGTATCCAGTTTCATCGTGTTCTCGGGCATGTATCTAGCTCCGGGAAGCCCCGAACAGTTTCTTGTTCAGGGTCGCACAGTGAGCCCGGAGGTGCTCGAAGCGATTCGAGCACAGTACGGCTTGAACGACCCCTTCCTGCTTCGCTACTGGCACTGGCTGATTGATGTCTTGCAGGGTGATCTTGGGCGGTCATTACTGACACAGCAGGACGTGTCTTCGCTCGTCGCCTCGCGCCTCCCGACAACCCTTTTTTTGGCCGCCTTCGCCGCGCTCCTCATCGTCGTCTTTGGCGTGGGGCTTGGTATTCTTGCAGCTACTCGCTCGGGCGTCTTCGAGAAGCTCGTGGTGTTCGGCTCGAACCTCGGCTTTGCGGTGCCGACCTTTTTTGCGGCGTTGATCTTGATGTTTCTCTTCGGCTCAAACCTCGGGTGGTTTCCGGTTTCGGGTTCGGGCACCGGCTTTGCCGACCGAGTCTGGCACCTGACACTGCCCGCGATCGCGCTTGCCTTCCCAGGAATAGCCGTGGTCGCGCGCATCACGCGAACTGCGGTGCGCGAAGAGCAGGATTCAGACCACGTGGTGATGGCGATTGCTCGAGGAGTACCGAAACAGCTTGTGCTGTGGAGACACACGATCCGCAACTCGATGCTGCCGGTGACGACGGTGCTCGGCACCAACATTGCCGGACTTCTCGCGAGCGCGTTTGTGATCGAGTACGCATTCACCCTCGACGGCATCGGATCGCTGCTCGTCAACTCGGTGCAGAAAAAGGACTTCGCGGTGGTGCAGGCGATCGCGCTCATTATGGTGCTGGCCTTTGGCCTCATCAATCTGATCGTTGACCTGCTGTACGCGGTGATTGATCCGCGAGTCCGACTGAGCACAAAGGTGGCAGCACGATGATGAAGACAAGCACTAACACAACTTCGCAGGACACGGTTGCGGTGCAATTGCTGCGCAAGCACCGGAACGATGTGCCAACTGGGGGCTGGCGACTGCTCACGCGGCGCCTCGGCCCGGTTGGAGTTATGAGCGCCGCTATCATTCTTCTCGTCATCTTGGTAGCGATCTTTGCGCCGCTGCTTGCTCCCTACGATCCACTCGAGGGCACAGTGACCATGCGGCACCAGGCCTCGAGCATTGAGCACCTCATGGGCACTGACCAGTCGGGCCGCGATATTCTCTCGCGGATCATCTGGGGCGCGCGCACAAGCCTCCTTGGCCCGACAATCGTCGTGGTAATCACGGTGGTACTCGCCACGACACTCGCACTTACCGCAGTGTGGTTCGGTGGCAAGGTCGACGCCCTCATCAGCCGAGTGCTCGACATCCTCTTCGCGTTCCCGAACATGCTGCTTGCGATCCTTGCGGTTGCCATCTTCGGGCCTTCGCTGCTGACCGCGTCGATCGCCCTGGCAATCGGATTCACGCCCTATTCGGCGCGCGTGATCCGCTCCGTTGCGCTCCGCGAGCGTAACCTGCCCTACGTCGCTTCTGCACGACTGCAGGGCATCTCGGGCTTTATCATCACGATTCGACACATTTTGCCGAACGTGCGCACGCAGATCCTCACAGGTATGACGATTAACTTCGGCTACGCCATGATCGAGCTCGCAGCGCTCTCGTTCCTCGGGCTGGGTGTGCAACCGCCAACCCCCGACTGGGGCCTGATGGTGTCGAATGGGCAAGCCTCGCTGCAGCAGGGCTACTGGGAGCAGAGCGTCTTTGCTGGTCTCGCAATCGTGATCACCGTCGCGGCTTTCGGGTACGTCGGTGAGCAACTGGGCGGCCGTCGAGCCGCAGGAAGGGTCCGCTGATGCTCAAGATTAATAACCTTGTACTCACCGTGACCGATCCCGACACTGGGCAGCAAACAGAGATCTTGCACGGTAATTCGTTCGAGCTTGCGCAGGGAGAGGCCCTCGGCCTGGTTGGCGAATCGGGCTCGGGCAAGTCAATGACCCTGCGCTGTGTGCTCGGGATTGAACCGCCCGGTGCCCGCGTCACCGGCGAGATCGAACTCGACGGCACCGACATGCTCCGGGCCAACGGAGAAGCACTTCGAAGGATTCGTGCGAACGACCTCGCCCTCATTGCGCAGAACCCGCACGGTGCGTTGAACCCGGTGCTACCCGTGGAGCGCTTCTTGATCGAGGGCATGTCCGACGCCCGTTCGATGGATAAAAAGGCTGCCAGAGCGCTCGCCGCAGACCTGCTGCGCCAGGTCGGCATCGACGATACCGAGCGCGTGTTGCGTTCGTACCCGCACCAGCTGTCGGGGGACTGCTGCAGCGCGTTGTGATCGCCGGGGCGATCTCGGGCGACCCCAAGCTGCTGCTCGCCGACGAACCGACCACCGCCCTCGACGTCACCACGCAGGCGGAGGTGGTTGCGATTCTCGACGAGAAGAGGCGCGAGCACGGGCTCTCGATGGTTTTTGTGACGCACGATCTCGATTTGGCCGCAGCCGTGTGTGACCGCCTCGCTGTGATGAAGGATGGCGAGATCGTCGAGATCGGTACACCAGAGGGGATCCGGGATCACCCCCAGACCGAGTACACCCGTAACCTGATGGCAGCTAGGCCGATGCTGTATCCCAAGGGCCACCCCGCGGCGTTTCTTTCAGAAGACAAGGAGGCCCAAGCATGAGCGCGATCATCGAGGTCGAGCAGTTGAACCGTACCTTCCACCTGTCACGGAAGTCATCTGTGCACGCACTCAACGATGTCTCTTGCGAGCTGCGTCAGGGCACGTGTTTGGCGGTTGTCGGTGAATCGGGATCGGGCAAGTCGACTCTCGCTCGTGTGATTGTCGGCCTGGAAACCGCCGACTCTGGCACGGTGAAGATCGCGGGCACCGAGGTGAAACCAACCACAGCACGGCGCCAGCTACGCGAGCGGGCCAAGCTCGTGCAGATGGTATTTCAAGATCCTCAGGGGTCACTCAATCGTTCTCTGCCTGTCTCCGCCACCATCGATGAGATGCTACAGGCGCACCGCAACGATCTCGACCGGGCGGGTCGCAGAGCTCGTATGCTTGAGCTGTTCGCAGAGGTCGGACTCACCGAGCGTCACGCCGACGCAAAACCCGCGGCGCTCTCGGGAGGCCAAAAGCAGCGCGTCGCGATTGCGCGGGCGCTCGCCGCTGAGCCGCAGATTCTGGTGCTTGACGAAGCCGTTTCGGCACTCGATGTTTCGGTACAGGCGCAGGTGCTCGACCTGCTGAAGCGGCTGCGCGCTGGGCACGGGCTGTCGTACCTCTTTATTACCCACGACCTGTCAGTCGTGCGCGATATCGCGGACGACGTTGTGGTGATGCGGACGGGGCAAATTATCGAGCGCGGCACCGTTGACAAGGTGCTTGATGATCCTCAACAGGCCTACACAAAACTCCTCATCGCTTCAGCACCGAGGCCCGGCTGGAAGCCAGAGAGAGGGCTGCGGGCAGCACTCGTTGGATCCTAGCCTGAGCCTCACTGCAAGATGGATTTGATAAACAATTGTTCGATCACAATGAATTGACGGGAAAATTGGGGATGCTGAACACCACCGAACGGCTGCACCTGCGAGTTGCTGGCGCGACGAGTCGCGAGCTTGGCCTCAGCCGAGGCACACAACTGCGAGGCAGTCTTACCGCTGCCTACACGAGGTACGCAGAGCTTTTTCGTGTGCTGGGGGTGAGCGAGGCGCAAGAGCACGAGGGTGCTGACCGCGTGATCGAGGTACTGCATGAGTGGCGACCTGCTGTGGTCGAAGAACTCGCGGGGATCGCCGAGGGGTCGGGCCTCCAACTCGCTCAGATTGCGGCGCTGAACGCGCGGACCGAGATCATCGCAATGGGGCCGCGCGGATCGAGCGAGTGCTCGACCGTGACTGCGCAGATCAATGGACACCGCTACGGGGTGCAGACCTGGGACTGGCATATTGAACTTGATCCGTTCTGGCACACACACGAGGTCACCGGCCCGGGTTATCGTTACGCGGGCCTGACCGAACAGGGCATTGTAAGTAAGATCGGCGTCAACGAGGCCGGTCTCGCCCTGCACTTCAACATCTTGGGGCATCAGGCTGACGGACCAGGGGAGTTCCGATGCACGTGCTCTCTTCCGCTGTGCTTTCTGAGTGTGCGACCGTGCGTGAAGCAATCGACCTGATCAGCTCCGCGCCGATTGCCTCGTCGTCGGCGTTCACGATGCTCGACGGAACTGAGGCCGTGTCGGTCGAGATGAGCCCGACCGGCATCTTCGAAATCGCCGAGGTTGACGGGGCCGTGCAGCGCACGAACCACTTTCAAAACAGCACCCCACTCGCTGAGCAGAAGACCGAAGTTTATGAACCCGACTCGACAGAGAGACTGATACTCATCCGGGAGCGGCTGGGCTCGGGTGCGCCCGGTGATCTCCCCGCAATGGTGGAGCTGTTGGTAAGCGGTGCCGGTGATCCGCCCCTCAGCTGCGTTGCCGACATGTCTAAGCAGTACGGGGAACGCTGGGCGACTCTCGCCACCATCGAAACCGACCCCGACGCGCGAACGATCCGCATCCTCGACGGCATGCCAACCGAGGCGGCAAACGGTGAGTGGCGGGAACTGCAGGCATAATCGTGTGAGCGCTGGATGATCGGTCGGACGGTCGGGACAGCGAGTCGGGTGGAGCGCTCGAAACCCGGGGAACATGGAAACATGACAACGACTGCCCCCATTCCACTGCAAACGACCGCGCACAAGCAGAACGCCGCGCACCAACAAGGCATGCCGTACGGCGCGCTGATCACGATGATGCTCATGAGCTTCTTTTTGGTCACGGCCGAGTTCTTGCCGAGCGGCATGCTCACTCGAATTGCCGAGGGCCTGGGCGTGACAACGGGCCAGGCAGGCCAGATGGTGTCGATCACGGCGCTCGCTGGCCTGCTGGCCGCCCCAACGGTGGGCATACTGCTGCCGCGCCTTGACCGGCGTTCACTGCTGATATGGATGGCGATTGCCGCAACAATTTCGAACGCGCTGGTTGCGGTTGCCCCGAGCCTGATCCTCGTGATTTTCGCGCGTTTTTTGCTGGGTGTCGCCATTTCTGGTTTCTGGTCGATGTCGATCACGGTAGCCGCTCGTGTCGCAGGGCCGGAACGTCTTGGGCGCGCGGTCATGTTCAACTCCGCGGGTGTTTCGCTGGCGACGGTGGCCGGGGTGCCGCTGGGAGTGATGCTGAGTGAGCTGATTGATTGGCGCGGTGTGTTTGGTGTTGCGGCCCTGCTGAGCGCCATTCTTGCTGTGGTGTTGCGTGTGATGCTGCCGTCGGTGCCGGCCGCGGGATCGGCACGGCTGTCGACGCTGGTCGCTGCACTTCGCAGGCCAGGCATCGGGTTCGGTGTTGTCGCCAACGTGTTTGTTGTTGCTGGCCACTTTCTTGCGTACACCTACGTGCGGGTGGCGCTTGAACGGGTAAGTGAGGGCGGAACTCGGATCGGAGCCGACACCATCGTTATCTTGCTTGCCTTCTTTGGGTTGGGCGGTCTCATTGGCAACGCCGTCATTGGCATGATTGTGGATCGTCGCTACCGCGTGCTCGCCGTTCTCACTCCGCTGGTCATCGCTGGGTTTGTGCTGCTTGTCGCGGCGGCTTCCGGATCCCTGTGGGCAACCGGAGTCGCGGTGTTTGCGTGGGGATTTTTCTTTGCATCGTGGTTGCTCATCGCGAACACCTGGGCTGGGCACCGGCTACCCGATCAGCTGGAGGCTGGCGGAAGCCTGATCGTTGTTGGGTTCCAGTCCGGCATCATGATTGCCGCTGCCGCGGGCGGGGCGCTAGTCGACGTGCTCGGGATCGGACCCGTGTTTGTTACGGCGGCGATTCTGTTGCTGCTTGGTGCACTGCAGTTTGGGCTCTCCGACAGGATTTCGGAGCGGCACAGCAAACAGTAGTAGCTGCCGAGACAACCTCTCGCTGGCGCCCGTGGTATTTATGCCGCGGACGCCAGTGCTGGTTATGCAGCGGGCGCCTGTGCTGGTTATGCCGCGGGTGTCTGCGTTGCGTCGATGCGCCAAGCTGACGGTGACTTGCCAACGTGACGCCGGAAGGCGCGGCTGAAGCCGTCGTCCGAACCGTAGCCGATCATGCGTGACACCTCGGAAACACCAACCCCTTGAGCAAGCAGCTCTTGCGCTGAGCGGATTCTCACCTCGGTGACGTAATTCACCGGTGACACCCCGGTTGCAGATCTGAAGCGTTCGGCAAAAGAGGAACGTGACATCGCTCCAGCCTTGGCGAGGGTGTCGAGGGTCCATTCTTTACCGGGATCGGCGTGGATCGCCTCGACCACTCGATCTAAAAATGGGTCATTCGTAGACGATGGCCACCCGGCCGGGGCGCAGCCACGCAGCACCCAAGCCCGAATGACCGTCACGAGTACAGTGTTTGCCATCATCTTGCACACCACCGAGCTGCCGATCTGATCGGCGCAGGGGTCTTGATCGTAGCTGACGTCTGGGCCGAGCTGTGAGGCAAGAGCTGCAACGGCCGGCTCACTTGTTAGCAGGTCACGCACGGTAATGGTGTCTGGCAGCAACGCAAGAAGGTGCGCCGCAGATTCGGTGAAGTCGAGTGACGACACAAAAATAAACGCGGGATCGGAGGTTCGCAGCGAGTGGGGGTGCTGGCCGGTAAAGAGCAGGGCGTCACCGCTCGTGTACTGCGCTGCACGAGAAAGTGTGTCCACACCAATGGTGCCGTTGATCACATAGACCAGTGTCACGCTGTTTTTTGGTACCGCGATGACGTCTTTGGGCTTCAGCGTGACGCGGTGCTGACGCAGCAGGCGAGCGTCAATGCCCGCGAGCACGCGGTCGATGGCCGCAGCGGAATTGCGCGGAGCCAAGGGCGCCGAGCTGTCGGCGAGCGGGAGGGAACTCATGCGGGAGACAACGCTGGGATGCCTCCCGCTATTCCGCGTAGCTCTCGGCCAGCAGTTCGCGTACGCGCGGGATCACCGCGGTGCCGTAGAGTCCGATGCTTGAGATGAGTTGCTCGTGCGGCATCGTGCCGCTCGAGTACTTGAGATCGAAGCGATCAGCCCCGAGTGTGCGCACGGTTGCGGCTATGCGCTGCGCGACCGTTTCGGCAGAGCCAACATACAGGGACCCAGAATCTGCCTCGCGTTCAAACTCGGCGCGAGTGGTGTTCGGCCAGCCTCGTTCGGAACCGATGCGGTTACGGTTCTTCTCGAAGTGCGGCCACAACTGATCTCGAGCCTCCGCGTCGGTCTCGGCGACATGCCCCGGTGAGTGCACGCCTAAGGGCATCGGGGCGCGGCCCAGCTCGTCCTGTGTCTGCCGGTACAGGTTTGCGAACGGCAAGAAGCGGGAAGGATCACCACCAATAATAGCGAGCATCATTGGGATGCCTGATTGCACGCTACGCAGCACCGAGTGCGGGCTGCCGCCGACACCGATCCAGGAACGCACTCCGTTCGGCTGCTCCGTTGTCGGGTAGATGTGCTGATTTACGAGTGGACTGCGGTGTTTGCCCGACCAGGTCACCGGACCTTCGCGGCGTAGCAGATCGAACAGGTCGAGCTTTTCTGCAAAGAGCGCCTCGTAGTCACTGAGGTCGTAACCAAATAGCGGGAAGGACTCGGTGAACGAGCCTCGCCCGAGGATCACCTCTGCGCGCCCGTTGCTCACCGCGTCGAGCGTCGCGAAGCGTTGGTAGACTCGCACGGGATCGTCGCTCGACAGAATTGTCACACCGGTTCCCAGCAGGATCCGCTCGGTCTTTCCCGCGATGGCCGCGAGCGTGATTTCGGGTGCACTGATGGCGAAGTCATCGCGGTGGTGCTCACCGAGAGTGATTGCGTCAATGCCGAGCTGGTCGGCGAGAACCGCCTGCTCAACAACGTTGCGGAGAACCTGGGCGTGACTCTCGGGTTCGCCACTTGGGGTGTGGGTGATGTCGCCGAAGGTATCGAGGCCGAGGATCAGCTCGGCGGCATTCGCACCGGCGACCGCTTGAATGGGGGAGTTGCTCATGCCGACTGTAACGGCGCTGACTGCCTCTGTATTCCGGGAGGTCGGCCTTGAGGCTAGCGACGCGGCGTCGAAGCGAGGTAACCGACAGTCGCCGCGATGATGCCGAACAGCGCGGCCCACACCCAGAAGATGCCGAAGGTCAGCATTGCGGCGACCGCAGCCGCGAGCAGCAACAACTCAACGAGCGCCTGCCCGAAGCGATCAGTTCGTAGCACCGGTCGCGGGGAGAGGAAGAGCGCCCAGAGGAGCACCGAAAGTACAAGAAACCCGATGCCGGTCAGGACGCCAGGGAAGGGAAGCGGCCACTCGACAAATCCCCACACCGTCACCGCGACGATGGCGATGAGGTGGAAAGCTCCGCGCAACAGCACCAGGGTAGAGCCTGTGCGGGCGGACTGTGCGGGGGAAGGATCAGAAGTGCTGGTCACCCGTACAGCTTACCGGCAAGACAGGTTTTCAGAGTTGCGCCCCTGGTCGACCGGCGACCTTGCGCGACGAAGCGGACTTCGCATCTCTTCTAAGAATGCTGGAAGATTTTCGCTGGATCATGAACTCACGCGCTTACGAAACGCAAGTGAGGAGACGGCAATGACTGTCATAGATCGATCCCAGAAGCTCTTGAAGCCACCTCTGAGCTCCTCGAAGGTGCGCCTACCTGCTGCCTCCCGTAAACGACTATTGGTTTTTGACGTGCTCATTGTGGCGTGCTGGGTGTCTACCGGAGTTGCGGTGGCGCTCTACCTCTCCTCAGGTGGATTAGCCGCGGTGGTGGATCCTGGCACCGCGCTTGAAGGCGCTGGGATTGTCGCCGGCCTGATAGGCACGAATCTGATTTTGATCATGCTGGTGCTTGCCGCACGCATTCCTCTGATTGACCGGGCGGTAGGTCAAGACAGAGCGATGATCCTGCACGGCAAACTGGGTAAGCCCGCACTGCTCTTGCTGATTGCTCACGGGCTGCTGCTGACTGTTGCCTACTCGCTCGAAAACGGGGACGGCATCGTGTCTGAGACCGCCGCGCTCCTGGGTACCCCAGACATGCCTACCGCCTATGTGGGGTTGGGGCTAATGCTTGTTGTTGTTGGCACATCGATTGTTGCGGTGAGAAAGCGTCTGCCCTACGAGGTGTGGCATGCGATTCATCTGGTGAGCTACGCTGCGGTGGTGGTGGCGTTGCCACACCAGCTCAGTGCTGGAGCCGTGCTCGGAGAAGGAACCCTGCAGCGAACCTACTGGATCACCCTCTACGTCGTGGCTTTTGCGTCGATTCTGGTGTTCCGGTTTGTGCGTCCGATCGTGGCGACGTTGAAGCACTCGTTCAGGGTGCTCGCGGTGGAGCGGGTCTCGAACGACGTTGTGTCAATTTATCTCTCGGGAGACAACCTGGATGCCTTCCAAGCGGTTGGTGGACAGTACGCGGTGTGGCGATTCTGGTCACGAGGGACCTGGTGGCATGCCCATCCGCTCTCTTTCTCAGCAGCTCCGAACCCGGCCGCTGTTCGTGTGACACTCAAGGTGAGCGGTGCTGGAACCCGCGCGATAGCCGGGGTGAAACCAGGAACACGGGTGAGTTTTGCCGGACCCTACGGAACATTTACGAGCAAGACCCGCACTTCGCCGTACCTGTCAATCATGTCGGCCGGAATTGGGGTCACCCCGGTTCGTGCGCTGCTCGAACACTCCGCACTCCGCCCGGGAGAAGCCACCATTCTGTTGCGCGGAAGCGATAGCAGTCAGACCTATCTTTGGGGTGAGGTCGAGCGCCTTGCTCAGCTCACAGGTTCCTCTATCTCGGCGATGGTGGGTCGACGGGCCAGCGGACAATCTTCGTGGATGTCGGCTGAGGCCGCCTCGAACGGAGTGTCACTACTCAGCTTGTTTCCCCACTTACTCGAGTCAGATTTTTACTTCTGCGGTCCAAAAGGTTGGGCGAACGCAGTACTTCTTGAGGCGCGGGCCGCGGGGCTGCAGCCTCATCAAATCCACGTAGAGAGGTTTGACTGATGAGAAAACGTGCACTTGCAATCGGTATTCTTTCGACCTCGGCGGTGCTCGGTGTTGGGTGGCAAATCGGGACGACGATTCAGCCAGCCATTTCGACGGCAGCTCCGACTCAGACCCAGGCTGTGACTGGTGTTGACGGAACGTTCGTTGGCGCAGTCTCACAGACTCCCTATGGCAATGTCCAAGTGCAGATTACGGTTGCCAAGGGAACCATTACCGACGTATCGGCGCTTCACTTGACCGACTCGAACGGCAGATCAGTGAGTATTAGTAACCGGGCCGAACCCGTGCTGCGTCAAGAAGCGCTGAACGCCCAATCTGCATCGATCCAGTCGGTCTCGGGGGCAACCTACACGAGCGAGGGGTACATCTCCTCGCTGCAAGCCGCTATTGATCAGGCAGGACTCTAATCATGTTCACTCACGTCTTTTCCACCATGGGTACGGTTGTGAGCATCCAGTCTCTTGCGCCGCTTCGTGACGAGGTGGCGCGGGGTGTTGAACGAGTATTTGCAGAGTACGACCATCGTTTTAGCCTGTACCGACCAGACTCAGAAGCCTCCCAAATTGCGGGGGCGAACTCTCCCTTACCCGCGCTAGCGAGGCATTTCGCCGTGTGTATGCCCAATCTGTTGAGTGGGAACAGCTCACAGACCGAGCATTCACTCCCTACAGGCCTGACGGCGTGCTTGATCTGAGCGGCATCGTGAAGGCGGTCGCGATCGCGGCGGCAGGGAAGTTGCTTGAGGATCAGGGCCCCGCGAACTGGATGCTCAACGCAGGGGGTGATCTGCTGGCAGCGGGTGCCGCCGGTGACGGTTCGTGGAGATTTGGGATCGTTGACCCCTCCGATAGAGCCCGACTGCTTTGTGCGGCATCACTTGAAGGGGCCCAGAAGGCAGTGGCGACGTCGGGCACCTCAGAACGTGGGGACCACATTTGGCGCACGAACGAGCGCTCCGACATTCAGCAGGCCACCGTGGTTGCGGGGTCTATTGAAAAAGCGGATGTGCTGGCAACAGCCATTGTCTCTGGTGGCTCCGAGACCATGCAGAGTGTGCTTGAGTATCGAGACGTAGATGTTGTTGCGGTGGATACACAAGCAACTATCTGGGCATCGCCTCGGTTGCGCTGCAACTCCACTCTGCAAGCAGCACCCCAGCAATCTCCTGCGTTTAGCGCCATGAAACTCCAAACTGCATGACTGTCTGGTGGAGTTCTTCCTATAATTCAGGTGTGACGGAAACGGCCAGAGTTCTCGTGGTGGAGGATGACCCACGCCTCCTATCAATGCTGGTTGATCTGTTGCGGTCAGAGGGGTACGAAGTGGTGTCGGCCCGAGACGGTCAACGAGGGTTGCACGAAGGGCTCACGCAGCGCTTTGATGTGCTGTTGCTCGACCGTGGGTTGCCCGCCATCGAAGGACTCGATGTGCTCACAAAACTCCGGTCTCGTGGTGTGCTCACCCCAGCACTTATTCTTTCAGCGCTCGCGAACCCCGCTGACCGGGTAGAAGGGCTTGACCGAGGCGCCGAAGATTACCTCTCAAAGCCGTTCGATATTGACGAGCTTCTCGCCCGCATTCGTGCGCTACAGCGGCGGGTACTCTCGAGCACACCGGTGCTGTCCATTCCCGGTGGTTCTCTTGACACCCAGAGTCGTGCGATTTCGCAGAAAGAAGGATCTGTGATCCACCTCTCTGAACGGGAGTGTGACCTGCTTGAACTGTTTGCGCGGCACCCTAGCCAGGTGTTCTCACGCGCTGACCTTCTGCGCGGGGTGTTCCCAGAAGCCGAGGATCTTGGCATCATCGACACTTACGTGCACTATCTCCGCAAGAAGAATGGTCGAAACACCGTCGAAACCGTGCGGGGAATCGGGTATCGACTCGGGCGGATGCCGTCGTGACGAGTTCAAAGCGTTCGTTTGTGCGGCGACCGGGTATGCTCGCGCGGCTCACCGCGCAATTTGCGGGTCTCATCTTCGTAATTCTGGCGCTGGTGGGCGTGCTGGTGTACTCAATCGTTGCGGGCAGTACTGACGAGGCCAACGAGCGCGCGCTGCAGAGCGCCGTTCGTATGGATTCTCCCCAGGACGCGCCCAGCGATATGCTGGTGACCTTCTGGGGCGGCCCGCAGCGACCTGACCGGGCTCAGGTTCCACCCAAACTTCCGCCCGGACTGCCGGACACAGACGCAATAGAGCGGGTCGCGCAGACTGGCGCTGAAGAAGTTGGCCGAGTGACTATTGGCGGTGATCCTTTTCTGGTTTTGACCTCTCCGCAGGGGATCGTGTTGTGCAGGTCGCACTCAACACACACGAAACAGAGGAAGAGCTGCGGCGCTTATTGGCAGCGCTGCTCGCGTCGGGTCTCGTGGCGACGCTGGTTGGCGCCGGTCTTGCAGCTCTCATGGCCAGGCGTGCGATGCGTCCAATGGCGGAGGCACTCGCCATCCAGCGGCGCTTCATAGCTGACGCAAGTCACGAGCTTCGTACGCCACTCACTCTCATGAGCACACGAGCGCAAATGTTACGACGCAGCGCTGTCGCTGCGAATGAAGACCCAGCTGGTCTAGATGAATTGATTACTGACGCGAACCAATTGACCGAAATTTTAGAGGATCTTCTTTTGGCGGCTGACCCGCGCGCTGATGGAGAACTGGAGACAGTTGAGTTGGTCGGGGTCGCCCGTGAAATCTATGCTCGCTTCACAGAATATGCCGCCGAGAGATCGATTGTGCTGAAGCTTGGGCATGTTCCTGCGCACGCGCTGGTGCGGGCCAGAGCTGCTGCGTTGCAGCGTGCAGCGACAGCCCTGCTCGAGAATGCGCTCGATCACGCCGAGTCGAGTGTGGTGATCGAGGTGAGGCATGAAGCAAAACGTGTGCTGTTTGAGGTCTTGGACGACGGCCCCGGTTTGCCCGTGGATGCTGAGCAGCACCTGTTCGAACGGTTTGCGAGCAGCCGGGTACACAACCGTGACTCCGAGCCGCGCTCGGGTCGCCACTACGGACTCGGACTCGCCCTTGTCTCTGAGATAGCTCACCGCTTCGACGGGGGAGTGTACGCCACCTGTGCGCCGGGTGGCCGCGGTGCGCGAATTGGTGTGTGGTTGCCAGCTACGAACACAACCGAGCGTGCGGCGCAGTGAATAGGGGTGGAGGCGTCCAGCCGGATGCGACCGGTGGGCACCGGGGGCTGCAGAAGCGGCACACTCGCTCCGTGTGCTGACGGATCGTGGCGATTTTACGCAACCCACTCGTGTGAGCTGGGCCGACGGTACGTTTGCGCTGGGAGGTGACCCGCAGCCCACGGATCTTGACGGCACTGGGCTCTGGATCATTCCGGGAGTCGTTGATGCACACCTGCACGCGGCCTGGCACGAGTTTGCTGCCTCCGACAGGGAATCCGCGGATCCCGAGCACGTGCGATTGGCAACCGCCGCCGCACTCGCACGCACCCTTGCCGCGGGTGTGACGAGTGTGCGTGACGCTGGTGGGCTCACAGCGGCTGCACTGCGTGGGGTTCCGGGGGCACGCGGCCTCGTGTGCAGCTCTCGGTGTCTCTTATTGATCGTGCTGCGGCCGACGCGGCCGGGGGTGTTGCTGCGGCTGCTGAGCACGCACTTGCGTCGGGGGCACGGTGGATCAAGCTTGTCGCAACCGCGGGGGTCGCTGCCTCGCCATCCGCCGAGTTAGATCCCGCGTTTTCGCGAGCGGAACTGCGTGACGCGGTGTGCCGAGCAGATCGAGAGGGGGCAGGTGTGATGGTGCACGCTTGGGGCGGAAGCGCCATAGACGACGCGATTGCTGCGGGGGCGATGAGTATTGAACACGGCATGTACATGACTTCCGCGCAGGCAGCGCATGCTGCCGCAAACGGCATGACCTATGTGCCCACACTTCGTATCTACCGCCTGGTGCAACGCATGATTATCGAGAAGAAATTGCCGCGGGCGTTCCGTGCCCGGGTCGACGATGCAGTTGCGGTGCATCCCGGGGCCGTCCTGCGAGCCCGCGACGCGGGGCTCACTGTCGCGCTCGGCACCGATTATGGTACTTCGCAGCAACACGGCACAAACCGCCTCGAGTTTGATGCTCTCTTGGGTGCCGGGTTGAGTCCTGAAGAAACGTTACTTGCAGCCACCCGCTCTGGTGCGGCCCTGCTCGCGAGGGTAGCGGCTGATCCTGCGGCGTTGCCTGACGGCCGGATCGCGGAGGGCTCTATCGCCGATGGTGTCATCTTGCGAAAAAACCCTTTGGAACCAAGCGGGTTCGCTGATCCCGAAACCGTTGAGGCCGTCATAGTGGCGGGAAGGATGATCGGCGCGAAACAACTTGCAGAATTGCGCTCGCTAGGTGGGTGCCCGACAGAGTGATTGAACTGGTTTAGTGCCACGTGGCCAAAGTGGTCCATCCGTGCTGATGGTTGTACGGTCAGTTAATAGACCATTTTGCTGCGCTCAATTGCGCACCTCAACGGAAGGACTAGCCGTGCTTCGCCAGATCAGAACCCGACGCAGGGGACTCACCCTCGCGGCCTCAGCCCTTGCCGCTGCCCTCTTGCTCAGCGGGTGTGCGTCGGGCGCTGCCCCCGCAGAGACCCAGGGCGGCGGCGCAGCAAAGCCCGTGAGTGGCGGCACCCTCACCTTTGGTCGGGTGGCAGCCGTGAATGACCTCGATCTCAATCAGCAGATCACGGCCAACAATGCATTTGCGATCGACAAGATTTTCGAGCCTCTCGTCAGCTTTGACGAAAAGGGGAAACTTATCCCGTGGCTTGCCGACTACGCGGTTTCTGACGACGGTCTGAGCTACGTGTTTACGCTGCGGGACGGGCTTCAGTTTTCGAACGGCAAAGCTGTGACACCAAAAGATGTCGACTTCTCGCTCAGCCGCCACCTCAAAGTTGAGGGGCCGCTGCCGCTGGGGCACCCATTGAGTCGATTACAGAGACCGGTGAGCGTGAGGTCACGATCACCCTCAGCGAGAAGTACACGCCGTTTTTGTCGGAGCTGGCGGGGTTTTCGAACGGCATTTTCCCTGCAGATTTTGGCGGTAAGCCTGAGAAAGAGTTTTTCAAGAGCCCAGTTGGTACCGGTCCGTTTGTTGTTGACAAGTGGGATCCGAATGGTGACATCAGCTTCGTGAAGAACACACACTACTGGCAGAAGGGGAAGCCGTACCTCGACGGTCTCGTCTACAAGTTCATCGCTGACGACACACAACTACAGCAGCAGCTTGCCGCCGGTCAGATTGACGCGATCGATACCGTGCCAGCAGCGAACGCGGCTGCTATTGACTCCGCTGGCGATACGGTGCTCTCAAAGACCGAATCCTGGTCGACTGAGCAGGTGTTCTTTAACACACAGCGTAAAGAGTTCGCTGATGAGCACGTGCGTCGCGCCATCGCCCATGCCCTCGACCGCGAGGGGATCACCGGGGCAACCACCTTTGACACGGCCGAAGTGGCCAACGTGCTTCTGCCACCGAGCATCCTTTATTCGGCGAACGATGAAAAGGGAATTGCACTCTCCCACGACGTCGCGGCGGCCAAAAAGGAACTCGCGGCCTCTGCGTTCCCAGATGGCTTCTCTGTCACGCTGCTGCTCGCGAGCGGCAATTCGCAGCGCGCCCAGATCGCCCAGGCTGTTCAAGAGCAATTGGCAGAGATCGGGATCACAGTCAAGATCGAGCAACTCGACATCGCCGTGTTCCGCGAGCGCTTCTTTGCCTACGACTACGACTTCATGCTGAATAGCGGGCAGTCAGACGCACCCGACCCCAACGGGTTCATTACCTTCCAGGCCGACCCGGACGGTTTCAGCAAGTCGTACTGGACGCACTATTCAAACGACGAGGTGACCAAACTCATGCTTAAGGGGCGCGCCACACCGGACGGGCCCGAGCGCGAGGCAATCTACCGCAAGATTCAGCAGATTCTCGCGGACCAGGTGCCATACATTCCGCTGTTCTTCCCGTCGAACCTCAAGGCGACGACCGACAAAGTACACGATTTTGCAGTGTTGCCGAACGGCAGCGTGCGCTTTGAAGATGCGTGGATCGAGGCAGTCAGCTAGCTGAGGCACTTTCGCAGGCGTCGCTGAACGACGCAACCCGGAGCAGTTCGAGATGCAAGATAGTGTGAACTCGTGGTGAAGCAGGCGATGATGACAGTCGCTCGGGTGACCGGGCGGCTGCTTGCGCGTGTGCTTCCCGTGATGCTCGGTGTGGTTATTGCCGTCTTTTTTCTACTGAGGCTGGTACCGGGAGACCCCGCACGCATGATTCTTGGTGAGCGGGCGACTCCAGAGTCTATCGCTGCCCTGCGTGAACAGCTTGGTCTTGATCTGCCGCTGTGGCAGCAGTTCTGCAACTTTGTGGCGCAGTTGTTCACCCACTTCGATACGGGTAACTCTCTGGTCACGGGCACCTCCACACGTTTGCTCATCGCTGAACGCGCACCTGTGAGCCTAGGAATTGTTGCGCTTGCGGTGGTGCTTGCAATCGTCATCGCCGTTCCTTTGGCCGTCATGGCGGCGCGTAACAGAGACGGTTTCGTAGACCACGTTGTAAGAATTTTGCCCACGGTAGGCATGGGCATGCCGCTGTTCTGGGTCGGCCTGCTGCTCATCATCGTGTTTGCCGTCCAACTGCGCTGGTTTCCCGTCGGTGGAGTTGGATCGGGGCCGGGTGAACCGCTGCGGAGCCTGTTTCTGCCAGCGCTTGCGGTTGCGCTCGGACTTGCTCCGCCGCTCATTCGATCTCTGAGAACTCAACTTGTTGAAGTGTTTGAGGCTGATTTTGTAACGACGTTTAGGGCGGCCCGGGTGCCCGAACGACGTATTCTAGGGAGACACGTGCTGCGAAACTCGGTGCTTCCCACCCTCACGCTGTTAAGCGTCAGCACTGCGTACCTGATCGGTGGCACGCTCGTTGTCGAGAAAGTTTTTGGTGTTAACGGTCTTGGCACACTGCTGTTTCAATCAATCGGGAGCCGAGATTTCCCCGTGGTTCAGGGAGTTGCACTGTATTGCGCCGTTCTCGTCGTCCTCGTGACGACGGTTGCGGGAGCGCTTGCTGCGCTGCTTGATCCACGGTTGCGGTCGGCCAAGGGGAATCCAACATGAGGGCGTGGCGGCGAGCGCTGCACTCGCCCACGTTGCTCGCGGGTTCCCTGCTGTTCGCCGTGATCGTGCTCCTCGCGTTTTTCGCGCCCGTGATCGCACCCTATTCGCCGACCTCACAAGATCTCTCCGGTGGGTTGCTTCCGCCCTCACCTGAGCACTGGTTTGGAACCGACCAACTCGGCCGAGACGTGCTCTCACGCATGCTGTTCGCCGCACAAACTGATCTTCGTGTTGCGCTCGCCGCTGCGGCTGCACCGTTTGTGATCGGGGTGACGGTGGGGCTTGTCTCGGGATACTTCGGTGGCGCGACAGACTGGCTTGCCTCGCGCGTCACCGACACCGTCATTGCGTTCCCCTTTTACGTGATTGTGATTGCGATTGTGTTTGCGGTTGGTGCGGGCGAGATCGGCATCATCGTTGCGTTCGCCCTCGTCGGGTGGACCGGCTATGCGCGCGTGTTGCGCGCGATGGTTTCTGCGCTGCGTGATTCTGGTTGGGTTCAAGCGGCGCGTGGCGGTGGTTTTTCGCACGCGCGTGTGTTGGTTCGACATATCTTGCCAAACATTCTTCCGCAAGCCCTCGCGCTGCTTGCCAGTGAGATTGTGCTGATTATGGTGGCCATTGTGACGCTGGGCTACCTTGGCCTGGGAATCCAGGCACCAACGCCGGAGTGGGGTACGATGATTGCTGATTCCCAGCAGTTCATCACCACTCACTGGTGGTTGAGCACTCTTCCGGGACTCGCTGTGGTCGTGACCGGCATCGCGTTTTCACTGCTGGGCGACGGGCTCGGAGATGTGTTGCGTGTCGCTGGCGGTCCCGATCGTTCAAGACGTCTCACCGCGAAGGTTAGCTCGCTCCGGCGCAACGGTGAAATCACTCCCGGTGCGGTGCGGCTGAGGGGACTCAGGGTTGTGACCACCGGTTCAGCTGAACCACGTGAGCTGGTGAAGGGCATTGATCTCGACGTTCAACCCGGTGAGGCCGTGGGACTTGTGGGTGAGTCCGGCGCAGGCAAGAGCCTGACGCTGCGTGCGATCCTCGGGTTGATGCCTCGAGGGACACGAGTGTTAGAGCATCATGAGTCAGGGACGAGCGCTGTTGCTGGCGGCACCATTGGCATGGTGTTTCAAGATCCACTCACCGCTCTTGACCCGCTCTCCAGAGTAGGATCTCAGCTTCGTGAAGCTCTTAAGGTGGACGGGAGAGCGTCGCAACACCAGGTACGTAGCCTGTTGGAAATGGTGAGGCTCCCCGACCCTGAACGGATTGCGCGCTCGTATCCGCATCAACTGTCGGGTGGACAGCGGCAGCGCGTAGTCATAGCAATGGCACTCGCTGCTGATCCTGCGGTGTTGCTCTGCGACGAGCCGACCACCGCGCTGGATGTGACGGTGCAGAGTGAGGTACTCACGCTGCTGCAGCAATTGCGGCGAGAGCGCGGCTTGACACTTATTTTTGTGAGCCATGACCTTGCAGTGGTGGCTTCGGTGTGCGAGCGCATAGTGGTGATGCGCCAGGGTAGAATTATAGAGACCGGAAAGACTCGCCAGATCGTGAATGCTCCTCGTGAGGCGTATACTCGGGCGCTCGTGAACGCAGTGCAGGAGCTGCCGCCCGTGTCGTCAATTCGGGACGGCCTTCCGGCACCTCGCTCCGGCGTCACCACTAAGGGCAGCGCTGCCATTGAGCTTGAAGTCCGTGCAGCAGAGATTCGATACGGTGGTGTTGCCGCGGTGAAGAATGTCTCGTTCCAGGTCGAGTCAGGTGGGGCTCTCGGTATTGTTGGTGAGTCCGGGTCTGGCAAGACCAGCATTGCGCGTGCGATTGCGGGTCAGCTGTCATTGGTGAGTGGTGATGTGCTTTTTGAGGGAAATAATCTGAACGGCAGGCGTGATCCGCGAATTCAGCTGGTGCAGCAGGAGCCCGCTTCTTCGCTCAATCCACGCATGAGCGTTGCCCAAACGCTTCGCGAATTTCTGAGGCACCACCGTAACCCCACATCGGTTGAAGAGCTTCTGGCGCTCGTGCACCTGGAAGTTGAACTGGCGGACGCCTACCCCCACGAGCTTTCTGGTGGACAAAAGCAGCGCGTCGCGATCGCGCGAGCGCTCGCCGCAAGACCGCGGGTTCTTCTTGCAGACGAGATAACGAGCGCGCTTGACCTCTCTGTGCAAGCAGCAATTATCAAGCTTCTGGCGGATCTGCGGCGAGATCTGGGGCTCACACTGCTGTGCATCTCTCATGACCTTGGAGTCGTGCGAGCGCTATGCGATGCAGTCGTAGTAATGCGGAGTGGCGAGGTTGTCGAGATTGGTGGTGCCGATTTCTTCACTGCTCCGCGTACCACATACAGTCGAGACCTACTTGCAGCGGTGCCGAGACTACCGCAGGGTTAATTGTCGGCTGAGAGGACTGGTGAGACCCGGAGTATCTCTTCGGCACTGCCCTTTGCTTCCGCATAGGTAGACTGGAGCGAATTGGTAGTCACAATGGAGGCGGACTTTGGACGGCGTCATGAACTGGGTTGATCGGCTCCTTGACGGTTCCCTCTTTGCGGGTAGCATTTTTCTCGTTATTGGCATCGTTGGTGGTGTGCTGCTGATTCTTTCGCTTGTGCTCGACGGAATCTTTGATGCCTTTGATTTTGGTGATGGTCCACTGAGTCTCACTACCATCGCTGCGTTTACCTCAATATTTGGATTCACCGCTTTTGCCAGTGTGGGGGCTGGAATGGCGACTCCCGTTGCCGCGGTTGTCGGAGCGGTCGTGGGGGTTCTGGGTGGCGCAGCCGCTTGGTGGCTCAGCAGACTCATTCGCAGTGCCGAGTCAAGCACCGCGGTGAGTGGAAGCGATCTGATCGGTGCTGAGGGTGCTGTCGTGCTCGCGATTCCTGAGGCTGGCCTTGGCGAAGTTGCACTGACCATGCACGGGGAGCGGGTATCGCTCGCCGCCTCAGCTGACGCTCCAATAGCGCGCGGTACCGCAGTACGTGTGGTGCAGACCCTCACTTCTACATCAGTCCGCGTTGAGCCGGTCCTCCCCGGGACGGGCTCGACAGATAGCCCAGTCGACCACTCGAACCCTTGATCGGAGCCCCGTGATATTTGCTAGCCCTGCCATTATTGGCATCTTTGGTGCGGTCATCGCACTCGTACTCATCGCGCTTGTCATTATTAAGCGATACCGCATCGCAAAACCCGATGAAGCCATCATTGTCACCGGTGGCAGAGGCAAAGAAGTTGTCGACCAGGTGGGTAACAAGACGCGCGATCTCTCCGGGCAAAAGGTTGTTACGGGCGGCGGGGTTTTTGTGCTTCCGTTTGTTCAGAAATCTTTCACAATTTCGCTGCGTTCTCGTCGGCTCTCAATTGTCACCGGGGCTCAGACCACTGACGGTATTACTATTCAGGCGCAGGCCGTTGCCGTTGTGAAGGTTGGCGGCTCACAAGAGATGATCCGCGCCGCGGCTCAGCGATTCCTCTCGAATTCTGACGAGATCGACGAATCCACCCAAGAAGTGCTTTCTGGTTCGCTACGCTCGATCATCGGTGGGCTCACCGTGCTCCAGATCATTCGGGATCGTGCGGTAGTTGCACAGAGTGTGCTTGAGGCGGCAGAGGAAGCACTAACAAAGCAGGGTCTAGTTGTCGATACTCTGCAGATTCAAGAGATTCGCGACGGCGCCGACTACATCTCGAACATTGGTCGCCCCGAGGCCGCGAAGGTGCGCCAGGAAGCCGATATCGCTGAAACCAATGCGTACCAGGCGTCACAGGAAGCAAAAATTGCTGCCGAGCGGGTGCTGCTTGACCGAAATCGTGAGTTGAAGCTGCGCCAGGCAGAGATCCAGGTAGAGACTGACAAAGCAACCGCGCAGGCATCTGCAGCGGAGCCGCTTGAGCAAGCGATTCAGCAGCAGGCGATTGTTCAGCAGCAGCAGATCACCGCGCAGAAAGAGGTTGCGCTCCGCACCGAGCAGCTGAACGCCGACGTGCGTGCCGTCGCTGAGGCCGAGGCTTACCGTGTTGAGGCCCTCGCGAAGGCCGAGGCCGCGGCCTCCGTTTCAGCGGCCGAGGGTCGCGCGAAGGCCATTGAACGTGAAGGCCTCGCAAACCGTGCGGCGCGTATCGCTGCCTCTGAGGCGGTTGAGGCCGAGGGCAGGGCTGAGGCGGCCGCCCTCGAGGCAAAAGGAACAGCCGAGGCAATTGCAATCGACGCCCGCGCTCGCGCGCTTGAAACGCAGTCGCAGGCGGTGCTTGCTCAAGAACTCATTCAGCTGCTGCCTCAGATCGCTGGCGAGTACGCGCAAGCGATTAGCGCTATCGATAGCATGACCGTTGTTTCTGCAGACGGCACCTCAAAGGTTGCGGCTGACGCGATGGGCAACATCAAAGGCATGCTTGAGATGACGAAGGAGACCGTCGGCATCGACCTGGTCGGAATGCTGAATGGAGTTGTCGTTGGGGGCGCCACTGGCGCCGCGGCAGGTCGCGCTTCGAGCGCTCCACGAGCCGGCTACAACAGGCCCACTGCAGATATCGCGCAGGCTTCACATGGGCGCGAAAGCTCTCAGCTGACTTCGGACACCGTGCAAAAGTTGGGAAATACTGCGGAGTCACTCGCTCGCTCAGCTGAAGGGCTTGCAAGCTCCGCAGAAGAGATCGCTGGTTCGACAACAGACATTGCGTCGAAGGCACAAGCGGCTACGCAACGTGTTGCCGCCGAGAGCGGCGGTGCAGCGACAGAAACCGCTCCTGTTGCCCCGGCTGCAGACGCCGCCGACAACTCAGTGGTGTAGTTGCAACCCCTGACGCCGCCTGAACAGGCACAATAGGGGGATGGCTTCTCGAGACAGTGGTGTGCCGAGCGCAGATTTTGATGCTGCGCTCGGCCCCGTACCCGCAAGTTTTTCACGACCCGAGATTGTGGTGGTGCGGTTTCGTCGCCACGGTAGCCGACTTGTTCTGCCAGTTCTTGTGCTTGTCGCCGTCGCTGCAGCCACAGGCTACTGGGTCGGCGGGCTTCCGAACGCATGGATGAATATCGCCGCGGCGGCGGGTGCTGCATTGCTGGCCCTGTTGTTCGGGATCGTCCCTATTTTGATCTGGTTAACCCGCCGAACAACCATCACCACAAGGCGGATTATTCTGCGGAGCGGGTTTTTTGTTCGACACCGCACTGAGGTCATGCTTGCGAGAGTGCGCGAGGTGAAGTCAAGCCGGACTCTTGCGCAGCGGATGCGTGGCTCAGGTGACGTCGTGCTGCTTCACGGAATTGATCGTACTGTCCTAAGCGATGTGCCAGGATCAGAGGGGTCATCGATGCGCTTCAGGAACTCAGCGAACGAAACTATGAGCACTCCACCAGTGTGGTGAACCCGACTCTGGGGTAACAGAGAAGATGGCTCAGCTGGTACGAGCGATGAGTTCATCGATCAGCTGGCTTGCGAGCTTGACCAGGCGTTCGATTTCCGTTTCGTCGCGGTCAACCCAGCGACACTCAGGATCCCCCACCGGCACGAAGTTTTCGTGACGCTCCCACACCATGAGCGTGCGCTCTGCGCCGAGCACGTACTGCTGCCACCACACCTGGCGAAGGTAGTTCCTTGGGATCGTGCGCCATGCCTTGTTGGTCGTTTTGATCTCGGCGAGTTCTATAGTTCCCTGCTCGCGAAACGCGAGTCCGTCGGGGTGGCAAGGTGTCGCAGATCCGCCTCCGCGTGAAACAATGCCTGGCTTGGAAGGATCCCGTATTCTCGAAGCACCCACGCGGCTATCTCGGGTTCGCGAGCTTTGCCGTGCTCTGTATAAGCATTACCCACAAAACGGCTACCGTGCAGCTTCTCATGTGCTGCGGCATTGATTGAGTGTGGCGTCGATAGCTTTGCGACGTCCGTTGCGGTAATGCCCCGTGCCCGCGCGCGCATCCAAGCCATTCGGTCGGTTCCGTCAGTGACGACTCTTGTGAGATAAGCGGGTGAAAGGTCGTGCATCCTGTAAGTTTGACATGGTGGCCCGAACGTGGCTCCCAACTCGCCGGTTCCTGAGCTGTTTCAAGGGTATGAAGAACGGTACTGTGACCTCGTGTTGTGGGACACGACAAAGAAGTCATTACATTATTGTCTACATGAGTAGATTCGACGGGAAAGTATTAAAAATACTGGAGGAAACCCCCGGTTTTTGGGAGAACTTGTCAGTCTGAATGACTACACTCTCAAAGAGGGGTTCCACGATGGGGACAGCGTGGAGAGTTCAAGCGCCAGCTGTGATTAGGGTCAATCGGTACGAAGGAACCCTGTTTTACAGACGCAATTCGTAATAGGGAATCAGGTAAAAAATGGCAACACAAACACCGAAGAACGGTGGCGGGGACAAAATTCGTGCGCTTATCGTAGACGACGAAGAGTCGATCACGCAGCTTATCGCGATGGCGTTGCGCTACGAGGGATGGCACGTTGATACCGCTTCGAGTGGTCAAGAGGCTCTCGAAAAAATCCGCACGACCTCACCTGATGTCGCAGTGTTTGACATCATGCTCCCCGACTTTGACGGCATGCAGATGCTTTCCCAGCTGCGCAGCTCGGGTGAAATGCTTCCCGTGCTGTTCCTGACCGCGCTCGATTCGGTAGAGGATCGTGTGAATGGTCTGACTGTCGGTGGAGATGACTACGTCACCAAGCCGTTTAGCTTGGAAGAACTTATTGCACGTCTGCGCGGTCTCGTACGCCGCTCTCAGATGACGGCAGCGCTGCAGCCCGACCCCGTGTTGCGTGTGGGTGATCTCACTTTGAATGAAGAGAGCTATGAGGTTGAGCGTGCCGGAGAACCTCTCACCGTCACCAATACAGAGTTCGAGCTTCTGCGGTACCTCATGCGTAACCCGAATCGCGTTCTCTCGAAGGCGCAGATCCTTGATCGCGTTTGGGCCTACGACTTCTCCGGAAAGTCGACGGTGGTTGAGCTCTACGTGTCGTATCTCCGCAAGAAGATCGACACCGGTCGCCCGACAATGCTGCACACGGTTCGCGGTGCCGGGTACATGCTGAAGCCTGCGAACTAACCTCGGCTTCACAAAACTGACTGCAATAACCCCGTAGGCTCGTTCCATGCAATCGGGGACTGAAGAGACACGCGACAAAAGCGAACCGCGTGTCTCTTCAGTGTTTTCCGGGCTCCGTGAAGCGGAAGCTGAGAGGCGGCACCTTGCTGGACTCGGTAACGTTCTGCCAAACGGGTCCAGCCGATCCCTCTGGGAAATTCTCCTCGCGAACGTATTCACGCTGTTCAACGCAATCGTCTTTACGGGCTTTGGGATCTTGCTTGCGCTCGGGCGCTGGCAAGATGCGCTCTTTGGGCTACCGGCACTCTTCAACACGATCATTGGGGTTGTCCAAGAGTTCGGTGCGAAGCGAACGCTTGATCGACTCGCCGTGCTGAACGCACCCACCGCCCGGGTTATGCGTGAGGGGCGCGTCTCTGAAATTGCTCTCGATCGTGTGGTTATGGGCGATCTTTTGGTGCTGCGCACGGGCGACCAGATCACCGCTGATTCCAGGGTTGTGCAGACAGACGAGTTCGGGCCGGGCGGGCTTGAAATCGATGAATCACTGCTCACCGGTGAATCGGTCGCTGTTCGCAAACGTGTTGATGCCGAGGTGCTTTCGGGCTCGAGTGTGGTCGCAGGATCAGGACTGGCCGAGGTGATTCGAGTCGGAGCTAATTCGTACGCCGCCAAGCTGACCTCGGAAGCCCGCAAATTTTCGCTCGTGCGTTCCGAGCTTCGCAGCAGCATCGACCGCCTACTTCGCTGGATCACCTGGGCCTTGGGGCCCATGATCCTGATCGTCGTGAACGGCCAGATGCAAGCGCAGGGCGGCTGGGAAGTCGCAATCGAAAATGGACAGTGGCGCGAGGCCGTCGTGGGTGCTGTTGCTGCGGTGATTGCGATGGTGCCTCTCGGGCTTGTGCTCGTGACCAGCATTGCCTTCGCTGTGAGTGGTGTGGCTCTTGCAAATAGGCAGGTACTGATTCAAGAGTTGCCGGCTGTTGAGGGGCTAGCCAGAGTTGACATACTTTGCTTGGACAAAACGGGCACACTCACAACCGGCGAGATGATGTTTGACCGATCCCACATGCTTCACGAGGTACCAGGGTGGCAACAGGTGCTGGGCTACTTAGGGGAGTCGCCGGAGGCGAACGGGACCGCGCGCTGTCTCGCTGAGCCTTTTGGTAGTGCGACAAACGGTTTTGAGCCGGTCGGTGCGGTGCCGTTTGACTCCGTGCGAAAGTGGAGTGCACTTGCCAGTGATAGCTCCACTGGCTCCGTAACTTCGGGAACCTGGGTGCTTGGTGCTCCTGACTTCGTGCTTGTGTCAGAGGGAGGATCCGATGCGGCTGACGGGCCATTGTCACTGGCGGGTGAACTCGCTGAGGCCGGTCTCAGAACACTGGTACTCGCTTACAGTGCTCAGACAATTCACCTCACCTCCGACGATGATCCCGAATTGCCCGAGGGGCTGATCCCCGTTGCGATGCTCACTTTCCGCGAGCAGGTGAGATCCGACGCCGCGCAAACACTGAGCTATTTTGCTGAGCAGGGCGTTGGCGTCAGAGTGATTTCCGGGGACGATCCGCGAACCGTCTCAGCGGTGGCGCGGGAGGTCGGGCTGAGCAGCGAGGCCGGTTTTGATGCCCGGAAGCTGCCTCAAGACCTGGATCAGCTCGCTGAGGTACTTGAGCGAGAACATGTGTTTGGGCGAGTGACGCCGGCGCAGAAACTCGCGATTGTGCATGCTCTGCAGAGTCGTGGACACGTAGTTGCGATGACTGGGGACGGTGTCAACGACGCGCTCGCGATCAAAGAATCTGATCTTGGCATCGCAATGGACACCGCTGCGCAGGCCACGAAGGCCGTCGCGCGCATCATTCTGCTTGATGGGCGGTTTGACCGTATGCCCGGTGTGGTTGCAGAAGGGCGGAGGGTTATTGCGAACATCGAGCGCGTTTCAATGCTCTTTCTCACTAAAACCACCTACGCCTTCGCGGTTGCTGTTGTGTTTGGTGTGCTCTCCTGGAGCTTCCCCTTTTTGCCGCGACAGCTTTCGATTACCGACGGCCTGACGATCGGCATTCCAGCATTCTTTCTCGCGCTCATGCCTAACGCGACGCGATACCGCTCCGGATTCTTGAAGCGCTCTCTTGCCTTTGCGATTCCCGCGGGGCTCATTGTTACAGCCGGACTCATTGCGCTCAAAATACTTGGGGATCAACTTGGTCCGTTCAGTGTTGAAGAAATGCAGTCCGCTTCGACGTTGACACTCGCGGGGATCGCCCTTTGGGTGCTCGCTGTGATGGCACGGCCTGTGAGTCCATTTCGGATTCTGATTGTGCTCTCGATGTATGCGGGGCTGGCGCTCATCTGGTTGATCCCGCTCAGTCAAGGGTTTTTCCAGGTGACATGGCTGCCGAACCCACTGGGGGCGATAGTGCTTGGCGTCGTAGTGGTCGGCGTGGTGCTTGTTGAGGTTCTGCGAGCTTGGCATCTGCGGTTTACGCGCAAGTGATCCGCCAGCAAAACTGTGCTAAAGTATCCAACGGCCCAAGACCGCCGGTAGGATTCGCAAGAACCCCAGAACGTTCGTGAAAGCGAAGACCAGCGCAGGTACGATTTTCCTTGAGTAGGGATCTGATCCCGAACTTTTTGAAGCTCCGTGCGTGCGCGCCGGAGCTTTTGTTGTTTCATGAGCTCTGAGTGGCACGGCCCTCGAGTAGCATCCGCTACCCGGGTACAACAAGCTAGGGAGCGCCATGGCTACGAAGGATGCTACGGTTGCCGATCTTCAGAAGAAGTTTGAAGAGTCGTCCGCCGTTCTGCTGACTGAGTACCGCGGTCTCACGGTTGCACAGTTGCGGGATCTCCGTAACTCCATCCGCGAGCACGCGACGTACGCTGTGGCGAAGAACACGCTGACCAAGATTGCGGCGAACAAAGCCGGGATCACTGTTTTCGATGACGAGCTTGCCGGTCCTTCGGCTCTCGCTTTCGTTCACGGTGACACCGTTGCTGTCGCAAAGGCACTGCGTGACTTCGCCAAGGCAAACCCTCTTTTGGTGGTGAAGGCGGGCTACTTCGATGGCAAGCCTCTGACCGCCGTTGAGGTAGGCAAGCTTGCCGATCTCGAGAGCCGCGAGGTGCTGTTGGCTAAGGCCGCTGGCGCCATGAAGGCTTCGCTGATCGGTGCTGCACAGCTGTTCAACGCTCTGCCCGCTAAGGCCGCTCGCGGCTTCGGCGCGCTGCAGGAGAAGCAGGACGCATAGATTCGGCTCTTGCCGGTTCGGAACCAATAAGATCCGCTCTTTGCGCAGCTGCGTAAGAGCAAATATCAAGGAGAAACACAATGGCTAAGCTTTCAACAGAAGAGCTGCTTGAGCAGTTCAAGGGCCTCACCCTCATCGAGCTCTCCGAGTTCGTGAAGGCATTCGAGGAGGAGTTCGACGTTTCCGCTGCTGCTCCGGTTGCGGTTGCTGCTGCTGGCCCCGCTGCTGCTGCAGAGGCAGTCGAAGAGAAGGACGAGTTTGACGTCGTTCTCGAGTCGGCTGGCGACAAGAAGATCCAGGTCATCAAGGTTGTGCGCGAGCTGACCGGCCTTGGCCTGGGCGAGGCAAAGGCTCTCGTTGAGGAAGCTCCTAAGAACGTGCTCGAGGGCGCGAAGAAGGAAGCTGCTGAAGAAGCAAAGGCTAAGCTCGAAGAGGCAGGCGCTGGCGTCAAGCTCGCGTAATTCTTTTCGCTTACGCGAATCTGGGCGACTCTCCTGCGGGAGAGTCGCCCTTTTTTGCGCGGGAGAGCTGGTGGTTATAGGGATTGAACTGTCAATGTCTGGGGTCCCTCGTACAGTTTCCTTAGCCGAATAACTGGCGTAATTTCGGGTCATCTGCTACGGTGATCCGGCTGCTGTTCCGCTTAGCCGTGTGGATTGCGACTAAGTGTTCAGCACAGGACCAAAGAAAGGACCCTCGTGGCCCTCATATCTCTTGCACTACGACACGCAAAGAAGTACTGGCTCTTCATAAGTCTCGTACTTGTGCTTCAATTGCTTTCGACCATTGCCGCACTTGCTCTGCCGAGCTTGAACGCGAAGATCATTGATCAGGGTATTGCCAATGGTGATACCGACTTCATCTGGAATACCGGCGGCCAGATGCTCCTCATCTCACTTGGCCAGGTTGCTTCCGCCGTTCTCGCTGTCTATTTCGGGGCGCGAAGCTCGATGGGCATTGGGCGAGATCTGCGCCGTGAGGTCTACCGTAAGGTTGACTCACTCTCCACCCTCGAAGCAACCAACTTTGGTGCTGGCACTCTCATTACCCGCGGCACAAACGACGTGCAGCAGATTCAGATGCTTGTGCTCATGACGCTGAACTTCATGGTGTCTGCCCCATTATGGCAATCGGTGGCATCATCATGGCGCTGCAAGAAGACGCGGGCATGGCCTGGCTTGTCTGGGTGTCGGTTGCTGTTCTCGCGGTGATCGTTGGTTTTCTCGTATGGCTTTTGTTGCCGCTGTTTCGCACTATGCAGGAACGAGTGGACTCGATCAACAGCGTACTGCGTGAGCAGATCATGGGCATCCGCGTGGTTCGCGCATTTGTTCGTGAGAACTTTGAAACTGATCGATACGGTGATGCGAACCGAGCTATCACTGATGTTTCGGTAAAAGTCGGCAACATTTTTGTGCTGATGTTCCCCGTAATCATGATGGTCTTGCACTTTGCAACCGCCGCAGTGCTGTGGTTCGGAGGACATCGTGTTGACGAGCAACTTGTTGAGGTCGGGTCTCTGACAGCCTTCCTTCAGTATCTGCTGCAGATTCTGATGGCGGTCATGATGGGTGTCTTTATGACCATGATGATTCCGCGTGCGGTGGTTTGTGCGGAACGTATTCGGGAATTGCTAGACACGAAGTCGAGCCTCCAATTTCCGAAGCAGCAGACTGAACCGACTCCGACCGAAGGTCGCATCGAATTCTCCGACGTGACCTTCGGTTTCCCAGGTGCAGAGAAACCCGTCATTAATGGTGTTTCGTTTGTCGCTGAGCCGGGTCGAACGACCGCTATCATCGGTTCGACGGGAGCCGGCAAAACCGTTCTGCTCAATTTGATGCTGCGTCTGTATGATCCGCAGTCCGGCAGCATCACCATTGATAAGGTCCCTGTTTCTGCGCTCACCAGGGCACAGCTTGCGGAGACCGCAAGTCTTGTTCCTCAGCGTCCCTATCTCTTTTCAGGTACGGTCGCCTCGAACCTTCGGTTTGGGCGAAGTGATGCCACCGATGAAGAACTGTGGGAGGCGCTTCGAGTCGCGCAGGGTGAAGAGTTCGTGCGTGAGAAAGAAAAACAACTTGATGAGCCAATTTCGCAGGGCGGAACGAGCGTCTCAGGCGGACAACGCCAGCGCCTTTCAATAGCTCGTGCTCTGGTAGCAAAGCCGAAAGTCTATCTTTTTGACGATTCCTTCTCGGCGTTGGATGTTGCCACCGATGCTCGACTTCGAGCAGCCTTGCCGGATGCCACCGCTGGCGCAACGACGATTATCGTGGCACAGCGGGTGTCGACGATTACTGAGGCTGATCAGATTTTGGTCATGGAAGACGGTGAGATCGTGGGACGTGGCACGCATGACGAACTTCTTCACACCAATACGGTGTACCAAGAAATTGTGAAATCCCAGCTTGAGGAAGCGGAGACGGTCTGATGGCGCGCAAGAAGAAAGAATCCGCGGCCGAGACAGGTGCAGTCGCAATCGATGAGTTCGAACTGCCCGACGACTACCAGCCTGACGGTGACGACTGGTTCGGTGGGCAGGCAGCTAAGAAGGCCAAGCATTTTTGGCCAGCCGCGAAGCGACTTATTGGGTTGCTCGCGCCTGAGAAATGGCTGTTCCTGTTCGTTGTGGTCCTGGTGGTGGGTTCCGTGGTTCTCACGGTTATTGCGCCCAAAATTCTCGGCCAAGCCTTCGATGTGATTTATAACGGTGTGCTGGGCAATCAGTTACCTGCGGGGGTCCCGCTTGACCAGATCATCGAGCAAGCGCGAGCGACAGGTCACGGTGACTTTGCCGACATGCTGTCAGGTTCTCAGGTGGTGCCGGGGCAAGGAATCGATTTTGCGGCACTTGGACAGTTGATACTGATTGTTCTTAGTTTGTACCTTGTCGCTTCCTTCTTGATGTGGCTGCAGGGATATGTTCTGAACCGCCTGGTTATGCGCGTTGTCTACACACTGCGACAGGACATTGAAACGAAGCTGAATCGCCTACCCCTGAGCTACTTTGACGGACGCCAGCGGGGCGATGTGCTTTCACGGGTAACAAACGATGTCGACAACATTCAGCAAGCGTTGCAACAAGCGTTCTCGCAGTTGGTGCAGTCGGTACTGACTGTTATTGGTATCACCGCAATGATGTTTGTTGTTTCTTGGCAACTCGCGCTCATCGCGCTCATCGCGCTGCCCTTGTCTGGCGCTATCGCGGGGGTTGTCGGTGTTCGTGCACAGAAACTATTCGTGGCGCAGTGGAAAAATACCGGCGACCTGAACGGTCACATTGAGGAGTCGTTTACCGGGCATGAACTGGTGCGCATCTTCAACCGCGACCAAGAAATGGTTGAAGAGTTTGACCGACGCAACGAGGGACTGTTCGAGGCATCATCTAAAGCGCAGGCTCTTTCAGGCACGATCATGCCCGCCATGCAGTTTGTGCAGTACCTCACGTATGTGTTGATCGCAGTTGTGGGAGCCCTACGTGTTACTTCAGGGCAGATGAGCCTTGGCGATGTGACAGCGTTTATTCAGTACTCTCGTGAGTTTGCGCAACCGATCGGCCAAATGGCGGGGATGGCGAACATGCTCCAGTCGGGTGTGGCATCCGCTGAGCGCACCTTCGAGCTGCTTGACGCTGATGAGCAGGATCCTGATACCGCAAACGAGAAGCTGCCCGAGCGGTGCGACGGTCACGTGCAGTTCGACGACGTGAGCTTCAGCTACGATCCCGAACAGCCACTCATCTCAAACCTGTCGCTCGAAGCGAGTCCCGGCCACACGGTCGCGATTGTCGGCCCGACCGGTGCCGGTAAGACGACGCTCGTGAACCTCGTCATGCGGTTCTATGAACTCGACGGCGGCAAGATCCTGCTTGATGGCGTTGATATCACGCAGCTCTCTCGGGCCGATCTGCGTAGCCAAGTTGGTATGGTCCTGCAGGACGCGTGGCTGTTCAACGGTACGATCCGCGAGAACATTCGTTACGGTCGTCTCGACGCTACCGACGAAGAAGTTGTCGAAGCCGCGCAAGCAACCATGGTGGACCGCTTCGTGCGGCAGTTACCTGAGGGCTACGACACGGTTATCGAAGAGAACGCTTCGTCGTTGTCTGCGGGCGAACGTCAGCTGCTGACGATCGCGCGTGCGTTCATTGCGAACCCGTCGCTGCTGATCCTCGACGAGGCGACATCATCCGTCGATACCCGCACTGAGGTGCTAGTGCAGACGGCGATGCAGGCGCTGCGCGCCGACCGCACCTCGTTTGTGATTGCGCACCGACTGTCAACGATTCGTGACGCCGACTCAATCCTCATGATGGAGCGCGGTCGCATTGTTGAGCAGGGCACACACCTTGAGTTGCTTGAGCGTCGTGGCGCCTACTACAAGCTGCACCAGGCTCAGTTCGCCGGAGAAATCGACGAGGAGCAAACTGAGGAAATCCTCACCGGGCCGGCTCCGATAATGACGGAGTCGATTGCGACCGAGGTAAAGGAATAGCCGTACCCCATGACAGTGAAATCCTTGAGCGAACTGGAGCGGTTTCCGCGACGGGATGACGCCTCGCGAGACTCACCAATGGCGAATCTCGCGAGGCAGGCCTTGTCTGTCGGTGAAGCGATGCTGGGAGCCGAAGCCGACGGCTTGGTGCGTACCCCAGAAAATCACCAATGACCAAAGCGCGAGCCATAATCTTGGGCTCTGTTCTTGCGGTAGTCGGGCTCTACGGAGGACTGACTTCGCTTGGAGTAGACAGCAAAACACCCGGCATTGTGACGATTGTGGTTTTTGGGTTCTTCGCGCTGATCGCTTTTGGGATGGTACCTCAGGGCGATCCCCGGGGGTCGTTTCGCCTCATCAATGCGACTGTGATGACTCGTGCTGAGCGACCAACGGCCGATTCGTGGGTGCATCTCGCACCCACGCAGGCCGCGCGCATAGCGCTTGTTTTCGGTGTCATTCTAGGATCACTCGGGCTACTGGTAATGGCACTGAGTGGAGTTCTGCAAGTGGTTGGGGTCATGCCAAAACTGAACTCCGCAACAAACTCCGTGTTTCTGCTGTTGATATCTGTGGTGGTTGCCGCACTGGGGTGCTTGGGTCTTTGGATCTCAGTGCTTCTCTTGGGGCGTCGCCAACGCAATGGAAGCTTTGGTACTCGGCCAAGCGGCATTGCTCTTGGTGAATCTTCCGTTGCGGTGCGAGTACCGGGCAAAGACATTGAAATTCCTTGGGCTCAAATCAAGAGTGTGGAACCCGTGATTGTGCCTGTGCGAGATGCCGAGGACCTCTGCATGATCCGGTTGGTGCTGTCGCCGGGCGGATCGATTACTGACCGGGTGCAAATGCTCTCCGCAGACGGCTACCAAGTGCCAACAGATGCTCTTTACACCTCGCTGCGCTGGTATCACGCGCATCCCGAGGCTCGTCGAGAGCTGGGGCGGGTGGAAGGTCAACAGAGATTGCAAAGCTGGTGTGATCAAGCGGTCGCCAAGATCCGCTAGACTGTGTAAGCCCCCATGTGGCGGTACCTCGGCGAACTCCCCCAGGACGGAAACGGAGCAAGGGTAGTCGGGCTCTACCGGGTGCATGGGGGGTCTTGCATGCCCGGAAGTGTTTGTCTGTCGGCGCGGTAGGCTCAACGCATGAGTTCTTCACGTGGTGCCGCTGTCGTTGGTGCCGGCCCCAACGGGCTTGCGGCGGCGGTGACGCTGGCCCGAGCGGGCATTCCAGTCACCGTATATGAGGCCGCCGAAACTGTCGGTGGCGGAACCCGCACAGCGGAACTCGTGCAACCGGGAGTGCTCCACGACGTGTGCTCGGCGATCCACCCCATGGCATTAGCCACCGATTTTTTTAGGCAGTTCGAGCTGACCCGCAGAGTGGAGTTCGTTGTGCCGGAGGCGTCCTACGCGAACCCCCTCGAAGGCTCGCGGGCTGCAATGGCTTATCGCAACCTCGATCGGACTGCTCAAGAAATCGGTAGAGACGGGGCTGCCTATGCCCGCTTCTACCGTCCGCTTCTCAGGCGCCTTGAAGGAGTCATCGATTTTTCGCTCGGTGGTAACATGCTGCGCTGGCCCTCAGACCTTCCTGCCGCGATCGCGACTGCGCTCCGAACTGCTGAGCAGGGCACCCCTCTGTGGAATCTGCGGTTCCGCGAAGAGTTTGCTCCCGCGCTCATCTCTGGTGTTGCCGCGCACAGTATCGGGCGGATGCCCAACCTTGCTACCGCGGCGGTTGGCACCGTGCTCGGTGCCCTCGGCCACGCGAGTGGGTGGCCGGTGCCGGTTGGTGGTTCCCGAGCGATCACCGATGCGCTCGCGGCTGATTTGCTCGCGCACGGTGGCCGAATTGAAACCTCGCGCGATATTGAATACATCGATGAGCTCGGCGACGCGCTCGTGCTCTTCGACACCTCCGCGCGTGGCCTCGAACGAATCGCTGGGTCGCGCCTTCCGAAGCGCTACCGGCGTGCGCTTTCCAAGTTTCGCTACGGCAATGCCGCCACCAAGGTTGACTTTGTGCTCGACGGTCCAATTCCTTGGACCGATCCCCGCGTCAACGCCGCGCCCACGGTGCACCTGGGTGGTTCCCGAGCCGAGGGGCCGCTGCCGAGCAGATCGTCGTACGCGGCGGGCACCCCGGACGCCCCTATGTGCTGCTCGCGCAGCCGACCGAGTTTGACCCCGAGCGTAATCCTGCGGGAGTCAACGCGGTCTGGAGCTACACGCACGTGCCTGCCGGATCGACGATAGATATGTCGGGGCCAGTAATCTCACAGATCGAACGGTTTGCCCCGGGTTTCGAGACCGGATTCAAGCCGTTAAGGTGACTACGGCGGCCGATTTCGCGGGGTACAACCGCAATTACATCGGTGGAGATTTTAGTGCGGGTGCCGTTTCGCTATTGCAACTGGTCAAACGTCCTGTTATTGCGCAGGATCCTTGGCGCACCCCGGCGAAGGGTGTGTATCTATGCTCATCGTCGACTTCTCCGGGACCCGGCGTACACGGGTTATCTGGCTGGTACGCAGCCCTCTCAGCCCTGAAAAACGAGTATGGCCTGCCTGCGCCCGATCTGTCTATGTAATCCGTGACAAAAGCTCCGCCGCAGGAACTGCGAATCGGGAGCTAAGCCTAAGGCAAGCTCACTAAGCTTAAATACGTGGCAGCAAGCATTTACTTGACATCGGCCGAAGGTAGAACTGGTAAGAGTGCGGTTGCACTGGGGGTGCTCGACGCGCTGCTTCCAGATGCACCGAGAGTTGGTGTGTTCAGGCCGCTGATCCGCGCTGGCGCACGTCGTGATCGGGTGCTCGAGTTGCTACGTGGGCGAGCTACCGCCGACGTGCCGTACGAGGCATGTATTGGCGTCACGTATGAGGAAGCGAATGCTGATCCTGACGGGGCTATGGCAAGGATCGTCGCCGCGTACCAATCGCTCAAGGCACACTGCGATGCCGTTGTTGTCGTTGGTTCGGACTTCACCGATGTGGCGGTGCCCACTGAACTGTCTTTTAACGCGCGCATCGCCGCGAACCTTGACGTGCCGGTTATGTTGGTGCTCAGCGGCCGTGCAAGCGACAGCCTCGAGCAGCTCGGCCAGATCCCGGCTCGCGCTCCAGAGGAGATTGCGCAGATCGCTGAGATTAGTCTGAATGAGCTCAAGAAGGGGCACGCGACGGTACTTGCGGCGCTGGTGAATCGCTCTGATCCCGAGCACCTTAGCGACATTAGTGTCGCGGTGTCCGCTTGCCTACCCAAAGATGTGCCCGTGTGGGCGGTGCCCGAAGAAGTGCTGCTGGTGGCGCCGCAGGTTTCTGCCGTTGTCGCCGCGGTTGAGGGCAAGCTGGTGCGAGGGAGCGCCGAGCTGCTTGCCAGGGAGGTACGCGAGATAGTTGTTGCGGGTATGGCGATGGAGCACGTGCTACCGCGGTTGCTCGAGGGATCCGTTGTGGTGATCGCGGCCGATCGCGCTGAGACGCTGCTAGCCGTGTCGATGGCGCACGAGGCCCCAACGTTTCCGACTATCGCGGCGGTTGTGCTGAACGGCGACTTCGCGTTGCCGCCTGATGTTGAGCGACTGCTCGACGGCATCGACTCTAGGCTGCCGATTATTCGTACGAGCTTCGGTACCTTCGAGACTGGGCGTCGCATCATGCAATCGCGCGGCTTGCTCACTGAGGAGTCACCTGCGAAGTTTGACACAGCACTCGCGCTGTTTGAGCAGCACGTTGACACGGCTCTGCTGCGCGAGCGGCTCCGGCTGCACCGCGGCGGGATCCGCACACCAGTCATGTTTGCGTACGAACTCTTCGAGCGGGCCACCGCGGCGAACGCTCACATTGTGCTGCCGGAGGGTGGGGATGACCGGATCCTGCGCGCCGCGAGCACACTGCTTGCGCGCGGAGTGGTGAGACTCACGATCCTCGGCGACGAATCCGCCGTGCGCAAGCGTGCAGGTGAACTGGGCCTATCGATTGATGCGGCAGAGGTTATCGATCCGGCGACCTCCGTTCTGCGAAACCGCTTTGCTGCCGAGTATGCACGGCTGCGGGCTCACAAGGGTATGACCCTGGAACGAGCCCGAGAGGTGATGCTGGACGGCAGCTATTTCGGCACGATGATGGTGCAGCTTGGCATCGCCGATGGCATGGTCTCTGGGGCAGCGAACACGACCGCCCACACAATTCGGCCGAGCCTGGAGTTCATTAAGACCAAGCCAGGTGTGTCCGTTGTGTCGAGTGTGTTTTTTATGGCTCTTGCAGATCGGGTGTTGGTCTACGGAGACTGCGCGGTAAATCCCGACCCGACCGCGCCGCAGCTCGCTGACATCGCAATATCGTCGGCAGAGACCGCCGCTCAGTTCGGAGTAGAGCCCCGCATCGCAATGCTGTCCTACTCGACGGGGGAGTCTGGAACCGGCGCCGATGTCGACGAAGTGCGAGAGGCGACCGCCCTCGCCCAGGCGGCACGCCCCGATCTGCTCATCGAGGGTCCCCTGCAGTATGACGCAGCGAGTGACCCTTCGACCGGTGCTTCGAAGTTGCCTGGATCCGAGGTTGCAGGACGGGCGACCGTGTTTATCTTCCCCGATCTGAACACAGGGAATAACACCTACAAAGCTGTGCAGCGTTCCTCGGGGGCAGTAGCTGTTGGGCCTGTACTTCAAGGACTGAATAAGCCCGTTAACGACCTCTCGCGAGGGGCGACGGTCGAAGATATTTTGAACACCGTGGCGATCACCGCGGTGCAGGCGGGAGCTCAGAAAGCGGCGGAGGCTGTGGCATGACGACAATTTTAGTGGTGAACAGCGGTTCGTCCTCGGCCAAGTATCAGCTGGTAAACGCAACAAATGGTGAGCGCTTCGCCTCGGGGCTCGTCGAACGGATCGGCGAATCCGTGGGTCGAATCAGGCATGAGACCGACGAAGTGCTGAGTGAGCTTGAACTCGCGGTTCCGGATCACGCGGCCGGATTCGCTGCGATGCTTGACGCGTTTGCGCGCGCCGGTACTCCTGTCTCTGGACTGGGCATTGCGGCTGTAGGGCACAGGGTTGTGCAGGGCGGCAGCGAGTTCGTCGAGCCAACACTGATTACTGATGCGGTGGCCGAGCGGATCCTCACGCTCGGTGAGCTTGCCCCTCTGCATAATCCGGCTCACTACCAGGCGATCGTTGCGGCCCGTGTTGCGTTTCCCGATGTTCCGCACGTGGCAGTGTTCGACACCGCTTTTCACCAAACGATGCCTCCCGAGGCCTACACCTACGCAATTGATACGGCAGTAGCCGGTGAGCACGGGATCCGACGTTACGGATTTCACGGGATCTCGCACCTGGTTGTGTCGCGGCGCGCCGCCGCATTCCTTGGCAAGCCGGTCTCTTCTCTGAAACAGGTTGTGTTGCACCTGGGAAACGGTGCCTCTGCGTGCGCAATTGACGGCGGCATTTCAGTTGACACGTCGATGGGGCTGACACCGCTTGAAGGTCTTGTCATGGGGACCCGTAGCGGTGATCTTGATCCCGGCCTCATGCTGCACCTGCTGCGTGCCGGCTACGACACAGATCAGCTCGATCAGCTGCTCAATAAGCGTTCGGGGCTGATGGGGCTTGCTGGATCCAATGATTTCCGAGACTTGCAGCGCGCGGCAGGGAGCGGCGACGCTGCTTCCCAGCTCGCCTTTGGGGTCTACGTGCATGCGATCCGCCGGTACCTGGGTGCGTACCTCGTTGAGCTCGGTGGTGCAGACGTGATTGTGTTCACGGCTGGTGTGGGGGAGAACTCACCTGCTTTGCGCGCCGCGGTCTGTGCAGAGCTGGACTGGTTCGGGGTGAGGATCGACGCCTCCCGAAATGCTGCGGTCGGAGGCGGCCCGCGCCGCATCAGCACGGACAATTCGCGTGTTGACGTGTTGGTTGTTCCGACTGACGAGGAAGCTGAAATCGCACGTCAAACCTGGCAATTGGTGTCAGCATAGCTTTCGCTCCGCTGCAGACCCCGTGAACGTCGGAGGGTGCCGGTAGCATTGGTTTTGTGGTTGCAGCTCTCTATCGCCGTTATCGGCCAGACTCCTTTGCTGAGATGATCGGCCAGTCCCAAGTGACTGAGCCGTTGATGACTGCGCTGCGCACGGGCAGGGTTGGCCACGCCTACCTATTTAGCGGGCCACGAGGTTGCGGCAAGACAACCTCGGCCAGAATTCTGGCGCGCTGCCTCAACTGTGCTGAGGGGCCGACCGATGTTCCGTGTGGCACTTGCCCCAGCTGTGTTGAACTGAGCCGTGACGGTGGCGGGTCACTTGACGTCGTTGAGATTGACGCTGCGAGCCACGGTGGTGTAGACGACGCGCGAGACCTTCGCGAGCGTGCGGTGTTCGCTCCGGCCCGCGACCGCTTCAAAATCTTCATCATTGACGAAGCGCACATGGTGACGCCGGGCGGCTTCAATGCGCTACTCAAGATCGTTGAAGAGCCGCCGCCGCACGTCAAGTTCATCTTTGCAACGACCGAACCCGACAAAGTGATCGGCACAATCCGTTCGCGCACCCACCACTACCCGTTCCGGCTGATCGCACCCGCTACTCTCATCGACTACGTGCAGACACTCTGCGACAGCGAGGGCGTGCAGGTTGAGCCCGGCGTGTTGCCGCTTGTCGTGCGGGCTGGCGGCGGATCAGCGCGCGATACGCTTTCAATTCTCGATCAGCTGATCGCGGGATCCGAGGGTAATCTCGTCACCTCGATTCGAGCGGCGGGACTGCTCGGGTTTACGCACACGGAACTGCTTGACGATGTTGTGGTTGCTTTTGGAACACACGACGCTGCCGCGGCCTTCCAAGCGACCGATCGAGTGGTGCAGACGGGTCAGGATCCGCGGCGCTTTGTCGAAGACCTGCTTGAACGCCTGCGCGACCTGATCGTTGTGACGGCCACGACCGTCGAGGGCGCTGCCGCGGTGTTTCGCGGGGTGCCGCAGGATCAGCTCACCCGCATGTTCGAGCAGGCGCAAGCCTTTGGCCCGGGTGAGCTATCTCGCATCGCCGACACTGTGAGCGCGACGCTCGACAAGATGGTGGGTGCGACCGCTCCGCGCCTCCAGCTTGAGCTCATGATTGCTCGTGCGCTTGTGGTGCACGGAGAGAGTGCTCAGCGGAGTGCTGGTGCTGGTGTTTCGGCGGGTCTTGCCCCTCGACAGAGCGGCGGTCAGCCTGCGCCCGCAGTGGCCGCTCAGCCAACCTCGCCGCAGCCACCGGCTCGACCTGCCCACGATCCCGTCGCAGCTCTTGCGGCCGCTCGGGGCGCGGTGAATGCACCGGAACCAGCACCCGTGCCGGAGACGGCACCCGCGACTGGCCAGGCACCTGCCCCCGCTGCACCCAACGCCGCGCAGACAGCAGCCTCCATCCGCGACTTCTTACGCGAAGACGACTCAGTGGCGACCCCGCCGGCTGCCCAGCAACCCACGCCACAGGGAGCCCCGCAGCAGGCGGCTCGGGCCCCGCAGTTGGCCGAGCCGAGCTCTGCGCCCCACCCGAACGAGGCAGCGGCATCCTTTGGCCGCCCGATCTCCGACGTACTCAGCACGAGCCAGATTGAGAGTATCGGTTCTGAACCCGCACCCGCACCCGCACCCGCGGAGGCTGCTCCAACACTAGCCTCTGTGCCAGCGCCGGGGCCCGAGAGCGGTGCAGAACGCGCAGCGGTCACCGCACCCGGCCCGGTAGCCGAGGCTTCCGCCGCTGAAAATGCTGACGGCCCGCACCGAAGCCCCTCAACCCGGGCGAAGGGTCGGAGCTTGAGGATCTGCTTGAGGTGTGGCCCGATCTTCTCGAAGAGATTCTCGAGCGTGATCGCGAGGCCTGGAACGCCGTTCGCTCGGTCGTGCCACTCTCGCTTGAGAGCGACGTGCTGGCGGTTGGACTCGCTTCGCAGTCAGACCTAGCGGCATTTAAGTCCGTGGGAGCCGGACCGCTTCGCGAGGCGATCCTGTCCGCAGTTGGCGTGAGAGTGAAGTATGTTCCGAAGCGCCTTCCCGAGGGCCATGCTGCCGGACCTCAGAACGCTCCCCGTGAGACGCAGACCGGCTCAGCGGCTGACGCAGAGGAGCCCCATCGAGCGGGGCAATCCAGCGGCCCGGTGAACCAAACGAGCCAGAGCACACGAGCGAATTCCGACGATCCTGAACAACGCGCTGCAGCGCGACTTAGTGCTCTCGGTCCCGCGCTCGCCGCACCAGCGTGGGCAGATCCGCAGCCTGACTCAGTGTCCTCGATTGCCGAGGTGCTTGAAACTTCTTCGACTCCCGATCCAGAAATTACCGCGGCACACAAAAACCCACAGCCCACAGTTGACTCTTCGGAGGAACCCTCCGCTGAGCAGGCTACGTCAGAGCAGACCTCCGCTGAGGCGCCGGATGCATATGTTGAACCCAGTGACGACCTGTATGGAGACGGTGATCCGTACGCCGAGGGGGATCCCTGCGCAGAAAGTTCTGCTGGAATCGCTCAAGACACTTCTGCGCAGTCGCAGTCGCAGATGCAGGAGCAGACGTATTCAGCGCCCGAAGGGGCCACCTCGAGCCAAGAATCCGCCGATCCCGAGCCCCCGAAGCGGTCGAAGTAGCGGCCGACACTTCGCCAACAGCTGACCCCAATTCAAGTGCCGCCGCCCCGCCGCAAGAAACGGTGCGTGCTGCGCCGACCTTCACTCGCTACGGTGAGGCCGTTGTGCGCGAAGTGTTGGGGGCCCGATTCATTGAAGAGCGTCCGCTCCCACCTCGCCAGGAGGCATAGCCCGTGTACGACGGAATTATTCAGGACCTAATCGACGAGTTTGGCAGGCTCCCCGGCATCGGCCCGAAGTCGGCACAGCGCATTGCGTTCCACATTCTGCAAACGCAAAACTTTGACGTGACCAGGCTCGCGGAACTACTCAACGACGTGCGAGAGAAAGTGCGTTTTTGTGAGGTGTGCGGCAACATCACCGAGCAAGAGCAGTGTGCGATCTGTCGAGATCCGCGGCGTGACGAGACCCTCATCTGCGTGGTCGAGGAACCGAAGGACGTGGTCGCAATTGAGCGCACCCGCCAGTTCCGCGGTCTTTACCATGTGCTCGGTGGTGCGATCAGCCCGATCGATGGCATCGGCCCCGACGACCTCAGCATCCCGAAACTCATGCAGCGCCTTAGCTCAGGCGAGGTGAAAGAGGTGATCCTCGCCACCGATCCAAACCTTGAGGGTGAGGCAACGGCCGCCTACCTCTCGCGCCTACTCACCGCCATCGAGGTGCCCGTATCGCGCCTCGCGTCGGGGCTGCCCGTTGGCGGCGACCTTGAATTCGCTGACGAGGTCACTCTGGGTCGTGCCTTCGAGGGGCGTCGCAAGGTCGAATAACCTCTCTGTGAACTACGGTGCCCAGCCACCCGCCATAACACGCATACATCGTCCGGTAGACTGGCCCTGGCCCAGAATCCAAGGAGGAACCCCGCGTGGCATTGATCGTGCAGAAATTTGGCGGATCCTCGGTGGCCGATGCAGAAAGCATCAAGCGTGTGGCGAAGCGAATCGTTGAGGCGCGTCGCGCGGGCAACGAGGTTGTTGTTGCGGTGAGCGCGATGGGCGACACTACTGACGAGTTACTCGATCTCGCTGCCGCGTGTACTCCGATCCCTGCCCCGCGTGAGCTCGACATGCTGCTCACCGCGGGCGAGCGCATTTCGATGGCGCTGCTTGCCATGACCATCAAGGGCATGGGCATCGAAGCACTATCGTTCACGGGCAGCCAGGCCGGCATGATTACCACCGCCGAGCACGGTTCCGCGAAGATCGTCGATGTGACGCCCGGTCGTGTGCGTGAGGCGCTCGACCAGGGTGCAGTAGCGATCGTGGCTGGATTCCAGGGCTTCAGCCGTGACTCCCGCGACATCACCACGCTGGGCCGCGGGGGATCCGACACCACTGCCGTTGCCCTCGCAGCCGCACTCGGCGCCGATGTGTGTGAAATCTACACCGACGTTGACGGGGTTTACACGACTGATCCTCGCATCGTTCCGCTCGCGCGCAAGATCGATTCGATCACTGCAGAAGAGATGCTTGAACTTGCGGCTTCTGGCGCGAAGGTGCTTCATCTTCGTGCTGTCGAGTACGCACGCAGGCACGGAGTGGTGCTGCACGTTCGCTCCTCATTTTCAGATGAGCAGGGCACAATCGTCTACGACCCCGCGAAGGGGCATCCGAAGGGAGAACAGGTGGAAGAGCCGGTCATCACGGGTATCGCCGCGGAGAAGGACGAAGCAAAAATTACGGTTGGTGGCGTTCCAGACGTGCCGGGCAAGGCAGCACAGATCTTCGAGATTGTCGCCGCCACCCACGCCAACATTGACATGATCGTGCAGAACGTCTCGGCCGCCGATACGAACCGCACCGATATTTCCTTCACTGTTCCGACTGGTGACGGCAAGCGGGTCATTGACGCGCTTGAGGCTGAGCGAGAGGTACTCGGCTTCGAAAGCCTGCAGTATGACGACCAGATCGCCAAGGTCGCCGTCGTTGGTGCGGGCATGCGCACGAGCACGGGTGTTTCAGCGATGCTGTTCCGTGCTTTGTTTGAGGCCGACATCAACATCGAGATGATCTCGACCTCCGAGATTCGCATCTCGGTCGTCACGAGGGCTGACCTTATGGACAAGGCCGTGCGAGTATTGCACACCGCCTTCGGCCTTGACAGCGACACTGAAGCAATCGTTTACGCCGGTACCGGCCGATAATAAGGGGAGTAGCCATGTCTGAGCAGCAGGGAGTTTCCGTCGCCGTTGTTGGAGCGACCGGTCAGGTCGGTGCGGTGATGCGCCGTCTGCTTGATGAGCGTGATTTTCCAATTGGATCGCTGCGCCTCTTTTCGAGCGCTCGTTCGGCAGGCACCACTATTGAGTTCCGTGGCCAGCAGATCGTCGTGGAAGACACGGCGACCGCCGATCCTGCTGGCATCGATATCGCACTCTTCTCTGCGGGAGGCGCGGCCTCGAAGGCCCACGCCGAGCGCTTCGCCGCGGCAGGTGCCACGGTGATCGACAATTCGAGCGCGTGGCGCATGGACCCCGAAGTGCCGCTTGTGGTGAGCGAGGTCAATCCGCACGCGATTGAGGATGCCGTGAAGGGCATCATCGCAAATCCGAACTGCACGACGATGGCAGCAATGCCCGTTATGAAGGCGCTTGACGCAGAGGCCGGTCTTGAACGTTTGATTGTCACGACGTTTCAGGCAGTTTCAGGATCGGGCCTCGTTGGTGCCACAGAACTCGCCTCGCAAGCCGTGGCAGCCGTTGAGAGTGGCAATCTTGAGCGACTCGTGCACGACGGTGCAGCCGTCACTTTCCCTGCTCCACAGGTCTACACCAAGACGATCGCCTTCGATGTGCTCCCGCTTGCGGGTTCAATCGTGGACGACGGCCAGGGCGAGACCGACGAAGAGAAGAAGCTTCGCAACGAGAGCCGCAAGATTCTCGAACTTCCCGAACTGCTCGTAGCGGGCACCTGTGTGCGCGTCCCCGTGTTCACGGGTCACTCGCTGTCGATCAACGCTGAGTTCGCGCGTCCCATCTCTGCGGATCGTGCGCGCGAGGTACTCGCAGCTGCGCCTGGTGTGCAGCTGAGTGACGTGCCCACGCCGCTTGAGGCGGCGGGCCAGGATCCCAGCTTCGTCGGCCGTATCCGCGAGGATCAGTCGGCTCCCGAGGGCCGCGGTCTCGCGCTCTTCATCTCGAATGACAACCTGCGTAAGGGTGCGGCGCTGAACGCTGTGCAGATCGCAGAGTTGGTGGCGGCTCGGAAGCTGGTTGCGGCGTAGTTTGTCGCGCAAAGCACTGACTGGATTGCCCTGAAACGTCTGTTGGGCGGATGAAACAGGGGAAGCCGTTGGACCTTTACCCCGGATAGTGGACACGGGGTTATGGCTACGCTGCAGCAGCAAGCATAGCTGATTCAAACGCGTCAGGCGCGACTTGCCCGAGGTAGGAGTGGCGGCGCTTCGTGTTGTACCGGTTCACCCACCTGAACACCTCACGGCGACATTCATGCTCGTCCCGAAACGCTGCCCGTCCGTGCAGGACTTCACGCTTGAGCGCCGCGTTGAACGACTCAGCGAGCGCGTTATCCGCTGAGGAACCGACAGCCCCATTGACTGCGTCACCCCCAGCTCTGTACACAACTGCGCGTACGCTTTCGAGGTATAGACGCTGCCGTGATCTGAGTGAAAAATGGTTCCGTCAAGTGAGCCACGCGCGGCTCTGGCTGCGGTCAGTGCATCACTGACGAGTTCGGTACGCATGTGGTCGGCAAGCGCCCACCCGGCCAGCTTTCTCGAACACAGATCGATCACCGTCGCGAGGTACCAGTTCTTCCCACCCACGATGGGCAGGTACGTGATATCGCCGACATAGCGGGTGCCTGGCGTGTCAGCGGTGAAGTCACGCTGCACCAGATCAGCGACCTTCTGATCATTGGGGTCAGGGACCGTGGTCTTCACCCGACGCAAGAGCCTGATCCCTGAAAGCCCGTGCTCGCGCATCACTCGCGCGACGCGCTTGTGATTCACCCGTTCGTTCTCGGGTGCCCCGTCGTTTAAGTCCGCGGTCACCCGGGGTACCCCGTAGGCGGGATCCCCGCCAGCCTCACGGTCTTGCGCACGTCTCACTCGCGCAGCAAGCGCTTCGTCGGCTTGCGTGCGGGCGGCCCGTTTCGGGGCAGCTTCCACCCACGCATAATACGAGGAGCGAGCAACGTCGAGGACTCGGCATAGCCACTTCACCGGGATGGTGTCACGGTGGTCGTCAATGAACTGGAAGCGGCTCACCAGTTCATCTCTCCCGCGAAATATTTGGCTGCCTGGCGGAGAATATCGCGCTCGGTCTCAAGCTTGGCTTTCTCGTTTTTCAGGGCGCGGTTCTCGGCAAGGAGCGCAGCCACCTCACCCGTCTCTACTAAGTCGGTAGCAGCGCGGCTGTCACGGTTTGGGGGCGGCGTGGTGCGGTACTTCTGCAGCCACAGCGACAGTGTTGACTTGCCGATGCCGAGATCACTCGCGATCGAGTCGAGGGTCGCTCCTTCGGTGGTTTCGTAGAGGTCAACGGCTTGCCGTTTGAAGTCCTCGGAGAATTGTTTGGGCATGGTTCTATGGTCTCGCTTTCTGCCGGAAAACCCGGCATCAGCGTGTCCACACTTCGGGGTAAAGGCCCGTTGGCTCCCGTGGAGTATGAGCGAATGTTGCTTGCATGAACTGAGTACCGCCGTAGCAATACAGATTGATGAAAAGTTTGGCCGTTCGCGAGAAGACTCGCCGTGACTGCTGAGAACCTAAAAAGCGTCCGCGATACGGTAGTAAAAGCCGCACCGAACAGAAGTCACGCGCTACCCGTTAGCCAAACCAGGAGGCTCACAAACCTCAACGGGACGATCAGTGCGTGAACTAATGTGGTGCTGAATTTAGTAGTGCAAATGAGACTGTGGCTGTGGGTGCTACAAGAGCTATCAGCGCGAACGGCCCGGTAAGGGGTCTTGGGAGTTTTGAGTACCGGTAGATCAGCGCAAGTGGGCCCGTTAAGAAAGCTGTTAGACATATTGCGAACTCGACGGCGAAGGCAGTGTCGTAGTCGTTTTGGGGAGTGTTCCAGAACGTGGGAGTGACAACGTGTCGCAATGCGATACACCCCAAAGTCCGACTGCAGCGACGACTAGGAGAGCCCAGTTCTGCACATAAATCGTTTCAGTTCTATTGAAGAATGGGACTGCGGCAGCGCTCGTTATGCAAAATAGGGTCATCCACGCAAGCGTCGGCGTGACGTGCAAGATATCGCCAGTCTGTGGCCCCAGGAAGCTATTGATGGCGCTCGTATAAGCAACGATTAAATACGCGATCGTAACTGCGACTCGAGGGAGCCAGACCATCATCTTCATCCGAGTCGGTTGAGTCTTTGGGTAACAGCAGCCTTGAATTCAGAGAGCTCCGAGGCTGTTGGGTCAGGTGCCCCATCCAAAAACTTACTTCGTGGAATGGTGTTCCAAGGCCAAAAACTGAAGATACCCCTATTGCGCTACTCAACGTCGTATTGTTTGTGAAGCGTTTGGAAATGAAAGCTGCAATTCGTGAAGTAGGGTTAGAGTAAGTTACCATGTGCTCTCGCACTGCTTCATCAAGCGGGATGCCAGGATAAACTTCCATTTGCCTGCCGATCAGCCATCCATCGGCATCAGCAACAAGGTCTGCATAGGAAAAGGATGATGAAGGGTCACTCTGGTTGCCAAGGTGTTGGTTTACCCATTGTGTAATGGATAGGGAGCTTCTTGTATTTTTGTAGTCTGCCCAAAGAGTCACGAGGTCAAGCGCCCATCCCCCAAGGTCGCCCATACCGCAGCCTGAACTCCCCGCTTCTGCCCCCAATCTAGGACGCCCTGAAGTGTCGCGAACATATGGAAAACATCCCCGCCGTCATATCCTTCTTCGAACTCGGAATCTTGCGGACTGGTGCCGACAGCACGGACAGCAGAGTAGATATTCGAATACAGGGGATTGTTCTTGATTTGGCCGACAAAGGATGCATACAGTTGCCACGACTTGTCGTCGTAGTGACCTATCAGTAGGCAGGCTACAGAAATTCGATTGATGTATTGAAACTCCACACTAAATTTTGTGTAGACGATGTGCTCAGTTAGTGTCTGGTGCTTAGCAACTGCCCGAAAAAGAGAGTTCCAATTGTCATCAATTCGGGGTACCGAGCGAATCTGAGTGCTATTTACAGGTTGAGCACGTGAAGATACTTGGTTTTTGTCGATGTTGATGGAATGGAGCTCTTGAATTTGGCTGTACATCCAGTTTTGAGGCATCGGGAAACCGAGATTTCCGCTGTATCCCGTAGACATTGCGCTGACCCAGATACCTTCAGCACGACCTGCTTCTTGAACGATCCGACACACATTTCGCGTGCCATAGACCCCAACTCGGTAGTTGTAGTAGAGAGAGATTGCGAGGCCTGCCTTGACACCGTCAAAGTAGTCGAGCACAATACTGGAAGCTTCGTCGCCTGTCGCGTCATAGTCAACGGCGAAGAAAATCATGATTCCTTCACTGAACCCGAGTTGTCTTGCGCGGATAGCGGCTTGTTGTCCGTGGTCGTATCCAATGGCGTATGTGAAATAATCTGGACCGTTGTTGTAGTTCTGGAAGATTGGGAGCAACTTTAGCCCATGGTCGAAAAGCGTTTCTAACTCGCCCGGAGCGATCGCTTGACCGGCTACAGTGAGGTAGCGCCCCGCCAAGCGGTAGCCTTCGTTCCAGCGTGCTGTTGCGAACGCCGGTGTGATTGGTGTGCTCGTATCAAAACCAGTAACGGCGCGGTTGGGGTCGCCGGTGGATACAAGCAATGCAGCCCAAGTCCCAAAGTCCACTGTGCCAGTGGCGGAGATTTCCATGAACTCCTGAAAGGCGGTGATTTGGTTGATCATCTGTTGGCTGCATACCCCGTTGATTGTTACGGAGTAGCCATTCCCTGCCAAGGCAATCTGGCATAACCGGACAAAATTCTTGGCTCCGTCTGTTGCTCCTGGCCCGAACGAAGCTTGTGCTTTAAGGCCGGTCTGTGTACCTGGGCCGAAGTTTCCATTTGCAGTACCGTCAGCCATGCCGAGCTCGTACTGTATCGCATACATGACAGCCTGCTGGAGAGAGCGAGTGAACAAACCATCGCAAGGCACCACGGTGAAGTCTTGTCGGTTCATATATTTGCCATTCAGCCAGCGCTGTCCTTCCCGGATGCTCGCAGTGCCACCGCTCAACAACACGTAAGCATCCATCGTGAGAAGCGACCGCATTAGCTTTACATCCACCGTCTGCGCTATGGATAGTCCGAGATCGGAACGTACTGAAGCAACAGATGCACCAACAGTTGAGCCCCAGGTGTCGCCCACTACGCCGCCGTTGTAACCTTTGCACCATAGGGCGCACTGCAGAATCCAGCTAATCCTTGGTTTGTTTGAAGACGAGGAGAGTGTGCCAACTTGGCTTGTGAATGCGGCAGTAGTGGCAGGTCCAAAGCCATCCGACCGGGGGGATACCCCCAATTCAATTTGGAGTGCCCTCGTGAGAGCAAACATCGTAGGCCAGCCGGTTTTCCCGTTTTCAGGTGCAGCAACATAACCAGCTACACCTGCGTAAGCTTTATTCAAGAATTGCTGGGAGGCAAGTACTTGCGTATCCACTATTGTGTCTCCTTCGTCCACCCATGAGATGTGTTCCCTGTCTGTCGGATGAGACTCAACTCTGCGTTCTCTGGCCCGAACATGCTCACAACGCAGCTTAGAAGTTGTTCGCCCAACGTTTCCTTGAGTGCATCATCGATGGGGGCAAAGTCCAATCGGATGCTTTGCCCGGCCGGAATCGGGGCTTGAATAACAAACTTCGCCGTAGTCTTGTCGGGATTCGTGTCCTCAAAGTACTCAAACGGCACCTCACTCGTTTCATCATTATCCCAGTACGCGGAACTTACAGATAGCTGCATCTCCCCACCCGGAGCAGACTCTACGGTCAGCGAAGCACCTGCAGGAACAGCGCCTGGGCCTATAGATGACAAGCGAACGCTTTGTGGCAATGTCCGTATCTCCTGGTCTTCCGGCTTCCCAGAGACAGACGCCCAAATGATCGAAAGCTCACTCCCCCAAACTTCACCAGGTCTCGCAGATAGTGAGGACGTCGCGACTATCTCAATTGGTGGCTGCTCGGGAATCGAGATGCGAGCAACCGGTGTGTATTCCCCTGCGATCTGATCGTTCGGGTAGGCGATTCTCGAGCGTAGTGGTAAAGCGCAGACGAGCTCCTCGGCAGATGATCCCTTGTCAATACCGGAGAGGGGGAATGACATGGTTGAGATTCCGGCATGCTCGGTAATCACGTGTTTCGTCAAGGTGAGGGAGTCGCCAGCTACTATCACGACTGAATCCGAATGAACTGCCGCAACTGAGCTAGCCCAAGAGATGTCCACGGTACCTTCAGAAAGCTCTTCAAAGCCAGCTGTGGGGCGAAGCAATAGGGTTAACGGAATGAGTGCAGGCAACGCCCCTGACCAATCCTGTGCAAAGCCGTAGCTCTCGCCAATGCTAAGTTCTGCTGAAACTGCGTTTTCCTCAGCTCGTGCGTGCGCCGAACTCGGGGCATGGAAGAGTGAGAATGCAGCGACGCCGAAAGTTACTCCGAGCAAAGTGCGACGGTTAACACCTGAATCTCCCACCGGGTCTTTGTGTTGAGAAAACGACTCAATTCTCATTTCGAAATCTACTCATCTCAATTCGGGTGGAAGTGTCCTGGCAATGACATTCTTAACGCCGCTCCTGATGGAAGCAATCTCCCCACGGAACGGGTCAGTATCAAGAGGAAGACGCTATTCTGCTTAGGAAAAGCTGCCGAGGTTCACATACTATGGGCGTTCTAGATGGAGCTTGGCGTGAGTCATGGAGCGGTGCAGCGTGTCTGGGATCAATTCGGTGAAAGTGTTGAGCCGGCGCGCTTCTAAGTGCAGTGAGTCGGCTCAACTCGTTGCATTCATATCCCCACTTGTGCATGAAGATGTTTGGGTGGCAAGTGTCCCCCCCTAAAGAACCGCCGCCGTAACTGCAGCAGCAGGTCAACCCAAACGAAGTTCACGCTCCGTCGAACCCTGGAAGTGTCATGAGGGCTTCATAAGGGCCTGTAGGTCAGGGGAATTCGTTCCAGAGACGGCTGCATCTTGGAAGGGGGAGCCGGGTAGCGGAGATGACATGATCAGCGAACTCTTGCTGACCAATCGGATTGGAATTGCATGGTTAGCAGGAGTTCCCTGTGTTCAGTTTTTTGGGGCACACGCCCATTGTTTATCAAAGTGCTGGTGTGGACCTTATCCCCAGGGGCTGGTTGCAATATTGTAGTAGGATGACCCCTGTCCGTTATAACCCAAATACATCTGGGAAGTTACCTGCAAGGCATTCCAAGTGATGATCGATGGATTATAGCAGACTGTTCGATCGCCTCCATATAGATTGGCTGTTGGGCAGCTTCCTTGGCCTGCGTACGACACCTTTCCGTTGTTATTCAAATTGTAGGATTGGCCGGGGCTAATCTGAATCTTCTTTGACCCCGTATTTCGAATAATTACTGCCGATTGCGCGACGTTTTGCCAGCGTATGACGCAGGAACGCATAGCGGTCGAGGTGTTGGTGGTCTGCATGGTGGCTGCCTTAGAGCAGGTCCAGTTGCTTGGAACGGCCCAATCGCTTGCAATCATTTGATACCACCCTTTTTGTGCGACTAACCCTCGGCTGGGTGTGGCGGTTGTTGCGTTGGGCGCATGGCCTGAGTTGGCAAGCGCCACCGACGAAGGTTGTGCGCTCATCAGAGACAAAACGAGAAGGCCTCCGGTAGCTATGGCTGTGTATACTCTCTTCAAAATACATCCTTTCTAAGAAATATTTCTTTTTACATTACCCATAGGCGTAGTTTTGCGTCAAATTGACGGCTTGACTCATCTAAGAGGCCTGGGAACAACTGCGCCTACCTTACGGAAGAATGTCCGCGTAGTTTCTGGGCTGGACGATTAGGTAGCTATCGATGAGATTGGTGAGTTCCTGCCGACCGATTTCCCTGCTACTTGGATCATTGCTTCCACATACGTAATCCGGCGCGTTGTACCTGCAAGAGTTGGCACATGAGCGTGACACGGTGGTGGCCTTCTTTACAAGGACCGGCTCATACTTGCGCGCTACCGCTGTTCCCTTGTTCAGTGACCAATCGAACGGCATTTGCTTTGAACTCGGTCGTGAACTATTTCCTGGGCCCGGGTCAGGAGAAAAGCATGTAGAACGGTTTCCTTTCATCGAGGGCACCGTTGTTTGCGCAAAGCATGACACCCCAAGTCGTTTTCTCTAGCGTTTGTATGTGGCATTCATTAGGTGGTGCTATTAGGCGGGTAGGCCTGCAATCATTGAAAAGGGTGTGAGTGTAATTCAGCTTGGATAGGTCCGAAACAATTGTGTGCTTCCCTGACCACAGAAACTCACTATGACCAGATTCTTGTACCGATCAGGCGCTTCTTCAGTTACCTGGGCATTTTAGCGAGGCGTTTCCAGGGTAATGAGGCTCGCCTCCGGCCTGCAGGCAAAGCGCACGGGGGCGTAGATTGAGTTGCCGAGGCCCGCGCTCACGTTAAGGAATGCCGCTCGGTGAGCGTCGTACCAAACGCTCAGGCCACGTGCCTGAGCCACCGGCAGGTCGCAGTTGGAGGTGAGTGCGCCGACACCGGGTACGCGCACCTGTCCGCCATGGGTGTGACCCGCGAGGATTAGGTCAGCGCCGTCTGTAAGCAGCTCGCCAAGCGGTTCCTGGTACGGCGCGTGTACGACGCCGATGCGCAGGGGATGGGTCGAGGCCGATGCCGAGTCTGTCGGTGCGGCGATTGACGCGAGCGACTCGCGCATTAGCTCGACATCGTCGTAGCGGATGTGTGGATCATTGAGTCCGAGTAGCTCAAGCCCGGTATCACGAAGCTGAAGCGATGCTGCCGCATTATTGAGGTTGATGCAACCGAGATCCTCGAGCCCGCGAGTGAGTCTCGCGTTGTCGATGTCGGGCTTCCTCGTACTGAGGCGGCTCGGCTCCATGAGGTATTTCAGCGGGTTCTTGAGGTGCGGTGTGTAGTAATCGTTTGAGCCGTGCACGAATACGACCGGGGCCACCTCGGTGAGAGGCTGTAGCGAGTGCAACAGCGCCGTCCGCGCTTCCAGGTGCCCCATCAGATCACCGGTCAGCACAACCAGGTCTGGGCGAAGCTCGGCCAGCGAGCGTACCCAGTTGATCTTGTTGGTCTGCCAAGGTGCGAGATGCAGGTCTGAGAGCTGTAGCACGCGAAGCGGTGCGGCACCCTCAGCAAGCAGCGGCAACGTGTGCCTGCGAATCGTGAAGAGGCGGCGCTCAATGAGCGTTGACCACAGCACAGCGCCGGCAGCGACCGTCCCAAGGACGGCCGCTGCGCGGCGCGATGAAGCTGTCACCGAGTTATCGCTTCGAGCAGGCCAGGGAGAGTGTGATCTGGCTGTCAGATCTCACCTCGGTTCCGCTGCTGGGATTGACGGCAACGACCTTGTTCTTAGACGGGTTTTGCTTGCCGCCAGCCTCACATGTGAAGTCGACATTGGAGAATCCGGCACTGCTCAGTGTGGCCTTGGCGCTGTTTCCGGTCGCACCCACAAGGCCGTCAGGAATGGGGAAGGCTTCGCCATTACTGCGATTGACCGTGATTCTCGAACCCAAACCAATTGAATCTCCAGCCGCAGGATCGGTTCCTGCGACCAGCCCTCGAGCGACCGAGGAATCAACCTCGCCGCCGTCGATTACGTCGAATCCGTTTGAGGTAAGCAGTTGTCTGGCTTCCTCGAACGACTTGCCCTTCACATCGGGGACAGTCACCATCGTTTGCTGAACCGAGGTTGCTGAGGGTTCGGGAAAGGCGTCTCCGCCGTATTTTGCGTCTGCCACATTCATGGTCGCTGGCCAGATAGTTTGGTCAGCTTCCATCAAACGGTTGCCGGAAGGTCCGACAAACCCCTGAGTCGTAACCCTGCCGCAGGTGCTGGGATCTTCAGGATTGGCGCAGACCGGACCAGCATTGCCGACCCAGGTCGCGGTCGCAACCTTGGTGCTTGCGCCCACGGTCCAGTTGTCTACAACGTCATCGGTTGTTCCGGTCTTTGCGAGGTGCGGAGTGCCGATGTTTGACTGTGCGTGCCGTGCGAGTCCATTGTTGACTGTGTACTGCAGGGCGTACGCAACACCGGCGGCGACCTCGGGACTGAGCGCCTCGCTGCACTTGCTCTTTGTGAACGCCACATCCTTGTCGTCTGCGTCAGTAATTCGATCGATCGGCATGGGGGTGCACACCTCACCGTTGCCGGCAAAAGCTGCAAACGCGGAGGCCATTGTGATCGGCGCGATCTCGTCGACGCCACCGTATACGTTTGAAGGCACCATTGACAGGTCACGCGGCTCACCGTGGAGGGTTGGGATCTTGTTCTTGCCGACCTGGTCTTGGCCAACGAGGCCGGCGTCTGCCTCCCCCTGGGTCCAGGTAGCCTGATCTGAGGCGCGGTGGATGCCGAGCTTCTGGGCCGTGGTGAAGGTCTCGCACAGGTCCATCTTCTGCTGCATCGAGACGAGACCACCGTTGACCGAGTTTGCAATCGCGGTCAGTACGGGTTGGTTGCCCTTGGTGCCCTCATTATCGTTGGTGAACGCAAACGAGCCATAGCCGTAGACGCCGTCGGGCAGACAGGATGCCTGGAATGAGTTCTCTTGCACAGTGCGACCGTTGAGGTTTACGATGTCGCGCACTGAGTGACCCGTGCGGATCCACTCTGCCAGGGTGACGGGTTTGAACGTTGAACCAACCTGGAAGCCGCTTGAGCCACCATCCTCGTAATCGGTGCTGTAATTGATCGTGGTGTAGCCGGGGTTCTCTTTCAAGAAGTCTTCGGCATTATTGAAGGGTCTGTTCTGAGTCATGGCGAGGACGCGCCCGGTACCGACCTGGACGCTAGTGGTTGCGGAGCCCACGTCAATGCCGTCCATCAGCTCCGGCACGTTTTCTCGTGTGGCCTGACGCGCTGCCCACTGCATATCGAGATCAATCGTGGTGTAGATCTTGTAGCCACCTCGACTGAAATTGAAGGCGCGCTCCTCAGGGCTCCCGCCAAACTTCGGGTCCTTCTTAATGGTGCGAACGACATAGTCGCAGAACGCGCCGAGGCCGTAGTTCGTAGTTTCGCTCTGCTCTGCAATATTACAACCAGCAATATTCCGCTTGATGTTGGGTTTGACCTCGGTGGCAACCGCTTCGTCGTGCTGGGCCTGAGTGATCTTGCCCGTGCGCAGCATGCTGCCCAGAATCTTGTCGCGACGCATCTTGTTGTCGGGAATGTTTTCAGGGACGTCGATCTGCAGCTTGCTGGGGTTGTTGACCGTAGCGATGAGGCTCGCGGCCTCAGCAAGGGTCAAATCCTTAGCCGACTTATTGAAGTAGAAGTTGGCGGCTGATTCGATGCCGTAGACCTTGCGACCGAAGAGCGCGATGTTGAGGTACCCGAGCAGGATCTCGTCCTTCGAGTACTTCTTCTCGATGCTGATCGCGTACTTCATCTCCTTCAGCTTGCGATCGATGCTGTCCTTCATCGCGGCCTTGTACTTTGCCTTGCTCTCTTTCTCATCCGGGATCGCGAGCGCTTCCTGGATGAGTACATTTCTCACGTACTGCATCGTGACCGTTGAGGCACCCGAGTACCCGGTGCCCGCTGCGTTCTGAAGCACTGCACGACTCGAAGCCAAGACGTCAACACCGCCGTGAGTGTAGAAGCGCGGATCCTCCTCCGCGACAGTCGCGTCTTTTGCGTACTGCGAGATGTCTTCCCACTTCACCGTCTTGCGATCCTGGTCGTAGAACGTCGCAAGCTCCACGTCACCCTCAGGAGATGACGCGTAAAGCGTCGAAGGCTCAGCGAGCTGACCGGGGTTCAGATGGTTTGGCAGCTTCTCGAAGATATCTACCGCGGTCGTTGCCGCCATGCCGCTTAAGGCTACGACGGGCGTGACTGCTGCGGTCACGAGAACGCCCGCAATGAGACACATTGCGATGGCTCCAATGATGCCGCCGAGGGCATTTCCGGCTGAGCGAGGCTTCACCGTCCGGGCGCGCGAAGACTGAGATGTCCGTTGGGTCATAGAATCTAGGGTAAGCGAAGCTTGCTGACAATTCAGCTAGGTGGAGAAATCAACTGGTTCTATCCAGGTTTCTCCGCGCTTATTTGTTCGTCTATCGGAGAGGATCCGCACGTGAGTGAATCCGCAGAAGTACAGCGCTGGGAGTACTTCGTAACACCGTTGCTCCTGCACAATGAAGCGCAGATTCTCAATAACTGGGGTGCGCAGGGCTGGGAGCTCGTGCAGATTATCGAAGGACCAGCTGGTGGAAACGTCGCGTATCTAAAGAGGAAGGCCTGAAATGTCAGTGATTGAAGAGCGTTTGAGCGAACTTGGATTTGAGATTCCCGAGGTGGCCGCGGCCGTTGCCGCCTATGTGCCTGCGATCCGTGACGGCGACTACGTGCTGACTGCGGGGCAGCTGCCCTTCGTGGACGGCAAGCTGCCAGTCACCGGCAAGGTAGGCGAGGGCGAAGGCCTCGTGTCTCCCGAAAAAGCTGAGGAGCTCGCTCGCCTGTGTGCACTGAACGGTCTGGCAGCCGCGCGCGGTGTGCTCGGATCACTCGACAAGATTACGCAGGTTGTGAAGGTGACTGCGTTTGTCGCCTCCGATCCCTCCTTCGCGGGGCAGCCCGCGGTTGCCAACGGGGCCTCGGTGTTCCTAGGCCGTGTGTTCGGAGACACTGGGATCCACGTACGCTCCGCGGTTGGAGTCTCGGTTCTGCCGCTCGATGCGCCCGTTGAGATCGAGTTTGTGTTTAAGGTCGCTGACTAGTCTTTAGGTCGAACCAGTGCGGGGTCAGGATCCCAAAGGATCCTGACCCCGCACTTTTTGTGATGTTATGGCTTCGAACACGCGAGCGTCAGCCTGATCTCTTGGCTGAACGGGACCTCCGAGCCACTCGCTGGATCGACCGAGACCACCTTGTGCTTGCGCTTATCGGCCTTCCCGCCAGCCTCGCAGGAGAAGGTCACTGAAGAGAACCCTGCCCCGCTGAGTGCGGCCTCCGCACTGCTTCCGGTCTCGCCAACGAGGCCATCAGGTATCACTGAAGCCTGGCCATTGCTTATAAAGAGGGTGATGCTTGATCCGATAGCGACGGTGGCGCCAGCCGCGGGTTCGGAGTTTGCTACTTGACCCTGCGGCACCGAGGAATTGACCTCTCCGCCGTTCACGGGAGTAAAACCAACGTGCGTGAGCATGGCGGCGGCCTCGTCGTAGCTCTTGCCCCGCAGATCCGGGATCTGGGCAGTGTTCTGGCGCACGGATGCGCTTGACGGTTCAGGGAACGGGTCTCCGCCGTACTTGGCATCAGCGACGTTCATGGTGGCTGGCCAGATGCGCTGGTCGGCCTCCATCAGCAGGCCCCCTGAAGGACTTAAGAACCCCTTCGTGGAGACACGATTCCAAGTACCATCGGCGCCCTGAGTTGGGCCCACGTTACCAACCCAGGTTGCCGTAGCAGCTCTTGTGCTCGCACCAACGGTCCAGTTATCGACCACATCGTCGGTGGTGCCAGTCTTAGCAAGATGCGGGATACCGAGCGAGGACCTTGCATGATCGGCGAGACCATTGGTCACTGTGTATTGGAGCGCATAGGCCACACCCGCAGCAACCTCGGGGCTAATCGCCTCCTTGCACTTTCCCTTGGTGAACTCAACCGGTTTGTCGTGAGCGTCAAGAACCTCATCGATGGGGGAAGGCTCACAGACGACACCATCGGCAGCAAACGCGCCGAAGGCCGAGGCCATCGTGAGTGGCGCGATCTCGTCGACGCCACCGTACACGTTCGAGGCCGCAAGCGTAAGTTCGCGGGCGCCTCCGTTGAGTGTGCGGTTGATATTCTTGCCGACCTGGTCTTGAGTGGTTCGTCCTTGATCGACGTCTTCCTGCGTCCAAGTTGGCTGATCGGACGCGCGATGGACACCAAGCTTTTGAGCCAGACCGATGGTGTCACAGATGTCCAACTTCTGCTGCATGGAAACGAGCCCGCCGTTGATGGAATTGGCGATCGCCGTAAGAACGGTTTGGTTGCCTCTGATGCCTTCATTGTCGTTGGTGAAGGCGAAGGACGCACCCCCGTAGACCTCACCAGGGAAACAGGAGGCCCTCAACGAGTTTTCTTGCACCGTGCGACTGTTGACGTTTACGATGTCACGCACGGAGTATCCGTTGCGGAACCACTCCGCGAGAGTAAACGGCTTGAAGGTCGAGCCGACCTGGAAGCCGCTTGAGCCGCCATCTTCGTAGTCGGTGTTGTAGTTAACCATCGTGAACCCAGGATGGGCCTTCAAGAACTCGTCGGCGTTGTTGTAGGGCCGATTCTGCGTCATGACGAGTACACGACCCGTGCTTGGCTCGATACTTGAGGTCGCAGAACCCACGTTGATGCCCTCCATGAGCTCGGGAACATTCTCTCGGGTCGCCGTACGCGCGGCATCCTGCATCTCAAGGTCGATTGTGGTGTAGATCTTGTAGCCACCGCGGCTGAAGTTGAAGGCCCGCTCTGCCGCGGACTTTCCAAATTTCTCATCATTCTTGATGGTGTTGAGTACGTACTCGCAAAACGCGCCAACACCGCGACGCTGCTCAGCCACGAAGCATCCCGGCTCACGCGGGGTAATATTCGGCTCGATCGGGGTTGCGACGGCATTGTCAAACTGCGCCTGCGTAATCTTGCCGTGCTTCAGCATGCTCGCCAGAATCTTGTTGTCGCGGCGTTCTTTGTTCGCAGCCCTATACTTGGGAATATCGATCTGCAGGCGGCTCGGGTTGTTGACCGTTGCGACTAGGCTGGCTGCCTCTGCCAGCGTCAGATCTTTGGCTGATTTACCGAAGAAGTAATTTGCCGCCGACTCGATGCCGTACACCTTGCGCCCGAATAGGGCGATGTTGAGATAGCCGAGCAGAATTTCGTCTTTGGAATACTTCTTCTCAATGCTAATCGCGAGGCGCATCTCCTTGAGCTTGCGCTCGGGAGTATCGGCAGTAGCCTCTTCGTAGGCGGCGTCGCTTTCGTTCTCGTCGGGAATGGCGAGGGCATTTTGAATGAGCACGTTTCGCACGTACTGCATCGTGATCGTTGAGGCACCCGAGCGTCCGGTTTTCGACACGTTCTGCAGAGCGGCGCGGGCAGAGGCGAGCAGATCAACGCCACCGTGAGAGTAGAAGCGGGGATCTTCTTCAGAGACCACCGCGTCTTTGACGATCTGGGGAATCTCTTCCCATGTCAGGGTCTTGCGATCCTGGTCGTACACAACCGCGATCTCCTCATAAACATCATCAGCATTCTTTGCAAGGAACGTCGACGCTTCAGCGAGCTGCGAGGGTTGAGGTGATTCGGGAGTTTTTCGAAGATATCGACCGCCGTTGTCGCCGCCATTCCGCTCAGCGCCACAACCGGTGTGATGGCTGCTGCCACGAGCACACCCGCGACCACACTCATGGCTATGGCACCGAAAGCCCCACCAAGGCCGCCCCCGGCTGAGGGAGGTTTCACTGATTTTGTCTGCGATGACTGAGGAGTCCTTTGGGTCATGGGACATCAGGCTAAGTTAGCTTGCTGACAAAAATGGTGAGTCTGAGTAAACGTTGCGCATCTACTCAGGTTTCTCAACTCAGCCGGAGACCGCGGGTTACAGGCCCTTTTCTGAGCGCACGCGATCCGAAATGATCTGCATAACGGAGGTGTCGGCGAGGGTAGTGACATCGCCGATCTCCCGTCCTTCAGCAGCGTCTTTGAGTAGACGGCGCATGATCTTGCCAGAACGAGTCTTGGGCAGCTCATTCACCACAAACACCTGTCGCGGTCTCGCGATCGCGCCGATCTGTGTGGCTACGTGCTTTTTGAGTTCGGCTTCGGCCTCATCCGCAGTAATGATCTGCTGCTGTGATTTGAGGATCACGAACGCAACCACTGCCTGGCCCGTCGTTTCGTCATCAGCGCCCACAACGGCCGACTCTGCAACCGCTACGTGGTCCACGAGGGCTGACTCGATCTCGGTGGTTGACAGGCGGTGCCCCGAAACATTCATGACGTCATCGACGCGGCCCATGAGCCAGATGTCGCCGTCCTCATCGACGCGTGCGCCGTCGCCCGCAAAGTACTGTCCCTCTACCTGTGACCAGTAGGTGTCGACAAATCGAGCGGGATCCCCCCAGATGCTGCGCACCATGGACGGCCACGGGCGGCGGATAGTGAGTAGTCCGCCCTGGCCACGATCCACCCGACGGCCCTGGTCGTCGACGATGCTGACGTCGATGCCGGGCTGGGGTGATTGCGCGCTGCCCGGTTTCAAAGCCGTGAGACCGGGTAGCGGCGAGATCATGATCGCACCGGTTTCGGTCTGCCACCAGGTGTCAACAATCGGTGCTTTCTCGGCGCCGATGACCTCGTGGTACCAGCGCCAAGCCTCTGGGTTGATCGGCTCACCAACGCTGCCGAGCACACGAATCGACGAGAGATCGTATTGTTCGGGCACCTGACGCCCGACTTTCATGCAGGCGCGGATCGCCGTGGGAGCTGTGTAGAAGATGGTGACGCCGTACTTCTGAACGATGCTCCACCAGCGGCCCCAGTTGGGCGTCTCAGGCGTGCCCTCGTAGATGACCTGGGTGGCCCCATTAGCGAGAGGGCCGTAAACGACGTAGCTGTGACCTGTGATCCAGCCGATGTCCGCCGTGCACCAGTACACGTCGGTTTCTGGTTTGAGATCGAAGATGTCACGGTGGGTGGCTGTCACCTGGGTGAGGTAACCACCTGAGGTGTGCAGGATCCCCTTTGGCTTCCCGGTGGTGCCGGAGGTGTACAGGATGAACAGCGGGTTTTCTGCCGGGAATCCTTTGGCCTCGTGTTGGTCGTCGTAAGCCGTGACTTCTTCATGCCACCAGAGATCGCGGCCTTCCTGCATCGAAACATCGTTGCCTGTGCGTTGCACGACGAGCACGTTTTTGACCGTGCTGCCACCCCCGCGCAGAGCGAGCGCATCGTCGACGGTGGGCTTGAGCGCTGACACCCGGCCCTTGCGGTAGCCGCCGTCGGCGGTAATGACGAGTTCGGCCTCGGCGTCGTCAATGCGGGCACGCAAGCTGTCTGCGCTGAAACCGCCGAATACCACAGAGTGTGCAGCGCCGAGGCGCGCGACCGCGAGCATTGAGATGACCGCCTCGGGAATCATCGGCATATAGATAGCGACGCGGTCGCCCGCTTCGACCCCCAGACTCGTGAGCATGTTTGCTGCGCGCTTTACCTCGTGGGTGAGCTCTGCGTAGGTGATGGTGCGGGTGTCGCCAGGCTCACCCTCGAAGTGGATCGCCACGCGATCCCCGATGCCCTCCGCGATGTGACGGTCGAGGCAGTTCGCAGCAACGTTCAACTCTCCGTCGGCAAACCACTTCGCAAACGGAGGGTTTGACCAGTCAAGGATCTCAGTAAAGGGCTTCGTCCAGCGCAACTCGTTCGCGCGTTTGGCCCAGTAGGCTTCAGGATCCTCCGCCGCCCGCCAGTATACCGAGGGGTCACTTACGTTGGCCTGCGCACGAAATTCCGCTGACGGCGGGAAGGTGTTCTGCGCTTCATCCTGGCCTAGAGGATGGCTTTCAATGGTGCCGTGATGCTCAGTCATGGACGTCGTTATCCGTTCAGTCGACCTTGTAAGGAATTGGGCCGCGATACTGCGGGACCAGCGCGGCTGGGCCGCAATTCCCAGCGTATATCTTTGCTTTGAACTTCGCTCACAACCCCCTACTTTCGGAGGGGGCTGCCCATAATATCCACAGTTTCGTCAGGGGGCACCGCAGCCGCGAGCACTCTGTTTGTCTTGTGGTGTGAGCGCACAATTTGATCTGAGATCGTCACCTGTGGGTCCTGCAAAAGAACTTGTTGCTGTCAAATCTCTGGACCATCAACCTCAACGTGTCCCCGCCCGAAGTGACCGCTTGAACTCTGCTGCTCGACGAGCGTTGGGAGGGTTGCTGTCGTTGCTAGATGACCCAGAACTGCGCGACCTGTTGGTGCAGGTGCGTGAGGGGATCGGAGAGCTCTGGGTGGATCGTGGTGGGCAACTGCAGGAAGTGACGAAATGGAAAGCGACGCCCGAAGCCGTGTACGGCTTTGCGAGGGACCTGATCGCGGCGGGTGGTAGGCATCTTGATGAACTGCACCCCTGTGCAAACGTGCAACTCGGTGATGGGATTCGAGTGCACGCGGTACTCCCACCAATCGCGGTGTCGGGGGCAGCTGTATCTATTCGCGTACCCCGGATGACGGTGCCCGACTTCGGCGAACTTGTTGACGGTGGACTGTGCGGAGCCGCAACGGCCGACCGCCTTCGGCGCGAGGTGAAATTGCGGCAGAACTTGCTCATAACGGGTGGTACGGGAAGTGGAAAGACGACCCTGCTCGCGGCTCTCATGGATCTTGTTGGCAAAGAGGAGCGCGTCGTGACGATTGAAGATGTTGCAGAGTTGCGACTGAAGCACCCACATATCGTTGCTCTCGAAGCCAGGCAAGCGAATATTGAGGGTTCTGGTGAGATTACGGTTGATCGCCTCTTGCGAGAAGCTCTGAGAATGCGGCCTGATCGAATCGTTTTGGGGGAGTGTCGCGGTGCAGAAATTGCGACGCTGCTCGCCGCGTTGAACACCGGACACGACGGTGGCGCGGGCACCCTTCATGCGAGTCGACTCTCTGACGTGCCAGCCAGACTGGAAGCCCTTGGGGCCCTGGCCGGGATGGAAGAGCGAGCACTTGGACGCCAGGTGGTTTCTGCACTGCACACAATCGTGCATGTCGAGAGAAGCGCCGCTGGGCACCGGATCGCTGCCCTCGGGAAACTCCTCATGTCTCCGCAAGGCACACTCACAATAGAGAGAACTGCGCTGTGAAGTGGTGGCGTTCAGTATCCGGCAGAAATGTGTCTGACCCGGGAACGATTGCGGCGCGCTGTGCTTCAATGCTGCGGGGTGGGGTAATGCCCCAGCGTGTCTTTGGTCTTATTGCGAAGGACGCCCCCATGTCGGCGATCGAACACCAGATTCACCGACTTATTGAAGCGGGCGAGTTGCCGGGCGTCGCAATCATGGCCTGCGCAATGGAGTGGCAGACTGCCTATCGCGGACGTACAAACGACACGATTGAGTGGAGACTTCTTGCTGCAGCCTGGCAGCTCGCCGAAGAGACCGGAGCACCGCTTGCGGATGCGCTTGAGCGTATCTCGATGGCGTTACTTTCCCTGCGCCGATTGCAGGAGCGCAGAGACATACTGATAGCCGGACCGAAGGCAACCACCCGAATGGTGGTGACCCTTCCTCCTTTGGTTCTCGCAATGGGGTGGTTATTGGGGTTCGATCCATCGCCGGTGCTCCTCAGCTGGGCGGGAGCCACTATGGTCTCTGTGGGGCTTTTGCTGCTTGGCGCGGGGGTGTTCTGGGCTCAGCGGCTCACACAGCGTGTCCAAACGCAAGACCGTGTTGCTGGAGTTGAACTCGAACTTGTATGGATCGCGTTGAGAGGCGGAGGATCCCCGAGGACGCCGTGCGTCGGGTAGTTGATTGCATCGATCAAACTGGAAATGACTGGGTCGCCTTTGAGCGTTTTTGTGGGGATGGGAGTCTTTCCGAGGTCATGCGGCGCGCTACTTCTGTAGGCATCCCACTTGGGCCGTTGCTGCTGTCTGAATCGGCTGCTCTGCGAGCGAGCAGCCACACTGAGCTTGAAGCCGCGGCCGAACGTCTCGGTGTAGGCATACTCGTTCCCCTGGGCATCTGCATACTGCCCTCTTTCATCGTGATGGGGGTGCTTCCCGTCGTGATCAGCATGGTGGGAAATCGGCCGTTTTAAGTCGACCACTTTCGCTAACACCCCGGTTGTGTCTGTTGTTTCTCAGATCCTTTCCACAAACAGCACCAATTCCACATCTGCCATGTGCATCCAAGGCAGCATTGAGTCACCGGTGGATGCCGGGTCGTGTTAACGAAAGGAGTTCCCATGGGTAGCAAACTCGAGCTTGTCCGAAACGAACATCAGTTGCAGGCTGCTGAGAAGCCAATACATAACCCTGTCGAGCGCAGTGGTCCATCACAAAAAGATGAAGCGACTTGGCTGGACACAAAGGCACGCAGGGCTGTCGGTGTCGTCAGGCGTGTGCTGCGAGACGAAGAAGGTGCTGTTACTGCAGAGTATGCGATTGTGATCGTTGCGGCCGTTGCATTTGCTGGAATTTTGGTTGCCATCATGCGCTCAGACACAATTCGCACGATGCTCGTTGGGCTTATTGAAAATGCGCTGGGCACAGGTGGCTGAGCACAATCGACGAGGGCAGTCGACGCTGTGTGCAGACGAACAAGGAACTGTGACTGCTGAGTTCGCGCTTGTTCTTCCCGCTGTGGTGATCGTGCTGGGTTTGGTGATCGGAGGGATACTGCTCGCGACTCACAGAATCACTCTGGTGTCTCTCGCGGGAGAGATATCCAGGGCCGAGGCGCGCGGAGACAGCAACGCGGCCGCGGCGGTTCTCGCGCGCGTTGGCAACGAAACCACTATTCGGAGATCGACGGAGGGAGCGTTGTACTGTGTCGCACTCCGCTCACGCCCGGCATCTGGGCTTCTCTCTCAGGTCTTCATTACAGCAAAATCCTGTGCTGCCGTAAGTTAGCTCGATTGAGTTAGGAAATCGCAAATGATTGAAACAAACAGATGAGCGTCCCCATCATGGTGGCGTGTTCTGCTGCAGCGCTTTGCCTGGGGCTGCCGGTGCTCGTTGCTTCCGGCAGCCTCGAAGCTAAACATCGCGCTGCCAACGCTGCTGATGCAGCCGCGCTCGCCGCAGCCGATGCCATGACCGGATGGATCGAGGTGGGCTCCACGCCCTGCGACCTGGCCGAGCAAGTGGCTGCTGCTTCAAATGCAAAAGTGTTGGAGTGCTCTGCCGACCCTGCCGAAGTAGGCATGAAAGTTACTGTGCGAACTGAGCCTCCAATTGTTGCTGAGGCGAAAGCCTATGCCGCGGCTGAGCGAAGTGCCTGGACTGACATGAGTCCAGTGGGCGAAAACGGGTGGGCCTGGCCATCGAACGTGCGCGGTATTTCACAAGGGTTTCATGACGGGCTGGCTATTGATCTCGCGGTGAGCGGAAGTGGGACGCTTTATGCCCCGTTTGGCGGCGTAGTCGTTCGCGCGGGACCCGATGGTGGCGGAATACCAGAGGCGTGTGAAACGCATCCGAACTGGTGGCGGGGGCAAAACTACACCGTGTTGATTCGGCACGAGTACCAAGGTGAGGTCGTCTATAGCTCACACAATCATCTCGTACCGAGTTCTCTTGAGCAGTGGGGCATTTCTCCGGGGACGAGAGTGAGCGCTGGGCAGCCAGTTGCCGAAGCAGGCATGAGCGGCTGTACGTCTGGGCTGCACACCCACTTCACCCTGAGTAGCAAACCGATAAATGCTTTCCCCGATCTGAACCCCTACAAATATCTAGGTCCGCCCTAAAAACGTCGTCGGCGCGCGGTACCTGAGAACGGAAGGATACCTTTTACATGTCAGACTGTGTATCGTGACGGTGCGGCCTCAGTTAATGAGCCCACGCCGGGGCTTCGGCCGCGATTATCGCATCGAACGTCCAAAGCGTCGTAGACATTGAACCTGTTGAACCCAGAAGGAGTCCCGTGGAGGGCACGAAGAAGCTTGTCATCGTGGAGTCGCCGACAAAGGCGAAAACCATTGGTGCGTACCTCGGCAATGATTATCAGGTCATTGCCTCGGTGGGACACGTGCGTGACCTCGCGGAACCGTCTGAGCTGCCGACGGACCTGAAAAAGGGCCCCTTTGGCAAGTTCGCTGTAGATGTTGAGAATAACTTCGCCCCCTACTACGTCGTAAACGACAACAAAAAGAAGACCGTCTCTGAACTGAAGCGCGCGCTCAAGGATGCGGATGAACTCTGGCTCGCAACTGATGAGGACCGTGAGGGAGAAGCCATCGCGTGGCACCTGCTTGAGGTACTGAAGCCGAAGGTGCCTGTTCGTCGAATGGTGTTCCACGAGATCACTAAAGAAGCTATTGAGCAAGCGAAGCAGAACACTCGTGATCTCGACACCGCTCTCGTTGACGCGCAAGAAACCCGCAGGATTCTTGACCGTCTCTACGGCTATGACATCTCCCCCGTGCTGTGGCGCAAGGTCGCTCCGAAGTTGTCCGCCGGGCGTGTACAGTCTGCCGCCACGCGACTCGTTGTTGATCGTGAGCGTGAGCGTCTTGCGTTCCGCTCTGCGGAATACTGGGATCTGCTCGCAACGTTCCAACCAAATGGTGGGACTGGCTTCGAAGCGAAGCTTGTTCGGCTCAATGAGCAGCGGCTCGCGACTGGCGGGGATTTTAACGATGACGGTGCCCTCAAAGATAAGGCAGCAAAGGCAGGCGTGATCCTGCTGGGTAAGGATCGTGCGCAGAGCCTCGCTGCCCTGCTTTCCACGAATGTGCCAGCCAAGGTGCTGTCGGTAGAAACAAAACCACACACTCGACGCCCAGCAGCTCCGTTTACAACTTCGACGCTTCAGCAAGAGGCCTCTCGTAAGCTTCGCTACAGCTCGCGGCAAACGATGTCTTATGCGCAGTCGCTGTATGAAAACGGCTACATCACTTATATGCGTACCGATTCCCCGACGCTGTCTCAGCAAGCAATAACCGCAGCACGGGCGCAGGCCGCCGCGCTTTACGGTGCTGAAACCCTGCCTGAGAAACCGCGTGTGTACACCGGCAAATCCAAGGGGCTCAGGAAGCGCACGAGGCTATCCGGCCGGCAGGAGACACCTTCCATAAACCAAGCTCGCTCAAGGGCAAGCTGAACGGCGGGGAATTCTTACTGTACGAACTCATTTGGAAGCGCACAGTGGCCAGTCAAATGGCAGATGCGAAAGGTTCGACCGACACGGTCACCCTCGGTGCGCAAGTGCAAGAAGCAGGCGTATCAGGACAAACCGACGCTGAATTTACCGCAAGTGGTACCGTCATCACCTTCCCAGGATTCCTGCTCGCCTATGAAGAGGGCAAAGACGAAAAGCGCGGCGCTTCAGAGGAAAACGTCACGCTGCCCCAGCTCAGCAACGGTCAGAAGCTTGCCATTAACGACCCTGAGGCAAAGGGCCACGAGACGAGCCCACCACCGCGTTACACCGAGGCAAGCCTTACGAAGCGCCTGGAAGAGCTCGGCATCGGTCGTCCGTCGACGTACGCGGCGATCATCAGCACCATCATGGACCGCGGTTACGTGACCAAAAAGGGTCAAGCCCTCGTACCGAGCTGGATCGCATTCTCGGTTGTTCGTTTACTTGAGGAACACTTCAGCGAACTTGTTAATTATGACTTCACCGCTGAGATGGAGAGCGACCTCGACCAAATCGCTGCGGGCGAAACTGACCGCAGTTCGTGGCTGAGCGCCTTCTATTTCGGCAGTGATGATCACCCTGGACTGCGAGGCGTCGTTGATAACCTGGGCGAGATTGACGCTCGCGCCATCAATACGATCAAGATCGACGACGAGATATCTCTACGAAACGGTAAGTACGGTCCGTTCCTTGAAGTGTTTGACGAGAAGTGTGAGGTCGGTGAAGATGGCGCGCTCAAGCCGCGCAGCGTCAATATTCCAGATGGGCTTGCCCCCGACGAGCTGACCCCGAGAAGGCCCACGAGCTAGCTGATGCCGAGCCGGCAGAAGATCGCGTAGTGGGTATCCACCCCACAACGGGCAAAACCATCATTGCCAAAAATGGTCGTTTTGGGCCCTACGTCACTGAACTTCTCGCCGAAGGGGAAGAACTGCCAAAGGGACAGAAGCCTCGAACCGCCTCACTTTTCAAGAGCATGGATCCTGCAACGGTCGATCTAGATACGGCTGTCGCGCTGCTTGATCTGCCACGCGTGGTGGGCAAAGATCCTGAGTCTGATGCCGAAATTACGGCTCAGAACGGCCGGTACGGCCCTTACTTGAAGAAGGGGACCGATACTCGTACATTGCCCACAGAAGACGCAATCTTCTCGATTGACCTTGCCGGTGCCCTCGAACTACTTGCTCAGCCAAAATACGGTGCCCGCAAGGCTGCATCCGCGCTTAAGGAGTTCGATGCTGATCCGGTGAGCGGTAAGCCGGTGAAGGTTAAGGACGGCCGCTTCGGCCCGTACGTGACCGATGGTGAGACAAACGCGACGATCCCGCGCGGTGACAGTGTCGAAGACATTACCTTCGAACGAGCAACCGAGTTGCTCGCGATCAAGCGGGCTAAAGGTCCTGCGAAGAAGAAAACTCCCGCCCGTAAAGCAGCAGCAAAGAAAAAGCCCGCGACCAAGAAGCCAGCTGCGAAGAAGCCGATCGCCGCGAAACCTCGTGCGGAGCGTACACCCGAGCAGAAGGCGGCCACAGCCGCTAAACGTGCAGCTACAATCGCGGCAAAGAAGGCCGCTGCCGCGGCCACAGCCGCGGGTGAGTGACGCATGAGCGGGCTCTTTATTACGCTGGAGGGTGGAGACGGTGCTGGGAAATCCACCCAGGCAGAGATGCTTGCCGGATGGCTCAGCGAGCGCGGTCATGAAGTAGTGCGCACGAGGGAGCCCGGCGGCACGTCCCTCGGCATTGAACTGCGGAAGCTGCTGCTGCATGGGGAGAGGTATCTCCGCGCGCGGAGGCACTGCTCTACGCAGCAGATCGCGCTCAACACGTCGCGACCATCGTGCGCCCGGCGTTAGAGCGTGACGCTGTTGTTGTGCAGGATCGCTACATTGATTCGTCGCTTGCTTACCAGGGAGCCGGACGAGTGCTCGACGTCGAAGACGTTCGCGGGATCAGTGAGTGGGCGACCGAAGGGCTGCTGCCCGACCTCACCGTACTGCTAGATATCGACCCAGTAGAAGGTACGGCGCGTCGAGAATCGCGTGGAGGGTCTGACGACCGTTTAGAAGCAGAAGCGATTGAGTTTCATCAGGCTGTGCGCGAGGGCTTCCTGGGGCTCGCGAGGCAGGATCCTGATCGCTTCCTCGTGCTTGATGCGACTGCTCCGGCAGACGAGATTCATGCGCGACTACTTGCAGCGGTGTCTCCGCTTCTCCCGCGCTAGTACAGCCCCTGTAAACGCGTCCCAGCACTATGGTTACTCAAAATGCTGGGACGCGTTCACCGGCAGGGAGACTAGCCCTGCTTAGGAAATCGCGGGAAAGAGCGGTTGATTCTCTGTAGCTGGCTCGACCACACTGCGCTCCGTCACAATTGCTGAGATCAGGTCATGCGGTGTTACGTCGAATGCCGGGTTGAAGGCGCGCACGCCCTCTGCGGCAGCGCGAACCCCAGCGAACTCGAGAACTTCAGCATCTGACCGCTCTTCGATCTCGATCTCGTCTCCCGTGGGAGTTGCCTCATCGACGGTGGAGTACGGTGCAGCAACGACAAACGGGATGCCTTTGCGTTCGCAGGCAAGTGCCAGCGCCACGGATCCAACCTTGTTGGCGGTGTCGCCGTTCGCGGTGATTCGATCGGCACCGATTACTGCAAAGTCAACGAGGCCGCGCAGGATGGTGCTTGCAGCGGCACCATCGACCTCAACCAGGTGCGGGATTCCGTCGTTTTTGAGCTCCCAACTGGTGAGGCGGGTTCCCTGCAGCAGCGGGCGTGTCTCGTCCACGTACACAAGCTCCAGGCGTCCGCGCAGGTGCAGTTCGTGCAGAATGCCGTATGCCGTACCCCAAGCGGTTGTCGCGAGTGCTCCGGTATTGCAATGGGTTACCGCGCGCAGGGGCCGGTCGCCAATCTTAGCGAGAAGCCAGTCTGCGCCGAGTCGTGAAAGTTCGCGGTTTGCCTGTTCGTCTTCTCGGCCGACGGCGTGAGCTTCGGCGAGAACTCGTTCGAACCCCTCGGCCACAAACTGCTCGGCACGACGTGCGCCCCAGGCGAGATTGACCGCGGTGGGGCGAGCATTCGCGACCGCGTCGATGTTCTGTTTCACCTCATCAACCGACCACCCTTTGCGCGCACCCTCGTGCAGCGCGAGTGCAACCCCGTAGCCTCCGGAGGTGCCAAGAGCGGGAGCGCCGCGCACCGCGAGGCGCTGAATTGCGTCGATCAGCGCTTCAACGGTCGACACCTCAAGATAGGTTTCTGACCCCGGAAGCAGCGTCTGATCGAGCAACCGAATATGCGACTCGGTTCCTGCATCGATCCATTCGATTGCGCGCACCATAATTATTTGCTCCCCTTGAAATGTGTGGTGATAGAAAACTACTCGGCGACGACCGGGCCAAAACGGGCCGGGAGTGTCTCACTCGAGGCGGCCCCGAGTTCCGCGAGTGGTAGTGTAAAGCGATCCTGCACCTCGATCGCAGCCTCAGCCCCAGCGCCATCGGTCACGCCGATGCGCAGCACGGGGAAGTCACGACCCGAGCACAGCCCGCGGAACTTCACCTCTTCTTCGTGGGGCACAGCAACGAGCACACGCGCCTGCGACTCCGAGAACAAGGCAGCGGTCTCATCAACCCCGTCGCGCGACATGATCTCGTCGATCCACACGCGCGCTCCCACACCGAAGCGCAGCGCACCATCGGTCAAAGCCTGTGCTAGGCCTCCCTCGGAGAGGTCAACGGCCCCTGACAGCAACCCACCCTGTGCGGCAGCGTGCAACAGTTCGGCGAGCGCGCGCTCGGCAGCAAGATCTGCGATGGGCGGGCGGCCACCGAGGTGGTCGTGCACAGTTTCGGCCCAGGCAGAGCCGTCGAGTTCGTCGCGGGTCACACCGAGCAGGTAGAGGTGCTCGCCCTGATCCTGCCAGCCACTCGGCACACGGCGTGCAACGTCGTCGATGATGCCAAGCACACCAACAACAGGGGTCGGGTGGATCGGAGTGTCGCCGGTCTGGTTGTACAGCGAAACGTTGCCGCCGGTGACCGGCACCTCAAGCGCGAGGCAGGCGTCCGAGAGCCCCTCGACCGCGCGCGAGAACTGCCACATGACCTCGGGGTTTTCGGGGCTGCCGAAATTGAGGCAGTCGGTGACGGCAGTAGGCACCGCACCCGAGGTGGCGACGTTGCGGTACGCCTCTGCGAGGGCGAGCTGTGATCCGACAAAGGGATCAAGCTGGCAGTAACGGCCGTTGGCGTCGGTTGCGATTGCGACGCCGAGCCCACTCTCCTCATCGACGCGGATCATGCCAGCGCCGTCAGGGAAGGAGAGTGCGGTGTTTCCGAGCACGTACTTGTCGTACTGGTTTGTGATCCAGTCGACCGAAGCTTGGTTCGGTGACGCCGCGACCGCAATCATCTGCGCACGCAGTTCTTCGCCGGCCGTTGCACGGGCGAGCCCGGCCGCATTGACCGAGTCAGCCTGCAGTGCGTCGATCCAAGTTGGGTAAGCAACAGGGCGCTCGTAGACGGGACCGTCGACCGCGACGGTGGAGGGATCGACGTTCACGATCTCCTCGCCACGCCAGTTGATGATCAAGCGGTTCGTGTCGGTCACCTCACCGAGCACACTCGTCTCAACATCCCACTTCGCCGTGACGGCCAAAAAGGCCTCAAGCTTCTCGGGGGCCACAACTGCCATCATGCGCTCCTGGCTCTCCGACATGAGGATCTCCTCAGCGGTGAGCGAGGGGTCGCGCAGCAGCACACTGTCGAGCTCGATGAACATGCCACCGTCGCCGTTCGCGGCGAGCTCCGAGGTTGCGCATGAGATGCCGGCCGCGCCGAGGTCTTGAATGCCCTCAACCAATTCTGCGTGGAACAGCTCAAGGCAGCACTCAATGAGCACCTTTTCGGCGAAGGGATCGCCAACCTGCACGGCTGGACGTTTGGTCGGCCCGCCCTCGCTGAAGCTATCTGAAGCGAGGATCGACGCACCGCCGATGCCGTCGCCGCCCGTGCGGGCACCAAACAGAACGACCTTGTTGCCGAGACCCGAGGCGTTGGCGGTGTGCAGATCTTCGTGACGCAGCACACCAACACCTAGCGCGTTGACGAGCGGGTTTGCCTGGTACACCCTGTCAAACACCGTCTCGCCGCCGAGATTCGGAAGACCGAGGCAGTTTGCGTACGACGAGATGCCGGAGACAACGCCGTGCACCACGCGGGCTGTGTCGGGATCATCGATCGCACCAAAACGTAGCTGATCCATGACGGCTACCGGGCGCGCACCCATCGAGATGATGTCGCGAATAATGCCGCCGACACCCGTTGCCGCCCCCTGGAACGGCTCGATGTACGAGGGGTGGTTGTGGCTCTCGACCTTGAATGTCACCGCCCAACCCTCGCCAATATCGACCACACCGGCGTTTTCGCCCATGCCGACGAGCAGGCGCTCTTTCATCTTCTCGTTGACCTTCTTGCCGAACTGGCGCAGGTACATCTTTGACGACTTGTATGAGCAGTGCTCCGACCACATCACTGAGTACATGGCGAGCTCTCCCGAGGTGGGACGACGGCCCAGGATCTCGCGGATGCTCAAGTACTCGTCCTCCTTGAGCCCGAGCGCACCGTACGGCTGCTCCTTCTCGGGAGTTGCTGCCGCGTCGGCAACAGTGTCAGGGCGGGGACCGGTAATGGTTGCGCTGGATTCAGTCACGCTCGATGTGCTCCGTTGATCTAGGCGGGGATCGGGCGGCTCGCGCCCGTGCGATTGCCATGGGCTGCGAGCCGAAAGTACTGCTCCAGTCTACGCGGGAATTGCTGTTGCTTTTTGCTTCTGAAAGTAGCGATTCCCAGCAGAACACGAAAGACTGAACGCATGAGTGACTTGAACACACCGACACCACACTCGGAGACGCCAGCGCCGACGCAAGCTGCTCCGGCCTCTGCCGCCCCGGCAGCTCCTACGGCCCCAGCTTTGCAGCCGCCTCTCACAGGCGCACCGTTGCCGTCTCAGACGGATTCTGCAAAGAGCCCACGCAAGCTGCCGATGTTTTTGAAGATCAGCATTGTGCTGCTTGCGGCGCTGACGCTCGCTTCGATCTCGCTGCTGTTTATTGGTGATTTTGAGGGTAAATTTGAGCGGGTTTTCTCGACCTTCGCGCTCTTTGCTGTCTTTGTGCTGCTCACGGCATTCGACACGCGTCGCCAGCAGAAATCAGAGTGGTACGCTCCCGTTGCGCTGGTCGCTAATGCCTACATTCTGGGTGTGCTGCTCACCGTTATCTGGATGACAAAGTTTGACTACTTCTCGCTCCTTTTTGAGATCTTCTGGAAATCTGTCTTTGTCATCTTGGTGACTCGGCTCGTGATTCTGTGCTGTCAGTTGCTGCTGAATATGGGTGCGAAGGTAAGCGCTGTCGTGACCCGGTTCGCTTTTGTGACGAGTGCGTTTGCAGTGCTGTCTGGCATTCTCTTCACAGCACCGGTTGCTATCGACGCCTTCGATCTGTACATTCCCGATGTCTACTGGAAGATTGCTACGGCAATGCTGATATTGACCGCTCTGGGACTCTCCATCACGCTTCTGTTGCGCTGGTCCGCTGGATCAGAAGAGCGTGAAGCTACGCGAGCTCAGCAGCGTCAGTTCGCGAACCAGATGCCTTACTCTGCGGTTCCCGCGCAGTCGTTCCCGCAGGTCCAGCCGCTGCAGGCCGCCCCTGCGCCTCAGCAGACACCAAATCTGCTGCCGTGGCCTACATTCGCTGATGGGCGTCCGCTGCCCATGGGACCAGACGGTCAGCCGGACTTTTCGGTTCTGGGCTAAGTGTTCATATGGCCCCGCGGCTATCGGCCGCGGGCCATATGCTTCTACGGTGAGCAATCCCTTGAATATCCGACGCGTTCGGCCAGAAGAGTACCCGTCCGTAGGTGAGCTTGTGCGAGCAGCCTACGAGAGTGAATATTTGCTTGAATCCGACTACCTCGACGAAATTGAGGATGTGGCTGGTCGAGACTCCGTCTCTCAGGTGCTCGTGGCAGAAGAGGGCGGCAAGATTCTTGGCTCCGTCACAATCCCTCACGAGGGCGAGCGATTGCTGTCTAGCAGCGCATCTGATGAGATGGACGTGCGGTTGTTAGGGGTCTCTGGAGGCGCCCGCGGAAAAGGTGTTGGTGAAGCGCTAATGAGGTACGTTGCCAGCGTTGCTCAGGATCGCGGCTTGTGTCGATTGGTTCTCCATACCGGCGATCAAATGGTCAAGGCGCACCGACTCTACGAACGCCTCGGTTTCCAGCAGATCCCTGAGCGGGAATTCACGATCGAGACGATCAGCGGTACGCGCCGAATCATTTCGTATGGGCTCGAAATCGCGAGCTAGACCTTCTGTGCGAGCGCCTGCATGGCGCTCGTGAAGAATCGCAGGCCGTCGAGCCCGGAGCGCATCGCAGCGGGAGTGTCAGGCCCGAAACCTGGCTCGACCGCGTGTTCTGGGTGGGGCATGAGACCTACGACGTTGCCGCGCTCGTTCGTAAGCCCCGCAATGTCGTTGAGTGACCCGTTCGGATTGACACCCGCGTAGCGGAAAGCAATCAGGCCTTCACCCTCGAGGCGCTTCAGGGTTTCGTCGTTGGCAATGTAGCCGCCATCGCCGTTCTTCAGCGGAATGACGATTTCTTCACCCTGCTCAAACTCGCTCGTCCATACCGTGCGGTTGTTCTCGACGATCAGTCGCTGATCACGGCGCACAAACTGCTGGTTTGAATTGCGGATCAGTCCGCCGGGAAGCAAGTGTGACTCAACGAGCACCTGAAAGCCGTTGCAGATGCCGAGTACGGGCATGCCAGCGTTAGCAGCGGCAATCACCTCCGTCATGATCGGTGAAACAGCAGCGATGGCGCCGGGACGCAGGTAGTCGCCGTAGCTAAACCCTCCGGGGAGCACAATCGCGTCGACACCCTGGAGATCATGATTAGCGTGCCACAGTGCTACGGCCTCGGCATCAGCTAGACGGATCGCGCGTTGCGCATCGCGGTCATCAAGTGAACCGGGAAACGTGACAACTCCGATGCGGGGTGCCATTACGCGTCCACCCCAACGGGTGCACCATCAACGGTGATCGATACGACGTCTTCGATGACTGCGTTTGAGAGCGTCTCGTCTGCTACCTTGCGGACCTCCGCGAGCACTGCATCCGTCACGTCGCCGTCAACGGTGAACTCGAAGCGCTTTCCGATGCGCACATTCTGAAACTTACCGTGACCGAGGCGATCCAGCGCTCCGGTGGTTGCCTTGCCCTGTGGGTCAAGCAGTTCGGCCTTGGGCATGACATCTACAACAATCGTGGGCACCGGTTCTCCAAATCCGTAGAAAGTGAGCAGGCTCATTCTAGCCTGTGTGAGATCAAGCCCATGTTTCACCGGTGAGTCGGGTATACAACTCGCGGTAGCGTTCCTGGGTCTGGGCCACAATTTCTTCCGGGAGCACGGGAGGAACGCCCTGCTGATCCCAGTTGCTGCGCAGCCAGTTGCGCACAATCTGCTTGTCGAACGACGCGAGTCGTTCCTCCCCGCTCAGAGCCGCATCGAAGTACACACTCGCGTCCCAGTAGCGCGAGGAATCGCTCGTGAGCACCTCGTCTGCGAGCAGCAGATCACCCGTTTCAGGATCTCGCCCAAACTCAAATTTTGTATCGGCGAGGATCACGCCGCGCTCTGCAGCGAGGTCACGTGCCGCAGCGAAAATTCGCGTGGAAGCATCGCGCAGTGCGGCGGCTACCTCGCGGCCAACGAGTTCAACGCTGCGTTCAAAAGAGATGTTTTCGTCATGTTGCCCGAATGGTGCCTTGTATGCGGGGGTATAGATGGGGGTTTCGAGCAGGTCTCCGTCTTCGATTCCGGGCGGCAACTCAATTCCGCACACGGCTCCCGTTTGCTGATACTCCAAGAACCCCGAACCGGTAAGTGCGCCTCGCACGACACACTCGATGGGATACATCTTGAGGCGGCGGGACAACATTGAACGATCCGCAACCTCGCTGGGAACCGTGGGTGCACTCTTGGAGTCGGCCAAGTGATTCGGCATATCTATGCGCGAAAACCACCAGTTAGATAGTTTCGTCAGTAGGGCTCCCTTGCCCGGGATCGGGGGTTCGAGCACGAAGTCAAATGCGCTGACGCGGTTGCTCGCAACCACCAGAAGGGTGTCGTCGGGGCCTTCAACGGGCACATAGAGATCTCGCACTTTGCCGGAGTAGCTGTGCGTCCAGCCACGGAGCTCGGGTGCAGTGGGCAGGGGCATGGCTGAGGAAGTTTGCGGCACCCATTCATTCTTGCACTTCGGTGGCGGACAATTGGATCATTTCCGTCTCGACATTCCCACTCGGATAGGGCTAGTTGTCAGAGGAGAGGATTAAGGTCTTAACGTAAGACAGGGGGCTGAGTTGCAAGGGTCCTCAACTTACGAAACTTGCACAGTTCTGAAGTGTCATCCGAAAGGGGAGCAATGATCCCGTTGGGACCAGTGGTAGCCCGCAGTAAAGCGCGTGCTGCCCGAGCTGCGGTATGGCAATATCTGGTTGACCCTGAGCGCCGAAAAGTGTGGTGGCCCGAGTTGCGACTCGACCCGCGAGTGGGCGGAGCCGTCTCGGAGCGCTGGGCCGAAACTAGCGGAGACTCCCAGGTGAGCCGCGATGCCTCGGGCGAGGTGGATGTTCTCGTTGAGGGGCACGCTATTGGTTTTCGCTGGAGCGAGGCTGGGGATGAACACTCGACAGCGGTACTCGTGACACTGCGTTCGAGTGGGCCGAACACCGGAATAACTGTCACCGAGACTGGGTTTGACGCGCTCTCTTCACCCGCCGAGAGCGCCGCCGCCTCGCAGGAAGGGTGGCACGTGCTGCTTGGTGACTTGGTTGAGGCTGTTGAAGCTGCGGTCGCTTCGGGTGCGTACTCTGAAGACGCGGTCGAACCGGTTGAGGTCGTTCGGCCCGTCGAAGTCCTTGAGCCTGAGCTCGAACCCGCTCCTGAACTCGAACCCGCTCTTGAGCCCGAAATCCTTGAAGACGAGCCGGAACAACCCGCCGACGAGCTCAAGTCTGAACCCGCCGACGAGGCGAATGAGGGTGAAAACGATACTGATCCTGAAGAACCCAACTTCGATGATCTGATCCGAGGGTCGCAGACTAACTAGTCGAGCGCCTACTGTGTCGCTCGAGGATCCTCGAACGGTGTCTTACGCGGAATCAATGCCACGGCAAAGGCTGCGACGAGCGCCACGATACCGAAAGTGATGAAGTTCCATTCGGTACTCACCTGCATTGAAGACAGCCAGCCGCCCACGACCGGACCGAGGATCGCGCCGACGCGCGCGAAGCTGAGTGCCCAGCCTGTGGCGGTTGCTCGCATGAAACCCGGGTAATAGTCGGCGATGTATCCAGTTAGCACGAGCGATGTTGAGATGGATCCCACCCCGGCGAGACCCACAAGGGTCATCGTCAGGAACAGCGAGTGCGGGAACATCATCAATACACACGCGGCTCCGCCAACGAGGTAAAACACAATCAACACTGAACGCTGTCCGAAGCGGTCGGCGAGTGCGCCAAGGATAAGTCCGCCGACCGCTGCCGACAGGCTGAACACCAGTAAGAACGTGAGCGCCTGTCCCATTTCATAGCCAGCCTCGCGCATCACGTTTGGCAGCCAATTGTTGAGACCGTAGACGAGTAGCATGCCGCAGAAAAGTGCAATCCAAAGTGGGATCGTTGAACTTAGATACCGCAGTGAGAACAGTAGGGACAATACCCTCTGCCAAGGAGCCTGCGTCGAAGCGCTCTCCTTTGGTGCTGGCGCAACTGGGTCGTAGGGCGTAATTTTGAGTTTTTCCGCGAGTTTCTTTGCCCGATCCTGCAGACCGCGAGCTTCCAGGGACTCCAAGGATTCCGGTAAGAATATGGCGATGACGGGGATCAATAACACAGGAACTGCACCGAGGCCCACGATCCAGCGCCAGGCGTCTTGGTTTTCGACGAGCACGGTATCGCCGATCGTTGCTGGGAACTGCGCAAAGACCGCGGTACCCACGAGCGCTGCGGCAACGATGCCGAGTGAGTATGCAGAGAACATGATCCCGTAGTTCAGAGAGCGACGTTTCGGTTCGGAGAATTCAATGGTCATTGCGGCCGCTACGGGGATCACGCCGCCCATGCCGAGCCCGCCGATCAATCTGTAGAGCCCAAACATGTCGGGGGTTGTTGCGAACGCGGCCCCAAGCTGGGTGAGTGTGTACAGCGCCATCGAAACGAGAAGCATGTTCTTGCGGCCGAATCGATCGCTGAGTGTGCCGATAACGAGGGCACCGATCAACATGCCGACGAGCGCGTATGCGGCGAGGCCACCGAGTTGCAGCGGATCTGGCGGACCCCACGGCGCATAGGTTTTGAGCGCCGGGATGATCACTCCCAGTACGCCAATGTCGTAGCCCTCAGAGAGCGTCGCGAGCCAGCAGCAGATGAGAACGCCGAGAGTGACTCTGCGCGGAACGGGCCAGTGGGTTGCGGGGGCGGTTTTTTCAGTGGTAGACATCGTTGTCTCCTTGTGTCGGAACCGTTGTGGTGACAGGCAGGTTCGCCAGTGTCCGTCGACTAGTTTGGGGCCGTCGACAGACACTGGCGGTCGTAAGTTTTAGACGTTGACGGTGCTGCCGTACACCGCGGGTGTCCAGCGACGGTGCGGGTACTCGTGGCTCGCTTGCGGATCACGAATCAGCGACAGCCTGGGGCGGATCGCGTCGGTGCGTGAGCTCGGCGGCTTACGTGATCCTGCCCGGTACTGGGGAATCCACTCGGCACCTTCGCCGCGGTATCCAAGGTCCGCCGCCGCATGCAGGGTCCAGTGCGGATCAAACAGATGCGTTCGACCAAGTGCCACGAAATCCGCGCGACCCGCGACCAGGATCGAGTTCACATCGTCGTAGGACGAGATCGCCCCGACCGCAATCACGGCGACGCCAGCGGCTTCGGCAACTCGGTTGCGGATCGCGTCTGCAAACGGTGTCTGGTAGCTGCGGCCGAAGACGGGTTTCTCCTCTGACGTGATCTGACCCGAGGAGACATCGATTGCATCTGCGCCGTGCTCAATAAATGCCCCTGCAATTGCGACCGCGTCATCGATGGTGTTGCCGCCCTCGATCCAGTCAGTTGCCGAAAGGCGCACGGTGAGAGGGCGCTCAGCTGGCCAGGCGGCGCGCACCACGTCGAACACCTCCAGCGGGTAGCGGAGGCGGTTTGCGAGGCCGCCACCGTATTCGTCGCTGCGTTTGTTAGAGATGGGCGACAGGAAAGATGAGAGCAAGTAGCCATGTGCAGCATGCACCTCAAGCAGGTCAAAGCCAGCAGCCGCTGCTCGTTTGGTTGCCGCTACAAACTCATCGCGCACCTGATCCATGTCGTCCCGATCCATTTCGCGCGGTGTCTGGTTTGCCGAGCTGTACGGGATTGCTGAAGCAGAAACGAGAGGCCAGTTGCCATTTTCGAGGGGTTGATCGATGCCCTCCCACATGACGCGCGTGGATCCCTTTCTGCCAGAGTGGCCGAGCTGAACTCCAATCTTCGCGGTGGAGGTGTCGTGCACATAGTTGACGACGCGTGACCATGCAGTGCCCTGCTCATCTGTATAGAGCCCGCTGCAGCCCGGTGTGATGCGTCCTTCCGATGAGACACAGACCATTTCGGTCATGACAAGTCCGGCACCCCCTGTGGCGCGGGAACCTAGGTGTGCGAGGTGGAAGTCGCCGGGCAGTCCGTCGATCGCTGAATACATATCCATCGGTGACACGATGATGCGGTTCTTTAGCTGGAGCTGCCCAATGCTGTGCGGCCGGAACAGTGGGGGTTCATCTTCGGTGCGGCCTGGGCCAGCAGACTCAAGCACGCGCTTCGCAAACTCAGGATCGCGCAAGCTAAGGTTCTCGAGGGTGATGCGACGACTGCGCGTCAGGAGGTTGAACGCAAACTGCAGAGGATCCTGACCTGCGTACTGGCCAATGTTCTCGAACCACTCCATCGCTGCCTGCGCGGCGCGCTGCAGTGAGGCGGCAACCGGGCGCCGCTCGGTCTCGTAAGCAGTGAGGGCCGATTCGAGTGTCGAGTTCTCGTGAATGCAGGCTGCGAGCGCGAGAGCATCCTCCATTGCGAGCTTGGTGCCCGAACCGATCGAGAAGTGTGCGGTGTGTGCTGCATCGCCTAGGATGACGAGGTTTTGGTAGTGCCATGCCTCCGCGCGCACCACCTGGAAGTTGATCCATTTCGAGTTGTTCGCGAGGGTGTCCGCTCCATCGAGAATGTCGGCGAAGTAGTGCTTTATCTTGGCGATTGCCTTTTCGTCGCTGACCCCGGGAGGAAAGATCTCGTTTTCGGTCTCGTCAAAACCCGCGGCGCGCCATACATCCTCGTGCATCTCGATGAGGAAGGTGCTGCCCTTGTCAGAGTAAGGGTAGCCGTGCAACTGCATGACACCGTGGGGAGTGTTTTGCACGTCGAAGGTGAATGCCTCAAACACGCGGTCGGTGCCGAGCCAGATGTACTTGTTGACGCGGCGATCAAGAGTGGGCTTGAAGTGCTCTGCGAACTGGGTGCGCACGAACGAGTTGAGGCCGTCGGCGGCTAATACGAGGTCGTAGTCGCGCATGAGGTCGGCGGCATCAGGGGCGAGTGTGCTGAAGTGGATCTTCACTCCGAGTTCTTGGCAGCGATCCTGCAATAACATGAGTAATTCTTTGCGGCCCATGGCAGCAAATCCCTGGCCGCCGATTGTAAAGGTTTCGCCGCCAAAGCGAATGTCGATGTCGGTCCAGCGAGCAAACTGCTCGCTCATTCGCTGAGCGATGACGGGATCGGCGTTTTCGATCCCCCGAGGGTCTCGTCGCTAAACACGACGCCGAAGCCGAACGTGTCGTCTGCAGCGTTGCGTTCCCAAATGGTGATGTCGTGGCTGGGGTCCAGCTGCTTCATGAGTGCGGCGAAGTACAGCCCACCGGGGCCGCCGCCAACAATTGCTACTCGCATGATGTTCTCCTTAGATTGTTGGGAAAGAGTTCAGTGAGTTGAAACGGTCGCCAGTTCGGCGGCAACCCGGTCACGCAACACAAAGTGCTGAACTTTTCCACTGGGGTTTCGGGGCAGCTCGTCGACAAAGTCGATGCGCCGGGGGCACTTGTAGATCGCCAAGTTCTCTTTCACGTGTGCCTTAATCGACTCTGTGATCTCTTCAGATTCGGCGACACCGTCGCGCAGCACCACAAAGGCGTTAACGATGACGCCCCTGGCTGGATCCGGTCGCCCAATCACGGCGCACTCAAGCACCTCGGGATGTGTTTCCACAACCTCTTCGACCTCGGGAGCACCGATGTTGTACCCGGCCGCGATGATCATGCTGTCGGTGCGTGACTGATAGAAAAAGTAGCCGTCCTCGTCCATCAAGTAGGCGTCACCGGTCACGTTCCAGCCGTTCACCACGTAGTTCTTCTGGCGTTCATCATTGAGATAGCGGCACCCGGTTGGGCCAACCACGGCGAGCCGTCCAACCTGGCCGGGTGGCAACTCATTACCGTCATCGTCGAGCACCGTGGCTCTGTACCCAGGGACCGCTTTGCCGGTGGCGCCTGGACGAATGTCATCGCCCGCAGCCGAGATAAACACGTGCAGCATTTCCGTTGATCCGATGCCATTCACGAGTTTGAGGCCAGTTGCCTGCCGCACGGCTTCGAACGTTTCCTTGTTCAGGTGTTCGCCGGCTGATACGGCGACACGCAGCTTCGCAAGCTCACTCGCTTTGCCTTCTTTAAGGGCGGTGCGGTAGCCCGTCGGGGCCGTGTAGAACACGGTAACCCCAAAATCTGTGATGAGGTCAGCGAGTTCCATCGGGCTCGCTTTTTCAAGAATGACCGAGCTGCCTCCTGTGCGAAGCGGAAACACGACGAGCCCGCCAAGACCAAAAGTGAAGGCGAGCGGTGCGGTGCCAGCCGTCACGTCCTCTGGTGTGAGTTTCAGGATGTGTTTAGCGAAAGTGTCTGCGTTCGCGAGAATATCGCGGTGAAAGTGCATGGTGACTTTGGGCTCACCCGTTGTACCCGATGTGGCACCGAGCAGTGCCACGTCGTCGGCTGCCGTTTCAACGGCCGCGAATTCGCCACTCTTGGTCGCGCACGCAGCCATGAGTGTGTCATCGTCACCACCCAGGACTGCGATAGGGGTGCTGCCAAAGACCTCCGACATCTTCGACATTGCTCGATGGTCGATGATGGCTACATTGGGGAGCAGCTTTTTGGCAACGTTACGCACCTCGCGCTTGCGCCAGGCGACCATGGTCGTTGCGACAATGCCGCCCGCCTTTATGATGCCGAGCCAGCAGGCGACGGTCCAGGCGTTGTTGGGGGAGCGAAGCAACACTCGATTGCCGGGTATTAGGCCGTAGTCTTCAGTGAGTACCTGGGCGACCTGGTTGGCGCGCTTTTGTAGATCGCCGTAGGTCCAGGTCTCGGCACCCGGCACGCGAATGGCAAGATTGTCGCCACCAAACTTGCGCACGCCCTCATCGATGAGTTCTTCGGCGGCGTTGAGCTTGGTGGGGTACTGAAGCTCAGGAAGTGAAAATTCGAAGTTTGGCCAGCTGGCCTGCGGTGGGAGTGATTCTCGAGCGAAGTGGTCAGTGTAACCGGATGGGGAAAGCTCCATTGCTTATCCGTGCTTCCTAATAGATGTGCAGGTCTCTAATGGGGTGGTTGGTCGGCCTCAGGAAAGGCCGACCAACGCGCTATGCGCGGCGGTATCCCTCAAGCTCCGAGTCGGCGACATCAGGCAGGTCGAACACGATGTTGTCGGGGGTGCGGGCGGTCAGCCAGATGAGTTCGTCGGTTACCGACATATTGACTTCAACGTGGGGCATGAACGGGGGAACCCACACCCAGTCGCCAGCCTTCATGTCGACATAGGTTCTGAAGCCCTCGCCAAAGTAAATGCGACCATGGCCGCGCAGCACGTAGCCGCCTGTTTCTGCTTCACCGTGGTGATGGGGTAGGGAGCGGTATCCTGGCTTGTTTGAAACCTGACCGAACCAGATCTTGGTGGCTTCGGTGTGCTGCGGGCCTACGCCAGTGACCCGAATGCAGTCTCCCGAAGACAGCGTCCGGGTGTCTTCTTCGCCCGAACGGGTGACCTGGGGAACCTTGTCCCAGCGCAGATCTTGCTCGGCAACAACCGCTGAAGGTGATGACATATTTACTCTCCTTTGAATTGATTACTGGTGGTGAACGCTCAAAACGAGACAGGTCTCTTCGGTGAGGTGAAAATTATCCCGCTTATGTCATTATGGTGACGTTCGTTACGTTGAACGTATATTGAAGATTACCTCTGCGACGTTCGGGTGTCAAAGGAAAACCTAAAATTTATGCATGCCGGATCATGCCCTCCTGTAGAACTGTTGCGACAAGGTCGCCCTGTTCTGAGTAGAAGCGACCAAGGTTGAGGGCTCGACCCCCCTGTGCCCCGGCGCTTTCCTGTGCATATAGGAGCCACTCGTCGGCTCGCGCGGGCTGGTGGAACCACATGCTGTGGTCGAGGCTTGCCGTGACGAGCCCGGGGGAGGACCAGTTCAGGCCGAGTGCTCGCAGTGAGGGCTCGAGGATTGTGTAGTCGCAGACGTAACTGAGGGCGATCTGCTGTGTGCGTGCATCGTCGGGTAGCTTGTCGAAGGCACGGATCCAGACCCCCTGCTCGGGCGCATTTTCTGACGAATTTGTGTACACGGGATTGGGTGCATGGCGTATGTCGAAGCTGCGGCCGCGCGACCAGTAGTCACCCTCGGGTGAGGATCCCGCATTGCGTGCGTCGAGATAATCGGCGGAGCTTGGGAGGGTGCCCGGTGTTGCGTAGTTAGGTGCTGTGGGGCGTAGCTGTTCCCTGTCTCGGGGGCCTGAAACGAGGCCGTGGTAATAAATACCACCTTGCCGCCCTGGTAACCCCGTACGTGGCGCGTTGAGTAGCCGCGACCGTCGCGCAGCAACTCAACCTCGTAGCGCACGGGCTCGCCGATTTCGACGGGGCGCAAAAAGGAGCTGTGTAGTGAATGCAACCCGCGATCATCGCCGATTGTCGCGATCGCGGCGGCGGCGGCCTGAGCTACGGAATCGCCCCCGTAAGCCTTTGGCCACGGTACGTACTGCGGCATGGCGGTGAATGCTCGATCAAACACCTCTGGCTGTGTTTCTTTGAGTTGGATCGCCGCGAGGAAGCGTTGTGAATCGGCGCGATTCTCGCGGGTGATTGGGGGGTGGCTCATCTTGTTCTCCTTTTTACACTGACTCGCTGCTGGGTAACCGCATCCGGTTGCGCAGTGTGCCAATGCCTTCGATGTGTGTGGTGAGAACCTCACCGTCATGCAGCCAGCGCTGCGGATTCCTTCCCAATCCCACCCCACCCGGAGTCCCAGTCAGCACGATATCGCCGGGCCTGAGTATGGTGAACTGGGACACATAGGAGATAAGGGTGGCTGAGTCAAACACGAGTTCTCGTGTGTTGCTCAGTTGCACGACCTCACCGTTAATATCTGCGCGGATCTCGAGCCCGTCTTTCGGGGAGATCTCGTCGGCCGTCACAATGAACGGACCGAGAGGTGTGGTGTTATCCCAGGCTTTGCCCTGGAACCACTGCAGTGTGCGGGATTGCCAATCCCGAGCTGACACGTCATTGGAGGTTGCATAACCCAGGATCGCGTTTGCCGCCTCGGCGGGAGTGGCGCGCTGAACCGGGGAGCCAACGATAACCGCGAGTTCGGCCTCCCAGTCAACCTTGTGCGACCCGGTGATCGTGATGTCGGCATCAGGGTCGGTCAGTGTGTCGGCGAACTTTGCGAACAGTGTTGGGAATATCGGGATCTCGCGCTTCGCCTCGATGATGTGGTCGTGGTAGTTCAGGCCGCAGCACACGATCTTGGCTGGGTGCTGAACCGGGGTGAGCATTGTGGCCTTATCTTCTGCGATGCGTTGGCCTGTGGTGCGCGCGACATCAATCCCGTTTCGCCAATCGGGGTTGGCTACGAGCGCGCCGACATCCGCAGCATCAAGCAGAATCCAACTGTCGCCTTCGCGCAGGGCGGCCCTGGTTTGTTTGTTGGGCAGGCTAAGTGTTCCTAAGTGCATCATTGCTCCGAAAGGTAGGTGGGGTGGGGTTTTGAGGGTGCCGCAAATCAAACCGCGCGAAAACACCCCAAGTATGTCAGAATGTTCACGAACGTCACAAGTGCGAGATGTGTATCTCAATTGATTCGGGTTCAGAGAATCCGTCACCATGAAAAGGAGACAGTGTTGTCCACACAGGTCATTAACCCCCGCAGCTCTGCAAGCCTGTTGGGTTTGCTCACGGAGTGAAAGCCGGTCCCTTCGTGTACCTTGGCGGGCAAACCGCGCTTGATGCTGACTACAAGATTGTTCCAGGCGGGATCATCGAGCAGTTCGTGCAGGCTTTCGGTAATGTGCTTGCCACTCTCGAGCACGCTGGAGGTAAGCCGAGCGATCTCGTTGACGTGACCATCTACCTCACTGACGTGGAGGACTACCAGCGAAACGGCCGCGAGATCGGTAAGCTGTGGCGTGAGATGGCGGGCACGGAGTACCCGGCAATGGCGGGTATCGGCGTGACGAAGCTGTGGCAGCCCGAGGCGCTGATTGAGATCCAGGGTGTTGCCTACATCGCCGGTGAATCATAGAAGGTTGGTCTGCGCCGACATTCTGACCACACGCCGCGGGGCACGATCTCAAGGCTAGCTGTTTCTGAAATGATCACATCTGGACGACTGGGTTCAAACGTAGCGAGCCCAGTGGGTTGAACTCCCGGTGAAATCAAGCAGAACAGGACGCCAATGAGTCCCAGTACTTCAAGGACACTCCTTGTGACTCTGATTGGCGCGTTCGCGAGGCGGACCGGAGACTGGTTGTCAATCAAGGGCGTTGTCGGACTACTTGAAGAACTAGGTATTGACGACTCAAGTACACGCACCGCAGTTTCCCGTTTGAAGAAGAAGGGGTGGCTCGCTCCCGAAAAACGCGATGGCAGAAGCGGTTATCGACTCACTGAATTGGCAAAACAGTCATTCGCCTCTGGAGACGCGGTGATCTGGCACGCTCGGCAGCCCGCGCGCCTTGAAGATGGCTGGTGTATCGCGACATTCTCGGTGCCTGAGCAGCAACGGGCCAAACGACATCTGCTGCGCTCTCGCCTCGCGGCTCTAGGATTTGGCAACGTCGGTCAAGGATCTTGGATCGCCCCAGCCCGCATGGCGGCAGATGCACTTGAAATCATCGACGGGCTTGGGCTGACGGACTACACCAACATTCTGGTTGGACGTCATGCGGGTGGGCAGGATCTCGCCCGTATGGTTCGCGAGAGCTGGGATCTTGAAACGATTGAAGCGGGATACCGTAACTACATTTCTCGACATCAGCTTGGCTTCCAGGCGCTGTTGAGGCAGTTTGACGGTGATGTGCCTCCGCGTGAGAGCTACATTCACTACCTTCGTGCCCTAGACGACTGGCGCGTGCTGCCGATGCGCGATCCAGGTTTGCCGCGAGAGTTGCTCCGAAGCGATTGGCCGGGAGATCCTGCAACGAAGCTTATCGAGGAGATTGTGATGCAGCTCGAAGATTCCGCTCTCGTGTTCGTGCGTGAGGCACTTGGGAGCTAGTCGTCGTTCTCTTAGTGGAGCTGGCTGGCTAGGCTACACGAGCCGCGATATCGGTTCGGTTCTGCGAGCCCTCAAGTTTGATCTTGTCAACCGCCTCATAAGCGCGAGAGCGAGCCTCGGCGAAGTCCGTACCGCGCGCCACAACTCCGAGCACACGGCCACCGGTTGCGATCCACTCGCCGTCACTCCCGCGGGCGGTCGCGGCATGCACAGTGTGAACACCGGGCACCTGAGCAGCCTGGCTCAGTCCGCTGATCACCCGGCCAGCCGTAACCTTGCCGGGATAGCCTTCGCTGGCGACTACCACGATAACCGCGGGATCCGTGGCGAACTCCGGCTCAGGCTGCTCGGCGAGCGCTCCGGTTGCTGCCGCCAGCAGATACTGGCTGAGAGGAGACTTGAGCCTCGCGAGAACAACCTGGGTTTCGGGGTCGCCGAAGCGTGCGTTGAACTCGATAACCCTGACGCCGTTCTCCGTGACAATGAGACCGCAATAGAGCAGTCCGATAAAAGGAGTCCCCTCGGCCTCAAGCTGACGGATAGTTGGAATTGCGACGGTGCGTGTGATCTCTTCGACGAAGTCTGCGGCCACCCAGGGGAGCGGTGAGTATGCTCCCATACCCCGGTGTTTGGGCCTTCGTCGCCGTCGAAGATTCGCTTGTAGTCCTGTGCCGGACTGAGGGCGACAACATCGTGTCCGTCAGCGAAGAAAAAAAGTGACACCTCTTGGCCGTCGAGAAACTCTTCTACAAGCACGTCACCGTAAGGTGACCATGTCGCAACGTGGTCTAGCGCAGCCTCCCGATCCGTTGTGACCAGCACTCCCTTGCCCGCGGCGAGCCCATCAGCCTTCACGACGTAGGGAGCACCAAAGTCGTCAAGTACAGAGCCCGCTGTTTCGGCGGAGTCCACACGCGCGGCGCGGCCTGTTGGCACACCGGCAGCATCCATGATGCGCTTTGCGAACGCCTTTGATCCTTCAAGAGCCGCCGCATCCTGATTTGGACCGAACACCGGAATGCCGGCGGCCCGCAGCGGGTCCGCAACCCCGGCTACGAGTGGCGCCTCGGGGCCGATGACCACAAGATCGAAGCCGCGATCCTGAACGAACGCCGCCACTGCCTCGGGATCTGTATACGCAAGCTCGGGTGTCTCCACCCCGCTCGCGGCGATGCCTGCATTACCGGGGGCGCACACAACTTCGTGGGCCGCCTCCTCGGAGAGCAGGGAAAGAACAATGGCGTGTTCGCGGGCACCGGGGCCCAGCACGAGTATCTTCACCGCTCCAGAATACTGGTTTGTGTCGGTGAGTGTGGATAGCGCGTTGGTCACCTCCATAAGTGGCGGTCTGCCGCATTATGATGGGGATATGGCGCTCTACTGGAAGCTTGTCATTGATTGCGGTGATCCGAACGTGCTCGCCGATTTCTGGGCGGCTGCGTTGGAGTACCTGGTTGAAGATCCGAGCGCCCTTATCGCGCAGCTGCGTGCCGCAGGTCAATTGCCCGACGCGGCCGTCGTTGACTATGGCGGTGGGCAGCGATTTGCTGGGCTTGCTGCGATCCGCCATCCCGAAGATCCTTTTGACGAGCTCAGTGACGTCGGGCATGGGCGAAGACTTCTGTTCCAGGAGGTTCCCGAGAAGAAAATCGTAAAAAACCGTCTGCACATTGATGTGCACGGCGGCGACGGTTCGCCTGAGTCGCTTGAAACCCTCGTAGAGCGGCTCGAGAGGCTTGGTGCTGAGCGAGTGAAACTGGTCGATCAGGGTCCTGCGGGGCGCTGGTGGGTTATGCACGATCCTGAAGGAAACGAGTTCTGCGCTGCCTAACAGCGCCACGATTGGTAGGGGCTGTACAGTTGGCAAAACGCAAGATTTCGATCGAAGACGGGCAGGCTGCGTTAGCAGCGGTTGTCGCAGGGGGCAGTGGCCGCAGTAGCTTGGCTACCGCAGTGCGTTTTCTGCTTGAGGATCTCGCTGAGCTTGCACCCGGAAATTCCGTTGAGGTGAGGGTGCCACCCTTTGGTGCAACACAGTGTGTTCCCGGGCCGCGGCACACTCGTGGCACGCCTCCCAATGTGATCGAGATGGATCCTGAAACCTGGATCGCGCTTGCTACTGGGACGTTGGATTGGAATGAAGCGCTGACCTCGGCACTGGTGGTGGCTTCGGGATCGCGAGCCAATCTTGATGGGTTGTTGCCATTCGCACGCCCTCGTGTGTGATGGCTGTTCGTTTGCCCAGCTGTAAGCTGCGAGAATAGGGGTATGAGTATGTCTGATCCCGCGGCTGAACCGGTCGAATCTGCTGATTTCGACGGCGAAGAAGTTGCGCAGGAGCCCATCGTTGTGGAGTCTGAGATCGAGGTGACCCTGCAGCGTTCCGTGCGAGTTGGTCGGGTCATTATTGGCGCCGCCATCGTCGGGGGTGTGGTTGCCGCGCTGGCGGCACTGTTCTTCCCGATCGACGAGAAGGCCGACTACACGATGGGTCAGGTCATGGGATTTTCGGCCTTGATTGGGATCGCAGCTGGGCTGGGCATTGGCGCTCTGCTCGTGCTGATTCTGAATGCCGCAGCAAAACGGCGACGCGGTACCGGGGTCGCTATCCAGTCTGACGTGCGATAATCGCACTATATCCGATCGAACGGAGTCTAGATCATGCTGCAAAATCTCGGGGGTTGGCACCTTCTTGTCATCGTCTTTATTGTGCTGCTGTTGTTTGGTGCACCCAAGTTGCCGGGTCTTGCGAAGAGCCTGGGACAGTCGATGCGAATCCTGAAGAAGGAAGTTTCGTCGGAGAACACCGAAAAAACAGACGGTACGGCCCCTGCTGCTGCGCCTACGGTTGCCTCTGAAACTGCTGCTCCCGCTCCGGTCGTCGAGCAGCCTGTTGCCAAAGAGCCAAACACTGACGTGCGATAATGGGCAGACCTCTATGATCGGAGCAATCCCGTAATGTTTGGAAACCTGTCAGGACCGACCATGATTGTCATCCTGTTCATCGTGCTGTTGTTGTTTGGTGCACCCAAGCTGCCGGGTCTTGCGAAGAGCCTGGGACAGTCGATGCGAATCCTGAAGAAGGAAGTTCGACCTGACGAGGATGCAAAGGCCGATGTTTCGGCCGAGGCTCCCGACACAGAAAAGCCTGACAGCGAAAAGAAGTAGGGGCTTCTTCGGCGTTCTGTGATTTCTGAGCAGAACGCCCCAGCCTAGCTCTCTTGCGTCGCCTCGACCCACGAGAGGTACTCGGAGTCGATGTTGCCAGCCGCATAGACCCCGGTGAAGCAGCTTTCCTCAAGCTGGGTCACCACGGACTGGCCATCGAGAATCGCGCGGTTCATTCCCTCAACAGTCTGATAAATAAGGTGATCCGCGCCGAGCTCTGCAGCAATCTCTGCCGGAGTGCGATTGTGGGCGATGAGTTCGTTGCGTGAGGGCATATTGATGCCATAGACGTGCGGGTGCGTGACCGGCGGTGCTGCAGAAGCAAAAACGACAGACTTTGCACCTGCGGCGCGGGCCATCTCGACGATCTCGCGTGAGGTCGTGCCGCGCACAATTGAGTCGTCAACGATCAGCACGTTTTTGCCCCTGAACTCGACGCTCATCGCGTTGAGCTTCTGGCGCACGCTCTTCTTGCGAACGGCCTGGCCCGGCATGATGAAGGTGCGGCCGACGTAGCGGTTTTTGAAAAAGCCCTCCCTGTAGGGGATCCCGAGCTTCTGCGCGACCTGCATAGCACTGGGTCTCGCGGAGTCGGGGATCGGCATGACCACATCGATATCGAGGTCAGGTAGTTCGGTCTGGATCTGCTCGGCGAGCACGTCACCAAGACGGAGACGCGCGTCGTACACCGAGATTCCGCTGAGCACCGAGTCTGGGCGTGCGAGGTAGATGTACTCAAAAGCGCAGGGCAGCAGACGCGGATTCTTCGCGCACTGTCGCGACTGCATGGTGCCGTCGGGGGAGATGAGAATGGCTTCCCCTGGCTCAACATCGCGCACGATCTCGTAGCCACCAGATTCAAGCACCAGGGACTCGGAAGCCACAACCCAGTCTTCGTTGCCACTTGCATCGACACGACGACCAAGAACGAGCGGGCGGATCCCGAACGGATCACGGAAGGCGAGGAGCCCATATCCGGAGATCATCGAGATTGCTGCGTAGGATCCTTCGACCCGATCATGAAGGCGCGACACCGCACCAAACACCTGATCGGCGTCGAGCGAGAGGCCAGCGATCCCTGCCTGCAACTCGTTTGCGAGAACATTCAGCAGCAGTTCCGTGTCGGAGTGGGTGTTGAGGTGGCGGCGATCCACGTTGTAGAGATCCGCCGTCAGCTCGCGGGTGTTGGTGAGGTTTCCGTTGTGCACGAGAATGATGCCGTAGGGAGCACCAACGTAAAACGGCTGGGCTTCTTCTTCTCGCTCGGCCGATCCGCGCGTCGCATAGCGCACGTGTCCGAGGCCGACATTTCCGGTCAAGCGGCGCATGTCGCGAGTGCGGTAGGCCTCGCGAACCTGACCCTTGGACTTCACAATCTGAAAGAAGTCACCATCGAGGGTAGCGATGCCGGTCGAGTCTTGACCGCGGTGCTGCAGTAGGAGCAGGGCGTCATAGACCTGCTGGTTGACGGGCTCGGACGAGACAATACCAACAATGCCGCACATGCTTTGTGAATAGCTCCCTGGGAGATGGGTAGGCGCCGCGCTGACGCACCTCAATAGTTTCCCACACTCAGGCTGGGTGTGCGGACCCGGGGCGACATTTATTTCGGTTCAAACCGGCATCCTGTGGCAGGGTACGCTGGTGGGGTGACTGATAACGCGTCGATCTATGCCCAATCCGGAGTAGACACCGCTGCAGGTGATCTCGCCGTCGAGCTCATGAAGTCTGCGGTGTCGCGCACGCATGGCCCAGAAGTGGTCGGTGGTGTTGGCGGATTCGCCGGTATGTTCGACGCTTCCGCGTTGCTCGGCTACAAAAAACCCTTGCTTGCCTCGTCGACAGACGGGGTCGGTACCAAGGTCGCGATCGCGCAGGCGATCGACAAACACGACACCATTGGGCAAGACCTGGTGGCAATGGTCGTTGACGACATCGTTGTTGTTGGTGCGAAACCGCTGTTCATGACCGACTACATTGCGTGCGGCAAAGTTGTGCCGCAGCGCATCGCTGACATTGTGCGCGGGATCGCTGAGGCCTGCGAGGCGACCGGCACCGCTCTGGTTGGTGGTGAGACCGCAGAGCACCCCGGGTTGCTCGGGCCCGACGACTACGACGTTGCCGGCGCAGCAACCGGTGTGGTTGAGGCCGACCGAATGCTCATGCCATCACGCGTACAGGATGGCGACGTTGTGCTCGCGATGGGTGCTTCAGGTCTGCACTCGAACGGATTCTCGCTCGTGCGGCACATTCTTTCGGAGCGGGGCATCGGCTACGAACAGCACAGCAATGAGCTCGGTGCGAGCTACGGTGAGGCACTGCTGACACCGACGGCCCTTTACACTTCACCCCTGTTGCGGGTACTTGAAGATCCCACGCTCGACGGCGCGATCCATTCCTTGAGCCACGTGACTGGAGGTGGGATCGCGGCGAACCTCGCTCGTGTACTTCCTGTTGGTGCGTGGGTGGAGTTGGATCGTGGCACCTGGTCTCCGCTGCCCGTGTTTAGGCATCTTGCAGATCTCGGTGGCCACACGCTTGAGTCGCTTGAGGGGGCGTGGAACCTTGGAATCGGCATGTTTGCGGTGGTCTCGGCTGAGCGATCGGCACACGTCGCTGCCGCGTTGACTGCGGAGGGCCTCGACACCTGGGTTGCAGGTACGATTTCGACCGCGCCGCGTGACTTAGTGGGCTTTGAGCAGGGAGCAAAGGGTGTTGACGGTGGTGCGGTGCGCCTCGTGGGGGCCTACACCGAAAGGTAACCCTTTCGTGTTGACTGGCCTGGCGACCGCAGAGACAACCCTCCGCATGAACCCATCAGGCTCGATGGAACGGCTCGGGTTAGTGGGACGCGGGGATCTTGCAGTCGTGCATCTGAACCTCATTGTGGAGCAGGAACCAAGGGTTAGCTTCGCGTAATTAAGGCTGTCGCTATGACCGCGATGCCCTCGCCGCGACCAGTGAAGCCGAGGTGATCGGTAGTGGTGGCGCCGAGGCTGACCGGAGCCCCGACGAGTTCTGACAGAATCTGTTGCGCCTCGTTGCGGCGAGGGGCGAATTTGGGGCGCTCGCCGATGATCTGAACCGAAACGTTGCTGGGCTGCCAGCCGTGTCCGGCAAGACGTGTGAGTGCGGCTTTGATGAAGTCAGTGCTGGCGGCGTTTTTAGTGGTGGGATTGTCAACACCCACGAGGCCACCGATGTCTCCGAGGCCAGCCGCTGAGAGCAGGGCATCAACGATCGCGTGGCACACAGCGTCTCCGTCGCTGTGGCCAGCCAAGCCTGGCTCGCCGGGCCAGTCGAGCCCCGCCAAACGAAGAGGTGATGCCGGGTCGTAGGCGTGTACGTCGAACCCGGTGCCGACACGGATCATGCTTCCTCCGCCAGGCCGACCACATTGGCTGCGAGAAAGAACTCAAGGATTCGTAGATCATCGGGAGTTGTGAGTTTATGCGCGCGCATCTCGCCGGTCACCGTGCGCACACGAGCACCGGCACGCTGCACAACCTCGGCATCGTCGGTTGGAGGATCCGTGTGTAACTGCGCTGTAGCGTGTGCCGCGGCAATCGTTTCTCGAGGGAACCCCTGGGGGGTTTGAACAGCAACCAGGGGAGTGCGGTCAATGGTTTCGTGAACAATGCCTTCTGCGTCAACGCGCTTGAGCGTATTAGCGATGGGAAGCGCAGGCACGACTGAGTCACCTGTCCGATGCACCTCGCTAATGACCCGCTCGAACAGCTCAGCGCTGGCAAAAGGGCGTGCTGCGTCGTGGACGAGAACCGTGTTGACTGATTCTGGCAGAGCATCGATGCCAAAACTGACCGACTCATGACGTTCTCTGCCGCCGGGCACGACCGTGACTGACCACGAGCTGTCGGGTTGCACGATGCTGTCGATGAGGTCAAGGGTCTGCGCTGCGCGTTGCTCTGGGACAACAATGACCAGGTGGCCCCGGTGCGGGAGCGAAGTGGCCACCGCGATCCCGAACTCGATCAGGGTGCGACCTCGCAGTTCGACGAACGCTTTGGGAACTGCGGCTCCGAGGCGTTCGCCGCGGCCAGCGGCGACGAGCACAACCCCGAGCATTGGGAGGCTGTGTGGCGTTGCCCCGCCGGGCGTCTGTTCGTTGCTCAGTGCAGAACCATTCATGTACATAGGTTACTCGGGTCCGGTCGGAATCGCCGCGGCAAAAAGAAACGCCCTGCACAATTGTGCAGGGCGTTTCGCGTTAGTCTCCCACTATGGGTGGCAAGCACCTCGTCGAGCACCGCGTTGGCCTTATCTTCATCAGTCTTCTCGGCGAGCGCGAGCTCAGACACGAGAATTTGACGAGCCTTCGCGAGCATGCGCTTCTCTCCGGCGGAAAGTGAACGCACCTCTTGATCTCGACGCCACAAATCGCGCACAACCTCGGAAACCTTAATGACGTCTCCGGAAGCCAGTTTCTCAAGATTCGCCTTGTATCGGCGCGACCAGTTGGTCGGTTCTTCGGTGAAGGGCGCGCGCAGCACCTCGAACACACGCTCGAGGCCCTCCTGATCAATGACGTCACGCACACCAACCAGGTCGCAGTTCTCCGCGGGTACCTCGATGGTGAGATCGCCTTGATTCACCTGCAGCTTCAAGAAAAGTTTCTCTTCGCCGCCAAGTTTGCGTTTCTTCACCTCGATGATCTTGGCTGCGCCATGGTGGGGGTAGACAACGGTCTCTCCGACCTCAAATTGCATCGAGTGGCTCCTTTACAGTCCAGCCACTAGAATACCACAGCTCTCCGGTATTGGGTTAGGATTACCTAAGCTGCGCCGGTTGTGTGCTCACAGATAAGATAAATATCAGACTGTGGTCGCTTCCCGTGGCCCATCTTACGTATTTACGGCTCGGAGGATCACCTTGAAGATTCGGATCGCCTCGTCTATCGCACTCGCGGCGGCTATTGCACTCGGTGCATCCGGTTGCACCCTGATTGCGCCACAGGCAACGCTCATCCCTTACGCACCAAGCGATGGCGTCGACGTCACTGTTGATGGCGTGAACGTGCGCAACCTGATGTTGATCGCCGACGAGACTGGCGAGAACTTCAATGTTGTCTTCAGCTCGGTGAACCTCACCGGCCAGGAACACGACCTCACGATTACCTTCACTGGCAAGGGTTCAGAGACGGCCCGCGCTGAGTTCACTATCCCCACCGGCAACACTCGCTTCGGCAACCCCGATGGTGCCGAGGTGCCCGTGCTCGTCACGATTCCGGGCCTTGAGTCAGGACAGACAGTCGACGCATATTTTCAGACTCAAAAGTCTTCAGAAAAGCAGAAATTTGTTCCTGTGCTGGATGGTGAGCACGAGGAGTACGCGGATTACGTGCTGCCGGCCGACTTCAGCAAGAAAAATGATAACGCTTCCGAAGCAGCCAAGAAGAAGGCTGCTGAAGACGCAAAGGCAAGCGACACAAAGATCAACGATGACAACACCACTGAGAGTGACACCAGCAACTAGTCACCCAGTTTGCAAAGCGCCCGCCCGAACCTATTCGGGTGGGCGTTTTGTGTTGTCGGGTGGGATCCACAGCGACCCCGCGGATGTCACCCGAAACGGTATCCAACTCCTCGTACGGTTGAAATGAGGGAGGGTTTCGAAGGTTCTTCCTCGATTCGAGCCCGGATGCGCTTGACGTGCACATCGAGAGTTTTCGTGTCGCCGTAGTAATTGCTGCCCCATACTCGATCAATGAGTTGTCCGCGTGTCAGTACTCGACCGGAATGTCGCATGAGCATTTCGAGCAGCTCAAACTCGCGCAGTGGCATTGCCACTTCTTCACCACGCACTGTAACCGCGTGACGTTCCGTGTCGAGGCACACACCAAGTTCATCGAGCACCTGTGAGTCGGCGGGCGGCGCAGCCGATTCGTCAACGGGGGCGGACACGGGTCGACGTAGAGATGCGCGGATACGGGCGAGTAGCTCTCGAGTTGAGTAGGGCTTTGTGATGTAATCGTCGGCTCCCAGCTCAAGCCCTACAACGATATCGATCTCACTGTCTTTTGCGGTAAGCATGATGATCGGAACCTGAGACGTGAGCCTGATCGCGCGGCAGACCTCGGTGCCAGGCAAACTGGGCAGCATTAAGTCAAGCAGTACTAGGTCGACAGGAGCGGCTGCGAAGGATTGAACAGCCTCGGCGCCATCGTCAACAACAGTCACCCGGTATCCCTCGCGCTCGAGAAGAAACGCGAGTGGTTGCGAGATCGATTGCTCATCTTCAACGAGCAGAATGTGCTGTGGCATGGGCGAGACTCCTTTTACTGATCTGACGAGGGGTTTTGGCGCTCAGCGGGTCGAGTGGCAGAACTCTTTACAATGCGACGCGCTTTCTTGACGCGCTTTGCAGACTTTGCGGAGACCCCCGAATTTGAATCTATGACTGGAAAATGAAGAGTGAAGCTTGATCCCACTCCGGGCTGGGACCACACATCGACATCGCCGCCGTGCGCTCGCATGGTGTGTCGGGCGATACTGAGGCCAAGCCCGGTGCCGCCCTCACCGCGCGTGCGAGCGCCGTCGATGCGATAAAAACGTTCAAAGATGCGAGAGAGGTGTTCCGCTGGCATGCCTGCACCCTGGTCCGTGACGGTCACCAGAAAATTATCTTTATCGAACGACATGCCGATCCCGACTCGCCCTCCCTCGGGCGAGTACCGTATCGCGTTGCTGAGAAGGTTTGCCACGGCCGAGCCAAGCGAGGTTGGTCGGCCGAGAATCACGGCCTCGCGGGCCGTATCGGCATCGTCGGTTACAACAAGCTCGACACTGTTTTGTGTTGCAAACTCGCGGTGTGATTCGACCTCGCTGCGAACGAGGTCCCTGAGGTGCACTCGTTCGCGATCCTCAGGTCGCAGCGTCGACTGTGCTTCAGATAGTTGGATCACATCTCGCGAGAGTTCACCCAGGCGGCGAGACTCCTTCACGAGACTCTTTGCAAAGCCGCGCACAACCTCGGGTTCTCCAGCGGCTTGCTGCACGGCCTCCGCGAGGAGGCCGATCGCTGCGATGGGGTCTTGAGCTCGTGGCTCACGTTTGCGATGAAGTCTCGCCGCATGGCGTTCACCCGCTGTTCTTCACCTATATCCTCGGCGAGGACAACCACAAAGCGGCGCTGCAGTCGCACGATATGAATGCGTACTGTGTCTCCGGGGTCGCTCGGATCAGGCTCGTGGGTATCGGGCATGCCCGTGGTCATAACGTTTCTTACACGCTGCAGGAAGGAAGGGTCTCGCAACTCCTCGCCACTAATGTGCTGCTCTTGGCGGGCTGTGGGGTTGGCGTAGACCGCGGTAAGTGAGGAATCGAGAATCACCGCAAACGTCTCAACCTCATCGAGAATTGAGGTTGCGATCTCTGGCAGCTCGGGTCGCATCTCTGCGGATCGCCTCCGTCCCGCTGCCTTGGCGCTCACTATTGCGGTAGCGGTGCCCGCCCCAATGACAATGCCGAGCCCAACAGAGGCGAGCACGAGCGCGGTCGGATCCATGCCTTTATCGTAGGCTGCTTGGCCGAGCGGAAGAGTAGAGTTCAACATTTGTTCATCTGGTGGTGTGGCGCGGTTCATGAGAACAGCCCACACTTGAAGCAGTGCGCACAGGCGCAATTAGAGGCGCCGCTGGCGCAGCAGCAATGAGAGAGGGGACCGCATGCGTGAGGTCTTTCAGCAGTCACTTCGTGAAGTGCAAGATCGTCTGGTAGAAATTGCCAGCCTCGTGGAATCTTCGATTACCGCGGCGACAACGGCGTTTGGCGAGTCTGACGTGGCGCTCGCTGAGGGAGTCATTGACAACGTGGACGAGATCGAAGAGATGGCGGCAACGCTTGACCAGCTCGCGATCGACATTCTCGCAAGACAGCAGCCAGTCGCATCGGACCTGCGGCTTGTCGTGGGAGCTTTGCGAATGAGCGCCTCGCTCGAGCGTATGGCCGATCTGGCGCAGCATATCGCGCAGTTGGCGCGCTACCGCTACCCGGAGAGCGCGATCCCGAAGGGGCTAAAAAAGACCTTTGCGCGTATGGGGGCTCTCGACGTCAAGATGGCGGGAAAGATTGTCGAGCTGCTCCGGACGCAGGATGCGGCCGTCATTGACGAGGTTCGAGACCTCGACGATGACCTCGACGAACTGCACGCAAAAGTGTTCGAAAAGGTACTGAGCGACAAACTCGCAAACGACCCTACCGGTGTCGTAGACGCTACGCTTGCGAGCCGCTATCACGAACGCTTTGGTGATCATGCCGTGAGTGTTGCCAAGCAGATGCAGTTCTTCTTGAGCGGATCCCTAGATTAAGGATCAACACACGTAACAAAGCGAGTGCTCACGGTAGGCTTTGAGCGTGAAACAACGCATTTACGACTCGCGCGCACAAGGGCTCGTCGACTTCACCCCAATGGTGGCCGGAGAGATCGGCATGTATGTGTGTGGGCCGACGGTGCAGTCAGAATCCCACATTGGGCACCTGCGCAGTGCGCTCGTCTACGACCAGATGCGGCGCTGGTTTACCGCAACGGGTCACCGAGTCACGCTGATCCGTAACGTGACTGACATTGACGACAAGATTCTCGAAAAATCTCAGCAGGGTCAGGCGGTCGGTTGCTTCGAGGAGTGGTGGGCTCTTGCATACCGAATCGAACGTGAGTTCACCGCGGCATACGAGGCCATCGGCGTACTTGCGCCAACATACGAGCCCCGTGCCACCGCAAACATTCGCGAAATGGTTGCGCTGATTGAACGATTGATCGAACGCGGTCACGCCTACCCTGCGGCGGATGGCTCTGCGAGTGTCTACTTCGACACTGCAAGCTGGTCGGACTATGGGTCTTTGACTCGGCAAAAGCGTGATCAGATGGAGGATGCCGCCGATTCTGAGCCGGTTGGCAAGCGGGATCCGAGGGATTTTGCGCTTTGGAAGGCGCATCGTGACTCTGAACCTGAGACGGCAGCTTGGCCGTCGCCGTGGGGACTCGGTCGCCCGGGGTGGCACATTGAGTGCTCGGCCATGGCGTCGCGGTATCTCGGTGAAGAGTTCGATATTCACGGCGGCGGGCTCGACCTGCGCTTTCCGCATCACGAGAACGAAATGGCCCAGTCGACGGCGGCGGGTTTCAGGTTTGCGCGACACTGGATTCACAACGGCCTTGTAAATACCGGTGGCCAGAAGATGTCGAAATCACTCGGCAACTCGCTATTCGCTTCTGAACTGTTGCGGGCTGCGCGGCCGATCGTGCTGCGTTACTACCTGGGGTCGGCACACTATCGTTCGGTGCTTGACTACTCAGCAGAAGCGCTCGAAGAGGCGGCAATCGCGTTTAGTCGCATTGAGAGCTTCCTCGATCGAGCCTGGCGTTTTGTAGCGGAAACCCAGGCTAATCCCGTCGCGGGCGAAGCCCACGCTGCCCTTTACTTAGGTGCACGTAACGGCTCAACCTCGAGCGAGGCTTTGCCAGACGCCTTCGTGGCGGCTATGCTTGACGACTTCGGCGTTCCGCAGGCGCTTGCGGCGCTTCACGGCGCTGTGCGGGCAGGCAACACGGCGATTGATGCGGGTGACACCGACTCCGCACTCGCTCGCGCGTGCGAGGTCGTCGCGATGCTTGATGTGCTGGGAATTGACCCTCGCTCGAAGGAGTGGGGTGGATCCTCAACCTTCGAAACGAGCACTGGGGGAGAACCTGCGGCCCTCGATGCTCTCGTAGGCGCACTCATTGAGCAGCGTGCTCAGGCCCGCGCAGAAAAAGACTTTGCCACAAGCGACGCAATTCGAGTTCGTTTGCTTGAGGCGGGAATCACACTTGAAGACAACCCAACCGGAACACGCTGGAGCCTGACATGAGTAACAAGAGCAACCGCACGGGAGCCGTGCGCAAAAAGGGACTCGGCAAGGGCGTGGGTTCCGGAGGGCAGGGGCGTCAGGCTCTTGAGGGTCGTAAGCCAACTCCAAAGGCTGAGGATCGACCCTACCACCCCGCTGGTAAAGCAAAAGCGGCGAAGGATCGTTATGAGGCCGCCAAGAAGCGCCATATGGCGGGTGGCCCTGATCGTGGAGGCCAGCGTGGTGGTAGCAAAAAGAGCGATGATTCCGAGCTAGTTACCGGGCGCAACTCGGTTGTCGAGGCGCTGCGCGCCAAGATTCCCGCGACGACGCTCTACATTGCCGCACGTGTCGAAATGGATGATCGCACGCGCGAGATTCTTCGCCTTGCAACGCAGCGGAATATTCCGGTTCTTGAGATCATGCGGCCCGAAATGGATCGGATGCTGGATCGTGACAGCGTGCACCAGGGTGTTGTGTTGAAGGTGCCGCCGATGGAGTATGCCCATCCCATGGATGTGCTTGACGGTGTGCTTGATCATGATGGAAATCCCCTTCTGGTTGCGCTTGATGGTGTCACGGATCCGCGCAACCTTGGTGCCATCATCCGGTCCGTCGCCGCGTTCGGCGGGCAGGGCGTTATCGTGCCGCAGCGGCGCTCAGCGGGCTTGAACTCTGCCGCTTGGAAGACTTCGGCGGGTGCCGCGGCGAGGATTCCGGTGGCGATGGCCTCGAATCTGACGCAAACACTCAAAGAGCTCAAGAAGCGTGGAGTGTTTATTGTTGGGCTTGATGGCGGCGGCGATGTGATGCTGCCTGGCCTGGAGCTTGCGGACCGTCCAATGGTGCTGGTCATTGGCAGCGAGGGCAAAGGCCTTTCACGTCTCGTCGCCGATACCTGTGATGCGATTGTGTCGATCCCGATCTCTGCGACGACGGAATCCCTCAATGCAGGCATCGCTGCGAGCGTCGCGCTGTATGAAGTCTCAAAGTTGCGCGCAGAAAAGTCCTCATAATACGGTGAGGTCGGTCGCTCGCCAGCGCTGGTGCAGAAACTCCAGTCGGATGGCAATTGCGGTCGATCGAACCTCTGTCTGTACGACCACAGTTGCCTCGGCAACGCGGTTTGAAAGCTGGCTGAGGTGGACCTTGCCGGGGACGGGAACTAGGCGGCGGTTGTCGCGGTAGAGAGAGCGCCGTTCGGTCCAAGCTGCCCGGCGTGATGTGAGTTGTTCTACGACACCCCTCGTGATCCAGGCGCCAAGCTGCGCAATAGAACGAGATCCGTCGAGTGCTTCATAACCGTAGATTGCGAGTTTTTGAATCATTCGCGAGTCCGGCGGGGGAATGTCATCAGAGGGTAGTCGCTGGTGGTCCTGAAAGCCCTTCAGTCTGGGGACCGCGTGTAAGTGTCGTTTGGGGTGGGAGTCGTGCGGCGTAAGTGCGAGAACAGGTTTGAGCGCGAGCGATCCCCTTGTTGTATGCGATGACATTACAGAACCTTTCTGGCTATTTTGTGGCTATTGGAAAGTTTTTAGCTGATGTTTATTTATGAGAAGGCTTCGGGTTTTAACCATAAAACGTTTGCCTTAGTGTGCGTCAAGATCACCTGAGCCCAGGCCATTTATGGCGTGATTGAAGAGTGCAAAATGGAGCTCGTTGTTGTCGTGAGTGCCATAGGCTTGTCTGGTGGCAACTTTGCGGAACCTTACGGAAAAGTACTCGTCTCTCAGCGAAGAAGAGATCGAGTGGCTTGAGCTGCTCAGCCTCGACTGGCAACTGCTTGCCGACTTGGCACTGAGCGATGTGGTGCTTTGGGTGCCAACCTCAGATGACGGTTACCTCGCGGTGGCGCACAGCCGTCCGGCGGGATCCGTGACGCTGTTCTATCGAGATGTCATCGGTGATTTTCTGCGTACAGATTGGCGTTCGCTCGTTGATGAGGCGATGGAAACTGAGCAGCCCGCGGTTTCAACCTCACCTGCCTGGTACGAAGAGAACCCAATGCGTCTTGCAGCGTATTCGGTCAATCGACGCGACAGTTCGGGACAGACGCTCGGCCCGTTCGCGGTGATCACCGTGCACACAAGTGTGGCTGACACTCAAAAAGCCTCACGCATTGCCGCAGCTTTCCGTGAGGTCTCCGAAGATCTATTTGGTATGGTGCAGCACGGTGAGTTTCCGGTTCCCGGAAATACCAGGGGGGAGAACAGGGATCCCCGCGCGCTTCGGATGGGCTTGTCCGGGTTAACCTGGACGGCATCGCGACCTTCGCTAGTCCAAACACCCAGACCACGTTCTACACGATTGGGTTTCGAGACGAAATCGAGGGCGAAGACTTCTCAGAGGTGATCGCGAATGTTGTCAAGGGCCAATTCGACACCAATGAGTCGCTCCCGTTAATCGCCCAAGCGAAGGTTGCGAAGCGTGTCGAGATCGAGGCTGGTGGTCGAACTATTACCCTGCGTTCGATCCCGGTTACTCGAGACGGTCAGCGGGTTGGTGGTGTGGTGCTCACGCGCGACATCACTGAACTCAGGCAGCAGGCCCAAGAGCTGGTCACCAAAGACGCCACCATTCGCGAGATTCATCACCGCGTGAAGAACAATCTGCAGACCGTTGCCTCACTCCTGCGTGTTCAGGCTCGCCGTGCGCGCAGTGAGGAAGCGAAACAGGTACTTGGGCAGGCGATGCGACGTGTTGCGGCTATTGCGGTCGTGCATGACACGCTTTCGACTGGGCTCTCACAGATTGTTGACTTTGACGTTGTGTTTGACCGTGTGCTGGGTCTGGCAGCTGAGGTTGCAAGCCTGCACGGCACTACGGTTCACCCGCGCAAGGAAGGCAAGTTCGGTGAGCTTCCCTCCGAATACGCAACTCCGCTCGCGCTTGCCCTCACCGAGATTGTGACCAACGCCGTGGAACACGGACTTGCTGGACGCGAGGGGAGGTCACTATCAACGCTCATCGCAGCGATGAGCGGCTCGCGGTTGAGGTTATTGACAACGGTACGGGACTGCCCGGCGGCACCGTCGGTGACGGACTCGGTACTCAGATCGTGCGCACCCTCATCGAGGGTGAACTCGGTGGATCGATTGCCTGGGGTCCTGATGTGGGCGGCGGAACCCGGGTGGCGATCCAAGTGCCACTGCACTGGATCTCCACCCAGACCCGCGAAATGCCGCGTGTAAAGGGTTAAGGGCGGCGGTTGCGGATCAGGACCGCTGCGCCGACCCCGAGCAACAGCAGGCCGAGCCCGATGACGGTTGCGGTGATCCACGTGGTTGTGTCCGGCAGACCCGGGTAGAGGGTTCGCTGCGCAACGTAACCGCAGAACGCGAGGATCAGGGCACCCCAGACAATCGGCCCCGTTCGTGGTTGAACTCGACGAGATACTGCCGTTCTTCCCGCACCAGCATCTCGCAGTGTTGGTGCTGGGGGTGCGGCTGGTGAGGAATGTGGCTGCTGCTCTCCCAGCGCTTCAGTGGGTAGCGAGCCCGTGGGATCCTCGTCGGGAACCTGACCTATTGGTTGTGGCTCGGTATTCATCGTGCTGCCTCCAGCTCTAAGTCTTTGATGTCTTGCTTGAGCTGAGCGCGTTCTGACTCGAGCTTGTTGCGGTCGCTCCTGCTGAGCCCGGGCTCATCAAGCTGCCACTCGACAGTTGCGAGCTTATCTTCGAGTTGCTCCATTTTTTCGGAGGAGCGCTGGCTCGGTTGTTCCGTGGAGCTCGGGCTCGTCGGGTTGATCTCGGAAACCGTTGTTCCCTGTGGATCAATCACTTTCACATTGCCGGCGAGTAGATAGACAGTGACTTGAAATACCGAAGCGGAACTGCCCTCGTTTGAGCTGAAATTTGCCGTGATCGTTTTGCCGAGAAAGGGTCCTGCCGCATTCAGCTTTGTGTCACCTTGCTGCTCTGTGATGTTTCCCGCGAGCACTCTGACATTGACCTTCGTGGATCGATCTTGGGGAAGCGTTACCGTCGAGTTCCCGGCGAGCTGCCAGATCACAAAGTCATCTGCTGTGTCTGCATCAGGACGATGCCCCTTGGAATCATTGAGATGGCTCAGGTCGAGCCGTGTGTTGCCCGCGATGAGAACGGCTCCGGGGGCCTTTGCGCCATTGAGATCCATCGTGCCGAACGGCTGGAACTGGGTACCCCACGGAAGAATCGAGGTAAACATCAGCGTTACTACTCCACAGGCTGCGAGAAAGCCTATCCAGCCGGTATTGCGGCCGCGAATTCCCGCGACGATCAGCGAGATCGCTAGAACCGCGAGTGCTGCGACGAGCGCCGCGACAGCGATGCTGCCAGGGGCCGATATGACACCACCGACGCCGTTTGCCCAGAGTGCGGTGATCCCACCGGCGAGTAATGCGAGTGCGAGGGTGAATGTAATGTGCGCGGTTCCCAGCTTTCGGGCCTCGTGCTGCTCCGCATACCTCGCGCTCCAGTCGTCTGCGCGTTTGCCAAGATCTTGGCCCCAGGCATCGGCCTTTTTGCCGAAATCCTGGCCCCAGGCGTCAGCTTTCTTGCTGAAATCCTCGCCCCAGTTACGGGCCTGCTCGCCGAACGGCGCGCTGGAGCCTGCTGTCCAAGTGGAACTGCGTCCCGCTGAGTCTGCCGTCCATTGCTGTTGTGAGGTACCGCCGGTTGCGTCCGCTGAGTCAGCCTGGTCCTTCGAACGTTGGGTGTCGGCTGGCGCTGGTCCTGCGTCCGTTTGAGGTGGCGCGGTGGCGCTGGGAGTATAATCGGTGCTTCCAGGGGTGCCTGAGTTTGTGTATCCCGACTGCTGTTTGGCAGCTTGCTCTCGTGCGAGGTGCTCGGTACCCCGAGCACGAACGGTTCGCGAGATCCAGATTGACGCAAATACGATAATGGCGATCCAGACGAGCCAGGTGATTGTTCCTGACAACCAACCGGGTAGACCAAACACGCCCCAGGGGCAAGGGCCCATCCGAACGCACTGGGGGTGAACAGATTGAGCAATGCTGGGATGGCCATCAGTGCCACCACAACTACTGCGACGATCGTCCACCCCTCTGCTCGCCCCCGGAATAGATCCTCCAGTCGGATCCGACCTGAGAAATCTGGCAAGAGGAGCCAGCCGGCGAGGTAAAGAAGAATCCCTGGGCCGCCAAGCAGCGCGAGAACAACGAAGATGCCACGGACGATGAGCGGGTCAATGCCCGCTTTCGCTGCTATTCCGCCAGCTACACCGGCGAACCAGCGATCGGATCCGCGGGCAATACCGAGCCCGCGAATCCAAGCGAAGAAACCGCCTGTGGGTTGAGGAGGAGACTGAGGATCTGGATCGGGTGTTGTGTTCATGTTGTAAGTCTGCCGATGTTGCGTTGGTCGTGCCATCGGGGTTCACCCTGATTTGCCCCTGAGTCTTGTGTTCTGAACCCCTGAATGTCGGCGCTAGGTGCTTGGATAGATGCATGGCCGCTGTCCCACTCACACGTTCGCGCGATGACCGCATTATCGCGGGTGTGTGCGGTGGACTCGCAGCCCATCTGAGCTTGCCTGTGGTTGCAGTGCGTATTGCAGTACTGGTACTCGCGCTGTTTGGGGGAGCAGGAACCCTGCTGTATCTCTGGTTGTGGATCACGGTGCCTGTGCGGAGCGAGGCAGATGGCATCGTGCCGCTACGCAAGGCACTAACGAGACCTTCTGAGCCAAAACTGCCGCCTCTCTTTTCTTCTCCCTTGAACGGCAAAGCCGCGTTCTTTCCGCCCGTTGGTGAATCGCAAAGTCCGCCAAAACCAGAGACCGACACGCACCTGCGACCGCGATGGCCAATCGCGGAACTGCTGTTAGGGACATGTCTGCTCGTCGCCGGAGTAGGGCTTGTGCTCTCTCAAATTGGGGTACAGATCAACCTTGAACTCATCCTCCCCGCAATGGCGGTGCTGGTAGGGGTTGGGCTGGCCTGGTGGCAAATCGCAGATCGGGATCGGCCAGACCGTAACCAAGTGCCCCGTGTGCTGGGTGCACTAGCGCTCGTGGCCGTCGGGGTACTGATGTTTTTTGTGACGGCCCAAGAGCCGAGTGTCTGGACGGTCGTGGCAGCGGCAGCGGCTGTCTTGGCGGGAGTGGCCCTGGCTATTGCGCCGTGGTTGCTTCGTGTGAACCGCGAGCTCATGGCTGAGCGCGCTGCTCGTGCGCGGGAGAGCGAGCGCTCGGAGATTGCTGCCCACCTGCACGATTCGGTGCTGCAGACGCTTGCTCTGATTCAACAGCGCTCGGACCCGGGTAGCGAGGTCGCGAGGCTCGCCCGTCGGCAGGAACGTGAATTGCGAGAGTGGCTGTTCCGCACCGCAGACGGTGCCCCGTGGAACAGGTGGAAGCCGTTGACACTGAGTTGCGAGCGCACGCGGCGGCGCTAGAAAATGAGTATGCGGTTCGTTTTGAAATTGTCGCGGTCGGGGCTGGCGAAGGGGTTGTTGCCCCGACGGCAATCGTTGCCGCGGCGCGTGAGGCAATGCTGAATGCTGCCAGGCACGCCGGTGGTGATGTCACTGTGTACCTTGAAGTGACTCCGGATCGCGTCACTCTTGACGTTACAGACCGCGGGCCGGGTATTGACGCTGAGGCGCTACCAGAGGGCCGCATGGGCGTGCGGGAGTCCATTCTTGGGCGCATGGAGCGCGCCGGCGGAACCGCGAGGATTGTTCCGGGGCCGGGAGGCAATGGCGCCGCTGTCAGGCTATCCCTTCCGAGAGATCAGGATTCGACTCAGGGCCAGTCAGTTGGCGGGCCAACAACTGTGCCAAATCACACCGTCAATGTTACCGAGGGGAAATCACATGAATGAGCCATATCGTCCCCAACCGAGGGATCATGCGGGTGCCGAGCCGAATCCCATTCGTGTGGTGATCGTTGACGACCACCAGATCTTTCGAACAGGTTTGCGCGCAGAACTCGGAGCAGAACTCGACGTTGTTGGAGAATCGGCGACGGTCGACGAGGCGATTGCTGCAATCCCGAGTCTCAAGCCAGACGTCGTTTTGCTCGACGTGCACCTCCCGGAGGGAAAGGCGGCGGTGGTGCCGAAGTGCTGCGAGAACTCTCTGAACGATCGGAGGTAAAAGCGACGCGATTTCTTGCGCTGAGCGTTTCTGATGCGGCTGATGACGTGGTGAGTGTGATTCGAGCGGGGCGCGCGGATATCTCACGAAAGCCTCCTCCGGGGCCGAAGTCACGGCCGCCGTGCTGCGGGTTTACGGTGGAGACGCGGTGTTCTCCCTCGGCTCGCGGGGTTTGTGCTTGATGCTTTTGGAACGGGCACTGGTGAGACGGCAGACGCTGATGACGAGCTCGACCGGCTGTCAACGCGTGAACAAGAGGTGATGCGCATGATTGCACGCGGGTACGCTTACAAAGAGGTCGCAGCCGAGCTGTTTCTTTCGGTAAAAACGGTGGAGACTCACGTCTCGAATGTGCTGCGTAAATTGCAGCTCTCGAACCGCCACGAGCTGACCGCCTGGGCCCTGAGCCGCCGTTTGCTGTAGCGAACTCAGTCCCAGCCGGGTAGCCACATGTGAGCCTGCCAGAACCAGTCGGCGACTCGCATGCCCGACCACACCGGAAAGAATAGGAGCGCAAGGACCGTGGCAGCCACGAGAAATAACGCGACCGCGACTCTTCGACCACGTATCGCGTCTTCGTTAAACGTTAGTCGAAGCCCGGGCACGCGAGCGGGTGCTTCTCCGATGGAGACGCTGCACAGCATTCCCAGCACCATGGCTAACGCGAGTGCCGAAAAAGGTGTGAGCACGACCGCATAGAACTGGAAAACGGCGGAACGAGACAGGGTGAGAACCCAGGGCAGCCAGCCCGAAAGGTAGCCAACTAACACGAAGGTGCTCGCGGTCGCGAGAGAGCTCACGAGCCGTTGACTCGGGTGCGACGCAAATGATCGCAGTACGAGCCACAGCAGCACAAGGAGAGCTGCGACCCCACCCCAGGTCACGAGAATATTCGGAAGCGCCGAGATCCCTGCGGTGCAGCCTCCACCGCAGCCCTTGTCCCAATTGACTTCGTACATTGCTGTGGGGCGAAGGGCGAGCGGCCAGGTGAGCGCGTCGGCCTGGTAAGGGTGAGGTGCAGAAAGTGTGCTGTGCCACTTGAACATGTCGAGGTGGTACTGGACCAGGCTGGCGGGCCAAAACTCTCCGGGTTTACGCCCCAACCGCCAGTGGTGAAGATCCAGCCGCTCCAGCTAGTGAGATATACGAGTAAAGCAGCGGGCACTGCAGTGGCAGCGGTGAGGCCGGCGCGCACAACTGAGCCTATCCAAGAGCGCCCGTCATTTCTCAGCAGGAGCAGATCCCGGACCGCAACGAACACCATAAAAAACGCGAGCGGGTACAAACCGGACCACTTGATTGCGGCGGCGGCTCCGAAGGCGAGGCCGGCCGCGAGTAACCACGGCCTGAACCAGCGTGGGGTCGGTCGTTTGCGGGCGTCCGGTAGTGCCGGCTCTGGCGTGGCAGCTTCAGCGGACGCCTGAGTAACAATGCTCAGATGATCTCTCCACACGAATAAGGCACCCAACATGATCGCCAGTGCCAAGAACCCGTCGAGCAGGGCCACCCGGGTCAACACAACGTGCACTCCGTCAACGGCCAATAACAGCCCCGCGACACAAGCGATGACCATGCGCCGAGAGATCAACCATGCAAGACGCATGGTGATCCCAACTGTCGCTACTCCTGCAAGCGCAAGGGCGCTGCGCCACCCCCACCCGTTGTCAGGACCAAATAGCAGGATCCCGAGCCCCAGAAGCCACTTGCCCAGCGGGGATGGACCGAGTAAGAGGCCGTATCTGTGAACCCGAGCGCGTTCGGAAGCGTCGGATCGTCATTGGGCCAGGTCGTCGGGTACCCGTGTGCAAGCTGGCTGATCGCATCGCGCACGTAGTAGATCTCGTCGAATACAAGCGTGCTCGGGCTGCCGAGCGCCCAGAACCGCAACACGGCCGCGATCCCGAGCACAAACAACGGCGCAATCCAGCGCAGGTGGTGACGGACAGCGAGCATGAATACAGCATATGCGGCAGAGTGCGCCACAAGCGGCCTGGTGCGGGCTACGATGGTGGGGTGATTACGCGCCTCAGCAACTACTTTCTGAAGACCCTCCGCGAGGATCCCGCCGACGCCGAAGTGATGAGCCACAAGCTCCTCGTTCGTGCGGGATACATTCGTCGCCAGGCGCCGGGTGTGTTCGGATGGATGCCACTCGGACTCAAGGTAAAGGGCAAGCTCGAGCAGATCATTCGTGAGGAGATGCTCGCTGCTGGTGCGCACGAGGTGCACTTCCCCGGGCTGCTGCCGCGAGAACCCTACGAGGCGACGGGCCGCTGGGAAGAGTACGGCGATGCACTGTTCCGCCTGAAGGATCGGCACGGCGCCGACTACCTGCTCGCGCCGACGCACGAGGAAGCCTTCACCCTCATGGTGAAGGACATCGTTACTTCGTACAAAGACTTGCCCCTCGCACTGTTCCAGATTCAAGACAAGTATCGCGACGAGGCACGGCCCCGGGCCGGTCTGTTGCGCGGGCGTGAGTTCACCATGAAGGACGCGTACACCTTCGACGCCACCGACGCGGGGCTCGACGCCGCCTACCAAAAGCAACGCGACGCCTATGAGCGAATCTTCACACGGCTCGGGCTTGAGTATGTGATTGTGTCGGCTGACGCAGGGCCATGGGAGGATCGCGCAGCGAGGAGTTTTTGCTGCCAACCGCGATTGGCGAGGACACGTTTGTGCGCTCTGCCGGAGGGTACGCCGCGAACGTTGAGGCGTATGTAACGCCCGCGCCCGATGCACTGCCGATTGAAGGATTACCCGCGCCCGTAGAACTGGACCCCGCTGTCACTCCGACCATCGACACGCTGGTCGAGCACCTCAACAGTGAGATGCCGCGTGAAGACGGTCGGTCTTGGACGGCAGCTGACACGCTGAAGAACATCGTGCTCGCGGTGACACCCGTCGGTGGTGAGCGCGAGATTGTGGTTGTGGCGATCCCGGGCGACCGCGACGTTGACATGAAGCGCGCCGAGGTTGCGTTCCCAGGGTGCGAGGTGGAGCCCGCAACGGCTGCTGATCTTGAGAAGAACCCACTGATTGTGCGTGGGTACATCGGACCCGGCACGGCGGGCGCTGCGGTGCTCGGTCTTGAAGGCAGCACGGGGCTGCGCTACCTGCTGGATCCGCGCATTGTTCCAGGCACCTCCTGGGTGACCGGCGCCAACAAAGATCTGACGCACGTCGCAAACCTGGTAGCTGGCCGCGATTTTGTTGGCGACGGCACCGCCGATATCGCGAACGTGCGCGACGGGGATCCGGCGCCTGACGGATCGGGGCCGATCGAGACGGCGCGCGGCATGGAAATTGGCCACGTGTTCCAGCTCGGCCGTAAATATGCTGAGGCCCTGGGCCTCAAGGTGCTAGACGAAAACGGCAAGCTGGTCACGGTGACCATGGGGTCGTACGGCATCGGCGTGACGAGGATCATGGCGATTCTCGCCGAACTGCACCACGACGATCGTGGCCTCATGTGGCCTGCGGCCGTCGCTCCGTTCAACGTGCACGTGGTTGCGACGGGTAAGGATCCCGTGGTCTATGAGGTCGCGGAGCCGCTGGTTGCCTCCCTCGATGCCGCTGGCATTGAGGTGCTCTTTGACGACCGCCCGAAGGTCTCGCCCGGTGTGAAGTTTGGTGATGCCGAGCTGCTGGGTGTGCCGTGTGTCGTCGTCGTGGGTCGTGACGCAGCCGAGGGTTTTGTTGAGGTGTGGGACCGTGCGGCAGGCACGAAGGATCGCGTTGCGATTGCCGACGTGCCCGCGCTGTTTGGCATCTAACACGATGTCGAAAGAGGCATAGAACTTCCCAGGGTTCTATGCCTCTTTCCTATTGTTATGGGTTTGTCGTCTTAAAGCCGCGCAGCCTGAGGCTGTTCGTTACAACAAACACCGACGAGAATGCCATTGCCGCCCCGCGAGCATTGGGTTGAGTAGCCCGGCTGCCGCGAGCGGGATCGCCGCTACATTGTAGGCGAACGCCCAGAACAGGTTTGTTTTGATTGTGCCGAGTGTGCGTCGCGAAAGCCGGATCGCGTCGACCGCTGCACGCAGATCTCCGCGCACCAGGGTAATGTCGGAGGCCTCGATCGCCACGTCGGTTCCCGTGCCCATGGCGAGACCCAAATCCGCTTGTGCGAGAGCCGCAGCGTCATTGACGCCGTCACCAATCATCGCGACGGACTTCCCCTGAGCCTGCAGCCGCTTCACAACCTCGACCTTGTCGGCGGGCATGACCTCGGCTATGACGGTCTCTGGCCCCGCGTCGATGCCGACTGCTTCTGCCACCGTGGCCGCCACGGCCGCGTTGTCTCCAGTGAGCAGAACCGGCGTCAAACCGAGAGCTCGCAGCCCGCTTATCGCTTCGGCAGAGGTTTCCTTGATGGCATCAGCAACCACCAATACACCTCGCGCTTTCCCATCCCAGCCGACGGCGACCGAAGTCTGTCCGCGCTCAGAGGCAGCGACCATAGCGCTCTCCAGGCTGGGTGTCAGTGGCAACGACCAGTCAGCGAGCAACCGCGGACGGCCGACGAGCGTCACGTGGCTGTTTCCCTCGTGCGAGACGGTTCCCTGCACTCCAAGACCCTCGACGTTTGCGAAGTTCTCGACTGAGGGCAGCTCACCGACCCTCGCTGTGGCGCCAGCAGCGATCGCCTGTGCGATCGGGTGTTCAGAGGCATCTTCGAGCGCTCCCGCGTACCGCAGCACATCTTCTTCGTGCTCACCGTCGGCGACAATCACCTCGGTGAGCGTCATCTTGCCCGTGGTGACGGTGCCGGTTTTGTCGAGTATAACGGTGTCGATGCGACGGGTGGTCTCCAATACCTCGGGTCCCTTGATCAAGATCCCGAGTTGCGCGCCGCGACCCGTTCCCACCATAAGTGCGGTTGGTGTTGCGAGTCCCAGCGCGCACGGGCACGCGATGATGAGTACCGCAACAGCGGCGGTAAACGCCGCTGTCAGACCAGCGCCTGAGAGCGCCCAGAACACAAAGGTGGCAAGAGCGAGACCAATGACAATTGGCACGAAGATTCCTGAAATTTTGTCGGCAAGCCGTTGAGCCTTTGCCTTGCCATTCTGGGCATCCTCAACGAGCTTCGCCATTTGGGCAAGCTGGGTGTCGGCACCGACCCTGGTCGCTTCAATGACGAGGCGTCCACCCGCGTTGATCGTTGCGCCGACGATGGTGTCGCCGATCCCCACCTCCACCGGCACGGACTCGCCAGTGACCATGGACGCATCAACCGCTGAGGCCCCCTCAACAATCGTGCCGTCCGTGGCGATCTTCTCGCCCGGTCGCACGATGAAGTGGTCGCCCACCACAAGGTCGTCAGTGCTGATTCGCTCTTCGACACCGTTGCGCAGCACCGAGACCTCTTTCGCGCCGAGCTCAAGCAGCGCCCGCAGCGCGCCCCCCGCCTGCCTCTTGGAACGCGCTTCAAAGTAGCGGCCGAGCAAAATGAAGGTGATGACTCCGGCGCCAACCTCAAGGTAAATATTGCCGGCTCCATCGCTCTGCGCAACGGTGAACTCAAACCCGTGGGTCATGCCGGGCATGCCGGCGGTGCCGAAGAACAGTGCGTACAGCGACCACGCGAAGGCAGCCAGTGTGCCCATCGAGATGAGGGTGTCCATAGTGGCCGTCGCGTGCTTCAGGTTGGTCCAGGCCGCCTTGTGGAATGGCAGGCCGGCCCACACGATCACGGGTGCGGCGAGCGTGAGTGACAGCCATTGCCAGTACGTGAACTGCAGGGCTGGGACCATCGCCATCGCAACGACGGGCACGGTGAGGATCGCGGAGACGATCAATCGGTTGCGCAGTTCACGCACGGGGCCTCTGCCGCCACCTGTTCAGGATCAGTGCCCTTTGGCCTCTTCGGCTTCGGCAGTGCCGCCGAGTAACCCGCCTGCTCGACTGCCTCGAGCAGTGCTGCGGTGTCGACCCCCGGCGCGAAGCTGACCTTTGCCTTTTCGGTGGCGTAGTTGACCGTGGCCGTCACGCCGTCGAGTTTGTTGAGCTTGCGCTCGATCCTGTTCGCACAAGATGCGCAGGTCATACCGCTAATGGCGAGCTCGACCTGCTGGGTGCTGAGTGCTGTCATGAGAGCTGGTAGCCGGCTTCTGCGACGGCCTCACGGATTTTCTCAGTGTCGACGGGGTCGTCGCTTGTGACGGTGAGGTTGCCGCTTGCGAGGTCAACATTCACGTCCGTGACACCGGCGACCTCGCTCACCTCTTCGGTGACGCTGCGCACGCAGTGGCCGCAAGTCATTCCGGTGACGGTGTAGGTGGTAGTGGTTGCCATGAGGGGCTCCTTTTGTTATTAAAATCTTATGACCGCACGAGGCAGGCGATGGCATCTGAAGCTTCCTGCATCTTCTCTTCGGCGATTGTTCCGCCGGTCGCTCCTGCGTTCGCCGCGTAATGACTGAGGTGGTCGTCGAGCATCTTGAATGAGATGGATTTAAGCGTTTGGGAGGTCACTGGTCTTTTTCAACCATGCGCCGTAGACCACGCACTTGGCCCTCGGTGAGTCGAAGGCTCGCGAGGTACTTTGCCTTGTTTGGTAAGTAGCCATGGTCGTGGGTATTCACGGTGATCCTTTCGTAGGGGAACCTCTGCTGTGCCGAGAGTTAGATACCCCATAGGGGTATTTTGTGTTTATGAACTTATACCCCAGTGGGGTATAAGTCAACCGGGTTCTGGTGAGGGGTCATATTCCCGACCGGCCATGCGTCAATGGCATAGTGATCTCAGGAATGCAGGGGCACCACATAGGGCGCCCAGGTGCTTGAGAACAAAGGAGTTTGAAATGGTTGATTCGCAGGAAAATGCATCGAAACCGACCCCCGCCTTTATTGGTGCGTCTTGGGTTGCACTGGCACTTGGCATGGGCACTTAGCTCATCGGATTGTCTAATGCAGGGATGGAGCTCAATGAAAAGGGTTACTATCTCACCCTTTTGCTGTTTGGGCTTTTTGCTGCTGTATCGCTGCAGAAGACAGTTCGAGATCGATCCGATGGTATTGCAGTCACGAATCTCTATTACGGTCTCGCATGGTTTGCGCTGGTTGCCTCGCTCAGCCTGCTCGCAATTGGGCTCTGGAATGCCGGGAGCCTCTCTCTGAGCGAAAAGGGGTTCTATGGGATCAGTTTTGCCATGAGCCTGTTTGCATCGGTGGCGGTGCAAAAAAACGTGCGAGATCTTTCGCAGTTCAAGGGTGAAACAGAAGCCGAGGAACCCGCCGCGTATCAGGCCGAACCCGCACACAACTTCTTGCCGACATCCGGCGCGCACTAGTTGCCACGGGCTCACGTGTGGCATACGCCGGACTCCCTGGAGTACCCTGGTCACTTGACCCATTTGGGTTCACATCTGAATAGACATTTCAATACGAGGAGGCATCGTGAAGATTGATCTCGCCATGTTGCGCGGACTTGAGCGTGAGAAGGACATTCCCTTCGAAGAGCTCGCCGAAATTATCGAGCAGGCAATTCAGTCTGCATATTTGCGGCACGCGGAGAACCAGGGCATCCCTGTTCCAGATGAGCACCGAGTGAGGGTGCAGCTCGACCGGAAGAGCGGCGAGATTACCGTCCTCGTGCCCGAGGTTGGCGATGAGGGCCAGGTAGTGGGCGAGGCTCACGTTATGACTGACGAGTTTGGTCGTGTTGCCTCGAGCGCGGCGAAGCAGGTTATTAACCAGCGCCTTCGTGATCTTTCGGACGACGCTGTTCTCGGCGCGTTCAAAGACAAAGAGGGTCAGATTGTCTCGGGTGTTGTACAGCAGGGGCCGAACCCCCGCATGGTGCAGATTGATCTTGGTGAACTTGAGGCGATCCTGCCCCTGAAGAGCAGATCGCGGGGGAGTCTTACCCGCACGGTACCCGTATGCGCGTGTATGTTACGAGCGTTTCAAAGGGTCTGAAGGGGCCGCAGGTTGTCGTGTCTCGCACCCACCCCGGACTTGTGCGCAAGCTGTTTGAGCGTGAGGTGCCGGAGCTCTCGGAGGGGCTTGTTGAGATCGTCTCGCTCGCTCGCGAGGCCGGTCACCGCACAAAGGTTGCCGTTCGCGCTAAGAAGTCGGGGATCAACGCCAAGGGCACCTGCATTGGTGAGATGGGCAGCCGTGTGCGTGCTGTGATGGCCGAGCTCGGTGAAGAGAAGATCGATATTGTCGATTATTCGCCGGAGCTGCCAATGTTTGTGGCAAATGCACTATCACCCGCCAAAGTGACCGACGTGTTTATGCTGAACGAGTCGCTCAAGCAGGTGCGCGCGCTGGTGCCTGACTTCCAACTTTCTCTTGCGATTGGCAAAGAGGGACAAAATGCCCGACTCGCCGCGAAGCTGACGGGCGCAAAGATTGATATTCAACCCGACTCGATCATGAACGACTGAGCTAGTCGGGTTGAGCATTGATCTTTGCGCCGGAGCGCGTTGAGAAAATGCGCCAGCGTTTTCGCGCTCCGGTGGCGAGCGATAGTGAGCCCAGCAAGTACTGATATTCAACCCGACTCGATCATGAACGACTAGTCCAGGTGGTCTGTGTGCACTCTCAGGGTTGAGACCCTGAGAGTGCGCAAGCGTGAAAGAAGGATGCTGGTAAGATGGTTCCGGTTCGGACCTGTGTCGCGTGTCGCAAACGCGCCCCGCGCACAGACTTGCTTCGAGTGGTGCTGCGCGATGATCGGCTAGTGGCTGATGATCGCGCGGTTCTTCCTGGGCGAGGAGCTTGGGTTCACCCCTCAGCTCATTGTCTGGATCTAGCGGTGACTCGCGGAATGTTGTCGCGTGCACTGCGCGCATCGGGGAAGCCCGATGCAAGCCCTTTAGAGAACAGGCTGAAAACACTTATGGATAACTAATGAGCGGCTCAAAATGAGACCCGTCCGTTAATCATGGTTCTCGCCTGTCTGGGCGTGAACCCAGACAGGAGAAAAGTGGCTAACCCACGCGTACACGAGATCGCTGCTGAGATCGGTGTAGATAGCAAGGTCGTTCTGGCCAAGCTGAAAGATATGGGCGAGTTCGTTAAGGCGTCCTCGTCAAGCGTTGCGCCCCCGGTAGCGCGCAAAGTAAAGGCTGCTCTTGAAGCAGAGGGCGTCACCAAAGCGAAGGGCGAAGAGCCCGCTGCGCAGGCGTCGGAGGCAAAGCCTGCCGCCAAACCAGCGGCTGACAAGCCCGCTGCGAAGAAGCCTGCCGGACCTCGTCCTGGCCCCAAGGCCCCGCGAAGGCTGCAGAGCCCAAGCCCGCCCCAGAAACTCCCTCCCTCGCACCTCAGGCCCCCGCCGCAGCTGAGAAGCCTGCCCCGGCAGCGCCAGAGGCCGCGGCTAAGACTGAAGCAAAGACCGACGCGAAGCCCAGCGCTAAGCCCGGTGCCAAGTCGAACGCTCCTAAGCCGGGCGGTCCGCGTCCAGGTAACAACCCGTTCGCTTCAAGCCAAGGCATGGGCATTCCTCGTCCACCGCGTCCAGGTAACAACCCGTTCGCGCCGAATCAAGGTATGAACCGTGGTGCTGGCGGAGCCGGTGGTGCTGGCGGCGGCAGTGGTCGTCCTACGCCAGGCAATATTCCTCGCCCGACACCTCGCCCCAGGGCGCCGGTGGCGGCGGTCGCCCCGGTGGTGCTGGTCGCCCCGGTGGTCGTCCTGGCGGTGGCGGCGGTGGCTTCAACCGTCCCGGTGGTGGCGGTGGCGGTGGCGGTGCTCCCGGTGCAGGTGGCTTCGGAGCACCTCGTCCGGGTGGTGGCTTTGCCGGTCGTGGCCGTGGTGGCCGTGGTGCTGGCACAGCCGGTGCGTTCGGTCGGGGCGGCTCCAAGAGCAAGGCGCGTAAGTCGAAGCGGGCGAAGCGCGCAGAATTTGAACTGCGCGAGGCCCCGTCACTTGGTGGCGTAAGCGTACCCCGCGGTGACGGATCCACAATGATTCGCCTGCGCCGTGGCGCTTCGCTCTCTGACTTCGCAGACAAGATCAACACGAGCGCGTCGAACCTTGTCACCGTGCTCTTCCACCTCGGTGAGATGGCAACGGCAACCGAGTCACTCGATGAGGCAACGTTTGAGGTTCTTGGCGACGAGCTGGGTTACAAGATCCAGGTTGTTTCGCCCGAGGACGAGGACCGCGAGCTGCTTGAAGGCTTTGACATTGATATCGAGGCCGAGCTTGAAGAAGAGGGCGACGATGTACTGAAGCCACGCCCGCCCGTCGTTACGGTGATGGGCCACGTGGACCACGGTAAGACTCGACTGCTCGACGCGATCCGCAAGGCAAATGTGGGCGGCGGCGAGGCTGGCGGTATTACCCAGCACATTGGCGCGTACCAGGTGCACACCGAGCACGAGGGTATCGACCGTGCGCTGACCTTTATCGATACCCCGGGTCACGAGGCGTTTACTGCCATGCGTGCCCGTGGTGCTCAGGTCACCGACATCGCGATCTTGGTTGTTGCTGCAGACGACGGCATCATGCCGCAGACGATTGAGGCATTGAATCACGCGCAGTCGGCAAACGTGCCGATTGTTGTTGCGGTCAACAAGATCGATAAGGAAGGTGCGAACCCCGACAAGGTTCGTCAGCAGCTCACCGAGTTTGGTCTCATCGCCGAAGAGTACGGCGGAGACGTGCTGTTCGTAGATGTCTCGGCGAAGAACAACGTCGGTATCACCGAACTGCTCGACGCTGTGCTGCTCACCGCTGACGCCGGTCTCGATATGCGCGCCAACCCCGACAAGGACGCGCGCGGTGTCGCGATTGAGGCTCGCCTCGACAAGGGTCGTGGCGCGGTCGCAACCGTGCTCATCCAGTCAGGTACGCTGCGCGTCGGTGATGCTATCGTCGCGGGCACGGCTTACGGTCGTGTGCGTGCGATGAGCGATGAGAACGGTGATCCGGTGCTCGAGGCATTGCCCTCCCGCCCGGTTCAGGTGCAGGGACTCTCGACGGTTCCTCGTGCCGGTGACACCTTCCTCGTTACCTCCGAGGATCGCACGGCCCGCCAGATCGCTGAGAAGCGTGAGGCGGCCGAGCGCAACGCTCTGCTGGCGAAGGCCCGCAAGCGCATCAGCCTTGAAGAGTTCACGAAGGCTCTGGAAGACGGCAAGGTCGAATCGCTCAACCTCATCATCAAGGGAGACGTGTCGGGTGCTGTTGAGGCACTTGAAGAGTCGCTCATGAAGATCGAGGTCGACGATTCCGTGCAGCTGCGCATCCTGCACCGCGGTGTGGGTGCGATCACGGAGAGCGATGTGGATCTTGCAACGATCGACAACGCCATCGTTATCGGCTTCAACGTGCGACCCGATGTCAAGGCTCGCGAGCGCGCTGCGCGTGAGGGTATCGACATCCGCTTCTACAACGTCATTTACAACGCTCTCGATGACATCGAGGCTTCGCTCAAGGGCATGCTCAAGCCCGAGTACGAAGAGAAGCAGTCGGGTGTGGCCGAGATCCGCGAGGTGTTCCGCTCCTCGAAGTTCGGCAACATCGCTGGTGTTGTTGTGCGCAGCGGCGTCATAACACGCAACGCCAAGGCGCGCGTCATCCGCGAGGGCGTTGTTATCGCCGACGGCCTTGCGATCGACTCGCTGCGTCGCTTCAAGGACGACGTCACCGAGGTGAAGGTCGACTTCGAGGCCGGTATCGGCCTCGGCAAGTACAACGATATTCAGATCGGCGACGAGATCGAGACAACTGAGATGGTGGAGAAGGCGCGCGACTAAGCTCGTCTGATTCTAAACAGGGGTGGCCCCGGCAGTGTGAACTGCCGGGGCCACCCTTTGTGTTTCCTTACGGGACGGTGCGTCATTCTCGTCGTGACGAGGGGCATGGTCGCTGACCCCGGAGGTCCCGTGGGCTGAAAAGCCCGTTCTGGACCGGCTGGATGGTTACCAACGGCCGACACATCCAGCGCGAGGGCTTTACCGTCGGTCGAAGCGTCTGCCTTGAGGATTTGAAGACAGCAGCGTGAGGATGAACACTGTGAAGCTGCCGCCGTAGGGAACAAAAGAGATGAACCACAACGGACCTGCAAAATTTGCGTCATGTAGACGACGCCACGTCAGCGCCAGCATCGGCACGAACAATCCAATTGCGGCCAAGAAAATTAGCCACCCCAAAGCGATCAGAAGCGGATCTGATCTGCCCGAGATATCGCTTGAAACGTCGGTATAGACGCTACTGCTGGAGAGATAGTCGCTAAGTAGAGCGTCTGCAATTCCAAAGACAGCTGTCGGCACAAAGATGATCAGAGCAAAAAATAGGCTGAAGAACCAGTACTCGCTGCGCGAAGCACGACCCCGAAACCTCGCGTAGTTCATGAATGCTCGTCGAATTGCCTGCCCAAAATTAGCGCCATACAGGGGTCGGGTGAGGTCTTCCGGCGAGGCTGCCCCATCGAATGGCTCTCCGGGGCCTGGGATCCATTGTGCCGCGTATTGCGCCGGCGGTGCGTACTGAGGTGGTGGAGCCATGTACTGCGGCGGAGGAGCATAGAGAGGTTGTTGTTGGGGCTGGGCGTACTGGGGCGACTGCGCATCGGAGTTCGAGGGTTGGGACACAGATCAACTATTTCAGACTGCGACGGTTAGCGCCTATCGAAACGACGTCCCTCAGGGTTTGGTGGCATGAGTAGAAAAATGAACACAACTAGGCTGCCCGCAGGAACAAAGCTGAGGAAGTAGAACGGGCCAGCAAAGTTTGCATCGTGCAGTCGGCGCCAGACCAGCGCCAACGACGGAATAAAGGTTCCAAGAGCAATCACTAGCAGGAGCCCCGCGCCGAGGAAGAACAGGAAAGCACCAAGGCCCGACCCCGGGGTTGGGCCGTCTGAATAGCTCCGGTAGCTTGCGGAGCCAATGATGTAGGTGAAGAGCCCGAGCATGTAGAGAATCGTGGGGACGATAGAAAGCATTACCCCAAAAAGTGCGATCCACCAGTACTCGCTGCGCGAAGCTCGACCATCGAAGTTTGCGTAATTCTTGAAGTAACGGCGAACGGCCTGGCCGAACGTCGCACCATACAGCGGGCGCAAGAGGTCTTCGGATGAACTGGCGCCGTTAAAAGGTTCTCCGGGGCCCGGTTCTCCGGGAACACCGAACTGGTTGTAATTGGGTGTAGCGGGGTATGCCTGCTGGATCGGATACTGCGGCTGTACGTACTGCGGAGGCGGCGCGTACTGCGGAACCTGGTACTGCGACGGTGGCGGCGCGTACTGGGGTTGCTGCGGCTGCTGATCTTCAGAGTTTGGAGGTATCGACACTATCCGACTTTCTGTTCGCCCGGTTAAGGAACATTCTGCTTCTTCCTACCATGGTATTCCAGGCAAAAAGCGGCCCGCGTTTACGAACCGCTCCACGGAAACTCAGAGCTGTTGCACACGAACCGTGTTGCCGGCGGGGTCGCGGAACGCGAAGTCGCGGGATCCCCAATCCTGATCCATCGGCTCCTGCAAGATGTCGGCGCCGGAACCTTCAACTTTCTCGAACAGTTCGTCCAAGGCATCGGTTGCGAACACGATGGAGGCGTATGAGCCCTTCGCTACGAGCTCACCAATGACTCGGCGTTCCTCATCACTGAGACCGGGATCGACCGCCGGTGGTGAAAGCACGATTGATGTTTCGGGCTGATTTGCTGGCCCGACTGTAATCCAACGCATGGCCTCGTAGCCAACGTCTTTACGAACTTCAAAGCCGAGAACATCGCGGTAGAACGCGAGTGAGGCTTCTGGATCGGTGTGAGGCAAGAACGTAACGTGAATGTTGATCTTCATGGTCGTAAACTTACTCCCCGAGCGCAGCAGAAACTTCTTGATTCCTGACCGGTTTCAGTGCGCGCGAAACAACGCAACTGGGCAGATCGTCGATCCCGCTTTCCGCTGCCTGACGGTATGCGCGAGGAGATAATCCAACAAGTTCGCTGAAGCGGGTGCTGAAGGTGCCAAGTGAACCGTAGCCAACCGCAAAGCAGACCTCGGTCACACTGAGGTTGTCCCTGCGCAACAGCGTCATAGCGCGCTCGATTCGCCGCGTCATGAGGTAACTGTAGGGGGACTCACCGTACGCTGCGCGAAACTCTCTGCTGAGGTGCCCGGCAGATACGTGGGCTCCACGGGCAAGTGCCTCAACATCGAGCGGACTCGCATACTCCCGGTCGATGCGGTCGCGAACCTTTCGGAGCAGCCGGAGTTCGTCGAGTCGCTTTTCGGTCGCGGAGTTCTCAGTCATCAGGGTTCATTCTCTCACCCGGCGGTAGGATTATCGCATGAGTAATCCACGTGCAGGCAAGGTGGCTGAACGCATTCAGCAAATCATTGCGAGAAGACTGGAAAAGGGGCTGCGGGATCCTCGCCTCGGCTTTGTCACGATCACTGACGTGAGAGTGACCGGCGACATTCAGCACGCCAGTGTGTTCTATACGGTGTACGGAAACGAAGAAGAGCAGGCTGACTCTGCCGCGGCGCTCAAAGCGGCAACGGGCATGCTGCGCAGCGAGGTTGGCAAGCAACTCGGCACGCGACTCACGCCAACCCTGGAGTTTATTCACGATGAGTTGCCAGAGAGCGCGCAACATCTGAACGACCTTCTTGCCGAGGCTAGGCAGCGGGACGAGGCGGCCCAGGCGCTTGCCGCGAATGCTGAGTACGCGGGTGAGAAAGATCCATACGGAAAACTAAGCGACGCAGCGCCTGAGGGAGAAGAGAAATGAAGAAGATCCGCACGACAGCTATTACTTCTGCGGTGGGGGTGGCTCTCTTGCTGGGGCTCACACTCACGGGCTGCGCCCCAGGGAATAACCCAGACGTGCCCAAGGGTGTGCCGACCGCAGTCGCCACTGTGCAGGGTGAGGTGTCGAACAAGGCATCCTCAAGCGACTCAAACTGGTCATACTCTGTGGAGGTCGAAACCAAAAAAGCGCAAGACGAGGCCATCACGAAGCTGAAGGACAATGGCTTTAAAGTGATCGGCAAAAACGAGCAAGACGGCACACGCACTTACGCCCTCACAAATGACAAAGAGAAGATCAACGTGACCGTTGTGCTCACCAAACAGGACAAGAAGTTTTTGGTGATCTACAACATCGTCAAGTTGTAATCAGGGCAGCTGTGCCCGGCCCTCGAGCTCTACGATCAGGCCGTCCGCGATCAGCGAGTCGTAGGCGCGCTGAGGCTGAGTGACATCGTGGGGCTCGCGGTGCTTGCCCCGCGCTGCGTTCAGCGCGGCATCGCGTGAGACCGGCTCAGCTGACCGGCGCACCAGCGCCATGATCCGACCACGTGCCTGGCGGTCGGATCCCTCAAACTTCGCCTGCTTTGGCCTCTTCTCAGGAGAATTGTCGGGATAACCCGCCCCGCGCCACTCGCACCACGCCGCGATCGGGCACGCGTCGCAGAGCGGCGTGCGGGCTGTGCACACGATGGCTCCGAGCTCCATTGCCGCGGCGTTGAACACGGCCGCTTCTGCCGGGTCCGGCGGAAGTAGCGCGGCCATATCGTCAAGATCGGTAGATCTCGGCATCCCCGCGGCCGCTATGCCGTGAATAGCCCGCGCCAGCACTCGTCGAGTGTTTGTGTCGACCACAGGATGGTGCTCACCGTAGGCGAATGCTGCAACTGCGCGCGCGGTGTAGGGTCCAATGCCTGTGAGCGCCAGCAATTGCTGCACGTCCCTGGGCACGACATCACCGTGCAGCGTTGCGATCTCAACCGCTGCGCGATGCAGCCACAGGGCACGTCGAGGGTATCCCAGGCGGTCCCAGGCGCGCACCGCTTCTCCGGGTACTTCGGCGGCGAGTGCGGAAGGTGTCGGCCAGCGTTCAATCCAGGCTGTCCAGCGTGGGATCACACGATCTACCTGTGTCTGTTGCAGCATGAACTCTGAGACCAGCACTGCCCAGGGCGAGGTACCCTGGGCCCGCCAGGGCAGATCCCGGGCTGCGTGAGCGAACCAATTACTCAGGGTCCGAGCCAATCCTGCACGATCCGGTGTCGAGGCAGGGACAGAACGAGAGGTGGGCATCAGTCCAGTCTAGATCGGCGGCGCGGTTAGGATGGGACGGTGACGAGAGCCCCGATAACCGCGCCGACAATCTTGCCCCCGCAGGGAGGAATCCTGCTGGTCGACAAAGAAGGTGGCTGGACGAGTCACGATGTTGTTGCCCGGTCTCGCCGGGCGCTTGGCACTCGCAAAGTCGGGCACGCCGGCACTCTTGACCCGATGGCTACTGGGCTCCTGGTGTTGGGTGCAGGCCCAGCGACCCGGCTGCTGACCCACCTTGTTGGCCTCGACAAAACCTACACAACGACCATCCGCCTCGGCACCGCGACGGTCACCGACGATCGGGAGGGGGACCGGATTAGTGCCGTCGAGCAAAGTGTTGTCGAAGCGCTCGCAGCAGATCCCGCTCGGATTGCCCTTGCTGTCGCGGAGCTGACCGGCGCGATTGAGCAGGCCCCAAGTGCAGTGAGTGCGATCAAGGTTGATGGCAAACGAGCCTACGATCGAGTTCGATCCGGGGAAGCAGTCGAGCTCAAGAAACGCCCGGTCACGATCTACTCCTTTGAAACGAGTGAGCCACGTATTACTGCGGAAGACGACGGAACGCGGGTGATTGATATCGACGCGACGGTACGCTGCTCCACCGGTACGTACATTCGTGCGCTGGCGCGGGATCTTGGCGAGAAGCTTGGGGTGGGAGGACACTTGGTCGCACTGCGGCGCTCGGCAGTGGGTCCGTTCGACGTGGCGAGCGCCGTGAGCATGGACGCACTCACTGCGGGAGGCTCACTTCCCCTCATATTGCCAACGCAGGTAGCTGAACGACTCTTCCCCGTGCTTCGTCTTACTGAGCAGCAGGCCATTGATATTGGGCACGGCAAACGCCTCGAGGTGGACGCCTCGAACGATGCAGCACTCGTCGCCGCTATCGCGCCCGGCGAGAGACTGGTAGGTCTCCTTGAAGTAAAACACGGCCGCACTCGGGTTGTCACCAATTTTCCAACTCCCGATGGGCAGGCGGTCGTATGATTCTCTGGTTTGGCATTGTCATCATCGCTGTGGCGATTCTCGCTGCAGTCGTGTGCGCTGTCGCCGCCGCCCGCAAGATCACTCCAAACGACTACACACTCGGAGCGACGGTGCTCGTTGTTCTCCTGCTTGTCGCACAGCTCGTCATCTCGATTGTGGCCCCCTTCACGGGCAACAATGCAGTTGGGGATCCTCTTGAGTTTTGGCTCTACCTCATAGTGGTGTTTGTGCTGCCGCTGGGAGCGGGATTTTGGGCGCTCATGGATCGCACCCGCTGGGCCAACCTGGTGCTTGCCGTGGTGCATCTCTCAATAGCCGTGATGGTCTATCGCATGATGGTCATCTGGGGTTAGTTCGCTCGGGATCAAGCCAGCACGAGCCGACCGCGGTCGCGCGGTAAGCTGTAGGGCGTGTCTAACGACGAATCCCGAGGTGCGATGTCACCCTCCGCATCTCAGCGAGTTGCCCAGCGGGTTGAGCGGCTAAGCGGTCTGGGACGTGTACTCATCACTGTCTACGTGGTGCTTGCGCTCGCTGCAACATTTCGCTCGCTCTACCAGATCGTTGCCAAGTTCGATGAGGCACCGCTCGCCTACTCGCTCTCTGCACTTTCTGGGCTCGTGTATATCGTCGCAACGATCGCGCTCATTAAGAGGCGCGGTGTGTGGCGTGGGATCGCGTGGGGTGCGCTCATATTCGAGCTGTGTGGCGTCGTTATCGTTGGCACCCTGAGTATCCTGGTTCCCCAGTTCTTTGCGCACCCGTCAGTGTGGTCGCATTTCGGCAGCGGTTACGTGTTTATTCCGCTGGTACTGCCGGTGCTCGGCCTGATCTGGTTGAAGCGCGACGGCAATGCCGCACGCGCTGCTGCCGAGACTGCGGGGGAGCACAATGCGAGTATTTGAGTCGCTTGCGGCGATCCCCAAGGCCGATTTCGAGACTGGCAGCGCGGTCGCTATCGGCAAGTTCGATGGAGTCCACTTGGGGCATCAGGCGATTCTTGCCCGGTTGCTTGAAGCAGCACAGAATAACGGCTCACACTCGGTGGTGTTCACGTTTGCAAACAATCCGCTCAGTTATCTGCGCCCTGAGGTATGCCCGCTGCCCCTCATGAGCCGGGAACAGCGCATCGAAGCGCTCTCTGCCGCGGGCGTTGACAACTGTGTGATGGTTGAGTTCGATGAGGCATTTTCACAGATTCCCGCCGAAGAATTCGTCGAAAAGATTTTGGTCGGCCGGTTGCGTGCACGACACATCATTATGGGATCCGACTTCAGGTTTGGCTATGGCGGAGTCGGTGACGCGGATTTGCTACGCAAAATGAGTTCTCGGCTTGGGTTTACCGTCGAAGTTGTCTCGGCAGTGGTTGATTCCGACGCCGGGTGTGTGTCGTCGACGCGCGTGCGTCAGGCGATCCTGGCGGGTGACGTAGAGATGGCATCGAACATGATTGGCCGCCCAGTGATGGTGCGCGGAGAAGTGGTACACGGAGATGCTCGGGGAGAGACCTCGGATTTCCTACCGCCAACCTGGGAGGCCGGATCGAGGGACTTGTGCCGGCTGATGGCGTCTACGCGGGTTTTGTGAGGATCGGCGACACGCTGCTCCAGGCAGCAATTTCGATCGGCACAAACCCCACGTTTACACCGGATGGCCAATCCCGTGTTGAGGCATTTATTCTCGATTTTGACGAGGATATCTACGGCACCATCATTGAGGTGTTCTTCACGCACCGCATTCGCGCGATGGAGCGATTTGACTCGCTCGAGTCTCTTATTGAGCAGATGGACGCGGATGTTGTGTTGGCCCGTCGGCTCACAGATGCCGGTTCCACTCCCTGAGAATGCGAATTTGCTTTAAGTCGGGCGTGGCCAAGTTGATGATGCTAGTATCGGCGTAAGGTCGTGTTTCACGAGCAATCCTGGGGTCCCATGCTGCGCATGATGTCAGACTTCGAACTGGTGAACTGCCTGCGTCTCGATAATTCGATGCGAGTACGCTCTACGCTGATCAGGAGATCCATTGGCAATCAACACTGCCACCCGCGACACTAATACCTCGGGTAAGACACACTCACGCTCAAACGGGCGGCGCAAACACTCACACAACGAGGGCATCATTCCGCTGCTCGCTCGGGCCGTGCGTGAGGTCGAGGCCGCCACGCAGCGTGGCAAGGCGAATTCCGCGAACCGCACGAAGTTCCAGGTGATTGCTCTCCTCATGCGAGAGGAACGCGCGCGTGTCAAGACCACCGAGGGTGTGAGCGATGCTGAGCGCGCCGAGACACTGAAGCGACTCGACGGTGTGGCCGCGATCCTTGCTAAGACCGCCGCGCGCGATACGAGCCTCATTACACTTCTTGAGCCGGGTGCGCCCGTAACCGATGCGACTCGCCAGCTCAAGCGCAAGATGCTAGTGCAGGCGGGCTTCGACTTGCCGGAAGAAGAGAAGGTTGTGCCCGAAGCGGCCCAGACCTATGTTCCGCCGGAGCTCGCGGAGCGTCAAGTTGAGCCGGTTGGCATCGACTCGCGCCACCGTGCTAACCCGTTCCTCGCTCCAGACCTGTCGGCTCCGCGCCGCCCCACACCGGTTGTGCGCCTCGCCAACTGGGAACTGCTCGGGCCGCTGCTGAAATCGTTCGAGCAGGGTGGCGGGGGTCTGCCTGCATGACGCTGCCCGAGCCGCCCGTGCCGGATCGCCTTGCCCCCCAGGGGCGGAACTCATGAAGCACCAGGCGCGTTTCCTTGCGAGCGTTCGTAACGGCCACCGCAGCTTCCTGCTTGCCGATGAGCCCGGACTCGGTAAAACAGCGCAGTCGGTGCTCGCAGCGAGCGTTGCGGGTGCCTACCCTCTGCTTGTTGTCGTACCAAACGTCGTCAAGATGAACTGGGCGCGTGAGGTCGAGCATTGGACTCCTCACCGTAAGGTCACGGTGATTCATGGTGACGGTGTCGACATCGACCCATTCGCCGACGTGTTTGTTGTGAACTACGAGATTTTGGATCGCCACCTGAGCTGGATCTCTCGGTTTGGGTTTAGAGGCATGGTCGTTGACGAAGCACACATGATCAAAAATGTGCAGTCGCAGCGTTCACGCAACGTGCTTGCGATCGCCGAGAGTATTCGCGAACGCAGCCCAGGTGTTTCCCCGCTGCTGATTGCGCTCACCGGAACTCCGCTCATCAATAGCATTGACGATTTCCGCGCTATCTGGAGGTTCCTCGGGTGGACCGAGGCTGACAAGCCCGGACCCGAGTTGATGGCCCGCCTTGAAAACAATGGCTGGACCCCGGCTGATCCTGGTTTCTATCCCGATGCCCGTCAGAGTGTTATTGATATGGGGATTGTGCGCCGCCGTAAGATCGACGTCGCGGCAGATCTGCCGTCTAAGCGTGTGGTCGATCTGCCTATCGAGCTCGATGACGAGTTGGGACGCGGTATTCGCGAGGCTGAGGAACAACTTGCTCGTAAGCTCTACGACCGTTTCATCGTGATCAAGAATGGCAAACTTGGGGCCAAGCTCAGCGACGAAGCAATCGTTCGTATGGTGTGCATGCAGGAACTCGAAGAATCGAATGCCTCCGCAGACGGCCTAAACGTGTTTACCATGGTGCGAAAGATCGGTCAGGCAAAGGCTGGGCTGGCCGCTGATTACACCGCGCAGCTTGTGCGGTCGGTTGGCAAGGTTGTCTTCTTTGCGAAGCACATTGACGTGATGGATCGTGCTGAGGCACTGTTTGCCGAGCGTGGCCTCAAGACGATTTCGGTTCGCGGTGATCAGACCGCAACGTTCCGTCAGCAGCAGATCGACGCGTTTAACAACGACCCAGATGTTTCCGTGGCAGTGTGCTCTCTTACTGCAGCGGGTGTGGGTGTGAACCTGCAGGCAGCCTCGAACGTTGTGCTTGCTGAGCTCAGTTGGACTGATGCCGAGCAGACCCAGGCAATCGACCGCGTGCACCGCATTGGCCAGGATGAACCGGTGACGGCATGGCGCATCGTTGCGGCGCAGACCATCGACGCGAAGATCGCTGAACTTATTGACGGCAAGGCCGGGCTTGCGGCCCGTGCGCTTGACGGTGCTGAGGCGAAGCAGGAAGATGCCGATTCTGTGCAGCTTGAGTCGCTCATGCACGTGTTGCGGAGGGCTGTGCGCGAGCACGAAGGCCGTTAAGCTGGACACTCCTGCAAATAGAGGGGTGCGCATGAAACTCGGAGTCCTGTGTTCCGGCGGCGATAGCCCCGGCATGAACGCTGCCATTCGTGGTGCCGTTCTGCGAGGTGTCGATGTGCACGGCTTTGAGATGATCGGCTTCATGGACGGCTGGCGGGGCTTCCACGAGAACGACTGGATTCAACTGGATCGGCTCGCCGTTCGAGGTCTCTCGCCTCTCGGCGGTGTGATCCTCGGTACGAGTCGCGTGGCGCCGTTTGTCGGGCGACGCGGCGACGACCTCGACCTCACGGAGTTTCGTAAGCGTTTCGCCTCTTACGGGCTTGACGGCCTACTATTGATCGGTGGTAACGGCACTCAGAACGTTGCGGGCATGTTGAGTGAGGCGGGAATCCCTACCATTGGACTGCCCAAGACCATTGACAACGACCTGGCTGGCACTGACTACACCTTTGGGTTTGATACAGCGGTGTCTATTGCTGCGGAAGCGATCGATCGTCTGCGCACTACGGGGGAATCACATCGCCGCTGCATGGTGCTTGAGGTCATGGGGCGTGACGCAGGCTGGATCGCGCTGCACGCGGGTATGGCTGGTGGTGCGCAGGTCATGTTGCTGCCGGAATACCCTGAGACACTTGAGCAGGTGTGTGAGTGGGTCACCAGTGTTCGGGATCGCGGACGTTCATCGCTCGTGGTGGTGGCAGAGGGGTTCAAGCTTGTTGGGGCTGACCATGCGGTCACCCGGGAGGGGCTTGACGGGTTCGGTAGGCCTCGGCTTGGCGGCATTGCAGAGGTGCTTGCCCCGCTGATCGAGCAGGTTGCAGGGATCGAGGCGCGCGCGACAGTGCTCGGCCACGTACAGCGAGGCGGATCACCCACAGCGTTTGACAGGGTTCTGGCCACCCGCACGGGTACGGCAGCGGCGGATGCAGTCCTTGGCGGAGAATGGGGCGCGCTGGCGGCTCTGCGTGGTGACCGTATTGAGATGGTGCCCTTTACGGAGATCGCGGACCGTCTGAAAGTGGTTCCAGAGGAACGTTACGCCGCCGTGCGCCTTAACTTCGGCTAAACGGCGAGACGATCCTGCACGTCACGCAGCGAAGGGTTTGTGGCAGAGGTGCCGTCGGGGAAAATGACCGTGGGAACAACTGCGTCACCGCCATTCAGGGTCTTCACCAACTCTTCGGTGCCCGCAACTGCTTCGATATCGACCTCGGTGTAGCCGACCCCTGTCTTATCGAGCATGAGCTTGAGGCGCTTGCAGTAGCTGCACCATTCGGTTGAGAACATGGTGATTGTTCCCTCAGCGGGGATGAAGTCTGAAACCTGCGCAGTGTTCAATTGAGGCCTCCCTTTTTGGTCGTTGATCGGCTAGTTTACGCTGCAAAGCTGGTTCAAGCATGAGTGGTGAAATAACAAGAAACAGGTAAACAAATTGTGAACACGCGCTGTCAGCTTGACCTCTTCTGAACGAGGTGAAACTATGAGTGTGACGCGCGCGTTGATCCAGATTCCGCTGAACGTTTGGGGGCAATCTGGTGAAAGGTTTGCGCGTTTTTCAGGATCGCTGACTCCGAACGAAAGATGCCGGGTGGAACTCACCATCGTCGTGCTGCTGGTTATTGTGCTGGCACTTTTTTTTGACTTCACTAACGGCTTTCACGACACCGCAAACGCGATGGCTACGCCCATCGCCACCGGTGCCCTGAAACCAAAGACCGCGGTGTTGCTCGCCGCTATTTTGAACCTGATAGGCGCGTTCCTCTCAACCGAGGTCGCAAAGACAATCTCTGGGGGCCTCATTAATGAGGGCTCCGGCGGTGTGTTGATCAGCCCCGAAATCATTTTCGCTGGTCTGATCGGCGCCATCGTCTGGAACCTCGTGACCTGGCTCTACGGGCTGCCCTCGAGTTCTTCACACGCGCTTTTTGGTGGCCTGATCGGGGCCGCGATCGTAGGTTTTGGGTTCGCTGCAATCAACGGCGGAGTATTCCTCTCCAAAATCATTATTCCGGCCCTTGCCGCGCCGCTGACCGCTGGCCTCGTCGCGTTCACGGCTACCAAGGTCGCGTACGCGATTACTCGGCGTCACGACGGCAAGAAAGACGGTCGTGGCCGCTTCAGACATGCGCAAATCGCCTCCTCCTCGTTGATCGCACTGGCGCACGGCACAAATGACGCGCAGAAGACGATGGGTGTTATTACCCTGACGCTCGTTGCTGCGAATCAGCAGGAACCGGGCACCGGCCCGCACCTCTGGGTCGTTATCACCTGTGCCCTCGCCATCGCAATTGGTACGTACACGGGTGGGTGGCGAATTATTCGCACCCTCGGTGCTGGCCTCACCCAGGTCAAGCCAGCACAGGGTTTTGCGGCTGAGACCAGCACGGCCGCCACGATCCTCGCCTCGACCCACCTCGGTTTTGCGCTGTCGACGACACAGGTCGCTTCCGGATCTGTGATTGGCTCAGGCCTTGGGCGACGCGGTTCGAGTGTGCGTTGGCGCACCGTTGGTCGCATCGTGTCGGGCTGGCTCTTTACGCTTCCCGCAGCCGGCGCTGTTGGTGCTGTTGCTGCCTTGATCGCACATCTCGGAATGGTCGGTGTGATTATCGACTCGATTCTTGGGTTTGGGTTTATTCTGTTCATCTTCTGGCGCTCAAATCGCAACAGGGTCGATGCTTCGAACGCAATCGCCGTGCCAGATGTCGCAGAGTCAGGTTATGCGGTGCGGATCCGCAAGTCGAAGATCAAGCGAGTAAAGACCGAGACTGGAACACTTCCTCCCTTGACCACAGTGGCGCAGACGGCGGCCCGTGAGGACGTCGCTGCACGTGAGGCTGAGCGAGAGGCGGCGCTCGAGGAGAGCGCGGCGAAGACTGACAGCCACAGCCAGAGCGATACGAAGAGAGATGCACGATGATTGACTGGGGCGCATTTCTGGTTGTTTTCGTAGCGGCACTCTCCTCCGCTGTGTTTGTTGTAGCGCTGTACTCATTTGGCATCCGGTTTCTCGCGACGCCCGCGCGTCAACCAGAGGGGAGCCTCTCGTCAAGTGGGCCGTCACGTGACGATGAGGACGACGACGTTGACGATCTCGATCGCCCTCGCTGGGCCACCGTCGCGGCCTACACATGCTTTGGTCTGTCGGTTATCGCGGTGCTCGTGGGCATCTATCTGATTGTGCCGGCGCTGCACGGCTAACCTGCCGATTTTACAGCCAGCACTTGGGAAGAACAGCCGGGGCGAGTAGCCTGGGCGCATGAGCGCGACGACAGCAACAACGCGGATTCCCGGGATTGTGAGCGGACTGCGGCAGGGGTTTCAGCAGGGGGTCACTCGGCCTGAGAAATGGCGTCGTGACCAGTTGCGGCGCTTGCGCTCGCTGCTGGTGGATCGAGGCGTCGAGTTTGAACGGGCTCTCTTCGAGGATCTCGGCAAGTCCGGCACGGAATCGCAGCTCACCGAGATCGGTTTTCTGGTCTCAGAGATCGACTACGTTCTTGCGCACCTCTCAAAATGGATGCGCCCACGCCGGGTGGGGGTGCCCTTGCGGTGCTGCCCGCTTCCGCGAAGATTGTTCCTGAGCCGCTCGGTGTTGCGCTGATTATTGCCCCCTGGAACTATCCGCTGATGCTCGCGCTCTCGCCCATGATCGGTGCGCTTGCTGCAGGGAATGCTGTTGTGGTGAAGCCGAGTGAGCTCGCGCCGGCGACATCCTCGCTCATCGCGCGTGCGGTTCCTGACGTCTTGGACCGCAGAGCCGTGGCCGTAATTGAAGGCGGTGTACCTGAAACGACTGCCCTGCTTGAGGTGCCTTTCGACCACATCTTCTACACGGGCAGTGGTCGCATAGGTCGGGTTGTGGCTCGAGCCGCCGCAGAACACTTGACACCGATTACGCTTGAACTTGGCGGCAAGTCGCCCGTCTATGTAGACGACACGGTGCCTCTCGCGGATGCTGCCCGCCGCATCGCCTGGGGCAAATACATGAACGCGGGGCAGACATGCGTTGCTCCCGATTATGTGCTCGGTAAGGGCGAGGTGTTGCGTAAGCTGAGCCCGCTGCTCGCCGAGGCGATCCACGAGCTTTATGGAAGCGCGAGCGACCGAAACCCCGACTACGGTCGCATCGTAAACGATGCCCAGTTCGGGCGTTTGGTCGGCTACCTCGCTGATGGACACGTTGCTGTTGGAGGCCGGCACAACGCTGAGACTCGGTTTATCGAACCCACCGTGTTGACGGGGGTGGAACGGGAATCTGCGGTGATGCGCGATGAGATCTTTGGTCCGATCCTGCCTCTGGTCGAGGTTCAGGATATTGATGACGCTATGAGTTTCGTGACGAGTCGAGACAAACCTCTCGCCGCTTACGTGTTCTCTGGAGACGGAGCAGTGCGTCACCGTTGGGAGCGCGAGACCAGCTCGGGTGCCCTGAACTTTGACGTTCCGGTTCTGCATTTAGTGGCCCCGAACTGCCGTTTGGTGGTGTTGGTGCGAGTGGCATGGGGGCGTACCACGGCAAGCGTTCCTTTGAAGTGTTTAGTCACCAGAAGGCCGTGATCTCGAAACCGCTTAAGCCGGAAACGCTTGCCGCGACGATTATGCCGCCCTTTACCCCGGCAAAGGAGGGCTCGTGAGGCGCTGGTTGGGCAAACTGCTGTAGCGGTTCCTGAATGCCGGTGAGCAAGTGAGCATATGCTGATCGGTAGGATTGTGTCGTGGAAGAACACAACAGCGAGAGCAAACCCGGGGTGCCCGAGATCACTGCCGATGAGCTGCCACTTGGCGTTCGCGTGGCGGCTGCCTGGTCGTGGCGCCTGATTATTATCGGGCTTGCCTTCGCCGGGTTCCTGTGGCTCATCGTTCAGGTGCGGATCATTGTGATTCCGCTGCTCATCGCGATCTTGCTGACTGCCCTGCTTAATCCGGTTGTGCACTGGTTTGAGCGGCGCGGGGCCCCGCGCTGGCTCGGCGTGATTATCGCGCTAGCCGTGTTTATTGCGTCGGTGTGGATTCTCGTCACCCTTATTGTGACGCAACTGCGCAGCGGATTCTCTGACCTTGCGCAGCGCTCCGAAGAAGTGTGGTGGGAGTTTCTGCACTGGATTGAGGGCAGCTCGTTCGGTTTCTCCGCTGACCAACTCGACGGGTTTGTCGCGCAGATTATGAAGACGGTCGAGGGACACCAGGGCGAGATCTGGAGCGGCGCACTCGGCGTTGCCACCACCGCCGGGCAAGTCATTACCGGCAGCCTACTGACGCTCTTTTCTCTCATCTTTATGCTGATCGACGGCAAACGTATTTGGTACTGGGTGCTCGGCTTTTTGCCGGCTAAAGCTCACGCCCCAGTCGACGCCGCTGGCATCTCTGGCTGGATCTCGGTCGGGCAGTATGTGCGTGTGCAGATCTTCGTGGCATTTGTTGACGCGGTCGGCATCGGTGTCGGCGCAGCGTTGCTCGGGGTGCCGCTTCCGATCCCGATCGGTATTTTGGTGTTCCTCGGATCCTTCATTCCATTCCTCGGTGCGATCTCGACCGGCCTGCTGGCCGCGTTTATCGCCTTGATCTACAACGGACCGGTCAACGCGCTTGTCATGCTGGGCGTTGTGATCCTGGTCAACCAGATTGAGGGGCACGTGCTGCAGCCGCTCGTGATGGGCAGTGCCGTAAAGGTGCACCCGCTTGGTGTTGTGCTCGCCGTGTCGACGGGTGCATTGGTAGCCGGGATCCCTGGCGCACTGTTTGCGGTGCCGCTCGCGGCGGCGGCCAACTCGATTGTGAACGTGCTGGTCAGTAAAGAGTGGACTCCGGGAACCGATCCCGTTGCCGATTACCACCGAAGCGCCAAGATTCACCAAAAAGCCAAACACCGAGCCCGCATTGTCTCGCGTCTGCAACGCAAGGGAGCAAACTCATGATCCAAACATTCGCGCCCACCCTCGCATCGTTCGAGCGTGCGTTGAAGAAGGTGCACGAGGTCACACAGCGCACCCCACTGGAGTCGTCGCGATTTCTTGCCGACGTACTGGGAGTGCCTCAGGTCTACCTCAAGTGTGAGAACCTGCAGCGCACCGGCGCGTATAAGCTTCGTGGAGCCTATAATCATCTGTCTCAGCTGAGCGACGAACAGAAGGCGCGCGGGGTTGTAGCGGCCTCCGCGGGTAACCATGCTCAGGGGGTGGCTTTTGCGGCGCGAGAGCTCGGCATCAAAGCCACCATCTTTACGCCCCTGGGAGTTGCCCTGCCGAAGCTGCAGGCAACGCGCAACTACGGCGCCGAGGTCATTCTGCACGGCAACACTTTCAATGAAACCAACGAGGCCGCGCAAGCGTTTGTGCGCGAGACCGGTGCGCACTTCGTGCCCCCGTTTGACGACGAAGCCGTGATCGAGGGGCAGGGGACTGTGGCCCTTGAGATGTTCGCTGACGCGCCCGATATCGAAACCCTCGTGGTGCCGATCGGTGGCGGTGGTCTGATCGCCGGTGTTGCCGTCGTCGCGAAACTGATTGCGGACCGTCAGGGGCGTCCGATGCGGGTTATCGGCGTGCAAGCTGAGAATGCCGCTGCTTACCCCGACTCGTTGCGCATGGGCGAGCCAGTCACTATCGCCACCAAGCCGACGATCGCCGACGGTATCGCCGTGGCACGGCCGGGTGAACTGAACTTCGAGATTATTCGTGACTACGTCGATGAGGTTGTCACCGTCAGCGACGACGACATTGCTCGTGCGATCGTTTTGCTGCTCGAGCGGGCCAAACTTGTTGTAGAACCCGCTGGTGCTTCCGGAGTTGCCGCGATGCTCGCGGGTAAGATCGAGGCTACCGGTGTGACGGCCACGATCCTCTCCGGCGGCAACATCGACCCGCTGCTGTTGCAGCGCGTGATTGGACACGGCCTTGCGGCAGCTGACCGATACCTCAAGCTGAGGATTCTGCTGCCTGATATTCCAGGGCAGTTGGTGCGCACTGCCACTATCGTTGCCGAGAACAATGCGAACGTGGTGGAGGTGATCCACACGCGGCACGCGACAGAGCTTCCGATCAGCGAGGTGGAACTGGAACTGCACGTTGAAACGCGTGGACTTGAGCACGGTGAACGGGTTGTGCAGGCGTTGCGTGAAGCTGGATACTCGGTGCGGGTCGGCGAGAAATACTGATTCGAAGAGCCCGGAGGCGCTGTTTTTAAGCGCTCTGTGGCGGTAGCGGCGCGCCCGCTTGGGTAGCGTAGACCCTGATTGCGCGAAGTGCGTCTGGCACGGTGATGCTGCCACCCGCGACGATGTGCAGGCCGTAGGCGTCTTCGAGCGCCACAAAGTTCATTGCGGTGTCGTCTAGTGGGCCGGTGAGCGAGAATTCCCCGCTCGCCACACCCTCAGTGAGGATGTGGCGATACAGCGTGAGTTGCTCGCTGTAAAGCTTCTGCACCAGCTCATCGTGCAGGGGAGACTTTCCGGCGAGTACGTCGAACTCGTACAGCAACCGCATCAGGGCGTCCTCCGGGCCCCGCGGAAGGCCCGCTTCGATAGCGGTGGCGAGTTTCTCGGCGGCGCTCACCCGTTGTGTCACAAGAGCGGCGCGTTCCTCACCGACGCGCGCCATGCCCGCAGCGTGTGCCTCAACGAGGATCGCTTCAAGATCGTCGTAGTAGTACAGCAGTGCGCCACGTGTCACCCCTGCTTGGTTCGCCACATCGGTGAGCGACAGGTTGCGTAGCCCGTGCTCGGCCGCCGCATCGAGTGCGGCATCAATGACTTCTCGGCGGCGCTGTTTCTGGGTGCTCGGACGTGCCATGTTAGCCAGTATGGCAGTTGGGGCGGCGGAGTCGCTGACCCAATCGAGTTTCTTGACATTTGCGTAAATTAATTTACTCTTGAGTAAAAGAACTCGTCCGCACCCAGCGCGGACCTGAATAAGCAGGAGTAGACATGGTGGTCGACACACTCTTTACGGGCGGCAGGATCCGAACGTTTGATCCCGAGCAGCCCTGGGCTGAAGCCCTCGGGGTCACTGACAACCGCATTAGTTACGTCGGTTCTCTTGAGGATGCTCCAGAGGCTCGACACACGGTGCAATTGGAAGGGCGTCTGCTCACCCCGGGAGTTGCAGATACCCACAACCACCTGTTGCTCGGGTTTGACGATCTCGCGGTGAGTCTCGACCAGGTGCAGAGCCTCGACGTAGTGCGTGCTCGCATCGCGGAGTTTGCCGAAACGCATCCTGAACTCGACTGGGTCTGCGCAGAGAACGCGCTGTACTCCGTCGTGGAGGGCCGACGGCCCAACGCCGATGATCTTGTTGGGGTTACCGACAAACCCGTTTTTATTACGACCTACGATCAGCACTCCGTGTGGCTCAACCGCCCGGCGCTTGCCAAGCTTGGCATACTCAACGGTGGCGATATCGCCTGGGGTAACCCTGAAGTCGATGCCACCACTGGTGAACCAACCGGATGGATTACCGACTTCTACACGAGCGCGATGACCATTGCCGGTCTGGCCGAGCTGCAGCGAGACATTCCGATGTATTCACCGGATCGCCGCTACCGCAAGATTACGAACAGTCTAGAGATGGCGGCTCGTGTTGGCATCACGACCGTCGTGGAACCGCAGGTCCCACTCGCCGAACTCGATCTGTTCGCCCGGGCTGAGCGCGAGGGTAAACTCACTTCTCGCACCATCGCGGCAATCTACCACCCGGTGGGTGCTGACGGAGACTTTCGTGAGCGCATTACTGGGGCGATTCGTGAAACCCCGCAGCACGACCGCTTCGCTCTCGGGCCCGTCAAGCTGTACGCCGATGACGTGATCGAACCCCACACCGCGGCCATGCTCGCTGACTATGCAAACCGGCCAGGGCATCGTGGGCACACGAGCCTGGAGCCAACAGAGTTTACGAAGCTGTTTGTCGAGCTCGACCGGCTCGGATATCAGGTACACACGCACGCCACCGGTGATTGGGGGACGCAGCTCACTCTCGACTCAATCGAAGCGGCGCTGCAGGCCAACGGTGCCCGCGACGCACGGCACGGCATTGTGCACGTTGAGTGTCTTGCCCCCGAAGATTTGCCACGCTTCCGTGAGCTCGGAGTTGTTGCTGCGATGCAGCCGCGGCACGCGTCTCCCGACCTCGTGGCAGGCACCTGGATGGACAATGTCGGTGAGGCTCGGTGGGATCGCGCATGGCGTTTCCGCTCGATGATCGAGTCTGGGGCTCGTGTGACATTCTCGAGCGACTGGCAAGTGGGTGAGATGGATCCTCTCGTGGGAATCTACAGTGCCATGACGCGTGCGCGACTGGACGGGCAGGACGCCTGGACCGTGGGAGAGCGTCTCGATCTTGACCGGACGCTTGAGGCATACACCAAGGGCGGTGCTGAGGCATTCCACCGTGAAAGCACTGTCGGCATGCTGCGGGTCGGCTACCTCGCTGACCTGGTCGTGTGGTCGGGTGACCTTTACAGTATGGAGCCCCAGGAGATTCTCGAGCAGCAGGCTGACCTCACGGTTGTCGGAGGAACCGCGATCCACGACTTGCGTGGCGAGCTCAACGGAGTCGCTGTCGCCGCTAAGCTTTCGGACCCTGCTGGGCACGGCCAGGCGTGCAGCGAACCGAACGCTGCCCAGCATTCACACTCTCACATTTCTTAACAAAAAGGACTACCAACGATGTCAACGCTGCCATCCCACTCCGCAATCGCCGCGGGTGACGACCAGATTGCTCACACCCTTACGCATCAATCCGGCCAACTCAAACGAACGCTCAAACTGCGGCACCTTGTGTTCATCGGACTCGCCTACATGGCACCCCTGGCGGTATTTGACATGTTTGGCATAGTGGCGGAGGAGACCGACGGACATGTGCCGTTGGCCTACCTTGTTGTGATCGTCGCGGTGCTGTTTACTGCGTTTAGCTACTCACGTATGGTGCGGTTCTTTCCGATCGCGGGATCGGCCTACACCTACGCGAAGGAAGCGATCAATGCTCACCTGGGCTTTCTCGTCGGGTGGGTAGCCACTCTCGACTACCTGCTGCTGCCGATGATCAATGCGATTCTGTCGGCGATCTACATGGGCGCAGTGTTTCCTGACGTGCCGTTTTGGGTGTGGGTGCTGCTCACAATCGGTATCTGCACCGTGTTCAATCTGATGGGTGTGAAGCTTGCCGCGAGCATGAATGTGCTGCTGGTGTCCATCCAGCTTGTTGTTGCCGTGGTGTTTGTGGTGCTGACGATCGTGAACATCTCGAACGGCGCAAACGGTGCCGAATTCAACGCAACGCCGTTCTTCTCGAGCGATATTCAGATGGTGTCTATTGCCGCTGGTGCTGCGATACTCGCGCTCTCGTTTCTCGGCTTCGACGCGGTGTCTACGTTGGCTGAAGAAGCCGAAAAGCCGGAGCGAGACATCCCCGCGCGATCTTCATCATCATCGGTGTTGCCGGAGCGTTTTTCATCACCGTGACCTACGTCATGCAGACCCTCTTCCCAGACGTTACCCTGCTTGCCGATGTGGTCGGTGCGTCACCCGAGATCGCGAAGTACATCGGTGGGGCGGCGTTTCAGGCCATCTTCGTTGGGGGCTACATGATGGCCGTGCTCGGGTGTGGCATCACACAGCAGATGAGCGCGGCCAGGCTTCTCTACGCAATGGGACGTGACGGAGCACTGCCGAGACGACTGTTCGGTGGAGTGAACCCGCGCACCGGAGTACCCGTTGTAAACGTACTGATCGTTGCTGCTATCGCGCTTACCGCTTTGTTTGTGGATCTGGATCAGGCCGCGTCAATGATCAACTTCGGAGCCTTTATCGCGTTCACCTTCGTGAATCTCTCCGTGGTCTTCGTGTTCTTCCGCTTTTTGAAGCGTCGGAGCGCTGATGCTTGGCTCGGATTCGTAGTGGTCCCAGCCATAGGTGTTGTCATCAACGTCTGGTTGTGGTTGAGCCTTGACACAGTTTCCATGGTCATCGGTGGAATCTGGCTCGCGATAGGGGTCGTTTATCTGCTCGTGAAAACCCGGGGGTTACGAGCAGCGGCGCCGGATCTCACGGGCCCAATCAATATCGGGATGTACGAGTAGCCCGACGGCCTATCTCAGTGAGTGTAGGTATCGACCGCGAGGATCTTGACCGCGATCTCGTTACCGTTGGGGGCCCGGTAGCTTGCTTCTTCGCCCACTTTGAGACCAAGGATCGAGGCCCCCAGGGGGCTCTCGGCGCTGTACACGTCGAGGTCTGAGCCATCAGCGAGTTCGCGGCTGCCGAGCAGGAAGCGCTCTTCGTCGCCGAAGAGCTCCGCAGTGATGACGGTGCCGATCTCAACGACACCCTGCGCCTTCGGGGCCTCGCCGATTACGACGTGCTTCAGCAGCTCTTCGAGGTCACGGATGCGCGCCTCCATCTTGCCCTGCTCGTCTTTGGCGGCGTGGTATCCGCCGTTCTCTTTCAGGTCGCCCTCTTCGCGGGCCGCCTCAATGCGGGCCGCAATGTCTTTTCGGCCAAATCCTGTCAGATGGTCAAGCTCACCCTTGAGTCGGTCAAAAGCGTCTTGCGTCAGCCAAGTCTGCGTGGGTTCGGCCATGGTCGATCCTCATTTCAGAGTATGCGCGGTGTGCCGCGCGGGATAAGCGCAACGCCCCAACGAGGTTAGGGCGCGCGATCAAGAATATCAGTGGAGATTCTCGGCGGTCGCATTTTCGCAAGTATGTCGAACTACTCGAAACCTACTTGGAGGGTTCGACGATCCAGCATTCCTTTGCGTAGGCGGCTGTAGCCGGGCCAACCGTGTGTACGGGCGCGTTGACCGTTGTGATGCGCTTGTCGCTCACCGGCAGTTCAACTACGCTCCAGCCAACGGATGCCTTCGATGTGTTGAGTGCCTCGACCACGCAGGCCACGGGGGTGTTCGCCGGAGCCGTCACTTCAAATTTCATCGTGCCCGAGAACTCGCCTGTCTTTTTGAAGACAATGTCTTGTGCTTTGATTTGATTCGCGTTCTGCCAGCCGCTGAAGGCCAGAAAAGCAACTCCTGCGATGACAAGAGTGACGCCCGCAATCCAAGCGAAGCGGCGATCCACTCGACGTTTTTTACCGCGTCCGTAACGATCTTCGAGGCTCTGTGTGGTTGTGGCTGGCGCAGAAACCGAGGCGTTCGCCGCGGTTGCGTCAGGATCGAGTGGGGGTGCTGCCGGGGAGGCGGCCTGTGACACGGGATCCTCCGATGTGAACAAAGCTAAACTAGATGCCACTGCCAGCGTACCGGGAACTTCCGGGAGGCACTTGTGAAAGGAAGCGCATGACGCTCAGGTTGATCGCGGTGCACGCGCACCCCGATGACGAATCCAGCAAGGGTGCCGCAACCTACGCGCACTATCTTGACCACGGTGTTGAGGTGCTGATTGTGAGCTGCACGGGTGGCGAGCGTGGTGATGTGTTGAACGAGTTGGTCGCCCGCGATCCCAAGAGTCGTCGTGATCTTGCAGGCCTGCGTCGCGACGAGATGGCCCGTGCTCGCGACATTATTGGGTTTGAACACCGCTGGCTTGGCTATCAAGACTCAGGGCTGCCCGACGAGGGCGATCCTGTGCCAGCTGGCTCCTTCGCCGATATTCCCGCCGAGGTCTCAGCTGAGGCACTCGTGCGGATCGTGCGCGAGTTCCGTCCGCACGTCATGATCACTTACAACGAGCAGGGTGGCTACCCCCACCCCGACCACATTCGCTGCCACGAGGTCAGCAAGATTGCATGGGAGGTCTCGGGTGACGCCGAGAGCTATCCCGACGCCGGCGAACCTTGGACCATCAAGAAGCTCTACTACGAAGAGATCTTTAACGCAGAGCGTATGGAGTCGGTGTACCAGTGGCTGCTGCAACACGAGCCCGAATCGCCGCTGATTGAGCAGTTCGCAGAGATGCGCGAGTGGATGTCCCGCCGTCCGAACCGGGGCACCGCCAAGATCGACGTCGGTCGTTTTTTCGAGCGCCGCGACGAGGCGCTGCGTGCACACGCGAGCCAGGTTGCGCCCGACAGTTCGTTCTTCTTCTGGCCGAACGAACTGCAGCGACAGGCCTGGCCGTTTGAGGATTACCGTCTCGCGGCTTCGCGGGTGGCAACGAGCGAGTTTGAAGCAGATCTGTTTCAGGGGATTGAGGAGAAGATCGCGTGACTTTGATGAACCAAATGATGTGGATTGCCGAGAAGAACGCTGAGTTTGATCCCGACAAGGTGACCCCGGGTGTTGCCGGATTCGTGATGGTGGCCATACTTGCCGTTGCCATTATTCTGCTCGGTTTCAACCTGGTGAAGCGACTGCGTCGTAATGCGTACCGGTCAGAAATTCGTGAAGATATTGCGAATGAACTTGCCGGGGAGAGGCTCAGGACTCCGATCCGCGTGGCTGATTTGTGATGGTGGGCGATAACGGGGCTTCTGCCCGCGCGGCACGCGATCCGCTGCTGGTTCTCTCCGAGGTCTTTGGTTACGACAGTTTCCGAGGTGAGCAGGAAGCTGTCGTTCGGCACGTGATCGCAGGGGGCGACGCGGTTGTGCTGATGCCCACTGGCGGTGGCAAATCGATGTGCTTCCAGATCCCGTCGCTGATTCGTGAGGGCACCGGGATTGTGCTCTCGCCGCTTGTCGCGCTGATGCACGATCAGGTGGCTGCGCTGCGGCTCGCGGGTGTGAATGCTGCGGCACTGAACTCTTCCATGAGCATCGAGGATCGCCGCGAGGTTGAGCGAGCCTACGCCGCAGGAGAGCTGGAAATGCTCTACCTCGCCCCGAGCGCTTGGCCGCTGCGGGTACGGTCGAACTGCTCAAGCGTGGCCGCATTGCGCTCTTTGCGATCGACGAGGCTCACTGTGTGTCGCAGTGGGGGCACGATTTTCGGCCGGACTACCTGCGGCTCGGGGCGCTCGCCGAGCACTGGCCCGAGGTACCACGGATTGCGCTTACGGCGACCGCGACACCCGAGACTCACCGTGAGGTCACCGAGCGACTGCACCTCGGCGGCGCGCGACACTTTGTTGCGAGTTTTGACCGCCCCAATATTCGCTACCGCATCGAATCGAAGCAGAACGCGCGCGCCCAGCTGATCGACTTTGTGCGAGGTTCGCACTCGGGCGAGGCCGGAATTGTGTACGCGCTCAGCCGCAAGCGAGTCGAGCAGACTGCTGCAGCTTTGTGCGCCGCGGGTATTGATGCGGTTGCCTATCATGCGGGCTTGCCTGCCTCTGAGCGTCTTGAAGCGCAGACTAGATTCTTGCGTGAGGACGGTGTGGTTGTGGTGGCCACCATTGCCTTTGGCATGGGCATCGACAAACCCGACGTGCGTTTTGTCGCACACATCGACCTGCCGAAGTCGGTGGAGGGCTACTACCAAGAGACGGGTCGCGCGGGCCGAGACGGTCTGCCTTCCGAAACCTGGCTCGCATACGGCCTCGCCGATGTTGTGCAGCAGCGGCAGATGATCGAGTCGGGGAAGGCGACGCCGCTACGCGCGCGAATCAGACGCGGCATCTCAACCAGATGCTTGCGCTCTGCGAGGGTGTTGAGTGTCGGCGCGTGTTTTTGCTGCGCTACTTTGGTGAGACCGGGGTTGCGGCCTGTGGCAACTGTGATGTCTGCCTCAATCCGCCAAGTTTGTGGAACGCGACGATCCCGGCACAGATGCTGCTCTCGACGGTGATCCGCACGCAGCGCGAACGCTCGCGCACCTACGCCGCTGGCCAGCACATCGACGTGCTGCGCGGGGTTGCTTCAGAACGGGTCACGCAGATGCGGCTCGACGAGCTCTCAACCTGGGGATTGGCAAAGACTGGTCTGTCGCCCAGTGGCGTGGCCTGGTGCGGCACATGCTCGCGGTTGGGTTACTTGAAGCGCAGGGCGAGTGGGGTGTGCTCGCACCGACCGAAGCGGCGAAACCGGTGTTGCGCGGTGAGGCCGAGGTGCACATGCGCGAAGAGGTTGTGGTGCGGGCCGGGCGCAGTGGGCGTGCGGTGCGCGGGGCACCGGGGTCAGGATCCGGCGCTGGATCGAAGCGGTCAGCCGCTGCGGCCGACCTCACCGCCGATCAGGCCGAGGTGTTTGAGCGGCTGCGATCCTGGCGTGCTGAAGAAGCGAAGCGACAGGGCGTGCCTGGCTACGTGGTGTTTAGTGACGCGACGCTCGCTGCGCTGTCGGTGCACATGCCCGGTGACGATGCGGCGCTCCTAGCGATCTCCGGCATCGGTGAGGTGAAGCTGGAGCGCTACGGGGCGGCGGTGCTTGGAGTGTTGCAGGGGTAACTTCTGTCAGGATTCAACGAGGTTGGCGAGTTGCTCCGTGACGAAGGTCCACCCTTCAAAGAGACCAAGTTCATTGTGCTGAGCGAGAGCCTCGGGGGTGCCGTGTCGTGCAATGATTCGGTACAGGGTGCCCTCGGGATGGTCTGCGAGAGTAACCTCGCCGCTTACCGCAACAGGAGCAGGCGAGGCCGGCCGCAACTTGCTGTCCACCGCGTTTGTGAACACCAATCGCTCGTGCCTGTCGACGACGAGGAACGCCGCGTCCATGTGGGGACCGTACTCTCGACCGTCCTCGCTCATGGAGGTGATGAACCCGCCGCCCGATTTTGGGGTGAACGAATCAACCCGGCACAGGTAGGGCTTCGGGATCCACCACTGTGAGAAGAGGTCCGGTGTTGTCCACGCGTCCCAGACTGCTGCCCGGGGTGCACGAATGACACGTTCAATGGTGAGATCGAGTTCGGGATTCATTCTGGTTCCTCCGGTTCACGTTGTCATCACGCAACTTGCAGTGGCGTAATCGTGGCTATTTGCTCGGCGGCCCGGTCTTCGGCGAGATCAAGATGGACGGGCGCTAGCTTGTCAGTGGTAGTCAACGATTTCCACTTCCTCTGCTCCAGTCTCCGTCCGCACGAAGCTTTCGCAGTGCCACCTGGTGAATACTCGGGTCAACCGAGGGCACTCGTTCTCGTCGCCACAGTCGTTCGGTCTCTTTGTCGCCGAACGACTTGATCACAATGGCATTCTAAAACGCCTGGCGTTAACTTGGGGAGGTATTTTGAAGATGCAGGTCTGCACGGTTGCGCAGGTAGTCGGGCACCTGCGCAACCGATTCAAGGAGATCGGCGTGGGGTTGGCCCGCAAAGTCTTCGCGGACGAGTTTTCCGCTGAGCACACCGAGAGTGATCTTGGCACCCGCATTGGATCCGGCGGTGACATCAACGAGCGTGTCACCCGCGACGAGTACCTCTTCGATTGAGAGAGTACCTGTCAGTTCCATCGCTCGATGAATCATATAGGGGGCAGGCCTGCCCATCGCCACCTCATCGCCGCACACCAGCGCGTCAACGGTTACTGCGTCAGAGGTCGCGGATCCCGAACCTGCAGATACCGCCGCCGGGTCGAGCTTCTCTGTCTCAACGCCCCATCCGAGTGCGTCGAGCACTCCGGTCGCCACGTCGCGCGAGAACCCGGTGGTCAGGGCTACCTTGATTCCGTCTGCTCGCAGTGCCGCAATAGCCTCAGGTGCTCCCGCAATCGGGGTCGGGGGAGTCGCCGCGTAGAGTTCCGATAGAATCGCGCGAAAACGGTCGAAGGTGGCATCGACCTTGTCCGCGGGGTGCTCGGGATCGCCACCGCCAAGCGAGATCAGGGCGGTGATTGCTGCGCGTTTCTCGGTGCCCATCCAGGTTTGCAGGTCTGCTTCAGAAACGGTGACCCCTGTTTCTTCCACAGACTGTTTGAGGGCTTGATACACGCCACCACCGTCGTTCACGGTGGTGCCGGCCATGTCGAAAACTGCGAGTGTGATCATGATTCTCCTATGGGGGCTGGGGGGGGATCTAGTTGTGTGACAGGCGGCCAGCGCCCGCAGCGAGTGGATCGCGCGTTGCCTCGCCGGCTTCTCGCAACAGCGGTGTTCGTTGCGCTGCGGAGTTCTCGACCACGAAGCTGGCCATCGATGGCAGGTACTGGTCGTCGGCGCTTTCAATAACCGCTCCGTGCTCGCTGGTTGACACACGGCGCGCCCGCAGTAGCGGGGTCCCAGTTTCGACACCGAGATACTTCGCCTCAAGCGAGCCTGCGCCCACCGCGTCAATTACGTGCCGGGCGCGCATCGGTACGATGCCGTGGCTGCGCAGAGCCTGGTAAAGACTCCCGGTGTCCACTCCTGCGGGCAAGAGGTGCTGCCCGATTTCGTAGGGGAAAGTTGAGCGTTCCAGCATCGCCGGCTGGTCGTCAAGCAGCCGCAGTCGGGTGATCGTTACAACGGGGCTGTCGGGGGCAACGTTGAGTTCACGGGCGATATCTTCGCTCGCGGGATGCCTGCTCGTCTCAATCGAGAGTTGGCCAGGTCGAAACCCAAGATCCCGCGCCCACTCGGTGAAGGACATGAATATGTCGAACGACTGGGCAGGGGTTGTGCGCTGCACTCGTGGTGGCGCCCCACGCCCACCCGCAATCAATCCTTCCGCCCGCAGCGCGGCGAGTGCCTGTCTGACGGGGCCGCGAGAGGTACCGAATTCCTCAATCAGAGACTTCTCGCTGGGTACCCGATCCCCGGCCCGCCAATTTCCCCCTCAATGCGGCCCAGCATCTCTAAATACAGCTGGGCGTGTAGAGGGGTGTTGGTGCTCATGACCATAGATTACAAGTTGTCACTACTTCTTTTCTGGGGTTGGGTGACCGGGGAATGAACAAAACATGACAAGATGCGGCAATTTTCTCGCAACAGTGAATGCTGCGAGAACAGCGCGCTAAAAAGTTGTATTGACTACTTTGTTGCACGCAAGATCGACCCATGACCATCCATACACACGCCCCGCGCTTCGTCGTTATCGGCGCAGGAATTGTTGGCCTGGCGCATGCCGTGGCTGCTCTTGACGCTGGCTATCGCGTTACCGTGATTGAACAAGATGCCACCGCAGTGCTTGCAAGCGTGCGAAATTTTGGGCACGTTGGTACCTCCGTGCAGGCTGGCGAACTTGGTGAACTTGCGCGCGAGGCAAACGCTATCTGGCTGAGCCTGGCCCAGCGCACCGGTCTCGATGCGCGCCGTTCTGGCACCCTCGTGGTTGCGACCACCCCGACTGAAGAGGCAGTGCTGCACGAGGTAATGTCTGATCGTGCCCCCAATGGGGCGCAGCTGCTCACATCGAATCAGGCTGCCGAACAACTGGGGCTCGGCAGTGGGGCACAGGGGCGTGGAACGCGGATACTATCGGCGCTCCTGCTCCCTGGCGACCTCACGGCAGACCCACGAACTGCGGTGGCACGAATCGCCGCCTGGGTGAACGCGCACGAGCGCGGCGAGGTGCGCTTCGGCACGACCGTGCGTGGTATCGACACCGGTGTGGTTGACACGAATCGTGGGCGTTTCGAAGCCGATCACACGGTTGTGGCGGCCGGTCATCTCGTCGGGCGCCTCTTCCCTGAGCTCGCGGAGCGCGGTGGCGTAGTGGAGTGTGCGCTGCAGATGTCACGGGTGCGCGCGCCACACCGCATGGGGATTGGACCCGCGGTGCTCACCGGAACCTCAATGCTGCGTTATGGGCTGTTCGAAGGAGCCGCGTCTGTCAAGCTACGCGCTGAACTGAGTGTGACTCGCCCCGAATTGCTTGAGATCGACGCCAACGTCATGTTTACACAGCAGGCGGATGGCACCCTGCTCGTTGGGGATTCTCACGCGAACTTCGACACCGCCCCGCCGTTTCAAGATGAGCACTGCTCTCAGATTTTGCTGGGGGAGGTCGCCGCGTTGCTGGGCGCGGAACGCCTCGAGGTGCTCGAGCGCTGGCAGGGGCTTTACGCGACTAGTCAGCGCCAAGACATCCTGTGTGAGGAGCCGCTGCCCGGTGTGACCGCTGTCACCGTCACAACGGGAACAGGTATGACCGTGGGGCTTGCACTCGGCGCGCGCACCGTTGCTGCGCTTGAATCCGGCGAGGGTACTGCGCACGAGTTCGCAACTGAAACAACCAACTTAACTAGCTGATGTGACTGACCCTCCCGACAATTTTCCTTTTTAACCTTTAGGAGCATCGTGAAAAAGAACACTCTGATGGCCGCTGCAGCGGTCGCATTGCTCGGCATCAGCCTCGTTGGCTGCTCAGCGAGTGAAGACAGCGCCTCCGGCGCTGAATCAGCAACTTGCCCCGGCGGCAAGATCCGCTTCGGCATTCTTCCCTACGAGGATCCCGAAGCTCTCGGCCCCGCCTATAAGGTTCTGGGGGATGCGCTCTCAAAGAAACTTGATTGCCCGGTTGAAATGATTATCACCGAGGACTACGCGGCCGAGGTGCTCGCAATGGAGAACGACTCGCTCGAGATTGCCCAGTTCGGCCCGCTTGGGTTTGTGTTTGCGAACGAGCGTGCCGGGGCTGTGCCAATGGTCTCATTCGGTGATGCCAAAGGCCAGCCCACTACCTACACCGCTGGCATCTGGGTTCCAAAGGATTCGAAGATCAAGACCATCGAAGACCTGCCGGGCAAGACGCTCGCGCTGGGTAGCCCCGGCTCCACCTCGGGCGATGCGCTGCCAATGTCGGCGCTGACCAAGGCCGGGATTGCCGACAAAGTGACCGCTGATTACGCTGGCGGGCACCCCGAGGCACTGCTGATGCTCGTCAACGGAACCGTTGATGCGGCGCAGATCAACTCGCAGACGCTCGAAACTGCGACTAAAGAAGGTAGCTTCGATCAGTCGAACTTCCGCCAGATCTGGAAGTCGGAGGAGATCCCGAACGACCCGGTGACCGTGCGCAAGAATCTGCCGCAAGATTTTCAAGACGCCGTGAAAGAGGCGCTGCTCGGCTTGGAGGCCACAGACGTCGAGCAGGTCAGTGCGTTTCTCGGGGTGGATCCGGCTGGCCCGCTGATCCCCGTGACCGTTGACACCTACCAGCCGCTTTTTGATCTCGCGAAGACAATGGGCCTCACCGAGAAGGACGTGTAATGAGTGTCGCAACGGTTGCAGGCGAGACGCGCGCAGACAGCGCGGTGACTGAGGTTCGTATCGAAAAAGAGGTGCTGCTCGACGTGCAGGCGATCTCCAAGAGTTTTGGTGATCGTGTGGTGCTCAAAGACATGAGCATGCAGGTGCGAGCGGGCGAACTAGTCGCCTTTCTCGGGGCGAACGGTTCCGGCAAATCAACGACGCTGCGAGCCGTGAACGGACTCATCGAGGCAGACTCCGGCGACATCACGATTGCGGGCACGAAGCTGAACGAGGCGAGCAGCGCTCGCCGTACCGAGGCCCGCCGTGCCGCCGCAACGGTGTTTCAGAAGATCCATCTGGTGTCGCGTCGCACCGCGCTGCAGAACGTGTGTGCTGGCGGATTCTCGCGGCTTCCCGCATGGCGCTCGCTGCCGCCAGTGTACGGGCGCGAGCTCAAAGAAGAAGCGATGGCGTGCCTTGGGCGAGTCGGGCTCGCCGACCGGGCGCACGACCGTGCGGGCAGCCTGTCGGGCGGTCAGCAGCAGCGTGTTGCCATCGCGCGAGCGCTGTGCCAGCGCCCGCGCATGATCCTCGCCGACGAACCCGTCTCTGCGCTCGACCCCAAAGCCGCTGACGACGTGATGCGACTGTTGCACGAACTGGCGGTCGATGAGGGGCTGGGCGTGGCCGCGGTGCTGCACCAACCCCATCTCGCCCGCGCCTATGCGCACCGCGTGGTTGGGTTGCGCGGCGGGCATCTGGTGTTTGACGCACCCACCATTGACATCGACGACGTCCAGCTGGCGTCCCTGTACCTGTGAGGAATCTCTCGTGACCAACACGCTTACTTCAAAGCTCGAGGAGGGCACTGTTTCTTCGCAGTTGCCTGACGGGTCGCGGGAACGGGCGGCCGCGCCGATCCGCTCACTCGCGGTGCCGCGCGACCCCAAGGTTCCCTACCGCGCTGGGTCGTGGGGTGTCATTATTCTGGTGCTTGCGGTGCTGCACTGGATGGCGTTTCAGGCAACAGACTTCAGGCCAGATGCGCTCGTGACCGGTGCTCGCGGCATGTTCAACTTTCTCTCGGAGGCGATTCCGCCCGATCTGAGCCCGAAGGTGGTTGGCGCAGGTGTTGCTGGGGCGCTCACAACGTTGTGGATCGGGTTGCTTGGAACAACTGTGTCGATCCCCTCGGCGCTCTTGCTTGCGGTGCTCGGCTCCCGCACAACATCCCCAACGCCGTTGTGTATCAGGTAGCGCGAGGGATCCTCTCGTTTTTCCGTGCAGTACCCGACATTGTGTTTGCGCTGATTTTTGTGACCGCCGTGGGGCTCGGGCCGTTTGCGGGTGTACTCGCGCTGATCTGCCACAACACCGGAGTGATGGGGAAGCTATGGTCTGAGGCGATGGAAGACATCGACCCTGGCCCCGAGCAGGCGCTACGGACGGCGGGCGCGAGTCGGTGGCAGGTCGTCGCAAACGCGACGATTCCGAGTGTCTTGCCGCAGCTCACGGGGTTGTTGCTTTACCGCTTCGACGTCAACGTGAGATCTTCGCTCGTGCTTGGACTGGTCGGTGCAGGTGGCATCGGATTGCTCATTAACAAGTCGATCAAAACGTTTCAGTTCGACGAGATACTGACGTATCTGCTGATCATTCTTATTGTGATCGTTGCGGTTGACCTCGCCTCCGCGTGGATTCGTAAACGACTGCAGTAGGTGGGCGCACTACCGCAGATACACCGGATCGAGCGCAATCAGCAGAATTGCGACCCAGTGACACAGGAACGCGAGCACCGTGAGGGCGTGGAAGATCTCGTGGAAGCCAAAGACTCCTGGAAACGGGTTTGGACGTTTAAGTCCATAGACAACCGAGCCGAGTGTGTACAAGAGGCCGCCGGCGACAATCAAGACCATCGTTGCGAGGTTGGCGTGGGCGATATCGACGATGTACATCATTGCCGCCCAGCCGAGCAAAACATAGAGCGGAACGTAGAGCCACCGTGGTGCATTGATCCAGAACACCCTGAAGCCGATGCCGAGCAGTGCGCCAACCCACACTAGAACGAGCAACAGGATGCCCTTGTCGAACGGTAAAGCGAGTAGGGCGAGAGGCGTGTAGCTTCCGGCAATGAGAACAAAAATGTTGGCGTGATCAATTCTGCGGAAGACCTGTTTGATCTCGGGTCGCCAGTTGATGCGGTGGTACAGCGCCGAATTGCCGAATAGCAACATGCTCGACAGCATGTAGACGGCAGAGGCCCACTTCGCCACTGGGCCGTGTGCGAGGCAGATGAGCACAACGCCGGCGGCGATTGTCACGGGGAAGGTGCCCGCGTGTAGCCAGCCGCGCCAGAGGGGTTTGGTCTCGGGAACCGTGGCTGTGGGTGTGTCCTCAGCGTGTGTGAGTTCGTCTTCAAGCAGAGGCAGCGACACTGCATCGGGCTCGGGAAAGGTGTGTTCATTGTGCTCAGGAGCACCTTGAGGGGTCATGTCCTGAGTGTACGTTGCCCACAAATCTGAGGAGGCATATGTGTAGAGAATGCCCAGCTAGTTGGTGATCGCAACTCGGAGCTTCGGTCGCCCCCTGCCCGATAGAATCATCAGGATGAACACTCCGCCAAAGCCTCCGCGCACCGGTTTGCTGTACCGGCTGTATCAGCGCAGACTTCGACGAGAGATTGATCTCGACCGAGTCCCACACCACATCGCAGTGATTGTCGACGGAAACCGTCGATGGGCCAAACAGCGCCTACAGGAGCGCGCCGCGTTTGGGCATCGCGCGGGCGCCCGCAAGATTCCAGAGTTTCTGGGCTGGTGCGAAGAAGCGGGCATCGGAGTCGTCACCCTCTATTTGCTGTCGGCTGACAACCTGCAGGCGCGGGATCGCGAAGAACTCAACGACCTGTTTGGTATTGTTGCCGAGCTTGCGCTTTTGCTGGCTGAGAATCCCCGTTGGCGTGTAAAGCATGTTGGCTCGTGCGAGGGTCTTTCGCGGGAACTTTCGGAAGCGCTCGCTGAGGCTGAAGCAAAAACCGCCGACCATGAGGGTCTGCATATTAACCTTGCGGTGGGCTACGGAGGACGCAGCGAGATTACCGCTGCCGTGCGCAGCGTCATTGCTGAGCATCAGCAAGCTGGCGGGTCGATCGACACACTCGCTGAGCGACTCACACCCGAGACAATCGGTGAGCACCTCTGGACGCGTGGGCAGGCTGATCCCGACCTCATGATTCGGACCTCTGGAGAGCAGCGCCTCTCAGACTTCATGATCTGGCAGTCTGCTCACTCAGAGTTCTATTTTGTTGAGGCGCTGTATCCCGACCTGCGTGAGGTCGATTTTTTGCGTGCGCTGCGTGACTACTCCACACGACAGCGCAGATTGGGGAGCTAACGTGATGCGGCGAGACAGTAGTTTGCCAGACCTTTCGGGCCAGCGGGTGCTGGTAACAGGGGCTTCTGGCGGGGTTGGGGGTGGAATCGCTCGTAGCTTTGCGGCGGCGGGAGCGCGAGTGGCAGTGCACTACCGGGGCGTGACTCCCGGTTCGGTGGACGCGGCGTTTGCCCTGGTGGAAGAACTCCGTGAGCACGGCACTGACGCCGTGGCGGTACGGGGAGATCTGAGCGAGCCCGGTGCTGCGGAGGTTCTCGTGGGCGAAGCTTCCCGAGCGTTTGGTGGCCTCGACGGGCTCGTCAACAACGCCGGGATCCAGCCGCTTACAATGCTTGCCGACACGAGTCGCGCTGAGTGGGACGAGGTGCTCGGCACCAACCTCGGGGCGGTGTTCGAACTGTCCCGGGCCGCCGCTAGAGTGATGGGTGAGGATCGCGACGCCGATCCTGAAGTAACTTGTGACCGCTGGATCACGCACATTGCCTCGATCGAAGCGAGCCGGCCGGCCGTTGCGCATGCACACTACTCGGCTGCCAAAGCTGGCCTGGTGATGCACGCACGAGCTGCAGCGCTTGAGCTTGGCCCCGAAAGGATCCGGGTGAATACGGTGTCACCAGGGCTCGTTGAACGACCCGGGCTGGAGCAGGCGTGGCCCGAGGGGGTTGCAAGTTGGCGTGAGAAAGCACCGCTCGGACGCCTCGCCACCCCGCCGACATTGGGAATGCGTGTGTGCTGCTGGCGTCGCCCGCGGCGTCGTTTGTTACGGGGCAGGATCTCGCCGTTGATGGCGGCATGCTGGCCACCCCCGGTTGGTAAAGCAGAGGAAAGAGGAGAAGTCGATGACCGAGACGATTCTGAGGGCCGACGCGATGCTGACGCCCACCGGTGTGGTGGTTGGTGCCGAGCTGGCATTCGACGCGACCGGCCGGATCACCTATGCCGGATCCGCGCGGCCCGATTCCGCGATCCCTGCCGACGCGATGGTGCAAGATCTGGTGGGCCAGGTCTTGATGCCGGGCCTTGTGAACGGGCACACTCATTCGGCCATGACCCTGTTGCGCGGCGTGTCTGATGACGAGGGATTTATGCCCTGGCTTGCGGCGGTGCAAGCGCACGAGCAGCACCTCACTCATGAAGATGTTGCACTTGGACTGCAACTAGCCATGGTCGAAATGATCGAAACCGGCACGACCGCCTTCGCTGACATGTACCACTGGGATGCTGAACTGATCGAGCTCGTGCGCTCGGCGGGCATGCGCGTCATGGCGGCTCCGGCCACGTTTGCGCCTGAAATTGTTGGATTTCCGAGTGTCTCCTCAAACAATGGCGACGATGCCGTCGCCGCGACCGAAGCGCTTGCTGAGCAATACGCCGGCGATCCGCAAATTAGGATCGCTTACGGCCCGCACGCGCCGTACACCAGCCCGCCCGAGTTTCTGAGCGATATTGCGCGCAGGGCGGTCGAACGCGGGATCCCGATCCACACCCACATCTCGGAGTCCACGGCGGAGGTCGAGCAGATTCTTGAGCAGTACGGCGCGACACCGGGGGACCACCTCGACTCCGTTGGGCTTTTTGAGGCTGATGTGCTTGCAGCGCACTGCGTGCACCTGACCGACAGCGAGATCGCGCTGTTTGCTCGGGAGGGTGTGGCCGTCAGCCATAACCCTGTTTCAAATCTGAAGCTTGGCAACGGTATCGCCCGTCTGCCCGAGATGGTTGATGCCGGGGTGCGGTTGGCCCTCGGCACTGACTCCGTTGCAAGTAACAACAGCCTCGACCTGTTCGAGGAGATCAAAACGGGCACGATCCTACAACGCGGCGTTCGGCAGGATGCCGCGATTGTGCGATCAGCTGAGGTTGTGCACATTGCGACTCGCGGTGGGGCTGATGCTCTGGGGTTTTCTGAGACAGGTGCGCTCGAGATGGGCATGCTCGCCGATGTCATTGCGCTCGATGTGACGGGCTCGTCTGCGACTCCCTTCGACCCCGCGGCACTTGTCTCACACATCGGCTTTGCCGCAACAGGTGCCGACGTGCGAGAGGTGTTTATCGGTGGCCGCCATGTTTACACCGACGGCGCACATCTCACTCTTGACGCGGCTGCAATTCGGCGCCGTGCGGCCGTTGCCGGGCAGCGAATTCGTGCTGCAGCCGGCGCTTGAGCCGTCGTCTCACCAAACCCTCATCACCGAAAGGTTCAAATTAATGTCACCCGTTAGGCTTCCCTCCGACGCTGAACTCCCTCTGCTGCGTGCCCGTGTCGCAGACCTTGCAGACCGCGCGCTGGTAGTTGGTGATCCTGGCCGTGCGGCTCGTGTTGCTGAACGCCTCGACGACGTTCGTCAGCTCACCGCGAATCGTGAGTACCACGTGTATGCAGGTACCTACCGTGGCGTGCCCGTGACGGTAGCGTCACACGGCGTTGGAGCTGCGGGCGCGGCAGTCTGCTTCGAAGAACTTGCTCGCGGTGGCGTGACTCGGATTGTTCGTTCAGGTACCGCCGGTGGCATTCAGCCCGAGGTTGTTGACGGGGCGATTGTTGTGGCGACCGGTGCTGTGCGTGCCGATGGTGTGAGCCACCAGCTTGTGCCGACCGAGTTCCCCGCGATTGCAACGCCTGAACTGACAATTGCGCTGCGAAGTGCGGCTGCGACGACGGGGCTGTCGGTGCACAGCGGTATCGTGCTGACGGGCGACATGTTCTACCCGAGTGACGTGATCACCGGCATCGACCACCGCATGTGGCAGCGCGCAGGTGTTGTCGCGGTTGAGATGGAGGCGGCTGCGCTGTTTGTGATCGCCTCACTGCACGGGATCGAGTCGGGTGCAGTATTCGCGATCGACGGTAACCCACTTGCCGAAAAGGACGACTCGATGGGTGGCTACGATCCCTACCGCGAAATCGTGACGCAGGCGGTCGACGGTGCGCTCACCGCGGCGCTTGACGTGCTGGTTTCTTAACGGTCTACGCGATCCGCGAGCGGTCGAACGCGTCTAGGCTGATGCCTTGCTCCAGTACCTGTTTCGACCACTCCTTCGCGGAGTGCAAGCTGTGATCTCGGTAATTGCCGCAGCTGAAGACGTCTGTGCCGGGCACGTTGTCCCATGTGACGCGCTCCACAAGATCCTCAAGGGAGTTCTTGATCGCCGTGGCGACCTGCTCGGGAGTCGGCTCGCCCCAGGCAATCAGGTGGAAGCCGGTGCGGCAGCCAAACGGGGAGATATCGATGAGGCCGTCGAAGCGGGTGCGCAGAAGCGCAGCAATCGTGTGCTCGATCGTGTGCAGACCGGCGGTCGGTATTTCTCCCGCGTTCGGTTGCACGAGGCGAATGTCGTAGTTTGAGATCGCATCACCCTTGGGTCCGTGCTCAACTCCGATCAGGCGAACATACGGGGCCAACACTTTGGTGTGGTCGAGGGAGAAACTCTCCACCTCTGCCAGTTCAACATCGCTCATGCGCCAAGTGTAGCGAGCGGGTTTTCGCGCGGCGAAGCCCGACGTCATAAATCCGGTGTAGCCATATTGTGAGTTGAGCAGAGTTCAACTCACAATATGGCTACACCGGATTGAGGATCGCGGGCGGGACGGCGGGCACTTAGCTGCTATGCCGCCTTAGCCAGTTCCCTGCGGGTTAGCGCAATGCGGGTGGCGGGGCCTGTTGGGTCCTCGGCCACCTGAACTTCCCAGCCAGCACGGCTGAGTCGCTTCAGGTCGAGAGTAGCATCGCTGACGCGGTCAGTCTCGATAAGGTAAAGAGTGCGCCCGCCCGCGCGGTAGACCGAGCGGTGCTGTGCCCATGCGGGAACCCGCATCCCCTCTGCGCCACCGAGGGCGTGGTAAGGGGTGCGTGCAGAGTTGGTCGCCGTATCCTCCGTGAATGAGGGCACTGCGTTGGTATGGGATCGCACGGCAGTTTTGCGGCCTGTTGCGCGGCGTGTGGTGCTGTAGTTTTTCATAATGGTCCTTCCTGGTGCACAAGGTGCACGTGGCGGCTCGCGCCTTTCTGCGCAGCGAGCTGCCGATTGCCCAATCTGTGGGCGTCGTAATGCTGTGCGCTGGGGCGCACTCTGAACTGCTAGCCAGGCGACTAATGAATCTGGGATCAAACGTCAAGCCCTGCAAGCTGAGCGGTGCTGAACTCTCGCGGAGTTGGAGTAATTCTGCAGGGCCCTACCCGTCTCACCCGTCTCTGGATAAAAGTCGGGGGCGAGGCTTCCTGCGAAAAACACGCGGTTCAAAAGCGTACTCAGCTTATCAGTGTACGGCAGATTCCTGTTCAGCGCTAGGCTTGAATCGAAATTTTCTTGTAAGGTACGTTCGCATCCGGGAGTTTTTATGCCGAATAGTTCAACCCTCCTGGTGTTTGCGCACCGCGATGAAGCGACAGCGTTCGCCGATGTGCCTCATCTCGTGACGGGGGTTGGCAAGATCAACGCGGCCGTTTCGCTGGCGGAGGCGCTCGCGGCTCGGGATCCGAAGCTCGAAACTGCGAGCGGTGTTGAACGTGTTGTTGTGCTCGGCACCGCAGGCGTAGTGGGTGAGGGGCAACACCGCCTCGATCTCAACACGGTGTACCAGGTCACGGGAGCCGTGCAGCACGACTTTTCGCTCCCATCACCGGAGCTGCGACTGGCGGGCCCGGTGATCCTGCCGGAGCACACCACCACCATTGCGACCGGTGATGTGTTTGTAAAGGATGACGCCCAGCGCGCCCACATTCACGAGTTGGGGGCAGCACTCGTAGATATGGAGACCTACGCGTTTGCGAGTGTGTGCGAGCGTTTCGGCGTGCCGCTTCAGGTGTTTAAGATTCCCTCTGACTTCGCGGACTCGTCGACAACGGACGAAGAATGGGACACCATCGTCTTTCGTAAGAGTGAACAGCTGCGAGCATTCTGGGGCGATCACCTCAGTTGAAACTGGGGCGGGCTCGGTGCCGTTAGTGTTCAATGGGCGCGCGTAGTGCAGGATACTTGTATGGCACACGTTATCTCACTCACTCGATACCCAGTCAAGGGGTTCACTGCGGAACCCCTTGAAGCACTCACTGTGCAACCCGACGGCCGCATCGAAGGGGATCGTGTGCTCGCGTTTCGATTTGCCCGCGCGGCTGAGCCTGAAGAGCGGGAAGGGCTAGAGCATTGGCCCAAAGCAAAGGGCCTCGCACTACAGGACTTTCCTGCGCTGGCTGCCCTGCGATTGAGCTATGACCATGCCGCGCGGCGGGTACGGATTACGCACGATGGCGCGGAGCTGATCGAGGCGGGGCTCGATGAAGCTGGCCGCGTGCAGATGGCCGAGGCGGTCACCGACTACGTGCTGTCGACACCTGAAGGGGCCCGCCTGCGGGGGCCGGGGCGATTGCCGCTCGTGATGGTCGGTGACGGTACTACTTCTCGGTTTCAGGATCGGGCACGCGGTTTCGTGTCCGTGCACGGTCAAGCGAGCGTAGATGCCCTCGCGGCAGAATTTGGCTCAGCGGTCGATGGCCGCAGGTTTCGCTCCAATGTGGTTATCGACGGATTTCCTGCCTGGCAAGAACTCGAATGGACAGGGGAGGTTCGCATCGGCGAGGTAGCTTTCTCTGCGGAAGGACCAATTGTGCGTTGCTTAGCTACTCACGCGAACCCCGATACCGGAGACCGTGACGCACCGGTGCTGACAACGCTTACGCGAGGGATTGGCCAGAAGCAGCCGACGCTCGGGCGACTTTTGTTGCCGAGTGATCGAGGCGGTGTCATTCGCGTCGGTGATGAAGTGAGGGTTGGCTGAACACTCACACGAGAAGGGGCATACAACCTTTTGAGAACGAGTTAGATTTCAGTTTTCTCCGCGTCTACTTCGCTCAGAGGGAGAGAAAACACGTATTCGGAGTTCCGAAGCACTGGTCAAATAGGATGAGTAACGTAGGCGTTGCGCTGGGTGCTGTAGTGGTCACTGCAGCCGGGACGATTGCGCCAGCGGTGATCGCCCAAGCGGTTGAGCTGGAGGCGATCGATGCCTTCTCAATAGTCTTTACTAACTCGATTGATCCAAATACACCGCTGCTGGTTGCTGAGAACTCAACGGTCGCCTTCAACTGGAGTCTTGAGGGAATGCACGCGGTGCCGGGAGACTCGATTCCCGAGAAAATCTGGATCGTCAAGCTACCGAGTGCGTAGCGGGGCGGTTTGCTTCCGGTTCTAACCGGAGTTCTAGACACCGCGACGACTCCCCGGTTACGGCGAGTTGGCCCCAATTCTCTGTGCGAGCTTTGGTTTGTGCTGAGGGACGGGGCCTCTTCATTTATGGTCTGACACGTTGCTATCAAGATTGCCAGGCGCCTACCAAAAGCAAAATGTCGGGGGCCGCCAGTAGCCTAAAGGCATGACCGATTCCGAGCCTGCCGCTGTGCGCTGGTGCGTGCTTGGACGGTGTGCCGATGGTCGAGTCGCTGTCGTTGAAGTGAGAACAGACGGCTCACGTGGCGAGACTCATTCGGTCGACCAGGCCGAGCTATCAGCGTTTGTTAGCGGGCGAGAAGAGTCTTCCGCGCCGCGTTGGGTGTGGAGTGATACTCCCACTTGGTATCCGGCGTTGCTCGCGGCAGGGGTGAGGATCGCGCGGTGTACGGATCTGCGGCTGTCACACGCGATTCTGCGTAATGCCGCCGCGGTGCAGCACGCGAACGAACTGCGCGCGGCAAACGAGTGGAATGTTGCTTCGGCTGTGCCCGATCCTGAACCGAATGGACCCGCGCTGTTCGAACTTGAACGAAACACGACGCTCTCGGTGCCTCACGGTGCTGAAGATGCGTTGGCTGAGTTTGCGCGACAACGCGAGGCGCTGGCGTCCGCTATCGAACCAGCGCGGCTTGGATTGCTGCTCGCGGCCGAGTCTGCGGGCGCACTGGCCGCGGTCGAAATGAGTGCTGCCGGAGTGCCGTGGGATGTGGCTGAGCACGATCGGCTGCTGCGGGAAGTGCTGGGGTCGCGACCGGCGTCCGGCACGAAACCAGAGCGCATGATTGAGGTTGCTGAAGAAGTGCGAGCGGCTCTGGGGACCCCCAGGCCAGTCTTGATTCGCCGCCGAAGCTGCTTCGTGCGCTGAAAAACGCGGGGATCGAGGTGTCATCAACTTCACAGTGGGAACTCGCCGAACACTCGCACCCCGCTCTCGAACCGCTCCTGCGATACAAGAAGCTAGCCCGCCTGTTTACGGCGAACGGATGGGCTTGGATGGACGAGTGGGTGCGCGACGGACGCTATCGTCCTGTCTATGTTCCTGGCGGGGTGGTGACTGGGCGCTGGGCCTCGAGCGGTGGAGGTGCGCTCCAGCTGCCCAGGCAATTGCGGCCGGTTCTTCGAGCGGATCCCGGTTGGCTCTTTGTGAGTGCTGATGTTGCTCAGCTCGAACCGCGTGTGCTGGCTGCGATGTCGGCAGACCGTGCGATGGCTGAAGCCGGTCGCGGCAAAGATCTCTACGCCGGTGTTGTTGCGAGTGGCGCGGTTGCTACACGGGATGAGGCAAAGATTGCCGTGCTCGGAGCCATGTACGGTGCCACGACCGGCGACAGCGGGCGGCTGGTGCCGAGACTGCGGCGCAGCTTTCCGAGGGCGATGGGTCTCGTCGACGAATCGGCCGAGACCGGGGAACACGGAGGAACCGTTTCTACCTGGTTAGGGCGCACCTCGCCACCGCCCGGGGCTGAATGGGCAGAGGTCCAGGCCACCGCAAACGGTGTCAACGCCACCTCACGAGACGAAGATCGAGCTCGACGAGTGGCCCGCGACTTCGGTCGGTTTACACGCAATTTTGTGGTGCAGGGCACCGCGGCGGAGTGGGCTCTTGCCTGGATTGCAGATTTGCGTACGCGCTTGATGGACTTGGGCGAGGACGATGAGGTGCAACCGGCAACGGCGTCGGGACGGGTGTTCGGGCGTCGCCCCCATCTTGTGTTCTTTCTGCACGACGAAATTATCGTTCACACACCAGCCAACCTTGCTGAGAAAGTTGCTGAGGTCGTCGCTGAGACGGCGGTGACTGCCGGGCGGCGCATGTTTGGATCCGTGCCGGTAGATTTTCCGCTCGACCTGCGCATCTCTGAGCGCGCTGAGAAGGGTTGAGCGCGCTAGTCTGCCACTACCCGGATCTGTGAGACCTTAGGGTCCGCTGCGCCACGCACGTAACCGGTTGAAGTTTGTGCGACGGCCCGCAAAAACCTGACCGTCTCTGCCGTTACCTCTTCGCCTGGCAAGAGGTTTGGAATGCCCGGTGGGTAAGCAGCGAGCGAGTCGGCGCTGATCCGACCAATCGCTGCCTCTGCCGCCACTAACTCAGACTTTGCAAAGAATGCCTCCCGAGGAAGCTTGCGTGCAATCCCCGGTTCTGGCAGCGCGAGCGCCGCATTCCATGCAGCTATGGCCGCTGACTCCGTGGCCGCCTCAGCTCTCGAACCCGCGAGCTGAGTAATGACGTCGAGCAGACGGTCTAGCTTCGGACGTTTGCCTGCACCAACAAGCGGCACGATGGTTGTCTGCGTTGACATCTCGACCCAGATGGCCTTTTCTTGGGCGAGTCGAAGACGAAGGTCATGGCCGGTCATGCCTGTCGCTGTGACATCGAGCGGAATGCGAAGAGGGTCGAACGCGACGATGTCGGGGTAATTGACAAAGGTCTCGTCGATGAGCGTACACAAGCGGTTGGTGCGCACCTGCTCCCTGAACTCGGTGACGAGGTCGAGCGAGCCCTTGATTCGGTCCCCACCATGCTGCAGCTCTTTGCGTGCCACATCAATTGAGGCAAGTAACAGCGAACTCTCGCTGGTTGACGCCGTCATGCGGTAGGCGCGATCGAGCAGTGGTTCGAGCTCATCAGCGAGTGCGGTGTCGCCGAGGTGGATCACGGCACTCTGATGTAGCGAGGTCGCCATCTTGTGGGTGCTCATGATCACAATGTCGGCACCCTGTTTAACAGGGGAGGCTGGTAAGTCGGGGTGAAAGCCAAAGTGTGCGCCCCAAGCACAGTCCACAATCAAGGCCGCTCCAGCCGCGTGCACGACATCGGCGATTGCAGGGATGTCTGCGACCGCCCCAAAGTAGCTCGGGCTAACGACGTAGACCGCGGTGACCTGGCCAGGGTGAGCGGTGATTGCCTGCTTGACGCTCTCCGCAGTAACGCAGTGCGCGATCCCGTTCTGCATGTCGATGCTGGGAATCACGAAGCTTGAGCGAAGCCCCGCTGCAATAACACCGTCGATGATGCTCGAGTGAGCGCTGCGCTGCAGCACGATGTCCCGGCCCAACTGGCCGACCGCAAGCGCTGCTGTCTTGTTGCCCTGCGAAGAGCCGTTGGTCATAAACCAAGTTCTGCGGGCGCCCCACGCTTCGGACGCTAGTTGTTCTGCCTTTATGCGGGGCGAGTTCGGCCCGAGATCGATGCCGCTGAGCAGGCCGGTGACGTCGATCCCGAGGGTTTGCTTGCCGAGCAGCTTCTCGAGGTCTTTGGCGGCTCCTTCGCCGTCAGCCAAGTGGCCTGGGACCAGAAGCGATACGGGCTCGCGTTCTGCGTGGCGTACGAGAGCCTCTGCGTACGGTGCGTGTGCGAAGGAGACCTCTGCGCTGAGGGGAGTGTTAGGCATGGTCTTATCGTAGGGGAGAAGTGGGTGCGCCAAAGATGGGTTCGCTAGTCGAGGACTGTTGATCTGTGGCTGCCTGAGTAAGGCACCCCCGCGATCCCAAGCTCTGAAAGCGGGATCGTGTCTAATTCCAGTTGTCCTTGTCGGGTATCGCCTGACGCTCATCGCTGAGCATCCACTTTTGAGCAATTTTTCAGCACCCTTTATTAGCACTCTCAGGTGTCGAGTGCTAATCTAAAACCACTTGAGCATCCCAAGCTCAAGCACCACCTTTGGAAGGAGATTAATTCATTATGTCCATGTCTTTTGATCCTTTTACCGAGATGGAACGCATCGCCAACAGCGTGACGCAACGATCACCAATGCGCGCGATGCCCGTCGATCTCTATCGAGATAACAATGCTTACCTACTCAACGCCGACCTCCCAGGAATGGACCCAGGATCTATCGACGTTGATGTTGACGGACAAATCCTCACCATCCGAGCCAACCGAACAACAGCACGAACAGATGGCGTGAAATGGCTCGCCAAAGAACGACCAGCGGGAAGCTACCTGCGACAGTTCAGCATCGGTGAAGGAGTTGACACGACGGCAATCTCGGCAAATTACGAGAACGGCGTGCTCAGTCTCATTATTCCCATGAGCGAAAAGGCAAAACCGCGAAAGATTGAAGTCCAATCCGGCATGAGCGTGCCAGACGGACACAAAGAACTCGCCACCTAACCAACAGGACACATAAGCGAGAGGTGGGGTCCACCCGGGCCCCACCGCTTGTCGTTTGCGAAACATGATCCTCAGGCATCGCAAACAACCGAGGACAAAGAAAGACCTCTCTCACCCGAAGGGCAGGTTCTCGTGGTCGACACAACACAGTCGATAGATCCACCTTGACAGAGATTGCCCCGGCTACGAAACATTGGTAGCCGGGGCCGTTTTTGGTGCAGTAAGAGTATGCGAAAGTGGCCGTGTCTATGCAGGTCTCGCTTCGTAGGTCAGCAGACGGTCTCTGAGAGTGCCCGTGTGTAACTCAAACAGGTGGTTGTCTTCGTCGTAGAAATAGAGCGATTGCCCTTCGCCATCGATTCTGGTTCGAGGGGGACGGATCTCTAGCCCAAGGCTAGAGATAACCTCACGGAGTTGGCTTAGCGCAGCTTCATGTACTTGGAAAGCCGCGTGATTATAAGACGCGGGAAGGCTCCCGTCTCCCTGCATGGTTGCAACCCACGTCGCGGAAGGCCCCTCGCCGATCAGGAAGAAGCGCTCTTTTGAGATCGAGAAGGTTTCCACACCGCTGTCGTACACCCTGACCGCGCCAAGAACCCGGGTGAGGATCTGTTCCATGCGGTCGAGGTCTTTCACGACGAACGTGATGTGACTCAGACCCGAGCTCGCAAGCGACTGACCTTGCCTTTTTGTTTCATTCATTGCCCCAGTCTGGTCCACCACCACTGCATGAGCGCTGAGCATCAACGCCGCGCACTCGAGTGGTGGCTGTACCTGCATTCCGAACATCTGGACTCGACCAAGGTGCTCACCGACCACCAGCAACAGTCACTCAAAGCACTACGGCGAAGTCTCACGGAACCAGCACTAGGACCAGTGCTCTAAGACACCGGACTCGATGCCACAGGAGGGCTCTGGATCCGCACGGGCTGGGCCGGACGCGGATGACACACCCAACGCCATCCACTCTTTTGGTCGGTAACCCAGGAACGACGAGGGCCCCGCCTCCCCAGTGTTTTCTATGGGAGTTGGGGCCTTCGTGGTGGCGGTGACGGTGGGATTTGAACCCACGGTAGGGGTTACCCTACACGACTTTTCGAGAGTCGCACCTTCGGCCGCTCGGACACGTCACCGCGAAAAAGCTTATGTGATTCTGAATCAGAATGCGAATTGAAGTTTGACGCGTGTCGGGAACTTCTGTCATGATCCCGCACCGAATGCTAGATAAGGTGCAACAATGAGTCTCTTCACTGGACTAAGCGCGTTTCCACTCACACCGATCCACAATGATGCCGTTGATGAACCCTCGTTTGTGGGGCTCATCAAACGATTGGTTGCGGCTGAGGTCGACTCCATCACCGTGCTCGGGTCTACTGGGTCGTACGCGTACCTCACGGTCGAAGAGCGGGCGCGTGTGGTTCGTCTGGCAGTTGACCATGCTCAGACCGTGCCCGTGTTTGTTGGTGTGGGGCTCTGCGCACCTCTCACGTACTAGCGAACGTGCGTAACGCTGAATCGGCAGGGGTGGCAGGCGTGCTGCTCGCCCCAATGACTTACCAGCCGCTTACCGACAGTGATGTATTTGAGCTGTTTCGGACCGTCACCGAGTTCACCGAGCTGCCAGTGATCGTCTACGACAACCCCGGCACCACCCACTTCACTTTCACGCTGGATCTTTACGCCCGCATCGCTGCCCTCTCCGGAATTGCATCCATCAAGATTCCGGGGGTGCCTTCCGATCCTGCGGCGGCCCGCGAACGCGTTGCGCAGATCCGCGCGGTGATCCCAAAGCACGTCACCATTGGAGTGTCGGGGGATGCGTTCGCTGCTGCTGGGCTGAATGCCGGATGTGATGCCTGGTACTCGGTGATCGGTGGGACTCTGCCCGGGCCGGCCCTCGCCGTTGCCCGTGCAGCCCAGCAAAGTGGAGTCGCAGAAGCGCTTGCGATATCCGCGGGCTGGACCCGCTGTGGTGCCTCTTCGCCGAGTTCGGGGGAAGTCTGCGTGTGGTTGCGGCGATTGCCGAGCAACTGGGATTGGCCCCTCGACATTGTTTGCCTCTACCCATCCAGGGCCTCAACGACGCCCAACGGGCAGAGGTAGCTGAGGTGCTGGATCGACTGAGCCTAGCGCAGTAGGTCCCGTTTGACTCGGCTTCGAACATGAACGTCTGAGGTCACCGCTAGGCTCCCAGCATGGCAAAAATAACAAGCGGGTTCGTGTGCACCGAGTGCGGGTGGCAGGCTGCCAAGTGGGTTGGGCGCTGTGGGGAGTGCCAGCAGTGGGGCACGGTTGTTGAAGCGAGTGTGCCGAAGGCGTCACTCTCCCGCACTAACCGTGCAGCTGCGCCAGCGGCAGGTCGAGAAGCTCGGCCAATTACTGAGCTTCAGGGCGATGCTCTTTTTCATCGACAGACCGGCATCGGTGAGTTTGACCGTGTGCTCGGCGGTGGTGTCGTGCCTGGGGCGGCGATCTTGCTCTCTGGAGAGCCGGGGTAGGTAAGTCGACGCTGCTGCTTGATGCGGCCGCGCGCGCAGCTATGACGGGAGCCAAAGTGCTCTACGTCAGCGGTGAAGAGTCGACCGGGCAGATCCGCATGCGGGCTGAGCGCACCGGTGCGCTGCACAACACGCTCTTCCTTGCGAGTGAGACCGATCTCGCAACGGTGCTCGGGCACATCGAAGCTGTCAACCCCGAACTCATCATTGTCGACTCAGTGCAGACTCTCGCCAGCAGCGAGGTTGAGGGCGGTGCTGGCGGGCCGGCACAGGTGCGTGAGGTCGCAGCGGCGCTGATTCGGGTCGCGAAGGGTCGCAGCACCCCCGTGATCCTCGTCGGACACGTTACCAAGGACGGTGCCGTTGCTGGCCCCGGCTGCTTGAGCACCTCGTTGACGTTGTGTGCCATTTTGAAGGCGATCGCAATACAGCTTTACGGTTTCTTCGTGCGTTGAAGAACCGCTATGGCCCAACCGACGAGGTCGGGTGTTTTGAAATGACGGGCCAAGGAATTCGAGAGGTCTCCGACCCAAGTGGACTGTTTCTCAGCCGAGCCACTGATCCCGTGAGTGGTACTTGCGCAACCGTCGCCATGGAAGGGCGACGAGCGTTGCCTGTCGAGGTGCAGGTGCTTGTGGTGCCAACGACAGCGCCGAATCCACGTCGCGTGACCAGCGGCGTTGAGTCTGCCAGGGTCGCGATGATTCTTGCAGTGCTCGAGCGCCGACTCAATGCCAAAACGGGCGACAAAGACGTGTATGTCTCGACCGTGGGTGGCGTGAAACTCACGGAGCCTGCGGCTGACCTTGCGATTGCCCTTGCGATCCTCTCGGCGCTTGAAGACCGGCCTCTTGCGCACAATTTGGCGGCGTACGGCGAGATCAGCCTGGCCGGTGAGGTTCGCCCAATCACCGCTGGTCAGCAGCGAGCAAACGAGGCTAGGCGGCTTGGTTACACGACAATTGTAGATTCGGGAGTCGAGCGATTGGACCATGCGCGAGACACTGCGGGCCTCTCCGTCCCTAGAATACGAGCCTCGCACCGAAGTTGAGTGACAGGTGTGCGGTTAATCACCAGAAGTAACAGCGGTAGACTTAACGTTTGTGAGCAAGAACACAGTAGATGTCGTCCTCATTGGTGGAGGCGTGATGAGCGCAACCCTTGGCACCCTGATCAAGCAGGTTCAGCCTGATTGGTCGATCGAGATTTTCGAGTCGCGCAATAGCGTCGCCACGGAGAGCACCAACGCATGGAACAACGCCGGCACGGGCCATGCGGCCCTGTGCGAGCTGAACTACATGCCAGAGGGTGCCGACGGCAGCCTCTCGCCCGACAAAGCCATCGACATCAACGAACAGTTCCAGCTGTCTCGACAATGGTGGTCGACGCTCGTGAAGAAGGGCATCCTGAACGATCCCCTTCCTTCATCAACCCGACCCCTCACATGACCTTCGTGAGCGGCGAATCCAACGTTGACTACCTCCGTCGCCGTTTCGAGATTCTCAAGAACGAGCCACTCTTCGCCGACATGGAGTTCAGCGACGACCCCGAGCAGATCGCCGAGTGGGCTCCGCTTCTCATTGACCGTCGTTCGAAAGACGAAGTGTTTGCGGCAACCCGCTCGGAGAGCGGCACCGACGTTGACTTTGGTGCGGTCACGCGCCAACTCTTCGACTACCTCGTTGCCGAGGGCGCCAAGATGAATCTTGGCACGCAGGTTCGCAGGGTGCGTCGCCGTGCCGATGGTACCTGGGACGTGTTCGTGCGCAATCTCTCGGGCTACGGCAGGACCGTTGTTAACGCGAAGTTCGTGTTTGTTGGTGCGGGTGGCGGCGCGCTGTCGATCCTGCAGTCCTCGGGCATTCCCGAGATCAAGGGTTTTGGTGGCTTTCCCATCAGCGGCAAGTTTCTCAAGACCGACAACCCCGAAATTGTTGCCCAGCACAAGGCAAAGGTCTATGGCAAGGCTGCGGTGGGTGCGCCTCCAATGTCGGTTCCACACCTCGATACTCGTGTTGTTGACGGCAAGGAAAGCATCCTCTTTGGGCCGTACGCCGGGTTTAGCCCCAACTTCTTGAAGAAGGGTTCGTGGTGGGATCTGCCCGGCTCAATTCGCCTGCACAATCTCGGCCCGATGATCAAGGTTGGCCTTACACAGTGGTCGCTTGAGAAGTATTTGGCCGGTGAAGTCGTTGCTAGCCGGCAGAAGCAGATGGAAACGCTGCGCCAGTACATGCCAGCGGCGCGCACCTCCGACTGGGAGATGATCACAGCCGGCCAGCGTGTGCAGGTCATGAAGAAGGATCCCGAGAAAGGTGGCATCCTGCAGTTCGGCACCGAGGTCATCACTGGTGCGAGCGGTTCGATAGCGGGCCTGCTGGGGGCATCCCCTGGAGCTTCAACCGCGGTTCACGCCATGCTCGGAGTGCTCGCAAAATGCTTCCCTGAGCAGTTTGAGAAGCAATGGAAGAAGACTTTCACCGAGCAGGTGCCTGCGTTTGGTAAGGGTTTGAATGGCGATGCAGCGGCCGCAAAGGCCTCGCTGGCTGAGACCGCCGAGACACTCGGTCTCAACCGAGTGTCTGAGACCGCTTAGTTTCCGTCAGGCTTTACCCCTGCGGTGAACGCAAGTCAACGCTATGGTCACTCATGACGTTGAGTTGCGTTCACCGCAGGAGTGTTTTGGCTAACCCAGTAGCTGCTCCAAGAAGTCTGCGGTGTCTTCCCAGCCGGTCACTGCGTGGCAAGCAACGCCGAGCGCCTTCACCGGGTAGTCATTGCCGTCAGGATCAAGTCGATCCCCAACAAAGAGCATTTCACTCAGGGGGATTCCGGTGTGCTCCTCAAGCTTGCGCATGCCGTATGCCTTGTCGATCCCGCGGCGGGTGATGTCGACCGACGTCGAACCGCCACTGCGTACCTCAAGCCCGGGTAACCGATCCGCAACCGCCGCGCGGAGTGTGTTCTTTTTGCTGCCGTCTGGATCCCAAGCCTGCTTCGCCGCAACCGGTGCGCGTTGCCCGAGGGCTGAGAAGGTGACCTGTGAGCCGCGATCCTCAAGGATCTCGCCCCAGGGTGCGGTCTCCCAGAGTTCGAGGCGTTCGGCCTCTTCGCGCAGTGCGGTTAGGGCGGACGCGCTTTCAGACGCGGCGAGGTTCTCACGATAGACAGTGCGCCAGGCCCCGTTTTCGCGGCGTTCGTAGCGAGTACCGCAGGTGGGCAAAAGGTGGAGTCGCTCAAGCGAGGCTTCGTCTAAGCTCTCGAGTCGCTCCACTAATTGCATCTCAAACTGTTCAAAGTTGCCGCCCGAGATGACGGCCACGGTTGTGCGTTCAAGCAGGCGCGAGAACACCGCGAGCATGCGCGGATCAACCGCTGACTTGGAGGGTGCGAGAGTGTCGTCGAGATCGAATGCAATGAGGCGGGGAGCGTGGTCATCGGGCCATTCTCCCACGCACGGACTTACTCCTCGAAGTCGGAGTCGGTGAAATCAGTGTCTTCAAGGCCGGGCATCGAACTCGGGTTTGCGTAGAAACGCACATCGACACGCTCAAGACCGGTGCCCTCGAAGATGATTCGGTAGCTGCCAGGCATCGGGATCTGGGCCTCCGCGAGCGGGAACACCATTGGGATGTAGCCGAAGCTGTCGTTGCCGCCGCCGAGGCTGAAGGTTCCCTCAAGACTGAAGATCTCGCCGCCGCCTATGGCAGGTTCACAGCGGGCCCTGAATGTACGCTCGGGATCACCGCGGCGGGCCTCGTTTTCATCGTATTCAACGACAACCACGAGTGTCGCGCCCAGTGAAGCCGGGAACTCGTCGCGGTTAATGGTGTTGATGAAGCCGGAGAGAACGCCGAGCGTACCCTCGCGAATATTCGCGGCATCAGCTAAGAAGGCTGCTGCAATTCTCATGGGTTCCTCCAAGGCTCGGTGTTTCAGTGCTAATAGTAACCCTTTCACGTCTTGCTGAGTGATGTTGCTTGGAGTCCTCCAATGCCCGCCCGTACTAGGCTAGAACGGTGACACGACACTTTCTACGCGATGACGATCTCACCCATGCTGAGCAACTTGAGGTTCTTGACCTCGCTGCGCGACTCAAGCGAGCGCCGTTCTCGGAGCGACCACTTGAGGGGCCGAAGTCTGCGGCGGTGTTCTTTGACAAGACCTCAACGCGTACTCGATTCAGCTTTGCCGCGGGTATCGCTGAACTCGGGGCAACGCGATCATCGTGAACGCGGGCGAGTCGCAACTGGGCATCAAGGAGTCGTTTTCCGACACCGCCAGGGTGCTTTCGCGCATGATGTCGCTAATTGTGTGGCGCACCTTCGCGCACTCGGGTCTCGAAGAGATGGCCGCAAGTGCCACAATCCCCGTGATCAACTCGCTCTCCGACGACTTCCACCCGTGCCAGATCCTCGCCGACCTGCAGACCATTCGTGAGAACAAGGGCGACCTGCGTGGCCTCACCGCTGCCTACGTCGGCGACGCCGCCAACAACATGGGTCACTCCTACCTTCTCGGCTTTGCGACTGCCGGCATGCACATTCGTGTTGCGGGCCCCGAAGGTTACCACCCGCGCGCCGATATCATCGCCGATGCTGAGAGGATCGCCGCCGAAACCGGAGGCAGCGCTTCAGTGATGGTTGACCCCGCGACCGCCGTCACGGGAGCTGATGTGGTTATTACCGACAGCTGGGTGTCGATGGGTATGGAAGACGAGAAGGCCGAGAGGATTGCCGCTTTCGGCGCATACCGAGTCACCTCTGAGCTGATGGCGCAGGCCAAGCCTGAGGCCATTTTCTTGCACTGCCTGCCCGCGTATCGCGAATACGAGGTTGCTGCCGAGGTGATCGACGGACCTCAGAGTGTGGTGTGGGACGAAGCGGAGAACCGCGTTCACGCCCAGAAAGCCCTCATGACCTGGCTGCTGACCCGGCCCCAAGACGGAGAGTAAAAATGAGTACGGTAGCGAACGAACATCATAACGACGGTAACCGCGCGGCCGAGGCAGGTGCGCTCTGGGGAGGTCGCTTCGCGAGTGGCCCCTCCGCCGCCCTCGCTGCGCTGAGCAAATCGACGCAGTTTGATTGGGTGCTGGCTGACTACGACATTCGCGGCTCCAAGGCCCACGCTACCGCGTTGAACGCGGCGGGCTATCTCAGTGCAGAGGAGCTGAAAGAGATGCGAGCGGCTCTCGATGAACTCGCTGCCCGCGTCGCCGACGGTCGCTTTGTTGCCGCCGAAGAAGACGAGGATGTACACTCGGCGCTCGAGCGCGGTCTCATCGAGATCACGGGTGTGCAGCTCGGTGGCAAACTCCGCGCGGGCCGCAGCCGCAACGACCAAATCGCCACGCTTGTGCGGCTCTACCTGCTTGATCACGCGGCCGTGATCCGGAATCTGCTCCTCGATCTTCTCGGCGCGATCCTCGACCAGTGTCTCGCCCACCCGACGGCGATCCTGCCCGGGCGCACTCACCTGCAGCACGCGCAGCCCGTATTGCTCGCGCACCAGCTGGCTGCACATGCTTGGCCCGTGGTTCGGGATCTCGAGCGCCTGCGCGACTGGTCCGTGCGCGCAAGTGCATCGCCGTACGGTGGTGGCGCGCTCGCCGGGTCGTCACTCGGGCTCGACCCCCGACTCGTGGCAGCTGAGCTCGGTCTCGGTGATCCGCTCGAAAACTCGATCGACGGCACGGCAGCGCGCGACGTGGTCGCCGAGTTCACATTTATCTGTGCGCAGATTGGAATCGACCTCTCGCGCCTCAGCGAAGAGATTATCCTTTGGAACACGAAGGAGTTCGGCTTCGTGCGGTTGCACGATGCGTTCTCGACCGGATCCTCGATCATGCCGCAGAAGAAGAACCCCGACATCGCTGAGCTCGCGCGCGGTAAGTCCGGTCGCCTGATCGGCAACCTGACTGGGCTGCTCGCAACTCTCAAGGGCCTGCCGCTTGCCTACAATCGCGACCTGCAAGAAGACAAAGAGCCGGTCTTTGACTCTGTTTCCCAGCTTGAGGTGCTGCTGCCCGCCTTCACCGGCATGGTTGCGACCATGACTTTCGACACCGCCCGCATGGCTGAGCTTGCGCCGCAGGGATTCTCACTCGCGACCGATGTTGCCGAGTGGCTGGTGAAGCAGGGCGTGATCTTCCGCGACGCCCACGAGATCTCGGGTGAGCTGGTGCGCTACTGCGAGGAGCGCGGGATCGAACTGCACGAGCCGAGCGACGAAGAGCTCGCAGCGGTGTCGCCGCACCTGTTGCCCGCGGTGCGCGACGTGCTCACGATTGAGGGATCCGTGAACTCTCGTGTGGGTGCAGGCGGAACGGCGAATGTTCGTGTCGCGGAGCAGCTCGCGCGCCTGGCGGAGCGGATCGCGGAGTTTCGGGGGTAGGTTTTTGTGCCGAGGAGCCCCCATCGATTCGTGTCAGTTCGTCGGGTATGGCGACTTCAAGCGGCAAATCGGTACCAAACGAACACCTGAGTGTGCTCAATCCTTAAGAAGTGCCTCCTGTGCGGGGCGCCGGTCGGGTTTGCCGAGAGCTGGCCAGTGCGAGAGCGCACGTTCGGCCAGGGCAGTGATTGTAAGTGACGGGTTCACACCCGGGTTTGCCGGGACCGCCGCGCCGTCAACCACGTAGAGTCCTGGGTGGCCCCAGACCCGGTGGTACGGGTCGACCACCCCATCGGCGGGCGCAGCCGAGATTACCGCGCCGCCGAGAAAGTGCGCGGTGAGTGGGATGCCGAACACCTCGGGCCAGGATCCGCGAGCCTCTGCAAGAACGCCAGTCTCTTGTTCCAGGCGTGCAGCGATTGCCTCGGTCGCCCGGTGCGCCTGCGGCAGGTACGAGGGGTTTGGTTCACCGTGGCCTTGCTCACTCGTCATCGATAACCGCCCGAAACGGCGTCGCAGCGAAAGTGTCAGCGAGTTATCGGCGGTCTGCATGACAAGCGCGATGATCCCGCGATCACTCCAGCGGCGGAGTGATCCCAATTTGAACTGTTTCACGGGGTTGCGCAGCGCACGCCCAAGTACAAAACCTAGCCGAGAGGGCAGCGAGCGGTCGCCGGGCACCATGACGGTCGCGAGTGCTCCCATCACATTGGATCCGGGGCCGTACCGCACATTTTCGACGTGAGTGCGCTCGTCAACGTGAAACGAAGTGGTGATCGCGACACCGCGGGTCAGCTCGGCGGACGCAGGGACCGCTGTCGCAACCGCGCCGTCCAGCGCCTCCGAATTGGTCCGAGTGAGCACACCAATAGCATCAGAAACGCGCGGCAGATCCCCACTCGCCTTCATGCGGTGCAGCAACTGCTGCGTGCCCCAGGTGCCGGCCCCCAACACAACCTCGCGGGCGGTTACGGTGCGCTCATCTTTCTGCGTCCAGGATCCGCTGCGACGTGATGTAACGGCGAACCCACCACCGGGCAGCTCCCGCACGCGAGTCACCGTGCGCAATGGCTCGATCGTGACACCCCGCCGTTCGGCGAGGGCCAGGTAGTTCTTCATCAGCGTGTTCTTTGCACCAACACGGCAGCCGACCATGCAGTTGCCGCACAGTGTGCAGCCGGTGCGCGAGGGGCCTTCGCCGCCAAAGAAAGGGTCGGGCACGCCCACCCCGGGAGTGCCGAGGAACACCCCAACCGGTGCGTGTCGAAACGTCGGACCAACTCCGAGATCTTCTGCGGCTCCTTTCATAATCCGCTCCACTGGGCCAGTGTGCGGATACCGCTCGACCACTCCGAGCATGCGCTTCGCCGTTGCATAGTGCGGCGCGAGTTCCGCAGCCCAGTCAGCGATCTCGCGCCACTGCGGGTCGTCGAAGAACGAGGATCCTGGCTCGTAGAGAGTGTTGGCGTAGTTCAGAGACCCTCCGCCAACACCCGCACCCGCGAGAACCATCACGTGTGGCAAACGGTGGATGCGCTGTACGCCAAAACACCCGAGGTAGGGGCCCAGAGGTAACGCCGCAGATTCCAGCTCGTCTTTGCGAAGTCTTCGTCTTCGAAGCGACGGCCGGCCTCGAGTACCCGCACGCGGTAGCCCTTTTCGGCGAGCCTGAGCGCTGAAACGGATCCGCCAAAGCCGGAACCGACAATCAACACATCAGTGTCGAACTCAACAGCACTGTCGAAGTCAGTCATGGTTTCTCCTACTTAGGCGCCGGAACCATCATTCGCAGCATCGCGGGGCATACCGAAATCATGCACTCGTCGACGCCGACAAACTCACCATCAGCGTAGACGGTCAGCCCCGGGCCGAAACCCGTACCGACCGCGTTCGTCGATGTGTCACCTCGGGGCGCGAAAGGTGCTCGCCCTTCAATAAGAGGGGAAATAGTCGGATCAGGCTGAGGCGCTTCAGCGGGGCAACGTGCACAACATCGAGTAGGCCGTCATCTGGCGCAGCCCCAGCACAGATCGGCATCCCGCCGCCGTAGGTTTCGGTGTTGCCAATGGCGATGAGGGTACCTGGTTCGGCAGTGGTGGCCTCCCCATCGATCGTCACATTGAACGCGAACGGTCGCAACTGAATGAGCTCAATGACGAGCGCGATGTAATAGCGCAGCGCCCCGTGTGGCCAGCGCAGCCGGTTGGTCCGATCGCTCACCTTCGCATCGAAACCGAGCGCGGCGATCGTAAAGAAGTGTTTCACCCGCCCACTGCAGCGCAGCTCTCCAATATCAATCTGTTTTGCGACTCCGGCCAGTGCGAGTGCCGCCGCTTCAGCCGCATTGCGCGGTATACCTAGTGCCCTTGCGAGGTCATTGCCCGTACCCGCTGGAATGAGCGCCATCGGCACCTCGCTGCCGATCAGCTTCTCCAAGATCTCAGTGAGTGTGCCGTCACCACCAACGATGACGAGCAGCGCAGGATCGTCTTGAAGTGCCCGCCCCGCGAGCTCGATCGTATCGGCCGCGGAAGCCCCTGCATAGGCTCGCACCTCTGAACCCCGAGCGCGCAGCTCAGCGATCGCTTCTTCTGAGGCTCCTCGTCCACGGCCCTTGCCCGCGAAGGGGTTCGAGAGCACCGCGATGTGCTTGCCCATGATCAGGAGTCCTGAACTGACAAACTGACAGGGTCAACAGCAATGACCGCCCCGGGGTTGAGGATCCCTTGCGGGTCGAGCTCTCTTTTGATCGCCTGGAGGATCCTGACCCCGGTTTCACCTACCTCTTCCCGCAACCACGGTGCATGATCCCGACCCACAGCGTGATGATGGCTGATCGTGCCACCGGCAGCGAGGATCGCATCGTTGGTGAGCGCCTTGATCTTGCGCCAGGCGTCAAGCGGTTCCTCGCGGATGTTTGCAAGCACTGTGAAGTAGAGAGACGCCCCTGTTGGGTAAATGTGCGAGACGTGGCACATGATGTACGACTTCGAACCGATGGCGGAGAAGCCGTCCTTCAACGCCGCCTCGACCGCGCTGCGCAGTTGCGGCAGATTCGTCCAGGTTGTTGCCGTCTCGAGGGTCTCGCAGAAAACTCCAATGTTGAGCAGCGAGTCGCGCAGATAGGGGCCGTCGAAGCGCCCCTCATCCAGTCAGCGGCGTCACCCTCGCCAGAGGAAGTGCCGCCCGCGGCCCGCAGCAGTTCTGAGGTGCGCGCTCGCCGCAGGGCAATCCCCTCACCCTCGTACACAGTGACGACACTCGCGCCCTTTGCCAGGGCCTTACCGATCTTGCCGACCTGGGCGAGGCTCACTGCGGTCTCTGCCTCGTCCGAGAGACGAATCACCGTGGGACCCGAGGCGTGCTGCGCCACCTGGCGAAGTCCCTCTGAGCCAGCTGCGAAGCTCGGAAACGACCACGCCTCAAACACACGATCCTGCGGTACAGGGTGCACCCGAACCTTGACCTCGGTGATGACCCCGAAGATTCCTTCTGACCCAAGAAACACTCGAATCAGGTCTGGCCCAGCGGCAGAACCGGGGGAGCGGCCAAGTTCGAGGTCGCCGGTTGGGGTGGCGACGCGGATCCCGGTCACCATCGTGTCGAATCGGCCGTACCCCGCCGAATTTTGCCCTGACGACCTGGCCGCGGCGAACCCGCCGACTGTTGCATAACGGAAGCTCTGCGGGTAGTGCCCAAGCTCAAAGCCGTGCTCGGCGAGGAGAGCCTCGGCCTCTGGTCCGGTGGTACCGGCGGCGAGTACGGCCTCACCGCTGACCGGGTCAAGACTGACGAGCCCACTCAGGCGTCGCAAATCAAGGCTCACGACCGCCCGCTGCGCACCGCGCACGGGGTCGAGCGCACCGACCACGCTCGTGCCGCCACCGAACGGGATAACGGCAATCTTGCGAGCCGCCGCGAGGTCGAGGCAGGCGCGGACTTCTTCGTGGTTACCGGGGCGCATAACCGCGTCGGGTGCGTCCTGTTCAACCTTTCTGCGCTGAAGCAGGTCAGGGGTGGATCGCCCGCCCGCATGGTAAATGCGCGTCTCGGGTGCGGTGGAGACATTGTCGTCGCCAACCACGCCGCAAAACGCCTGGAGATCTTCACTGCTCAGCGCCGTGGGTTTCAGTTGAACGCTCGCGAGTTCGGCGGGAGTAGCTGGTTTTCGGACCCGACCGAGTAACAGGGGTAAAAGTGCTTGCACGGCTCGGGGCAGGGGCTTCGCTCGCTCAGGGTCGCCCCAGCCATTCCAACGCATCGGCTGGTCGTCATTGGCCCTGCCATTTTCTGCGGTCATGCATTACAGTGTGACACATCATGGAAAAACGTCAAGCTTCTATGTTGCCCTCTGGTAGCAAGATTCCAGTGTGGGATTCCACGCAGTCTCGTGTGCTTGACGCTGCCGACACGCTCATACAGCAGCGGGGCATTCACGGCGTGACGATCGCTGAGTTGGCACGAAGCTCTGCACTCAGTCGCCCCACGATCTATCGCAGTTGGAGTGATGCGGATGATGTTGTGCGGGCGGCACTTCTTCGTCGGGTGGTTTTTGTGCTCGAGGCCTTTCCTGATCCCGCAACCACCCGCACCGCGCTAGTTGATGACGTCTTGCGGTTCTCCACGCTCTTCCGAGCCGACCCGGTCTATGCTTGCCTGCTTGAGCGGCAGCCAGAAGCTTTCACTCGGTACATGTTGCAGCGTGTGGGGTCGAGTCAACGACTCATTCAAGGATGGTTGACCCGAGCAATCGCCGTGGCTCAGCGTGACGGGTCAGTGCGAGAGGGGGAACCCCAACAGATTGCAGTCATGCTCCTCCTCATTGCCCAGTCCGCAGTGCTCTCCCACGACACGGTTGCCGAACTCATTGATGAAGAAGCGTGGGAGCGCGAACTGCGCATTGCGCTCGAAGGGTACTTGCAGTCATGATTCTCTCCGCCACTTCTCTGAACGCAACCAGGCGTCGTAGCGACCTTGAACTCGCTGCGGTAGACACCGCGGATGTGCTCGTGGTGGGTGGCGGGATTACGGGAGCGGGAGTCGCCCTTGACGCGGTTTCCCGCGGTCTGAGTGTGGTGCTCATCGAGGCCGAGGATCTCGCTTTCGGAACCAGTCGTTGGAGTTCGAAGCTCGTGCACGGCGGCCTCCGTTACCTTGCGACAGGAGACTTCGCTACGGCGAAGGAGAGCGCGTTCGAGCGCCATCTATTGATGACCAAGATTGCTCCCCATCTAATCCAGCCATTACCCCAGCTCTTGCCCTTCGTGCCCGGTGTTAGTCTCATGCAGCGCGCCGCCGGAGCTGTGGGTATGGGGGTCGGGGACCTGCTGCGCATGCAAGCGCGCACTCCTCGCAGTGTGCTTCCAGGGCCGCGACTAGTGGGCGCTCGTAAGGCGCTGAGTCTGGCGCCGCCTCTTAACCCCAGAGGCCTGCGTGGTGGCATGCTCTCGTTTGATGGACAGCTCGTAGACGATGCCAAGCTGGTTGTCACCGTCGCGCGAACTGCGGCCGGTTTGGGGGCGAGGATCCTCACCCGCGTGCGAGCTCTCGAGCTGCGGGGTGACGGTGCCAGTGTTGAAGACACACTTGCTGGTGAACGCTTTGAGATCCGCGCACGCAGTGTGATCAATGCCACCGGGGTGTGGGCCGGTGGGCTTGACGAGGAAATTACCGTACGTCCGAGTCGCGGCACTCACCTGGTGTTTGATGCAGCTGATCTAGGCAATCCGCGGGCGGCGATTACGATCCCGCACGAGGGATCAGTGAGCCGTTACGTGTTCGCGCTGCCTCAGGCAGATGGGCGCGTGATCTTGGGCCTCACTGACGAGGACGCGCCGGGACCGTTACCTCTGGTTCCGAAGCCGACCGAGCAAGAGGTATCGTTTTTGCTCTCGAGTCTCAATCGTGTTCTTGAAGCGCCTGTGCGGCAGGACCAGATTCGTGGATCTTTTGCAGGTCTGCGGCCACTCATTGACGCTGGCTCCGAGAGTACGGCCGACATTTCGCGAAAGCATCTCGTCAAGCAGTCGACTGCGGGGTTCATCAACGTACTCGGAGGCAAGCTGACAACGTATCGCCGCATGGCGGAGGACGCTGTTGATCTGGCCGTGGACGTGCGTGGTTTGCATGCTTTGGCGAGTCGAACATCGTCTCTGCGACTGGCCCCAGTGGATGACGCGATTGCCCGTTCGCGGCGTGCCGACGCGGCGGAATCGGTTGTCGATGGGCTCTCGGTGACGCAAGCCGAGATTGAATATGCTGTGCGGGCGGAGGGGGCGCTGACCGTAGATGATGTGCTCGACCGCCGCACCCGTATTGGGCTGGTTGCTGCCGACCGGGCTCGGAGCGAGGCTGTGGTCTCGCGCATTGTGGAGGATGCGCTCTCGCAACTTTGATCCTATGCTCGAAAACAACGTGATGATGCTGAAGGAGAGTTCACAATGGCGGGACTGAGTAGGCGCAGTTTTATGCACGGCATTGGTGCGCTCGCCGTGGTGCACGGGCTGCAGACCGATGCCTTTGGCAGGCAGACGGTTCGCAGGCTGGAGGGCATCGAAAAGGGTGCGCCGCTCGACGATTTCCCGACAACACTGCAGCAGACCTTCCTGCGTGGCCCGGTGCTGCAGGGGAGTACCGCAAGCTTGAGACCGGCCCCGGCGAAAAGTACCTACCCCGCCTCGACATCCTTCGTAAGAAGGCCGATGCGGCGCGCACAAAAAATCGGCGCTCGCTGCTTTACTTCGCGCACCTCTCCGATCTGCACTTAATCGATGCGCAGTCGCCGTGCCGCCTCGAACCACTGATCGATCTGAATCACGGCACCTGGGCGGGAGCCTTCCGCCCGCAGGAGCAGCTCACCGCGGCGGTCGTCTCCAAAATGGTTGAGGGTTACTACGAGGCCAGGTACAGTCCGCTCACGGGTGCGCCGCTTGGTGCCGCCGTGGTGACCGGCGACAGCACCGACATGCTGTCGGAACTTGAGTTGCGCTGGTACATCGATCTGCTCGACGGCGGCACGGTTGATCCCGGATCGGGCGGCGACGAGTACCACGGTGTGCAGGCCTGGAACGATGCCAACTGGGCGTACCGGCCTGGCGATCCCGAGGGCAGCGAGTTCGCCAAGTACGGCTTTCCGAAACTTCCCGAACTGCTGCAGCAGGCGGTCAGTAAGAAGATTACCTCTATTGGGCTCCCCGCGCCGTGGTACAGCGTGTTTGGCAACCACGACGTGTTGCTCTACGGAGCGTTTGGGGTGACCGATAGGATGCGGCAGGTCGCGGTTGGCAACCGTAAGTCATACTCGATGACCACAACCCTCGCGAACATGCTCAACGAGTACTCCTCACAAAATAGCGCCTGGACACAGTCGGGCGGATCGATCCGCGACGTTGTTGGTGCGGCCGGCATGAAGACGGTGCCCGCCAACGAAAAGCGGAGGCTGCACGATCAGCACATGTTTATGGCTGAGCACTTCAAGTCTCCGGCGAGCCCTGGGCCGGTCGGGCACGGGTTCACCGAGCACAATCTGCTCTCGGGTGAGACCTGGTGGAAGGCCGATCTCAGCGGATCCGTGCGCTTGCTCGGCCTCGACACCTGCAACGGGGTTGCTGGCCCCGACGGCGCGGTCACCGAGGCCCAGTTCACATGGCTCGAGGGCGAACTGAAGCGGGCCGAAAAAGAGCGCAGGCTGATCCTGATCGCCTCACACCACAACAGCCACACACTCGACAACCCCTCGCGCAGGCCGGGGAGACAGGACGCCTGTACTGGTCGCAAGAATTGCTCGACCTGCTGCTGCGTTACCCAGTGGTCGTCGCGTGGCTCAACGGGCACACTCACGTCAATGAGATCCTGGCCCACACGACGGACACGAGCGGGTTCTGGGAGATCACAACCGCATCCTGCATTGACTTCCCGCAGCAACAGCAGACCGTTGAGATCATGGACAACCGCGACGGCACTCTCTCGCTGTTCACGACCGTCATTGACCACGCTTCGCCCTCCGCGCCAACCGGTGACGGCTCAGCGTCAGATCTCGCATCGCGCAGCCGTGAGTTTGCACTCAACGACTGGATCGAGGCCCCGCTGATGCGCCGCGGATCCCCGCTCGACCGCAATACCGAGCTGCTGTTGCCAGCACCTTTCCCGCTCGACGACGTTACCGACGCCAAGATCGAGGCGGAGCGCATGAAACACCTGGCGCGGATCGCGGCACACGAAAAGGAGGTCGAAGGATGAGCGGTCAGAGCACGGCACAGAGCCGACCACAAGGAAGGCCCACCTGGCCGATTCGTGCGCTCGTCGCGGTGGCCGAGATGGTGCCGCACACGCGGCTTGCCCGCAGGATCATCCTCTCGGTCGTGGGTTTGCTCGGGGCAGTCGGGGTTGTGCTGCTGGGTCTCTCGGTGTACTCCCTGACGCAGGGGCTCGCGCCCGTGAGCGGGGATCGCGCCTCGACCGTGCGCGTCGCGACGATCGACTTTTTAGTGACGCAGAACACTGCGTTTCTTGAGGTGCCAGCGTGCGAAACCGCAGAAGACTGGACGGTAACCTGCTCGGGAAAAACTGTTGACGGCGAAGCGCTGAGCGCGACCTCACCGGGTGAAAAGCCAGAAACCGTCGAGATTAGTGTGGGGGAACGAGTGGTCTACTCGGGCTCGATTGACGATCTGCTGTCCGCGGCAGCCGACGGCACGAAGGCGGTGAAACCGTGAGTGATGCAGTGATGACCAAAGCAGCACCCCGGTTGGTGGTGTAGTGATCACCCTGGCAGCGCTGTTGCAGGCCCTGCTGTGGGGCTTCGGTGGTGCGCCGATTGCGGCGGTGCTTTCGGGGCTCGTCATCACGCTCGCACTGGCCGTTTCGGCTGCCTGGGTTGCAGGCGGCTCTGTCGAAACGTTTCGTGGCCCCGGATTGGTGCTGACGCTGTGGAGCCTCGGCGGAGTGCTCGTCGTCAGCACACTGCTGGTCGCACTGCCAATGGTGGCCCCGGTGATTGCGGCGATCCTGCCCGCCACCCTGATGACCGTGGCTGCGCGGCGCCCCTGGCGAGACCTTGGCTGGATCTGGCGGAGGGCACCGCTGCGAACCGCGGTGTGGTTACTGCTGACCATCGTGATCTGCGCGGCCATCTGGTTGCTCAGTGTGGTGCTGGGCCTGGTTGGTGCCGGTGTGGTCGGGGCCTTCGCCTGGTGGGTGCTGTTCGGGATCGTGCAACTGCGCCTGCTCAGGGTTTGGCGCGGTGTGCTGCGCCGCGCGCACTGAACCTCACCCCTGCACGACCTGCCGCAGCAGCGGTTTTGTTGCGGTGAGAGTCGCCACAACAACCAGCACGCCGACCGCAATACTTGACAGCGTGATAGCCAGCGAGAGTGGCGCAAAGACCACCGCCATGCCGACGAGTGGAAAGAGCAGGACTCCAGCGAGGATCGCCGAGCCAACCGAAGCGAGCAGCAACGGGAGCATGGTTGCGCCCCGGCGGGCCCGATCCTGCACTTCAAACGGAGTGCCCATGATCTGGAGCGAGCGCGATACGTCGCGTCGATCGAGAATCTGCGCGGCTTGATTCACCGCGACGGAACAGGCGACCATCAGGAACGTGCCGATCACCGTGATGGCGACCCCCGTGCGAACATCACCGATCAGGTATCGCCCCAGTGGATCGTCGGTGATTGAGCCCTCGGCCTCGGCAATGCTCATGAGAGCGATGCCTGATCCGGCAAACACTGCCATAAAGCTCGACATTGCAACGCCCGACACCTGGCGCCAGGCCGCCCGGGGTGACTCAAGGATGAATCGCGCTGAGAGTAAATCAGCGGGTTTCTGCGCACGGCGGGCCTTTGAACGACCGAACAGCGAGAGCACCCACGCTCCGATCAGGTCGATGGCAAGAAGCGTAACGGCGAAGCTGATCCCGAGCGCTGCAATAATGACGCCGAAGCCGTCAAGAGTTCCGACACCGTTCACCACCATGGCCGAGACGAGGATCGCGGCGATCGCGATGAGGGCCTGCAACCAGGGGATCTTGGGTGCCGACTGCTTGAGTGCAACACCGAGTGGAGAGATGATCACACGACGCAGGCTGATCAGAGCGCTCGCCGCGGCAATGACTGACACCCCGAGTACGAGCGCTGTCGCGATGCCGAGCGGCAGAGCGACTCCGCTTGCTCCGAGGGCTTCGCCGCGAAAGTGAATCAGACCGATGAGAGGTGACAGTGCGTATGCGAGCGCCGCCCCAAGAAATGCGCCAATGAAGGCAATGCCCGTTGCTTCGATCACTGCGAGGCCCGCCGTGGATCGACCTGTCGCACCGAGCAGGCGTAGGATCGCGAGTCTGTCGTCGCGCCGCCGTGCCGACAGCCTGGCCGCCGCCGCACCGAGCGAAACGAGTGGCACCACGAGCAACGCGAGCGCGATTACGGCAAAGGCGATGTAGAGACCTGCGGCGTCATCGGTGTACCCCCAAAAGGTCTGCGCTCCGCCGAGCACGATGGCGAGTAAAGCTGTGACCGCAAGAAAAGCAAACCCGGGGAGCAGGATCGCGCTCGCGCCCTGGCGACTAGGCCGCGAGAGCAGGGGGAGAACGTTGAGGATCATCGTGCTGCCCCGGCTTCACTCGCGGCGGTGTTCAAAACGTCACCGATGATCCTGCCGTCACTCAGTGTGACAACCCGCTGGCACCTCGCCGCTATGGAGGGATCGTGAGTGACAACTACGAGCGTGCGGCCCTGGCCTATCGTCGATCCAAGTAGCGCGTCCATGACCTCACGTGAAGTCGTGGAGTCGAGTGCGCCGGTTGGCTCGTCCGCGAATACGATGCGAGCTCCGGTCACCTGCGAGCGTGCGATGGCAACTCGCTGTGCTTGGCCGCCAGAGAGCTCGCCGATCCTGCGGTCCTCCATGCCCCCGAGCCCAAGGGCCGCGAGCCACTGGGTCGCTGGCACGATCGCTTCGCGCTTCGACATGCCATTGAGCATGAGCGCCAGGGCGACGTTCTCTGCGGCTGTTAGCTCTGGCACCAGCAGACCCTGCTGAAACACAAAACCGAACTGCTCACGACGCAGGCGACTGCGATTCGCGTCAGAGAGGCTGCCGATTTCGGCCTGTGAATAACTCACCGTGCCGTGATCAGGGGCGACGATCCCAGCGAGCAAGTGCAGCAGCGTCGTTTTGCCCGAGCCCGAGGCCCCCATAATGGCCGTCGAGGTGCCTTCTGCGAACCCGATGGAGACACCGTCGAGTGCCCGAGTCGGGCCGTACTGCTTAGTGAGGCCGATCGCCTGAAGAATGTTCTGGGGTGGAGCCGAAATGTTCATGCTTCCACTCTTGTGGTGTTGCTCTCGATCCGGATCGCCCCTTGGTACCACAGCGTTGCACCCAGGTCTGATTGCTAGCGGGGCTCCCATTGGTGGATACGCCGTCGCGTACCAGTAGAGCCCCCTGCCCAAAGTGCTAGCTCCCCACGAAAGTGCCACTTGCCGCCGCGTTTGCAGCGCGGGCAAGTGGCACTTGGGCGGGTAGACGGCACGTTCGTGGGGGGCGATAGCATCTGTAGATGCGAGCTATCCCTCCCTCCATGGACTCTGCGGTCGTTGAGAGTATCGACTCCCGTCTGGCAAGGGTCGAAGCCAACCACGGCGTGCGGATCCCGTGGTCCATCGAGAGCGGCAGTCGGGCGTGGGGATTTCCTTCGCCGGATAGCGACTACGACTGCAGATTCATTTACGTGCGGCCCGCGTCGGATTATCTGTCGCTGTGGCCAGCGCGCGACGTTATCGAGACCCCACTCGACGCAGTGCTCGACGTGAGCGGGTGGGATCTTGCGAAGGCCGTTCGCCTGATCCTCAAGGGCAACGCGGCCGCGCTTGAGTGGTTGCGTTCACCCATTGTGTACACCGGTGATGAGGGATTTCGAGACCGGCTGCTTGCGCTCGCCGCCGAAACCGTTGAGAGAGACCTGATCCTGCGTCACTACCTGCATGTCGGCCAGCAACAGCTGGCCGGGGGCACGTCGCTCAAGCGGTTCTTCTACGCGCTGCGGCCCGCAGTGACGTTGCGGTGGCTGGCCGATCACCCCGAATCAGCCGTGCCGCCGATGGACCTGCCAACACTCATTCGTGAATCGTCGGTGAGCGCCGAGGAAGCCGAAGCGGCGGGTGAACTCATTGCAGCGAAAGCAGTGACCCGAGAAGCCGGCGACGGCACCAGACCTGCGGTGCTGCTCCGCTTCGTCGAGGCCGAGTTTGAGCGCGCCGCCAAGCACGACGAAATGGTGCTCGTGCAAGACCGGGATGGTCGAATCGATTCAGCCCGCGAACGCGCTGACGCTTGGTTCCTCGCTGAGTTGTGTGCCCTCAACGGGAGCGCAGTTTTGCATGATTAATTCCCAAAAAATACGTAAAAATGAGCTCTCGGGTGGGGATCCTTGCGGAGCTGCGCGTATTCGATGAGAGTGCCCTGTGAACGCGGTACGATGGCTGGCGTGTCTGTAGTAAATGAACGCACCGAGATCCTGTCGGCCCAGAAGAACGACGACAGCTTTGCCACCCTGTGGGAAGAGCTGGAGTGGCGTGGGCTGATCCATGTGTCGACCGACGCTGAAGCTCTGTCGAACCTGCTCGAGGGCGAGCCGTTCACCTATTACTGCGGGTTCGACCCGACCGCACCGAGCCTGCACCTAGGCAACCTCGTGCAGCTACTCCTGCTGCGTCGACTGCAGCTTAAGGGACACAAGCCTCTCGGTTTGGTGGGCGGCTCCACCGGACTGATCGGCGATCCTCGCCCCACTGCGGAGCGCACGCTCAACAGCCTCGATACTGTTGCCGAGTGGGTTGCCCGCCTGCAGGCTCAGGTCTCTAAGTTCCTGTCGCAGGACGGCGAGAGCGCGATGCGCCTCGTCAACAACCTCGACTGGACTGCGCCGCTCAGCGCAATCGACTTCTTGCGCGAGATCGGCAAACACTTCCGCGTTGGCACCATGCTCAAGAAGGACGCTGTTGCTGCCCGTCTCAACTCCGAAGAGGGCATCAGCTACACCGAGTTCAGCTACCAGATTCTGCAGGGTTTCGACTTCTTGGAGCTCTTCCGCCAGTACGACTGCGTGCTGCAGTCGGGCGGCAGCGACCAGTGGGGCAACCTGACGAGCGGCACCGACCTGATTCGTAAGGTCGAGGGTGCGTCGGCCCACGCGATCGGCACGCCGCTGATCACGAACTCCGACGGCACCAAGTTTGGCAAGAGCGAGGGCAACGCCATCTGGCTCGACGCCGAGATGTGCTCGCCCTACGCGTTTTACCAGTTCTGGCTCAACCAGGCCGATGCTGACGTGGTGGATCGCCTGAAAGTATTCACCTTCATGTCTCGCGCCGAGATTGAAGAGTACGCGCGCCAGGTCGCAGAGGAGCCGTTCAAAAGAGCTGCCCAGAAGCGCCTCGCGCTCGAAGTCACCACGCTCGTGCATGGTGCGGCTGCGACCCAGGGTGCTATCGATGCTTCCGGTGCGCTGTTTGGCCAGGGGGATCTCGCCGCGCTCGATGCGGCAACCCTCGGGGCGGCTCTCAGCGAGCTTCCCCAGGCAATGGGCACTGCCGGTGCGTCAATCGCGCAGCTGATGGTTGACGCCGAACTTGTCAAGAGCCTCGGTGAGGCACGCCGGGCGATCAAGCAGGGTGGGGTGTACGTGAACAACGTTGCCGTGACCACAGAAGATCAGACGCTCGCCACCGAAGACCTGTTGTATGGTGAGTTTGCTGTCCTGCGCCGCGGCAAAAAGACTCTCGCGGGTGTGCGCGCCTAACTTGTTTCTTCCCGCGCGTGCTGCAGGATCCGATCCATACCCCATTCATAGCGCTCTAACCACACGTGAGCGTGTATCCAAGTTTCTACGAGGTGCACGCTCGGGTGCTCTCGTATTCGGCGCGCGATGTCAGTGAAATCGGGCAGAGATCTTGCGGCGATGGTCGCAATGATGCTGTAGCGTCCGAGGGTGCGCGCCGCGAACTCGATGGTAGGCAGCTCAAGCAGCATCTTCTCGACCGAGGCTTGTGTGTCTTCTTGGCCAGTGAGCATGACGCCAAAGCCGGAGAGTACGGAGCTTGTAGCCGTGCGCCGTCGCCGCACGGCGCCAATACGCATGACTCGAGACTCCAACAGCCGGAGAGTTCGGGCCCGACAAGCGGAGGCTGATCGCCCGGTACGTCGCGCGAGTTCACCAAAGGTGAGTCGCCCGTCAGTCTGCAGCTCTGCCATGAGCGCGATATCGAAGTCGTCGAACACAAGGTCGCTGGGCTCAGGATCTCGCCCGAGGCGCAGCCTGCGCAGTACGCGGTCGTAGATAGTGAACTGGGCCTCGACGACACCCTCGATGGCTTGGATCTCACGAACGGAGCGGCCGACATCTTCGAGATCGGCGGCCCAGACCTCAACCACTGCCTGCGATTGGCCGCTAATTTCTGAGAGAAACACCACATTTGGAAACTCAAGGAGTCGTTCAAACACTGGGGTCGTTGGCCCGCTGATGCGCACCTGCAGATTCACCTGAACGGGCAGCCCGACGGCGCTGGGGTGCACAGCGGCGAGGACTCGGATCTCGTCTGATTCGAGTAACTCATTGACTCGCTGGGCAACGAGGGTGCGATGTACCCCGAGTTCGTTCGCCAGAGTTGAGAACTGTGCCCTACCGTCGAGCTGCAGCGCCCGGATGAGGTCTTCGTCAAAGCTATCCACGGGTAAATTGTCTCAGAGGCAAACCGATGCGTGTGGCATAAAAGCGAGTTGTGATCAATATTTGCAGTAATCGAAGCGAATATGGTGAGCATGCGTGACAATTTTGCTTTCAGGTGATCCATCAGCAATTTTTGGTCTGCAAGCACCGTGAATGTTGCGTATTCTCATATCGATTCGCAACAAAGGAGTTCACCGTGCGCAAACTTGCTTTCACCCAGGCCCCACGCTGGCTGCACCAAAGATTGTTACCGCCGAGCGCATCCACGCGCTTGATGACAGCGCCTCAACGCCGGAAGCGTTTCTCGTGATTGATGATCGGATCCACCACGTTGGAGCTGTGGAGGAGTGCCGCGAGGCGGCGGGCAGGATCAGCGCACTTGATCCCGAGCTCATAGACCTCGGCGACAAGACGGTGGTGCCGGGCTTCATCGATGCCCACGCGCACCCCCTCATGCTCGGCCAGATGATGAGCTGGGTCGACTGCGGACCCGACAAAGCGAGCTCGATCCCTGAGATCGTAACCCTCCTCGCTGAGGCTGCAAAGGAACTGCCCGCCGGCCGACCGATTCGAGGTTACGGCTACGAGCAGCGTAACCTCGCCGAGCGCCGCCACCCAACCCGCTTTGAGCTCGATCAGGTCGCGACCGACCGCGAGGTCTACCTGATGAACGCCTCCGGCCACGGTGGTGTGGTCAACAGCTACACCTTCGAGCTGCACGGCGTCACCCGTGATACCCCCAACCCAAAGGGTGGCGAATTCTTCCGTGATGCCAACGGTGAACTCACCGGCGAGCTGTCTGACGCTGCGTGCAACGTGCTGACCGGACTCGAAGGAGTGAAGATCGGCCACCACGGCCCGAATTTCCACCTCGCTGACGAGCCCGACGAGCACAAACGCCAGCTCGCGGCGGCTCAGGAGAACTTCCTTGAGGGCGGTGTCACCACCATCGGCGACGCGCAGGTCAGCCGTCGTGAGTTCGACATGTACCTGCGCCTCGCCGAGTCGGGGGACTTGAAGGTGCGCGTCAGCATGTACCTGCTCTCGCATCTGCTCGAAGAAGCAATCGAGATGGGGCTGCACGGTCAGTTCGGCAACGAATACCTGAGCTTCGCCGGTATCAAGTTCTACTCCGATGGCACGCTTGGTGGCTGGACTGCCTACTTCCCAGACGGTTATGTCGGTGACCCCTGCCGCACCGGTCAGCTGTACCACGACCCCCGCGACTACACCGAGCTCATCGCGAAGGCGCACCGCGCTGGCCTGCAAACCGCGACCCATTCGCAGTCACCCACGGCACTCGAAATGGTCATCACCGCAATCGAAGCAGCGCAGACGGAGCGCCCCGATGCGGACGCCCGCCACCGCATCGAGCACTGTGGATTGCCGACCCCTGAGCAGATCACGCGCATGGCCGCTGCCGGCATTATGCCCGTCAATCAGCCACAGCATCACTACAACTGGGGTGAGGGAGTTGAGCAGGCAGTCGGCACTCCCGGTGAACGCTTCAACCCGCTCGGCGAGTTTGAGCGCGCGGGTGTGCCCGTAACGATTTCCTCGGACGCACCGGTCGCCGATCCTCGGCCCATGGAAGCGATCCAGGCAGCTGTCTCGCGGATCACCCGCCGTGGCACGCAACTCGGGTCCGACGACCTTGCGGTCTCGCTCGACACGGCGCTGCGCGCGCACACTATCTCCGCTGCCCGCGCACTCGGACGCGAAGACGAACTCGGCAGCATCGAAGTTGGCAAACGCGCCGACTTTGCAGTGCTTGACCGTGACCCGCACGCAACACCGATCCCTGAGCTCGCCCAGGTCGGCATCGCAGAAACCTGGATCGGCGGCGAACGTGTCTTCGCCCGATAAACCGCACGCTGATCACCACGCACGACCCCTCTCCATGTCCAGCAAAGGAGCTCATATGTCCACAACTACGGCGTCCCAGCCGAACACGCATAAGCGTGCCTTGAAGGGAGGTTTTGCCGCGCTCGTAGGCACCTCCATCGAGTGGTACGACTTCTACGTCTACGCCACCGCAGCCGCGATCATTTTCCCGAAGGTATTCTTCCCAGCGGATCTTGATCCTGCACTTGCGACGCTCGCGTCGTTCGGCACCTACGCGGTTGCCTTCTTCATGCGGCCACTCGGCGGCATCATCTTTGGTCACATTGGCGACAAGCTTGGACGCAAACCAGCGCTCACCATCACCCTCGTGCTGATGGGGGTTGCCACGACACTTGTCGGTTTGCTGCCGGGGTACGCCACGATTGGCATCTGGGGACCGGTCCTGCTGATTCTCTGCCGAATGCTGCAGGGGCTCGCGGTCGGCGGCGAGTGGGGTGGCGCAAGCCTCATGGCCGTCGAGAGCGCACCGTCGAAGTGGAAGAGCTTTTACGGTGGCTTCACCCAGGTCGGCAACCCACTCGGTGCCGCAATGGCAACGGGTGCGTTCTGGGCGCTTTCTGGTCTGGGCGAAGAAACGCTGTTGAGCTGGGGCTGGCGCCTGCCGTTCATCTTCAGCGTCGTGCTGATTGCCGTCGGTTTCTGGGTGCGCTACCGCGTTGAAGAGACCCCAGTGTTCGAACAAAAAGTGGAGGGTAAAGAGCAGTCGACCCCGATTCTCTTCGCGCTGAAGAACAACTGGCGACCGATTCTGCTCGGCTTCTGCATCATTGCGATGTCTTCAGGCGGCTACGTTATCGCCACCACATTCGTGCAGAACTACGCTGATACCCCGAGATCGGCCTTGATCCCGGGATCATTCTTGGGGCTCTGACGGTCGCCTCGCTCGTGGAGATGGTCGTTACCCTGCCGATTGCAGCGCTCGGCGACAAGATCGGTGTGAAGTGGGTCATGTACCTGGGCATTATTCCCTCATTCCTGGTCATCATCCCCTTGGTGCTCTCGATCCAGGCAAAGAACGTAGCTCTGATCTGGCTGTTCGTAATCTTGATTCGTGTCACGCTCAGTGGTGCGTGGGCCCCGCTGTCGACCCTGATGGCGCAGATGTTCCGCCCCCAGGCTCGGTACACCTCGATGTCGCTGTCCTATGGCATTGGTGCTGCCGTGTGGGGTGGCCTGTCTCCCGCGATCGCTTCGCTGCTGCTTGTCGTTACCGACGGCAACTTCTGGTCAGTGGTCGCCTTCTTCGGCTTGCTCACCCTGGCCGCCTGGATCGGCGTGCGTTTCGCGCCGCAGCACTCCGACACCGCCCCGGTCACGGGCTCTTTCACGGCCCGCACCGACACCACTGCAGTCAACATCTCTGATTCGTAACCTCGCATCTGCCCCTCGCGAATGCGAGGGGCAGATCGCCCCATCACTCTGAAGAACTCGAGGAACACATGCAAACCACCCCAAGCGCACGACCGGCTGGGTCGTCATGGAGACCCTTCGCGGCTACGGCATCGACACGGTCTTTGGTATCCCAGGCACCCACAACCTTGAGTTCTACCGGCCGCTCACCTCGCTCGGGATCCGTCCCGTTACAACCCGTCACGAACAGGGCGCGGGTTACGGTGCCGATGGCTGGTCTCTGCAGACCGGCCTGCCTGGTGTGGTGATCACCACCAGCGGCCCCGGACTGCTGAACGCTCTCTCTGCGGCCGGCACCGCCTACTGCGAGTCGCGACCGATGATCCTGCTGTCACCCGGACCCGCGCTCGGTGCGGAGTTCGCCGACGTTGGCACGCTCCACGAGACGAAGGATCAGCTCAGCGCTGCCTCCGCGATTGTCGAGTGGGGGCGCCGCGTTCGTTCTGCCGAGGAGGCGGTCGCCGCTGTGCACGATGCGTTCGAGCTGTTCGCAACGTCCAGGCCTCGCCCGGTCTACATCGAGGTGCCGCTCGACGTGCTTGAAGAGGTGACCGATCTCGCCGAGGCGGCCACCGCACCCCGTGTATTCGCCGCACCCGCGGCCGCAGATTCAAAGGCCGTCGCAGAGGCGGCGACGCTGCTAGCCTCGGCCGAGCGCCCCGCGATTCTTGCGGGCGGCGGCTCTCGCGGGGCTACTGCCGAGCTTCGGGCGCTCGCCGAGAGCCTGAGCGCGCCGGTCGTCACAACACTCAACGCAAAGGGTGTGCTCGATGAGTCCCATCCGCTTGCCGTCGGTTCTTGCCTGCGGCTAGCGGCGGGCCGTCAGGTCGCGCAGCAAGCTGACGTGTTGTTGGTTGTCGGCTCAAAGCTGGGGGAGGCCGAGCTGTGGGTTTCCGCCCTTGAAGCAGCGGGCACGGTGATTCGTGTAGACCTGCTCGAGTCGCAGATCTCAAAGAACCAGCGGGCAGATATCGGGCTGGTTGGCGACGCGGCCGCGACGCTCGCTGCTCTCAATGCGACGGTTCAGGATCGCGGAGCGGACACAAAACTCCTCGAGACGACTGCAGCCCGGGTGCGTGAGATCCGTGCTGCCGTGCGTGCCGAGTCGGCGGAGCTGTCGGCTGTCAACACAGAGCTTGCCGAGGCGATTGCTGCGGCGCTGCCGGCGAACGCGATCGTGGCGACCGACTCGTCGCAGATCGCTTACTGGGGGCTACTCAATACGCTTACCGTCGCCGAAGCAAACTCGACCCCCTACATGGCAACATACGCCACACTCGGTTACGGGCTGCCAGCGGCGCTCGGCTCGCGGATCGCAGCCCCACACCGTCCGTCGTTTGTTGTGACCGGCGACGGCGCGCTGATGTTCTCAATGAATGAGTTCATCACCGTGGTCGAGCAGGGTGAAGACGTCACCGTGATTGTTGTTGACAACGGCGGTTATGCAGAGATCAAGCAAAACGAGGCTGACGCTGGCATCGCGCCGGTTGGTGTTGATCTTGCGCAGCCCGATTGGGCCGCCGTCGCGACGGCCTTTGGTGGCAGGGGAACGCGGGTGACTGACGCAGCTGAGCTCTCCGCGGCGGTCGACGCGGCTGTTGCCTCGGGTGGCCTGCAGTTAATCCATATCGATCAGAACACCTTCTCGACGAATCAGGGGGCGTGAAACATGACGACATCCACACGACCCATCGCGGTCTACACCGATGTTGACGACACGGATCCCACCCCGGGAATCCGACTGCTCGAGGCGAACGGTTTTGAGGTGCGGGTGCTGGGCACGCGTGACCCCGACCAGATTATCGCCGGGGCTCAGGGGGCGACTGTCCTACTGCCCGGTTACGCAGAGATTCCGCGCCGCGTAATCGAGGCGCTGCCCGAGCTGAAGCTCATTGCACTCATGTCGATGGGGTTTGACTATGTTGACATCGAGGCCGCCACCGAACGCGGTATCTGGGTCACCAACGTTCCCGGTGCCGCGACGGAGGAGGTGGCGACCCACGCACTCGCGATCCTGCTCGCGAGTGTGCGCCAGCTGAACTTCTACACGAACTCTGCGAACCCGACCAACTGGAACGACCGCGCTCCCGCAGCTCCGCCGCGGCTCAGCGAGACCACCCTCGGTATCATCGGGCTTGGCAAGATCGGGCGTGAACTCGTCCGTCTCGCCGGGCCGCTGTTTGGGGACGTCGTTGGCTACGACCCGATGCTGCCCGATACCCCGAGGTGCGCGACGAGCTCGAGGCCTTGGGTGTTCGTCGTGCAGAACTCGAAGAGGTGCGAGCAACTGCCAACGTGCTCTCGCTTCACCTGCCGCTCACCCCGCAGACCGAGCGCATGGTTGATGCGGAGTTTATCGCGGCGATGCCGCGAGGTTCAGTGCTCGTCAATGTGTCGAGAGGAGCGCTCGTTGACCATGTCGCACTCGCTGCCGCGGTCGATGCGGGCCACCTGTCGGGGGCAGCCCTCGACGTGCTTGAGCAAGAACCCCCGGCACCCGACCATCCGATGCTGGGCCGAGATGACGTTGTGTTGACCCCGCACATTGCCTATTTCTCCGCGCGCACCGAGATCGAGTATGTACGCATTCAGGCGCAAAACGCGGTGGCAATGCAACTGGCGGGCATTCCAGAGACCCCCGTTAATCGCCCGGGGGCATAACGACCAGGAGTGGAAAGGCTAGGCCGATCCGCTCCACGCCGCGGGCACGAGGGTCCAGGTAATCTCGGCCCCTCGTCGTCGGTGCGCCAGGTGTGCGGAGTTGGACCGGGGAAGGTGATGGTGTCGCCAGCCTGCAGCTCTTCCTCGCGCCCCACGAGCACCAGTGTGAGGCGGCCGGAAATGACGTGGAGCACCTCAAGTGTGCAGTTGACCGTGTAGAGGGTGTCGCCGCCGGTGGCGTGCGGTCTGAGGGATGAGCGGATCACCTGCACCTCGTCAACGGATCGTGGGGTGACGAGCCGCTCATCCACGAGCTCTCCGCCCATGTTGATGTGGGGTGCATCCGCCAGCGCAATGCGTTGAATGTTCGGTTCTTCAAAAAGGCTGCCGATTGGCAGCGAGAGTGCCTGGCAGAGTTGCACGAGTGTCGGCACGCTGGGCAGAGTGTCGTCGCGCTCGATCCTGCTGATGAATCCCTTCGTGAGGCCGGTGGCCGTCGCGAGCTGCTCCAGTGTGAGCCGCTGCGAAGTGCGTGCGGTGCGGAGCTTTGCGCCGATTTGCACGTTGCCTTCGTCCGCTGTTGGGTGGACTGGGCGCACGGTCTGACCGTCCTTAATCTGCGAGATTTCGGGGCACGGCTTTGACCGCGCGGGGGATTCCAGCCTATAGTGTGAGAAAGTTAACTACCAGACTTCACAAGTTTACTGCCATGCAACTCGAAGGGATAAATAATCTTGAGTGATCACACCCCGCAGGGGCCGGTCGATGCAAGTCTCACGCCCCGCTACGCGGGCATCGCAACATTTGCAAAGCTGCCACGTATCGAAGACGTGCCCGCCGCAGACATCGCAGTTGTTGGGGTGCCGTTTGATAGCGGTGTGAGTTTCCGGCCCGGTGCCCGTTTTGGCCCAACACACGTACGCGAGGCCTCGCGTCTGCTGCGTCCGTACAACCCCGCGCAAGACGTTTCACCGTTCGCGGTCAAGCAGGTCGTTGACGCGGGTGATATTGTTGCCAACCCGTTCAGCCTCGACGAGGCAGTCCGTCAGGTCGAGGAAGCCGCGACAGAGTTGGGCGAGCGCGTTGACAAGATCGTCACGATCGGTGGCGACCACACCATCGCGTTGCCGCTGCTGCGTGCGATCAACAAGAAGCACGGCCCGGTCGCTGTCCTCCACTTTGACGCGCACATTGATACCTGGGACACGTACTTTGGTGCCCCGACCACACACGGCACTCCGTTCCGTCGGGCGTCAGAAGAGGGCCTCATCGACCTCACCGCCAGCATGCATGGTGGCACTCGCGGTCCGCTCTACGGCAAGGGTGACCTGGAAGACGACGTGAAGCTCGGCTTCCAGATCGTCACGAGCGAGTTTATCGAAGAGAACGGCGTGCCTGCCGCCCTCGAGCGCATCCGCGAGCGAGTGGGCGACAAACCCCTCTACATCTCGATCGATATTGACGTGCTCGATCCCGCGCATGCTCCCGGAACCGGCACCCCGGAGGCCGGCGGTCTGACCAGTCGTGAGATGCTGCGTCTCATTCGCGGGCTCGCAGATCTGCACATCGTCGGTGCCGATGTCGTTGAGGTTGCTCCTGCATACGACCACGCGCAGATCACCGCCGTGGCTGCGAGCCACGTTGTTTATGAACTGGTGAGTGCTATGGCAGCACGCGACTAGAACTTCCGCCTGAGGTGCGGTTCCTCGGATAGGCAGGGGCCCGGGGGCCGCACTTTACAACTCAATTCAACGGCGTATCGCCAACCCAATATTCTCGGGGAGAAATATTATGAACACACCAAGCGAAGCTGCAGTCCTTGCCGCGGCCGACAACATTATTCGCGCGTTCGCAGACACCGATACCGAAGCATACTTTGCTGGTTTCGCAAGCGACGCGACCTTCATCTTTCATCCAGAGGCCGCCCGCCTTGATTCGCGCGAGGCATACGAGCAGCTCTGGTCCTCGTGGCTTGAAGCAGGCTGGCGGGTCACCGCGTGCACGTCGACTGATCGCCTCGTGCAGGCGTTTCCGGGCGGCGCGGTCTTCAGCCACACCGTCGCCACGAGCATCGACTCGAACGACGGCCCCGATTCGTATGTCGAGCGGGAAAGCATCATCTTTCGCGCCGACGAAGACGGGTCACTAACGGCGATCCACGAGCACCTCTCAACGACGCCTGAAACTGAGGCGGCGGCATCATGAGTTCACCAGAAACCATGGCCGTCAACCTCGACGGCGACGACGACTCCGCCGGTCCCGTACGCGGCACGCAGTCGTTGCTCCGCATCGGAATGATCTGGCTCGCGGCTAACCTCGTGGTCACCACGCTGCTCACCGGAACCCTCTTCACACCCGCCGTGTCGTTTGGCACGGCGAGCGCGATGATCGTGGTGGGTACTTTGATTGGCGTTGTGGTGCTTGTGCTTGTTGGCAACATGGGAACCCGCACCGGTCTGCCGACCATGGCGCTGACGCGTGGTTCATTTGGCATCCGTGGCAGTGTGCTTCCAGCGGCGGCCAACCTGATCATCCTGATGGGTTGGAGCTGGGTGCAGGCGATGCTCGCTGGCGTCACCGTGAATTACCTCGTGCACGAGGCGACTGGGTTCTCAAACCCGATGCTGTTCTCCGCGCTCTGCCAAGCGATTGTTGTGGTGCTCGCCATCTTTGGGCACACCGGCATTTCGCGGGTTGAGCCCTGGCTCGCACTCGCGATCCTCATTGTGATGGGGTTTGTGTTCGCGACTGCATTCGGAGCGTTCTCGCCGTCTGAGTTTGCGGCGATCCCGGTCGACGCCTCGCTTGGCGGCACCCCGTTCATCACGCTCGACATGGTGATCGCAACCGCGATTTCTTGGACAGTGCTTTCGGCGGATATGAACCGGCACGCAAAGAGCAGCAAAGCGGGCATCATTGGGTCGGGGATCGGCTACACGCTGTCGACCTCGATTGCGATGTTCCTCGGGCTCGTCGCCTTCTCCGCGGTGCTGCTCCGCGGGCACGAGGCGACGCCGTTTGATCCGACTGTCATTGTTGCTGACTTTGGCTGGCCGCTCGGTATCGCCATTTTCTTGTCGGTGATGGCGACCAATACCATGGTGGTGTTCGGGATGGTGACTTCAGTGGTCAATGCGCAGTCCAAGTGGCACCTGAAATTTTTGCCGACCGCGCTGGTGCTCGGGGCCGTCTCGGTCATTGGTTCGACGTTCCTTGGTCTGTTGAACCAGTTCACTGATTTCCTGTTTGTGATCAGCGCGTTTTTCGTGCCGGTGTTTGCGATCATGATCGCTGACTATTACCTCCTGAAAAAACGTGGTTATTCCCGCCAGATTCTGCACGAGCGACCTGAGAGTCGCTACTGGTATCTCTGTGGTGTGAACTGGGTTGCTGTTGCCGTCTGGGTGATCGGTGCCGTGTTGTCGTACCTGCTGGCATACATCACCCCGAGCCCGATTGGCGCGAACATTCCGGCGTTCGCCGTGAGTTTTTTGCTCTACCTAGGTTTGATGCTGCTCATCGGCCATAATGGTGCGATGGGCCTCCGGGATCCGCGCGATGCGCAGCCAACGGGACACCTGCTCGATGGCGCTGACGAGACCGCAGCGCTGCGGTTAGGTGGGTGACCGCTGACTCTCGCTAGCTGTCGATCTGCTCAGAAGCGAGTCGACTCCTTGGAGCCGTCCACGGTTTCGGCTCGCTTTGCTGTTCCAGTTGGCCAAGACGAAGCGGGGCTTGCCTCAGACCCCTCAAACCCGAGATGATCTTGGAGACAGATGAGGAGTTCTGGATGTCACTGGGCAGCACACCCGAGGCGGATCACACCCGCATGCACTCGGTTTCAGACGAGACCCGGCGAATTGTGGATCAGGTCCTCGAATACTCCCGGCGCAGAATCCTCGCAGACAACACGCCGCTCGACCATGCAGCCACGGCGGCCGAGCTCAAGCGCATCGCTGGCACTACGATCAACGAAGAAGGGATCGGGGCTTCCAGGGCGCTTGCCGTGTTTGAGCACGTGCTCGCACCCGCGTGTATCACCACTGATCACCCGCAGTTCCTGTCGTTCATTCCGAGTGCCCTTCGAAGGCCGCGGTTGCGTTCGACCTGGTGGTGTCCGCGAGCGCGCTCTACGGCGGCTCGTGGCTCGAGGGGCCGGGGTGGTGCACGCTGAAAATGAAGTGCTGACCTGGCTGGCCAATGAGTTTGGCTTACCTTCGGGATCGGGTGGCGTGTTTGTGCAGGGAGGCACAATCGGAAATCTGTCAGCGCTCGTTGCTGCCCGAGAATACGCGCGGGAGCGTATTGACGATCGCGATGCTCCGCGCGGTCGTTGGGTGATCGTGTGCAGTGCGGAGGCGCACTCGTCGATTGCATCCGCTGCGCGAGTCATGGACGTTGACGTGGTCGCCGTTCCCGTGAGCGATGACGGAGTGCTGCGTGCTCCCGAGGTGCGCGAGGCGCTTGAGCAATACGGTGATCAGGTCATCGCTGTTGTGGCCACCACCGGATCCACAAACTTTGGGATCGTCGACGACGTTGCTGGAATCGCGGCGCTCAAGCAAGACTTCGACTTTTGGCTCCACATTGACGGGGCCTACGGGCTCACCGCGATGCTCTCCCCGCTGACGCGGCATTTGTACGCGGGTGTGGAAGCCGCTGATTCCGTCATCGTTGATCCGCACAAGTGGATCTTTGCGCCCTACGATGCCTGCGCGCTCATCTACCGCGACCCCGAAATTGGGCGTCGTGCGCACACCCAGCACGCAGAGTACCTCGACACCCTGACTGAGGCAGCAGAGTGGAGCCCCTCCGACTACGCGGCGCAGTTGACGCGGCGGCCTCGTGGACTTCCGCTGTGGTTCTCGCTCGCGACCTATGGCGCAGCGGCCTACCGCGAAGCGATTGGACACGCGATCCTGCTCGCGCGCCAGATTGCCGAGGAAATCGCGCGTCGACCCGGGCTGACTTTGGTTCGGGATCCACAACTCTCCGTTGTGGTGTTCGAACGTGACGGGTGGGAGCGAGAGGACTACAACAGGTGGTCCGACCGACTCTTGGCGGACCAGCAAGCGTTTGTCGTACCGAGTTCATACCGGGGCGGCCCAACACTCGCTTTGCGATTGTGAACCCGCTCACCACCTTCGAGCAGCTCACCGCGATCCTGGACACAATGGCGTAACGTGGTGCGACACGCCCGGGTAGGGGGCGCAGCTTGCGGGGAGGGTGGATCCCCGTAATGTTATCTCTTGTCAGCGCGACGGAGCGGGCAGCGAGAGCGGCCCGCTGATAACGTTGCGCTCAAGACTTACCGCCACAGCTCGTGGAACTCGGTCTTCGGAACGAGTGAGTTTTGCATGTGAGGGAATTTGATTCCAACACGGATTTGCAAGATGAAATCGGGTGTGGTAAGTTTGACAGGTTGCTTTTCGGAAGCCCGGTTGGGTGTGTACGGGGGTGTCTGGTCCTTGAGAACTCAATAGTGTGCACTTTAATTGTCAAATGCCAATTATTTATCCCGTCGCTGATCACGTTTTGTGGTTGGTTGATGGCGATTCCTTTTGGACAAAACATATATGAACGTCAGTAATGATGTTTGTTTTTTTGTCAGGTTGAACTCGTTCACGTTCTAGCTTATTCCGCTGGTCGTGGGCATGTAATTTTTTACGGAGAGTTTGATCCTGGCTCAGGACGAACGCTGGCGGCGTGCTTAACACATGCAAGTCGAACGATGAAGCCCAGCTTGCTGGGTGGAAGAGTGGCGAACGGGTGAGTAACACGTGAGTAACCTGCCCTGACTCTGGGATAAGCGCTAGAAATGGCGTCTAATACTGGATATGACCTATCACCGCATGGTGTGTGGGTGGAAAGATTTATCGGTTGGGGATGGACTCGCGGCCTATCAGCTTGTTGGTGAGGTAATGGCTCACCAAGGCGACGACGGGTAGCCGGCCTGAGAGGGTGACCGGCCACACTGGGACTGAGACACGGCCCAGACTCCTACGGGAGGCAGCAGTGGGGAATATTGCACAATGGGCGCAAGCCTGATGCAGCAACGCCGCGTGAGGGATGACGGCCTTCGGGTTGTAAACCTCTTTTAGTAGGGAAGAAGCGAAAGTGACGGTACCTGCAGAAAAAGCACCGGCTAACTACGTGCCAGCAGCCGCGGTAATACGTAGGGTGCAAGCGTTGTCCGGAATTATTGGGCGTAAAGAGCTCGTAGGCGGCTTGTCGCGTCTGCTGTGAAAACCCGGAGCTCAACTCCGGGCCTGCAGTGGGTACGGGCAAGCTAGAGTGCGGTAGGGGAGATTGGAATTCCTGGTGTAGCGGTGGAATGCGCAGATATCAGGAGGAACACCGATGGCGAAGGCAGATCTCTGGGCCGTAACTGACGCTGAGGAGCGAAAGCATGGGGAGCGAACAGGATTAGATACCCTGGTAGTCCATGCCGTAAACGTTGGGAACTAGATGTAGGGCCTGTTCCACGGGTTCTGTGTCGTAGCTAACGCATTAAGTTCCCCGCCTGGGAGTACGGCCGCAAGGCTAAAACTCAAAGGAATTGACGGGGGCCCGCACAAGCGGCGGAGCATGCGGATTAATTCGATGCAACGCGAAGAACCTTACCAAGGCTTGACATATACGAGAACGGGCGAGAGATCGTCAACTCTTTGGACACTCGTAAACAGGTGGTGCATGGTTGTCGTCAGCTCGTGTCGTGAGATGTTCGGTTAAGTCCGGCAACGAGCGCAACCCTCGTCCTATGTTGCCAGCACGTTATGGTGGGAACTCATGGGATACTGCCGTGGTCAACACGGAGGAAGGTGGGGATGACGTCAAATCATCATGCCCCTTATGTCTTGGGCTTCACGCATGCTACAATGGCCGATACAATGGGCTGCGATACCGCGAGGTGGAGCGAATCCCAAAAAGTCGGTCTCAGTTCGGATTGGGGTCTGCAACTCGACCCCATGAAGTCGGAGTCGCTAGTAATCGCAGATCAGCAACGCTGCGGTGAATACGTTCCCGGGCCTTGTACACACCGCCCGTCAAGTCATGAAAGTCGGTAACACCCGAAGCCGGTGGCCTAACCCTTGTGGAGGGAGCCGTCGAAGGTGGGACTGGTGATTAGGACTAAGTCGTAACAAGGTAGCCGTACCGGAAGGTGCGGCTGGATCACCTCCTTTCTAAGGAGCACTCAACCCCTTGTGGGTTGCAGAATGGCTCGAACAGTGGCGAATGTTCACTGCGAGCTGCTCATGGGTGGAACATTCGACAAGACAAGTCTTGATTCATTCGTCTGTGTTAGTACACCGGATCCTTTGTGGGTCTGGTCGGAACAGGTGGGCGACTCGAGTGAAGGCTTTACTTAAGTGCATACTATTGGGTCCTGAAGGCCCAGCCACCACGGTAATGGTCGTTCCCTGAATTTGGGGAGTGGTTGTTGGTGTGGGAACTGAGTCTTCGACCCTGGGTTGTGGAACATGTTGTCCATGGCGCGGGGATCGACCGTACGTTGAGAACTACACAGTGGACGCGAGCATCTTTCAAGACAAGGATGTGCTTCTCTCCTTCGCGGAGAGTAGTGCTTGTCTTGTCTTGAGATACTTTATTTTTAATTTCATTGGTCGCACACCATTTTTTGGTGTGTGTCTTTTTATGATGATTATGCTTATGTGATTTCAAGTTTTTAAGAGCAAACGGTGGATGCCTTGGCATCTGGAGCCGAAGAAGGACGTAGTAATCTGCGATAAGCCTCGGGGAGCCGATAAACGGGCTGTGATTCGAGGATTTCCGAATGGGGAAACCCCGCCAGGGCGCTTGCGTACCTGGTGACTCCCGCCTGAATATATAGGGCGGGTAGAGGGAACGGGGGGAAGTGAAACATCTCAGTACCCCAGGAAGAGAAAACAACATGTGATTCCGGTAGTAGTGGCGAGCGAAACCGGATGAGGCTAAACCAGTCATGTGTGATACCCGGCAGGGGTTGCATGGTTGGGGTTGTGGGACATGCCTGAGTGGTCTGCCGGCCACTCGACGTGAATGTGTAGCTATAGGAGAACCGCTTGGAACGGCGGACCGGAGTGGGTGAGAGTCCCGTATCCGAAATGGTGGCACTGCGTGGTGTGTATCCCAAGTAGCACGGGGCCCGAGAAATCCCGTGTGAATCTGTCAGGACCACCTGATAAGCCTAAATACTCCCAGATGACCGATAGCGGACTAGTACCGTGAGGGAAAGGTGAAAAGTACCCCGGGAGGGGAGTGAAATAGTACCTGAAACCGTTTGCTTACAATCCGTTGGAGCACCCTTGTAGGTGTGACAGCGTGCCTTTTGAAGAATGAGCCTGCGAGTTAGCGATATGTGGCGAGGTTAACCCGTGTGGGGTAGCCGTAGCGAAAGCGAGTCTGAATAGGGCGATTCAGTCGCATGTCCTAGACCCGAAGCGAAGTGATCTATCCATGGCCAGGTTGAAGCGCGTGTAAGAGCGCGTGGAGGACCGAACCCACTTAGGTTGAAAACTGAGGGGATGAGCTGTGGATAGGGGTGAAAGGCCAATCAAACTTCGTGATAGCTGGTTCTCTCCGAAATGCATTTAGGTGCAGCGTTGCGTGTTTCTTGCCGGAGGTAGAGCTACTGGATGGCCGATGGGCCCTACAAGGTTACTGACGTCAGCTAAACTCCGAATGCCGGTAAGTGAGAGCGCAGCAGTGAGACAGTGGGGGATAAGCTTCATTGTCGAGAGGGAAACAACCCAGATCACCAACTAAGGTCCCAAAGCGCGTGCTAAGTGGAAAAGGATGTGGAGTTGCTGTGACAACCAGGAGGTTGGCTTAGAAGCAGCCACCCTTGAAAGAGTGCGTAATAGCTCACTGGTCAAGTGATTCCGCGCCGACAATGTAACGGGGCTCAAGCACGCCACCGAAGTTGTGGCATTCATATAACAGGTAGGCCTTCGTGGTCCAGCCGTATGGATGGGTAGGAGAGCGTCGTGTGGCGAGTGAAGCGGCGGTGTGAACCAGCCGTGGATGCCACACGAGTGAGAATGCAGGCATGAGTAGCGAAAGACGGGTGAGAAACCCGTCCTCCGGAAGACCAAGGGTTCCAGGGTCAAGCTAATCTTCCCTGGGTAAGTCGGGACCTAAGGCGAGGCCGACAGGCGTAGTCGATGGACAACGGGTTGATATTCCCGTACCGGCGGTAAACCGTCAAAGACCTAACGAGTAGTGCTAAGCAAACTGAAGCTTCACGGATCCTTCGGGTGATGTGGGGTGGAGGCTGCGAACCCAAACTCGGGTGGTGAGCGTGAGGTGTGACGCAGGAAGGTAGCCTGTGCCGGGCGATGGTTGTCCCGGTGTAAATGTGTAGCCTGTCGATTATTAATAGTTTTCGGCTTTGGGTGAGACATGATGCGGACCCGTATGGGGAAGCAGGTGATCCTATGCTGCCGAGAAAAGCATCGACGTGAGGTTTGCTGTTGCCCGTACCCCAAACCGACTCAGGTGGTCAGGTAGAGAATACTCAGGAGATCGAGATAATCATGGTGAAGGAACTCGGCAAAATGCCCCCGTAACTTCGGGAGAAGGGGGCCATCCACTTATTAGGATTTACTCCGAAAGGGTGTGGTGGCCGCAGAGACCAGTGGGAAGCGACTGTTTACTAAAAACACAGGTCCGTGCTAACACGCAAGTGGACGTATACGGACTGACGCCTGCCCGGTGCTGGAAGGTTAAGAGGAGAGGTTAGACTTTCGGGTCGAAGCTTTGAATTTAAGCCCCAGTAAACGGCGGTGGTAACTATAACCATCCTAAGGTAGCGAAATTCCTTGTCGGGTAAGTTCCGACCTGCACGAATGGCGTAACGACTTCCCAGCTGTCTCCACCGTGAACTCGGCGAAATTGCACTACGAGTAAAGATGCTCGTTACGCGCAGAAGGACGGAAAGACCCCGTGACCTTTACTACAGCTTGGTATTGGTGTTCGGTGTGGCTTGTGTAGGATAGGTGGGAGACTGTGAAGCAGGGACGCTAGTTCTTGTGGAGTCATTGTTGAAATACCACTCTGGTCATATTGGATATCTAACTACGGACCCTGATCGGGTTCTGGGACAGTGCCTGGTGGGTAGTTTAACTGGGGCGGTTGCCTCCTAAAAAGTAACGGAGGCGCCCAAAGGTTCCCTCAGCCTGGTTGGCAATCAGGTGGCGAGTGTAAGTGCACAAGGGAGCTTGACTGTGAGACTGACAGGTCGAGCAGGGACGAAAGTCGGGACTAGTGATCCGGCAGTGGCTTGTGGAAGCGCTGTCGCTCAACGGATAAAAGGTACCTCGGGGATAACAGGCTGATCTTGCCCAAGAGTCCATATCGACGGCATGGTTTGGCACCTCGATGTCGGCTCGTCGCATCCTGGGGCTGGAGTTGGTCCCAAGGGTTGGGCTGTTCGCCCATTAAAGCGGTACGCGAGCTGGGTTTAGAACGTCGTGAGACAGTTCGGTCCCTATCCTCTGCGCGCGTTGGAAATTTGAGAGGATCTGACCCTAGTACGAGAGGACCGGGTTGGACGAACCTCTGGTGTGCCAGTTGTTCTGCCAAGGGCATGGCTGGTTGGCTACGTTCGGGATGGATAACCGCTGAAAGCATCTAAGCGGGAAGCCGGCCTCGAGATGAGATTTCCGTCACCCTTTGTGGTGGTGAGGCTCCCAGTAGATGACTGGGTTGATAGGCCAGATGTGGAAGTGGGGTAACTCATGGAGCTGACTGGTACTAATAAGCCGATGACTTGACTTCAACCCCAACACTCTTTCAGGGTGGGTGGGGACATGAGAGAATTTTGTAACGATAATCGCGTCCGCTTTGTGGTTCTTGACGTACGGCCACACACTCCTAAAATGAAGTGGGGTGTGGGACATGTCAATAGAGTTACGGTGGTTATAGCGTCAGGGAAACGCCCGGTCACATTCCGAACCCGGAAGCTAAGACTGACAGCGCCGATGGTACTGCGAGGGGGACCTCGTGGGAGAGTAGGACACCGCCGGACAACTTTTCAAGAGGAGGGTTGTGTAGTGATTGCCAAAGCTGGCTCTCACTACACAGCCCTTTTCGCATTTATAGACTCTTACTTAAACAGCGACAACTCGGGAGAAATAACATGAACGACCGTCCACAGAGGAACGACCGGTCCGACCGCGACCCCCGAGATCGCAACAACCGCGGTGGCCAGCGTGGTGCCGGTGGCCAGCGTGGCGGCTATGACCGCAGCGATCGGCCTCGGCGAGACGAGCGCGGTGGTAGGGAACAGCGCGGTAGCCATGACCGCAGCGAGCGTCCCAGGAGAGACTTCGATCGTAAGGATCGGCCACAGCGTTCCGGCTATGGTCGGGATGAACGTCCGCAACGTCCCAGCTACGGTCGTGACGAGCGGCCCCAGCGCACGGGTTACGGCCGTGATGACCAGCGTCCGCAGCGTGACGACCGCGGTGGGCGGGAGGAGCGTGGCGGCTACGACCGCAACGGCCGTCCCCGGCGCTCGAGCTATGGGAGTGACGAGCGCTCAGACCGTCCCGGCTACGGTCGTGACGAGCAGCGTCGACAGCGCGGCGGCTACAGCCGTGATGATCGTGGTGGCCGCGAGCAGCGTTCCGGAGACGACCGTCCACAGCGTTCATTCGACCGCAACGATCGCCCGCGGCGTGACGCCCGAGGCGGTCGCGACCAGCGGTCGGGTGGGGATCGTCCGCAGCGTTCCTTTGATCGTAGCGACCGACCCCAGCGTAATGATCGCCCGCACCGCGACTATGATCGTGGTGACCGCAATGACCGTCCGCAGCGCGACGGCGGACGCCCGGAGCGTCGTGACTTCGACCGCGGCGACCGCGGTTCTCGCGAGCAGCGCGGAAGCGCCGCGAGCTACGGCCGAGGCGGCACTCGCGGCGACAACCGCAGTGACCGCGGCGGCCGTGACCGCGAGTTCACCGAGGCAGAGCGCCTGCAGCACGAGCTTCGCCCCGTGCGAGCCAGTCACCAAGACCCGGTGATTCCCGAAGAGGTTCAGCCTCGCGACCTGCACCCCGCAGCACGTAACGAACTCAAGACGCTGCAAGCCGATATTCAGGAGCGGGTAGCGCGGCACCTCGCGATGGTCGCGTTCCTTATTGAAGAGGATCCCGAGCTCGCGCACCAGCACGCACTCTCGGCAAGTCGCCGTGCGGGCCGGATCCCGGTCACTCGCGAAACCCTCGCTATCACCGCCTACCGCACCGGCGATTTTGCGCTCGCTCTGCGTGAATTGCGCACCTATCGACGCCTAAGCGGACTCGACAACCACGTTGCGTTGATGGTCGACTGCGAGCGCGGTCTTGGCCGCCCCGAGCGTGCGATCGAGACGGGTCTTGCGGCAGACGCATCGACGCTGGATACCGAGCAGCGTGTGCACCTCGCAATTGCGATGTCCGGTGCGCGTCTCGACTTGGGCCAGACTCAGCAGGCACTCTTCGAACTGGAGATTCCTGAGCTCAACCCCGCGAAGGCCTTCTCCTGGAGCTCACACCTGTTTGGCGCCTATGCCGCGGTGCTCGAGGATCTTGGACGTGAGAGCGAAGCCGCAGAGTGGGAGGCTCGTTCGGAGCAAGCCGCAAACGCGGTGCAGAACCTTGTCGGGGCACACGACGAGCTTGAGGTCTTTGAGATCTATGAGACAGAGTACGATGCGGTCGAAGAAACTGACGAAGACTTCAGCGACGACACCGATGCTGCGCAGGACGCAGACCCAACCGGCGACGCGGATGTTTCCAAAGACACAGGCCTTTCTCAAGACACAGACGCTGCCGACGAGGGGGACGACTCTGTTGGCGAGGCGATCCTCGAAGATTCGGCGTTCGCTGACAGCGCGGATGAGTCTGCAGGAAATGATGCAGAGCCTGCGGTCGCCGACATTTCGATCGAAGACGAGGTCGATGAGTTGCTTGCCGAGGCTGGAATCATTGACAGTGATGAGCTGAGCGCAGAAAACCAGGACGGAAACGAACAGGAGGCTAAATAATGGCCTTCTGGAACAAGAGCTCGGCGTTTGATCCCGCTCCAATCGAGGGGAGGCAACTGCTCCTCACCGACCTTGACGGAGTTGTGTACCGCGGGCCGGGCGCGATCCCGAACGCTGTGGAGCAGCTGAACCGGGCAGAGATCCGCCTCGGGTATCTCACAAACAACGCCTCCCGTAGCGACCGCGCAGTGGCCGAACAGCTGCGCGGGTTCGGTCTGCGGGCCGAGGCGTCTGACGTGGTGACCTCACCTCAGGCCGCGGTTGCGTTGCTCGCGGAAACGATCCAGCGCGGTTCTCGTGTGCTCGTGGTTGGTGGTGAGGGCCTCACCGATGAACTCAGCAAAGCTGGCTTCGAGATCACGCGGAGCGCCGACGACAATCCTGCTGCGGTAGTGCAGGGGTTTGATCCCTCCGTCGGTTGGGAACATCTCGCAGAGGCTGCCTTTGCACTTGCTGAGGAGTCGGGCCGCGATCCGCTTCCCTGGATCGCTACCAATACCGACTGGACGATTCCGGTTGCTCGTGGCCTTGCGCCGGGCAACGGCACGCTCGTGTCAGCTGTGCACACTGCTGTGCAGCGCCTGCCTGTTTTTGCGGGCAAACCTGAGACGCCGATCTACGAGGCCGCATTTGAGCGATTTGGCACCCGAAACGCGTTGATGATCGGCGATCGTCTCGATACCGACATTAAGGGAGCGCGCGCCGCGGGCATCGCCTCCGTGCATGTGCTCACCGGTGTGGACCGGCCGAAGCAGCTTGTTGCGGCATCGAAAGATATGCAGCCCGACTACATCGTCGCGTCGCTTGCTGAACTGCACGAACCATACCCATCGGTGGAGACGCTGAAAGACGGGTCAGTGCGGGTCGGCAGCGCGCGCGTGCGCATGGACGGCCATATCGCTTCGGTGGTTGCCGAGGGGGACTCGCAGATCAACCTGCTGCGTGCAGGTTGTGCGGCGATTTGGGCTTCGGGGCTCGCGATCTATGGACTTCAGGTTCCTGAGATTCTCTATGAGGATCACTGGCGCTAAAAGGATTCAGCTGGGACTTCTGAGCGCAGCTTGTGGAAAACCCCGTCCGTGTCGGAGGGGATGACTAGGCTTGAACCATGAGCAGAATCGAGGACCAGTTGACCGAGACTGAGGCGAGCAAGCCTGCAGCTGCGCGACCCTCTGAAGACGGTTTGCTCGGTCGTATCGAGCTCATCGAAGCTCAACCACTCGAACAGCGCGCGGCGCAGTTCGAGCAGGTCCACGACGAACTGCTCGCTGAGTTGCAGCGGGGTGACCATGGTGGCGCCTGATACCTGGCAAGAGGCGAACCCAGAAACTCAGCGCTCGGCCGTGTGGGACGGGGAAACCGAGCGGCTTGACCGTGCGCTGCCTGAGTTAGGTCTTGCCAGGTCCCGTAGCCAAGCCAGCGAAATGATCCTCGCGGGAAAGGTGGCGCTCAATGGTGCCATCGTGATGAAGGCCGGGGCGAAGACGGTTCATGGATCCCGAGTTGAGGTCAGCCTCAGTGACCACTACGTGAGCCGGGCCGCTCACAAGCTTCTTCGAGCACTCGACGAGTTTCCAGTGGACCCGGCGGGTAAGCTCGCGCTTGACCTCGGTGCCTCTACGGGAGGCTTCACCCAGGTGCTGCTTGAGCGTGGCGCCAGAGCCGTACAGGCGATTGATGTGGGGCACGCGCAGCTCGTTTCAGAGCTGCGTAAAGACGACCGTGTGCGTGTGGTCGAGGGCTGCAACGCGCGGGAGCTGACGGCTGAGAGCCTGACCGAACTGACGGGAATCGCGGATGCGCCGGAGTTGGTGGTTGCTGACCTGTCTTTCATTTCTTTGGGTCTGATTCTGCCCGCAATTGCCCGGGTGGTGGGCTCGCAAGCCGACGTTGTGCTGCTCATTAAGCCTCAGTTCGAGGTTGGACGGGTGCGCGATGGGGTCGTCACCGACCCTCAGCTGCGTGCCGAAGCGATCAGGATCGTGCTCCGCGCCGCTGCAGAGAATGGGTTCGCCGCAAGTGCCCTCGCTCGCTCCCCGATTCTTGGTGGGCAGGGCAACCAAGAATACCTGGGACACTTCACGCGCACGGGCGGGCTCGATCCGGCAGAATGGGAAGCGCGGATTACGGAACTGGCTGCGGGCCACTTCGAACCCGACACTAAATCCAAAACGAACGGAGCGGCATGACCACGGTGCATGGTGAGCGGGCACGACGAATTCTTGTCGTCTCCCACACGCACCGCGAAGAAGCGGTCGCTGCCACGATTGAGGTAGTTTCTGCGCTGCACGAGGCCGGGGTGGATCTGGTGCTTGAAGCGCAGGATCGCGAAGACTTCGGCTCGTACTTTGACACTTCTGGTACAGCAGAACTCGGTAATGACGTTGCCGTTGAAGACTTAGAAATTGCCCTTGTGCTTGGCGGTGACGGCACCATCTTGCGCGCTGCCGAACTGATTCGCGGCTCAGAATGCCCCATCGTGGGCGTCAATCTCGGGCACGTCGGATTTCTCGCCGAGATGGAGAGCTACGATCTTGCCTCCACGATTGACCGAGTGCTACGACGCGATTACACGGTCGAGGAGCGGCTCACAATCGAGGTACGCGCCACGCTCGACGGTGAAGTGATCGCAGAGACCTGGGCGCTGAATGAAGCGAGCGTTGAAAAGCGTCGGCGCATGCTTGAGGTCGCTGTGGGCGTCGACGATCGTCCGCTCTCGTCTTTCGCCTGCGATGGTGTGGTCTTGGCGACTCCAACAGGTTCAACCGCGTACGCGTTCTCTGCCGGAGGGCCGGTTGTATGGCCCGGAGTGCAAGCGATGCTGCTCGTGCCGATTGCCGCGCACGCACTGTTTAACAAGCCTCTGGTCACAGGTCCCGATTCTGAATTGACCGTGCGAATTCTGCCGGAAAACGTCGGACCGGGGTTCTCTGGTGCGATGGGCGTCGCCGCACGGAACTGCCTGCGGGCTCCGTGGTGAGTGTTCGACGCTCCCAGCATTCGGTGCGGCTCGCTCGGCTGAACGAGGCGGTGTTCTCCGACAGGTTGGTTCGTAAGTTCCACTTGCCCGTTGACGGCTGGCGAGGCACACGTAGGGGCACAGGGAGTGTCGCATGATTGAAGAACTGAGGATCAGAGACCTCGGCGTGATCGTCGACACAACGCTGGCGCTGGGGCCAGGATTTACTGCGATCACCGGTGAGACTGGCGCTGGCAAGACCATGGTCGTCAGTGCGCTTGGACTGCTCATGGGAGCGCGCGCGGACGCCAGTGCCGTGCGAAACGGGGCTGCTCAGGCTCGAGTGAGTGGTATTGTTCGCACTAGCGATCCGCAGGTCGCCGAGATCGTCGACGAGCTCGGTGGAGACGTCGAGGAGGGCGAACTGCTGATGGGTCGCAGTGTGAGCTCTGAGGGGCGAAGCCGGGCGAGTGTCGGCGGCGCCAATGCTCCCGCGGGCAGCCTGGTGCGTCTTGCAGAACGCCTCTTTGCGGTGCATGGCCAGTCTGAACAGCTGCGGCTCCGATCCCTCGCCGCGCAGCGTGACACCCTCGACCGGTTCGGCGGCGAAGAGATTTCGCGCGTGCTCAGCACCTACCGCGAGGTTCACCGGGAACGACAGACACTTGCCGCCCAAGTTTCAGGCCTTCGTGATGCGCTCGAAGAACGCATCATCGAAGCCACCCGTTTGCGAGCCGAGCTCGACGAGATCGCCGGCATTGATCCGCAACCTGACGAAGAGACAGAGCTGGCCGAGCGGATCGAGCTACTGAATAACGTCGAGGCTTTGCGGGCAGCCACCTCGACGGCTCACGAGGCACTTGCAACGGAGTCAGATGATCCACTGAGCCGCGATGCCGGAGGGCTGGTGGACTCCGCGATTCGTGAGATTGAACGCGTCGCAGGGTTTGATCGACGGCTTGAAGCCACCCTTGAGACCCTGCGCAGCGCAAGCTTTCAAATAGCTGACGCGGCACGTGAGCTCGCCGCCTACGCGGGAGACCTCGACCAAGAAGGACCCGGTGAACTTGCGCGGGCCAACGAGCGTTTTGCGATGCTCGGAGTGCTGTTTCGACAGTACGGCCCGAACTCCGCCGCCGTGATCGATTACGCCGAGACAGGCGCGCGACGCCTCGCCGAGCTTGACGGTGACGACGCAACCATCGAGGAGCTCGAATCGCGACTCGCTGCGGCAACTCAACACGAGGCCGACCTTGCTGCCGAACTCACGCGGTTGCGCACGGACGCGGCCGTGGAACTTTCGGAGCGTGTGACAGCCGAACTGCGACAGCTCGCACTTCCTGACGCCGAGTTTGTTGGCGAGGTGAAACCACTCGACGAGTTCGGCGGGTCAGGGGCAGACGAGGTGCAGTTTTTGCTGAGCCCGCACCCCGGAACATCGCCGCGGCCAATCGCAAAGAGTGCCTCTGGTGGTGAGCTCTCGCGTGTCATGTTGGCGCTTGAGGTTGTTGTTGCTGCGGTTGACCCCGTGCCAACATTTGTCTTCGACGAGGTTGATTCTGGTGTTGGTGGTGCCGCCGCCATTGAGATAGGTCGAAGGTTGGCGCGGCTGGCCCGAACGTCGCAAGTCATAGTGGTGACGCACCTCGCCCAAGTCGCTGCCTTTGCGAATAATCACCTGCGTGTGGTGAAAGATTCGAGCGGTGGGTTTACGGAGAGCAGCTGTCGCAGGCTTGATGGTGACGAACGCCTTGCAGAGATGGCGCGCCTGCTCTCGGGGCTCAGTGATTCAGCGAGCGCGCTCGAGCACGCAGCTGAGTTGCTTGAACTGCCAAAGTAACCCACTCCAGACGACGTAAATGTCCTTGGCGGCTGATACGCTCCATCCATGGTTAAGTTCTGGGGACGACGCGGCAATAAAGTCCAGCCCGACAAAGAAGGTGATAGTGCTGCGCAGGCAGCCTATCTAGACACGCACCCTGATGTCGTGCACGTTGACCTCGAGCAACTCGACGCAGAGACTCGTGCGATGTACCGTGACTCGCGCGAGGCAGCGGCAGATGCGCAAGAAGAACGCGCGAAGGCTCCCGTAAAGGAGTTTTTGGTCCGTAGCCCATTCCAGCTTGGATTCACCGTCACTCTGGGTGTACTGGTCGCCCTGTTGTTTGGCACCATGGTTGGGCAGCTCAGCTCAATCATTATGTATGTGGTAGCCGCCCTGTTTGTTGCGCTCGGACTCGATCCCGTCGTGCGTTGGCTGGAGCGCAAGGGGCTCAAACGACCACTTGGGATAGGGGTGGTGTTTGCGAGCTTTGTGCTTGTTATTGCGGGGTTGCTCGCGATTATTATCCCGATGATTGCGAACCAGGTTACCCAGCTCATTAAGAGTGCACCAACCCTCGTCAGGGATATCACAAACCAACCCTGGTTTTCCGACCTTAATGACCGCTTTGGGCAGTTCATTGATTTCGATGGTCTCCTCAAGATGGGGCAGGATCTCGTAAGCAAGCCAGAAAACTGGGCGCAGGTTGCTGGCGGAGTGTGGCAAGCAGGTATCGGCATCGCCAACGGACTTACCGCGGGTTTGATCGTGCTGATCCTGACCCTCTATTTCCTCGCGTCGTTGAAGACCATTAAGCGGGCGTTCTACACGCTTGTGCCGCGCTCAGGGCGCTCGAAGGTCATCGACATTACCGAGCAAGTCACGAAGTCCGTCGGCGGTTACATCAGTGGCATGGTCACACTCGCGTTTATTAACTCAGTGCTCGGCTTCATCATGATGACGATTGTTGGTGTGCCGTTCGCTGGCCTAGTGGCGGTCGGCGTGTTTATGCTCGCGCTGATCCCCCTGATCGGTTCCCTGATGGCAACCGTGCTCGTGGCACTGGTCGGGTTGTTCGACTCGCCGACGACGGCCCTCGTCGCCGCAATTTATTACTTGATCTACATGCAGATCGAAGCGTACTTGCTCACACCGCGCATCATGAATCGGGTGGTTTCTGTGCCGGGTGCCCTTGTTGTTATTGGCGCGCTTGCGGGTGGCACACTGCTCGGGTTGCTTGGTGCGCTCATCTCCATCCCAGTGACGGCTATGGTGCTGATGATCATCAAACAGGTGTGGGTGCCCAGACAAGAGCTTCGGTAACACAAACGCTTACACGACACGTGAGTTCACTGATAGGATTGAAGCCCGTGGGAGTAGACAAGAACGCGGACCAGGCCGGTATCACCAAACACATCTTTGTGACCGGGGGTGTTGTCTCATCGCTCGGTAAGGGTCTTACCGCTGCGAGCCTCGGAAATCTGTTGACTGCGCGCGGCTTGAGGGTCGTTATGCAGAAGCTTGATCCCTATCTCAATGTTGATCCTGGAACAATGAACCCGTTCCAGCACGGTGAGGTGTTTGTCACCGACGATGGGGCCGAGACAGATCTCGATATTGGTCACTATGAGCGATTCCTTGGCATTAATCTGTCGCAGGCCGCCAACGTGACGACGGGGCAGATTTACTCCACCGTTATCGCGAAGGAACGCCGTGGTGAGTACCTGGGAGACACCGTTCAGGTGATCCCACACATCACTAACGAGATCAAGCGTCGTATGCGCCTGCAGGCTTCCGAGACCCCGCAGCCTGACGTGATCATTACCGAGGTGGGCGGCACCGTCGGTGACATTGAATCGCAGCCCTTCCTTGAGGCTGCGCGTCAGGTACGCCACGAACTCGGCCGCAACAACGTCTTTTTTGTGCACGTTTCGCTTGTGCCATTTATGGGTGCTTCCGGCGAGCAGAAGACCAAACCAACCCAGCACTCAGTTGCGGCCCTGCGCTCCATCGGCATCCAGCCCGACGCGCTTGTGCTTCGCAGTGATCGCCCGGTGACCAGCGACAACCTTCGTAAGATCGCGCTCATGTGCGATGTTGACGAGAGCGCCGTAGTTAATGCGATCGACGTCAAGAGCATCTACGACCTCCCGAAGCTGCTGAACAGCCAGAAGCTGGACCAGACCATCGTTGAGAACCTGCAGCTCGACGATCGTGCGACCGAGGTTGTCTGGTCCGGATGGCAGCCGGTGCTCGACGCTGTTCACCACCCCAAGGGGGAAGTGACGCTCGCGCTCGTCGGCAAGTACATAGATCTGCCAGACGCATACCTTTCGGTTACCGAAGCGCTGCGTGCTGGCGGTTTTGCTCACTCGACGAAGGTCAACATTAAGTGGGTCGCCTCCGATGACTGCGAGACGCCAGAGGGCGCGTTCGAAGCGCTGGGCGACGTCAACGGCATTTGCGTGCCCGGTGGGTTTGGAGTGCGAGGCATCGAGGGCAAGCTCGGTGCACTGCGATTCGCTCGTGAGAACGGTATTCCGACCCTGGGCCTGTGCCTCGGCTTGCAGTGCATGGTGATCGAGTACGCACGAAACGCTGCAGGCCTCGAGGGGGCCTCCTCAACCGAGTTTGATCCAGAGACCCCGGTTCCCGTCATCGCTACGATGGACGAGCAAGTCGACATCATCGATGGCGGCGACCTGGGCGGTACCATGCGCCTCGGCATCTACGAGGCGAAGCTCGCCGAGGGATCCCTCGCGGCCAGCCTCTACGGCGCAAACACGTCGAAGGAACGGCATCGTCACCGCTATGAGGTCAACAACCGCTACCGCGATCAGATTGGCGAGGCAGGACTCTCGTTCTCCGGCACCAGCCCAGACGGCCAGCTCGTTGAGTACGTAGAGCTGCCCACAACGGTGCACCCCTTCTACATCGCTACCCAGGCGCACCCCGAGCTGCGGTCGCGCCCGGGCCGCCCGCACCCGCTGTTTGCGGGGCTCGTGGAAGCCGCAATCGAACGTCGTGAGGCCGCACGCCTCTTCGAGGTAGAGAGTGGCGACTAACAACTCAGACGTGGGCTCGTCGCTTATCGACGAGCCGGCTGCGCCGCGAGTACTCGACACCGAAGTGCTCGTGCGCGGCCATGTCTGGGATATTCGTCGCGACAGGTTTGAATTTGGTGGGGTCACGCTCGAGCGTGACTACATGGATCATCCGGGGGCCGTCGCGGTGCTCGCGCTCGACACTGAAGATCGTGTGCTGCTGATCAAACAGTATCGGCACCCCATTGCACATCGCGACTGGGAGATCCCCGCTGGCCTTATGGACATGCCCGGCGAATCCGGTTTGCGGACCGCCCAACGGGAACTGGCCGAGGAAGTGGACCTGGGGGCCGAACGCTGGGATTTGTTGCTAGATCTCTTTCTCTCGCCTGGAGGATCCAGCGAGGCAATGCGCGTGTTTCTTGCTCGCGATCTCCACACGGTCGACCACGATTACGCGCGTAGTGAAGAGGAGGCCGAGTTTGTGCCGCACTGGGTGCCGCTCGAAGACGCCGTTGCTGCGGTGCTTGATGGCAGCGTCAAGAACGCGGTTACGGCGAGTGCCGTGCTCGCCGCCCTGGCGGCAAAAGGCAGGGGTTGGAAGACGCTGCGCGATCCCCAGTTGCCCTGGACCGCCCGCGAGTCCTCGCGGGGAGAACGTTCGGCCTAATGGACCTGACCGCATCGCAGGGAGCGCAACGGTACCTGCGCTATGTCGCCATAGAACGTGGGCTTTCTGCAAACAGTCAGGCTGCCTATCGCAGAGATCTTGAGGCGTATACCGCGTGGCTGGAAACACGGGAGCTCGAGAACCTTGCCGAGGTCACTCAAGACACCCTCGCAAGCTATGTGGCAGAACTCGCGGCGCAGGGCTTGGCCTCGGCATCGATCACTCGTCGTCTGTCGACGGTGCGGGGAATGCACCGGTTTCTTTTCGACGAGGGGCTGCTCCCGGAGAATGTGGCGACGACCGTGCGCACGCCAAGGCGGGCCCAGCGCCTGCCAAAGGCACTACCAATCGAAGAGGTTGAGGCCCTGCTTGCCGCTGCCGGGGGCGAGGATCCCGTTGCTCTGCGAAACCGTGCGCTTCTTGAGCTGCTTTACGCGAGTGGTGCACGCGTGAGTGAGGTCACCGCGCTTGACGTTGACGACCTGCTTGCTGCGCCCGATCAGGATGACGCCTGGGGAGATCCTGAACACGCACTAGAGGAGGGCGGGTTCTTGCGGGTCACGGGCAAAGGAGCGAAACAGCGAATCGTGCCCTACGGTAGTTACGCCGGGCGTGCGCTCGCCGCCTATCTGGTCAGGGCGCGTCCCGCGATGGTGGCTCACGGACGAGGAACCCCCGCGCTGTTCGTGGGGCCGCGTGGCGCGAGACTTTCGCGGCAGAGCGCCTGGCTTGTGATTCGTGCGGCTGCAAAGCGCGCCGGCATTACGGACGAGGTGTCGCCGCACACGCTTCGCCATTCTTTTGCGACCCACCTGCTTGCCGGTGGGGCAGACGTGCGCACGGTGCAGGAGCTGCTGGGCCACGCATCCGTGACCACAACGCAGATCTACACTCAGGTGACGGCAGACACGCTGCGAGAACGCTATCTCGAGGCGCACCCGCGCGCAAAGTAGCCCGCGACTTTATCTCCCAGGAAAGTGTGCGAGGATTGATGCCTCGGTGACATCAGTCTTTGAGTTGACACATGGTGCCGGGCGGATTGACTGGGGAGTCTCCATCTATGGAAGCGATGATTCGCTGTGCCATGGCTGTCTTCCTGTCTTGTCTGCTTGTTTGGGAAACGCGCGCCATGCTTTCGTCGCCGAGGCAAACTCTTTTGGGGGGAAGTTTAATTTTGAGTGCACATTTTGCGACCGCTCACTCGAGCCGATTTGTGTTCACCTCGGCTGTGTTGATTGCGGGGCTGGCTTTTGGTGCGGTAGCGCCGGTTGGTAGTGTGGCGCCTGCAAACGCCGTTGGCCAGGAAGCTTTTGATGCCGCGGTGCCGACGAAGACCCCTGGTCTCGTGGGAAACATTCCGCTTGACCATAACGATCTTGCCGCCGCGACTACCAATGCGCCTCCGGCTCAGCAGACCCGATCGAGTCGTGCCGCACTCCCAGACGACAACGAACTGGTGGATATGCCGGATGCTGCGCTGAGATCAGCGGTGCGTGCTCAAGTTGGCGGCTCCGGTGCCTTGACGAGAGGGGATCTGCGCAAGCTCGACGTGCTAAAACCAAAGAGTGCTGGGATAACCGACCTTACTGGTCTTGAGTATGCGTCGAAGCTACGGTTAGTGGACCTGAGTGGAAACCCAATCGCAACGATTGAACCAATGCGGGGTCTGTCTGCGGTCCAGCAACTTAATCTCTCGAGCACACTGATCAGTGACATTGATCCTGTGTCAACAATGCCACTCATCGACTACCTCCAGTTTAACTGGACAGAGGTTGCTGACCTTGAGCCGCTACGTGGAAAAACTCTTCTGTGGCGCATTGAGCTTGCGGGAACAAAAGTCGCTGACCTCGACCCTGTGAGCGGCATCACCAATCTCATTGAACTGTATTTCCAAGAGACTCCGGTAAGTGACTTGAGCCCGCTGGCTACCCGCACCAAACTCATTACGCTCTCAGCCCCAAACACCGAGGTCTCCGACCTCTCTCCAGTCGCGGGATTCCAAAACCTTGAGATTGTGAATGTTAACGGGGCGAGGGTGTCTGATCTCACTATGATCGACACCTGGCCTGCTCTCAGGCAGGTCGGGTTTCTCAACCAGCGTGTTGCTGGCGCACCCGCAGTAGCGTCTGTGACTGAAACGACGTACCGCAGGGCAGTGGCGACAGCTGAGCCGTTTAGGATGCTTGAGGGTGTGGTGCTCACCACATCATCTGGAGCCACTACGACTCCTGAGGGAGTTACCGTGTGGTCGGGCCTCGCCGACGGCGCGACAGCGCTGACGACTAAGGTCGCGGGTGATCCGTGGCCGGGATCGGGTGCCACCTACTCGGCGACGCTCACCTACTCCCTGTCGCGAGCTGACTTCGTCGAAGCTCCGCCAACAGCATCTTTGGATCGGGCCTACAATTTTCAGTTGAGCGTCACTGATGGTTTTCTTGATGGGCCCTTTGCGCTGACGAGTGGAGAGGTGCCCGGACTTACGGTGGACGCCACCGGAAAGATTTCCGGGACACCAACTGAACTGGGAACGTTCCCGATCACCGTGACCCGCACGGATGCGTTCGGCAACGTGATCACGGGAACATTCACGTTTACTGTCGCAGAACCGGTCGACGTAACAATCACCGGAAATGATGTTGAAGTGACTTACGGTCAGGCCACGACGATTGACGTCAGCGTGGTTGACCCTCCGGATCCTGTGAGCGCAGTTGTTGAGATTGATGGGGCCACCTATGGCCCGATCGCCCTTGAGGGCAATTCTGTCGAGCTGAGCTTTCCAATTCCTGCTGCCGCGCACTCCGCGGGAGAGCACTCCGTGTCGATGTCTGTTGTTGACACCGAGACTGGGAAGCTCGTATTTGCATCGGGCTCGGCGAAACTGACGGTGAAGCAGGCATCGACCACGACTGCTGTTGCCCTCAACAAGGATCAGAAGTCTGTCGCTGGCAAGGTAACGGGTCAACACGGCACTATCCCAACTGGCGCTGTCACGCTCACGTCTGCGGGCAAGAGTATTGGCACCGCAACGGTCGCGAACGACGGTAGTTACAGTGCAACGCTTACGAACTGGTCGATCCCCAAGGCTAAAGAGACCCGAACAATTGTGGCTGAGTACGCGGGAGATAAGAACCACGCGGCCTCGAAAGTGTCGGTCAAGGTGACGGTCGCGCCAACTGCAGTGAACCCGGGTCCCTGCGCTGCTCCTCGCAAGGTGCCCGTGTTCGCCGATACGTCGCTGTCGCACAAGTTCTACAAAGAGATCGACTGGATGGAGTGCATGAAGTACTCCACCGGATGGCGTCAGCCGGTGGGTAAGCCGCTCTACAAGCCTCAGAATAACCTGGAGCGTCAAGCAATGGCGGCGTTCATCTATCGCATGGAAGCTCCCAAGAACTACAAAGCTCCCAAAGTCTCTCCGTTCGCTGACGTGAAGCCAGGCGATTCTTTCTACAAAGAGATCGCGTGGATGTACGAGGCTGGTCTCTCCACTGGCTGGAAAGAGCCTTCTGGTAAGCCGACGTTCCGCCCCTACAACTCACTCTCGCGTGAGGCCATGGCAGCGTTCATTTACCGCATGGAGGCCCCGAAGGGATATAAGGCTCCTGTAGTGTCGCCTATGACGGATATGAAACCCGGCATGTCGTTCTACAAGGAGATCTCGTGGATGTATGACGAGGGGCTCTCAACGGGCAACCGAGTTGGTGCGACGAAGGAATACTGGCCGAAGGACGAACTTTCGCGACAGGCGATGGCGGCGTTTATTTACCGGCTTGTGCTGAACTATAGGCCCAGCAAGTAATTCGCGTTTCGGTAACAACTGCGCGGGCCGGGGGAGAAGAGTGCTTGCGCGGTATTTACTCGCCTCGCCCGCTCACTTGTTGGGGCAGCTGGGTGCCATTCCCCACGATAGGATGGAGCGTCGGAGAACGTAACGAAAGGGGGCCGGGATGGCGAAAGACCAGGTAGTGCTGGGGCCAACCGGTCGACCCGAAACGATTATTCCCGCGCCAAAGCCACTCGCGCAGCACGGGCCAGCCCGCATCATCGCGATGTGTAACCAAAAAGGTGGCGTCGGCAAGACCACAACGACCATCAACCTGGGTGCCGCTCTCGCGCGTTACGGACGTCGTGTGTTGCTCGTTGATTTTGATCCGCAGGGCGCGCTCTCTGCCGGGCTTGGGGTACAGGCACACGATGTGCCCACCATCTACGACCTCATTCTTGGCAAAGAGAAGGATCCCCAAGAGGTGATCCAGCACACCGAGACCAAAAACCTCGATGTGATCCCCGCCAATATTGACCTGTCTGCCGCCGAAGTTCACCTCGTGACCGAGGTCGCCCGCGAGCAGATTCTCGCGGGTGTGCTGCGCAAGGTCGCGGCCGACTACGACGTGATTCTGATCGATTGCCAGCCGTCACTCGGCCTGCTCACGGTCAACGCTCTGACCGCAAGTCACGGCGTGCTGATCCCGCTTGCCTGCGAATTCTTCGCCTTGCGCGGCGTCGCGCTGCTGATCGAAACGGTCGAGAAGGTTCGGGATCGTCTCAACCCCCAGATCGAGGTCGACGGAATTATCGCGACCATGTATGACTCCCGCACGCTGCACGCACGCGAGGTGCTTGAGCGCGTGGTCGATACCTTCGGCGACACGGTCTTCGACACCGTCATCAGCCGTACCGTGAAACTGCCTGATGCCTCGGTCGCCGCGAAGTCAATCTTCGATTACGCGCCTACGAACCTCGCCTCTGAGGCTTATCTGAAGCTCGCCCGTGAGGTCGTGCAGCGGGGCGTTGTCGCTTAACGCGGGTCGCAATGGACGAAAACGTGGGCAACGCAGACAGCGTCGCCACTGTGGAGGACGGCGCAGGGTTTCACGTCACACTTGAGGTGTTCGACGGCCCTTTTGACCTACTTCTAAATCTCATCGGCAAGCACGAGCTAGACATCACCGAAGTCGCACTGAGCCTTGTGACCGATGAGTTTATTGCCTATCTGGCAACGCTCGAGGGGGAGGGGATCGAACTGCTCGACCGCGCCTCCGAGTTTCTGGTGGTCGCAGCGACACTGCTCGACCTGAAGATTGCAAGCCTGCTGCCGCAGGGCGAAGTGGTGGATGCCGAAGATATTGCTCTGCTCGAAGCGCGGGATCTGCTTTTTGCACGCCTGCTGCAGTATCGAGCCTTCAAACAGGCGAGCGATTGGTTCAAACGGCAGCTTGAAGCCGAGGAGACCCGGCACCCGCGATTGGTGCCGCTCGATGCAAAGTATCGAGAACAAACTCCCGAGCTGGTGTGGAGCCTGTCCGCAGAAGACTTTGCGGCGATCGCGATGCTGGCGTTTGCGCCGCGCGAGATCCCGACCGTGGGCCTTGACCACCTGCACGCGCCGCTTGTGTCGATTCGCGAGCAGGCGGCCATAGTGGTGTCGGCGCTGCGCTCTGGCGGCGTGCATCGCTTTCGGGAGCTGATCGCTGGTGTCTCGGAGCGAGGAGTGATCGTGGCGAGGTTTCTTGCAATCCTCGAGCTGTATCGACGCGCCGCGGTGAGTTTCGAGCAGGCTGAACCGCTGGGAGAACTGAGCGTGCAATGGGTCGGCGAAAGCTGGTCTGACGACGAACTTGCAACACTGGGGAGCGACTATGACTAGTGGAAACGTGACTGATGTGAACAGCGCCACTGACGTGCTGGAAAACGAATCTGAAGAATTCGAAGAGCCTTCGACCGAGCTAAGTCGTGCCCGCGAGGCCCACTCGCTCGCTCAGCAGCTCGAAGCGCTGCTTATCGTCGCCGACGAGCCCTTAGCGCCGTGACGCTGGCGACAGCCACTGACCGCCCCGTGCGTGAAGTGCGCGCCGCACTCAAGTCGCTGATCGCTGATTTTGAGGGCACGGAAACGGGATCCCCGCGTGGATTTGAGCTGCGCGAGGTCGCGGGTGGTTACCGCTTCTACGTGCGCGAGAGCCTCGACCCTGTTGTTGCGGACTTCGTGCAGCAGCAGACGCCGTCAAAGCTGTCGCAGGCTGCACTCGAGACGCTCGCCGTGATCGCGTACCGGCAACCTATCTCGCGCGGTGCGATCGCATCGGTTCGCGCGGTGAACGTTGACTCGGTTGTGCGCACCCTGCTGGGTCGCGGGCTGATCACGGAGGTTGGGCAGGATCCCGAAACTACCGCAACACTGTATGGAACCTCCGAGGCTCTGCTGGGGCACTTGGGCATTGGCGATGTTTCCGAGCTGCCGCCTATTGCGCCACTGCTCGACGACGGATCGGAAGGATTCGATAATGAACAGTTCTAGGGAAGATTTCGGGGGCTCATTCTCCGTCGACGGTGAAACCGTTGAGGTGGATCTCGCCGAGTTCGGGTGGGATCGACCGAGCGCTGCCTCGGCCAAACCCGACCACAATGACGACGGTCGAATTCGCCTGCAGAAAGCCCTCGCCACCGCGGGAGTGGCCTCGCGTCGCGCCTGTGAAACGCTGATTACCAGTGGTCGGGTTGAGGTAAACGGCGAGGTGCAGCGCGAGCTGGGGTCGCGCATCAACCCCGAAACCGACACCGTGCGTGTTGACGGCGTTGTTGTGCAGATGGACGTTTCCAAGCGATACTTTGTGCTCAATAAACCACGCGGAGTGGTCTCGACGATGCGCGATGAAGGCGGACGACCCGACCTGCGTGAGTTCACGGAGGAGATTGAAGACCGGCTCTACAATGTTGGCAGGCTCGATACCGATACGAGCGGCCTGCTGATCCTGACCAACGACGGTGAGCTCGCCCACAAGCTCGCCCACCCGAGCTTCGGTGTGCAGAAAACCTACGTCGCGAAGGTTCGTGGCCGCGTCACCGGCGAAACGCTGCAGCGCCTGCGAGAAGGCGTTGAGCTGAAAGACGGTCCGATCCGGGCGGATCGTGCGAAGCTGCTGCCTGGCGGTTCCAGTAAGACCCACTCGTTGATTGAGGTGACCCTGCACTCGGGACGCAACCGCATCGTGCGGCGCATGCTCGCCGAGGTGGGGCACCCGGTCGAAGAGCTGGTGCGTCGGCAGTTTGGGCCACTGCACTTGGGCACGCTGCGGGTTGGTGAAATGCGCGAGCTGTCCGCTGGCGAGCGCGGCGCGCTGCTGTCTGCGGCTGACGAGGATGGTCAGTATCCAGAGCAGCCAGGTGGCGGTGACCGCGGGCAGGACCGCGGCGCCCAGGGCGGGCGGCAGGATCGTGGACGCGGCGCCGTGACGGGTGGCCGACCGGGCGATGGCAAGGGCGCTCGTGGCATGCGCGGGATTGCCGCGAAAGGCAACCCCCACAACCGTCGCGGCGCGAGTGGGGCAGGCGGCGGCTTACAGGGACGCGGTGGCCGCAGTTCGGACGACGGCGGGTACCGCGGTAAGCCGAGACAGGGGGATCACGATGAGCGCAGCAGGTAGTCAATTCTTGAAAGCGCCGAACAGCACGCTCGATGAGAGCGCTCCGAGCGCACTCGCCGCGCGCGTTCGTAGCGCGGTGCACGTGATCGGTGCCGGACTTCTCGGTGCGAGCGTTGGGCTCGGGCTGCGTGAGCGCGGTGTTGACGTGACGCTTGAGGATCAGTCACCAACGACCGTGGCGCTCGCCGCCGATTATGGGGCTGGGCGACTGCGCACCGCGCAGGATCCCGAACCGGCGCTTGTCGTTGTTGCGACCCCACCCGATGTCACCGCCGACGTGATTGAGCGTGCGCTGACCACGTACCCGAACGCCGTTGTCACGGACGTTGCCAGCGTCAAACTCGCCCCGTACCTGGAACTGTTGCGACGCGGACTCGACCTCAAGAACTACGTCGGCTCACACCCGATGGCCGGCCGGGAACGTGGCGGGGCGATCATGGCACGCGCCGATCTGTTTGTGGCGCGCCCCTGGGTCATTTGCCGAGACCACGAGACCCCCGCCGAGGCGCTGGCACTCGTGGAAGACGTTGCCCTCGATCTTGGCGCGACCCCGCTTGAAATGACCCCGGAGGAGCACGACCGGTCGGTCGGTCTGGTATCGCACCTGCCGCAGGTGATTTCGAGTCTGCTGGCGGCACGGTTGATTCCCGCGAGCGAGCAAGCGGTTGGCCTGGCCGGTGCCGGCCTGCGCGATACGACCCGCATTGCGTCGAGCGACCCCGAGCTGTGGGTGCAGATTCTCGGCGCGAATCGCGCGCCGGTGGTAGACCTGCTCGACGCGTTTGGAAAAGACCTTGCCAGCTTTGCCGATGCACTGCGCGACCCCGAGCAGACTGGAGCGAAGCGGCGCATTGCCGACTTGCTGTCTTCGGGGAACCGGGGCGTTGCGCGCATTCCCGGTAAGCACGGATCTTCTGAGCGATTCACCTCGATCATGGTGTTGATCGACGATACGCCGGGCCAGCTTGGCCGCCTGCTCACCGAACTCGGAGAACTGGGCATTAATATGGAAGACTTGCGTCTTGAGCACTCGCCAGGTGCGCAAATCGGCTTCGCGGAGATCGCGGTGCTGCCGGAGGTCGCCGAACGTGCGGTTACGGATCTCGTCGAACGCGGATGGAGGACGCTGTGAGTGATGCTGTGAACACTGGCGGTTCTGGCGCGGCCGCGCCGATCCTCGTCGCTATTGACGGACCGGCTGGCAGCGGCAAATCGAGTGTGTCTCGTGCCGCCGCTGAGCGGCTCGGGTTTGGGCTCCTCGACACCGGTGCCGCGTACCGCGCGCTTGCTTGGGCGGCGCTCGAAAATGAACTCGATCTCGACGACGAGGTTCTGGTTGCGGAACTCGTCGAAAGCTGGGGATACGTGACAACACTGGTCGGAGAGCCCGCCATAGAGGTGGTGCTTCCGGCCGCTATCGGGGTCAAGGGTCACGATGTGACCGATGCAATTCGGGATCCTGCGATCAGCGGTCAGGTGTCGCGGGTGTCGAAGCACCCCGTCGTTCGGGCCCGGTTGAACGAGATGTTTCGTCGCATCGTCGCTGAATCAGAGTTGCCCGGTGTGATCATCGAGGGGCGCGACATTACTACCGTGGTGGCGCCAGACGCGCCGGTGCGGATCTTGATGACGGCCTCGCCTGAGGTGCGTGCCGCGCGCCGCGCTGGTGAGCTGCAGGGAGCAGACCACGAGCAGGTGCTGGCAGACATCATGGCGCGGGACGCAAAAGATGTGTTGGTCGTCGACTTTATGAACCCCGCTCCCGGGGTGACGCTCATTGACACGAGCGATTTGGATTTTGGGCAGTCAGTTCAGGCTGTCATCGATGTGGTGCAGGCGGCGCAATCGACCGCTGCGGAAGAGAGTGGAAAATGAGCGAGCAGAAGCCTGGAACGGGTGCCGAGCAAGATGGGCCCGAGGTTATTGTTGCATCGGGTGATAGCGAAGGGTTCATCTTCAATGGTCAGGTTCTCGTAAATGAGGACGGCGATGTGATCGCAGGTGAGGGAGTCGACGACTCGGTGACCGATGAGGAGCGCCTGCGTGCGATGCGCTCGAACCTCGACGCGTTTGAACTTGAGGACGATGACATCGCGATCATCGGTGAAGACGGCGAGTTTTTGGGCTTCCGCGAGCCGACCTCTGAGGCCCTGCCGGTTGTCGCCATTGTTGGTCGCCCGAACGTTGGTAAGTCGGCGCTGGTCAACCGTATCCTCGGACGCCGCGAAGCCGTAGTTGAAGACGTGCCTGGGGTCACGCGCGATCGTGTGACTTACCCTGCCGAGTGGAATGGCATCCGTTTCTCTTTGGTCGATACCGGCGGCTGGGAGCCTGATGCGAAAGGCATCGATGCTTCGGTCGCGCTGCAGGCTGAGGTTGCCATCGAGCTGTGCGATGTCGTGATGTTTGTGGTCGACTCGCGTGTAGGCCCGACCGCCACTGACGAGCGTGTCGTACAGCTGCTGCGCCGCACGAACAAGCCGGTCTTCCTGGTCGCGAACAAGGTTGACGACGCTGTGCTCGACCCCGAGGCCGCACAACTGTGGTCGCTCGGGCTGGGCGAGCCGCACGCCGTGTCGGCGCTGCACGGTCGCGGTGTCGCCGACCTGCTCGACCAGGTCATCGCCGCTCTTCCTGAAGAGTCGGCGGTTGCACAGCCGAAGCTGCTTGGGCCACGCCGAGTGGCGCTGCTTGGGCGCCCAAACGTCGGCAAGTCAAGCCTTCTGAACAAGGCCGCAGGTGAAGAGCGTGCGGTTGTCAGCGATATTGCCGGCACCACGCGTGATCCCGTCGATGAGCAAGTGGAGATTGCTGGCCGAGTGTGGACCTTTGTCGACACCGCCGGTATTCGTCGACGTGTGCACATGCAGAAGGGCGCTGATTTCTACGCCTCGCTGCGCACCGCCGCCGCCCTCGAAAAGGCCGAGGTCGCTGTTGTGCTGATCGATGTAACCGAGTCGATTAGCGACCAGGATCTGCGCATCATCGACCTGGTGCTTGAGTCGGGCCGTGCGCTCGTGCTGGCGTTCAACAAGTGGGATCTGCTTGACGACGAGCGCCGACGTTATCTCGAGCGCGAGATTGAACAGGATCTGGCCCACGTGGAGTGGGCTCCACGTGTTAACATCTCGGCTCGCACCGGACGTCACCTTGAGAAGCTGGTGCCCGCGCTGGAGATGGCTCTCGATTCGTGGGATACGCGGATCCCGACTGCCAAATTCAACGGCTTTGTTGCCGAGTTGGTGCAGGAGTTCCCTCACCCGCTGCGTGGTGGCAAGCAGCCGCGCATTCTGTTTGGTACTCAGGTGCAAAACCGTCCGCCAACATTTGTGCTGTTCACCTCGGGATTCCTTGACCCAGGCTACCGCCGCTTTATCACGCGCCGCTTGCGCGAAACCTACGGTTTCGAGGGCAGCCCCATCGTGATCAACATGCGCATCCGCGAGAAGCGCCTGCGCCGCTAGTCTTAGGCGGATCTGGCTGGCCTTCGCACCGAGAGAGCCCACTTTTACATCGTTCGTTTGAACTGAATGATGTAAAAGTGGGCTCTCTCGGTGTTTTGGGAGGACTACGCCAGAACGAAGGGGAGCGCGAAGATGCCAGCGGCGATGGCCATCGAAATGACGAGGATCCCCACCGCGGTGATTGCCAGGATAACGCCGTTGATCCAGACACCCCAGAGAGCGAGTGTGCGCTCGGAGGTGCCGCGGCGCAGCGCGAGCATGCCAAGAACGAAGCCTATGATCGGGGCGACGAACGTCCAGCCGGCGACCACAGACGCGATCCCGAGCACAAAGCTCGTGATAGCAAAGCCACGGTTCGAAGTCGCGCTTGGCCCGGGCGCTGATGTGGCTGCGGGAGTCGGTGTTGCAGTGTTTTCTGAGTCCGGAACGGTGAACTCAGTGGGCTCAGTGCTCTGCGTAGGCACGGTGCCGGTGTTTGCCGGGGCCTCGATTGCTGCGAAAGTGGTGGTGGTCATGATGATCCTCCCTGTTGATGGTCTTGGATCGCCTTGAGTGGTTCGACCCTGATACCAACAAAGTTACGCGCGATCGGCGGTACCGCACGTCCTGCTGCGGTACCGCCCCGTCGTACCTCGGTACCGGTTTCGCGCCGATAGCTAGTGCGAACCAGTGAGGGTGGTGCCCTTCGGAGCAATGAGGAACACGACGGCTGCAACCGCGAGCATGAGGCCACCACCCACGAGCCCGGTGACCTGTAGTGCATGGGTGAACGCGATACCCGCGCCCTGGGCAAGGTCAGGTAGCCCAAGGTCAGCGGCGATTGCCATCGCCGCTCCGAGAGACTCCCGTGACTGGTCAGCGAGTTCGGGTTTGAGGCCGTCGAGTAGTCCCGAAGCAGTGAACTCTGATCGATACAGCAGCGCTGAAATGCTGCCGAGGATCGCGACTCCGAGCACAGCTCCCAGCTCATAAGAGGTTTCTTCGAGCGCGCCTGCGTTGCCTGCCTTCTCTTCCGGGGAGCCCTGCATGATCATGGCAGAACCAATCGCGAGGGAACCTGTACCCGCTCCCACGAGGGCCAGCGCGATCAATACAGTGGTGCTGTTGAGTTGTCCCGGTTGAAGGCCTACGGCCAGCATGCCAATACCCGCGAGTCCAACGCCGCCTGCAAGCACCGCACGGGCACCAATCACTCGGGCGAGAGGCGGTGCCGTGAGCGAAGCAACTGCCCCTGCAATCGCCACAGGGAAGAGCCGGATACCGGCCTCGACGGGAGAGGCGCCATCGACGAGCTGCATCCACTGCGCGATCAGTAACAGTGCGGCAACCATCGCAAATGTCGAGCCGAGGGCGGCGATGATACCCGCTGAGAACTCGCGATTGCGGAAAAGCTGCAGATCGAGCAGCGGCTCGGGGCTGCGCAGGCATCGCACAATGAACCATGCAAGAAGTGCAGCGCCGACCCCAAAGCCGACGAGCGCGGGGAGGCGAAAGTTGCTTCTTTGCCGAAGGTCTTCACTGCCCACACCACCAGAGTCATGCCCACGAGTGAGAGCATCACCGCGAGTGGATCCAGTTTGCCTGGTTTCGCGACTCTTGATTCGGGTAGTATCCAGATCCCTGCGATAACACCCGCGAGCATGAGGGGAACGTTGATAAGGAAAGCCGCGTGCCAGGAGAAGTGCTCGAGCAATACCCCGCCAACGAGGGGCCAACGGCAGCGCCAAGGCCCGATACTGCCGCCCAGATGCTGAGGGCGGTGGCGCGTTCTTTGGGGTCGACGAAGATGATGCGGATGAGTGAGAGCGTCACCGGCATAATCATCGCGCCGCCAACACCGAGGATCGCGCGGATTGCGATGACACCCTCTGCGCTTGTGGCAAAAAGCACGAGCAATGATGCCGCGGCAAAAATCGAGTAACCAACCATCAGCATGCGCTTGCGGCCCCAGCGGTCCGCGATGGCGGCGAAGGAAACGAGCAAACCCGCAAGCACGAGCGAGTAGATGTCGACGATCCATAGCTGCTGGTCTGAAGTTGGGTGGAGCTCTGCAGCCATCTCAGGAAGCGCAATATTCAGGATTGTCATGTCCATGGTGATGACGAGCAGGCTCGCGGTGAGCACAGCGAGCGCGGCCCAGCGCCTTGCTGGGGCCAGTGAAACGGACGATGCGCCGAGGGTGTTTACAGGCGACTGATCGGAGCTGGCGGACATACGTTGAGGCCTTTCGGAACTGTTCTGGTGTGTGGCAGTTGAGAAGCGATCGCGTCTACTCGGGTAGGGGCATAGTTGCCAAGGCACGAATTGTTGCGGCGAGCTCGACCGCGCCCAGTGGGGTATCGTGCAGTCCCGCGTGGATGGTCGCCCCGTCGAGATAGACGGAGATAGCGGTCGCTCGTGTTCGCCCGATTTGCTCGGCCAGCATGTCAGTGAGCCGATCTCCCCAGCGAAGAGCCAGCTCACGGAGCCGAGGATCGGTGGTGCCCGCTGTGGTGAGGGCAATTTCTGCCTGCACTGCCCTCGAATCGCAAAGGAACTCTGAAAGTTCGGCCACGATCCTCTCTGGGGCTGTTTCGATATCGGCCACGTAGCTCTTTACCTTTTCGAGCTCGTGGTCAATTTCGGTTGCGAGTTGCTGGAGCGCCGCTTCGCGGAGTTCATCGATGGAACTGAAGTACTGCGTGGTCGAGCCGAGCGGGACTTCTGCACGCGCAGCAATCGCGCGGTGCGTTACTGCTGCGGCGCCGGTTTCGATGATCAGCTCGGCCGCTGCCGCGAGGATTTCGCGGCGGCGCGCCTCGGGATCGCGGCGGCGGCGAGCGGCGGGTGTTGACGACATGGCGATTCCTTGTAGGGTGGCGTGACTGCGTGAGGGTGCCTCACTGAGTGTACATTCGTACATGTACTTTTGTACATTAAGTTTGAATGTGACGCAACTTTTCAACACGACACTGCCGAATGTCTGGGGCAACGGGTAGCGTGGGTTCTGCCCCGGAGCCAGTCGGCTGTGGGATCAGAAGGGGAGACAAGACATGGCCCAGATCAGTACCGCAGACCTGTACGATGAGCGCGGCGAAGAACTAGAATCGGTTGCGCTGCAGTTTCAGAACATTGGTGGTGTAACCGGGTTTAGTGGCACGGTGCGCACGGTGAAGTGCTTTCAAGACAACGCGCTGCTGAAGAGTCTGCTTTCAACGCCGGGAGACGGTGCGGTGCTGGTTATTGATGGAGGTGGCTCGCTGCAGACGGCCCTTGTCGGTGACATTATCGCGGCGCTTGCGGTCGACAATGGTTGGGCCGGGCTCATCGTGAATGGTGCGATTCGGGATCGGGTGGCCATCGGGACCCTTCCCTTCGGAGTGAAAGCCCTCGGGTCTAATCCCGCAAAGTCGACCAAAACCGGAGAGGGTGAGGTAGACGTGCCGGTCGAGATTGGTGGGGTGCAGTTTTTGCCCGGTGCCACGGTGTGGTGCGACGAAGACGGAATACTTGTCGGTTTTTGATAGCAACGGCTGCGTGGGGCGGTAACGTGTGAGGGTGAGTTCACCGCTGAACGGAGAGAGAATCGTGCCTGCTTCGATGCGGCCATGGGTTGTGTTCGCGACGTGCATTTTAGTGTCGGCTGTGCACGTGGTTGCTCGGTTTTTGGAGCTTCCGCTGGACGCCCCAAGGTAACCGCTGTTGTCTATGGTTTGTTGCTCGTCGGCACGGCCGCGGTCGCCTCGGAAATCTCGGGAAGCACCAGCAGCAGCTTGCTAACGCTGCGGGTTGTGGCTGCCCCCGCTGCGAGGCAGCGTGTTTTGAGTTCGACGTCACTCGTGACAACGGTCGATGTTGCGCCGGCTGACGAGAGGCGCTCGACCTGTGCGACGATCTCGTCGTCACCAAGCTCAGGGGCAGAGACAACTCGCACGTGGTCGCCGTCTGCAACGCCGCGCGCGACTCCCTCAACCACCATCACCCAGTCCGGATAAGCGAGATCGAGCCCAGGGATGACCGTCTCGGGGAGATTAAAGAACCCCGAGCGCATCCCGCGCCCGCTCAGAGCGAGCGACTCGATGCGATCGCGCAGGCCCTCGGCGGCGGCACGACGATCTTTCCACCAACCGTTGGGCACACTGCCGATAACGTTCGCGGCGTCGACCACCACCACCGGGGTCGCGCGAAGCAGGGGGCGCAGGATCGGCCAACTCGCTGCAAACGCTGGGTGCAGTGGATGCCGATCAACCTGATCGAGCGAAACCCAAGCGAGAGCGTGGCTCTCGGCATCGGTGATTTCTGGTTCGAAGGGAGTGGTGACTTCTGCGATGAGGGTGGTGTACTTCCAGCCGCCGCGATCGAGTACGTGTGTGTAGCGAGGGATAACCGCGTTATTGGGCACGCCGGCTTCCTCTTGAGCCTCGCGGATTGCCGCGTCTACCGTGGATTCGTGTTCGTGAAGAGCGCCGCCGGGAATGCCCCAGGTGTCACCGTGGTCGCTCCAGGTAACGCGGTGCTGCAGCAGAATCGCATCGCGAGAGCGATCGTAGGCCAGCAGGCCGGCCGCGCCGAAGCGCCCCCAGTACCGCGCGCCATCGGCAGCGGTGACCCACGCATCACCGAGGTTTCGAAGGTCGCTCATGGCACTAGCGTAACTGGCGGTGTTGCAAAGCGAGAAGGAATTACGCCTTCTTTACGACGCTCGATTTGAGTTGCATCGGACCAAACCCGTCGACTTTGCAGTCGATGTCGTGGCCGTCGACACCATCGATCAGACGGATGCTCTTGACCTTGGTGCCAGCCTTGAGTGTGCCGCCGCCTTTTACCTTGAGATCTTTTGCAATGGTGACTGCATCGCCGTCTTGCAGAACGTTGCCAACAGCGTCCCGGATTGGAGCGTCGGCTTCTTCCGTTTCAGCCGCTGCCGATTCGGGTGACCACTCGTGCGCGCACTCGGGGCAAATGAGCAGTGCGCCCATCTCGTAACTGTAAACGCTGCCGCACTTGGGGCAGGGCGGGAGTTCTTCGCTCATGTCTCAATCCTAGCTGTCGGACAGCTCTTCCCAATCAGGGCGGATCGCGCAAGAATATGAACATGAATCCCAATTCATCCCCCATAGCAGTTCTCAGTGACGCAGAGTGTTGGGAGCACCTATCGACGCAGCGTGTCGGAAGGCTCGTAACCCGAGTCGGTGACGTGGTCGATATTGTGCCCATCAACTTTGTTGTTGATGGCAACACCGTCGTGTTTCGAACTGCCCCGGCAGCAAGCTCAGCGAGTTGACCGTGAACAGTTCTGTGCTGTTTGAAACGGACGCCTTTGGTGAGAGTTCTGGCTGGAGTGTGGTGCTGCGTGGTAAGGCCCGCGCACTTGAGACCGAGGCTGAGATCGCCGAGGCCGAGCAACTGCCGCTGAAGACCTTTGTTCCGACGGTGAAACGCGTGTTTGTGCGGATCGAAGAAGCAACCGTTACAGGGAGGGGTTTCGTGTTTGGTGCGGAGCCGGATCACGCCGCCATACATACTGAGTAGTTCAAGCCGGAGCTAAGAGGGTGCGTTGGCTCGAGCTTCCTTAGAGAGGAGTGGGTGGCGAGTAGGATCTCGTGGCGGTGCTGCGGGGGTACCCTCAACGGAGTGGCTTCACTCTTGAAGGGCTTGCGGAGCGCTTGGCAGTTTCGTTCCGCGCAGTCAGCAACGTCGAATGGGATGTGTGGCGCAGCTCGCATCGCCGCACGATCGGAGCCTTCGAGAGGGCGCAGGAACTCAAACCGCACCAGACTCAGACCCTGCCCAGTGCTATCTGAAAGCTGGAACCGCTCAATCACTTGGAACAGTCGGGTCGCTGCCGCCGCCACGCTTGATTGCCGATTGCACTGGGAGAACGTCGGAACCGCAACGGGCAACCCACCCAGGTGCTCACGGAGACCGAGGGCCCGATCCCTCATCGCGTGTGATGACGCGGAGGGTGAGGCTCAGATTCGACCGCTGCTTCCGGTCCACGGTGAATTGGCATTGGTGCTGGCGAGTCATTTGCACCGGTTCACCCGTTTGTGGCCCGACCCCCCATACCTGGGACAGATTGTGGGAAGTGGTAAGAGGCTTCCAGGAGCCACTGGATGAACCGCGGTCTTTGGGCTGGAATCTTTTTCTGAGCGCGCGGTGAGAGTCGGAAACGGGGAGCATCTGCGGGCACTCGGTCACTGCGACGAAGCATTGAAGACTCTGGAGGAGGCAGTTCGCAAGTGCGCGGAATTCAGTTCTCTCGCGCCGCACCTGCGTGAGTTTGCGAGAGTCAACGTGGCGAGGATCGCTAGCCCTGCTTATCGGGCGAGCGGGGATCTGACCACCGCGACCGTAGTGATATTGACGCAGTGGATCGTGCCCTGCGTGACGCAGCACACAGCTTTCCGTCGGTGGTCAAATGAGTCTCCAAGATGTGGGTAAGATAGAGGGGTTGCTTCAGCGAGGAACTCACTCCGGTGGGTGTCGAACTGAATAACAACGGGCTGTGGCGCAGCTTGGTAGCGCACTTGACTGGGGTCAAGGGGTCGCAGGTTCAAATCCTGTCAGCCCGACCATTGTGATGTCTCAGGACATCACGGACACCTGAACCCGCGGAAACGCGGGTTCAGGTGTTTTTTCGTTGGTAGTCCTTTCGCGGGTCGATCATGGCTTATAGGCCAAAAGAGGCTTCGGACTGTTTTCCGTACCATTTGGAGAACATCATGAGAGTGTCTTACACGCCAGCCCAACGCGAGACAGCGATCGCAACCTATCGACGCCTGGGATCGTACGCGCAAACACAACGCGCGCTCGGGTATCCCTCTCGCCATGTCTTGCACGACTGGGTGAGAGAAGGCCCGCCGAGCTCGCATCCCAGGCCCCCAGCACGGCCGCCACGTCACTACTCGTGGGAGTTCAAAGCCCGCGCGGTTGAACGTGTACTTGCTGGCGAAGCAGTAAAAGAAGTCGCCGCTGATCTGCGTATGACCACGCATGTCCAAATCTATAAATGGGTGCAGAATTGGCGTACGCATGGTGAGCGAGGGGTGATGAGTAGAGCAGAGAAAGCGAAAGCAGACGGGTTTCCCACTCGTGCGAGCCTGGAGCGTGGTTTGCCCGATGACGTTGACGAGTTGAAACGCTTAGCGGCTGATCTGATGGTGCAGCGGGCGGTGCTCGAACGCGAACTGGAGCTTGTAAAAAAGACGTGGGCGTCATCCCGGGACAACTGACAAACCTGCACAAGACACAGATCGTTGACGCGTTACGAACGAGCTACCCGTTGCAGGCGCTGCTGCGCCTGCTTGATCTGCGCCCGAGCAGTTACCAGTACTGCAGGAAAGTCTTGGAACGCCCCGTCCCGCATTGGGAGCTACGCGCTCAGATCAGGCAGATCTCGCGTGACAGCATGCACACCTACGGGTCGCCCAGGATCTGGTTTGCGTTGCGCAACATCGGTGTACGAGTCTCGGAGAAAGTGGTGCGGAGACTCATGAAGGAAGAACGCATCCCGGTGTACTACGCGCGAACGAAAGTACACAAGTTATGAGGGTGAGATCACCCCTGCCCCGGTCGACCATGTGAAACGGAAGTTTCGGGCAGAGAATCCGAACGAAGTATGGGTCACTGACGTGACCGAGTTCGCAGGGCCTGACGGGAAGGTGTACTTGAGTCCCATGATCGATTGCTTCGACGGGAAAGTCGTGGCGTGGAACACGCTGCGGTCTCCAAGTAAGGCCCTCACGCAAGGAATGCTCGCAGATGCTATTAGTACCCTTCCTGCCGCCTATCGGGAAGAGTTACGCGATGATGCAACGGCTGCGATGCTTGCGGTTCATACCGACCGAGGTGGGCATTATCGCGGGGCCGAATGGATCGAAAAGATGAATAGTGCAGGGCTCACTCGTTCCATGGGCAGGAAAGGAAAGAGCGGGGATAACGCGGCGTGTGAAGGATTCTTCGGGCGCATGAAAACAGAAATGTTCTACGGTCGAGTTTGGGGAACGTGGCCCAGATCGAAGCCGCGATCGAGCAGTACATGCATTTTTATAACAACGAACGCATCAAGACCAGGCTTGGTGGTGCCACCATCGCCGAGTATCGTGCCACAGTAGAGACAGAATCGTCCAAGAAACAGTCCTAACCCCTTCTGGCCTATAACCCGTCTTTTCGCGGGTCGATCATGAACTCGGCGAGGACGTCTCTGTCGTGGGTGATCACGGTGGCAGTAGTTCCGTGGACGAGACAGATTAACTTCGACGTGGGCGTGTGCGCGGCCGATGCCGAGGTGTTTCAGTTTTCCGGCATAGTGGAGAGTGATCGTGGGGTTATGTCGCAAAACGTGGGGATGAGGTCGGGCGTGTCTAGCCGCGACCGACCCATCCCGTGCGGTTCCAGAGCCCTTCTCCCGCGTCGAGTCCTGTGTCGTAGAGTGCCGGCGCATCTGGTGCGTCGTCGATTATCGCTCGTTGCTTGCGGGTTACGGGGGTTGCGGTCTGTGTTGCTTGATGGAGCGGGCGTTCGTGGAGCGTGAGGAACCATTCGGCTGCGCGTCTGCGGTGTTCTTCACGCATTCCCCGATGACGTCGCAGAAGGTCACGAAGCCCAGCGTTGACACCGCCTCGCACTATCTATCGAGTTATGGCAGAGCCACGAGAGGCTTACGAAGCGCGGGCCATTGCTCGTCATGAGCGTATTCGTGAGCTCCGCTCAGAGGGCAAAAGCTACCGTGCGATCGCGGCCGAGCTCAACGTGTCGATCGGCACCGTCCACTACGCACTCAACAAAGCCGCAGCGTAAGCATGACCACCCGCCCACGACTCACTGTTACCCAGGCGGTCGCAGCATTCAACGTCACCAAACGAACCCTGCAACGCGGCCTCGCAGCAGGCGATTTAGACGGTGCAACCAAAGACAATTCCAGGCAATGGCCAATCCCCGTTGAAGCGCTCCACGCACTTGGTTTTGTTGCGCGACAAGCCACGCCAAACGGTGCGTCACCCACGCCAGATGGCGCGTCAGAGATCACGTCACTACGCTCCATCCTGCACGACACCCAACAACAGCTCGAAACAGAACGACGCCTCAGAGAAGCCGCAGAAACGAACGCCAACGATCTCAGGACCGCCATGCGAATGCTCAAAGCCACAGCAGCGACTCCGGCACCGCTTCGCACAAATAGGCGCCGCTGGTGGCAGGGCTGACTCATCACCTACGCCACACAGAGTGTCTAGTCCTCAGATTTTCGGTTACCTGCGTACCGTGCACGAACAAAAAGCCCCGCGCCTAAAGCCCCAGCAACAACGGAACCCCACAACAGCACCAGCAAAGCGGCACCACCAGTCTCAGCAAGCTCCTCGGGTGGAGCCGTCGCCTCCGGCGTGACTGTGGTCGAAGTTGTCGGCGGCGGCGTTGTCGGCGGCACCGTAGGAACCTCACCCAGCACTGTAAAATTAGACTCTGATTTCCCACTATAAAAAGCCTGATCATCGCTAGCGCAATGAAAAGTTATGCTGTAGCTCCCTGGATACGCTTCGGACGGGATGGTCACCTTCTCGGAAGATTTTCCTTCATCATCAAAGGTCAAACTTTTCGAAAATTGCCAATAGAACTCTTGCTCTTCAAAATTGAGATAGTAAAAGTAAATATCCACATCAGTGAGATGAACCCTGGGATCTGAGCACTGCCCCGTGACCGTCACCGACTCACCCGGATGAGCTTGGAGTGGAGCAACCGTATACCCATTGACCGAACTCTCATCTACCTCTGAGGCATCGGAAGACACGGCCTCTTCAACCTGTGCTGTGCTGTTCGAGCCAACACCACTCTCAGTACCCGCTGAAGTGTCTTCTTCCGCGTGCGATTCTACCCCCAGAACGCTACGAGCGCCACTGCTAACACGCTGGCGCATGCTAGTTGCCAGATAACAAATTTGAGGGTGGAAAGCTTCGTCGTGAGATCGAACATACAAGCAAATCTACACACCTGCTGACCAAAACACATATCAGCGCAACCTTTACCCCAACAACACTCACGGGAAAGTATGCATGCCTGGGCGTTAAGAACAATAATTAGATTTGATTTTCTGTGTTTTTCAACCAATGATTATCATTGGAATAGACAACAGCGTCTATCCAATGACTGGAGAAATTATGCGCAAAAGAATTCCCCCTATCCTTGCCACAGTGCTCGCATTCAGTTTGAGCTTCACTGCCGCTTCCCCAGCCCTGGCGGAAGAGTCCAACACAGATACCGAACCCACTACCGAAGTCACCCCGACCCCGAAAACGGGGAAGAAGGAAGCGACCCCGCCACACCCAGCACCGAGGCTCCAGCTCCACTCGGGGACACTGAAACTCCGTGGTTTAACGAAGAGCCCCCGCCCTTCGAAGTTGAAGAGCTCGTCGAAGCTGCTGCGGAGGTTGCCCCGGAAGATTCCATTCAGGAACGAATCGTGTCTCTCGACACCAATTCAGCACTCACCTCGCTAGTCTCGCCTGAAACTCTTTTAGAAGCAGTTCCTGGTGAACGCATCATCGTAGACGCGCAGCAAATCGAGCTCGCCCTCAAACTCTTCGGCGACGAAACCGATGTCATTGATATCGAAGAAGTCGCAATCACCCTCCCACACGACAACGACCTTCCCACCGTTGAGGTCCTCGGCGCAAAAACCGAGAATGGTGACGCGCAAGCTAGTGCCTCGTTTGTGTTCTTGCCCGATGACACCGGAAGCTTTGTTCTGACTGGTGGAGTTCAAGAGCCTGGCGAACCCGATGTTATGGTCCAAGAAGTCGCAGAGGACGTGTACCGCATCGATCAGGTCTCCGCCAGTGACGTGCTTCCTGACGAAGGCTTCGACGACACAGTTGCAGATCTACCTGCATCATCTACCCTGTCTCCGGATTTCCCAGTCGCAGCTGCACCAGCATCTGGGATCATGACAGTGGAACTCGTGGCAGGGTTCGCGAACGGCACCGGAACACTGAGCGCGATGCGCACCGAGATCAACACCCGCGTTGCGCAAACCAACCAAGCACTCGCCCACTCACAAGCCAAAACACGCATCGCACTCATCGGGACCAAGGCTGTCCCCTACACCCAAACCAACAAATTCAAGACCGACATAGATAACTTTTATGACGGAAAGTTCGGCACCAAAACTCTTCTGGATTATCGGGATTCGACTGGCGCGGATCTTGCCGCACTCATCGTGCCAAACATGACCAACGCATGTGGCATCGGACATCTCCCTGATGCTATTGGAAAATCGCCTTCAGCGTCGCTCACCGTCACAGCAAAACCTTGCTTCAACAACTACACGTTTACACACGAGGTTGGCCACAACCTCGGCGCGAACCACGACCCTGACGGCCTAGCACGGAACGGCAAGAAACCATACCCGTATGCCTATAGCCAGGGAATCGCGATCCCCGGCGCAGCTAGCGACGTAATGGGGTACGCCTGCACCCCCATCTGCCCCAGGGCGCTTCAGTTCTCAAACCCAAGAATCCCTCTCATCGGGTTCCCCTCAATCCCATCCGGCGTCACAAACAAACAAGACAACGTCCGCAGCATGGACGAACAAGCCTCTCGTATCGCGAGCTACCGCCAATCCGCAATCGCCACGGACGTCCCCAAAACACACCGGTTCTACACCGAGATCACCTGGCTCGTGAATCGTGGCATCACCACCGGCTACGCAGACGGCACCTTCCGTCCCAGCGAAGACCTCGACCGTGGCGCTATGGCCGCATTCCTCTACCGAATGAGCGGCAAGCCTGCATTCACACCACCAGCCACGTCACCATTCACAGACGTGCCTAAAACCCACAAGTTCTACAAAGAGATCACCTGGATGAAAGCCAAGGGAATCACCTCGGGCTACGCGGACGGAACATTTAAACCGCTCGATAACGTCTCGCGGTCTGCCATGTCAGCGTTCCTCTACCGGTTTAACGGCAAGCCAGCGTTCACGCCACCCAGCACGTCACCATTCAGTGATGTGCCTAAAACCCATCAGTTCTACAAAGAGATCACCTGGATGAAAGCCAAGGGAATCAGCACCGGAAACGCCGACGGAACATTCGCTCCAAGTAGCGCAGTCACCCGCGAAGCAATGGCCGCATTCCTCTACCGATACGACCAAAAACTCGGCTAACCACAACAATGAGCACGGCGTGGGGGTCCAGCAACTCAACGTTGCTGGACCCCCCCCACGTTTTTCCACACCGGCTCATCAGCTACCTGCCCTTTCTTGCTCACTCACCACAAGCAAACCCACACCCTTTCACTCCACGAACTCGCAACCTTTCACACCGCAAACACCACACTTCACCCACCCCAACTTTCGCCGGAGTTTTACCCATACACGACTGGCATTTGACGGTTCCCGCGTCCCGCGTTCCGTGACATCGATTTTGAACTCTTCCGAGTATCTCGCCATGGTCTACCTCCTCTCAGTCAGCCCCGCAGAACCAACGGATAATAGTCAATCAAACCAACAGCAGGCCCTTTGAGGGGGGGCAGAGACGCCCGGAGAATCAAGGACCTGGGCTGAACCGTCTACCTGGGGGTCAATGGGTCGCAGGTTCAGATCCTGTTATCCCGACCAATGTGATGTCTCAGGACATCACGGACACCTGAACCCGCGGAAACGCGGGTTCAGGTGTTTTTTCGTTGGTAGTCCTTTTCGGGGTTGATCACGAATTCGGGTTACCGGCCAAAAATAGGGATTGCCCCGCGCGTGTTCACGTGCGACCGGCCCATTCGGCGCGGATCCAGAGTCCTTCTTCTGCACTGGTGCCAGTGTCGTAGGCGCTGACAGGTGGGGGATCTTTTCTAGGTCTGGGGTTTCGGGGTCTGATGTTGATGCGTTCGTGACGATGAATTTGTCGACAGGTTCGATGGGGAGTTCGCGGAGTGTAAAAACCATTCGGCAGCGCGGGCCCGGTCATGCCCCGATGACTGCGGAGCACATGCCTGATACCGTTGTTGATGCCGCCTTCCAACGGGTGAAGTGGTGCGAACGTTGCCGTAATCAATATGCGTGAACGGGGTGCCGTCTCGGATGTGTTTCGCGAGGAGTTACTAGGCTTTGCGAAGCCTGTCGTGCGTGAACCAAGAAGTACAGCCGTCGTAGGTGCGTTCTTGCGCGAGGGTGCCGTAGGCCTGCCATCATGATTTCAAGCTTGAGACGCCACTTGATAGCGTCATCGGGTTCATAGATGTCCGAGAGGGCACGGAGTCTTCGGGCTGCGTCACTTCGTTTGCAGACGCTTGATGTTTCGCAGTTGGGACACCACTGCCTTTGGGCACCTGCTGCGTGGGTATGCGGCTAGCTCAGTTTCCCATCCAAACGTTCTGACCGCCCCCCAATTACGAAGAGCCACTTTTACATGATCTGGCTCGACAGAATCATGTAAAAGCACGCTCTCGGCGGGGCGGAGTAAGGGGAAGGAAGATCCGGATACTATCAGACCCAAACATCCAACACCTACCGCGTGAGCCCAGCCTCGTACCCAATAATGGCCGCCTGGGTGCGGTTGGTCACGGCGAGTTTGGTCATGATCGCGGTGACATGGGTCTTGACGGTTCCCACGGCCAGGTGAAGCGTGCGCGCGATTTCCGCGTTTGTCAGGCCGTTTGTGAGGCACTCCAAAACGTCTCGTTCGCGGTCCGTGAGCGCGCCGACCTGCTCCCTTGCTTCCCCCGTGTTGCCTAGCTGGGGTCCCATCACCTCAAGCAGCCTGCGCGTGACCGCGGGGGCGAGTGTGGTGTTGCCGTCGCGCGCGGCTCGAACGGCTCCGTGCAGTTCTTCGAGGGTGCAGTCCTTCAGTAGGTACCCGGCGGCTCCGAGTTTGATAGCGGGTAACAGGTACTCATCGAACTGAAAGGCGGTGAGGATCACCACGGCGATGTCGGGTGAGGTTCGGCGAATTTCAGCGAGGGCCTCAAGCCCGTTCATTCGAGGCATCTGCATGTCAAGCAGCACAACATCGGGTCGGTGCTCGCTGATCAGGCGAAGCGCCATCTGGCCGTCCTCAGCTTGCGCAACCACGCTGATGTCGGGTGCGGCCTGCAGCATCTGCGTGATCCCGGCGCGAGCCAGTGGTTCGTCGTCGGTGAGCAAAACTCGAATCTGATCAGTCATGATGCCCTCCCTGGTAACTCGGCGTGAACAGTAAAGCCACCGTCTGAGGTGGTCTCTGCAACAAACGTGCCACCCAAGAGATCAACGCGCTCGCGCATACCCCGCAGCCCCTGGCCTCCCGTGGTGAGCGCCGAGAGAGGCCGCGCCGCTGGCCGGTTGCTGACGGTTACGGTGAGCGCGGTCTGATCACCGTGCACGGTGACGGTGGTAGTGGCTCCCGGGGCATGCCGCACCGCATTTGTCAGCGCCTCGCGAATCAGCCTCACCGCGGTTCGCTCAGCGATGTCGAAGCCCGCGGGGTAGTTGGCCACATCAATACTCACCTGCACCGGTTGCCCCACCGCTCGCGCATCGGCAGCGAGGCTCTCGATGGTGGAGAGACTGAATTCGTCAGCCGGTTCTTGCCGACCGGTCAGTTGCAGTACCTCTCGCATCTCATCGAGCGTTTGGCGGCCCTGGGCTGAGAGATCCTCAAGTCCCGTCAATAGTTCGGTATCGCTGGTTTGTGTCCGCAGTACCTGCGTTCCCATGACCAGCAGCGTCAGCCGGTGGGCGACAACGTCGTGCATCTCGCGCACCAGCCGCGCGCGCTCAACCTCGCGGGCTGATTCCTCTGCGGCTGCCACCCGTGCCTGCGCGGCGGCGCGCTCTACTTCCAGCTGAGACCTGCGCGTGCGCCCGACTAACCACGGCACCAAGACCGCCACAAGTAACTGGGCCAACAACAATACGGTGCTGCGGTCGAAAAGGTTCCACCAGATCGGAACCACCGCGATTGTCGCGACCGTTACTAATGCCGCTGATGCCCACCGGTTGGCCACAAACCGGCCGACGGCGTGGAGTGCTGTCACGGCAGCAACAACAGGGGACAAAAAGCTGAGCCCGATCAGTGCGATGGCGATCACGGCAGGGAAGCGGCTTCGCCAGTAACTTATGAGCGCGGCAAACAACTGGACCATGATGTCGAGTGCAATGTTGGTTTCGTACCCATCCCAGGCTCGGTAGAGAACGTATCCCACGCCCAGGGCGCCAGAAGAGCACGCGAGCACCACCTCGGTTCGGCGCTTCGCCTCTGTGTCAACACTGAACAGTGACCCCACATGCACAAGTGTACGGTTTCATGCACCACAATTTCTGGCGCAAAGCCATCCAATATGAACCCCCATTGAGGACCGCAGTTCCCCACCTGATTCTGTCAGTCGCTTTTGGTCCGCCCAAGGGTCAAAGGTCTTTGAGGCCCTACGACTTAAGTGCTACTCGGCGACAACAATGCGAGACAAGTTGCGACCTTTGGCCGATGTGCCGAGTTGCGATTCTGCGCCATTCTTGAAGGGCAACATACGAGATTTTCGTCGGTGTGACCGACCCTCGGTTGCTTGACGTAAGCGGTTCTGATGGGAATTTCGCTTATGCACTTCGTACTTCGATGGGGGATAGATGTATCGTTCACGCAAACGTCCGCGTGCTCTGGCTGTTTCGACGGGTGATGTTCTGCGGCGTTTGTTCGTGAGGATCGCCGCGTTTGCCGTTGTGGCTGCGGTGGCGACCGGGGCAGGGCTCGTTGCTGGATTGACTCCCGCGTCCGCTGCAACCGGTGAGTACACGGTTGAACTGAGCGCGCCTGAGTCGATTGCCGTTCGTCAGGGTTTCTCCTACAACGTCACCGTGCTGACACCCGAGGCCGATGCCACCTTGCCCGCAACCGGGATTGTGCTGACCGCACAGCTGCCCAAGGGGTTGCGCTTTGATTCCGTGCCCTACGGCGGTACAAACGTTGTAGCAAGCGCCCCCTATACGATGAGGCCACCAACCTGGTGCAGCTGGCCCTTCGCGACCTCACCGAGGGGATCAGCGCGATCGTCTTCACCGTGACGCAGGTGGATACCGCGGTTATGGACGCCTCGACGGTGTTTGACACGACGATTACGGCTACCGCCACGAGCTCGGGCATTGTGCCCACCGATTCCGCCTCGACTCGTGTGGTGGGCGATCTAAGCTACCGTCCGGTCAAGGCGCACTCCACCGTTATTGGCAGCTCAAACCGTGACGTCACTTATACCTTTGATGTGGTGACGAACGACGCCACGCAGACCGGCCAAACCTTCACCTCGTGGGGTCAGCGCTTTACCGACAAGCTTCCCGCGGGTGCGGTGGTCACCGACAGCTTCTCCACAATTGGGGGAACCTGGACAACCTCCGGTGATCCTGCCACTGGGCAGACGATGACGTGGGAGCGGACCGGCACAGCTTATGGCCCTTCGACGGTCAGCATGGTGCCTGGCAACCAGCGAGTTGGGATAACCGTGCACTATCCGGCCGATGCTTTTCCCGAGGGATCCCGTCCCCCGACCAACACTGTGCATCTTGACGTGAGCGACCACAGCGGTCAGTGGGAATCACGCACGAACGCGCAGACACAGGGCCCCGCGTTTGGGCCAGGTACCAATGGCCAGCAGGTAGCGATTGAAACCAACGCACACTTTGCGACGGGCCAAGACACCGCCCTGTGGGGCAACGCGCAGTGGTTGGCGCAGTACGGCGTCAAAGCGTCGTACCTGAGCTCTGCTGATAATGAAGCGCTGAACACCATGGTGGTTGAGAACTCCTCGGCACTTGATGCGGACACCGCCGTGTTTTTTGAGCACAGCGACATTCGACGGCTCGCGGTGCTGTTCAACCCGACGCTGAAGGCCGCGAATGTGCCCTACTCGGTGGAATACACCACCACGGCTGGGTCGCAGTGGAAGACATACGGCACGGGACTCACCACCGCTAACGATCTGCGTATGAACTTTGTGCCGCAGGGGTCGACCGGCTGGTCCTCAGATAACTACAACCTCACGCAGTTTCTTCCCTGGGCGAGACCGTGACCGGGTGGCGCATTAACGTCTCATCGGGTGCCGGGCAGGCCAGAATTCCGAGCGGTGCTCAACTGCAGGTTGCTCCCTCGTACGTCCCCCTGTACACCGGTGCCGCCGGTGGAAGCAACACCTACAAGAACACCGCGGTTGTCAACGCGACGGCCCAAAACGGCGCAGCGCTGAACGAGGCGGCCGACAGTGCAACGCCGAGCGTCGTTGACCGTGTCCCGATCGTGAGTCACGTGCTGCAGACACCCTCAACTCTCACGGTGGGTGAGTCGTCGAACTACCTCGTCAATATTTCGAATCAGGATCCCGCGCGTTCCTACAGCGACTCGGTCATGAAGGTCGTGCTGCCCGTTGGGGTCTTCTACGACGCCACCGCTGGCGTAACTCCGGCCTACGCGAAGACGCCGACCTCGGGTGTCACTGTACTGACACCGGGCAACGGGCTGACCGTGACGACCGAGACCGTGACGGACACCGATGGCGAGCACCAGGTTGTGGTGTTTGTCTTTGATTCGCTTGAGAGCTTGAGGATCTCAGGGCAGCCGCAGGAACGAAACGACTCGTACGGCTTCAGGTACTACGTGCCGGTGCAGGTTTTGCCGCAAGCGTATGATCCGAAGACGACCTCGGTAGACGTGCGCAACTACGCCTACACCAACGACGCCACTCACACCGCGACAACCATGGGCTTCTTCCCCTCGTATTATGCCGCCGACAAGTTCGACTTCAACCCAAACCTGGCGAACATCGCGCTAGCAAGCCAAACCTCTCGCGTGGCAACCTCGGGCGGGTTGCTCATTGGCAAGCTGGTGCGCTCTGAAACCGACGCCGACTGGGCGCTGTCTGCCAAGACGGCGACCCCGGGCAGCGCGCAGTGGCAGGTCTATGTCTCGAACGTGCTCGCTGACCCCGTCACTGATCTGGAGCTTTTTGATCGCATGCCGTACCGCGGCGACGACCGCGGTTCGGCCTTCGACGAGAAACTGGCGGGGCCCGTCACCGGAAACCCGGAGGGTTCCACCATTGAGTATTCGAAGGATGCCACCACAGCTGCTAACGGTACGTGGTCTAGTGATCCAATTGGAGCAACCGCAGTGCGAGTGCGCTTGGACACTCTCGCACCGGGGGAGCGCTTCACGCTTGTGATTAGCTCTGTGACCGATGCCTCCGCTCTGCGGGCGGGTTCTAGCGCTACGAACAGCGTCAGCGCGAGCGCGATCTACCACGGCGCGGTTCGCGAGTTCTCCTCGAACGATGCGGTGCTTGCCGTCGAGGCTGCTCCGTCCATGTCGCTCGTCAAGAAGACCAACGGTGTCGCCTACAACCAGGCTCCGGGTGCCCGCGTGGTCACAGGCAGTGATGTCGTTTGGACGTACGAGGTGGCTAACACGGGCAACGCGCCGCTGGATCAGGTTGCCGTCGACGATGAGTTCACTGATGGTTCGGGCGTTGCAGGTGTGTTCAGCGCAACCTCACCTGAAAAGGGTACTTTGCAACCGGGTGAAACACGCACGTTTACTGCCACCGCGGTTGCCGTCGAGGGGCAGTACCACAACGTCGCAACGGCGACTGCTGTGGCCGTTGACGATGCTGGGGTACCGCTTGCCGAACGGGTCGAACCGGCTTCAGATCAGTCGTGGTATCTGGGTGGTACCAGCGGCCTGGCGGTGGTCAAGACCACCAACGGTGAACGAGTGGTGTCGGCCCCGGACTCAAGCTCCAACCTGGCAGCAAAGTGACCTGGACCTACTCTGTGTCCAACCCCGGAACCGCCGCGCTCAACAGTGTGTTGGTTGAGGATCACGACGCCGACGGCAAGCTGGTTTTCTCACACACGATTCCCTCTCTCGCGGCCGGTGCATCGGTCACACTAGAGGCAGATGGTGTCGCGATCGCGGGCCAGTATCGCAACACCGTGACGGTCACTGCGGCAGACCCCATCGCCGCGGGTGAGCTCGTGGCGGCCGATGACTCCTACTACTTTGGGGTGGCTGCTGGTATCACACCCATCCCTGGCCCTGAAAAAACACTGTCACGCATGATTGATGGCACAACCACCGTAGAAGAGACGGGAGCGACTCCCACTGCGAAAGGGATCGCGACTCAGTCTGCAGACTTGGCCCGCACCGGAGCCAGTTCAGGGAGTCCGTTTGTGCTCACGCTGGTGTTTGTGCTGCTTGTGGGTGCAGGATCGCTGCTGCTGATGCGCCGGATGCCTAGCCGGGCCTGATGCGTTCAAAGACAAAGCGAGATCGCCTCCTTCGACAGTGATAGCTGCAGAGACGTTGTCGACCACCGGTGGTGCTGGATCGCTCTCGCTGATCGGGGCAGGAAGGCCTAGCGACACTAGCCGGTGCCGCCATTGTGGTGTTCCGAAAGCGTCGACTGCAGCTGCCCGTAAACACGCAGACGAGATGCTTGCCGCGTGTGTGAAATGGGCACAAGACCGCAAGTCTGCTGGGGACCCCACGTACGGTGGAGTTAACTCCGGTTGTGGGTAGCACGCCTGCATGAGTCGATGTTTCAGGAGAGGTTGTCACCGGGGTGGTGAGAGGCGCAACCGGGGTGACGGGAGGGGCCGCGGGGTTAGCGCCGTTACCACTACCGTTTCCGCCCGCATCCTAGCGCTGAGCCTCACCCGATACCTCGGTCGCAGCGCGACCAGTCAACGTGATCGTCCCATAATTTACGTACTCAGCCAAGGAAGAATCAGTCACGACCGTGTCAATAATCATGGTGATGGGGTTTCGTTGCTGGTTTCGCGGTGGATGTGTCTCCCGATTTAGATCCATCAGGCACCGCCCATGTGCAGTCAAATGCAACTCGGTCATACATTGCTACGTTGCCCGTTAAGCTCGTGGTCACCGAAGTGATCGTGTTTGGGATCTCAACTGCGTTGGTTGGGAGTGCTGACCCGTTCAGATCAGCGGTGATGGTAACAGCTAGCGCAATTGGCGAAGCAAGACCAAACTTTTTGGCACGGCTGGGAAGGGAGACGGTGTGAGTCAGGCAAAAGTACCTATTATCTTGAAGCGAGGGACGGTGCGGTTGTAACGAAGAAGTAGAAGAACACGCGGATGCGCAGAGGCAACGGAAACGCCTAATCTTTGCAGAACCTCTTTTTGCCCCGCGTAAAGGCTGTTCCCCAGAACTAGATTGAAGGACAATGCCGCGCACCATCCCGCAACCGGCTAGGCAATCTTGTTCCAATTTTCTAGTGCAGGGCAGGAACTTCAACTGAAAATTAGCAACAAACATGGTTGATGGCATCAACGACTAGGGCATGCTACTGAAGAGATCGCGGGTCTTGGGATAGAATAGTAGCCTCATGCTGGATGCGAACGTGATCGTTTTTCTCTCGGGTGGTTTTGTGCTGGTTTGCCACGGCCGATACAAGTGGAGCTCCTTCCGTGTTACCGAAAGAGCCCTTCGCAGTGAAATCGCCCTCACTTCGTCCTAGATCACATCACGCGACACGACATCCAGATTCAAGCGCAAATCATCCGGTCGGATTTAGTAACATACCAAACACACCACTCGTGAGGCGCGGTCCTAGGGAGCCTCGTTCGAATCATGAGACAGGGCGTGCATTATTGCGGGTTCGTGTACACAAGCCGCCGGAAGATAGGAAGCAGCCTCGGTGGCCAAGGCTCAAGAATTCCAGTCCCAGTTCAGGTCGAGAAGATCGGCGCGGTTTCGAATGCCGAGCTTACGGTAGGCATGTGAGAGATGAGCCTCAACTGTGCGGAAACTGATGGTGAGATGTTCCGCGATAGCGGGATTGCTCAGGCCTTTTGCCGCGAGACGGGTGATTTCCTTTTCACGATCCGAGAGGCCGGCCGTGACCTGAAAATGTTTTCCGTGCAGCCAATTTGCTGCAGAGACGTCGATGTCATCACGAAGTCGAACAATGCGTTCGGTCAGACTATCCGCTCGTCTGATTCCCGCCTCATCTTGGTTTGCGAGACACAATCGACGGAGCTCAGCAGCGCAGTATTGAGCCGAAGCGAGTCTGCCCGCTTCGATCAGGTGGTTAGTGCTGCTCTCCAACGCAGGAACGTCGGACTGCGCCATCGCCATGATGTAGCCGAGGAAGTGGGTACGCCAGGACCCCTCCATTGCTGGTAGTAAGGGGTAGACCTCTGGCAACAAATCGCCCGTTCTCATAAGCGCGCTGCAGATCAAAGCCCCATCAACGGCTGAGAGAACATAACCGAGCTGTGTGAGTTGATCAAACGACTGACGCAATGACTGTAGGGCAGCCGCACGATCGCCAGCGAGATGGTGCAGGTTCGCGCGGGCTACGGAGGAAGTTGCCGCGGGAAGCGGACACGGCGAGAGCTGCGGTCGCTCTGCTTCTTTCGTGAGAGACTCAGCAAGGCTGAAGTGCCCTCCAAGGCTGCTGAAGACTGCCGCATAACTCAGTAGTGCAACATGCGTGCGTTCCTGTCCGACGGCTGGTGGCCCGAGCGTCAACACTGCTCCAAGCAGCGATTCGCCAGCTCCATAATGGCCAACTGCTTGTAAGCAGGTTGCTGCGGGCAGAGCATATGCGTGAGTGAGGGGGAGATCAAAGCGTTCGAGAGCCCTATTGAGGAGCTTCATCGACCTTTCAAAACCCCAGGTGACCTCTCCATTGCCCATTCTGGCCCACAGGTGCATCAGCTCGTGCGCGGAGGCGAGCTCGCTGTGAGGAGGTGGCGTCATTTGGTTCAGTATGCCCAGTGCGGAAACCGGTTTGCCTTGCACAATACAAACGTAGGACGCTGTCACCTCTGCCCATCCCGAAATAGCCTGATCTGGGCGACGCATGTTTGCAAGCTGATCATCGACGTCGTCGGGGATTCCGCACATATCAATCTGGATCTGTAGCGCAACCGCAAGGAGATACTCGGAATAGGGGAGGAGCGCTGGGGGATTGTGTGTGCGAGCTCGATTGCTTCGGTCGCTCGATCGAGCCGATAGGCGAGCCAACGCATTCTCAGCTGACGGAATCTGGCTCTGTCGCGGGGGCTGTCGTCGTTGTTTTCTCGCATTTGCGCGTAGACAGCTTCGATTTCATCGGGATTTGCGGGGAAAGAATGAAGCTCGGTAAGGAGCGCCAAGCCGCTAGTGAAGCTCAGCTGTTTAGCCCAGGAATCCCTGGCCGCTGTTAGTCTCGCCATTCGTTCGTCAGCGACAGCACCGCTCAATGCAGAATTTGCAGTGGAAAGCGCGCTATCGACTCTTGAGTTTGCGGTGGTGCTTGAGAAATTCGAAACGGGGAGCTTTCCGCGTAGAGCTTCAGTGACTCGTCTGCGGCGTAGAGAGGTGGGTTCATGGCGTACCCACTCCCCAATGAGAGGGGGATCGAGTGCGACTTTGGGGTGTGCATCGGTAGAGACAATCGCGATGGTTTCAGCGGCTTCAAGAGACTCAAGGTCTTCTTCGCCGATGAGGTCGACTGCGATGGTGAGGTCCAGTGCCCCGTGGATGCCAAGCGCATCTATGAGATCTAGCTGGCTACGCGTCAGTCCTTGGAGCAGATACTTCACTGATCCCGTCAATTTTTCGTCCCAGAATTCACCAGACATAGACCAGACCCCATCTCTGGGGTGAGGCGGCCCGACATTGTTGCAGCGTCAGCAATCGCTGTCACAAGGCTTGGTATCCCGCCAGACAAGCGATAGATGTTTGACAAAACATCTAACTCGGCAGGTCCACCGAGCCGATGGAGAAGTAGCGCCGTCGTTGCTTCGAACGTAAGGGGCCCGAGCTTAAGCATGATCCCCGAAGGCGTAATAGACGGGATAGAACGCTCTGAGGGCGAAGCTGTGTCCGCTGCGAAGTTGGCCCGAGAAATAACAAGGGGCGTCTTGGTTTCTGCGTGAATTGATGCCAGTACGGTCCAAGAGTCGTCATCAAGAAAGTGTGCGTCATCTACGATAAGGACGCTGGGGTATCCGGACACTGAAGCGATCAGCGCTGACGCGGGGTCGTTGCTTGTCGCCGTGTCTGACTGTCCAAGAGCAGTCCCGAATCCCGCGAGTTCAAGCGCCCGCAGGGGCATGTGCGACGTTGCGGGATAGCCTGAGATTGTGATGACCTTGCGTCCAGCATCAAGCAGTTCTACTGCGATTGCTTTGAGGAGTTTGGAACGACCGCTGCCGACCCGCCCTACAACGTCGACAGAGATGTTCTTGAGGATGGCGCTCTTGCAAGCCTTCAGTTCTTCTGGGCGTGCGTGAAATACCATCGAAATCTCCATACTTGCTATCTGGGTTTATAGAAGCATATTGCGCGGCTAATGCGTATGCCGATCGAAAACATAAATTAGAGCGAGTTTGCTGAGTGTCGAAAGAGTAGTCCTTACCGAGGACTAACACTAGGGCCGCACCCACTTACCCGCCCAAGTCGATGTCCACTGGGTGACCAGAAGTAGACGCTACGACTGTTGCGTCGAAGTTCAACGTATCGATCCAGTGGGGTGCATTTGCGTACGGGCCTGTCTCACCGCAGCCACAAACGGATTGTGCCGCGCGACCCGGTTCAGCGCTAGCGAAAGAGACATCATTGCAAGGGTCACGACAGCAACGAGAGTCACTGCCTTGCGCAGTAGCGGCACTCGCTCCGATCTCTCTGATTACTGCGGAAATGAGCATCCGTGAGTTGGTCTCCGTGCCCAGATCTAGTCCGCTTGAGCGTGTGCCATTTGCCGCACTGGGGCGCGGATTGCGGCCGCGCGTTGAGCCAGTGGGGCCTTTGCCGAAAAGTACGCCAGCTGTGTAGGATCTGCTGCTCATCATCGTTGTCTACACCGTGTTTGTGGTGGTTGCCTCGGTAGTCGCAGGACTGGTTTCGGATCGCCTGCAGCGTCGACGGGTACTCACGGTGGCGGCGGCCCTGGTACAAGCGATTTCGGGGATCCTGATCACTGTTTCACCGACCTTCACCATGACGATGGTGGCGGCCGCCCTCATGGGAGTCGGCTACGGTGCCTTCATGACGGTGGGATTGGCCTTCGCCACCGACCTGCTGCCGAGCGGCCGAAACAATGCCCGTGATCTCGGCGTTGTTAACGTGATCGCGGCACTCGGGCAACTCCTTGGTCCGACTATCGGTGCGGGGCTGGTTGCCCTAGTCGGAGGATTTTGGCTTGTATTCGCCGCTGCCTCGGCGCTTTCGCTTGTTGGCGCGGTGCTGACGGCGCTGGCTCGAGAACGCAACGCCGCCTGAGCCCCGAACGCAGCGGCTATTCCGTGAGTTCCCAGCCTGGGGTGCTGTCGTCCTCTGGAGTGGCTGGGTGGGATTGCTGTCGGGATTCGATCAGTACGGATGCAACGAGCCCTGTGCTCAGTGCCATTGTGATGAGCGACCCGAACCGTCGACGGTGGCCCTCACCTCGTTTGGGCGTGAAGCTAGTTTTCTTCAGCAATGCAGTCCCTAACCTATTGTTCCAATAATGGTGCGCGCGCAGCACTGTGACGGCGCGCGATGGCACCGTCGCTGCGCGACAGCTCAGCATTAAGAGATCCGAACACCCGTGACCCATTACAGAAGTTCTTCAACGAATTTCGCAGTCGGATAAGATCGTTGCCCCTACCCCGGACCAACGCGAGAACGCAACTGTGCATTTCCAGATGCGCTCGCAAAAGAATGCTCCGGCCAGCAGTAGGTGCCGCTGTGAGGGGCGGCTCAAACGTGGTGAGGCGCGGAAGTTGGGATGCGAATCAATCGGTCGTCGTGACTAAGTGGGGTCCGTTACGTCTGCCACCTGAGCGTTCAAAACGCTGACGATGTCGCTCGCAGCGAGCGTCGCGGCGACACCGTGTTCACCAGCTCCGATTGAGACGGCTGTCCCCGTCACACGAGCATCCACGATCACTGGCCATGCTCTTGATGAGCCAAATGGAGTGATGGTGCCGCGCTCATAACCGGTAACCTCTTGCGCGACATCTTTGTTGGGCAGCGATAACCGGGTGACACCGAGCAGTGTGCGCAGCTTAGGCCAAGATATTTGTCGGTCCCCGGGAATGAGTACAAACAGAAAATCGTCGTCGGCTCTGCGCACTACGAGGGTTTTGATAATTTGTGAGGGTGCGACGCCCCTGGCCTGGGCAGCATCTTCAAGTGACCTCACTTGCCCGTGCCGCGTGATAGTGAACGAAACGCCAGAAGCTTCAAACGCTTCTGCCGCCCGCCGCTCAGATTCTTCACTCATGAGGCTGACTATAGTCGGCCCCGGGTTCTCCTAACTTAGAATCCCGGGCCGAAGTGGGTGTCATGCGGCTAAGCCGGAAACAACAACCGCGGCTCCCAAAAAGACGACCGAAGCGACAAAAGAGAAAGCCGCTCAAGGCACTGAGAAGGACCCATACCCGATTGGTAGCCCGGTTCGAAATGGGGATTGGGAAGTTACCGTCAACTCCTGTCAGTCAAGTATCAATGACGCGGTTGTTGCCGCTGGTGGAGATCTGTCAATGCTGCCCGCGGTAGGCGCAGGAAGTACCACCGGAAAGTTCATGTGGTACCCACCCAACACGGAGATACCGCTGTATATTGCTGCGCAATAATGATGGTGGCCCTGTGCTAAACGCTAGGATTGCAATGTTCATAATGTATTGAACTCCCGGGGAGGGGTAGTGGATACGCTGCACATTGAGGGGGACAACGCGCCGACCGCGTTTCAAGCGGCGGCGGTTTCGACTGGCACCCTGCCCGATGCCGAACGGGTGCGGTCATTCTTAAATGAAGCTCACGTGCGCTACGCGGGAGATTTGAGCGGTGAAGTTGCCGATTACATTCCCGCTCTTGCTGGTGTAGACCCCGAACTCTTTGGGCTGAGTTTGGCCGGTGTCAACGGAGCTGTTACTTCGAGCGGCGATGCGCGGGTCGAATTCTCAATACAGTCAATTTCTAAGGCGTTTGTGTTCGCGCTGATCGACCAGTTGGTCGGGCACGACACGATTCGCCGTAGCGTTGGTGTGAACAACACTGGGCTGCCGTTCAACTCGATCATGGCGATTGAGCTGAATGATGGAAGCCCGATGAATGCCATGGTGAACGCTGGGGCGATCACCGCCACAAGCTTTGCGCCGGGCAACAACGTTGAATCTCGTTGGGAGTTTGTCCTCGACGGGCTCTCGAGATTTGCCGGACGCGACCTCGTTATCGACGACGAGGTCTATCGCTCAGAGTCAGCGAACAACGGACGCAATCGGGCGATCGCGGGGCTACTGAACAGTTACGGTGCGTTCTCCGCTGATCCAGAGGAGACAGTTGACGTGTATACACGGCAGTGCTCCGTGCGAGTTACCGCCGAGGATCTTGCGGTTATGGGGGCCACTCTTGCCGACGGCGGCGTCAACCCAGTCACGGGTGATCAAGTAGTCAATGCTTCAGTCTGTCGGGACACTCTGGCGGCACTAGCTGCAGCAGGACTCTACGAACGTTCAGGGGACTGGCTTTACGAAATTGGCATGCCCGGCAAGAGCGGTGTCTCTGGAGGGCTTGTGACGATCTCACCCGGTAAGGGAGCACTCGGTTCTTACGCCCCACGGCTTGACCCGGCAGGTAACTCGGTGCGTGGTCAGCGAGCCGCACACTTTCTCTCAGGTGCGCTGGGACTGAATCTTTTCTCATCACTTCCACACCCCGCTGATAGGAGCACATTGTGAGCAAGGAAAACGCAGCGCAGTCTCAAACGACGGCTGATCCGCTCACGCCTGGCGAGGGGACGCGGGCTTCATGGGTGCCGATGATCGGGCTGTTTCTCGCCCAAATTCTGATGTCTTACAACGTGTCTGCCCTGCCCGTGTCTCTCGGCGGGATGGTGAACACCTTTGGTGTTCCTCCAACCGACGTAAGCACCGCAATCGTCACTTACGGTCTCGTTGTGGCGGCGCTTGTGATGGTCGGCGCGAAGATCGGGCAGCGCGTTGGCTGGGTGATTGTGTTTCGGGTCGTCGTGGCCCTGTTTGCAGTCTCGGCGATCCTGATGATCGCAGCGCAATCGGTGGGATTTGTGATTCTCGCTCAGGCACTCGCTGGCGCTTCTGCTGCGATCATTGTTCCCTCGCTCGTTGCACTTATTGCTGAGAACTACCGCGGCGACCAGCAGGCCACCGCCATCGGATCACTCGGGTCCGCGAGAGCTGTCGCAGGGGTCAGCGCGTTTCTGATCGGTGGCACCCTAGCGACGCTCGTCGGATGGCGGCAAGTGTTTGTCGTTGTGCTAATCCTGGCCATCGCAGTGTTTGTGTTGAGCTTCAAGCTGCGCAGCGCACCAGGCAATCGCTTGGTCAAGATCGATCTGTTCGCCGCCGTGCTCATCGGCCTCGGTATTGTTTCTCTGACGCTCGGCGTCAATAACCTCAACAACTGGGGCTTGCTGGTTGCCCGACCAGATGCGCCGTTTGAGATTCTGGGGCTCTCACCAGCACCCGTGCTGATCTTGATTGGTCTGGTGCTTGTGCAACTCTTCTTCCTCTGGACGAGGCGTCGCACCAGGACAGGCAAAACCCCGCTTGTGAGCCTGTCGGTTTTCAAGTCGTCGCGCGAAAGGGCCGCCGTCTACGCAATGTTTATTGTCGTAGCGCTGGAAGCCTCTCTCAACTTCACGATCCCGCTCTACATTCAGATTGTGCAGGGTCGTACTCCCTTTGACACTTCTCTGGCGATGTTGCCGTTCAACCTCACAGTTTTCTTTACTGCAATGCTCGTAGTGCGGTTCTACCGCCGCTTCTCGCCGCGAACGATCGGCATGTTCTCGTTCTCCCTGACCACGATCGCGCTGGTCTGGTTGGCGTTTGTTGTCACCAATAACTGGGAGACGCTGCCCACTATTCTCGGACTGTTTGTTTTCGGTGTCGGGCAGGGAGCGCTTGTCACCCTGGTGTTTAACGTTCTCGTGACTGCCTCGCCAAAAGAGCTCGCAGGCGATGTAGGCTCAGTCCGTGGCACTACCCAGAACCTCGCCTCTGCTGTTGGCACCGCCGTTGCGGGTGCGCTGCTGGTTGGAATTCTGAGCGTGAGTGTTGTGTCGGCGGTGGCCGAGCATCCTGAGCTGTCACCAGAACTTGTGTCGCAGGTGGATCTTGACCGTACAAACTTTGTGAGCAACCCCCAGCTAAAAGACATGCTTTCGCAGACAAACGCGAGCTCCGCAGCGGTTGATGCGGCGGTTGTCATTAACGAAGAAGCAAGGCTCAGCGCGCTGAAGCTCGGGCTGCTCATCCTTGCTGCAATCAGTGCTGTCGCCATTGTTCCTGCGAGTCGGTTGCCGCAGTTCAAGCCAGGGGAAATTCCGGAGTCGGTGGCGACTGGTGGATCACCGGATCCTGATCCGATTGTCTGAAATGAATCACACACGCTATTTGGCGCCTGAGTATCCGGTGCGAAGTTGTGCTGCAGTTGAGTTACTACGTGGTGTCTAGCGTACAATCAATAGGGATCAGCCTATGAGCGTGGCGTGTCGAATCTAGCTACGTATTTCGGCCCGAGGAATGGGGATTTCGGGGCCAGCTGTTGATCTGCAACCCGAATGGGTGTGCTCTGGGAGCTCGCTCATCTTGCGTGTGCCTTTTGGGAGTCACCGCGATCGTATTCAAACTTGGGGAGCCAATATAAGATGCCACGTCATTCAACGCGGAAAACTTTGTTCGCTTGCGCCGCGATTCTAGCGGTAGGGGTGACGGGGGTGAGCCTTCCTGCCGTTGCTGAAGCGACGGTCGTGAACCCTCTCGAACCAGTGTTTTCTGACGTGGTGTTTGGGCAGGTGCACTCGATTGGCAATGCAAATCTGCGCTGTCCCGTGGCGTCTGACGGTGTGAACCTGCGGGCGAACACAAGTTATGACGCTTGCGCCGCAGCGCAGGCCGGAACGGTGCCGGCGGGCCCACTGACGAACAACAACGAATACTCGATGCGACAGAACGACACCGATGGTCGTGCTGACACTTTCAACAATTCGTCAGCGGCAATCGAGATTCCCGAAGGAGCGACAGTGCTCTACGCTGGCCTTGAATGGGGTGGTCACACGGGCGAGTTCCGATTGGCCAACGGAAACACCTCAGGGATTCGGGCCTGCAACGTTATTGGCCAGCAGTACTCCACCCAGTTTCCGACCGCACTGCCGCCCGCTCCTGCCGCGGCGACACCCGAGGCGCAGTCACCCGGTCTGCAGATTAACGGTGGAGAACCCACCTGGGTTACGCCTAACGTAACGAGGGACAGCCTTGCTGCCTGGCCCAACAGCAGCGACCGTTTGTACACTGGTTGGGCCGATGTAACCGAGGCTTTTCAAAACGCGTCCCTATCGGGCGACACCACCGTGACAGTCTCGAACATTTGGGCCCCGTCCGGCGTGAACTGCACCGCGGGCTGGGGGCTCACCGTGGTTTGGGGATTCGACGAGGCAGTACCAGGCGTCATCGAGCATCAGAACTCGATCGACATTTATCGCGGTCACGTGCGGCAGGGAGCTGCCGATGCCCCTACAAACGTGACCTTCACGGGATTTGAAGCAGTTTCGTCTCACAATCGAATTGGCATTGTGGCCTACGAGGGGGATCGTGGTTCTGTCGGTGACCGGTTCTCAATCAACGGAACGGACGTTGCTGAGCCCACGGGCTACGGGACTCTCAACGATTTCTTTGTCTCCGCTGCAAACGGCAGTAGCGATCCGGCGTGGCCTGTGAACTTTAGTGTCGACGTGAATGAGCTCGGCACAACTTTGATTCCTGTGGGCAGCACGGAAGCGACCCTGGGCTTCCGCACGAATGGAGACGGGTATTGGTTGCAGTCGATCTGGCTTGAAGCTCCGGTAGCGAGCGTCGAGATCACCAAGACCGCCAACATCACAATGGGTAGGCCGGGGGATCCTGTGGTCTGGACGATCACGGTGTCGAACCCAAGCCCCGCCGAGATTCACGACGTTGTAGTCAACGATCCGCTGGAACCATCGTGCAACAGAGAAATCCCATCTGCCTCATTGATCGCGGGCAGTTTCACCTACACCTGTGAGGGTGTGCTGCCCGACAAAACCATCACAAACACCGCGACTGTTTCGGCGCTCACCGAGCTTGGTACACCACTTGTTGACGAGGCGAGCGCGACCGTAGAGGTTATCCACCCAGCGCTCTCTGTCACCAAAACGCGTGACAGAACTCTATATCTTGACGGTGAATCAATCGACTTTACGCTGGTCGTTAAGAACGAGGGTGATGTGGAACTCACCGAGGTCGAACTGATTGATGAGGTGGTTCCTGCCTGCTCGGCCGCAATTGGCACGATGGCACCGGGGCAGACTCAGACTTTCACCTGTTCTGCAACGGCCCCAATTGAGGGAAACCGCAACACCGCGTCGGTGCACGGACTCGATCCTGTCGGACGTGATGTTGAAGACTCCGACTCGGTTGATGTGCAGATCGCAAAGCCGGATCTGACTATTGACAAGAGTGTCTCAAGCTCGCGAACCAAACCGGGCAAGACCGTCACGTTCACGGTCACCGTCACCAATACCGGCAACGTGCGCCTCGATGACGTACAGCTGAGTGACCCAAAGCTTGAAACCTGCTCTGCTGAAATCGGTGCACTGCTACCGGGCAAATCTCACACCTCGAGCTGCGAGTGGAAATCCGACACGGCCCAAACCTTCGTCAACAGCGCGCAAGTAACCGGACTCGCGATGCGGTGCACGGGGGAAGAAGCCTCTGGCTCTTGCAACGAGGAGCTTGGCATTGACCGTCTACAGGCCGAAGACGAGGCGACAGTTACCGTCCAGCTTGATGACGACCAGGTTGGTCCCGTCGATCCCGGTGCTGCAGCAGGATCAGGGCCAGCTCAACTGAGTGAAACGGGCGGAGACGGCTTTGCAAAGCTTGGTGCGGGTGCCCTGGTAACTCTGCTGCTGGGGCTGGGAATTTGGGCTGCCGCCCGCCGAGGTTCACGCATCGCAGAGTAAGCTTCGGTCCGTGGCCATCAGGCTAGAGGCCATCGGTATTGTTGGTCGTGACGTCGAGGTCGCCCGTGGTAACAAAAGCTATGGGCATATCACCGTTGGTAATACCGGATACGCGTCTCTGCGGGACGTCTTTGATGCTCGGTGGAAGGGGCGCTGTGGAAACGGCGTCGTGTGGCTGCAACGCTGAAGCTGTCCTCTTAAACCATACCTTTTGCTTGAGACATCGCTGAGCTCGACGAAGATGAACTGCTTGCTCTGCGCAAACGTGTGAGACGTGCTCCGAACAAACACGTGACGACCTACTCACCGAGACGCTTTGGGTTGCGTTGCAGGCCCGGGGCGACGTAGACGCCCCGGGCCTGATCGCGAGTATCAGCAGACGAGCGGGGTAAGAAGAGAGGCGCCTCGAGCGTTGCGCAAGGCGCAAAACGGTAAGCAAAACGGGACTCTTGATCCTTCACCAGGCTGTGATTGCAGCAGCATTTTTTAGCTGGAACGGAGGTCCATTTGCTGTGAGCGCTACTGGCCGCAGTCGATGCGCACAAAACAGTTGTGGTGTCGCGTTCTGAGACTCTATGATTCGAATTAGCCACAACAGATGGGATCTGTAGGGTTTCGGGCGGGGCGCGCGCCCGCCGAATGGGAGGCAAACGTTAGGAATTGCTCATGGCAATCAAGGAAGCTAATTGGGTCTCACCTGTTCGTGAAAACATGCCTGCGTTGCGGTCCGACCTTGAACGCCTCATGCGTGTTCCATCGATGGCGATTCCCGGGTTTCCAGAAGAGCCCGTTCTCGAAACAGCCGACGAGGTCGAGCGTCTGCTTCGAGGGGTTGGTATCGAGAAGGTAAGCCAGCTTAACTTTCCGCCGTTCGCCGCTGTCGGCTGTGACCTCACGGTTGCAACCTGGAATGCCGACGCACGCTGGATGAGTATCTGGAGGCCAACCAGCGACCTGCCCAGGGGAGATCTTGCCATTGCCGCGGTTGGTTACAACAAGTACATCAAGTTCATCTTGCCTCTGACGGCCGCTCTGCTTGTCGCCGCTCTGGGTGTGCTGCTACTCGCAACAGCACTCGGCTAGTAAGGAGTACCATCGTGTCCCCGATCGTTATCACATTCCTCATTCTTGGCGGTGCGGTTGCCGCGTTCATCTGGAACAAGATACCGGTCGGGGTTGTCGCGATCGGCGTCTCGCTTGCACTGTATCTGACTGGAGTCCTGTCGTTTGAGCAGTCACTCGCGGGCTTTGGGGATCCGGTCGTGATTTACATCGCAGCGCTCTTTGTCGTGAGCGAAGCACTCGATATGACCGGCGTAACCGTCTGGGCCGGACAACAGGTGATTCAGCGGGCGGGTAAACGCGTGACCGTTGTGTTGGTCTGGCTGATGCTCCTCGTTGCGCTTGTCACGGCCCTCATCAGTGTTAATGGGGCAGTTGCCGCGCTGATCCCGGTTGGTGTTGTTCTCGCGATTCGTGTGGGCAGCTCGCCCTCGCGCATGTTGATGCCGCTTGCGTTTGCGGCACACGCGGGTTCTCTATTGACGCTGACCGGAACGCCTGTCAACCTGCTGGTCTCAGAGATCTCGGAGAACGCAGGGTATCGTCCCTTTGGGTTCCTTGAGTTCGGGCTGGTGGGCCTCCCTCTCTTAGTAGGAACTGTGATCATTGTTCTCTTGCTCGGCCCGCGAGTGCTGCCTGAACGATTGCCCGAGTTCGCCCCTCGTAACCTCAGCAGGCACGCGGAAACCCTCGCACGGCACTACTCACTTGAACCGGATTCGGTGCGGCTTGACCGAGCCGATGGTCTCACCGAGATTGTGATCCCGCCTCGTTCGACGTTTGTAGGAGACACCGTGTTTCCTGGCATGCGCACGGAGACCGGAGAACTTGTGATTGTTGCGGTGCAGCGCAGCGGTGAAGATATCGGACGCACTCGCTTAAAGGAGGGGATCTGCTTCTTCTGAGAGGAACTTGGGATGCACTAGATCGACGCGCGAGTGACCCAGACCTTGTCGTCGTGGACGCCCCGCCGGTTGTGCGGCGACAAACAGTCGCTCTCGGCCCCCGCTCGACCATTGCGATTGTGGTGCTTGCCGTGATGCTCGTGCTGCTCGCAACGGGAATCGTGCAACCCGCCATTGCGGCCCTTGGTGCGGCTGCTGCCATGGTGTTGTTCCGCACTCTTTCCGTACAGCAGGCCCATCGTTCAATCTCGATCACGACGTTGCTGGTGGTTGCAGGAATGATCCCACTTTCGACAGCAATTCAGGTCTCCGGAGCGGCTGACCTTATCTCAAACGCGTTACTCTCAGCTCTTGGAGGAGGGAACCCGCAGCTGCTGCTACTGGGGCTCGTAGTAGTTGTGGCGGTGCTCGGCCAGTTCATCAGCAACATGGCAACGGTGCTTATTGTGGCACCCATCGCGACGACGATCGCCGAGGTTGCACATATCTCGCCGCTTCCACTGCTCATGGGCATTGCCGTTGCGGGGGCGGCAGCTTTTTTGACTCCGGTGGCAACACCCGCCAACACCATGATCCTTGGGCCTGGAGCCTACCGGTTCGGGGACTACTGGAAATTGGGTTTGCCGCTGATCATATTGTTTGTTGCGGTGGCAACACTGTTAGTGCCGATTATTTGGCCGTTTTAAGCGAAGCGCAGGCACTCGCTCATCAAGATGCTGCGAGAATGCGCTGCTTCTGCTGCTCGAACTCTGCCGGAGTGAGCACACCAGCGTCGCGAAGCTGTGCGAGTTGCTGAAGCTGGGCGATAATCGGATCTGCCGTGGGTGGGGCTGAGGGAAGAGCCGCTTCCGCTGGTGCCGCCACTGGCACAGTTACGGGTGGCTGTTGAACAGGAGCGGCAGCCGCATCCTCAGCTGCCCAGCGCTTTTGCTGGCGGCGGTGAGTGTTGCCAATAACGCGAGTCGCAACTGAAGCTCGCGCAGCGGTACGAAGCAGGCTCATTGCTCTTCTCCTTCCGTTTTGGTGAGTAGTTCTTCCAGGTCATCGATAGCAATGCCTCCAGCGAAGAGTTCCTGGCCTCCAGCGGCTGCGACCTGGTCAGCCAACGAGGCGAGGCAGCGATCTTCAAACACAATGACCACTGCAACTTGGTCGCCAGCGAGTGGTTCGGATGCGACAGCAAGATCATCCTCATCAAGGATGTTGGAGGCAGCACCTTCAAATACGGCCGCGTCGAACCCTCCAAGATCCAGCTCGTTCAGTGTGAGGCGACGGGGGTTGTAGAGATTGTCGCGAGAGACAAACTCAAGGTCAAGTAGTTCTATGCTGCCGGTCGCGATTCGTTCGTGCAGCGTCCGCAAAGTGTCTCCAAGACCGCGGCCCTGGGGCACCGCAAACACGGCGTAATCGACCGGACCCGCAAACTTCTCAGTAGCCATATTGTTATCTTACCCAGGCACGGGTCTCAGCTGTAGGCGGTTTTGGCGCTAGATTGTTCGAGCCTTACAATCTGAACATGAGCAATGTCGCCACATTCCGGCAGGCGGCCGCCTATTCACGGCGTTTGTGGTCGCGGGTTATGTGGTCATTCTTTGAGAATGCGTACAGGTTTCGCGGTAGAGCCAGTCGTTCCGAATACTGGGTCTGGATGGCGACAAACGCGCTGGTGCTTCTTTTGCTCTGGATCGTGATTCCCCTGTTGAGTGGCGCATCTGTCGATAGACCACTCAGAATTGGCCCCTTTGGATCCGTAATTTTCGCGGACCTCAATCTTGTTGAGGTGGTGACTCAACCTGGAGTCCACACTCTGGCCGGTGACATCTGCATCTGGGTTTCCGCGGCGTGGGTCATTATGACGCTAGTCCCAGGCATCACTGTACTGGTTCGTCGTCTTCACGACTCAAACCTCTCTGGTTATTTGGGCTGGCTCGCGATCCTGCCGCTTGGGCAGGCTGTGGTGCTGATCCTCGCGATGCGGCGATCCCGCCCAGGTTATTATCGAACCTGATGAAGGTGATCAGGCGGCACCCAGCATAGGTTGTTAGAGTTTCGCATCATATGTGTGGGCGGGACGACTCGCTCGTGTCACTATATAGCGGGGACGACCCAGCAGATTTAGGTCCTTGGTCATGCCAATTCAAACCTCACTCCGTTCCATCTTTACACCATCAGCTCTTGTTCGACTGGTGCTCGGTTGGGGATCCTTTGGGCTCCTTCTGTTGCTGCAGCCGATGCTGGCTGGCGCACATGATCTGCCTGCACCGATCCTCTTTGGTGCGCTCACCGCAATCGTCGCGGTCATTATTGTGTGTGCGTTTGGTGTGGTGATTGAGGCAGAACACCTTGCGCACCGGCTTGGTGACCCCTACGGCACCCTCGTGCTGACACTCTCGATCGTGATGATTGAGGTGATCCTCATAGCGGCGGTCATGCTCGGGCCGGGTGAGCACCACACAATCGCGCGTGACTCGGTGATGGCCGTTTCGATGATCATTCTGAACCTCGTGATTGGCGTTGCGCTTGTGGTCGGCGGGCTGAAACGTGGCGGTCTTCGCCACAATCGCACGGGAACTTCGACCTATCTCGCGCTGCTCATTGTGTTGCTGGCTCTTGCGCTGGCCATCCCCGCTGTGATTGGCGTTGACGGCGCCTACACGATGGGCCAAGCGATCCCGATCGCCGCGCTCACCGTTGTGTTCTACGTGTTCTTTCTGGTGCGCCAGGTGGGGGAGCAGAAAGCCGATTTTCAAGAGGTTGTTGTGCAGCAAACTGGCCGCGATAGCGCAGAAGCCAGCTCAGGATCGCGTGCGCCGATCGCCGAGGTCCTTCGTCAGTATCGGGGCGAGCTCGTTGCCCGTACCTTGCTGCTCATCGCAACGGTCATCCCGATCGTGCTGCTCTCCCATGACATGGCTTCGCTGCTCGACACGGGGCTCGAGCGCCTTGGCGCTCCAGTAGCGCTTTCGGGGTTGCTCATCGCCATGATCGTATTTCTTCCGGAAACTATCACGACGATCCGCGCTGCGGCAATGGGAGAGGCGCAGCGGGTCAGTAACCTCTGCCATGGTGCATTGGTGTCGACGGTTGGGCTCACGATTCCCGCGGTGCTGGTCATCGGTCTTGTGACCGGGAAGACCGTTCTGCTTGCCGAGTCCCCGGTGAATCTTGTATTGCTCGGTGTCACCCTGTTGCTTTCTGTGGCGACCTTCTCGAACAAACGCACGACCGTGCTGCACGGTGCGGCCCACCTGATGGTGTTTCTCCTCTACTGCCTCACCGTGTTTGTATAGCCGAGTGGGTGAGTGTTTTCCTGCTGGGCAAGAACTCAGGCCACTTGGTTTGGTATCGGGGATAATGGAGTGTTGAACGAGTGGAAGGAGCGCGACGTGGCCCAGACGACGCCTTCTTCGGAGCGCATGGCGCAAGAGATGCAGCTTCTACGCGCGGTGCGCAGTTTCAGCGATGCACAGGACCGCATGCACGGTGGTATGAAACACGGCATGAAGATGAATGCCACTGACCTTGCCGCGCTGCGCCTCATCATTATTCGAGAGGAGCAGCAGCGCTCGGTCAGTCCGCACGAGATCGCGAGTCATTTGCGCATCTCAACCGCGTCGACAACCAAACTGCTGGACCGCCTCACTAACTCGGGTCATGTTCGACGTGCCCCCACGTCACCGACCGCAGGGCGCGGGTCATTGAGCTCACTGACACCGCCCGCGCCGATTTCTTTAAGTACTTTGGCCCACAGCTCGCTGCGATGCGCTCCGCCTTTGAAGCGTTCACTGACGAGGAACTTGACGCCGCAGCCCGAGTTATCGGCGCGGTGAGTGTGGCCATTGATCCGGGATCGAACTAGGCCACTCGACCCGGCAGCGAGCTGATTAGCACTGCTCGACCGAGTATGTTTTCGGCAGCACGATGCCCCGAGAGCAGTGCCGCCGTCACGGTTGCTGGGTCATCAGTCCAGGTGGCCTCACCAGCGAGATGTAGGACATCACCAACAGGGCTCGCGAGCACGTCGTGATCCTCCGGTGTCGATCCCACGGTCATGTAGGCGTACGATCCGCGTGCGTAGGGGTCTTTCTGCCAGTCAGTCAGATCGACTCGCGTTGGCTGCTCAACCTTGTCTCCGTAGAGCCGCGTGAGCGCCGCCATCACCGAATCGACAACCTTCGACTCTTCCCAGTCCCGCACCGCAATGGCGCAGGGGCCAGCGGCAAATGTGAGCAGTGTTGGCTCTCCGTGCAGTGCAGTGAGGTCGTACCAGGAGTGCCACCACTTACCGGCCTCACCCTGTTGGCGAATCACATAGACACCGTCATCCCAAAACTTCTTCGGAAACCGCAGGAAGAGCTTCTCGAAATTATTCATCTCAAGCCGATCAAGTGCACCCGCGAGAGGTTCCGGCAGGGCAGGATCGATTACAAAATCCGACGATTTCAGCACACCCACCGGAACCGTCACAACAGCCCTGGCCGCGGTGAAATCGCCTCGGTCAGTCTTGACGGTCACGCCGTCGGATGCCCACTCAACTCGTGATACAACGTGCCCCAGACGCACTTCAAGTCCGTCGCTCAGCTGCCGCGCCAGCTCGTCGTACCCGTCAGGAAAAACAACCTCGTCACCCTCGATCGAGTCATCGTCAAGACCGTGCGCGTCGAGGGCATCGATCCACACCCCGTATTGTTCCTCGGAGCGGTGCCGCAGGTATTCCCTGACTCGCTCGGTGCGCGCCGCGTCCCAACCCTGCTGCGCGAGAGCCGTCTCGACAACGTCGCCGTAAGAACTGCCCGACGCGGATCCCGCAATCACTTCAGCGAGTGCAGCATCAACGCGGTGGATGTCGGCCACATAGGCCTCGGCAGCCGCCGCGCTCAGTCGCGTGCCGTCTGGGCCATAGTGAGCCATTGGGCGGCTGTCCGGTTGATAGCCGCCGACAGTAAACTCAACCGTCTTCATGCCGAGCTGACTGACCAGGTCTGCAAGCGGACTGTTGTCGATCCCGTGAATCCAGGAGGCGCCGCGGTCGGTGATTGTGTCACCTGAGCGATCGGTCCAGAGCCGGCCGCCAATGCGATCCCGAGCTTCTAACACAACGACGTGCTGTCCGGCCTGTGTGAGTAGCCGCGCTGTGGTGAGTCCCGAGACTCCCGCACCAATAACGACGGTATCGAAGTGATTCACGCTGTTCTCCACATCACTCATCGGGCACCAGCACCGGGGTGTCACGGTTCAGGCTCTCGCCACGGAAGTATGCCTTTGAATTGGGGCGAATCCACCACAGCCCCATAAACACAAAGCCGATGAGGATCGCGCCGACCCCGATCACAAATGCCCCGCCAACCCCGAAGATAACCGTGTAGCTGTAATCGACGGAGATCATGTCGATTGCCGACTGCACAAAGGCGTAACCAAGCAGCAGGCCACCGAGCGCGGGGAAGATACCGCGCATCCACAGGTTGCGAGCGCTGCTGCGCAAGGTGTCGCGGAAGTACCAGACACACGCGAACGAGGTGATCGAGTAGTAAAGCGCAACCGCAAGGCCCATCGAGGTGAGTGAGTCGGCGAGCATGTCTTCAGAGAGGATCGACATGCCAACGTAGTAGACGATTGCAGCGGCCCCCATGACGGTTGTTGAGAACCAGGGTGTTTTGAACTTGGGGTGCAGCTCCGCGAACTTCGCTGGGAGCGCCCGATAAACGGCCATTGAGAGTGTGCCGCGTGCGGTGGGCAGGATCGTCGTCTGTGTTGACGACGCAGCCGAGAGCATAACGCCGAGCAGAAGGAACCAACCCCAGGGGCCGAATAGCGCTCCGCCAAGCACGGTAAAGACGTCGTCGAGGTTCTTTGCGTTGGTGAGGCCAAACCCGGTGTCGCCGAAGCCCGCAAACATCATGACGGCAATTGAGATGCCGACGTAGAGCACGATAAGAACCGCGATGCTTGAGAGTGCCGCGCGCCCCGGAGTCTTTCGCGGGTTCTTGGTCTCTTCGTTGAGCGCGAGGCAGGTGTCCCAACCCCAGTAGATGAAGAGAGCGAGCAGCACGGCCTCAATGAAGCCGGACCAAGAAGTGAGTTGGGCCGGATTGAACCAGTTCCAATCGAAATCGACCGACCCCGGGTTGCTGCCGTTGAGGGCGTTGACGAGGGCAAGCCCACCGAACAGTGCCATCGCGACGATCTGGATCGTCATGAGTACCATCTGCAGGCGCTCGCCAATCTGCACGCCGACCGTGCTGACGAAGGTCATAATGGCCATGAAGATCACCGAGGTAACGATAACGATGGTGCGGTTGTCGGCGAACTCCTGGTTGCCGAGCAGCAGCCAGAAGTATTTACCCGTGATCTCACCGACGTTGGCGAGAACCATGACAGAGGCGACCGCCACTGACCAGCCACCGATCCAGCCGGTTATGGGGCCGAAGGCCTTAGCGCCCCACACAAACGTGGTGCCGCAGTCGGGCATCTCTCGGTTGAGTTCTTGATACGCAAATGCGGCAAACACCATCGGAATACACGCGACAATGAACACGAGTGGCGCCTGGGCGCCAACCGCGAGAATCACGTACCCGAGGGTCGCAGCCAGCGAATAGAGAGGTGCGGTTGAAGCGAGACCGATGACTGTCGATCCGACCACACCGAGGGTGCCTTCGCTGAGACCCTTGCCGACGTGGATGTGCCCCGTCTCAGTGGCATTATCCAGTGTCTTCTTTGACATACGTGTCTACTTTCCATCGTCTAGTTCGGGAAGCTGTGCTCATCTTACTCAGATGTTGGCGTGGGGTTAAACCGCTTGTGGGATTCCGAAATTTGCGATGGATGACGCGAGGCTACGCCCCTAGTGCAGCAGCAATTGCGTCCGCCGGGGTGTGGTGATGAAATTCAAAGCCAGAGGCAATAAGTGCGTCAGGAACCGTGTTCGCGTCTGGTAGCAGGAGTGAGTCGGCAGCATCTGCACCGAGGCCAAGTCGCAGCGCCCAGGCGGGCGCAGGCACGACAAACGGGCGCTGCAACGACTGGGCGAGGCTGCGACCAATCTCAGATGCGGTCGCGGACGTGGGCCCGGTGAGGTTCACTGGTCCCGAAACCTCGTGATCGATCAGGTGCCGGATCGCGCGGACTTCGTCATCGAGGGAAATCCATGGCCAGACCTGCTTGCCCGAGCCGAGTGGTCCGCTGATCCCGAACCGCGTGAGCGCAAGAAGCGGTTTGAGTACTCCCCGACGATCGAGCAAGGGTGCGGTGCGCAAGTGCACAACCCGAGTGCCAGGGCCCGCTTCGAGAGCGGCCCGCTCCCACTGCACACAGAGATCTGCGAGAAAAGTGTCACCCGGGCGGCTGCCCTCGGTGAGCCGCTTGCCCGGTTGGCTGCCGTAGAAACCGGTCGCCGATGCCGAGAGAAATGCTGGGGCGTCGCTGCCGAGTTGTCGTAAAGCCCGAGCGAGCTCACGAGTGGGCTCCAGGCGGGATCGCCGCAGCGTTTCGCGATAGGAATGAGTCCAAGGTAATTTACCAATGCTTGCGCCGCTCAGCCCCACAACAGCCACTGTTCCCTCGAGGGCGGTGGGGTTCAAAGGCCCGTCTCCGGTGAGCCACTCGACCTCATCGGGGATGAGTGCAGGGCGTCTGACGAGCCGCGTCACACGAACGCCATCCGCTCGCAGTGCTTGCGTGAGCGCACCACCAATCAAGCCGGATCCACCGGCGATCACGACATGCGTATCGGTCATGACGTGCGACCGAGCTTTGAAGGCCACCAGATCGACGGTCCGATATCGGTGGTGAGAGCTGGCACGAGCAACGATCGCACGATAAACGTGTCGATCAGCACACCAAAGGCGACGATAAAGGCGATCTGCACGAGAAACAGGATTGGGATGATCGACAGTGCCGCGAATGTCGCCGCCAGAACCATTCCGGCTGAGGTGATCACCCCACCCGTAATCGTAAGGCCGCGTAGAATGCCCTCGCGGGTGCCGTACAGCTTTGATTCCTCGCGCACGCGTGTCATCAAGAAGATGTTGTAATCGATGCCGAGCGCAACCAAAAATACGAAGCTGTAGAGCGGCACGGCAGGATCCGCGCCGGGGAAGTTGAAGACTCCGTTGAACATGACTGCGGCAACTCCCAGGGCGGTGCCAAACGACAGCACTGTTGTGAGAATCAGTAACACCGGCGCAAGAATCGAGCGCAGCAGCATCATCAAGATGAGCAAGATCACTACAAGTATCAGCGGAATGATCAGGTTGCGATCGTGAATAGACGCCTGGTTCGTGTCAACAGCGGTGGCTGTGACACCACCGACGAGCACATCGCTACCCTTGAATGAGTTGCGCAATTCGGTGATCGTGGTCGCAGCAGCCTCGGAATCAGCCGCGTCGCTGAGTGTGGCCTGCAGCAGCACGTCTCCATTGCGAACTGTTGGCTCGGGGGCCGGGGTTCCGGGTGGGCCGAAGGCCTGGATTCCATCATTGGTCACTGGGGCGCTGCCGCTTGGTGAATCCGCACTCGTCACGGAGACGCTGTCGATGCCGCTGGAATCTAGCAGGGTGTCGGCGGTCTGCTGCAGTTCGTCTTTGGGGGTGATGACGTAGGCAGGGCTGCCGGATCCACCAGGGAAGTGTTCGCCGAGTGCCGCCTGGCCGTCGCGCGCCTCGGACTTGCCGATGATCAAATCAGACTGCGGCACGCCCTGTGCGTTGAGTTGCGTGACTCCCAGTGCACCGATCGCGAGTACCACGGTGGTGATGATCCAAATCTTGCGCGGGTGGCTGCGAATCACACCGGCTAGCCAGTGCCACACGCCCTTTGAAGGCATGCCATTTTCGGCCTTCACGGCCTCTGGTTCAAAGTGCGGGCGCCGCGGCCAGTACGCTGCTCGTCCGAACGCAAAGAGTAGCGCTGGCAGCAGCGTGAGGGCCGAGAGCATGGCAAACACGATGCCGATAGCGGCCACCGGGCCGAGCGTACTGTTGGACTTGAGGTCGCTCAGCAGTAAACAGAGCAGGCCTGCGATCACGGTGCCGCCCGAGGCGAGGATTGGTTCAAACGAGCCCTTAATCGCTTTGCCAATGGCAACGGCGCGATCCTGCGTGAGGCGTAATTCTTCGCGGAACCGCGCGACGACCAGCAGGGAGTAGTCGGTCGCGGCACCAATTACAAGGATAAAGAGGATGCCTTGTGTTTGCCCGCTGAGCAATAAGATCCCGGCTTTTGCGAGGTTCCACACAACTAGCAACGCAACACAGAGCGCAAACAGGCTCGTGCTCAGCACCACGATCGGCAAGAGAAGTGAGCGGTAGACAACAATGAGGATCACAAACACCGCGAGCAGCGCGGTGAGCAGAAGGATCCCATCGATACCAGCGAAGCCAGCGACAAGATCTGCCGTGAACCCTGCTGGCCCCGTGACGTAAACGGTGACACCGCCGGGTGCTGTCTTGCGAAGTTCGTTGCCGAGTGACGTGACAACGTCGGCGATCTCAGCCTTGCTGTCGATCGGCACAAAGACCTGGGCAGCTTTGCCGTCGTCGGAGGTGATAACCGGCGAGATATCACCCTTAATGCCATCGAAGGTGCTCGCGTCTTTGACAGCCTCAGTGATGGTGTCGGTTTGTTCGGTGGTGAGTTTTGTATCGGAGGTAAACACAACAACGGCCGGGATGGTGTCGTCTCCGAGGAACTTGCCGAGTGAAGCCTGCACCTCGGTGGCCTCGGCCGATTCGGGCAGATAGGAGGTCTGATCGTTGGAGGAGACCTCGTCTATCTTGCCGAAGAGCGGCCCGCCCATGCCTGCGAGCGCCAGCCAGATCAGAATCAGAACAGCGGGAATGAGCGCACGCAGCAACCTGCGGCGAGGTTTGGCTGCGTGGGCGTGTTGTTTGCTCTGATTCATGCTCATCCCCAAATCACTAGCTTAGCTAGCTAAATCTATCAGTTTTGCACCGGAAAGTGCACCCCCAGCGCTGCGAAGACCGGAGAGGCTGATGGGTCGTCGGGCTAACCTCGAGTCATGGAAGCGCAACCCGATTCAGACCGGCACCGCACCTACTGCGGAACTTCGCGGTCTCATCGCTAGGCTCGAAGGTATGTCAAATCCCCCTGTTTCAAACGTGCCAGATGCTTGGATCCCGCACAACCGCGAAGACGGTGAACATGTCGGTTGGATTGTGCCCGACGGAGAGGGGTTCGTGACGGTCGACCTATTGGGGAGGCAACGCATTGCTGAGCCTGTCGACTGGATGGTCGCAGAGGAAGCGATGGACGGGCTTGGGATCGGCTACCTCGCCGACATCTATGCCTTCCGGGCAGCTCCCGATGATTGGGTGCGTGTGCGCATCGTTGAGGTGTCGACCGACGGCATTACTGTAAAGGAAGATGATTTTGGGGATGTGGCGGCCGATCTGCCTCAGTATCGCCTTCCGTTCCCAGCAAGCGATGACCTTCGCCTGATTCAAGATGCCCCAGGTCAGGTGCGCAACCAGTTCGGATAACCCGACTGCGCACCTCGGCCTGAGCGGATCCTTGCGGATCGCGGAGACGAGGTCACGGCGGTGATTCGAGGCCTCGATCACGCTGCTGAAGTGAGCCCCGCTGGGGCTGAACCGCTTGTTGCAGACATCGAGCAGTTTGACGTTGACGGTCTTGCGCGTCTCATTGCCGGTCATGATGTCGTTGTCTGGTTGGCTGGGGCAGGAGGTGGCAACCCTGCTCGCACGGTGAGGATTGATCGTGACGCAGCGATCCGCTCGATGGCAGGGGCGGGCGAGCATTTGCGGGCCTCGAAGCTCGATTGGACAGTGCTGGGGCCGAGAACTCTCGCGTTGGAGTCTGGATCTGGCTGCATTGACACCACAGCTGAAACTTCTGCGCAGACCTCGCGCGCAAATGTCGCAGCCGTTATTGCCGAGACGCTCGCTGATTCGGGCACAATTCATCGCACCATTCGCTTCAATGACGGCGAAACTGAGATCGCCGAGGCGCTGCACCCGGCACGCTAAGAGGGTGTTGTCATATCAAGTGGACCTTGTGATCACAAGGCCGTCACGCTGTGAGTCGGAATCGCCTAACGTGGCCTATGCCCCGAAAGAAACCACCACATTGGAGGGATCACACAGTGAGTGTTGAAGACAAGATCAAGAATGCCGCGCAGGGCCTTGTTGGCAAAGCGAAAGAAGCTGCGGGCAAGCTGACCGATGACGAGCGGCAAGAGGCTGAGGGTCGTGCTGACCAGGCTGGTGCAGACCTCAAGCAGGCCGGCGAGAAGGTAAAAGACGCCTTCAAGAAGTAAGGATCATTGCTCCCCGGGCCTATGTTGGTCCGGGGAGTTTTTGTATCGCCTTTTGTAAAAATGGCGAAAAGCGAAGAAGGATTTGGGTTTCGCAACGAAATTAGTTGTTGTATGCTGCTTATGCAAGCGTTCTCGTGTTTCTGGAGCATGGCCAACGGGCCCTCCGCGAGGCTGACGCAACTGGAGAGATACCCGTGACCTATCAAGGCCACAACCTCGGCGAACCCGCAGCCACTCTGAACGGAGTGCTCACTCTCACCGGATCCGTGCCAATACCGACAGCGTTGCCGCGAGCGCAGAAACAGCGCTTCTTCCAAGCGAGACCTGTGCTGCGCCGCGTGGTGTTTGTTGCAGGCTACGAAACGCTGAGCGTGTTGTTCACCGTTCTTGTGCTGAGCACACTGCTCGGACACGGCGGTGGCTCATCAACGCTCACCGCAGTAGTGCTGTCAACCGTCGCAACCGGTTGGAACTACCTCTGGAACACCACATTCGAGGCGATAGAAAAGCGTCGCGGTGTCAGCGGGCGGGGCGCGGGATCCCGTGCGCTGCACGCCATTGGTTATGAGGGTGGGGTGCTGTTCTTTACGATCCCGCTCGTTGCAATCATGCTCGGCGTCAACCTGCTTGAGGCATTTGCCATTGAAGGTGGCCTGCTGGTGTTCTTCCTCATCTTTACCGTGGTTTACACCTGGGTCTTCGACCGAGTCTTTGGCCTCCCGGTTTCGGCGGCCTGATCGCAGGAGCCGATCAGGCCGCCGAAGCGGAATGGCCTTACGCGGTTAACGAATTCGCGTACTCCTTGTTCTCTGCAAGCCACTTCGTGATGATCGCGTTGTACTTAGCAGGATCGTCGTTCTCATTAAACATGACGTTCTCAAGCGAGTTCAATTTCTCGGAATCCATCTTGAAGTTCTTTATCCAGCCGGCAACCTCCGGGAAATCCTTCTCGAAGGTGCTGCTGCCGTAGGCGTTCAACGTTTCCGCCTCGCCGAGAGTGCCCTTGGGGTCTTTGAGATCCTTCAACGGGAATGCATCGTAGGCCCAGTGCGGCTGCCACAGCGTGACAGCGATGTTCTCGTCCGCGTTGGTCGCTGCTTTGAGCTCTGCCAGCATCGCCGGGGTGGAGGAAGTCGTGTAATCCATCTTCTCCAGCCCATAGCTCGGAATGACCTCTTCTGTGGTGACCTTTGTGAGCCCCGCTCCGGGCTCAATGCCAACAAGCTGATTGTTGAACTTGCCCGCGTGTTTCGCGAGGTCCTCGAGCGAATCGATCGGGGCATCCTCGTTCACCGCGATGGTGAGTTTTGCCTCGTCATTCCACTCGCTCAACTTCACGATGTCGTCACCGTACTTCTTGAGGTATTCCGTGTGGGTATTCGGAAGCCAAACGTCGAGCACGAGATCGAAATCGCCGTCGGCCAACCCGAGGAATACCGCACCAGGATCAGCCTCGGTGAGTTCCACGCTGTAGCCCTCCTCTTCGAGCGTGTGCTTCCAGAGGTGACTCACAGCAATGGCTTCGTCCCAGTTAAAGAGGCCGATCTTGATCGTTCCTTTTGCTTCAGCCTGGCTGTTGTTGGTTGCGAAGCCAGAGAAGGCGAGCAGCGCCACTGCAACGACGGCGGCCGTTGTCACGACGATCTCTCTGCGTTTGTTGCTGGCTGGGGTGGCTGGCGATTTCGCGCCGCGCGATCCGCGAGTCTTTTGAGACCCGAACGCACCCGTGACCCTGTCGAGAATCATGGCAAGAATGACAACGGAGAGTCCCGCCTCGACGCCGAGCCCAACGTCGATGCTGTTCAAGCTCTTCACGACGTCGCCGCCAAGCCCACCTGCACCGACCATGCCGGCGATGACAACCATCGACAGCGAGAGCATGATGACCTGGTTGATACCGGCCATAATTGAGGGCATCGCAAGAGGCAACTGGATCTGGCGCAGGATGCGGCGCGGGGTCGCCCCGAACGCGTAGCCCGCCTCAACGACCTCGCGGTCGACGCCGCGGATCCCGAGCTCAGTGAGGCGCACACCCGGCGCAAGCGCAAACACCACGGTCGCGACGATGCCTGGAACCACGCCGAGGCGGAAAAGCATCAGCGCGGGAATTAGATACACAAACGCGGGCATGGTCTGCAGGAAATCGAGGATCGGCCTGATGATCTTTGAGGCCGTATCGCTGCGGGCCGCAAGGATTCCAATCGGAATCGCAAGCAGCAGCGCGAAGATGGCTGCGAGCAGCACAAGCGCCAGGCTGTCCATAGCGTTGTCCCACTGATTGACGCCCACAATCACGAGCAGTCCGATCGCGGATCCGAGCGCGAGCTTCCATCCCTTTGCGTACCAGGCGATGGCAGCGATCAAAATAATGATGATCCAGAACGGTGGCGAACTGAGAGCAACATCGAGCGTGTCATACATTGTGCGAATGATCGCTCGCAGAACGTCGAAGAAACCCTTGAAACTTGAGGTGAGCCAATCGACAAACACGTCGACCCACTGCCCAAGCGGAATGCGGAAATCGTTCATGGTTATGCCTCCTGACCTGTGGTGGACTCAGCGAGTGCAGCCGTGATGGATTCGCCGGAGACGGTCGGGGTGGGCTCGATAATCGGAATCTCAGTTGTCATGGTTGGAACGTTGGCGAGCGATGCGAGCAGCGTAACGCGCGGCACTACGCCGATTAGGCGGTCCTTTTCGTCAATGACGGCGACCGGCAAAGAACTCTCAGCGGAGAGCTCAAAGAGGTCAGCAATGAGTTGATCGGGCGTCACAACAGAGGGCGTTGGGCGCAGGCGGTCCTTGATTTCAGTGCCACCCTCGCGCACCTGGCGCAGCATGTCTTTGTCGCGTACAACACCGAGCAACTTGCGCCCGTTCGTCGTGACGAAGCACGCGGAGGTTTGCAAATCACGCATGGTGCGCAGTGCTGCGCGCGGCCCCGCTGAGGCGGGAATCACGGCGCGCGGCGGCTCCATAACGTCACCCGCGGTGAGCACACGGGCGCGATCCACGTCTTGTACAAACTGCGCAACATAGTCGTTGGCGGGGTCGGTCAAGATGTCGTTGGGGGTGCCCTGCTGCACAATGCGGCCGTCGCGCATCACAGCGATCCGATCGCCGAGAAACATGGCCTCGTTGAGGTCATGCGTAATGAAGACGATGGTCTTGCCAAGCTCACGCTGTAACTCAACGAGCTGCTCTTGCATTTCGCGGCGAATGAGGGGATCGAGTGCCGAGAACGCCTCGTCCATGAGCAAAATATCGGTTCCCGCCGCGAATGCGCGGGCAAGGCCAACGCGCTGCTGCATGCCGCCAGAAAGTTCACCGGGCAGGCTTTCTTCCCAGCCTGCGAGGCCAACTCGCTCGATCCAGTTACGAGCCGTTGCTTGGCGTTCGCTCAGCCCGACTCCCTGAATTTCGAGCCCGTAGGCGACGTTGTCGACGACAGTCCGGTGGGGAGCAGCGCAAAGTGCTGGAACACCATCGACATGCGGTCGCGGCGCAACTCGCGTAGCTCGGGAGGGGCAGGCCCACGACCTCGGTGCCGAACACCTTCACAGATCCCTCGGTGGTGGGGTTGAGTCCGTTGAGCATTCGGATGAGCGTTGATTTGCCGGAGCCGCTCAGGCCCATCACAACAAAAATCTCACCTCTTTGAACCTCGAAGCTTGCGTCAATCACCGCGGCGGTGCCAAAGGTGGCGGTGAGGTCCTCTCGTTTGGCGCCGTTGCGGAGGCGTTTGACCGCTTCTTTTTGGCGGCGTCCAAAAATCTTGAATACGTTCGAGACCGATATTGCGGTCTTGGTGGCTGTGTCTTTGGGAACTGAACTAGTTGTCTCGATGGTACGGGTCACTTAGGCCTCCTCAGGGGTGCGCCAGGTACACGTGTTGTGCAGTTCTGGTTTCCACGTGTGGGATTGCCACACACCCGGAGAATCTCCTCATGCCGGGCGGGCTATCAATACTTAGGGGTGATCATCGGGAACACCCGTTACCACGTCGAACCAAACCACCGCTTCCGAAAACGAGGTTTTTGGCAGCGGTAGCGAACTCGTGTTCAAATGTTGAACAACAGCAATGACGCTAACAAGGTCTGTGGTGGCCTGCAAGGTGAGAGTGGGCAAATCTGGTAAATTAACTTGAAAATATTCCTTCTGATCTGCGATTCTGAATGTGACCTCATCGTTATGTGGTGTGGCTGACAGGTGTTGCTTCTGAGGGATTTCCGCTCGGTGGAACTGTCAGAGGTGGTCGTTACAGTCGATACATGGGAAAAATGATCTTTGACAGCGCCGCCACTCTCAACGGCTGGATCGCCGACGAACACAACTCGCTTGACTGGCTGTTTGCGGTCGATGGAGGAGATGCTCCTGAAGAGGGGCTTTACCCCGCCGACGCTCGCGTGCTTGTGGAGGGATCCACCACCTATGAGTGGGTGCTTCAGCACGAGGACCTGCTCGCGCATCCAGAAAAGTGGCAGCAGTTTTACGGCAGCAAGCCGACCTACGTCTTCACCACACGAGAGTTGCCTGTTCCCGAGAGCGCAGACGTGCGATTCGTGTCGGGCGACGTCGCTGCTGTGCTGCCCGAGATTCGTGCGGCAGCCCATGGCGGCGATATTTGGGTAGTCGGGGTGGTGAGCTGGCTGCGAAGTTCTTTGATGCGGGCGCGCTTGATCGCATAGCCGTGTCGATCGCCCCGGCGGCCCTCACCGGAGGCGCGCCGTTGCTGCCCCGTCGTGTCGGTCCAGATCGGCTGCGTCTTGTCTCCGCTGGTGCCGTGGGGCAGTTCGCGAGGCTTGTCTACGACGTGGTGCCTCAGTCATCGGGAAGCTAGCGGGCCGCCGCGACCGTGCGACCAGCGGCCCTCCCTGAGAACAGGCATCCGCCGAGGAATGTGCCCTCGAGCGCGTTGTAGCCGTGAACGCCGCCTCCACCGAACCCTGCCGCCTCGCCCGCCGCATACAAGCCGGTCACAGGTGAACCGTCAGCTCCGAGAGCTCGTGATGAGAGATCTGTCTGGATCCCGCCAAGAGACTTGCGGGTGAGTGTGTGCAGCTGAACCCCGATGAGTGGGCCAGCCGAGGGTCGAGTAGGCGGTGCGGTGCGGTTGTGCGTGTGAGTCGATCTCCGAGATAACTGCGGGAATTGCGAATGCTCATCATTTGAGCGTCCTTCGAAAAGCGGTTGCCCACCTCGGCGTCACGTTCGGCAATAACCCGCGCAACCGCTGATGTATCTAGCAGAGGTTCGGAGGTCAGCGCATTCATCTTGGAGACGAGTTCGGGCACCGAATTGGCCACCACAAAATCGGCTCCGCGATCCACAAATGCCTGCACCGGCCCGGGTGCACCTTTGCCGAGCCTTGTCTTGAGTAGTAGTTTTCGGTCTCGATTTGTGATGTCGGGGTTTTGTTCCGACCCTGAGAGCGCGAATTCCTTGGCCGCCATGCGGCTCGTTACGACGAACCAGGAGCGGTCGTGACGTGCGATTTCGGGATCCGTGCGAAGCATTCGCAGCGTCGCGAGGGTGTCGTGCCCGGGTAACCCGGGGGTGACAGGCGTCGCCCCAGTGCGTCGAGCCAAAGCGGCGAGGGGCCAGGCAAAATACGGATTGCGTGCCCTGGCCACACCGGATCCCAGTTGCGGATACCCTCGGTGTAGTGCCACATGCGGTCCTGATTCACGAGACGAGCGCCCGCTTCGCCAGCGATTCCGATCATTCGACCGTCGACGTACGCTGGAACGCCCGTCACCATCTGCTGAGGGGGAGTGCCCAGTCGCTCCGGCCAGTAGCGACGCACAAGATCGTGGTTGCCGCCAATACCACCGCTGGCGACGATAACCGCGGGTGCGCGTAGTTCGAAGTCTCCGATGATCGTGCGAGAGGAAGCGGCCCCGCGAACAGAATTGTCTGATTCGAGCAGTGAGCCTCGCACCCCGACAACGGCACCGTTCTCGACGACTAACTCGTCGCAGCGGTGCCGGTGCAAGAGACTCAGCCGCCCTGACGCGGTGGCTTCCAATGCCGCATCAACGAAGGGGGTAACAACTCCGGTTCCGGTTCCCCACGGCACGTGGAATCGCGGCACCGAGTTGCCGTGGCCACTTGCCCTCAGATCGCCGCGCTCCGCCCAACCGACAACGGGGGTAAGTTCGATGCCCGCCTCGCGTATCCACGATCGTTTTTCACTGGCCGCAAACTCAACGTAGGCGCGGCCCCAGCGGGCAGCCCACTCGTCTTCAGGGTGTTCGCCTGAGAAGCGATCCCACTGTGCGCTTCCCTGCCAGTCTTGCCAAGCGAGTTCAAAGCTGTCGCGCACTCCGAATCGTTTTTGCTCGGGTGAATCGACGAGAAAGAGCCCGCCGAACGACCACCAGGCTTGACCACCGAGATTCTGTGGTCCCTCCTGATCAATGATGATCGTGCGAAGCCCTGCACGATGCGTCTCGCGTGCGGCAACAAGTCCGGCGAGCCCGGCCCCAACAATAATGACATCAGCGTCCATGTCCCCATTGTGCCCGGTACAGGCCGATCGCGGTACTCTCTCGCCTTTGCCCCTTGAAGCCGGCAGAAAACTGCTATCAGGTGATACTCAGCTTTCCGATCAGGGTCCCATAGCCCGCAACTTTACCTTTCAAGTGGAGGCGCAGCGGGCGCCCGTGAAACTGAGGATGCACATGTATGGAACATATTTGCGGCGCGAGCTTATCGGCCGCAGGAAGCAAACAATTATCGTTGCGATTGGGCTCGCTATTGCTGTGGCACTGGTGATCGTTGTCAATGCGCTCTCGGCAGGTGTGAGGGCAGCCCAAGAGGAATCGTTGCAGTCGGTGTACGGGGTCGGCACTGACCTCACCGTCACCGGGGCGGCGGCCGAGCCGGGGCAGGGAGGCGGTCCTCGCTTCCAGTTCGGTAGTGGTGACGGCCAAACGAGCGACGGCACAACCACACTGAGTCAGTCGCGCCTCATGGCGGATCCTCGGCGCGGCACTCTTGAAAGCTCCTCCCTGAAAACGGTGAAGAGCCTCGACGGTGTTGCCGACGCGGCGGGCGCTCTGAGCCTCACGAACTCGACGTTCTCGGGCCAGATCCCGGATCAGTCCGCCACAACTGACCAGGGCGGCGGCACTATCCAGGGCGGCGACGGACAGAGAGGTGCACCGCCCCAGGGGGGTCCCGGGGGCGGTGAGTTTGGCATCGATTCCATGACGGTGATGGGTGTTGGGCTCGACAATTCCGAGGTCGGCCCGCTCTCAGCGGTGACCGTTGACGACGGCCGTGCCCTCAAAGCGAGCGACGCCGGAACAAAGGTCGCGTTGCTCGACAGCACCTACGCGAAGAACGAAGACATTGCGGTTGGTGGTTCTGTTGAGATCGGTGGCGAATCGTTCGAGGTCGTGGGACTCGTGTCGAGCAGCACCAGTTCGGCCGACACCGCCTCCGACACCTACATTCCGCTCGATGTGGCGCAAGATCTCTCGGGAGCCGGCGACGTCGTCTCCACCGTCTACGTGCAGGCAGCATCTGCCGACGACATCTCGGCCGTTCAGTCCAAGATTGAAACTGCGCTGCCCGACGCAACGGTGAGCTCGCAGGAAGAACTCGCGGCTCAGGTATCGGGCTCCGTGAACAGCACGGTCGGCCTCATTACCAGCCTGGGCACTTGGCTGTCGGTGATCGCGCTTGCCGTCGCTGTGCTGTTGGCTGCGCTGTTCACCCTCTCCGGTGTCTCACGGCGCACACGGGAGTTCGGCACGCTGAAGGCGATTGGCTGGTCGAACCGACGCATTGTGGGGCAGGTCGCCGGTGAATCGATGGTGCAGGCCGCACTTGGCGGTGTATTTGGGATCGCCATTGGTGGTCTTGCGGTGTGGATCCTGAACGTTGTTTCACCCACGATCTCCTCCGCGGCAAGCAGCGCGAGTGCTGGTGCTGGCTCGGGCGGTGGCCCGGGTGGCGGCATGGGGCCAGGATCGGGTGGCTCCGGCGGCGCAGCGCAGGCAGCCGACATCGTGTTGAACGCTCCGCTGACACCGTGGATTCTGTTGGCCGCGCTCGGCCTGGCCATTGCAGGCGGACTCATCGCCGGGGCTCTCGGCGGCGTGCGCGCCTCCCGCCTCAGCCCGGCCGAAGCCCTCCGATCCGTCAACTAACGCTGAAAGAGAAGGAATGATCATGATGACTGAAACGACGAACACCGCGGCAGAAGCAGCGGAGGTGACGGAGATTCCCGTGCTGCTCTCACTGCGAGACGTCACGAAAACCTACCAGGGCAGGGGCGCGAGGTTCAAGCGCTCAAGGGTGTTGACCTCAACATTCAGGCCGGAGATTTCATCACCATCCAGGGCCCCACAGGGGAGGCAAATCGACGCTGTTGCAACTGCTGGGAGCACTAGACGCGCCAAGTTCTGGCTCGCTCTGGGTTGGCCAGACGGATCTTGCGAAGGCGAGCGTAAAAGAAGCGACAAGAATTCGAGCCGAAGAGATCGGCTTTGTATTCCAGGCGTTCAATCTCATTCCAACGCTCACAGCGCTCGAAAACGTCGAGATGGGGCTCGTACCGATTGGGGTACAAGCGGACGAGCGTCGCAGCCGTGCCGAAGAGGCTTTGCGTAGGGTCGGGCTTGGGGATCGCGGCGACCATCGACCGGGGGAGCTTTCGGGTGGGCAGCAGCAGCGTGTCGCGATTGCGCGGGCCATTGTGAAGGGGCCGCGGATCCTGCTCGCCGACGAACCGACGGGCAACCTCGACGAGCGGATGCGCGATGAGATTCTCGATGTGCTGACCGGACTGAATCAGAACGGACTCACGATGGTGCTGGTGACACACGACTCCGCCGTGGCGAAGCGGGCGTCGCGCAGACTGCGGCTCGACGCGGGAAAAATTACTGAGCTGTAGTCGGTCTGCGCTGTAGCCTGGAGGCATGGGCACCAAGACTGAAACCATGGACTTCTTAGTCGATCAGTTGAGCGGCTTGCCAAACATTCGCAGCAAACGAATGTTTGGCGAGTACGCGCTCTACTGCGACGAGAAGGTCGTGGCGTTTGTGTGCGACGACGAACTGTTCATTAAGCCCACGGATGCCGGGCGCGAGTACATCGGAGACCCGGAGGAGGCTCCCGCCTACCCCGGGTCGAAGCTGTACTTTCGCGTGAGCGGGGACCGCTGGGAAGACCGCGAATGGCTCACAGGACTCATCGATGCAACCGCGGCCGTGTTGCCGCTGCCGAAACCGAAGAAACCAAAGGTGAAGAAGTAGTCACTCGCCCAGAAGCGCAGGAAACACAAAGTCGGTGTTGAGCGGTGCCATGTCGGGCGGTCAATGCGAGGATCGACCCACTCGAGGTGCTCGATTTCAGCGCGGGGGTTGGCGCTCGCCGCCGCCTCAAGAAACGGGTGTTCAAACACGGCTGCCTCGACGACGTGTCCGGGTTCGTTTGCTGCTGATGCTCTGAACACACCCAACTCGCTGAGGTGTGAAACGTCGAGGTTGATCCCGAGCTCTTCTAAAAACTCTCGCACCGCGGTGTCGCGCGGATGTTCCCCTGGTTCGTGTTTGCCTCCGGGCAGCATGAGAGCCCCCGTGCCGCGCTTGCGAACGTTGAGTACCTCACCCCGCTCGTTCCGCATCACAACCGCGCTGACGCGAATGATCCGGCTCACAGCGCAGCGCCCGACTGTGCGGAGAGCTCGGCGTAGTCTTGTGCGCTCAGCCGGTCGGCAATAACGGGAAACTCGCGGCGCACCTCAGCGACCTGTGCGGCGTCAACCTCGACGATCAGCACTTCTTCGCCGTCCCCACACTCGCCAACAATCCGCCCGCTGGGATCGATTACGCGGCTGAAGCCACCGAGCTGAACATCGCCCTGGGTGCCGCAGGCATTGCAGGCGAACACCCAGATTTGATGCTCCACGGCTCGCGCCTGCGATAGCAGCGTCCAGTGCTCTCGTCGAGCCGCTGGCCAGGCGGCAGGAACGACGACCGCATCGGCACCGCGAGCACTGAGCTCTTGCCAGAGGCCCGGAAAGCGCAGGTCGTAGCAGGTGGTGCTGCCGAGTTCGCCGAGCGGGGTACCGACAACGCTCAGGCGATCTCCCGGTGTGAGCAGCTGCGACTCGAGCGACTGGTACCCAAACACGTGGATCTTGCGATACGTTTGCGCAACTTCGCCGTTCGCGTCAACGAGAACCGCGGTGTTGTGCAGTGCGTCATCGGCCCCTCGTTCGATAACGCTGCCGAGGTGGATCGCTGATCCCAAATCTTTGGCGACTCGCCGCGCCATGGAGACGGTGGGGCCGTCGAGGCCCTCTGCCAGTTCGGCGTAATGCTCGAAGTTGAAGTAGCCCGCGCTCCAGAGTTCGGGCAACACAAATAGGTCGATGCGCTCCTGCTGGCGGAGCATATCTTCGACTCGATCGATTCGTTCGGCCTGTGACTCTGAGTCGGGGCTCGCGATCTGCAGAAGGGCGACTCGGCGAGCAGCGGTCGGTGGTTGTGTCATCCCTCCAGCCTACGCCGCACCAAGCGCGCAGCGCGGTAGTGCAGAATGGCAGTATGAGCATCGACACGGCTGAGTTGCCTGACGCTGACGGACCAGAGGATCGCCCAACACCCGCCGGAAATCCCGGCTGGCTAAGCGATGATGAGCTGAGCTTCGTACGGGGCCGGATCCCGGTCGTGTACATCGAGGCTGTACCGGTGCGCCTGGACGGAACCGGACGAGTGACCGAGGTCGGTTTGCTGCTGCGCGGTACACCCGAGGGTGAGATGACTCGTTCTCTTGTCGCGGGCCGAGTCCGTTACGGTGAAACGCTGCGCGAGGCGCTTTTCCGGCATTTGGAGAACGACCTTGGGCCCATGGCGTTCCCGCAAATCCCTGCATCGATCGTGCCGACCCAAGTGGCGGAGTACTTTCCGATGCCGGGCATTTCAGCGTATGTCGATGCCCGTCAGCACGCGATCTCGCTTGTGTATGTGGTTTCGGTTACGGGGACTTGCAACCCGCGGCAGGACGCGCTTGAGATCACCTGGATGTCTCCCGAAGAGGCGCTTTCAGAGGAGACCCTTCTGGAACTGCAGGGTGGCCGTGGCACCCTGTTGCGCCAGGCGCTCGCGAGTGTTGGCTGTTAGCGTTTCCTGCCTCAGCTAGCGCTTGTGCCAAACGATCAGGTGCGCTCGTGAGAAGCCGCGGCTGCACTTGGCACACGAAGTGATGCGTGTTGGCTTGCGAAACCTGAAGTGTTCGTGCCCCGAGGGGCAGGTGCCCTTCCAGGGTGCCCGCTCGTGGGCGATTTCTCCATCGTGCGTACGCCCACCAATATAACCGAGCTGCTCAGCGGTGTGCTTCCACACGGGCCCGTGGGCAGCATCGGGACCCGCAATCGCATGAGCCACCTCGTGCAGGAGAACTTGGTGGATCTCGTCGTCCTCGAATTTCTCACTGAGGTAGCGTGACACGGTTATCTTGCGATCCGTGAAGTTGCACAGTCCGGCGCGGCGTTTTGCGTTGTCAAAGCCAAAACTCCACTGCTCCGGGTCGAGGTGCATACGAATGAGAGCATCGGCCCACACTCGAACTCTTGCCGGATCAGCCATTGCCAAACAGCTCTCGTGCCGGTGCCGGGGAATCCACCGCCGTTGCGTCAGTGACAGGAACAGTGCCGCGTGTGAACTCTTCAAGTTCACGACCAGTGAGTAATCTTGCGGGTGTGGCCCGCCAGCCAGGAGACGGGGGAGCCACTCAAGGTCACCGTTTGACTCGCTTGAGTTGGAAGCGATCAGAACGACATTGCCAAATCGTCGTCCTTTGAGTACCTGCGGTTCGGCGATGGCAACAACCGAGGTAAAAAGGCTCTCAAGCGTTGCTGCTTGGCCGCGCACAAACGGCAGCCCCTTGCCGTCCGCCGCGTTAATGACCACCATGCCATCGGGTGAGAGCAATGGGCGCACCAGCTCATAAAACTCGACACTTGAAACATGCGCGGGCGTCTGCGAGCCAGCAAAGATATCGACGACCACCAGATCCATCGCGCTCTGCATGCCCTCGGGGAGTTTTGCGAGCACCTCGCGAGCATCACCCCTCCGCACGCGAATGCTCGCCTGTTTGGGCAGCGGCGCGGCCTCCCGCACCATATCGACGAGTGCCCCTCGATCTCGATAACTTGCTGTCGGCTACCGGGACGGGTCGCCTCGATATAGCGAGGGAGTGTAAATGCCCCACCGCCCAGGTGCAGTGCAGAGATTGCTTTGCGTTCGGGGCGGAACAGGTCGATCACATGACCAATGCGGCGCACGTACTCAAAGAACAGCTCGCTCGGATCTCGCAGGTTGACGTGCGATTGCGGGGTGCCGTCAACCACTAGCTGGATCGCGCCCGGTACCCAGCGGTCCTCTTCGAGTTCTGCGAGCAGCCCTGAACTGAGGGTGATCGGTTCGGGCAGGATCACGCCAGACCCAACTCCTCTATCTTTCGCAGCATGTCAGCGTTTGAAGGCTCAACCTGGTGGCTGCTGTCGGGGTACAGGATGACTGGGATGTTGGTGCGTCCGCTGATATCTTTTGCGACATCGGCGGCATCGGGATCCTGCACAAGGTCAACGTAACGATAGAGCGCCCCTGCGCGATCAAAGATCATCTTTGCCCTGCGGCAGTCACCGCACCAGTCGGCACCGAAGATGACGGTCTCCGATAGTTTTTCTTCTTGCACGCTCATGTTAGAAACTTTACGCTGTAGGTCTGACATTGGTGATGGAAGCAGCAGAATTCTCTCGTTGTTCCTGTCGAAACCAGATTCGTCGCGCGATGATCGCTGCGCAGACGCCGAGAAGAGCACCCGCGAGTGTGTCGCTCAACCAGTGCACGTGGAGAGCCGTTCTGCTCCAGGCCATGGTGATGACCCACACAACGGCGATGACCCATACTCCGCGGCTAAGCGATTTGCTCATAGATTCAGAGCCCGCCACCATCAGCACCAACGAAATGGCGAGTGCTGCTGCACCCATGGTGTGTCCTGAGGGAAAGGAGCTGCCACTCGAGTCGTAGAGCTGGTCCCATGGGCGAGGGCGCAATACGAGGTGTTTGGTGAGTTCTGATCCGGCGATCCCCAAAATCATGGCAGTGGCCAGCGCCGCCGCATCTCGTGGACGTCGCATGACAAGCAACAAGGCGACAGCAACTGCGGTGCAAGCGACCGAACCAACGCCGCCTCCGATCTGTGCCATGAAAACAGCGACTGCATAAACGCCTGACCCGCGGCTGACCTCCGCGGTGTTGTACCACCAAGAATCGATGCCGAATGGTCCACCGTCTATGAACCGTAGGTACACGGCCAACGCAGTGAACAGAAATAGGCCGACAAGGACCCAAGGGAGGGTGCGGGGGAGCTTGGCTGACATTCCCTCACCCTAGCCAACGGAATTGAGGGAACGTGGTGCGGATCAGTAGACAGTCATGAAGGTGCGTGTTACAGTGGATAGTTGCACTTCGGACGTCGGTATGCCTTCATATAGCGGAAGGTTCCGGGAGCTGGCGCTTACGCGCAGATAAGCCTCACCCGCCTGATCCGATGCAATTCCCGCAAAACCAGGTCAACCGGCCCGACGGGGCCCACGGAGGTAGTTTCCTTGGCTGCTGCGCGTAACGCATCGTCAACCACCCACACGAAGAACGGCCGCAATCACAAGCGGCTCTCCTTTGCCAAAATTTCCGACACGCTGTCGGTGCCTAATCTTCTGGCGCTGCAGCTTGAGAGCTTTGATTGGCTCGTCGGAAGCGATGCGTGGAAAGCACGCGTCGCACAGGCCGAGGCCGAAGGGCGCGATGACATCGCGCTGAAGAGCGGCCTTGAGGAGATTTTCGACGAGATCTCGCCGATCGAAGACAATGCTGGCACCATGCAGCTGTCGTTCGAGAACCCGATCCTCGACGAACAAAAGTTCACGATTGAAGAGTGCAAGGAGCGGGGTAAAACCTACTCCGCGCCGCTCTACGTCGAGGCAGCGTTCTACAACACTGAGACACAGGTTCTGAAGAGCCAGACGGTCTACATGGGCGATTTCCCCATCATGACCGACAAGGGCACCTTCATTATCAACGGCACCGAGCGTGTCATCGTGTCGCAGCTCGTTCGTAGCCCCGGTGTTTACTTCGAGCGCCAGCAAGAGAAGACGAGCGATAAGGACGTCTTCACCGCTCGCGTCATTCCGAGCCGCGGCGCGTGGCTTGAGTTTGAGGTCGACAAGCGCGACCAGGTCGGTGTCCGTATCGACCGTAAGCGTAAGCAGTCGGTGACCGTCTTCCTGAAGGCCCTCGGCATGACGAGCGAGGAGATCCTCGAAGAGTTCGCCGGGTACGAGTCCATCGCGCTGACTCTTGAGAAGGACGCAATCGTCACTCAAGAAGAGGCGCTGAAAGACATCTACCGCAAGCAGCGTCCGGGTGAGCAGGTTGCTATTGAGGCCGCACGTGCGCTTCTCGACAACAGCTACTTCAACGACAAGCGCTACGATCTTGCAAAGGTCGGTCGTTACAAAATCAATCGCAAGCTTGGTCTTGACGCTCCCATCACCGACTCGGTGCTGTCGCTCGAAGACATCGTTGCGACCATCAAGTACCTTGTTGGTCTGCACGCTGGCACCGAAAAGCTCCCCGGTATTCGCGACGGCAAAGCCGTTGAGATTCGCCTCGACACTGACGATATCGACCACTTCGGCAACCGTCGTATCCGCGCCGTGGGTGAGCTCATCCAGAACCAGGTGCGCACCGGCCTCAGCCGCATGGAGCGCGTTGTGCGCGAGCGTATGACGACGCAGGATATTGAGGCGATTACGCCGAACACCCTGATCAACACGCGCCCCGTGCTCGCGGCGATCAAGGAGTTCTTCGGCACCTCGCAGCTGTCGCAGTTCATGGATCAGAACAACCCGCTCGCGGGCCTGACCAATAAGCGCCGCCTCTCCGCGCTCGGCCCGGGTGGCTTGAGCCGTGACCGCGCAGGCGTTGAGGTTCGAGACGTTCACCCGTCGCACTACGGTCGCATGTGCCCCATCGAGACTCCGGAAGGCCCGAACATTGGTCTGATCGGCGCCCTCGCGACCTTCGCGCGCATCAACGCGTTCGGCTTCATTGAGACGCCGTACCGCCGCGTGATCGACGGCAAGGCAACCGAGCAGGTTGACTACCTGACCGCGCACGAAGAGGACGAGTACCTCATCGCACAGGCTGGTGCTCCGCTCGACAAGAACGGCAAGTTTGCTGAGAAGCAGGTCCTTGCTCGTCCCCGTGGCTCTGAGGTTGTTCTTGTCGACGCTGATCGTGTTGACTACATGGACGTTTCGCCTCGCCAGATGGTGTCGGTTGCGACCTCGCTCATTCCGTTCCTTGAGCACGACGATGCAAACCGCGCGCTCATGGGTGCGAACATGCAGCGCCAGGCGGTTCCGCTTGTGCGCAGCGAGTCGCCGCTCGTTGGCACCGGTATGGAGGGCTACGCCGCCATTGACGCTGGTGACGTGATCACCGCTCAGAAGGCCGGCGTCATCTCCGATGTATCAGCTGACGTTGTGACCATCCAGCAGGATGAGGGTGGCACAAAGAGCTACTTCATGCGCAAGTTCGACCGCTCGAACCAGGGCACGAACTACAACCACCGCGTCATCGTGAAGGCTGGCGAGCGCATCGAAGAGGGCGAGGTTATCGCTGATGGCCCCGCAACCGAAAACGGTGAGCTTGCACTCGGGAAGAACCTGCTCGTCGCATTCATGTCGTGGGAGGGACACAACTTCGAGGACGCCATCATCCTGAGCCAGAACCTGGTGAAGGACGACACGCTCTCGTCGATCCACATCGAAGAGTACGACGTCGACGCTCGCGACACCAAGCTCGGTAAAGAGGAGATCACCCGTGATCTGCCCAATGCCAGCATGGAGGCGCTGAAAGACCTCGACGAGCGCGGTATTATCCGCATCGGCGCTGAGGTTGCCCCCGGCGACATCCTCGTAGGTAAGGTCACCCCGAAGGGCGAGACCGAGCTCTCGGCCGAGGAGCGCCTGCTCCGCGCGATCTTCAACGAGAAGAGCCGCGAGGTGCGCGACACGTCACTCAAGGTGCCCCACGGCGTCTCGGGTACGGTTACCTCTGTCAAGGTATTCGACGCAGAGAACGACAACGACGACGAGCTTGGCTCGGGTGTCAACCAGCGTGTGGTTGTCTATATTGCGCAGAAGCGTAAGATCACCGAGGGCGACAAGCTTGCTGGCCGTCACGGTAACAAGGGCGTCATCTCGAAGATCCTTCCGGTCGAAGACATGCCGTTCCTCGCAGACGGTACCCCCGTTGACGTAATCCTGAACCCCCTGGGTATCCCGGGCCGAATGAACTTCGGCCAGGTGCTCGAGGTTCACCTCGGCTGGATCGCAAAGCAGGGGTGGAACGTTGAGGGTGCACCCGAGTGGGCCGCAAAGCTAGCGGAAGAGGCGCTCTCCGCTGCTCCGAACACCAAGGTTGCGACCCCGGTGTTCGACGGCGCTTCAGAGGCCGAAATCGCGGGTCTGCTCGACTCGACGCTGGAGACCCGTGATGGTGAACGCCTCATCGGATCCTCCGGTAAGACCCGTCTGTTTGACGGTCGTTCTGGCGAGCCTTACCCCTACCCGGTGTCGGTCGGCTACATGTACATCTTGAAGCTGCACCACCTGGTTGACGACAAGATCCACGCGCGTTCAACAGGCCCTTACTCCATGATTACTCAGCAGCCGCTCGGCGGTAAGGCCCAGTTTGGTGGCCAGCGCTTCGGTGAGATGGAAGTTTGGGCGCTCGAGGCCTACGGTGCAGCTTACGCACTGCAGGAGCTGCTCACGGTGAAGTCCGATGACATCCTGGGTCGCGTGAAGGTCTACGAGGCAATCGTGCGCGGGGAGAACATTCCCGAGCCCGGTGTGCCCGAGTCGTTCCGCGTGCTCATGAAGGAAATGCAGTCGCTCTGCCTGAACGTTGAGGTCCTGGGAGCTGACGGCAATGCCGTCAACCTGCGCGACAACGACGACGAGGCACACCGCACAGCGGAAGAGCTCGGCATTAACCTTTCATCCCGCTTCGAGACTTCGTCCATCGACGAAATCTAAACCGGACCAGACTTTTTAGTTACCAAGGAGAGACATTGCTCGAGGGTACAGATTTTAACGAGCTGCAGATCCGTCTGGCTACCGCCGACGACATCCGCAGCTGGTCATTCGGCGAAGTAAAGAAGCCGGAGACCATCAACTACCGCACGCTGAAGCCTGAGAAGGACGGCCTGTTCGGCGAACAGATCTTCGGACCCAGCCGCGACTGGGAGTGCGCGTGTGGCAAGTACAAGCGTGTCCGTTACAAGGGCATCGTGTGTGAGCGCTGTGGTGTGGAGGTCACCAAGTCCTCCGTGCGTCGTGAGCGCATGGGTCACATTGAGTTGGCCGCGCCCGTCACGCACATCTGGTACTTCAAAGGTGTGCCGTCACGCCTTGGCTACCTGCTCGACATGGCGCCGAAGGACCTCGAGAAGGTCATTTACTTCGCCGCGTACATGATCATCGATATCGATGAAGAGGGTCGCCATGAAGATCTTGCGGAGCTTGAGGCCGAGCTGCGGCTCGAGTTGAAGGCGCTTGAGGATCAGCGTGACATCGGGATCGCGAAGCGTCAGCAGCAGGCTGAAGCCGACCTCGCTGCGCTTGAAGCAGAAGGGGCAAAGGCAGACCAGCGCCGCCGCGCCGAGGCTTCCGCAGAGAAGGAAATGACGCTGATCCGTAAGGAGAAGGACGAGGAAATTGCTCGCCTGCAGCGTGTCTGGGAAGACTTCCGCAACCTGAAGGTCGGCGACCTAAAGCCTGAGGACGCAGTCTTCGCAGACCTCATGGATCGCTACGGTGACTACTTCGAGGCGTACATGGGTGCCGAGGCAATCAAGCGTCGCCTCGAAGCTTTCGACCTTGAAGCAGAGAGCGAGACCCTGCACCTTCAGATCTCTGAGGGCAAAGGTCAGAAGAAGATCCGCGCGATCAAGCGCCTGAAAGTTGTCAGTTCCTTCCTGCAGACCGGCGCAAGCCCTGCAGCGATGGTGCTCGACGTTGTTCCGGTGATCCCGCCCGAGCTTCGCCCGATGGTGCAGCTCGACGGTGGCCGCTTCGCGACCTCCGATCTCAACGACCTCTACCGTCGTGTGATCAACCGCAACAACCGTCTGCGTCGTCTGCTCGATCTCGGTGCTCCCGAGATCATCGTGAACAACGAGAAGCGCATGCTGCAGGAGGCCGTCGACGCACTGTTCGACAACGGTCGCCGCGGTCGTCCCGTTACAGGCACCGGTAACCGCGCACTGAAGTCACTGAGCGACATGCTCAAGGGCAAGCAGGGCCGTTTCCGTCAGAACCTTCTCGGTAAGCGCGTTGACTACTCGGGCCGTTCGGTCATCGTGGTTGGCCCGCAGCTGAAGCTGCACCAGTGTGGTCTGCCCAAACAGATGGCGCTTGAACTCTTCAAGCCGTTTGTGATCAAGCGCCTCATGGATCTGTCGCACGCACAGAACGTGAAGGCCGCGAAGCGCATGGTTGAGCGCGCGCGCTCAGAGGTGTGGGACGTGCTCGAGGAAATCATCCGCGAGCGCCCCGTGTTGCTGAACCGCGCACCGACGCTTCACCGCCTCGGCATTCAGGCGTTTGAGCCGCAGCTCGTTGAGGGTAAGGCTATTCAGCTGCACCCGCTCGTCTGCACCGCGTTCAACGCTGACTTCGATGGTGACCAGATGGCAGTTCACCTGCCGCTGTCGGTTGAGGCTCAGGCCGAGGCACGTGTGCTGATGCTCGCATCGAACAACATCCTCAAGCCGTCTGACGGTCGCCCGGTGACCCTGCCCTCACAGGACATGATCATCGGTCTGCACCACCTCACCACGATCAAGGAAGAGGGCATCGGCACCGGCCGCGCCTTCGGCACGATCGCTGAAGCCATCCTCGCGATGGACGAGGGCACCCTCGACCTGGGTGCAAAGGTAAAGCTCCGCCTTATCAGCTACACCGATGCGAACGGCGTCACCAATGAAAAGCCCGTGCTCGTAGAAACCTCTCTCGGACGCGCGCTCTTCAACGAGACGCTTCCGGCTGACTACCCTACTTCGAGCGTGTTGCCGACAAGAACAGCCTCTCCGGGCTGGTCAATGATCTGGCAGAGCGCTACCCGAAGGTAGAGGTTGCGGCGACGCTTGACCGCATCAAAGACGCCGGTTTCTACTGGGCTTCGCGCTCTGGTATTACCGTTGCGCTCTCTGACGTGGTGACCCCACCCAACAAGGGCGAGATCATTTCCGAGCACGAGAAGCGCGCGGCGAAGATCCAGCGCGATTACGATCGCGGCATGATCCAGGACAGTGAGCGTAAGAAGGCGCTGACCGAAATCTGGACCGAGGCCACTGACGAGGTCGCCGCGGCCATGCGCGACGCGTTCCCCGCAGACAACACCATCTTCCGCATGGTGTCGTCGGGTGCTCGTGGTAACTGGTTGCAGATCCGCAACATCGCAGGTATGCGTGGCCTGGTGTCGAACCCGAAGGGTGAGATTATCCCTCGCCCGATTATCAACTCGTACCGTGAGGGACTGTCAGTTGCGGAGTACTTCATCGCGACCCACGGTGCTCGTAAGGGTCTTGCTGATACCGCGCTTCGTACCGCTGACTCGGGTTACCTGACTCGTCGTCTGGTTGACGTCTCACAAGACGTCATCATCCGTGAAGAGGATTGCGCCACCAAGCGTGGCCTCGACCTGCCGATCGCCGAGGCCGACGCCAACGGTGTGCTCGTCATGGATGAAGACGTCGAGAACTCGGTCTACGCACGTACCCTCGCAACCGACGCTCTCGACGCTTCGGGTGCTGTCGTGGCTACCGCTGGTGAAGACGTCGGAGACGTGCTCATCGAGAAGCTCGTTGCTGCCGGTGTCACCGAGATCAAGGTTCGCTCCGTGCTGACGTGTGAGTCCGCGGTTGGCGTTTGCGCCACCTGCTACGGCCGCTCGCTCGCAACCGGTCAGCGCGTCGACATCGGTGAGGCCGTTGGCATCATCGCCGCACAGTCGATTGGTGAGCCCGGTACCCAGCTGACGATGCGTACCTTCCACACCGGTGGTTCTGCATCTGCTGACGACATCACCCAGGGTCTGCCCCGCGTGCAGGAGCTCTTCGAGGCGCGTACCCCCAAGGGTGCGTCGCCGATCGCAGAGGCCGCCGGTCGCGTCATCATCGAAGACACGGAGAAGAGCCGTCGCGTTCTTCTTACGCCCGATGACGGCACAGAAGAGAAGGCATACCCCGTGCTGAAGCGTGCGACCCTCCTCGTTGAGGACGGCGACCACGTCGAGCTCGGCCAGCCTTTCCTCGCCGGTACTCTCGACCCGAAGGACATCCTTCAGGTCGGCTCGACCGAGAATGGCAAGCACATTCCCGGTGAGCGTGCCGTTCAGAAGTACCTCGTTGAGGGCGTGCAGGGTGTCTACCGCTCGCAGGGTGTGCCGATCCACGACAAGCACATCGAGGTTATTGTTCGCCAGATGCTGCGTAAGGTGACCGTCGTTGACCACGGCGAGACCGAAATGCTGCCGGGTGAGCTGATTGACCGGGCGCGTTACCAGCGGGTCAACCGCGAGGCGCTGCTCGAGGGCAAGCGCGTTGCTACGGCTCGTCCCGAGGTCATGGGTATCACCAAGGCCTCACTCGCGACCGAGTCGTGGCTGTCGGCCGCGTCGTTCCAGGAAACGACCCGCGTGCTCACGCAGGCCGCGATGGAGGGATCGAAGGATCCGCTCATCGGTCTCAAGGAGAACGTCATCATCGGTAAGCTCATCCCGGCCGGTACCGGCCTCGGTGTGTACCGCGATGTTGACGTGCAGGCAACCGAGGAGGCTAAGGCGGAGCGTTACCCGAACCGTCTGTTCGCCACCGAGGGCACCTTCGACGAGAACGATCTGTCGTTCGTGGACTTCGACAGCTTCACCGCTGACGAGTTCAACCCGGGCAACTACAGCTAGGGTTTCGTAGCAGAACAGCGGGCCTCCACTTCCTAAGAAGTGGGGGCCCGTTGTCGTTTTTCGCGCCGTGCCGCGCGTGATCGCAAGAATTGCTCGCACGGCTTGTACTGTTGCGGCACAACGTTCGTGTTTCGGAGGCATTTTCGAAACATATCGGGCCGTTACGAGAGGTACAGCGATGAACGAGAACCGCGAGACACCCGCATCGAGGGCTGCGGAGACCCCGGAATCCTCGGCCAACCCTGGAGCCGCGATCGAAGAAACCGAAGCGACCACCACCGAAGTGCAGGACGCCGTAACCAGGGCGACCAGTGTCGACGAGGCCGAGGTTATTGTTGCTGAGCCGGTTGTCTCACCGGATAACAGTGCCGAGCTCGCGGAGGCTGCTGCAGAGGCCGAGCGTTTGCGCCGCGAGCAGGTCTCCAAAGTCGATACCGAGCTCAATCTGGAGCCAGTTTCTACTCCGGTTAAAACGGTACGCGTTGGCATGCTCGAAGAAATGCCGAGTGCCGGTCCCGAAGACACGGGGTTTGGTGCTGCGGTTCTTGATACGCCCGCACGCGACGGTGAGATCAGGATCAGCAGCGACCATCCCATGGCGGGCTTTTACACGCAGACCCCAACGCCGCCAGATATTCGGGGCAATCGTGGCGCGGGTATCCTTATCTCGCTGCTGGCTACCATCGGATTCTCGGCGCTCCTCGCGGGAGTGATGTTGGCGGAGTTTGGAATCACGATTAACCCTTCCCGGGCGATCGACCTCTTCTTTGGTGCAAATCTGCACTGGGTGTACTTCGCTGCGGTCGGCGCTTTCCTTGCAGCACTGGTGGTGTTGGTGGCGATCGTCGGGCGGGCCGGTTGGTGGGCATATGTGCTTGGCGGCTTTATCGTGGCCGTCCTCGTCTGGTTGGCGACAACACTGTCGCTGTCTGCCGTGTCAGACGGTATTCAGAAGACAATTGGCGGCCTTCCAGGGCAATCAGGGTCAAGCTTCGGTGATTTGCTCAGGGTGTATGGCCTGTCCTTGCCCGCGATTGCCGCTGGAGTTCTCGCTCGCGAGGTCACTGTATGGTTCGGCGCTTGGATTGGTGCCCGCGGGCGCAAGATGAAGGCTCGCAACGCCGTTGCCCTTGCTGAGTACGAAGAGGCCAAAGCTGAAGCGCAGGTGAAGCAGCCATGACGGATGGCTCCCGCCGCGGGGTGACTCGGGGCTATGTTGGGAGCCTGATCATGGCCGCTGTGATTGTTGCCGTGGCTTTGCTTGTCGCCACCTGGGGCCTTTTAGCGCTCGGAATGGATCGTGATCCCGTATCGAGTGATGACGTCATGAGTTGGGCCGCGCCCCTGGTACTCTGTTTCGCGCTTGCTGCGCTCTCTCTGACGCTTTGGCAGCAGGCGATCGCACTGCTTCGCGGGCAAAAGGGCCCTGCCTGGGGGCATATTGTGGCGGTCTCGTTGGGGTCCTATCTGCTGTGGAGCCTAGGTGGAAACCTCGCGGGCATGTCGATCGACGACACCTGGGTGAGTCCCTTCGCCGTCACACTCGTTCCGGTCTGGGGTATGACCTGCATCCTCTTCTGGGCAGTTCTTGCTCGTCGCCTGTACACTGATCGGCCAACACCTAGGTGGCCCTGGGAGCGCGCAGAGGAGGACGATTGACCGTGACTGCAGCGATCGAAGAGCGGGTGAGTGTCGCAGTTAACAGTTGGCTCAGATGGGTGCCGAGTTGGCAACCTGGGACCCATCGCGGCCGCGCAAAACTGTGCCGCAGATGCACAGGGTCCCCGATTCTCGCCGCTTCAGGTATGCCCGAAGGAACTCCACACCAGGTCACACACGCGCTGGTTTCTCGAATGCAGCGCATCATCGACAAGTGGGTCGACGACTACACCGCCGCCGAGCTACCCGCGCTTCACGCGGAACTCACGGGGGAGGAACTGTGGCGAGCCAAAGGATATGATCCCGCAGCCGGGCTTGAACCTGAGTATGACGGAATCCATCCCGACCCTGAGCTAGACGAGGGTGAGCAGCCGTTCCTGTTTACGCTCACTGGATTAGCCCAAGAAATGAAACCGGAACCGCCGCTTCCCCGTCCTCCTCTGAGTGCAGAAGAGAAACGACAACTGCGCCAAGAGATTCACCTCGCAGATACCTGTGCTGAAGATGCCGGGCGCGAAGTCTGTTTTGCGCTTGTGGGTCATCGTCCGAGGATCAAAGCCGCGGTGCAAAGATTCGTCGAGCCGCAGATTCAGGCAATTATCGACGATCTGAGCCGCAACCTCGAACCACCCCAGTAGTCAGCTGTCGAGATTGTTGTCGCTGTACCTCTGAATTATGTCGACAACTTGCGTGATTGCCTTTGTGTCGAACGTCGAAACCGCAGCCTTTGGGCCATTTGCAGACATTCCCTGGAAGTTTGACTAAGCAATTGGTGGAGGTGTGAAGAATGTGCCGGTGGCGGAGGCTGGGCTGCGTGTTCTTGCAGTGTCTTTGGCTATCTGTGGGAAGTGCCGGTGCTGAGGAGGGAGCCCGGGGGCCGTGAACGTCGTTCCTGAAGGTGATTTCTTCGAACTGAGCACATTCGGGAGGCGTCATCGAAACCGTCAGTTCGATGACGGTGAGGTTAACTATGGTGAAGGCGACCCACTCAGGGCTGAGATCGTGTTCGAAGAGATTGACGACCCTGAGTGTGAGCGTCTACCCCATTTCATGTCGTCTTCTTTGAGGGAACCTGGTGTGTCTACTCTCCGATAGATTGCGCGTAAGTCTGTCGAGCGCATATAGTAGTTTTTTGGGGTATTCCACCCGCTCGTTTGCTGTGCCTCGGCAGAGCACGCGAACGGCGGAGTCTCCTAACTAAGGGTCAATCATCTCTTTCGAGAAGACACCCCCACGGCATAGCTGCACTCAGTTGTTTTGGGATTGCATGATCCCGAACCGACAGCAGCTACGTGTCTGCGTAAGCGGACACTTGCTTAACCACATTCAAGCAATCCTGTCACCGTGCAGGACTAACTAGGAGAATCAGTGCCTACTATTCAGCAGCTGGTTCGCAAGGGGCGGTCGCCGAAGGTCTCCAAGACCAAGGCTCCCGCACTGAAGGCGAACCCTCAGCAGCGCGGTGTGTGTACTCGTGTGTACACCACCACCCCGAAGAAGCCGAACTCGGCGATGCGTAAGGTCGCTCGTGTGAAGCTTTCCAACGGAACCGAGGTCACGGCCTACATTCCAGGTGAGGGTCACAACCTGCAGGAGCACTCGATGGTGCTCGTGCGCGGCGGTCGTGTAAAGGACCTCCCCGGTGTTCGCTACAAGATTGTGCGCGGCGCGCTCGACACGCAGGCGGTCAAGGATCGCCAGCAGGCTCGTAGCCGCTACGGTGCGAAGAAGGAGAAGAAGTAATGCCTCGTAAAGGCCCTGCTCCCCAGCGCCCCGTTGTTGCCGATCCGGTTTACGGTTCACCCGTGGTGAGCCAGCTGGTCAACAAGATCCTGCTCGACGGTAAGAAAGGCCTCGCAGAGCGCATCGTTTACGGTGCACTCGAGGCTGTTGCCGAGAAGTCCGGCCAGGACGCAGTGACGGTTCTCAAGAAGGCGCTCGACAACGTTCGACCGACCCTTGAGGTTCGTTCACGCCGCGTCGGCGGTAGCACCTACCAGGTGCCCGTTGAGGTCAAGCCGCACCGTGCAAATACACTCGCACTCCGCTGGCTGACCAGCTACGCCAAGGCTCGTCGCGAGAACTCGATGACCGACCGTCTTACCAACGAGATTCTTGATGCTTCAAACGGCCTCGGTGCCGCTGTGAAGCGTCGTGAAGACACTCACAAGATGGCTGAGTCGAACCGCGCGTTCGCTCACTACCGCTGGTAATTCAACGGTAACCCGCTGGCGGGTTGGATCGCTATGTGTGAACCAGCCCGCCAGTAGCGGGTCGCTCTGCGGCTCGCAATCCAAACTTTCACCCCCTATGCGGAGGAGACACCCGTGGCACAAGACGTGCTCACCGACCTGAGCAAGGTCCGCAATATCGGCATCATGGCGCACATCGATGCCGGCAAGACCACCACGACCGAGCGCATCCTGTTCTACACGGGTGTCAACCACAAGCTGGGCGAGACCCACGACGGTGGCGCGACGACCGACTGGATGGAGCAGGAGAAGGAGCGCGGCATCACGATCACCAGTGCCGCGGTGACCTGCTTCTGGAACAAGAACCAGATCAACATCATTGATACGCCTGGCCACGTTGACTTCACCGTCGAGGTGGAGCGCTCGCTCCGCGTGCTCGACGGTGCAGTTGCTGTGTTCGACGGCAAAGAGGGCGTGGAGCCCCAGTCCGAGACCGTGTGGCGTCAGGCCGATAAGTACGGCGTTCCGCGCATCTGTTTCGTCAACAAGATGGACAAGATGGGCGCTGATTTCTACTTTACGGTAGACACCATTGTCAACCGCCTCGGTGCAAAGCCGCTCGTCATGCAGCTTCCCATCGGTGCAGAGTCCGACTTCCTCGGTGTTGTCGACCTGCTCACCATGAAGGCTTTCGTCTGGGAAGGCGACGCCAAGGGCGACGTGACGCTTGGTGCAAACTACGAGGTGCAGGAGATCCCTGCGGATCTGCAGGCTCGCGCCGAGGAATACCGCGCAAAGCTCGTGGAGACTGTTGCTGAGACCGACGACGCACTTCTTGAGAAGTTCTTCGGTGGTGAGGAGATCTCGATCGATGAGATCAAGGCCGGGATCCGCAAGCTCGTTGTCAATAACGAGATTTACCCCGTCTACTGTGGCTCTGCCTTCAAGAACCGCGGCATCCAGCCCATGCTCGACGCAGTTGTGGATTTCCTCCCCAACCCGCTCGACGTTGGCGCTATTGAGGCACACGACCCTCGTGACGAGAGCATCGTCATCGAGCGTCTGCCCAAGGCCGAGGAGCCGTTCTCGGCACTCGCGTTCAAGGTCGCTGTGCACCCCTTCTTCGGTCGCCTCACCTACGTGCGCGTGTACTCGGGTCACGCTGAGTCGGGCACTCAAGTTGTGAACTCGACCAAGGGCAAGAAGGAGCGCATCGGCAAGATCTTCCAGATGCACGCGAACAAGGAGAACCCGGTAGATAGCCTCACCGCTGGCAACATCTACGCTGTGATCGGTCTCAAGGACACCACGACTGGTGACACCCTGAGCGATCCGGGCAACCAGGTTGTGCTTGAGTCGATGACCTTCCCCGAGCCCGTGATCGAGGTCGCGATTGAGCCCAAGACCAAGGGTGACCAGGAGAAGCTCGGCACGGCTATTCAGAAGCTTGCCGAAGAGGATCCCACCTTCCGCGTCAGCCAGAACGAAGAGACGGGTCAGACTGTTATCGCCGGTATGGGCGAACTGCACCTTGATATCCTCGTGGACCGCATGAAGCGCGAGTTCAAGGTTGAGGCGAACGTCGGTAAGCCCCAGGTGGCCTACCGCGAGACTATCCGTCGCGAGGTGCCGAAGTACGACTACACCCACAAGAAGCAGACCGGTGGATCCGGCCAGTTCGCAAAGGTGCAGATCTCACTCGCCCCGCTCGACCTCGAAGAGGCCGGCGACAAGGTGTACGCATTCGAGGACAAGGTGACCGGTGGTCGCGTTCCTCGCGAGTACATCCCCTCGGTCAACGCTGGTATCCAGGATGCTATGCAGTACGGCATCCTTGCAGGCTTCCCCGTGGTTAACGTCAAGGCTTCGCTGCTTGACGGTCAGTACCACGACGTTGACTCCTCGGAAATGGCGTTCAAGATCGCCGGTTCGATGGCGTTCAAGGAAGCTGCCCGTCTCGCTCAGCCCGTGCTGCTTGAGCCGATGATGGCCGTTGAGGTTCGTACGCCCGAGGAATACATGGGCGACGTTATTGGCGACCTGAACTCCCGTCGTGGGCAGATTCAGTCGATGGAGGACGCGAGCGGCGTAAAGGTAGTTCGCGCGCTGGTTCCGCTCTCCGAGATGTTTGGGTACATCGGTGATCTCCGGTCGAAGACCAGTGGTCGTGCGGTGTTCTCGATGACCTTTGACTCCTATGCTGAGGTGCCGAAGGCTGTGGCCGAAGAGATCATTCAGAAGGCCAAGGGCGAATAAATTCGCTCGTAGGTTGGCGGCGGAACAAACTTCCGCCGCCAACCCGTGAGTTCAGGTCGCGATCACAGGCCGGAACTTGTAACATAAATACACACACCCGTACTCGTGCCCTCCGAAACCGTCGGTGGGTATACGGTACTCGATGTCCTGAGGAGGACCATAGTGGCGAAGGCCAAGTTCGAGCGGACCAAGCCGCACGTAAACATCGGAACGATCGGTCACGTTGACCACGGTAAGACGACTCTTACCGCTGCTATCTCGAAGACTCTCGCTGACAAGTTCCCGTCTGACGTGAACGTTCAGCGCGATTTCGACACGATCGACTCGGCTCCTGAGGAGCGCCAGCGCGGTATCACCATCAACATCTCGCATGTTGAGTACGAGACCGACAAGCGCCACTACGCGCACGTCGATGCGCCAGGTCACGCTGACTACATCAAGAACATGATCACCGGTGCCGCACAGATGGACGGCGCAATCCTCGTGGTTGCAGCAACCGATGGCCTCATGGCTCAGTCGAAGGAGCACATCCTTCTCGCCAAGCAGGTTGGCGTTCCTTACCTGCTCGTTGCACTCAACAAGTGCGACCAGGTCGACGACGAGGAAATCCTCGAGCTCGTCGAGATGGAGGTCCGCGAGGAGCTCACCAAGAATGGCTTCGACGGCGACAACGCTCCTGTTGTTCGTGTTTCGGGCTACCAGGCACTCCAGGGTGAAGAGAAGTGGGTTAACTCCGTTCTCGAGCTCATGGAAGCTGTTGACTCCTCGATCCCTGATCCCGTGCGTGACAAGGACAAGCCGTTCCTGATGCCTGTTGAGGATGTCTTCACGATCACCGGTCGTGGAACCGTTGTCACCGGCCGCGCCGAGCGTGGCACGCTGAAGATCAACTCTGAAGTCGAGATCGTTGGTCTGCGTCCGACGCAGAAGACCACCGTTACTGGCATCGAGATGTTCCACAAGCAGCTCGACGAGGCGTGGGCTGGCGAGAACTGTGGACTTCTTCTTCGTGGCACCAAGCGCGAAGATGTTGAGCGCGGACAGGTTGTTGTTGCACCTGGCTCGATCACCCCTCACACCAACTTCGAGGGCACTGCCTACATCCTGAAGAAGGAAGAGGGCGGGCGTCACAACCCGTTCGAGACCAACTACCGCCCACAGTTCTACTTCCGTACGACTGACGTGACCGGTGTTATCACCCTTCCCGAGGACAAGCCGATGGTTATGCCCGGCGACACCACTGACATGACGGTTGAGCTCATCCAGCCAATCGCTATGGAGGATGGCCTCGGCTTCGCTATTCGTGAGGGTGGCCGCACCGTCGGCGCCGGCACGGTGACCAAGGTTCTTGCCTAGTCACTAGCGGACGCAACAAAGGCCCCGGGAGAAATCCTGGGGCCTTTGTCGTAGTGCTGTGAGGGGCGGATCTACTCGGTCCCAAACTGTTCGTCTAGGCTCGCCCGTATATCTTCGATTTGGTCTTCGAACTTGTTTCCTGTCGCTTTGTTTGCTAGGTCCGCTGCGCTGTCAACGACATTGTCGCTCACGCTCTCAAGCTTCTCGCTGCTGAGTGCCTCTTTGGCATTCTCGGTCTGCTCCATGACGAACTCGCCCACTTTTTTCCCGAGATCCTCTATTCCCATGTTGTTCCCCTTTGCCTGACTGTGGGAGACGAGCATCTCCGCAAAAATTATCGCTTGACCCCCGCGCTACAAAAAGGGGTTGGCAGCTTGGCTTCAGTCTGATTCACCACGGGTCTGGTCACGATGTGGATCTTCCAGCCATCGAGTGTGCTGCACTCGAACGCCAGCGTGGACCGGTATCCTCTAAGAGAGCACTCACCGCTTCGAGCGGTTCAGGCCGCGGAGTGGCCACCAGAGGAATGGAGAATGCGTGCCAAGTACTGCAAATCAGCGCATTGCGCACTTCGCGAAACAGTACGGGGTGCTCTTTGGCCTTGATGCGCTGTCCTGGGCGCTCGGCATCACTGCCGCGCTCGTGCTGCGCTTTGATTTCGATCTTGCTCGTATTCACTGGGGTTGGGCTTCCGCTGTTATTGGTGTGACGATCGTGCTGCAGTTGATTGGCGGTTGGATCTTCTGGCTGTACCGAAATCGCTACGAAGTCGGCAGCTTTGACGAGGTCCGAGCGCTTGTTCTTAACATCACGGCTGTGATGGTGGTTGCCTGGTTCTTTGCCTACCTTGTTGGGTATGGCAACGGTATCCCTCGAAGCACCTTGATCATCGCTGCCCCTATTACCTTCAGTCTTATGGGTGTGTCACGATATGTCGTGCGTCTGTACGGTGAACGTCAGCTCAAGCCGGGCCTTGAAGCGGAACGCGCTCTTCTTTATGGAGCCGGATATTTGGGGGTGCAAACCGCTAAAAGACTGCTGACCGATGCAAAGGGAGCTGTGCTGCCCGTCGGTTTTCTAGATGACGACCCGCTCAAGCGCAATCAAGAAGTTCGTGGTGTGAGAGTTCTTGGTGGATTTGAAGATCTTACCTCCGTTGCGAGACAGACGGGGGCAACTCGGCTGATTGTCTGCATTGGTGATGCTGACTCGATCATGATGCGGCGCGTCGATGAAGCAGCCGATAAGGCCGGTATCACCGCTCTCGTGCTTCCTCCGTTGGACCAGATCCTGCAGAATTCCTCCGCGATCTCCGATGTGCGTGAGCTCTCTATTGAAGACCTGATCGGCCGTCACCCAGTGCGCCTCGAGACGGAGTCAATCGCGGAGTATTTGCAAGACAAGCGGGTTCTCGTGACCGGTGCCGGCGGCTCCATCGGATCAGAACTCTGTCGCCAGCTTGCCCGTTTCGCGCCGCGCGAATTGATCATGCTTGATCGTGATGAGACAGCGCTTCAAGAGAGTCAGCTCTCGATCAGTGGACACGGGCTACTTGATACCAACGACGTTGTGCTCGCAGACATTCGTGACGATGAAAACCTCATGCGCATTTTTACTGAGCGCAAACCCGATGTCGTATTTCACGCTGCGGCGCTAAAACACTTGCCGATGCTTGAGCAGTACCCCGACGAAGCCTGGAAGACGAACGTGCTCGGCACACTCGGCGTGCTGCGCGCCGCGCAAGCGGCGGGAGTTGGTACGTTCGTGAACATCTCCACCGATAAGGCCGCGAACCCTACGAGTGTGCTGGGCCACTCGAAGCGGGTCGCTGAGAAACTGACCGCTTGGATGGCAGAGCAGACAGGGCAGCGCTACCTCTCAGTGCGCTTTGGCAACGTCATTGGCAGCAGGGGCTCCATGCTGCCGACATTCCGCAACCTGATTCAGGCAGGGCGCCCAATTACGGTTACACACCCCGATGTCACTCGGTTCTTCATGACTATTCCTGAAGCTTGTCAGCTGGTAATCCAAGCTGGGGGAATTGGGCGGCCCGGGGAAGTGCTGATTCTCGACATGGGGGAGCCCGTGCTGATCCTCGATGTTGCGCGTCGCATGATCGCTCAGTCGGGTAAAGACATCGAGATCATCTTTACCGGACTGCGACATGGAGAGAAGCTCCATGAAGAACTTGTCGGACATGGTGAGGGCAATGATCGGCCGTTCCACCCTAAGATCACTCACGCGCACGTTGATACGATTTCGCCCGATGTGCTTGACCATGAAGGCTGGGTCGCGCGAATGGATCTGACCCGTGAGGCTGAAGGGCGAGTATCGTGACCCTTGGCATGCTTCTGTTGGTGTTTGGCGGTGGCACCCTTGTTCTGAGTAGCCTGCTTCCTTTTGTTGTGAAGCCCTTGCTTATGAGGCTTGGAATTATGGACGTGCCTTCTGAACGTTCCTCACATGACCGGCCGATCCTGCGAGGCCTGGGGCTTGCAGTCCTGATCGCGATGATGCTCAGTCTCGTTGCAGTGTTTCTGTTTGCGCTGTCCGTCGCTCCGGGCGCAGACGCGTCGAAGTATTTGCTTGCCATTGGGGTCGGGACAATTGCAGCGGGTCTTCTCGGGCTGGGAGAAGATCTGTGGGGTTTGAGTGTTCCCGTGCGCAGTGCACTATTGCTGATCATCGCTGGGGTGAGTTCCGCAGCGATGCTCTGGATCGCGGATCAGTCAGAGGAAGCGGCTTCGTCTCGTTGGGTACTAGGACTGAATGTGGCAGCTTTGCCCCTGTGGGTGTTAGTAGTTCTGTGTATCTACGGGGTCCTTTTCATCTCGAGCTACATCAATGTCGCCAATTTTATGGATGGTCTCAACGGCATTAGTGGATTCCATGGAGTCATTGCGGGCCTCACGTTCTCATTGGCAGGTGGGCTTACTGGGGCTGTATGGCTCGCAGTTTCGGGGTTGATACTCGCTACAGGTTTTGCCGGATTTTTGCCTTGGAACCTTACAAAGCCAGGGGCGTTTCTTGGGGACGTTGGTAGCTATCTCCTTGGAGGTGCTATCGCAATTCTGAGCTTCGCAGCATTCGTGGATGGCCTGCCATTCCTCGCGACCATTGGGCCGATGGTCATTTACTTTGGTGACGTTGGCGTCACTCTTGTGAAGCGTGTGCGCGCCGGACACAAATGGGATGAACCCCATAAAGAGCATGTCTATCAGCGCATTCAACAGCTTGGATACTCGCACGTGTGGGCCTCGGGGGTCGCTGCCCTCTGCACGTTACTCACTTCACTGCTTGGTCTTGCATCCATTTACGCAGACATTTTTGGCAGTCTTGCGTTGCTTGTTGGAGGCCTGACCGTCCTTATCTTTTACCTCGCACTGCCGCGGATCCTGCCTGCGCGTGAACTTTGAGAACCGTCGCGAAACGCCGCGACACGCCCGGGTTGCACGCATCACTGCCCCTGTGTCAGAATAGACAGGTTCAGTACTCTCTATTTCGGTAGGGATCACTGCCAGGCTGTGCATAATTGCCTCGGTTCGCCGGGGCGTTAGGCCGCGGGTAGCGAACGCGCCCCGCACGCCTCAGTGTGGCTAGATTAAGCGGCCAGCCCGCGTGGTCCGGCCATTTTTGTGCGCGTGGGGGATTGACAGGTGAACAGAGACCCAACACGAGACACTACGTGTGTCGATTGTCAGGGCGCTGATACGCAAGACGTCCAATGCTGGGCAGACCGAGGTCTGTTTGATATGACGCAAGTAGAAAGTAGAGAGTCACATGGCGGGACAAAAGATCCGCATCCGACTGAAGTCGTATGACCACGAGGTCATTGACAACTCCGCACGGAAGATTGTCGACACGGTCACCCGCGCGGGTGCAACCGTAATTGGCCCCGTGCCGCTCCCCACGGAGAAGAACGTGATCGCAGTGATCCGTTCGCCCCACAAGTACAAGGACAGCCGTGAGCACTTCGAGAAGCGCACGCACAAGCGCCTGATCGACATTGTTGATCCCACACCCAAGGCCGTTGATTCGCTCATGCGCCTTGACCTGCCTGCCGATGTCAATATCGAGATCAAGCTGTAAGGGGGATCCAGAACATGTCAGTAACACGTAACGTGAAGGGTCTCCTGGGCACCAAGCTTGGTATGACGCAGGTATGGGACGAGAACGGCAATGTCGTTCCCGTTACCGTTATCGAGGTGGCACCCAACGTTGTCACCCAGATCCGCACCGCAGAGGTCGACGGCTACAGCGCTGTTCAGATCGCCGCTGGTCAGATCGATCCTCGCAAGGTGAATAAGCCGACCGCCGGTCACTTTGAGAAGGCTGGGGTTACCCCTCGTCGTCACCTCACCGAGGTTCGCACCTCAGACGCCGCAGAGTACAGCCTCGGCCAGGAGCTCACCGTTGATGGTGTTTTCGAGGCCGGTCAGTCGATCGACGTCGTTGGTACTTCAAAGGGTAAGGGCTTTGCCGGTGCTATGAAGCGTCACAACTTCAAGGGCGTATCGGCATCGCACGGCGCACACCGCAACCACCGCAAGCCGGGTTCAATCGGCGGCGCCGCGACCCCTGGTCGCGTGTTTAAGGGTCAGCGCATGCCTGGTCGCATGGGAGGCGAGCGCGTCACCGTGCAGAATCTCACCGTGCAGGCGATTGACGCTGAGAAGGGTCTCATCCTGGTTAAGGGTGCGGTTCCCGGCGCACGCGGTCGTCTCGTATTCGTTCGCAACGCAGTGAAGGGGCGTAGTTCATGGCTACCGCTACCAAGCTCGAGGTTCTCGACGCGAAGGGCAAGAAGGCTGGGGCTGTTGACCTGCCCGAGGCGATCTTTGCCGTTGAGACCAACGTCCCGCTGATCCACCAGGTGGTCACCGCTCAGCTTGCAGCTGCGCGTCAGGGAACACACAAGACCAAGACCCGTGGTGAGGTCTCCGGCTCAGGTGTTAAGCCGTTCAAGCAGAAGGGAACCGGCCGTGCTCGTCAGGGCTCGATCCGTCAGCCCGAGCATCGCGGCGGCGGCGTAGTACACGGTCCAGTGCCGCGTGACTACTCGCAGCGCACCCCCAAGAAGATGATTGCTGCTGCACTCCGCGGCCTGCTATCGGATCGCGCTCGCGCGAACCGCTTGCACGTTGTCGAGGGCTTTGGTATCGCTGACAAGCCCAGCACCAAAACCGCACGCGAGTTCCTCGCTTCGGTTGCTCCGGGTAATCGCGTTCTGGTTGTCGTCGAGCGTGACGACGAACTGACCGCACTCAGCGTCCGCAATCTCCCGCAGGTCCACGTGCTGTTCCAGGATCAGCTCAACGCCTACGACGTGGTTGTCAGCGACGATCTCGTCTTCACCAAGGCCGCCTTCGACGCGTTTGTCGCTGGCCGTGCCGCCAAGGAGGAAACGAAGTGAGCCTGAACAAGTCCGCACACGACGTCATCATCCGGCCCATCGTCTCGGAGAAGAGCTACAATCTCATCGATGCAAACGGCCAGTACACCTTTGAGGTGCAGCCTGAAGCTTCGAAGACGGAGATCAAGCTCGCTATCGAGCAGGTATTCAACGTGAAGGTCGCAAAGATCAACACGCTGAACCGCAAGGGCAAGTCTCGCCGTACCAAGTTCGGTCTCGGGAAGCGCAAGGACACCAAGCGTGCCATTGTCACCCTGAAGTCGGGCTCCATCGACATCTTCACGGCTGCGCTGTAGAAGGGGCGAAAAGGAAACCAACATGGCTATTCGTAAGTACAAGCCGACGACTCCAGGTCGTCGCGGTGCGAGCGTCGCTGATTTCGCCGAGATCACTCGCTCTACACCTGAGAAGTCGCTGCTTCGCCCGCTGCCTAAGACCGGTGGACGTAACAACCAGGGACGTATCACGACCCGCCACATCGGTGGCGGCCACAAGCGCCAGTACCGCGTCATCGACTTCCGTCGTCATGACAAGGACGGCGTGGACGCCAAGGTCGCGCACATCGAGTACGATCCGAACCGCACGGCGCGCATCGCGCTGTTGCACTTCGAGGACGGCACGAAGCGCTACATCATTGCCCCAGCAAGCTAAAGCAGGGTGACATTGTCGAGTCGGGTTCAGGCGCAGACATCAAGCCCGGCAACAACCTGCCGTTGCGCAACATCCCGACCGGTACCGTGATTCATGCGATCGAGCTGCGTCCCGGTGGAGGTGCCAAGCTGGCACGCTCCGCTGGTTCTTCCGTTCGTCTCGTAGCGAAGGACGGTCCTTACGCTCAGCTGCGTCTGCCCTCCGGCGAGATCCGCAACGTCGATGCGCGCTGCCGCGCGACCGTCGGCGAGGTAGGCAACGCCGAGCAGTCGAACATCAACTGGGGTAAGGCTGGCCGTATGCGCTGGAAGGGCGTTCGCCCGACCGTGCGTGGTGTCGTCATGAACCCTGTAGATCACCCCCACGGTGGTGGCGAAGGCCGCACCTCGGGTGGCCGTCACCCGGTTAGCCCCTGGGGTCAGAAGGAAGGCCGTACGCGCCGTCCAAACAAGGAAAGCGACAAACTCATTGTGCGTCGCCGTACCGTTGGCAAGAAGCGTTAGTCGGCAGGTAGGAGAGAGTAGAAGATGCCTCGTAGTCTCAAGAAGGGCCCCTTCGTCGATAACCACCTGCTGAGCAAGGTAGTTGTCCAGAACGAAGCTGGCACCAAAAACGTGATCAAGACCTGGTCGCGCCGTTCTATGATCATCCCCGCAATGCTGGGACACACCATCGCGGTGCACGACGGTCGCAAGCACATTCCGGTGTTCGTCACCGAAACCATGGTTGGGCACAAGTTGGGCGAGTTCGCCCCGACGCGCACCTTCCGTGGTCACGTGAAGGACGACAAGAAGGGCCGTCGCCGCTAACGCGGTGACGTGAAGGAGGAAGAGAAATGGTGGAGTCGATCGCACGCGTGCGTCAAATCCGCATCACCCCCAGAAGGCTCGTCGTGTCGTTGATCTGGTCCGTGGGAAGAATGCACAGGAGGCGCTTGCCATCCTGAAGTTCGCCCCGCAGGCCGCGGCGGAGCCAATTTTCAAGCTTGTTGCGTCTGCAATCGCCAATGCGCGAGTAAAGGCCGACAAGGAAAACCTGCGTCTCAACGAGGACGAGCTTGTTATCGCTCGCGCTTACGTTGACGAGGGCACGACGCTGAAGCGTTTCCGCCCCCGTGCACAGGGCCGCGCATTCCGTATCAACAAGCGGACTAGCCACATCACGGTTGTTTTGCAGACCGCTGATGAGTTCGCCGCATCGAAGGGAGCCAAATAATGGGCCAGAAGATTCATCCCTATGGCTTCCGCCTCGGGATCACCACTGACCACGTCTCGCGCTGGTTCTCGGATTCGACCAAGAAGGGGCAGCGTTATGCTGACTACCTGGCCGAAGACATCCGAATTCGCCAGCACCTGACGAAGCAGCTTGATCGCGCCGGCGTTTCGCGCGTCGAGATCGAGCGCACCCGTGACCGTGTTCGTGTGGATATCCACTCGGCACGTCCCGGCATCGTCATCGGTCGTCGTGGAGCAGAGGCTGAGCGTATTCGCGCTGACCTCGAGAAGCTCACCGGCAAGCAGATCCAGCTGAACATCCTCGAGGTCAAGAACCCCGAGGCTGACGCTCAGCTCGTCGCACAGGGCATCGCCGAGCAGCTCGCTGCTCGCGTGGCGTTCCGCCGTGCGATGCGTAAGGGTCTGCAGGGCGCTCAGCGCGCAGGCGCTAAGGGAATCCGTATCCAGGTCTCGGGCCGTCTCGGCGGCGCTGAAATGAGCCGCTCGGAGTTCTACCGCGAGGGCCGTGTGCCGCTGCACACACTTCGCGCGAACATCGACTACGGGTTCTACGAGGCCAAGACCACCTTCGGCCGCATTGGCGTGAAGGTTTGGATCTACAAGGGCGACATGACCAACAAGGAACTCGCTCGCGAGCAGGCGGCCCAGCGGCCAGCCCGTGACCGCGGCGACCGCCGCCGTGCACCCCGTGGTGCACAGGCCGAGGCTGCACCCGCTGCAGCAGGAGCGGAGAAGTAAGCATGCTGATTCCCCGTCGAGTCAAGTACCGCAAGCCGCATCACCCGAGCCGCAGCGGTCAGTCCAAGGGCGGCAACACTGTCGCGTTTGGTGAGTACGGCATCCAGGCCCTCAGCCCGGCTTACGTGACGAACCGTCAGATCGAGTCCGCTCGTATCGCAATGACCCGTCACATCAAGCGTGGTGGCAAGGTATGGATCAACATCTACCCTGACGTTCCCCTCACCAAGAAGCCTGCGGAAACCCGCATGGGTTCCGGTAAGGGTTCGCCCGAGTGGTGGGTGGCCAATGTCAAGCCGGGCCGCGTCCTCTTCGAGGTCGCAGGTGTTGACGAGCAGCTTGCACGTGAAGCGCTGACCCGCGCGATCCACAAGCTGCCGCTCAAGGCCCGCATTATTAAGCGCGAGGAGGGCGACGCGTAATGGCGATCGGTACTAAAGAACTGGCCATCACGGAACTCGATACCTTCGAGGATGAGCGTCTGGCCGAGGAGCTCAAGAAGGCTAAGGCCGAGCTCTTCAACCTGCGTTTTCAGTCGGCCACTGGCCAGCTGGAAAGCCATGGCCGCGTACGCCAGGTGAAGCGCGACATTGCTCGCATTTACACCGTGCTGCGCGAGCGTGAGCTCGGCATTCGGCTTACCCCGGCTGCCGCTCCTGCTCCCGCTAAGAAGAAGAGCAGCAAGAAGACCGAGCAGGCGGATACCGCCGCTGATACGAAGGAGGCCTAAGAATGGCTGAGGTCGAGAAGGAACAGCGCGGATACCGTAAGGCTCGTCGAGGCTACGTTGTCAGCGACAAGATGGACAAGACCGTCGTTGTTGAGGTTGAGGACCGCGTGAAGCACCCCCTCTACGGCAAGGTCCTGCGCCGTTCGTCGAAGGTGAAGGCTCACGACGAGCAGAACACCGCAGGCATCGGCGATCTCGTACTCATCCACGAGACCCGTCCGCTGAGCGCCTCGAAGCGCTGGCGTCTGGTCGAGATCCTCGAGAAGGCGAAGTAAGCCTCGGCTTACTGAGTGAAGGAGTAACAAGTGATTCAGCAGGAATCCCGACTCAAGGTGGCCGATAACACCGGTGCCAAGGAGTTGCTCACGATTCGCGTACTCGGTGGCTCAGGTCGTCGTTATGCCGGTCTCGGCGACACGATCGTCGCGACCGTCAAGGACGCAATCCCCGGTGGCAACGTGAAGAAGGGCGAGGTCGTTAAGGCTGTTGTCGTTCGCACACGCAAGTCGACTCGTCGCGCGGATGGCTCGTACATCAGCTTTGACGAGAATGCCGCCGTCATTCTGAAGGCAGACGGGGAGCCCCGCGGCACCCGTATCTTCGGGCCGGTCGGTCGTGAGCTGCGCGATAAGCGCTTCATGAAGATCGTCTCGCTCGCACCGGAGGTGATCTAGTCCATGGCTAGCAAGATCAAGAAGGGTGACCTCGTAGAGGTCATCTCGGGCCCGACCCAGGAGCGCGGTGGATACCGTGGTAAGCAGGGTCGTGTCATCGATGTGCTGACCGATTCTGATCGTGTAATTGTGGAGGGCGTAAACTACGTCACCAAGCACGTTCGTGTTGGCCAGTCGGATCGCGGCACTCGTGAGGGTGGGATCGAGACCGTTGAGGCTCCGATCCACGTTTCTAACGTCGCTGTTGTTGACCCCTCGACCAAGAAGCCCACTCGCGTTGGCTTCCGGGTTGAAGAGGTTGAGAAGAACGGTGTGAAGAAGACCGTCCGCGTCCGCTACGCAAAGAAATCAGGGAAGGACTTCTAATGACTGAGACGAAGATTCAGCCCCGTCTCAAGCAGAAGTACCGCTCTGAGATTGTTCCGCAGCTGACCGAGGAGTTCAGCTACGCCAACGTTATGCAGGTTCCTGGCGTCGTAAAGGTCGTTGTGAACACTGGCGTCGGCGAGGCTGCTCGTGACAGCAAGGTGATCGAGGGCGCAATTGCGGACCTCGTGAAGATCACCGGTCAGAAGCCCATGGTGACCAAGGCTCGTAAGTCCATCGCGCAGTTCAAGCTGCGTGAGGGCCAGGCTATTGGTGCTCACGTCACCCTCCGCGGTGACCGTGCCTGGGAATTCCTTGATCGCCTCGTCAACCTCGCACTGCCCCGTATCCGCGATTTCCGCGGTCTCTCGGGAAAGCAGTTCGACGGAAATGGCAACTACACCTTCGGTTTGACCGAGCAGAGTGTGTTCCACGAGATCGATCAGGATAAGATTGACCGCGTGCGTGGCTTCGACATCACTGTCGTGACCACCGCAAAGACCGACGACGAGGGTCGTGCGCTGCTCAAGGCGCTCGGTTTCCCGTTCAAATCGGAATAACTGAATAGTCCAAGCGGAGAGGGTGTCCGGGTTTCCCGGGCACCCCATCCGCGTGTCACCTAGGTCCCACGTCGTGTAACGGCGTGTGAAACCGGGCGAAAAAGAAAGAGTCACTCATGACGATGACTGATCCGGTCGCAGATATGCTGACCCGGTTGCGCAATGCTAATGGCGCACATCATGACGAGGTTTCGCTCCCCGGCTCAAAGCTGAAGGAGCGGATCGCGGAGATCCTCAAGCGTGAAGGCTACATCGGAGACTGGAAGGTGGAGCCCGCTCGCGTTGGCACGACCATCACCATGTCCCTGAAGTACGGCCCGAACCGCGAGCGTTCGATCGAGGGCCTCAAGCGAGTATCGAAGCCCGGACTTCGCGTGTACGCGGGTTCGACCGAGATCCCGAGCGTGCTCGGTGGCCTCGGCATCGCGATCCTGTCCACCTCCTCCGGTCTTCTGACTGACCGCGAGGCTGAGCAGAAGGGCGTGGGCGGAGAAGTTCTCGCCTACGTGTGGTAACCCGTCATGTCACGTATTGGAAAGCTTCCCATCACCGTTCCCGGTGGTGTAGACGTCAAGATCGCTGGCCAGCAGGTCACGGTTAAGGGTTCGAAGGGTGAGCTGACGCTCACCGTTTCAGAGCCCATTCGCGTCGCACTCGAAGACGGACAGGTCCTTGTCACCCGTCCGAACGACGAGCGCGAATCCCGAGCGCTGCACGGCCTGACCCGCACGCTCATCAACAACAACATCATCGGTGTGACCGAGGGTTACTCAAAGCAGCTTGAGGTCGTCGGCACCGGCTACCGTGTGCAGCAGAAGGGTCAGGGCCTCGAGCTCGCGCTCGGCTTCTCGCACCCGGTGAGCGTTGATGCCCCTGAAGGCATCACGCTCGCGGTCGAGGGCAACACCAAGATCACCGTCAGCGGGATCTCGAAGCAGGCTGTCGGCGAAGCCGCAGCAAACATCCGCAAGCTGAAGAAGCCAGAACCCTACAAGGGCAAGGGCATTCGCTACGCGGGCGAGAACGTCCGTCGCAAGGCTGGAAAGGCTGGTAAATAACCATGGCCGCTTCAATTTCTCGAGCTAAGGGACGTTCGGCTGCGCGTGTTCGCCGCCACGCCCGTCTCCGCAAGAAGATCGTCGGCACGGAGGTTCGTCCCCGTCTCGCCGTGACACGCTCCGCGCGTCACATCTTCGTTCAGGTCATTGACGATTCCAAGGGTTTCACTTTGGCATCTGCTTCGACCATGGAAGCCGATCTGCGCTCCTTTGAGGGTGACAAGACGGCAAAGGCACGCAAGGTTGGCGAGATTGTCGCCGAGCGCGCTAAGAGTGCTGGCATTGATGCCGTGGTCTTTGACCGTGGCGGTAGCAAGTACGCAGGTCGAGTCGCTGCGATCGCCGAGGGCGCTCGCGAAGGGGGTCTGACCCTGTGAGCAACGAAACGAAGGAGCAGGAAGTGAACGCAGAGGCGAAGGCCGAGGCTCCGGCCACTGAGGCCGCCGAAGCTTCGGCACCCGCTCAGGATCACCGCAACGAACCTCGTGAGCAGCGTCGCGGTAGCCGTGACCGCGGCACGCGTAACGAGCGTGGTGGCCGTGACCGCAGCGAGAGCCAGTTTCTCGAGCGTGTCGTCACCATCAACCGCGTTTCTAAGGTTGTCAAGGGCGGCCGCCGCTTTAGCTTCACCGCACTTGTAGTGGTGGGCGACGGTAATGGCACCGTTGGTGTCGGCTACGGCAAGGCGAAGGAAGTTCCTCTCGCTATCGCTAAGGGGGTCGAAGAGGCGAAGAAGAACTTCTTCCGCGTACCCCGCGTCGGCAACACGATCCCGCACCCCGTGCAGGGCGAGGCAGCAGCAGGCGTTGTTCTGCTCCGCCCCGCAGCTGCCGGTACCGGTGTTATCGCTGGTGGCCCCGTCCGCGCCGTACTCGAGTGCGCTGGCATCCACGACGTGCTGAGCAAGTCGCTCGGTTCTTCGAACACTCTGAACATCGTGCACGCGACCGTCGAAGCGCTGCAGCAGCTCGAGGAGCCCCGCTCCGTCGCAGCTCGCCGTGGTCTGCCGTTCGATCGCGTTGCTCCGGCTCGCCTCGTGCGCGCTGAGGCGAAGGCTGCGGCCGACGCTGCGAAGGCAAAGGCAGGTGCGTAATGGCTAAGAGCTTGAAGATTACGCAGACGAAGTCCGTTATCAGTGAGAAGCAGAACCAGCGCGATACGCTGCGTAGCCTCGGTCTCCGCAAGATCGGCCAGTCGGTCGTTCGCGAAGACACCAAGGCTAACCGCGGCTATGTGCGCGCTGTCGCTCACCTTGTACAGGTTGAGGAGATCGACGCATGAGCGAGAAGAATGAGGAGCGCGAGCAGGTGCTCAAGGCGCACCACTTGCGCCCAGCTCCCGGGTCAAAGAAGGCCAAGACCCGCGTGGGGCGTGGTGAAGCATCCAAGGGTAAAACCGCTGGTCGTGGCACCAAAGGCACCAAGGCTCGTTACCAGGTAAAAGCTGGTTTCGAGGGTGGGCAGATGCCATTGCACATGCGCACTCCGAAGCTGCGCGGGTTCAAGAACCCGTTCCGCACCGAGTACCAGGTCGTCAACGTGGCGAAGCTCGCGGAGCTTTACCCCAAGGGTGGCGATGTGACCGTCGAGGATCTCGTATCAAAGGGTGCCGTGCGCAAGAACCAGCCCGTTAAGGTGCTGGGAGACGGCGACATCCAGGTCAAGCTCACCGTTCAGGTTGACAAGGTCTCCAGCTCTGCCGAGCAGAAGATCGTTGCAGCCGGCGGCGAAATTAAGTAGTACCCTCAAGCGTCGCTTGAGGTGCGGGGGTGTGTGAGTCGGCGGATTTGCTGGCCCACCCACCCCCGTTTTTAGTTTTCAGACTGCGCGCAAAGTGTAGTCATTGTTTTCGTATCCCTATCTAACGTGTAGGCTAGGGAATTGGTTCTCGTCTCGAGGCGGTGGCCATATGCGACGTTTCCAGGAGGCAGATTTTGTTCAGCGCCATCGGACGGATCTTCAGGACCCCAGATCTGCGGCGGAAGATTCTCTTCACGCTTGCGATCGTGTCCCTGTTCCGGCTCGGGTCTTTTATCCCCGCGCCCTTTGTTGACTTCAACAATGTGCAAGCCTGTCTTGCGGCGAACCAGGGTACTAACGGTCTCTATGACATGATCAACCTCTTCAGCGGTGGTGCGTTGCTGCAGCTGTCAATCTTCGCGCTCGGCATCATGCCCTACATCACCGCGTCGATTATTACCCAGCTACTGCGCGTGGTGATCCCTCACTTTGAGACGCTGCACAAGGAAGGCCAGGCGGGCCAGGCGAAGCTGACGCAATACACGCGTTACCTCACCATCGCACTTGCTGTTCTTCAGTCAACTACCCTCATAACGGTCGCCCGCTCGGGACAACTGTTTGGGGCCGCTTCCAACGAGGCGTGTCAGAACCTTGTGTCGCAGGAGTGGTGGGCGATTCTCATCATGATTCTTACGATGACCGCAGGTACTGGCCTCATCATGTGGTTTGGTGAACTTATTACCGAGCGCGGTATCGGCAACGGTATGTCGCTGCTCATCTTCACCTCGATCTCAGCTACTTTCCCCGGTGCTCTCTGGGCTATCCAGGAGGCACGTGGTTGGGAGACCTTCGTTCTTGTGCTTGCGCTGGGTCTTTTGATCATTGCGGCTGTTGTGTACGTGGAGCAATCCCAACGCCGCATTCCCGTGCAGTATGCCAAGCGAGTTGTCGGGCGCCGCACCTATGGCGGTAGCAGCACCTATATCCCGATCAAGGTCAATATGGCGGGTGTGATCCCGGTAATCTTTGCCTCAGCAATTCTCTACCTCCCGATGCTTATCGCGCAGTTCAACCAGCCGAAGATCGGTGAAGAGCCCAAGGAATGGGTTGTCTGGGTGCAGAACAACCTCGTTACTGGCGATAAGCCGCTCTACATGCTCGTCTTCTTCTTGCTGGTGATCGGCTTTACTTTCTTCTATGTGCAGATCACTTTCAACCCTGAAGAAGTTGCAGACAACATGAAGCAGTACGGTGGCTTCGTTCCCGGCATTCGTGCGGGTCGCCCCACGGCGGAATACCTCAACTACGTACTGACCCGCATCACGAGTGCTGGATCGCTCTACCTCGGTGTCATCGCACTCCTCCCGCTGATCGCGCTCGCGTTCTTCGAGGCCAACCAAAACTTCCCGTTCGGCGGCGCCTCGATTCTCATCATCGTCGGTGTAGGCCTCGAAACGGTGAAGCAGATCGACGCGCAGCTGCAGCAGCGCCACTACGAAGGGCTGCTCAAGTGACAAGTGCACGACTGCTCATTATTGGCCCACCCGGAGCGGGCAAAGGTACCCAGGCCTCGAAGATTGCTGAGCGTTACAGTGTTCCGGCTATCTCGACGGGAGACATCTTCCGCGCGAACATCAAGGGGGCACCGAGCTCGGTGTAAAGGTTCAGCAGATTATTGAGCGGGGCGAGCTCGTTCCTGACTCACTGACCAACGAAATCGTTGCCGATCGTATTGCTCAGAGTGATGCTGAGGACGGGTTTTTGCTCGATGGCTACCCGCGTACCGTAGATCAGGTGCACGCGCTCGACGCGATGCTTGCTCCAAGGAACGCAGCGCTCGACGCCGTGATTCTTCTCGAGGCTGACGCTGACGAAGTGGTCGCTCGACTTCTGAAACGCGCAGAGCTTGAGGGGCGCGCTGATGACACGGAAGACGTCATCCGTCACCGTCAGAACGTCTACGCCGAACAGACCGCACCGCTTATTGAATTGTTCTCCGCGCGAGGCATCTTGGTGTCCGTTGACGGTCTTGGCAGTGTTGAAGAGGTTGCGGATCGCATCGCCTCCGGACTTGATGCCCAGCTCGGTCGCGACGCTGTTCTAGGTCGCTAAGCAGTGGCTCGTAGGGGCCTGCTGCGCCGTTCTATCTATAAGTCGCCTGCTCAACTTCGATTGATGGTTGAGCCTGGGCTGGCGACGGCTGCTGCCCTCGCAGCTATGCGTGCTGCTGTTCGGCCTGGGGTCACCACGCTGGAGCTTGATGCGCTTGCTGAGGAAGCAATTCGCGCGCGCGGGGGCGCACCCAATTTTATGCTCGAGCCTGGGTATCGTCACACGATCTGCGCGAACGTCAACGAGCATGTGGTGCATGCGATCCCTACTGATCGCCTGCTCGAGGCCGGAGACGTCATCGCACTTGATGCTGGAGCGGTTGTTGGCGGTTGGCACGGTGATGCAGCGTTCACAGCTGTTCTGCCCGATCCCGCGCGGCCTGATCTCACTGCGGCCAATGAAAAGTTGAGCGCTGTAACTGAGCAGGCGATGTGGCGGGGGATTGCCCGCCTTGCAACGGCGAAGCATCTGAATGAGGTCGGCGAGGCTGTCTCGAAGTACGTTCGCGCTAACAGCGACTTTGGTGTTCTTGAGGATTACATCGGCCACGGGATCGGCCGATCCATGCACGAAGATCCGCCGGTATTTAACGTGCCCGTTGACCGCCGGGGCCCGGAGGTCAAGCCAGGACTCGTTGTTGCTATCGAACCAATCATCTCGGCGGGTGGCATCGACACCATAATTGAGGATGATGATTGGACCGTCACTATTGCTGACGGCTCGATGAGCGCCCAGTGGGAGCACTCGGTTGCTGTTCATGCTGACGGTATTTGGGTGCTGACCGCCGAAGACGGTGGTGCCTCTGGTCTTGAGCCACTTGGCGTGACCCCTGTTCCAATTCGCTAGCCCCTCTGACTTTACAAACCTCATCCGGGGGAGTAGGGTTGACCTTTGGTGCTTTGCGCCTGTTTTCGTGTCTTCGAAATCGGTGGCAAAGCATTCGCATGACCAGTACACCTACTTGAGCGATTAGTGAGGCTATGGCGAAAAAAGACGGCGTCATCGAGATCGAAGGTTCAGTCGTTGAGGCTCTTCCAAACGCAATGTTTCGAGTCGAGTTGACCAATGGACACAAGGTCCTTGCCCATATTTCAGGCAAGATGCGTCAGCACTACATCCGCATCCTCCCCGGAGACCGCGTGATTGTTGAGCTGACTCCTTACGATCTGACCCGCGGCCGTATCGTTTACCGCTACAAGTAGGTAGCTGGAAAGTAACGACTCGTGGCATCCCGCGAGTACGAGGACAGCGAACCATAAAAGGAAAGCATCATGAAGGTAAAGCCCAGCGTTAAGAAGATCTGCGATAAGTGCAAGGTCATCCGCCGCCACGGCCGCGTCATGGTGATCTGCGAGAACCCGCGCCACAAGCAGCGCCAGGGCTAAACCCCTTTCGCGGCTTTGGCCAGCAGAACACCACAACTGAATAACCCCCGCGATCCACCATGGAAACCGGGAACTTGAAATAAGCGCATTGAAGAACCCGCAACACCAGCTTGCGGGGACACCTCGGGTGGAGGCCCGAACCCCCAGTGCGTTCCACACCTCCATAATCCGCAAGGAGAGCCAGAATGGCACGTCTCGCAGGAGTAGACATCCCACGCGACAAGCGCGTTGAGATTGCACTCACCTACATCTACGGAGTCGGACGCACAAGCGCGCTGAAGACTCTCGCCGACACCGGCATCGATGGCAACGTCCGCGTAAAAGATCTCAGCGATGAGCAGCTTGTGCAGCTCCGCGACTACATTGAGGGCAACTTCAAGGTCGAGGGTGATCTCCGCCGTGAGGTCGCAGCTGATATTCGCCGCAAGGTTGAAATCGGCAGCTACCAGGGCATTCGCCACCGCAAGGGCCTGCCCGTGCATGGTCAGCGCACCAAGACGAACGCTCGTACCCGCAAGGGGCCGAAGCGCACCGTCGCCGGCAAGAAGAAGTAATCACCGGTTCACAGCGACCATCACACAGAGCTTTTCAGGAGAACACTAAATGGCTGCACCAAAGACTGCGGCACGCAAGCCGCGTCGCAAGGATAAGAAGAACGTTGCAGTGGGCCAGGCTCACATCAAGTCAACGTTCAACAACACCATCGTTTCGATCACTGACACCACGGGTGCTGTGATCAGCTGGGCCTCCTCGGGTGGCGTCGGTTTCAAGGGATCGCGTAAGTCGACCCCGTTCGCAGCACAGCTTGCTGCGGAGTCCGCTGCTCGCAAGGCGCAGGAACACGGCATGAAGAAGGTTGACGTCTTCGTGAAGGGCCCCGGATCCGGACGCGAGACCGCGATCCGCTCGCTGCAGGCCGCAGGCCTTGAGGTTGGCTCGATCAACGACGTTACCCCGCAGACGCACAACGGCTGCCGCCCGCCGAAGCGCCGCCGGGTCTGAGTTTAAGGTCGCGCCGACTGCGGTCGGCGCGACTGTCGCCTTTCAAGGCGACGTCCTTCCAACAATTTGGGTCATACCCACCCGTCATCCCGAACCCGCATGAGTCATATAGCGGACTCCAGCGAAAGGACCACATACATTGCTGATTGCACAGCGACCCACTCTGACTGAAGAGTCAATCTCCGAGTACCGTTCGCGTTTCGCCATCGAGCCCCTCGAGCCTGGCTTCGGCTACACGCTCGGAAACTCGCTGCGTCGCACCCTGCTCTCCTCGATTCCGGGCGCCGCTGTTACCAGCGTTCGTTTCGAGGGTGTTGCACACGAGTTCACGACGATCCCCGGTGTGACCGAAGACGTCACCGAGATCATCCTCAACATCAAGGCGCTCGTTGTTTCCAGCGAGCACGATGAGCCGATTACCGCTTACCTGCGTAAGACCGGTGCCGGCGAAGTGACCGCCGCTGACATTTCGGCTCCGGCCGGTGTTGAGGTGCACAACCCCGAGCTCGTTATCGCAACTCTCAGCGATTCCGCTCAGTTCGAGCTCGAGCTGACCATCGAGCGTGGCCGTGGTTACGTGTCGGCAACCCAGAACCGCAACGAAGATGCTGAGGTTGGCCGCATTCCGGTTGACTCGATCTACTCACCGGTTCTGAAGGTCACCTACCGCGTGGAGGCCACGCGTGCCGGTGAGCGCACCGACTTCGATCGTCTCGTCGTTGACGTCGAGACGAAGCCCGCTATTAGCCCCCGCGATGCAATCGCGTCGGCTGGATCCACCCTGGTAGAGCTCTTCGGTCTCGCTCGCGAGCTGAATGTTGCTGCCGAGGGCGTCGAGATCGGCCCCGCGCCGGTCGAGGTGGTTGCCGAGGGCGAGCTGTCGATCCCGATCGAAGATCTCGACCTTTCGGTTCGGAGCTACAACTGCCTGAAGCGTGAGGGCATCAACACGGTGAGCGAGCTTGTTGCGCTCTCCGAGGCTCAGCTCATGAACATCCGCAACTTCGGGCAGAAGTCAGTCTTCGAGGTGCGCGACAAGCTCACCGAAATGGGACTGTCGCTGAAGGATGCCGTGCCCGGCTTTGACGGTGCACAGTTCTACAGCTACGAAGACGACAACAACTAACGATCCCGCGTTCTTCGCCTGATCGAACACTTAACGGAGTAAACAATGCCCAAGCCCAACAAGGGCCCCCGCCTCGGAGGCGGCCCCGCACACGAGCGTCTCATGCTGAACCAGATGGCTTCACAGCTGTTTGAGCACAAGCGCATTCAGACCACGGAAACCAAGGCTAAGCGCCTGCAGCCCGTGGCAGAACGACTCGTCACCTTTGCAAAGCGCGGTGACCTGCACGCACGCCGTCGCGTAATGCGTCAGATCCTGTCGAAGGATGTCGTTCACGAGCTCTTCACCGAGATTGCACCACTGGTTGAGAATCGTGAGGGTGGCTACACCCGCATCATCAAGACCGGTTACCGCAAGGGCGACAACGCTCCTCTTGCAGTGATCGAGCTCGTTCTTGAGCCCGTCGCACCGAAGGCCAAGGCTAAGGCTGAAAAGCCCGCAAAGAAGGCTGCTGCGAAGGAAGCGCCCGCTCCCGTCGAGGAGCCCGCAACCGAAGAGGTTGCTGAGGAGACTACCGAGGCGCCTGAGGCTGCTGAAGCAGAGGCCGCTGAGGCAACCGAGGCTCCTGCCGAGGAGAAATCGGAGTAGTCTGACTTCGCTTGTAAAGAACGCCCCGCCGGTTTCGACCGGTGGGGCGTTCTTTTGTAAGTGGCAGGATAAATCGTGCATCCGATCGTTCCTCAGGGCACCGATTACGCCAAGAACACCTGAACCCGCCTGACGATTCCGGTGTTCTACGGGCGATCGGTGCCCTCTTGGCAGGGCGCACTCACCCTAAGACCCAATCTGAGTTGGGAAGCTGTCTAGCGGCGAGGCAGCGTGAAGCCGAGTGCCTCGTCTGGCGACTGTAGGGACTGCAGTGCCTTTTGTACCGAACCGACGTAGATGTCGCCACCGCTCGGGTTCGGGTGAATACCGTCATCGGCGAGTGCATCGGCCACCCCCGTGATGGCGCTGTTCCAGTCGGCAACGACTACGCCGCGGTGTGTGCCGGCGTACTCCGCGAGCGTCTCATTGACCCGGGGATCCAGTCGCGCTCGCCGTGCGCGTTGACGAGCACGAGCGGGCGGGGCCCTACCACGTCACGAAGAACCTCTAGCTCTTCTGTGTTGATGGGGCCGTTTGTTCCGAGTCCAACCACAACGACGTCCCTGAGAGCGCCTTGGGACACAAGATCTGACACAACGTCGATACCGGCCTCAAGTCCGCGGGAGACCGCGGCGTCGATCTCAATACCGGGGAGCCCGCTTGAGAGTTCCGGCAGACTCGCGAGCATAACGGAGTCTCCGACCGCGCTAATATCTTGGCCCTCGAACGCTGTTGGGATTTCAGTGGTCTTGTCGCCCTGCGAATGTGGGTCCGGCTTGTTACCGCCGTCGCGCTGTTGTTTTTCGTGCGCCGCCTGTCCGCGCGCGATCGCCGAGGCTGCGGAGCTCTGCTGGGGAGCGGTCGCAACCGCGTACGCGGTCGCGGGAACGGTCACGACAAGTGCCGCGGTGAGGGCAAACAACCAGAGCTGGCGTCCGCGAGAGAGGCCCCCTCTCGTGTCGGCTTTGAGGAACCCACGCGGCGGAACGCGCCGAGGAAGCCGCGAACGGAGGCGCGGATCCCGAGCCGCCTGACAGGCTGCTCGACGAAACGGTAGGAGAGTGCCGCGATCCCGAACGTTGCAAGGAGGGTGAATCCTCCCACGACCCAGATCTCTGCGGGGGTGTCGCTCCAGGGGGCGCCCGCACCTGCAATGATTAGCAGTAGTGGCCAGTGCCAGAGGTAGATGCCGTAAGAGCGCTCACCGATCCAGCGCAGTGGCTGCGCGTCGAGTGCCCGGCCCACCCAGACGCCGGGGCGAGTAACCGCCACGATGACCGCGAGAGACGCAATCGTTGCGAGCTGGAACCCTCCCTGAAAGCTCGCGGGGCTGCCCTCCACCAGGGTCAGTGAAAGCCAAGCGAGAGTGGCGAACCCGGCAAGCGCGACAGCTGCGGCAATCGATTGTCCCAGCGGCCCTGGGCGACTCGGCGCGATATCGCCGAGTTTTGTCGCCGCGGGCCGCAGCAGGCACGCGATTGCCGCACCGAGCAGGAGTCCGAAGGTGTGGGTGTCTGAGCCGAAGTAGATTCTTGTTGGATCCACACCCTCGGTGGAGAGAGTCGCCATCAGGGTTGCCGAGGTGATAGCCAACGCGAGAAGGGGCAGCGCCTGCGTCACTCGCCCGCGCAGCTTCCACAGAGCGAGCAGAAGCAGCGGTAACAGGATGTAGAACTGCTCCTCGATGGAGAGTGACCAAGTGTTGCGGAAGAGCTCGGGGTGTCTCGAGCAAAATAGTCGGCTCCATTTGCGATGAATAGCCAGTTGCTCACAAAAAGTGCGGCTCCCGCAAGCTGACTGCTGATCCCGAACAGCAAATCGCCGCCGACCAAGAGTGCAAGTGTCGTGCATGCCAGAAGCACCAACGCGAGCGCTGGGAGTAGGCGCCGTGCTCTGCGGCGCCAGAACGCGATGAGACGAATCTTGCCGTGCTGCTCAAGCTCTCGAAGCAGAAGAGAAGTAATGAGGAAGCCGCTGATTGCAAAGAATACATCTACACCGAGGAAGCCGCCTGGAAGTAGCTTTGGAAAGAGGTGGTAGGCCAGTACTAGCCCAACCGCGATTGCGCGGAGTCCGTCGAGCCCAGCGAAGCGCGCGGGGCGCATGGAAGTTAAGGGAGAGGGCACAGGGAAGGTTTCTCTTAGACAGCACCAGTTCTGCAGGGTGACCCCACTAGTGTACGTCAGGTCCCGGTGGGCAAGTAGGTGATGCATCTGGCAGGATCAAAGGGTGACCTTTGACACTCCACCTGCGCGACTCAGAATCGATCTCGCTTACGACGGCACCGGCTTTTCTGGGTGGGCGACGCAGCCTGGCCTGCGCACGGTGCAGGGGGAACTGGAATCGGCGATTGCGTTTCTGCTGCGCGTCGAGGGGGCGCGACTCACGGTCGGTGGCCGCACCGACGCTGGGGTGCACGCCCGCGGGCAGGTTGCACACCTGGACGTCACCGACGAGCAGTTGGCTCAGGATCGACTCAGCCCCGAAAGCTCAACGGCATCTTGAAGCGTTCGGCCCCTGACATTGCTGTGCACTCCGTCCGGGAGGTGCCCGCTGAGTTCGACGCTCGCTTTGGCGCGCTGCGTCGCCGCTACGAGTACAGACTGCGCGACGAGCGAGCAAAGCGCGATCCGCTTACCGCCCGTTTTACCGCTGACGTGCCGCGCAAGCTTGACCTCGAAGTTATGCAGCGTGCATCTGATGAACTTCTCGGCCTCAACGACTTCACCACATTCTGTAAGGCCCGCGAGGGGGCGACTGCAGTACGGGATCTGTTGAGTTTTGAGTGGCGGGTTACCGAAGACGGGGCTTACGCCGCTCGTATTGAAGCGGACGCCTTCTGCCACTCGATGGTGCGTGCGCTCGTTGGCTCGGTTGTTGCTGTTGGAGCTGGCAGGATCGCGGAAGCCGAACTGCAACAACTGCGAGATGCTCGAGAACGCACCAGTCGGTTCACCGTGATGCCTGCGCGGGGTCTGAGCCTAGAAGAGATCACGTACCCGGCTGACGAGGATCTCGCTGCGCGGGCGGAACTGACTCGCGCACGCAGGGAGTCGCTGGCGAGTGGCAGCTGATCCTGTGCTAGAGTTGCTTTTTGGTGCGTAAGTACCCGATTTGTTGAGCCCTCCACCTTCCCGTGCATTCGCAAGAAACCGGGTAACGGAGTGGGATCCACGAACACCTCCATTTCGACAGAAAGCAGCACGACAGTGACTCGCACATATTCGCCGAAGGCAGCTGAGCAGAAGCACGACTGGCTCGTTATCGACGCCACCGATGTGGTTCTCGGCCGTCTCGCTTCGCACGCAGCAATTCTGCTCCGCGGCAAGCACAAGACCACCTTTGCTCCTCACATGGACATGGGTGACTACGTCATCGTTATTAACGCAGACAAGGTCGTTCTGACCGCCAACAAGGCAGATCAGAAGCGCGACTACCGCCACTCCGGGTACCCGGGTGGCCTGCGCTCGGTGAGCTACACCGAACTTCTCGAGAAGAACCCGGAGCGCGCCGTTGAGAAGGCGATCCGCGGCATGCTTCCGAAGAACTCGCTCGGTGCCGATCAGTTCCGCAAGCTGAAGGTATACCGCGGTGCAGAGCACCCGCACGCTGCACAGCAGCCCACCCCATACACCTTCGGCCAGGTCGCGCAGTAGTCGCGCCGACGAGACATTCAGAGAGAGAATTCAACGTGACTGAAGAGCAGACTGTGGCCACTGAGAGCTACACCACCGAGACTCCCGCTTCGCAGGCAACTGCGACGGCACCCCGCCCCGCGCTCACCGTTCCTGGTGCAGCTGTTGGCCGTCGCAAGCAGGCTATTGCCCGCGTGCGCCTCATCCCCGGCAACGGCACCATGACCGTTAATGGTCGCGAGCTCGCCGAGTACTTCCCGAACAAGCTGCACCAGCAGTTGATCACGGATCCCTTCACCGTGCTCGAGCTGACCGGCTCGTACGACGTCATTGCACGCATCGTTGGTGGTGGCCCCTCGGGTCAGGCTGGCGCACTTCGCCTCGCGATCGCACGCGCGCTCAACGAGATCGACGCCGAGCACAACCGCCCGACGCTGAAGAAGGCCGGCTTCCTGAGCCGCGACGCTCGTATCAAGGAGCGCAAGAAGGCTGGTCTTAAGAAGGCCCGCAAGGCTCCACAGTACTCGAAGCGCTAAGCAGCGCGGGAGTACCCACTATGGGACGCCTGTTTGGCACAGACGGGGTTCGAGGTCTAGCCGGGGTCGATGTGACTGCCGAGCTGGCCCTGAACCTCGCCGACGCAGCGGCTCTCGTTCTCGGGCGTTCAGCCCGGGGCGAGAGCCGTCGTGCTGTCGCCGTCGTCGCTCGCGATCCGCGAGTGTCAGGTGAGTTTATTTCAGCAGCTGTTGCCGCTGGACTCGCCTCTGCCGGGGTGGACGTGCTTGACGCGGGAGTCATCCCGACGCCAGCTGCCGCATACCTGGTTGCCGATACCGGTGCCGATTTCGGCGTTATGGTGTCTGCTTCACACAATCCTGCACCAGACAACGGGATCAAGTTTTTCGCTGCGGGCGGGCGTAAGCTAGCCGACGAAGTCGAAGATCAGATCGAGGCGGCCATGGAGCGCCCCGCGATCGCCGTGACTGGCCGTGAGGTCGGGCGCATTCAACGTTTCGCTGATGCCGAGGACCGGTATCTCGTGCACCTGCTCGGAACCCTTGAAGGAGTTAAGCTCGACGGTTTGCACGTTGTGCTTGACTGCGCTCACGGCGCTGCTGCTGGTATCTCGCCAGATGTCTTCTCTGACGCTGGTGCGAAGCTGACGGTGATCGGTAACGACCCTGACGGGTTCAACATCAATGATGGTGTTGGATCGACGCACCTTGGGCCGCTCGTCGAGGCCGTGCGCAAGAACGGGGCTGATCTTGGAATCGCTCACGACGGCGACGCTGATCGCTGCCTTGCGGTTGACGCCAACGGCAACGTGGTTGATGGTGACAAGATCATGGCGATTCTGGCCCTCTCGATGTCGCGCCGTGGCAAACTCGAGCAGAACACACTCGTGGCTACCGTCATGTCGAACCTCGGCCTCAAACTCGCCATGGCCGATAACGGCATTGACGTCGTTGAGACCGGTGTCGGCGATCGCTACGTGCTCGAATCGATCAATGCAAACGGCTACTCGCTGGGCGGTGAGCAGTCGGGGCACGTCATTATGAGCGAACATGCGACAACCGGTGATGGGATCCTGACCGGTTTGCATATTGCGGCCGAGATGGTGCGCACCGGCAAGACGCTTGCCGAGCTTGCGAGCTGCATGACGGTGTACCCGCAGGTGCTTGTGAACGTGAAGGGTGTTGATCGCTCTGGCGTCGCGAACGACGACGTGCTGCAGCAGGCTGTTCACCAGGCAGAGGTTGTGCTCGGCGGCAAAGGCCGTGTGCTGTTGCGCCCCTCTGGCACTGAGCCCGTGGTCCGCGTGATGGTTGAAGCCGAGCACGAGCAGCAGGCCCAGGAACTCGCCGACGACCTGGCTGCCATCGTGTTGGAGCGCCTAGCGGTCTAGCGAGGTTCTCAGAGTTCTCGCGAAAGCGCAGTTTTACATGTTTCCTTCTCCAGAAAACATGTAAAACTGCGCTTTCGTCATCTGGTCGAGGTTTGTCAAGAGCGATATGTTGGGTGCATGGGTATCTTAAGGCGCACCGCGCGCAGTGTTGGATCTACCGGGCTTCTCTCTGTGGGAGCGTTGCATCTCGTCTGGGCCTCGGGATCTACCTGGCCGGCAAAGAGCCCGCAGCGCCTTGCTGAGGCGGTTGTTGGCAACGCTAAGGCCATGCCGGGGGTTGGCCCAACGGCCGGGGTAGCCGCCGCTGCGATCGGTGGTGGACTCATCGCGGGTGGGGCACTCGGTGAAGGGCGTGCAGTTGTTGCGTTGCGCCGAGTGATGGGTCTCGGCCTGCTAGCTCGCGCGGTTGTGAACGAAGAGTTGCTGATGGACGGACTCGGGCTCCCCGCCAGCGGGAAGCGCTTTAAGAAGTTTGACCAGCAGTACTACCGTCCGCTCTGCGCAGTGCTTGGTATCGCGGTGCTGCTCGGATCACGTGACCGCAAAAACTAAAGACTCGAACGAGTAGTTACAACTTACGCAGCAGTACCTTCTGCACGCGGTGGTCAGCCTCCTTGCGCAGCACGAGTGTGGCGCGGGCGCGGGTTGGCCGGATATTTTCGACCAGGTTTGGCTCGTTGATGTTGTTCCAGTACTCGTCGGCGAGCGCCGCTGCTGCCTCATCATCGAGTGACGCGAAGCGGCGGAAATACGAGTCCGGATTTGAGAAGGCGCTCTCTCGCAGGCGCAAGAATCGGTTTTGGTACCAGCGCCTAATGTCTGCGGTGCGCGCATCAACATAGACGGAGAAGTCGAAGAGATCACTCACTGCAACCGGGTGCTGCATTGAAGCGGGCTGCAGAACGTTGAGCCCCTCGACGATCAGGATGTCGGGTTGCTTAACAATGGTGCACTCGCCGGGCACGATGTCGTAGATGAGGTGGCTGTAGTGCGGAGCTCGCACTTCGGGCAGTCCGGACTTCACCTGCGAAACAAAACGGAGTAGGGCCCTGCGGTCATACGACTCGGGGAATCCCTTGCGGGCGGTGATCCCGCGTCGCGCAAGCTCATCGTTGGGGTAGAGGAAACCGTCCGTTGTAATGAGTTGCACGTTTGGTGTCTCGGGCCAGCGGGCCAGCAAGTCCCGAAGGATCCTGGCCACCGTTGACTTGCCGACCGCTACGGAACCCGCGATTCCGATGACAAATGGGCTCTTCTGTTCCTCGGGACGCTGGAGGAAACCGCGTGTGCGCTTGTGCATCTTTGCCGCGGCGATGGCGTACTGATTGATGAGTCGGCTGAGCGGCCGATACACCTCGGAGACTTCAAGCAGGTCGAGCGGCTCGCCGAGGCCTCGGAACGCGTCGACCTCTGCCTCCGTGAGGGGCATGGGCGTCTCGCCCGCGAGACGAGACCACTCCTCGCGGCCGATCTCGGTAAATGGCGAGGTGAGTTCCGGGCGCACGAGAGAGTGGCTTCCGGTTACTGGGTCAATGATCATCTTCGGCATTGTTCACAATGGTGCCACTAAACTGGAATCTATGTGTGGAATCGTCGGATATGTCGGACCAAATAATACGGTCGACGCTCTTCTCAGTGGCCTGCGACGCTTGGAATATCGCGGGTACGACTCAGCCGGAATCGCTGTCGTTGATGAAGCGGGGGAGCTGACCGTTCGGAAGCGTTCGGGCAAATTGGCTCGTTTAGAGGCGTTGCTGGAGGTATCCCCAGTGATTTCCCAGGGAACGGGAATCGGTCACACCCGTTGGGCAACACACGGCGGTCCGACCGATGTGAATGCGCACCCGCACCTGGGTGATAACGGCAAGCTTGCGCTGATTCACAACGGCATCGTCGAGAACTTTGCTGAGCTTCGTGCGGAAGTTGAGGCTGACGGTGTTGAATTGCTCAGCGAGACTGACACCGAGGTCGTTGCCGCGCTGCTGGGTCTTGAGATTGCGAAGCAGGGATCGCTGGAGCCAGCGTTCCGCTCGGTCGTAAAGCGCTTGCATGGCACCTTTACGTTGCTTGCCATGCACCGTGATGAGCCCGGCAAGGTTGTGTCGGCGAGGCATCACTCGCCCCTCGTTATTGGGCTGGGTGAAGGAGAAAATTTTCTCGGCTCCGACGTCGCTGCGTTTGTGTCTTCGACCCGACGCGCGGTTGCGGTTGACGAGAACAACATCGCGATCATCACTCCCGATGAGGTGCGCATCACCGATTTTGACGGCATCCCGATTGAGTTCGCTGAGTACGAGGTTGAATGGGACGCTGATGCCGCTGACAAGGGCGGCTGGTCATCCTTCATGGCGAAAGAGATCAACGAGCAGCCAGAGGCCATCGCAAACACGGTCCGTGGACGCACCGCAGGCCGCTCTGTTGAGATCCCTGAACTGACTGCCCTGGGCGACGACCGCCTGCGTAACATCGACCGCATCATCATCATCGCCTGCGGTACCGCCTCCTACGCCGGCCAGATCGGCGCGTACGCTATTGAACAGTGGGCAAGGATCCCTGTCGATGTGCAGCTGAGCCACGAGTTTAGGTACCGCGACCCGGTGCTCACTGACCGCACCATGGTGATCTCGGTAAGTCAGTCCGGTGAGACCATGGACACCCTCATGGCTGTGAAGTACGCCATCGAGCAGGGCGTCACGACCGTTTCGGTGTGCAACACCCAGAGCGCCACGATTCCGCGCGAGTCTGACGCGGCTGTTTACACCCACGCAGGCCCCGAGGTGGCTGTGGCCTCGACCAAGGCATTCACCGCTCAGATCACGGCGCTCTTCTTGATCGGTCTGCACCTCGGGCGCGTGCGCGGTGAGTTGAGCACTGAAGCGCTGGCTGAGGCTGTTCAGCAGCTCGAAGAGCTTCCCGAGAAAATGCGCGTTGCTGTTGATACGCACGCGGAGATCACTCAGCTTGCACACTGGATGGCCGATACTCGTTCGGTGCTGTTCCTCGGGCGTCACGTTGGCTTCCCGGCCGCGCTCGAGGGAGCACTCAAGCTCAAAGAGATCGCATACATTCACGCTGAGGGCTTTGCTGCCGGTGAGCTGAAGCACGGCCCGATTGCGCTTATCGACCACGGTCAGCCCGTGTTTGTGCTAGTGCCGAGCCCTCGCACTGCGCCGCTCATGCACTCCAAGGTTGTCTCCAACATCCAGGAGATTCGTGCTCGCGGTGCTCGCGTGATCGCCATCGTTGAGGTCGGCGACACCGCCGTGCTGCCGTACGCCGACGAAGTTATCCGCTTGCCGCTCACCGACGCGCTGTTCGAACCGATCCTGCAGGTTGTTCCGCTGCAGTGGTTCGCGCTTGAACTTTCGACGGCGAAGGGCCTCGACGTCGACCAGCCGCGCAACCTCGCGAAGTCAGTGACGGTCGAGTAGAGCAAGGACACGGTAACGTGATCGTCGGGATTGGCGTCGACACGGTAGACATTCCGCGCTTCGAGCGGCAGCTGTCGCGTACACCAGCTTTGCGGGACAGGCTGTTTGCCCCCGAAGAACGAGATCTACCCCTGCACTCGCTTGCAGCCAGGTTTGCCGCCCGCGAGGCGCTGATTAAAGCGCTGGGTGGATCAGGCGAACTCACCTGGCACGACATGGCAGTGGCGCGTGGGAACGATCGTGTCCCCGGGTTCGTCGGAGGCACAAAGCTACGTCGTGAGCTTGCCAACAGGGGAGCAAATCGGATCCACCTCTCAATGACACACGATGCCGGAGTTGCGACGGCTTTTGTTGTGATTGAAACGGGTACGCTCGATGCAGAACACGGATTGGAGTAGCCATGGGAGCAGAGGCAATGCGGGTCGCTGAGATCTCGCTACCCGCAATCAGGCACAACGTTGCGCGCATTCGCGAGATCACAGGTGGATCCGTCATTGTGGTTGTAAAGGCCGATGGATACGGTCACGGTGCCGCCATCGCCGCTGGTGCCGCGCTTGAGGGCGGCGCTACGATGATTGCCACCGCTGATCTCGAAGAGGCTCTGTCACTGCGCGAACAGGGGATCGTCGGGCCGATCCTGTGCTGGCTCCACGGTGTGCACACGGACTTCGCAGCCGCCGTTGCGGCAGATATTGAGATTGGTGTGAGCCATTCCAGGCACCTTGAAGCCGTTGCCGCCGCGGCCACTGCCCAGGGAAAAGTCGCCACCGTTCAGTTTAAGATCGACACGGGCCTGAGTCGAAACGGTGCCGCTCCCGAGGAGTGGCAGCCTCTGTTTCGGCGGGCAGCTGAATTGGTGAGCGCGGGTGTCTTGCGTGTGCGGGGCATTTTTAGTCACCTTGCTAATGCTGGTGCAGAGAATGATCGGACACAGGCGACCCGTTTTGATGCGGCGGTCGAGCTGCTGCGGGCAGCGGGTATTGATCCCGAGATGATCCACCTCGCCGCGAGTGCCGCAACCCTGCGATCGCCGCACTTGCACTACAACACAGTTCGTGTTGGTGTTGCTGCGTTTGGCCTGAGCCCGTTTGCCGATACGACGTCGGCTCAGCTCGGTCTTGTTCCGGCAATGACACTGCGTTCTGAGATTGTTGCGCTGCGAGGGGTGCCCGCAGGAACTGGTGTTTCTTATGGCTTTAACCACATCTGTGAAACCGCGACGACACTTGCTCTTGTTCCGATTGGGTATGCCGACGGCATGCCGCGCGCGCTCAATGGCGCCGGCGCATGGGTGACGATTGCGGGGGAACACCGGCCTATCGTTGGACGAATCGGCATGGACCAGTTCATTGTTGATGTTGGTCCGCTCGCTGGCCGCTTGCAGCTCGGCGACCCCGTGGTGTTGTTCGGTGATCCTGAACTGGGCAATCCACCCGTCGAGATCTGGGCAGGGCTCATGCGCACGATCAACTACGAAATCATCGTAGGGATTGGAACACGCGTGCACCGCTGCCCCGTTGATGGAGACCGTTCATGACGGACCTGTCAAACTTTCGCCAGCAGATCCAGGTGGCTGATCCCGAGGAAATGCACACGCTTGGTCTTCGTCTTGGTCAAGTGCTTCAAGCGGGGACGTTGTGATTCTCACGGGGCCGCTCGGCGCGGGGAAGACAACGCTGACACGCGGGATTGGTGAGGGCCTCGGGGTTCGCGGCCCGGTGCAGAGTCCAACGTTTGTGCTCGCCCGTACACACCCCTCGCTCGTTGGTGGTGCCCCACTGGTGCACGTTGACGCCTATCGGCTCGCAGGAATTGAGGAACTGGACGATCTCGATATTGATTTTGAGCGCTCCGTTGTCGTTGCGGAGTGGGGGCCGGGCTCGTTGAGGAGCGTGGCTCGTGGGTCGAGGTTGTGATTGCGCGCCCCACCGGAGCCGGCGTTGATGACGACATTGACTGGTCAGAAGCGCCGGTCGAACCGAGAGAGGTGACCGTGTTGGGATATGGTGAGCGCTGGACAGGGGAGTGCTGTGAGCGAGAGTGCCGAGCTGCGAGGCATCCTTGCCATCGACACCGCACTCGGCACGAGCGTTGCTTTCGGAGCGGGAGGACAAGTGTTCGAAGCGTCGAGCGATGACGCGCTCGGTCACGCGGAACGCATAGGCTCCCTCATTTCTCAGGTGTTGAATGATGCTGGCGTTGGTCCTGATGCGGTGAGCACGGTCGTCGCGGGAATCGGGCCGGGCCCGTTCACTGGGTTACGGGTCGGGATCGCGGCCGCTCATGCCTTCGCGCTGGGACGAGGCGTGCCACTACTGCCATTGCAGGGGCACGAAGCGGTTGCGCTCGAGGTGCTCGAGCAGGGGGCTGCCGCCGGGGTGCGAGTTGTGCAAGACGCTCGCCGCCGAGAGCTGTTTGTGACCGAGTACTCAGGACTCGACTGGGCCGGGGTGCCGGTGCGCAGCGGTGATCCTCACCTGGTGCCGCGTGCTGAGTACGTTGGTGTCCCGCACGAGGTTTGGCCCGAGCGAATTCCGGCGACACGACTCGTGGAGCTGGCTGCTCGCAGACTCGCGGCCGGACACGGTTTCGAGCCCAACCAGGCGCTCTATCTGAGGGCCCCCGACGTGAAGCAGCCGGGCGCACCAAAGCGGGTGAGTACGTGAGCGAGCTCACCCTGCGTCTCGCCACAGAGGCTGATCTCGACGGCATCTGGGCGATTGAATGCTTGGTCTTTGCTGGTGAAGCCTGGAGTCGCGAAATGATGCGTGATGAACTGACCGCGGATCACAGGCACTACATCGTGCTGACCGATGAGCAAGGTGAAGTTCAAGGGTACGCGGGTCTCATGGTCATCGGCACCGACGGCGATATTCAAACGATTGCGACGGTTCCCGAAAAGCGAGGCCGCGGTGAGGGGCGGCGTCTGATGAACGCCCTTATCGCGGAAGCGGTGGATCGAGGAGTGCGAGAGGTTTTTCTTGAGGTGCGGGCCGACAATCCGGTGGCCCAAAATCTTTACAAATCGCTGGGTTTTGAGCGGATCGGACTTCGGCCCGCCTACTACCAGCCGGGCAGCATCGACGCTGTGGTGATGAAACTCGATACAAAGGAGCGCGCATGAACTCCCAGGAGCCCCTGGTGCTCGGCATCGAAACTAGCTGCGATGAGACGGGCGTCGGAATTGTGCGAGGTCGCACGCTGCTGGCGAACGCGATCGCGTCATCGATGGACGAGCACGCACGCTTCGGTGGCGTTGTGCCCGAGGTGGCCGCGCGCGCGCACCTTGAAGCGATGACGCCCACAATTGAGCGAGCGGTTGCTGATGCGGGAGTTGACCTTCGCGATCTGGACGCCATTGCGGTGACCTGCGGCCCCGGACTCGCTGGTGCATTGATGGTTGGTGTCGCCGCGGCGAAGGCTCTGGCGATTTCGCTGGGTAAACCTCTCTATGCGGTGAACCATCTCGTAGGGCACGTCGGCGCGGACCTGTTGCAGGGGGAGAACCTGCGAAGTGCCGTGGGGGAGGCCGGAGAGCTTGAACTGCCCACCGTCGCTCTTTTGGTGTCGGGTGGCCACACGTCACTGTTGCTCGTCAGAGACCTCGTCAGCGACGTTGAGATGCTTGGTGAAACCATCGACGATGCCGCGGGAGAGGCATTCGACAAGGTTGCCCGCCTGCTCGGCCTGCCCTACCCAGGGGGGCCGCAGATAGATCGTGTGGCCACTGGCGGGAATCCGAACGCGATCCGTTTTCCGCGCGGTCTCTCGCAACCTAAAGACATGGAAAAGCACCGCTACGACTTCTCGTTTTCGGGGCTCAAGACCTCGGTCGCCAGGTGGATGGAAAAGCATGTCGAGACGGGCGAAGAAGTGCCTGTTGCTGACGTAGCCGCCAGCTTTCGAGAAGCCGTCGCAGATGTGTTGCTGACGAAGGCGCTCAGCGCGTGCAAAGACCTTGGAGTGCCGCGGTTGTTGCTCGGAGGCGGTGTTGTCGCGAACGCGCGAGTGCGTGAGTTGGCCCAGGATCGGGCGCTCGCCGCGGGGGTTGAACTGCGGGTGCCCCCGCTCTCACTGTGCACCGATAACGGGGCCATGATCGCCTCGCTGGGAGCGCAGCTTGTGGCCGCCGGAAATGCTCCGTCTTCGCTTGAATTTGGTGCCGACTCAACTCTGCCGGTGCAGAACATTCAAGTGCGCTAATTAAATAGCTGATTGTACGTCGCTGGAAAAGCGGGGGCAACGGTTCGCTCTCGGTCCTTTTGTCACGATATGTTTAAGTGTGTGGATTTGGGGATCCGCCCTTTGCGTTCGTATATGCCTTGAGGAGCATCATGTCTGAAAACCTGCCCGATAATAGCCAGCCTGCTCAGCCTGCTCAGCCTGCTCAGCCTGCTCAGCCTGCTCAGCCTGCGCCCGCGGCACCCGGCGTGCCTGCGGCTCCCGCCTACAATGCTGCTCCGGCCGCTGTTCCGGGCAAGACGCTCGGTATTGTCGGATTGATCTTGGCCTTTCTTTTGCCGCTGATTGGTCTGATTCTCAGCATCGTAGCGCTCGTTCAATCCCGCAAAGCCGGGGCTAAAAATGTGCCCGCTGTCATCGGTATTGTCATTGGTGCGCTCGCCACCATCGGTTGGATCCTAGGCATCATCATTATCATCGGTCTGGCCTCGGCTGGTATCGATGCGGCTCAACAGTGCCTCGACGGCGCAACTTCGGTGATGATTGCCGGCCAGGAAGTGCTCTGCAGCGAAATCAACTACTAAACCAACAAGTAGCTCTTGAAGAGCTAGTCATGCATCAGCGAGTCGAACCTTTGGGGCGGCTCGCTGACGCTTTTGAAGCATCAGATTATGCTCTGGAGAGTGGGAAATCTATGAACGCCGAATCGTTGCGTCCCGCCGACCCCAAAGGCCTGGCGATTTCTTCGATCATTGTTGGCGCTGTGAGCGTCCTGCTCTCTTGGCCGTTCTGGATACTCGGAGCTGGAATTATCGGAGGAGTCGTATCTCTGGTCCTGGCTATTGTCGCTCGTAGGCGAGGCCAGTCGAAGAGGATGGCACTCATCGGCATGATCGTTGGATTGCTCGCGATGCTCTCCGGGATCATCGCGCTTGCCTACTTTCTCTCAATTATCAACTCCGCGCTCAACGACCCGGCTTTCCAGCAACAGTTGCAGGAGCTGGAAGACCAATCGAAGAAAAACTAGCGACTGTCGTTAGCAGCGTTCCGCGAGCAGGGCGACGTGTTTTCCTGCGGACCTCGTTAGGAACAGCGTCGCGTGATTGTCCCCACGCAGTTTGAGTCGTTTTCGGAGTGCAGCAGGATCCACGTCTGCGCCACGCTTTTTGATCTCCAGTGAACCGATGCCTCTGTCGCCCAGGGCGCGGCGCAGAACCTTTTCTCGCGAGGGTAGTGTCTCGACGACGCGGAATACCTGCGCGAAGGGTGTCGGAACGAGCTGATCCGTGGTGAGATAAGCGATGCCATCGCTCAGCATGCCGGCGTTCAGGTCTGCTGCAAGGCGGCCAATTAGACGTGCTCGAATGACGGCGCCGTCTGGCTCGTAGAGGTACTCGCCGAGTTCGCGAAGGCCAGCGTCTGCTGAGTCTTCCGAAGCAGTAAGCTCGGCGCTGCCGGTGGCGCCGTTGAGAACAAGCGCGGCACGGTGAACGCCGGGTCTGGCCGCAGCGCCAAACCAGAGTCCCATCTCAACGACCTGCCCGTCGACGGAGACCCACTGCGCTTCAGCCTGATCGGGGATCAGCTCGCGGTCGAAGCCTGGCCCGAGTTTGATGCCGGTGGGCAGTCTCGAAGCCAGGTGAAACGCAAAGGTGAGCGATGGGGAGTAGTCGTCAGGTGAAGACACCCGGCGGGTGTTGCTGTGCCCTGCGGTGCGCCGCGCGGGATCCAGAAATACACCGTCCGCATCTTCGGGGCCGATCTGCTCGGCATCACCCACTTGGACCTCGGGCTCGGGGCGACCGAGCAGCGCAGCTGCAACGCGCAGATTGTGACTTGCGATCTCTGCGGTCAGCGGATTGAGTTCTACAGCGAGCGGGTCTAACCCCGCTTCAAGGAGTGCGAGGGATTCCGCGCCGATCCCACAACCCAGATCTGCGATCCTTGTGCACCCGGCAGCTCTGAAACGCTCAGCATGGGATGCCGCGACTCGAGATCGAGTCGCCTGTTCGAGCCCGGCTTGTGTGAACAAGAACTGTTCAGCTCGGTCGCCAAACTTCGTGCGCGCTTTTTCACGCAGGAGTGCCTGCGTGAGCAGTGCCGCCACCTGGTCTGCGGGCAGACCGCGTGCACGCAAGGAACTATTGATCTCGCTGGCTGCTCGGCCTGCGCCGCGTTCGCCCGCGATCCACCGCAGGGTGTCGAGCCCGTCTCGCGTGAGAAGAGCTCGCCACCCCGGAGGTTCTTCAGTCATGCTTTTCTGTCGGTTAGTACCGGCTCATGTAGCTAGCCGACCCTACGAGCGCAACGATAAGCCCGACATAGGCGATGACAAAAAAGACAATCGATACGGCGTAGACGTAACCGATGATGAGCCCGGTGAGAGCCATACCGCGGCCCGCATCGCCCGTGCGCTTGATCTGGCTCAGGCTCAAGTGGCCGAAGACGATCGCGGCAATCGGTGAAATGAACGCGAGGATGATGGACACCAACGCAAACGTGTTTGTTTTGTCGAGAGTTGTTGTCTTCGAAGCTGCGGACTGCGCCTGCTGTGTGAACTGAGCCGATGCTGGTGCCTGCGGGTAGCTCTGATGAGGCGCGGGGTTTTGGGGTGTGTACTGCGGCGCAGAGTACCCTGGTTGCTGGGGTGCTGTTGGCTGCTGCGGAACGTTTGGTGTTGACATGATCTCTCCTCCGGTAGTGTTCGTATTCTAGGGCAGGCACCGACACGGGCTGGTGCTTTGAAACAAGTGGTCAGGAAATATCACCTTGTTCGCTATCCGCGATCCAATGCCCACTCGTTGGCACTCCCCTTGCACGAGTGCCAATCGGGGTCATAGACTCTGCTGTAGCGCGTTCGCACTGGGTGAGCGCGAGATCAACTTTGCAATTGGAAAGAGGTCAACTGTGTCGGTCGCTATCAAGCCGCTCGAAGATCGTATTGTTATCAAGCAGGTCGAAGCAGAGCAGACCACCTCATCCGGTCTGGTGATCCCTGACAGCGCCAAGGAGAAGCCCCAGGAGGGCGAGGTTGTGGCTGTCGGCCCCGGTCGCGTCTCGGATAGTGGTACTCGCATCCCCCTCGACGTTGCTGTCGGTGACGTCGTGATCTACTCGAAGTTCGGTGGAACCGAGGTGAAAGTGAGCGGAGACGACTACCTCGTTCTCTCGGCTCGCGACATTCTCGCGGTTGTCACGCGCTAAGCGCTCAACTGGTTTGGAGAGGCCCGCCGATCACCGGATCGGCGGGCCTCTCGTGTTCTCAATGCTCGATAGACTGGCTCGATGAAACACACTCGGGCGGGACTCGGCTATGGAATCGGGGCCTACCTGATCTGGGGTGCGTTTCCCTTCTACTTCGGATTGATCGCGATGGTGAGTCCCCTTGAAGTGGTGCCCTGGCGAGTCGGAACCTCACTGATCTTCTGCGCGATCCTTGCCACCTTCACCACACGTTGGCCGCAAATCACAACGATTCTGCGCAACCCGAGACTGCTCGGCTGGTTCGCGCTGTCAGGCATCTTGCTCTATGCCAACTGGCAGATCTTTGTGATCGGTGTGATGACGGGTCACGTACTGGAGACCTCACTTGGCTACTTCATCAACCCGCTGTTCACGATCCTCATCGGGGTTATTTTTCGTAAAGAACGGCTCTCTCGCCTGCAGTGGGCTGCGGTGGGTATTGCAGCTGTCGGGGTTGTAACTGCAGGAATCGCCTATGGATCGTTTCCCTGGATCGCGGTTGGTGTTGCGCTCACCTTTGGGTTGTATGGTGCCGTGCACAAACACGTCGGGGAGCACGCCGATGGTCTGACCGGACTCACCGTTGAAACGCTGGTCACCGTGCCGGTCGGCATCGTTCAGATGATAGTTGTTGCGGCCACCGCCGGGCTTACGGCCTACGCTTTTGGGCCAGGGATCATGCTGCTCGTGCTCGGCAGTGGGATTATGACAGCGGTTCCGCTGATCCTGTTCGGCGAATCCGCACGCAGGCTACCGCTTTCGTACCTCGGATTCCTGCAGTTTCTCACACCGATCCTTGGGTTTTTGTACGGTTACGTCGTGATGCACGAAGAGGTTTCTGTTGGGCGCTGGATCGGGTTTATCGCCGTGTGGGTCGCGCTGATTGTGCTCATTATCGACATGGTTATTCAATTGCGCCGTTCGCCACAGGCACAGCTTGCAACCGGGCCAATTCCCTTAGACTAATCTGCACAGACCTTTCGGTCGATTTATAAGGGGAGCCGCATCCAGCGCCCCTTTTCACCCGCTCATCCACTAGCAAGCGAGGTTCAATGGAACAGCGTGACCCATTCGCGTTCACCGGTCTCACCTACGACGATGTGCTGCTGCTGCCGGCACACACCGACGTTATTCCGAGCGAAGCCGACACTTCGACTCAACTCACGAGGCGGATTCGCCTGAGCATTCCGCTTATCTCGGCCGCAATGGACACCGTTACCGAAACCCGCATGGCCGTGTCGATGGCCCGCAATGGTGGGCTCGGGATCCTGCATCGTAATCTATCGATCCAGGATCAGGCCGAGATGGTGGACCGGGTGAAGCGCAGCGAAGCGGGAATGATCACGAACCCGGTGACAACCACCGTAGACGCGACTGTCGCAGAGGTCGACGCGCTGTGCGGCGAGTATCGGGTTTCAGGTCTGCCTGTTGTCGATTCAGCCGGTGTGCTGCTCGGGATCATCACGAACCGAGACATGCGGTTCATCGATCCTAAGGATCGCAGTCAGGTGCGCGTTCAGGATGCGATGACTAAGATGCCGCTGATTACGGCTCCAGTCGGAATTTCTCGTGAGGACGCCGCAAGCATCTTTGCGACCCACAAGATCGAGAAGCTGCCGCTGGTTGACGGTGAAGGCAAGCTCACCGGCCTGATCACCGTTAAAGATTTCGACAAAGAAGAGCAGTACCCGAACGCCACAAAAGACGACTCGGGTCGCCTGCGTGTTGGTGCTGCTGTTGGGTTCTTCGGCGACGCCTGGAAGCGCGCGAGTTCGCTGCTCGAAGCCGGTGTTGACGTGCTGGTGGTCGACACCGCGAACGGCGACAGCAAGGGCGTTCTTGACATTATCGCGAAGATTAAGGGTGACCCCGCGTTCGCCGGTGTCGACGTGATTGGCGGCAACGTTGCGACCTACGCCGGTGCCAAAGCAATCGTCGAGGCGGGTGCCGACGCGATCAAGGTTGGTGTCGGTCCAGGATCCATCTGTACTACGCGTGTCATCGCGGGTGTTGGTGTGCCCCAGGTTACAGCCGTGTACGAGGCCGCGCGCGCCGCGACCCCCGCGGGTGTGCCGGTCATCGCAGATGGTGGGCTGCAGTATTCGGGCGACATCGCGAAGGCCCTGGTTGCCGGTGCGTCCTCAGTTATGATGGGGTCGCTGCTCGCAGGGACCGACGAGAGCCCTGGGGACCTCGTGTTTGTCGGTGGCAAGCAGTACAAGAACTACCGCGGCATGGGCTCACTCGGTGCGCTGCAGACGCGCGGTGAGCGAACCTCATACTCCAAGGACCGCTACTTCCAGGCCGACGTGCCGAGCGACGAGAAGCTGATCCCAGAAGGCATCGAGGGTCAGGTGCCGTACCGTGGACCTGTCGCCGCGGTGGCACACCAGATGATTGGCGGGCTGCGTCAGTCGATGTTCTACGTCGGTGCGCGAACAGTGACCGAACTGAAGGAGCGCGGCCAGTTTGTGCGAATCACCTCTGCAGGGCTCAAAGAATCCCACCCGCACGACGTGCAGATGGTAGTGGAAGCGCCGAACTATAAGCGGTAATCGCGGACGCTCAGACTGTGTCTGACTGGACAGATAGACTGGATGAGTGAGCAACGAGATCGAGATTGGCCGCGGCAAGCGTGCAAGGCGCGTATACACGTTCGATGAGATCGGAGTAGTGCCAACCAGACGCACGCGAGATCCCGAACTCGTTTCGACCTCGTGGACGATTGACGCGTTCCAGTTCGAGATTCCCGTGTTAGGTGCACCGATGGATTCGGTGATGTCACCCGCAACGGCGATCGAACTGGGGCAACTCGGTGGGCTCGGGGTGCTGAATCTTGAAGGCCTGTGGACCAGGCACGAGAACCCGGAGCCGCTGCTCGAAGAGCTTTCCAAGATCACTGATGAGGTCGCTGCGGTTCACCGCATGCGTGAGTTGTACGCTACGCCGATCAAACCAGAGTTGATCCGTGATCGCCTTGGTGAGATTCGCGATGCCGGCGTGACGGTTGCAGGTGCCCTGTCACCGCACCGGACCGCTGAGTTCACCGAGACGGTTGTGAATGCGGGCGTTGACCTGTTTGTAATTCGTGGTAACACCGTTTCGGCCGAGCACGTCGCAAAGGAGGGGCGCGAGCCGCTCAACCTCAAACAGTTCATCTACGAGCTCGACGTGCCCGTGATTGTGGGTGGCGCAGCGACCTACCAGTCGGCTCTGCACCTCATGCGCACTGGCGCTGCAGGTGTGCTCGTTGGATTCGGTGGGGGAGCCTCTTCGACCACCCGCGCCACACTTGGGATCCGCGCACCAATGGCGAGCGCCCTCGCTGATGTCTCCGGTGCCCGCACCGACTACCTCGATGAGTCCGGCGGTCGTTATGTGCACGTGATCGCCGATGGTGGTCTTGGCACCTCAGGCGACATGATCAAGTCGGTCGCCTGCGGTGCAGACGCCGTGATGCTCGGGGCGGCACTTGGGCGCGCCTCTGACGCACCGGGTCGTGGTTGGCACTGGGGGCAGGAAGCGCATCACGAAGATCTGCCGCGCGGACGTCGTGTTGCGGTTGATCCCGTCGCCCCGCTTGCCGAGATCATTAACGGCCCCGCGCATATTGCTGATGGCACCGCAAACTACATGGGGGCCCTGCGTCGCGCCATGGCGACGACCGGCTATTCAGACCTCAAGGGCTTCCAGCGCGTCGACCTCGTTCACGCAGAGCGCTAGAGTGTAGTTCGTTGTCGCAACAAACTCGCAAGACTGAATACCTCGGTGACCCAACACTCGCGCGGGTGATGCGCAGGCCCCAGTGGATACTGGCGCTCTTGCTCGCGCTGCTGGTTGCCGCCGTGTTTGCGTGGCTTGGCCAGTGGCAGATGAGCAACGCGATTCGCAGCGACGAAGAGCAGAACTGCAACACTGAGACTTTGCGGCCTCTTTCTGAGGCGACAGAACTCGGCAAGGGGGTTAACGAGTATGGCGCCGGTGTAGTTGTGAGCGTTCGTGGCTCTTTTGTGCCGGGAGACTCGCAAGTGCTTACACCGCGTGAGAACCAGGGAAAGACTGGTGCCTGGGTCATTGGCCATCTCGTGACTGAGGGACCCGAAGCTGAAGCCAACGGCAACCTCGCTGTTGCGATTGGTTGGGCACCGGATCAGGCTGCCGCCGAGAAAGCAATTGAGCGGTTAGATGCCGACCCGGCGTTCGCTGAGTCGCGTGTGTTTGAGGGACGCTATATGCCTCCCGAGGGTGCGCAGATTCCAGAGCCGACCGACGATCCGCAGCGCCTGCAAACCATGTTGCCAGCGCACCTTGCGAACCTCTGGGCTGATGTGCAGAGCCCCGTTTACGCCGGGTACTTGGTGATGCACGACGGTGCCTCCGTTGCGCCTTTGCTTACCGGCCTCGACAAGATTGACTCGGTCGCACCGCTGCCGCCCGAGAAGGTGAGCTGGCTCAACGTGTTCTACGCGATCGAGTGGGTTGTGTTCGCTGGGTTTGCGGTGTTCTTCTGGTTCCGTCTTGCGCGCGACGCCTGGGAGAAAGAACACGAACTCAAACTGCTCATGCAGGAAGCGGAGGCGCGCTCCGGAAATGAACCCGACGCCGAACCGGATCCTGAGCCTCCGGCCGCTGCGGCTCAAACGAACAGCCCGAGCCAGCGACCTCAGATAGAGACGCAATAGAATGGACGCCATGCAACTGCAGCCCAAACCCGCTGACTACCCGCGCATTCGCAAGGCCTTGAAGGTCTACAAGGTGACCTCGGTGATCACCGGTGTGATGTTGCTTCTGCTTTGCGCTGTCATGGTCATGAAGTACGCGTTTAGTGTGCAGCTGTACCTCTTCGGACCCGACGGTTTTGCCAAGTTTGAACCGATCGCGCCCGAGGGTGTCGAAGCAGATTTTCAGCCGGGCGGTTTTGACCTGTTCAAAGCGATCCTGATCGCTCACGGTTGGTTCTACGTTGTGTATCTGATCTCAGATTTTATGCTGTGGAGCCCAATGCGCTGGAACTTCTGGCGATTTCTGCTGATCGCCCTCGGCGGTGTGGTTCCATTCATGTCGTTCATTCTTGAGGCGCGGGTTGTGCGCGAGGTCAATGAGTTCCTTGCCACCCACGATGTTGAACCCGCTGCAGCATCCCCAGATTCTCCAGCTTCATCCACCGCGGCGACGTCCGCACACAGCCCGGAAGGCCGTTCATGACCTCAAGCTCCCACACCAGGCACCGCCCGGTTCTCGTTGTTGACTTTGGTGCTCAGTACGCTCAGCTGATCGCGCGTCGTGTGCGTGAGGCGGGTGTGTACTCTGAGCTTGTACCTCACACTATTACCGCTGAAGAGGTGCGTGAGAAGCAGCCCCTCGGCATCGTGCTTTCGGGCGGACCGTCGTCGGTGTACGCGGAAGGTGCGCCCCAGTTCGATGACTCTATTTTTGAGCTCGGGATCCCGACCCTTGGCATTTGCTACGGCTTCCAGGTCATGGCCCGTGCGCTTGGCGGCGTTGTTGGCAACACCGGAGATCGTGAGTACGGCGCGACCGATGCGCAGGTGCTTGCCGGTGGTGGGGCGATTCTCGGTGGTCAACCCGACGCGCAAAACGTCTGGATGAGTCACGGTGACGCGGTGCAGCAGGCCCCCGAGGGCTTTGAGGTGCTCGCGAAGACCGCCGTCACGCCGGTTGCAGCCTTCGGCAGCGCCGAGAAGCGTATGTACGGTGTGCAGTGGCACCCCGAGGTGAAGCACTCTGACCACGGACAGCAGGTGCTTGAGAACTTCCTGCACCACGTTGCTGGCATCGCAAACGACTGGAACGCGGGCAACGTGATCTCGGAGCAGATCGCGCGGATTCGTGAGCAGGTCGGTAACGCGCGAGTCATTTCGGCGCTCTCTGGCGGGGTCGATTCAGCCGTTTCGACCGCCCTCGTACACCGCGCAATCGGTGACCAGCTGACCGCGGTGTTTGTGGATCACGGACTGCTGCGTAAGGGTGAGCGTGAGCAGGTCGAAAAGGACTACGTCGAGTCGACGGGTGTGCGTCTGATTACGGTTGAGGCCGCAGACACCTTCCTCGGACATCTCGCAGGCGTCACCGATCCCGAAGCGAAGCGCAAGATTATCGGCCGCGAGTTTATTCGTGCGTTCGAGCAGGTGCAGCGCGACCTCGTCAGCGAGGCGGCTGCCTCTGGCGAAAAGGTGAAGTTTCTGGTGCAGGGCACGCTGTACCCCGATGTTGTTGAGTCGGGTGGCGGATCCGGCACCGCAAATATCAAGTCGCACCACAACGTGGGTGGCTTGCCAGATGACCTTGATTTTGAGCTCATCGAACCGTTGCGCACGCTGTTTAAGGACGAGGTGCGTGCGATCGGTCGTGAACTTGGCATACCCGAGGCTATCGTTGGACGCCAGCCGTTCCCCGGACCCGGGCTCGGCATTCGTATTGTGGGCGAAGTGACCCGGGATCGTCTTGAGACGCTCCGCGAGGCTGACGCGATTGCTCGCGCTGAATTGACCGCTGCCGGGCTTGACGCCGAGATTTGGCAGTGTCCCGTGGTGCTGCTTGCTGATGTGCGCTCGGTGGGCGTGCAGGGTGATGGCCGCACCTACGGCCACCCGATTGTGCTGCGCCCGGTGTCGTCCGAGGACGCGATGACGGCTGACTGGACGCGGGTGCCCTACGAGGTGCTCGCGAAGATCTCGAACCGGATTACCAACCAGGTGCCCGAGGTGAACCGCGTGGTGCTTGACGTCACGTCGAAGCCGCCGGGAACGATTGAGTGGGAGTAAAGCGCCGAGTTTTCCGGCGTAACGTGGACACCATGAACAAGAACAAAAGCCCGCTGTTTGGTGTGTCAGCGGTTTGGGTCATCGCCGGAATCGTGCTGGGCGGTGCAGTTGGAGGCTTCGTCGGTTCCATCGGCAACATGATCGGCGCCGGGATTGGTGTCGGTCTCGCGATAGGTGCGGTCGTCGGCTTTATTCTCGGTATGCCGCGTGGTGATGGAGACGCTGACTAGCCTGTGAGTGGCCAGGGTGCCCCATCTGGTCGTGCGAGTTTGCCGGTTCGGATCACTTCAACCTGCAAACCCACACCACCCGTTGGGTGCTGAGCTACCTGTCGATCTGGGTGACCCGGCGCTGCAAAAAGTGGTCGAGCAACTCGATGGGCAATGTTTGTCCCTTTTTGAGGTGGATCGATCCCTTTGTGCTGTCGAGCCCAGCCTCTGTGACGGCCTCGGCGAGCTCGCCGAGATTTCCGAAGGGGTACACGCCGATGTGTTTTTTGGTGCTCATAACGGCAATGAGACCCTTGCCCTTGTACATAAGCGTGGGCATACCGTAACTCAGGCCTTCGACCGTTTCTGGAACAACCTCGCGCGCACGCGCGTAAATCTCGAGGATGCGCTCACGTTCCTCACTGGGAAGGGTGGCGAGGTAATCACTGATTTCGGTGCCGGTTGGTGCGTTGCCCATGTAGGCAGTATCCCACGGCGGGATGCAAATACGTCAGCCGGTGCTGAGCGCAAGGCCGGTTGGAAACTTGCGAATCCAACCGGCCGAGCGTTCAGCACCGGCTGAGCGTTCAGCGCATACTGATACGCTAGAAGTCGGAGATTAGTCGCCGCGCAGGATCGCGAGCAGACGCAGGATCTCGACGTAGAGCCAGATCAGTGTGACCATGAGGCCAAACGCCGCCGACCAGGCCCACTTCTCGGGGACGCGGTTCTTCACGCCGTTCTGGATCATCTCGAAGTCCATGACCAGGGAGTATGAGGCAAGGATGATTGCAAGGGCACCGATGGCGATGCCAAGCCAGCCCGACCGCATACCCCAAGGATTGTCCGTGAGGTTAAACACCATCAGGACAAAGTTCACCAGAGAGAACGCCGCATAACCGATGATAGCGACCATGAAGATTTTGGTCGCACGCGGGCTAGTGCGGACCTTGCCGCTGCGGAACAGGAGTAGCACAGTTGCGAACACAATGAGTGTGCCCATGATCGCCTGCGAGACGATTCCTGACCACTGCGCCTCAAAGACGCCAGAGATGCCACCCAAGAACACACCCTGGAATACGGCGTAGAGCACGATGAGCGGAACGCTCGGCTCTTTTTTAAACGCGTTGACGAGGCCGAGCACGAGGCCAACAATCGCCGCGGGGAGTGCAAGAGCGGGCATAAACCAGCCCACCGCACCAAACGCGAGCACAATGAGGAACAGCATCACGGTCTTCGAGATGGTGTTCTCGTAGGTCATAGGCTTGTCGGAGGGAACGATGACCGGTGGCTGCTGAACGGAGTCGGCTGATGCCGATGCGTTCTCAGCGCTCGCCGATGCATCAACTCCGGGGCGCTGCGTCTGTGCCGCGGGCTGATCGTAGATGCGGCGCAGTTCGTCAGCGGTAAGTGTTTTACCGTTGAGAGCCGGATTGTTGCTGAGAGCCGGGTTGCTCATGCGTCGGATTCCTTTCCAGGCGTGTGAGTTTCCTCAAGCCTAGTGGGGAATGGCTTTACTGCGGCTGAGACTTTGGGGCTCGTTCGCCGCAGGCGCAGGATCTAGGCTCGAACTATGACAGCTTCGTCGCCTGCCCCGCTCGTGATCGGCCACCGTGGCGCCTCCGGGTACCGCCCGGAGCACACCGCGTCCGCCTACCGCCTCGCGTTCGAGCTGGGAGCTGACGCTGTTGAGCCAGATATCGTCGCAACGAGCGACGGTGTGCTGGTGGTGCGCCACGAAAACGAGATTTCAACGACCACCGATGTCGCAGACCGTCCGGAATTCGCGGCTCGACGAACGACCAAAACCGTTGACGGAGTGAGGCTGACCGGATGGTTTACCGAGGATTTCACCTGGGCAGAGCTTGCGACGCTGCGTTGCCGGGAAAGGCTGCCGAAGATCCGACCCTCAAACGTTGCGCACGATAACACCGAGCCGATCCTGCGCCTGCGTGACGTGCTCGCGATCGTTGATGAGCGGAGCGTGGCGCAAATAAGGCCGCTGCGAGTGGTCGTGGAGATCAAACACGATCACTACTTTCGCCAGCTGGGGCTTGACCTGGTTGAGCTGCTGCTCGCGGAACTTCAGGCAACGGGCTGGGCGGATCGGCCGGAGCAACTCATCATTGAGGCGTTTGAACTCGGGGCGCTGTCGCGTCTGCGCGAGGCTGGGGTGCGGGCTCGACTCGTGTTTCTTGCCGAGAGGATCGGCAGCCCCGCCGACGAGGTTGCTGCCCATGAGGCAAACCACGGATACAAGGCCCGCAGCTACGCGTGGTTTCGCAGCAACGAGGGTCTTGATCTGCTCGCGACCGTTGTCGACGGCATCAGCGTTGCAAAGTGGAACATCATTCGGCTCAACGCGCTCGGTCGCGCAACCGGCACGAGCGATCTTGTGCAGCGCGCCCACGACCGGGGGTTGCTCGTCTATACGTGGACGCTACGCCCCGAGAACCGCTTTCTCAACTTGCGTTTTCAGACTTCGGTGCACGGCGCCGAATGGGGCGACTGGCGGGGAGAGTTCGCGCTCGTGCTGGCGTCTGGGGTGGACGGCATCTTCGTGGATCACCCAGACATCGCGCTCGCTGCGCGCAAGGAGCGCCCCTGAAGGCCGCGATCTAGTCGTGCCAGTTTGCCGCATGATCTCAGACTAAGCGGCAAACTGGCACCGCTGGATTAATCGGGAGAAGACTAACCCCGAGTCACGCACTCGCCCACTAGGTTCCGGGACAAGAGCTGCGCGAGATCCTCGCCCCTGAAACCTGCGTCGAGCAGGTAGCCGAGTTTTGCGATTGCTGCCTCGAGCGTCAGGTCACTACCGTCGAGCACGCCCGCTGCCGCCAACTCGTGACCCACGGCGTAGCGCGCGAGATCCACACCGCCTGTCGCACACTGCGTGATTGCCAGGACAGGGATCTCGCTGCAGATCTCACGTAGCACCCCCAGCATGCCGGGGCGCGCCATCGGGGCGTTGCCGCTGCCGTAGCACTCCAGCACGAGTCCATCGGGTTTGCCACCGACGGCCGCGCGCACGTCTTCTGCCGTGACACCCGGTACGAAGCGGAAACTGAGCACACGCACGGGGTTGCGGCTGTCAGGTTCTGCGAGGAGTTTCGGGGTGCCGCTGGGCTGGCTCGCGAGGGGTAGGGCCGCTTCGAACGCGGTGAGTGAGGTGCTGCTGTGTTTTGTGGTGCGCACTGCGGGCAGGATCGCGCCGCCGAACACAATCGACACCGGTGAGCCGAGTGCGGCCCTCGCGGCGGTGCGCAGTGCGAGTGTGAGGTTTGCGATGGCATCGGTGTTGTCGGCGCCGTGCGGAAACTGGCTGCCTGTCACAACGACGGGCACGCCAAGGTCTGCGAGGTCAAAGGCGAGACGTGACGCGGTGTAGGCGAGTGTGTCGGTGCCGTGGGTGATAACGACACCCCTTGGACGCTGCGTGCGCACCCTTGCGCGGATTGCACGGGCGATGCGCGGTGCAGTGCTCGCGTCGGCGTTGGCGCTGTCAATCGATGGGTGTAGATGATTTATGCGCCAGTTGATCCCGAGTGGAGTTGCGATGTCGGCGATGAGCGCCTCAAGGATCTCGGGGAAATCGGGATCTGGGGCGAGCCCGTTGTCGGTGCTGCGCATGCCGATCGTGCCGCCCGTGGCGAAGACGAGTACGGAGGGCTTTGGCCCGGGGTTCGTGGACATCCCTCTATTGTGTCTGAAAGTGGGGTGGGGCGTGGGTGGTAAGTGGGCGGGGAAGCGGACGCGGCGCAAGAGCGAGAGCAGTAGGGCTCAGGGCGTGAATGTCGGTGGTGCAATCTAGACTGGGGGGCACAATGAGCGACTTCGAACTTCTTGATCCTTTTGGGATCCCCTACGGCCCGGGGTGGCGGGTAACGGCGGTGACGGTAACACGGGTGCCGCCGCAGGCGGGGCTGATCCGCTGCTTGACGGACTGAACCCGGCGCAGTCTCGGGCGGTGACGGCGCGTGGGCCCGCGCTGCTGATTGTTGCGGGGGCGGGGTCAGGCAAGACCCGTGTGCTGACCCATCGCATTGCGCACCTGATTCGCCAGCGCGAAGCCTGGCCGAGCCAGATTCTTGCGATCACCTTTACGAACAAGGCCGCGGCCGAGATGCGCGAGCGCATTGACGGACTGCTTGGTTCGGGGGCCGAGGGCATGTGGGTGTCAACGTTCCACTCGGCCTGCGTGCGAATCCTGCGCCGAGAGGCTGAGCGCTTTGGGTACGTGTCGGGCTTCACGATCTACGATTCGGCCGATTCGCGCGCGCTGCTGAAACGAATCATCAAGGAGCTTGACGCCGACACCTACGGCTTCACTCCGGCGAACGCTGGATCGAAGATATCGCGGTTGAAGAACGAGCTCACCGACGCCGATGCTTACGCAAAAACGATGAACGAGAGCGATCCGCGTGACCGCCTCTTTGTCGAGATCTTCAAGCAGTACGAGCAGGAGTTGCGCCGGGCCAACGCCTTCGACTTCGATGATCTCATCGGACAGACGGTTCACCTGTTCCGCGCGCACCCCGACGTTGCTGCGATCTACCAGCGGCGCTTCCGGCACATTCTGGTTGACGAGTACCAGGATACGAACCACGCGCAGTATTCCTTGATTCGCGAACTCACCCGGCCGGTCGAACCCGAAGAAGTTGAGCGGTTGGTGCCGCCGATTCGAGACCGTGAAATCGACGCGTCGGGGCGGATCCCGGCCGCGAACCTCACCGTGGTGGGTGACTCCGACCAGTCGATCTACGCGTTCCGCGGTGCCGACATTCGCAACATCGTTGAGTTTGAGCGGGACTTCAAGGGTGCCGAAGTCGTGAAACTCGAGCAGAACTATCGCTCGACGCAGAACATTTTGAGCGCTGCCAACGCCGTCATTGGCAATAACTTCGACCGCCAAGAGAAGAACCTCTGGACGGCGGAGGGAGACGGCGAGCGTATCGTTGGCTTCACGGGGTACTCGCAGCACGACGAGGCTCGGTTTGTCGCCGAAGAGGTCGAGGATCTGCACCGAGCGGGACTCAACTACAGTGACATCGCAGTGTTCTATCGCACGAACTCGCAGACGCGTGCGCTTGAAGAACTGCTGATTCGCTCGGCGATCCCGTATCGTGTGCTCGGCGGCACCAAATTCTACGAGCGCGCCGAGATCAAAGATGCGATGGCGTATCTGACCAGCATTGCGAACCCCTACGATCCAATCACCTGGTCCCGTTTGCTGGGGGCTCCGAAGCGCGGAATTGGTCCGATGGCCGAGGCTCACCTTGCCAACTTCCAAGAGGCGCAGGGCCTCAATTTTCACGAGGCCATGCTGCGCTGCGACGAACTCTCGTTCGGGCCGAAGGTGCGCGGGGCGATCCTGAGCCTTGCTGAGCTGCTGACTCGCGCCGCCAAAATGGCCGCCGGGGATCCTGAGCATGATCAGGCACCAGCACCCGTTGGCGACCTGCTCAAGCTGATTCTCGACGAGACCGAGATGATCGAGAAGCTGCGGGCCAAGCGCGATCCGCAAGACGACGCGCGCGCCGAGAACCTTGAAGAGCTCGTGGCCGTAGCTCGCGAGTTCGACGTGAAGCAGCCCGGGGCGGGGCTGATCGCGTTCCTGACCGAGGTGAGTCTGGTGGCGGCCGCCGACGATCTCGATGATTCCAGCGGCACTGTGTCGCTCATGACCATGCACACGGCGAAGGGGCTGGAGTTTAAGGCTGTGTTCATTACTGGCGTTGAAGAGGGGCTGCTGCCGCACCAGATGTCGGTTGATGAGGTCGGCGGCATCAATGAGGAGCGGCGCCTCATGTACGTCGGCATCACGCGCGCTCGTGAGCGGCTGTATCTTACCCTCGCGAGCACCCGAGCGGTGTTCGGAGACGTGTCTGTGGCCATGCCGTCGCGCTTCCTGCAAGAGATTCCCGAGGGGCTCATTGACTGGCGGCAGTCACCGGGTGAGGTGACGAGTCGCGGCGGCACCGAGTCGCGGGCGCTGAACGCGCCGCGTGGTGGTGGCTACGGTGGCAGCGGGGCGGGATCCCGCTCGCGCACTGACTCCTCCGTGAGTTTTGGGTCTGGTGGCGGTTACTCAAGCGCGGCCGTCAGTGAACCCGCGAGCGGCAACATGCAGTCGGCGCTCGACAAGTGGCGAGAGCGAAAGAAGGCGGCGAAGCAGGCTCAGGCGGCCGGGGAGGGTTCCCTAATACGATCATGGGGAACGTGCGCGACAACGGTGACATGGAGCTCGCGCCCGGTGACCGTATCCGGCATGACGAGTACGGCGAGGGACGGGTCTCTGCGGTCACGGGTGCGGGATCGAAGCGGATCGCGCACGCCGTGTTTGATTCCGTGGGCGAGCGAAAGCTGCTTGTGAAGCTCGCTCCGATTGAAAAGTTGGAGTAGCTGGAAGCTTATTAGCTCGGTAGATCATGAGGCAGGCCCATGCTGCAGTGCTCCGCTAGTCAATCGAATAATAGAATTTTGCGTGCGGCCGGACACTTATTTTCCATTCGACACACCCATTGAATGAATAACCCTGTCTTGCACGCGATACCCTATACATACCTCGCAGTATTCGGTATCGTGATCATGATTTTTTCGTCGTTTTGGGCCGAACATAACAAACCCAACAAGAGCGGGTGCGGCAACCATCATAATTAGCCACCAAGGAAACCCCGCTTCCCCCTCTCCGAAGACTTGCTGCTCGGCCTGTTCCGGCAGAGCCGCTCGAACTCCACGTACGAGCAACCGGTGGGTATTGACATTAAGGGGGTGCAAGTTACCAGCGTTACATAGTCCTCACCCGGTGTAATAATGAGGTCTTTGATGTTGTCGGGTGTGACGATTGAGATCTGATCCACTTGATAAGAAAGCTCTTCCCCCATCACTCTGATGGAGAAGTAGTCCCCCCTCTTCACCTCACCCAGCCGCGTGAGCATCGAGGCTTGCGGTAAACCAGAGTGTGCAGTCATGACGGCGTGTGTTCCTTTTCCCCCGACTGGAAGTGAAGAACCGAAAAGGTGGCCACCACCGTCCTCAAGTGCTTTGGCCTCTGTGCCATGACGAATGGGCAACTTTACAGCGATCTTAGGGATGCTCAATTCTGCCATTACGTCACTGTCAGGCAATCGGAGTTGCCGTGTGTAGTCTTCGTAGGTCGCTGACGTGTCCTCACGGTCGTTGCTGTTGCTGTAGGGGTCACGCAACACACCGAGCGGCAGGGTTTTGTTGTAGCTTCTTGCCGCGGCAAGTATTTGAAGTCGTTCTCTGTCAGGTAAAGATTGGGCTTCTCGCGCGTAAGAATCCACGAGATCTCCCTGCGTACGAGCCGACACCCAAGTCGCTGCAGCCGGGTAGCACATCACACTGACGCCGACGAATGCGGCGATAAGTACGGCGATTTTTGTCCACATTAGACTGCGATTCGATTTGGCAGCCTCATTCTGTGCCTTCACCAATACGTGCTCACCCTCAATACTGACTCATACAGCTGACCGGCACGGCGCAAAGGCCACTGCCCTCACGCCGCGCCGATCAGATCAGATCAGGAATTATGCTTCCTGTGTGCTTCTGCGACGTGCGCGCACGGCAAGCAACACTGTTCCCGCGAGCAGGACAGTTCCAGCCCCATAGAACAGGCCAGCGCTCAACACAGATCCTGTGAAAGGTAGCTCAAATCCGCCATTTGCTGGTGAGTTCTCAACCGTGAAGTCAACAACTGAGTCAGCATCGCCAACGGTCACCCGGACCGGCTCAGCAAGGAGCTCATAGCCGGTAGGAGCCTTTGTCTCAACGATCCAGTAATACTGGTACCCAGGGTCCCCTGGAGAAACAGGGGCATTATTCACCCAGCCAGACTGATGCAATCCCGAGATTGTCACGAGACCGCTCGCGTTCGTTGTCCAAGTCGAGACGCCACCGATTTCGATCGGGTTCACGCCATCGCGAGCATCGTTTTCAGAGGCATAAACCTGAAAAGTCGCTCCGGCAAGTTTCGTGTTGTTGTCTGCTGCACTGACCTTAGAAATGGTGACGTTGCCGTACTTGACGACGGGCTCAGGCGTAGGTGTTGGGCCGCCTGGCTCTCCTGGCTGAATATCAAAGCTTGCTGCGTTGGGGTAAATGATCGCCTGGTTAGGAATATCGCCGACTTCGTTGATGACGGTTGCAATAACTACCTTGACGCTAGCCGTCTTGTTTGCAACGAGTTTCGCGCGACCGTCCGCCGTAAAGTCCACTGTCACACGAGTGCCATCAGCGCCGCTCGGCGGCACCGTGTTCACCGTGTAATCCGTATTTAGAGTGAGTGGAGTGCCATTGCTCAGTGACACAGTGGTGCTGCTGTAGGTCAGGCGTGAGTCGAGAGGGTCGACGATGCGGTAACCGTCAAGCGTGTCAACATTGGGAATGTATCCGGTGATAGTCCAGGTGATTTCATCACCAACTTTGAGCTTGCCAGCATCCTCAACGGTCTTCTCACCGGGATTGTTGACGGCGTTCTTGGGGTAGATATGCACGTTATACATCCACGAGTCGGTGTCGACCGGATCTGTCATGGGACCGTCACAAGAAACGGAGCGCCGGCGGTTGTTCCCGCGGGCACAATTGTTTCGGTGACGAGGTAGACGCCGAGCGGCAGATTCGAGGCAATAGCGTCGCCGTTGTTGTCTGAAGTGGCAGTTGTGGTGTAGCCCTTGGTTGCGAGAGCCGCTGCATTGGGGTGAGCGTTTGCAGGGCAGTCCAGCCGGCGTTTGTCGTCAGGTTGTAGCTTGCCGGATCAACCTGCTCGACGGAAAAGGTTACGCCGGGTAGAGGCTCAAGGCCAGCTGTGCTGGCGGCGGGCAGTTCGCGGCCGTCGTGTGCGAGTCCGGTTGCAGTCTCTGGTTTCTTGAACTTATGGATTGAGAGCGTGCCTGTTTGATCCGGGTCGATCGTCGAGGCTGAAACCGCTGAAGCGGCGGAAGCCGCGCCGAAAGCGAGTAGTACGGTCGCCGAAACAACCGAAAACGCGCGGATCAGCCGCCGTTTCTTTTGGATTTCCATGAATTATCTTCTTTCATTCTCGAGTTTCGGCCTGCGCATAGGCGCGGGCCGAGGAGGAACACCGAAGTTCGGTGTGGTCTAGGCCTGAAACGGCTTGCGGCGTCGCAGGAGGTAAGCGGTGGCGAGTGCGATGGCTACAAGAGCGCAACCTGCCAACATGGGAATGGTCCAGGGGATGTGCCCCCAGCTTTTGGAAGTACCAGCGTCGCGACATCTGACACAACAAGCGTGTTGCGTTCGATTGAGACAAGGCCATCAGGGGTGGCATCCATGCTTAGCTGGCCATTCGCTGCGATCTGAAATCGAACCGGATTGGCGAGCAACACGTGACCGTTGGGTGCGCGCACTTCTTCGATCCAGTAGTGACCCGGAGCCACTCCTGTGGCTTCAAAATGTCCGGTGTCACCCGTGCCGGTTACCAGTTGGTTTGTGAGCGGTGCCCCCGGCCTACCGGATTCATCCGAAAGTAAACGGAACGCAGCACCGTCAAGGAGAGCGCCACCCGCGTGTGCCGATGCTCGTTTTTCGATCGCGATCCGTCCGCTTGAAGGAGTGTCGGTCTCGCACTCGGGTTGTGGTGCGGAATTGGGCGCGCAAGACGTGGGCTCAGAACTACCGTTTCCGGAGACCGTGTTGTGAAGATTTACACTCCAGGCATCGTTATTGACCCGAACCGAGTAAGTGAGCTTGGCCTGCTCTCCAGCGGGAAGCATGAATGGTTCTGTTTGCAACGACGTGCCGATTGGGTCGGATACCTCAATAGGTGCTTCGCTACCTACTCGCAACTTTGCCGACCCAGAAACAAAGCTCGCATTATTGAGTACACCACTGAGGTTGTCGCTGAGCACTACATCTTCAACGTCTCCACTGACACTCGTTGCAGTCACGGTGTAGTCCACCTGCTGACCAGGGTCGACGAAGGTGCCTGCGGGAATCGAAGTTGTCTTTTGCACGTTCCACTCAGGCGGCTCGATGGTTGTGACCGCCTCGGCAGTGTTGTTTGTGAGATCAGTGTCGATATCGCTGCCAAGTACTTGTGCTCGGTTCACGACCTTCGTACCAGGTGTGCGTGGTGCGGTACCAGCGATTTCGAGATGGAACGTTTGCCCGGGTTCAAGCACTGAGGGCACAACCTGTGTTGTATCCGTACCCGAAAGTTGAACGTCAACGTCAGTTGCCGCTGCTGGCAGAATCTGCCATTTCTCTGGTGAAACCGAGCAACTCAGGTCTCGGCCAGTTAGCGAGCAGCCCGTGGGTGCTGAAACTAGTCGCGGGTTCTCCACGGACTCCGGCACCGCATCACGAATGAGGAAACCGTGTGAGCCCGCGGTGACCTGATCATCGATATCTATGAACGGACGCGTGAGGCCCAGATTCGCGACACTGACGTCGATGTTCCAGTTGATGTCGCTCCCGGAGGCAACTGACGCAGGAGCAGATTTGCGGATCGAAAGATCAGCAGAAGGCGACCATGCCTGGATCCCAAGGTTGCTTAGGATAACAGAGTCCTTGAAGGCAGAGGGGGATTCAACAGACTGTTTAGTGACCATCGCAAAGTAGCGCGCCTCGATAGTGACGCTGCTGACTAGACCGGAAACTTGCAGGGTGCCCCAATAGCCAAGTGGCCGATTGCCGTTTCGCTCCGCAATCGGAAATTGGTCCCCGCCGTAATCGAAAGTACCGTCTCTGTAGTCCGGGTGAATTGTTTGATCGCCCCGTTGGATCTCGTGTAGACGTGTCGTGTCGGCCTGAACGCCATCGATCTCGACAATGCTGGGATTCCAGTAGGTGGAGAAATTGAAGGAGAGGTCCTCGCCGGCAAAAGCAGCATGCACAGGAGCGAACATGACAATCGGGTTCACCTGTGGCCGATCCCAAGAAATAGTCACTCTCGGCGTGTAATCACAGTCTCGGATGGAGCCGGTTGGAAGAGGTAAACCGTCGTTGTATAGGCAGTTCTTTACCTCGTCTCGCAATGGCGCTGTTACACTCTGACCAGCGCTAGCATCTCTATCAGAAATTCCGAGGTTTGACCCACCGCCAGTGGTCACGATGTAATCATTCGGAGACTCAACCTTGACGGTGACATCACCAAAGCCACCGGGCATCTTCCCCGTATTTGTGTACCCCGGAGTATTTGGCATCAGCGGTCGTTCGTAACTGCGAGTGACGCTGCTTGCTGCTTCTGCAGGACCCGCGACTCCGTTCGTCACGAGCAGCGCGGTGAGCGCACCGAGTGCCGCGACGCATCTGATGACAAGGCGTGAAACGCGATTTGACCGGTGTGCCGGTCTCAACGTGCTTGCGTGCATTCTGAGTTACCTCGTAATCCTTTATCATTCCGTGCTCCTTGTGTGTTCAGGAGCACATCCCGAATACAGGCATGCAAGAAGCGGGTTTGAACTTACGCGAGCGCCAAAACTTTTTTCGTATGCGCAGATAATTTCCTCTCGGAGTCTCTTTGCAGGTACTTCCAAGGCATTTAGCACAAGTGCAAACTATGGTGAACGCTTGATGTCTACAGAACCGATCCTGACCCTTGAATTCACGAGCGACACACCCGCGACGGAAGATGACGACGCTGCCCTTTTGCAGCGGATACGGGAGGGCGATACATCAGTTTTCAGCGAGCTCTGGGAGAGACACTCAGTGTTCGCGCAGAAGGTTGCCCGGGTTCAAACCTCTTCTTTTGACTCCGATGATTTGGTATCTGAGTCTTTTACGCGCATCTACCGAATTCTCCTGAATGGTGGTGGTCCCAAGGGTGACTTTCGTCCATATCTGTACGTGACAATTAAAAACCTGGCGCGCGAGTGGGGGCGCTCGCTCCGCGAATTCACCATGCCCGATGAAGAGTGGTTGGAATCTTTGGAGCTGGAAGAGCCCGGTCCGGAAGCGTTGAGTAGCGATACGCTCCTCGCACACGCTTTTGCCGAACTCCCTCAGCGGTGGCAAGAAGTCCTCTATCGTGTCGAGATTGAGGGTGTGTCACCCGCGGCCCTCGCAAAGCACCTGGGTTTGACCCCAAACACAACCCACCAGCTCATACGCCGTGCTCGCGAAGGGCTCCGGGAAGCGTGGGTGCAGGCCCATATTCCTCTTCGCGTTGCCGGATCGGAGTGTCGTTGGGCGACTGAACGCATGGGAGCATACGAACGTGATCGATTGAGTAAACGAGAACGAGGACGATTCGAACGTCACGTTGAAGACTGCATCGAGTGCTCTCAACTGGTCAAACTTGCGGAGCAGGCCGGCTCCCGGATACGAGTAGTCTTGTTTCCGATCTTGCTTGCCGGTGGACTCGAAGTATGGCGGTCCAAACAAGCTACCGTGGCCAGTGCTGATACCGGAGGCCTGGTGAATGCTCGACGAAACAAGCATGTGAGCAGGGGGCAAACATCAATGCTGGCCCCTGGGCGAATTGCGGTGGGGGCACTGCTTGTATGCGCTTTGGTGATTCTCTTCACTGCCTTGGACAACGCTTCGCCTGCCGGAGGTGCGGCGGTGTCGCAACCTGATCCCACACGTGAGACTATTGACGGGGTGAAAGCACCGCTGGTACTTTCAACGCCCTGGTCCCAGCAGGCTGTAACGGCAGCGTCGCCTCGGAAACGGCTAGGGGCTGTCGAACCGGGTGATGACCAAACTCAAGAAGACACAGCGTCTCGTTCTGCTCAAGACTCAGAACCAGACGATCGTGAGACATCGCCTGATACGAATATAACCGAGCAAACAATCGAGCAGCCAAGCTACAATATTGAATTCTTACCTCTGGCTTGGGGGAGCCGAGGAGGCGAGGGCACAAACTTTACCGAGCTCGTCTCTCTGCGGATCAGTAATGCGGGTGAAGTGACTCCAAATCAGCCACTCACGTTGTCCGTGTCACACCCGATACCACAGCATTGGTCGATCTCTGACGTCTTGCGTAACGGACTCACGGATCCTGCCATCTCGTTCACACACTCGTCCGGCTCAACATTTGTCACGATCCAGGATCCACCCGGTGCTGGTGAGTCCACAGTGATTACGTTTGCGCTCACCTACGACTGGTCGAGTTGGTCTCACGACTTCGTGTTGAACCCGGACTTCTCTTCATCTCGCATCGATCGACCTGGTACTGCGATAACCGTCCGAGTCTATAGTGACACTCCAGAAGGGTCTAACGTCGAAAGCACGGTTTACTTGTGGAGTCATACAACTGGCACACCCGCCCCTTAAAGTATTGTATTTCGTTTGTATCGGCCTACAAGGATGAGGGTCAGTTTGCTAGGGCCTGTATCGAGAGTCCACTGGCTTGATGCATGTGATAGCTTTTGCTGTGCAGTATTTCAACACATGTAGATAAATTGTGATTGGGGTCTGATGTTTTTGGGATTTCCCCATGTTTTCAGCTTGCGCGTCTATACTTTAGTCACGTTGTGTTGCCTAGATATATATCTCGTTCGGCCACGACCACATGTTTGGGGCATGGTCTTCGAAAACTAGTGATATTGCTATGCGGTGGGGAGCCGGATTTGTCTTTGAATACACCTCGGTCTGTTCGTAAGTTGCGCGGTCTGAAATTTGCTGCGGGCAGCGCCGCTCTTTTGTTGCTCGGAGGTTTAGCTGCACCGGCCGCTGCCGTAGAGACCTCGGTGCAACAGGGGCCAACAGCTGGTGGTACCGAGGTTGCTATTACCGATCTCGCTCTCAATGAGTCCATGCAGGTCTTTCCGACTTCGCGCTTTACCCTCGGGATCGGCGGAGATGGGGTGCTCTATGGCTGGGGAGCAACAACTATGGTCAGCTGGGTGAAGCTCCACTTCCAGCAGGCGAATCATGGGTACCAGAGCCGACCGAGGTTGATAGGACCGGTGTGTTCGATAGCCCGGTGGCAAAAGTTGCTCCCGGTCACGGTAGTGCTTTAGCTCTCACTGAGATGGGGACGTTGTACGCCTGGGGTGACAATAGGGGTGGCCAGCTGGGCAACGGCTCCCTCACTTCAACGCACATACCCACTCCTGTTGACATGACCGGTGTTCTCGCGGGCAAGGAAGTTGTTGACATTGCGGTGATCGGCATGAATGAAACGTACATGGCGGTCACTCGAGACGGTCTGATGTACACCTGGGGCTACGGCACCACGCACGGCCAGCTAGGTAACGGCATTCTGGGGAATTCCTCCGTACCTGTTGCGGTCGACACGAGTGGAATCTCACCTAGTCCCAAGGTTGTCGAAGTGTTTGGTGGCACGCAGTCCATGACCTGGCTCGCCCGCACAGATGATGGCAGGCTCATTAACTGGGGGTACGGCCTCCAGGGGCAGCTGGGGCATGGACGCTTCGGGAACGAGTCAAAACCAGTCGCCGTAAACACAAGTGGTGTCCTCGCGGGAAAACAAATCACTAGTGTCGCGACCTCCGTTGGTAGCAACGGTGCGGTTTTTGCGCTCACCTCAGACGGGCAGGCATTTAGTTGGGGGTACAACTCCTATGGCCTTCTTGGAAATGGGTCAACAACTGATAGTTCGATCCCTGTCGCTGTAAACATGAGCGGTGTGCTCGCGGGGAAGACCATAACGAAATTGGTGGCGGGATCCACTTCAAACCACGCGATCGCTCTTGCAAGCGACGGAAAACTCTACGCGTGGGGAGAAGGTTACTACGGTCAGATGGGGAACGGAACGAGTGGTAACCCTGGGATACGCAACCCTCTTCCTGCAGCAGTGGATATGACGGGTGTGCTCGCGGGAAAAACCATCGAGGACGTTCAGATCGCCTGGAACACGACACTCGTTATCGCTGATGGTCAGGCTTACTCCTGGGGTACTTACACCGGAACGCCAGGGCCACGAGTGACGTGAAGACAACTCCCGTTGCGGTCGACACGAGCGGTCCCACAGCTGGTAAGACCATTGTGCGGAGTTACCTCAGTTCGCGCATCGACTACATGTACCGCACGCTTCAAGATAGCGACGGCAACCTCTACTCTTGGGGTGGGCCGTACGTTCTTGGGGCGGGAGGAGCTACGATCTATTCCTCGACCCCGGTTGCGGTTCTGATGCCGGAGTCTGACATATCCGTGAATTTTGGTGACTCGCCCGCTGCCTCTATCGAAAGGACGGGGGTAACCTCGGTTACCGCGGTGACTCCGTCTCATGTCTCGGGGAAAGTTCCTGTGACGGTTCGCTATGGTGACAGGGTCTTCGCCGCTGGCGATTTTACTTTCGGAACCCCTCCGGTTGTTCTCGTAAACCCTAAATCGGCGAGTGTTTCACCAGGGGCGACCGTTCGGATGCAAGCCGCCGGGCAGGGAGACGAGACGCCTGCCGTGGCCTGGCAGGTGTCTCAAGACGATGGACAAACCTGGGTTGCTTACGAAGCTGATGCCCCTGCCGCGCTGAGTGAACTTGAGACGTCTGCTGAATTAGTTCTCGAGTCGGTCAGCGCTGAACTCGACGGGTCGCTGTTTCGGGCTGTCTTTACAAATGACCTGGGGCAAGCTGTTACGGCTGAAGCCAGTGTCACCGTCAACGAGAACGTTGGCCCAACAGAAAAGCCCAAGCCGCCCACAGTGAATCCTGGTGGGAAAGACGAGGGAGAGAATCCCGGCGGAGGACTCCCAACCACGGGTGGGAACGAGGATGTAGTGGCGGGCATCGTTTCGGTTGCTCTCATAGGAATCTTCGCTGGAACAATTGTGCTAATGATGAGGAAACGGTCATACGTACGGTAAAGCAATAACTTAAGTGAGGCAGTGCTTGGGGGTAGAATTTAGGTGGGATCAATCACGCATTCATGTGATGGATTGCTACGGTTTAGAGGCAACGTAAGGAATCGGTGGGCTCTCAGCCAGGGCCCTGAAGTTGGTGGAGACTCGGCGACCTGTTCTCGTCCAATTGCGATGCCCACAAGTTCGATAATTTTCCAGAGCGTGCGTGCCCATGGTTCGAGGGTGGTATCTCGGAGATATCAGAGCGTAACACGCATGCAGTTTTTTGCTCAGCTGGCGAGTGGAAGTCTCTTGTCAAACTCCCGTCGATCAAGAAGCAGGAACAGGAGGAATTCCAAGAACCCGCAAGAATGCGTTGCTTTTGCTGCTCGAATTCCGCCGCCCAGTGGTTTTGCTGACGACGGTTTGTACTGCCAATGACGTGCGTTGCAGCGGACACGCGAGCTGCAGCGCGAAGCAGACTCGTCGTTATTCCCCTCTCGGCTTTCTTGAGTAGATCTTCTAGTTCGTCGATGGGGATACCGCCAGTAGAAATTTCTCGGCCCCCAGCAGCCGCGATCTGGGCTGCGACGGGAGCGAAGCACCGATCCTTAAACGCAACTACGACCGCTACCTGGCCGGGGGAGAATTCTGCCGCAACTATCTCTAGATCCTCTGCGTCGAGTAGGTCTGAAGCGGCGCCGCCAAACAAGCTGGCATCAAAGTCGCCGAAATTGAGTGCGTGGAGGGGAAGCTGAGGCGTTGGTGTCGTTGCGGGACACAAATTCAAGGTCAGGCGGTTTAATGAACCCAGATGTCACTCCGTTACGCAGTGCATTACCAAGACCCGCACCCTTGGGTGCAACGACTGCTGCGTATTCAACGGCTCCCGCAAATTCTGGTAGTCTCACCGGTCGACGCACCACCCACTAGAAGAATACCTCGGGGAGCAAGAGAAGGCGTAAGTTGGGTGCGTTGACTTGCAGATCAAGTGAAGACGGTATGGGATCGGTGGCGGGCAGGGCAGCCCTCACGCATGATTGCACGGGAGTTACGTTGCTCCACACAAAAAGTGAGACACCACATCGCGCTCACTGGCGGCATCCGCCCCACACGCCGCAAAAGATAAGTACTGCGTTTATCTCTCCACGAGCGCGAAGAAGTTTCGCGCGGAATCGCGGCAGGAGTCTCGGCAAGAACGATCAGTACCCTTGTGGGGAAGACCGCGTTGACGATCTCACACAAGATCGAACGCAACGGCGGAAGAGCTCGCTACCGAGCCACCTGGCTGATGAGCGGGCCTGGGAACACTCGAGACGGACTTGCCCCCTCAACACTTGACCGCAACGAGGAACTCAGTGAGCTGGTGCGCTTCAAACTCGCCGAGGACTGTTCACCGCAACAGATTGCTGCTTGGCTGAAAACCGTGTTCCCCGATGAACCCGACTGGTGGATCTCGCACGAAGCGATCTATCGGACGCTCTGCAACTCCATACGATTGTCGCTGCTCTCAACGCTTGTGAAGCATTTACGTTCTGGCCGCAGGGTTAGACATCCATGCGTTGCTTCGAAAATGGGGCAAGGACGGGGCCGTCTCGTGGGTATCAAGTCGATCCGTTCCCGGCCCGTTCAGGTGCAGCAACGAACCGAGGTCGGGCATTGGGAAGGCGATCTCGTCATAGGCAAAGACCTTCCGCTGTCGCGCGTTTGGTCGAGCGTTCCACCCGACGACTCCGCCTGGTCAAACTCGACGGGATTAAAGCAGGTGATGTGCGGGCCACCCTGGTCCGTAACCTCCGGCAGGTGCCGTCAGGACCGTTGCGGTCGCTCACTTGGGTCAGGGCGAGAGATAAGCGAGCATGTCAAGATCGCGAAACAGTTAGGGATTGATATTTACTTCTGTGACCCGGGCTCCCCTGGCAGAGAGGTCGTAATGAGAACACGAACCAGCTCCTCCGTAAATATCTCCCGAAGAGGACCAATGTCTCTCTATCTCGCACAGGACGAGTTTGATCAGATCGCCGAACGCATCAACACGAGGCCTAGGAGGGTGTCGGGCTGGAACACCAGCGAGGACCTCTACCACCTCGCTGCCGGTGACCACGAGACCCATCTGGGGTGACCGGGAAAGTCATCGACACAGTGTGCGGAGCGTATCCTCAATGATGTCCTCGGAGAGTGCACCCGCACAGAAAAACCTACCCGCAGTCGCGAGTACCATAATTTCAAGCACCACTGGAAGCTTGAGCACGCCGTGAACGAAGGGCAAGCAGGCTCCCACACCAAACAGCCTGATTCCCGCCAAGGCTGACAGTAACGTCATCTTTGTGCCGGTGTCTGCTAGCTCTTTGGGGACAACACCTGGCGTTGTCATCGGTGGCGGGATCGGAACCGAAGTTACTCGTAACTCTGCGGGGATTCAACCTGGAGTATTGTACCGTTCTTAACCAAGAGAGCTTCGCTATCTGCAAGCATTCGGAGTCCGGGGATGCCCTCGAACTGTCTTGCTAGGGTGGCGATAAGTTCAGGTGGGTAAGGGGCAGCAACCCATCAGCGTGCGGGACAATCACCAAATCCACAAGATTAAGGCCACTGAAATCTTCTAGCATAATCCCTTCAGTGTGGCCGTCGAGCGCAATCGCTGGTTCGATACTTCTTCCCGTGACCATTGCGCCGGCGCTTGCCCCCATATAAGGCAGCCCTGCTCTAACTCGTTCGGATAAAACTGTATCGGCACCGACGCGCCGCAATGTCGCCATGAGGTAGTCTGCCATGCCTCCGGCTACATAGACTGCATCAACAGACTCAAGGGTTGACGTGAAATCCTCAGCAGTGCCGTTTCCCACTGTTACTGGCACTACTGAGTAACCAAGTTGCTGCAACTGGCGACGTTCCTCTTCAACAAAGGGAAGGCTGCCAAGCGGTTTTGAGGCATCGTCGACATAAGCGATTCGTGTAGATGTTCGAGAAGTAAGACCAATTGAATCTAAGAATCCCGGAACTGCACCGATGAATCTTGAGAGGAGAAGTATGTGCATACGGTCAATTTACAACAAGCAAACTTCAAACCAAGACGCTGGGGTGCGAGGTATTGCAATCTGTCTCACCCAGCACTGAGTTTAAATAATGCGAAGTGATCAATGTGCAAGCATGGGGTGTTGCGTTGACCGGTTGAGACCACCATTCGCTAGGTGTACCGGAAACTCTGGATGGTCTATTGCTGGTTATCATTAATATTCGCGTAAGGGAACATGTGTTTCAAGGGTGACCGTCGGAGCGGTCAGTTTGTCAAACCGCGCGGCGGGCGTTTCCGTTCCCGAACCGTCGTACGGTGCTAGACTGACCTCTGGTCGATTTATCTCGACATCGAGACATTTTTGCCTCGGGCACCTAAGAATCCCAAGCAAAGGAACAGTACGTGGATCTTTACGAGTACCAGGCACGAGATCTATTTGAGCGTTACGAGGTGCCGGTGCTGGCCGGCATCATCGCGGACACTCCCGAAGAAGCTCGTGCTGCCGCAGAGAAGATTGGCGGCGTTGTTGTCGTCAAGGCGCAGGTAAAGGTTGGAGGCCGCGGCAAAGCTGGCGGCGTGAAGGTTGCGAAGAACGCCGACGAGGCGTTTGCAGCCGCAGAGGCGATCCTCGGCCTCGACATCAAGGGGCACGTCGTCAAGCGCGTCATGGTCGCTGCCGGTGCAGACATCGCCCAGGAGTTCTACTTCTCGGTGTTGCTCGACCGCGCGAACCGCTCCTACCTCTCGCTGTGCAGCGTTGAAGGCGGCATGGAAATTGAGCAGCTCGCCGTTGAGAAGCCGGAAGCGCTCGCGCGCATCGAGGTTGATCCGATCGCTGGCATCGATGCCACGAAGGCCGTCGAGATTGCTCGCGCCGCGAACTTCCCGAAGAACTGGTCGAGAAGGTCGCAGCGGTCTTCGAGAAGCTCTACGCCGTCTACGTTGGTGAAGACGCAACCCTCGTCGAGGTGAACCCGCTCGTGCTCACCGGCGCTGGCGACATTATCGCGCTCGATGGCAAGGTCTCGCTCGACGAGAACGCTGAGTTCCGTCACCCAGAGCACGACGCGCTCGCCGACAAGGCCGCAGAGGATCCGCTCGAGGCGAAGGCCAAGGCGCAGGATCTCAACTACGTGAAGCTCGACGGTGAGGTCGGCGTGATCGGTAACGGTGCTGGGCTCGTCATGTCGACACTCGACGTTGTTGCATACGCTGGCGAGAACCACGGCGGTGTGAAGCCCGCGAACTTCCTCGACATTGGCGGTGGTGCCTCGGCCGAGGTCATGGCCGCTGGCCTCGACGTGATCCTTGGTGATCCGCAGGTCAAGTCGGTGTTCGTCAACGTATTCGGGGCATCACCGCGTGCGACGCGGTTGCCAACGGTATCGTGGGTGCACTCGCGACGCTCGGTGACTCGGCGAATAAGCCACTTATCGTGCGCCTCGACGGCAACAACGTTGAAGAGGGTCGCAAGATCCTCAACGAAGCTGCCCACCCACTCGTCACCCTGGCAGCAACCATGGACGAGGGTGCCGACAAGGCCGCTGAACTCGCCAACGCTCGCTAGCCCGCACCGGAACGTAGAAGAAGGAACACAATGTCGATCTTCCTGAACAAGGATTCCAAAGTCATCGTCCAGGGCATCACCGGCGGCGAAGGTACCAAACACACGGCGCGCATGCTTGCCGCTGGCACCCAGGTTGTGGGGGCGTGAACGCTCGCAAGGCCGGCACCACGGTGTCGCACGTTGACGCGAACGGTGCCACCGTCGAGCTGCCAGTGTTTGCCACGGTCGCCGAGGCAATGGCCTCGACCGGAGCCGACGTCTCCGTCGCGTTTGTGCCACCGGCGTTCACCAAGGATGCCGCAATCGAGGCCATCGACGCGGGCATCGGCCTGCTCGTGATCATTACCGAGGGTGTGCCCGTCAAGGACTCGGCCGAGCTCTGGGCTCACGCCAAGGCCACCGGTAACAAGACCCGCATCATCGGGCCGAACTGCCCCGGCATCATCACGCCGGGCGAGGCTCTCGCGGGCATCACTCCCGCCACGATTACGGGTAAGGGGCCGATCGGTCTCGTCTCGAAGTCGGGCACGCTGACTTACCAGATGATGTTTGAGCTGCGCGATCTCGGCTTCTCAACAGCCATCGGGATCGGCGGAGACCCGGTCATCGGAACGACCCACATCGACGCGCTTGCCGCGTTCGAGGCTGATCCCGAGACCAAGGCCATTGTCATGATCGGTGAGATCGGTGGCGACGCTGAAGAGCGCGCAGCCGAGTACATCAAGGCCAATGTAACGAAGCCGGTTGTTGGCTACGTCGCAGGCTTCACCGCGCCCGAGGGTAAGACCATGGGCCACGCTGGCGCCATCGTCTCAGGTTCGGCCGGAACGGCTCAGGCGAAGAAAGAAGCACTCGAGGCGGCTGGCGTGAAGGTCGGCAAGACGCCGTCTGAGACCGCGCGGTTGCTGCGTGAGGTCTACGCAGCGCTGTAAGCGCGCCAGCGTTTACAGGAGAACGCTGGTGCCGCGCACGGCGGCATTCGCGGCGCTGTAGTTTTACCAGTGGGTCGTGCGATCCACAACGAGCCGGGTTCTTGTCACGAAGAGTGACGGGAACCCGGCTTTGTCGATGTGTGAGACGGCTGTAGCATGAGTGTGATGCAGGCCCCAACGCAGGATCCTCGCGGCAGACTCCCCGCAACGATCGCCGTTGTGGTCACCGCCGCTCTGTGGGGCACAACCGGGCTCGCGGCGAGTTTTGCCGCCCCGCTCAGTGCGATCACCACCGGAGCTGCGGGCATGGGAATCGGTGGACTCGTGCTTGGGCTCTTCGGGTGGCGCTCGGTCGTTGCTGCGCTGCGCATGCCTGGTGCGCGCCCCACTGTGCTGCTCGGCGCCCTCTCGCTGTGCGTCTTTACCCTGTGCTTCTATGCCTCAATGGGAATGGCTGGCATCGCGATCGGCACGATCGTTACGATCTGTTCCTCTCCAATATTCGCCGCGCTCTTGCAACGATCAATCGATCACACGCCGCTCACTCCACGCTGGTACGTGGCCGCGCTACTGTCGATCGGGGGAGGCGGGCTGCTTGTCGCGGGCAAGGAGAGCGGCGGCGGGTGGATGGGCTCCGATCCTGCTCAACTGCCCTGGGGTGTGCTGGTGGGGTTGTGTGCCGGGTTCGCGTATGCGCTCTATGCCTGGCTGCTGAGACGGCTCATTCAGCCTGCTCCGCTTCGCCCCCACGGGCTGCCCCGAAACATGGCCGTATCCGCCATTCAAGCTACTGCCGCCATACCGCTGTTGTTATTCGCGGGCGTCACTGGAGGTGGGCAACTTGCAGACCTGGGCGTGTGGCCCGCGCTGCTCTACCTGGGGCTGGTGCCAATGGCGCTCGGTCACGCGCTCTTTGCCCGATCTCTCGTGGCGCTTTCGGCCGCCACCGCGACGCTGTACACCCTGCTGGAGCCTGTGGTGGCCACGATCCTTGCGGTTTTGGTGGTCGGGGAGCGGCTGAGTGTAACGGGCTGGGTTGGTCTTGTTGCGGTTCTTTGCGGACTTGTGATTCTCACGCTGCCCAAGAACTACACTGGCAAACATGACTGACACGCTGCCCGCTCCGGACGTTCACGGGGCCCACCTCGTTGGAAGCATCAACTTTGATGATGCCGAGACCACCATGCGCGTCGCCGCGGAGACACTGGGGCCCTGGCTCAAGCGGATTCCCGACGGCGAAGTGGGGAGCGCTTCCACTGGATCGCGTTTCAGCCCGGCCGACTCGCGCAGGCTGAGGGGATCGAACGGGTGGGAGACACCCCGATTCCGTTGCGCATGCTCGATATTCGCTCGGTCAGGATCGCGGACGGTGTGGAGGCAGGCGACCTTGTTCTGCCATCGCTCGGCTATGCGGAGGCTGCCCTCGAATCGTGGACTGTGTTTTCTTCGTTGAAGGAGGCGGGCGTTGTTGCCCCGCACACCAGGTTCCAGGTTTCGCTGCCGACTCCACTCGGCGTCGTGGGGAGTTTTGTGCGCTTTGAGGACCGTGAAGCCTTTGAATCGGTCTATGAGGGTGCGCTCGCTGCGGAGCTGCAGCAGATCCTCGATGAGATTCCGCACAGTGAGCTTGCCGTTCAATGGGATGCAGCGGTGGAATTCGCCATTTTGGAGGCTGCGGAGAGCGACCTGCGGAGCTATGCGTGGTTCGATGATGTGTGGTCGGGCACGACCGCGCGACTGGCCCGGCAGATTGATCGGGTGCCTGTGGACGTTGAGGTTGGGGTGCACCTTTGTTACGGCGATGTCGCCGAGAAACACTTCGTGGAACCGAGTGACGCCGCAAACCTGGTGAGGTTTGCGAACCTTACGCTGCAGCAGGTATCGCGTCGCCTGGACTGGCTACACCTGCCCGTGCCGATCGAGCGCGACGATGACGCGTACTTCGCGCCGCTGGCCGAGCTGGCGCTTCCAGAAGCAACTGAGCTCTACCTCGGTCTTGTGCATCGCGAAGACGGTGCTGAGGGTGCGCGTCGACGGATCGCTGTCGCGCAGCGACATGTTTCGCGCCCGTTCGGGGTCGCTACGGAGTGCGGATTCGGGCGCGCACCTGAGGGCACCACGGTTCCCCTGTTTGAGGTGCACCGGGAGGTTGCAGTGGCCTGGTAGTGGGAGGCTCATTGCCTACAACCTGACCTGACCTGACCTGACCTGACCTGACCTGACCTGACCGGCCCGGCCCGCGAGAGCGCGATTTGACATGTGATATCTGGCGAAAAACATGTAAAACTTCGCTCTCGCGGGAGTAGCAAGACCGGGGGCGGAAAGCAGAGTGGGTAGGGAGAAGGAAAGAAGAACGCGGCGAGGCTATCCCTGCGCGGCGGTACCCCAGGCTTTTGACTCACCCGCCGGGGCGATGGCCCGGGCACCGCGAGCGGGTTCGTGTCTTGCAGAACCTCGGGCAGAAACGCGGTTGGGGCGCTCTGGTAGGCGACCGGGCGCAGGAACCGCTTGATGGCCGAGGTGCCGACCGAAGTGCTGGAGTCGTTGGTGGTCGCTGGCCAGGGGCCACCGTGCTGCTGCGCGGGAGTGACGGCCACGCCCGTGGGCCAGCCGTTAAAGAGCACACGGCCGACCTGCTGCGATAGCGCATAAACAAGAGCGCGGAGCTCGGCCGCGTTTGCGGTTTCGCCCGTGGCTTCTTGAGTCCCGAGGTGGAGCGTGCCCGTGAGGTTGCCCTCGAAGAACTCGGGTACGAGCGCTGCGAGATCGGTGTTCTCGGGGATCTCAACCACAATCGAGAGCGGACCAAACGCCTCGTCCACGAGTGTGTCCTTGTTGGCCCGGAAGCCCTCAAGCGAGACGGCAACGATTGTTGGGGTGGCCCAGCCGTGTCCCTGGTCGTCGAAGCGAATGCCGCCCTCGACGAGTGCGCGCACTCCGGGGCGGAGAAGATCGTGGTGCGACGCTCGTTGTAGCTGCGCGAGATTCGGGGGTCCAGGAGGCGGTGCTCCGTGGGTCCGCCAATGGATTCACTCGCAGCCGCCTGGATTGCCTCGGGAAGATCAGACCCCGTGGGCACGAACACAAAGCCGGGTTTTGTGCACAGCTGACCGGCTGAGCCAGAAACGCTCACGAGGTAGCCCGAGGCGATCTCTGCCGCGCGCTCGCTGATAGCGTCAGCGGTGATGAATACCGGGTTCACGGAGCCGAGTTCACCGAAGAACGGGATCGGGGCTGGGCGCGAGGCCGCGATGTCGGCGAGGAGGCGTCCGACGTTGATCGAGCCGGTAAACGACCCGGCCTTGATGCGCGGATCTTTCAAGACCGCGACCCCGGCGTCACGGCCATGGATGAGCTGGAACGTGCCCTCGGGCATGCCCGCTGCGGTGAGTGCTTCAAGAGCGACCTCTGCAGTGGCATCACTGAGCTTCGGGTGCCCCGAGTGTGCCTTGACGATAAGGGGACAGCCGGCTGCGAGGATCGCGGCGGAGTCGCCACCTATGACGGAAAATGCGAAGGGGAAGTTTGAGGCGGAGAAGTTGATAACCGGGCCGAGGGGAATATGGACGCGTCGAATGTCTGGCCGAACACCGAGCGCGAAGTCGGTGTCAGTGTAGTCAATGCGTACGTCGAGGTAGGAGCCGTCAACGAGTGTGTCAGCGAAGAGTCGCAGTTGAACGGCTGTGCGGGTGACCTCACCGTTGAGGCGAGCACTTGTGAGACCGGTCTCCTGTTCTGCGATTTCAACTAGCGTGGCCTTGGCGTTTTCGAGAGCGTCGGCAACTGCAACGAGTGCGGCTGCGCGTGCTTGCGGGCTCGTGGCGGCCAGCAGGGGTGCCGCGTTGGTGGCGTTGGCGACGACGGTTTCGAGTTTGGGGGTGAGTGCTTCGGTGGTCATACCTACATCCTTCAAATTTGAGGCCGAGAGGCCGATGGTCGTACCCAAGTGCATTGCGGCTGTTGACACATAGATAAGAATCGTGGCCGATTCGTGACTTTTTGATCAGAACGCTTCAACTATACAATGTACTATTGCACATAGTGTTAGTGTCGAAGCTGCACACTCTCTTCCCAAGATTCAACGAAGTATCCAGGAAAGGAAGAACATGACCTCACAACGATCGGTAATCACGCGGAGGCTCGTAAAATCGAGGCCCGTTAAGTCGAGGCTCGTAGTAGCTGGAGCGGTTGCGCTCTCAATCGGCCTTGCCCTCACGGGCTGCTCGGGTGGTCTCGCGAGCGGCGGCGACTCCAGCGACTCAGGCGATGGCGCCATTAAGCTCGGCATGCTCGCACCGTTCTCCGGCTCAGAGGCAGCGTTCGGCGACTACATGAAGTTTGGCGCACAGCTCGCCATCAACGAGATCAACGCTGATGGTGGTATTGACGGGCGCGACCTTGAACTCGTCACCGAGGACGACGGCTGCGACCCGACAGCAGCGGTTGCGGCAGCGAACAAGCTTGTCACCGCGGGTGTCAAGGGCTCGGTTGGTGGGTACTGTTCCGGGGCAACACTGCCGACCCTGCCGATCTTTGCGGACGCCAAGGTGCCGATGGTGATCCCCGCCGCGAACTCAAACGAGCTCGTCGGCCAGGGGCATTCATGATCAACGGCACCGGCACACAGCAGGCCGAGTCAGCGGTGACCTATATCAAGAAGGTCGGTGCAAAATCCGTCGTTGTGATTGACGACAACACCGACTACTCGGTCGACCTTGCAGACTCCGTTGAGAAGCAAGCCGACGGGTTCAAGATTGTGAAGCGCGAGTCGATTAACCCCAAGGAGAAGGACTTCTCCGCCAACGTCAACAGTGTGATCTCGGCGAAACCCGACTTCGTTGTGTGGACCGGCTACTACCAGGCGGGTGGGCTTCTCATCAACCAACTTCGCGGCGCTGGCTACGACGGGCCGATCCTGGTCGGTGATGGTTCGGTGGATGCGCAGTTGGCGGCCATCGCCGGAGCGGACTCCATTAAAAACGTTGTGGGAACCTTCACCAAGACCCCCGACATGCTTGAGGGCGGCGACAAGTGGATCGCCGATTACAAGAAGGTGTCAGGCGGCGCGGATCCGGGGCCGTACTCGATTCAGAGTTACGAGGCGGTCAAGACGCTCGCCGAGGCCTACAAAAACGCTGGCGGCACAGACTACGACGCGGTTGTGAAGGCCCTGAAAGATCTCACGGACTTCCCGCTTCTCACCGGTGAGCTGACGTTCGCTGCTGACGGCTCCCGCGAGGGGGTGGCTTTGTGATCGTGGAGCCCACGGGCGACGACGGTGCATTTGTGCTGAAGGACGACCTGAAGAGTTAGTGCGGCGGACCGCCCGGAGCGATTCCGGGCGGTCCGTTCCCAACTCTGCACGTCCACTCGACAGCAAAGAGGCTATTAGATGTTCCAATTGATTTGGAACGGGCTGTTTGTCGGCTCGTTCTACGCGCTCGTCGCGCTCGGTTACAGCATGGTGTACGGCATCATCAAGCTGTTGAACTTCGCCCACGGCGACCTGTACATGCTCGGCTCCTTCCTCGCGTTTGTGGTGCTTGGTGGTTTGACCGGTCTGTTCGGGCTCGGGTCGATCCCGATCCTTTTGCTTGTGCTGCTCATTACCATGCTGCTCACCGGAGGCATTGGTGTGCTCATTGAGCGCGTCGCCTATCGCCCGCTGCGCACAAGCCCGCGGCTTGCAGCACTGATTACCGCGGTTGGCGTTTCGTTCACGCTTGAGTACGTGGTTCGGCAGATTTTCGGTGCCAGCCCACTCGTCTTTCCGATCCGATTACAGGGGCTCCTGTTGAGGTGTTCGGGGCGCGGATCACGATGCCGCAGCTCGTGCTGATGCTGGTCGCCGCGATCCTCATGTTCCTGCTGCAGCGCTACGTGATGCACTCCCGCGAGGGTCGTGCGATGCGCGCGATTGCGCTGGACCAAAAGGCCTCCCTGCTGATGGGGGTCAACGTCAACAAGGTGATCTCTCGCACGTTCTTTATAGGTTCCGCGCTCGCCGGTGCTGCCGGCGTAATGGCTGCGGCCTACTACGGAACGATCGACTTCTTGATGGGGTTTGTGATCGGCCTCAAAGCGTTCACCGCGGCGGTGATCGGCGGCATTGGGAACCTCTACGGCGCGATGTTGGGTGGGATCGTGCTCGGACTGCTCGAATCATTCGGCACCCACTTTCTCGGGGTCAGTGGCGTGACGTGTTTGCGTTCGGGTTCCTGATCCTGTTCCTCGTCTTTAAACCGACCGGTATTCTCGGCGAACGCGTCGTGGAGAGGGTGTGACCATGTCTCAGAGTAAGTCTCCGCGCCTGAAAGCTCCTCGGCCCACCATCGAGCGTCCGCCAGCCATCTCGGGCATTCTCGCGCCCGAGCGATTCATGAAGCTGCTCGCACTCGTGCTCTTTGTGGTTGCCGCGATCATTCCCTTTATCTCGGCGACGCCCTACATCATCTCGATTCTCACCTCGGCGTTTATCTACATCGTGCTGGCGATGGGGCTGAACGTTGTGGTGGGATATGCCGGGCTGCTCGACCTGGGCTACATCGCCTTTATGGCGGTGGGGGCGTACACGAGTGGGATCCTGACCACCCAGTTTGGTTTGTCGATGCTCGAAACGATTCCGTTTGTGATTGTGGCCTGCGTTCTCGCGGGCGTGATCATCGGCGGGCCAACCCTGCGGCTCCGCAGCGACTACCTCGCTATTGTGACCCTCGGCTTCGGCGAGATCATTCGCATCACCGCGAACAACCTCAAGATTACGGGTGGGCCGAGTGGCATTCACGGCATCCCAACCTGGTCGTTTTTCGGGTGGTCGTTCGCTGACGGGCTCGACATCGGCGGTATTCACTTCAACTCGAAGGTGCTGTTCTACTACTTCGTCTTGTTTGTGGGGATCGGCCTCGCGGTCGTTGCTGTCTCGCGTCTTGGCAAGGGCAAACTCGGTCGCGCATGGAAGTCGGTGCGCGATGACGAGGACGTCAGCGAGGCGATGGGCATCAACGGCTACGCCACGAAACTGCTCGCCTACATCATCGGTGCGGTTTGGGGTGGCTTCGCCGGAACGCTCATGGCGAGCCACCTCTCGGCGATATCGCCCAACAGCTTCGAGTTTTTGTACTCAGCGCTCGTGCTGATGGCGGTGGTGCTCGGTGGCATGGGCTCGACACCGGGTGTGATTATCGGCGCGCTGTTTGTGTCGCTCGCTCCCGAGTTGCTCCGCAATTTCTCTGAGTGGCGCTACTTGATATTCGGTGTGCTGCTGGTTGTTGCGATGATCTTCAGGCCGAAGGGGATGTGGCCAGCCAACGCGGTGTTGCCATTCCTCAAGAAACGCGAGATCCCCGGGGTCCCACCGACCTCGGTTGTCTCCGTGGTCGGTGCATCGGACGAAGAAGTATTCACGGATGAGGAGCGACGATGAGCCAGACGGCGAATACCCTGTTGGAAGTCAAGGATCTCGCAGTCTCCTTCGGCGGCATTAAAGCGGTCGACGGCGTCACCTTCTCTGTCGGTGAGGGGGAGATCGTCTCGGTGATCGGTCCGAACGGAGCTGGCAAAACCAGTGCCTTCAATTGCATCTCTGGTTTCTATCAACCGAATCGGGGATCCGTGACCTTTGGCGGCGAGCCGATCACGCGCCGCAAACCCTCGTACATTACGAAGCGAGGCATGGCGCGCACCTTTCAGAACGTGCGCCTCTTCGCCGAGATGACCGTGCTTGAAAACGTGAAAACGGCGATGCACTCCCACCTGCGGCAGAACTTTCTCGACGCGATGCTGCACACACCCCGCTACAAACGAAGCGAGCAGCAGTGCGACGAGGACGCCCGGGGGTGGCTCGACTTCGTGGGCTTCCGAGCCGACGACGAACTGCTCGTCACCCAGTTGCCGTACGGGGAACAGCGGCGTGTAGAGATCGCGCGAGCGCTCGCGACCCAGCCCAGGCTGCTGCTGCTTGATGAACCGGGTGCCGGTCTCAACCACAGCGAAAAGAACGAACTGATGGGACTGATTCGCAAGATCCGAGACCTTGGGGTCGGGATCGTGCTCATTGAACACGACATGGGACTTGTGATGGAGGTGTCGGAGCGGATCGTTGTGCTGAACTACGGCAAAGAGATCGCCGATGGCACCCCCGAGCAAATCAAACAGGATCCGGTTGTGATCGCCGCGTACCTCGGGAGGAAGAAGAATGAGCACGCTCAAACTCGAACACGTCGAGCTGTTCTACAACCGAGTCCACGCGCTGCGGGACCTCTCGCTTGAAGTCAATGAGGGTGAGATCGTGTCGCTGCTCGGCAACAACGGGGCTGGCAAAACCTCGACACTGTCGATGATCTCCGGGCTCGTGCGCGCCAAGAGTGGTCGTGCGGTCTGGGGGATCAGGATCTCACTAAGCAACAACCCTGGGACCTTGTGGGGCGGGTCTGCTGCACATTCCTGAGGGGCGCCGCATCTTCTCGACCATGACCGTGCACGAGAACCTACTGTTGGGTGGGTATCTTGTGAAGGATCAAAAGCTCATCGCTGAGCGCGCAGACTACGCGTACGAGCTGATGCCCCGCCTGGCGGAGCGGCGCACGCAGCAGGGAGGCACCCTCTCGGGTGGCGAACAGCAGATGCTGGCGCTCGGGCGGGCGCTCGTCGGTGGACCAAAACTGCTGCTGCTCGACGAGCCCTCAATGGGGCTTGCGCCGCTGATCGTGAAGCAGGTCATGGACATAATCACTGAGGTGAATAAACAGGGCACGACGATCCTGCTTGTTGAGCAAAACGCTCGCGCTGCGCTGAAGATTGCCGATCGTGCCTATGTATTGGAGTCCGGTCGCGTTACGATGCATGGTTCCGCGGAAGAGCTCGCGGCTGACCCGCGCGTGATTGAGGCGTACCTGGGGGCGTGATGCGTCGTCGTCCAGGGAATTCCGCCGCGGCTGGGCTCAAGATGGCACGTTTTGCACAGTCCGAATTGTTTACGCTTCTGGCATGACGAATGCACAGATTGTTGAAACCCGTCCATTTACCGTTCTCGGCTATGCGGTTCGCACGGACTCGCGGGCTCCCTCACGGCTATTCCGCAGTTGTGGCAAGAGATCTACTCGAAGGGACTGCTGCAGCGGGTGCCCGGTCGTGTGGGCGAGAACACCTACGCCGTATACTCGCAGCTCGAAGACGCGGGGAAAAGTCGGGAGGGGTGGTTTACGTTTCTGATAGGGGTGAGCGTTGACCCCGCGACCCCCATTCCCGAAGGCATGACGCTGGTATCTGTTCCCGGAGGAACCCGAGCTAACTTCACGGTTCCGGAAGGTGACCCGAGTCGGGTGATGGAAGCCTGGAACCAGGCTTGGGGGTTCGACGACGGGCTGAAATCGTTCCACTGTGAGTACGAGGAGTACGGTACAGAAGGGGCCGTTGTTAGCCTTGGGTTGGCAGCAGGACGTCGCGATAATGGGTGAGCGGGTGCAGTGGCGATGAACAGATCTGATGCGGGCGAAGAAGGGCAGCTACTTGCCGCGATGCTACCCGACATTCGTGCGGTCTTCGATGGGTGGCCGGAGTGGGCCGCCGATCAACTCGCGGAGGTACGACGTATCGCGTACTCGGTCGCCACAGAGATTCCAGAGACCGGTGGCCTCGACGAGTACCTTGCCTGGGGGCAGCCAAGCCTTCGACCGAGGAAGCCTCGGGTAGGAACCGCGATCCGGCTGGGCGTTGAACACGGCGAGCGCCCAGCGATGCTCGTCCACTGCGCGACCTCGCTGATTTCGGAGTACAAGACCGTTGTGGGGCACCTTGAATTCGAGGGGAAACGCGCGGTGCTGTTTTCGCGGGATGAGAAGTTGCCAGATGCGGAGGTGCGGGTGATGATCGAGCTTGCCTTTACTTCGTATCTGCGTAGACAGAGGTAGCTGCGACTCTGCTCGCGCAGTGAGTGGAATGCAACCAATACGCTGCCTATTGACTTTGCTGAATTGATTGGTAGAGTTTTGCGGGGGAGATTTGGGGAGATTTTACTGTGCCAGAAACTAGGGGAGTCGTTTCTTACGAGGAGCGTTTCGATCTGGTTCTCGAGCATATCTACAGGCACCCCGACCAGCCACTTGATCTTCTTCGCCTTTCTGAGGTCGCCGGGTTTTCTCCGCGGCACTGGCACCGCGTGTTTTCAGCTGCCTTTGGAGAATCAGCCGCCTCGCTTGTTAAGCGGGTCCGAATGCAGCGGGCAACGGTCCTGCTAGCTAAGGGCAAATCGATTCACCAGACTGCTGTTGAGTGTGGTTACCCCGATGTATCTTCGTTCACCCGTGCGTTTCGACAGAGCCTCGGGGTATCACCGGCAAACTATCGAGACGAGGGCGCCCACGTTGCGTTGCGGGTAGCGCGTGTTGAGGGTGATCCAAAGCGCTTTTGTGTGACTTCTTCGGACTTCACTGCTGTGCGATGCGTTGCCATGCGTCACTATGGATCGTTCTTCACGATAGACCGCACTTTTCAAGACCTACAGATTTGGGCTAGAGGGCAGGGAATTCAGCCGGAACTGCTTGATATGTACGGGGTATACCTGTCGGACCCGTCGAGCGTGACTGAGCAGAACCTTGAATCACTGGCCTGTCTGGCCTTGCCACAAGACTTCGACGGTGATTTTCGTCCACTCTCGCCCGATACCGCTGCTCCTGAGGAATACACGATTCGAGGTGGACACTACGCGGTGATGGAACACCGGGGAGCATACGCCGATATGCCAGACAGCTACGCGTGGCTCTTTGGGTGCTGGGTACCCGCCGCCGAGGTTGATCTTGATGACTCCCCTGTCGTAGAGCACTACGTGTCCCACCCGAGAGGGAAGAGCCCGGTCGCGGCTGTCACCAGACTCATGCTTCCTATCAAAGACCATCATCAATTAGCACTCCCCAGGGGGCCAAGATTCGCCCCATCATGTCACCGAATGGAGCCAGAAGTGAGCGTATTTACAACGAAGCCCTCGCGGTCAAAACGAAAGCGGGCGGCCTCGGCTTTTGTGCTCGCCGCGGGTCTTGGCCTGCTCAGCGTCGTTCCCGCAACCGTCGCCTCAGCCGACCCACTCGTGCCGGTAGGCCAGAACATCTATCTTGCGGATCTGGTAAGTTCTACACCCGCTTGGTTTGACGCGTCTGACCAGACCTGGAAGACGCTGACACTTCCCAACGATTCGAGCGCCGTTGTGGTCTCGCCCGATGCGAAGACGGTCTACTTTAATTCTCCGACCGCTGAGGCCGTTTTTGAGGTCGACGCGGAGAGCGCAGCTCTTGTGCGCACGATTCCTCTCGGAGTCAACGCGGGGTTCATTGGAGGCCCGCTGCTCGCGCTCGACCCGAGCGGTTCACACCTCTATGTCGCGGGAGTTAACGGCGTGGTGAGCCGCATTGATACCGCTACCGGTACTGTGACAGGTTCGATCGACGTGGGTGGGCAACTCGGTGGTGTCGCCACTTCGCAAGACGGAGCAACTGTGTTTGTGGCCGGATGGGCTGACAACACGCTGGTGGAACTTGACGCCGCAACCATGACTGTTACCCGAACTACTCCGGTAGACAACGATCCGCAGGGATTGCAGGTTTCGCCGGATGGTGCTTCTCTCTACATCGGACACACCGCGGTCACAAATGCAACCTCTGCGGCGCTGACTGTTCTTGATACCGCGACTGCCGCAAAACAGTGGACCGTGACGCGTGACGACTACGGTGCCATTCAAGGTCCGTCTGTGCTCGCTCTTTCTGCTGACGGCTCCAAGTTGTACGGTGTTGATCGTTTGTCGGGGCATGCCATGGTTGACACCGCCACACGCGTTTCTACACGCGGCACGTTGCCTTTGTCGGCTACGCCGTTCCCGTATATGGGACTCACCGCTGACAGTCGCACAGCGCTGTTCTCGATGTCTGCAAACGGGATAACCTATCTTGATACCGCCACCAACGCGTTTAGTCCCGCAGAAGCGCGCGGCGCTTCTGTCGGTGGTGTTGCGTTCGCTCCCGACCAGGCTCCAATCGCTGAGTTCACGGCTACCCGGGAAACACGGGAAAGACCACCACGTTTGACGCTTCAGCGAGTACCGCAGAGATGTGCCCGATTGGCACCTACGATTGGGACTTCGGTGATGGCGCCACTGCTACTGTTACAACCCCAACGGTAGAACACACCTTCAGCACAGCGGGCGACTACAACGTTCAGCTGACCCTCACTACTGTGTGCGGAACATCGACCACAAAAGTTTTTACCGGTCAGAGCCTTGTGCGAAACGGTGGGCCGAGCGCTGTTATCTCTACTTCCGTGACGGTTACGGATGCAAGGCCGACAACTCCTCCGACTACGCCACCGCCCACAACAAACCCACCGCCCACAACGAATGCTCCCAAGACCGAGGTGCCGACAACCACGGGCGGTGGCTCCGACGGTGTTGGAGCCGAACACCTCGTTAGGACCGGAGGCGGGTCGAACGGCCTCCTTGTTGGCGCGTCAATCGTTCTTGCGGTTGGGGCCGTCTGCCTCGTACTGCGCCGCCGCAACAGCACTGCTCGCTAGTCCTCGGTTCTCGTGTGAGCGCCGTTCGCCCTTCCAACCTCGCAGAAGGTTGAATTGCGCTCACACCTCGGGGAGGTCGCGCAGCGCAGCGAGCGGGACGGGCTGCGCGACCGGGCGCTTTGCCGACGTCCGCAGTGAGTCGGCTGGGTCCGAAGCCGACATACATGCCACCGCGAAACCGCACACGCGACCCTGGCACCAGCCCATACCGGCGCGGGTGACACCTTTCTGCGCACGCAGGTCTTCGGCCACCAGCTCGGCGTTCCCGCGGCGCAAGGCGCCCGCGGGCACCTCTTCGCAGCGGCACACGAGTGTGTCTTCGTCTACTCGGTCTTGCCAGCCTTCGGGCACGGGATGCGCGCGGTGCATGGCATCTGCGAAGGCGCGCTGCCTGGCGACGCTGCGACGCTCGGCAGCGGTAACCGAGGCGGCAGCTGTGTCCGCGGCCGAGCCAACGGCTTCTGCCCCGCGGCACGCCCCGCGATCCTGCCCTCTAACACTGCGAGCACAGCGCCACCCACACCGGTGAGTTCGCCAGCGAGAAACAGGCCAGGCACAGACGAGCGGCCGACACCGTCAACCACGCCTACAAGAGAACCATCTGTGTCCACGCGGGTCTCGACGCCCAATTGCACCGGTAGCTCCATCTGGGGGGTGAACCCCCATCCGAGGCCGACCCCGTCGATCCCCTCGATGAGGCGAGAGCTGCCCGAGACGAGCGCACCCCGCGCGTTGACGCGGGCGGTGCGCACGGCCTCGACTCGATCGGTGCCGAGAATCTCGGTAATGACGGTGCGGGTTCGGTAGGGGATCCGGTGGCGCAAGAACGCCGCCGCGTATTCGCCGCCCTCAAGCGCTTTTGAGGGGACCCCCGCTGCCCGGTGCGCGCGTGGAATCCAACCCGCGAGGCTGGCCGCCTCGCAGACTGCGGCAACCGAGCCACCCGCCTGCACAATGTTTGCGGCGACGGGCAGCAGGAATGGACCCGTACCGGCAATGACGAACCGCGACCCCGGAAGCATGCCGTTCTGCTTTACGAATGCCTGGATGCCGCCCGCCGCCATGACGCCGGGCAGATCCCACCCCGGCACCGGCAGCTGGCGGTCGTAGCCGCCCGTCGCAAGCACCAGCTTGGATGCGCGCAGCGAGGGAATTGCCGCGGTACCCGAGCCGTGGCTTGGCGCGAGTTCGAGGGCGAAGCGGGAATCAGTGAGCTGCCGCGCGAACCAGACACTCGTTGACGGCAGGTAGCGGATGCTGCCCGATGCAACACCCTCGTCAAACGAGGCGCGCAACCGCAGGTAATCGCTCCAGCCGTGGTGGAACGCACCATCGTCGGTGACTCCCGCGGCCTCGGAGCGGTGCCGCCAGAATTGGCCGCCCGGCTGCTCAGCGGAATCGATGACGGCAACACTCGCGCCCTGCGCGACCGCGGCGCTCGCCGCGGCGAGACCCGCGGGGCCAGCACCGACAATCGCGACGTTGACGTGGGGAGGAGTCTGAACCCGCCGGGTCTCGTTCACGCGTCTGCCTCCTGACCGGGACCCCGCGACGGGCGAATCTGCATGCCCTCTTGCAGCGGAATCATGCAGGCCCGCTGGCCCGATTCGCCGTCGATCTCTACGACGCAGTCGAAGCAGACCCCGATGCCGCAAAAGAGCCCGCGAGGCTTTCCGTCGCGGGTGGTGCGCCAGGCGGGTTGACCGCTCGCCAAGAGTGCCGCTGCAACACTTGAGCCCGCCTCAGCGGTGAGGGGCTCGCCGCAGAATGACGCCTGCACTTGCGCGGCAGCCTCGGTGTTTTCGCCGGGTAGGGTGCTCATACGGTGACCTCCTCGAATCGTTCAGGGCGGAAAGGATCGAGCGAAAGCTCGGACGTATCGCCCGCGAGTGCCTGCGCCAGCAGTTTGCCTGTGCCAGCGGCGAGGCCGATCCCCGCCCCTCGTGCCCGCAGGCGTGCCACAGCCCGGGCGCGCGCGGGTCGGGGCCGATGACCGGAAGATGGTCTGGGCAGTACGGGCGAAAGCCGTGGTAGTGGCGCAGGATCCGCGTGCGCTCTAAAAACGGGAACAGCTGGATTGCGTTCTCGGCGATGGTGCGCAGGGCCTCGGGGCTCACGGTCCCGTCGAAGCCGACGCGCTCGCGGCTGGAGCCGATGAGGATCGTGCCCGCCGGAGTGCCCTCAACGACGGGGGATGCCTGCAGTCCGGCGTCGGAGCTGCCGACGTTATCGACATACTCGGCGGCGTACACCTTGTGGTGCACCATTGGAGGCAGCGGTTCGGTGACGAGCACAAATCCGCGCCGCGGTTTGACGGGAACGTTGACGCCAGCGAGTGCCGCGATCTCTCCAGCCCAGGTGCCCGTCGCGTTGACGATGTGCTCGGCAAAGAAGTCGCCGTTGGGGTACGCACACCGGTGATTCGGTCACCATTCCGGAGAAAGCCTGTGACCGGGGTGCGCACCTCAAGTTGTGCCCCGGCGGTCCTCGCGAGGCGGAGTAGCTCACTCGCGGCGAGGATCGGCTGCACCTGGCTGTCTTCGGGGTAGTAAGCCGCGCCGAGTGCGCGGTCGGTGACGTTCGGCTCAAGCTCGCGCAGTTCTTCAGGGGAGAGTGTGCGCGACGTGATCCCGAACGACCGCTGCGCCGTGGAGAAACGATCAAGGGACGCGAGACTCGACTCCTTCGAAGCGACGATGATGCCGCCCTTTGACTCAAACTCCCAGAGCGCGCCGTGTTCTGCGAGTTCACCCTTCCAGAGACCGAGCGAGTAACGGGTGAGTTCGAGTTCTGGGCCGAGCTCTTTGTCGGAGACCAAGATGTTCCCCTCGCAGCGCGAGGTGGTGCCGCTCGCCGGAAGGTCGCGCTCAATGACACGGACTGACAGCCCCGCCCTGGCTACAAAGTAGGCGGTGGCGGCTCCAATGATGCCGGAGCCAATAACTATCACGTCCGTGGTTTTTGTCATGTGTCGCTGTCTGCCTTGCTGTTTTCGGGGTACCCGTAGCCCACGAGTTGCGGGTGTGGGCGATGTGCTCGTGCATGAGATGTTCGGCGGCGTCTGCGTCGCCGGCCCTCAGCAGTTCGATGAGTTGCTGGTGCTCCTGCGCGGAGTGCGCGAGCAGCCCGTTCTCTGCGAGTGTTGCGATGCCGTACATGCGCGCCCTGATGCGGAGGGAAGTTGCGAGATTCGCGAGTTGAGGGTTGCCGGACTGCTGCAGCAGCAGTGCGTGGAACTCGCGGTCATCGCGAAGGTACTCGACAAGGTCACCACGCTTGGCGGCCTCCTGGCAAGCCTCCGCCAGTGCGACCAGCTCTGCGTGAGTGCCGTCATCGATGTTGCCAACGACCAACTGCATGGCCGGGGGCTCGATGAGGCGACGAAGCTGGGCAAGGTCGTCGAGGTCAGCATCGCTCATGGTCGTGACCCGAAAACCCTTGTTTTTGATCGTCTCGACGAGACCCTCGCGCACCAGATCCATCATGGCCTCGCGCACAGGGGTCGCGGAGACCCCAAGTGCCTGCCCCAGGGTTGGCGCTGAGACCAGCTCGCCCTCAGCGATCTCGCCCGTGATGATGGCGGTGCGCAACTGCTCGAGGACCGTCTCGCGCAGGTTAAGTGGTCTGGTGAGTGGCCTCAGGGGTGAGTGCTGACCCTCTTTGGACGCGTGAAACGGTGGCATGGTGGTCTCCTCAGTGCAGTCTCATGAGCGCTACCTCAGCAGCGACGTTATGCTGACCGTCCCTCGGTGAACACCGCGGCCGCACAAATGAGATCTTCCCACGACATACCGACTCCGGTATAGCAGGCAGGCCGCCCCGGGGTACGAACGAAGCGACCAGCAACCAGATCTTTCAGGTTCGCCGGTGGAGTGTTCTCCCAGTCGGCGTCTGAAAGAGCTGTCGACAGGTTGCCGTTTTCAGTGCGGGCCGACTTGCGACCCTCCACCACGATGTCGGAGCGAGCCACAAGCGCGTCATCGAGTTCGCGGGCGTCGAGTCCGTGGGTTCCGACGGCCGCAACAATGGCGTTGTCGCGAACGAGCGAACCGTCGAAGAGCGGGGTTGTTGAGGTGGTGGTGCAGAGGATCACATCCGCCTCACTCACAGCAGCGTCGCGGTCGGCAGCGTGACCGGATCCGCGATCTACTATGTCGAGTTCTGGGAACTGTGCGATGAGCTGTGCGACGCGCTCGGGGCTGCGCCCGATGATCTCGAAGCGCGCCGAGGGATACAGCGCGTGCGCGGCGGCGACGTGTCCGATCGCTTGAACGCCGGCGCCGAACACGAGAATTCTGGGACTCTCGGGGAGTTGCTGCTCGGGGGTTTTCACTGCCGCTGCGATGCGGCTGACCGCGAGCAGGGCAACGGCTGGGGTGCGGATCGCCGTCAGACTCGCGCCCTCAAGCACCGCGGCGGGGGCGAGCGTGTCAGAGGAATAGAGCACGTAGAGGCCCTGGATTTTTTCGAGACCGCGGGCAGGGTTCTCAGGGGCGATTGTGAGCGCCTTGACCCCACTGAACGCACCGCCCTGCGCAGGCATCAGCAGAAACTCGCCGTTTGGGGCCGGGCTGAACAGGCGCGGGCCGTCTTCTTCGGGGTCAACATCGTTCTGGAGTGCGCTTTCGAGCGCCAGCACCGCGCGATCGTAGGGAAGGAGCGTGCGCACCTCATCGGCGTCGAAGTAGGGGAGATTGGTCACAGCAGAAACCCTTTCGGAAACGGGTCGGTGGGATCGAGAAAGTACTGCGCGGTGCCGGTCACCCAGGCTCGCCCCGTGATGGTCGGGATAACCGCGGGTTTGCCCGCAACCTCGGTCTTGGCGGTGAGCCTGCCGGTGAAGCGGGAGCCGATGTAGGACTCGTTGACGAAGTCGGTGTCGAGTGGCAGTGCTCCGCGCGCGTGCAACTGGGCCATGCGTGCGCTGGTACCGGTGCCGCAGGGGGAACGGTCAAACCAGCCCGGGTAGATCGCCATCGCGTGCCGCGAGTGCTCCGGGGTGGATCCGGGTGCCTGTAAATACACGTGGTGGCAGCCGCGAATGTCGGGTCTCTCGGGATGAACCGGTTCGTCGGCGGTGTTGATGGCGTCCATGATGCTGTGGCCCGCCTGAAGAAGCTCCTCCTTGTTTGAGCGATCCTCACGCCACTCGATGCCGAGCTTCTCAAGCTCAACGATGGCGTAGAAGTTGCCGCCGAAGGCGAGGTCGTAGTCGACCTTGCCGAACCCCGGCACGTCAACTTGTGCGTCGAGCCGCTCGGCAAACGAGGGTACGTTCACAATGGTCACCCGCTCGGCGTGGCCGTCGCGCACGGCAACCTCCGCAACAACGAGCCCGGCTGGAGTGTCGAGTCGAATAGTGGTGACCGGCTCCGTGACCTCAACCATGCCCGTTTCGATGAGCACCGTGGCCACGCCGATCGTGCCGTGGCCGCACATGGGTAGGCAGCCCGAGACCTCAATGTAGAGCACACCCCAGTCGGCGTCGGGTCGTGTCGGGGGCTGCAGAATGGCCCCGCTCATCGACGCGTGCCCGCGCGGTTCAAACATGAGCAGCTGACGGATCTCGTCGCTGTTCTCCATGAACCAGGTGCGGCGCTCCGCCATGCTGTCGCCGGGGAAAACGCCAACACCACCTGTGATGACTCGGGTGGGCATGCCCTCGGTGTGGGAGTCGACCGCGTGAAAAACCCGGGACGTGCGCATACTGGGCTCCTGTTGTGCTCGGTTGAAGAGGTGAGTGGGTGATGCAGAGGGGTGAGGATCCGGGCGCTCAGATCCTCACCCCATTACAGCGAGGTTACTTTCCGTATCCCTTGGCTACTGCAGCCTTGGTTTCGGCGATGATCTTGTCAGCGGTGACCTGCGGTAGGGGCAGACGTGGCGGGCGGCACGCGCCACCTTTACGACCGAGCACGTCCATCGAGAGCTTGATGGCCTCGACGAACTCAACCTTGGAGTCCCAGCGGAGCAGCGAGTGCAGGTCGCGGTAGATCTCTTGCGCGCGCACGAGGTCTTGCACGTTACCCGAGGTGCAGAGATTGTACAGCTCGATGCAGCTCTGCGGGATTGCGTTCGGGTAGCCCGAAACCCAGCCGACGGCGCCCGCAAGACCAACCTCGAGTACGGTGTCATCGGTGCCGATGAGGATGTCGATGTCGGGTGCGAGCTCCTTGATCTCGTAGATGCGGCGGGGATCGCCGGAGAACTCCTTGACACCCACCATGTTGCCCGCTGCGTGAATCTCTGCAATGAGATCGGGCACAAGGTCAACCTTGGTGTCGATGGGGTTGTTGTAGCCAACGATGGGTAGGCCGACCTTGCCGACGGTGGCGTAGTGATCTTTCACCTGCTCGCGGTTTGCACGGTAGGTGTTCGGGGGAGCAGCATGACACACTGCGCGCCGGCTTCTGCGGCCTGCTCTGCCCAGTGTGCTGACTGAAGCGCGCCGTAGGCACCAACACCTGCCATCACGGTGAACCCCTCGGGGGAGGCGTCGACGGCGGTCTTGATGACCTGCGCACGCTCGGCCTCGCTGAGGTTTTGGTACTCACCAAGCGAGCCGTTCGGGGCAACGCCGTCGCAGCCGTTCTCGGCGAGCCAGGCGACGTGCTCGCCGAAGGCGTCAAAATCTACGGAGAGGTCGTCATTGAAGGGGAGCGCGGTGGCGACGAGGACTCCGTGCCAGGGCTGCGTTTTCTCGGTCATGTGGTGCCTTTCAATAGGAGTGATGGTGGGTAAAAATCTTTATAAGGTGTGACATTGCACAATGTAGCACCTTGGCTGGGGCTTGGCAAGAAGGTGGACTTTTGGTGTTGCTTTCACCGCGATTCGCTTGCCCTGGCTCGCCATGGCGATTATGTTATGTGACATGGCACTTATTGAGTGGTGGCACTGAGCTTAGAGATCGCTTCTGAGCTGTGGCACAACCTGGTCTGTCGCTTTCTTGAGCGCCATGCTCACCTATCCAATGACGGAAGGAAACATCTCGAATGGACGAACTGCTGAGGGTCATCGGCTCCATCAATACGGCAATCTGGAACCCCATGGCCTATCTTGCGCTGGGGCTTGGGTTGTTTTACACCGTGTGGACCGGAGCGGTGCAGGTGCGGCATCTGCCGTCTCTCGTCAAAGTGCTGCGTGAGGAGAGTAAGGGGGAGGGTGAGATATCCAGCTTTCAAGCGCTGATGCTCACGCTCTCGAGCCGTGTTGGTGTTGGCAACATTGCGGGTGTCGCGACGGCCATAGCCGCCGGCGGTCCGGGTGCGCTCTTCTGGATGGTCGTGATGGCACTGTTCGGTGGGGCGACAGCCTTCGCCGAATCAACCCTCGCGCAGATCTATAAGCGGCGTGTTGGTGGAGAGTACCGCGGTGGCATCCCCTACTACATCGAGAAGGGGCTTGGTCAGAAATGGTTAGCCGTGGTTGCCGCGGTGGCGACCCTTGTGTTGTACTCGGCCCTCGCTCCCGGGGTGCAGAGCTTCAATATCGCGAACAGCATGGGGGTGGGCTTTGGCCTGCCGGGCTGGGTGAGCGGTCTTGTTGTCACCGCTCTATTTGCGCTTGTGGTGCTGGGCGGTACGAAGAGGATCGCCGCGGTCGCCGACAAGGTGGTGCCCATCATGGCCATTGGGTACCTACTCATGGCGCTCGTGATCATCATTATTAACATCGCTGAGGTGCCCGCGGTTTTTGCTCTGGTCTTCTCAAGCGCGTTTGGTGTGCACCAGGTGTTTGGTGGCATCGTGGGCGCCGCGATTGCGTGGGGTGTGCGTCGGGCGGTGTTCTCGAACGTGGCCGGTGTTGGTGAGGGAACCTACGCCTCTGCCGCGGCAGCAGTGTCACACCCGGCAAAGCAGGGGATTGTGCAGGCGTTCTCCGTGTACGTTGACACCGTGCTGGTGTGCTCAGCGACCGGAATCATGATCCTCATGACGGGAAGCTACAACGTGATTACCGAGGCAGGCAAAACGCTCGTTGAGAATCTTCCCGGGGTGAGTGCTGGCACAGCCTACACGCAGTCCGCGATCGAGACGATTCTGCCTGGCTTTGGGCCAGGATTTGTGGCGGTCGCACTGTTTCTCTTTGCGTTCACAACACTCATCGCCTTTAACTACATCGCCAGCTCTGCCACAGCCTATCTGTTCTCGGAGCGCTCGCTGCCCCTGGCAACACGCGTGATGCAGATCGTGATGCTCGCCATGGTGTTCTTTGGTGCGGTTGCGCCAGCTGATCTCATCTGGGGGCTCGGCGACATTGGCTACGGCACGCTTGGCTGGGTCAATATGATCTGCTTGATCTTTCTTGCGGGCATCGTTCGTAAGACACTCAAAGACTATGACCGCCAGCGGAGAGCTGGACTCGATCCAGTGTTCGACCCGATTAAATTGGGTATACGCGGCACAGAGGTGTGGAACACTGCGACACCCACAAATAGTGTTCGCATTGCCATGCTCTACAACGAAGAGCTTGAACGCTCTCGAAGCTAGACACTGATGCTTGAGAGCTCGGAGTGCTGGGCAGGCGTCACTGAAACGAGTGGCCGGTGGCATGATTTGATGGGTTCTATGTGTCTAGGGCTTACATAATTAGATTCGAGAGTGAGGACCGCACGACGATGAATGACATCTGGTACCCGATCGGGCAGAAACTTGTGGCACGTGATCTGTGGGTGGAGACGCCGCTCGATTGGTCGCAGCCCGACGGTGAGACCATACGGGTCTACGCCCGCGAGGTCGTCGACGCGACGCGCCAGGGAGAGGATCTGCCGCTGCTCGTGTTTTTGCAGGGCGGCCCCGGCGGCAAGTCACCGCGTCCGCTCGATGCTGATGGCTGGATCGCGAGCGCTGTGAAGCGGTTCCGTGTGATCCTGCCCGACCAGCGTGGCACGGGCAGATCGACGCCGCTCTCTGCTGCCGATTTTGCCGTGCTCACACCCGAGGAGGGTGCGCGACGACTCGCGCTGCACCGTGCTGACTCGATCGTGCGTGACTTCGAGGCGCTGCGGGAGCGACACTTTTCTGGTCGGCAGTGGTGGACTCTGGGGCAGAGCTACGGTGGGTTCCTCACGCTGCAGTACCTGTCGCACTTTCCGCAGTCCGTCGTGGCGTCGGCGATTACGGGAGGTATTCCGAGTATCGATCCCGACCCGGCGGTCGTCTACGCCCGCACCTTCCCGCGCATCGCTGAGAAGAACCGCCTATTCCGTGCGCGGCACCCGCAGTTGGTCGCGCGGATCGACCGCGTTGCAGATCTGCTAGCGTCGAGCGACGTGCGGTTGCCGTCGGGGGATCGGCTGACTGTGCGGCGACTGCAACTGCTGGGGCTGGATTTTGGCATGAAGCCCGGGTTTGATCGCGTGCACTGGATCTTTGATGAGGCGTTTGCCGACGAAGCCGAAACCCGGTTGAGCGACGTGTTCCTTGCAGAGGTTGAGGCCGCCACGAGCTTTGCGACCAATCCGTTGTTCATCGCGCTGCAGGAGGCGATCTACGGGCCGGGTCCTTCTGCTTGGGCGGCGCAGCGGGAGCGCGAGCGTCACCCCGAGTTTGCGGAGGACGCTCGGCCGCTGAGTTTTACCGGCGAGACAGTGTTTCCGTGGATGTTCTCGGAGATCTCACCGCTTCGTGGCTTTGAAGCGGCGGTTGAGCATCTCGCGACGCACGAGCAGCCGATCGAGCTCTACGATGTCGCTGTGCTCGCTCGAAATGAGGTGCCGGTTGAGGCGGCGGTCTACTACGACGATATGTATGTCGACGCGCAGCTGTCGCTTGAAACGGCGGGCCGGATTGCCGGGCTTCACGCCTGGGTCACTAACGAGTTTGAGCACGACGGGCTGCGGCTGGGCGACGTTGCGGAGCGTCTGTTCGCAGCCCTTGAGGTGCGCCTCGGCGGCACGAAGCGCTCGCGCGAACTGTAAAGACCTGAACGGAGAACACATGTCACAGCAAGACGCTGGCATTCAACTGACCGGACTCGCACAGCAGGTGCTCGTGGTCGACTGGGAATCGAGCATTCCCATGTCGCGCGCGGTGCGTCGCGATCCGCGCATGCCTAAACTCACAGAGGTGCCGGGTTTTACGAACTGGCTGCGTGAGGGCTGGGGCGACGCCGATCGGACCCCGCATCTGGAGGACGGCGCCGTTGCTGCGGCTGCCGCGCACCGCCACCGACTATCGGAGGCCCTGCCGGGTCGCACCCTGGTGATCACGGCGGGCCGCGCGCAACTGCGAGTGGGGGACACCTTCTTTGAGTTCCGCGCTGATAGCGACTTCCTGTGGCTGGTCGGCCACTCGGTCGAAGATGGTGTGCTGGTAATGAGTCCCGTCGCCGGTGGGCACGAGGCGACGCTGTACCTGACACCGCCCGCGCGGCCTGGAGACACCGCGTTTCACGCCGACGCCAATCACGGCGAGCTATGGGTTGGTCCGCTGCCCGGACTCGCTGAGCTTGAACCCGCGCTGCAGCTTCACACGGCGCCACTCTCGGAGTTGAACGTGGCTGACGACGCGCTCGTCGCGGGTGCTCCCGTCGTGGGCATCGGGGCCGGTCGCGCGCTTGACGGGTGGGCCCGCTCGGGCTGCTTGCTCGGGTGATCTCGGAGCTGCGCGCGTTCAAAGACGAGTGGGAGATCGCCGAGCTGCGCAAAGCGGTCATCGCCACCGCAGAGGGTTTCGCCCAGGTGCGACGCGAGATCCCGCGCGCGGTTGAGGGCGGTGGTGAGCGCTGGCTGCAGGGCACGTTTGACCGCTGGGCGCGCACGGTTGGCAACGGCCCTGGCTACGCGAGCATTGTTGGATCGGGCGCGCACGCCCCCATCTTGCACTGGGTGCGGGCCGAGGGTGAGGTGGGCGCAGACGAACTGCTGCTGCTCGACATGGGCGTGGAGAACCGCAGCGGCTACACCGCCGATGTGACCCGCACGATTCCGGCCTCTGGGCGTTTCAGCCCCGAGCAGCGTGCCGTGCACGATCTTGTTGAGAAGTCGCACCGAGCTGGACTTGACGCTGTGCGCCCGGACGTCTCTGGGCAGATTTTCACGCGGCCTGCATGGAGGTTATTGCGCAGGGGCTTCACGACTGGGGAATGCTGCCGGTCTCGGTTGATGAGGCGCTCTCTGAAACGGGGCAGCACCACCGTCGCTACATCGTGTGCGGTGTGGGCCACCACCTCGGTCTTGACGTGCACGACTGCGAGTCGTCGCGCTACGAGACCTACCTCGGCGGCACGATCCAGCTCGGCATGGCGCTGACGGTTGAGCCCGGGCTGTACTTTCACGCCTGGGATGAGACGGTGCCGCCCGAGCTGCGCGGCATTGGTGTGCGCATTGAGGACGACCTCGTGGTGACCTCCGACGGCATCGACGTGCTGAGTGATGTGCTGCCGATTGATGCTGCCGGGCTTGAGGCGTGGATGGACCAGACCAGCTAACACCTATCGCTGTTCAACGTAGTGAGCGCCTCCGCGTGCAACTCGGGCGTCGCCGCGGCGAGGAACGTGGAGGTCGAGTGTAGCGTAATCGGCTCCCCGAAGCCGTCACTGCACTTGCCTCCCGCTGCCTCGATGATCGGGGCTAGCGCGCAGACATCGTGTGGGCCAGTGGTGCCGCTCTCGATCGCCAGGTCGAGCGCGCCCGACGCTAGGCGCCCGCACCCGAACGCCGCCGCACCGAACACCCGCCAGGCGGTGAGCGCGTTGAGGCGTTCTCGACCCGCGAGGTGAGGATCAAGCACAACCTCGGGGTTGCTCCACGACACGGTGGCCCCCGCGACCGTCGTGCGCCCGCTCGTGTGCACCACCTCACCGTTGTGTGTGGTGACCCCGCCGCTGACTCCAAGCCAGCGGTCATCTGTTGCGGGTGCGTCGATCAGGCCTACCACGGGGGTCCCGTTGTGGCAGAGCGCGATGAGCGTGGTAAACACCGGAATGCCGGCGATGAACTGCTTCGTGCCGTCAATGGGATCCATGATCCACACAAACTCTGCGTCAGGCAGCTCCGCAGCAAACTCCTCGCCAACGATGCCGTGGTCGGGGTAGCGGTGGTGGATACGGTCGCGCAGCATCTGCTCAACGGCCCGGTCGAACTCGGTAACGGGACTCGCGTCGTCTTTTGTGTCGAAACGACGAACCCGATGGTGGTCCGACAGCGCAGCTCGGGCCGTGTTGGCGAGTTCGGCGATAAACGCCATGAACTCGCCAACACGAGAGTGATCGGCAAACGTCACCACTGCTGCGTCTACCGCGCTCAGTTCTTTGCCCATGAGGAGAGGAACGTCTCGCGACCCTTGGCATCTTCTGGGCCGTGAATGTCGACGATAGTGAGGTCTTCGAGCTTCTTAAAGTCAACGAACTCGGTCGGGTCGATGTCATCTCGAACGGGGCGACGGAACGATTGCTTCAGGTTTTCTTCCTGTGCTTCCTTCGAGAGGATCACGTCGATCAGCTGCTTTGCTGCCGCCGTATGCGGCGCACCCTTCACAACAAATGCCGAATCGTACTCAACGAAGGTGCCGTCCTCGGATACACCATTTCGATCCCTGCTTGCTCGCCAGCGACGTAGGGGTAGATGTTGGACTCGTACGCAATAGCCACGGCGTATTCACCCTGGGCCACCGCCGGGTACACGTTGCTTGAGTTTTCGGTGACCTCGAGATTCTCCACAAGTTTTGTGAAGTCGTTCTCGCCGAGCACCTTCGAGGCCCCGTAGAGTGCCGTGAGCGCCGTCGAAGATTGGCTCGGATCGGCAACGATCACTTTGCCTTTCCACTTGGGGTCAGTGAGGTCTTTCCAACTCGTTGGAGCCTTCCCGCCGTCAATCTGGTCGGTGTTGGCCATCAGTGCAACAACGTGGGTGTTGGTGGGAACCCACCGATCCTCGGCGTCCAAGAGATCTGCGGGGATTGCGTCGGCCTCGGGTGAGCGGTACGGTTCCGCAAACTCACTGAAATCGGCAAACGTGGTCGCGGGGGCGCTGTAAAACACGTCCGCGGCCGGAGCGCTCGCTTCGCTCTTGATGCGCTGCAGCAGTGGACCCGAGCTGCCCGTGACGGCTTCGACCTTCAGTGACGGATCGCTCGCTGCCGCTGCCGAGGTCACAACCCCAACCGTCGTTTCGTTGTTAGAGGTGTACATGACGGCCTTCGAGGTCTCGGCTGCGGAGTCACCACCCGAGCAGCCTGCAAGAAGAAGAGCGGTGGCGACGATGCCAATGCTCGATGTGATGGCGTGGGACAGTTTCATGGGGGTGCCTTTCTAAGGGAGGGCAGAATTAGGTGAACAGTCGGATCTTGAAGACCCGCGTGGCGACAACAATGGGAACAATGGCGAGCAGAACGAGGATCAGCCCGTAGGCCGCAGCCTGGCTGTTTAACCCGGTGTTCATCAGTTGGAACACCTTGATGGTGATCGTCTCGCGACCCGCGGAATACACCACGAGGGAAGCGGAAAGCTCGGCGATGATGGTGGTCCAGGTCAGCACGGTGGCGGCCGCAATGCCAGGAACCATCAGCGGCAAGACCACTTTTACGAACGAGCGGAAGGGCGGGACACCCAGGCTGATCGAGGCATCTTCAAGGGAATCCGGGATCGCGTGCAGTGTCGCTGAGGCGCTGCGCAGACCGTGCGGGAGTCGTCGTACAACAAACACAAGCACGATGATCGCGGAGGTGCCAGAGAGCGTGATCCAACTCCCGCTGCCGAACGCCGTCATCATGCCGATGCCGAGGACCGTACCGGAGAGGGCCATAGGCAGCATGACGAGGTAGTCGAGCGCGGGCGTGAGCGGGTTCTTTTTCTTCACGATGAGCACGCTGATGATCGAGCTGGCAACGACCCCGATCAGGCAGGCAAGACCGCCAAACATGACCGTGTTGAGTATCGGTTGCGGTTCGCGAGCGAGAACGGTCGTGATGCTGTCAAGGGAGAACTCGCCCCACTTCAGCACCGGCCCGCTGCTCTTGGTGAACGCAATGAGCACAACCATCACCAGGGGGAGCGTTGACGCGACAAGCAGAATCCCCGCGACGACCGCGGTGGCGGAGCCCGCGAATCCGCGAAGTGGGATTGGGGTCCAGGAGCGCCCCTGCACCATCTCGTACTTCTTGCGCCCGACCGTCAAGCGCTGAACAAACAGCACGAGCGCAACAATTGCAATGGACACGGTCGCGAGCGTTGACTGCATCGTGGGATCACCGCCGGTCTCCGCGAGGAACACTTTGTAGGTGAGCGGAGCGAGCAGCTTGACGTCTCCACCGACAATCGTGGAGGTGGCGAAGTTGCCGAGTGTGAGGGTGAACACAAGCAACGAGGTGGCAGCGATGGCGGGGAACACCGCGGGGATCATCACCTTGAGACGTGCTTTTAGTGGCGAGGATCCGAGGCTCATCGCGGCCTCTTCGAGCTGAGCGTCGAATCCCTTGAACGCGGCGAGGGTGCCGAGGTAGACGTAGGTGTAATACAGAAACGGCAGGATCAGAATGAGTCCGGTCCAGCCGTAGAGTGAGGGAGTGCCACCCGAACGCGTCGCGTACGAACCGGGTGAGGAACCCGTTGTTGCCAAGGAACATAAGCCAGGACTGTGCCACGATCACCTCTGGCACCAGGATCGCCGTGATCGGCAGAACCGCGATAACGGCCTTTGCCCAGAACGAGAACCGCGAGGTGAAGTAGGCGAGAAACACGCCGATCGCGGTTGCGAGTACCGTCACGATGGTCGCGAGCAGCAGTGTGTTGCCGACCGCGCGAGTGTATTGCTCGTCGGCAAAGAAGGTCGACCAGCCGGCGAAGGCCCCTGTCTCGCTGCTTGAAATCGAGCCGATAAGAATGTTGATAATGGGCCAGGTCACAAACGCGAGGATCAACGCCAGAAAGATCACACTGAGAAGTAGCCAGGGCGAAAACTGCCGCTTCTTCGCCTCCCGAGTGATCGTGTAGGCGCGGGTTTCCGTGGCAACAGGTGGGGGAGCCGTGAGGGTCATGAGGCCATCACCAGCGTTTCTGCGGTCGGAAACACCACGGAGACGAGGTCGCCCGCACTGTGGCTGCTTCCCGAAGCGGGCTCCGCACTCGCGATCACGGTGCCGTCAGTGAGGCGCACGCTGTACTGGTGTTTGTAGCCGAGGTACTGGTGGCGAATCACCTCGCCAGGGATCACCGAGCTTCCGGTCTCTTCGTGCGAGGGATCACTGTGGCCGTCGCCGGGCAAGAGTCGTAGGTGTTCGGGCCTTGCAACGGCGTATGCCGATCCCGCGCGCAATGCCGTGCGCCGTATGCCCCGCAGGGAGGCTGAACCGAGGCTCACGGTGACGGTTTCGTCGTTGGTTGCGGCATCGTCTGCGATCGTTACCGGGAGCACGTTCGCCGCCCCAATAAAGTCGGCCGCGTAGCTCGATGCGGGCCTGCGGTAGATTTCGTTGGGTGTTCCCAGCTGGTCAATGTTTCCGCTGCGAAACAGTGCGATCCTGTCGGAAAGTGCGAGTGCCTCCTCCTGGTCGTGGGTCACAAACACGGTGGTGATCCCGAGCTCACGCTGCAGGTCGCCGATCGCCTCGCGGATCGAGAGCCTGAGTTTTGTGTCGAGGTTTGAGAGTGGCTCGTCCATCAGCAGAACCCTGGGGCGAATGGCGAGCGCACGCGCGAGTGCCACGCGTTGCCGCTGCCCGCCCGAGAGTTCGCCGGGAAGGCGGTCGCCGTAGCCGGTCATGCCGACCTGTTCGAGCGCCTCCTCAACGCGGTTCGGGATCGCACTTCGCTCCAGGTGGCGCGCCTTGAGGCCGTAGGCGACGTTGGTGTTGACGGTCTTGTCGGGAAAAAGTGCGTAATCCTGAAAGACCATGCCGATGTCGCGGCGATGGGTTGGCACCCGTGTGACGTCGGCGTCGTCGAACGACAGGCGACCGGCCACCGGTGTGATGAAACCGGCGATGGTGCGAAGCAGGGTGGTTTTGCCGCACCCGGAGGGGCCGAGGAGCGTAAAGAACTCACCGTCGTGAATGGTGAGACTGAGTTCATTGATGACTTTTGTGTCGCCGTACGACACCGAAAGTTGATCCACCTGGATTGCGGTCACGTTTCCTCCTGACAGCCACAGTGCTGTTGTTGTGTGTCTCGCCGAAACGAAACGAGTTGTGCAATGGTACACAGACTTTTCTCAACTGGTCAATACCAGTTGAGAAACTGGTGCGTGAAAACCATCTGATTTGATTGGTTTTCGACGCTGTGTGTTTCCGGGGATTGGTAACTTTTGCGTTAAGGTATGAACCAGTTTGAGGGATCCGTGCGTGTCAGAGTTCGAGGGGTTAGGGTGAAACGATGAGCACAAACCTTCCACTGCACTCGCAGGTGTATGGGACGCTCCGTGAGTGCATACTCTCGGGTGAGTGGGAGCAGGGAGACCGGGTGCCGAGCGAACGGCGCCTCGTTGAGGAATTCGGTGTGTCGCGCGGCACCGTTCGCCAGGCGCTCGCCGCACTGCGGGCTGAGGGGCTGGTGCTTGGGGGATCGGATCAGCACCCCGGGTACAGCGGGTGGTGCCATCGCAGTCGTTTGACACCTTTGTGTCGTTCACGGAGTGGGCAAAGAGCCTCGGTCGAGTGCCCGGCCAACGGGTGATTGAGATTTCTCGCCGCCTCGCTGACACTCAGGAAGCGGAGGGGCTCGGGATCGAGCCGAGTGCGTCGATCGTGGAGGTGCTTCGCGCGCGGTACTTCGACGATCAGCCCGTCATGCTCGAGTCAGCGCTGTACCCGCTCGACGTCGGTCGCTACTTTCTTGTCGAAGATCTCGAGCAGGCCAGCATGTACCAGATTCTGCGGGAGCACGGCCTGGCTCCCGTGCGAGCCCACAACGTGATCGACGCCGAGGGTGCGGGGCAGCGCGAGGCGAAATGGCTGGGTGTTGCCGAGGGAAGCGCGTTGCTGCGGGTGCGGCGCACCTCTTACGGTGCGCGCGGCATGATCCTCGAACTCGCGACCAACCGCTACCTGCCCAACATGGCGAACTTCACCATTGACAATGCGGTTGACCCCGCTGTGGTCGGCGGTCCTCAGTTGTCCCGTAGTGCCGCTCCGCGCGACTCGGGCAAGGCTGATAACCGAAGGCAAGGATGCTTACCCGCTAGTTTCTTTGCCGGCGGTAAAGTCCCTTGCCGTTGGCGCAATTCGTATCGCCCCGCCACACGAAGCCCTACCGCAGCACAAACCCACTGCCGAGGGGGTCCGCGGGATCAAGCATGAAGCGGTGCTCGCCGGTTTGGTAAGCGGTGCCCGTCACGAACGGGGTGACGAGTGTTTCGCCGCTGAGGTCCACCCCCGCCGCCTCCCAGCGCGCTCGAAACACCGTGTCGACAATCGAGTGGTGTTCGAGGGTGTCAGTTGCAGTGAGGGTGCCATCGTCGGCGAGCAGGGCAACGCGCGCGCCGGTACCGGAGCCGCAGGGCGAGCGATCCACCTCACCGTCAGCGAAGACCGTCACGTTGCGCTGCTTGGGACCCTCGGTGCCTCGGCCCAGGTCATCCCACAGAATTGTGCCGTAGACGCCGGAGAGCCGCGGGTCAGCGGCGTACTGTGCCTCGACGGCATCGTTGAGCGCCCACTTCACCTCGCGACCGAGCGCGATCAACTCGGTGTAGTGCTCAGGATCAACGGAGAGCCCCACATCGGTGGCGCGCACCGAGGCGTAGATTGCGCCGCTGAAACTGAGATCGACGAGCACCGAGCCACGGCTTGTTTCGAGGCACACCCCTCTGGCAATGACGTGCGAGGCTACGTTGCGGAATGTGGCGCTGACCAGCTTGCCGTTCCGCCGCTCAACTTGTGCTGCCACGCGGCCTGAGGGCACATCGATGCGCACCTCGGTCACGCCATCGGGATCACTCTCGACGAGACCAGTGTCGGTCGCCCACACTCCAAGCGCAATCGTGCCGTGCCCACAGGCCGTCGAGAAGCCGTCCTTGTGCCAGAACAGCACACCGAAGTGGGCCCCGCATCATCGGGCGGCACAATGAATCCGCCGTACATATCGGCGTGACCGCGAGGCTCACTGCAGAGCAACTCGCGGACACAGTCAGCTTCTGAGCCCGCCGTCATTGCCGCGACGCGGCGTTCCCCAACGGTTTCGCCGGGCGGAACGGGGGCATCCTCGTGCACGATGCGGAAGGGTTCGCCGGCCGTGTGGTAGTCGGTCGTGCGAATCCACTGCCCAAACAATGACCCAGCCGGTGAGCCCCCAAACACTAGATCACCCCATCGCTCAGATGGTTCGGCGTGCCGAAGCGGTGCGCCGTGATCGACACTGCCTGCTCGCGCAGGTGCGGCAGCATCTCGACGCGACCCGCCGACACGACGGGACCGCCGTAGACCGCGATGTCGGGTTTGCCACCCGAAGCCTCGTAGGTCGCCGAGATAACGTCCTCGCGCGAATCGCCCGCGATGATCCTGATGCGTGCACCGGCGGCTGGCCCTTGGCGTCGGGCAAGGCCGGCAACGCGGGTGGCCCAGGCATCGTCATCTTCGAAGTGGATCGCGACACCGGCTGTTTCGAACGCCGCGAGAATAGCCTGGGGGAGCGCTGTCGGCAGACTCAGTAGCGGGGCCGATCCCGCTGTCACTCCTGCGGCAACTGCACGAACAACGTGGGCCACAGAGGCATCCGCTGTCGCGCGAATCACAGTTTGGGCCGGCAGATAACGCAGCACGTTGCGCTCGATCCCGAGCCCCGAGGCATCGCGGCGCACACCGAATTCCTGCTCCCAGGCTGCGGCGTCCGAGCCGAGAGCTGCGCGCAACCACTCCAGTGACTCCTCGGGCAGATCGGCCTGCTGCGCGGCCCGCAGTAGCGGGGCCGCCGCGGGCATCGGCCGGATCGGATCGGCACTGCTCGGATCAGCAGCGCTTGGCGCGTCTTTCCAGTCGCCGAGCCCGAACAGGTAGCTCGGGCCGCCGGCCTTAGTGCCCGCGCCGATCGCCGACTTCTTCCAGCCGCCGAAGGGCTGGCGGCGAACGATAGCGCCGGTGATACCGCGGTTGACGTAGAGGTTGCCCGCCTCGATGCGTGAGAGCCACAGCGTGAGCTCATCGCGGTCGAGGGAGTGCAGGCCGCTCGTGAGACCGTAGTCGATGTCGTTGACCATGTCGATCGCCTCATCAAGCGTCGAAGCCGTCATGATGCCGAGGATCGGGCCGAAGTACTCGGTGAGGTGGTACTCACTTCCGCGCCGCACACCCTCGCGAACGCCGGGTGTCCACAGCTTTGAAGCGCCTGAAGCGTCGCGGGCGAGCGGGTGATCACCCTCAACGGGACCAGGCTTCACCATCCAGCTCTGCCCCGGCTCAAGCTTCGTGAGACCGCGCTCTAGTTTGCCGGAGGGGGCCGCGATCATTGGCCCCATCTGGCTCGTAAGCTGATCGGGGGTGCCGATGTCGAGCGAGCGCACCGCGTCAAGCAACTGGCCGCGGAAGCGCTTGGACTGCGCCACCGAGCCGACGAGAATCACGAGTGACGCCGCCGAGCACTTCTGACCGGCGTGACCAAACGCGGACTGCGCGACATCGCGGGCGGCGAGATCGAAGTCGGCGTTCGGGTGACGATGATGGCATTTTTGCCGCTGGTCTCGGCGAGAATCGGTAGATCCTGGCGCAGGCCGCGGAAGGTCTCCGCGGTTTCGTAAGCACCGGTTAGGATCAGCCGGTCGATCCGTGTGTCGGCCACAAGGGCCGAACCAAGCGCGCGGTCCGTAAACTGCACCATCTGCAGCACGTCGCGGGGAACTCCTGCCTCCCACAGCGCCTCAACCATCACGGCACCGGAGCGGGCCGCCTGGGTTGCGGGCTTGATGATCACTGAGGAGCCTGCGGCGAGTGCGGCGAGGGTGCCTCCGGCGGGATTGCGACCGGGAAGTTCCACGGCGGAATCACCGCGGTGAGCTTTTGCGGCACGAATGTCGCACCCTCGACCTGCTCAAGCGCCTGGCCGAGCGCCGCGTAGTAGTGCGCGAAGTCGATGGCCTCGGAGACCTCGGGGTCGCCCTGGTCGAGCGTTTTGCCGCACTCCGATCCCATTACCTCAAGCAGAGCAGCGCGGCGAGCTTCGAGTTGCTCGCCCGCGCGGTGCAGAATCTGTGCCCGTTCGTCTGCGCTGAGCGCCTGCCAACCAGAGGCAGACGCGCGGCCACGCTCGATGGCGGCTTCCAGATCGGCACTGTCTGCGATGAGAGAGGCATCGACGGTCGCCTTGCCCAGCTGTGAGTGAACCATGCGGTTCGCGATCTCACGACCCCACTCGCGGTTGCCGGGCAGGTCAGGGTCGGTGTCGGGTGTGTTCTCAAACCCCTCGATGCCCGCGGCTACTCTTGCGGCGATGCGATCGTCAGCGGTGTCCGCGCGAGACACGCGACGATCTTGGCTGCGCTGCGGGCTGGGCACGTTGAAGTGCTCGGGATCACCGTCGGCGGTGATCGCTTCGAGGTCGGCGAGCGACGCGAGAAAGCGGTCTTTTTCGCGCTCAAAAAGCGCGGAGTTGTCGTTGAGTTCGAAAACGGCCGACATGAAGTTCTCGTGGCTGGCTCCCTCTTCGAGGCGGCGAATTAGGTAAGCGATTGCAACGTCGAACTCCTGCGGGTGCACGACCGGCACGTAGAGCAGCAGACCGCCGACCTCGCGCCGCACGGCCTCCGCCTGCCCCGTCGCCATGCCGAGCAGCATCTCGAACTCGATGCCGCTCTGAGCCCACGTGCCTTTGCGAGAAGCCAGGCCAAAGCCACATCGAAGAGATTGTGACCGGCAACGCCGATCCTCACGTTCTTCACACGTTCGGGGTGCAGCGCGTAGTCGAGTACGGCCTTGTACCCGGTGTCGGATTCCTGCTTTGATCCCCAGGTCGCGGCCTCCCAGCCATGAACGGTCGCCTCGACCAGCTCCATCGGCAGGTTTGCGCCCTTCACGACGCGCACCTTGATGGGCGCGCCACCGCGCGCGACGCGGGCCGCCGACCACTTCTGCAGACGCATCATCGCGCTAAGCGCGTCGGGCAGGTAGGCCTGCAACACGATGCCTGCTTCGAGATTGAGAAACTCGGGGCGGTCGAGGATTTTGGTGAACACGGCGAGTGTGAGATCGAGATCTTTGTACTCTTCCATGTCGAGGTTGATGAACTTGCGTGGCGACGCGGCCGCGGCCCTCTCGAAGAGCGGCAAGAGGTGTTGCTCGATTTCGACGACTGCCTCGTCAAACGCCCAGTGGTTGTGCGGTGCAACGGTCGATGACACCTTGATCGAGACGTAGCCGACGTCGTCGCGCGCGAGCAGCTTGTGGGTGCCCTCGATGCGGCGCTCTGCCTCTGCCTTGCCGAGGATCGCCTCGCCGAGCAGGTTGATGTTGAGGCTCACACCGTCGCGCTTGATCTTCGCGATGGCGGGCCCGAGCTTCGAGTCGCTCGCGTCGATAATCAGGTGGCTGACCAGTTCGCGCAGCACACGACGGGCCACCGGCACCACAACTCCCGAGAGCGGCTTCGCGAGTGCACCGCCGAGGGTCATGCCTCCGCGCATGTAGCCGGGCAGAAACTTTGGGGTGAGTGAGGTCAATTCGCTGAGGCGCTTCGCTGCGACGTTGAGGTCTTCGGGGCGCACCACACCGTCGACGAATCCGACAGCAAAGTCGAGGCCGTTCGGGTCGCGGAGCAGGCCCGCGAGACGCTCGGCTGAGGGATCAGCTGGAACCTGCGCGGCTTCGGCGAGCCAGCGGCGCACAAGGGCAATTGCTTCATCCGCGAGTTGCTGGGGGCGGACGTCAGTTGTGGCCATGGTTACCTCGCTCGTTGGGTTGTTCATGAGACCAGTTTCACCCCTTGCAAGAGTGAAGTAAAGCAACAGTTTATGTGGGATAGTGTGAAGTAAAACTGCATGAATTGGGGTGCGCTGTGCTTGAGATGAAACGGCTCCGTCTGCTCTGGGAACTTGATGCCCGTGGAACCGTCGCGGCGGTGGCCGAAGCGCTGCGTTACAGCCCCTCCGCCATATCGCAGCAGCTCGCGTTGCTCGAGCGGGAGGCCGGCGTGACGCTGCTACGTCGAGTCGGGCGCACGCTTGAATTGACAGCCGCAGCGCAGGCGCTCGTGGCCGAGACGCAGGAGCTGCTCGCAGGACTTGAGCGTGCCGAGGCGGCACTGCATCGCGCGCACGCCGAGGTATCGGGCACCGTGCGGCTGGCTGTGTTTCAGACGGCACTCTTGGCACTGATGCCGCAGGTACTCAGGAGGTTGCGAGCGGCGCACCCGAGGCTCCGAGTCGAAATGGTGCAGCACGAACCTGAGGCAGGTCTTGAGGAGACGCGCGCAAGAGCGTTCGATCTTGTGGTGGCTGAGCAATACCCGGGGCACTCGGCGCCGCACTTTTCCGGGTTGGATCGCGAACCCCTAGTGCGGGATCATATCCGTCTGGGCTTGCCTCCGCTTGATGCGGGAGATCCTGAATTTGATCGTGTCGAGCGGCTGCAAGACGCTGCTGGGCTGCCCTGGGTGATGGAACCAGAGGGAGCAGCCTCGCGGCATTGGGCCCTGCAGTTGTGTCGAAGCGCCGGGTTCGAACCCGACGTGCGTTACGAAACTGCCGATCTGCAGACACACGTGCGGCTCATCGAGACGGGTAACGCGGTCGCGCTTTTGCCAGACTTGGTTCACCGCGGCGCCATTCACCAACTGCGACTCGTCTCGTTGAAGGGGGATCCTCAGCGCACGGTGTTTACTGCGGCTCGCTCCTCGAGCGGCATTCACCCGGCACTAGAAGCGGTAAGGCACGCGCTTCACGAAGAAGCTGCTGCGCTTGATGAGGTGGAGTAACTCTGCTCTGCCCTGCCCTGTTTGCTCTGACCGTCCGCGATTTCTCGGTTCGCGTACCGCGAATTGCATCCCCTAATTTGATTTGCTGAGTTGAGAGTGGAAGCCTCAACCCATGACCCGGAGAATATTGCTTGTGGCTGGGGGCATCATCACCCTGATTTTTGCCCTCTTCGTATTTGCGCCTGGATTCGCTCCGATTCAAGCCCTGAGCACATACTTTCCATTCGCTCAAGTGCTCTCGTTTCCGAGAGTGTTTGCGCCATTCGTTGCTGCGCTCTGCGTGATCGTATATTTGATGACGGTGCTCGCGGCATACGTTCGACGTCGCCGGTTGGCAAAGGTTGATGGAGTTCGCACTCCTCGTCGTTTTGTCGGGCTAATTCTCATCTGCGTGATGAACGTGTCTAGCATCTGGGTGGTGGTAGCGCCTTCGGGGCATCTCACCAGCGAAACCCGGCCTCTCCAAACAGGGGAGGCCAAAGACGTGACCTTGGTGGCCTTTAACACACTGCGCAATCTCGATGGTGAGACGATGCAGTACATGATTGACCGTTTTGATCCAGACATCCTGGTCTTGCCTGAGACCTCGCAGCTCGAAGTTGAGGAGGCAATACTCGGAACGAATTTTGTCGGTTATTCATACGTCGGAACCCCCGATCTGGGTGGGGCGTCTCCGACAACAGTGATGACGAACCCGCGTTTAGGGATTTGGCACCAGCGCAAAGGCCCCAACACAACATTTGGCACCGTGACGCTGCAAAACACTGATTCCGACATGCCAATGATCGTTGCCACTCACACCTCACCCCTTTGCCGGGGCGCATGAGCCAGTGGCGTGCAGACCTTGAGAATCTCGCGCACTACGATAGCCTCGATCAGCCGATCATTATGGCGGGGGATTTCAACGCAACGTTGCGGCATGGCTTCTTCACCGACTTGCATTCTCTCAGCGATGCTGCGGTGGAGTGTGGAGCTGCGAACATGGGAACCTGGCCCGTCAGCGTGAACTCAGCGATTGCGGCTCCCATTGACCACGTGCTTGTGAGTGCAGACATCAAGGTGACAGGCTGCGAGGTGTTTGCAACCGATATCTCAGACCACAGAGGGATCGCGGTCTCAATTCGATTGCCCGTGGAATAACCCGAGCCGAGGCAGCACGACCCGGCCTCTCGCCAACAGAGATTAGCCGCGATCGAACGATTCACGCAGCGCGGGTTCGAGGTCTGAAAATTGAAAGGTGAAGCCCGCCTGCTGCAGCTTTTCTGGCAGAACCCAGCGGCTCTTCAATACAAGTTCTGTCTCGGTGCGTATCAGAGAAGCTCCGATTTCCAGCATCCATCGTGGTGTTGGGAGCCCAAAGTTCACCCCGAGCACACGTCGGACGGTTGCCATAAATGTGCGGTTATCAACGGGGTTCGGTGCACTTGCGTTAATCGGACCGGATAGTGTCGGTGTGGCCTCCGCAAAGTCAATAATTCTGCCTACGTCTTCGATGTGTATCCAGCTGAATCGCTGCTGACCTCGCGCGGCGCCTCGCAGGTGCGCGGTTCCCGCGGCCTTCCGAGCACGGCTCACGGGCCAGCGGCCGTCGTGTTGTGGGCCACCGAGGCCAAATCTTGTCAGGGTGCGGATCGGGCCGAGCACCCCGCCTTGCCCCAGCACGATTGCGCTGCGAAGTGCGATGCGGCGAGTCGATGGAAGCGGATCAGCGAACAGGGCTTTCTCCCACGCTTTCGCAACCTCGACCGAGAATCCTGTTCCTATATCGCCGTGACTCTCCGTCATCGCGCGGTCTTCGGCATGGCGGTAGATCGTCGCCGTTGATGAATTCACCCAGAGTGCCGGGGGCGTGTTCGCCGCTGCGATGGCGGCTGAAAGTTCCGCGGTGGTTTCCAGGCGCGAGCGAAAGATCTCTGCACGGTTAGGCGCGGTGTACCGACAATTCACACTCTTGCCAGCGAGCCCGACCACAAGTGCAGCGCCGTCGACTGCTGCAGCGATCCCGATCGCATCGCCCCAACTCAGGTCAGCCCCGGCGCGTCCGATTGTCACCACCTCTCGACCGGATTCGCGGTATCGTCTAGCGAGGTATGAACCCATAAATCCGCCGGCGCCGCCAACAACAACTCGGCCAGTGTGTTCGGACGTCATAGCCTGCCTTCCAACTGAGTATCGACCTCTAGCCTATGTCGAGATTGAAGCCAAGATGTCCGTGGATTCCAAGGGATCCGTGCGCTTGAAGGCGCTAGACTTTGGGGCGATGAGACCCATGTTGACGGCAGTGGTTGCTGCAATTGAAGCGCTCGCCGTTGCCATCGCGGGGGTCGCGATTGTTGCCGTGCCTGCGCTGCTGCTGTGGGCGGTAACGTTTGGTTTGGCTGCCGAACCGGGCGACGTCGCGACGAACATATCCGCGGTCTGGCTGCTTGGCCATTTTGTGCCGCTCACCTTTTCGCTGACCCAGGAAGCAGCGGTTTCCTTCGGCTTAGCGGCAGCACCGTTGAAGTTCACACTGTCACTTGCGCCGCTCGGCGTTACGCTCATTACCGCATTACTCGCAATGCGCTCGGGCTGGCGCTTTGGACGCCGCGGTGGAACGGGCGTTGCTGGTGTGGTGGGCGGCGCGCTCGGGTTTGCCCTTGCTGCGAGCCTCGTTGTTCCGTTCGCGCACGGTCGAATTGTGTGGTCTGCAGGGTTGGCGATCTTTGTTGCCGCGCTCGTCTACGGCTGCGCCTCAGGCGCGGCGTTTGTGGTGAGAGCCGCCCGAGACGAACATGATTGGTGGCTCGTAATCTTGCGCTGGAAGCAACAGGGCCTTGATCGACTCGGGGTACCTGCCGCTGGTGCGCTTCCCGCGCGACTCGCTGAGGTGGTGAGGATCGCCGCGGCGCTTATCGCCGGGGTCATGGGAATCGCGGGTATCGCCCTCACCGTCGCGATTATTGCGGGGTATGTGAGTATTACAACTCTCAGTCAGAATCTGCAGCTTGATGGGGTCGGGGCCTTCCTGCTTTTCCTTTTGCAGCTTGCGTACCTGCCGACCATGTTAATTTGGGGTGTTTCCTGGGTTTCAGGCGCGGGGTTCGCGGTTGGTGCGGGAAGCTCGGCCTCACCCTTTGGGGCGTTGCTTGGCCCGATGCCTGCGCTACCGATGTTCGGGGCGATTCCCCAGGGGTGGGGAAGTGCTGGTTTGATTGCTCCCCTGCTGTTTGTGCTCGTGGGAGTCGGGATCGGCGTGCTGTTTGCAAGTCGCGATGAGATTCGTCGTGCGAGTTGGGTAGTGGGGCTCATTCTTCCGGTGGCTGCCGCGGTGCTTGTGGGCCTCGCCGTGACCGCACTCGCCTCGTTTGCGACCGGTTCGATTGGGCCTGATCGACTCGTCACGGTGGGGCCTGAACCCTGGCTTGTTGGCGGCTTAGTCGCCCTGGAACTCGGAGTTGGGGCAGTAGTCGGTGTCGCCGCTCGCAAGACCGACTATTCCCGCCTTCGTGCCATGTTGCCCGAGCTTTCGGATGCGTCAGATCGGCTTCCCGGGATAGGCGCAAACCAAACTGACCACATCGAGGCTGGTCACCTTGGCGAGCACGAGACCGTCGAGCTTGGCGAGGTAGGGGAAATGAGGGGGGTGCGCAGTGTTGTAACGCTCCCGGAGTCCGAACGCAGCGACAACGAAGGTGCTGCTTCTGAACCGTTTGAAACGGGGGCGTTCGAGACTGAATCGTTCGAAACTGAGCCCTATGATATTGAGACGCCGCCGCGCGATCCCGAGCTGTATGACCAGGAAACGCATGCGCCCGATTCTGAACCTGCTTTGGCCGAAACCGTTGGTTCAGGACCCGTCAGTGCTGAGGACATGGAGACCGAGGAACTGCTGAGGGCCTACTCGTGGGATGCAGTGGATGCGGCTGAGTCTGAAGAACCTAAAGACCACCACAGGGGTTGGCGCTGGCCGGGCAAGGAGCACTAGGCTAAGAGGGTAATCCACGGGAGTCCCTGCGCGAGGGGCTGAGAGGGAGCACGCGAGCTCCGACCGTTCAACCTGATCTGGTTCATACCAGCGGAGGAAGGAACTCTTCATGACGCATGTTCGTGCGCGCGCTCGCCGCGCCATAGTTGCCCCGATCGCCCTGATTGCGGCGGTAGGTTTAACACTCAGCGGGTGTTCGGCGGAACCGCAGGCCGGGGCCACCGAGAAGGACTCGAAGAAGGTCACAATTGCCGTGCACGATTCGTTTCCGAACAAGGAGTTTGCGGCTGCGGCGAGTAAAGCAACCGGCTACGACATTGAGGTGATCTCAGCGGGTGACGGTGGTGAACTCACAAGTAAACTTGTGCTCACGAAGGGTGCGCCAATTGCGGACGCATTTTTCGGCGTAGACACAATTTTCGCCTCCAGGGTCGTCGATAACGACGTGGTTGAGGCCTACGCGCCTAAAGACCTGCCTCAAAGCGCAGCTGATTACGCCTTTGACAACAAGGGATCACTCACGCCGGTTGATGTTGGGGCGACGTGCATCAACATCGATACCGGATGGTTCAAGGATCACGGGGTCGCAGAGCCCCAGGGATACGAGGATCTTACGAGCTCTAAGTATCGGGATCTCACGGTGCTGCTTGATCCCACAGCCTCCTCGACAGGGGCCTCATTTCTGATCGGCACTGTCTCCGCATTCGGTGAAGACGGCTTTGTTGACTACTGGAAAAAGCTGGTCGACAACGGCGCCCGGGTCGAGCAGGGCTGGACCGAAGCCTACAACGGGCAATTCACTCAGGGTGGTGGCGACGGCACCAAACCGATTGTCGTTTCCTACAGTTCGTCACCCGCGTTCACGACTAGCGAAGACGGCACCTCCACGACTACCAAGGCACTGCTTGACACCTGCTCCAACCAGGTTGAGTACGCGGGTGTGCTCGCGGGGGCTGCGAACCCGAAGGGCGCGAAGGCGGTGCTCGACTACATGGTCTCGGGGGAGTTCCAGAAGACGATCCCTGACACGATGTACATGTACCCGATGGATGCTGAGGTCGAGCTTCCCGCGAACTGGGCTCAGTTTGCGCCGATGCCGACTCAGGATCAACTGCACGACCTGCCTAGCGACAAGATTGAGCAGGGGCGTGAGGGATGGCTGCGCAAACTCAGTGATCAGATCGGCCTCTAGCCACTCGATGCACGCCGGGCGGTGGCTCGGGTGGACGTTCGCCACCCTGCTGCCGCTCGGCTTCATACTGCTGTTTTTTGTGTGGCCGGTTTTTTCGCTGGTCGCAACGGGGTTTGCCAGTGAAGGTCGCCTTGATCTGAGCGGGATCCCAGAAGTGTTCGGCGACCCCCGCACTTGGCAGGTGATCGGGCAGACGATCCTGCAGACTGTTGGCTCCACCGTCATATCACTGCTTTTGGGATTGCCCGCAGCCTATGTGCTATACCGGCTTGATTTTCCGGGTCGCGCCGTTTTGCGAGGTTTTCTGACCGTGCCGTTTGTGCTACCTACCGTTGTTGTTGGCACCGCGTTTACGGCGTTGTTGGGTCCGGGTGGCCCACTTGAGTGGCTCGGCCTCGATCGCAGTTTTGTTGGCATTGTGCTGGCGCTTGCCTTCTTTAACGTCACCGTCGTGGTGCGCACAGTTGGGGGCTTCTGGGCTCGGCTCGATGACAGTGCGGCGATGGCGGCCAGGGTGATGGGCGCAGGGCGTGTGCGCGCCTGGCTCACCGTGACGTTGCCCGGCCTCGTTCCTGCATTGGCATCGGCTGCGGCTCTTGTGTTTCTCTTTAGTTCAACCTCGTTTGGGATCGTGCTGATTCTCGGCGGACGCGAGTTCGCGAACGTCGAAACCGAAATCTACCGGCTTACCGTGCAGTTTCTTGATCTGCGCTCGGCGGCGGTGCTCTCGCTCGCACAGTTTGTGATTGTGGGGCTCGCACTCACGGTGTCCGCGCGCTTGCGAAGCTCAGGGGAGCGTGCGGTTGAATTGCGCGCAGAGGCTCCGCGGGGGCAACGGGACAAACGACCGGGTGTTGCGGATCTGCCAGCACTCGCGGTGTTTGGCGCGACGGTTCTCATATTGCACGCGTTGCCGATCCTGACCCTGCTTGGGCGGTCGCTGCGGGGGGCCGATGGAACCTGGGGGCTCGGCAATTATGTTGCGCTGTTTTCGGCTGCCGATCTGCCGATTGATGGGACGGCTCTCGAAGCGATCTGGCTGTCGCTGCGCATTTCGTGTGTGGCGGCGGCGATTGCGATGATTCTGGGTGTGTTGATTGCCCTGGTGCTGTCGCGCCGACCCGGTTCGGCGATGCTGCGCCGAGGCATGTCACTGTTTGATGGTCTTGTGATGCTGCCGCTCGGAGTCTCGGCCGTGACGCTCGGTTTTGGGTTGTTGCTCACGATGAACAAACCGCTCGGTGTCGGCTTCGACCTGCGAACCTCTGTTGTGCTTATTCCGATTGCGCAGGCGCTTGTGGCCCTACCTCTGGTGGTGCGTACGTTATTGCCGGTGCTGCGGTCGATTGATCAGAGACTGCGATTCGCTGCGACCTCGTTGGGAGCCTCTCCGTTTGCGGTGTTGCAGACGATCGATTTGCCGATGGTGGGGCGCTCGGCGGGGTTAGCCCTCGGCTTTGCGTTTGCTTCTTCACTCGGCGAGTTTGGGGCGACCTCGTTTTTGGTGCGCCCGGGGGAGCAGACCCTGCCCGTGGTGATCGCTCAGCTGATCGGGCACCAGGCGCCGGGGAGTTACGGGGCCGGGCTTGCGGGGCCGTGCTGCTGGGAACACTGACGGCATCTGTGATGGTGGTGGCAGATCGCCTGCGGGTAGATCGAGTTGGGGCTGAGTTTCGGGGGAGTTTTAGTGTTGGAGGAGATGTTGTCTGAGTTGGTTTCTGACCTCGAGTCCGCCGACGTGGTGCTCATTGATGGTCGTTCGGGATCGGGCAAGACCTCCCTTGCCGCGCAGCTCGTGGGCCACCTACAGGCTCAGGGGCGTGCGGTGCAGCAGTTGTGTGTTGAGGATCTTTACCCAGGGTGGGACGGGCTTGCCGAGGGATCCCGTGCCGTCGCCGAAGTCCTCGCGACCGGACGGTATCAGCGATATGACTGGGTGCGGGGTGAGTTTGCGGAGTGGGTTGAACTTGTGGCTGACTCGTCGGCCCCGCGAGCGGATCGTGTCGACGCCATCCCGGTGCTCGTTGTGGAAGGCTGCGGGGCGGTGACCCGCGAGAGCATCGCCGCGGCCACCGCGTGGGCAGAACGAACGGGGCGCGGGATCGTGTTCAGCGTGTGGCTCGACGTGCCAGCTGAAGTGCGACGATCCCGCGCGCTCGCCCGTGACGGCGAGATGTTCCGTCCTCACTGGGAACGCTGGGCGGCGCAGGAGGAAGCGCTGTTTGCGCGTACTCAGCCGGAGTTGCTGGTTGACCGTGTGCTCCAGAGCCCCGCCTACGACACAGGATCCGCAATCTTGCCGTAGCTGAGTGCACTCCAAAAGTCGCCGCGCACGTAGCGCTGTTCCGGCCCGGGGTTGTAGTCCCAGTGCTGCACCCGCCCGGTCTGCAGTGCCTCAGCAACAAGACGGCGACTTGCTTGGCTCGCAAGCACACCCGACTCAAGGGCGCCGAGATCGTAGCGGGCATCCAGCGTCGCGCGCAGATCCTGAACCACCGCCGCATACCCCGCGTCGGCCGCGCGGTTCTCTAGCTCGTGGGGGTCGACCGCAAGGTCAAACAGCTGTTCGGGATCGCCGGGGCAGTACACAAACTTCAGGTTTCCGCGCACGAGGGTGAGCTGCGGACGATAGGTTCCCTCGGCAAGATACTCGATCACAATGTCGCGGTCTTCGGCGCGTGCCTCACCGGCGCGCTCGCGGCGGGCGGTTTCAAGCAGTGAGACACCCAACGCATCGGGGTCACCCGGGCTGGGCACCCCGGCAATTTCAAGCAGCGTCGGCATGAGATCGAGCAGACACACGGTGCTCACAAAACGCCCGCGAGGTACAAACTGCGATGGCCCGTGCGCAATCATCGGCACCCGCGACGACTGCTCATAAGGCGACATCTTGTACCAGAGACCCTTCTCACCGAGCATGTCGCCGTGGTCGCTCGTCACAATAATCACGGTGTTTTTGGCGAGACCGAGCTGTTCGAGCCGCTCGCGAATGCGGCCAATGTGGTCGTCGATGTAGCTCACCGAGGCGTAGTAGGCCCGCCTTGCCCGGCGCACCTCGTCGTTGCTCGGGTCGCGCACGTCGAAGCCGCTCATGGCCCGCAGGCGGTGCGTGTGCGGATCCGCTGCCGCGTCGGGCACCTCAGGGTGCGCAGGATCGGGAATCTCAACCCCCTCAAAACGATCCCAGTGCTCGCGCGGCGGTTCGTAGGGGTCGTGCGGATGAATGAACGAGGTGACCATCAGAAATGGCAGCTCTTCGCCCGCGGCCTGGTTCGCTCGCACCCGATCGTTCAGGTGACGCAGTGTACGAAACCCAACCTCGTCGTCAAAGTCCTGCTGCACCGTGGCGTGTGAGGTGCCAGCCGTGAACACGGTGTCTGCGTCGTGGTACCACTGCAGTCGCTGGTCAAGCGGAAGGGTCCAATCAGGCACCATGTCGAGGTCGGCCGGATACACGTCGGTGGTGAGCCGTTCCTCGAAGCCGTGCTTTTGGTCAGGGCCGATGAAGTGCATGCGCCCTATGAGTGCGGTGTGGTAGCCCGCCGCGCGCAGACGGTGCGCGAACGTTGGCTCGGACGCGGCGAAGTCATCGCCATTGTCGTAGCAGCCAATTTCAGAGGGCAGCCGCCCGGTCATCATCGATGCGCGTGACGGCGCACACAGGGGAGTGTTACAGTAGGCGCGATCGAACACCGCACCCTCTTCAGCGAGGGCGTCGATGTGCGGGGTCTTCGCCGCCCGATTCCCGTATGCGCCGAGCGCCTGCGGGGCCATCTGGTCGGCCTGGATCACAATGATGTTGGGTCGGTTTTGTGTCATGATGCACCCTTTCGGTGTGGAGCGGAACGAACAAAGGGGTTGTTATGGGATGTTGTGGGCCCGCAAGAGATGGTGTGGCGGGGCGTGGTACCGAGGGTGAACTGGCCGCGGCAGGGTTCTCGGCTGCAGCGGCGGATCGGGCAGCGAGCCAGGATCGCGGTGCGTCTCTTGACCTCGGGACTGCTCTTGACCCCGAAACGCTGCAGCGCCTCGCGGCCGCTGCGAGCGGTGAACTGCGCCTGGTCGAGTTGCCCGGTGGGGCCTTCCGCATGGGCAGTGACGACGCACTCGCGTACCCCGAAGATGGTGAGGGGCCGGTCAGAACTGTGACCCTGCAACCGTTTGCAATCGCGGCCACCACCGTCACGATCGCTGACTTTGCGGTGTTTGTGCTCGACACCGGCTACGTCACCGACGCTGAACGCTTCGGCAATGCCCTGGTGTTCGGTGGCCTGCTGCCCGAAGAGCTGCGTGCACACACCCCGCGGGTTGCGGCGACCCCGTGGTGGCACCAGATCGCGGGTGCAAGTTGGCACCACCCCGAAGGACCCGGATCCACTGCCGAACACCGCACTCACCACCCCGTCACCCAGGTATCGCAGCGAGATGCTGTGGCCTACGCCGAGTGGGTGGGCGCACGCTTGCCAACCGAGGCTGAGTGGGAGTTCGCGTCGCGAGGGGGTTTGGATCAGCAGCCGTTTCCTTGGGGTACCGAGCGAGAGCCAGACGGCGTGCCGCGCATGAACACCTTCGTCGGGCGCTTTCCCGATGCCCCCACCGCGCCCGTTGGTACGGTTGCGGCGGACGCCTTCGCACCGAACGGTTACGGGCTCTACAACACGACGGGTAACGTCTGGGAATGGACCACGGGGGTGTTCAGCGCGAGCGACGACCGCCCTGTGATGCGCGGCGGATCCTACCTTTGCCACGCCTCGTACTGCCGCCGCTACCGTACCTCGGCCCGCACTGCGGTTACCGCGGACACCTCGCTCGGGCACGCGGGTTTTCGCCTGGCGCTTCATCGTTCTTCGGCTCCTTCCTCCGCGCGCTCTGCGGACGCAAGCTGATCCGGGGTGATCGCCGAAATCTCACCAGTGGCCGGATCGTAGCCGTCAGCCCACTCGCCGGTTTCAAAGCTGTAATCGACCGGCTCGCCCGCCTCGTTGGTGCGCTGGTACCACTCGGTGTAAACGACGCTCTCCGAGTCAACATCGGCCCCGGCACCACACCCCGGTTTCGCTCGAGCGACCTTGAGTGAAAAATCGTCTCCGTAGCGGTCAACGCCCTGCACAACAGCATCGTTCATGGCCTTCTCTGCGTACTGCATACGCAGCACGAGCGGATCGGTGCGTAACTCGCGAAACCACGCAACAATCGCGAGGATCAGTACGATCGCGAACGGCACGGCAGTCACGATCACGAGTTGCTGCAGCCCCGCCAGCGCCTTGCCGTCACCGAGCAAGAGCATGACGATCGCGATCCCAGACATCACGAGGCCCCAGAACACCACCACCCACTTGCGGGGTTCCTGATCACCCTGCGTCGTCAGCATCCCCATGACCACCGACGCGGAGTCTGCGGCGGTGATGAAGAAGATGGCGAGCACACCCAGCACAACATACGGTAGCCACTCCACGTAGGGCAGGTTGCAGATCATCGCAAACAGCACCTCCTGCAGCGCCATCTCGTTTGAGAAGCCTGGGCTGCCCTCGCGGTACATCCAGATCGCGGTGCCGCCCATAATGCCGTACGCCACAAAGAGCAGCGAAGATGGGATCAGGATCGTGCCGAGAATGAACTGACGAATGCTTCGCCCGCGTGAGATTCGTGCGATGAAGATGCCGACGAACGGTGACCACGAGATCCACCAGGCCCAGTAGTAGACGGTCCACGCCGACTGAAAGTCTTGCGTTTCTGCACCCCACGAGAGCGAGCGGCCCATCATGGCGAACATCGTTCCGAGGTATTCCATGATCGCAGAGGGCAGCAGATTCATGAGGAAGAGTGTGGGGCCGAGAAACAACACGATGGCGATCATGCCGAGGGTCAGAATGATGTTCAGGCTTGAGAGATAGCGGATGCCGCGCGCGACCCCCGAAACCGCCGAGATCACAAAACCGATGGTGAGAACCGCGATAATTACGACGAGCGCATTGTTGGTCAGCTCGTCGGCGCCCGACACAATACTCACGCCCGTGCCAATCTGCATGGCGGCGATCCCGAGCGCGGCGGCGGTACCAAACAGAGTCGCGATGATTGCGAACACATCGACCAGTTTGCCGGCGAAGCCGTCGGTGAGGCGCTGGCCGAAGAGCCTGCGAAAGATCGACGACATGAGTAGGGAACGCCCGCGGCGGTACGCGGCGTAGGCGACGGCCCCGCCCACGAGTGCGTAGATGGCCCAGGCGTGAAACCCCCAGTGGTAGTACATCTGGGCGAGGGCCCCGTGCATCGCCTCGACGGTTTCGGGCTCGTGGGTGAGCGGGGGCGGTGAGATGAAATACCCGAGCGGTTCAGAAGGGCCCCAGAACAGCACCGCCACGCCGAGGCCCGCCGCGAACAGCATCGCCGTCCACGAGAACGTGCTGAACTCGGGTTTGTCGCCGTCTTTGCCGAGGGGGATCTTGCCGTACTTTGAGAAGGCGAGGCCGAGCAGGGCAATGAGCACCACAATGGCAACAGCGTTGAACATCCACCCGAGGTTGTTCGTTGACCAGTTAAACGCGGTCTGTGACACCGCCGCGACGCTGTCGGGTGAGGCGACACCCCAGATCACAAACGCGACGGTGAGGGAGCCAGCAATTGCGAAGACGAGTTTGTCGACGCGGTAGCGGCGACGCTGCTCGTCGATCGCAATGCCGGGCACAAGGATCGGATGGGTGTCGTGCGGGTACTTGGGGAGCCTGTAGTCGAGGCTGCCGAGCTCGCGGCTTTTCTTTGGTTTCTTTGGTTTTGGCGATTTCTGAGTGTTTTTGGGTTCTTCGAGCATGAGGAAACGCCCTCTCAGGGGTGTCCGATCTTCGCGTGTGCAGAACTGCGGTGCGTAAAACTGTGGTGCGCAAAACTGCACTGTTGAGCGCGGGCAAGATCGAGACTGAAAATGGGGTCTAAAATATGGGGCGAACTGGTCGCGGGTGAGTCCGTGTCAACACTGACACAGGTGTCATACAGGTCTTGTTGGTCAAGATGTGGCCCCGGGGTCAGGGCTCGCCGCCCCACCATCCGATCGCATCGCCGTCCCAGGAATCATTCTCGTACCCCGAGGCGGGGTTCGCGAGAAAGCACTTGGTGAGGGAGGTCATGCCTTCGGAGAGTAGCCCGATAGCAGTGACGGTGTCAATAGATGTTTCTCAGACTGCGGATAGCATCGCAGATGGCGTCGTCAGTTGGAGCTGCGATCCCACACGCCTGCTTGCCAAGTGGTTCGAGAGTGGTTAGGGTTTTCACAAGCCAGCAGATATATGAATAATACATCACAGTGGAGTGATCATTATGACTGCCGGTGCCTACCGCAGGAGCGAGGAAGGAAAGCCAGACTGACCGAGGCTCGCCCGGAAACGACGGCAATCGTTGACATGAGTAAACGCCCACAGACAACACAAGAGTTCATCGACTATCTGCGTGGACGTCCGCAGCAGAACGCCACCAAGCATCGCAAAGGCACGGACTTCATTGTGTTTGGGATCGCAGGTGCGGCTGTCGTCGGATTTGTGATTTGGGGGTTTGTTTCTCCCCACGGCCTCGGCGAGGTCGCATCACAGCTGCTCGCTGGCACGATGGATAACTTCGGCTGGCTCTTTGTGGTGGCTGCGGCACTGTTTACGACGTTTATCATTGTTGTAGCACTGAGTAAGTTTGGGCGGATCCCGCTCGGAAAAGACGGCGAAAAACCGCAGTTCAAAACCTCGTCGTGGATCGCGATGATGTTTGCGACGGGAATGGGTATCGGCCTCGTGTTTTACGGGGTGGGCGAGCCGCTCTTTTTCTACATGTCGCCGCCGCCGAACACGGTTGACGCGGAGTCCGCTGAGGCGCTGAACGTTGCGATGGGACAGACCCTGTTCCACTGGACGCTTTTTCCGTGGGCCATGTATGCGATCGTCGGTCTTGGTGTGGCCTACAGTACCTTTCGTTTGCGTCGGTCGCTCCTCTTTTCGTCGATGTTCACCTCGCTGTTTGGTGAGCGGGTTGTGAACGGTGCTGGAGGGCGATTTATCAATATTCTTGCCATTCTGGCCACCCTGTTTGGCTCCGCGTGTTCGCTCGGCCTGGGTGCGCTACAGATTGGCGGCGGTATCCAGTCTGCGGGAGTTGTCGAACAGGTGACGACGCCACTTCTTGTCATCGTTATTGCGGTGCTCACCTCCGCTTTTGTGGCTTCAGCGGTGTCGGGTATTGAGCGTGGAATTCAGTGGCTCTCGAACGCAAACATGGTGTTGGCCGTGCTGCTTGCCGTTGTTGTGTTTGTTGTGGGACCCACACTCTTCATTTTGAACGTGATTCCGACGTCTATTGGTGCGTTCATCGAGAATCTTCCGCAAATGGCATCTCGAACCGCTGGGGTGGGCGATGACGATGTGTCCGCATGGCTGTCGGGGTGGACGGTATTTTACTGGGCATGGTGGGTGTCTTGGGCGCCCTTTGTTGGCATGTTTATCGCGCGTATTTCACGGGGACGCACGATCCGCCAGTTTGTTGTTGGAGTGCTGTTTGTACCGTCAGTAGTGTCTCTGCTGTGGTTCTCCATTTTTGGCGGCGGCGCAATTGGCGTGCAGAAGGCAGCTGAGCGAGGGGAAGGAAACCCGCTCGTGAAAATGGTTGATGGTGCTCCCCAGATTAACTTTGATACGGCACTGTTTGACCTGCTCAATTCGCTGCCGGTGCCGAGCGTCATTAACATTGTGTTGATTGTTCTCACGGTCATTCTGATTGCCATCTTCTTTGTGACCGGAGCCGACTCGGCCTCCATCGTGATGGGCGCGCTCTCCGAGAACGGTGCTGAAGATCCGCGTAAGCGTTCCATTATTTTCTGGGGTGTTGCGACGGGTGCTGTGGCCGCGATTATGCTGCTCGCCGGTGGTGACGATCCCTCAGAAGCCCTGAACGGGTTGAAGAACATCACGATTGTTTCGGCGCTGCCGTTTGTTGTTGTGATGATCCTGCTCTGCGTGGCACTCTGGAAAGATCTGTCGCGAGACCCACTGGTGATGCAGGGGGAGCTTGCCTCGAAGCTGCTTGAAGAATCGGTGGCGAATGCTATCGACACCCACACGGGTTCGTTCTCGCTCTCCACGCAGGAAATCACCATTATCGTTCCTGATGATCTTCCCGACGACGAGGATCTCACTAGCGAGACTGAGGGCAGCCGAGGCGACTGAACGGGCAGGGCCGATCTTCGGTCCTCTGCACTGGAAGTAACACCTGCTGACTTTGCTTCGCTCACAGGCGCGAAAAATGGCTGATATTGGTCGAGTTATCCCTAGGCGTTTCTGTGGCTCGATGGAAAAATTGTTGGCATGGAGTTCTTCACCAAGATCGCGACACGGGTTCAAAGCATCCGTGATCTTGTGGGTGAACTCGCTGACCCATCTGATCTCCCAGCGGCAGTCGCGCGTCTTGATGATGTCGCGGTGTTTGCACTACTGGAAGCTGCTTCGGACCTGGAGCAGACAGTTGAGCGGGTGCGAACTGCCGCGATTGGGATCATCGCTCAGCGTTCGGCAAGACCGACTGGCCATGCGGGGTTGGCGCAATCTCGGGGATATCGAAATGCGGCCTCACTCGTGCAGCAAGTAGGCGGTGTGAGCCGTGCGGAGGCGTTTCGTCAAGTCCGTGTCGGTGAATCGCTCTACGACACTGTAGGTAGCGGTCATCCCTCCGAGACTGTCTTGTCTGTCATAGAGGGTGACGGTGTCGGCGACATACCGGTTACCGATGCTGGCGGGTCCGGCGGTTCTGCGGGGCTACATGAGCAGGGAACCGGCGAGCGAGGTCTGCCGTGGCATGCGCCACTCGGGCGTGCGCTGCTCTCAGGCGCCATCACAACTGCCCAACATGATGTGATCGCTCGCGGGCTCGGGCAACCAGCCGCAGCGCCAAGCCCAACCGCACAACATGCTGTTGTGTGTGACGCGGCCACCCACGCTGCGTGGACGCTGGCGGCGGAAGAGCTGATAGTCGAAGCCGGGCGGGTCACGGTTGAAGAGCTGGCGAGGTCGGCCAGGTGCGTGCGTGACCTTCTAGATCCTGTCGGAGCTGACGCACGTTTTATGCGACGGTTTGAGTCGAGATCGTTTCGTATGTGGACGGACCGCGACGGTCTGACCCGCTGTAGTTTGGTGTGTGACGACCTTTCCGCTGAGTGGTTGCGCGCAACGATTGATGCGGCGATGCGTCCGAGACGTGGCGGCCCGCGATTTGTGGACCCGGCGGAGCGGGCACGCGCGAACACGTTGATTGCGGACCCGCGATCAAACGAGCAGCTCGCGTTTGATTTGCTTATTGATATTGTGCGCTCCGGAACGCTCGCCGACACAGAAACCGTATTTGGGGTGCGACAGCCGGGGGTTCGTTTAGTGCAGATTCTTCCCGACAGCGGAGGTATCCCAGGGATCATCGGTGAAAATCCCGGTCCCGAGCCAGGGCATGAGGGCGGGCCTGACAACGGAAACAATACCCGTCGGAGAGATAGTTTTGCTGGTCCTTCGTGCGTCGAGGACGGCGCTCGGATCGTGCCGGGATGGGTTGCAAAACAGCAGGCCTGCACAGTGGGAACGGTGACCGTAACCACGGACCGCAGCGGTAATCCGCTAAACATGGGACGGAGCGCACGACTATACACAACGAAGCAACGGATCGCGCTCGCCGTTCGTGATGGTGGATGTAGATGGATAGAGTGCGATAGACCGGCGTCATATTGCGAAGCTCATCACATTGATCCGTGGGATGAGCACCACGGGCGAACAGATGTTGACCGGGGCATTCTGCTGTGTCGGTTCCACCACATGCAGCTTCATCGGCGTGGGTGGCGAATCACGCGTGAGGGGACGGCTGAGTTTGTGCTGCACGCAGCAGACGGTCAGCAGACGGTGCTGCCACGGGGTCTAGTGCGCCGATACCTATGGCCAAGGGGTACCTCGCCACCCGCACGATGGTGGGAGCCACCGCTCCCACTCGCCGCGTAACAATAAAAGCCGACGCACACGTGTGCTGCGACATTCGCGGTGCCACGAAACGCCGCGGTGTCGTGTTGCTCTCGCTGCCACGCCGTTCCCGGTGCTGTATGCCGTTCCCGGTGCTGTATGCCGTTCCCGGTGCAGCACGTCACAAGGGCGGCTGCGATACCCCTTAGCGCAACACCACCGTGCGGTTACGGTTGAGAAAGACACGGGACTCGCAGTGCCACTTCACGGCGTCCGCGAGTGCTTTGCATTCTGAGTCGCGCCCGATGGCCACGAGGTCTTCGGGGCTCAGTGCGTGGTCAACGGCCTGCACCTGCTGCGCAATGATCGGACCCTCGTCGAGTTCGTGATTCACGTAATGAGCCGTTGCGCCAACGGTCTTCACGCCACGTTCCCATGCCTGGTGATACGGCTTTGCCCCCTTGAAAGATGGCAGGAAGGAATGATGAATGTTGATCGCGCGCCCGGTGAGCTCTCGCGAGAGATCGTCTGAAAGGATTTGCATGTATCGAGCGAGAACCACCAGGTCAACCTCGAAGCGATCAGCAATTTCAAGCAGCTTTTTCTCGGCCTCGGGTTTGGTGTCTGCGGTGATGGGGATGTGGAAGAACGGGATCCCGTGCCACTCGACCAGCTGGCGGTGATCAGGGTGGTTTGACACGACCGCGACTATCTCGGCTGGAATCTCGCCGACTCGGGTGCGAAATAGGAGGTCGTTGAGGCAGTGCTCAAACTTTGAAACCATCACCAGCACTTGCTGTTTGCTCTGGTTCGAGCGCAGCAACCACTCGGCATCCAGCGTCTTGGCTAGTGCCGTCATGTCGCTGCGGAGGGCGTCTACGGTGCCCTCTGCGGCGTCTGTGAGGCAGAACTTTGCCCGAAAGAAAAAGTGACCGGTGATTTGGTCGTCGAACTGCCTGAGGTCGATGATGTCGCCTCCGTGCGACACCAGGATCCCCGTGATTGAGTGAACAATGCCAGCTTCTTGCGGGCAGCTGAAAGTGAGAACATACTCACTGTCTGAGTTGTGGGGAGACACAAGGCCACCTTTCTTGTGAGCATCAGGATGCCCACTGCAACTCAACCTTGAATCATAGTAGGCAATTGATATATCAGGTTAACTCGATGGTAACTTCGACGGGGAGTTCTCGCAAGCCACCCGGATAACTATTTTGAGTGGACTATCGCACTCGGTGCAGAAGTCTGGTCTCGCGGTTGAGTTGAGCGCTGTGGTGCTGAGTATCGCGGTGCTGCGGCGCTGAGTATTACAGTGCCGAGCGCTACAGTGCCGAGCGCACGGTCGCCTCAAAGTGGCGAACGTGTTCTGCTGCCAGGGCGGCGGCGCGATCCTCATCGCCGTCCAATATGGACTGCATGAGGTCGATGTGTTCGCGAATGTGGTTTGAGATTTCGGGAATGCGATCCCGCACGAGGCACCAAATGCGCGTGGCGAGATCGTCCAGCCGCACGAGCGTCTCGGCGAGATGGTGGTTGTTTGCGGCGCGGTAAATGAGGCGGTGTACTTCGAGGTCGTGCTCAAGAAGACGTCGCAGATTGTCTTTGGGGTGTAAGTTTTGTAGTTCAGTTATGGCGTCGTAAAACTGGGACCTGAGTGGGCCACCACTCTGCCGGGCTGCCTTCCTTGCGGCGAGTGGTTCAAGAGTGACTCGCACCTCGGAGATCATGGCGAGGTCTGTGATGTCGACGTTTGCGGCGTAGGTGCCTCGGCGTGGGTATGAGACAACGAGGTGGTTGTTTTCCAGCCGTTTGAGTGCCTCGCGAATGGGGGTGCGGCCGATCCCGAGTTCTGTTACGAGGGACACTTCGTTGATTGCATCGCCCGGGCAATGTCGAGCATGATGAGGCGATGGCGGAGGGTTTCGTACGCCCTGCTTGCTTTTGACGCCTCGGGTGTGCTGGTGCTGATTGTTGTGTCCATCTGTATCCTCTTGTGTTGGCACAAGCATACAAGTATGATCGTGATATATTAGTTGTCGATTAAAGTTTAGAGTCGAAGGAGATTCTCAATGATGAAGTTAGCGACGTTCGAAAGCACTGCCCCGGTCGCGCTGAACACGCAGCTCGCGCAACTCGACCCACAGATTGCGAGGCACATTGATGCCGAGCTTGCGAGGCAGCGGGAGGGCCTCGAAATGATCGCCTCTGAGAACCACACTTCCTACGCGGTCATGCAGGCGCAGGGTTCCGTTCTCACAAACAAGTATGCGGAGGGGTATCCCGGAAAGCGTTACTACGGCGGGTGCGAGCACGTGGACGAGATCGAGACCATTGCTCGGGATCGGATCAACTCGCTCTTTGGTTCGCAGTATGCAAACGTGCAGCCCCACTCGGGAGCCCAGGCAAACGCCGCGGTGATGCACGCCCTGATTCGTCCCGGTGACACCGTGCTGGGCCTGAACCTTGCGCACGGCGGACACCTTACTCACGGCATGAAGATTAACTTCTCGGGCAGGCTATACAACATTGTTCCCTACGGGGTTGATCCCAAAACCTACCTGGTCGACATGGCTGAGGTAGAGCGGCTTGCACATGAGCATCGCCCCAGCTCATCGTTGCGGGCTGGTCTGCTTACTCGCGGCAACTCGACTTTGAGCGCTTCCGGCGCATCGCGGACGCCGTTGGTGCGTACCTGATGGTCGACATGGCACATTTTGCTGGGCTTGTGGCTGCGGGGCTGCACCCCAGTCCGGTTCCGCATGCTCACGTCACCACATCGACCACACACAAAACCTTGGGTGGTCCTCGCGGTGGCATTATTTTGAGCAACGATGCCGAAATTGCCAAGAAGATTGACTCCGCGGTGTTTCCTGGTCAGCAGGGCGGGCCACTCGAACACGTTATTGCTGGCAAAGCGGTCTCGTTCAAAGTTGCGGCGAGCGAAGAGTTTCAGCAGCGGCAGGAGCGAACGCTCGCGGGCGCACGCGTGTTGGCCGACCGGCTCTCGGGGCTTGACGTCGAAGAGCGAGGCATCGCCGTTTTAACCGGTGGTACCGACGTGCATCTTGTGCTTGTTGATCTGCGCAATTCACCCCTGGATGGACAGGCCGCTGAGGACTTGCTTGCCTCCGTCGGAATCACCGTGAATCGCAACGCTGTTCCGTTTGATCCGAGGCCACCAATGGTGACCTCGGGGCTTCGCATTGGCACCCCGGCACTCGCAACGAGGGGTTTCGGATCCGACGCGTTTGCTGAGGTGGCCGATGTGATCGCCGAGGCTCTGATTGAGGGGACAGAGCCCGGCGGGCCTGATCCTGAGGCGCTTGACCGATTGCGCCTACGGGTGTCTGCGCTCGCAATGGCACACCCGCTGTATCCCAACCTTGAACTGGCAGGTGCGCGCTGATGGCCGACATGTTGCCGGAGCACCCGGACTTTCTGTGGCGTAATCCCGAACCAAAACAGGGCTACGACGCGGTCATCGTTGGTGGTGGTGGACACGGACTCGCGACCGCATATTATCTCGCCAAAAACCACGGCATGACCAATATTGCCGTGCTTGAGCGTGGCTGGCTCGCCGGCGGCAACATGGCACGCAACACCACGATTATTCGCTCGAACTACCTGTGGAACGAGTCAGCCGCCATTTACGAACACTCGCTGAAACTCTGGGAGCAACTGCCCGAAGAGCTCGAATACGACTTCTTGTTCTCGCAGCGTGGAGTGATGAACCTGGCACACACCCTGCAAGACGTGCGCGAGTCACAGCGCCGTGTGAATGCGAACGTGCTAAACGGTGTCGACGCCGAGTGGCTCACACCCGCTGAGGTGAAAGAACTCTGCCCGATTATCAATACGAGCGAGGATCTGCGCTACCCCGTCATGGGGGCCACGTACCAGCCCAGAGCAGGAATCGCGAAGCACGACCATGTCGCCTGGGCGTTCGCGCGCAAGTGTGACGAGATGGGCGTCGACATTATTCAGAACTGTGAGGTGACAGGGTTTGTGAAGTCGGGGGATCAGGTCACCGCGGTCGAAACGACCCGTGGGCTCATAGAGACGCGCCGGGTGGGGCTCGCCGCTGCTGGACACTCGTCAATGCTTGCCAAACTCGCTGGGTTCGCGCTGCCGATCCAATCCCACCCCTGCAGGCGCTTGTTTCGGAGCTGTTTGAGCCCGTTCACCCGACCGTTGTTATGTCAAACCACGTACACGTGTACGTGTCGCAGGCTCACAAAGGGGAGCTCGTGATGGGGGCCGGGCTTGACAGCTACAACGGCTATGGCCAGCGTGGTGGGTTTCACGTTATCGAAGAGCAGTTGGCCGCAGCAGTTGAGCTGTTCCCAATCTTCGCGCGAGCTCACCTGCTGCGAACCTGGGGCGGAATCGTTGACGTGACTCTCGATGCGTCGCCCATCGTATCCACCACCCCCGTTGACGGGGTGTCTGTGAACTGCGGATGGGGCACGGGTGGATTTAAAGGCACTCCCGGTGCCGGGTACACCTTCGCGCACACGATTGCTACTGGAGAAGCCCACCCGCTGAACGCACCATTCTCACTCGACCGATTTGAAACCGGCCATCTGATTGATGAGCACGGTGCTGCGGCCGTGGCCCACTGATACGAGACGTGAAGGAGAAGAACCAATATGTTACTCATCGAGTGTCCAAACTGTGGCCCGCGCGACGAAACTGAGTTCCACTACGGTGGACAGGCTCATGTGCCCTACCCGAGGATCCTCACGCGCTGAATGACCGCGAGTGGGCCGAGTACCTGTTTTATCGCGATAACCCGAAGGGGTTGTTTGCCGAGCGCTGGAACCACAGTGTTGGTTGTCGTAAGTGGTTCAATGCGCTTCGCGACACACTGAGCTACAGGTTTCTCGGCACCTATCCGATGGGTGCGCCGCGCCCCAAGATGCGCGAGGGAGCGACCCAATGAGCGGGCGGCGGCTCACAGCCAATCAGGTGACCGGGGTTGGAATCGATCGCTCTCGTAGCATTTCGTTCACGGTCGATGGACGGGCTTATCAAGGGTTTCAAGGTGACACCATTGCGAGCGCACTGATCGCCTCCGGGCGGATCGATTGCGGGCCGTCGATGTACCTGAATCGCCCGAGGGGCGTGTTTGCCGCTGGAGTAGAAGAGCCCAACGCGCTCGTCAGAGTAAAAAAACGCGCGAGCACAGACGTAAACGAGTCGATGCTGTCGGCCACCACCGTGGAGATTTATGAGGGCCTAGAGTCCGAGTACCTCAGCGGGCTTGGCACGCTCGACCCCGATACCGATCATGCCCGCTATGAATACAAACATGTTCACGTCGACGTGTTAGTTGTTGGTGCTGGCCCAGCCGGGATCGCTGCCGCTCGCGAGGCTGCAAAGGGCGGTGCGAGAACGATCCTGCTTGACGAACGCCCCACAGCAGGCGGATCGCTGCTGGGTGCATCGGGTGAACAGATCGACGGGGCCGCGGCAGAAGAATGGATCACCGCGACGATTCAGCGCCTGAGTAGCGCTGAGGAGTTTGTGTACCTTCCGAGAACCACTGCGTTCGGAAGCTACGACGCGAACTACGTGATTGCCGTTGAAACCTGCGCGGGTGGCTCGAAATTAGCGAAAGCTCCCCGGCAGCGCATCTGGCATGTGCGAGCGGCGCAGGTGATACTCGCCACGGGTGCCCACGAGCGTCCCATTGTGTTCGCAAACAATGATCGCCCTGGGATCATGCTCGCGGGGGCCGTGCGTCAGTACCTCAACCAGTACGCGGTGGCCGTAGGATCGCGTGTTGTTGTGGCAACAACCAATGATGCCGCGTACGCGCTGGTCGATGAGCTGCACGCGGTTGGCATCGAGGTCGCCGCGGTGGTTGATTCGCGGACGCTCCCTGGCATCGCAGCCCAGGAAGTGTTGGAGCGCACGGGAGTCACGGCGTTACTGAGCTCGGCGGTGGTTGATAGTGCAGGTGACGGGCAGGCTGGGAGGATCAGCGCCGTCACGGTGTCGGGCGTTGACGAGTCTGGAGACCTCACCGGAGATGCCAGGGTGATCGAATGTGACACGCTGGCGGTGTCGGGTGGATTCTCCCCGACCGTCCAGTTGCACACGCAGCGACAGGGAAAGGTGCACTGGGACTACGACGTGGCTGGTTTTGTGCCGACGGAGCCCGTTGAGCAGCAGTTGACCGCCGGGGCCTTGAACGGTTCGTACAGTCTGCGCGAAGCGCTCACCCAGGGGCAAACGCAGGTCACTTGGCGGCGCAGAGTTGCGGGTTTACCGCACCCTTGATGGTGCCGGATGCGTCGTTGGTTGACCCAGGAAAGGTGAGCCCGCTGTGGTTGGTTCCAGCGGTGGGAACAGATCCCGAATCCCACGCTGACACCGCCAACTGGCAGCACCACTTTGTGGATTTGCAGCGTGACCAGAGCGCGGCTGACGTGTTTCGTGCGACCGGTGCTGGTCTGCGTGGTGTTGAGCACGTCAAGCGCTACACGTCGATCTCGACCGCGAACGACCAGGGGAAAACGAGCGGCGTGAACGCCATCGGCGTCATTGCCGCGGCACTCGGACAGACCGACCTTTCGGGGCTCGGTAGCACTTCGCACCGTCCGCCGTACACACCCGTCTCATTTGCGGCACTCGCGGGGCGTCGGCGGGGAGAACTCTTTGATCCGGCACGACTGACCTCGATTCACCCGTGGCATGTTGCGCACGGGGCTCGGTTTGAAGATGTTGGTCAGTGGAAACGGCCCTGGTACTACCCGCGTTCAGGTGAGGATCTTGACGCGGCCGTGCTGCGTGAGTGCGCCGCTGTCCGGGAATCGGTCGGTGTAATGGACGCCTCAACCCTCGGCAAAATCGAGATTCGTGGAGCCGACGCGGGAGTCTTTCTCGACCGCATCTACACCAACGGTTTCGCCAAGTTGAAAGTCGGATACGCACGTTACGGACTCATGTGCAAGGCCGACGGCATGATCTTTGATGATGGTGTGACTCTGCGGCTGGCTGATGACCGGTACTTCATGACCACCACAACCGGTGGGGCTGCAGGAGTGCTCGAGTGGCTTGAAGAGTGGCAGCAGACGGAGTGGCCGGAGCTTGATGTCTGCTTCACCTCGGTCACGGAACAGTGGGCCACCGTTGCGGTGGTGGGACCAAAGTCGCGTGAGGTGATCGCGCAGCTCGCGCCCGACGTCGATGTATCGAACGATGCGTTCCCCTTTATGACCTTCCAGGAAACCGTGTTGGCAAACGGGATCCCCGCCAGGCTGTGCCGCATTTCGTTCTCGGGTGAGCTCGCGTTCGAAATCAACGTCGAGGCGTATTACGGGCAGGCTGTTTGGGAGGCGGTAGTTGAAGCAGGCGAGCGTTTTGACATCACCCCTACGGCACCGAGACGATGCACGTGCTTCGTGCTGAAAAGGGATTCATTATTGTCGGACAAGACACCGACGGCACGGTGACGCCACAGGATGCAGGCATGACGTGGGTCGTGTCGAAACTGAAGGATTTCGTTGGCAAACGTTCTTTCAATCGCATAGACAATCAGCGTGTCGACCGGAAGCATCTGGTTGGTGTATTGCCGGTAGACCGAGTAACGCGGTTGCAAGAGGGGCACAACTGGTGAACGCGGGCACGCCTATTACTCCACAAGACGGGCCGGTTTCAATGATTGGCCACGTTACCTCCTCGTATCACTCGGCCGCGCTCGGGCGCACGTTTGGGCTTGCCCTGATTGAGGGCGGACGAGACCGGATCGGCGACACCGTGCAAGCTCCTGTCAACGGCCAGCTTGTTGACGTCGAAATTACCTCCCCAGTGTTGTACGACCCAGAAGGAACCCGTCGCGATGGTTGAAATTGCTTATGATCTGGAAACCCTCCGCGTTTCACCCGCGGCTCACCTGAGCTATGCAATGGGTGTCGCGTCTGCGGAGGCACCTGAAGTTGCTACTGTGCGAGAGGTCCCATTCGCTCTGCAAATGGGTCTGCGATGTTCGCCGGCTGGCACCTCTGCGCAGCAGTTGGAACAGGCTCTGGGAGTCTCTCTCCCAAACCGCGTCGGTTGTGTCACGGGTGACTCAGAGGGGTTGCACGTGATTTGGTTGAGCCCAGACGAGTTCTTAGCGGTTGATACTTCCCGCAGGCAGCGTCCAGGTGACATCGTTGGGTCCGAAAGGTCATTGAGTGGCCTACCGGGTCAAGCTATTGATCTGTCTGCAAATCGAACCATCATTGAACTCGGCGGCTCCCGCTCGCGCGAGGTGCTTGAAAAGGGGTGTCGTGCCGATTTGCACCCGCGTGTGTTTCCGGCCGGCACCGCAATCGCGACGCAGCTCGGACAGGTGCCGCTGATTCTGCACTATGTCGGTGACTCTCGGTACCGCTTGTTCCCGCGGGCTTCGTTTGCGGACTTCACCGTGCGATGGCTCATCGACGCGATGGGTGAGTTTACGGAGCGGGCGGACGAATGACTCTCAGTGTTCTTGACCTGTTTTCTATCGGGGTTGGGCCGTCTTCGTCGCACACGGTTGGGCCGATGCGTGCGGCGGGGAGGTTTCTCAGAGAACTCGGTGAGGTCTGCGGACTTGATCGGGTTGCTCGCGTCGAAACGGGTCTCTTCGGGTCTCTTGGGCCACGGGCATTGGCCACGGTTCGGATGCCGCTGTCATCGTGGGGCTGTCTGGGTATGACCCCGAGTACCTTGACCCTGCCATTGTGCCGGACCTTGTTGCCAGGGCGCGCGATGAGCACACACTGTCGATCGCGGGGGTGCGTGAGATTCCATTTGATTACGCACTCGACCTGACGCTGCACCGCAAGCTCGCCCTGCCGGGGCACCCCAACGGAATGCGTATGTCCGCCTATGACTCCGTCGGAACGCCTCTGCTTGAGCGGGAGTATTACTCCGTTGGCGGCGGTTTTGTCGTTGCAGCCGAAGAGCTAGGTGTCGCCGAGCAGGGGGCGGAGGATCCACTGCCCTTTGCCTCGGGTGACGAGTTACTTGCGCGTTGCGCGCAGGTGGGCGGGGAATCGCGCGTGTGATGATGGTCAATGAGAGCGCCCATCGTTCAGAAAGCGAAGTGCGACAGCAATTGCTGCGCGTCTGGGAGGTGATGCAGGAGTGCGTGAGCAACGGTTGCACGCGCAGTGAACCGCTCTTGCCTGGCAAACTCGGCGTGCAGCGTCGTGCCCCGGACTGATGCGGCGATTGCAGGGTGACGCCTCTCGGGTCTCAGCGATTCGGTCGACGGAGGTGCTCTTGATGCGCTCGAATGGGTGAACCTTTACGCGCTTGCGGTGAATGAAGAAAACGCTTCGGGTGGGCGTGTGGTCACAGCCCCGACAAACGGAGCCGCTGGAATACTGCCGGCGGTGCTGCACTATTACACCCGCTTTGTTCGCGGAGCGAATGAGGATCGAGTCGTCGACTTTTTACTCACTGCCGGGGCGATCGGCATGCTGTTCAAACGAAACGCCTCGATTTCGGGGGCAGAGCTCGGGTGCCAGGCCGAAGTGGGGTCAGCCTGCTCAATGGCGGCCGGGGCGCTCTGCGCGGTGCTTGGGGGCACACCCGAGCAGGTCGAGAACGCGGCGGAGATTGGGTTGGAACACAACCTGGGGCTTACCTGCGACCCCGTCGGGGGACTCGTGCAGGTGCCGTGTATCGAGCGCAACGCGATTGCCTCGGTCAAAGCAATCAATGCGGCAAGGCTCGCGCTCGCCGGTGACGGGTCGCACCGCGTGAGTTTGGATCAGGCCATTGCGACCATGAGGCAGACCGGCATCGACATGAAAACGAAGTACAAGGAGACCTCTCGCGGCGGTCTCGCTGTGAATGTGGTCGAGTGCTGAGATTGGAATCGGCAGAAAGTAATTGACAGGGCCAACAGGTGCTCGTAGTCTAATATATCAGTTTCATTTCAAAATTCCGCTTGAGCTAGTCTTGTCGCCAGCGTCTGGGAGTAGCGGTCGCTCGTCAATGATGACGAGGGAATGAGACTCGCCCCGCCGGTGGACTCCTCTCGGCGGAGAAGGGAAGCCATATGCCTACCTCAAGCCCCGCAGCGCAACCTAACCCAGTTGAGGAATCGCGTGTCACCACCAACACGGGAACCCTGCGCATTACTCAAGCCCGTATTCGGTGGCCGGTGCTCATCGGGTCGGCCACCATGATTATTGCCATCTCTATTTGGGCGATTGTTGCCCCAGAGCAGGCCGGATCCTTTATCGGTGGTGCCGTCAGCTGGGTTTCAGAAACATTTGGCTGGTACTTTGTGCTGCTCGCTGGTGTGGTGGTGGCGTTTGCGCTCTATCTCGCGTTCTCCGCGAACGGGCGCACGAAACTCGGCCCTGATCACTCGAAGCCGCAGTTCAACATGTTTACCTGGGCCTCGATGCTTTTTGCCGCGGGCATCGGTATTGACCTGATGTTTTTCGCGGTGGCTGAACCTATTGCGCAGTATGTTGGCCCACCAAGCGGGGAGGCTGAAACGATCGAAGCCGCACGCCAGGCAATTGTGTGGACGCTGTTTCACTACGGACCTGTTGGCTGGGGTATGTACGCGATTTTGGGAGCGGCATTCGCCTACTTTGCCTATCGGCGAAATCTCCCCCTGAACATCCGCTCGTTGCTCTCACCAATCTTCGGGAGACGGGTTGAAGGGTGGACGGGCCACACCTTCGATATCTTGTCGATCCTTGGCACAATCTTCGGTATTTCGGTCACGCTGGGCATTGGTGTTGTGCAGCTCTCTTACGGCATGCATATTTTGTTTGGCACCCCGACAACGTTGGCATGCAGATCGCACTTATTGTGCTCTCGGTTGTTATGGCGACAATCTCAACGGTATCTGGGGTAGACAAAGGCATCAGGCGGCTGTCTGAACTCAACGTGATTCTTGCCATTGTGCTGCTGGTGTGGATTGTGATCACGGGCGAAACCAGGCGACTGTTTGACGGCATGGTCATGAACATCGGTGATTTTGTGTCGCGCTTTCCAAGCATGGTGATGGACACCTACGCGTGGGATCGGCCCGACGCGTGGATGCAGGGCTGGACCCTGTTCTTCTGGGCATGGTGGGTGGCTTGGGCCCCGTTCGTTGGGCTCTTCCTCGCGCGCATTTCGCGTGGCCGTACCATCCGCCAGTTTGTCACCGGCGTGCTCGTCATCCCGTTTGCGTTTATCGCGGTGTTTATCTCGATCCTCGGTAATTCGGCGCTCGAACTGGTCATCGGCGGTGACAAGGGCTTTGCTGACGTCGCGGTGACCGCCCCGGAACAGGCGTTCTTCTCGTTGATGCAGCAGTACCCTCTCGCGCCGGCGGTGGTTGCTCTTGCGCTTGTGACCGGACTGCTGTTTTATGTCACCTCGGCAGACTCCGGCGCGTTTGTGCTGGCCACACTCTCTTCACAGATCGAAGATCCGCGGCAAGACGCCTCAAAGGGATTGCGTATTTTCTGGTCCTTTACGACCGGGTTGTTGACGCTCGCGATGCTATTGGTGGGAGGGTCTCCACGCTGCAACAGGCCACGGTTGTGCTTGGTTTGCCCGTGTCCGTGTTGATCTTCTTGGTTATGATCTCGCTGTTCCGAGCATTGCGCACCGAGACCCAACACCAAGAGGGCTACGCTATGACCATGCCACTGCGTCTCGGGCACTCCGAAACAAGCTGGCGTCGCAGGCTGCGGCGATCCACCACCTACCCAACAGATCGAGAAGTAGCAACGTATGTTGACGCGATCGTCAAACCTGCGCTCGCTGAGGTGGTTTCTGAGCTGCGCAGCAGCGGAGTCAAGTGTGCGCTTGAAATCACTGAATCACCCGTCGCAGGTCTTGGCTCCCTGCTGCTCACCGCACGCTTCGACCAACAAAAAGCCTTTACCTATCAGGTCTATCCGGTCTCGCACGAGCGGCCGAAGTATGCACTGGGTGACCACGATCCTGGGTCTTACTATTACCGCCTTGAGGTCTTCACCGCATCCGGATCACACGGCTACGACGTGTGGGGTACAGCTCCGAACGGATTATCGGAGATGTACTGGGTCACTTTGAATCGCACGTTGAATACCTGCGTATCGCGGAGGCGGGGACCGGTGCGAGTAACGATGTACACGATCCAGTGATTACTGACTGGCAGGACGATTTTGGGCGACCCGAGGAACTTGAAAGCGTGGTGGCGTCTCCGGTTGGAATCGAGACCCCTCGGGATCAACAGGACCACCCTGATCCACCTCAACTTTCGAATCTGGCGGATCAAGTGGATCCACAACACCTCACAAAGGAGCGAACTGAATGAGCGCAACACTCTACATCGGCGGCAGGTGGACGGCTGCACAAAGCGGCGGAACTCGAGACATCCTCTGCCCGGCAAACGGCGAGTTTGTTGGCACCGTGGCTGCCGCCACGGAAGCAGACACGATTGCGGCGATTGAGGCCGCCAAGGCTTCCTGGGATTCGCGCGAGTGGGCGCTCACCCCGGCAGCTGAGCGGGGTGACTTTTTGTTGCGGATCGCGGCGCTGTTGCGTGAACGGCAGGAAGAATTTGCGCGCGCCGAGTCGCTTGACACGGGAAAACGCCTGGTGGAATCTCGCCTTGATATGAGCGATGTCGCGGCCTGTTTTGACTACTACGGCAAGCTCGCGGCGCAGGACGCGGGGCGTGTGGTCGACGCCGGTGATGCCAACGTTGTGAGTCGTATCGAGCATGAACCCGTGGGGGTCTGCGCGCTGATCACCCCGTGGAACTATCCGCTGCTGCAGGCTGCCTGGAAGATCGCTCCGGCGCTCGCCACGGGCAACAGCTTCGTGCTGAAACCGGCCGAGTTGACGCCGCACACGTCTATCCTGCTGTTCCGCCTCTTCGATGAGCTGGGGTTGCCCGCGGGAGTCGCCAACCTCGTGCTCGGTACGGGGTCAGTGTGTGGCAACCCGCTTTCCACCCACAAGGACGTTGATATGGTCTCGTTCACGGGTGGCCTGCCGACAGGCCGTCTGCTCGGCCGTAACGCGGCCGACACGGTCAAGAAGATTGCACTTGAACTCGGCGGCAAGAACCCCAACGTTATTTTTGCCGACGCCGACTTCGATGCGGCGCTCGACAACGCGCTCAACGCGGCATTTGTGCACTCGGGGCAGGTGTGTTCGGCGGGGGCGCGTCTGGTGGTCGAGGAGTCGATCGCCGAGCGCTTCGTTGATGAACTGGTGCGTCGGGCCGAGGGGATCCGCCTCGGTGGTCCGTTCGACGAGGCCGCGGAGACGGGGCCGCTGATCTCGGCGGCGCATCGCGATAGCGTCGACGCGTATGTGCAGGCTGGTATCGCCGAGGGAGCGCGCCTGCGCTGCGGTGGTAAGCGCGGCGAGGGGGCACTCGAATCGGGCTTCTACTACTTGCCAACCGTGCTCGACCGCGTGCAACGCGGCATGTCCGTCGTGCGCGACGAAGCCTTCGGGCCGGTCGTGACCGTTGAGACCTTCACGACCGAAGACGAGGCCGTCGAAATCGCAAACGACACGATCTACGGTCTGGCTGGCGCCGTGTGGAGCCAAGATGCGGGCAGGGTGCAGCGGATCGCACGCAGGTTGCGGCACGGCACCGTGTGGATCAATGACTTTCACCCCTACCTGCCACAGGCGGAGTGGGGTGGTTTTGGCCAGTCTGGTTTTGGTCGGGAGCTCGGCCCAACAGGCTTCGCTGAGTACCGCGAGCCAAAACATATCTACCAGAACCTCACCCCCGCGGTGACCGACTGGTTCCCGAAACACTGAGTTGCCTGCGCGCAAACCTCAAAGGAGAGAATAAACATGGAGACAACACACACCTTCGATTATGTTGTGGTGGGCGGCGGATCAGCCGGCGCGGTCGTTGCTGCTCGCTTGAGCGAAGATCCCAGCGTCACGGTGGGGCTGCTCGAAGCCGGTCCGAGCGACACCGATGAAACCGTTGTGTTGCAACTCGACCGCTGGATGGAGCTGCTTGAGTCTGGCTTCGACTGGGACTACCCGATCGAACCGCAAGAGAACGGCAACTCGTTCATGCGGCAGGCCCGTGCCAAGGTGCTGGGCGGCTGCTCATCGCATAATTCCTGCATTGCGTTCTGGACACCAAAAGAAGACCTCGACGAGTGGGCCGAGAAGTTTGGCGCCGAGGGTTGGGAGTCGGCCCGCACCTTCCCACTGCTGAAGAAACTAGAGAACAACGAGGACCCGGGCGAGCACCACGGCCACGACGGGCCAGTCGCTCTGATGAATGTGCCGCCACGCGACGCGTGCGGTGTTGCGCTATTGGAAGCGTGCGAGCAAGCGGGCATACCGCGAACGCAGTTCAATACGGGCAAAACCGTGGTAAACGGGGCGAACTTCTTCCAGATTAACCGCCAGGCCGACGGCACCCGCGCTTCGTCCTCAGTGTCGTATTTGCACCCGATCCTCGACCGCAAGAACCTCACGATTCTCACCGGACACCACGTCAAAAAGCTTGAGTTCGATGAGGCCCGCAAGTGCGTTGGTGTTGAGGTCGTGGCGAACGCGTTCGGGCGCGCGACCCGCATTGCCGTGTCCCGCGAGGTCATCGTGTCGGCCGGGGCGATCAACACACCCCAACTCTTGATGCTCTCAGGCATTGGGCCGCGCGAGCACCTGGAAGACGTGGGCATCGAGGTACTGGTTGATGCACCAGGTGTTGGATCGCACATGCAGGATCACCCCGAGGCCGTGATTCAGTGGGAGTCGAAGCAGAAGATGACCCGGGAGTCTCCTCAGTGGTGGGAAATCGGCATCTTTGCGGCGACCGAGGAGGGGCTGGATCGCCCGGACCTCATGATGCACTACGGGTCTGTGCCGTTTGACATGCACACCTATCGGGCGGGTTACCCGACGTCAGACGAGATGATCTGCCTCACCCCAAACGTGACGCACGCGAAATCCCTGGGCACGGTGCGGCTGCGCTCGATTGACTACCGTGACAAGCCCCGGGTGGATCCGCGCTACTTTACCGACCCAGAGGGACACGACATGCGCGTGATGGTGGCGGGCCTGCGCAAGGCTCGCGAGATCATGGCGCAGCCTGCGATGGCCGAGTGGGCCGGTGTCGAGCTCGCTCCAGGCATCGATGCGCAGACTGATGAAGAGTTGGCTGCGTACGTGAAGCGTACCCACAACACGGTGTATCACCCGGTGGGTTCGGTGCGCATGGGCCCTGTTGGTGACGCGAGCGCTCCGCTCGATCCCCAGTTGCGGGTGAAGGGTGTGCAGGGTTTGCGCGTCGCTGATGCGTCAGCAATGCCCGAGATCGTGACGGTCAACCCGAACATTACCGTCTACATGATGGGAGAGAAGTGCGCTGAGCTGATCCGCTCGGGGAGTAGCCAGCCTGCGATACACGCGGAGTGCTCACCACTCGGCGCATTCGACGCCCTCATACTCGTGAATGGCGCTGTCTTTGCTCACCACGGTGAGGCCATACATCTGAGCCTGAGCGACGAGAAGCCTGTCGAACGGGTCTCGATGTTTCCAACTCAGTGTTCCGGCAAGTAGCATGTCGGACCCGGTCATTGGTAGCTCGGTCGCCACCATCAGCTCTAGTAGCTCACCCCACCGAGCCAGCACCGCCTCGGCTTGTGGAAGCCTGCCCGATCGCGACTTCTGTGCCAACTCGTAGACGCTCACCGGGGAGACGAACAATTGCTCGGCTTCGGTGAGTTTCGCGCGAACCGTCGAGGGAATCCGATCTGGAGAAATTGCCAACCACAACACCACGTGGGTGTCGAGCAAGAATCGTTTCACCGTAGAGCCTCGCCCAGGGGGTCTCCTGGGTGCCCCTGTTCCCAGGCCGCCAACTCGGCACTGTCCACCCCGCTCAACACGAGTGCGTCGTCTGCGGCAGGGATTCCTGGCAGAAGGGGCTTGTCGAAACGCCTTGCCACCGGCTCGATCGCTTGCAGTCGGGCAATGCCCTTCCCAGCCCGTGCAATGACAACGTCTTCACCGCGCTCAACCAAGCGCAGTAGCTCAGATAGCCGTGTTTTGGCTTCTTGTACGTTCAGCATCGCGGTCATGAGTGTAATTTATCACAGTCTGGTCAAGTTGACCAGACCAACCAAAAATAGTTCCCCCGCGCTAATGATGGTGTGAGTTTGCCGCTTCGCCGCGGGCGAACTGGCAAACTCACACCACCAGATTGAGGAACGTTTCGATGCGGCTCAATACGCGGCCGGGTGGCTCGGCCTGGTCGTTGCTCTACCCCCGCAGCTTTGTCATGCCGGGGTCAACGAGGGGCTCTTCAGACACGGTCGCTGCGATCCGCTTGCCAAAGTACTCGATGTCTACCTTGGCGCCGACCGCGACATTGGCGGGCAGCCAAGCGTAGGCGATGGGACGACCGACCGTATAACCGTAGGCTGCGCTGGTAACGTAACCAGCAATCTCGTAGCCAATATGCACAGGTTCTTTGCCGAGAACAACCGTGGAACCATCGTCGATGGTGAGGCAGCGCAGTGCGGTGGTGGCGGCTTCGCCGCGATCCTGAACCGCCTCGCTGCCCACAAAGTCGCTCTTCGTTTGTTTGACAGCAAAACCCAGCCCGGCCTGAACGGGTTCATGCTCCGTGGTCACATCGGTGCCCCACGAGCGGTACCCTTTCTCAAGACGAAGTGAGTTGAACGCGGCGCGTCCTGCGGCAATGATGCCGTGCTCCTGGCCCGCCTGCCACAGCACCTCCCATAGTCGATGCCCGGCATCCGCGGAAGCGTAGATCTCCCAGCCCAGTTCACCGACGTACGAGAGCCGCATGACGGTGACCGGAATGCCGCCGATCGAAGCCTTCTTCGCCCGGAAGTACTTCAAACCGTCATTGGTGAAATCGTCCTGAGACACTGCAGAAATGACCTCGCGCGCCAGTGGACCCCACAGACCGATACAGCAGGTGCCCTCCGTGATGTCGCGAACGTGCACCCACTGAGAAGGATCCGCTGTGCTCTGGGCGCGTGCCTCGCGCTCAATATAGGCGTGATCTATGCCGCTGTTGATGCCCGCTTGGTACGTGGTTTCATCGAGCCTGGCCACGGTAATGTCGCTTGCGACACCGCCCGCTTCGTCTAACAGCAGCGTGTAGGTGACGGCTCCGGGAGCGCGCAGCATTTCGCCCGTGGTGAGGCGCTGGAGAAGTGTGCCCGCACCCGGGCCCGAGAGCTCGAGACGCTTGAGCGGAGTCATATCGTACATCGCGACCGCGGTGCGAGTTCTCCAGGCCTCAACGGCCGCGATGGGGGAGTGAAACTGCGAGGCCCAGGCTTCGCGATCGGGTGCCTGCCACTCCTGTGGCAACTCTGAGAGCAGCGCGGCGTTCGCCTCGTACCAGTGGGGTCGTTCCCAAGCGGCCCCCTCAAGACACACGGCGCCGAGCGCCTGCTGCTGCTTATGGAAGGGGCTGAGACGCACATCGCGTGGTGCCAAACGGGGCGAAGCGGGTGCAAAATATCGTAAATCTCGATGTAGTTTTGTCGCGAGGTCTGTTCGACGTATTCGGGTGTGGTTTGCACCTTCTCGAAGCGGTTAGGATCACACACGCTGAGGTCGGTCTCCGAGTATCCCTGCGTGAGCACTTCTGCCAGTGCGCGGGCCACACCCACCCCGTGCGTCACCCACACGGCCTCCGCCATAAAGAAGCCGTTAAGATGGCGCGACTCGCCAACGAGTGATCCGCCGTCCGGCGTGAATGAGAAGATGCCGTTGAAGCCGCCAGCGATCTCGGTGTCTCGCAGCTCAGGCATTAGCACACGCGATGCTTCCCACTCAGGCACAAAATCCTCTGGCGTAAACGGCAAGCTTGAGGGCATGCGGTCGTGAGTAATCTCGTCGGGCGTATACCGAGGCAGCGTATCGAGGTCAACCGGAATCGGATCGTGTGCGTACGATCCAATGCCGATCTGATCGCCCCACTCGCGAAAGTAGAGGCTGCGATCCTGATGCCGAATCACCGGCAAACTTGCGCCGCTCGGGCCGGCGTTTTTACCGCGAAGGCTGGCGAGCGGCGTTGTTTTCACGTACTGGTGAGCGAGCGGAAGCAGCGGGATCGGCACACCCGCCATTTTTGCGATGGTCGGTCCCCAGAACCCAGCGCACGAGACAACGATGTCTGCCGGGAAGCGCTCTTCGCCAGCGAGCACGGCGGTAACACGACCGCCCTGCTGTTCGATGCCGGTGACCGTGGTACGGTCGCGGTACTCGACACCCTGCGCGCGGGTGCGCTCGACGAGAATGTGGTTGGCATCCACCGCGAGTGCAAGACCGTCAGTGGGGGTGAGGAGCCCACCAAGCACCACGTCTGGGTCGAGCAGTGGGTGTCTGCGCACACACTCAGTGGAGTCGATGATGTGAGCCTCGATGCCCCAGGAGCGGTTCCAGCCCGCACGGCGCTGTAGGTCGTGCAGACGCTCGGGTGTTGTCGCCACCTCGATACCGGTGACGGCGTTGAAGCACGAGCGGCCGTCAGGTAAGGTGAGCGAACTCAGCTTCTGGATCGTCGCTTGTGCGAACTCCGCCATCGTTTTTGAGGGGTTTGTGGAATAAACGACGCCTGGTGCGTGCGAGGTGGATCCACCGGGAAGCCCCAGCGGTCCTTGATCGATGACGAGAACGTTGGTGTGGCCGCGCTGAGCAAGCTCGTCTGCGAGGTTCACACCGACAATGCCAGCACCGATGATGACGATGCGTGGCGTTGCGGTCGATGACATGGGGGCTCCCTTGATGTTAGGAATGAGGGGTGACGAACGGGTGTGACAGGGTGAAGGGGGTGTGAAGTTATGCGTCGATAACGAGGTTGCTGAGCGGAGTAGAACAGCACGGCAAAAATTTGCCAGCTTCAATTTCACGGGCGCGGATGCCACCCTGGTGGTTCATCTCAACCTCGCCCTCGAGTTTGACTGACTTGCACGAACCGCACATACCCTCTTGGCAATTCACGCCGATCCGAACCCCCGCACGCTTGGCGATCTCAAGAACCCGCTCGCCCGGATTAATGCGCACGTTGAGTCCGCTACGCACAAATGACATGGTGAGACTGCCTGAACCAACGGTTGTATATGAGGCTCGGGTTGCCGCGGAGTCTGAGGCACCGTGCGGATTGGTATCTACCGACTCCTCTGTCGGCTCAGCGATGAGGTTTGCGGCCTCCGCGGCCTCGACGTTCTCTTCCGCGTACTCGTCGGCAAGTTTCTCTGCCATTGCGACTTCTTCTGCGTATTCAACGCGGGTCTCACGGTCTCCGCTGAAGATTTCAAGGTTCACCCCGGTATCGTCAACCCCCACGTCCCGCAGCAGTTCGACCGCGGTGTCCAGATAACCGGCGGGGCCACAGAGATACACCTGGCGACCGGTGATGTCTGGTGCAACCCTGTTCAGCATGTCTGCGCTGAGGCGACCTGACATCCCCTGCCACTCGTGATCGGGGTTTTTGCTTCCCAGCGAGGTGAACACCCTGATGCGCGGGTCCGTCGCAGCGAGGTACTGCAGTTCTTCTGCAAACGCGAACTCTTCTGGGGTTGCCGCGTGATAGAGAAGGATCGCGTCGATCTTGCCGGGGAGGGAGTGGATCGTGCGCATCATCGACATGAGCGGGGTGATCCCAGATCCTGCTGCGAGCATGAGGTAGCGTGCGCGACGATCTCTGTCTGGCAGGTGAAACGCACCCACCGGGCCGAGCACTTCAAGAACCGTGCCCGGCTGCACGTGCTCGTGTGCCCACCGCGACACTAGGCCCTCAGCATCACGCTTGACCGTGATCGAGAAGGTCCATGGTTGAGTTGGGCTGCTTGAAAGCGAGTAGCTCCGGTCGACCGGATCCTCATCGTCGCCGTTCACCGGAAAAGCAATGTTCAGGTACTGGCCCGCGCGAAAGGAGAAGGGGTTGCCGTCTGCTCTGCGGAATACAAACGTCATCATGTCGCCGTGTTCTACAACGGTTTCGACACACTCGGCAAGAAACTCCTGCGGGTGTAACTGCTGAAACACCCGAGCCGCTCCCGAATCGGGGTCTGCTTCTGCAGCGTTTTGGAGCGCCCGGTTCCAGGGCATCTCGAGGCCACGAATGCCCCGAGTCGGGGAGCTAGGGTTGCGGTGGGGGTCATGCGAGGTGTTCCTGCATGCGCTGCCTGTACCAGTCGATGAACATCTCAACCTGGTACTCGCTCTTCATGTAGGGCCCCTGCTCGTAAGCCGGGCTCGATGCGCCCTTCTGGCATAGAGCCACGAAGTTTGCGTCCTGCAGGTTGGTTTGCTTCCAGGTGTGGGTGAGCGTGTCGAGATCGTAGTCGACTCCCTCAACCGCATCGTCGGCCACAAGCCAGGTGGTGCGCACCAGGGTCTGTCGTTCGTTGATGGGGAATGCCGCGAAAGTAATGACGTGATCCGAGAGCATGTGGAACCAGCTGTTGGGCTGCAGGTGCAGCGAGCACCTGCCGAGTCTAAAGTCGGGTAGGTCACCGAGCAGCTTCTTCGATAGGCGCCGGCCACTCTCCGAGAATGACTCGCCGTGACCGTCAAGAGATTCGCGGGATATTCGGAACCCTGCGATGCGAGTGTTGAGCTCTTCTATCACTCTGTAGGGCAGGCCATAGCGGTCGCAGCGATCCTGGAGCTCCTGTTCCGCGGTCTGATTGCGATCCCAGACCTCCTCCAGATGCGGAGGAATGAGTCCGTCTGAGAGCCCCCAAGTTGGGAAGAGTGAGCAGGCAAGCTCGGGGTGGCCGTCGCAGTGGTAGCACTCGCGATTGTTCTCCATAACGAGCTTCCAGTTGCCCTCTTCAAGGATGTCCTGTTGGTAGGCCACCTTGGTTTTGTTGAGCTCGTGGGGCAACAGATACGGCTCGATGGTCGGAATGATCGCGTCGAAATCCTCCGGGGGTTCGGTCGCCAGACAGATAAAGACAAGCCCCGCAACCACCCTGCTGTGAGCGCGCTTCAGCGCAAAACAGTCTTTATCGAACTTCTCGCCTGGTGCTGAGGCCGCGTGAATGAGGGTGCCGTCCGGTGCGTATGTCCACGAGTGGTAGCCGCAGACGAGATTGCCGGTGGTTCCCGACTGCTCTGTGAGCACTCGCGCCCCTCGATGGCGGCAAACATTGTGGAGTGCATTGACTCCGCCATTGTCGTCGCGCACCAAAATGAGGGAGTGGGGACCGTAGTCGACCGTGACGTAGTCGCCCGGCTCGGGGAGTTCTGCGACGCTCGCGGCGAAAAGCCAGTGGTTCCCAAAGATGCCCTCCATGTCGGCATCGAACACTCCGCGGTCAGTGTAAAACGGGTCTTCAAGTGAGTAGCCGATCCTCCTGCGCTCAAGAAGCTGTTCAAGCTGATCGATCGTTTCGCGCGAAACAACCGAAGTGGAGGGGTAGAAACTGTTGTCGTGCGGGGTCTGGTCGCTGTAAAAGTCATGTCTCGTCTCCTGATACTCGATACCGTGCGTCGGGGTTCGAGACTGCACCGTCGTTGGTGCGTATGCCTGTGGCAGTGGGGAATTCGAACGTGCGACGTTGAGTAACACGATACGGAGTCACCTACATGCAATAAAAACGCAAAATTTAGTGCAATAACGTGCAGAATATTCGTATGATTGATCATCGCCTTACAACACTTCGCACCTTCGCTTCCTGCGGCACTATTGCTGCCACAGCCGAACTCACGGGCTTTTCTCCATCCGCTGTCTCCGCGCAGTTGAGAGAGTTTCAGCGGTCGCTCGGCATGACGTTATTGGTCAAAGACGGCAGGAATTTGAGGCTTACCGCGACCGGGCGTGATCTTGTGAACAGATCCGATGCGGTCGTAGTCGAGTGGGAACGCACCAGGGCGGCTGCGCTGAGTGCTGGACAACAGACGCAGAGACGGTTTGGGATTGGCGGCTTTTCTACGGCAGCAGCAAACCTTCTTGCGCCGCTGGCCGCAAATTTGCGGGTGATGCGGCCTGAAGTGCAGGTGGGCGTGATTGAAGCGGACCCGGAACGCTGCCTCAAGTTGTTGACCGCAGAGCGCCTGGACCTGGCGGTGATTGTTGCAGCCCAGGCCGATCCAACACCAGGTGAATCTGCTTTCGAGCGGATCGAACTGCTCACCGACCCGCTCGACGTGATGATGCCGAGTGCCCACCCGCTTGCTCAACGAGAGTCGGTGACCCTCGAAGAGTTGGCTGGGGAAGATTGGATTACCGATGCCGAGGGAGGGCCTTACCAGGCTCTGTTTGTTGCTGCGTTTGCTTCTGTCGGGTTATCGCCGCGCGTGCTGCACGAGGCGATTGAGTGGGAAACCGCCATGGCGCTGGTTGGGGCAGGCTTGGGGCTAGGGTTACTTCCGCGTTTGGTGAGTGTGGATCGTGTGCCCAACGTTGCGAGGGTGCGGCTTGCTGGCTCCGTGAGGTCTAGTCGGCGAATTCTTGCTGTGGTGAGGCGAGGCAGCGCAGAGTCTCCGTTGGTCGCAGAATCGCTTGAAACGCTCCGTGACATCGCGAAGGCCATTATGCATGAGCGCCTGCTGAGTGAGATTTGACACTTGACTTTTTCTTCAGTGACCCGCAGGCTGCTTGAACAAGATGTTTTAGTATGTAACTGATATGCCAGATGGTAAATGGGAATAGTGAATAGGTGACTGAGGAGGCTCAACGATGAGCAACAAAGCAGTGAGTTACGCAGGGCCGGGAAAAGTGGAGGTCATCGACATCCCATTCCCCGAGTTTGTGCTGCGAGATGGCCCGGGCGTCCATCCCGCGAACGTGGGGCGGAAGGTGGATCACGGCGTGATTCTTCGCACGATTGCCACCAATATCTGTGGGTCTGACCAGCACATGGTTCGAGGGCGCACAACCGCACCAGAGGGTCTTGTGCTGGGCCACGAGATTACCGGTGAGGTAGTGGAGATCGGCCGAGATGTTGAGTTCGTGAAGGTCGGCGACGTTGTCTCGGTGCCTTTTAATATTTCTTGTGGGCGCTGCCGAAATTGTAAAACCGGTGCAACCGGTATCTGTTTGAGCGTGAACCCAGACCGTCCAGGATCCGCCTACGGCTACGTCGACATGGGCGGGTGGGTCGGCGGACAGGCGGAATACGTGCTGGTGCCCTACGCAGACTGGAACGTGCTGAAGTTTCCTGATCGCGAGCAGGCCATGGAGAAGATCCTCGACCTGACGATGCTGTCAGACATTTTTCCGACCGGGTTTCACGGCGCGGTGGGTGCGGGTGTCGGTGTTGGCTCAACTGTGTATGTCGCGGGTGCCGGCCCCGTGGGTATTGCAGCTGCGACCTCGGCGCAGCTGCTGGGGGCGGCAGTCGTCATCGTCGGTGACCTCAACGCTGACCGTCTTGCTCAGGCCCGCAGTTTCGGGTGCGAAACGGTTGACGTATCCTTGGGAGACCCGAAAGATCAGATCGAGCAGATTCTAGGCGTACCCGAGGTCGACTGTGGCATTGACGCCGTGGGGTTTGAAGCACGAGGACACGGACGCGAAGCCCAGACTGAGCAACCAGCCACGGTGCTGAACTCGCTCATGGATATTACTCGTGCAGGCGGAAGTCTTGGCATCCCAGGGCTGTACGTGACGGGTGACCCCGGAGCGGTTGATGAGGCCGCCAAAGTCGGATCACTGTCAATGCGTTTCGGTCTCGGCTTTGCCAAGTCGCACACCTTTGTGACCGGCCAGTGCCCCGTTATGAAGTATCACCGCGGGCTGATGCAGGCGATTCTGCAAGACAAGGTCACGATTGCGAAGAACGTGCGAGCCACACCGATCTCTTTGGCGGGTGCTCCCAACGGCTATGCCGCCTTTGACGATGGTGCCGCACAGAAGTTTGTGATCGATCCGCACGAGTTGATTCCACGATAGGCAATCGTGAGTAAGTAGTGGTGGGTCGCGCGCAGATGGCGTGCGGCCCACTTTCGCTGTACCTGAAGAGTGGTGCCGTTAGACTGGGCGGGTGCTGAAACTCGCTGTGTTGATCTCTGGTGGCGGTAGCAACCTCAAAGCGCTGATTGAAGCGGCCGCGGATCCAAGCTATCCGGCACGGATCGTGTGCGTTGGGTCAGACACCGAAGCTCCCGGACTTGAGCACGCTCGAGCCGCCGGTGTGCCCACTTTTGTTGTGCGTCCGCAAGACTCTGACAGCCGCGAAGAGTGGGGTCAACTGCTGGCAGCGGCCATCCAAGAACACGGTGTTGGCACCGGGCCCGAACCAGGACTTGTTGTGAGCGCGGGGCTTATGCGCATCCTGCCCGCCGGGTTTGTGCGCGAGTTCTCGCCGAACCTCATTAACACACACCCTGCGCTCTTGCCACTTTTCCCCGGTGCCCACGCTGTGCGTGACGCGCTCGCCGCAGGGGCCACTGAGACGGGGGTTACCGTGCACATTATTGATGAGGGTGTCGATACCGGTCCCGTCTTGCGGCAGGCACACGTCGAGGTGCAGCCGGAGGAGACCGAAGAAGAACTGCACGAGCGCATCAAGCAGCTCGAACGCCCGCTACTTGTGCGCACCGTGCGTGATATTGCGCTCGACACGCTCGACCTCGTTCAGATTTCACAGCAGCACCAGTCGTAACGACACACTCAAAAGGAGCCCCGCCACATGGCAGTACAGAGCCACGATCCCAGCCTCTACACGCACCGCGACCAGATCCCGGTTCGTCGTGCACTCATCTCGGTGAGCGACAAGTCTCACCTCTTGGATCTCGCCGAAGCGCTCACCGCTGCCAACGTTGAGATCATCTCCACCGGCTCAACCGCCGCGACCATCCGCAATGCAGGCCACCCGGTAGTCGATGTTGCCGAGGTGACGGGTTTCGCCGAGGCGCTCGATGGCCGAGTCAAGACGCTGCACCCTGCTGTGCACTCGGGGCTTCTCGCGGATTTGCGCCTCGCAGACCACCGTGAACAGCTTGAGCAACTCGGCTTTGCTCCGTTCGAGCTGGTTGTTGTAAACCTCTATCCTTTCGAAGAGACCGTGGAGTCGGGCAAGCCCGCCGCCGACATCATCGAGAATATCGATATTGGTGGCCCGGCGATGGTGCGAGCCACAGCGAAGAACCACGCCAATGCGGCGATTGTGGTGGATCCGGCTCGCTACGACGAGGTCATTGACGCCGTGCAGAACGGTGGCACCACACTTGAGCTGCGACGCTCGCTCGCGACCGAGGCGTTCATGCACACCGCAAACTACGACGGTGCGGTTGCGAACTGGTTCCTTGATCAAGAAGACGTCGCTTGGAGCGACGCTCCTGTGGACGAAGCTGAAGACGCAGAAGACACCGAACTTTCAATCGACATGATTTTTGAGGCTTCTGAAGACGCCTCGCTCAACGACAAGACCATTGGCTACGAGATGCTTGGCATGCGCGAGGCTGTGTTGCGCTACGGCGAAAATAGTCACCAGCGCGCAGCGCTCTTCACTGAACTGCAGGGATCCGGAATCGCGCAGGCGACCCAGCTGCACGGTAAAGAGATGTCGTACAACAACTACGTCGATGCTGACGCCGCGGTGCGAGCTGCTTACGATCACGAGCGGCCCGCGGTTGCAATCATCAAACACGCAAACCCCTGTGGGATCGCGGTGGCACCCGAGGGTGCGGCCGATCCCATCGCGGCGGCACACGAACTCGCACACGCCTGCGATCCCGTCTCGGCGTTCGGTGGTGTGATCGCAGCGAACCGCGTCGTAACCGCGCAGATGGCGCAGACCGTTGCCGAGATCTTCACCGAGGTTGTGGTTGCGCCAGGCTTCGAGCCAGAAGCGCTCGCGATCCTCACCCAGAAAAAGAACGTGCGTTTGATCGTGCTGCCCGCGGACTTCGAACAGAACCCCGTTGAGATGCGCCAGGTCTCGGGTGGCTTCCTAGTGCAAGACACCGATCGTTTCTTTGCACCCGCCGCCGAGTGGCAGCTCGCTGCCGGCGAGCCAGCCGATGCTGAGACACTCGCCGAGCTTGAGTTTGCGTGGCGGGCGTGCCGCGCGGTGAAGTCGAATGGAATCCTGCTCACGAGCAACGGTGCCTCGGTCGGGGTCGGCATGGGTCAGGTCAATCGCGTCGATTCCTGCCGCCTCGCCGTCGAGCGCGCCGGTGAGCGGGCCCGTGGGGCAGTGGCCGCCTCCGACGCCTTCTTCCCGTTTGCTGACGGACTGCAGGTGCTCCTTGATGCCGGCGTTCGCGCTGTTGTGCAGCCCGGTGGTTCGGTTCGCGACCCCGAGGTGGTTGAGGCCGCGACCGCTGCCGGAATCACCATGTACTTCACGGGTGAGCGACACTTCTTCCACTAAGCATCCCGCGCGGCAACTCGCGTCCCCCCCGGCATCTGCCGTCAATATAGGAGAGAATGGTTTCATGGAAATTGTTAAGGGGATTTTGGTCGTACTGCACATCATCGGTTTTGGCGTGGTACTTGGTGGAACGCTGGCTCAGCTGCCCGCCGTGAAGCTCGGCAAGGCTCGCATTCTGCCGGGTGTGCTGCACGGTGCCTCGCTGCTATTCGCAACCGGTTTGCTGCTCGTGGGCACGATCTACATGCTGGGTGGCCAGCCGAACAACATGAAGATTGGTGTGAAGCTGCTTGTGCTGATCGGCATCATCGTGCTGATTCTCATGAACCGCAAGAAAGAAAACGTCTCAGGGGGAGTGCTCGGTGCTATCGCCGGGCTCTCGATTGTGAACGTTTGCCTGGCGGTTCTGTGGTCCTAGGCTCATTGAGCTAGTCTCACTCAGAGAAACGCGAGAGGGTGCCGATTTCGGTGCCCTCTTCGTTTTTTATCACGAGCTTGTCGCCGGAGATTTTTGCAGCGTGTGCCGTCTCTAGCCAGGTATCGACACCCTCGCAGAGCATTCGCGTGGATCGCATCGCGCCGAGATCAATGGTGCCGTCGTTGGCCTCGGTGAAACTGCCACCCACCGTGTTGCAGCCGTCGGTGCCGGTGTACTTCCCATCGGCAGTGAACTCAAGCGAGGGTGATCCCTTGGCTTGCGGATCGCCCCAGGTGCCCTCGATGCTTCCCGTGCTGTCGGCAGTGCCAGTGCCGTCGGCAGATCCGGTGCACGCTGAGAGTAGGATCGCCGCGACCATTGCCGCCGCAAACATTGAGGTGCGTAGAACTGCTGATTTCATGGGGCCAGCATATTCCTCGGCACCTTCGTACGGCTACCCCATTGAGTCAGTTTTGTGGACTTGACTTTGCAACTCTACCCCTGGGCTGCGGTGCCCCAGGCTTGAGACTCGCCCGCGCGAGCAAGGGCCTGCGGAACGCCGAGCGGGTTCGCGTCGCGGAGTGTCTCGGGCAGGAACGCCGCTGGTGCATTCTGGTAGGCAACCGGGCGCAAGAATCGCTTGATCGCGGAAGAACCAACCGAAGTGCTCGTATCGTTTGTTGTTGCGGGCCACGGACCTCCGTGCTGTTGAGCCGGGGTAACAGCGACACCGGTTGACCAGCCGTTGAAGAGCACACGGCCGACTTGTTGGGAGAGAGCTTCAACGAGGGCGCGAAGCTCGGCCGCGTTTGCTGTCTCCCCGGTGGCCTCGTTGGAACTGAGGTGGAGGGTGCCGGTGAGGTTACCCTCGTAAAACTCGGGCATGAGGGCTGCAAGGTCCGTGCCCTCCGGGGTTTCGACCAGAATAGAAAGCGGCCCAAACGCCTCTTCGACGAGGGCTTCCTTGTTCGCGCGGAAATCTTCGAGCGAGACAGCAACGATGGTGGGGGTCGCCCAGCCGTGCCCGGCCTCGTCAAAACGAATTCCACCTTCGATGACCGGTCGGACGCCGCTCGCGGTCACGATCGCCTCGCGCCGCTCGTTGAAGCTGCGGGCAATGCGGGGGTCGAGGAGTCGGTGTTCGGAGAGCTCGCCCGCAGCGGCTTGAATTGCCTCGGGCAGCGCGGACCCCTCTGGAATGAAAGCAAAGCCTGGCTTTGTGCACAGCTGGCCCGCGGATCCTGAGACGCTCACGAGGTAACCCGAAGCGATGTCGACAGCACGCTCCTCAATCGCGGCCGCGGTGATAAACACGGGGTTTACCGAGCCGAGCTCGCCGTAGAACGGGATCGGCGCTGGGCGAGACGCCGCGATGTCGGCGAGTAGGCGACCGACGTTGATGGAGCCGGTGAAGGCTCCGGCCTTGACGCGGGGGTCTTTCAGAACGGCAACACCGGCCTCGCGTCCGTGGATCAGTTGGAAGGTTCCGGCGGGCATTCCCGCCGCGGTGAGCGCAGAAGTCGCGACCTCGGCGGTGGCATCGGAGAGGTCAGGGTGGCCCGAGTGTGCCTTCACAATGAGCGGGCACCCCGCCGCGAGGATTGCGGCAGAATCGCCGCCCATCACCGAGAATGCGAAGGGGAAGTTTGACGCGGAGAAATTGATGACCGGTCCGACTGGAACATGGGTGCGGCGAATATCGGGGCGCACGCCGAGCGCGAACTCCGGGTCGGCGTAGTCGATGCGGGCATCGAGGTACGAGCCGTCAACCAGTGTGTCAGCGAAGAGACGCAGCTGAACAGCCGTGCGCGTGACCTCGCCGTTGAGGCGAACGTCGGTCAGCCCGGTTTCGCGCATTGCGATCTCAACAAGTGAAGCCTTCGCGGCTTCGAGGGCGTCAGCGACCGCAACGAGTGCATGGGCACGCGCCTTCGGGCTGGTTGCGGCTAGCGCAGGAGCCGCTGCGGTCGCGTTTGCGACGATGTTCTCGAGTTCCGGGGAGAGAGCTTCGGCGGTCATACCTGAATCCTTCGATGGTGTGTGGGTGCCACTGGCGTGGCGCATCCCGTAAGTCTGTCACGGGAAGTGAGACGCGCGCCTGTTCACCTCGCACAGTTTTGAAAAGTGGGGCAGTGCGAGGTTGCGCCCGTCGCTCACAGTTGCCGGATATCGGAACCCGCGGCCGAGTTATCCACAAAAGTGGCATTCTCGCGTCTTTGCTTTTCTCTTCGACCTAGCGTGAAAAACACCTAAGTTTCGCCCTGAAAGGAACAAGGGGCTCGGTCACTGTCCCGGACGGATTGCGCGTTGAACCGCACGAGCTCGCCACTGCCGAAAACCCCAAGACGCTCGGGTACGACGTAGTGTTTAATGGGATCAACAACGAGGTGCACGCCAAGAATCCCGACCTGACGGTAAACGGGGAGCTCTGGGAACTGAAGAGTCCGAGATGAACTTCGGAAAGAAGTACAATCCAAGATCAGTTCAAGAAAGCCCAAAGACAAGCGCGAATAGCGGTCATTGACGTGCAGCGATGTGGGCTGCCGGATGATCTTGCGTTACGGCAGATCAGACGTCGATTCCACGGGCAAAAGAGAATTGTCCGAATGTTTGTCTTCGATCATGAAGACCGGGTGACAGAGTTGAACCACGGTGATAATCTATAGAGAGAAGCGGCAGGCATCCCACTAGGCGAAAGCTCGGGTAGCCCGGCCGCTTCTCTCGTTCTCGCGGTGCTACGCCCTCGGTTGCTGCTGCGTGATGCAGTGGATGCCGCCGCCGCGCGCGAAGAGCGGACGCGCGTCGATGCCGATCACCTTGCGACCCGGGTACACCTCTCGCAGTGTTGCCAATGCTTGATCGTCGGCAGGATCATTAAACGAGCACGCGAGCACGGCCCCGTTGATGACGACATGGTTGATGTAGCTGTAGTCGACCCAGCCCTCTTCGTCGCGAAGCGCTGTGGGTGCGGGAATGTCGATGATCTCGAAACCAGCGGAGCGGTCATCGCGGTAGCGCTCTGCGACCTCGCGGTTGGCCTGCGAGATCATGCGGTCGGGGTGGGAATCGGAATCCTGCCGGTGCATGAGTAGGTGATCGGGTGTGGCAAACGCCGCCAGAATGTCGGAGTGACCGCGGGTACCGAAGGTGTCGTGGTCTCGAGTGAGGCCGCGCGGAAGCCACATGGCGCTGGTGGTGCCAATCGTGCGGTTGAGTTCAGTCTCAACCTGCTCGGCCGTCCACCCAGGGTTGCGGCCCCGGTCGAGTTGCACGGTCTTGGTGAGGATCACATGCCCCGTGCCGTCGACCTGAATGCCGCCGCCTTCGTTGGTCATTTCGGAGTTGATGAGCGTGGCACCAGCTGCTTCGGCAACAATTCGACCGATGTGCTGATCCTTGTCCCACTGCGCCCAGTCTTGCCCACCCCAGCCGTTAAACACGTAGTTGACGGCACCGAGTTCGCCGTTCTCTCCGAGAACGAAGCTGGGGCCGATGTCGCGCATCCACGCGTCATTCAGAGGAGCCGATAGCGTGTCGATCTGGCTGGAAAGGTAGCGCGCCGCGATTGCCTCGTCGCCGGGATTGACCACGACGGTGACCGCTTCAAACTCGCTCGCCGCGTTGGCGACCGCGGCCCAGGTGGTGCGGGCCTCTTCGACCTCTGCCTCGGTGTCGCCGAGCGTGTAGCCGGTTGTTGGCCAAGCCAGCCAGAGTCGTTCTTGTTCGTGTCCTTCGATGGGCATGCGCCACGTGGTCATCTTGAGATCTCCTGGGTGGGTAGGGAAGCGGGCGGGAGTAAGAGTGCACTCATTCTAGCCTTTACTGGCGGAGTGACCAATAAGAAGAGTCGCTCATCGCGCGGAATCTATTCATCTATAAATATATGAAATCAGCTCAATTGAAACGGTGAAAGGTGTATAGCTCAATCAAATATTGATTTTTAAAACATCTAGATGTAGGTTGTATCAGACCGCACTCGTGTGAGTGTGGCTTCTCTGGCCAACGTACAAGGGAGTACCTGACGACCATGGATACCGCGAACCCAACAGTCGAACATCACGACGAGGATGCCGCGCACCTCGCCTCGCTCGGCTATAGCTACGACACGACCTTTAAACGCGAGATGAGTTTCTGGGGCAACGTTTCTCTCGGCTTTACCTATCTTTCGCCCATTGCGGGTGTGTACTCGATGTTTGCGATTTCGCTTGGGCAAGCGGGGCCGCCGATGGCCTGGGCGCTGGTTATCGCGCTCGTCGGCCAGTTCTTTGTCGCCCTGATCTTCGGTGAAGTGGTATCGAACTACCCTGTGGCCGGTGGGGTTTACCCGTGGTCGAGGCGCCTCTGGGGCCGCAAATGGGCTTGGATGAACGGTTGGATCTACGTTGTCGCCCTCATCGGAACGATCGCTGCGGTGGCCTACGGCGCCGCGCCGTTTGTGGCCTCGGTGTTCGGAGCTGAGCTCGACGCCGGGGGCACGGTGCTGATTGCGCTCGGAACGCTGGTGATCGCCACGGTTCTGAACTTTATGGGAACGAAGGTTCTCGGCATGGCAGCAACTGTCGGGCTCATCGCGGAGCTTGTTGGGTCCGTGGTGATCGGTGGCTACCTGTTGCTTTTTGGCCGTCAGCACGACTGGTCGATCCTGTTCGATAACCAGGGAATTGGCAACGATGCCCCCGGCGGTTATCTTGGCGCGTTCGCCGCGGCCGCGCTGATCGGCATGTTTGCCTACTACGGCTTCGAGGCGAATGGAGATGTTGCCGAGGAGATTAAGAACCCGAGCATGCGCGTTCCGAAGGCGATGCGTATGACACTCTACATCGGCGGATTTGCAGCGAACCTGCTGGTGTTCTCGCTCGTTCTTGCCGTGCCCGACTTTGGGGCGGTCGCGAGCGGCGAGGTGACTGACCCGATCGGTGTGCTGCTGCACAATGCGTTCGGGCCCATCTTTCCGCTTGTGATGCTCGTTATTGTTGTCGCCTTCCTGTCGTGCATCACGAGCTTGCAGGCAGCCGCGAGTCGCCTGGTTTACTCCATGGCGCGCGATCATTTCTTGCCGGGGTCGCACATGCTTTCGCGCTTCAACGAGCGTCGCCACGTGCCTCACAACGCGCTGCTGGTGGCAGGCTTGTTCCCCGCGGCGGTAGTGGTGCTCTCGCTCTTCCTCGAAGACGCGCTCACTGCCATGGTCGGTTTTGGTACGGTCGGCATTTACGTCGGGTTCCAGATGGTGGTGCTGGCCGCGCTGCGCGCCCGCATCCTCGGCTGGAAGCCCGCCGGAAAGTTCCAGCTGGGGCTCTGGGCGTACCCGGTCAACATCGTCGCACTGATCTGGGGTCTCGCCGCCGTCATCAACATTATCTGGCCGCGCCCAACCGGCGGTGGCTGGGCTGAAGACTACCTGATGATCATGACAACCGTCGGGTCATCGCCTTTGGGTGGATCTACATGTTGGCCTCGAAGGCGTATGCTCGCGGCGATGCGCCTGCGGGTGACGCGAGCGGTGCCATCAAGACGGTCGTGCGCTAGTGCAGGCGGCTGACGCGGAGCGCCTCGAGGGGCCAGCGATTCCAATGGTGGTTTCGACGACCTTTCCCGGAATTGGGGCCGCCGCGCAGCGCATGCAAGACGAATTTACGCGCATCGCCTTCGAAGCGGTGCGCCTGGCGGGAGGGTGGCCGATCCTCGTAGATTCGGCCGCCCAGGTGCTCGCGAACGCAAGTGACGTGTTCGCAGGTGCCTCCGCCATTGTGTTTCTCGGCGGTGGCGACGTTGAGACGTCGCTTTACGGTTACGATGGGCCTCCGCCCGAGAATGAGTACGGGGTCGACAAGCGGGCTGACGAGTACTGCATTGACCTGATCCGCGAGGCCGTGGATCGGGATCTTCCCACGCTCGCCATTTGCCGCGGCTCTCAACTGCTCAACGTCACCTTTGGTGGCACCCTGATTCCAGACATTGAGCAGTTTTCGCTGCATCGCGGCGGTGCGGGATCACCGCTGTTTATCAACGAAGACGTGCACCTTGAGGGTGACTCCGAGATCGCCCGGATCCTTGGTCGCACCGAGGTGACCGTGCGCAATGGACACCACCAGGCAGTCGCTGAGGTAGCGCCCGAGCTCCGGGCGACCGCGTTTGCCCACGACGGCATCGTCGAGGGGACGCAACACCGCGAGGCAAGCTGGGTGATTGGTATTCAGTGGCACCCGGAGGAGCCCGAAGCGAACGAGGCTGATCGCGCGCTCATCTTCGGGGCGCTGGTTGAGCGCGCTCGGCCTTTGGCTGCGTCGCTCACGCGCTAAGACAACAGCTCAGCGCCCGGGCGCAATTGACGCTGGTCGGGGCCCGCTAGCCTGTCATGCATGACCGAAGAAGTTCGCGCAGCAGTTCAGAAGTATGTTGACGGGTGCGTTGCCGCCGACCCGCAGGTGGTTCGCGACGCGTTCGACGAACACGCCACAATGTGGGGGTATCTCGGCGACGAGTACGTGAGCATGAACGGCTACGAGTTTGCCGCCAACGTGGTGGGAACGGCTGAACCGGCAGGTGAGACCTATGCCGCAAGGATTCACGGCATTGAAATCACAGGTGACGTTGCGAGCGCGATCCTCGACGAGGAACAGTTTTTGGGCGCGAACTTTCGCAACCACTTCGGGCTGGTGAGGCGCGACGGGGTCTGGCGGATCGTGAGCAAGGTGTTCACGACCGTTTAGTGGGTCCGCCGCTGCGGGACAGACCCCGCACGCCACAACGCCTAAGCTGCAGCCGACTCGCTCACGGCCTCCAGCACACCAGGCAACCACTCGAGGGCGACGTCGCTGCCGAGATCCCATGAAGAAGCATCGTGGCGGCCGTACTCGCCGACGCGAACCGCACCTTGCGCGGCGAAGCGGCGGTCGATGTGTTCGCTGCCCTGGCTATAGGTTGCTTCGTAGAAGGTGTCGCCCAGGCCAAACATGGCGTACTGGATACCGGTGAGGTCAGGCAGCGCGGCGTCAAACGCTTCCGCAAACGGAATTGCAGAGTTGGGCAGGTCGCCATCACCGTGGGTTGAACACACAACCAAGTAGAACCGCTCCGGTGTGAGATCTGCGGGGTCAACGTCTTGCAAATCGTGCACCTCAACGTCGAGCTCGGTCTCGCGGAGCTTTGCGCCGAGGTCTTCGGCGATCAGCTCGGAGTTGCCGGATTCGGTTCCGTACAGCACTGTGAACTTCACTTGGGTCTTCCTCTCGTCAGAACGCATGTTGAATCGGTCACGGGTTATGACTGGCCGCGCGCGATCGCAACCATGCGGTCGTGGTCTGAAATCTTTTGTCGCACGCGGTTTGCCGGGGCAAACTCGCGCTCGTGAGCCTCGAGTGTGAGCCACTGCTCGTAGCTGACGGCACGTTCTTGCAAATCGGTGGGCAGACCCTCAAAGCCGAGCGTAGACGCTGAAACCGAGAGTTTGCCCAAGGTGATGTCTGCCGTGATCTCTTCCGCGACCGACTTGGCGCAGGCGCGGTTCTCGGGGATCGCACCGCGTGGCCCGCGCTTGGCCCAGCCCGTGCGATAGAGGCCTGGCTTGATGCGCCCAATCTCGGCGCTGGCGGCGGCGGGCGTGATGAGTTCAGCGAGTGCCCCGGTGGGTGCAAAGCCGATCGCGGTGAGGATTGCGGAGGCTGGCATCAGCGCGACAGTTGCGCCCGAGGAAAATTCGATGCCCTCCACCCGGGTGTTGCCAACAACCCGAAGTGGGGAGAAGCCGAAACACAGTGTGACCTCGGGGCCCTCGAACGCGGGGCGATCCTCGGTGAGTAGTTGCTCAATCGCGGCGATACGTGCGGTATCTGTGCGGTCAAGTTCTTGACCCGGGGCTGACTCTGCGACCGGCACCGAGGTGTCGTGCAACCGGTACCGGGCGCGCGGGAGAGCGGCGAGCTCCCGAAGCATCTGCGGGTCACCCTTGGAGAGTGCCGCGGCGGAGCGGCTCACCAGTGTGATCCGCTTCGCGGGGGCGGCGGCGTACTGCTCGAGCAGTGGCTCTGCAATGTCGCTTGCGTCGTGGTGCTCGCGATCCTTCACGAGAAAACGGAGAAGATCGAGTGCTACATTCCCAGCGCCCACAATCACCACGTCATCGCCGAGTTCAGGAAGCGTTTCGTGCTCGTCTGGGTGTGCATTAAGAGCGCGGGTCAGGGTGCCCGCGCCAATGATTCCTGGCAGATTGTCTCCGGGGATCCCGAGTGCGTGATCGCCGCTGAGCCCGGTCGCGACCACCACGGCGTTGAAGTGCTCGCGCAGGTCTTCGAGGTTGACGTCGCGCCCGAGTTCAACGTTTCCGGCGAAGCGCACGTTGGGGGTTTGGAAGAGCCGTTCGAACTGGCGAGTGATCGCCTTAGTGTGCTGGTGATCCGCGGCTACCCCGTAGCGAATGAGGCCGTAGGGGGATGCGAGTCTGTCGAAGATCACAATCTGCGCGTCGGGCAGGCTGCGCAGCAGCGACTGCGCGAGATAGCAGCCTGAGGGGCCGCTGCCGACGATGGCGATGTGGGGGGAGGGTGCGCCCGTCATCGTGGCTCCTTTGTGTCAGGTGGGGTGCGTGTTCGCATCCCACTAGCGTAATTGTAACTATAAACATTTGCTTTGTGAATGTTTTATTTCTAGCTTTATCTGAATGTATCCAGAATGCTTATCTGTACTTGCGTTTTAAAACATTCAGATATAGCTTATTTAAGGAATTGTTTCGTCAGTGATGACGAAGCAGGAAATTCGACAAAGGAGTACGGATGACCAACAGCGTCGAACTTGCAGATGTTGCCTACCTCGACATCGCTTCGCCTGACTTTGCGATGAGCTCGGAGGCGGTGCGAGACGCACGAGAACGCAACTGGTACGCCAAGACCAACTACGGCATCGGCGTGCTGCGCTACCGCGAAGTGACCGAGTTGCTGAAGCACCCGAGCCTGAACCAGGGCAGCGCCAAATGGCCGGATCACCACGGCGTGCACAGCGGAGTCTTCTACGAGTGGTGGGCCAAGAACCTGCTCGTGCTTGAGGGCGAAGAGCACCACCGCATTCGCCGGCTACTGAACCCCGCATTTTCACCTACGGCCGCTCGTCGCCTGGAACCCGAGTTCGCGGTGATTGCCAACGAACTCATCGACAACATCAAGGCGAAGATCGCGCGCGGGGAAGCCGTTGAGTTTGTCGCCGACTTCTCAGAACCTTTCGCAACGCGCGCACTCTGCACAATGATGGGCCTGTCGCACGAGCACTGGCCGTTCATCGCTGACCGCGCCAACACCGTGGGCTACGCCCTGAGTGTCGAAATCAAAGAAGACATCGAGAAAATCGATGTTGCGGTGCAAGAGCTGTATGACTTTGTTGATCAGCTGATTCAGGATCGCAGGGCGAACCCGGGTCAGGATGTGGTCTCTCGCCTGGTGCAGTTCAGTGAAGCCGACGACAAGCTGACCGATTCAGAGCTGCGAAATGCGCTCGTGCTGATGCTCTTTGGTGGCATGGACACCACCCGCAATCAGATCGGCCTCGTGCTGCAGACCTTCATGCGTAACCCGGAGCAGTGGGAACTGCTCGCACAGAACCCCGAAGAACTGGGTAAACCCGCGCTCGAAGAAGCGCTCCGCGTGAACCCGACAACCCGCTGGGTGACCCGCGAAGCGAATGAAGACTTCGAGTTTGAGGGGCTGGAGATTAATCAGGGTACAACCGTGCACCTGTTCACTATGGCGAGTGGTACTGATCCCGAAGCCTACCCAGACCCTGAAATCGATATTCAGGCGAAGGATCGCAAGCTTCACCACACCTTCGGAGGTGGCGTGCACCACTGCCTCGGGCACTACATCGCTCGCTCAGACATGGGAGTCGCACTGCCGCTGCTCGCCCAGAACTTTACTGACATCAGCTGCCCCGGTGGTGACGAGTGGCTGCCGGACTCTGGCAACCACGGTCCTGTCCGCCTACCCATCACCCTTTCAGTACGCAAAGGAGCGTAACGATGCTGCAAACGATCGATCCACAAACGGACCCCAAGCCTTCCAGTGAAGAAAAGGCTCAGATATCAGATCTGAGCACTGGTGGGAGATTTGGTGCCGCGCTTCGCGAGATTCTCGCTGACACCACGGCCTTCTCGCGCCACCAGGAGACGAACATGCGCCCCGAAACGGTCGAGGCGCTCGGTAGTAAGATTCACAAGAGCGGCGTGAAATACATCTACTACATGCTCCCCACGGTCGGCAGCCGCACCGTCGCGAAAGTTGTGCCGGCGGAGCTCTACAAGCGCATGCTCAAAAAAGGTATCGCGTTTCACCGCACGGCTCTGACCGACCTGCAGACCAGTCGCGAGGGCGAGCTGATTGGTGGCGGTGTTGACGCGCACGAGTTCTGGGGGCTGCCTGATCCCGAGACCTTCCAGGTGTTGCCCTGGGACACCGAGGTCGGCAGGATCTTCTGCACTGCCTACGATCCGCCCCACCTCGGTGAGGGCGGTGGCCGTCTCATTCCGCTCGACACCCGAGCCCTCTTTAAGGCGGCGCACCGCGGCTTCACTGAGCGCACCGGACTCGAACTGCGCAGCGGGCTTGAGCCCGAGATGACCTGGGTAGGCCCGGGCATCGAAGTGGTATCGAAAGAGGATCAGAGCCCGGCGTATCAGGTGGAGAACCTTGAAAAGATGCGCCCCGTCTACAAGAAGATTATTGGCTACGGTCAAGCGCTCGACTTCACCATGATTCAGGGTGATTACGAGGACGACGGTCAGATCGAACTGAACTGGGACTATGATCGTGCTGAACTGACGGCTGAGCGCATGACCACCTACCGTCAGATCTGTAAGCAGGTCGCGCGCGAGCTTGGGCTGCAAGCGAGCTTCATGGCGAAGCCCTACAACGGCAAGATGGGTAACGGCTGCCACCACAACCTCAGCCTGTGGCGGGTAGCGGATGGTCTCGAAGCTGAAAACGTGATCGAAGATGGCCGGGTCGAGTTGCACGCGACCGACACTGCCCGTCACGCGATCGGCGGTATGCTGCTGCATACCCCGGGGTCAATGCTCGTGATGGGGTCGACGGTCAACTCGTACAAGCGCTACTGGGACGCGGGCCAGTTCGCACCCTCGGGGCCGACTGGGGTCTTGATACACGCGGTGTCGCGATCCGCATCTCCGCCAACGGGCGCATGGAGTATCGTCTGCCGGACGCGAGTGTGAACCCCTATCTCTCACATCTCTATTTGCTCGCCGCGATTGAGCATGGACTCGAGGCGCAGCTCGACCCTGGTGACCCGGGTGAGCCGAGCGCCGCCCTCGACGGAGTCGTTGTGCCGAACACCCTGGGAAGCGCGATCGAGGCATTCGAAGCCGACGAGTATCTGATGGGTGCGATCCCCGAAGAGCTCACCCGCATCTTCTTGCAGCTAAAGCGAGATGAGTGGGCGCGCTACTGCGGCCAGATTTCACAGTGGGAGTTCGATCAGTACTGGGAGGCAATTCCGTGAGCAACAACACCAACGAGGGCCGCAGCGCTGCCCGCAAGATTCGTTTGGCCTGCATCGACTCGGAGGCGCTGCCGCTGTTTGCAAAGAGCCCCGACGGGGTCACGCGCGACGGCTACGAACCGGAGGCGGCTCGCCTCGTGTTCGACAGGATCGGTGCCGAGATTGAGTGGGTTATGGTGCCATGGGAAGAGATGATTCCCGCCGTGCGCCGCGGTGATGCCGACGCCGTGTGGTGCGGCCAGGGCATGACGGCTGAACGAGCCGCTCTTGTCGACTTCACACACCCGTACGCAGTGTTCAACGAGACACTGATTGTGCGCGCCGATGATCCCGCCCGTGCTGCCGAGCACCTCGACGGCTACCGGATCGGCGCCATCGCCAACTCAACCAACATGAAGCTCGCAGAGACGTTCCCTGGAGTCGAACTCGTCAGCTTCGGTGCCAGTGACGACGTATTCGGCGACATGATCGAGGCGACCCGCTCGGGAGCCATCGACGGCTTTGTTGACGATGATGTGGTGATGATCCCGCTCGGCAAGGAGGACCCCGACTTTGTGGAGGCCTTCACCGTGCTCACCGGCAATCGCTGGGGTATCGGTGTGGCACCAGGTAACGAGGCGTTGCGCCGCGAGATCAATGCAGCGATCGAGGGCGTCATTGATGACGGCTCGCTTGAAAAGATATGGGCCAAGTGGATGCCGCTGTTGCCGTTTCCTCTTGAAGCCGCTTTGCTCGCGACGTCTGGAAGACGCGAACAGTGAGCGCACCGCGTATTGGTGTGACCGGCATGTGGTCGAACCAGATTCATGGTCTGCGTTTCGACGGCAGCGCAGTATCGTCTGCCGTGCTGCGTTCTGTCGTGCGCGCGGGTGGCGAACCCCTGACCTTATTTGCAGAGGGTCCGTCACCAGCGATGGATCGACTGCGCGGACTCGACGGGTTGCTGGTGCCGGGAGGAGCCGACGTGAATCCTCGCCGCTACGGTGAAGAACCCGGACCCGCGACCTCTGTCGCGGATTTTTCTGTTCAGGATCAATTCGAGGCCGACATGATGGCGGCGGCGATTGCTCAGAGGATTCCTGTGCTTGCCATCTGCAGAGGCTTCCAGCTGCTGAATGTTGAACACGGTGGCAACCTTGTGCAAGATCTTGCCGCAGACAGCCCACACCGCAACGGCGTACACGAGGTTGCACTCGAACCTGACTCGCGACTCGCAGCAGTTGTGGGAGCGGTTTCGCTGCCTGTTTCTTCGTATCATCATCAGGCGATCTCGACGGTAGGAGTGGGGTTGCGAGTTGTTGGACTCGCACCAGACGGCGTCGTCGAAGCACTGGAGCACAGTTCTGCCGAGTTGCTCGCGGTACAGTGGCATCCAGAAGATACCGCTGCTGTCGAACCCGCGCAGCACGCGATATTCCAGTGGTTGGTGGATCGCGCGCGCGTGAGTACCGAGAGTTTGGAAACAAGGGAGATCGCAGTATGAGCGACGCACGTGTGCTTGTCGTTGAGCATCAGGCAGATGCGGGACTTGGGCTTTTTATGTGGAGCCTGACTGAGAGCGGTGTTGAACTCGAACGAGTTGGACCCACAAACGACAGGCCCGTGCCCGAGACGCTCGATGGTTACGACGGGCTCATTGTGCTTGGTGGATCCATGGGGCCCACTGATGATGAGCAAGCACCGTGGCTGCCAGCTACCCGCGCGCTGCTTTCGGCAGGTGTTGCGCAACAGATTCCCACCTTGGGCATTTGCTTGGGGGCCCAGCTCATGGCAACAGCGCTGGGCGGGCACGTGCGCACCAACCCAGAAGGACCAGAGGTCGGGCTCCACTCGGTTGAGTTTTCCCGTGATGCCTCGGGAGACCCGTTGTTCGGGGAGTTCAGCGACTCCAGCGTTCCCGTCGTGCAGTGGCACTGGCTCGAAGCCGACCAACTACCCGAGGGTGCAACTCTGCTGGCATCGAGCGCAGGCTGCCAGAATCAGGCGTTCCGTGTTGGCCCTCGTGCCTGGGGCGTGCAGTTTCACCCGGAAGCACTCAGCCAGACCGCAAGCGATTGGGCTGCGGATGACCTGCAGGGGCTCACGGAGTTGAACTTGGTGGCCGATGAAGTAGTGGCGCAGGTGCGCGCTGCCGATCCTGAACTCAACAAAACCTGGTCTGGGGTTGCTGCTCGGTTTGCAGAGTTGGTCTCTGCCGACAGGGCGTAGCTCCTGTCGTGGTGCGCTGACCAGACCTTCACTACACGGGCCACTTGTGCACAGTATTTCTCACTTTCACTGTGTTCAAGCGACCCGGCAGCGTCGGTGCCCAGCGCGCTAGCTGTTTGTTGAGTAAACGGTGCTGGATCCGCCACCGGTCGCGCGACGGCCGGTACGGCGCTGGCGGCCCTGCTGGTCACCAGAGCCACCTTGGCCGCCACGGGTTTGACCGCCCTGCCCCTGGTTGCCCTGGCCTTGACCGCTGCGGCTCTGGCCGGACCCTGCACCCTGGCTGCGGCCCGAACCCTGCCCGCGACCTGACCCCTGACCCTGGTTGTTCGAACCGCCACGACCACCGCGTGAGCGCTTGCGCTTCGCGTTGGCCCCCTGGCTGCGTCCCTCACCCTGCGGTGAGTGCCCTGCTGCGCGCTGCTGCGCATTCTGAGCGGCGGCACGCTTGCGCTCAATCTCCTTGGGATCCATGCGCGGCGCGACTTCGCCAATGAGTGCGAGCACCTCTGGGTCGATGCTGGCAGCATTAGGGTTGACGTGGCGAGGCGAGACCTTAATCTTCGCCTGGCGCAGCAGCGATTTCATCTCGCCGCGTTGCTCGGGCAGTACGAGCGTCACAACGTCTCCCTCGTTACCGGCGCGCGCGGTACGGCCGGAGCGATGCAGGTACGCCTTGTGCTCGACAGGCGGGTCAATGTGCACGACCAGATCGACACCGTCGACGTGCACACCACGGGCAGCAACGTCGGTCGCAACAAGCACACGTGCGTCGCCGCTCACAAACTCTGCCAGGTTGCGGTCGCGTGCGTTCTGCGACAGGTTGCCCTGCAACTCAACCGCAGGGATGCCCTGTGCGGTCAGCTGCTTGGCGAGGCGTTTCGCCTGATGCTTCATTCGTGTGAAGAAGATGCGGCGGGCGGTGCCACTCGCGAGCGCCTCGATGAGCGCGTCCTTGTCTGCCTTGCCCGAAACCTCAAACACGTGGTGCGTGAGCTGCGGCACCGGTGACTCGGCAGAGTCGACCGAGTGCATGATCGGATTGTGCAGGTACTTCTTAACAATGTTGTCCACGCCGTTGTCGAGTGTGGCGCTGAACAGCAGGCGCTGACCGCGCTGCGGGGTCTTATTGAGAATCCGCGTGACGACTGGCAAGAAGCCCATGTCAGCCATGTGATCGGCTTCGTCGAGCACGGTAATTTCCACCGTGCTGAGGTCAACGAGGCCCTGTTTCATGAGGTCGTCAAGGCGGCCTGGAGCGGCAACGACGATGTCAACACCGCGCTCAAGTACTTCTTCTTGGCGGCGCTGTGAGACACCTCCGAAGATGGTGGTGACCCGTACGCCAACAGGATCCGCGAGGAATTTGATGGTCTCCGCGATCTGCGTAACAAGCTCACGAGTCGGGGCGAGCACGATGGCGCGCGGTTTGTTCGGGCGACGCTTCTGCGCCACGTTCTCGGCGAGGTTTGCAACGAGCGGGATCCCGAATGCGATGGTCTTGCCCGAGCCGGTGCGGCCGCGGCCGAGTACGTCGCGGCCAGCGAGTGTGTCGGGCAGGGTGTCGCGCTGGATCGGGAACGGCGCAGTCTTGCCGTTCTTTGCGAGTGCGTCTGCGAGCGGAGCGGGAACGCCGAGATCCAGAAAGGTTGGCGTTGCTGGGGTGGTCTCTTCGGTCACTGGGACCTTTCATGCTGGGCAGCTTGACAGTGTGCATGATCGAAATGCCCGCGTGATCATGAGATCAGGGGAAACCGCGAAACCGCGAACACCGTGCGTCACTGCAAAATATCGAGTGCGCGGGATCGCGCATCCGTTCGCCGCGGATCGGGCCGAACGGCGCCCAGGCCTATGAAACAGGCGGGCGGTGCGGTGAATAGCGACGCGTGGCGCTTGCGCGCCAACTGATCTAGTCTAGCCGGTTACTGAGCGGAATTGGCTGAGAAGTCGGTGACTTGGAAAAATCGCCCCTGGGCAGCGCCTCAGTTTTCTGGCAGGATCTGTTCATGGCACGCATTCACATTCGCGAATTTCACGATGACGACCTTGACGCAGTCGTTCGGCTGTGGTGGGAGGCGCGCACCTCGGCTGAGCAGCCGGTGTACTCGCTCGCCGAAGTAACTGCGTCGTGCCGCGAGGACCACGCAGTGGTGGCGGTGCGCGACGACGAGGTGGTCGCGGCCGCTGTTGGTCGCGCGGCGCACGCGCAAGGTTGGGTCGTGTTTTTTGGGATCGAGGAGGGTGCTCGCTCCGAGAACGTGTCCGGTGCCCTGTTCGATGCGCTTGAGCGACGCATGGCGCCGCTCGGGCTGTCAACACTCTCTGTGCTGATGCCTGAGGGGAGTCGGCTTGAGATGCTGACCTCAAATGGCTTTGTCACCCGCCACAGTCTGCGCTATCTGGAGCGGCAGATGCCAGTGCAGCGGCGCGAGCTTGACCTGCTCAAAGACGTGGGTGGCCGTGTGCTGCCGCGGCACCTGTGGGGCAATGTCGCTGGTATGCGGCACGAGAAGCAACTGCTCGAAGAACGTCTGGTTGCCCCACTTGCCCAGCCGGATCTGGCAGACCGCTACGGTGTGGTGCCGCCACGGGCCGTGATGCTCTTTGGGCCTCCCGGCACCGGCAAAACAACGTTTGCCAAGGCCGTGGCTTCTCGCCTCGACTGGCCGTTTGTGGAGGTCTTCCCCTCTCGCCTGGGTGATGGCACGACCAGCATGGCCGCCTCGCTGCGCGAGACGTTCGAACAGATCGTGCAACTTGAGCATGCCGTGGTGTTTATTGACGAGGTTGAGGAGATCGCCTCACAGCGCCGTGGTGATCCGCCGTCACCCACGCAGGGTGTGACGAACGAGTTGCTCAAGATCGTCGCGGAGTTTCGGGATCGCGAGGGCCTGCTGCTCGTGTGCGCGACCAACTTCGTGCGCGCGCTCGACGCTGCGTTCCTGCGCCATGGGCGTTTTGACTACGTGCTGCCGATCGGCTTGCCCGATGACGAGGCGCGAAAGGCGATCTGGCATCGTTATGTGCCTGCCGAGATTGCGCAAGACGTAGACGTTGCGGCGCTTGTCATTGCCAGTGCTGGCCTCACCCCGGCTGATATCGAGTACGCGGCGCGACGGGCCTCGCAGGATGCGCTCGCACGTGCGCTGCGCGCCGGAGCACGTCAAGACGACGAATCGGCGACCGAGCTAGCGACCTCAGACTACCTTGCAGCGCTCGGGGTGACCCGCGCGACGGTTTCGGCCGAAGAACAGGCTGCGTTCCTTGAAGACATAGAGGCGCTGGCCCGGCTGTGACCGGATTTCAGGTCTAGACCAGCTTGTTGTCGCTGAGCCACTTCTGAGCAATCTTCGAGGCAGACTCTTCGTCGTTCACGCTCGCCGCATTGAGCGCAATGAGGTCTTCGGGGCTCATCGCGGCGCTGATCTTGTTGATAATCTCGGCGGCTTTCTCATCGACACGGTCGCTCGCGAGTGGCACCACGTGAGACGCAAGAAACACTCCCTTGGTGTCTTTGAGTGAAACCAGTTTGTTGTCGCTGAGAGTTGGGTCGGCAGTGTAAATGATGGCGAGTTGAATCGAATCGTCTTTGAGCGCTTTGACGGTGAGTGGTCCGCCGCTGTCTTCGATGGGGGTGAACCCGACATCCTTGATGCCGTAAACGTCTGCAAGGCCTTTGGGGCCGTAGGGGCGTGACTCGGCTTCGGAGTTTGCCCCGAGCGTGAGTGGGCTCGCCACGTTTGAAAGGTCTGCCACTGTCTTCAGTTTCCACTTGTCAGCAAAGTCTTGCGTGACTGTATAGCTGTCTTGGTCGGTGGCAGGGGACTGGTCAAGCACGCGGAGACCCTTTGGCGTGGCCTTTGTCAGCGCTGAGTAAACGTCGTCCGAGAGGCGTGCCGTGGTGTCGGGCTCCCAAAACTGCAACAGGTTGCCGGTGTACTCGGGGAAGAGATCGATCTTGCCCGCCTCGATCTCGGGCAAATAAACCTCGCGCTGGCCGATCCTGAACTGGCGGTCAACCGAGTAGTCGTCGACTTCGAGCGCCTGCGCGTAAATCTCGGCGATGATCTCGTTCGAGTAGTAGTCTTGCGAACCGATCACGATGGTGTCACGATCGGCAGAAGCGTTGCCGGGTGCTGAATCCAACGGCTCGCTTGATCCGCAGGAGGAGAGTAAAAGCGCCCCGGTAACGGCAAGCGCTGCGCAAGCAGCGGAGACGAGGCGTGAGCGTTTTTGGGTGGAGTGAAGCACGGTCAAAGGTCCTTCCATCGGGGTGAGATGCATGGTCTGGGATTAGCGTGCCGGTTCGGTCACGCCTTTACTGCTGGTCTTGCGGTCGTGCGTTCTTGGGCTGCCGGGACTGCGCACGCGCCGTGCAAGTCTCTGGCAGTAGGCGAGCGCACCTTCCAAGGTGAGGGTGAGCACGAGCACCAGTATCGCGCCCGCGAGCATCTGGGGGTAATCCCTTGTTTTCAGCCCCGTGAAGAGATAACGGCCCAGTCCAAAGTCTGCTGTGTAAGCAGCGAGTGTTGCGGTCGAAACAACCTGCAGTGTCGCGGCACGGAGGCCACCGACTATTACCGGCAGAGCAAGCGGAACTTCAACACGCAGGATGACCTGGGTCGGGCTCAAACCAATGGCTCGCGCCGCCTCGGGAAGCGTTGGATCGATCGCTTGCACACCCGAATAGGCACCCGCGAGCAGCGACGGGACCGCGAGAACCACGAGCGCAATGAGGGGTGCAGCGAGACCGATCCCCAATGCCAAACCGAGAAGGGTCAACAGCCCGAGAGTGGGCAGGGCTCGCGCCGCACCTGTGAAGCCGCCAACGATCCCCGCTCCACGACGGGAATGCCCGATGAGGACACCCACCGGAAGCGAAACCGTGGAAGCCAGGAGAACGGCGAGTGCCGTGATCGCGAGGTGTTGCAACACGCGAGTTGGGATCCCTCCTGGGCCTGTCCAATGTTCAGGGGCGAGGATCCAGTTGAGTGTGTCTGCGAGTAGGTTCACGAGCTCACCCGCTGATCCGTGCCAGTTGAGGCCGCAAATCCCTGGCTTCGGGCCGACGAATGCCGTCGCGCCCAGGGGGAGAGCCAACGACCCGCCAGCAGAATGAGTCCGTCGATCAGCAGAGCAAGGGCCACAGTTGTGATTACTCCGCTCCACACCTCCGCGGCGATCCCACGCTGAAATCCATCAGTGAGGAGTGTGCCGAGACTCGACACCCCAATGAGCGCTCCGAGGGTGACCAGGCTGATCGTAGAGACGGCCACCACCCGAACTCCCGAGATGAGCACGGGGAGCGCGAGTGGTAGGTCGACCCGCCAGAACAGACTCGGCGCCGAGTACCCCACCGCGATGGCGGCTGCCCGCACGCCGGGATCAACCGACGCGAACGCGTCTGCAGCGGAACGCACGAGTAGAGCAACCCCGTAGATCGTGAGCATGATTACCATGTTTTGCCAGGAGCGAAGGGGGATGCCCAAGACGACCGGAATGATAATGAGGAGCGGCAAAGCTGGAATAGCGTAGGCGAGAGCCGTCGCCGAGAGAAGCGGGCCACCGATACGGGGTCGCTGAAATGCGAGTCGACCAAGCGGTACTGCGATCAGGACTGCGAAGAGGATCGCGGGGAGGCTCAGCCGCAAGTGATCGACCGCCAGCTCGGCCACTCGAGACCAGTTCTCGAAGAACCAATTCACGGGTTTATCACCCCGACGGCGCGCCCTTGGGCATCGACCGCGATGCGCTTGCCGCCGCGCTCGACGGTGCTGAGCTGACGCTCAGCGCGATCTGCCCCGATGAATTCACGTACGAAGTCGTCTGCGGGCGCGGCCATAATTTCGGCGGGAGTACCCCGTTGCGCGATGCGCCCTCGATCCCGCATCACAACAACCTCGTCGCCGAGCAGAAAAGCCTCATCAATATCGTGGGTCACAAACACGATGGTCTTCCCGAGCTCAGCCTGAATCCGAATCAACTCGCGCTGCAACTCTCGACGCACAATCGGATCCACCGCGCCAAAAGGTTCATCCATCAAAAGGATGTTGGGGTTCGCCGCGAGGGCCCGCGCTACGCCCACCCGCTGTTGTTGACCGCCTGAAAGCTGTGATGGATAACGCTTTCCGAGCGTGGGATCGAGGCCCACCCGCTCGAGGAGCGCTGTTGCCTCGGTTCGGGCCTCGCGCTTCGGCGTTCCCTGCAACACGGGAACGGTGGCAACATTGTCGAGCACGGTTCGGTGGGGCATGAGCCCACCCTGTTGAAGCACATACCCAATTGAGCGTCTGAGTTGCACCGGGTGCGTGTTGCGAACGTCCTCGCCATCGATGAGAATCCTGCCGGTCGACGGGGTGACCATGCGGTTCACCATTCGCAGCAGCGTGGTCTTACCTGACCCTGAGGAGCCAACAAACACCACGGTCTTGTGTGAGGGGATGGCCGCCGAGAAGTCGCCGACGGCTTCGGAACCATCATCGTATGTCTTCGACACATGCTCAAACTCGATCACGCCACACCTCCGGGTTGGTTTTCGATGATCGTCCGTTTAACCCTAGCGTTCGCGGAGCCCCCAGACGTGGCAGAGTTGGTTGATACTGCTTGACAACCCAGAATGTCCGAGGTCAGATCTAGGCTGGGAGTAACGGCAACCCCGCTGTCAGAATCGAGGATCGCGCATGTTCATTCAGAAGCGCAGCGGCAACGCCGCTGGTAGCCACGGAACTGGCGGCGATGGCGACATCAAGCTTGTGACGAGTGCGAGCGACTTGACGAGCGCGAGCGCGTGTGAGTTCGCCCTGCTGCGTCGGGTTGACGCCAAGTTGGGTCGTGACGTTGAGGTTCCTGCTGATGACGACCCTATGCTGAGGCGCGCGGCTGAACTGGGCGGGGTTCACGAAGACCGGGTGCTTCAACGGTACCGAGAAGAACTTGGTTTGGGGAGCCTTGGGAGCGCGGGTGGGGTTGTTGAGATCCCTCAGGTCGATTCGAGAGTTGAAGCCGAGCTTTTTGAGGCTTCGCGGCAAACGGAGTTGGCACTGCGCGGAGGGGCGGACGTCGTATTTCAAGCGACGTTTTATGATCCGGAGCAGAGGCCAGCTGAGAAGGCGAAGGGGGATCCCGCAATTGCTTTTGTCGGGTTTGCGGATTTTCTCCGTCGCTTGCCGAACGGCGACTATGAGGTGCAAGACACCAAGCTTGCGCGACGTGCCAGGGTCACAGCGCTCATGCAGCTTGCGGCATATGCCGAGCAACTGGAACGGATGGGGGTTCCTGCAGCACCCGAGGCGATGCTCATTCTCGGGGACGACGCTCAGTCGCGGCACCGACTTCTTGACATCGCACCAGTGTTTCGGCGTCGCCGTGAGCGACTGCACACCATTCTGTTGGAACGAGCGGGGCGGTCGGCCGAGACGGCACGCGTGCGAGCGCCGCTCCGATTGCCTGGGGTGCCCCAGGGGTAACCGCTTGTGGCCGATGCGAGGTGTGTGAGCCAGAGATTGAGCGTGCGCGGGATCCGCTGCTGATCGCGGGTCTCAGCAGGGCACAACGAGATGCACTGATTGCCGCGGGATACAACTCCATTGAGCGTGTTGCGTCACTCACTGAAGCAGGAAGCCTTGAGCTTCCCGGTCTCAGTGCGCAGGTGCTTGAACGTGCGAGTGAGCAGGCTTCGCTTCAACTTGAGGCAGCTCCCGGCAAGAAACCGCCTGTGCGTGTGTTCGATCCCGAGTCGCTTGCGGCGATCCCACAGCCGAACCCCGGCGACATATTTTTCGATTTCGAGGGAGATCCGCTCTATAGGGAGCCCGGCGAAGACGGCTCGGCGCGCTGGGGGCTTGACTACCTCTTTGGCATGGTCGATACGGATGAGCACTTCACAACCTTCTGGGCTCATACGCTGGAGGCAGAAAAGCAGGCGCTTATCGACTTCTTGGCGTTTGTGCGCCGCCGTCGAACTCAGTACCCGGATATGCGGATCTATCATTACGCCGCATATGAACGCACCCACCTGCTCAGCATCGCCGCACGTCACGGCGTTGGTGAGGCCGAAGTCGATGAACTGCTGCGTGAGCATGTGCTTGTCGACCTGTACCCGATCGTTCGTCGAGCGCTGCGCGTCGGATCCCGCTCCTACTCGATCAAGAAACTTGAACCGCTCTACATGGGCGCGGCACTTCGAGACGAAGATGGCGTGACAAGCGCTGCCCAGTCAGTGACTGAGTACGCCGACGCTAGCGCCTTGCTCGCGCGCGAAGAAGCCGCAGAGCGCGCCGAGGGCAGCGCAGACTCGAGGCGATTGCCGATTACAACCGCTACGATTGCGTCTCTACACTGAGGTTGCGAGACTGGCTCCTGTCGCTCGCCGCTGAACATCAGATCGCGCCGTATCCGACCCAGGTCGTTCAGAACTCTGAGACGCCAGAATTGAATCTGAGTTCCATTGCGGTTTCACTCACCACACACGCGGCCCGCGCGCGTAGTTCTTGCGACCGCACCACCGCCGCACTCGCTGCGAGCGCTATCGACTATCACCAGCGCGAGCAGAAATCGTTTTGGTGGGCGCACTTCGCTCGCATTGTTGATCCCGTCGAAGACTGGGCGGATACGAGAGACGTATTGATTGTTGATGTGCGCTCGAGCGCTGTGCTGGCCGACTGGTTTCTCCCCAGCAGAGCCCGCGCGGAGCGGCGACGGATCCGGCTGCGCGGCGATATTGCTCCGGGCAGCAGTCTTAAGGTCGGCACGGATGCGTTTCTGCTCTACGACTACCCCTCACCGTTCCCGCAACCCGGAGCAGCGCCGGGCGCTCGAGGGGCCCGCCGGGTCACGATTATCGATCGTCACGACGATGGTGTCACCGTTGAGGAGGTTCTTCCCGCGGGGCCGAGCGCTACGCCGAAATGCCGATTGCGCTGGTGCCGGGTCCGCCTCCGCCAGCCGGAGCTCAGCGAAGCGCGATTGAAGAGTGGGGCCAAGATCTCGTGGCTGCGCTTGATCAGGGGAAGTACCCACGCGACCCCGTGATTGACCTGATTCGACGCACTCCACCCAGACTCGCCACGGCAAACGCGGGGGAGTCGAGCGCGCTCGGCACCATTGTGGCGGCGGATGATGATCCAATCACCGCAGTCACTGAGGCGGTGCTGAGGCTCGATCGCAGCTATTTGGCGGTGCAGGGGCCACCCGGAACGGGCAAGACTTACCTCGCCACGCGGGTGATCAAACGATTGGCTCAAGATTATGGTTGGCGTATTGGGGTTGTCGCTCAGTCGCACCGGGTCGTTGAGCACGTGCTTGAGGGTGTGGTTGCCGCTGGGCTCTCCCCGCGTTGCGTCGCGAAGGTGCCGCAGGGGGGCGCACTCGCTGAAGGTGCGTCGACGCCCCCATATTCGGTGCTGCGCAAGAACGGGCACAGCGTGTTCCTGCAGGAACGGGTGGCAGAACAACACGGATGTGTGATTGGCGGAACCGCTTGGGACTTCGCCAATCACAGCCGCGTTGCTCGTCGAGAGCTTGATCTGTTGGTAATTGACGAAGCGGGCCAGTTCTCCCTGGCACCGACCATCGCCGCTTCCGTCTCAGCGCAACGGCTTTTGCTGTTGGGGGATCCGCAGCAGTTGCCACAGGTGTCGCAGGGGTCACATCCCGAACCGGTTGATACCTCTGCGCTTGCCTGGTTGCTTGGCGAACACGAAACGATGCCCGATGAGCTAGGCGTTTTTTTAGCCGAGACGCGTCGCATGCGGCCGGAACTCACCGAGGTGGTTTCAGAGCTTGCCTACGAGGGGCGCCTGCGGGCGCACCCGACCACCACTCGACGATCTGTGGCGAGTGCCGGGCTGCCCGGTCTCACCTGGCACCCCGTTATGCACACTGGAAACTCGACCAGTTCCCCTGAAGAGGCTGCCGTGGTTGTGAGGCTCGCGAACCGTATGCTGCTTGGCGAGCTGACAGAGGCGGGGCGAGATCCTCGCTCCCTTACCCAAAACGACCTCATTGTTGTGGCGGCCTACAATGCGCAGGTTGAGTGCGTTGCTCAGGCGCTCGCCGGGGCCGGTCTCGACGAGATTCGTGTTGGCACGGTCGATAAGTTCCAGGGGCAGGAAGCAGCTGTGGCCATCGTGACGCTTGCGGCCTCGAGTGCAGAAGATGTGCCACGTGGGCTCGAATTTCTCCTGCTGCGTAACCGTCTGAACGTCGCGATCAGCCGGGCCCAGTGGGCTGCGCACCTGGTCTCCTCTGCGCTGCTGGGCGATGGGCTGCCCAGCAGCGCAGAGGGAGTTGCAGCGCTTTCTGGCTACCTGCGACTCACGGAGCGCGGTGCGCACTCAGAAGTTACCCCTGAACTCATGCACTGAGTCAATGACTTCACCAGTTTCACTGAGTTCGAAGATTCACTGAGCGGTCGACGGTCTTTCTTGGCTTATGTACCCCGCTACGGTCACAAGGTCGTCCACGCCGTTTGCCGCGTTTGTGACCGGGGTGTCGTTGTCGCGATGCTCGCTAGGGTGCGGGCGCAGCCGTGATTCTTGCAGAGACCTTCGGTGTTGCGCAAGGCTAGATAGTTTGTGCGGAGCGGGTATATGTTGTGACACAGAGTCAACTTCGCTCTTCACGGGGAACGCGAACGCAGTCTCCGGAGCACTCAGCCAAAGGAGAAAGACATGTCGGATCAAGATCAAAGCGGACAGAGCCAGGCATCGGAAGAAGTGCGAAGCATTCGGGACTGGGCTGACCTGGGCCAGGAAATGTGGTCGTATCTTACGGGACGTCACGCCATGGTGAATTACTCGTTTGACGATATGACTGTTGAGGTGCCTCGGGACATCGGTCCAGATGCGCCGCGCGCTGTATGGAAGTTCAACGGCACCGTGCGCATCACGACCAGCGATGATCATACAGAGGGGTGAGTCAAGTGGCTGCCTCTACCAGATTCGATGTCGATGTGAGCTTCGAGGTCACACTGCCCGAGGCTGACGGCCAAGACGTTAAGCGTGTGACGGGTACCATCCAAGCTGCCGGAACTGACATCGTCTTGAACTGTGACAGCCCAGAGGTGTTCATGCAGAGCGGTGTCAAGAATCAAACGATCTTGCGTGCGTTCGCCGAAGTACTCGCATCTCGGGGAACAACCGTATCCGTTGAGGGGCCTGACGGAATGGTGGTTCGGCTTGGGGATCTGCAAAGTCCTCTGGTGCAACGCATGTTGTTGCGGAGTCGACACATAGAGTTTGGTCCTGGGATTAAGCTCACCTCGTTGCTTGGAAATGGAGCATCCCGAAGCCAAAGAGATACAGTGTCGTCTTTGATCCCGCCATTGACCCTCAGTCCGATACTGCCCACGTTCGGAAGAAATATCGTGAGGACCGTCACCACCACGAACTATGGTTACGGGGCTGGGCATCCCCGTCTTGCCTACGTGCTCGACTCCGACCGTTGGAATGGCTCAGCTCCGAGCGTCTGCGACCTCACCAAGAAAGTTACGACGATCGGTTCCGCGCAAGAAGCGGACCTGGTGCTTCCTGGCGCGAGGTTGATACACGCAGAGATTCGGCACACACCCGAGGACGAGTACGTGCTGATCGCACACGGTCCGGCAAGCACCGGCATTGATCCCAAACACACCACGGCAAAGGGAGCCGAGGGTGGTGTGCTTCTTCGCAACGGCGCCAGAATCGGAATTGGGGATTGGCGTATTGCCTTCTTTCGGGAGGAGTATGCCGATCATGGCCGACCGTTTGGGGCAGAGCCGGCGGGGAATGGTCGCATCAGCGCCCTCAACCTCCCAGAAAGATCCATCGTGAAGAGGACGAGGAGTAACGGCGAAGCTGCTGTTTGGCGCGGTGCCTAGTCTGTGGGTATCGCGCCGAATTGTTTCCGTTGACCTGCCGTGAGTCATTGCCTCGACGAACGCCCGCGATTCCGGCTAGCGTGGGGGTATGGCAAAAGCAGGCGGTCCTTTCAAAACCCCTCCATCCGGAACGCTGCCGCTCCTCGGTGCAAACTCGGGATCGGATGTTCGAGAGGGGGTGACTGTGCCTATGCCTTCGAAACGTTCTCACATACCGGCCTTCGAGGTGATGCGGATCACTGACGAGATCGCTCGACGGCGTGCGGGCGGTCACGACGTCGTTTCGTTGTGCGCGGGCGAACCGAGCGCGAGGCCGGTGCCCGGCACGCTCAAGCCGGCCGGCTACACGGGGCCGCTCGGCACTATGCCGTTGCGCGAGGCCATCGCGGGTCACTACCGTGACTGGTACGATCTCGAGGTTGATCCCGCGGCGGTTGCGGTGACGACCGGATCCTCGGGGGCATTCCAGCTGGTGTTCCTCGCGGCGTTTGATCCGGGTGATCGCGTCGCCCTTGCGAGTCCCGGCTACCCGGCCTACCGCAATATTTTGACGGCGTTGGGGGTGCAGGTCGTTGAGATCCCGACCGGACCTGAAACCCGCTACCAGCCGACGCGCGAGCTTCTCGACGCCGCGGTAGAGCAGCACGGCTCCCTGGCAGGGCTCATCATCGCGTCCCCAGCCAACCCAACGGGCACCATGCTGCAGCGCGGAGAACTCGCTCGGCTCGCGGCGTGGTGCCGCAGAGGCGGCGTGCGGCTCATCAGTGACGAGATTTATCACGGGATCACTTTTCCTGCACCGGGATCACCTGATCCTCGCGGGGTCAGCGTGCTCTCGGCCGAACCCGAAGCTATCGTCATCAACTCGTTTTCGAAGTACTGGGGCATGACCGGCTGGCGGCTTGGTTGGGCGATCTTGCCGCCAGATTTGCTTGCCCCGATGGAGGCGTTGGCCTCGAACTTTGCGCTGTCGCCACCGGCGCCTGCACAAGAGCTTGCCCTCACCGCGTTTACTCCCGAAACTTACGCTGAGCGCGACGGCATCGTTGCGAATTTTGCTCGGGCGCGTGAACTCATTCTGGCGGCGGCCCCCGAACTGCAGTGGGGAACCGCTGCACCCTCAGACGGTGCGTTTTACTACTACTCCGAGCTTGGCCCGCAGCTCGAACGGTTCAGCAATTCGGTTGACTACGCGCGAGCGCTCCTTGAGCAAGCGAACGTCGCTATCGTGCCCGGTGTTGATTTTGATCCCGTCGCGGGCACCCGTGCGGTTCGTCTCTCGTACGCCGCGGGCGAGTCGGCGGTCGTGGAGGCGCTTGAACGGATCATTCGGTTTCAGAACGCCGGGTAATGAAACCGGTCACGTACGGGGACCCTGCGATTGGTAAGGTCTGGAGCCAGTGAGATGTTCCGGTAGTCTCAGTCTTCTTGTTACTGGCTGAGTGCTCATTGCCGAGATTCAGTACGCGAAACAGAGTCAACCTATGCCACCCGCACGGGCCTCCCACTGGCGATGCCGGTTCGGCGCTGGAACGCCTCAGTGGTCAGCGCGAGCGCATGATCCTGAGCCGCCTCAAACCCAAGCGCATCAGCAACGTGCTGCTCTGCCCCGCCGAGCTGCAGCACAATCGCCGTCACAGAATCCGCAAGTGGACCCTCCAGCTCCGCCACAACACGCGCCACCGCTGACTGCACGGCACGCGCAAGCGCGCGCGGATCCCGAGCTGATTCTTCGACCTCGGCCCGGCCGTAGGTGACCCCGTCACCCGACAGTGCTTCGGCAAACACCGCAGACTCGGTGCATCGCACCTGAATCTCAAGCACACTACTCGAGGAGGCCGGCGCGACCGAAAACGGGAGCGGAATGCCCGAAGGGCCCCACCCTGCTCATCGTGATGATGATCGGGTGAAGCCCCTCCGAAACTAAACTTCAAATCCATGCATTACAGCTTAGGTGCTGCACGAACGCGAAGGCTGCATGCGCGGCGTGTTACGCCTGGGCTGCGAGAACTTCTTCGACGGTCGACGATGCGAGGTCGGGGAATGCCTGCTCAACGCCGGCATTGGTGATAACACCAGCGTGGGCATTGAGGCCCTTTGCGAGCGAAGGATCAGCCTTCAGCGCTGCAACCCAGCCCTTGTCAGCGAGTGCGACGACGTAGGGGAGCGTTGCGTTGGTGAGCGCTGCGGTTGAGGTCTCGGGGACCGCACCGGGCATGTTGGCCACGCAGTAGTAGATCGAGTTGTGTACCTCGAAGGTGGGATCGTCGTGCGTGGTGGGGCGCGAGTTCTCGAAGCAGCCACCCTGGTCGATCGCGATGTCGACGAGCACAGAGCCCGGCTTCATCTGGGCAACCATCTCGTCGGTGACGAGCTTCGGAGCCTTCTCGCCCGGGATCAGGACGGAGCCGATGACCAGGTCGGCTTCTTTGAGGGCCTCGGTGATGTTGTGTGCATTCGAGGTGCGGGTCTGGATGCGACCGTTGAACTCGTCCTCCAGCTGCTTCAGGCGGGGGATGAAAATGTCGATCACGGTGACCTCTGCACCCATGCCGTAGGCAATACGGGCAGCCTGCTCGCCGGCAGCGCCGCCACCGATGACAACAACCTTGCCGCGACGGGTTGCGGTGACGCCGCCGAGCAGAATGCCACGGCCACCGTTAGCCTTCATGAGGCTGTAAGCGCCAACCTGCACTGAAAGACGTCCTGCGACCTCAGACATGGGGCGAGCAGGGGCAGGCCGCGGCTAGGCAACTGCACGGTCTCGTACGCAATAGCGGTGGTGCCCGAGTTGATCACGGCGTCGGTGCACTCGCGTGAAGCAGCGAGGTGCAGGTAGGTGAAGAGCACCTGATCCTTGCGCATCTTGCTGTACTCAGCCGCGATGGGCTCCTTGACCTTGAGGATCATGTCGGCCTGTGCCCACACGTCGTCTGCACCCTCAACAATCTTTGCGCCTGCAGCAATGTACTCGGCGTCGGTGATGGCGGATCCGAGACCGGCACCGGCCTGGACGAGAACCTCGTGGCCGCGGCGAGCGAGCTCGTAGACGCCGGCCTGCGTGATGGCCACGCGGTTTTCATTGTTCTTAATTTCGGTGGGAATACCGACGCGCATGTTGTGCTCCAAACGAAGTCGCGGAATGTGGATGGTCGAGCGTTAGCTCGCGACACCAACAGCGTAATCGATGTTGCGCGCGAGAGAACGTACTGATTGTGCAGTATATTCGTATTCCGTGGTGAAAAGGTGAATTCTCTTCGGAATTCGTCTAAATTGTGAATTGAATGCAAGCGGAAGGTGGGTTTTGGTGTCCGAAGCTTCGAAGAATCTGCGCCTCGACGTCGAACTCGATGAAATCGACCGCAAGATTATTGAGGAACTGCAGACGAATGGTCGCATTACCAACGCGGAGCTTGCTGACCGAGTTGGGGTTGCCGCGTCCACCTGTATTGCTCGAGTGCGCAACTTGGTTTCCCGCCGCATCATCACTGGGTTCACCGCGACGGTCGATCCGAGGGCAATGGGACTCGAACTTCAGGTGCTCGTGAGCGTCACGGTTCGCTCTGGCGCCCGTCAGCGCATCGCAGAGATGAGTAACGAACTTCGTGCCCTGCCCGAGGTCATGCAGCTGTTCTTTTTGGGCGGTGTCGAAGACTTCATCATTCATCTTGCGGCGCGCGACTCAGATCACGTGCGTGATTTTGTGATGGAGAATCTCTCCGCTCACCCTGCTGTGTCATCGACACGCACCAGCATCGTCTTTAGTCACCATCTGAACCCGGTTCGCGCTGAGAATTAGCGAGCAGGGGGCGGCCTGGGTCACTCCTAGTGCAACGAGGGCGGCATGAGCCGTGTCTCGTGGGCGTCAAGTGCGAGCTCCGCGGTGCGCAGGGCTTCAGAACTGTACTGACCAATAGCCCGCTCTTCGAGCAGCGCGTTTCGTTGCGCTTCAAGGGCGAGTCGTGCGTAACGCAGATAGCTTTGTGCGGGGGTCTCCTCGCTCGGGATCATCACCTGACCTGTTTCAGGGAGCGCAAGTGCGATCGGCGCGAGAGCGTTACGTGCACTCGCCCGGGCTCGATCAACTGCCTCGGTAGACGCTGGATCAAGCTCTTTCGATTTCTCTTGATTCGCGACCGCGTCGTCGATCGCCTCGTTGCCGGCCTCGATGAGGTCCTTGCTGAGCGAGGCCAACTCGCCCGCGCTCGGCCCCGAGTTGGTGCCCTTGGGCCAGAGTCTGCGAATGAGCGGCGGCAGGGAGAGCCCGTGCAGTAGCAGCGTCACAACGGCCACACCAAAGGCGACCAGAATCAGGTGCGCTCTGAAAGGAACAGCGGTTGGAATAGATTGAGCTGCAGCGAGCGTCACCACACCGCGCATGCCACTCCAAGAGAGCGCCGCGCCCTCGCGCCAACCCAGCCGCTGCTGGCGCTCGTGAACGAGATCGGCTTTCGAACGCTGGGCGAGTAGTTCAAGCTTGCGAAGTTTTCGAGTGCTCGGATTTGCCTCGTCGCGCACGCGCTTTGCGATTTCGGAGAATCCGTTGCTGCGTTGCTCATAGACTCGTGAGGTGCCTCGCATTGAAAAGAGCATCGGCACCATAAACGCCGCGCGGCAGATGATGAGAACTGCCACGACCAGTAGCACGATAAGGCCAACGTGCTCTAGTCGCAGAGGACTGTCTCCAACCTGACTGACGAGCGTGTGCAACTGCAATCCCATGATCAGGAACACGCCATTTTCAAGGATGAACTGAATGGTGCGCCAGTTCAGCCGCTCATTCATGCGAGCGGTTGCGCTGAATCTGCGAGAGGCGTGGTGCCCCGTATAGAGCCCTGTAACGACTACCGCAAGAACTCCCGAAGCATCTATCGCCTCCGCAGGAATGAACGCGACGAAGGGCACCACAAACGAGATCATCGTGTCAAAGACGGGATTGCGCAGTTTTGAACGCATCCACACCGTGACCAGACCCATAACAAATCCGACAAGAATCGCGGCAGCGACAGAGTAGGCAAACGTGCCCGTGGCGTTCCAAAAGGCGAAGCTCCCGGCAACAGCCGCGAGCGCTGTTTTGAGAAGTACCAGCGAGGTCGCGTCATTAACGAGGCTTTCGCCCTCAAGAATCGAGACCACACGGTCTGGCATGCCGAGCCGCTTACCGATCGAGGTCGCCGCGACCGCGTCTGTCGGGCTTACGACGGCTCCAAGGGCCACCGCGATGGGAAAAGGAATGTCGGGAATGACGGTGTGAACAACCCAGCCGATGACCACCGCAGAAATGATCACGAGCAGCACTGAGAGACCCACGACGGGGCGAAGATTGCGCCTGAAATCAACGAGCGGCACGTTCACCGCGGCGGCGTAGAGCAGTGGCGGTAGCACACCCAGCAAGATGATCTCGGGGTCGATCTCTACTATTGGTACGAAGGGCAGATAACCCGCCCCGATTCCCAGCACCACAAGCAGAAGCGGTGCTGCAATGCCGATTCTTCCGCCGAGAATTGACGCGCCCACCAGCACAATCACGCCCAATACCGCGATGAGCCCCAGTTCCATGGATTTAGCCTACGGGGTCGTCGCAGTGCTGGGCTGCGAGAGTCAGCGGAATATCTGCAAATCCATAAAATTGCGCCCAACGCTCGAACTCGGGGAGAGCGGCAGCGATGTCGAATCGTTCGCCGGGGAAAGGAGAAAGATTCACGGTTCCTCGTTTTCGTGTGTCGTGTTTCCAAGTACCGACCACACGACCATCATCTACAACTGTCGCTAGGAACATGCCGTTTTTGCCGGGCACAATGTGTTCAAAGTATTCGGGCGCAATCTGCGCGTCTCGATTGGTGTATCCCAGGAGATGTTCGTCAAAGGCAGGGAGCAAGTGCAAGCCGGAAAGAGCGGACGAATGCCCGGAGAGCGGCTCGTCAGGACTGTCGAGCAACTCGGGATCGACCCATAGCGTGTCAGTGTTATCTGCCAGCGAGACCGACACAAGCCGTCCCAATTCCTCAGCGAGAGCCAAACTGCGGTCGGTTTCGCGAAGCGTCAGCCCACTCCACCACGCGAGATCTTTGCGCCGAATTGGTCCTCGAGCAGCGGCATAGCGGGTGGCGAGCTCTGCAAGGGCGTCATCGCCGCCGAGAGATCGAGGATGTTGGATCCAATCTTCAGCGAGTACCAGCCTGGGTTCGCTGTCGCCCTGCTGTGGCCCGAACACTGCGAGACCGTTTTGGCAGAGCCACCAGATCAAGTGGTACCTCCAGGCGCTCTGCCACTCGATGCCGGCCTCGGTCCAAGTCGTCGAGAGTTCGTCTCTATCAAGGGAGTTGTCGTTGGCGAGCGCAGCGAGCGACGTCTCGACCAGTCGATCGAGCAGCGCATCAGTGATGCCGAGAAAATCACGTCGTTTGGGAGCACTCGCCAGTACTCGGTGGTTGGTCAGAGACTGCATCCATCCAATGTCTTCGGCGGCTACAACGTGGATGGTTCCGCGCATGGGCCACGATCGAACGATAAGCCTCTTGTTAAACGCAGCGTAGACGTCAGCAACAGTTGTTCCAGGGCTGCGAACTCCGAGTGCCCACCGCGATGATCGCCAGTCTTGGCCCTGCATCGCGAGCATGCGCGATGCAGTCGCGGCGATCCTCTCTGGGCCGGTCGCAACGGCAGCGTCCACACCCGGTGCCGCGCCCGCACCCTGCAACCCCTGAGCCCGCATCCTTAGCCGCAGCAGTTCGTCTTGATTGATCGTCGCGTTCATGCGCCCAGTGTATTCTCGACCTCCGACCTTGCTGCCCGAATCTAGAACCTCGCGCGTGCGTACTGCGCTGGCACCAGCGACGAAGCAACGGGAGCGCGCAACTCATGGGCCCAGCTGATCGGCAAATGCGGATTTGTGAGCAACGGCCGGGCAAGCAGGATCACATCGGCTTGACCCGTTGCCAAGATCCCTCGGCTTGTGCAGAAGTGGTAATGAGCCCAACCGCACCAACGGGAAGCGACCCGCGTCGCACGGCAGCCGCGAGGCCAACCTGGTATGAAGGCCCAACCGGGATCGGAGCGTTGGGCACGTTCGCTGCGGATGACACACTCACAAAGTCAGCGCCAGCCTCGGCGAGCAGCTCGGAAAGCTCGGTTGCTTCTTCGACCGTGAACCCACCCTCAACCCAGTCAGTCGCCGAGATTCGCACCGAAATCGGCAGCTCTGGGTGGTTCGAACGAATCGCACTCACCACCTCCAACAGCAAGCGGGATCGCCCAGCAAGGTCTCCACCGTAACCATCGGTTCGTTTGTTTGAAAGCGGTGACAAGAACTCGTGCAGCAGGTAACCGTGCGCCGCGTGAATCTCGACCAGGTCAAACCCGACGCTTACCGCTCGATCAGCCCCCGCGGCAAATGCGCTCACAAGCTCGGGTAACTCAGACGTTTCAAGGGCGCGCGGTGTTGCATAATCGCCGAAAGGGATCGCGGAGGGTGCGACAGTTTCCCAGCCGCCTTCTTCGACCGGCACTGACCCCGAAGGCTGGCCCGGCAGACTCGGGTAGGTCGATCCCTTGCGGCCCGCATGCGCGAGCTGGATCCCGATCTTCGCGCCGTGCGAGTGCACAATCTCAACGATCCGACGGAGTGGGGCGAGTTGATCCTCACTCCAAATGCCGGGGCACTGCGGGCTAATGCGCCCTCAGGCACAACTCCGGTCGCCTCCATGGTCACAAGGCCGGCGCCACCGCGTGCCAGCCCACCGAGATGCTGCAGGTGCCAGTCGCTAACAACACCGTCTACAGCGGAGTACTGACACATGGGTGCAACCCACACTCGGTTGCGAATCTCAAGGTTTCGGATGGTTATGGGGCGGAAGAGAAATGGATCGGCCATGCGATTCAGTCTAGGGATGTTCGGCCCGCTCAAGACTCCGGTCAGTGCATTGTTGCGTCGGTTGACATCGCGGGGCACCCTTCCGTCGCGGCTTCGGGCCTCAGCTCGTAGTGCCAGGGTTCATTTTCGTAGGTCTGGCATAGCCCATACGACGCACCAAACTGCGAGAACCACGCGGTAGCATCCACGCCACCGAGGTCAACTGCGCGACCGGAGACATGGGAAGAAACCTCGGGTGTCGCGACCCAGCGCGAAGCCTCCTCTTCAGAACCGTACTTGGCCGCTGCTTCGCGATAGAGCTGAGCCTGATATTCCTTTGATCGCCAGCCGCTGTTCACAAACACATCGACACCTTCAGCGTTCGCCGCCGTGCTCGCCTGGCGCAGTGCGTGCAGCAGGTCGGGATCCAAATTCACGATTCCCGGGAAGTGATCGCCGAAGGCGGTTGTCTTGTTCGGGAGCTTACCCTGTGACTCGGGATCGCTGCTCTGCGACTCATTCCTACTGTCTAATGCAGACAACACCACGCCCGGAGCCATATTCATGTCCTGCTGTCCCGAAGCTTGTGAAGCGAAGGGCTTGAGTAGTAGCGTCACGAGCACAATCGCAATGACCGCGACAAGGCTCGCGGCACCTATCAGAACGACGGCGGCTGACCGGGGAATTTGATGAGTTGTGCCATTCATACCCTCAACCCAACTCCCTGAGCTGTTGCCCGGGCGTATGCGGCTTTCGATACATTGACGATATGTAGGGCGACGTAGGATCGAACTCATGCGCGTGTTAATCGTCGAAGACGAGCCCTTTATGGCCGAGGCAATTCGCGACGGTCTGCGTCTTGAGGCGATTGCGGCCGACATTGCGGGTGACGGTGACACCGCTCTTGAACTGCTGAGCATCAATGACTACGACATTGCGGTGTTGGATCGAGACGTTCCGGGCCCCTCTGGTGACGAGATTGCGAAGCGGATCGTGGCGTCGGGGAGTGGCATGCCGATCCTTATGTTGACGGCCGCCGACAGAATCGACGACAAGGCCTCTGGCTTTGAACTCGGCGCCGACGACTACCTGACGAAACCGTTTGAGCTACAAGAACTCGTGCTGCGGTTGCGCGCGCTCGACAGGCGTCGAGCACACAACCGCCCGCCCGTGCGTGAAATCGTTGGGTTGAAGGTTGATCCGTTTCGCCGTGAGGTGTTTCGAGACGGCCGGTATGTCGCCCTCACCCGAAAGCAGTTTGCCGTTCTTGAAGTGTTGGTCGCTGCTGATGGCGGCGTAATCAGCGCCGAAGAGTTGCTGGAGCGGGCGTGGGACGAAAATGCCGATCCATTTACAAACGCGGTGAGGATCACGGTTTCGGGGTTGCGGAAGCGCCTCGGCGAACCCTGGCTTATCGCAACCGTCGCGGGTGTGGGGTACCGCATCGACACCGGGTCGGATACGGACTCAAATGCCGACTAGCGAAACCCGCTCTCTACGAGAGCCCGGCATGAGCGTACGACTGAAGCTCACCCTCAGCTACGCCGGGTTTCTCATGCTTGCTGGGGTGTTGCTGCTCGCGGTTGTTTGGGTGTTTCTGTTGCGTTATGTGCCACCCGAGGCTGTCTACGCTCAGAGCGGGCACTTCTCTCCTGGGCGTGACGATCTGCTGAAGGAGTTTGTTCCCCGTGCCGGTTGGGCGCTGTTTGCACTGTTGGTGTGTGGTTTGGGTGGCGGCTGGCTTCTTGCGGGTCGTATGCTTGCTCCACTGAATAGGATCACCGCGGCAACACGCCTGGCCGCAGCGGGGTCGCTGTCGCACCGGATCCAGCTCGAGGGGCACGAAGATGAGTTCCGTGAGCTTGCTGATGCCTTTGACGCGATGCTCGCGAGGCTCGAATCTCAGGTCGGCGAGCAGCGTCGATTTGCAGCGAATGCCTCGCACGAGTTGCGCACGCCACTCGCCATTTCGCGAACGATTCTGGATGTGGCTCGCAAAGATCCCGAACGAGATGTGCGAGCAGATATTGAGCGACTGCACACGGTCAACGCGCGGGCCATCGCGCTGACTGAGGCGTTGTTGTTGCTCAGCCGGGCAGACCAACGCACCTTTGACCGAGAACAGGTGGGTCTCCCGCTGATGGTCGACGAAGCGGTCGAAACGCTGCTTCCGCTCGCTGAGAAGCGCGGTGTCGCGCTTCACATTTCTGGGGAGTCGGCGGTGTGCAGCGGATCCCCGGCTCTACTGCTGCAGGTTATTACCAACCTCGTGCACAACGCGATCGTGCACAACCTTTCCGAGGGAGGGCATACCTGGATTACCACGGGTGTGCGGGAGTCTTCGGTTTTTGTGGCCGTAGAGAACACCGGAGACGTTATGCCGCCCGAGCTGGTGGCTACGCTCACGGAACCGTTTCAGCGCGGTACCAATCGCATTCACCGTAATCAGGCCGGAGTTGGGCTCGGCCTCGCGATTGTGAACAGCGTTGTGCAGGCACACGATGGCGCATTACACATCACGCCTCGCAATGCGGGCGGGCTTGTCGTTGTTGTGGAATTGCCAGGGACTTGAACTCTATGAGTGAGCCTAGCTGGCGAGCGAATCACCGCGATCAACCCGCACCGAGTACGGTTGTAGGGATATGAACAACGGAGAACGCGTGAACCTCGGCCAGCTGCTTGACGATCAATCATTTGGTGGGGGCAGCGTTAACGCTGACGACGTGTTTGCCGCGTTCGAAGAGTGGGCCTGGGAAGAGAAGGCCCTGCGGCTCTACCCCGCGCAGGAAGAGGCGATCCTCGGCATCGCGCTCGGCAGCAACGTGATCCTCGCGACGCCCACCGGCACAGGCAAGTCGCTCGTGGCTCTCGGAGCCCACTTCATCGCCGTCGCGGCGGGGCAGCGCACTGTCTACACCGCTCCCATCAAGGCTCTCGTCAGCGAAAAGTTCTTCGATCTCGTCGACGTGTTCGGCGCAGAGCGTGTCGGCATGGTGACGGGGGACACCTCGATCAATCCAGACGCCCCGATCCTGTGCTGCACCGCCGAGATTCTTGCGAATCTCGCGATTCGGGATCGCGACGCCGGTGGTATTACCCAGGTGGTCATGGACGAGTTTCACTTCTACGCCGAGCCCGACCGAGGTTGGGCGTGGCAGGTGCCACTGCTACTCATGAACAACACGCAGTTTTTGCTCATGTCGGCAACGCTGGGTGATGTGACCGACCTCGCTGACGATCTCAGCCGTCGTACGGGCCGCGACACAGCGCTCGTCACGGGGGTCGAACGCCCAGTGCCACTGCACTTTGAATACCAGGTTGCGCCTGCTCACGAGGTCGTTGAGAAACTTATTGAGGATCGGCAGACCCCCGCCTATCTTGTCCATTTCAATCAGTCGCACGCGATTGAGCAGGCGCAGGCTCTCGCCAGCATTCGCGTTGTTGACCGCGCGGGCCGCGACGAGATTGCTGAGGCAATTGGAGACTTCAAGTTCTCGACCGGGTTTGGCAGTACCCTGTCACGCCTCGTGCGATCCGGCATCGGCGTGCACCACGCGGGTATGCTGCCGCGCTACCGCCGCCTCGTCGAACAACTTGCCCAGCGAGGGTTGCTGCGGGTCATCTGCGGCACCGACACGCTCGGCGTCGGTATCAACGTGCCGATCCGCACGGTTGTGCTCACGGCCCTCACTAAGTTCGACGGCGAGAAAATGAGGCGGCTTTCAGCCCGTGAGTTCCACCAGATCGCCGGTCGTGCCGGTCGCGCTGGCTTCGACACCGAGGGTGATGTGATTGCTCTCGCGCCCGAACACGAGATCGAAAACGCAAAGGCCGTCGCCAAAGCCGAGGCGAAAGCGGGTGGCGGCAAAAAGGCGAAGCCGGTCAAGAAGAAGTCGGCACCGCAGGGGTTTGTTGCCTGGTCGGAAGCGACGCTCGACAAGATCGTCGCTTCCCAGCCCGAGGCGCTCGTCAGCCGTATGCGGGTCACCCACGCGATGGTGCTCGGCGTGATCGGTCGTGGCGAGCGGCGCGAGGGGGAGGCCCTCGAAACCATGCGCACGCTCGTGTTCGACAGCCACGAGCCGCGCGCCACCCAGTTTGCCCACGCCCGCACGGCAATCGAGATCTTCCGCACGCTCCGCAATGGCGGCATCGTGGAGGTGCGCGAGGACGCTAGGGGCCACCGGCTACTGGGATTGACCGTTGAACTGCAAGCGAACTTCGCGCTCAACCAGCCGCTTTCGCCGTTTGCGCTCGCCGCAATCGAACTGCTTGACCCCGAATCAGACAGCTATCCGCTCGATGCGATCTCTATTATTGAGGCGACCCTCGAGAATCCGCGCGCGATCCTGCGGGCCCAAGAACACAAGGCGCGTGGTGAGGCCGTCGCCGCGATGAAGTCCGAGGGGATCGAGTACGACGAGCGCATGGAGCTGCTCGAAGCGGTGACCTACCCCATGCCGCTGAAGGAACTGCTCGATGAGGCGTTCCACGAGTACCTCAAGGAGGTGCCGTGGGCGCGCGATTACGAACTCAGACCAAAATCGGTAGTGCGCGACATGATCGAGCGTGCGTTCGGGTTTCGGGATCTCGTGTCGTTTTACCAGCTCAGCCGCGCCGAGGGTGGGGTGCTGCGTTACCTCAGTGACGCATATCGGGCCATCGAGCGCACGGTGCCCGAGCAGGCGAAGACACCGGAACTTGAAGAGCTCATCGACTGGCTCGGTGAGCTGGTGCGGCAGGTCGACTCGAGCCTCATTGACGAGTGGGAAGAACTGGCGAACCCCGACCCCGAGGCCCACCGCGCCGCGCACTCGGGCGGTGGGATCGACGTGCCGCCGCCGGCGCGCTCCGTGCTGAGTAACGAGCGTGCATTCATGGTGATGCTGCGCAACGCGCTCTTCAGACGAGTGCAGGCAGCTGCGTTCGAGCGCTACGACGTGCTCGCCGAGCTTGAGAGCGCCCACGCAACCGGGCCCGGTGCCTTTAATGAGGACCGCTGGCGCGACGCGCTCGCCGGATACTTCACCGAGTACGACGAGATCCTTACCGACGCCGATGCGCGCGCGTCTAGGTTTCTCGAACTCGATCGAGGTGCGGAGGCGCTTGCCGCAGGTACATGGCGCTTCCGTCAGGTACTGCTTGACCCGGAGGGCGATCGCGACTGGGGCATTGAAGGGATCGTGGATCTCGACGCTTCTGAAGCCGAAGGTGAACCCGTGATTCGGGTGGAGCGTGTCGGCCCATTTCATGAGTAGCAGGCTGTTTTATAAGTAGGGTGGGTGCATGACTCAGCAGAATCTCACGGCTGAACTCTTCTTGAAGATTGCAGACCACACGTTGCTGGCCCCGGGAACAACTCCTGCCGAGCTTGACGCTTTTCTGGTCACGGCTGCTGACATTGGTGTTGTACGTGTTTGTGTGAGCCCCGCGCTGCTGCCCGCAGACGCACAGGGCGCAGAGATTGTGACCGTCGTCGGATTCCCCTCTGGCGCCCATCACACTGAGGTGAAAGTGGCTGAGACGGTGAGGGCTGTGGCCGACGGTGCCCAAGAGATTGACATGGTGGTGAACCGCGGACTTGTGCGTGCGGGTAGGTGGGCCGACGTCGAAGCCGAAATTCGGGCGGTGCGAGAAGCTTGCCAGGGCCTTGTGTTGAAGGTGATCATCGAGTCCGCGGCGCTGAGTGACGATGAAATTGTGGGTGCCTGCCGGGCGGCCGAGGCGGCTGGCGCCGACTTCGTAAAAACTTCTACGGGCTTTGACCCTGCCGGTGGAGCGAGCGTGCATGCCGTGCGTTTGATGGCGGTGACGGTCGGTGACAGGCTCGGGGTGAAGGCATCGGGCGGGATCCGCACCGCCACTGCGGTGCGTGAACTGTGGGCGGCGGGCGCCACACGGTTCGGGGTCTCGGGCACCGCGGCGATTCTCGCTGAATGGGATGCGCCAGCGACCCTCAATGAGGCGGGCTCTTCTTTCGATTCGGGAACGTATTAGCGACCTCGGGCCGAGCACAAAAACTGCCCTGTAGCATCAACTCTGAGATCGATGCTACAGGGCAGTTTGGCTGTATCTAGCTGGCGGCTGCCTTGCTGAGTGCAGCCTGCTTGAGCGAGTCGAACTCAGCCTGGGTGATGGCGCCCGAGTCGAGAAGCTCCTTGGCGCGAGCAATCTCATCGGTGGGTGTTGACGAACCGGCTGCGACGGTTCTGATGTAGGCGTCAGCCTGCTCGCGAGCCTGCTGGGATTGGCGTTCCGCCCGTTCACCCATGCCACGACCGCGGGCGATGAGGTACACGAGGGCGGTAATAAAGGGCAGGAACACGAGGAATAGTAGCCAGAGTGCCTTGAGCCATCCGTTGAGCTTTCGATCACGGAAGAGGTCGGCGATGATTGAGAACAGAGCCATCAAGTAGGCAATGAACACGAAGAACGTCAGGAACCACCAGATTACGTCCCAGATAGAAGACCAAAAAGACATGTCAGTTCCCCTTTTTGCCATAGTTGCGGTGCCCTCGGATGAGCGGTACCGCGTATTGAGTTCACCACCGAGGTCTAGGACGACCTCTCATGGCTCAGCATACAACTGTGAGAAAAGTTGCCGTGGGGCCTTGATAATGGACGCTTAAAACGGTAAATAAGTCGCTACATCGTGACGACGTGTTTTCCCACCGCGTGACCGTCTGCCATGTGCGAAAGCGCAGCGGGAAGTTGCGGGAACGGCCATTCACGCTCAATGACAACCCTGAGCTCATTTTCCGCCACACTGTGTGCGAGCTTCGCACTCAGTTCGGGCTGTGTTGTTGCGGCGAGGGGCTTAATGCGACGCCCGCCGCCACCACCGCCGAGAAACATCGCCCGAAGTATGCGTCCGATTGGCCCGAGCACGCGCCCGCCGTTTCCCGCAACGAGTACGAGGGTTCCTCCCGGTGCGAGAAGCCGACGAAGGGAACGAAGCGGCGAAACTCCCGCAATATCAAGAATTGTGTCAAACGACCCCGCGGGCAGTTCGGGTGATTCCGCGGCCGGGTCGACGGCCTTGTAATCAAATGCTTGGGAAGCCCCCAACTCGCGCGCGAGTGTGAGTGCGCGCGATCCGCACAGCGCCCACACCTCGGCACCCCGTGCGGCGGCGAGCTGGATCGCAAACGTTCCAACACCACCCGCACTGATCACGAGCACCCGGTTGCCCGCCGTGACCCCGGCCAGTGTCAACGCCTGCTCGGCCGTTCCACCCGCGAGTGCAATGCTCGCCGCGGTCGTTGCGGAAAGCTCTGCGGGTCGCCGAACCAAGAGGTCGGCGGGCACGGTGGCGTGTGTCGCGAATGCACCACCCGGAATCTCTCCGAACACAGCGTCTCCCGGAGCTAATGAATGCACGCTGCTTCCGACGGCAAGAACCGTTCCGCTGACATCACGACCAGGTACCTTCGCGCGCGGGCGGCGCAGGCCAAAGAAGAGGCGCAGGAGGAGCGGTTCGCCGTGCATCAGGTGCACATCGGCTGCGTTGAGACCGGCCGCTTCGACCTGAATCGTGACCTCTGCGGGACCGGGTTCTGAAATGGGGAGGGTGTCTGTGCTGAGTGTTTCGGGGCCGCCATATTTCTGCTGGGTCCACGCGGTTCCGGCTGGGTGACTCATGATGATTCCTCTGAATCGAAGGGGTATTGGAAAACGTCATCAAGGGGAACCCCGAAGACGCGGGATATTTGGAACGCGAGCTCGAGCGAGGGCGAGTATCTCCCTTTTTCGATGGCGATCAGTGTTTGGCGAGTGACGCCGATGCGACGAGCAAGCTCTGCTTGGGTGAGATCTCCGTGGGTGGCACGCAGATCGCGGATGCTGTTTGTGACTTGAGTGGGCCTCACCATGCTGGCAGCCCCCTGCGGTACGAGACGACCCTGGTTGTGACGTCGAGCAGGCTGGAGAGTGCGAATCCCAGGTAGAGGGTGTTGCCGATCCAGAACCAATCAATCTGCAGCATTGAGAGTGCGATGCCGCCGACCCCGCCCAGCACGAGGAACGCTTGACCGACACGACTGCCAAGCCGCTCGATATCACGATCTCGTTGATCGAGTGTGGGCTTTTCGTGGCTACGCGCACCCGAGAGGATTCCCCAAATGATGCTCAGCAGAATTGAGAGCAGGATCGCCCCCACTATGGTTCCGATCATTGGCCAGGCCCACTGGATATCGCCAACAGCAGTCGTGCCGAGTTGCGGGACGATGATGGTGAGGTAGGTGACGAGCGCCGCGACGGTCGCAATGAGCTGCGACCAGGTATTGCGTTCTGCGTAGACCACGGACCGCTCCTTTCGGTGTTAAGAATATTTGACATTTTGAGAATAGGTCGACGTCGGTTAAATGTCAAGAATTCTTTACGTAATGTGGTTGGGTTCGAACTCGTTGCCGCGCTTGCGGGTTGCCGGGGCTTAGCCCAATAGACTTTCCTCATGCGACTCGGAGTGATTGACGTGGGCTCGAATACTGTCCACCTGCTTGTGGTTGACGCGCACCCCGGGGCGAGCCCGATTCCGTTCCACTCGCAGCGCTCAACTGTGCGCCTGATGCGCTATCTCGACTCGGATGGAGCGATCGTTGAAGAGGGCGTGCGGCTGATCCTCGAAGGGGTAAAAGAATCCGTGCGCACGGCGCGCGAGATTGGCGTTGACGATCTGATCTCGACAGCAACCAGTGCGATTCGTGAAGCTTCGAATGGCGAGGAGGTGCTCGCGCGGATCACCCGCGAGACCGGGGTGCAGTTGCAGGTGCTCTCGGGGGAAGATGAGGCGAGGATCACGATGCTCGCCGTGCGTCGATGGCTCGGTTGGTCAGCGGGGAAGTGCTGCTGTTTGATATCGGCGGCGGCTCGTTTGAGATCGCGCAGGGTGCTGACGAGTATCCCGACGTGCAGGTGTCGCTGCCGCTTGGCGCTGGGCGTTCGACCATTAACTTCTTGGTTGAGGATCCGCCGCCGTATGAGGCGGTGTCGAAACTGCGCGCGCATGCTCGCGCTGAATTCACCCGCGTGCGTGAGGAGTTCTTTCTTGAGCGTCCGCGCCCGAAGCGAGTTGTCGGCACCTCTAAGACGATCCGATCGCTCGCGAGGCTCGTGGGTGGTCCGCCCGATCCGATCACCGGGGATCTTGCGCAGTTGCACTACGTGGGTCTGCGGGAGTGGGAGCCATCACTGCGCCAGATGCAGGGATCGGTGCGGGAATTTCTGCCTGGAATTACGCCCGAGCGCGGGTATCAGATCTTGGCGGGGGCTATTGTGCTGCGCACTGCGATGAAGGTATTTGGGGTTGAAACCCTCAATGTGTCACCCTGGGCGCTGCGCGAGGGGATCGTGCTGCGCTATATCGACGCTCTTGACGGTCGGGGAGCGGAGCCGGTCGAGGGATAGGACCTTCGCTCACAGCCCCGACTTCTCCACAGATTTCCGATTCTTGGCCCTGGTGACCCTCGTAGCGGGCAGTGTGGGTTACATGACTCAAACACCCCCGATCCCAAACCGCAAACGAGTTCTCACCACCGACGAAGAGCTGCACCAAACGCTCGAGTTTCTGCTGCAGGGAGCCAACCAGCGCCAGGTCTGGCTCATCATGCTCGGCGAAGACAAATGTGTTGCTGGGCCTCTTATGCCGATGGCTGACTATCCGATTGACCCCGGAGAACTCATAGAGGCTGACGACCTCGGGTCGGTGACGTTTTCACGCGCGCTCCTGGTTCGATCCAGCACGATTTGCGGAATGGCGGGTGGGCGCGAGTTGGTCTTTGTGTGGGAGCGCCCGGGATCCCGTGATCTCACACCCAGCGACATCGCCTGGGCGCGTGCCGTGGAACAGGACGTGGCAGTGGGTGGTGCCCCTTTGGTCCGGGCCCAGTTTGTGTTGCACGATAGGGGGCTTCGGCAGCTCAGGCCCGACGATCTAGTGTAGTTGAGCAGATCCGGCGCGCGCGGCCCACCCTGATTTGATGTTCGGGGCTTGGGTCTGTAAGCTTGACTCTCGGTGCCAAGCTCCCTGGAGTCTTGGATTTCCGCCATTGGGATATGGTGTAATTGGCAACACTACGGTTTCTGGTACCGTCATTCTAGGTTCGAGTCCTGGTATCCCAGCAAAGTAAGACCCTCGCGTTTCTCATTGAAACCGAGGGTCTTTTTGTGTTTGTGGTCCGTGCGTATTGTTCCCAGTTTTGTGGAACTTGCAGTCGTGTAATATTTCAGGTCTGCAAAAAGAAACACTGCGCCTTTGAAAGGCTGGAATGTCCTCTACTTCCACCACCGGGTTCACTCCGGTCGCACAATCCAATACCTCAAAGCCGATCATGTCGCATCGCCAGATCCTCCTCGTGATCTACGGCCTGATGGCCGGTATGTTCTTGTCTTCTCTCGACCAGACCATTGTCGGAACTGCCATTCGCACGATCGGCGACGATCTGCACGGTCTTGATCAGCAGGCCTGGGTAACCACCGCCTACCTCATCACTTCCACGATCTCCGTGCCGATCTATGGCAAGCTGTCCGACATCTTCGGTCGCCGCCCGCTCTTCATCTTCGGTATTTCGGTCTTTATTCTCGGCTCGGTGTTGTCGACATTCTCGACGTCGATGCTGATGCTGGCCGGATTCCGCGCGTTCCAGGGCATCGGTGCCGGTGCGCTGATGTCGCTGCCGCTGGCGATCATGGCCGACATGCTTGCGCCGCGCGAGCGCGCGAAGTACCAGGGCTACTTCTTTGCCGTCTTTGGCGTGTCCTCTCTGATCGGCCCGCTGGTCGGTGGCCTTTTTGCTGGAGCGAACGAGATTCTCTGGATCGCCGGATGGCGTTGGGTGTTTCTGATCAACCTACCGATTGGGCTTGTTGCTCTCGGCATGGTGATTGCGTTCCTGCACCTGCCCAAGGTGGGTAAAAAAGACAACCCGCGTATTGACTGGTGGGGCGCTACCGCGGTTATCGTGGCACTGGTGCCCTTGCTGCTGGTTGCAGAGCAGGGACGCGAGTGGGGTTGGGGTTCCGCGGGATCCATCACTTGTTACGTCGTCGGTGCGGTTGGCGCAATCGGGTTTGTGCTTATTGAGATTGCGATGAAGGACGACGCGATCATTCCGATCCGCCTGTTCCGCTCCAACACATTCTCATGGGCGACCATTATTGGTGTGCTCGTTGGCTTCGGCATGTTTGGTGCCATGATGACGATTCCGCTCTACATGCAGATCGTCGCGGGTCTCACCCCGACCGAGTCGGGCTTTGCCATGTTGCCAATGGTGGTGGGCCTGATGGCCTCGTCTATGGCGGCGGGCCAGATCACCGCGCGTACAGGCAAGTATGGGATCTTCCCGCGTACGGGAACGATCACAACCGCGACGGGCTTCTTCCTGCTGACGTTTGTATCGGCCAACACCGAGGTGTGGTTCATGATGATCGGCATGTTTGTGGTCGGTCTTGGGCTCGGTCAGCTCATGCAGTCTCTCACCATGGCGAGTCAGAACGCGGTCGAGGCTCCAGACATGGGGGTGGCAACAAGTTCCGCGACCTTCTTCCGCCAGATCGGTGGCACACTGGGCACCGCAATCATGCTGTCGGTGCTCTTCACCCTGCTTCCCACGAATATTGTGCACAGCATGGCTGACAAACCAACGCTCACCGCTGGGCTGGATGCCGCGCTGAACCCTGAGGTTGCTGGCGCTGAGCAGAACAAGGGAGTCATGAAGCAGCTCTGGACTCCTATCATCGGGCCGATTCAAGAAGGGATCCAGACTCAGCTCGACGAAGGGGCGACCAAAGCGAAGGCTGCTGCCTATGACGCTGTGAAGGAAACCGTTACAGATGGCGTGAACAAGGCCGTCGCTGCGGGGGAGATCCCTGAAGCTGCCGCACGGTCAGTGATCGATCAGAAGATTGCTGAAGCAAGCCCGGCTGCTGAGACAAAGGCATTGCAGACAGTCGCAGACAAAGCGCACGCCACCGTCGTTGGCGACACCGTCACGGTGGACTGGTCGAATGAGGCCCAGCGAACGCACTGGGTTGAACAGCTCGCACCCGACATCGTTGACCAGATCAACGACGGCAGCTCTAACGCATCAAAGGGATCGAGCAGTTCTGTGAGTGACACATCGTTCCTGAACGGTGCTGATGCTGCACTGACACGACCGTTTATGGTCGGTTTTACCCAGGCGATCGATGTGATCTACTGGGTTGGCTTTGGGGTGCTGATGCTCGCGTTTGTGCTGAGCTGGTTCTTCAAGGCGCCGCCGCTGCGCACGCGCTCAGCATTGCAGGAGCGCGCCGATATGGCGGGGGTCACAGACACCGGCACGATCCAGGTGCAGAGCTAGCGAGATGAACGACCAGCGCGCAGGGGAGACCTCTGGGCTTCGCGAACGCAAAAAGAAATTGCGACGTGAAGCTCTGCACGAGGTTGCCCTGCGCCTGGTTGAAAAGCAGGGGCTTGACGGCACAACCGTCGAGCAGATCTGTGAAGAGGTCGGCGTCTCGGCGCGCACATTCTTCAACTACTTTCCCTCGAAGACCGCGGCTGCACTCAATCTGCACGAACAGATTTTTTCGCCCGAATCGGTCGCTCGATTTCGAACGGCGACAGGCGAGCTTATGCCCGCGATTTGTGAGCTTCTGGCCGACTCCATGAGTTCAGGGGTTGAGCGCAAAAGACTGAAAAGGCTCATTGCTGATCAACCGCAGCTCGTGACCGAATTCACGCAGTGGATGGGAACGTTTAAGGTCGAGTTTCTGGCGCTGGTAGAGGAGCGCGCCGACTCTGCTGAGATGGCTGATGCTGCAATTATGCTTGCTCTGGCGGCGATGCGCACACTCATGCATCAGCCGACCACGGACGCTCGACCAGATGCAGTTCGACTGCTTGAGACGATGGATCGTCTGATCGGTGTGCGTCATGCGGTAATGACAGAGCCTCAACGGCGCTGAGTCAAGTATGCGTGCCCGTTCTTGCCCGGCAAACGCTACGAAGATTGGAAACTCGACGATCCTGCAGGCCAAAGCATCAAGTCCGTGCGGCCGATCCGCGATGAGATCAAGGCCCGTGTCGAAACTCTTATAGCGGAACTCCTTGACCAGCGCTGAGAGCGAGGAGGTGGGAATCTATCCTTGATTCCCGTCCTCCTGCTTGGCCGAGTCTTACTGGCCGGGTGTAGCTCCTTGGGTCATCGGTTCCGAGCCAATACAGCAGCCGTCCGCTGCGGGCTTCGGGGTATCAAAGAAGCCTGACCTGCCACACACCCCTGTATCAGGCAGTGTCAACTCGACCCGTGCGGCGGCTTCGTGATCGCCCGCGAGGTTCGCGGCGATTGAGCGCACCTGCTCGTACCCGGTTATCGCAAGGAACGTCGGGGCGCGCCCATATGATTTCGCTCCCACGATGAAGAACCCCGAGTCTGGGTGCGAGAGTTCTGCTGCTCCGGTCGCGCGCACTGAGCCGCGCGAATGGATGTTCGGGTCGATCTCGACGGCGACTCTTTTTGGGGCTTGGAGGCGGTGGTCCAGCTCGAGTCGGATCTCTGACAGAAACGACAGATCAGGCCGGAACCCCGTCAACACGAACACCCGATCCACAGGGTCGAGCACTCGCCCATCCTCCGCTGTAACGATCACGTGGCCGTCGCCGTTGAGCGTGATAGCGTCGGTGCGGAACGCCGTCACGAGGGTCACCAGGCCCTCTTCGACGGCTCGCTTCGCCCGCTGCCCGAGCGCGCCTCGCTCCGCCAGTTCATCAGCCGCTCCACCACCGAACGTGTTTCCCACACTTCCGCGCCGCAGCAGCCACGACACCCGCGTGCCTGGATGCGCCCGCACGGTCTCAGCGAGTTGGATGATCGCAGTCGCAGCTGAATGCCCGTTCCCGACAACCACGACATGCCGGCCGTCGAGCCCCTGTGCTTCTGCGTGATCAGGGATACGGTGCGCGACGAACCCAGCAGCAGTAGCGGCCTGCTCTCCGAGCGCAGGAATCCCAGACGCCCCAGCAGGTGCGGGCGTCGACCAGGTGCCCGAGGCATCGATCACTGCACGCGCCTCTACTCGCGCCTCGGTGCCGTGGGCGTCGCGGGTGAGTACGACGAACGGCTGTTTCGCACGCCCGGCATCGACCAAGAGATCGCGGCCTTTGCGCGCGACCCCGACCACGCGGGTGTCAGTGCGCACTCGCTCGCCGAGCGCTGCCGCGAGTGGGGCGAGATAGGCCTCGATCCACTCGCTGCCCGTTGGGTGCCCCGCAACCGGCGCGACCCATCCGGTCGACGCGAGTAATCGCTCGGCTGCCGGTTCGACCAGTTCCGGCCACGAGGAGAACAGTGCCACGTGCCCCCACTCTGCGACCGCTGCCGCTGCTGTTGATCCGGCCTCGAGGATCAGCGGTTCGATCCCGCGCTCTAGCAACTGGGCGCCAGCGGCGAGCCCCTGCGGCCCAGCCCCGATCACGACGACGGGCAGTTCCATTACAACCTCCACGTATCGACAAGCATCAATGTGATAAGACTTTCATGACGTATCGACAAATGTCAATACCTCGGGCAGTATGGAACTATGATCCCTACCCAGACCACTGCCGAAGTGTCCGCGGTCCCATGCTGCGCACCCGGCGAGCTCCCACTTGGTGACGAACACGCGGCAGATCTCTCGCGCGTGTTCAAAGCACTCGGTGACCCGGCACGAGTCAAACTCTTTGCCCTCATCGTCGCTTCCCCTCGGGTGAGATGTGCGTGTGTGACCTCACCGAACCGGTGGGGCTGTCGCAACCGACGGTCTCGCATCACATGAAGCTTCTAGTTGGTGCGGGGCTCGTTACTCGTGAGCAGCGCGGCAGATGGGCCTACTACTCGCCTACGCCGGGGCCGTTGCTGGCGGCGGTGCGGCACCTCGCGGGGTCGTGAGCGTCGCCATGGTTCGGGATATGACCGAAAGTGATTGGCCCGACGTCCATGAGATTTACGCTGCTGGCATTGAGACTGGACACGCTACTTTCGAGCCCGCACCCCCGGCGACATGGGAAGTGTTCGAAGCGGGCAAGCATCCGAAGCTGCGGCTGGTCGCCACGGACTTTGCTGGGAAGGTGCTCGGTTGGGCATCTGGTAGTCCCGTGTCTGCCCGAGCGGTGTACCGTGGCGTGGTTGAGGACTCGATCTACATCCGCCCTGACGCAATCGGGCAGGGCCTCGGTGGGAGGCTCCTTGCGGCGCTGATTGAGCGCGCCGAAGCAGTTGGGGTCTGGACTATACAGTGCTCGATCTTCCCCGAGAACATCGCTAGCATTCGGATCCACGAACGGCACGGGTTCCAAGTGCTCGGCACTCGCGAGCGGATCGCATACATGAGCTACGGGCCTGAAGCTGGCCGGTGGCGCGACACGGTCATGCTCGAGCGGCGCTCGCACGCAGTGTGAAGCCCGCAGCCAATTCTCCTTCCGGAGCTCTGTTGCTGATGCTTCATGGAAGGCGAGCGCAGCTAGTCGCCCGCTAGTGCATCACGACGCAGCCGCTCAACTTCTAGTTCGAGGTTCTGCCGGGCCCGCCGCTCCCAGAGTTGCCGCGCGGGCTCGGTGTGATAAATAGCTGGGCGTTCAAGGTAACCGGTGAGGATCCGGGCGCGGCCCAGGGCAAAGTCTGTCGTCGCGATGTGAGCGTACTCGAGGCGCACTGATTGTGCGTATTCTTCATAGCGGGTGGGCCGTGCCGCGAAGATCGAGAGATCCGCGTCGAGCAGGTGGGCGAGTGGGGTTGCCGGATCCCGAACCACATGCGCTGGTGCGGTCGCGGCGACAAACGAACTGACTTGATTGACAGCCTCGGGAGTGAAGAGGAAAATGCCGAGCTTCTCGACCGCGAGGCGCGCCGAATCGAGCTCGTCGGACTCCGTTCCCGCATAGACCGCGTCGTGAAACCAGGCGGCGAGCAGCGTGGTGTCAGAGATGGACTCACCACGGGCCGCGAGTTGGTTGAGCGCGAGTAACACGTCTTCGAGGTGGCGCTCGTCGTGATAGCTGCGGTGCGGCTCGTTCCAACGGTCTACGAGTTGCGACCCCAGACTGTGCCACTCGCTGCCCGAATGCCCGGGGTCCGCGACCCCCAACCGCTCGCCGAGTTCTGCCCACTCGCCGACTAGGTACTGCCGTCGCCGCACGGGAGCAACAGACTGGCGATCCACCTGTCGCACCCGGAGCCCGGCATCTTGCAATCGGTGAACTATCTCTCTCCCGCTGATGGGCCGCGCGCCGAGCGCTATGGCCTGCTCGTAGAGAGAGGCGGGCACGTCGTAGTGATCGAGATCGAATCCGCGCCTCGGAACGTTCAGGCGCGCTGCGAAGGCGTGCAATTCGTCGTAGCTGGTGTCTGAGACGAGGTGACTCCACAGTGTGCCATGTGCTGGCCATGCGGGCGGGTCGATGAGAATCGCCATGATATTAGCGTAGTGCTCGCCGCACGATGGAGTCGGCGGTCTAGTCCGTGGACTATATAATCACAGCGTGAGCATAGCTACACCGATCCTTATAGCCGTTGGCGTCGTTCTGTTGACCGCATCAGTCATGCTGTTTCGACGGGCGGCGGTGAAGCGGCGAGTCATCGACCGCGTGTGCGTGCAAGGGGCCGTTGTGCGCCACGTTTTTCTGTACCGGCCACCACGACTTGAGTTTGACTACCCCGCGCCCGATGGTTCGCGTCTTCGTGCAATTGGGCAGATCGCGTTTTCCCTTGGAGGGATCCAGCAGCAGCTTGAGGGGCTGAGCCCCGGAGCTCCGATCCTCGTCTATGTTGATCCTCACAATCCACAAGACGCGATTCTGACCCCGGGGCTTCAAGCGGCAACGGCTGGTTGCTTGCCGCGGTTCTAGCACTCTGTTTCGCAATCCTGCTTGTTGCTTCGGGATTGCTCTTCTTTATGCTGTCGATGCTTGGTTAGTTGACAACCTCGGCAGTTACGTGCTCGGCTGCAGCCTCCTTGGCGGCCTTTGCTGCCTTGCGCTTAGCAAGATTGCGCCGCACGAGCGGCCAGAAAGCAATCAGTACTACTGTGGCGATGAGGCTGGTCCACACCTGGGTGCGGCCGGACTCCGAGGTTAGCATGACTCCGAGAATGGCCACGATCGCGACAATGAGCAAGATGTTGAGCCAGGGGTGCAGCCACATCTTGAGCTTCAGTCCGGCTGCCTCTTCGGGGGACATCTTCTGGCGCAGGCGCATTTGAGTGAGCGCGATGAACGCGTACACGAACAGTGCTACAAGGCCGGCGGAGTTCATGATGAAATCGAAGATGCCGGATCCCGGTGCTGCGAAGTTTACGATGGTCGCGATGAGGGCACCGCTGATCGACGCAAGCAAAGCCCATACGGGAACGCCATTGCGTGCCTTCTTCGCCATGATCTTTGGTGCGAAACCTTCTGCGGCAAGTGAGGAGAACATGCGCGACGCGGAGTAGAGACCCGAGTTGAGGACCGAGATGACGGCGGTGAAGATAACGAGCTGCATCACCATGGCTGCACCGGGCAGGCCGAACAGGGTAAATACGTACGTGAACGGTGCAGTGGCGACGTTCGTGGGCTCGGGGAGCTCGTCCCAGGGAACGATCGTCACAATGATGAGGACTGCGCCAACGAAGAAGAGCAGGATGCGCCAGATGACGGTTGAGGTTGCCTGGCGGATGCCCTTCGCGGGGTTCTCGGATTCGGCGGAGGCCATGACCGCGATCTCGGTGCCGAAATAGGAGAAGATCACGAGCGCAACGCCGGTGAAAGCCACACCGAAGCCGTTCGGGGCAAAGCCGCCGTGCTCCCACAGGTTCTGCACGGAGAAGGTGGACTCAGGCCAAAGTCCGAGCGCAAAGAGCACACCAGCTCCCAAGAACACAACAATTGCGAGCACCTTGACGCTGGCAAGCCAGAACTCAACCTCGCCGAACGAGCGCACTGAGACCATATTTGCGCCAACAAAAATGGCGAGCAGCACAAGGGACCATGCCCACGAGGGGAGAACCTCAAACCACGAGTGGAGGGTTTCACCACCGAGGACGGCCTCGTAGGCAAGCACACCCACCCAGAAGTACCAGTAGAGCCAGCCGACCAGGTAGGCGGCCCAGTCGCCGAGTCCGACGCGAGCGTACTCCATGAAAGATCCGATTGCGGGCCGAGCTGCTGCCATCTCGCCGAGCATGCGCATTGCGAGGAAGACGAGCAAGCCACCAACCAGGTACGAGATGATGGCGGCGGGGCCGACCGAGCGGATCACATTGCCTGATCCGACGAACAGGCTCGCTCCGATGATGCCGCCGAGCGTGATCATCGTGACGTGACGTGAGCGAAGCTTTTTGTGAACCACCGCCTTCGTTCCAGCTGATGTTTCGGGGGAGACGGGGTCTGAAAATACGTTCGTGTCGCTGGGGTTAGCGGCGTTCATTAATAAAGCTTTCTGCGTAATAAACAGTGGTACAAGCGGGGTCCTGATGTTTAGGACCTAGGAAGTTTAGTTGAGGACTCTCCTCATTAAAAATCGCGCACTTGGCTGTCGGCGGAAAGTAAACCGCGAGCGCTTAAGGCTGCTGCCATCCCTGTGTCGGAGAAGCCGGTGGCGTTGGGGGTGCTGGGGGTGCCGGGTATGCAGGGGGAGCCGCAACCGGTGTGGCGAATGGGTAAGCCATGTGCTGTGCAGGAACACCCTGGTTGACTCTGTTTTGCCAGTTCTCGATAGTGAGGTCGAGGCGTTCGGCCTTGCCGCGGGCATCGAGGTAGAGCAAAGTTGAGGCGATCGCTATGCCGAGTGCTCCAAGCTCGGTAATCGGTGCTGTTATCGCGTCGCTCAGCACCGTGAGCACTGAGAAGTCATAAGGTGACAGCGGGTTGGGTGAGGCTGCAGTGAACGAGCTATATCCGCCTGCTAGTGACCCTCCAACAAAAAAACTGATGATGCCTACAGCGGCACCAAACGCCAGTGTCACGACAAGAAGAATACCGAAGGTTCGCCAGACTCGCCCTTGGTGAGCTGCCACGAGCGCGATAGGGCGACCATGATTGTGGCACCCTCAAAAACCATCGCGCTGGGAACGAATGTGAGCTTTGTCGCGAGCCAGACAAGAAACACAGTGCCCGTGATGATAACTGCGGCGAGAAGCAAACCGATGAGCAGGGTGGCAGGCCCGCCCGCTGCAATTGCAAACAGCACGCCAAAAATCAGCGCAATGACGACTGCGACTATCGAAAGCCCAACGCCAATAATGACGCCCATCACAACCGTGTAGCCGAGGATCCGCCAAACGACACGACTAATGCCTGCCCAAATTTCCCGTGCATTGGAACGGTACCCCAGAAGCCGAGAACGAATGTTCTCGGCGGCAAAGGCAGGCACAAAGGCTGAGGATGCAAGAAGCACGCACATGTAGACGAGCCAAGCGAGAAGCCCCAGAAAACCGAACCCGACTGCTGAAAGTGGGTTTTGGCCCCGAAATCGGTGCTTGATACTGACCCGAGCAACGTAAAACTCATGAGTTGGTCAGCGAGGAAGGAAGCAACTGCTGGCACAAAAACAGCCCAAACGAGCAGAACCGCTGCTTGTCGCCATGGCATTGAGAACGCCTGCGTGAGTATCTCCGAGAAGGAGGAGAGCTTTCGAATCGCAGCACCGCTCTGCTGACCCGGCCAGTTGTCGGAGCTCGGAGGAGGAACCGGGGCTCCGTTGGGGTGTGCGTTGCCGGGCAGCGGGCTACTCATGATGAAGGCTTTCTTTCATTTTTTGCGCGAAGTTTGCTGTGATGAAGTTTTCCAAATAATGAGACTACTTCGAAGAAGGCCTTTACATCAAAACCATCGCGTAGCCTGGGAACATTCGATTGCTGAAGATCGGTGACACCCTGGGCAGCCCTCGAAAGGATTTACCATGAACGAAACCGTCATTATCGCTGGTGCCCGTACCCGATCGGCAAACTCCTTGGAGGACTCGCCACAGTGTCTGCTCCTGAGCTCGGAGCCCACGCAATCCGTGAAGCGCTCGCACGTGCAAGAGTTTCCGCGGCGGATGTCGAGGAAGTGCTAATGGGAAATGTTGTGCAGGCAGGTGTGGGCCCAAACCCGCGCGACAAGCTGCACTCGCGGCCGGCATCGGACTCAGTACGCCAGCCGCCACGCTCAATAAACTCTGCCCCTCCGGGCTTGCGACTATCACGGCGCTCGACCGTTCAATCAGGCTCGGCGAGCGCCGTGTCGCTGTTGCTGGTGGGTTTGAATCAATGACCCAGACTCCCCATCTTGTGAGGGGGGCTCGCGTTGGGTTGAGTTACGGTGACGGCACTTTCGAAGACGCGTTGAACCGTGACGCGCTGTTCTGTGCCATAGATCATTGCGTCATGGGTGAGGGAACTGAGAGTCACCAAGAGCCCTACGGGCTGAGTCGTGAGGAACTCGACAGTTTTTCTGCCGAGTCACATCGTCGTGCCGCAGCCGCTCGTGAGGCCGGGTACCTCGCGGAGGAGATTGTGCCGGTCGAGATAGTGAGTCGCCGCGGTACAGTCACCGTGGCAGAAGATGAAGGAATTCGTGAGGGCACCACGGCGGAGTCGCTCGCAAAGCTTCGGCCTGCCTTTGCCAAGAATGGGATCATCACAGCCGGTTCGTCGTCGCAGCTTTCAGACGGTGGGTGTGCGCTCGTGCTCATGTCGCGAGCGGAGGCTGAGCGCCGGGGAATTCCCTGGCTGGCAAGGGTGCTGGGCGGATCTGCGGTTGCTGGCCCAGATACGTCGTTGCTGTTGCAACCCGCACGCGCTATTGAAGCGGCGTGTGTGGCAGCCGGAGTCGCCGTTGCCGATCTCGATCTGCTTGAGATGAACGAGGCTTTTGCGGGTGTTACGTTATTGTCTGCTCGTGAGCTTGGTGTTGACCTTGAGCGAGTGAACGTCAATGGAGGCGCTATCGCCCTGGGGCACCCCGTGGGCATGAGCGGTGCCCGAATCGTGCTTGCGTTGGCCTTGGAACTCCGCCGCAGGGGAGGCGGGGTCGGCGCGGCCGGGCTCTGTGGCGGTGGTGGTCAGGGGGACGCGCTGATCATTGAGGTGCCCGCGAGCTGAGTCAAGAGATAGGGAAGGTTGTGGCCTTTAACCGATCGCTGCAAGATGCAGGGCAGATTCTTGCAGTGCGATCGTGTTAGCAGCGCGGATCACCGCTTCCAGGGTCGCGGACAGCACAGATGAAGCCGATCCCGCAACCCAGCGGACACCCTGTGGCACGCGCACCTCAAGTAAGGTCAGCGCGAGGCTGTCGTTGCCGTACCCGATGCTCGTTTGATGCAGCGTGAGTATCTTGATATCGAAGCCGTGCCTGCTGAGAGCTGAGGTGAGCGACTCGACAGGACCGACACCCGCGTGGGTTGACACTTGTTCCACGCCATCGACCAGAACGTTCACCCGGGAGTGCGGCGCGGATCCCGAACCCGATTCCACGACCTCATACGCGGTGAGCTGAACGCGCTCAACGCCGGATTTCGGGAGATAGTTCCGTTCGAACACTTCCCACACCTCGTGTGCATTGACTTCTGCACCTGTAGTGTCGGTGAGCGCCTGTACGTGTCGAGCAAGCTCGATCTGAAAACGTCGGGGCAGCTCGATGCCGTAGGAGGATTCGAGCAGGTACGCGATCCCTCCTTTGCCCGACTGAGAGTTGACTCGGATGACCGCGTCGTAACTGCGACCGAGATCGCTTGGGTCGATCGGCAGGTACGGTACCCGCCACTCGAGCTCACGCTCGGGGTGTCAGTGCGCGTAGCCCTCTCGCGGTGCTCCGCGAAGCCCTTTTTGATCGCGTCTTGGTGAGTTCCGCTGAAAGCCGTGTGCACGAGATCACCCACGTAGGGGTGTCGCGGGTGAAGTTCAAGCTGGGTGCAGTACTCGACGGTGCGGCGAATCTCGTCAACGTCAGAGAAGTCGATCATGGGATCGATACCCTGGGCATGCAGATTGAGCGCGAGCGTAGCGATGTCGACGTTACCGGTGCGCTCGCCGTTGCCAAAGATGCAACCCTCGACCCGCTGCGCTCCGGCGAGCACGGCGAGTTCAGCGCACGCGATCCCGGTGCCGCGGTCGTTGTGCGGGTGCACCGACAGGATCACGCTGTCGCGCCGGGCGAGGTTCCGGTGCATGTATTCGATTTGGTCCGCGTAGACGTTGGGTGTTGCGATCTCGACGGTCGCGGGCAGGTTCAGGATCACTGGGCGCTCCGGGGTGGCCTGCCACAGCGCGGTTATCGCGTCACAGATTTCCAGTGCGAAGTCTGGCTCCGTCAGGTTGAACACCTCGGGGGAGAACTGAAAGCGCACATTTGGCAGGTGCGCGGCCAGCTCGTAGACGTCGCGCCCGCCCGCGAGGATCAGGTCTTTGAGGGCTGCGCGATCCTTACCGAGTACCGTGTTGCGCCAGACCGGTGCCGTCGCCGTGTACATGTGGATCACCACGGGGTTCGTGATTCCCCGGATTGACTCGACCGTGCGCTCGATAAGGTCGCGACGGGCTGGCGTAAAGACCACAATGGTGACGTCGTTGGGTGCGAGGTTGGTCTCGGCGATCAAGCGCACAAAGTCAAAGTCTGTTTGTGAGGCTGAGGGGTAACCCACTTCAATTTCTTTGTATCCCATCGCGATCATCAGTTCGAAGAACCTTTGTTTGCGCTCCGGGTTCATTGGTTCAGCGAGGGCCTGGTTGCCGTCGCGCAGGTCGACCGGCACCCAGAGGGGTGCTTCGCTAAGTTGACGCGACGGCCAGTGGCGCTCGACGCGCGGAACCTGGACTCGGTCGAACGGATTCTGGTAGCGGTGCGAGGGCATTTGTGAGTGCCGCTGTCTGTTCCACTCGGGGGAGTGCGCTGGTATCTCGCCCGCCGGGGTCACGATGCTGGTGAAGTTGGGGGTCGTCTGCTGGTTACTGGTCATGCTGTCATTCCTGGTGTTGAAGGGTGACCGGCACAGCGTTCGACTCCACGGAGGGGAGCCGGTCTGGCTACACCCCGCCGTGGCAGCGAAGGAGAAGGTTGGAGGTGTAAAGCATGGGTAGACTGTAACACAACTCCTCAGACAAGTAGAGGTGTTGCTCAAATTAGGGACGCACATGGCTCAGATTCAGAGAACTCCGCTTGCCGATCAGGCTGCCGAGGCGCTGCTGGATCGTGTGCGCGCGGGCGAGTGGCAACTCGGGGCTAAACTGCCCGGTGAGACAACTCTCGGCCCGCAGCTCGGGGTTGGCAGATCGACGGTGCGGGAGGCGATTCGCCAGCTTGCCGGCCGTGGTGTGCTGAGTTCGAGGCAGGGGGCAGGGGTGTTTGTGGTCGCCCTCGATGTGCCTGACGACTGGGACGCGGTGCTTCGTCGCTCCGACATCGTCGCGGTTATTGAGGCGCGCGCCGCGATCGAGGGTGAGGCTGCGGCTCTCGCAGCAGTCCGGCGCACCCCGGCTGATCTGCGTGCGATTCGGCGAGCACTGCGTGAGCGTGCCAGGCATCGATCCGTCATCGAGGACCACGTCGACACCGACACCGCGTTCCATCGCAGTATTGTCGCCGCCGCCCACAACCCGATTCTGCTCGAATTTTTCGACGGCTTCACGCCGCGGTTGCGGCAGGCGATGCTCGAGATGCTGCGCACTCGGCCGGGGTTTGCGGGTGGCAGCGACGAGGATCATGCCGCGCACGAGCGGCTTGCCGAGGCGATAGCGGGTCGAGATGCCGAAACGGCGAGCTCTCTTAGTCGCTCGCACCTGGTTGCGCTGGCTGCTGCACTGGGGTGACCCGGCATGACCCTTCCCGAGCCCATGAAATTGATGGAACACAAGAACTGTTGCAGAATGAACACGTTCAGTGAACGTGTTTATTTAAAGGGACTGCATGACGACCAGAGAAGCCCTTCGGCGCAACACTCGCGCTAATGTTCTTGCCGCAGCAGCGAAGCTGTTTCAGGAGCGCGGGTTTGAAACCACGACCATTCGGGACATCGCTGAGACCGCCCAGGTCAGTGTCGGAACAGTGATGTTGGTCGGTGACAAAAGCACACTCCTTGTGAGGATTTTTGACGAGAGTATCGAAAAGGTTCACGTTCAGAGGGTTCCGGGGCTCTTGGAAGAACCACGGTCTACAACCCGCAGTTGCGCGGATGGTGTCTTCGAGTTGCTGCAGCCGTTCGCCCTGTTGTTCGCCGGGCAGGCTGACCTTGCACGCAGTTATGCGTCGATCCTGGTCGCAGGAAAACACTCGTCCAAAGTGTTCGCAGAACTTGCGGAAGTGCTCAAACAAGAGATTCGAGCGGTGGTCTCCAAACAACGTGGGGGATGCGCGACAGATCCAGAAAGTCGCGCAACGGCGGTGTACTTCGCCTACATCGGCATGCTGTTTTTGTGGTCGGCTGACGGGAGCGTGGCTGGAGAGGCCGCAACCTCCGACGAGACTGCGAGGCTCAGCCAAGGAGTGAAGACGGTGCTCGCAGAGTTTTGCTCCTGCGTGAAGGAAGCGCAATGATCCTGCTCGCCCAACCCTGGTGGATACCCGTTGCGCTCGCCGCTATTTTGCTCGGCGACGCCATCATCTCGACTCGACCCTCGGCGTTTATTCGTCATTGTCTCGACGGAGTCAAGCTGCCACGAGAGTGGTGGTGGATTCTCATTGTCATTAAGCTGCTCGCCGCTGCGGGTTGATCGTGGGCATCTGGATTCCGGGTATCGGATTCGCCGCAAACGTTGGTGTAATCGTTTACTTTGTGTGTGCTGCGGCCGCACACGTTCGCGCGAGATTCTTGAAACGAGAGTTTTGGATCAACTGCCTCGGCATGCTGCTGCTTTCGATACTCGCGTTTGTAATTTCGTATCTTGACTAGTGGAGGCTGCCCCTATGCCGCGGCCACCGGCTGGCGCAGGATTGTACGGAGCTTTTCGGGGGCAACTTTGCGGGGATCACCGAGATAGATCTCGTGGTGTTTGCCCGTCATGCGCAGACCGTTTTCGGGGATGAACTCGGTGTGTAACTGTTCAAGCAAGGGAGCCTCGTCGTCGTACGATCCGACGTGCAGCGTCTGCACGCAACGGCCCTCGGTGAACGCTTCTAAACGAACATCATCGAGACGCTCGGGGCGATCCTTCGCAGAGACCTGCTCGCGAACGGCCGCAAACATCGCTGCATCGATCCAGTCGGGCACCATGATCATCATCGTCCAGTCCCACTGTGACTTGTCACGCCCCAATGTAAACGAGTCCATATCGTCGGCCCACCACAACCCCTCGAGTGGCATCACCACGTAGTCGCGGCCCAGCTCACGCTTGCTCGCAAACTTCAGCTTGTAGGCGAGTGGGTAGAGCGCCGCCAGCGCGGCGGCATACTCGGGGTCGGTGTTTGGATCGCCGTGTCCATCGATCATGAGGAACTGCATCGCGGGTACCTCAAGCACCCGAAACTGCCCGCGCTTTGCGCGGTAGGCGTCTAGCTCCTTTTTGAAGTCAGTCTTCGACGCCTGGGTTGATGCCGCCATTACTTCTCCTCTGTTGTTGAATCTGCAACCGTAAACTCGACGCGCTCGTGCGGCACACCGTTCACCTGCAGTGCAAGTGCATAACTACCCGGGTAGTACTTGCGTGTTGTGATCGCTTTGAACGAGTGTCCCGTCTCCACCTGCGTGACCTCGCCCGGCTGCAGGGAGCGCTGGGTGATCTTGAACACCTTCGAGCGCTCACGACCGCGCGCGTCTGGGAATGACAGCACGTAGTCGATAACAAGATTTGCTGGTCCCTCACCCACGTTGGTGACCTCCGCCCCAAAACGCACCGCACCACCCGCAACAACCTCCGTGTCAGAAAGCAGAATCGGTGAGACTCGAACCCGCGCCGGCGGAAAACCGAGCAGCGCAAGCGCGCCCGCATCGCCGCGCTTTACGAGCGTGCGGAGCGCGTGCCGAGAAGTTCGTTCGACGTGGGTTCCACCCTGATCCCGCCACGCCTGCACCACCGACACGGTGAACTCGGGGTGAGCGCGACTGTGGTCGTTCAGGTGATTCGCGACGGATCGCCGCACGGATTCTTCGGGGTCGTCATAAAGCGCGTCGAGAATTGGCCGGGTCGGTGAGGGATCACTGACCAGCAGCGGCAACCGTTCGCCCCAGGGCAGCAGCGGTCGACTGCCCTCGGAGGCCAGTCTTCGCACGTGCCAGTTGGGATCGTTTGTCCACTCGCGCATGTGCCCAAGCCCACGCTCAAGATCGTGCAGCAGCAGCGGGCGAATCGCAAACTCCGAGGTCATTTGTGGAGTGAGCTCACGCATGAGGTCCATACCGTTGTCGAACGCGGCTGCCGATCCCGCGTCAACCGCACTCCATGAGGCGGCGAGACCCACCGGCCACAGCACCCACCCTCGAACTCTTCGTTGCGCAGCGCAGAGCGCACCACACGCGAGAGATGATCTCGGTCGCCCCCGACATCGTTCAGGATCGCTCGTGCAACGGCTCGTGCTCGCTCGCTGAGCGTCAGCGATTCAAGTTGGGCACCCGCTGCCCGAGTCGCGACAAAAGCGCTATCGGTATCAGCGATCTCCAGCATTTCAGAGAGCCGTGTGATGCTGCGCTCTCCGAGTAGCTCGTCTGTCATCGACACAGCTGTATCCTGCCTTTACTTAAGAGATGCGCGAATCATCGCGACAGCGGATTCAATGCGGCGTAGTCGTGTTTCGGACTTCTTGGCGTCTTCGACCGCCCGAACATGCTCTTTGCGATGTGTGTAAGGGAGCGCATCAAACGCCGAGCGCACGTTTGGGTCAGCGTCCAGCGCAGCCGCAAGATCTGCGGGCACCTCGACCTCTCGCGGTGCGTCGTCAAGCGTGATGACGGCCGCGATCTTGTCACCAGTGTCAACGCCCAGCTCGGACCTGGCAGCTTTCGACAGCCCGATGAGGTTTTTGCCGCCCATAACCCCCAAACGCAGCCGAGCAGTTTTCTCGCCAATTGTCACGGTTACGGCCGCTCGTTTGCCGCCACCGAGTGCCACGACCTGCTCGTCACTCAGCTCAATCGCGGTTGCCGGCCCGTGTGGCTCAAGGGTGGTCTGAATCTGAATGCCCATGCAAAACATGCTACTCGGCACCCCCGACAAAGCTGGAGCGCACGGCGTAGGCTTGCCGCATGTGCGCGAGTTATGGACTTGGCGGAGGACCTCACGAGCTCGGCCTCACCTTTGATCTGCCGCCAATGCACGAACCGGAGAGCCGAGAACTCATCGCTCAGTGGGCGCGAGAAAATCACAGCAAAGCCTCCATCACGGGCCGTCACGCGAGAAACCTCAACCCGCTGATTCACGAGGGGTACGGTGAGCGCACGGTCGAGCTTGGTTGGTGGTGGCTCCATATTGGATCGGAGCCAGCCCCCTTTAGTGCCTTCAACTCACGCGACGACAATCTGCTCGCGAAGTGGCGCGACCCTCTGCAGCGTCGCGCGATCCTGCCCGCCCACTGGTACATCGAGAAGGGGCGCACGTTCGCGATGCCCGACGACGAGTTATTCGGAATTGCCGCGATCGTGACCCCGGTTTCGCAGCCGGATGGCAAGAAGCTCATGACCTACTCGATGGTGACGAGAGCATCACTCGCCCGCGCCGCCGACGTTCACCCGCGCATGCCACTGCTGTTGCCGCGGGAGGCGCACGACACCTGGCTGGATCCGGCCCGACCGGGGGACAGGTCACTTGTGACCGAGGCTGTTCGTGCATCGGATGATTTTGCCGCCGAGGTCGTCATCATTTCTGACCCCGATGCCGGGGCGACGCTAGGCTAAATGAGACGCCCGAGTCTGGGCAAAACACGCGAATGGAGATGCAGCAATGAGTCAACAGGTCGAACCAGATGCGATCGAAACGGCGGTTCGTGGTCAGGTCGTAGCGCAGTTTGAGCGGACGGTTGAAGATCTCTGCGCGCTCGTGAGAATTCCGTCCGTTTCTTGGCCCGCATTCGATCAGGCTCACGTGGCGCAGAGCGCAAAAGCTATCGCCGAGATGCTGCGCGAGATTGACATCTTTGACGTCGTGGACGTGCGCCAGGCGCCGATCGAGGGGCAACAGAACGAAGCTGATCCTGAGCTTGGTCACCCCGCAGTTATCGCGCGTCGTGAGGCTCGGAACGGTCGCCCCACCGTGCTGCTCTACGCACACCACGACGTGCAGCCTCCCGGCAAAGATGAAGACTGGCAAACTCCACCCTTCGAACCGACGCTTCGTGATGGCAGGCTGTACGGACGAGGCGCGGCCGACGACAAGGCGGGGTCATGTCCCATGTTGGTGCGATCCGGTCCCTGGCAGAATCGCTCACCGCCCTCGGCGAGGATCTGGATCTCGGCATCGCGCTTTTTATTGAGGGCGAAGAAGAATGGGCGTCGCAGTCCTTCGGCAACTTTCTGCGCGAAAACCGAGAACTGCTGGCGGCAGACGCGATTATCGTTGCTGACTCGGGCAACTGGGACCTGAATACCCCGGCACTGACCGTTGCGCTGCGTGGAGCAGTTGCTTTTAACCTAAAGATTGAGACGCTCGATCGTGCTTCACACTCTGGCATGTTCGGGGGAGCGGTGCCCGACGCGATGCTCGCGACCGTGCGACTTCTCGACACGATGTGGGACGCCAACGGTGCAGTTGCGGTCGAGGGATTGCGCGATGCAGATCTCACGGTTCCCAATTACAGTGAGGCGCGTCTGCGAGAAGAAACCGGGCTGCTCGAAGGCGTCTCGCCGATCGGCACGGGCGAAATCCTGTCGAGGATCTGGGCGAAGCCCTCAATCTCGATTACCGGCATTGATGCACCAGACATCGCGAACGCTTCGAACACCCTGATCCCGAGTACCCGCGTGCGCATCAGCGCGAGGATTGCCCCGGGACAGGAACCCGCCGAAGCATTTGAGGCGTTTAAGCGTCACCTGCAAGCCCGTGCCCCGTTCGGCGCAAAACTCACGTTTGAAGACGGTGACTTTGGTCAGGCCTTCCAAGTTGATACCTCGGGCTGGGCTGTCGCGGAGGTTCGTCAAGCGATGGCTGACGCTTGGGAACGTGAGCCGGTCGACATTAGTGTTGGCGGATCCATTCCGTTCATCGCGGAACTGGTTGAGGAATTCCCGAAGCAGAGATCCTGGTTACGGGTGTCGAAGATCCCGATGGGCGGGCGCACAGCCCGAATGAGTCACTTCACATGGAGACGTTCCGCAAATCATTGCTCACGGAGGCGCTGTTTCTAGCGCGGTTGAACCAGCGCACCAGCTGAGCGGGCAAGCCTCAGTAAACGACAAAGAGTCGCAGGATCTATGGGGTAGATCCTGCGACTCTTTATGTATCGGGAAGTTACTACTTGTTTGTGTCGGCCTGAGCTCGCAGTAGATCGCGGATCTCGGTGAGGAGTTGCTGTTCTGTCGGCACGGCAGGCTCTTCTGCAGCCGGCTTGCGAAGCCTGTTCATTGGCATAACAAACACGAAGTAGACCACCGCGGCGACGATCGCGAAGTTGATGATTGCTCCGACGAGCGCACCAAACGCAATCTCGCCGCCGCCAGGCAACCCCACGATCATCGCGCCGTCGAGCGAGTCAGCCTTAAAGAACATTCCAATAATCGGATTGATCAGTGCGTCGACTACCTTCTGGACGACCGTGTTGAACGCGGCACCGATAACCACGGCGACGGCCAAATCGATCACGTTCCCGCGAAGCAGAAACTCCTTGAACCCCTTAAACACGTGTTCTCCCTCACATCATGCTGCGTGGGTTCATGTTACAGGCAGGCCATCGTGTCGTCGAAGACTGCGGAAGAGAACTCCTTGAGGATTGCCTCGAAATCTGCGCCTTGTGCGGACGTCGGGTCCGTCACGAAGCTGTAGTACTTCTTGTAAACCTCTTGGTTAGGGCTCTTTACTTCTGCCAAAGCACCAAAAGCTGCCTTAATTTCTTCGGTTGCCTCTAGGCCCGATGAAGAGACCGTGGAAATTTTGTCGAGTGCTGCGCAGAATTCAGGAGAGCGATCGTCGCTAGCGGAGGAACTGCTGCTCGAATCGTCAGAGGAATCGCTGGACGACGAGTCGTCACCGAGGCTCGGCAGATCTTCGGTAGCCGAGTTGAGCTCTTCTGATGACTTCTGCAGGTCGTCTGACAGCTTGTTCAGACTGTCGCTGGCGGTGTTGAGGATCACGAGCGAGAAAATGAGCACTGCGCCGGACGCGAGAATTGCAACCCCGCCGGTGATCAGACCGGTGATCGACATTCCCTTGGACTGAGCCTTCTTGAGAGCGAGGACGCCGAGCACTACGGCCGCGATGCCGCCGAGGATGCCAACAAAGGGAATCAAGAACAGTACGAGGCTGGCAATACCAACGATGAGTGCGGAGATAGCAAGACCCTTGGTCTGCGTGGGTTGAGGCACTCCCTGGTAGCCGGGGTATCCACCGGGTACTCCGGGGGGAGTCGGCGGCTGCGCTGCGCCGGGGTAGGCTCCTGGCGGCGTGGCTTGAGGGGGCTGAACAGTCATCGCTGGCTGAGTGGGCTGGAACGGCTGCGTCGGCTGCTGAGGCGGGGCCGGTGGGAACTGCTCAGCCGAAGGGAACTCCTGGGTTGGTTGTGCGGGGGCTGCTGGCTGCTGCGGCTGAGCTGGCTGACCAGGAGCGACAGGCTGCTCGGGAACAGCTGGCTGTTCCGGGTTCAAGCCATCAGGTGTGTTTGGATCCGACATGAGCTGCTTCCGTTCAAAATAAAGGGGCTGCACTGAGTCACACGATGTCCCCAGCAAATTCCATTGTACAGAGCACCCACGGATGATACTATTCGCGCGATTACGTTGACTGATCGGGTGCATATACATTGCGTAGATACTGAGCGCCGCAGGCATAGTGGTCGCGGTAGCGTAGAGGCATGGATTTTATTGGGGCCATGCCCACCGTTGACCTCACGTACTCCGATGTTTTTCTCGTGCCGCGACGCTCAGAAGTGCGCAGTCGACTCGATGTAACGCTTTCACCAGGCGACGGTACGAACGCGACGTTGCCGCTCGTTGCCTCAAACATGAATTCGGTGACGGGGCCCCGACTCGCTGCTGTGCTTGCTCGGCGAGGCGGGATCGCGGTTCTGCCGCAGGACATGACCATCGCTGACATGGAACGGGCGATTCGCTGGGTAAAGGATCAGCCGGTCGCGTTCGACACTCCGCTCGTGCTCGCTTCGACCGCGACGGCCGCTGAAGCGTTACGTCTCGTTCCGCGTGCAGAAGGCCAGAGCGTAGTTGTCGCGGATCGCCCTGTGTCGGGGGAGAAGCTTGACGCGCGGGCGGTGAAAGGAGTGCTGCCAGCGACTCGCCTCGCCTCGGTGCCCGATGACGCTCGGCTTGGAGACCTGCTGCACGGTGCGCCCTCACTGATCGAGGCATCAGACCTCACAGATCCTCGCACCGCCTTTGACCTTGTTGTTACGGCTACGAGTGATGAGTCGCACGGGGCAGAGTCAGTGTGTGTTGTTGAGAACGGTGAGCTGGTGGGGGTGCTGTCACGGCGCTCTGCGCTGCGTCGCACCATTTACTCTCCCGCGCTTGACGCTGACGGGCGACTCGTCGTGGCGGCCGCTGTGGGCATCAACGGTGACGCCGCTGCAAAGGCTCGTGCACTCGCCGCTGCCGGTGCAAACGCGCTGGTTGTTGACACAGCGCACGGACATCAGGGAGGCATGCTGCGCGCTCTGGGAGCGGTGGCAGAGCTCTCGCTTGGTCTGCCGATTGTTGCGGGCAACATTGTGACTGCTGATGGTGTGCGGGATCTGGTGGCTGCGGGAGCGTCGATTCTGAAGGTGGGCGTTGGGCCCGGCGCCATGTGCACCACCCGCATGATGACGGCCGTGGGGCGCCCGCAGTTCTCCGCCGTGCTCGAAACCGCGCAGGCCGCTCGAGAACTCGGAGCGCACGTGTGGGCCGATGGTGGAGTGCGGTACCCGCGTGATGTGGCCCTAGCGCTCGCCGCGGGTGCATCTTCGGTGATGATCGGATCGTGGTTCGCGGGAACCGCGGAATCGCCGGGTGAACTGCGCACCGACGTTGACGGCCGTCAGTTCAAAGAGTCTTGGGGCATGGCGTCCACGAAAGCCGTGCAGGGACGCTTTGGCGGACTCGATGTGTACGAACGAGCGCGCAAAGAACTGTTTGCCGAGGGGATTTCTTCGTCCAAGATCTATCTTGACCCCCAGCGCCCCAGCGTAGAGGACCTGGTCGACATGATCACGTCGGGCCTGCGATCCTCGTTTACCTATGCCGGAGCAGACAGCCTGCAGGAGTTTCACCTGCGTGCACACGTGGGCTTGCAGTCGGCTGCGGGTTACGAAGAAGGTAAGGCGTTGCCAGTGAGCTGGTAGCGCACCCCCGTAGACTGGACCAGCGACCATTCGGCACAAACTCGAGGAGCCAACTTGAAGTACATCTCGACCCGCGGCGGCATGGATGCTGCAACGTATAGCGCGATCCTGCTCGAGGGACTCGCAACAGACGGCGGGCTGGTGGTGCCCGAGGTGATGCCGCGGCTCGAAGCCGGGCAGATTGAGCGGCTGCGTGGTTTGGGCTATGCCGAACTCGCAACTGAGATCTTGGGGTTGTTTGCAACCGATATCCCTCGTGAAGACCTCGCTGAGATGTGCCGTGTAACCTACAGTCGCGACAACTTCGCGAGTGAAGATGTGGTGCCGCTGACCGCGATCAGTGACGAAATCTCTCTCGTAGGGCTTTCTGAGGGGCCGACGCTCGCGTTTAAAGACATGGCGATGCAGTTTTTGGGGCAGTCGCTCGAATATGTGCTTGCTCGCAGCAATCGCACGCTGAATATCGTCGGTGCGACCTCCGGTGATACCGGATCGGCAGCCGAGTACGCACTTCGCGGAAAGCAGGGTGTTGCCGTCTTCATGCTGTCGCCCCAGGGTCGCATGAGCGACTTCCAGCGCGCGCAGATGTACTCGTTGTTTGACGACAACATTCACAACGTCGCAGTTGAAGGGGTCTTTGATGACTGCCAGAACCTGATGAAGGCACTCTTTGAAGACCTGGATTTTAAACGCGCGCACCATCTCGGGGCCGTAAACTCCGTCAATCTTGGCCGTATCAGTGCGCAGATTGTTTACTACTTCTGGGCCTGGCTGCGGCAGACCGACGGTGTCGCTGCTGCTGACCGCGCAACAACCGAGGTGTCCTTTACGATCCCGTCCGGCAACTTCGGCAACATCTTGTCGGGCCACTTTGCGCGTGCAATGGGGTTGCCGATTCGGCGCCTCGTGCTCGCCGCGAATGAGAACAACGTGCTCGACGAGTTTTTCCGCACTGGCATCTACACACCCCGTGGAGGCGCTGATACCTTTGCAACCTCGAGTCCGTCGATGGATGTCTCAAAGGCCTCAAACCTTGAGCGCTTTGTATATGACCTGCTCGGGCGAGATTCCGACAGGCTGAGCGCGGCCTGGCGCGAACTCGCAGAGACTGGTCGCATCGACCTCCGGTCCGAGCTGCCTCGGTTTGTTGACGAGTTTGGTATTCAGAGTGGCACAAGCACTCACGCCGACCGGGTTTCGACGATCAGCTCCGTGTTTGAGCAGAGCGGCGTTTTGATTGATCCGCACACCGCAGACGGTGTCAAGGTTGCTCGGGAACATCTCGAACCAGGGGTGCCGATGCTGGTTCTCGAGACCGCAAAACCTGAGAAGTTCCCGGAGATCGTGTTTGAAGCGACCGGTGAGCGCATCGGTGTTCCGCAGCGGCTCGAAGGGTTGCTCGAGCTGCCGCAGCGCGTCATCAAGATGGCAAATGACGAGCAAAAACTGCGCAAGTTCGTTGCAGAGCACGCCGTGTAGCCTGAGGGCATGACAATGAAGCGAAGGCTGCGGTGGGGGCAACAGCGTGGGGGCTTGGCGCACGCGCCCTCGGTCGAAGCCGAACGTGGGCTCGTGGTGCAAACCGAACCCAGCAAGACCCAGCGTATCTGGGGTGAGGGGTTTGGGATACTCGCGACTCGCGCGCTGCAGATCATCATCGTGCTGGTGCTCACCGGGGCGATCATGTGGGGCATGCACATGCTCACCACGGTTGTTATCCCGATCCTGCTTGCTCTGATCTTCGCGAGTACCTTCTCGCCGGCGATGCGCTGGTTGCGATCCCACGGGGTCGCGGACGCACTAGCGACGGTGATGGTGCTGCTCGGGATCGTGTTGATCCTCGCCGGCATCGGCTGGTTGATTGTTTGGGCTGTGCAAGATCAATGGGACGACCTCTCTTCGCAGGCCCAGGACGGCTTCGCGCAGGTGCTTGACTGGGTGAAGACGCTGCCGTTTGCGCCAGATTCTGCTCAGATTGCTCAGTGGCGCGACTCTGTGATTGATTTTCTGACCAGTTCTCAGTTTGGTTCGGGGCACTTGCGGGGGTGGGGGCGGTTACAAACTTTGTGACCGGGTTCGTACTGATGGTCGTTGTGCTGTTTTTCTTCTTAAAAGACGGACCGCGCATCTGGCGGTTTGTGCTTCGCCCGTTTAGCGGAGAAGGATTGGCTCGCGCCCGTCGTGCCGGTGACAAGACCGTAGCTACACTCGGCTCCTATGTTCGCGGCACAGCAGCTGTCGCGGCCGTTGACGCGATTGGAATCGGGATCGGCCTGCTCATCTTGCAGGTTCCGCTCGCGCTGCCGCTCGCGGTTCTTGTGTTTGTGCTCGCTTTCATTCCGTTGGTTGGCGCGACGGTCGCGGGAATCCTCGCAGCGCTGGTTGCACTCGTTGCCAACGGGCCGCTCAGCGCGGTGCTGGTGGTTGGTGTGGTGATTCTTGTGAATCAACTGGAGGGAAATTTTCTGCAACCGGTGTTGATGGGGCGCACTTTAAAGCTGCACGCACTGGTTATTTTGTTGGCCTTGACAATTGGAACCGTGACCGGGGGCATTCTCGGAGCCGTGCTCGCCGTTCCGATTGCCGCTGTAGCCTGGGGAATTATCCAGGTCTGGGACGGGCCGGGTCTTCCAGCGAAGTGGGCGAGGGAACGCTAGAAAAACATTTCCCCGCGCGGTGCCCCCGTTGCAGTACTGTGAGAAAAACACCGGGCTGCTCTGGGGAGAAGGCCGGACCTGACTGCTCTTGAGAAAGGAGCTGGCCATGGGGGATATCGAGTCAGCAGGGGAACTGCAGGCGCGCCTGGAACAGGTTGAGCGTGAAAATGAAGAGCTGCGGGGTCGTCTCAAAGGCCAACCTATGGGTGCTGTCACTGTTAAGCCTGTTGCGAAGAAGCGCGGTCGATCAGTGTTTGCGGTTATCTTGATTGTGATCGGTGCGATACTCGCTCCGGTTGCGACGGTAGGTGCGCGGGCTAACACGCTGCTGACCGACACGGACCAGTTTGTTGCGACCTTTGGTCCGCTCGCGAAAGACCCTGCCGTGCAGAAGCTCGTCACCGACGAAACGGTGACGCTGATCAAAGAGCAGGTTGATATTCCTGCCCTGACCGGATCACTCATTGACGGCATCGCTGACTTGGGTGCGCCACCAAGGGCGGTGGCTGCTGCCAAAGCGCTGAAAGGGCCATTGAACGCCGGGCTCTCCAGTCTGGTCGATACAACGGTGTCCAACGTCGTTTCTTCTGACGCCTTCGCGAGTACCTGGGACGAGGCGTTGCGTTTGACTCACTCCCAGTTGCTGAAGACGCTGCAAGGAGACCAAAACGCGGCACTCGCGATCGCCGGTGACGGTTCACTCAACCTGCAGCTTGCTCCCGTGCTTGAGAGCCTGAAGAAGGCGCTCGTGGCGCAGGGCATTGACTTTGCAGCTCAGATTCCTGCGGTCGATATGCAGATTCCCATCGCAAAAGATGTGTCGCTCACGTCGGTGCAGCTCTCGTACGGTGTCGCTACCGCGCTGGGGCAATGGCTGCAGTGGGTGTCTTTGGGGCTGCTAGCCCTTGGAGTGCTCGTTGCCCCGAGGCGGCGGCGCGCGTTGATGGGGGCCGCCACCGCACTCGCAATCACCACGGCGCTGCTGCTTATCGGTTTTGCGGTCGCCCGATCCGTGCTGCCTATCGTGACCCCGCTGCCCAATGACGCGGTTGAGGCTGTCTTCGCAGCCGTCACGGACCCGATTGTGCACACCGCTATGGCCGTCATCACCGTCGCTGTGTTGTTGGTGATTGTCGGTTGGTGCACCGGGCCCGCGAACCTGCCGACTCGGCTTCGTGCGCTGTTCGGCGCGGGAACGGCGCGACTGAGAGAAATTAGTGACCGTTACGGCGTTGACACGGGTGCATTCGGGTTCTGGTGCGAACGCTGGCATCGAGTGTTGCGGGTTATTGTTGCGGTTGGGGCAGGCACGCTTGTGCTGCTGATACGGCCACTTACGACGGGGCTTGTTGTATGGACGCTCGTCGGTGCGCTCGTATTGTTGCTTCTTAGCGATCTGCTTCGGCGGCCGAATACTGCAGAACCAGAGAATGACCTAGAAGCTGGGGCCGACATCACTGCCTAGAGCAGATTTGTCTCACTTCTACGCGCCAAGCCGGTGAAAGCGGTGCGGAGAGAACGGACGCTCCCGCAGCACACCTGAGTTTTGATTGCAAGGGTGTAACTTATCTTTTTTTCTGAGGGCAAACTGCGACAAAATGAACCTTAGCTTAGGAAAGCAATTTATAACTTTGGAGGACGTCGGTCGATGCGTTTAAGGACGAGAAAAGGGACCAGAAAAGTCCGGGGAGGGGTGCAATCCGCGCACTACTTCGGGGGACGTCGATTTGTTGCTGGTCTGACCGTGTTGTTGCTCTCGTTTTCGGGCCTCGGAACTTTCACAATTGCTTACCCAGCGGAGGCAAAGGCAGAAGCGCTCGACAACGGTTTCAGCCAGACCTTCTACGTGAATGATGCTCGTGATATCGCGGATGTAAGTCCGGGTGATGGGGTGTGCGCGACCAGATTCTCTGCGGGTAGCCCCGCTGCTCCAACTTGCACGTTGTATGCGGCCATTCAAGAGGCGAACGCGCGCCCCGTTGGCGAAAGCATCTTGATCGCTCCTGCACCCCAAATACGTCAAGTCGATGGGAGCTACGCGCCCAGCGCCGAGATCGATCTCAACTGGAATACCACCAACAATCCGACTCCGCAGGTGACCGAGATGTCGCTCAGCATGGTGGCCGATTCGGGAATCAGTGGCGTTATCGACGCCGACTACTATTCTCGTTACTGGGTCAAACACAACAACGTCACGCTCGACTTTCAGAATCGACTCGGCTGGAAAATTGCGACCGACTCGGGTTACAACGTGCTGCTTTTCACCGGAAAAGATCAGACATTTCGAAACTTTACAAAGCTGACGAGCGCCGAGGCCGGCATCTATGTCGGCGCGACCGCCGAGAACTTCTCGCTTCTGAACGGTGCCATTATTAATCCGGCGACGAGCCCTGCACTGCCTTCAAACTATGCCATCGAACGTAGCGTTGTTATTGTCGAGGGCGCCAAAAACACGGTCATTCAGAACATTGCGTTTGAGCGTGCGTACTGGGATGCGGTGTTGCTTGCACCAGCCAGCAACACTTCGCTTGCGATTGACGGTCTCACAATCGACCGCAGCCGTTGGGACCAGCCTGTCAACGGGGGCGGCTACGACCCCGTCTACAACTTTTTTGTGCGTAACTGGAGCTCGGCGGTTTCGGGAAACAATATTCTGATCACCAATAACTCTGTCAGAGCTTGGGGAGCTGACGGCGGCAACAGCAACGTCATCTCACTCGTGAACGGCACGTGGAATAACGTCATGATCCGCGGCAATACCTTCACTGCCACCGTAAACCAGAGTGTAAATCCAATCATTGTTAACGGCGTTGGGGCGACTACCACAACGGTTCGGGACAACACGTTCGCTTACGCTGGTCCTGGAAACCGTGGAAGCACCGTGGACTATGCGTGGGTACGTAGCTACGCCAATACCAACGGGATGCAGATCTTTAACAACCGTTTTGTCGGCGGAAATAACACTGTGCAGATCGCCAATCAGGCGACGACTCCCGCATCAACAACTGTGCCAACCTTCCGCAACACAATGACGGGAGTCGCTGGCACTGTAACGTCTGCTAATGAAAACACGCTCGTTACAAACGCCAACATCTATAACAACTCGAACGGGCTTATTCGAACGACATATCCAACGCTTGCCAGGGTCATCGACGTCCCCGCCCAGAGCTGCCAGATCGACCTTACGATCGCTCCGCCAGGCACGGGAGGAAACGCGATCCCAACCCAGGCAATTTATGTTGATGTGTACCTTGGGCGAACTACAGCGAGCGGCGGTGACAACGTTGGCCTTGAGCAATACCTGGGCAGGATCAGCACCACTCAGGCTGCGCTTCCGGCCGTCTTTAGTCTGCCCTACACCGGAGCGGGCGCGGGAAATGTGGTTCGTTTGCAGACCACCGAGGCCGCTACCGGACGAACATCGCAGTACTCCCGAACCGTTGCGGCTACGGGTGCAGACACGTGTGCGCCGCAGTCCTGGATCAAACAGGGGGTTGGTTCAGCGAAGCTGAAAGCATTTCTTCAACGCAAGAGGATCCCACTTCGTTCCGTAAGGTTCAGTTTGATATTCAAACTTCGGAGCCTTTAGGCGCTGACGGCCTTACCGCTTCCGATATTGTGTTCTCGGGCACGGCTCCAGGGCAGCAGGTCGTTTCGCTCACCCAGGTGTCGAGCACCAGTTGGTCATTGGTAACAAAAGCCAATGGGACCGGCACGATTGTGCCCTCTGTTGCTGCGGGAGCCATCAACGATGTCAGCGGTAATGCCAGCATTGCCGAGTCGAACTCAACAACTGCACCGATCAACTTTGCGGGGTATAGCGATGCCTCCCAATCGCAGGGCATCGCAGGGCCCGACGTCGACCACTCGGTTACCTACAACTCTCCGCTGCAAATCACTCAGCCAACCCCTCTCAACCTAGAGGTCGCTGAGCCGGGGGCCCAGAGTCAGACGTTCCGGGTGGAAAACCTCACGGCAAACGGGAACGGACAGGTCGAGAAAGCGCCATCCGCCACGGTGTTCCTCAACCAGGTGTGGTCCGATCTGGTTCCCGATTCGAGCCTGCCAACACCGGTGCCTCCGCAGGGGCAGCAAGTATCGCAAAAGCGCTCCCAACTCATCCAAATCTCAGCACCACTCAGCCCACACTAGACACCATTGACCTGTACGTGGATGTACCGGTTCAAGCGATCGACAATCTAACCGTTGACGGCACCAGGGCCGCGACTCTCGACCTTGAGGTCACTTCCGCCGATCCCGAGTTTGACGGTCTGCTTCTGAGCCCAGTTCAAGTCTCTGTGACCGACAACGACCAACCCATTGCCGAAACCTCTGTACTGGCCGTTGCCCAGAATGGTCAGCTTGCGAACGGCAGCGCATTAAACGCTCTGACCGCAAGTGTGAAAAACGCTGACGGTGCTCTGGTGGGCAACGCCCCGGTTGAGTTTACGATCCCGACGAACACCGTATGGGTCGGACCCGACGGCATCCCGTCGACCCCCGACGACGTTGTCGGTGGAGACGGTGTAACCGTGAGTATTGTCACGGCTGCCTCTGGGATTGCCGAACTGAAGCTCTTTTCAACTCAGGTGGGCACCTACGATGTGGCGGCGACGGTGAACGCTGGTGCAGCGGTTTCAGGATCTCCACAAAGCATCAACTTTGTCCGAGTGCCAGTGAACATCGTTTCGCCCGACACAAATTACACGGTCAGTGGCGGCAACGTCGTGGCAAACGGAACCTCCACCCACTCGATCACCGTGAATCTGCGTGACGGCTCCGGTAACCCTGCAACTGGGTGGGCGGGATCACTCTCGGCAATCTCAACTCCATCTGCGGGTGTGGCTGTCGGAGAGTTCGCACCAACGGCTACTCCCGGTGAGTATTCCGCGACGGTCACCTCTACGAGCAGCGGAACCAAATCGATAACGGTCTCGCTCACGGATGATGCCTCGGCGCGTCATCCCATTAGCCTGCTTGTTGGCGGAAACTCTGATGCAGTTTTTGTGGCTGGTCCCCCGGTGCTGACCGACGGAAAGTCTTCGGTCAGCATTGATGACAGTAACAGTCGTCTCGCTGACGGCATCGCGTTCCACCGCATAACAGTTGTGCTGGCGGATGCAAACAACAATGCCGTGACCGGAGCTGCAGCGAGGCTTTCGTCGAGCGTCGCAGACAATGGCAACGGTGCGGTTGTTGCAACTGCGTTCTCGGAGACCGCGGTGCCCGGCACATACCAGACGCTGGTGCGGTCAACCGAAGCCGGCCCCCAAGCTCTCACCGTCGTCTACGATGGCACCCTTACTATCGGCACCGTCAACGCCAACTTTGCCGCGGGTGCGGTCGACCTTGGGAATGCGGGAAGCCGATTCACGGTATCGTCGGGTGGCCAGCCCGTTGCTTCCGGACAACACACGATTACCGTTACTCTCGCGGATGCCAACGGCAACCCCGTCTCAAACCAATCATCGTCACTGAACTCGGTTATTAGCGGGTCGCTTGGCGCAGGTGTTGCTTCAGGGTTTGTGGAAACTGCTACGCCAGGAACCTACACCGCGACAGTCACCTCAACGATTTCCGGCACCAAAGGGGTTGCGGTTCGTCTGGGAGTCGCCGCCGTCACCCTCGGCGGAAACGGTTCGGCGGTCTTTACCGCCGGAGATGTTGACCTCGGGAACTCGTCATCGACCTTCACAGTTTCCGGCGGAGACGTTTCCGTTGAAGGTGGTGAACACGGCGTCACGGTGAGGCTCGCCGATGAGTTCGGCAACCCAGTGAGCGGGCGCGCCGCAGACTTGAACGCAACCACGGGAGACAGCCTCGGCAGCGGTTCCATTGCAGATTTTGAAGAAACCGGACCGGCAGGAACCTACACCGCAAAGGTCACCTCCACGGCTTCGGGCAACAAAACGATCGCGGCTACACTGGGCGGCGACCCCATCACGCTTGGCGGGAACAACGTTGCATCATTTGTTGCTGGAGGCGTGGACACGGACAGCATTGGCACACGCTACACAGTGTCGAGCGGTGACGAAACAGCTGGCACAGGATCGCACACCGTGACCGTTACGCTCGCTGATGCGAACGGTAACCCTGTCTCGAACGAGGCCGACGGTATCCTCTCGACAACACTCGACGATCTTGGTGCAGGATCGATCTCAACCTTCACGGAAACAACCACGCCGGGAACCTATACGGGCACCATTACCTCGACAGTCACCGGTGACAAAGCCATTACAACGGTGTTTGGAGCTGCCAAACTTACCGTGTTGCTTGACGGAAATGATACGGCCACCTTTATTCCGGCAGCTGTCGACCTCGGTAACGGGCTGAGCGGATACTTCGTGTCTCCCGGATCGCAGCCCGTTGGCACGGGACAGCACACGGTGACTGTCAGACTCGCAGACGGTCTCAACAATCCAGTTTCCGGCCTGGCAACGCAACTGCTCGTCACGACGAACGACGCGCTCGGCACGGGTGGGGTTTCGGCCGTGACCGAAACTGCGGTTCCCGGAACTTACGAAGCGACGGTGACGTCGAGCACTGCCGGGATGAAGAGCTTCGTGGTAACCCTCGGCGGAGACACCGTGAACCTGACCGGCAATGGGATTGCGACGTTTGCCTCCGGCGGGGTCGACCTCACCAATCCGTCCAGCACCTACTCGGTGTCGGGCGGGGATGCTCCTGTGTCGGGCGGATCACACTCGATCACGGTCTCACTCGTGGACTCCTACGGAAACCCGGTGGCCGCGCAGGCGGCGCTTCTCGACGCGGCCACACCCGACAACCTGGGGAGCGGCTCCATCGGGGCGTTTGTGGCGACCGGACCGGGGACTTACGCGGCGACGGTGACATCGTCAGTTTCGGGTGACAAAACCATCGGTGTCACGCTCAACAGCAGCGGTGTAACACTCAGCGGCAACGGTGTTGCCCGGTTTGTTGCTGGTGGAGCTGACCCGACGAACGACAACACACGCTTCAGCGTTTCAACCGGCAGCCAAGTTGTGGGCAGTGGATCTCACACGATCACGGTCAGATTGGCGGACGCTGATGGCAACCCTGTTCCAGGCCAGGCCGCAGGACTCGCTGGCAGTTCCTCCTCGGCACTCGGGTCTGGAACCGTCTCCGACTTTACCGAGAGTGTAACGACCCCGGGAACCTACACCGCGACCATTACCTCGACGCTGTCGGGGCCAAAGCGGTGACCGTTCACTTTGGTGCAAACATGCTGCTTGTTGATGGCAACGGTTCAGCCCTGTTCGCAGCAGGTGGGGTGGATACGGCCAACGCGAACACGGGATACAGCGTCTCGAGTGGCCAGGTTTCCGTTGCGGGAGGAACCCACTCCGTTACTGTGAATCTGGCCGACCAGTTTGGTAATGCGATTACCGGACAGGGGTTCCTGCTGAACGCGACAAGCGGTGGCCCCCTCGGAACCGGAGTGATTACAGCGTTTGCTGAGAGCTCAACTCCGGGAATGTATTCGGCCACCGTCACCTCGTCTAACGCTGGGGTGAAGCCCATAAGCGCGACCTGGGATGGCAACGACCTCACACTGCGGGGCAACGGCACGGCAGCCTTTGTCGCAGGCGGAGTCGACACCGGTAACTCAGGAACAAGGTACGAAGTTTCCTCGGGAAGCCAGCCAGTCGGTACCGGAATACACACCGTAACGGTGACCCTGGCCGATGCGGACGGCAATCCGGTTTCGGGCCAGGCCGCAGGGTTGAACGCAACCACCACCGGTGATTTTGGCTCAGGTGGTGTCTCCAACTTTGTTGAGACGGGCACTCCGGGCACCTACCTTGCCCAGGTAACCTCTACGGTGGCCGGTGGAAAAACGATCACTGTGACCTTCGGAGGATCCGCAATAACAACTGTGTCGAACAACGTCGCTTCGTTTGCAGCCGAAGGCGTGGACCCGACAAACCCAGCAACCGGTTTTTCGGTGAGCGCGGGTAACGCGTCAGTTGTTGGTGGCTCCCACACCGTGACCGTAACCTTGGCGGATCAGTTTGGCAATCCGGTTGAGGACCTGGCCGCAGACCTTGACGCTGCGAGCGCTGCGAGCCTTGGCACGGGCTTCGTGAGCGGCTTTGTTCCAACCGCCACTCCAGGCAGCTACTCCGCATCTATCACGTCGAGCATTTCCGGAGCGAAGCAAATCACCGCGACTCTCCTGGGTTCCCCCTTGACGGCGCTCGGCAACGACCAAGCCACATTCGTTTCCGGGGCTGTTGATCCTGCCAACGACGCAACCCGTTACTCCGTATCGACCGGATCGCAGACTGTCGGAACTGGAGAACACACGGTCACTGTGACACTCGCGGATGAGCTCGATAATCCAGTGACTGGGCAGGCTGACACTCTCTTAGCTTCAACCACCGATGATCTCGGTGACGGCGAGATCGGTGTTTTCACTGAAACCTCGACACCAGGTACCTACGCGGCTCCGGTTACCTCGACGGTGTCGGGAGACAAAACGATCTCTGTGATGGCGGATGGCGCAGCCATCACCCTTGAAGGGAACGGTGTTGCAGAGTTTGCCGCGGGAGCCCCCGATCTGACAAACGACGGGACGGCGTACTCTGTTTCCACGGGAACGCAGACGGTTGTCTCTGGTGAGCACACGGTGACCATCACTCTCACTGACGAGTTTGGAAACCCCGTTCCGGGGCGGGCTGCCCAAATTGTGCCGACCACAACGGACGACCTCGGCAGCGGCGAGATCTCGGAGGTCACCGAGACCTCAACCCCCGGCACTTACACGGCCACTGTGACTTCTTCGGTCGCGGGTGCAAAGAGCATTACCGTAGAGGTCGCGTCTCAGGCTGTCACGCTGAACGGAAACGGCACAGCCTCGTTCGAAGCGGGAGTCGTCGACCCCGGTAACGATGCAACGGGCTTTGTTGTGACCACGGGGCCGCAGACCGTCAGCACCGGAACCCACACGGTGACCGTAACACTCGCTGACGCCGAGGGTAATGCAGTCGCGGGCCAAGCGGGATCGCTTCTTGCTTCCACGGCGGATGGCCTAGGAACCGGTGCAGTGTCTGACTTTGTCGAGACCGTCACCCCGGGAACCTACACGGCGACAGTGACCTCGACACTGTCGGGTGGCAAAACTATTGCGGTCGCAGTGGGCGGAGCGGGTCTTACCGCGAGTGGAAACAGCATCGCCCTGTTCGCCGCGGGCAGTGTTGACCCCGTAAACGCGGGCACGAGCTACTCGGTGACGAGTGGCCCACAAACCGTGGGCTCAGGTGAACACACGATCACGGTTCTTCTCGCGGACTCGTTTGGCAACCCCGTACCGGGGCAAGCTGCCAGCCTACAGGCGACGACGGCCGATGGCCTTGGAAGCGGCGAGGTCGGGTCCTTCTCCGAGACCGGAACTCTGGGAACCTACACAGCGACGGTTACATCGACACTCGCGGGTGCAAAGACCCTGACCGCTAGTGTCAACAGCACAGCGATCCAGCCAGGCGGCAACACCGTGGCCACATTTGTGGCGGCCGACGTGGATCTCGCGAATGGCGGATCGGCTTTCTCCGTGTCAGCGGGAGACGTGTCCGTTGCAGGCGGATCCCACTCGGTCACCGTGACACTGGCTGATGAATTTGGTAACCCAGTGTCGGGACGGGCTGCGGCACTCGCTGCCTCCACCGCGGATAATGTTGGAAGCGGCGGGATCATCTCGTTCTCAGAATCCGGTGGCACAGCAGGAACCTATACCGCCACAATTACTTCGAGTGTGGCGGGCGACAAAACGATCACCGTTGTGTTTGGCGGCGATGCCGTGAGCGCCGATGGCAACACAATCGCAAGGTTTGTTGCCGGTGGTGTTGATCCTGAGAACGCGGGAACACACTATTCGGTCTCGACCGGAGACGAAGTTGTGAGCACCGGTCAGCACACGGTGACGGTCACGCTTGCCGACGCCGACGGAAACCCGGTTTCTGGTCAGGCTGGTGGGGTTGAAGCAACGACGGACGACAACCTAGGCGCAGGATCGATCTCACCGTTTACCGAAACTTCAACCGCTGGCACCTACACAGCGACCGTTACATCCACTATCTCGGGAGGCAAGACGATCGCTGTTACCTTCGGCGCCTCTGAGTTGGCCGCTGACGGCAACTCGACCGCCTCGTTTGTGGCAGGTGAGGTGAGCCTCGGCAACCCGGGAACGGCCTATTCTGTGTCAGGCGGGGCACAAACTGTAGGAGCCGGTTCGCACACCGTCACGGTGACACTCGCAGACGCGTTTGGCAATCCCGTTGGCGGCCAGAGCTCTCTGCTGACTCCAGCAACCGCCGCAAGCCTAGGCGGAGGGACCCTGACGGGTCTTGTAGAGACCGGCACTGCGGGAACCTACACAGCCACTGTGACTTCGACGCTGAGCGGAACGAAGCCCATCACCGTGGAGTTCGACGGTTCACCGATTGCCCCCGCTGGCAACAGCCTGGCCCTCTTTGTCGCTGCGGGTGTTGACCTTGAAGCCAGCGGTAGCGGTTTTGTCGTCTCTACGGGTGACGCTTCGATTGAAGGCGGTTCGCACTCCGTTACGGTGACGCTTCATGATGAGTTCGGCAACCCGTAAGCGGTCTCGCAGCAGACCTGAACGCCACTACTTCCCAGGAGCTGGGAAGCGGATCGATCAGCGGTTTTGCCGAGATCGGATCAACCGGTGTGTACACCGCGTCGGTAACTTCAAGTGTCGCCGGTGCTAAGACAATGACCGTCACCTACTCTGGCCAGACGGTAACGGCGTCGGGTAATGCGGATGCCGTGTTTATCGCGGGAGGTGTTGACACCACAAACGATGGCACACGTTTTTCGGTGTCGACGGGAGACGAACCCGTTGGCAGCGGTGAGCACACCATATCCGTCAGGCTTGCCGACTCCGAAGGTAATCCTGTCCCGGGTCAAGCGGCGGGCCTGTCTGCGAACAGTTCCGGTGGCCTCGGCGGAGGTGGTATTTCGACGTTCACCGAAACAGCGACCGCGGGCACCTACACGGCCACCGTTTCCTCAACTGTTGCTGGGTCAAAAGTGATCACGGTTGCCTTCGGAGCAAATCAGGTGTTGGTTGATGGCAACGGCACAGCCGCGTTTGTCGCTGGGGGTGTGGATATCGCCAACGCGGCAACCAGGTTCTCGGTGAGCAGTGGCGACACGTCTGTTGACGGGGAAGCCATGTTGTGACGGCCGTGTTGGTTGACGAGTTTGGTAATGCGGTCTCCGGCGAGGAGACGGCTCTGCTCGCAACAACCGCTGACGGCCTCGGCAGCGGCGGCATCACTGCCTTTACCGAGAGCGTAGTTCCCGGCACCTATACCGCAGCCGTCACATCGAGTGTCGCCGGTAATAAGACCTTGGCAGTTGCCCTCAGCGGTGAGCCAGTGCTTCCTGCAGGCAACACCATCGCGCGCTTTGTCGCCGGTGGTGTGGATACCGGCAACCCAGGAACGACGTATGCGGTCTCGGGTGGGCAACAGACGGTGGGAACTGGTGCCCACACAATCACCGTGACGCTGGTTGACGCCGAGGGCAACCCGGTTCCTGCGCAGGCTGCGGGCATTAGCGCCGACACCGGTGACGATCTCGGTGATGGGTCGATTTCGGACTTTACGGAAACGGGCACCGCAGGAACCTACACCGCCTCGGTCACATCGACGGTGTCGGGACCCAAGACAATCACCGTGCTCTACGGCGCCAACCCGGTGACCCTTGCAGGGAACGACACGGCTCTCTTTGTGCCAGGCGCGATAGATTTCACGAACGCCAACACAAACTACACCGTGTCGACCGGCACCAGACCTGTTGGGGCTGGGGAGCACACGGTTACCGTGATCCTGAGCGATGAGTTTGGTAATCCCGTTTCGGGCCAGCAAGCGGCCATTGTTCCGGCAACTGCCGATGCCCTCGGAACAGGGGAATTCTCGGCATTCACAGAGACCGCGACCGCCGGAACCTATGAGGCGACGGTTACCTCCAGCGTGTCTGGCGTAAAAGCGATCACCGTGAGCGTTGGAGTCAACAGTGTGCGTCTCAGCGGCAACGGCACAGCAGCATTCGTTTCTGGTGACGTTGATCTGGAAAACAGTGAGACCAATTACGTCGTGACCACCGGAGACGTCTCTGTCGATGGTGGCTCGCACTCCGTCATCGTGACCCTCGCTGACGAGCTCAACAACCCGGTCACGGGGCAGAGCGCCGATTTGTTGGCGAGTACAATCAACAGCCTCGGGTCCGGAACGATTACGGGGTTCACCGAGACCGCAATTCCCGGTGAGTATCAGGCGACTATCACATCAAGCATCGCCGGCAACAAAGACATCACCGTCTCTCTGGGCGGCGAACCAGTGACAGCCGCGGGCAATACTGCGGCCTCGTTCGTAGCCGGTGGGGTAGATGTTGGAAACAGTGGAACACGGTACAGCGTTTCAGCGGGAAACCAGACGGTGAGCACTGGGTCGCACACTGTCACCGTCACACTGGCCGATGCCGAAGACAACGCTGTTTCGGGTCAGGCTGCGGGGCTCTCTGCCACGACGGCTGCAGACCTCGGAACGGGGGAGATTGGTACGTTCACTGAAACCGCTACGGCGGGTACCTATCAGGCCACGATCACCTCCACTGTGTCTGGTCCTAAGCCCATCACGGTCACCTACGGTGGTTCTGCAGTCACAGCAAGTGGCAACACCACCGCGGTCTTTGTTGCGGGTGAGGTTGACCTGAACAACGGCTCCACCCGCTACAGTGTCACCACGGGTGACCAGGTAGTGGGTTCAGGTCAGCATACTGTCACCGTTACGCTCCGCGACGAGTTCAACAACCCGGTGACGAACCAGGCCTCCAACCTTGTTGCCGACAGCGCGCAGAACCTTGGTGTGGGAACGATCTCGCCATTCACTGAAACCTCTGATGGTGTGTACGAGGCAAGCCTGTCTTCCACCGTCTCCGGAAGCAAAAACATCACTGTTGCACTGGGATTGGCCAGTGTGCCCCTCAGCGGAAACGGTGTTGCAAGCTTCGTGGCAGGCTCCGTTGACCTGAATGATTCCGGCACCGTGTATTCGGTTAGCACGGGAGAGCAGCAGGTCGGCACCGGGCTCCACACAATCACGGTGACTCTGCTCGATGTGTTTGGTAACGGAGTGCCTGGCCAGCAGGCTTTGATTGATGCGAACACTTCAGCCGTGATCGGCACAGGATCTTTCTCGGCTTTTGCTCCCACAGCAACCCCGGGAATCTACACAGCAACCGTGAGCTCGAGTATTTCCGGAAGCAAGCCGATCGACGTGAGTTTTGAAGGGGCAGCGGTCGATGCCTCGGGCAACACCGACGCTCTCTTCGCTGCAGGGGGAGTGGATCCTGCCAACCCGGCTAGCAACTACGCTGTCTCTACGGGCGACGAAATCGTAGGAACCGGCTCGCACACGGTGACTGTAGCGCTGGCTGACGCGCTTGGAAACCCCGTCCCGGGGCAGGCCGCGCAGCTCGCGGCCACGACGTCAGGCGATCTCGGTACTGGTGCCTTCACAGGTTTCGTTGAATCGGCGTCGGTCGGCATCTACGAGGCTACGATGACCTCGACCGTGTCTGGCAGCAAGCCCGTGACCGTGACCTATAATTCGGCACCGATTACGCTGGCCGGAAACGGCTCGGCCTCGTTTATTTCGGGTGACACTGACCTCACGAGTCCGGCGACCAGTTACTCCGTCAGTTCAGGCAACGCCTCGGTCGAAGGCGGTTCACACCTCGTCACGATTACGCTCGCGGATTCCTTCGCGAACCCGGTTCCAGGCAAGGCAGTTGACCTTGTCGCCTCCACCACCGACGACCTCGGGTCTGGCACCATAACTGCTGTCACGGAGTCGCTCACAACTCCCGGAACTTACCAGGCGACGGTGACTTCTTCGGTTGCCGGAGGAAAGGCAATCGCCGTCGCTCTTGGAGGCGACAGCGTAACACTCAACGGAAACGGCACTGCTCAGTTCATCGCGGGTGGCCCTGACACAGACAACGCCGGCACCGTGTTTGAGGTCACCGAAGGGCCGCAGACCGTTGGTGCCGGAAGCCATACGGTGCGTGTGAATCTGCGCGACTCGTCCGGTAACCCCGTCTCTGGCGAAGCCGCTGGGATCAACGCCAACACGGTCGATGGCCTCGGATCGGGTACGATCTCCAGCTTTACCGAAACAGGTACTCCCGGACTGTACGAGGCCTCAGTCACCTCCACCCTGATCGGTGGCAAATCGATCACGGTGAACTACGGTGCGTCGGCAATCACGGCGCAGGGTAACACGGTCGCGCTCTTTGTGGCGGCCGCGGTCGACCCGGGCAGCCCGGGCACAAACTACAGCGTGACCTCTGGCAACCAGCAGGTCGGCACCGGTCAGCACACTGTCACGGTTACGCTAGCCGACGCCTTCGGTAACCGGGTGTCGGGTCAGAGCGCCCTGCTCGACGCGGCGACAACGGATAGTCTTGGCTCAGGCACGATCGGTGGTTTTGTTGAAACGGGAACAACGGGTGTTTACCTGGCACCGGTAACCTCCACACTTGCGGGCAGCAAAGCCGTGACCGCGAGCTACAACAGTCTACCTATCACGCTGAGCGGTAACGGCAACGCTGTTTTTGTGGCTGGTGGAGTGGACGTTGGTAACGCCGCCACTTCGTACACGGTGTCGTCGGGTGACGCCTCTGTGAGCAGTGGTTCACACACCATCACAATGACTCTCGCTGATGCGTTTGGTAATCCGGTGCCGGGTATGGCACCGAGGGTCACGGCAACCACGGCCGCTAATCTCGGATCAGGAACGATCACTGGCGTCACTGAACAAGCGACTCCCGGAACCTATCAGGCCACGGTGACCTCAAGCATCGCGGGAAACAAAGACATCACCGCATTGTTCGACGCAGCGCCACTCACGCTCAGCGGAAACGGCATCGCCCGATTCGTTGCCGGGGAGTTGATACTGCAAACCCGGGCACCGCTTTCTCCGTGAGTACCGGAAACCAGATTGTTGGCTCGGGTCAGCACACAATTACGGTGACACTCGCTGATGCGTCGGGAAACCCGGTGGGTTCTCAGGCCGCGGGCCTCGAAGCTACGTCGACCTCAGATCTTGGTTCAGGATCGATTGGAGTGTTCAGCGAAACTGGAACCATTGGTACATACTCGGCGATCGTCACCTCTACGAAGGCCGGTGGCAAAGACATCGTTGTCACTTTTGGGGGCAGCAACGTCACGCTGAGCGGAAACGGCACCGCGGTATTTGTGGCGACCACGGTTGATCCTGGTGTCTCCTCATCCTTCTACACCGTTTCTTCCGGTGATCAGGTTGCGGGCGCAGGGTCACACACGATTCTCGTTTCGCTCACTGACAGCTTTGGTAACCCCGTAACGGGCGAGGCTTCCGCGCTCTTCGCCGCACCTGTTCAAAGTCTTGGCGCAGGATCGGTTACGGGTTTCGTTGAGACGGGGGTGCCCGGAACTTACAGCGCAACTGTGACCTCAACCGTGAGCGGCACAAAGACCTTCACGGTGATTCATGGAGCCTCGCAACTAACTTCCGGGGGCAACGGTGCGGCGGTCTTTATCGCAGCCGGTGTTGACCTTGGTAACGCTTCGAGTTACTTCTCCGTTTCAGGCGGTGACGCTTCAACGAGTGGTGGTTCGCACCGCATTGTGGTGACTCTCGCCGATCAGTTCGGAAACCCGGTTTCAGGTCAAGCCGGATCCCTGGTAGCCAGCACGGTGGACAACATCGGGAGCGGGAGCATCTCCGGGTTTACCGAGAGCTCGACCGCTGGCACCTACGAGGCCACCATTACATCAACGGTCGTTGGTGACAAAACTATCACGGTCGTATTCAGCGGTGATCCGGTCACGCTCAATGGTAACGACGTAGCCCACTTTGTTGCGGGTGGTGTCGATTCAGGCAACACAAATACGCTGTTTACCGTAACCACCGGCGATCAGCGGGTGGGATCGGGGCAGCACACCGTAACAGTTCAACTCGCGGATGACGGAGGCAATCCGGTGGCAGGGCAGGCAGCGGGCATTTCAGCCAGCAGTTCCGCCTCGCTTGGAACCGGCTCTATTTCCAGCTTCGTTGAAACTTCGACCCCGGGAACCTACACTGCAACGCTGACCTCTTCGGTCTCGGGTGAAAAGACCATTGCAGTGAGGTTCGGTGCTGTAAACCTTGCCCCGTACGGCAACTTCATCGCGAGTTTTATTCCGGCAGACGTTGATCTCGGTAACACACAAACAGGTTTCACGGTCAGTCAAGGAAACCGAACCGTTGGAAGTGGATACCACACGGTAACCCTGGTGCTGGCAGACAGCTTCGGTAATCCCGTCCCCGGTGTTGACAGAGATGCTCTCGCGGCAACCACCAGTGCTTCACTCGGTGCAGGAAGGATAGGGGCGTTTACTGAAAGTTCCTCCTCGGGAACCTATACGGCGCAGGTGTCGTCGACGCTTGCGGGTGGTAAGCCAATGTTGGTCACGTTTGATGACGAGGCTGTGTCTGCACGGGGCAACAGCGTTGCCCGTTTTGTCGCAGCGGTCCCCGACCCATCACGAACGGTAGTCAGTGCGACATCTCCCGTGGTCGCGAACGGGCGTGACACCAGCACCATCACGGTTAGACTCTTCGACGAGTTCGGAAACCCCGCAGATGCCGAGGTGCCTATTGTTCTCGCCAGCACCCTCGGCACCGTCAGTGCCCCGCGGTATGCAGGTAGTGGCATTTACACGGCTACCGTGTCCTCGACTGCAGCCGGAACCGCGACGGTATCCGTTGCTGTTCAAGGGTCCCTAACCGAAGCAACCGCGAAGATCGAGTTCACGCCTCAGGCTGTGAACCGCATCTGGATGGAACTGCAGAGTGAACGGTTGCGACAGGGAAGCACCCAGACCGCTTTTGGGCACCTGTTTGTGCCAGGGGAAAGGGTTACCGGCCTGCTTGAATCCGACCCGATCAGTCTGGGCACGGCGACCGCAGATTCCAGAGGAAACGTGGAGTTTGAAGTCTGGATCCCGACTGACTTTGAGCTCGGCCGACACACGGTTACCCTAACGGGGGAAACGAGCGGCAGTGTGCAAGCATCGTTTGTCGTTGAAGCGAAGGATCGACCCCTGGCCCTCACGGGTGGCGATCTAGGGCTGCCAATTGCGATCGCTGTGGTGCTTCTTGTCGGGGTACAGCCTTTTGGTTCCTGTCGGTGAGCCGCCGAAGGAGGTCCAAGAACGACAAGCTGTAAGGTTCGTTCCGATTGGGCACCTTAGACTCGTTGGGAAATTGGACGCCCCACGAGGAGGATCTTTGACGGACGACAGCGCCTTGTTAGTCGCGGAGCAGGTTGCCGTCGCAATCGACGGGTTCACTCTTTTGTCTCCCACGTCTCTCCGTCTTGGATCAGGGTCGTGTGTTGCCCTGCGCGGTGCGAACGGCGCAGGTAAAACAACGCTGCTCAGGGTGCTCGCGGGCAGGTTGAGAGCCACTGCAGGCTCCGTCACACTCGCGGGGGTGCCACTTGATGAGCGCCGTTCAGATCAGCGAGCCGCAATCGCAGCGCTGATAGAGCCACCAACGCTGTATCCCGACCTCACGCTGCGGGATCAGCTCACCCTCATATCGGCCGCGTGGGGTGTTGGGGATCCCGATCAAGCACTCCGTCGGTTCGGCATTGAGGCGCTACACGAGCGATTCCCTCACGAACTTTCGAGCGGCCAGAGACAGCTGGTTTCCCTCGCGGTAACCTTTGCGCGGCCGTGCTCGGTATTACTTCTCGACGAACCCGAGCAGCGGCTTGATCCTGATCGGCGCCAGCTGGTTGCCGCGGCGATTCTGGAGGCCCGCGACCGCGGTGTTGCTGTCGCGTTTGCCACACACGATCAGAGGCTGGCAGAACGGGTTGCTCAGGCGGAGCTGGCTGTTGGCTCTTAACGTGCGAACGGATGGGTCACGGCTTTGTGAGGTGCGTCGTGTGCTGCGCAACCGTGAGGGCCGAGCGGACGCGGGTGAGATCTCCTACCGACTGTACATGGCCGTGATGCTCGTGATCGTGGTGGTCGCGCCCGTTGTGCGTGTCAGTGTGCTCGGTTTTGCTGACGCCTATGCCGGCGGAATCCCGGCCATTGTCGCCTCGGAGGTCACAGCGCTCACGGCGTTGTTGGTTCTCGCGGGAGCGCAGGGTGGGCCCGCCTACGCTGCCCTGGCACCCATTGATCTATTGTTCACAACCGCGATCCCGAGAGCTCGCTTGTTCGTTCGACCGGTCACTCGGGGGCTGCTCGTTGGGGCCACCGTCGGTGTACTCGTCAGCGGCCTTGTCGTGACCGCACGTGTGGTGCGCGGTGACATGACGGTGAACCTGGCGCTGGCCTCGCTTCTTGCGGGGGCCACGATCGGGCTATTGGCTGCCTTCGGCATGCTGCTGGGTCAGCTCGGGTGGGGAGTTCGCTGGGCGCTCGCGGGGGCGCTCCTGCTGCTCGCTGCGGCACAGGTGCTGTGGGGCTTTCACGCGGATCCGTGGTCTTTGGGTGCCTCGGTTGTGCTGTCGCAAGCGGGTGGATCAGGCGAGGCCGAAGGGCCGCTGGGGGTTTCGGGGCTCGTCCTGCTCTGTGCGCTACTGATTTCGAGTGTTGCCCCGAGGATCGCCGCACTGCTGCGGTGGGAATCGCTTCGAGAGCATGCTGCGCGCTGGGACGTGATTCGTGTATCCGCGGGCACTGGTGACCCCAAAGCCGCACTCGACCGCCTGGGCGCTCCCGTTCGTGTCGGGCGAAGGTGGCCCCTTCGGGTTTCTCGTGGACTGACGCTCGCGATCCTGCGCCGCGACCTGCTCGGATTGCTTCGCACCCCGCCCGCAGTCTGCTGGGGATAATTGGTGTGGCGGGCGCGCTGGCCCTCTGGCTGGGGGCGCTCGGGAGCGCTGTCGTTGGTGGGGGAGCCGCGGATCCTAGCTCCGTGCGGGCTGGAGTGCTCGGTGGGTTCGCGATGCTGCTCGTAACGATTGCGCTTCAGCCGTTGTGCCGTGGCCTTGCCGCGGCCGCGGAGGGGGCGGGGTCATCTCCGCTGCTGCCAGTTTCGTCGCAGGGCCTTCTGGCCAGGCATCTGCTGGCACCGCTTGGGTTAACCGCTGCTGTGATCGCTCTGGGTGCTGCGGTGTGCGCGGCGTTTGGGTTGACCGCTGGCACCTCGCTGTTGGGATCCGCTAGCTCAAGTGTTGTGCTGGTCTGCTGTGCGCTTGCGCTGCGACTGCTGGCAGCCTTGAAGGGAACGATCCCGCTGCGGCTACTCGCGCCGATCCCAACGCCCATGGGCGATGCTTCTGGGATTAACGTTGCACTCTGGATGATCGATGGTCCCGTACTGGCAATGCTGCTTGGTGCACTGCTCGGAGTGCTCTGGGCTGCAGGCCTGGCGGGTGGCGTCATGCTGACCTGGGCGGCAGTGATCTCAGTTGTTGTTCTTGTGTGTGTTCTGCTGTGGGCACAAGGTCGTTTGAAGGCCTGAGTTTCGCGTGTTTTCGGCGAGACTCGCCGCGCGCGCAACCTCATTTTGCGCGATTTCAATTGATGTGCCAAGATAGATGAGTTGCTGCGGCGGTTGAGGAGAAATTCTCTAAGTCACAAAAACTCCGGCCCCATCGTATAGCGGCCTAGTACGCCGCCCTCTCACGGCGGTAACGCGGGTTCGAATCCCGCTGGGGTCACCGGATCGAAAGCCTCACCTTCGGGTGGGGCTTTCTTTTTCTTGTCGTTCTGCCCGAACTCGCGGCTTATAGGCCCGAAAGAGTGGATAGCGTCGGGTGTGTCATCCGCGTCCCGCCCATCCTGTGCGTAGCCAGAGCCCTTCGTCGGGGCTGAGTGCTGTTCCGTAGAGTGGCGTATCGGGTTCGTCTGGATGTTCGGGTTTGGCGGGCTCTGGGGCGGCGGCTTTGGCGGGCAGTGCGTGTTGCATGGCCTCTTCCAAGGACTGTTCGTGGAGGGTGAGGAACCACTCGACCGCGCGTTTCTGGTGTGGTTCACTCATCCCGCGGTGGCGGCGGAGGACCTCACGGATCTGACTATTGATACCCCTTCGAGTGGGCTGGTCGTTCGCGGGTTCCCGTATGTGACATAGGTGAACAGGGTGTTGTTGCGCACGACCCCTCGAACGAGGAGCCAGGCTTTGCGGAGTCGGTCGTGAGTGAATCCGAACTGGCCGTTGCGGAGCAGGGTGCGCTCTTTCGTGAGGTGCCCGAAGGCCCGCCACCATTCATCAAGTTGGATCTGCCAGACGATCGCGGCGTCTTCGTCGTGTACGCTGCTGAGCTTCATCACCAGCCCACGTAACGCTCTGCCCGCGTCAGTGCGGGGGTTCATCGTCAGATGTCTGGACACACGCATTTGCAGATGAAAGAGACACCGTTGGTGTTTCGTTTCTGGCCAACACATGCCAAGCGCGGTAGGGATCCCTGTTCCCCCGTCAGAGACGAGAACCCCAGGTGCTGCAACTTGTGTGAGCAGCGCTTTCCAGGCCGCGACGGATTCACCTCCTGACCATTGCCAGGCGAGAACGTGGCCGGTGTCGCTTTGGGCGATCAACAAGCACCACCCGGAGATCCAGATCCCGTCGACCAGGATCGCATGATGGATGGTGGTCGCGGGGGCCAGGCGCGGTTCGATATCCCAGCACCACATGGTGTGGCGTCGGAAGGTTCGCCCGCTCGCGGTTCCGTCGATCTCGGCCTGGGTGTGTTTGCCGACGAGCCAGGTCACGAACTGTCGCAGTTGTTCTCGGCGGGTGACGTCTGGGCGGCGTCTCACGCTGGAGGCCCCGCATGATGGGCACCGCCAGCGTTGAGTTCCTGATCGGTGTCGGCCGTTCTTCACCAGAGAGCGGCCACATACCATGCACTTCGTTGTATTTGGGGGAAGGTCCACAACTAAGCATCACGGACCATACCGATCCCTATTTCAGCGCGGAGTTACGCGGCTCAACGAGGATCACATCCACTCCTTTTGGCCGATAAGCCGAACTCGCGGGTCAATGGTCTTTTGCTCGATGGTCGGACTACCGGTTTTTGAAGTAGCGGAATAAATGTTTCTCCTGTGTCAAGCCCAGGGCAACCAGTGCTCCTGCGACAGCAGCAACTAGGGCTGGGCCGAATACTCTGAGCGCGAGTACGAATGTGGCCTCGCTCGTGCCTAATGTACTGGAGGCTGCAAAAAGAGTGGCCGTAATTGCGGAGAAGATTCCCGCGGGGATAACCCAAGAACTAGTCTCAACTGTCACCAGTATGGTGAGATCGAGTTTGGAGACACCCGCATGAATTGCTGACGCAAGCTGAATGCGTCTGACTCGAATCGAGACGAACCCGATCCCAAACGCAATGATAACCGCAGCCAGCGGTGCGAACTGTGTAACTCTATTCAAAAACTTGCCGTTCCCGTCAAAAGCTCTGCCCAGTGATGTGTTGAGTTGCGAGAGCACAGCTTTTTCCGCCTTGTCTCCGCCAGGAATGAGCGTTGTCTGAAGCAAGATTGGTGCCTCCTTGATTGTGGGCCACACGTCGATCCAGCATTCGTCGAATGGTCCGCTATCAGGAACAGGGGAGAGGATCGCATAGCCGTATCCCGACCGTCTTCCGTCTGAGGGGTATTCATACACTCCCGAGACTTTGGCTAACCTATGGTTCGCTGTTTGAACTTCGTCCCAGGGCTCACTCCCAGTGCATCGGCCACTGCGTCAGAGATGATTGCACCAGAGGCAGACGAGCTTTTGGTGCCCATGAGTTCTGAGAAGCCTGCTGTCACTTCGAACGAGGGAATCGTTGACGAGGGGAGTGCGGAGGCTTTAGTGCCCGTGTCGAGAGAGCGAATAGCGCCGGAGGAGTGAACGTTGGGAACCGCGCCGAGGGACTCGCAAGTGTCTCCGTCAATGCGTCCTGGGGCTGAGAACGTGATGATGGAGGCACCCGATTTCTGAAATTTGACCGCATCGGCGACGAGAGATTCACTCGTGGTGAGGTCTGCTAATACAAGACATGCGAGGACCGAAGAGAGGATTGTGGCGAATACGACGGTTCGAGTAGTGCCTGAAGTGATGTTGCGCACTGCTTCTCCAATGATTACCCGGAGTCTCATTGGTTGATCCCACCGCTGCCTGGATCTTGGAAAAGCCTGAGATCTATGAGGTCAGTGCAGGCGTTTCGCGTTTGTTCATCATGCGTTGCTACAACAACCGTCACGTTGTCATCAGCGAGCTTTGAAAGGGAGGAGTTTACTTCTGAGGATGTGGAGAGATCCAACTGCGCCGTTGGCTCATCGACTAGAAAAAGTGAGGGCTTTGACGCAAACCCTCGGGCTAACATGAGGCGTTGTGCTTCTCCTCCGGAGAGTGCCCTGAAAGGACGGTTCTCTGCGTGAAGAAGCCCGAAGCGATCGAGCAGACGCGATGCCTCTTCACTCGCTTCACGATACGAGTTTCCGTGAGCCAACAGCGGAAGTGCTACATGGTCTCGCGCAGATCTTCCTGGTACACCGTGGGGTTTTGAAATACCCAAGCTGTTCTTCCGGTGCCGCCGTATTGAATGGAACCCTCTGTGGGCTTCTCCCAACCTGCGAGCATGCTGAGTAACGTGCTTTTGCCTGAACCGGATGGGCCAGTGAGAGCGTACACGTGGCCGGGTATGAGAGTCTCATCTAGATTCCTAAAGAGCCAAGCCCCTCCTCCGAACCGGTGCCCTACGCCGTGCAGATCTACTTGCATTTGGGCGATCCGCTCGGCGATAGCTCTACTTCAGTAGGAGGTTTGGCGGAATCAAAGAGAACAAAGCTCTGTCCGAGTTCTGAGCCAAGGACGCTTACGGGTAGCGACTTATTCCCTGCGAGAACACAAGCCTTCGAATCGTCTAATCCGAAAAGCGCCGAGGGGGAAACTACAGCAACCTCGATGGGTTTCGCAAGAACAAAGCTGGCAGGAATCGATGTTGCAGCATTCCGCATCGCCTCGGCAAACACCTCGTTCTGGGCAAGTTTGTTCAGCGCTTCCTTGTCGATAACCCGCCCTGCGTCGTCGGTGGGTAGTCTGTCTGGTCCGACGCTAAGGAGACGCTTTCCTGCGACGAGGCCTTCAGGTAGATGGGTGACCGCGACTTCCATCAGGGCTGCTGGAAGTTCGGCGAGTTTGTCTCCTGCAGAAATCCTGCCTCCAACTGGTGATAGACAGTTTTTGACTCGGGTCTCAGGGGCAGGGAGCCACAGAATCCGATCAATTGGAATGTTCCCAGCAACAAACTGGCCATCACCAACTTTTTGCATTGCTTCAGCCACCGCGTTTAACGTATCTTGCCCCACCGGTCCCTCAGTCGAAACCGTATATCCAAGCCGATTAAGTTCACGCTGTAATGAAGCTACGTCCGTCCCCGCATCGCCTATGTTTAGATCTCGCCACAGCGGAACTTCTGTCGAGAGATTGAGGACGGGCTTGCCGTCAATTGCTACCGAAGAGGCACCTGAAGTGAAGGCACCCCCAGCAGCGCAGCTGAAGCTGGTAAGAGTGCCTGAAGCGGGAGAGACTAAGGCTGATTCTGCTCCGAAAGAGAAACCGAGTTCGACCGTGCGTGCATCATCGTATTGCTGCTGCGATACAGGAGCCGTAGTAACTGCGTTGGCAGCGCGAAGCGACTCGGGCGTTGCGTCTGCGAAATAGAGTGCGCCGATCCCAAGACCAAGAGCAACAGCCAGCATCAATGAAAGTGTGGCCAACGCGAATTTAGTCTTTGTCATGCGACTCCATTGTCAAGTAGAGACTTCTCCTAGTCGAACAGGCCCAGTGGATCTGCATTGCAATCGGTGAAATCCGAAGCTCCGTGTCCGGAGAGGTATGGGAATGTCTGGCCGGGAGCATCCAGGGCGAAGTCAGCAGCGGAGTATGAAGGATCAACCGCACCCTTTTTGACGAGACATGCTGCCATGATGGTGTCGACATCAAGGTTGTCGGGGTTTATTCGAATGAAGGCGTGCAAGGATGAAATGTGCTGCTCGCCGGACTCTGCTGAGCACTGTGTAACTTGTTTTTCGGTCTCTTTAGATTCTGCGTTTTCTGGAGACTGAAAAGTAAAGGAGCTGTCTTCCTTTATTTTGATGTCGTAGTGACCATAGGCTTCAAGACAGGTCGTAAATCGATCGAGTGTTTCTGCCAGTTCTTGATCGGTAATCTTCTCATCCTCAAGAACGGATCTCTCAAAATCTGATTCTGCAGCTGCGTAGGCGGCTGAAAAGTTTGTCGCCCAAGGGCCGCTAAAGTCAGGGACATCGCTCTCTTCCGTGCCAACTTGTTTTTTTGAGGAGCCGTCTACCTCAGTACTTGCGCACCCAGAGAGCAGAAGCGCAGTTACGCATATTGCGCCTACGAGAGGTAGAGACATAAGCGTTAGAGCATTCTGCTCTCTGGGTATTTTCATGCCGCTGCCTGAGAACCGTAGCTGGTCACGCCGGCATAACAAACTGCTTGGTAAGACGTGTACCTCATTGCGACCCAAGGTGCCCAGCTTGTGCCCCACTTACCCGAGTTCCAATGGCGCATCTTTGGTTGATAGCAGAGTACGTCACTGCTGGAGCACAGCCCGCTGCTTCGGCGGGTGCTGCACTTGACATACTGAATCCCACGACCCCTGTCGAAGCCAAGGCGGTAACGCCCAGCATCGTCATGAGTCTTTTCTTCACGAGAACCTCCATTGCTTCTTATGAGATGTAGCTTTGGGGAAATCTAGCTACATTTCGCAGTGTATGGGAATTTTCGTAAAATTACTAGTGTTGTCTGAAGTGTTCTAAGAAAGATTAAATCGTCTCTTGGTCTTGTCTCGGCAACGGATGTGCGCAATTCAACTAGAAAACTAACGCCGCCCCCACTCATCAACGGTCTCCACGAGCGAACGCTCGAGTAACTGCCGCAGCGCCTCGTGATCCACACCGGTGAGCCGCGTCAAATAAAGGCACGCCTTGCTGGCCTTGTACTTGCCAAGCCTCGACATGAGGTCTGGCCAGTGATCCTCGAAGTCGTGGGTCAGATAGATGGTGTGCCGAGCCGCTCCTGGCGCGAACCCGAGCAGGGGAGCGCGGCCGCTGTGCCCGGTCTCGTAGGTGTACTCATATTCACCAAAACCAATGATCCGCCCAGCCCACACGACGGGCTCCTCGCCGCTCAACTCGCGACACATTTCGAGCAGTTCTTCGGCCTCGGCGCGCCTCGGACCGGTCGCCTTGTCGAGCACTGTCTCGACAGGGGTAGACGATGGTGACATCGCGGGTTCTTTTGCAGCCATGACTCCTCCTCCGCTGAATGATTAATGACCCAGCCTAGTGTGAGAAGGGGGCAGGATCCGAGGCCCAGGCGGCAGTATGCTGGAACGACGCGTGCAAGCATTTTGCAAGCAGAAAGCAAGCCCCACACAGCAGACCCAGCACACAGTAGGCAAAGGAGCGCCAGTGACCCGCACCATCAAGCTCGCAGTAATTCCCGGCGATGGTATCGGACCGGAGGTGATTGAGCAGGCGAACCGTGTGCTTGACAAGGTGCTGGCTGGCGGCGACGTCACGCTTGAGCGCACCGAGTTCAAGCTGGGCGCTGAGCGGTTTCTTGCAACCGGAGACACACTTCCCGCAGACGAGCAGGCGGCAATCGCTGATCACGATGCGATCCTCTTTGGTGCCGTTGGTGGCGTGCCGGGCGACCCGAGGCTGAAGACCGCGAACATTGAGCGCGGTCTGCTGCTCAAACTGCGCTTTGACTTCGATCACTACGCCAATGTGCGCCCCTGCACACTCTTCCCTGGCGTCACCTCGACGCTCGCGGACCCGGGCGACGTTGACTTCCTCGTTGTGCGAGAGGGCACCGAGGGCCCCTACGCGGGCAACGGCGGCTCGTTACGCACCGGTACTCCCCACGAGGTCGCAACTGAGGTGTCTGTAAACACGGCCTACGGTGTTGAGCGTGTTGTGCGCTACGCCTTCGAGACCGCGCAGTCGCGTCCGCGCAAAAAGCTCACCTGGGTCCACAAGACAAACGTGCTCGTGCACGCGGGATCAATCTGGCAGCGAGTTGTCGGGGCCGTAGCTGCCGAGTATCCCGAGATTGCGGTCGACTACATGCACGTCGACGCGGCCACCATCTTTATGGTGCAAGATCCCGCGCGCTTCGATGTCATTGTGACTGATAACCTATTTGGTGACATCCTCACAGACCTTGCCGGCGCCATTGGTGGCGGCATCGGGCTCGCAGCCTCCGGCAACATCAATCCCGACGGCACGTTCCCGAGCATGTTCGAACCCGTTCACGGATCTGCTCCCGACATCGCAGGGCAGCAGAAGGCGGATCCGACCGCGGCGATCCTCTCCGCGGCAATCATGCTCGATCATCTTGGCCTCACCACCGAGGCCAGCCGCGTGCGCGACGCCGTGCGCGCCGACCTCGCCGAGCGCGGAGCTGCTCCTCGCTCGACCGCGCAGATTGGTGACGCAGTCATCGCGCAGCTTCCCGCGCAGGCACACGCGGCAATCGCTTAACTTCGCTCGCGCTCTCTACGCGACCCAACACCAAAGGCAACATCATGACCGAACTCACGTTTACCCTTACCGAGGCCAAACGACTGCCCGCCGCCGAGCGCGACGCGATCCTCGCAGACCCGGGTTTTGGCAACTACTTCACCGACCACATGGTCTCGATCGTGTGGACGAAACAGGATGGCTGGCATCAAGCGGAGGTTCTGCCTTACGGGCCAATTCCAATGGATCCTGCCTCTTCCGTGCTGCACTATGGGCAAGAAATCTTCGAGGGGATGAAGGCCTACCGGCGCTCTGACGGTTCGATCGTCGCGTTCCGGCCTGACGAGAACGCCAAGCGTCTGAACGATTCGGCCCGCCGCCTCGCGTTGCCCGAGATCCCGGTCGGCCTATTTGTTGAGGCCGTGCGTGAACTCATCGCGGCCGATGCTGATTGGGTGCCGAGCGGTGCAGATCAGAGCCTGTACCTGCGGCCCTTCATGATCGCCGACGAGAATTTCCTTGGAGTGCGGGCCGCCGAACGAGCTCGCTTTATTGTGATCGCTAGCCCGGCCGGCCCCTACTTTAAGGGCGGCGTGAAACCGGTCTCGATCTGGCTGTCGCAGGAGTACTCACGCGCGGGTCGCGGCGGAACCGGCGCGGCGAAGTGCGGGGGCAACTACGCTGCGTCACTGCTACCGCAGAATGAGGCCGCCGAGAACGGCTGCCAGCAGGTGCTCTTCACCGATTCCGGGACCGAAGACACGATCGACGAGCTTGGCGGCATGAATCTGTTCCTTGTGCGGGCCGATGGCACGCTGCTCACACCGAGGCTGAACGGCAACATTCTTGCGGGCATCACACGTAAGAGCCTGATCCAACTCGCAAAGGATCGGGGCCTCGCCGTTGAAGAGCGTGACCTGACCGTGAGCGAGTGGCGTGCTGGCGTCAAAGATGGCTCGATCACCGAAGCGTTTGCCTGTGGCACCGCCGCCGTGATCACTCCGATCGGCCAGCTCAAATCACCTGACTTCAGCATCGACTTTGGTGACGCGGCCCCCGGCCCGGTGACGTTGTCGCTGCGTGAAGAGCTGACCGGCATTCAGTTCGGCACACAGGCAGACAAACACGATTGGCTCAAAGTTATGGTGGAGGCGTAAGCATGAAGGTCGCACGTTTTCAGGTTGAAGGTGAGATCTCCTACGGGATCCTCGATGCCGCCGAGAGCGGTGGTGGCGTTGAGGTCGTAGAGCTCGTCGCTGATCCGCTGGTCTCGGGTTACGACACCACGGGGCGTCGTTTTCCACTTGAAGACGTGCGGCTTTTAGCTCCGGTTATCCCGCGCTCGAAGGTTGTGTGCGTGGGCAAAAACTACCTCGATCACGTTGAAGAGATGCGTGGCGTGACGGGCGGTTCTGACGCACCGCCGGCGGAACCGCTGCTGTTTTTGAAGCCCAACACCTCCGTCATCGGACCCGAAGACACGATCGTGCGACCCGCGGTGTCTGATCGAGTTGAGCACGAGGGTGAACTCGCCATTGTGATCGGTGCGATGGCAAAAGACGTTAGCGAAGAAGACGCACTGAAATACGTCTTTGGGTTCACCTGCGCCAACGACGTCACTGCCCGCGACATTCAGATTAAAGACGGGCAGTGGACTCGGGGCAAGGGCTTCGACACGTTCTGCCCGCTCGGTCCGATCATCGAGACCGATCCCGACCTCAGCGACGCTCGTGTGGTCACAAGGGTGAACGGCGAAGTTCGCCAAGATGGCCGCACCTCGCAACTCATCCACAGCCTCCCGAAGATCGTCTCCTATGCCTCGCAAGCGTTCACGCTGCTACCCGGCGACGTGATCCTCACCGGCACACCAGCCGGTGTTGGACTGCTCGAATCGGGTGACGTGGTCGAGGTGGAAATCGAGGGGATTGGGATCCTCCGCAACTCTGTGCGTTAGGGAAATCGTGCGGTAGGGAAACCGTGCGGTAGAGTGCCTTATGGTTTCCACACAGGGGGGTCCGCGCCACTTCGGCGTAGAAGAGGAATACCTGCTTCTCGACGCGCAGACAGGTTTGCCGAGGGACGCTGCGCAGCAGATGATCGCGGCACTGCCCGATTTGCGCGCTGAAGTTGAGTACTTCGAGAGTCAGCTTGAGACGGCGACCCCGGTTTGCACGTTTGCGAGTGATGCCGAAGACACCCTTTTCGCTTTTCGTTCGGGGGCGGCGAGCGCCGCCGCTGACCTCGGTGTTGTGCTGGCGAGCACCGGGCTGCCACCTGTCGGAGGTGACCAACCCGGCACAGTCACCGCAAAGCCTCGGTACAAAGCCATTGAGAGAAACTTAGGGAACCTCGTCTCTCGGTACTACTCGACCGGCACTCACGTGCATGTTGAGGTGCCGTCGCGCGATGTTGGGGTTGAAGTAATGGCGCGCATGGCGCGCTGGTCGCCGCTGCTGGTCGCACTGACAGCGAACTCGCCCATTCACCTTGGCGAGGCAACCGGGTTCGCGAGTTGGCGGTACCTGACCACGATGCGGTGGCCGACCGCTGGGTACCCGCCCTACTTCGAATCGGGCGCGGATTACGATGTGATGATCGAACAGTTCATGCGCAGCGGAATTGTGCTCGATACGGGGGTCGTGAACTGGTCGATCCGGCTGTCGGAGAACTTTCCGACTGTAGAACTCAGAACGGCCGATGCGCAGCTTGATCCACGTGACACCGTTGCCTTTGCCGTGATCGTGCGAGCGCTGGTTGACCGCTGCGTTACAGAGGCCGAGTCAGGATCGCCCAGGCAAGATCCCGACCTCAACCTTGTGAGGGGTGCACACTGGCTTGCGGCGCGCAATGGTCTGAGCTCTCGGCTGGTGCATCCGCTGTCTGGTGACGCGGTGCCCGCTGCGGAAGCGATTTCGGCACTGATTGATTATGTGCAGGACCAACTCGCCGCTGCGGGTGATCTCGACCGCGTTGAAGGATTTGTTGCCCGCCGCTGCGCTGAAGGGGAGCCCGCGAGGTTGCAGTTGCAGACCTTCTCGCAGGGTGGCATTGACGCACTGCTGCGACTCTACTCAAGCGCGGAAGAACTGGGGTAGCCTCGGGGTAACGCTGCGAAGGAGGAGCCCATGGCGAACGGATGGCAGGCCCTGCGTCAGGGGAGTCCGTGCGCGATCGCCGACGCCTACTCGAACGGGTGCATGAGCAGTTTGTTGGGGCTACTGAGACGAGCGAGGCGCTACAGGGCCTCGCGCGGGCTGCGCTACGGCCAGTTGTGCTCCACTCTTGGATGCGTTCTCATCAGCGAACGATTGATCCGGATCGTGTGCCAGATCAGCTTGTTCTGACTCATGACGAACTGGCGGAACTGCGCAGGATCCACCCGCTCGGTCGTGTGCTCCCCGTGGTGCGAAGATTGTTGCTCGACGAGGCAAACGACTCGGGGTTTATTGTTGCTGTCGGTGATGCCGAGGGGCGATTGCTCTGGGTAGACGGCGACTCCGGGCTCCGTTCGGACGCCGAGAACATGGGGTTTGTTGCGGGAGCGGATTGGTCGGAGGCTGCGGTCGGCACGAGTGCACCCGGCAGTGCCCTGGCGCTCAACCACTCGATTCAGGTGTTGGGCGCCGAGCACTACAATCGCTCAGTCCATCAGTGGAGCTGCACAGCGGCTCCCGTGCACGACCCGAGCGATGGCTCGATCATCGGAGTGATTGACGTGACCGGCGGTGATGAGGCGGCCGCACCACATCTATTGCCACTCGTCGAAGCTACACTTGCGGCTGTCGAAGCAGAACTGCAACTTGCCGCGCTCCAAGCGACTATCGAACGGGAACGCACACGGGGTGGTTCGTTACGATCCCGCGCGGTTCCCCAGCGTGCACCGCGTCTACTAGTGCTTGGCAGGGACCCAGCAATGCTCGAATCGAGCTGCGGCTCGTTCCCGCTTAGCGGTCGCCACGCAGAGATTCTGCTCGCCCTCAGTGCCGCCCCGCACGGCCTGAGCGCCGCCGAACTTGCCGAACAAGTGTACGGGGATCGCAACCACGAATCGACGCTGCGCCCCGAACTTGTGCGACTTCGCAAATGGTTGTGCGCAAGCGAGGTCGACCTCGAACTGGAATCCCGGCCGTATCGCCTCAGCAGCGCGCTGAGGGTTGACGCGGGTGAGGTGCTGTCGGCGCTCTCACGAGGTGCGCACCGACTCGCGCTTGCCGCATATGAAGGTTCGGCGCTGCCATTCTCCGATGCCCCGCTCGCTGAGTCCTTGCGTGCCGACGTTGACGCTACGTTACGAGAGGCAATGCTGCAGTCGGCTGGAGCAGAACTGCTGTTTGAGTACGCTCAACACTGGGCTGACGAAGATGCCGAGGTGTGGCATACGCTGCTGACGATCCTGCCCCCGCTGTCGCCTCGTCGCGCACGAGTCGTGGCAAAACTCCAAACGATGGAGAACATGCAACGTTAGTGCAACCTTGCTCTGCGTAGTCTGACGGGTACCCGAGCGTGCGCAAGCGACTCGGGATTCACCTGACATCGACGTCAAAGGAGTCAACCATGGTTGTGTACGCTTCTCCGGGGCACCCCGAATCGCTGGTCATATTTCAAAGCCGTTACCAGCACTACATCGGGGCGAGTGGGTTGCGCCGGTAAAAGGCCAGTACTTTGAAAACCCAACCCCCGTCACCGGAAAGGTGTTCTGCGAGGTAGGACGCGGCACCGCCGAAGACATTGAAGCCGCGCTCGACGCAGCTCACGCGGCCGCACCAGCTTGGGGGCGCACGAGCCCGGCAGAACGCGCGGTGATCCTGAACAAAATAGCGGATCGCATGGAGCAGAACCTTGAGACGCTTGCCGTCGCCGAGACCTGGGACAACGGCAAGGCCGTGCGCGAAACCCTCAACGCGGACATCCCCCTCGCCATTGATCACTTTCGTTACTTCGCGGGTGCGATTCGCGCCCAAGAGGGCGGTCTCTCGCAGATCAACGAAGACATGGTCGCGTACCACTTCCACGAGCCTCTCGGAGTGGTCGGTCAGATCATTCCTTGGAACTTCCCGATCCTTATGGCGACCTGGAAGCTGGCACCGGCGCTCGCCGCGGGCAACGCGGTGGTGCTGAAGCCCGCGGAACAGACACCCGCGTCGATTCTGGTGTTGGCGGGGCTCATCGGCGACCTGTTGCCACCCGGGGTACTGAACATCGTCAACGGCTTTGGTGCCGAGGCCGGTGCGCCGCTCGCGAAGAGTTCGCGGATACGCAAGATTGCCTTTACCGGAGAGACGACCACCGGCCGCCTCATCATGCAGTACGCCTCCGAAAACATCATCCCGGTCACGCTTGAGCTCGGTGGCAAGAGCCCGAACATCTTCTTTGAAGACGTGATGGCGAAGGACGACGCCTACTTCGACAAGGCGAAGGAGGGCTTCACCATGTTCGCACTGAACCAGGGTGAGGTCTGCACCTGCCCGTCGCGCGGCCTGCTGCAGGCCTCGATTGCCGATGATTTTCTTGACGCGGTTGTTGATCGGACCGAGCGTATCGTCCGTGGAAACCCGCTTGACACCAACACGATGATTGGTGCCCAGGCTTCGAACGACCAGTTCGAGAAGATCAAGTCCTACCTCGATATCGGCCGCCAGGAGGGTGCGCAGGTGCTCACGGGTGGTGAGCCCGACGACCGCGGCGGTGAGTTCAGCGATGGCTTCTACATCAAGCCGACTATTTTCCGCGGCGACAACTCGATGCGCATCTTCCAAGAGGAGATCTTCGGTCCGGTTGTCTCAGTCACGACGTTCACCGACTTTGACGACGCCATCCGGATCGCCAACGACACACTGTACGGACTCGGTGCCGGGGTGTGGAGCCGCGATGGAAACACCGCCTATCGCGCCGGTCGTGCGATCCAGGCGGGTCGTGTGTGGGTGAACAACTATCACGCCTATCCGGCGCACGCGGCCTTCGGAGGCTACAAGTCGAGCGGCATTGGCCGTGAAAACCACCTGATGATGCTCGACCACTACCAGCAGACCAAAAACTTGCTCGTCAGTTATAAAGAGACGGCTGACGGCTTCTTCTAGATCGGTGTGCCGAGACAACCGTCAGCAGTATCGACCAATACCCCCAGGAGATAACCAATGAACGCAAACACCTCTAGGCCCACGACCATGCGTGCGGCAAGCGTGAGAACCCTCGGTGCCGCGCTCAAGATCGACGATGTCCCGGTGCCGAAACCTGGACCAGGGCAGGCGCTCGTGCGCGTACTCACATCCGGTGTCTGTCACACCGACCTCCACGCGGTCGAGGGAGACTGGCCGGTCAAGCCGAGCCCGCCATTCATCCCGGGCCACGAAGGTGTCGGCACCGTCGTAGAAATCGGCGACGGTGTCACCGAGCTCGCCGTTGGTGACCTGGTCGGTAACGCCTGGCTCTGGTCGGCGTGTGGGCACTGCGAGCACTGCCGCACCGGCTGGGAGACACTGTGTGAGAAACAGCAAAATGGTGGTTACTCGGTCGACGGCTCGTTTGGTGAGTACATGCTCGTCGACGCTACCTACGCGGCAGTGTTGCCAGCAGGATCCGATCCCGCCGAGGTTGCCCCGGTGCTGTGCGCAGGCGTGACCGTTTATAAGGGGCTCAAAGTCACGGGTGTGCGCCCGGGGCAGTGGGTTGTGATCTCGGGCATCGGTGGCCTCGGCCACATCGCCGTGCAGTACGCAGTAGCCATGGGCATGCGAGTTGTCGCAGTTGACGTCGCTGACGACAAGCTCGTGCTGGCAAAGCAGCACGGCGCCGAGGTCGTCATCAATGCTCTCAACGAGAACCCGGTTGAGGCGGTTCAGTTCGCAACAGGGGGAGCGCACGGTGTGCTTGTCACAGCGGTTCACCCCTCTGCCTTCGGTCAGGCGATCGGCATGACCCGTCGTGGTGGAACCATTGTGTTCAACGGACTCCCGCCGGGAGATTTCCCCGCTCCGATCTTCGACATTGTGCTTAAGGGCCTCACGATCCGTGGATCGATCGTGGGAACTCGTCAGGACATGATCGAAGCGCTTGATTTCTATGCGCGCGGCATGATTCACCCGACCGTCGCCGAGCGGCCGCTCGACGACATCAACGAGGTGTTTGAAGAAATGAAGGCCGGTGCGATCGACGGTCGCATCGTGCTGCGGCTGGCAGACGCCTAATTCGCAGCCGCCGTTGAGGGTCGCTGTCCCGGGTTCTGAATCTCTTCTCGGGGCAGCGACATAACATGGTGGTAAGCGGCACCGAGGTCGTAGAAGGAGGGCAAAATGTCCGGTCATTCGAGCGAGGATCGCGGGCTCGTCAGCGCCCGCCCCGAAATGCCGGGGGAGCACGAGAGTCGCCTGGCCTTCACCCCGGCCGCGGTCGAACTCATCGACCGGCTCTGGGTCGTGCACGGTCCGCTCATGTTCCACCAGTCCGGTGGTTGCTGTGATGGCAGTGCACCCATGTGCTACCAGAACGGTGAGTTCAAAACGGGGGCACAAGACGTGCTGCTTGGCACGCTGGAGCTGCCCCCACTCGAGGGAGGTTCAGGATCACCGCGCGAGATCCCGTTCTGGATGTCTCGCGAGCAGTTCAACGTGTGGGCCCACACCCACCTGACTATTGACGCGATTCCTGGTCGCGGTAGTGGGTTCTCGCTTGAGGCCCCTGAGGGTCAGCGCTTTTTGATCCGCTCGCGCCTGCTGTAGCCCATCGTCCAGCACAACCTGCAACAATGGTGCGGTGGATCCGAACAAGCTCAATCACACCTCAGACGCATCGAAAGCCAAAGCTGAAGCCGCTGGCTACAAAACGACGCGCCCGCAGGTGCGCCCGAAAACGGAGGGTTGGAAACAACTCGCAGATCCCGATGGTCGACCGACGCTGCAGTTTGCATCGCCGCGTGTCAAGCAACCAGCAACCCACCTTGCCGATATGACGCTTAAGGAGCGTGAGGCGAAGGTCGTCGAAATGGGGCTGCCAAAGTTTCGTGCGAAACAGATTTCGAAGCACTACTTTGAGCACCGCACCACCGACCCCGAGCAAATGACTGACCTGCCGAAGGATCGCCGTGGCGAAATGGCGGAGGCGTTTTTCCCGCCGCTGCTCACCGAGGTGAAGCGCCTGGTTACCGATGACGGTGACACGGTCAAATTCTTGTGGCGCCTGTTCGACGGTGCGCTCGTTGAGTCCGTGCTGATGCGCTACCCGGGCAGGATTACGCTCTGCGTGTCGAGCCAGTGCGGCTGCGGCATGAACTGCCCGTTCTGCGCAACCGGGCAGTCGGGACTTACCCGCAACATGTCGACCGCCGAGATCCTCGACCAGATCGTGCAGGCGAATCGCGTGATCGAAGAGGGTGGCCTCGGGCACACTCGCAAAGCCGTGAACGGTGCCGAGCCCGAGCGCGTGAACAACATCGTGTTTATGGGCATGGGGGAGCCGCTCGCCAATTACAAGCGCGTCATGAATGCCGTGCACCGCATGATCGCCCCATCACCTGAGGGGCTCGGCATGTCTGCGCGCGGCATCACAGTATCGACAGTGGGGTTGGCTCCCGCGATCCGCAAGCTCGCCGACGAAGAGATCCCGATCACCTTCGCCCTGTCGTTGCACGCGCCCGACGACGAGTTGCGCGACGAACTGATCCCGGTGAACAGCCGTTGGAAGGTCAAGGAGGTGCTCGACGCCGCCTATCACTACTACGAGAAGACCGGCCGTCGGGTCTCGATCGAGTACGCACTCATTAAGGACATGAACGACCACGCCTGGCGCGCAGAACTCCTTGCCGACAAGCTCAACGAATACGGCAAAGGCTGGGTGCACGTGAACCCGATCCCGCTGAACCCAACGCCCGGCTCTATCTGGACCTCGTCAACACGCGAGGTGACGCGCGAGTTTGTGGATCGCCTCAACGCAGCCGGTGTGCCGACCACACTGCGCGACACTCGTGGCAAGGAGATTGACGGCGCGTGTGGGCAGTTGGTAGCAACCGAGCAGGATCGCGCTGACGCCGACGCGGCGGTCGGGGCCGAGGTTGTCTTAAGTTCCTAAGTTCCTAAGCTGTTTGGTTCAAGCTCCCCGGCAGGGTTGCGGATCCCGAGAAATGAGACAAGCGATCCCGCGAGAAATAGCGCACCAGTCACGATAGCTGCCGAGTGGAACCCAGCGAGGTTCAGGCTCCCGCCGACGATGCTCGAGAGTAGTGCGATCACAATGAGTCCGGCCACGCGCGAGATTGCGTTGTTTACCGCTGAGGCGATGCCGCTGCGTTCGGGGCCGATGGCACCGAGGATGGTCGCAGTGAGTGGAGCGACCATCAGCGACAGTCCGAGACCCATCACGATCATCGACGGCAATACTTGCCACCAGTAAGAAAATGGCTGACCGACCCAGAGCAGCATAAAAGCTCCGATGCTGAGCAGCAGCGGGCCTACAGACATGAACAGACGCGGCCCATACTTGCCCGAGAGTGTGCCAACCTTCGAGCTCAGCAGCACCATCAGAATTGTGATCGGCAGGCTCGCGAGGCCGGCGAGTGTGGCGGTCAGCCCCGGGCCGTCGGTGTTCTGCAGATACACCCCAATAACAAAGCCGTTGAGTGACAGTGCTGCGTAGATGAACAGGGTCGCGAGGTTGCCCGTCCAGAAGTTGCGCACACGAAAAAGACTGAGGGGCAGGATCGGCGATACCGCGCGCGTCTGCCACCACAGGAAGCCCGCAAAGAACAGCACCCCTGCGAGCAGCGGGATCCAGATCTGCGGGCTGGTCCAACCGTGGGCTGGCTCCTCGATCAGCGCCCAGACCGCAAGCCCGAGCCCCAGCGCGGCCGCTGCGCCTCCCGCCCAGTCAATGCGCACGCCCGTTTGCCGGTCGTCGGTGCCTCGTAACTGCACGAGCATCCAGAGCGTGATCGCGATAGGAATCACGCTGATGAGAAAGACCAGTCGCCAAGACAGGTAATCGGTGAATAGCCCACCCATGAGGGGGCCAACGATCATCGCGCCGGTTGTCGCTGCCGTCCATACACCGATGGCCTGGCCCTGCGCGGCGCCCGAGATACGAGAGGTGATGAGTGCAAGTGAACTTGGCAGCAAAAACGCACCCGCTGCGCCCTGCAACGCACGCGCTGCGATCATCATCTCAGGATTAGCAGCGAAGCCAACCGCTATTGACGCGATCCCGAATCCGACGAGCCCGATGCGCATAATGAACACACGCCCGTAGGCATCTGCGATTGATCCGGCCAGCAGCATGAGTGCGCTGAGTGTCACCAGGTAGCTGTCGACCACCCACTGCTGTGTTGCGAGGCCACCACCGAGATCTGCCGCAATTCGAGGCAGCGCCACATTGGTCACCGAAGCGTCAAGTGAAGTGACGAACGACGCGAGAATCGCGATGGTGACAACGAGCCGCTGCTGCTCGGTGAGGGCGTGATCGGTCATGCGAGCAGTTTACGTCTCAGCTCGCGGCCGCGTCAGGGGTGGGTGCGGTACTAACGCCCTAGCGCTCTCCCCAGCAACTCCACGTCCGCGGTCGTATTCCAAAGATGGAACGAAATTCGTGCGTTGCCTGCGCGGCCCGAAGCAGTGATTCCGGCCTGCTGCATGGCCGCAAGTGCTGTGCCTTCGGGATCGGCCCACGTCACAATTGCGGACTTACCCTCGGCCAGTCCAAGTACCTCTCTGGCTGAGTTCGCGAGCGCAAGGTCGTGAGCGTACACGAACGCAGAGTCCAACTCGGTGAAGAGTTCCAGTGCCGCGGCGGTTCCCTCGATAACGGGCCAGGCGGGTGACACACTGAATCGGCCAGCTCCCTCTGCGAGGGGCGTGTGGCCGGCGTAGCAGGATCCCCACACATCGTCGGCGGAGCACCATCCGGCTGCGATAGGAGTGAGTGTGTCGTCGAGGCCCGCCCTGACAGTAAGGAACGCGGTGCCTCGAGGTGCACACAGCCACTTGTAGGCGTGGCAGACGGTGTAGTCGAAATCGCTGGCACCGATGGGCAACCAGCCGAGTGACTGGGTGAGGTCTACGCAGGTGCGCGCGCCGACTGCGGCGGCGGCACTCTGGATCGCGGCCGCGTCGGCAACAACACCCGATGCGGATTGCACAAGCGAAAACGCGACGAGCGAAGTCTTGGCGTTGACAGAGGAGGCCAGCTCCGGCACTGGTACATAACGCACGGTCACCCCGCGACTGCGAAGCTGTTCAAACGGATGCGTCAGCGAAGCAAAATCGCCTGAGGCGCACAGTACCTCACCACCATCGGGCACTGAGGTGGCGACGATCGACACCAGCTGTGATACCTGTGACCCAATTGCGACTCGGTCGGGCGCTACTCCCGCGATCGTAGCGAAGAGCTCGATGCAGCGATCAGCTTCCTTCCCAATGGCCCGGGCGTCCATCGTTCCAGCAACCCAGGAATCAACAAAGTGGTGCATGGCCGCGCTCGTTGCGTGGCTGGGAAGCCCGCCCGTACACGCGGAAAGATATCCGGGCGCCGGTGAGAACTGACTCTGCAGGAAAGCGGAGGTATTGACGGATTCAGTCATGCAGCCAGGTTAAGCGACGGCTCCATATAATGAAAGTGAAAGATTCTTATCATTTCCCTCATCCTGGGTTATGATTGCCGCATGACCACGATTCGCAGCGCCGATCCACTGGGTTCAATCGACTCGACTGAGCTTCGCATTCTGCATGCCCTCGCACTGTCAGGCTCGCTCACTGCAACCGCCGCTCAGCTCGGCCTGAGCCAGCCGGCGGTGAGCCAGCGCATCAAGCGCGTCGAGACCAGGCTTGCGGTTCCCCTCATTGAGCGCAGCGGACGTGGCATTCGACTTACGCCAGCAGGCAAGATCCTCGCGGAACACGGCCGCACCGTCGTCTCCGAGATCGATGCTGCGCTCGCGGCGATCGACGACCTACGCGGCGAGCGTGCGGGCACGCTCCGTCTAGTGGGCTTCCCCTCCGCGTCTGCAACCGTCGTCCCCTCGATCATGCGTTCACTAGCCGCGCAGGCGCCCGAGGTCTCGCTGCAATACCGTGAGGCTGAGCCGCCCACAGCGACGGAAATGCTACGCGATGGCGAGGTCGACTGCGCGCTCGTCTTTGATTACCAGGGCGCCGCTGAGTTGCCCGCCGGTAGTGCTTTCATGCCGCTGTGGCGCGAAGAAGTGAGTCTGGTCGTTTCAGATGAGCGCGCGGGCGACGCAACGTCGGCAACGCTTGGCGAGTTCTCTGAAGAGCACTGGATCGCCGGCTGTGAAAAGTGCCGCGGACACCTGTTGACAGCCGCTGGTGAAGCTGGATTTGAACCTGACATTATTCAAGAGACAGACAATGTTCCCGCGATGCTCGCGATGGCCGCCGCGGGCGGTGCGGTTGCTCTCGTGCCCGGTCTTGCGCTCGCGGCTGCCCGCACACTGCCAGAGGATGCGAGAGCCTTACCGCTCACCCCGCCCCGCTACCGCACCATCGGTCTTGTTTCGATGGTCACTGCTAACGAGAGCCCTCAGGTCAAACTCGCGAAGCGTTTGCTATCCGAAGTTGATGGCAGCTGCTGGGGATTGGCACCCGTTGTCGACTAACGCTTTCGCAATTCAAGCTCACGTGCAGCGCCGCACTGTCACAGTGCTGGCGCTCGCCACGATCCTCGGCGGTCTTGGCGTGGGGCCTCGCTGTCGGCGGGTGCTCTGCTCATTGCCGACATTACAGGCAACCCCGCGCTGTCGGGCCTCGGCTCCACCATGAACGCAGTCGGTGCTGCAATCGCGGGTATGCCACTTGCGCGCCTTGCGGCGAAGAGTGGGCGTAGGATCGCGCTTGCGACCGGCAACCTCACTGCGGTGGGCGGCGCGGCGCTCGTCATTGTCGCAGCGGCCACCCACATTGTGCCGCTCCTATTTGTAGGTCTCGCGGTGCTCGGCATTGCCGTGGCGGTGCAGCTGCAATCGCGATTCGCCGCTGCCGATCTCGCGCTGTCCGAGCGGCGCGGGCGAGATCTTTCGCTTGTCGTCTGGTCAATCACCATTGGTGCGGTCACCGGGCCAAACCTCATTGGTCCGGGGGAGTATCTGGGCATAGCCCTGGGACTCCCCGGTCTCGCTGGTATTTTCATCTTCACGATCGCTGCTCAGCTGGCCGCAGCCTGTGTTGTGTGGTTCGGCTTGCGCCCAGATCCTCTGCTCGAGTCACGCCGTCTTGCGACCGCCGTTGAAAAGAAGGGCGGATCCGCGGCGCCCACCGAGGCATCCGCCGAAGTGCAGAGCTCACCGACCCAGCAGTACCTCGCGATAGCGGTTATTGCACTCGCTCACGCTGTCATGGTGGGCCTCATGGCGATGACTCCGCTCCACCTGACCCACCACGGTGGCAGTATCGAGCTCGTTGGGTTTACCATCAGCATCCACATCGCAGGTATGTACGCTCTCTCTCCCGTGTTCGGTTTCCTCACCGGACGCTTTGGCGCGATCCCCGTTGTGTTTGTGGGATTCGGGGTTCTTGGACTTGCCGCGATTGGCACGTTCTCAGGGGTGAGAGTGTGGCGATTATTCAGACGGCGCTTGTGTTGCTTGGTATCGGGTGGAGCATGGTTACGGTTGCAGGCGCGACTCTTCTGACGAACCTGACACCACTTGCGCAGCGCCCACGAAGACAGGGGCAGTCAGACACAGCGATGAATGCAGCGGGGGCCCTCTTTGGAGCCGCTTCCGGCGTCATTTTTGCGTTAGGTGGCTTTCCGACGCTTTCGGTTGTCGCCGGTGTGTTGATTCTCTTGGGGATCGCGGCCGCTGCGCGGCTCGCCACTGTTACGCGAGGGTAGACTATTGGGGATGGCACACACCGAGACCCCCCAGTTTTCAAACGCGACCGGTTCCGACGTTCGCGTCCGTTTCTGTCCCTCTCCGACGGGCACACCCCACGTTGGCATGGTTCGTACCGCCCTGTTCAACTGGGCATACGCTAGGCACACGGGTGGCACCTTTGTGTTCCGCATCGAAGATACCGATGCTGCGCGCGACAGTGAAGAGAGCTACGCACAGATTCTCGATTCACTGCGCTGGCTCGGGCTCGACTGGGACGAGGGCATTGACGCTGGCGGCTCGCGGGGACCGTACCGCCAGTCGCAGCGTGGCGACATCTACCAGGGCATCATTGCCCAGCTGGTCGATGGGGGATACCTCTACGAGAGCTACTCGACAGCCGAAGAGATCGATGCTCGTAATGAGGCAGCTGGTCGACCAAAGCAGCTCGGCTACGACAACTTTGATCGTAATCTGACTGAGGAACAGCGCGCGGCGTTCCGGGCAGAGGGTCGTCAGCCCGCACTGCGTTTCCGAGTCCCCGAAAGCGATCTGTCCTTCACCGACCTGGTGCGCGGTGACATCACGTTCCCTGCCGGCTCGACAATCGACTTTGTTGTGGTGCGCCCGAATGGAGCCCCGCTGTACACACTGGTCAACCCGGTCGACGACGCACTCATGGGCATCACCCACGTGCTGCGTGGTGAAGATCTACTCTCTTCGACCCCGCGCCAGATTGCGCTCCACCATGCACTCGTTGACCTTGGCATCTCAGAGGCGATCCCGCAGTTCGGGCATCTTCCTTATGTGATGGGCGAGGGGAACAAGAAGCTTTCGAAGCGCGATCCCGAGTCCAACCTTCTGCATCACCGCGAGCGTGGCTTCATCCCCGAGGGGTTGCTCAACTATCTGTCGTTGCTCGGCTGGTCCATCGGGCCTGATCGCGACATCTTTACGAGCGAAGAGATGATCGCCGCGTTCGATGTGACTGATGTCAACCCCAACCCTGCGCGCTTCGATCAGAAGAAGGCTGACTCCATCAATGCGGATCACATTCGCCTGCTGAGCGAAGAAGACTTTGGTGAGCGGATCCGTCCGTACCTCGTTGCGAGCGGTGTGCTGCCGATCGAGCCAAGCGCGCACCAGAAAGAGATCATCCGTAAGGCCGTGCCGCTGGTGCAAAGCCGAGTGACGGTGCTGTCTGAGGTATCGGCAATGCTGGGCTTCCTGTTCACCTCGGTTGAGGCGCTTGAATACGAAGACGACGCGATGAAATCCCTGAAAGAGGATGCGCCCCAGGTTCTTGCCGCAGGCACTGCGGCGCTCACGGAGATCTCAGAGGCAGAGTGGAACACCGAACGGATCCAATCCGCTCTGCAGACCGCTCTTATCGATGGACTCGGGCTCAAACCCCGCGTTGCGTTTGGTGCGCTCCGTGTCGCCGCTTCGGGTCGCCGCGTCTCACCACCTCTGTTTGAATCATTCGAGTTGCTGGGCCGCGAGGAGTCCCTCGCGCGGCTCGCAAAACTTGAGGGTCGCCTCAGTGCTGAGTCCTAGCGGGCAAGTTGTAACTCTTCCGGTCCACTAATACAACTAAAGGAGAAGCTGTCGTGCAAGAGACTAAGCTGCCTGTCGGAGTTGCGATCATCGGTGGGGGTCCTGCTGGCCTTTCAGCGGGACTGCAGTTGGTGCGCGCGAACCGCCGCATCACGGTGCTCGACAGCAATCGGCCCCGGCACGCGGCGACCCTGCGTTCGCACGGCTTTTTGACCCGGGACGGTGTTCCACCGCTTGAGGTACGCAGGCTTGCGCGTGAGGAGTTCGAGGCTTACCCAACCGCCAAGGTCGTGCAGGCCGTGGCGAGTGAGGTAACCCCGCTGAGCCGAGAAGAAGCGCTTGAAGTTGGTTTTCCTGACGGCATCGGTTTCCGAGTGCGCGGCACCGGAGTGCGCGGGGCCGCAGACGCCGAGGTGATTTCGCGTCGAGTGTTGATTGCGGCTGGTCTCACCGAGGATCTGCCTGACCTACCGATGATCCGCGCCTACTATGGCACCGCACTGCACAGCTGTGTTGAGTGCGATGGATTTGAGAAGAGCGACAAGCCACTCGTGCTGATCGGTGAGACGAGCGATCTGTTTGCGAGGGCGTTGCTTATCAGCCGAATCAGCTCAGACCTCATCGTGTTCACAAACGGTGCTGACACAATCACACCCGCGCAAGAGGAGCAGCTCTCCAAGATCGGGATCCGCGTCGAGCGTCGACAGATCGACGACATTGTTGGCGAGAAAGCCGACATGACCGGGGTTCGTCTTACTGATGGCGAGGTCATCCCTCGTGTAGGTGGTTTCGTTCGCCCTCGCTGGCATGCACCCGTCGAGTTCCTGGGTGAAAACGCGATTGAGCGCGATGACTGGGGGCTTGTGGTTGTGGACAAGCGGGGTGAGACTTCCGTGCGCGGCATCTACGCCGTGGGTGACATTGTTCCTCCCGGACCACAGCAGATTGTGATTGCTGCCGGCGACGGAGCCCGTGTTGCAGCGAAGCTCAATATGGACATGATTCGCGGAGCGTTGGGAGTGGGCCTCATTGATGAGTGAGACGGAGCAGAGAGTGAAACAGGACGCAGCGGAATCGTCTGATTCCTCGAAGTACTTGACGCCGGGCGCTCGTGCCGCGGCAAGCGGTGCGCGCTACGCGACGATTTCTGCTGTCTTCGTAGGCATTCTGCTGATCTCAAACGTGGTGGCCGTGAAGCCGATCGCCTTTGGCGCGATCCCGTTGGGCGACTTCTCGCTGCCGCTAGTTTTCGACGGAGGAGTTTTTCTCTTCCCGCTCGCTTACGTCCTGGGTGATGTGCTTGCCGAGGTGTATGGATTGAAAGCCACTCGGCGCACAATTTTCACGGCGTTTGCTCTGGCTGCGTTGGCTTCACTGACGATCCTTGCAACCCAAGTTTCACCACCCGCTGCTGGCTGGGAGAACCAGGAAGCGTTTGCCGCAGTGCTCGGGTTTGTGCCGCGCATTGTTATTGCGAGCCTTGCCGGTTTCCTTGCGGGTCAGCTGCTCAACGCGTGGGTTATGGATCTCATGCACCGCCGCAGCAAAGGCCGCTTCCTGCGATCTCGTTTGATCGTGTCGACGCTCGTAGGGGAGCTCGCCGACACTCTGCTGTTTTGCACCATCGCTTTCGCGGGCATTATCACGGGCATCGACTTTGTGATGTATGTCGTGCTCGGCTACCTAGTGAAGGTACTTGCCGAGGTAGTGCTGCTGCCCGTGACGACGCGAGTGATCCGAATCGTGCGCCGCGCCGAAGAGGCTATTGCGCATTAAGTAGGCGGTGCTTGGCTGCAGCCTCGCGTGCAAATTCTGCACCGTACTGGCGCCCGAGCACCTCATCGCGGAGTTCGGCAAAGGTGCCGTCGACGATGCTCGCGCGAATACGGTCAACGAGGCGCACAATAAAACGCTCGTTGTGAATCGTCGCGAGGGTTGAGCCCAGCATCTCCTTTGCCTTGAAAAGGTGGTGAAGGTAGGCAGCGGTGTAGTTCTGGCAGGTATAGCAATCGCACTCTGTGTCGAGTGGCTCAAAACTGCGACGCTGCGCTGATGCCTTCGCATTGATGCGGCCCCGCGAAGAATACATGGTGCCACCGCGGGCCTGCCTCGAGGGTGCAACACAATCAAATGTGTCTGCGCCCGCGGCGATGGCCGCGAACAGGTCATCAGGTTCTGAAATGCCAAGTAGGTGCCTCGGCTTGTTTTCGGGGAGCTCATCGTTCACCCACGACACGATGGTGCCGAGACGACTCTTCTCAAGTGCGCCACCGATCCCGAACCCGTCGAACTGCTGTTCAGGTGCTTCGGCGCCCGTCATGGTGGCCAGACCAGACGCTGCCTTTCGGCGTAGATCCTCGTATTGCGCTCCTTGAACAACCCCAAAAAGTGCCTGATACGGACGGTGCGTGCGCTCTGCGGTTAGCCGCGCGTGCTCATCGAGGCAACGAACAGCCCAACGAGCGGTGCGGTCTACTGAGTCTTCTTGGTAGATGCGGGTGTTCATTAGAGTGGTGCACTCGTCAAATGCGAAGATGATGTCTGCGCCGAGCTGATGCTGGATCTGCATGGAGACCTCGGGTGTAAAGCGGTGGCGATCCCCGTTGAGGAATGACTTGAAGGTGACTCCGTCTTCATCGACGTGAGCCAGTCGCTCCTTTGTTGAGGCGATCACCTCGGTGCTCGCATATTCTTCCTCTGCCATAGAGATGACCTTCTTGAAGCCGACGCCGAGCGACATAACCTGGAAGCCGCCCGAGTCGGTGAAGGTCGGGCCACTCCAGTTCATAAACTTGCCGAGCCCACCTGCCTCGTCGACAAGATCGCTGCCTGGCTGTAGAAAGAGGTGGTAGGCGTTTGCTAGTACCGCCTGCCCGCCGAGATCCTTCACTGTTTCTGGCAGCATCGCCTTGACCGTTGCTTTGGTGCCAACCGGAATAAAAGCCGGGGTCTGGATCTCGCCGTGAGGAGTGCGGATCGTTCCCGTGCGTCCGAGAGCCTGGTCGCGGGATCCGCGGGCACCTCCCTCTTCCAGGCGATGTTCGAGAGTGAAGCTGAAATCAGAGGAGCAGGGCTGAGTGTTTGGGGGAGTGGAGTCGTTCACCCGACTATTCAAGCAGGTGTGTTGATTGCTTGGCTGTGCTTCTTGGATTGGCACAGTGCTCCGGCGCGCCCGGGAAACGTGGCGTGCGAGGCAGTTTCGCTGGTTTTGAACGAGTTTTGGGGCGAGCGCGAAACGGACGCCTCCGAGGTCCGGATACCGAGATCCGCATGATTCTGCGGAGACACGCCCGGGTTGGGTACACGCTTTGCCACCCCTGCCCGATCCGCGTAATGTTTTCCCTTGTCAGCGAGACGGTGCGGGAAGCGAAAGCGGCCCGGATCGAAAGCCTGAATAAGATCCCACTCAAGGATCACATTCGAACTTGATTAGTCATGTTCTCGTGTGTAGAGTAGGGAACCTCATCTCACCGAAACCGTGACAACACCAACGGGTGTATCATGTTGGTGCCGAGAATTGAATGATTCGGCTAGCCTGGTTTTTCAAGGTTGTTTTGGTAGGTTTGGAAAGTTGCTTTTCGGAAGCCCGGTTGGGTGTGTACGGGGGTGTCTGGTCCTTGAGAACTCAATAGTGTGCACTTTAATTGTCAAATGCCAATTATTTATCCCGTCGCTGATCACGTTTTGTGGTTGGTTGATGGCGATTCCTTTTGGACAAAACATATATGAACGTCAGTAATGATGTTTGTTTTTTTGTCAGGTTGAACTCGTTCACGTTCTAGCTTATTCCGCTGGTCGTGGGCATGTAATTTTTTACGGAGAGTTTGATCCTGGCTCAGGACGAACGCTGGCGGCGTGCTTAACACATGCAAGTCGAACGATGAAGCCCAGCTTGCTGGGTGGAAGAGTGGCGAACGGGTGAGTAACACGTGAGTAACCTGCCCCTGACTCTGGGATAAGCGCTAGAAATGGCGTCTAATACTGGATATGACCTATCACCGCATGGTGTGTGGGTGGAAAGATTTATCGGTTGGGATGGACTCGCGGCCTATCAGCTTGTTGGTGAGGTAATGGCTCACCAAGGCGACGACGGGTAGCCGGCCTGAGAGGGTGACCGGCCACACTGGGACTGAGACACGGCCCAGACTCCTACGGGAGGCAGCAGTGGGGAATATTGCACAATGGGCGCAAGCCTGATGCAGCAACGCCGCGTGAGGGATGACGGCCTTCGGGTTGTAAACCTCTTTTAGTAGGGAAGAAGCGAAAGTGACGGTACCTGCAGAAAAAGCACCGGCTAACTACGTGCCAGCAGCCGCGGTAATACGTAGGGTGCAAGCGTTGTCCGGAATTATTGGGCGTAAAGAGCTCGTAGGCGGCTTGTCGCGTCTGCTGTGAAAACCCGGAGCTCAACTCCGGGCCTGCAGTGGGTACGGGCAAGCTAGAGTGCGGTAGGGGAGATTGGAATTCCTGGTGTAGCGGTGGAATGCGCAGATATCAGGAGGAACACCGATGGCGAAGGCAGATCTCTGGGCCGTAACTGACGCTGAGGAGCGAAAGCATGGGGAGCGAACAGGATTAGATACCCTGGTAGTCCATGCCGTAAACGTTGGGAACTAGATGTAGGGCCTGTTCCACGGGTTCTGTGTCGTAGCTAACGCATTAAGTTCCCCGCCTGGGGAGTACGGCCGCAAGGCTAAAACTCAAAGGAATTGACGGGGGCCCGCACAAGCGGCGGAGCATGCGGATTAATTCGATGCAACGCGAAGAACCTTACCAAGGCTTGACATATACGAGAACGGGCGAGAGATCGTCAACTCTTTGGACACTCGTAAACAGGTGGTGCATGGTTGTCGTCAGCTCGTGTCGTGAGATGTTCGGTTAAGTCCGGCAACGAGCGCAACCCTCGTCCTATGTTGCCAGCACGTTATGGTGGGAACTCATGGGATACTGCCGTGGTCAACACGGAGGAAGGTGGGGATGACGTCAAATCATCATGCCCCTTATGTCTTGGGCTTCACGCATGCTACAATGGCCGATACAATGGGCTGCGATACCGCGAGGTGGAGCGAATCCCAAAAAGTCGGTCTCAGTTCGGATTGGGGTCTGCAACTCGACCCCATGAAGTCGGAGTCGCTAGTAATCGCAGATCAGCAACGCTGCGGTGAATACGTTCCCGGGCCTTGTACACACCGCCCGTCAAGTCATGAAAGTCGGTAACACCCGAAGCCGGTGGCCTAACCCTTGTGGAGGGAGCCGTCGAAGGTGGGACTGGTGATTAGGACTAAGTCGTAACAAGGTAGCCGTACCGGAAGGTGCGGCTGGATCACCTCCTTTCTAAGGAGCACTCAACCCCTTGTGGGTTGCAGAATGGCTCGAACAGTGGCGAATGTTCACTGCGAGCTGCTCATGGGTGGAACATTCGACAAGACAAGTCTTGATTCATTCGTCTGTGTTAGTACACCGGATCCTTTGTGGGTCTGGTCGGAACAGGTGGGCGACTCGAGTGAAGGCTTTACTTAAGTGCATACTATTGGGTCCTGAAGGCCCAGCCACCACGGTAATGGTCGTTCCCTGAATTTGGGGAGTGGTTGTTGGTGTGGGAACTGAGTCTTCGACCCTGGGTTGTGGAACATGTTGTCCATGGCGCGGGGATCGACCGTACGTTGAGAACTACACAGTGGACGCGAGCATCTTTCAAGACAAGGATGTGCTTCTCTCCTTCGCGGAGAGTAGTGCTTGTCTTGTCTTGAGATACTTTATTTTTAATTTCATTGGTCGCACACCATTTTTTGGTGTGTGTCTTTTTATGATGATTATGCTTATGTGATTTCAAGTTTTTAAGAGCAAACGGTGGATGCCTTGGCATCTGGAGCCGAAGAAGGACGTAGTAATCTGCGATAAGCCTCGGGGAGCCGATAAACGGGCTGTGATTCGAGGATTTCCGAATGGGGAAACCCCGCCAGGGCGCTTGCGTACCTGGTGACTCCCGCCTGAATATATAGGGCGGGTAGAGGGAACGGGGGAAGTGAAACATCTCAGTACCCCAGGAAGAGAAAACAACATGTGATTCCGGTAGTAGTGGCGAGCGAAACCGGATGAGGCTAAACCAGTCATGTGTGATACCCGGCAGGGGTTGCATGGTTGGGGTTGTGGGACATGCCTGAGTGGTCTGCCGGCCACTCGACGTGAATGTGTAGCTATAGGAGAACCGCTTGGAACGGCGGACCGGAGTGGGTGAGAGTCCCGTATCCGAAATGGTGGCACTGCGTGGTGTGTATCCCAAGTAGCACGGGGCCCGAGAAATCCCGTGTGAATCTGTCAGGACCACCTGATAAGCCTAAATACTCCCAGATGACCGATAGCGGACTAGTACCGTGAGGGAAAGGTGAAAAGTACCCCGGGAGGGGAGTGAAATAGTACCTGAAACCGTTTGCTTACAATCCGTTGGAGCACCCTTGTAGGTGTGACAGCGTGCCTTTTGAAGAATGAGCCTGCGAGTTAGCGATATGTGGCGAGGTTAACCCGTGTGGGGTAGCCGTAGCGAAAGCGAGTCTGAATAGGGCGATTCAGTCGCATGTCCTAGACCCGAAGCGAAGTGATCTATCCATGGCCAGGTTGAAGCGCGTGTAAGAGCGCGTGGAGGACCGAACCCACTTAGGTTGAAAACTGAGGGGATGAGCTGTGGATAGGGGTGAAAGGCCAATCAAACTTCGTGATAGCTGGTTCTCTCCGAAATGCATTTAGGTGCAGCGTTGCGTGTTTCTTGCCGGAGGTAGAGCTACTGGATGGCCGATGGGCCCTACAAGGTTACTGACGTCAGCTAAACTCCGAATGCCGGTAAGTGAGAGCGCAGCAGTGAGACAGTGGGGGATAAGCTTCATTGTCGAGAGGGAAACAACCCAGATCACCAACTAAGGTCCCAAAGCGCGTGCTAAGTGGAAAAGGATGTGGAGTTGCTGTGACAACCAGGAGGTTGGCTTAGAAGCAGCCACCCTTGAAAGAGTGCGTAATAGCTCACTGGTCAAGTGATTCCGCGCCGACAATGTAACGGGGCTCAAGCACGCCACCGAAGTTGTGGCATTCATATAACAGGTAGGCCTTCGTGGTCCAGCCGTATGGATGGGTAGGAGAGCGTCGTGTGGCGAGTGAAGCGGCGGTGTGAACCAGCCGTGGATGCCACACGAGTGAGAATGCAGGCATGAGTAGCGAAAGACGGGTGAGAAACCCGTCCTCCGGAAGACCAAGGGTTCCAGGGTCAAGCTAATCTTCCCTGGGTAAGTCGGGACCTAAGGCGAGGCCGACAGGCGTAGTCGATGGACAACGGGTTGATATTCCCGTACCGGCGGTAAACCGTCAAAGACCTAACGAGTAGTGCTAAGCAAACTGAAGCTTCACGGATCCTTCGGGTGATGTGGGGTGGAGGCTGCGAACCCAAACTCGGGTGGTGAGCGTGAGGTGTGACGCAGGAAGGTAGCCTGTGCCGGGCGATGGTTGTCCCGGTGTAAATGTGTAGCCTGTCGATTATTAATAGTTTTCGGCTTTGGGTGAGACATGATGCGGACCCGTATGGGGAAGCAGGTGATCCTATGCTGCCGAGAAAAGCATCGACGTGAGGTTTGCTGTTGCCCGTACCCCAAACCGACTCAGGTGGTCAGGTAGAGAATACTCAGGAGATCGAGATAATCATGGTGAAGGAACTCGGCAAAATGCCCCCGTAACTTCGGGAGAAGGGGGGCCATCCACTTATTAGGATTTACTCCGAAAGGGTGTGGTGGCCGCAGAGACCAGTGGGAAGCGACTGTTTACTAAAAACACAGGTCCGTGCTAACACGCAAGTGGACGTATACGGACTGACGCCTGCCCGGTGCTGGAAGGTTAAGAGGAGAGGTTAGACTTTCGGGTCGAAGCTTTGAATTTAAGCCCCAGTAAACGGCGGTGGTAACTATAACCATCCTAAGGTAGCGAAATTCCTTGTCGGGTAAGTTCCGACCTGCACGAATGGCGTAACGACTTCCCAGCTGTCTCCACCGTGAACTCGGCGAAATTGCACTACGAGTAAAGATGCTCGTTACGCGCAGAAGGACGGAAAGACCCCGTGACCTTTACTACAGCTTGGTATTGGTGTTCGGTGTGGCTTGTGTAGGATAGGTGGGAGACTGTGAAGCAGGGACGCTAGTTCTTGTGGAGTCATTGTTGAAATACCACTCTGGTCATATTGGATATCTAACTACGGACCCTGATCGGGTTCTGGGACAGTGCCTGGTGGGTAGTTTAACTGGGGCGGTTGCCTCCTAAAAAGTAACGGAGGCGCCCAAAGGTTCCCTCAGCCTGGTTGGCAATCAGGTGGCGAGTGTAAGTGCACAAGGGAGCTTGACTGTGAGACTGACAGGTCGAGCAGGGACGAAAGTCGGGACTAGTGATCCGGCAGTGGCTTGTGGAAGCGCTGTCGCTCAACGGATAAAAGGTACCTCGGGGATAACAGGCTGATCTTGCCCAAGAGTCCATATCGACGGCATGGTTTGGCACCTCGATGTCGGCTCGTCGCATCCTGGGGCTGGAGTTGGTCCCAAGGGTTGGGCTGTTCGCCCATTAAAGCGGTACGCGAGCTGGGTTTAGAACGTCGTGAGACAGTTCGGTCCCTATCCTCTGCGCGCGTTGGAAATTTGAGAGGATCTGACCCTAGTACGAGAGGACCGGGTTGGACGAACCTCTGGTGTGCCAGTTGTTCTGCCAAGGGCATGGCTGGTTGGCTACGTTCGGGATGGATAACCGCTGAAAGCATCTAAGCGGGAAGCCGGCCTCGAGATGAGATTTCCGTCACCCTTTGTGGTGGTGAGGCTCCCAGTAGATGACTGGGTTGATAGGCCAGATGTGGAAGTGGGGTAACTCATGGAGCTGACTGGTACTAATAAGCCGATGACTTGACTTCAACCCCAACACTCTTTCAGGGTGGGTGGGGACATGAGAGAATTTTGTAACGATAATCGCGTCCGCTTTGTGGTTCTTGACGTACGGCCACACACTCCTAAAATGAAGTGGGGTGTGGGACATGTCAATAGAGTTACGGTGGTTATAGCGTCAGGGAAACGCCCGGTCACATTCCGAACCCGGAAGCTAAGACTGACAGCGCCGATGGTACTGCGAGGGGACCTCGTGGGAGAGTAGGACACCGCCGGACAACTTTTAGAAAGGGCTCCCTCGGAGCGACAATCGGTGACGATTGTCAATCCGAGAGGGCCCTTTCGCATTTTAGAGGGCATTGCAGGCCAAGGATCTGGGTGCTCGGTTTCCGATAAGCTTTGTTTTGGGAACCAACGACGACCGAGCGAAAGAGGCCGCCTATGGGTGTGATGACGAGCACACTGCTCGCGCTCGCACTCATCTCGCTTCTCACCCACCCCATTGTTCGGCAGTTCGGGCGCAAAACGTTTATTGGTCTGGCTGCCGCAATGGCTGGCGCCTTTGCTGCCCTGTTCATCGCGGTTGCGCCGGTGTTTTCTGGTGAAGTGATCACCGAATCATTCGAGTGGATCCCGCAGCTGAACATGACGCTTAGCTTTCGCTTAGATGGGTTCTCCGCGCTCTTTGCACTACTCGTGACCGGGGCAGGTGCGCTGATCCTGCTCTACTGCGCCTATTACTTTGAAGAGGGCGAAGCGGGGCTCGCTCGTTTCGCTGCGGTCTTCATGGGCTTCGCGGTTGCCATGCTCGGACTCGTGCTCGCGGACGACGTCTACCTGCTCTTCATCTTTTGGGAGGGGACGACGATCCTGTCGTTTTTGCTCATCGGACACGTCACGAAACTGCGAACCGCAAACGCGGCCGCGCTTCAGGCGTTGATGGTGACCACCTTCGGGGGACTCGCGATGCTTGTGGGGTTTGTGTTGCTTTCACAGGCGGCTGGAACAACACTCCTGTCTGAGATTGTCTCCAATCCTCCGCAGGGTGCGCTCGGCACAGTCGCCGTCTACCTGGTGCTGGCCGGCGCGCTCTCAAAATCGGCTATTTTTCCTTTTCATCTGTGGCTTCCGGGCGCCATGGCCGCGCCGACCCCGGTGAGTGCTTACCTGCACGCCGCCGCGATGGTCAAGGCGGGAGTCTATCTGATCGCGCGCATTAGTCCTGGTTTCGGAGACGTGGTGGGGTACCGCGAGACACTCGTGATCCTTGGCGCGATCACAATGCTTAACGGTGGAATACGTGCACTCAAGCAGTTCGACATTAAGCTCATCGTCGCTCACGGCACGGTGAGCCAGCTTGGGCTGCTCGTGATGGTATTTGGTTTGGCGGATCCTCGCGCTGCTTTTGCGGGACTCGCGTTGCTCTTCGCTCACGCCGCCGCCAAAGCACCGCTCTTTTTGTCAGTTGGCATCATTGATCACGCCACCGGCACTCGCGACTTGCGCAAGCTCTCCGGGCTGGGGCGAAAGATGCCAGTGCTCTTTATCGTGACCGCCCTGGCCGCAGCCTCAATGGCGGGCCTGCCGCCGCTAGCAGGGTTCGTCGCAAAAGAATCCGCGTTCACAGAGATGTTGAGCATAGGGGCAGACAGTCCGCTCGCCCTTTTTGCGTTCACGGTTGCTGTGCTCGGAAGTATTCTGACGGTCGCCTACATGGGCCGCTTTCTATGGGGCGCTTTCGCCCGTAAAACCAACACCGAAACCTGCACCGTGATTCACTCTCCGGGCCGCGCAATCCTCGTCGCCCCGATGGCCTTTGTAGCAGTTGCACTGTTTACTGGACTGTTCGCAAGCGCGATCGACCCCTTCATGCAGGCTGCGATTGCGCCTCAACTTGAGGGCGCAGAAAAGGGCCACACTATCGAGCACCTCGCACTGTGGCACGGGTTTACCCCGGCGCTGGGTGCTTCTGCTCTGGTCATTATTCTGGGTCTTCTGCTGGCCAAGTTCTGTTCGCGCACCACAGCTGTATTCCGCACAGTGCCCGAGCGATTCTCCGCCTCACACGTGTACTGGCTGATAACACAGTGGCTTGACGTTGTTGCGGTGAAGTTGACCTCACTCACGCAGCGCGGATCTCTCCCGTTTTATCTTTCGGTGATCTTGATCGTTATGGTGGGCACCCTCGGAGGCACACTCATTGCGACGGATCAGTGGCCCGCGTCGTTTGAACTTATTACTTCGCCAGTGCAGATTCCGATCGCAATTGTGATGGTGGTTGCGGCCGTCTTCTCGCTTCGCGCGCGCACCAGGTTTCAATCCGTGGTGCTCGTTGGTGTGACTGGTTATGGCATGGCGGCGATCTTCGCGATGTCGGGAGCTCCTGACCTCGCCCTGACCCAGGCGCTTGTCGAGACCGTCACGCTAATTGCGTTTGTACTTGTGATTCGCCGTTTGCCACAGCGGCTTGGCACTTCATCGACGAGGCGGGTCCGCTGGATCAGGATCATTATTGGTGCCTCGGTCGGACTGACGATCGCTGCGCTTGCCCTCGTGGCGCTAGGATCTCGCGTTGCCGAACCCATTTCACTGCAGTTGCCCGAACTGGCCTACAGCGGGGGCCACGGTAGCAACGTGGTCAACGTGATGCTGGTTGATATTCGAGGGTGGGACACCATGGGTGAGCTCTCGGTGATTCTTGCAGCGGCCACGGGTGTCGCCTCGCTCGTGTTCTTGAACACCCGCGAAGATAACCGGCCCAAACTCAGCCGCAGCGCCGCACGCACGCAGGCGCGCGAGCATCTGCTGCGGGTGGTGGATCCAAAGGATCCGATGCGTCGCATCAGCTGGTTGCTTGCGGGTCGACACCTGGATCCTGCACGACGCTCGATCATGCTTGAGGTCGTGGTGAGGCTCATCTTCCACGCCCTCATCATTTTGTCGATCTTCTTGCTGCTTGCCGGGCACAACGAGCCCGGTGGTGGGTTTGCGGGAGGACTCGTCGCCGGGCTTGCGCTTGTCGCGCGGTACCTCGCGGGAGGTCGCTACGAACTTGGTGCAACTGTGCCGCTTGACGCGGGACGCATTCTCGGTGCTGGCCTTGCCCTCGCCGTCACGATGGCATTCGTGCCGATGTTCTTTGGGCAGGCTGCGCTTGCTTCATCGTGGGTCGATGTTGACCTCGGCATCTTCGGCACGCTGCCTTTTGTAACGTCTACGCTGTTTGATGTTGGCGTGTATCTCGTGGTGTTCGGTCTGATTCTCGATGTGCTGCGCAGCCTCGGCGCTGAGATTGATGAGCACGAAGAAAACGAGGCCTCGATGACGGAGGAAGAGGAGGTGGAATCCCGATGACGACGATGCCCCTGGTGCTGGTGGCACTCATGGCCGTGATGTACGCGTGTGGGATCTACCTCATGCTCGATCGGACTCTCACGCGTCTGCTGCTTGGTTTTTTGCTGGTCGGTAACGCGACGAACCTGCTCATTTTTCTCATGTCAGGATCCTTTGGTGCCGCACCCATCGTCGGTGAGGCATCCGCCGAAGATATGAGTGATCCGCTGCCGCAGGCGTTCATTCTCACTGCGATTGTGATCACGTTTGGGGTGAGTGCCTTCTTCCTAGCGCTCATTTACCGCTCGTGGCGGCTGGCACAAGACCGTGATGACACCGTGCAAGACGACGAGACAGATCTCGAACTGGCGACGGCAGACGAGCTCTCCGTCGATGAGGTCACCGATGAGGATCTCGCAGAGACCCCTGAGTTCTCCGATGATGATTCTGACGAGCCTGAAGATTCGGACAACCGCACTGAGCGTGCGGCAGCCGAATCCTCAGTAGAGGGGAGCGAACAGCGATGACCGTTCTCGTTCCGCTTGTAGTGTTGCTGCCGCTGGTCGGCGCAGCGCTTGCGCTCGCAGTACCGGGAAGGCGCCGCCTTCAGCAGGGAATCACTCTGGTCGCCCTTGGTGGTGTCGTTGCGCTTGGCGGCATCCTCATGGTTGTGGTCAATTCCCAAGGCACCCTGGTGATGGAGGTCGGGGGATGGGCTGCGCCGTTTGGTATCGCGCTGGTCGTGGATCGCGTCTCGGCGCTGATGCTCACCGTCTCGGCCGTGGTGCTGCTCGCGGTGTTTATCTTCTCAACGGGTCAGCGTCTCGCAGACGGTGACGAAGACGCCCCGGTTTCTATCTATTACCCCACCTATTTGGTATTGGGTGCGGGGGTGTTCAACGCGTTTATCGCGGGGACCTCTTCAATCTGTACGTGGGATTCGAGATCCTGCTTGTGGCCAGCTACGTGTTGATCACCCTGGGTGGTACTGCGCAGCGCATTCGCGCTGGCGTGACGTATGTTGTGGTCTCGCTTGTGTCGTCGGTATTGTTCCTCGCCGCGATCGCCATGATCTATGGGGCGACCGGCACCGTCAACATGGCGCACCTGACCGTAAGGATTGCGGAGCTGCCGTCCGAGGTTCAACTACTCCTGAACCTGATGCTGCTCATTGCGTTCGGGATCAAAGCCGCCGTGTTCCCGCTCTCCTTCTGGTTACCAGACTCGTACCCAACGGCTCCGGCCCCGGTCACGGCAGTGTTTGCGGGTCTGCTGACGAAGGTTGGCGTCTACGCGATCATTCGAACGCAGACGCAGCTGTTTCCAGATTCCAGCGTCGACAAGCTGCTCCTCATTATCGCGGGGCTCACCCTACTCATTGGGATACTTGGTGCCGTCTCGCAGCTAGACATTAAGCGTCTGCTTTCGTTTACGCTGATCAGCCACATCGGCTACATGATCTTTGGCATCAGCATGGCGAACGCCGCGGGATTTGCAGCGACGATCTACTACATCACCCACCACATCATCGTGCAGACCACGCTCTTCCTCGCGGTTGGCCTGCTTGAGCGGCAGGGGGCACGACGTCGCTCTCTGGGCTCGGTGGCATGCTCAAGACCGCCCCCGTGATCGCCGTACTCTTCTTTATTCCCATGCTGAACCTCGGGGCATCCCGCCCTTCTCTGGATTCATTGGCAAGATCGGACTATTTACCGTCGCGGCAGACCTCGCCACTCCTGGCGCCTACTGGCTGATTGGGATCGGCGCGCTTGTCTCGTTACTCACCCTGTACGCGCTTGCGCGGGCCTGGGTGCTGGCATTCTGGCGGCAGCGGCCGAAGGCCGCTGGTGAGAGCGGGCGGGATCGGGCTGCCTCGCTTGAAACGGGACCGATCCCGACCCCTGGCGCTGCACCGGGACCGGCAACCGAGGCACTCCGGCTGCGCGAGCGCGAGGAAGCGCTTTTCGAGAGACTCCACGACGCGCCTGACGCGCAGCCGCAGCGGGAACGCAAGACGATCCCGAAACTGATGGTTGGAGCCACGGCGGGCATGGTGCTTGTGAGCATCGCGCTGACCGTGTTCGCTAGTCCACTTTACGATTACTCTTGGAAAGCAGGGAAAGACCTTGCTCAGCCGGGCAAACTCGTGGAGCGGGTGCTGGGCAATTCTTCGAACGGTCTTGGTGGTGGCAGCGGGAAGACCGAACTGAGCGGTTCAGACGACGGTGAAGGAGGGGCCAATGAGTAGTAATCAGAACCTACCCGCACTCCCCACCGCTCGTCGCATCGAGTGGGGTGTTCGCTTGCACGAGCTACCACTGCTCATCGGGCTCGTACTGCTGTGGATGATGCTGTGGCAGACGCTCTCTTTGCTGTCGCTCGTGAGTGGGTTCATCGTCGCCTTTACTGTCATGCGCCTCTTCTACCTTCCGCCGGTTGAGCTAGCCGGCCGGTTTAACGTATGGTGGGCGGCACGTTATCTTGGTTTCTTCCTGTGGCAACTCGCGGTGGCCTCCTGCCAGGTTGCGTTGCTCGCTGTGCGCCCCGGCCCGCCGCCCAGAACTTCGATTATTGCGGTTAAGCTGCACACTCGTTCCGACTTCATACTCACCATGGTGGGTTTGACAACTTCCCTTATCCCGGGTCGCTCGTGGCAGATATCGATCGCTTCGAGTCGACGCTCTACTTGCACGTGCTGAACACTCCAACACAAAAGGAGATCACCAAGATGAGGCGCGAGACGCTGTACATTGAGCGTCTTCTTGTGATGGTCGTGGGATCTCGCGAAGAGATGCGGGTGCTTCGATGACGATGTTCTCGACGGCTTTGCTCATCGCGGCTGGGATCGGCTTAACCGCCACCGCGCTCATGGCGCTCGTGCGCATTGTGCGTGGTCCTACCATTCTTGACCGCATGGTGGCCTCTGACGTGTTGCTCACCACGCTGATGCTTGCCGTCGGTGCTGACATGGTGGCGCGGCACCACACCGCGAGCATTCCACTGATGACGGTTATTGCCGCGACCGCAACCTTTGCGACGATCGTGGTGGCGCGCTTTGTGAAGCGCCGCGCTGCGTTGCAGGCCGGGGCAGAAGCAACGACAGACTCGGGGAGGCAACCCATGTTTGAGCAGATCCTTGATCTCACCGCTCTGGTGTGTGTGGTTCTCGCTGCTCTGCTGTCGGTCGCCGCTGGCGTCGGGCTGCTCAGGTTTTCCGATGCGCTGAGTCGACTGCACGCGGCCACAAAGCCGCAGATCTTTGGGCTGCTGCTGGTCATTGCCGCGATCGCGCTCGATCAGCGCTCGATTGCGACACTCCTCGGCCTGATCCCGGTGTTTGTGTTCCAGTCGCTCACGGCGCCGATCGCGGCCCACATGGTGGGCCGCGCGGCGTACCGAACAGGTCAGCTCGACTCCGAGTCGCTTATTTTGGACGAGCTTGGCCCCGCGATCGAGCGCAGCGACAACGACATGACCCGGTAGAGAAACTACAGCTGTGCGACGATTTCGTCTGCTCGTTCTGGTTGGCCAGTTTGGCGAAGCAGATCAATGAGTTCGCTCGCCGTGTGAGCGCGCTCTTCACGACGCTGAGCCACGCTGAAACCCTCGAACGCTGACTCCAACGACCACAGCGCGTCCGTGGTCTGACCGTTTTCAAGCTGCACCTTGCCAGCAAGCCAGAAGGCGTGCGCGGCGTCGGCGATCCTGCCCAGCTGCGCGAACTCTTCGCCCGCTGAGGTCGCCTCTGCGGCGGCCTGCTCCAAGCCAAAGCCAGACGGACGCTGCTCGGGAGCTGCTGCCGCGAGGGATCGGGCGAAGGTGTCACGAAGTGTCGCACGCTCGAGTAGCCACTCGGACCTTCGGCGCTCCGCGAGATCTTCGCTGAGCCCTTCGGCGTTAAACTCCTCGAATCGCTGTAACTCTTCTTGGGTGATCCGAAGCAGAGTCTCGGGATCGTTCATGCGCGCGGCGATGGGCGCCCACGCTGTGAGTACAGCTGAGAGCGTGCCGGTGTTGCTGCCCCCAGTGCGTAGCCGCGAGACTGCGGCGGTGAAGAACTGGTGCGACGTTTCTTCCTCGTTGGCCAAGGCAGCGCACTGCGCCGCCTCAGCAAACGCGAGCCCGGAGCGTTCGAGCCAGCCCCCTGATTCCAACAGCTTTGCGGCTTCCGCATAAAGCGGGATTGCCTCGCCGTAGGCCTGCTGTGCAGCGAGTCCCTCGGCCTTGGCGAGTATCGAATCGGGTGCCGTTGGCGGGGTAGCCGTGCTCACTGACGCCGTGCCTTCAGCGGAGCCCTCAATCGCGGAGGTGGCTTCCGTACCGACGTCAAGCGCGTCAACGGGGGACTCCGCGAGTGGCTTCTCTACTCGCGTGGCGGCGAGAGCACGATTGATCGATCGGGCGTACATATCGTTCCCGTTGCGTGCGTCGAGATCTCGAGCCAGCCCCTGTGCAGCTGCAAGCACCCAGGCCTGCAGACCCGCAACGGTGTTCCACTCGGGTTCGCGGAACCCCGTTGGTAGTTCGCCGTGATCAAGGTTCGCCGATAAACCGGCGAGCACCCCCAAATAGAATCGCAGGTGGTAGGCGGGACTCTCACCCTTGGTCAGGGCCTCGGGTAGTCGTTACGCAGCAGACGAAGCGCCTGTTCGAGGCGGCCACCACGGGCCAACGTTTCGAAGCCGTATCCACGAGCAGAAGCAAACTCGGTCGGTCCGCCATCGTCGGTTGCGAGCGCTCGCTTGTGCATCGTGAGCGCAAGGTCAGGATCGCCACTCAGCAGGGCGGCAAGTGCAATTCCGTACCAGGTGCGAGTCGGCTCGATGTTGCACGAGCTGTCTTGGGTGAGGCCCAGTTTGACGGCCTCGTCATAGCGCTCAGCCGCGGTGAAGTAATCGACCTGTTGGCCGATGGTGCAGGCGCGGCAATCTTCAAACTCGTCACGCAGCCCCGTAATCCACTCCAGACGGAACGCATCCGTGTCGGGGTGGCCGGTGTGCCAAGCCCAGCGAAAACGGCTCATTCGCACCGACGAAACACCGTGCCCCGCAAGTTCGAAGCGACGCTCCATGTCGTCGAGAAATGCGACGGCTTGGGCGAGCGAGATTTGCGGATACTCGGCGAGGTCACCCGCCACCCACTTGAACTCCCAGAAGAGGTTTCGCTCGTCGCCCTCGTCGAAGAGTTCGGGGCTTTCATCCCAGAGTCGCAGGGTGCGGGCAAAGGCGGAGAACGACTTCACGCCCTGATCTGAAAAGCTGTACGCCTCGACCAGGTCGAGAAGCGCCTCTGCCAGCAGCTCCTTCGGGCCCTCCGTCTCAATGCGGCGTGTGATCGCCTCACTGGCTGATGTTCGCGCGGTGCCGTATGGCATGCGTCGAATGTCGTTGAGTTCGCGCTGTACTGTTGCGATCACAGGTTGCCTTCCTGGGCGGGGCGCCAAGGGCGCCATCGAGGAGTGTTCCAAGGGCGTCGGTGAGTGCCGCTGATTCAGACGAGCGGAGACCATCACCGGCGAGCATCACGGCCGACAGATACAGTGAACGCAAGCCCGCATCAAACACGTCACCGGGTGGTGCTGTGAGTAGGCGTCGTACGACACTCGAGGTGTCATTCAACACGAGGGTGCGCGTGCGGGACTTGGAGTCGCCCGCGAGTGAATCGAGCAGACCGTCCCAGCGTCCAGGTTCTGCTTCGCGTTCGCGGTTCAGCTCTCGACGGTGCTCACCGTCGGAGTCGCGCAGCAGCATCGCGGGCACGGTCTCGGGCGAGAACTCGCGCACGACCACGTCGCAGTCATCGGCTTCGAGAACTGTGCGAGCGTGAGCCACCGCGTCTGTAATCTCCCAATCGCGGCTCAGGTCTAGCTGCCCAAGCACCTGCACCAGATCTGAGCTCTCCAGCTCTCTCACACGCCAACCGGGGCGCTTTCCGAGGCGCTCCATGAGGTCAGCATCGTAGACATAGCCTGCGTTCACCACAACGAGTCCCTGAGCGCGTGCTACAGCGGCAACTCTGCGATATGCCTCGGTAGTGGTCGTGTAGACAACCTCGCCCGCCTTGGCGGCCTGTGCCAGTGTCATCGGGCCGTCCGTGGTTTCAAAGGGGAGAATTTCGGAGACCAGATCGAGCATCGCTGGATCTGTAAGCGCGAGGCCACGTAGCGCGAGGTGATGGGTCGCAATGACCGTGCGTGCGAGGGGTGAGGATCCGCGTAGCTCTGAAAAGGCCCACTGTTTGAGCTGCTCGCCGATCGCTTCGCGCACCCCCATGAGCACCTCATCATCGTGCAGTTGCTCGCGTGACGCGGTGGGTGACAACGAGTTGGTGTCGAGCACGGCGCGCACAAAAAAGGCCCAGTCGGGCAGCACCCGGTCGACACGGGGACCAAGCAGCATACGCTTCGTGTAGACACGGTGCTGGCCAGATCCTGGCGACACCGCCTGCGGCAAAATGAAGGCCACACCGCTCACCCCGCAACGGGCAGATCAAGGTTGATGCTGCCGAGAGGTGTGAAACCGAAGGTGCGCTCGCAGTACTCGTTGAGCGCTCGCTGCCGCGCTGCGGGCGAGGGGTGCTTGATGCGCCAGGGGAGTTCAGGCTCGGTGATTCGGCGCCAGACGTCATCTGAGGCATCGGAACCCTCGAGCTGCGTGCGCACGGCAATGTCAAAAGGCAACAGGGACGCGTACTCGGTCGCGAGGGCGAGTACGGTGTCGTGCGCCATCCAGTGCGCGACGTCTGGTCGGCCTGTGAGGCGCACGGTGGTGCCGGGGATGGTGGCATCAGGATCCTCGGTGATATCGAAGGTGCCGTCTGCTCGGCCGAGCCAACGAATCGGGTGGATCCCGCACGCGCCGAAAACGAACGTACCTCGATGGTTTCGGCAACCATAAAGGCGGCGAGCATGCCGATCCCGAACTGACCGATGAACTCGGCTCGGCCGATCCCGAATTCCTCATTTCGTTTCGAGGATCGTCCAATCGTCGCCAGCATTTCTGTGGCCTCTGTAGCAGTGAGTCCGATGCCGGTGTCGGTCACCTCAAGTGTGGGCGACCGTCTTCGTCGGTGCCAGCGCTCAGCCGAATCTGGGCGGGGTATTGGCATCGAGTTCACGACGCGCGGTTACTGCATCGACGGCGTTTTGAATGAGCTCGCGCACATATACCTGCGGACCCGAATAGAGATGGTGAGAGAGAAGGTCGACCATTCCAGAGAGGTCGACTTGAAAGCGTTTAGACACTGGGTGCGTTCTCCGGGTTGTACTTCTCCCAGACCTCGGGGTAAGCCTCGTTCAAGCTGTCGTAAAAGGCGTTGGCGGTGTTGATCGCGCAGAGCAGCTGCTGCGAGAGCTGACCGTCGGTGAGGCCCTGCTCAAAGTCGACGTTGTGCTCGGTATGCACGCGCACCATGCCCTCGTCGTCAATACGCGCGTAAGTTTTTGGCCACAGCTTCTGTGAGTTCCAGGAGTTGCAGAGCTCCAGGGCACGACCGAACTCGGTTCCCGGAAGAATGCCGCGCCACGCGCCACGAATGCAGAACAGCTCTTCGTTGTTGCCCGTCACAAAGAAGTAGTATGAGGCGGCTTCCCAACCTCCTCCGATGTCGCCGTCTTCGTCGACACCGTAGTTCCATTCTTCGCGGTCGAGGCCAGCTTTCACCCGCTCCTTCGAGAGGGTTGGAGGGTGTCTGCACCGCCAAGTGAGGGTGTGCTGTCCTTCGTGAAAAAAGCCATGCTCGTGTGTCCTTTCGAGGAAAAGTGCTCTCCTGAAGAATGCCACGTCAAGCTATGAAACATCCTGGGACGCACGGGTGCTTCGCAACATCAAAGGCGGCCCGGATCCGAGCAGGATCCGGGCCGCCTAGTTCTGTAGCGTGTGTTTACGCGTCGACGAGGTAGCGGCTGTAGGCCGGCACCGTGAGGAACGTTGGGAAGTCATCACCCAATGCGACGTCGGTGAAGAGTTCTGCCGCATCCTTATAACGATCGCCCTCGAAACGTTCGAAGGATTCCAGGGTTTCCTGGAGTACATCGGCAACCCACTCGCGGGTGATGCGCGTGCCCTCGGCGGTGGTCTGATCCTGGTGGATCCACTGCCAGATCTGCGAGCGGCTGATCTCAGCGGTTGCGGCGTCCTCCATGAGGTTGTCGATCGCGACGGCCCCGAGCCCCCGCAGCCACGCCTCAATGTAGCGGAGTCCGATCGAAACATTGTCGCGCACGCCCGCGTCGGTCACGTCGCGCCCGATATGCACGTCGAGCAGTTCCGCGGCAGTTACGTGTACGTCATCACGCTGGCGCTTGAGCTGATTGGGGTGATCGCCGAGCACCGCGTCGAACTCAGCCTGAGCTACCGAGATGAGGTCGGGGTGGGCCACCCAGGTTCCGTCGAAGCCGTCGTTCGCCTCACGGTTTTTGTCGGCGCGAACCTTCTCTTCGGCCCGTGCAGTGACTTCGGGATCGCGGCGGTTCGGGATGAACGCGCTCATGCCACCGATAGCGTGTGCGCCGCGCTTGTGGCAGGTCTTGACGAGCAGTTCGGTGTAGGCCCGCATGAATGGCACCGTCATGGTGACCTCGCTGCGATCCGGCAGCACAAACCGTGCGCCGCGGCCGCGGTAGTTCTTGATGATCGAGAAAATGTAGTCCCATCGGCCAGCGTTGAGACCAGCGATGTGATCACGCATTACATAGAGAATCTCTTCCATCTCGAATGCAGCAGGCAGTGTCTCGATGAGCACTGTTGCGCGGATGGTGCCGTGGTCGAGGCCGAGGGCCTGCTCGGTAAATGTGAAGATGTCGTCCCAGAGTTTTGCCTCTTCGCTCGACTCAAGCTTGGCGATGTAGAAGTAGGGTCCGCGGCCACGTGCCACAAGCTCGCGGGCGTTATGGAAGGCGTACAGGCCAAAGTCAACGAGGCTGCCCGAGGCAGCACCCGACTGGCCCTGCACATCGGTGAAGCGGATGTGTTTCTCAACCAGGTGCCAGCCGCGCGGGCGCATCACGATGGTGGGAGTGCGCTCGGCGGTGACACGGTACTCCTTGCCCTCCGGGCTGATGAAGCTCAGCCGCTCGCGAATCGCGTCGAGCAGTGAAAGCTGGCCGCCGATGACGTTGCGCCAGGTGGGGCTCGTTGCGTCCTCTTGGTCAGCGAGCCACACGCGTGCCCCCGAGTTCATTGCGTTGATGGTCATCTTCGGATCGGTCGGACCCGTAATCTCAACACGACGATCCTCGAGTCCAGGACCGGCCCCAGCAACCTTCCAGTTCGCGTCCTCGCGAATCCGGCGGGTGTTCTCACGGAACTTCGGATCGCGGCCGTTACCAATTTCGTAGCGCCGGCGCTGGCGATCCGCGAGCCGCTCGTGCCTGGTGCTCGCAAAACGGTGGTGCAACTCGGTGAGAAACTGCAGCGCCTCGGGCGTAAGAATCTCATCGAAGCGTTCGAGCTGCGGCCCGAGCACCTCCATGCGTGGTGAGCGAGTGCGATCCTGAGTTGGGGTGGCGGTCTGCGTCTGCTGCGGAGCCGCCTGCGTGATGGTCATAGTCCTGATCCTTTGTGTGAAAAGTGTTGTCAGGGCCTCGCCTGGTTGAGCGAGACCGAAGCTGGAAAGCTGGTGTACTTCTATCTTGCTGGGTGCATTTGAGGTGAATGCGGCTGATAGGGGGGTGAAGATTTGCGATATTTCTGCTTGCTAGAAAATTTCGGCTCTGGCAGCATTGTGGGCATGACGAATCTCGACACTGCCGGACCGGTTGCTGACGCTGAGAACAGCACCGACGCGCTGACACTTGGGCGCCAGGTGCGTGAGCGCCGCATCGCACGCGGGTTGACTCTCGAGCAACTCGCAGCGGCGGTGGATCGTGCGCCCTCACAGCTTTCGGCGATCGAGAACGGCAAACGTGAGCCCAGGCTACCGCTGTTGCGTGCGCTCGCCGCTGCTCTCGGGGTGACCGTCGACGAACTGCTGAGCGACGAGGCCCCGAATGAACGAGCAGCGCTTGAGATTTCTGTGGAGCGTGCACAGCGTGGCGCGGTGTTTCGCTCGCTCGGAATTCAGCCCGTGCGAGTATCAAAAGCGACGAGCGATGAGACGCTGAAGGCGATTCTTGGTCTGCATCAAGAAGTTGAGCGCTTACACAGCGAGCGCGCTGCCACTCCCGAGGAGGCCCGCCGCGCGAACACTGAATTGCGCGCGGAAATGCGGGTTGCGGGCAATTACTATCCCGATCTTGAAAAAGCGTCGGTCCAGCTGCTCGACAGCGTCGGTTACAGTGGTGGCCCGGTGTCGCAGCAGATGATCTCGACTGTTGCAGAAAAGCTGGGGTTCCAGCTGCACTACGTTTCGAACGTGCCGCACTCGACCAGATCCGTGATCGATCGACGCAACGGTCGTATTTATCTGAGCAGTAATTTACCGTCGAGAGACGCGAGGGCACCGATTCTGCGAGCCCTCGCGAGTGTGGTGTGCGGTCACGAAGAACCCAAAAACTATGCAGATTTTTTGCGGCAGCGAGTTGAGGCGAACTATCTTGCCGGTGCGGTGTTGTTGCCTGAAGAGGCGAGTGTCGACGTGCTTCAGGAAGCAAAGAAGCAGCGCAGGATCTCAATGGAGGACCTGCGCGATGCGTTTGGGGTGTCGTACGAGATGGCGGCTCACCGCTTTACGAACCTCGCTACGGAACGACTGGGGCTGGAGGTACACTTTATGAAGGCGCACGAGTCGGGCACCCTCATTAAGGCCTATGAGAATGACGGTGTCAGATTCCCCTCTGATGCGCTGGGTAACTTTGAGGGCGCGATGGTGTGTCGCAACTGGACCGCCCGCACTATCTTCTCTCAGCCGGATCGGTTTAACCCCTGGTATCAGTACACCGACATGGCAAGTGGTGGAACGTACTGGTGCACCTCGCGTGTTGAGAAGGCTAAGGAGGGGCTCTATTCCGTGAGCGTTGGGGTGCGCTTTGAAGATGTGAAGTGGTTCAGGGGGCGAGAAACGCCCCATCGTTCGCAGTCGTTCTGCCCCGATGACCGTTGTTGTAGACGCGCCTCTGACGAACTCACACGGAAATGGCAGGCAGCGGCCTGGCCCGAGGCCGCAACCCCAACGAGTTTGCTTGCCGCGTTGCCGACTGGCACCTTTCCAGGGTTGACTCCCATGAGGTTTACGAGTTTCTGGAGACTCAAGAGAGACTTTCCCGGTAAAGTGTGCGCGCCACGCCGGTGGCTGGCAGAATTTAGCATTTCGAGATGCGGGTTATGTGCTGGCTGCGATAGCGTAGGGGCGTGGAACCGATTGGTTTCGAGAAGGCGCGAGTGTAGAAGACGGGTGAGGGCGTGGACTCCGAGAAGCAGATTCGTCGTGACGACAGCACTGAGGTAAAGGCTACCCAGCAGTTCCGTGACGACCTGGGGTCCATGATTCGTGCTCGAGCGACCGATCTTACGATCGATGAGCGTGATGCGGTTGAGGCGCTGCCTTCAGGCGCTGCGCTGCTCGTAGTGCGTCGTGGCCCCAATCTTGGCGCGCGTTTTTTGCTTGACCAAGACGTGACGGTTGCGGGGCGTCACCCCGCCGTCGATATTTTTCTCGACGATGTGACGGTTTCCAGGAGGCACGCGGAGTTCCGCAGGAGTGGCACGGAGTTCTCCGTAGCGGATCTGGGGTCACTGAACGGTACTTTCTGTGACGGTTCACGCATTGACGGTGAGTTGCGATTGGAAGACGGTGCAGAGGTGCAGGTGGGCAAGTTCCGTTTCACGTTCTTTGCCTCCCGCTTTGATCTCGCGGAAGCGCTCTAGCGTGACGGCTGCTGGTGCCCAAAAGCTAGCTGGCGGACTTCTCAGCATCGGCCAGGTGCTTGCGGCTCTTCAAGACGACTTCGCTGACCTCACCCCGTCGAAGCTTCGTTTCCTTGAGGAACAAGGCCTTGTTGCTCCTCAGCGAACTAAGTCTGGGTACCGCAAGTTTTCGCAGGCCCATATTGAGCGTCTGCGACTGATCCTTACCCTGCAGAGGGATCATTACCTGCCGTTGAAGGTGATTGCGGAAGTCCTGGACGACATGGATCAGGGTCTAGACCCGATCATTCCCGGGGCTTCTCAGCGAAACGCGTCAAGTGTGCTCGCTCCTAAAAGGGTGCTGAGTAGCGACGAGCTGCGGCGAGTCACGGGCGCGACTTCTCGTTTCTTGGGCGAGGCTATTGCGGCGGGTCTGCTGCCCGCTGCCGAGGTCTTTCCACACGATGCAGTGCCTCAGCTGACGGCCCTCATGCGGCTAGCTGAGCGGGGATTACTCCCCGTCACCTGCGTTCGCTTCGAGTCGCGGCCGAGAAGGAAGCGGAGATGATCTCGCACGCGGTTTCGACGCGCGGTGTAAACAGTCGCACGCCTCTCGGTACGGAGGACTCGTTGGAACTCGCCGGGTACCTCGATACCGTGCGCTCCGGCGTGTTGCGCAGACGTTTTAGCGGACAATAATTCGATCCGATTTCCGCGTAATTTCAACCTTCAAGTGAAACTTGAGAGCGACACGTTTAAATTGTTGTTCGGAGGTCGTTGCACAGGGATCACGCGGTGGGTAGCGTTAGTGGAGTTCGGTGCGGTGCACCGCCCGAGAAAGGACCGTCATGGAGAACTCCCAGCAGCCGATTGATTCAGATCTGCTGTTTAATGACGGCCTTCCCCGCCCCAATCAGGACGGTGGATTCAAGGGGGCAACCGCGGCGAAGGCCGCGGGAATCAGCTACCGCCAGCTCGATTATTGGGCTCGCACAGGACTCGTTGAGCCGACCGTGCGCGGCGCTCAGGGATCGGGATCACAGCGTCTCTACGGTTTCCGTGACATTCTGGTGCTGAAGCTTGTTAAGCGACTTCTCGACACCGGTATTTCACTGCAGCAGATCCGCACGGCTATCGCACAATTGCACGACGCGGGAGTGCACGATCTCTCGCAGACCACCCTCATGAGTGATGGTGCGAGTGTGTACCTGTGCACCTCGAACGATGAGGTTATCGACCTCGTCAGCCAGGGGCAGGGCGTGTTTGGGATTGCCGTGGGCAAAGTGCTTCGAGAAGTTGAGACCTCACTCGTTGACATGGAAGAGCATCGCGACCAGGCCGAACCTGCTTCTTCTGCGAGAGACGAGCTCGCTCAGCGCCGTAAAGCCCGCAAGATTTCCTAACTAGGCTGGGCCTTGCGGGCCGAACTAAGTTTTACTCGGCAGCGTCAGCCATGCCGGCCGACCGGAGGATGCGATCGAGGATCGTATCGAAGTTTGTAGCCATCTCTTGCGACGCTTCGCCCGGCCACATGTGGACGGGTCGTGCCGCGCCCTGGGCCTGCTGAAGTGACGGGCGTTCTGGAAGCTGCGGGCTCAGAATGAGTGGGCCAAACATCTCGCGAAGTTCGCGAATGCGGAACTGATGCTCCATCGACTGCGGCTGGGTGCGGTTGATGAGTACACCCAGGGGCTGCAGACGCGGGCTCACTCCACGTCGAATTTCTTCGATCGCACGGAGTGCTCGGTCGGTTGCCGCGACGGCAAACAGGCTTGGCTCGGCAACGATCAACACGCGGTCACTCGCTGCCCAGGCCGTGCGGGTCAGGGCATTGAGCGACGGGGCGCAGTCGACGAGCACGAGGTCGTACTCAGACTCGACGGTCGCAAGCGCTTCCTCAAGCTTCCAGATGTCGCGAGCGGAGGGGTGCGGGCCGTCAAAGTTGATAGCAGACGGGCTGCCAACAAGCAGGTCGATGGTGCCACCCTCGTGGTACTGATTCCAACCGCTGTGAGCAATCGCATCACGCACAGTCTTTTCCTTCGGGCTCTCCAGAACATCGGCGACGTTGGCATACCCCTCGGGGTTGACGTCGAGGCCGGTCGACACGTCGGACTGTGGATCGAAGTCGACAACAAGGGTGCGAAGACCCCGCGAGAAGGCAGCCGAAGCGAGGCCAAGTGTCACAGTTGTCTTGCCGACGCCACCCTTAAGGGAGCTCACACTCAATACATGCACGACCACAGTTTAGTGGATTCATGCGGAAGAACTTCCCGAAAGAGGTGTGAGCCTGAACAATCCACTGACTTTGAGTCCAGTGCAACCACAGCGTGTACGCTGATTCTGGTAACAGAAACGGTCTGGGCAACCGGTTTACTACAGCAAATACAGAGAGGTGTTCCTGGATGTTCGGTAAAGTTTTGGTTGCTAATCGCGGAGAAATTGCGATCCGTGCGTTTCGTGCGGCGCACGAACTCGGAGCCCGCACAGTCGCGGTGTTTCCATACGAGGATCGCAATTCCCTACATCGTTTGAAGGCAGACGAGGCGTATCAGATTGGTGTTGAGGGACACCCTGTGCGGGCCTACCTTGACGTTTCTGAGATTGTTCGGGTAGCCCGGGAGTCGGGGGCCGATGCCATTTACCCCGGGTACGGGTTTCTTTCAGAGAACCCGGAGCTTGCGGCGGCGGCCGATGCAGCGGGCATTCGCTTTATTGGCCCTGGCAAACTTGCGCTCGAGATGGCTGGCAATAAGGTCGCCGCGAAGGAACACGCGATCGCTGCTGGCGTTCCCGTGCTGAAATCGACTCCTCCCTCACAAGATCTTGACGCGCTGATAGCGGGTGCAAAAGAGATCGGCTTCCCGGTGTTTGCCAAGGCCGTGGCCGGAGGCGGCGGGCGGGGCATGCGCCGGGTCGAGCGGGTTGAGGATCTCAAAGACGCACTCGAGGCTGCTATGCGTGAGGCAGAGTCCGCGTTTGGTGATGCAACGATGTTTATTGAGCAGGCGGTGCTGCGCCCTCGACACATTGAGGTGCAGGTGCTGGCCGATAAGACTGGTGCTACGGTGCACCTGTTCGAGCGCGATTGCTCGGTGCAGCGCCGTCATCAGAAAGTTGTTGAGATCGCGCCCGCCCCGAATCTGTCGCAGGCGCAGCGTGACGCACTGACGCGGGACGCCGTCGCGTTTGCGGAATCGATTGGCTACGAAAATGCGGGCACCGTCGAGTTCTTGATGGACACCGAGGGGCGCGTGCTGGCCAGCACGTGTTTATCGAGATGAACCCTCGCATACAGGTAGAACATACCGTGACGGAAGAAGTCACCGATGTTGATCTCGTGCAAGCGCAGATGAAGATCGCCGCGGGCGCGACACTCGAAGAGCTCGGTCTGTTGCAGGATCAGATTCAGCTGCGCGGCGCCGCTCTGCAGTGCCGAATTACGACAGAGGATCCCGCAAACGGTTTCCGCCCTGACCTTGGACGCATCACCGCGTACCGTTCCCCGGTGGCGGCGGAGTGCGCCTTGACGGCGGTACGATTAATGCCGGTGCGCAGATCAGCCCGCACTTCGACTCGATGCTCGCAAAACTCACATGCCGTGGCCGAGATTTTCAATCCGCGGTGATTCGTGCAGAGCGCGCTCTCGCTGAGTTCCGCATTCGCGGGGTCGCCACAAATATCCCGTTCTTGCAGGCAGTGCTGGCGGATCCCGATTTTCGCTCGGGTGACGTTTCAACCTCGTTTATTGAGGAGCGACCCGAACTGTTGCAGATGAACAAGCCGAAAGACCGCGCCACGAGGCTGCTGCAACACATCGCTGACGTGACCGTGAACCAACCAAACGGCCAGCGCCCGGCGCAGTTGGATCCGGGGCTGAAGCTACCGGCTATCGACGTTACTCAGCCCGCGCCTTCCGGGTGTCGCCAACTGCTGCTCGACCTCGGTCCTGAACAGTATGCGGCAAAACTGCGCCAGCAGACGGCCCTGGCTGTCACAGAAACCACCTTCCGTGATGCACACCAGTCGCTGCTCGCGACGCGTGTGCGCACACGCGACCTTGTGCGGGTTGCCCCCTACGTTGCGCGGTTAACACCCGAGCTTTGGTCCGTAGAAGCCTGGGGTGGGGCGACCTACGATGTCGCGCTCAGGTTCTTGGGGAGGATCCGTGGGATCGGCTCGCCGCGCTGCGCGAGGCCCTCCCGAACATTCCGATTCAGATGCTGTTGCGTGGTCAGAACACCGTTGGCTATACGCCCTATCCGGAGCGGGTCGCCCAGGCATTTGTAAAGGAAGCAGCCGAGACGGGCGTGGATGTCTTTCGTATCTTTGACGCGTTGAACGATGTCGGTCAGATGCGGGTCGCGATTGACGCCGTGCGCGAGACCGGCACCGCGGTAGCCGAGGTGGCGATGTCATATACGGGCAACCTGCTCGACCCGAGAGAAGATAAATACACCCTCGAGTACTACCTGCAGCTCGCAGACAAGATCGTCGCCGCAGGTGCACATGTGCTCGCGATCAAAGACATGGCGGGGCTGCTTCGCCCGGCGGCCGCAGGCAAGCTTGTGACGGCTCTGCGGGAACGTTTTGACCTGCCGGTGCACCTGCACACCCACGACACCCCCGGTGGGCAGCTCGCGACGCTGCTCGCCGCCAGCGCCGCGGGCGTTGATGCCGTTGATGTCGCATCCGCGCCGATGTCTGGGACCACAAGCCAGCCCTCAATGTCTTCGCTCGTTGCGGCGCTCGCAAATACCGAGCGAGACACTGGCCTCGACCAGGACGTTGTGTATGCACTCGAGCCCTACTGGGGTGCGGTCCGTGAACTATACAAGCCCTTCGAGTCGGGTCTGCCGAGCCCGACGGGACGCGTGTACACGCACGAAATCCCAGGCGGACAGTTGTCAAACCTGAGGCAGCAGGCCATCGCTTTGGGGCTCGCTGGCAACTTTGAGAAAATCGAAGACATGTATGCGGCAGCTGACCGGATCCTGGGTCGCATTCCCAAGGTGACACCCTCTTCGAAAGTCGTGGGCGATCTGGCACTGCACTTGGCCGCGGTTGACGCGGACCCCAAAGACTTCGAACAAAATCCCGGCAAGTACGACATCCCCGACTCAGTGGTTGGGTTCCTCGCGGGTGAGCTCGGTGAGATTCCGGGCGGTTGGCCAGAACCGTTCCGCACGAAGGTGCTTGCGGGTCGCGACGTGAACATTGAGGTAGCTGAGGTGAGTGATGCGGATCAGGCGCTTCTTGACGGTACCAGCGTCGAGCGGCGCCAGACACTCAACCGGCTGTTGTTCCCCGGGCCGACAACGCAGTACGAACAGTCAAAGGAGCACTTCGGAAACCTGTCGGTGCTCGAAACCAGTGATTACCTGTACGGGCTCGACGCAGGCACGGAGCACGCGATCGACCTTGCTAAGGGTGTGCGGCTCTACGTTGGACTCGAAGCGATTGGTGAGGCCGACGATAAGGGCGTGCGCACCGTTATGGTGCGGGTGAATGGCCAGCTGCGGCAGGTGTTCGTGAAGGACACCGCAGTGGCCGTGACTGTAGTGGTCGCTGAGAAAGCGGATCGTACGCTCCCAGGCCACGTGCCGGCCCCGTTCTCGGGAACCGTAACCGTGAGAGTTGCTGCTGGAGACACGGTCGAAGTTGGGCAGCCGATTGGTGTGATCGAGGCCATGAAGATGGAAGCCGCCATCACCGCCCCAGTAAGCGGTACGATCGAACGCGTTGCATTCTCTGGTGCCCGAGCAGTCGAGGCCGGAGATCTTATCGCCGTTATTGCATAGGAGACCGCATGGCCGTCCGAGACATCCGCATCTTTGGAGACCCGGTGCTGCGCACCGTCTGCGACCCGATTCTTGAGGTTGACGACGGTGTGCGAGCCCTCGTCGAGGATCTGTGCGAAACGGTGGATTTCGACGGCCGTGCGGGCCTCGCGGCAACCCAGATCGGACACACGCAGCGCGCCTTTAGCCTGCACATTGACGGCAAGATCAGCTATGTACTCAACCCCGAGATAGTCTCGCTTGAGGGGGAGCCGCAGCTTACCGGTGAGGGTTGCCTCTCAGTGCCTAACCTCTGGTTCGAGGTGCTGCGCTACCCAAAGGCGACAGTGCGCGGCATGGATCTCGAAGGCAATGAAATCGTGATCTCTGGTGAGGGTTTGCTTGCGCAGGCGCTGCAGCATGAGTGCGATCACCTCGACGGTAAGCTGTACATTTCACGGTTGGATCGCGAAAGCCGCGGTGAGGCCATGCGCCAGATCCGTACCTCGGATTGGTTCTAGGGACTCACCGCGGCTTTGAATGATTTGTTAGGCACCTGCCCGCTGTGTGTTCACGATTTCAGTCTGAGGGTTGTCGCCGTATAGCTCAGCAATATCGTGCGAGAAATCGCGAAGGATGTTGTCTCGCTTGATGCTCATCTTCGGTGTGAGGTGACCGTTTGCTTCGACAAACTCCGTCGGCAGAATAACAAATTTGCGGATCGACTCTGCACGAGACACGTACTTGTTGCCTAGGTCGATCGCGCTCTGTACCTCAGCCAGTACCTTCGGATTCTTCACCGCCACTTCGAGAGACATTGACGGGTCTTCACCATTGTTCTTCAACCACGCAGGGAGTATCTCGGGATCGAGTGTGACGAGGGCCGCGATGAAGGGCTTCTGATCGCCAACAACAACTACCTGGCCGACAATGGTGTTTGAACGGATCGGATCTTCGAGCGCTGCGGGGGAGACGTTTTTGCCACCGGCAGTGACGATGATTTCCTTCTTGCGGCCCGTGATCGTGAGGTAGCCCTCGCTATCCAACGAACCGAGATCACCGGTCTTGAAGAAGCCGTCCTCGGTAAAGACCGCCCTCGTGGCCTCCGGATTGTTCCAGTACTCCTTGAAGACGTCGATGCCCTTGACCTCGATCTCGCCGTCGGCTGCGATGCGCACTGTGTGACCAGGAAGAGGTGGCCCAACGGTACCGATCTTGAAGTGGTCGGGCAAATTGACGGTGACCGGAGCGGTTGTCTCTGTGAGACCGTAACCCTCAAGAATCTTGACGCCAAGACTGCGATAGAAATGGCCAAGGTAATGGCTGAGAGGGGCGGAACCCGAAACCGCAAACTTGACGCGGCCTCCGAGACGCGCGCGCAGCTTGGAGTACACGAGCTTGTCGAACACCTTGAACTTAATACCGAGCATGAGTGGAACTTTGCCGGCGTCAAGTGCTTTGGAATGTGCGACAGCCACCTTTGCCGCCGCGCGGAAGATATTGCCCTTGCCCTCGGCCTCGGTCTTCTGCTCGGCGGAGTTGTACACCTTCTCGAACACGCGTGGCACCGCGAGCAGAAAGGACGGCTTAAACGAACCGAGCGAGGGGAGCAGTTTTGTCGTATCTGGTTGGTGCCCGACGCGGACTCCGCCATGCACACAAAGCACTGAGATGAACCGTGCGAACACGTGAGCCAGGGTGACGAAGAGCAGCGTCGACGCTCCCTCTTCTTGCACCACCTGCGAGAGAGCAGCACCAGCGTTGCGAGAGAGATCAACGAAGTTTGAGTGGGTCAACACGCAGCCCTTGGGGCGACCGGTTGAGCCCGACGTGTAAATCAGTGTTGCGATGTCGCTACCCACTGCGATGTTTCGGCGACGCTCGATCTCGTCGTCGGCGACCTCTGCGCCTCCTTTAGTGAGCGTTTTCAGCGCATCCTCATCCATGCGCCATGCGAGTTCAACCTTTGGTGCATCGCTGCGAATCTCAGCTAGGTGCTCAGCGTGCGCGGCGCTCTGCGTCAAGATGCCACGCGCTCCTGAGTCTTCAAGGATCCAGTGGAGTTGCAGTGCGGATGAAGTCTCGTACACCGGAACCATGATTGCGCCCGCGTAGAGGAGGGCGAAGTCTACGAGCGACCACTCGTAGCTGGTCTTGCACATGAACGCGATGCGATCGCCTGGCTCAACACCGGCTGCGACGAAACCCTTTGCGAGCGCAACAACCTGGGAGCGAAACTCCGAGGCCGTGACGTCGTTCCATGAATCGCCAGCGGGCGTCGCAAAGACGACACGATCGGGTGTTGCTTTAACGCGCTGCTCGAGCAGGTCAGTGATGTTGTCTTCGGGAACAATCGGGATAAGAATCGGCTTTTCTGACACATTCATGGCAGCTCCTTTGATACCTCGTGTATCGAACGCGGGTGTGGCACTTCCATTTCTCCGCACCCTTCATTTCCATTCAGCATATAGGTATGCCTCGGGTTAGTTAGGGATCACGCTATTCTGTTCTGAGTCGAGAGGAAACCACACCGTGTTGTACTGGTTTTTTAAGCACCTAGTATTTGGGCCGCTGTTGAAAACGATCTACCGCCCGTGGGTGGAGGGTTCCGAGAATCTTCCGGCGACCGGACCGGTCATTATTGTGGGAAACCACCTCTCCGTGATCGACTCATTTTTTATGCCGCTCATGATCGATCGGCGTGTCTACTTCTTGGCTAAGAGCGATTACTTCACTGGGAGGGGCCTCAAAGGGTGGATCGTCAAGAACTTTATGCTTGCTGTGGGGCAGCTTCCCATCGACCGCTCGGGGGCAAAGCTTCTGAAGCTTCACTGAACACCGGGCTCGGGGTGCTGGATCGCGGCGATGTGCTCGCCATCTACCCCGAGGGCACACGAAGTCCAGACGCGCGCCTGTACCGCGGACGAACCGGCGTCGCCAGGCTCGTGCTCGAATCGGGTGCCCTCGTTGTGCCAGCAGTGATGATTGACACCGAGAAGGCGATGCCGATCGGCGCCAAGATTCCAAAGATCCGTCGCATCGGCACCGTCATCGGTGAACCCCTCGACTTTAGTCGTTTCGCTGGCATGAGCGCGGACCGCTTTGTGTTGCGCAGCGTGACCGACGAAATCATGCTTGAGATCCAGAAACTGAGTGGCCAGCAGTACGTCGACATTTATGCGTCCAGTGTGCGCAAGCCCTCGGCGTAATCTGGCAGCGGTTCACACCGCCCTTCGCTAGGCTAGAAGACTGTTGCGTCGAGCACGGCGTGCCAACACGATGTAAAGGACCACGGTGGTGAGTGTGAACAAAACACACGAAATTGATGCCCGTCTCGTGAACGAGGGGCTCGAGGCCTATCGTGTACTTGAGGCGAAGCAGCAGCCACAGTGGCCTGACGCTTCAGCGGTCCAGCTTGCTTCAGACGAGCTTGCCTCTCAGCCGCCCCTGGTGTTTGCGGGCGAAGCGGATCAGCTTCGCACCCGACTGGCCGCCGCCGCGCGCGGAGAAGCGTTCCTGTTGCAGGGTGGCGACTGCGCCGAGACGTTTGAGGCCGCAACGGCCGACAAGATTCGGGATCGGGTCAAGACGTTGCTGCAGATGGCGGTTGTGCTGACGTACGGTGCGTCAATGCCGGTTATCAAGGTGGGGCGTATGGCCGGGCAGTTTGCCAAGCCGCGTTCGAGCGACACAGAGACGCGCGACGGCGTGACGCTGCCCGCCTACCGCGGCGACCTCGTGAACGGCTACGACTTCACCCCTGAGGCTCGGGCGGTTGACCCGAACCGCCTCACCCGGGGCTACCACGTCTCAGCCTCGACGCTGAACCTGATTCGTGCCTTCACGCAGGGCGGTTTCGCCGATCTGCGTCAGGTGCACGAGTGGAACAAGGGTTTTGTGGGCACCCCGGCAAACCAGCGCTACGAATCGCTTGCCGCCGAGATTGATCGCGCGCTCAAGTTCATGGAAGCCTGCGGTGTGGATCACACGGCGCTCACGCAGACCGAGTTCTACGTGAGTCACGAGGCGCTGCTGCTCGACTACGAGCGACCCCTGGTTCGCATTGATTCACGCACAGGCCTGCCCTACGGCACCTCGGGTCACATGCTGTGGATTGGGGAGCGCACACGCGACCTCAACGGCGCACACGTCGACCTGCTATCGAGATTGCGCAACCCGATCGGGGTGAAGCTCGGTCCGACCGCCTCGGTCGACGATGCGCTGCGACTCATCGACAAGCTCGACCCCGAGCGGGAGCCTGGCCGCCTGACGTTCATCACGCGCATGGGTGCCGGCAAGATCCGCGACGTACTGCCTGGATTGCTTGAGGGTGTGCGGGATGCCGGGGCCCAGCCGCTCTGGATCACCGATCCGATGCACGGCAATGGCATCACCACCGAAACCGGCTACAAGACCCGCCGCTTCGACGACGTCATGGACGAGCTGCGAGGCTTCTTCGAAGCGCACCGCGAGGTCGGCACGTTCCCCGGTGGCATCCACGTTGAGCTCACCGGTGACGACGTGACCGAGTGTCTTGGCGGGTCAGAGAACATTGACGAGGAGACCCTCGCGACTCGCTACGAGTCACTGTGTGATCCACGGCTCAACCACCGTCAGTCCCTGGAACTCGCGTTCCAAGTGGCTGAAGAGCTGAAGAAGCTGAAGCACTAGACGCGCTTCGCGCTGATCCCGCCTTACAAGAGCACCCCTGCCCTACAGCTTGAGGGTGCTCTTTACGCTGATCTCGGTGCCCGCGGGCACCTTCTGACCCGCGGCAGGGTTCGTTTCGGTTGCCGTAGCGAAACCGCGGAGCGCATCAGGTACGAGCGTTGTGGGGGCAAACCCAGCGTTTGAGAGTGCATCCATCGCCTCTTGCAGGCCCATTCCCGAGACATCGGGAACTTCAAAGAGTTCGGGCCCAAGAGAGACCTGCAGCCCCACCGCATCGCCGGGACGCACGGGGTCGGTATTCAGCACAAGTGAGATGACTTGGCCCTTTGGTACGTCGTCACTGTGTGCTTCGCTGCCAAGCGTGGGGTCGACGCTGAGCTCACTCTTAGCGAGTGCATCGGTGGCCTGCTTCACCTTCATGCCCGCGACGTCGGGAACGCTGCCGACAGAAATCTGAAGTCCTACAGAATCGCCTGTACGGAGTGGATCGGTGTTTGTGTTGAGTGAAATAACGCTGCCGGCGGCTACGTCGCTGTTAAACGCCTTGGTATTGAGCTCAGAGTTAACGCTGAGCTCACTCTTCGACAAGATTTCGGTAGCGTTTTTAACCGATTTGCCCGCTACGTCGGGCACGCTACCCGCCGAGACAATGAGATCAATGCGAGCCTGCTCGGGGTAAGTATCGCCGAGAGCTTCACCGTTGTCGCCAAGGGCAGCCAACACCGAATCGGCGGGTTCGTCAGAGAAACGTTTTTCGATGACCTTGCCAAAAGTGAAACCGGCGTTTTTTATGGCCGTTTTTGCCGGCTTAATTGACAGACCGACAATGGTCGGAACAGCTTTCATCTCAGGGCCGGTAGATTTGCAGACTTCAACAGAGCTGCCGCGTTCGAGCCGAGTTCCGGCCTTTGGTGTTGTGGCCGCGACCTTGCCTGCTGGGACCTTCAAGCTTGAACACTCAGCTTCGGTTACTTCAAGTGAACGATCAATAAGCGCGGTTCGAGCTGTGCTCAGATTCGACCCGACGAGATCGGGAACCTCCGCCATCGAGCCAGGACCTTGCCCAAACCACCAGCCGATCCCGCCCGCGGCCACGATAAGCGCAACCACACCGAGCGCGATGATGCGCCCGCGAACACTGCGACGGTGTGCGGCGTTCGCAGCAGACGTGAGAGTCGAGGACTGCTCGCTTGCACTGTCGTCAAGGCCTGTTGCGGGATCGTGCCCTGAAGCCAGCAGATCTTGTTGGGCTTCATCAAGCACCGTCGTTGACGGGGTGAGGGCCGTTGTAGCCCGAGTGGCGGGAGAACTCGCGTAGCCTGCACTGGCGCGCCGTGGCGAAGCGCGGAGATGTATTCCAGAGCCTCGCCGGCATCACGTGGGCGCTGGTCTGGCTCTCGCTGGGTGGTCCAGCGCACAAGCTCATCGAGTTCGGGAGGTGTCTCGACATTTTTGAGCGAGGGCACCGGAACCTCTGAGTGTGCGTGCTGGTACGCGATCTGCATCGGCTGTTCGCCGGTGAACGGTTGCGCGCCGGTAAGCATCTCATACAGCATCACACCGAAGGCGTACAGGTCGCTGCGTGCGTCGGCAACGCCGCGAGTCACGAGTTCGGGCGAGAGATACGCGATCGTTCCCAGCAGCGCTTGTCCGGTTGTGGTGTTGGCTGACACGGCGCGGGCAAGACCAAAATCACCAAGTTTGATGCGGCCGTCGTCGGCGAGCATCACGTTTTCGGGTTTCAGATCGCGGTGCACGATGCCTGACTGATGAGCTGCGGAGAGACCTGCCAACACAGCCTCACCGACCTCAAGCGTCTGCTCGATGGTCAAGTGCTTTTGCTGCTTGAGGAGGTCGCGCAGTGTAATGCTTGGAAGGTACTCCATTACCAGGTAGGTGCGCCCGAGATCTTGACCCTGATCAAACACGTTTACCAAGTTGGGATGAGAGAGGCGAGCCGCGCTGCGGGCTTCTTGCTCAAAGCGTCTCGTGAAGTTGTCGTCTTCGGCGAGATGTTCGTGCATCACCTTGACGGCGACGCGGCGTTCGAGTCGAAGATCGTTTGCGAGGTAGACCATGGCCATACCGCCGCGAGCGATGCGTGAGCGAATCACGTATCGCTCGTCAAGCGTCTGCCCGATGAGCGGGTCGGAAGGCACGGAGGACACAAGGAGAGTTTACGGAACAACTGCTGTGTGAAGCCGTGCGCGCGCCGTGCGGTCGAAGATTGCGCTCGCGCGAGGTCACTGGCAAAGTTAAGGTGTGTCCGAGAAATCTACGTCCGAAACTGTTTATCTGACAATCCCCGATCTGGTTGAGCGGCTAGACCTCGCCCCGGAAAGATCCACCGGCTTATTGAGGATTCATACCTCGCCGCGGTCCGTGTCGACGGGGTGCTGAAGGTTCCCGCTGAGTTTGTGCAGGGTAACGAACCGTTGCCACCCCTTCGTGGAACGTTGCTCGCGCTCTTCGACGCCGGATACTCCAACGAAGAAGCTGTTGCCTGGGTCTTTGAGCACAACGAAGAGCTCGGTGAGCGACCTATTGATTCGCTCTTGGCTGGGCGAAAGAGCGCAGTGCGCCGCGCAACACAGTCACTCGCGTTCTAGCTCAGAGCTATGCGCTGCGTCGCGCCGCCCGCTCCGCAAGCTGCGTGAGCGAGGCGACCGCGTCTGAGCGAAGCGGCGCTCCGCTTACCGCTGCCGTTGAACGGGAGATGTTTCGTGAGATCATGCCCTCGACCTGATCGACGGCTCCGCTCTCCCGAATCGAGCGCTGCAAAATCGAGATCTGATTGGCATCGAGTTCGGTTCCCAGCAGATCATCAAAAATGCGCCGGTGTGTAGTCGGCAGATGCTCGCGGGCGAGCGTCACCAGAACCGTGCGTTTGCCTTCTGCGAGGTCGTCACCGCTCGGTTTGCCCGTGACTTCCTCGTCTCCGAAAACCCCAAGCAGATCATCGCGCAATTGAAAAGCAACCCCCACAGGGAGGCCAAAGTTACTGAGGGCGGTTTCCTGTGCCTCGTTTGCGCCTGCCAATGCCGAGCCAATGAGTAGAGGCGCCTCGACGCTGTACTTTGCTGACTTGTAGACGAGTACCCTGGTTGAGCGCTCCAGCTGTTCCGCGTGTTCTGCGAACAGAGGCTGCTGTTCTTCTAACACGTCAAGGTACTGCCCAAGTGCAACTTCACTGCGCATGCGATTGAAGTGAGCACGTGCTGCGCGGGCGGCAGATGGATCCGGCACAGCATCGCAGGCTTTCTGCATAAACTCATCAGCCCAAGACTGCAACAGATCACCCAGCAAGATGGCCCGGCGAGTCCAAAGTGCTCTGAGGCTCCACGCCACCCGTGCTGCTGGTGCATCGCGGAAAACAGGCGGTGAGTCGAGGGTCGACCGCGGCGGGTGTCGGAGCGATCGATGAGGTCGTCGTGAATGAGCGCGGCAGCGTGAAAAAGTTCAAGGGCACATGCCGCGTCAAGAATGGCACCAAACTCGGAGGTGACTTCTCCCGTGAGGTCGAGGGGCTTCACGGCGCGGTAGCCGAGGGTCGCGAACTGGGCCCGGAAGCGCTTGCCGCCAGAAAGAAATCCGAGGGCTTCGTCAAGAAGTGGCTCGGTATCGTGGCCGAGGGGTTTGAGGTCGCGTCGGTGGCCAGCGAGGGTATCGGAGATCCGCTCCTGAATAAGGCCTGCGAGTCGTGTCGTTTCGTGCACGCAACTAGCCTAGCCGTGGTGGGGCAGCGTAGACTGTTGTGACATCAGGATCCATCGACCGCAGGAGGGTGTTATGGCTCTGTCAGAGCACGAACAGCGGCTGCTGGACGAAATGGAACGCGGTTTCTATCGCAGCGAAGCTGACGTTATGCAGACCGCTTCCGTGCGTCGCACTCGTACAAATTACCGATCTCTCGTGCTGGGCACCATCGTTTGCATCGTCGGTATCGGCGTGCTGATTGGCGGTGTCGCTGCTCAGCAACTCTGGCTTGGGCTTATCGGCTTTGCCACCATGCTGGGTGGAGTGCTTCTCATGTTCGCGCGTGGCCCAGATGCCGAAGCGACCGATGAGGAGGGCTCGCCAATGAAGAAGAAGGAAGAGCGGGAGTCCTTTAGCGAGCGCATGGAGCGCCGTTGGGATGAGCGCATGGAAGGCGAGCGCTAGTCGCATAAGCAGCAGTTTCTAGGGACCGTGGCATTAGCCACGGTCCTTTTTTCTTGCCCACGGTGTCTGTCTCGCTTGGGTGCCTCTTTTGGGTGGTCAGTTGCTCCACTTTGCTCCACAATTGCGTGAAAGCTTGCATCTGCGGCTCCCAATTGTTGATTTCAAGCGGTGTCACGTGCTCAAGGGTGAGTTTGGCGTGCCAGAAGAATCGGCGCAATCGCGGGCAATTTCTGCATACCTTTAGTGAAGTGGAGTAAAAAATCATCTAAGTGGAGGAAAGTGGAGTAGTCTGGGGTCGTTGATCGCGTCAGGGAGAGGAGAGGTGCCATGTTTTTGGGAACCTTCACGCCTCGCCTTGACGAAAAAGGACGGCTGATCCTTCCCGCAAAGTTTCGTGATGAGCTCTCTGACGGTCTTGTGATCACTCGTGGGCAGGAACGTTGCCTCTACGTGTTCAGCGAGGCAGAGTTCGCGTCGATGCACGAACGCATTCGACAGGCACCAGTCACTTCAAAGCAGGCGCGTGACTACCTGCGTGTGTTTCTGTCGGGTGCGCACCCGGAAACACCGGATAAGCAGTCTCGAGTGACCATTCCCGCAGGCCTTCGCGAATACGCGGGGCTCGACCGCGAACTCGCTGTTATCGGCGCCGGATCCCGAGCCGAGATCTGGGATGCCGAAGCCTGGCAGGCTTACCTGACGGCGCAGGAATCCGCATTCTCTGACATCGAAGAGGAGGTGATTCCGGGCATGTTCTAGCCCGGAGACCCATGACTCAACACGATGAACGAGACGCAAGCGCACTGCACACTCCGGTACTGCTGCAACGCTGCCTTGAACTCCTCGCTCCGGTTGCTTCGCAAGAGGGAGCCGTGGTGGTCGATGCAACCCTCGGCATGGGTGGCCACAGTGAAGCGCTCCTTGAGAGAAATCCTGGTCTCACACTGATTGGGTTGGATCGGGACACCGAAGCTCTGCGGCTGGCAGGGAACAGGCTTGCGAGGTTTGGTGAGCGAGCCATCCTGGTACACGCGGTCTATGACGAAGTCGCAGAAGCCGTGCTCGATGCCGGGTCTGACCGCATCGACGGAGTGCTCTTTGACCTGGGTGTCTCATCGCTGCAACTTGATGAGGCCGAGCGCGGATTTGCGTACGCGCAAGACGCGCCACTCGACATGCGAATGGATCAGAGCAGGGGTGAGACCGCTGCCGAGGTGCTCGCGGTTGCCCCCGAAGGGCGACTGCGCGCGATCTTTGAGCGCTACGGCGAGGAACCGCTCGCGGCACGGTACGCGAGGGCCATTATCGCGGCTCGTGCTGACTCGCCGATCGAGCGAAGTGGACAGCTCGTTGACATTTTGCAGCAGGCAACTCCCGCTGCGGTGCGTGACCAGCGGCATCCAGCAAAGCGCGTTTTTCAGGCGCTGCGGATCGAGGTCAACAGCGAACTTTCGGTGCTTGAGCGCGCGATCCCCGCGGCTCTTGACTTGCTCGCGCTGAACGGTCGAGCCGTCATCATGGCCTACCAATCACTTGAGGATCGCCTTGTGAAGCGAGAGCTTGCGCAGCGGTCCCGTTCGACGGCCCCAGCGGGGCTGCCCGTCGAACTTCCTGAACATCGTCCCGAGTTTCGCCTGCTTACACGCGGAGCGGAACTCGCCGACGAACAAGAACGTGCCCAAAACCCACGGGCAATCCCGGTGCGCTTGCGCGCCGCTGAGCGAGTAAGGGGTGTGGAATGAGCATTACCGTTCCACTCGAACTGGACCGAGACCGGCTGCTTGGAGCAGTAGCACCGCTGCCCGAGCCGACCGAGCGACCCCTGCGGCTCGCTGAGACCCACAAACCCGTCAGAAAGAGTCCCCTGGTTGGTGCTCTTGTTTCGGTCGGCATCGTGCTCGGTATTCTCGCAGCGCAGCTTGGCCTCAGCATTGCTATTTCGCAGGGCGCCTATGAGGTACGAGCTCTCGAGATTGAGAAGCGCGACCTCAGTCGTGTGCAGCGTCTACTGTCGCAGAATGTCGATAAGCTCGCTTCACCGCAAAACCTTGCCGCAAACGCTGCTGCGCAGGGCATGGTGCAGAATGTGCAGCCCGCAACGCTGCAACTCAGCACAGGGGCGATTCTTGGCTCGATGGATTCGAAAACCACCGAGGCAAACAGCAATCTCGTACCCAACGCAACTCTGAGCACCCTGCCGACAGTCGACGCTCAGGGCGTGTCCGTCTCGCGCAACACCGGACTCCCAGCTGCCACTACCGCCAAGTCAACTGACGCGCCGGTACGGTGGAAGGGGAAACTTCCGGCGCCAGACACGCACTAGGTCCGGTTTTAGAGTGAGGAGCGGAATGTTGAGACTGCGCCAATCGCGGTTTCGCCGCGCAATTGCCCTAGTGCTCGTGGTGAGTGCCTCGTTGGCTTTTCTGGTGAGACTGGCTGACGTGCAGTTGGTGTCAGCCGCGGCTTTGAATGAAGAGGCAAAAGATAAGCGTGCCGTGCCTGTCGAGATTCCGAGCATGCGCGGTGACATTGTCGATCGCAACGGCGTAGTGCTGGCGACCACGGATGCCCGCTACGACGTGCAGCTCTCTCCGAAGAACACGAAGCTGAACGGGGGAGTGTTCACCCGGCCAGACCCGAAGGGTGGCGTCGGCACGATCAACGTCACCGCAAAAGAGGCCTTTGAAGAGATCGGTGCCATCACCGGACAGAAAGCAAGTGAGATTCAGAAAACGGTTGACGACGCTCTGAAGAAGAACAAGAAATCAGACTTCGCCTACGTGAAGCGTTCCGTTGACCTTACTGTTCTGAACAAGCTCAAGGCGCTCAACATCCCGTGGCTCACGTTTAGCACCCACATGACTCGCACCTACCCGAACGGTGCCGTTGCTGGCAACATCATCGGGTTTTCAGGTGCCGAAGACAAACCGCAGGCCGGTATCGAACTGTCACAGGACAAGTGTCTCACGGGCATTGACGGAACCGAGAACTACGAGCGCAGCGCCGACGGTGTACCGCTGCCAGGCAGCGTTGTCGTGACTCAGAAAACGCTCGACGGTGGCACGGTCAAGCTGACTCTTGACCGTGATCTGCAGTGGCAAGCCCAGCAGATCATCAACGAGCAGGTACAGAAGGTAAGCGCCGAGTACGGATACCTGGTCATCATGAACGTGAAGACGGGTGAGCTCGTGGCGGTTGCAGAGGACGGCTCCGTGGATCCCAACGACGTTGACGCCTCTGACCCTGCGAAGCGCGAGGCGCGATCCTTCGTGGCGCCCTACGAGCCGGGGTCTACGTTCAAAGTGATCACCGCGGCGGCGCTCATCGATCAGGGGGCGGCGACCCCGAGACCCAGAACGCGACGCCTGAAAACTGGCGACCCGAGCCCGATGTGTACTTTGAAGACGCCTTCAGCCACGAGGTGAAGCAGTGGACGCTGGCTGGCATCCTGACCACGTCCTCCAACGTGGGCACTTCGATGCTGGGCGCGAGGCTCACCCCTCAGGTTCGCTACGACTACCTGCACAAGTTCGGGGTCGGGACCGCGACCGAGTCGGGCATGCCTCTTGAAGACTCCGGCCAGTTATGGCCCGTCGACAAGTGGGACGCCCAGACCTCGTACAACACTATGTTTGGGCAGGGGCTCTCCTCCACTATTGTGCAGACCGCCGGTGTATATCAGACGCTTGCAAATGGAGGCAAGCGCGTGCCCCCGACCCTTGTTGAATCGTGCAAAACACGCGATGGAAAAACCGTGGTGCCAAAGCACGGTGACCCGGTTCAGGTGGTAAAGCCCGAGACGGCCCAGCAGATGATGAGCATGATGGAGACCGTTGCAACCCAGGGCTGGTTCAAAGCCGATCTCGTGATCCCGGGTTACCGCGTCGCTGGTAAGACCGGCACCGCGGAAGAGGTGGACCCGAACACCGGCCTATACCGCACTGACGGTTACGTTAACTCGTTTGCCGGAGTCTTCCCTGCCGACAACCCGCAGTACGTCGCGGTAGCATCTATTGGGTTCTCCGCCTCGGTGAATGATGGAAGCATGGCGGCCCGAATCGCATTCCGTGATGCGGCCGAGGCCACGATCCGTACCTTCCATATTCCACCGTCCACGGGAGAATTCACCCCGTACCCAATAGAGTATTGACCGAAGACCCGCCCAGGAGGCAAGAAGCACGTGAGTTCCGGAGACGCACTCAGTATTCGACCCAAAGCGCCAACGCCGGTACCCCTGGCCTCCCTGGCGGAGCGGTTTTCGCTTGAAGTGCACGGTGGTGCCAGTGGCTCCAGTGGGATCGATGGCGTTTCAACGACCGGGGTGACCCTCGACTCGCGTGACGTGCGTCCCGGCGATCTCTACCTGGGGGTGCCTGGAGCGCTGCGCCACGGCGCGGAGTTTGCGAGGCAGGCTGCCGAACTGGGAGCAGCCGCAGTCTTAACCGATGCGGAAGGTGCTGAGCTTGCAGTCGCCGCGCTTACGAACTCCGAGATCGCGCTGCCGATTGTGGTGACGTCGCTTCACCCTCGCCATATCGCTGGTGAAGTCGCTGCTGTCGTCTACGGAACCGACGAGCGCTTCGACGCCAAGACCTTTGGCATTACCGGAACAAACGGCAAAACCAGCGTCGTCTACATGCTCGCCGAACTGCTGAGCGCGGCGGGGTTTACCCCCGGCCTCAGCTCGACCGCTGAGCGCCGCATCGGCGACGAGGTCATTACGAGCAACCTGACGAGCCCGGAAGCGCCTGAACTGCACGGTCTGCTCGCGCGCATGCGAGAGGCCGGGGTGGACGGTGTTGCGCTCGAAGTATCGGCGCACGCCGTCGAGCGCCACCGCATCGACGGTGTCCACTTCGACGTGGTTGCCTTCAACAATTTTTCACAGGACCACCTTGATGACTTCGGTGACATGGAGACGTACTTCGCCGCAAAGCTGGCGCTGTTCGCGCCCGAGCATGCGGAGCGCGGTGTGGTGGTTGTTGATTCGCCATACGGGCAGAGGATCGCGCGTGAATCTCAGATTCCCGTGACCAGGCTCGCGACCGAGTTTGGGCAAGAGGCAGACTGGCACCTTGCAATCACCCGGCAGACGCTCGACGGAGTTTCGTTTGTGTTGCAGGGTCCTGCAGGGGAACACTTTCGCGGACGAGTTCCGGTGTTCGGTCGGTTCATGGCAGAGAACGCGGCGCTCGCGCTCATTATGTTGCACGAGGCGGGGATCCCCATCGCTCAGGTCGAGGCGGGTCTCGACGGGGGATTGATCCCGGTATACATTCCCGGTCGGCTTGAAGAGATGACTGATCACTCGAGCGACAACAAGCCACGTTTCTATGTTGACTACGGCCACACGCCCGGTGCCTTTGAAGCCATGCTCGAGGCTCTTGGCGAGGTTGCGCCCACGCGGGTCATTTTTATGTTCGGTGCCGATGGTGATCGGGACACGACCAAGCGTGAAGAAATGGGCAGGATCGCGGGGTCTCTTGCCGACACCGTGATCATTTGCGACTACCACCCACGATCGGAACCACCCGAACAAATCCGAGCGCAACTGCTGGCGGGTGCTCGATCCGCAAACCACGCGACGGTGATCGAAGAAGGGGATCCGCGGCGCGCGGTGCGGCTCGCCATTTCGCTTGCCGGGCCGGGGGACGTTATTCTATATGCCGGTCCCGGACACGAGGACTACCAAGAGGTCGCCGGGCAGATGATTCCCTACTCGGCGCGTGATGAAGTACGCGGCGCGCTCCGCGAGGCAGGATTGCTCACGTGATTGATCTGACGCTCGCCGAGATTGCGGCGGCCATGAACGGGCGGCTGGTGATCGGCGAATCTGCCGGGGCCGTCTCTGAAGACACGGTTATCAATGGCGAATCACAGACAGATTCGCGTGAGGTGCGACCCGGGCAAATCTTCTTCGCCCGGCGCGGCGAAGAAACCGACGGTCACCTCTTTGTCGTGAAAGCGATTGATTCAGGCGCGGCTTTGCTGGTGGTTGAGCGCGAGGTTGATGGTCGAGTCCCGCAGATCGTGGTTGAAGACGCCACGGTCGCGCTTGGCCAGCTCGCCACTGAAGTTGTGCGACGTGTGCGCGCGGGTGGCGAACTGACAATCGTCGGGATCACCGGTTCGAATGGCAAGACCACCACTAAGAACTTGGTCGCCGCGATGGCTGAGCGACGCGGATCCTCCGTTGCCTCAGAGAAGTCCTTCAATAACGAGGTCGGTGGGCCGCTCACCATGCTTCGTGTGCAGTCGGACACCCGCACGCTCGTTGCCGAGATGGGTGCGAGCGCCGAGGGTGAGATTGCGCGCCTCACCGCGATGGCACCGCCGCACATCGGTGTGGTGCTGACCGTCGGACTCGCGCACGCCGGCGAGTTTGGCGGCATCGAAACGACATTCCGCACCAAGAGCGAGATGGTGCAGGATCTGCCGAACTCGGCAGTGGCAGTGCTCAATCGAGACGACGCGCATGTGTCTCGCATGGCTGAGTTGACCTCTGCCCGCGTGCGTTGGTTTGGCCTGCACCCTGAGGCCGACGTGCGCGCGAGCGACATCGACTCTGACGCCGCGGGCACCCGCTTCACGCTGCATGTTGACGGCGAGTCAGCCCCGGTGAACTTTCACGTGCTCGGTGAGCACCACGTCACGAACGCCCTCGCCGCCGCGGCTGTCGGTCACGAGCTGGGGTTGAGCCTCGCCGAGATTGTTGACTCGCTACAGAGCGCGACAAAGGCCGCGCGTTGGCGCATGGAAGTTATGGGCGGCCGCGACGGCGTCACTATCGTGAACGACGCCTACAACGCGAGCCCCGACTCGATGGCAGCGGGGATTCGTACACTCGCGCAGATCCGCAAGCCTGATGGTCGTGCCGTTGCCGTGCTCGGTGCGATGAGTGAGCTCGGTGAATACTCGATCGAGGAACACATTCGCATCGGTTTGCAGGCCGTGCGCTTGCGCATTGACGAACTCGTGGTGGTTGGCAAAGAAGCCAGGCAACTGCACATCAGCGCCATCAATGAGGGTTCATGGGATGGCGAGAGTGTTTTCTTCGAGGGGCAAGACGACGCATTCGAGTACCTGATGAGCACACTTCGCCCAAACGATACCGTGCTCGTAAAATCTTCTAATTCCGCGGGACTCCGCTTCCTCGGAGACCGACTCGGAGAGGCCTTCGCATGATCGCCCTGTTGATTGCGGGCGGCTTTTCGCTGCTCTATTCGCTGTTGCTGACGCCACTCTTTGTGCGCGGCTTCCGCAAACTATCGTGGGGGCAGTTCATCCGTGAGGACGGGCCCGAATCGCACTTCGCGAAGCGCGGCACTCCCACCATGGGCGGCCTGATTTTTATCTCTGGTGCGGTCATTGCGTACTTCCTCGGCAAATTCCTGATGGGGGAGCAGCCGAGTCCCTCCGCGCTGCTCGTAATTCTGATGGCCGTTGGCTCTGCCGCTGTCGGGTTTATCGACGACTTTATGAAGACGCGTAAGCAGCAGTCCCTCGGCCTTGGTGGCTGGGCGAAAATTGGTGGTCAGGTGCTCGTGGCTATCGTGTTTGCGTTCCTCGCGCTCCGCTCGCCGAACGATTTCGGCGTTACTCCCGGCTCCACCCACATCTCGATTTTCCGTGACCTGCCATTTGACTTCATGTCGTTCGGCACGATTCTCGGTATTAGCCTGTTTGTGCTCTGGGTGATTGTGATCGTCGTTTCGACCACCAACTCCGTCAACGTGACCGACGGTCTTGACGGTCTCGCGGGCGGCGCCTCTATCATGGTGTTTGGCGCCTATATGATCATCGGCTTCTGGCAAGCCTCGCAGAGCTGCTTCAGCACGGCGTATGAGGCAGGCTGCTATCTTGTGCGTGATCCGATGGATCTCGCCGTCGTTGCGGCCGCGTTCCTCGGCGGCCTTGGGGGCTTTCTCTGGTGGAACACGAGCCCCGCTCACGTCTACATGGGTGACACCGGATCCCTCGGACTGGGCGGTGCTATTGCGGCGTTTGCGATCCTCACTCAGACCGAACTACTGCTCATCTTGCTTGGTGGGCTCTTTATTATCGAATCCGGATCCGTCATTCTGCAGCGCGCCTACTTCAAAGTGACGCGCGGTAAACGTATCTTCCTGATGAGTCCAATCCACCACCACTTCGAGCTCAAAGGATGGGCCGAGGTGACGGTGGTTGTCAGGTTCTGGATCATTGCGGCGCTCTTTGTGATCGCCGGAGTGGGAGCCTTCTACGGAGAATGGTTGTTACAGCAGTGACGGAAGCATCAAACGCGGTTCGGGATCGAGTGCTAGGCCTGTCGAGCTGGCACCACGATTGGACTGGCCTGCGCGTCGCCGTGCTTGGGCTCGGGGTGACGGGGTTTTCGGTTGCGGACACGCTTGTTGAACTCGGATCGCGCGTACGCGTGATCTACGGGGCTCCAGACCCCGACCGTGAACGACTGCTCGATGTGATCGGTTCGGAACGCTACTGCGATGACAACAACGATGGTCAGCTCACCGATCTGCGTGTGTTTGATCCCGAACTCATCATCGTGTCTCCGGGGTACCGCCCCGACCACCCGCTGACCGAGTGGGCTGGCGAGAACGGCATTGTTGTTTGGGGCGACATCGAACTCGGGTGGCGGCTGCGCGACAAGACCACGCGAATTGCCGACTGGATCTGCATCACCGGCACCAACGGCAAAACCACAACGACCGAACTCACCGCGCACATGCTCGTCGCGGGAGGACTGCGTGCGACACCGGCAGGCAACATCGGTACTCCAATTCTCGACGCGCTGCGTGATCCTCAGGGCTACGACGCGCTGGTTGTTGAACTCTCAAGCTTTCAGCTCGAGCGCCTGGGTGAGATCTCGCCCTATGCGAGCGCCTGCCTCAATGTTGCCGACGACCATCTCGACTGGCATGGCAGCCCCGGCGCTTACCGCGCGGCCAAGGCGAAAGTCTACGAGAACACGCAGGTGGCGTGCGTCTACAATCGCGCAGACGCGGCGACCGAGCACATGGTCGAAAACGCCGACGTGGTCGAGGGAGCCAGGGCGATTAGCTTCGGTCTCGACTCGCCGCCGCCGAGCGGCTTCGGTGTGGTCGAGGGCATTCTGGTTGATCGTGGATTCCACGCCGAGCGGCGCAACGAGGCCTTCGAACTGGTAACCGTCGAAGAGCTGCTTGAGCGCGGCACCGCGGCGCCACACATGGTGCAGAACATTCTTGCCGCGAGCGCGCTCGCGAGGTCGCGCGGAGTGGAACCCACCGAGATCGCTGGCGCGATCCTCAGCTTTCAGCCCTCGCCGCACCGGGCGCAGCAGCTCGGTGAATACAACGGGGTTCGCTGGATCGATGATTCGAAGGCGACAAACGCTCATGCGGCTGACGCGTCGCTGCGCGCGCTGAGCGATGTCGTCTGGATTCTTGGGGGTCAGCTCAAGGGTGTGGACATCAACGAGCTCGTGAGCACCCACACCTCGAGGTTGCGCGGTGCAGTGGTGATTGGTTCCGAGCGCGCCGAGGTGATGGCCGCTCTGACTCGCCACCTGGGTGAACTGCCGTTCGTTGAGATCTCCGATGAGGACCCGGACGTGATTATGGCCCGGGCGGTCGGGGCCGCGGCGAGGATCGCGCAGTCCGGTGATACGGTGCTCCTTTCGCCGGCCGCCGCCTCGCTTGACCAGTTCAGCGGCTACACGGACCGCGGACGCCGTTTCCAGCGCGCGGTGGGCGAGCTGACCGGAGGAGCCGCGGGTGTCGTCGGGGAATAAACCCGCCGCATTTGGTGCCCAGACCCGCATTAGTCTGGGGGCCTCACTCAAGTCTGGCACCGACCGCACGGTAGCTGCGCTCTATGCCATCACGCTGCTGCTTGTTGGGTTCGGTCTGATCATGGTGCTATCGGCCTCGTCCATTAGCTCTTACGTCGCCGAACAGGGCTTCTTCGGTGGGTTTTGGCGGCAGGCGCAGTTTGCCCTTATCGGGCTGCCACTCATGCTGCTCGCCGCGGCGATGCCGGTCAGCTTTTGGAAGCGCTGGGCGTGGTGGTTGTTTGGCGTCGGACTGTTTTTACAACTGCTTGTGTTTACGCCGCTTGGTGTCGAAGTGTACGGTAACCGCAACTGGATTCAGATTGGCACCTCGTTCAGTGCGCAGCCGTCGGAGATGCTAAAGCTTGCGCTTGTGGTATGGATCGGTGCGGTGCTGCTGAAGAAAGAGCCGTTGCTCGGACAAATGAAGCATGAGCTGATACCGGTGGTCTTTCCGGGGGCCTTGCTGGCTCTGGGGCTGGTGCTGCTCGGCGATGACCTTGGCACCGTGATGATTATGGCCGCGCTAGTTATTGGTGCCCTCTACTTCGGGGGCATGAGCTGGAAATCGCTCGGAGTGATTTTGCTCGGTGGAGTGCTCGCGGTTATCTTCTTTCTCGTTACGAGTCCCAACCGCATGGCGCGACTCTTCGGCCACGCTGATGGCAACACTGACTACAGCGGCCTCGGCTGGCAGCCGCTCCACGGGCTCTGGGCGCTTGCGGGCGGTGGTCTCTTTGGGGTAGGCCTCGGCGGGTCAAAAGCCAAATGGATGTGGCTGCCTGCTGCCGACAACGACTACATTTTTGCGATCATCGGTGAGGAACTGGGGCTCATCGGCGCGATCCTCGTGATCGCCCTGTTTGTGGTGCTTGCCGCCGTTATGTTGCGAGTCATTTCGCGTGCGCGTGACCGTTTCGGTAAGGCCGTGGTCGGAGGTGTGCTGGTGTGGATCGTCGGTCAGGCATTCGTGAACATTGGTGTGGTGATCGGTATTCTGCCGGTGCTTGGTGTTCCGCTGCCTCTGATTAGCTCAGGAGGAACAGCCCTTATTGCGTGTTTGATCGCGATGGGCGTGGTGATTTCGATCGCGCGTGATGGCACGCTGTACCAGCGCGAACTCGCAGAGGGTAAGCTGCAACGATGACCAGCTATCTGCTTGCGGGGGGTGGCACTGCGGGGCACGTGAACCCGCTGCTTGCTCTCGCCGATCTGATTCGTGCACAAGAACCTGACGCCGAGATCGTTGTACTCGGCACCCGAGAGGGACTCGAGGCCAGGCTTGTGCCTGAGCGCGGATATGAGCTCGCCTACATTGCTCGACTCCCTTTTCCGAGGCGCCCAAATCTCGCGGCGATCAAGTTTCCGACGCGTTTCGCTGGGGCCGTACGTGAGGTGCGCGAAATGATTCGTTCTCGGGGGATTGACGTTATGGTGGGCTTTGGTGGCTATGCGGCCGCTCCCGCCTACCGCGCAGCTAAAGCCGAAAACATCCCTTACGTGATCCATGAGGCGAATGCCAAACCCGGAATGGCAAACAAACTGGGCGCACGTAACACCGACTTTGTCGCCGTGACATTTCCTGGCACCCCTATTTCAGGGGCTCGGGTGACGGGGATGCCTCTGCGGCCAGAGATCACGGGGCTTGATCGTGCTGAGCTGCGACCGAGTGCACGTACACACTTCGGGCTTGATCCTGAACGACGCACGCTGCTTGTGACCGGGGGTCTCTGGGAGCGCGTGCGATCAATCGAGGGATTTCCTCGTCAGCAGCCGACTTGACCTCGGCAGGAGTGCAGGTGTTGCACGTGTGGGGAGGACTCACGGAGCTTCAAGACCCGGGGGTGCCCGGGTACAACGTGATTCCCTACTGCGACCGCATGGACCTCGCATTTGCCGCTTGCGACTTAGCCGTATCGCGTGCCGGGTCCACCACGGTGAGCGAACTCGCTGGCCTCGGCGTGCCTGCTGTGTTGGTGCCCTATAGTCACGGCAACGGTGAGCAGCGCTTCAACGCTGCGAGCGTGGTGTCGGCCGGGGTGCCTTGCTTGTTGAAGACGCTGAACTGACCCCTGCTTGGGTGCGAGAAACTCTCATCCCGTTGCTGGGCAATGAGGATCGGTTGGTGGAGATGTCAGAGCGTGCGCGAAGCGCGGGATCCCTTGACGGAACCGAACGGCTACTAGGTTTGGTGCGCGAGGCGCTGGCGGGCTAGCGATTTCCAAACAATAGCGGAACTACGAAGCTGGGCGTGCTGGCCAGCTTCCAAGGCGTATAGCGCTATTCTTGACGGGCAGACCCCAGAAGGAGCCCCGATGATTTACCCTGATCTCGACCTGAAGATTCCCGCCGATCTCGGTAACGTCCACTTTGTTGGCATTGGCGGCTCAGGCATGAGCGGGATCGCACGCATGATGCATCAAGCGGGGGTCCGAGTTACGGGATCCGATCGCAGTGCAAACTACTCGACCAAGGCGCTTGAAGAGCTCGGGATTACGGTTGCAATCGGCCACGATGCAGCGAACGTTGGTGACGCCGACACTCTTGTGGTCACCGGCGCACTCTGGCAAGACAACCCTGAGTACCAGCTGGCCCTTGCAAAGGGCTTGCCAGTGCTCCACCGCTCACAGGCGCTTGCCTGGTTGTCGCGTGGTAAGCGAGTGGTGGCAGTTGCCGGTGCCCACGGCAAAACAACCTCAACCGGCATGCTGGTCACGGGAATGCTTGGGCTTGGTCTCGACCCCTCATTCGTGAATGGTGGGATCATCGAATCCCTCGGGGTGAGCTCGGGCGCGGGGACAGACGAACTGTTTGCGATTGAGGCAGACGAGTCCGACAAGTCCTTTTTGCTCTACGACACGGCAGTGGCGCTCATCACCAACGTCGATCCTGAGCATCTGGACTTCTACGGCTCCCGCGAAGCATTCATGCAGGCATTTGTCGACTTCGCTCGAGGTGCTACTGAGCAGATCGTGATTTCCGCCGACGACAAGGGGGCGCTTGAAGTTCTCGCTACCCTCCGTGCAGAGGGGACAACGACACCGATTCGCACCTTCGGGGAAGCCGCAAACGCCGACGTGCGAATGGTCGATGTTGATGACTCGGGTCCGGTGCGCTTTGGTGTCGAGATTGACGGTGCTCGGTTCGAAGCGCAACTGGGTGTGTATGGGAGACACAACGCCGTGAACGCCGTTGGTGTGCTCGCGGTGCTGACCGCGCTTGGGCACGAACCCGGTGCAGCTCTCGCCGCGATTGCCGAGTTTGGTGGCACGAAGCGCCGTTTTGAGTTTCACGCAGATGTTGCGGGTGTGCGAGTCTACGACGATTATGCGCACCATCCGACCGAGGTCGCGGCTCTTCTGGAATCGGCTCGCGCCGTGGTGGGTGAGGGGCGCCTCATCGCAGTGCACCAGCCGCACCTCTTCAGCCGAACCCATACATTTCATAGGGAGTTTGCGGAAGCGCTTGAGCGTGGCGCAGATCACACGGTCGTGCTTGCTGTCGATGGGGCGCGCGAAGATCCGGTTCCTGGTGTGACGGGTGAGCTTGTGTCGCGTGACTTTAGCGATTCCACAAAGGTGGCTTACCTCGACGACTGGCAGAACGCCGCAGATTACCTTGCCGGCATTGCCAAACCCGGTGACGTAATGGTCACGATGAGCTGTGGAACGGTCTACCAGATCATTCCGCAGATCGTGGCGGCGCTGCAGAATCGATTTGACGCAGTGGAGTCTGCAGCGAAGTGAAACGACCGGGCGGGTTTGACCGAATGCCGGACCGGCAAGAGCCCGATGAAGAACTGACAGCTTCGGAGTCGGAATCCGATGAAAATACTGCGCCCGACCACTCGCGGCGGCTGCGCGGTGTGCTCAGTAGATTTCAGGCTGAACATTCGAGCGATCTTGAGTCAGCGCCCGTGCGCGCTTCGGAACCCGTGTACAGGGCCGAACCTGATCCTGTGGCCGAAGCCGAGCGCCAGCTACGCGAAGCCGCTCGACGGGCCAAAGCCCAGCGGCGGCGGGAGAGTCGCAGGTTCTCGGCGCATACGCGCCGACGTCGCCGCAACTGGTTGATAGCGCTCGGCACCGTTATAGCCCTTGCGCTCTTTGTCGCCGTTGGTGTGTTTACGCCGCTCATGGCGGTGCGTCAGGTGCAAATTGAGGGTGCGTCGAGCGTCAAGGTTGAAGACCTAAAGAAGGCGCTTTCCGAGTTTGAAGGTGTACCGCTCGCCCTCGTCCAAGACTCCGCGATTCGAGATGCGCTTGAGCCCTTCCCTGGAATCGAGCGCTATTCCATGGAGGTGATTCCTCCGAGCACGCTCAAAGTGCGTATCGAGGAGCGTGTGCCGGTGCTTTCAATCGAAAAGGGCGGCACTTTTCAGCTCTACGATGCGGCGGGTGTGATGCTCGGGACCGCAGAGGCTCCGCCTGCGGGCGTACCACTTGCGAGTGGGCCAGCATCGGACAAAAAGTCGAAGGCCTTCGCTGCGTCAGCTCGCGTGCTGCGCGACATGCCGGCCGAACTGCGTGCGCAGGTTGTGTCGATCACCGCATCAAGCGGACAGGACGTAACGCTCAAGCTCGCGAGCGGGGTCGAAGTGATGTGGGCGACGCCGAGCTCTCGAAGAAGAAAGCCGTCGTGCTCACCTCGATGCTGGGTGCCCTCGGGGATCGCGCGATCACACGCATCGATGTTTCGTCAACTGAAGCTCCCGTCTTCCAGTAGTTTCGGCGTGTCTCCGAGGGTCTTGCGTCCCTGGGACATACCTTGGTGCCCAGGAAATGTATACGGCGATACTAACTTTTAACTTCAGGTAGAGGTTGAAGGTTAGGGGCGGAGGAACCACGTGTCAACGAACCAGAACTACCTCGCGGTGATCAAGGTCGTCGGTGTTGGCGGCGGTGGCGTCAACGCTGTCAACCGCATGATCGAGCTTGGTCTGCGCGGAGTTGAGTTCATTGCCGTGAACACCGACGCACAGGCTTTGCTGCTCAGTGATGCGGATGTCAAGCTCGACATCGGGCGCGAGCTGACCCGTGGGCTCGGCGCAGGCGCCGACCCTGAGGTTGGCCGTCGCGCAGCCGAGGATCACGCTGAGGAGATCGAAGAGGCCCTTGCCGGGTCAGACATGATTTTTGTGACCGCGGGTGAGGGCGGTGGCACTGGCACCGGAGCGGCACCGGTCGTGGCGCGGATCGCAAAGTCGATTGGTGCGCTCACCATCGGTGTTGTGACCCGTCCCTTTAGTTTCGAAGGTAAGCGCCGTGCAGCCCAGGCCGATGCTGGTGTGCATACGTTACGCGAGGCGGTTGACACGCTCATCGTTGTACCAAACGACCGTTTGCTCGATATCAGCGAGCCGGGTATCAGCATGATCGAGGCGTTCGCTGCCGCAGACCAGGTGCTGCTCGCGGGTGTTTCGGGCATTACCGACCTCATCACGACCCCCGGTCTCATCAACCTCGACTTCGCCGATGTGAAGTCGGTTATGCAGGGCGCGGGTGCTGCCCTCATGGGTATCGGATCGGCGCGCGGTGCTGATCGCGCCATTAAGGCGGCCGAGCTTGCCGTTGCGTCGCCGCTGCTTGAAGCCTCGGTTGAGGGCGCGCACGGCGTGCTGCTCTCCATTCAGGGTTCCTCGAACCTTGCGCTCAGTGAGATCTACGAGGCGTCGACGCTCGTGCAAGACGTTGTGCACCCTGAGGCCAACATTATCTTCGGTACTGTCATTGACGACACGCTCGGTGATGAGGTGCGGGTCACAGTGATTGCAGCCGGTTTTGATGATGAGCCCGTCGCACAGACTGCACCTGTCGAGCGCGGCCGTCGTGGGAGCCACGTCGAGGGGATCGACGAGGCTGCAAATACGGCACGCATTGCAGCCGGTGTCGGTGCTGTGAGCGCCAGTGGTGCTGAATCACTCTCCAGTCCCGCCACGGGGCAGTTCGGAGAAGTATTGTCGAACCCTCCCGTTGAGGCACAGCTGCCCGATCCCGCGTTTGATGGTGACGATGACGATGATCTCGACATTCCCGAGTTCCTGAGGTAAATCATTGGCAAGTGAAGCTCTGTCGTCTTATCCAGAACTCGGTGCTCGCCTGCAGTTCGTGCAGGCGGGTATCTCCGAGGCCTGCAAGCGGGCCTCTCGGGATGCTGGCGACGTCACGCTTATTGTGGTGACGAAGTTTCACCCCGCGAGTCTCGTGGCTGCCCTCTCTGAGCTGGGAGTCCGTGACGTGGGTGAGAATCGTCACCAAGAAGCCCAGGCAAAGGCTGAGGAGCTTGCCCAGCTTAATCTGAACTGGCACTTCATTGGTCAGTTGCAGACCAAAAAGGCTCGGCAAGCCGCCAGGTACGCGCACGCGATTCACTCGATCGATCGTGAACGGCTCGTCGATGCGCTCGCGGATAATGAAACTGGTCGAGTGATTGATGCGTTTGTGCAAATCAATCTCACTGACGATCCTGGTCGTGGGGGAGTTGCCCCCGACGGGATCGAGACTCTCGCTGAGAAAGTGTTACAAACGCCCTCGCTGCGGTTGCGGGGCGTGATGTCTGTGGCGCCGTTGGAGGAGCCAGCCGCCGCCGCATTCGAGCGTCTTGCCGGTTACTCGGATCGGGTGAGAGCGCTTGAACCTTCGGCCTCGGCGATATCTGCGGGTATGACCCATGACTACGTCGAGGCCATTGCGGCGGGCGCGACACACCTTCGTATTGGCAGCGCAATCACGGGTAATCGGCCGGAGCACCGGTAGTCTCAAAACACCGCACCGTTGGGAGAGAAAATGAGTAACGCGCTGAAGAAGACCATGGTGTTCCTGGGGCTCGCCGAGGAAGACCTCGAAGACCAGAACGCCACGGCGCAGCAGCCGACCCAGTCGGTGCAGCAGAGTTCTGTCGCGACGCCGGCGGCGAAGCCCCAGAACAGCCGCCCTGCTCCGCAGCGCGCTGCCGTCACTCCTCTGCGCAGGGTCACGCCCACCAGGCAGGCTGGCGCTCCAGTGATGAACGAGATTTTGACGGTTCACCCGGCAGAGTACCGCGATGCAAAGTCGATCGCGGAGGGCTTCCGCGATGGTCTTCCCGTCATCATCAATCTGTCGCGCATGAATGAACCGGATGCAAAGCGGCTCATCGACTTCGCAAGTGGTCTCACGATGGGTCTGAACGGGCGCATCGAGCGGGTTACCAGCAAGGTTTTTCTGTTGACCCCCGAGCATATCGAGGTTGGCAGCGACGAATCCGCACCGAACGACAGTGGTTCGTTCTTTGTGACACCTACTGCATAACGTGGAGATTTTGCTTTTTGGGGTGCTGACGACCATTCGTGTCGCTCTGCGCATTTATGTCATCGTGCTCTGGGCGCGGTTTGTGATCGACTGGATCCGTGTGCTCAGCCGCAATTTCCGGCCGCGTGGCCCGATGGCTGTCGCAGTTGAGTTTGTCTACACCTTGACGGACCCTCCCATCCGAATGTTCCGCCGCCTTCTCCCTCCGATCCGTCTTGGGCAAGTTTCCTTGGATCTTGGCTGGCTGCTTACTATGCTGACTTGCTGGATCTTGTTAGCGGTCATTCCTGGCTATTTGTAGTAGAAAATGGTGCGCGCTGCGAGAATCAGGCTTTTTTTGCTAGCGTTGTACTGATCACGTGAGTGAACCCGAATTGAAAGAGACGTAACGATGGCCTTAACTCCTGAAGATGTCGTAAATCAGAAATTTACGATCACTAAGTTCCGCGACGGTTACGATCTCGACCAGGTCGACGATTTCCTTGACTCAATCGTCGAGTTGCTGCGCCAGCACGAGCTGGAGAAGTCTGAGCTTCAGGCACAGGTCGACGATCTCACCCAGAAGCTTGCGGCTTGCGAGGCCCGCTCCGGCGCCTCCGAAGAGGCGGTTTCCGAGCAGACCATCGTTGTCGAGGCACCGGTTGCTCCTGCGGCTCCTGCTGAGGCGCCAGCGGTGCAAGAAACACACGCTGCTCAGCCTGATGCCGTGAAGTCGAGCGCAATGCTGCAGCTCGCACTTGAACTGCACGACAAGCACGTTCGTGAAGGCGAAGCAACTCGTGACAGTCTCATCAGTGAGGCGCAGGCAAAGCGTGACCAGATGGTCGAAGACGCCGAGCTCACCGCAAAGCAACTCATCGAAGAAGCGCAGAAGCAGCGCGCTGAAGAACTTCGTCTGCTCGGCAACGAGCGCAGCGATCTGCAGTTCAAGATCAAAGATCTTCGTCAGTTCGAGAGCGAGTACCGCTCGACGCTGCGCTCCTACATTCAGTCGCAGCTGCGCGGCCTCGACGGCTCACCGGAGCCCGCTGGCGCACCTGACGGCCTGCAATAATCGAGAGCGTGAGTGACACTCCCGAGGCTTCGGGAACTTCAGGGCAACCCGCTCCGCGTAAGCGCTGGATACCGCTGCTGCTACTTTTGGTAGCGGCAGCGGTCTTCATCGCTGACCAGCTCGTAAAAAACTGGGTTGTTGCGAATCTGCCAGAGGGAGAAACGGTCCCTGTTATCGGCGAGTTTTTGCAGTGGCACTTCGTGCGCAACCCGGGCGCAGCATTCTCCATGGCGAGCGGCTCGACCTGGATTTTCACGATTCTCGCTGCTGTCGTTGTTGTGGTGATTCTGTGGCAGATCCGTCGTCTGCGGTCGATCTCATGGTCAATATTCCTGGGGTTACTGCTCGGCGGTGTGCTCGGTAATCTAACTGATCGGCTGACGCGCGATCCTGGCTTCCCAGTGGGACACGTCATTGATTTCATCTCAACCCCTTGGATGATTCCTGCGATCTACAACATCGCAGACATGGGCATTGTGGTTGGCATGGTGCTGTTTGTGCTCATCACCCTGTTTGGGGTGCCGATCGACGGATCGCCACGCGTTCGGAAGAGCGCAACCGGCGAGCGGGAACCTCATTCCGATCCTGAGCTCAGCGAGGGAAACGATGGAACACCGTAGTCTTCCCGTGCCCGACGGCCTCGCCGGTCAACGGGTCGATGCTGCGCTCGCGAAGTTGATGGGGTTCTCGCGGAGCTTCGCCGCAGAGGTGGCGCAGGCCGGAGGGGTGACCCTTGACGGAAAGGTGCTGGGAAAGTCAGACCGCTTGCACACTGATTCTTGGCTCGAGGTGAGCTGGACAGAAAAGACCGGGCCAGAGATCGTGCCGGTCGAACTGCCAGAACTCGGCATCATCTACGATGACGAAGACTTTGTTGTTGTTGATAAACCTGCGGGAGTCGCGGCTCATCCTTCTCAAGGCTGGGAAGGCCCTACTGTGCTTGGCGCACTTGCAGGGGCTGGGTATCGGATCGCAACCTCGGGACCGCCCGAGCGTCAGGGCATCGTGCACCGACTTGATGCGGGAACGAGTGGTCTCATGGCCGTAGCCAAGAGCGAACGTGCTTACAGCAGACTGAAGCGCGCTTTCAAACAGCGCGAAGTTGACAAAATCTACCACACAGTGGTGCAAGGACACCCAGATCCCTTCTCCGGGACGATTGAGAGTGCTATCGGACGGCATCCCGGACACGAGTGGAAGTTCGCGGTTGTGCAAGAAGGAAAACACTCCATCACGCATTACCGCACGCTCGAAGCGTTTCCCTACGCAACACTGCTTGAGGTCGAACTCGAGACTGGACGCACACACCAGATTCGCGTGCACATGTCTGCGCAGCGTCACCCCTGCGTGGGAGATACAATGTACGGCGCCGATCCCACGCTTTCTGAGCGTCTGGGACTCGACCGTCAGTGGCTCCACGCGATGCGGCTGGGATTCAGGCACCCAGGTACCGGTGAGCCTGTCGAGTTCGAGAGTGTCTATCCTAACGACCTGCAGCACGCCATTGACGTGCTTGACGCCTAGTTAACCGCGCTTCTTGCGCAGATCCAGACTCAGATTGCCCTGGTTCGTGGCGTAGGCGAGGCCTCCAAGCTTCTGCCCCTTCTTGAGTGGCGCAGTGCGGACTCGCGTCTGGCGGCCGCTCAGGTTTGGATGGACCTCAGCTATGGTCCACATATCAACACGCTCACCAGGAAAGCGCCGAAGCAGTTCTTCGGGCAGCACAAACCGAAAGTGGAGAGATCCATTTTGTGCGCCAACCAGGCGGCCCGGCACGGCGATAGCGTTGCGCACTCGACGACCAGCAAGCATCAGGTAGGCGCCGGGTGCACGCCCAACCGCAATTTGTGAAAGTTTGCGGCTGAGGCCACGCGCAAAGTGGTGTCCAAAGAACGGGCGCAACACGCGGTGCACAAGACGGGCCAGGTTTAACCGCCATGCCGAGGGTGTGCGGCTCTGACCAAGAATGCTGGTTGGATCTTCGGGCGTGACCGCAACGAGAAGCTCCACACCGTAGGTGCCATGGGTCCCACCGAGATATTGATTCGTGTGTACGAGCTCTTGCTCAGCAGCAATCAGGCGGTCGAGGCCGATGACGTCGCCCGCGCGTATCAGCATCACCTTGCGGCGATCAGTGACGTTTTGAATGAGGGCGTCGCTCTCTGACGGCACGAAATCGCGCAGAAACTGCTGGTGCAGGGTGACCCAACGCTGCTTGCGCTCGGCATCAAACTTCAGCCACCGCTTCGCCGCATAGAAGCGCAGCCCCTTGCGAGAAAAGAACTGGCGAATCAGTCGTTCGGATCGCTTCGCATCAGGCACACCATCACGCAGTAGCTCGGCGATCTTGCGGCACGAAGAGACATAGTTGTCAGGATCTATGGGGCGCGCTGAGATGTTTTGCCCGTCATCGCGCTCGGCAATGAAATAGAGCGGGCCGGTACCGCAGAACGTAATTCGGCGGGCGATGGTGTAGGCGCGGGTGATGAAGATGCCGTCTTCGAGGCGAACCTTGCCCTCGGGAAAGCGCAGCTGATCCTGTTCGATCATGCTGCGGCGGAAGAGTTTCTGGGGTGAGAGCGTCTCCATTGCGCGGGGAAGACCAATGTCGCCCTCCGGGAAACTGAGGAAGAGGCCCTGCACCTGACGACCACCGGTGCCCTGGAAACGCGGGATGACAATATCGGCCTGGCGATCCTCGGCCATGTTAACCATCGCGCTCAGAGCATTGCGGGCGAGCGTGTCGTCTGAGTCCATGAACATGACAAAAGTACCGCGCGCGATGTCGAGGCCGCGGTTGCGGGCATACCCGGCCAGCCGCTGTTCGGTTGGTGATGCACGGTGACACGGCTGTCAAGCGCGGCAAACCGGTCAAGTTCCTCGCCTGACCCGTCGGTTGAGCCGTCATTCACCGCGATGACCTCTAAGTCTTGGAGGTCTTGCGACAGGACCGACTCCATGGTCTCTGTGAGGTATGGCATCGAATTGTAGACCGGCAAAATGACGCTGACGGTTGGGGACTGGTGGTACCTGCAGATTCGCTCACCCTCGCAACTTTAGCGCGCTCAGATTGTTAGCATATTCAGATGGCGAAGGCGGGGCAGCAACAAAGTGCCTTCTCACGCGTGCAGCACTTCGACCTGTTGCGTGTGCTTGCAATTGTTGCCGTTGTGATGCTGCATGTCTCAATTACGGAGTGGCACGACCTGACTCCTGATAATCCACGCTGGGATGACCTAGCGGTGTTCGGATCTTTCCTTCGCTACTGTGTCCCCGTCTTTTTCATGATTTCGGGGGCGCTTTTTCTAGATCCAAAACGAGACGTGACCTGGCGCTCGTTGTTTCGCAGGAGCATCCCAAGGCTTCTGCTCCTGTATGCATTTTGGTCACTGTTCTACGCGACGCTTGAGGTGTACGGTCCAGGGGCAGCTGGGATCTGATGGAGTTCGTTACCCGTGTTGTGACCGGTCACTTTCACCTCTGGTTTCTCCTGGCTCTCGCAGGACTGTATCTGGTCGCACCCATTCTGAGACTGATCGTTCGAGATAGGCGAGTCGCCTGGTATTTTGTCGCCCTTGCGATTCCGTTTGTGTTTGTTCTTCCTTTGTTGACACGTATTCCCGTGGCTGGTGAGTTGCTCGCTGAAGTGCTCGGAACGATCAGGCTGGAGTTGGTACTGGGTTACTCCGCGTACTTTTTACTGGGTTACCTGCTCAGCACCTGCAGGCTTGGCTCCCGTGCTGTGACCTGGTTGAGCGTTGCTGGCCTACTCGGGCTGGTGGGAACTATCGTCGGTACCGTGATGGTGTCGCACGCCCGAGAAGAATCCGATGAGCTGTTTTATCGATACTTGACGATCAACGTAGCGGTCGTTGCAGTTGCGGTGTTTGTGCTTGCGCGAGCGTGGGGTGAGCGGGTAAGGCTCTCGGGAAGCCACTACGTCTGGTGATGTTCTTAAGTGCGAATTCGCTTGGCCTCTATCTGATTCACCCGTTCTTCCAGTGGCTGTATAAACAGCTTGGCTTTGAAACCACCACGGGCCCGGTGTGGGCGACCGTGCCTCTGCTGACGTTACTTGTGTTGATCCCGAGCCTGTTTGTGACGGTGCTCATTCGGCGGATTCCGCGTGTCGGCAAATACCTCGGGTCGTAGCTCTCACATCAAAGCAGGGTAACCTTGAGTGGTCTGTGAAAGGGGCGTCCTCTGTGGCTGAAAATGACGGATTTGTTCACCTGCACGTGCACAGTGAGTATTCAATGCTTGATGGGGCAGCACGAGTTAAGCCGCTGATTCAGGCGGCGGCTGAGCAGAATATGCCGGCGATTGCAGTGACTGACCACGGCAACACGTTTGGCGCCTTTGATTTTTGGAAGACCGCAAACGATGCGGGCGTGAAGCCGATTGTCGGTATCGAGGCATACTTGACGCCGGGTACTCACCGCGGCGATCGCACCCGCGTTCGTTGGGGCGACGGTTCCGGTGACGACGTTTCTGGTGCTGGTGCATATACCCACATGACGCTGCTGTCGGAGACAACCGAGGGTATGCACAACCTCTTTCGGCTCTCAAGTCTCGCTTCGATGGAGGGCTACTACTTCAAGCCCCGCATGGACCGTGAATTGCTGCAGAAGTATTCAAAGGGTCTCATCGCAACAACCGGTTGCCCCTCTGGCGAGATCCACACCCGCATTCGCCTCGGCCAGTTAAAGGAAGCCCGTGAGGCTGCGGCTGAGTTTCAAGATCTCTTTGGCAAAGAAAACTTTTTCTGCGAGCTGATGGATCACGGCCTCGATATTGAGCGCCGCGTAAAGACCGATTTGCTTGAGATCGCCCGCGACCTGAAGATCCCGCTCGTCGCCACGAACGATCTGCACTACGTACACGAAAGTGATGCTGAGGCTCACTCGGCGTTGCTGTGTGTGCAGTCCGGATCTCGCATGGACGATCCCAACCGCTTTCAATTCAGCGGCAGTGGCTACTACCTCAAGTCAGCTGCAGAGATGCGGCACATCTTCCGTGAACTACCGGAAGCCTGCGACAACACGCTTCTCATCGCTGAGCGCTGCGGATCCGAGTTCAACACCAGCGCAAACTACATGCCGCGCTACCCAGTTCCCGATGGCGAGACCGAGGAAAGCTGGTTTATCAAAGAGGTCGAGCGTGGCCTGCACTACCGATACCCAGACGGGATCCCTGACGCAGTGCGTAAGCAGGCTGAGTATGAGACTGGCGTGATTACCCAGATGGGCTTCCCCGGTTACTTCCTAGTCGTTGCCGACTTCATCAACTGGTCAAAAGACAACGGGATTCGAGTGGGACCCGGGCGTGGTTCGGGGGCCGGTTCGATGGCCGCTTATGCAATGAGGATCACGGACCTCGACCCGCTGCAGCACGGGCTCATCTTCGAGCGGTTCTTGAACCCCGATCGTGTGTCGATGCCCGACTTCGACGTCGACTTCGATGATCGCCGCCGTGGCGAGGTGATTCAGTACGTCACCGAAAAATACGGCGATGAGCGTGTTGCGCAGATTGTGACCTACGGCACGATTAAGTCGAAGCAGGCCCTTAAAGACTCTTCGCGTGTGCTTGGATTCCCGTTCGGCATGGGGAGAAACTCACCAAGGCCATGCCGCCCGCCGTGATGGCGAAGGATATCCCGCTCTCTGGCATCACCGACCCCGCGCACCCCCGGTATAAGGAAGCCGCAGAGTTCCGTGCCGTTCTGGCCGAAGACGCGGAGGCCAAGCTGGTCTATGAGACCGCGCTCGGGCTTGAAGGTCTGAAGCGCCAATGGGGTGTGCACGCTGCTGGTGTGATCATGTCGAGTGACCCGCTCATCGACATCATCCCAATTATGAAGCGTGAGCAAGATGGCCAGATCGTCACGCAATTCGACTACCCAACCTGCGAGGGTCTTGGACTCATCAAGATGGACTTCTTGGGGTTGCGTAACCTCACGATCATCTCTGACGCGCTCGAAAACATTCGCCTGAACAAGGGCGAAGAACTAGATCTTGAGCGACTCGCACTTGACGACGCCCCATCGTATGAGCTGCTTGCTCGCGGTGACACACTCGGGGTGTTTCAGCTCGATGGCGGTCCCATGCGTGGGCTCTTGCGGCTGATGAAGCCGGACAACTTCGAAGATATCTCAGCTGTGCTCGCACTGTACCGACCGGGACCAATGGGTGCAGACTCACACACGAACTATGCTCTTCGAAAAAACGGGCTGCAACCGATTACCCCGATTCACCCAGAACTTGAAGAACCGCTGCGTGAGATTCTCGACACGACCTACGGTCTGATCATTTATCAGGAGCAGGTCATGTCGATTGCGCAGAAGGTCGCGGGTTTTTCGCTCGGCCAAGCGGATATTTTGCGGCGCGCAATGGGCAAAAAGAAGAAGGAAGAGCTCGATAAACAGTACGAGGGCTTTTCTGGGGCATGAAGGCGAACGGCTTCGGCGAAGCCGCAATCAAGGCGCTGTGGGACATTCTGCTGCCCTTCTCCGACTACGCCTTTAACAAGGCGCACTCGGCCGCCTACGGGGTGATCAGTTATTGGACCGCGTACCTCAAGGAACACTATCCGGCGGAGTACATGGCCGCGCTGCTGACCAGCGTCGGAGACTCGAAAGACAAGCTCGCGATCTATCTGAACGAGTGCCGCCGCATGGGCATCAAGGTGCTGCCGCCCGCGGTAAACGAGTCGTTTGCTGACTTTGCTGCTGTCGGCGAAGATATTCGCTTTGGGCTCGGCGCGATCCGTAACGTCGGCGCCAACGTTGTCGAGGGAATTCGTGAAGCTCGAGAGTCCCAGGGAGCCTTCGAGAGCTTTCACGACTTCCTCAAGAAAGTGCCTCTTGTAGCCCTGAACAAGCGCACAGTTGAGTCGCTAGTGAAAGCCGGCGCGTTTGACGGTCTTGGCGGCACCCGGCGTGCGCTGGTTGAGATTCACGAGCCCGCGATCGAGAGCGCGGTAAAAGACAAGCGCGACGCAGAGAAAGGCAACGTTGGTTTCGACTTCGACAGCTTGTTTGCAGAGGCTGCAGAGGCTGGCGAGGTTGAACCCGAACAGGTATTGCAGATTCCAGATCGCCCCGAGTGGACCAAAAAGGACAAGCTTGCCTTCGAGCGTGAGATGCTTGGGCTCTACGTCTCAGATCACCCGCTTCGTGGCCTCGAGTCGGCGCTCGCAAAAGAAGCGTCTGCGACGATCCAGCAGGTCACCGATCCCGACGCGAGCCCTGGGTTTGACGGTGAGATTGTGACGTTTGCGGGCCTGCTGACAAACGTGCAACATCGCACCGCAAAATCAGGCAACCTCTACGGCATGGTCACGATCGAAGACTATACCGGTGAGGTGCAGGCTCTGTTTATGGGCAAGTCCTACCAGGAGTTTGGACAACTGCTTCAACCTGACTCGATTGTCGCACTGCGCGGCAAGATGAACTCTCGCGACGACGGTATGACCATGCACGCCTACGGTGTGCGCCCCATTAACGCGGCTGTGCAAGATGACGCGACAACACTCATGCTTACGCTCTCTGACACCCGAGCAACCGAAGAACTCATGGAAGAATTGAAATCGATGCTCGGGCGGCACCGCGGTGATAGCGAGGTTCGCTTGAATCTGTTGACCAACAATGTCGTGCGAGTTTTTGAGTTGAAGCAGCAGGTCCGAGTGACAGCAGATCTTTACGGTGAACTCAAAGGGCTGCTTGGCCCGCGCTGCTTGAATTCAATTGAAGAAGCGTTTGCTTAGCCGGTCAGCATCGGAACCGAGAGATGACGGGGGCAATGTGAAGAATATGCGCAAAACTCAGGGAGAGATCGTCGAGGCGCTCGGAACCGCGCCCGAAATAGACCCGACTGATGAGATTGAGCGGCGGGTGGCGTTTCTTGCTGACTATGCCTCCTCTCTTCCAGGGGCGCGTGGGTTTGTGCTCGGTATCTCGGGAGGCCAAGACTCCTCTCTCGCGGGTCGGCTCGCCCAACTCGCGGTTGAGAGGCTGCGTGCTGGGGCCGCGACGCCGAGTTCATTGCGGTTCGCCTGCCTTACTCAGTGCAGCACGACGAGGACGACGCCCAGCTGGCGCTCTCGTTTATTCGTCCAGATCGATCGGTGTCTGTCAACATCGCGAGTGGGGTTGACGCGCTTACCGCAGAGGTTACTCGGGCGATGGGGGAGCCAGTCAGCGACTTCAACCGGGGCAACGTCAAGGCTCGGATGCGCATGATCGCTCAGTACGCCATAGCGGGTGAGCGTGGGCTGCTGGTTATCGGCACGGATCACGCCGCGGAGGCCATCACAGGGTTCTTTACGAAGTTTGGGGATGGGGCTGCGGATGTGCTTCCTCTCTCTGGATTGACAAAAGGGCAGGGGCAGCATTGCTGCAAGAGCTCGGTGCTCCTGAGCGGCTTTGGGAAAAGATCCCGACCGCCGATCTGCTTGATGGAGACCCAGGACATACCGACGAGTTGAGCCTCGGGGTGAGCTACACGGATATCGATGCTTACTTGCGAGGCGATGAGATTTCTACGCCCGCGGCTGAAAACCTTGAGCGACGCTATCGTGCGAGTGAACACAAGCGTAGGCTTCCTGTCGGGCCCGCTGACACCTGGTGGAAGGAAACACTGTGAATACAACACCCGCTCTCACTACCTACGTGGTCGCTGGAGGGTGCTTCTGGTGTCTCGACGCGGCTTATCGTCAACTCCGAGGAGTGACTGAAGTGCTCTCCTGCTACACGGGGGTCAAACGAATCAACCTAGCTACGAGCAAGTGTGCACCGGCACCACCGGTCATGCTGAGGCAGTCGCCGTGACCTTTGACGAGACCCTCGTTCCGTCTGAGGTGATCCTTGACGCATTCTTCACAATGCACGATCCCACCCAGGTGAATCGGCAGGGCAACGATGTTGGAACACAGTACCGTTCAGCGATGTTTCCCGCAGACGCCAATCAACGAAGTGTGTTTGAGGCGGCAATCAAGCGGGCGAGCGAGTGGTGGCCTGGCGAGATCGCGACCACTCTCGAACCCCTCGGGGAGGTATTTGCAGCCGAGGAATACCACCAGGATTTCTTCGCGAAGAACCCAACTCAGGGTTACTGTCTTGCCGTTGCGGTGCCCAAAGTAAACAAAATACGTGCGGCCTTTACCGCTTACCTGCGCTAGGCAGCGGCGCTTACCTGGCTAAACCCATCGTTGTTCTGCCCCTGTTCGGGAGCATCCGCCGTAGTCAGCCACCCGTCATTCACTGAATTATTCAGGGGCTTCGGTTCAGCCGCCGTCATTTCTGTCGGCTCGGCATCGGGAACGGGCGTTCCAATCATGCGCTTTTTGAATGTCGAGACACCCCAGCGCAGGTCGTGCCCGAGTCCGTCGGCATCCAGCTCAACTGAGACCCCCTTGCGGTCTTGGGCTTCCCAGCGTTTCACACGAAGCTTTCCGTTCACGATGACACGATCCCCGACCGAAAATGATTCTCGCGCGTGTTCAGCGAGACTGCGAAACGCATTGACTGAAAGCCATGTTGTCTCGCCGTCGACCCACTGGTTTTTCTCGCGGTCATAGCGTCTCTCGTTGCTCGCCACGCGGAACGTGCAGAACGAGGTCTTCCCCGCTGAGTTGAGAAGCTTTGGCTCTGTGGCGACGGTGCCGACGACACTGATTTGTATGGACATGTGGTCTCCTCTGCTGAGTTTACTCGCGCAAATTGAATGGTGTGTTGAGATGAAAGAGCGGACGGGCCGTGCCGTGCGGGATCCGGACCGTCCGCTCATCTCCAGACTGCCTCGCCGGGTATCTTGGAGTGCTGAAGATTGAAAAATGTGGATAAGATCCTGAGCTAGCGGGAAAAATCGTACATGTGAACGAATGTCGTTTTGGATGACGCTCAGCAAGCTAGGGCGCAGCTTGCGTAAACTAGCGGGGTGACTGAATCCACAACTGTCAAGCGTCTGGGCCGCGCCGCGTTAGCGCTTGGAATTGCGCTGCCCCTGTTAGCCGGGTGCTCGGTCGTCGAAAGTGTGGTTGCGGGACCAACACCGCAGACCCCGAAGCGCGAAGAGACGACAAAGAAGCCAACTGTTGCTCCGGTATTCGTGCCGGATGGCACAGCGGAGCAGAATCTTCCTTACTTCACCGAGGTCATCCGCAAGTACACCGCGGGTAAAGAGCCAATCGTGGGCAAACCGGTCGCGCAGGCCGTTATCGACGCCGGGTTTGATCCCACGATGATGCAGTTCAGCTTCGATCAGACAAAGACGAACCTTGAAGCCGACAACATCTTTGTTTCCGTGCGTATCGGTACCGACTGCTTGATTGGGCAGTTGGTCACTGCCGATCGCACCTTTGTCGCCAAAAATGAGCCCGCCGTCGGCCCAAACACAGACATATGTCTGATTGGCAACACGCGTTCAGTTGATTGGTAGCTGCACACACTTTTGCTGACCGCCGGTAGAGTAGTCAGAGTTTCGTTTTTCGCCTCTTAAAGCAGGGAGTTCGGGGACCACCCCGGAAGTTATATGGCTGAGTACATTTACCAGATGGTGCGCGCACGTAAGGCGCACGGCGACAAAGTAATCCTCGACGACGTAACCATGGCGTTTTTGCCCGGCGCGAAGATCGGTGTTGTGGGTCCGAACGGTGCCGGTAAGTCGACGATCTTGAAGATCATGGCCGGGATCGATACCCCTTCAAACGGCGACGCGATCCTGACGCCCGGATACTCCGTTGGCATCTTGATGCAGGAGCCAGAGCTCGACGAAGATAAAACTGTTCTCGAGAACGTTCAGCAGGGTGTCGCAGACATCAAGGGCAAGCTTGATCGCTTCAACGAGATCTCGGCCGAAATGGCTGATCCAGATGCCGACTACAACAAGCTGCTGCCAGAGATGGGCGAGTTGCAAGAAGCGATCGACCACGTCGACGGCTGGGATCTTGACAACCAGCTTGAGCAGGCGATGGACGCGCTGCGCTGCCCGCCTTCCGACGCCATCGTCAAGAACCTCTCGGGTGGTGAGAAGCGCCGCGTTGCGCTTTGCAAGCTGCTGCTTGAGAAGCCCGATCTGCTTCTGCTCGACGAGCCGACTAACCACCTCGACGCAGAGAGTGTGCTCTGGCTTGAGCAGCACCTCTCTAAGTACCCCGGAGCCGTCATGGCTGTGACTCACGACAGGTACTTCCTCGACCACGTTGCCACCTGGATTTGTGAGGTCGACCGCGGTCGCCTTTACCCATACGAGGGCAACTACTCGACGTACCTTGAGCAGAAGGCCGCGCGCCTTGAGGTGCAGGGCAAGAAGGACCAGAAGCTGCAGCGCCGTCTGAAGGACGAACTCGAGTGGGTTCGATCCAACGCGAAGGGCCGCCAGGTCAAGTCGAAGGCTCGTCTCGCCCGCTACGAAGAAATGGCTGCTGAGGCCGAGCGCACCAAGAAGCTCGATTTCGAAGAAATCCAGATTCCTGCGGGCCCACGCCTTGGTAACCTAGTGCTCGACGCCAAGAACCTCAAGAAGGGCTTCGACGGGCGTGTGCTCATCGACGGGCTCTCGTTTACCCTTCCGCGTAACGGAATCGTCGGCATTATTGGCCCGAACGGTGTGGGTAAAACAACACTCTTCAAAACGATCGTCGGTGTCGAGCCACTCGATGATGGAGAACTGAAAATTGGCGAGACCGTCAAACTCAGTTACGTGGATCAGACCCGCGGTGGCATCGACCCGAAGAAGAATGTGTGGGAGGTCGTTTCTGACGGGCTCGACTACATTCAGGTCGGCAACACTGAGATTCCGTCGCGCGCGTATGTGTCGACGTTTGGGTTTAAGGGGCCGGATCAACAGAAGCTTGCAGGCGTGCTCTCCGGAGGCGAGCGCAACCGCCTGAACCTCGCGCTTACGCTCAAGCAGGGTGGCAACCTGCTATTGCTTGACGAGCCGACGAACGACCTCGACGTCGAGACCCTGTCGAGCCTCGAGAACGCACTGCTTGAGTTCCCCGGCTGTGCTGTGGTCATCACTCACGATCGGTGGTTCCTTGATCGCATCGCAACGCACATTCTTGCGTACGAGGGCACCGAAGAGAACCCGTCGAACTGGCACTGGTTCGAGGGTAACTTCGAGTCCTACGAAGCAAACAAGGTTGAACGTCTTGGCGCTGACGCCGCGAAGCCCTCGCGCGTGACCTACCGCAAGTTGACCCGCGACTAGCGTCGTGATAATGGTCTGACATGGCACGCACCTACGTCGATATTGAGCTCCGCTGGGGCGATCAAGACGCGTACGGCCACGTGAACAACGTCGCCTACGCGCGCTACCTTGAGGAAGCGCGCGTACGCGTGTTCTGGCGTGGCAGTGGGCGCCAGGCCACCGGCATGGAGGGTTACTTTCGCGGTGACACTCCCGAGGGCCTGAAGATGCTCGTCGCGAACCAGCAGATCGAGTTTCTCGGGGTGCTTGAGTACGGCGATACCCCGATCGTCGTTGAGATGTGGATCGGCAAACTCGGTGGATCGAGCCTTGAACTGCACTACGAAGTTGTCGACGCGGCGGCGGAGCCGGAACGCCGCGTGGTCGCCCGCGCGATTACCACGGTTGTGATCGTTGACGGTGTGCACCTGCGCCCGATCCGCATCCCCGCGGAGGCCAGGGCTGCTGTCGAACCCTGGAGGGACGAGCCGCTGAAGTTCCGCCGGGGCTGACACGACACACCATCCGATAGTGCCAAGTGGTCGCTTCGTCTCGGACCAAGCGGCAAACCCGCACTACCGGATGGGTTATGGGTGAAGCTCAGCCCGCAACCGGGCGCGAAGCCTCGAGTAGCGCTGCCGAGCGGCCTCGGCCTTGAAGCCCAGTACGGCTCCGGCTTCGGCGACCGACAGGTCCTCCCACGCGACGAGCAACAGAAGTTCGCGATCCTTCTCCGCCAGCTTGGCGAGCGCGCTTGCAAGTTGAGGGTGAGGATCCGGGGCCACCTGGGGAGCCACCACCATTTCGCGCCGCAGCCGCTCTGCCAACTCGGTGTGCCGCACACGGCCACGTCGGGCTTTGAGAAGCACTTTGCGGGCCACCCCAAAGCCGTACTGTCTGAGTGACTCGCGATCCCGGGGCGGCTGATCCTGCTTTCGAACGAGCACGAGCAACACATCAGCGGTGGCGTCAGCCGCGTCGTCGGGATCAGCGAGCCTGCGCAGAAAATATCCTGTGAGATCGGGCAATAACTCGGCAACAATCTGGTTGAAGTCGGTTTCATTGTAAATGAACGAGGTTGAGAGCCTGGGTGTTCAAATTGGTCAACGACCCTGGGGTGGAAAGCGCGGTCATTTGACGTCTCCGCCCTCTGACTGCTCACCCTTCCAGACCGGCTCGTCCTTCCACATCGATGGCCCGAGTCGACTGTGGCCTACCGCCGCCGCTGGATCTTTCACCCCTGCTGCCGTCGCAATGTTGACAAGCGCGCGGTCGTAGTCATCCCAGTAGGGGGAACCGGCGCTGGAGTCATCTTCGCTTGAGACAGTGTCGATTCCCGCGAGAATCTCGGTGATGAGCAGCTGCCGATCACGGTGATCCCATACCTCGTACAGTTTGTGAAATGCGGGGCCACGCGTTGCAAGCTGCTCGTCCGCGGGTAGAGCGTCGGTGAGGTCTAGCTCGATGAGCTGGTCCACCCGAGCAATCTGTCCGGTTTCGCGCTCGGCCAACGCTTGCGCGGCGACCCTGCGAGCCTGGGGATCTGCTACGTTCATGCGAGCAACAAATGCCCACATGCTGTAGCGAATACCGCCACCGTCAGAACTCGCAATGTTCGGCCAGCTGGGTGCCTCGCGAAGCGCAGCCATCGCTGCCTCGCGCCTCACGTCGTCATTTTCGTGGTCCGCCATGATCCACTCTGCGATCCATGCCTGCCACAGCGTATTTTCGAAGTCACAAATGAGGGTGGCGTCTTCGATATAGCCGCCCTCATAACTTTGGTACCACTTGGCCGCGACCTTCGCTTCGGCGTCCCAGTCAAGCCACTCGGGTGCGGGCAGGTGCTTGGGAACAATACTCAAGAGGTACGACTCGTAGTCGGGACTGCCGGTGTAGATCCACTCGTTGCCGGCTTCTGACTCCGTGGTCTCCTCGGAGAACTCACCACTCTGTGCTTCAAAGATGCGCTCGGCAACGGCCGCGGTCGGGATCGCGAGCAGGCTCACAGCGATGAGTGCTGTCGGCATGAGCCAGATCCGACGGCGTCTGCGGTGACTCGCGGATCGCGCGGCCTCGTGCGTGAGAGCGAGTGCTACCGCAGAGTCAATTGCGGGGTAGGAGGAGCGAGCGAAGCTGCGCATCAAGCTCTTTGTCGGTGAGTGACATGGTGACCTCCGTGGTTTGTTGTTCACCATGTACCTGCCAGTTTCACCGCAAACGTGACAAATTCTTCTGACGAGTCCCGTGGGGCGTTGCGGCCGTGAAGGTCGAAGCACATGCTAACTACGACTGGGCCACTTTTCGGCGGGGAAGTCCCGTGGGAAAGGGGCCCAATCGTTGGAGAGAGGTGGCTCGTGCAAACTGCAAACCTCGAACCCGGTGAGTGATGTAGCCACAGCCGCAACTGCCAACGCAGCCGCCGACAATGGCTTGAAACTACTCTCCGCTGGGCAGTCGGATCATGCTCTCCTGTGCCACACTCGCGACCAGGTCGCCAGAGGTATTGTAGAAGCGTCCGTGCGCAAGCCCGCGGCCACCCTGCGCCGTGGGGGAGTCGAGCTCGTAGAGCAGCCACTCGTCGGCGCGGAACGGACGGTGGAACCACATCGAGTGGTCGAGGCTCGCGGTGCTGAGCCCCGGGGTCGCCCACGGTACACCGTGGCGCCGTAGCACGGGCTCCATCAAAACATAGTCCGAGGCAAACGCAAGCGCGGCCGAGTGAATGAGCTGTGTGCCGGGCAACGTGTCGCGTGCCCGAAGCCACAACCGTTGGCGGCTTGCCTGATCCTCAACCCGCAGCACAATGTCAGACTCGACGTAACGCAGGTCGAACGGTCGGTTGAGTACCCATGAGGCACGACCACTGTCGGCCAGGTGGCCGTATTTTTCCCATACTGTGGACAGGTCATCGGGTGAGGGGATCCCGGACATGTCCAGGCTTTCCTGGTGTTCGATGCCCTCTTCGATCCCCTGGAAGGAGGCGATCATCGACATCAGCACGTCACCGTTTTGGTACGCCTGTGCGCGCCGTGTTGAGAACGAACGGCCGTCGTAAAGCCGCGCGACCTCAAACGTCATGCGTTCCGAGCTGGATCCGGGCCGCAGAAAGTAGCCGTGCATCGAGTGGATTTCGCGCCCCTCGGCAACCGAGGTGCCGACCGCGGCAATGGCCTGCCCAAGAACTTGGCCTCCGAAGGAGCGACCGTGGGGTGTTGGCAGAGGCGGCCCCGTGAGAATGTCATAGTGGGTGCGCGCGTCGGAATCAATCACCGAGAGCATGGCGAGAAGTTCGGATTCTGCAGTCATGGTTCCTCCCTGCGGTTGACCTGGTATGGATCCAGGTAGTCTTGTCGGCAACCAGTCTATGGCCGCCGGGTGACCGCTAGGCTGATTGGAATGGCTGCCACACTACTGCTCGCGGATGTCGCGACGCGAGACGACATGCGAATCTTTCTTGAGCGTCTGTTGCGCGCTGGGCAGGCTGAGGTGCGCCTCGTGACCCGCGGATCAACACTCGCCGTTTACGGCTGCACACAAATGCCGCGCGGGATCACCGACGCCGTTCCCGTGGTGCTGGTCATGCGGGCGTTTGCGCTTGCCGAGCAACCCGCCGAACCCGTCGACACTACGGTGCAGGCGCGCGCGATCCTCGATCGAATTGCACGGCTCGGGATCGTTGGACGTACCCTGGAATTGCCCGATGTGACCGTGATGGCGGCGTGGGCCGGGGTGCTGCCGCCAACTTCGGGGTGGGAGCCTGCTGGGAGTGTCGACGGTAACTCGCTTGCTCAGGTCGCCGCCGAGGGGATCGAACGGGTGGTCTCGCTGCTGCCGGCGGACCCCGGTGAGGCCGTGGTGCAGAAGGTGCGCGCGAGTGTGTGGGGCGTTGAAATTGCGCCTGGTTTGCCAGCAGCCGCGGCGTTTGCCGCGGAGATGCTGGGGTTTTTGGTCGAGGGCGAACCGGTTCGCCGTTCCCGGTCGCTCACCTGGACACGTCTCACAACGGAACGCGGGCACGTGCTGGTGCGATCACTGTTGGGTTAGCCTATCCGGGGCCGACAGGGTACAATGGCTAGGTCTATTAGAGGAGTGTTTACATGGCCAATGTTAACGGCATCATTGATCCGCCCATCGACGAGCTGCTCGATAAGGTGGATTCGAAGTACGCTCTGGTGATTTTCGCTTCGCAGCGCGCGCGTCAGATTAACAACTACTACACCGATTTGCACGACGGCAACCTGTTCGACAATGTCGGTCCGCTGGTCGACTCGTCTGTTGATGACAAGCCCCTGTCGATTGCGCTGCACGAGATCGTTGAGGGCAAGCTCACGATGACGAAGCACGAAGAGAGCGCTGCACTGTAGCGTTCACGCGTAACTTACTGCTGCACAAGCGGCAATGTCAGTGGCGTCGGATACTCTGTAGAGAGTCCGGCGCCACTGTCGTTTGCGGCTTTCGGATCTGTCATTTTTGTTCGTTTTACGACCTAGGAGCATCGTGTCGCTGCGCCAGTTCACCTCCGAGTCCGTGACCGAGGGGCACCCCGATAAGATCTGTGATCGCATTTCAGATTCGATTCTTGACGCCATTCTGAAACAGGACCCGGGTGCGCGTGTTGCCGTTGAGACGCTCGTGACGACGGGGCTTGTGCATGTTGCCGGTGAGGTCTCGACTTCGGGGTACGTCGAGATTCCGCAGATTGTGCGTGAGGCCGTGCGCGATATCGGCTACACGAGCTCAGATATGGGCTTCGACGGTTCTTCTTGTGGCGTCTCGATTTCTATCGGCCAGCAGTCGCCCGATATCGCGAGTGGTGTTGACACCTCGCTTGAACAGCGCAGCGGTGCCACCGACGACGGCTTGAGTCGCCAGGGCGCGGGCGACCAGGGCATTATGTTTGGTTTTGCGACAGACGAGACTCCCGAGTTGCATCCGCTACCAAGCTGGATCTCACATCGTTTGGCCGAGCGCCTCACCAACGTGCGCAAGAGCGGACTGCTGCCCGAACTGCGGCCAGATGGCAAGACTCAGGTGACCATTGGGTATGACGGGGATCGCCCAGCGACCGTTGAAGCCGTGGTCGTATCGACGCAGCACCAGCCCAGCATCACGCAGCCCGCGTTACACGACGCCGTCATGCGTGAGGTCATTCGGCCAGTGCTCGACCGGGTTGATCTCACGAGTAACGACACCCAATACTTCATAAATCCAGCCGGGCCGTTTGTTGTTGGTGGCCCAATGGGCGATGCTGGCCTGACCGGGCGCAAGATCATTATTGACACCTACGGTGGTTCAAGCCGTCACGGTGGTGGGGCCTTTAGTGGTAAAGACCCCTCGAAGGTCGACCGCTCGGCGGCCTACGCGATGCGTTGGGTAGCGAAGCACGTGGTGCGTGCGGGGCTCGCTCGACGGGCCGAATTGCAGGTGGCCTACGCCATCGGTCGCGCCCACCCCGTTGGATTGTACGTTGAGACCTTTGGCACCGAGACTGTACCGCGGGAGAAGATCGAAGTCGCCGTGCGCGAGCTCTTTGACCTGCGCCCGCTCGCCATCATTCGGGACCTGCAGCTGATTCGACCCATTTATGCTGCCACGAGTGCCTATGGCCACTTTGGTCGTGAGCTGCCCGAGTTTACCTGGGAAGCGACTCCTCGGGTCGCGGAGTTGCGCGCCGCTGTTGGCCTGTGAATGAAGCCTTAGGAAGTCTCTGAACGTGGCGGCTGTCGTGAATATCGCGAGCGCCTATGAGCTTGCAGAACCCGCTGCCGGACGACCGGTAGCGCAGGTGCTGCTCGACTCCGCCTTGCCGCAGCTTGATCACCTCTTCGATTATGCAGTGCCGGTAGACCTCGCTGAAACCCTGCGCGTCGGGCAGCGAGTGCGTGTGCCGTTCCGTTCGAAAGACCGAAAGACTTTCGGGTACATCGTCGGGTTTGCTGACCGCAGTGAGTTTGGCGGCGAACTGTCTCCCATTGCAGACATCGTCACGACGGTTCCGCAGCTGACGCCTGACGTGTGGCGCCTTGCGCGTGCCGTCGCGGATCGGGCTGGCGGTTCGGCAGGCGATATCTTGCGCCTTGCGATCCCGACCCGGCAAGTGAGGGTTGAAAAGAAACACCTCGCGGGCGAGGCAAAGGGCGCAGTCACGGTCGCAGCTGCCGAGGGTGCACCCGAGCGTGAGATAGAGACAACCCCAGAAGGAGCGATCGCAGCGGAGCTGATTGTCGGAGCGCGCCTGTCACACACGGCCTCACACGGGCCAGAACGTCTGCACACCGGCGAGTGGGTCGGTGGGTGGGCAGCTCAAATGGCTCGTGTTGCGCTCGCGGTGTTTGCGAGCGGTAGGAGCGCGATCCTCGTTGCCCCCGATTACCGAGACCTCGATCAGTTGCGCGACGCTTTAGCGGCGCTGGGGCACCCCGACGTGGTCCGGGTGGATTCCCGGCAGTCAAACTCCGAGCGTTACGCAGCATTTTTGCGCGCGCTCGATGCGACACCTCGAATTGTGCTGGGTAATCGCTCCGCGGTGTACGCGCCGGCTCATAATCTGGGTGCGATCCTGCTCTGGGATGATGGTGACCCCGTGCTGGCGGAACCGCTCAGCCCCTACGTGCACGCGCGTGACGCGGCGTTGATTCGCGCTGAGCAATCGGGCGCAGGGTTGCTGTTCGCCGGGCATGTGCGCAGCGCAGAGGTGCAGCGTCTCGTTGAGATTGGGTATGTACTGGCGCAGCAGAATCTGCCGCGGCGCACCCGCGTGTTTCACGCAGACGCCGCGCGCGCGCCAGATGCCTTTGCGGGTCGTGTACCTGAGTTTGCTGCGCAGACCATTCGTGAGGGCTTGAAGACCGGTCCCGTGCTTGTGCAGGTCGCGACGCCCGGGTACGCGCCGGTGGCGGTGTGCGGTGACTGCGGCGATCTTGCCCGCTGTATGAACTGCGCCGGGCCGATTGGGTTCCGAGTGGTGGGTCGGGCTTCGTGCCGATGGTGCGGCGAATTCGCGAACGCCTGGCGGTGCGGCAGCTGCGGCAGCGGGCGCCTGCAGGAGCGCGGCATGGGATCCGGACGCACCGTTGAACAGTTCGAGCGTCAATTTGCCGGGGTGCGAGTGCTGCTGAGCGACGGCGAACACCCGCGTGAGCGCGTTGATGCCAGACCAGCCCTCGTCGTTGCGACTCGCGGGGCCGAGCCACTTGCTGCCGGGGGATACCGCGCGGTGGTGCTGCTTGATGCTGAGCGGTTGCTCGGCATTGAGACCCTGCGCGCGGGCGAGGACTGTTTGCGATGGTGGGAGAACGCTGCGGCACTCGCAGCCCCCGACGGTCTGTGCCTCGTGGCTTCGGGCGGGGGTCCCGTAGTGCAGGCTTTTGTTACGGGCCGCAGCGAAGAATGGCTGCGGGGCGAGGTGCGGGATCGGCACACGTTGCGCTACCCGCCCGCCGTGCGGGTGGCGAGTGTGAGCGGCGGATCCGAAGAAGTCGAGCGTGCGCTGCACACCATTGCCGATCTGCCTGGAGTTGATTATCTCGGTCCAACTCAGGTTCCGGTGCGTGTTACTCAGGGCGGAGCTGCCTCACCCGCGGGGATCGTGCGTGCGATCGTGCGCTTCGATTACGTTCAGGGAGCAGAAGTAGCGAAGCGTCTTCGTGGCGCCCTGGTTGCGGATGCAGCAGGATCCGCCTCCCGTGCCAAAGGCCGCGCCCCGGGCCGTGCCCGACCCGAGGCGCTGCGCCTGCGCTTCGACGATCGTGGTGTGTTCGACGGATAGGTTTGACGCTTGCGCAGAGGGCTCGCCCCGCAGTGAAAACGATCCTCTTAGGCTCCGCGCAGGCGATCCGCGACGAAGTCTACGTCTTTGTCACCGCGGCCCGAGAGGTTCGCGATGATGATTGCGTCGCTCGGAAGTGTCGGGGCAAGTTTGACGACCTCCGCCAGAGCGTGTGCAGACTCGAGGGCCGGGATGATGCCCTCCTGCCGAGTCAGTAGCTGGAACGCTGACACTGCCTCCTCGTCAGTTACCGAGACGTATTCGACTCGACCCAGCTGTTCAAGGTGCGCGTGCTGCGGCCCGACTCCCGGGTAGTCGATGCCCGAGGCGATGGAGTGCACTGCGGAGGGCTCACCGTCTGAGTCCTGCAACACCTTCGTGTGCATACCGTGCAGCACACCCGGTACACCGAGTGTCATGGTTGCGGCGTGCCGATCCCCATCGAGCCCCTCACCCGCGGGCTCAACCCCGATGATTCGCACGGACTCGTCTTCGAGAAACGCGTCAAACAGGCCCATCGCGTTTGAACCACCACCGACAGCTGCCACGAGCACTTCGGGCAGGCGCCCCTCTTCCTCAAGAATCTGAGCGCGCGCCTCGCGCCCAACGACGGACTGGAAATCGCGCACCATTGAGGGGTACGGGTGCGGCCCCACAACCGATCCGATGGCGAAGAAATAGTCTTCGGGCTTTGAAGCGAAGACCGCAAACGCCGAGTCGACTGCCTCCTTGAGCGTCTTTCCACCCTCTTCAACGGGTACAACCTTGGCACCGAGCAGCTCCATGCGCACCACGTTTGGGTGCTGCTTTGCGATGTCGACCGCTCCCATGTGGATCTCGCACTCCAGCCCAACGAGGGCGGCGGCGGTCGCGAGCGCAACGCCGTGCTGGCCCGCCCCGGTCTCGGCAATGAGCGTCTTTTTGCCCATGCGCTTTGCGAGCAGAGCCTCACCGAGACAGTGGTTAATTTTGTGGGCACCGGTGTGGTTCAGATCTTCGCGCTTGAGGTAGATACGAGCGCCTCCGAGAGTAGCCGTCAGGTTCTCAGCGAAGTACAGCAGAGAAGGGCGGCCAACGTACTTTGTGAGTAGCGACTGCAGCTGGCGCTGAAACTCGGGGTCTTGTGACGCCTGCTCGTAGGCGGTGGCCACTTCGGTGATCGGCTCCACCAAAAACGGCGGTAGTGCGGATCCGCCAAACTCGCCGAAAAATCCAGCTTCGTCAGCGCGGTAGGGAGAAAGTGTGATGGTCATAACTTCTGGTCCTTTGCTTCATTGCGCCGCCCATAGACAAAAATACCGCCTACGAGGAGGCGGTATTGGAAATATGCGTATGCGCACGGGAAACCGCCCTCAGGCGGTCCACCACTGAATCACAATGTGCATGAGGGGAGTGTAGCAGGTGTGCACCGCACCTTGGCAAGCAGCAAAAGCTGCGAGAATGGTCGAATGCGAGTTGTCTTTGCCGGGACCCCGGAGTTTGCCGTACCGAGCCTGCGTGCGCTCGCTCAGAGTGACCACGAAGTCGTTGGTGTCATCACGAGAGAGGACGCACCGCTCGGGCGCAAGCGGATCCTCACCCCTTCGCCGGTTGCTCTTGCGGCTGACGAACTCGGCATCCCCGTATTCAAGGCAAACAAACTCGGTGACGAGGCTACTGCCTGGGTTCGCGACCTGGCCCCGGAGCTCGGTGTGATTGTCGCCTACGGCGGACTTGTTCGCGAGCCACTGCTGTCGCTGCCAACCCTGGGGTGGATCAACCTGCACTTCTCAGATCTCCCGCGCTGGCGCGGTGCCGCGCCTGTGCAGCGCGCGCTGCAAGCGGGGGAGCAGGAACTCGGTGTGACCGTGTTCCGCCTGGTTGAGGCGCTGGATGCGGGTGACGTGTTGACACGTGATTCGCAGGCTTTTGCCCCCGGAACATCCGCGGGGGAGGCTCTCACCGCGCTCTCACAATCCGGCACGGATGCCCTGCTTGCTGCGGTCGATGGGCTTGCTGATGGCTCTCTCGTAGGCGAGCCGCAGACCGGCGACGCGAGCTATGCGCACAAGCTGAGCCGAGAAGATGGGCGACTAGATCTCAGCCTTCCCACACAGAGCGTGCTCGCCCACTGGGCGGGAGTGACACCGGAGCCCGGTGCATTTGTGCAGGTTGACGACCAACCATTGAAGGTGCTTGAGGCGAGCGCGGTCGAGCAGATCACCGGTGTGCTCCCTGGTGCTGCAACGATTCAAAAGGGTAAGGCGGTCCTGAATCTAGTTGATGGCGCGCTCGAACTCACTCGGGTGCAACCGGCCGGAAAGGCCGCGATGGATGGGGCCGCGTGGCTACGTGGCCGCGGTGAGGAAGCGGTGGCGCGATGAGTGAGCGGCAAATACGTGGCGGTCAGGGCAAGCAGCGGGGCGGTCAAAATCGCAGCCAGGATCGCCGGCCTCGTGTATCCCGAGTCGAGATCTCTCCGGCTAGGTTGGTTGCTTATGACGTGCTGCGAGACGTAGAAGACCGAGACGCGTACGCGAACCTTGCGCTGTCTTCGCGGATTCGCGAGGCTAATCTTGACGGGCGTGATGCTGCGCTCGCGACGGAACTCGCCTCGGGCACGCTGCGTGAACGAGGACGTTACGACCGAATTATCGAATTAGCCGCGAACCGCGCTGTGAGTGATATTGATACTCGAACCCTCAACGTGCTTCGCCTCGGCGCTCATCAACTGCTGTCGATGCGCACGGCGGCGCACGCCGCGGTGAACGAGAGCGTCGAACTTCAGCGTCGTGTCGCAGGTCAGAGCGGCGTTGGCTTTGTGAACGGTGTATTGCGCGCGATCGGGCGTTCAACGCCGGCTGCGTGGGAGGCGAAGATCGTAGAGTCGGCAAGTTCTCCCGACGAGGCTCTGGCTGCGCGGGATTCACATCCGGCCTGGGTGGTGCGTGCGCTGCGTGACGCATTGCGTTCCGAGGGACGTGAGCAAGAGCTCAAGGCTCTTCTCTCCGCAAATAATGAGTCACCCCGAGTCAGCCTTGTTGTGCTGTCAGGCTGGCACGCTGGAGATACGGAAGCTTTGGCAGACGCCGACGATCTCACCGCGAACGGACCGTCTCCTCTCGGGCTCGAACTGGCGGGAGGAGATCCCTCGCGCGCGATCAGTGCACTCGGGTTTCCTGAAGGCGTCGTGCGTGTGCAAGATCAGGGCTCGCAACTTGCAGCACTCGCTCTCACCCGGCTACGGCCCGTAGCTGAGGGGGAGCGCTGGCTGGATCTGTGTGCTGGCCCGGGGGGCAAAACGGCGGTGCTTGCTGCAGAGCTGCGCGGCGATACGCCTCCTGTGCGCGCCAATGAAGTGTCTGAGCACCGGGCCGAGCTCGTGCGACGCTCAGTTATTGCGGTCGCAGATAGCGTAAACGTGGTGAGTTTTGATGGCCGCGAAGCTGATGCTTACGGCGACGCGGACGCGCGATTCGACCGCATTCTTGTCGATGCGCCCTGTTCAGGGCTCGGCGCGCTGCGTCGCCGACCGGAGGCGCGCTGGCGCAAGCAACCCTCTGACCTGCCTGAGCTGACCGCTCTGCAGGGGGAACTGCTTGATGCTGCGGTGGCGCGACTCGCCCCAGGCGGGGTGCTCGCTTATGTGACGTGTTCGCCTCACCTTGCGGAGACCAGAGTGACGGTTGACCGACTATTGAAGCGCAACTCAGAGATTCGTGAACTCGATGCGAAAGCCGTGCTTCAGCGTGTGGCGCGTGGTGATTTGGATCTCGCGGGCAGCGCCTTGAGTGCACAGCTGTGGCCGCATCGTAACGGTACAGACGCGATGTTTATCGCGCTGTTCGAGCGGGTCTCCTAGCGGTCTACCGTATTTCGACATGATCATCACCCCCTAGAGAATGTCGGTGGTGCGATTTAACCTGTCTGCATGAGTGCAGAGAGCAAGAATGCAGCGCAGAACGCCGACGCGCTCCAAACTAAGAAGAATATGCGTACCTTCTTGCAGGTGCTCGTGAACACTGCGGTTGCCAACCTCACCACTAATTTCTTATGGTTCGCGATTGTTTTCTGGGTGTACCTAGAAACCAAGAGCATTTTGGCCACGGGAGTGCTCGGCGGGGCGTACATGATTTTGCTTGCGTTGAGCTCGATGTGGTTTGGGTCGCTCGTGGATCGCCTGCGCAAGCGGCGGGTCATGCTGATTTCAGCTTGGTCCTCGCTTGTCGCGTTTGTGATTGGCTGCGTGATGTATTTCACGCTGCCCGAGTCGGTGCTGCTTGATATTCAGGGTCCGTGGTTTTGGATCTTCACGTTCATTTTGCTGGCGGGCTGCGTTGTTGAGATGCTGAGAAATCTGGCCCTCGCCACCACCGTGACGCTGCTCGTGCCCGTCGAGCGCCATGCGAACGCGAACGGGCTCGTCGGCACGGTGCAGGGAATCGCGTTTATCGCCACGAGTGTATTCAGCGGTCTTTCTGTAGGGTTGCTCGGCATGGGGCTCACCATGCTCATTGCGACGGTGTTTGTGGCGGTGCCCATTGTGCACTTGTATGTGCTGCAGATTCCTGAGCCAGAGGTCGTGCCAGATCCTGACCGCAGCGCCATCGACTTCAAGGGTGGGATGGCGGCGATGGTCGCAGTCCCAGGACTGTTTGCCCTCGTGCTGTTTACGATGCTGAACAACCTATCCGGTGGAGTGTTCATGACGCTGTTGGATCCTTACGGTCTCAACATGTTTCCGGTGGAGGCGTGGGGCATCGTGTTTGGGGTCGCCTCTACCGGTTTTATTGTCGGAGGCATCGTCGTGGCAAGGTGGGGGCTCGGCAAGAATCCGATTCGAACCATGCTGATACTTGTCGGTGTACTCGGGGCACTCGGTATGGTCTTCACGCTTCGTGAATGGCCGTGGCTGTTTGTCGTCGGCATCTGGGTATTTATGGCGATCATGCCAGCCGTTGAGGCCGCTGAACAGACCGTTATTCAGAAGGTTGTTCCCTTCGAAAAACAGGGGCGGGTGTTTGGACTCGCAATGACGTTTGAGGCGGCCGCCGCACCGATCACCGCGCTGCTCATAGCGCCGGTCGCCGAGTTTTGGGTGGTGCCCTACATGGCGGGGCAGGCCGGTCAAGACCGCTGGGGGTGGTTGCTTGGCGAAGGGGAGAGCCGAGGTATCGCGCTCATCTTCCTGGTGTCAGGCGCCGCTATGATATTGCTCGCGGTGGGGGCTTCACTCACGAAGCAGTATCGATTGCTCTCGCGCAGCTATTCCGAGGCGTTAGTTGAAGTACGCTGACGCGGTTATGCTCACTTTTTCCAGGTAACCGTTGGCTTTTCTGCCGCGAAGTCAACGGTTGGGGTGAGCAATGGGCCGCCGTAGACCCGACGAGACCGGTTAGCATCTCCATTTGTGAGGCTCACCTCGATGTCGACGAGGGCAAACGCAGAAACCGATGATGGAGATTCAAAGTCTGACCGTGTCTTGAGTCCCTTCAGATCTGTCTCACCCTCAGCAGTCAGGGTCCGCCGAATGTCGCCGTCAGCGACAGTCGAACCGTCGGAGAGTTTTGCGTCGACGTTGTTGCCGCAGGGGGTTGTGAGAGTTTTGAGAGCGAGACACTCTTTGAGTGAGGTGCTTACGAGTTCGGTGAAGAGCTTATTTGCGTTCTCAGTGAGAACGGGGTGAGTCTTTCGCTGTGCGAATAGGCAGTGTCGTGCGTGAGCGCGACGGTATTCGTTCCGCCTTCGAGGGTGAACGCCTCAACCGACATATCAACTTCGTAGGTGCCGGGGAAGAGTTGAACATAATCGTCCTTCACGGGGACACCGTTGAGAGAGACTCCCAAGCCCTTGAAAGCAGACAGGGACACATCGGCAAGTCCGTCTTCGAGTTCCCACTCGCCCTCATAGTTATCGTAGACGCTGAAATCACGGGTGATCGTTTTGCCTCCGAGATCGAAAGAAGCTGAAACGGTTGCCCCGTAAGAGTCCTGCTGGATCGAGTTGTCGTCTACCGAGATGTTGGTCATCGGTGCGAACTCAAGTGACTTCTTCAGGACCTCGTTAGATAGCAGTTTGTTGGAAGAGGTTTCACCAACGATGTCGCGGGCGGCGTCAGCATCACCGTCTGCGAGGGCGTTGAGGTACTCCTCCACGATGTCACTGGGGGAGCCCAGGGCCGGATCCTCATTGTCGTAGTCAGATGACCAACTCGAACTGCTCGAAGCTACAGCACCAGCAAGGACGGCACCGACTGCGACGATACCTCCAAATGCCAGCAGCAAGAGTAATACGAAGGCACCCGCACCCGCGACGATCCCGATGATTGCCCCCGCAGAGAGCCCTCTCTTGGGTGGCTGTGGCGCGCCGTACTGGCCCGGGTAGCTGGTGTGCTGCTGAGGTGGTGGCTGCTGCGCATAGTGAGGCTGGGTTGGCTGCGCATACTGAGATGCGTACTGCGGCGACTCGGTAGGAGGCGCATATTGCGGTGGCTGGGACGGCTGCACCGGCTGTGTCGGCTGTGTCGGCTGTGTCGGCTGCGTGAACTCTGGTTGCTGGGGATCCTGGGGCACAGTCATGGATTCCAGCATATTTGTATGTGACCCCAGCTAGAAATTGCGGCTCTAACTCACCAGGTTGGCAACACCTGAACCAATGAGTTTCGCCCCAAGCATCAGGAACAGGATGGTCATGATCTCTGAGCGGTTTGAAGGCCAGCCAATCCCGCATTCCGCTCAGTCTTGCCTCGACCGCGTTCGACGGGATGACACTGAATAGCCAGGGGGTGCCCCGACCCAACTCGGTCGTATCAGTGGTGGAAATGCGATCCGCTGCTGGCCTTGCGGGGCAGAGGCGTCTCCAACGTCTCCAAGAACTCAACCTCACCCTTGATGTCGGAGAGCAGAGCGGTCGCGAGATCGCGGCTCATGCCAACCTTGACGACGATGCGCTGAAGCACCATGTCAGAGAGGTCGTCTGCCATGGGGTAGGCCGGTACGAGCCAACCCTTCATGCGCAGCCGATCCGCCAGATCATAGAGAGTCCAGTTCTTTGTTGCACCGTCCTTCAAGATCCAGGCGAACACGGGAATTGTGTCGCCCCTGGTGACCAGCTCGAACGGGCCGATCTCTGCGATGCCTGCCGAGAGGTACTGTGCCACGTCGAGCGAGTTCTGCTGGACGGCACGATAGCCCTCTCGGCCGAGGCGCAGGAACTGGTAGTACTGCAGCAGCACCTGCGCGCCAGGTCGCGAGAAGTTCAGCGCCAGGGTTGGCATGTCCCCGCCGAGGTAGCTGACGTGGAAGATCATGCTCTCGGGCAGCACCGCGGTATTGCGCCAAATGACCCAACCTACACCTGGGTAAACGAGACCGTACTTGTGGCCAGAGGTGCTGATCGAATTGACCCGGTCGACTTTGAAGTCCCACTCAAGCTCTGGCTGGCAGAACGGCGCGATCATGGCACCTGACGCACCGTCGACGTGAATCTTCACGTCGAAACCGGTGTTCGCCTGAATCTCATCGAGCTTCTTCGCGATTTCCCTGACCGGTTCGTAGGCTCCGGTGAAGGTCTGGCCAAGGATAACCACAACGCCGATAGTGTTCTCGTCCACGTACTTTTCGAGGTTGTAGCCGTCGAAGAATAGGTGCTCCTTCGTAATGGGCACGTAGCGCGGCTCGACGTCCCAGTAGTTGCAGAACTTCTCCCACACCACCTGTACGGCAGCCGACATGATCAGGTTTGGCTTTTCGGTTGACTTGCGCTCAGCCCTGCGTCTCTCTTGCCACAGGCGCTTGAGTGCCAGGCCACCCAACATGCAGGCCTCCGACGAGCCGATGGTCGAGGTGCCGATGGTGTCGTTAGGATCCGGCACGTGCCACAGGTCAGCTAACATTCGCCAGCAGCGCTCCTCGATCGCGGCCGTCGCAGGGTATTCGTCCTTGTCGATCATGTTCTTGTCGGCGGCCTCGGCGTATAGCTTCTTCGCTTCGTCATCCATCCACGTGGTGACAAAGGTTGCGAGATTCAGGCGTGAGTTGCCATCGAGCATGGCCTCATCGTGAACGATCTGGTAAGCGGTCTCCGGCAGGCTTGGTTCGTCCGGCATCACGAACTTGCTAAATTCGGTTGCCTCGCCGGGGCGTACGAACACCGGGTTGATGCTCAGCACGGGGTCGACGTTGCTTGACTGACGTGCTTTGCTGTTAGTGGTAGCCATTTCTTCTCCTCAGAGTGGGTTCAAAGACTTCCTCGGGCGTGGCCACTGGGTGATTGGGCAAGCGATGCACCCGCGACCAGCAAGTGCCTACCCTTTGCGGTTCTTCCGAGGGCGGAACCAAGGAAACAGGGAGCCGATCACTACACCGGCGAGAAGAACAGCAAGAAACCATGCCCAGGTCGGCATCGTGAACCTTAGAAAGAGAAAGTGCAGAGTTGCGTCGCCCACGTTTGAGAATACGAAGGCGAGCGCGGTGATAGTCAGAACAATCGCAACAATTGGTTTGGTGTAGTTCTGTTGTTCCACCGCTGACCCCGAGACGTTGATTGATCCTTGGTGCTCATGATTGCTTCCCCCTTTTTTTGTGATCTTATGTAAAAACGTCCTGAAATCTTAGTGAGATCTTATGCCAGGGTGGTTCTAGAGTGAAGCCTAGTGTCCGAGGAGCGATCTACGGTTTTGGGTCTACTTAGATTGTTGAGCGGAGAAACACCACATTGCTTCCGGGCGAGCGGTGGCACGGGTGTGGCGATGCTCTATGCAAAACGATTGAGCGGCCCGGTCCGGCCCAGCGCGCTGAAGCCGCGGTGCTTTCTCGGGGCTGAGGGCTTCGAGATGAACCAACTCTTGCTTGCCGCAGGAAGAATCGGAGGCTGTCGAGTAACGTAGGCTAGTTTTTGTGACCGCGCAGCGTATTAATCCGAGCATCCTTTCCGCCGACTTCGTGAACCTTGAGTCAGAGTTGAAGGCGATTCGTTCCGCCGACCTTGTGCACGTTGACGTGATGGACAATCACTTTGTGCCAAATCTCACGATGGGGCCGCCGATTGTTGAGCGCATTCAAGCGGTGTCACCCATCCCGCTTGATGTGCACCTCATGATCTCGGATGCGGATCGCTGGGCACCGGGCTACGCAGAGCTTGGTGCCTACTCCGTGACGTTTCACGCCGAAGCCGCGGCCGATCCCGTGGCGCTCGCCCGTAAAATTCGTGAGGTTGGTGCCCGCGCTGGCATCGCGCTCAAGCCCGGCACAGATCCTGAGCCATACCTCGAACTGCTGCCTGAGTTCGACCAGGTGCTGGTTATGACGGTGGAGCCTGGTTTTGGAGGGCAATCATTTATGGCTGACATGATGCCAAAATTGCGCCGCTTTGCTGAGGCAAAGTCTAGGCAGGGGCTTGATCTTTGGTTGCAGGTAGACGGTGGTATTACGGTCGACACAATTGGGATCGCGGCCGAGGCTGGAGCCGATACGTTTGTTGCAGGCTCTGCAGTCTACGGTGGCGTTCCCGAGGATCGCATTGCCCAACTGCGTACCGCTGCGGCAGGACACGCACACTAAAAAACAGTCCGGAATCCAAGACACCGCAAGACAGGATACGCTAGACGAGTGAAATCCTTCGAAGAACTGTTCGCTGAGCTTGGCGAGAAGGCGTTGACCCGCCCGGAGGGTAGCGACACTGTCGCGCGGCTCGACGCCGGTGTGCACTCAATCGGCAAAAAGATTGTGGAGGAGGCCGCCGAAGTTTGGATGGCCGCCGAGTACGAGTCGAAAGACGCGTGCGCCGAGGAGATCAGCCAACTGCTGTACCACCTGCAGGTCATGATGCTCGCAAAGGGCATCAAACTCGAAGACGTGTACACGCATCTCTAGCGTCGGTGCGACGGTCCCCATCCGCAGCCGACGCCAGCCGCTGATTTCTCTACTCCGGCCGCGACACGGCCACCACGGAAGGATCCATTCGACCATGCTGCGTATTGCCGTTCCCAACAAGGGTTCGCTCTCCGAAATTGCCGCCGAAATGCTCGCCGAGGCGGGCTATTCTGGACGTCGCGATAGTCGCACTCTCGTGCACACCGATGCTCGCAACGATGTCCAGTTCTTCTACCTGCGTCCTCGCGATATTGCGACCTACGTTGGTTCCGATGCACTCGACGTCGGCATTACGGGCCGGGATCTGCTGCTCGATTCCGGATCCAACGCCAGTGAAATTGCCGAGCTGGACTTTGCAGACTCTACGTTCCGTTTTGCTGCTCCCGCGGCTGGCGACATAGCTGAGATCGCTGACCTGAGAGGCCGTCGCGTCGCGACCAGTTACCCCAAGCTCGTAGATGACTTCTTGCGCTCACACGGGGTTGAGGCGACGCTCGTGCAGCTTGACGGTGCGGTCGAATCAGCTGTTGAACTCGGTGTTGCTGACGCTGTCGCCGATGTGGTTTCGACCGGCGCGACGCTGCGTGCAGCCGGCCTCGAAATCTTCGGTCCCGTGATCCTCGAGTCGACCGCGGTGTTGATTCGCGGTGAATACGAGCACCCAGGTATTGCTCGCCTGCTACGTCGCTTGCGCGGTGTACTTGTAGCGCGCAAGTACGTGCTCATGGACTACGATTTGCCGGTCGAGCAACTGGACGCCGCAATCGCGGTTGCCGGTGGCATCGAGTCACCCACTGTCTCGCCGCTGCGAGATGAGAAGTGGGTCGCCGTTCGGGTCATGGTGTGTGCTGACGAGGCAAACGAAGTCATGGATCGCCTCTACGATTTGGGTGCGAAGGCGATTCTCGTGACCGCTATCCACGCGGCGCGCCTGTAAGAGATAGGGGCAGACATGTCAGTTGCAACACGTGTGATTCCATGCCTCGACGTTGCGGGTGGCCGCGTCGTGAAAGGCGTGAACTTTCTGAATTTGCGAGACGCGGGGACCCGGTTGAACTGGCCGCGCGCTACGCAGAGCAGGGTGCCGACGAACTCACCTTTCTTGACGTCACCGCAACCGTCGACGACCGCTCAACCACTTACGATGTGGTGCAGCGTACCGCCGAACAGGTTTTCATTCCGCTCACCGTGGGTGGGGGCGTGCGCAAGGTCGACGACGTTGCCCGATTGCTCGCTGTTGGGGCCGATAAAGTCGGGATCAACAGCGGCGCAATCGCGAGGCCCGCGGTGATTGGTGAAATCGCTGACCGTTTTGGTGCGCAGGTGCTTGTGCTCTCTCTCGATGTGAAACGCAGTGACCGTACCCCCTCTGGTTTTGTGGTGACCACCCACGGAGGTAAGCATGAGACCGATCTCGACGCGCTGGAGTGGTGCAGCGAGGCGGTTGAGCGTGGCGCGGGAGAGCTGCTCGTTAACTCAATGGATGCTGACGGTACACTTGCGGGTTTTGACTTAGAACTGACGGCAGCGGTGCGGGAACTCGCGACGGTCCCGGTGATCGCCTCGGGTGGTGCTGGCAAACTTGAGCACTTCGCGCCGGCGATCGAGGCGGGAGCCGATGCCGTGCTGGCAGCCTCGGTCTTTCACGACGGCACGTTTACCGTTGGCCAAGTCAAGCAGGCCCTTGCTGATGCCGGGCACACTGTGCGGCTGACGAATACCAGTGCCGGGGCCTACGCATGAACCCCGTAGACCCCGTTCCTGCGGATCTCGTTTTCGATGCGAACGGCCTGATCCCCGCCATTATCCAAGACGACGAGTCGGGTGATGTGCTGATGCTTGCGTGGATGGATCACGAGGCAATACGACGTACGCTCACCACCGGTAGAGTGACCTTCTGGTCGCGCTCTCGCGGCGAATACTGGCGCAAGGGCGACACCTCTGGCCACAGGCAGTACGTTCGTAGCGTTGCCGCCGATTGCGACAGTGACACGCTGCTTGTGCGCGTCGTTCAAATTGGGGCGGCGTGTCACACTGGCACCCCCAGTTGCTTCACAGACCGGCAGATTCCCGCGCTTGTGGGGGATCCAGACTCACCTGTCTAGCGGCCATGGCGCGATAGGCTGTGACGGTGACTCTGACGACAACGCGAGCCGCCTTTGACGCTGCGCGTGCATCCCATGCCGTTCTTCCTGTGTGCCGCGAGATTTTCGCGGACGCTGACACGCCCGTCAGTATTTATCGCAAGGTGGCCGGTGGTCGCGCCGGAACGTTTTTGCTTGAATCGGCGGAACAGGGTGGGGTGTGGACTCGCTTCAGCTTTGTTGGAACAGGCAGCTTCGGGGTGCTCGGCGAGCGAGACGGCCGCGCTCACTGGGTGGCGAACCCTGATGATCAAAGCCTGTCTGAAGAGAGACTGCTGCTGGGCGGCGTGAGCGAACTCGCGCCAGTGGAAGCGCTGCGCGCCGTGTATGAGCGTTGGAGGTCACCCCAAGTTGAGGGATTGCCTCCGCTCGCGAGTGGTTTTGTCGGTTATGTGGGCTGGGACACGGTGCAGCAGTTTGAGCGCATCGAGGGTGGTGCTGTGGCAGCTGGCTCAGGGCCGGGCCTGCCTACCCAGGGCCTGAGCTTTGTGTCCGAACTTGTGGTGATTGACCATCGCGAGGGTTCCGTGGTGCTGTTGGTGAATGTGCTCAACGACGATGAGACCGTCTCAGGTAACGATCAGTGGGCATACGCACAGGCCCGGCTCGACTCATTGCAGGCCACCCTTGCTGCTCCGGCGTCATCGCCGCTGGGGGCGCTTGACCCGGATGCGATGCCGTATCCAACTCGCCGCACGACGAGTGCTGAGTTCATGGAGACTGTCAATACAGCGAAGCGCCACATTGTTGACGGCGACATTTTTCAGGTTGTACCCTCCCAGCGTTTCGAGCAGGAGTGCTTGGCTGATCCGCTCGACGTCTACCGGGTGTTGCGCCACCTAAACCCGAGTCCTTACCTCTACCTATTGCAGCTCGAAGACAACGAGGGCCGCCCGTTTGCAGTTGTGGGGTCGAGCCCCGAGGCGCTCGTGACAGTCCAAGAGAATGGACACGCGATCACGCACCCGATTGCTGGTTCGCGCCCGCGTGGGGCGACGATTGAAGAGGATCAGCAGCACGAGCGTGAACTGCTCGCAGATGAGAAGGAGCGGGCCGAGCACCTTATGCTCGTGGATCTTGCGCGCAACGACCTGTTGCGGGTTTGCCAGCCCGACTCGGTGGAGGTCACCGAGTTCATGCGAATCGAACGTTTTAGCCACATCATGCACATCGTGTCTACTGTTGAGGGGCAGGTGAGCGAGGGGAATAACCCCGTTGACGTATTCCGCGCCACGTTCCCCGCTGGCACACTCTCTGGAGCCCCAAAACCGCGTGCTTTGCAGATTATCAACGAACTCGAGCCCGTCCCTCGTGGTGTCTACGGTGGAGTCGTTGGCTATTTTGGCCTCGGCGGTGCCGCTGATCTGGCGATTGCGATCCGCACAGCAACGATTCGTGACGGCATCGCGGTTGTGCAGGCGGGTGCCGGAATTGTTGCGGATTCCGTCCCTGAGACCGAGGATGCGGAGTGCCTCAGTAAAGCAGCCGCACCTCTGAGAGCGGTCGCCGTGGCAAACACATTGCGCCCATTGATCACCGGACTACAGACGAGTGTGGAGGGAAGCAATGCGCGCTAAACCACTGGTTCTGCTCGGGATCGCCGCCGCGGGCGCTGCTTCGTTGCTGGCGGGTTCGCAGGCCTGGGTGTCATTTATGCTTGAGGGCGTCCACAAAGTCGAGACAGTGCCGGGGCAAGATATTAACCCGGCACTCACACCACTTGCCCTCGCTCTTGTTGCCGCAGCCCTTGCGCTCACGATCGCCGGTCCGGTGTTTCGGAGGGTGCTCGGTGTGCTGGTAGCGTCGCTGGGTGCTGGATCGGCTGCCCTTACATGGAGTGCACTTGTTTCCCCCTTAGCGCCATCTCTGGCAAAGTAACGGAGCTCACCGGTATTACGGGGACCACATCGGAAGCGGCCATCGTCTGGTCAGAGGTGTCACCCTGGAGCTACGTCACCCTCGTGCTCGGGGTCGTGGCAGCGTTGCTCGGGATCACCGTTGTTGTTTGGGGTGGACGCTGGGGATCGGCGGGACGTAAGTATGACGCCGAGCGCAAGCGCCAAGAGTGCAAAGCTGACGGCCCCGACCGCATCTCCGACTGGGATGCGCTCAGCGACGGCGACGATCCAACACAACCGCAGTAACTGCGGTGAGCGGTCGCCAAACTCAGCGCGCAGCCGCCAGCGGCTCAAGAAGCTGAGAATATCCGGTAGGCTTGAGTCGTTCACTTCGCATCTAGAGGAGATTCATGAGTACCCAGCACGGAGACCCCGGCCACGGCGATTCACCCGCCGCATGGACAGCAGTTATCGTGATGCTTCTTGGCGTCGCAGCTGGTGCAGTCTTCTTCTTCCTGCACATCCCAGTCGGCGTTTACGCCTGTGTTGGTGTTGTGGTTCTGGGTGCACTGCTCGGTTTTGTGCTCTCGAAGGCCGGGTACGGTGTCAACGGGCCAAAGTATTCGCCCAAGACACACGAGTAAGTTGCTGCAGCAACTCCTCGCCGGCTCGCTCGAAGACGCAGCCACTAGGAGGCAACAGCGTCCGTTCTCGGAGGTTGAGGCCGAGGCGCTGGCGCGTCCTGTTGCGCTAGACGTGCTCGAAGCGCTCTCTCCGGCGGAACACATTAAGGTCATCGCCGAGGTGAAGCGGGCTAGTCCTTCCCGTGGCGACCTGGCAGAGATCGCCGAACCTCGCGCCCTTGCCGCCCAGTACGAAGCTGGTGGGGCAAGCGTAGTCAGCGTATTGACCGAGGAGCGAAAGTTTAAGGGATCACTCGCCGATCTCGAAGACGTGCGCAAGGCTGTGAGCATTCCGGTGCTGCGCAAGGACTTTATTGGCGATGAGTACCAGTTGCTTGAGGCACGTGCCGCCGGCGCCGATCTTGCGCTGCTCATTGTTGCGGCACTTCCGCAAGCGACCTTGGAACGCCTCTATGCTTTCACCCGAGAACTGGGAATGACCCCGCTCGTCGAAACCCACTCTGCTGACGAGGTCGCGCGTGCCGTTGATCTTGGTGCTCAGTTGATCGGCGTGAATGCGAGGGATCTCTCCACATTTGAGCTTGATCGTGATCTGTTCGGTCGTGTCGCTGACCAGATCCCGCGGGCGTTATTCGTGTGGCAGAGTCTGCGGTGCTCGATGTTACCGATGTGGTGCACTATCGCGAGGCCGGCGCTGACGTTGTGCTGGTTGGCGAAGCGCTCGTCACGAATGATCCCATTGCAACACTCTCTTCATATTTGAGCGTTTAACCTGACAGGCAGAAATGACAAACCAGCAATCCGATGTAGTGGCGTCGCGAGCACCAGGCCAAGGCCTGAGAACTCAGACAGGCCCCTTCTTTGGCGAATTTGGTGGCAGGTTCATGCCCGAATCGTTGATCGCGGCACTCGACGAGGTGCAGCGCGCTTACGAGGCTTCCAAACAAGATCCTGAATTTGCTGCCGAGCTCGCTGAGCTGCACCGCAGCTACACGGGCCGCCCGTCCATTCTTACCGAGGTGCCTCGATTTGCGGAGCACGCGGGTGGTGCGCGCATTATCTTGAAGCGCGAAGACCTGAACCACACCGGTTCCCATAAGATCAATAATGTCTTGGGTCAAGCCCTGCTCGTGAAGCGGCTCGGCAAGACCCGCCTCATCGCCGAGACGGGTGCGGGCCAGCACGGCGTGGCCACTGCGACAGCCGCCGCGCTTTTCGGCATGGAGTGCACAATTTACATGGGTGAGGTTGATACCGAACGGCAGGCACTCAACGTCGCGCGCATGCGGCTTCTCGGAGCCGAGGTCATTCCGGTAAAAACCGGTTCTCGCACGCTGAAGGACGCAATTAATGAGGCGTTTCGCGACTGGGTAGCAAACGTTGAGAACACTCACTATTTGCTCGGCACGGTCGGTGGGCCGCACCCGTTTCCCGAGATGGTGCGCGACTTTCACCGCTTTATTGGTGAGGAAGCCCGCGAGCAAGTCCTTGAACTTACGGGAAAGCTCCCCGATGCGGTAGCTGCCTGTGTAGGCGGCGGATCGAACGCAATTGGTATTTTCCACGCGTTTCTCGATGACGCCGATGTGGCTCTTTATGGCTTCGAGCCTGGCGGCCACGGCATCGAATCCGGTGAGCACGGTGCCACTCTTAGCGAGGGGCGTCCCGGAGTCTTTCACGGTACCAAGACTTACCTGCTGCAGGACGAGGACGGGCAGACCAGGGAGTCGTACTCGATTTCTGCTGGCCTCGATTACCCGGGTGTTGGACCCGAGCATGCTTGGCTGAAAGACCTCGGTCGCGCGACTTACGAGTCGGTGACCGATGACGAGGCAATGCAGGCGCTGCGACTCCTCAGCCGCACCGAAGGCATCATTCCGGCGATCGAATCGGCGCACGCTCTCGCGGGTGCAATCCGCATCGGCAAGAATCTCGGTCCAGACGCTGTGATTCTCGTGAACCTTTCTGGTCGTGGTGACAAAGACATGGTGATGGCAGGTCGGTACTTCGGCCTGCTTGATGGCGATCAGACGGAGGTTATGGGATGAGTGCGCGTGAGTCCCAGGTTTCCCGGGTTATTCGAGAGGCGAACGAAAGTCGCCGAGGTGCGCTGATCGGTTACCTGCCCATCGGTTTCCCTGATCTCGACACAAGTGTTGAAGCGGCTATTGCGATGGCCCGTAACGGCGTCGACGTAATCGAGCTCGGCATCCCTTACTCTGACCCCGTCATGGACGGTGTTGTGATCCAGGAAGCAACTCTCACTGCGCTCAACGAGGGATTTCACGTCTCGCAAGCGTTTGAAGCCGTACGGCGCGTGCGCGAAGCCGTCGACACACCCGTGCTGATCATGACCTATTGGAATCCGGTCATGCAGTACGGGGTCGATCGTTTTGCTCAAGATCTTGCCGCGGCGGGTGGTGCTGGGCTCATTACCCCAGACATCACACCTGATTCCGCAGATGACTGGATCGTTGTCAGCGAAGCCCACGGCCTTGACCGCGTGTTCCTAGCGGCTCCCACCTCAGCAGATGATCGTCTCGAAATGATCGCCCGAAGTGCTACAGGATTCATCTACACGGTCTCGACGATGGGCATCACGGGGGAGCGAGCACAGCTTGACGCTGCTGCGCGTCGCCTCACTGAGCGCCTACGTGAGCACGGTGCCGAGCTTGCGTGTGTGGGGATTGGCATCTCCACAGCAGATCAGGTTGCGGCAGCACTTGAGTATGCCGATGGCGCGATTGTTGGCACGGTGTTCGTTCGTGCACTGCGTGACGTTGGTGTTGAAGGTCTCGCCGCCACCGTCCGAGAAATTGCTGCAGGAACAGTGCGATAGCGCACGCTAGGATTGATCCGTCCGTCTGAATGACGTGGCGGAACCAGCAAGCAGGATTCAGCGGCGATAGTCGCCAGCGAAAGAGAAGTGAATGATTCTCCCGTTCAGTATTCCGAGCCCGGATGTGCAGTACATCGACTTCGGCACGTACCAAATATTCGGTTTTACGTTCTCGCCGGTCGTCCACTTCTATGCACTGTGCATTATCGTCGGCATCATCTTCGCTGGCATTTGGACGGCTCGCCGTCTTGGGCAGCGTGGTGGTGAACGCGGTGCAGTGTTCGACTTCATCGTTTGGTCGCTCGTCATGGGAATTGTTGGCGCGCGTCTCTACCACGTGGTAACCCACTGGGGTGATTTCTTCGGCCCAGACAAGAATCCGCTCGACGTCTTTGCGTTCTGGAAGGGCGGCATCGCGATCTTTGGTGCGCTGCTCGGCGGCGCGATCGGTGTGCTCATCGCATCACGACTCACCGGTATTCGGTTCCTGTCCTTCGCTGACGCGCTTGTTCCCGGTCTGTTGCTTGCGCAGGCTATTGGCCGCTTGGGCAACTGGTTCAACCACGAGCTCTTCGGTGGCCCAACCACACTTCCATGGGGTCTCGAGATAGAGTCGAGCAACCCCGCGTTCCCGATCGGGCTTCCTGAGGGAACACTCTTCCACCCCACGTTCCTCTACGAGGCCGTGTGGAACATTCTGGGCATCATCGTGCTGCTGGCGATTGAGCGAAAGTGGCGTCCGCGCTGGGGCAAGTTCTTTGCCATGTACCTTATCTGGTACGGCATCGGACGAACCTTCACCGAGTCGCTGCGAGTGGACCCCAGCTTGCTGTTCCTCGGACAGCGAACCAACGTACTCGCTGCGGCGCTTGCGGCGGTGCTTGGCATCGTGATTCTCATCGTGCAGCACCGCCGTCACCCAGGCTTGGAGCCTTCTCCCTACCTGCCGGGCCGACAGAATCCCGCCGATGCCGTACTGAAGTACACCTCGAATCCTGACGAGTACTACCACGTGATTGACCGTGGAGAGAGGCCAACGGATGCATCGAACGATGAAGATCTTGAACATGCCTCAGAAGAAGAGGCTGCCGCGGATACCGCACTAGCCAGCCCAACCAACTCCTAAGCAGCAGGGAAGTTACATGCGCCACGCAAAGATCGTTGCAACCTGGGGGCCCGCGGTCTCTAGCTACGACCACACACTCGACCTGATTCGGGCCGGTGTGAACGTGGCACGGCTGAATATGTCCCACGGTACCTACAACGTGCACGAGGGCATCTATCGCAATATTCGGCGCGCCGAGGCCGAGGTTGGCCGCCCCATCGCGGTGCTGGCCGACCTGCAAGGCCCCAAGATTCGCCTCGGCAAGTTCGAGGGTGGTCCGTACGAGCTTGAGGTTGGTGACGAGTTTGCGATCACTACACGCGACATCGTTGGAGGCCGTGAGATTTGCGGCACCACCCACAAGGGCTTGCCCGGTGACGTGAACGTGGGGGATCCGCTGCTCGTTGATGACGGTAAGGTTGGGCTGCGCGCCCTTCGTGTGACTGAGGACACGGTCTACACGGTCGTCGAGATTCCGGGGGCGGTGTCGAACAACAAAGGCATAAACCTGCCCGGTGTTGCGGTGAACGTGCCCGCGCTGTCGGAGAAAGACGAAGAAGACTTGCGTTGGGCGATCAAACTTGGTGCTGACTACATCGCGCTCTCGTTTGTGCGTGACGCGGCCGATATTGTGCGCGTGCACGAGATCATGGATGAAGAGGGTGTGCGCCTTCCTGTCATTGCCAAAATCGAGAAGCCGCAAGCGGTTCAGCACCTCGAAGAGATCGTTGATGCCTTCGACGGCATCATGGTCGCCCGTGGTGATCTCGGCGTAGAGTTGCCGCTCGAGCAGGTTCCGCTCGTGCAGAACGAGGCGATCAAGCTTGCCCGTCAGAACGCAAAGCCGGTGATCGTTGCGACCCAGGTGCTCGAATCGATGATCGAGAACCCCCGTCCCACACGTGCCGAGGCCTCCGATTGCGCAAACGCAATTCTTGACGGTGCCGACGCGGTCATGCTGTCGGGCGAAACCAGCGTTGGTGCTTACCCGGTTGAGGCCGTTGCCACAATGGCCCGGATCATCGAAGCGACCGAGGATCACGCGCTCGACCGCATCGAGCCCCTTGGCACGCCGCCCCGAACGCAGGGAGGGATCCTGACCCTTGCTGCGGCCGAGGTTGCAGAGTTTATTGGTGCTAAGTACATCTGCGTGTTCACGGAGTCCGGCGATACTGTGCGCCGTATGTCGCGGCTTCGTAAGCCCAAGCCGATTGTGGTGTTCACACCGGATCCCGAGACCCGTCGCCGTATGGAGCTCACCTGGGGGGCGCGCAGCTACCTGGTGGATCGTGTCGGCAGCACCGACGAGATGTACGTTCAGGTTGATCAGGTGATGCTTGATCACGACCGACTTGAGGTCGGCGATAAAGTTGTGATTATTGCCGGTTCCCCTCCCGGGGTCGTTGGTACGACCAACACCTTACGCATTCACCGTGTTGGCGAGGCGACTGGCCAACTGCCTGAAGCTGGGCCGCGTAAGCACGTTGTTGGCCGAGGCAAGGTGTTTGTCTAGCCCGCAGGCGACCAGCTATCGCTCGGATCCCTCCGTTCTCGGGGTGCTGCGTTCGCCTCGTCTGCTAACGCGGGAGGCTCTCGCGGGTCTGGTCGTTGGCCTTGCCCTGATCCCCGAGGCAATTGCTTTTTCCGTTATCGCGGGGGTTGATCCGAAGGTCGGGTTATTCTCGTCGTTCATCATGGCGGTCTCGATTGCCTTTTTGGGTGGTCGACCCGCGATGATTACGGCGGCGACGGGTGCGGTTGCCCTCGTTGTTGCGCCAATTGTGCCGACCTATGGGCTCGACTACCTGATTGCAACGATCATTCTCGCCGGGGTGTTTCAGATCCTGTTTGCGCTGTTGGGGGTCGCGAAACTCATGCGGTTCATTCCGCGAAGTGTGATGGTCGGGTTTGTGAACTCGCTTGCGATCCTGGTGTTTATCGCCCAGTTGCCGCACCTTATCGGAGTGCCCTGGCTCGTGTATCCGTTGGTGGGTGCAGGGATTCTCGTGATCATCTTTATGCCGAGGATCACGAGGGCGATCCCGGCTCCGCTCATATCTGTCATCGTGATTACTGCGACGGCAGTGGTGTTTTCGCTGAACGTGCCGACCGTCGGTGACCAGGGTGAGTTGCCGCACAGTTTGCCGGAGCTGTTCATGCCGCAGCTGCCGCTGAACTGGGAGACCCTCACGGTCATTGCGCCGTTCGCGTTTGCGGTCGCGATCGTGGGGCTGCTGGAGTCGTTGCTGACAGCGAAGCTGGTCGACGAGATTACAGATACCCACTCGAACAAAACGCGCGAGTCGTGGGCTCAGGGTGTCTCGAACGTGCTGTCGGGGTTTTTCGGCGGCATGGGCGGCTGCGCCGTTATTGGGCAGACCATGATGAACGTGAAGGTGTCAGGGGCGCGCAGCCGGGTCTCAACGTTTCTGGCGGGTGTGTTTTTGCTCGTGCTGGTCGTGGTGCTCGGCGATGTGGTGAGTGTGATCCCGATGGCGGCCCTTGTTGCCGTGATGATCATGGTGTCGGTCGCGGCTTTCGACTGGCACAGCATTGCACCGAGCACGCTCCGCCGCATGCCGAAGAGCGAAACTTTTGTGATGGTAACAACGGTGCTCGTCGTTGTGCTGACCCACAATCTCGCTATCGGTGTGATCGTTGGAGTGGTGGTGGCCTCTGTGCTGTTTGTACGTCGTGTCGCGCACTTCGTATCGGTGGAGCGCACGGTGAGTTCGGCATTTGGCGTAGAGACCGCGCACTATTTTGTGACTGGGGAACTATTCTTTGCATCGAGCAACGACCTCACGACACTTTTCTCTTATGGCGAGGACCCCGAGCGTGTTGTGATCGACATGTCGCAGGCGCATGTCTGGGATGCGTCGACGATCGCCGCTCTCGACGCGATCACCACGAAGTACACTCATCGCGGCAAACGCGTCGAACTGTTGGGCATGGACGAGGCTGCAACCTCACTTCACACGCGACTCTCAGGTGGGTTTGGGGCCGAGAACTAGCGCCTTCTACGCTTCTTCGTTGGGTGTTGGTGTCTCTTCACCTGTTGAAGTGTGGCGGATCAACTCGGGGTTGTCCATGCCGAATCGAGGATCCACGTCTTCGTCGTAGTGTTCTGTGGACCCGTCAAGAATCGGGTGCCTGAGTGTTTCGCCTCGCGGTGAGTGATGAACGGTACCGAGCCCGTTTGCGGCTTCGGTCTCGCTCTCACCGTGTGGAGCGTGGGCGTCGTGCGTTGGCTGAGACATCATTGACCCTCCTTGGCTTGCGTGCTCCCATGCTAGAACGGTTCGCGCTTTAGCTCTAGTGCCTTGAAGGCACTGCCAGGAGAAGGTGACAGAACCTATGCCAATATCTTGTGCCGGATGAGGGACTCGAACCCTCACGTCTTTCGACAACGCATTTTGAGTGCGCCGCGTCTGCCAATTCCGCCAATCCGGCTTGCTATTTTGTTGTGTGCCATTCCGTTTCAAGCGGAACACCAGATCTACCTTAGCGTAGGTTTTGGTCCGAAGAATCTACGTTATTGATAAGTGCCGGGAATGTTGCAGACTCTCACCAGCCTGAGCCGGTAAGCTAAACGGCGTGAATGACCAAAGCACTGCCCCGAGCACCCCGCGTCGCGTTGTCGTTGCGGAGGACGAGTCCCTGATCCGCCTTGACATCGTTGAGACCCTTCGCGATAACGGATTCGATGTAGTTGGCGAGGCTGGTGACGGCGAAACCGCTGTGAAGCTGGTTGAAGAGCTGCGCCCCGACGTCGTTGTGATGGACGTGAAGATGCCTGTGCTTGACGGTATCTCTGCAGCCGAGCAGATCAACAAGACCCACATGGCCCCCGTGGTGTTGCTCACCGCTTTCAGCCAGCGTGAGCTTGTTGAGCGCGCCAGCGAGGCGGGTGCGCTTGCCTACGTGGTGAAGCCGTTCACTCCTGCTGATCTGATCCCCGCGATCGAGATCGCTCTCTCGCGTTTCCAGCAGATTGTCGCCCTTGAGAGTGAAGTCTCTGACCTCGCCGAGCGTTTCGAAACCCGAAAGCTGGTTGACCGCGCCAAGGGCATCTTGAACGACAAGATGGGTCTCAGTGAGCCTGAGGCGTTCCGCTGGATTCAGAAGGCATCGATGGACCGCCGCCTCACCATGCAGGACGTGGCAAAGACCATCATTGATCAGCTTGGTGCCAAAAAAGACTAGTTGTTACACAGAGATGCCCGAAAGCCACCAAGGTTTTCGGGGCATCTGTATTTTCAGAGCACGAAATTAGCGTTTGAGCTTCTTGTAGTGGTTCGTGATCCTTACGGTTGAACAACGCCGCCCGTTCTCATCGCTCACAACGATCTCGTGGACCGCGACCGAGCGGCCACTGTGTATCGGCGTGCAGACGCCCGTGACAAGCCCTGAGGTTGCTGACCCCGTGTGGGTCGCGTTGATATCAACTCCGACCGCAACATATCCCTCGGGTGCCATTAGGTTTGCGTGCATTGAACCGAGCGACTCGCCGAGCACAACATACGCGCCGCCGTGGAGCAGCATGATGGGCTGTGTGTTTCCCTCAACCGGCATCGTTGCTACAGCACGCTCAGCCGTGAACTCAAGCATTTCGATGCCCATTTTTTCGGCCAAAGCGCCGAGGCCGCGCTCTCGAACGTAGGCGAGTGCATCAATGTTGACGGAGGAGGATTCGGTCATTTCAGCATCTTTCTCTGCGGGGCAACTGTGGTCGCGAGCAGCCCAGGCTTGTAGGCTTGTGTGCGTGTCGAATACGCCTCAGCCTACCCTCATGATCATTGATGGACACTCGTTGGCCTTCCGGGCCTTTTACGCGCTGCCCGTTGACAATTTCCAGACGCAAACTGGGCAGCATACCAACGCGATTCACGGTTTTATCGCGATGCTGATCAACCTGCTCAGCAACGAAACGCCCGACTCGCTCGCGGTGGCGTTCGACATTTCGCGGCACTCGTTCCGCACCGAGGAGTACCCGGAATATAAGGGCACCCGCGGTGAGACTCCACCCGAGTTTAAAGGCCAGATCCCACTGCTGCAGGAGGCACTGCACGCGATGGGGATCCGCACCATCGAAAAAGAGAACTTTGAGGCAGACGATATTCTTGCGACACTCTCGACCCGTGGCAGCCAGGCTGGCTACCGGGTGCTGGTGGTGAGTGGGGATCGCGACACGATTCAGTTGGTCGACGACAACGTCACGCTGCTCTACCCCTCGAAGCAGGGTGTGAGCGAGCTCACCCGCTACGACGCCGAAAAGGTGATGGAGCGCTACGGGATCCGCCCCGAGCAGTATCCCGAGATCGCAGCTCTCGTGGGGGAGACAAGCGACAACCTGCCCGGCGTGCCGAAAGTCGGCGAGAAAACCGCGGTGAAGTGGATTAACCAGTTCGGTTCGCTCGAAGAGATTCTGCGTCGCCAAGACGAGATCGGTGGCAAGGTTGGCGAGAGCCTGCGTGAGAACGCGCACCTCGCCGTGCGCAATCGTCGCCTGAACCGCCTCGTGCGCGACGTTGAGCTCGATGTTGAGCTCGACGATCTGAAGCGCGGCGAGATGGACATGGCGGCAGTGCAGCAGGTGTTCGCGCAGCTCGAGTTCCGCACGTTATTGCAGCGCGTCGCGAAGCTCGCAGGTGCCGAGGTGCCCACGGGTGGCGCGGCGGCCGCAGTATCGCTGGCCCAGAAAAGCCTGAGGCCAAGAACCTGATCGATGAAGAACTGGGTGATTGGCTCGCGAAATCAGATACCCCCGCCGTGCTGCTGCGCGAGGTTGGCTCGGGGATCGAGGTTGGTATCGCGACCCCAACCGCTTCGGTCCTGTTTCAGTGGCAGTTGGGTGGCCGCGACTACACGCAGTTCGAAGAGTGGCTCGCATCAGATGCGCCCAAGATGTTCTGGGATTCGAAGCAGCAGATTGGCCTCGCGAAGCGCCTCGGCAAAGAGGTCGGTGGTGTCGCCGGTGATCTACTGATCGCCTCCTGGCTGCTGCGCCCCTCGAACGCGGAGAAAGATATTGCCGACGCCGCCTTCCGCTACCTGGGCGAAGAGGTGCCGCAGGGGGATCCAAACCAGCTTGTGCCCGACGAGGGCACCGTCTCTGACGCGGCGGCGCTCGCGTGGTACACCGTGCGCACGCACGCGGCCGTGGTCGAGCGCTTCCAGTCGCGTACCGGAGAGATCTACCGCGACATCGAGCTGCCACTCGTGCCCGTGTTGGCAGCGCTACAGTACCGCGGTGTGCAGATCGACCTGCCGCTTCTCGAGGCGCACGACGCCGAGCTGCGCGAGCGCGTCGCTCATCTCGAGAAACAAGCGTTTGCGGCCATCGACCGCGAGGTCAACCTCTCGTCGCCCAAGCAGCTGCAGGAAGTGCTGTTCGAGCAGCTCGACATGCCAAAGACCCGCAAGACCAAGAGTGGCTACACGACCGATGCCGCAGCGCTCGCTGATCTGCAGGTCAAGAACCCGCACCCCTTCCTCGATGCACTGCTCGCGCACCGCGACGCCAACAAGCTGCGGCAGATGGTCGAAACGCTTATCAAAGCTGTGAAAGAAGACGGCAGGATCCACACCACCTTCGTGCAGACGGGGTCGAGCACTGGCCGCCTCGCCTCAACCGACCCGAACCTGCAGAACATCCCGGTGCGCTCGGAAGAGGGCCGCCGCATTCGCGAGGGCATCATTCACGCGCCCGAGTTTGAAACCCTCATGACCGCCGACTATTCACAGATTGAGATGCGCATCATGGCGCACCTCTCGGGGACGAGGGACTCATTGAGGCTTTCAACCAGGGCGAGGATCTGCACCGCTTTGTCGGCTCACGCATTTTCGGCGTGCCGCCAGAAGAAGTGACGAACGATATGCGCTCGAAGGTGAAGGCCATGTCGTACGGTCTCGCCTACGGCCTCTCTGCCTTTGGCCTCTCAAAGCAGCTCGGCATTTCCGCTGCCGAGGCCAAGCAGCTGATGACGGACTACTTCGAGCGGTTCGGTGGGGTTCGTGACTACCTGCGCTCCGTTGTGGATCAGGCGAAGCGCGATACCTTTACTGAGACCATTTTTGGTCGCCGCAGGCCGTTCCCGGATCTATCCAGCCCAAACCGCATTCTGCGTGAAAACGCTGAGCGAGCCGCTCTGAACGCGCCGATCCAGGGTTCGGCTGCCGACATCATTAAGCGCGCCATGATCGAGGTCGAGCGCCGCATGTGTGAAGACTCGATGAAGTCGCGCATGCTGCTCCAGATTCACGATGAGCTCATGTTTGAGGTTGCCGAGGGGGAGTGGGACGCGCTTGAGGTAATTGTGCGCGAGGAGATGGCCGGTGCTGCCGAACTATCCGTACCGCTTGAAGTTCAGGTCGGCCACGGCCCGAATTGGAACGCCGCTGCGCACTAGGCAAATCGACCCGGAAGTGGTGCCAACTTCCGCATAATTCTGGGACTGGCCAGACGGTCGAGTCGCAAAAATCGCGGCTGAGTTGGGGCCGGTTGACCTTGCACGATTGAATGCTGAGTATGGACATCACCAAACAGGATTTCGGTCGTTTTGTCACCGAGCGGCGGCACACAACCGGCCTCACCCAGCGTGAGCTTGCTGGGCGGCTGCACGTTACAGAATCTGCCGTCTCAAAGTGGGAGCGTGGACTCTCATATCCAGACATCACACTCGTAGCGCAGCTAGCGGGTGAGCTTGGAATCACCGCGCAAGAACTCATTAGCGCGAGTGAGGATCGGCTCGGCCGCGCCGAGCGAAGAGACGCCCGCAGCTACCGTCAGTGGCGGGGAGCTGTTCTCTGGACCACGCTGGGGTGTTACGCTGCGGCGATCCTGACCTGCTTTATCGTGAACCTGTCTGTCGAGCACACGCTCTCCTGGTTTTGGCCAGTGCTGCCCGCCGTGGTTCTAGCGTTCTCGCTCACGACCTTGCCGCTGTTGCCAGTGCCTCGGCCGGGGTGGACCGCGCTTGTGGGTGCCACAGTGAGTCTTGGATCGCTGCTGCTTGTTGTGTGGGTGAGTTATGCGTCCGGACCCTGGTTCGCTGTCGCCTGCGCCGCGATCCTCTTTGGAATGTTGGTGGTGTTTGGTCCCATCTGGTTGTGGCTTTGGGAGCTTCCGGCCCCGCTTGCCAACCATCGCGCTGCGCTTGCCCTCGGGATCGACACGATCGGTCTCCTGGCTCTGCTGCTCGTCATTTTTGTGTCGATTGGGCGAACGGATCTGTGGCTGTGGCCGGTGCTCGCGCTGGCCGGGATCGGGTTGGTTCCTGTTTGGCTGATTGCGCTCACTACTCGCTACCTGCCGCTCAGTGGACTCGGTCGGGCCGCGGTAGTTGTGGCACTCTGCGGTGTTTTGGTGTTCGCCGTAGATCTGGCGGTTGACTGGGTGCTCGAGTCAGATCGTGATGGCGCATTGGATCTCGCTCGCTGGGACCCGGTCACGATCAGCGCAAATGTTCAATTCCTTGTGCTGGTGGGATTGCTGTTGCTCGCTGCCGTGCTGGGGCTGGTGGCTGGAGTGCGCCGTCGCCTTGATTTCGGGCGTGTCGGGTAGATAGGATGGAGTGTCACATTTGTGGCGACTCAACTATGTCCACGTGTGTGTGACTCGCGAGCTTTGGCTCGGCCGGATTTCCGGATCGCACACGCCTGATTCCCTGTCCATTCTGGAGACCAATTACATGACGAACGCAACGACCGAACGCAAGCAGGTTGCAGTAAACGACATCGGCTCGGCCGACGACTTCCTTGCAGCGGTCGAACTGACCATTAAGTCCTTCAATGACGGAGACCTCATCGAGGGCACCGTAGTGAAGATCGACCGCGACGAGGTTCTCCTTGACGTAGGTTTCAAGACCGAGGGTGTTATCCCCTCGCGTGAGCTGTCCATCAAGCATGACGTGAACCCCGACGAGGTCGTTGAGGTTGGCGACTCGGTTGAGGCGCTCGTTCTCCAGAAAGAGGACAAAGAGGGTCGCCTGATCCTGTCCAAGAAGCGTGCTCAGTACGAGCGTGCCTGGGGCGATGTGGAGAAGATCAAGGAAACCGAGGGTGTGGTTACTGGCACCGTCATCGAGGTTGTCAAGGGCGGCCTCATCGTTGACATCGGGCTCCGTGGCTTCCTCCCTGCTTCGCTTATTGAGCTGCGCCGTGTGCGCGATCTCACCCCGTACCTGGGCCAGGAGATCGAAGCGAAGATCCTCGAGCTCGACAAGAACCGCAACAACGTGGTTCTGTCGCGTCGTGCGCTTCTCGAAGAGACGCAGTCGGCAACTCGCTCCTCCTTCCTCGCCGAGCTCAAGCCCGGCCAGGTTCGCAAGGGTGTCATCTCGTCGATCGTCAACTTCGGTGCGTTTGTTGACCTGGGTGGCGTTGACGGCCTCGTGCACGTCTCCGAGCTCAGCTGGAAGCACATCGAGCACGCCTCTGACGTTGTCGAGGTTGGCCAGGAAGTCACCGTTGAGGTTCTCTCTGTCGAGCACGATCGCGAGCGCGTGTCGCTCTCGCTGAAGGCTACGCAGGAGGATCCTTGGCAGGTCTTCGCGCGTACCCACGCGATCGGCCAGATCGCCCCGGGTGCTGTCACCAAGCTCGTCCCCTTCGGCGCGTTCGTGCGTGTTGCAGACGGCATCGAGGGCCTTGTGCACATCTCCGAGCTGTCGGGTCAGCACGTTGAGCTCGCTGAGCAGGTCGTTTCGGCAGGCCAGGAAGTCTTTGTCAAGATCATCGACATCGATCTTGAGCGTCGCCGCATCTCGCTCAGTCTCAAGCAGGCGAACGAGGGTGTTGATCCCGAGGGCGCCGAGTTCGATCCGGCGCTCTACGGTATGACCACCGAGTACGACGAGAACGGTGAGTACAAGTACCCCGAGGGCTTCGATCCCGAGACACAGGACTGGAAGGAAGGCTTCGAGTCACAGCGCGAGAAGTGGGAGCAGGAGTATGCTGCTGCCCAGGAGCGCTGGGAAGCGCACAAGAAGCAGGTCGCTGCTTCTGCCGCTGAGATCGCTGCCGCTCCCGCGTCCGAAGACGCCGCTGCAGGTTCGAGCTTCTCGAGCGACTCGGCTTCGGCTGGCGCGCTCGCTGATGACGAGGCGCTTGCCGCACTGAAGGCACAGCTCGAGGGTAACTAACCCTTAGTCCAAAGGCCCGGTCCCACTTCGGTGGGGCCGGGCCTTTGCCGTTTGCGGGTCTAATCGAGTGTCGCCAAATGTCTAGTTCAGCAGCGTTCAACTATACATTTGGCGACACTCGATTAATGGCGCGGGCCCTGCGCTCGGCAAGAGCGCGGCGAAGCCGGCGCACGAGCAGCACCACGATCAGAATGAGTAGCACGAGGGCCAGAACCGGCACGATCACAGCCAGCACCGTGAGTACTGCTGCACCGAGATCCTCGAAAAAGCTCATGACCGCTGCGCCGGCGCCGGCCGTCAGTATGTTTAGAACCGGGCGCGCCACCGCCTTCAGAACGTGCGGGATCAGGGCAATCCCGATTCCGAGCAGAAACGGCCACACTTGCGCCGAGGTAAAGAGCGCAGCGGGGTCCTCAACGGCGAACGTGTTGCTCGCGGATCCCGCAGCAAAAACCATACCGCCCGAGGCGGGGCGCACGATTGTCTGCAATACGTCGTTGACGCTATCGAGCGCGGGAACCTTGTCGACGATGATCTCAATCACGAGTAGCACAGCAATGATGCCGAGCGACCAATCATTTTCAAGCCATAACCAGCTCGCGGGCAGTTCGACCAGGTCGGTGAAGCGAGAGAGAAGGCCGAGGCCAAGCAGCGGAATATAGGCGTTGAGTCCAGCTGCGGCCGCAAGCGTTAACCCTGTGATAACTTCAATCAATGCAGATCCTTTCTGGATCAAGCATATGGCTGTGAAGGAGTGGTTCGCTTGACGCTCATTGCGCTCACAGGGGGTATTGCCTCCGGAAAATCGACCATTGGTGCTCGCCTCGCAGAACTGGGGGCGATGCGCATTGACGCTGACCAGCTCGCCCGCGACGCTGTGGCGGTGGGATCACCGGGGCTTGCGCGGGTGGTAGAGCAGTTCGGTGACGGGGTGCTGCAGAGTGATGGCAGTTTGGATCGGGCGGTGCTCGGCAGCCTCGTCTTTAGCGACCCTCAGTCGCTTGCCAAACTGAACGGGATCGTGCACCCCGAGGTGCAGCGGCTTGCAGACGAACGGATCGCTGAGGCGCGCGCGGCTGATCCTGCCGCCGTTGTCGTCTATGAGATCCCGTTGTTGGTTGAAACACTTGATGAGCGGGCGTCTAACAAAAAGTGGGACCTGGTGGTGGTGGCAGATGCGCCCGTGGAGCAGCGTGTGCAGCGGATGGTGACGCTGCGCGGCATGACCGAGCAAGACGCAAACACGCGCGTCTCAAATCAAGCGAGTGACGCGGAGCGCAGAGCTATTGCGGACGTGATCATTGATACGTCAGGGAGCAAAGAGGAAACGCTCGCGCAGGTTGAGGCGCTCTGGAAGCGCCTCACCGTGGCGAACTAGACCCGCGAGAACTCAGCGAGCCAGTCGAGGCGCAGCTGTGCTGTGAATGCGATCGCGATGTAACAGATCAGAATGATCACCCAAGCCCAAGAAAGCAGCTTTTCAAAAAGCTGCTGTGTTGAAGTCTTCACGGGAATGTCACCCGACGCGTAGGGGCGGAAGAGCGTCACCCAGAACAGTGGGATAGTGACGGTCCACACCACCATGCACCATGGGCAGAGTGTGCCTAGCGAAAAAAGACTCTGGTAGGCGAGCCAGAACACAAAGGAAACGCCACCCAACATGCCAAGTTGATAAATGCGCCAGAACCAGGGGGCAAACTTTGCACCGGCTAGCAGCGCAACACCCACGATGATGGGTGCCATGAATGCTGCGATCCCGAGCAGGGTGTTTGTGAAGCCAAACGCGGATCCCTGCCATGACTCCATGTTTGGTCCGCATGACACGATGACGCTGACATTGCAGTTAGGAATGTAAGAGGGATCTTTGAGTTTGTGAATGAACTCTGTGAGGAGTTCGAACGAAGCGAACCACCCGATCACCCCAGCCACAATCGAAAAGATTGCGAAACCGACGGGCCGTGATTCGGTGCGAAGTTCAGAACTCATAGTTCGATCATAATCCACACCTTGCTGCGCATTCGGTGATGGCCGTGACATAATGAGTGTTGGTGTGGCATTCCGAGAAGGTGAGTCGCACGCACAGTCTTTTGGCTGCCGAGTGGTAGCCACCGGTCGCTGACCGAGCGCGGATGGCTTATCCGCGGAGAATAGAATTTGCGGAAAACCACCGCACGAATAGGTTCCCGGCGAGAATACAGTTCTCCTGGGTCAGAGGAGCACACCAGGAATGGTGAATAACGAGAACACCGAGGAATTGGTAGCGCATGCTGGCCAAGACCCTGTAGCGGAAACCGAAAAAAATGTTGATCAGTCAAACGAAGATGTTGCAGCCGAGGATGGTTCTGCAGCGGAGTCTTCTGTTGAGGCGGTAGACGCAGTTGAAGCGAGCACTGAGGCCCCCAAAGATGCAAAGTCGGAGGGGCCCAAGCTGATTCTCCCGCTCGCAGAAATGACGCCTGAGGAACGCTTCCGAGCGACGACCCGACTCATCTTCCTTGCGCCAGATGTACCTCCGATTGAGCCGCGGCCTCGTCGCGGAGATCTGAGTCGTCTTGACGACATGCTCGACCAGCGTTTTACGCGTGACGGAGATCGTGAGCGCCGCGACGGTCGCAACTCGCGCGACGATCGAAATGGTCGTGATGATCGGGACTCGCGTGACGACCGCGAGGATCGCGACAGTTTCTCAGGTCAGCGCCGTCAGCGCCGTCGCTTGGGTGGTTCAGAGAACGAAGATGACTCCGAGCGTCGAAGCTCAAGATCCGCACCCCCTGTTGTTACTGAGCCGCAGCGCGTCAAGGGTTCAACTCGACTCGAAGCTAAGAAACAGCGCCGTCGTGACGGTCGTGACGCTGGCCGTCGCCGCGTTGTTATTACCGAGTCCGAGTTTCTCGCGCGCCGTGAGTCGGTCGATCGTGAAATGATTGTGCGCTCAACAACGGATCGCGTGCAGATCGGTGTGCTCGAAGACAAGGTGCTCGTTGAGCACTACGTTGCGCGCTCCAGTGAAAATTCGCTTATCGGCAATGTCTACCTCGGTCGTGTGCAAAACGTGTTGCCGAGCATGGAGGCCGCTTTTGTTGATATTGGCCGCGGTCGCAACGCAGTGCTGTACTCCGGCGAGGTCGACTGGTCAGAACTGGAAGGCGGCAACACCGCTCGCCGCATTGAGAATGCTCTGAAGCCTGGCGATCACGTGCTTGTGCAGGTGACCAAGGACCCTGTGGGCCACAAGGGTGCTCGACTCACGAGCCAGATTTCGCTGCCTGGCCGCTACCTCGTCTACGTGCCGGGTGGGGCCATGAACGGTATCTCGCGCAAGCTTCCAGACACGGAGCGTGCGCGCCTCAAGAAGATCCTCAAAGAGGTGCTGCCTAGTGGTGCGGGCGTGATTGTGCGCACCGCAGCCGAGGGAGCGAGCGAAGAGCAGCTTACGCACGATGTACAGCGCCTGACGCGCCAGTGGGAATCGATTCAGAAGCGTGTTGAGAAGGGTGGTGGCCCTGTGCTGCTTCACTCGGAGCCCGACATGCTCATTAAGATTATTCGCGATGTTTTTAACGAAGATTTCCAGCGTCTACTGATCTCGGGCAACGATACTTACACTGTGATCGAGGATTACCTCTCGCAGGTGGCTCCCGACCTGCTGCAGCGGGTCGAGCGTTACGAAGAAGAGCGCGACATTTTTGACGAGTATCGCATCACCGAGCAGATCGCGAAGGCGCTCGACCGAAAGGTTTGGTTGCCCTCGGGTGGTTCACTCGTGATTGACCGCACAGAAGCCATGACCGTTGTTGATGTCAACACGGGTAAGTTCGTGGGTACCGGTGGCAACCTCGAAGAGACTGTCACGAAGAACAACCTTGAGTCTGCTGAAGAGATTGTTCGTCAGTTGCGTCTGCGCGACATTGGCGGCATTATCGTCATTGACTTCATCGATATGGTGCTGGAGTCGAACCGTGATCTGGTGTTGCGCCGCCTAGTGGAGTGCCTGAGCCGGGATCGCACGAAGCATCAGGTCGCGGAGGTAACCTCGCTGGGCCTCGTGCAGATGACCCGAAAGAAGCTTGGCCTTGGGTTGCTTGAGTCGTTTAGCGAGCCGTGTGAAGTTTGCGCAGGTCGAGGTGTGATTGTGCATCACGATCCCGTCAATAAACACCGCAGTGCTGACGGCGGTGCTCGCAATCAGAAGCGCGGCAGGGGGTCGGGATCCGGATCGCAGGCACCGGCACAAGAGCCAAAGTCGCAGACCCATGCGATCACTGACGGAGCCAAGAACATGCTCGCTCAGGTTGCGGCGTCGACCATTCCCGGGGCTAAACCGGAGGCAGAATCTGCAGAACCGCAGGTTTTGGCGCCGATCGCAGAGACTCCCGCCGAGCCCGTTGTAAAGCGGACCGGTCGCGTCCAGTCGCGCCAGAAGCGTGCCGTTGACACGAACGAGCAGGTCGAGAGTGGCTCGAAGACGTTGGGTGCGGATCTCCTTGGGTCGGTGCTCGATGCGCTGCCAGAGGCTCCCGCCGCAGGTACCGGGCGGGCGCGCAGTCGCCGTGTTTCAACGAGTACGCTCAAGGGTGGCTCGACCGAGCAGAACTCGGAAGCGGCGCAGGCAGCTCAACAATCACTCCTGGAAGCTCTCGACGCCACAACCCAGCGGCGCTCGAACTCCTAGGCGTGACACGCGTGACATGTATTTGACCATCGGGGAATGTGTGAGATACGATGGAGCGTTGGTGTCGTCCGTTCGCGGATGACGTATAACTCAGACTTCGAATACGGCCAGGCCGCGATTCGACACGTAAGACGATCCTCAGGAAAAGGGTGACAAGTGGTTTACGCAGTAGTGCGCGCAAGCGGCCGGCAGGAAAAGGTTGAGGTTGGCTCAATCATTACCGTCAACCGTGTAGCGGGCGACGCAAAGGGCAAGCTTCAGCTGCCTGCAGTTTTGCTCGTTGATGGCGACAAGGTAACCACTGATGTTGCCGCGCTTGCCAAGGTGAAGGTAACGGCTGAGGTGCTCGACGACTTCCGCGGTCCCAAGATCGTTATCCAGCGTTACAAGAACAAGACCGGCTACAAGAGCCGTCAGGGTCACCGTCAGGATCTGACCCGCCTCAAGATCACTGGCATCAAGTAACCGGTAACGGCTAAAGCTTCAAGGAGTTAGAGACAATGGCACATAAGAAGGGCGCAAGCTCAACTCGTAACGGTCGCGACTCAAACGCGCAGCGCCTCGGCGTTAAGCGCTTCGGTGGCCAGGAAGTCAACGCGGGCGAGATCATCGTTCGTCAGCGTGGCACACACTTCCACCCCGGAGTGAACGTCGGTCGCGGCAAGGATGACACCCTGTTCGCGCTTTCCGCTGGCTCGGTTGAGTTCGGTGCGAAGGGTGGCCGCAAGGTTGTCAACATCGTAGCTGCTGCGTAACGCAGACAGTCAAAGGCGAGGCGGGCTTCGGCTCGCCTTTTGCCGTATCTAGAGAAGATTTCGAAGAGTTTCGGCGGGTGGATTCAGCATGGTGACATTTGTGGATCAGGTGCAGGTGCACCTGCAGGCGGGTCGCGGTGGAAATGGTTGCGTATCGATTCGGCGCGAGAAGTTTAAGCCACTCGCGGGTCCAGACGGTGGTGCCGGCGGTAACGGTGGCGATGTTGTATTGATCGCTGATCCGCAAGTTACGACTTTGCTGGAGTACCACCGCCGCCCGCACCGAGAGGCAGAAAACGGCGGCTATGGCGCCGGCGATTACCGTGACGGTGTGAACGGGCAAGAGTTACTTTTGCCCGTGCCAATCGGTACGGTGGTGAAGAACGACAAGGGTGAAACGCTCGCCGACCTCACTGAACCCGGCACCCGCTACGTCGCGGCTCAGGGTGGCCTTGGGGACTCGGCAACAACGCGCTCGCGAGCCTGAAGCGTAAAGCTCCGGGCTTTGCCCTACTCGGTACAGCTGGCACGAGCGGCAGCTTCACGCTTGAACTGAAAACAATCGCTGATGTGGCGTTTGTGGGGTACCCCTCCGCGGGCAAATCAAGCTTGATTGCGGCCATGAGTGCCGCCAAACCAAAGATCGCAGACTACCCGTTCACAACGCTGAGTCCGAACCTTGGCGTGGTCGAAACGGGAGAGCATCGCTACACCGTTGCCGATGTTCCTGGACTGATCGAGGGTGCGAGTGAAGGCAAGGGCCTTGGCCTTGACTTCTTGCGCCACGTTGAGCGCTGCAGCGCTCTGCTTCACGTGCTCGATTGCGCAACGCTGGAGCCTGGGCGTGACCCCATTTCAGACCTTGACGTGATCCTCGCTGAGCTGGGTGCCTACCCGGTTCCCGACGGGCAGACGCCGCTCTTGGAACGTCCACAGCTCATCGCGCTGAACAAAGTCGATGTGCCCGAGGCTCGTGAACTCGCTGATTTCGTGCGCCCAGAACTCGAATCACGCGGATACCGGGTGTTTGAGATTTCGGCAGCCTCTCACGAGGGACTGCGGTCGTTGAGCTTTGCCATCGCGGACCTGGTTGAAAAGGCTCGAGCCGAAGAACTTGCTGAGGCCGAGAACAAACCTCGCATTGTGTTGAGGCCCAAGGCGGTCAACGACGGAGGCTTCCGCATCGCGACGGAGGGCGGTTCCTACGGAACGCTGTACCGTGTGCTGGGCATCAAGCCGGAGCGCTGGGTCGAGCAGACCGACTTTACGAACGACGAGGCCGTTGGCTACCTCGCCGATCGCCTTCAAAAGATCGGCATTGACGACGCCCTGGTGAAGGCTGGTGCCGTCGCCGGCTCAACTGTTGTGATCGGCCCGGGATCCGGCGTGGTGTTCGATTGGGAGCCGACGCTCACCAGCGCCGCCGAGGTGCAGGTGGGTGCTCGCGGCACCGATTCACGCGTTGACCCGAATGATCGCCGCACAAACAAGGAGAGGCGCGCGGAATACACGGCCCGCATGGATGCAAAGGCTGAAGCGCGTGCAGAGCTCGAGCGTGAGCGCAAGGCAGGGATGTGGAAAGAAGAATCGTGAGCGTAGGCGAGGAGTTGCTGGCTGCACGCCGTGTGGTCGTGAAGGTTGGATCATCATCCGTCAGTGGCGAGAACGCATCCCAGATCCCAACCTTGGTGTCTTCACTCGCTCGACTGCACGCTGCCGGCGCCGAGGTGATCCTTGTCTCCAGTGGCGCGATTGCCACCGGTGTGCCCTTCCTCCGCCTTGAAGAACGACCCGAAGATCTCGCGACACAACAAGCCGCCGCCGCTGTCGGTCAGAATATTCTCGTTAACCGTTACCAGCGAGCCCTTGGCAGTCACGAAATCATTGCGGGTCAGGTGCTGCTTACCGCACATGACATGGAAAACCCGACCCACCGCGGAAACGCAAGGCGCGCAATCGAGCGTCTGCTGCAGCTCGGGATCCTGCCGATTATCAACGAAAACGACACCGTTGCGACCCACGAAATTCGCTTTGGTGACAATGACCGCCTTGCTGCGCTCGTTGCCAGGCTCGTTGAGGCGGATCGCTTGGTGCTGCTCTCCGATGTCGATGCGCTGTACACGGCACCACCCACGATGGTCGGAGCGACGCGGATCGCGCATGTTCCCTACGGCGATGCTCTTGAGGGCATCGAAATTGGTGAGGCTCAGTCGGGCTGGGGCACTGGGGGAGCCGCAACCAAGGTCGAGGCCGCCAGACTTGCCGCCGATGCGGGCGTCGCAGTGCTGCTGACCGAGACTCGTTTACTTGCCCCGTGCTTGAAGGAGCTGACCACGGGACGCGTTTTGATGCCGTGCCCGCATAACTGTCGAAAGGTAGACTGACGCCATGCCAACCGTTGACCCGTTTCTCACCAAGCTTGAGCGTGCCCGCGTCGCAGCCAAGAGCTTTGCCACCGTTACCACCGGCCAGAAAAATAGCGCACTCGAGGCGATCGCTGCAGCGCTCGAGAACAATATCGAAGCGGTTGTTGCCGCGAATGCGCTTGACTTGGAGCGTGGCCAGGTGGATCAGATCGGTGAGGGGCTCCTCGATCGGCTCGCGCTGAATGAGGATCGGCTGCGGGCACTCGCTGCGGCTGTGCGCGACGTGATCGCTCTGCCCGATCCGGTCGGCCAGGTGGTACGAGGAAGCACGCTCGCCAATGGGATCACGATCAATCAAGTGCGTGTGCCATTTGGAGTTGTCGGGGCTATTTACGAAGCGCGCCCGAACGTCACCGTTGATATCGTGGCGCTTGCGCTGAAGAGTGGAAATGGCGCGGTTCTGCGCGGCGGTACCGCAGCCGAGAGCACTAACGCGGTTCTGGTTTCGCTGATGCAGAGGGCTATTTCGAGTGCGGGTCTTGATGGCGAGGCCGTGCAGACGATTGACGAGTTTGGTCGAGAAGGTGCTTCGCGGCTCATGAAGGCGCGAGGGTATGTCGACGTGCTGATCCCGCGCGGAAGTGCAGGCCTGATTGCGACCGTGGTGCACGAATCGACCGTTCCTGTTATTGAGACTGGTTCAGGGATCGTGCACGTGTTTGTCGATGCAACGGCCGACGAAGAGATGGCCGTGAACATTGTGCGCAACGCGAAGACCCACAGGCCGAGTGTGTGTAACGCGGCTGAGACGCTGCTTGTGCATCGAGACGCCGCTGAGCGACTGCTGCCCCGTCTCGCGAGGGAGCTGATTGCCGCGAACGTCGGGTTAAGGGTGACGAAACGACTCGAGCGTTAGTTGTTGAAGCTGACGTCGCTGATGACACCACTTGGGCTACCGAGCACCTGGCGCTCGAGATGGGGGTGAGGGTGGTCGACTCGATTGATGAGGCGATTGCCCATATTGATCGCTATTCGACGAGGCACACCGAGTCCATAGTTACGCGGGACTATGCCAATGCGGAACGTTTTTTAGCGGAGGTTGACTCGGCCGTTGTGATGGTCAATGCCTCCACTCGATTTACCGACGGCGGAGAATTTGGTTTCGGTGCAGAAGTCGGAATTTCAACTCAGAAACTGCACGCTCGCGGTCCGATGGGCCTGTCAGAACTGACCAGCACAAAGTGGCTTGTGCGCGGTGCGGGTCAGGTTCGTTAGCCGAAACCGATAGACTACTAGTTGACCATCCAATTTGTAATGAATACAGGGGTTTCCCATGTCGCTTCTCGCAACGATAGCCGCCGCTGAAGAAGGCTCACACACTCTCAATGAGTTGTGGTTTCCAGCACCCATCTTTGGTATTGCCATCTTCGTTGTGCTGTCCGCTCTCGCAATCGTGACATTCACGTTCCGCGATGTTGCCAATCGCCATTCCGATAAGGCCGAGGCCTACGCTCGCGAGCACGGCGCAAGTCAGCAGCACTAGTCAGACGATCGGGCGGTGCGTAACCAACGTCGTGTCGGAGTGATGGGTGGAACCTTCGACCCCATTCATCACGGCCACCTGGTCGCGGCAAGTGAAGTCGCCCAGCGATTCGACCTCGACGAGGTAGTGTTTGTTCCCACAGGGCAACCTTGGCAAAAGGCCAATGTCACCCCGAGTGAACATCGGTACCTTATGACCGTTATCGCGACAGCTTCAAACCCGCGATTCACTGTGAGTCGTGTGGATGTTGATCGCGATGGCATGACCTATACTGTCGACACGCTGCGCGATCTGCGCGAGCAAATGCCTGAAGCGGAACTGTTTTTCATTTCCGGGGCTGACGCGGTTGAGCAGATCCTCAGTTGGAAAGATGTAGACAAACTCTGGGAGCTTGCACACTTTATCGCGGTGTCAAGGCCTGGACACGAGCTTTCCCTTTCGGGATTATCTGGTGAACACGTAAGCTTATTAGAAGTTCCTGCACTGGCAATCTCGTCAACGGACTGCCGGAAGCGGGTATCTAGGGGAGACCCAGTCTGGTACCTCGTGCCTGACGGGGTTGTGCAGTACATTGCAAAACATGAGCTGTACAGCGAGGAAGTGATGAAGAGATGACTGAGCACGATGAACAACAACCGCTAACGCGGCGCGAGCGCCGCCTGCGGGAAATGAGTGAAACCGGGGCTCTTGATATCTCGGAGGCAACGGTAGCGCAGGTTGAGGCTGTTCAGCCCGCTGCAGAGCCTGCTGCTCCAGCGACCCCCGTCGCTGCAGTTGCTGGCGAAGATGACATTGAGATTTCTCCTGTTAACCCAGACGGAACACCACGAAGCCGACGCGAGATGCGGCAGCTACGCGAAGAGGCGCTTGCTGCACGTGAAGCTCGGGCAGCGCACGTCGTTGAGGTGGAACCGGAGCCTGAACCGGTAGTCGAGCAGGTTGCTGCGCCTAAACCAATCGTGGTATCTGAGCCCGTGGTTGTGCCAGAGCCAATTGCTGCGCCTGAGCCTGTTGTTGATCATGTTCCTGTCGTTGTGGAAACTGGTGTTGCCCCGCAACCTGCCGCTGAGGCTGTGGCACCAGCCGTTGCAGAGGAACCCGCCGCCGTGTTCCCTCAGCCCATTGCTGAGGAGTCGCCCGCTGTTGACGCCGCACCCGCGATGGATTTTGACTCGCTCATCTCGCCCCGACCGAGGCGTTCACGGTTGAAGAACTTCAGGAAGCTCAGACGGCAGCTCGGGCAGAGAACGTTCAAGCGGAGTCATCTGAGATTCCCGCTGTGCCCGAAGAGTCTCCGGTCATTTCTGATGTGTCGCCGGTTGCTGAGGAAGAATCGAAACCGAAGCGTCGTTTCTGGAAGCGCGGCAAAGATGCTGAAGAGTCTGCAACTCCTGCAGTTGAGCTACCTGTCGAAGCGGTAGAGATTGAGCCGGTCGTGCCTGTTGTCGAGGCCGAGGTGGTCGAAGGCCAGACCGCAGATCCCGTTCTTCAGGTTCCCGTCGAGCCTGAGCCCGTGATTCAGGAGCCGGTAGCGTTTGTTCCACCTGTTGCTCCGGCTCCCGCCGACGCAGAGCCGGTCGTTGCGCTCGGGACCTCGGATCCTGAGCCAGCTGCCGACACCAACTCGACTGCTGCGTATTCGTTCCCAGACATTCAGCCGCCCGAAGAGTGGCGTTCAGTCTTTGACGATCCGACTTCGCGCACCACTCCCATGCCCGGAAAGCGGAATGAAGGGTCAGGCGACTTTGACGATCTCATCTCGCGTGCGGTTGCGCAGGAAGGTGCCGCGGGGACCTCGAATACCTCTGCGCTGATCCTGCCCGCGATGCCTGATGACACCGGTGGCCTCAAGGGGCCCCTTGGTGGCACAGGGGAGTTGTACCTCACGGGATCAATTGAGCTGCCGAAGTCTCTTGGCGAGACCGGTGGACACTCTGCACTGCATGATTCCATCGAGATGGATCCGATTATTGGGGCCGAGGTTCCCGAGTCGCAGATTACAGCGGATCAGGGGCCCGCTCCCGTTGCTGCACGTCACGCTGTGAGTGCGCGGGTCGTCTCGGGTGCTCCCGTCGTGGCGAAGCCGACCAAGGAACACAGCAAGCTTCCGCTGGTGCTGGCATTGACGGGCGGTGGGCTGCTCGTTGTTGTCGTTGGCTTCGGAGTTTGGGGCGCAACGAACGGGATGTTCGGCTAGGCTGACCGAAGCTTCCCGGTGTCAACACGCCCCGAATCAATTTTTACCAAAGGACATGAACTGAATACCATGGCAAATCAGCCGAACGACGTGTTCGAAAGCCTGCGAATTGCCGTACAGGCAGCTGACAGTAAGGGCGCAACCGCTCCTGTGGCGTTGGATGTAGCAGAGCATTTCGCGCTGGCCGACGTATTTCTGGTGCTGAGTGGCGCTGTCGAACGAAACGTTCAGGCGATCTCGGACGAGGTTGAAGACGCCCTGAATCTCTCGGGTGTGCGCACAATTCGGCGCGAGGGACGCGAGGGCGGCCGTTGGGTGCTGCTTGATTTCGGCGACCTGATCGTACACGTGTTCCACAGCGAAGAGCGTGATTTCTACCAGCTCGAGCGCCTGTGGCAGGATTGCCCGGTGATCGACGTGAGCACCATGCTCAAGGAGGCCGCCGATTTGCGCGCGACCCCGGGTGATGGTCTAAACTAGAGAAGTTGTCGGGTGAGCATTCGCCCGACTTCCCGGGTCTGTGGCGCAGTTGGTAGCGCACCTGCATGGCATGCAGGGGTCAGGGGTTCGAATCCCCTCAGATCCACCAAATGATTGCAGTTCACACATGCGATTGGTTTGCAAGGACGGGTGACTGCTTTACGCACAGCCAAGTTCGTGTAGATGAGCATCATCCATCTCGGAATAGTGGCCTATTTCGTGAACCAGGGTGATTCTCACCCTTGCTCGCAATTCATCGAGGGCGTGACTGTGCTGCTGCCTATTGTTTTGATCGAGGGTGATTCGGTCGGGGATCGCGTCGTACTCATCTGCGGTCATTCGCTGGAATATTTCGGCGCTCATTTCAATCATTTTCACCCGTGGTTTTTGCGTGGGTGTGCAGGAGTCATCGAGCGTATGTAAGCGTCAAAATCTCAGTGGCGTATGGGGACGAAAGGGAATCTCTGTATATGCTGGCCCGATCGCTTGCCGGTCGCAGGGTGCTGGGCGGGAGCCAAACATTGAGTTCGGCTCCCGCGTGTTTTACTGAGTCGCGGACGACCCCCAGAACGCATCCTCAGCGGGGCCATCCGCTGAAAACAGGTGCACCTCGACGATGAGCCCGTCATGGACGGTCAGCAGATCGAGTCCGAGCTGATCGAGCTGAACTCCGTCATTCCGGGAGCCGGTGAAGTGTACCGGTGCAGCTACAAGGGCTCCGTTTGCCATGAGTGGTCCAGCCGGGGCGAGTGCGAAGGTGCCGCCGCTGACGCCCATCATGCCTCCAATGAGGGTGGAGACGGCATCGGGGCCGGTGTGAACACCGGAGAACTGATTCTGGCCGGGTTGGTGCCACTGTACCTGTGGGTGAAGCTTGGCGAGCGCGTCGGGCACCCGCCCCTCAGCGAGCGCGGTGAAGTAGTCGGTGACGACGGTGATCGGTGCGGATTGCGGGGACATAAAATTCCTTTGAACTTAAAGTTACTATTTGTGAGTGATAATAGTTTCATGATGTAACATGTTACCTCAACGTAACTAAAGGAAATTTTGTGGAAAAAGTATCGTGGAACGTGCTGACCTCAACGTGTCCCTCTCGCACTTCGCTGGCCAGGATTGCGAACAAATGGACAGCAATGATCGTCATTGCGCTTTCTGACGGGCCTTTGCGCTTCAAAGACATTCACTTGACCGTTCAGGGAATCAGCGGAAAAGTGCTGACTGATACGCTGCGCGCGCTCGAGCGGGATGGCATTGTCTCTCGCAGGGTGTACGCGGAGATTCCACCCAGGGTTGAATATCAACTCACTGCGCTTGGAGAGACACTCTCGACGCCCTTAGGGGTGCTCCGCTCGTGGGCGGAAGCGCACATCGAAGAGGTGTTAGAAGCGCGTGAAGCTTACGACCTGCGCTCGTGAGTGCGCGGTAGGAGATCGAGAACTTGGTTCGCGGGGCAATGGGTGTTGCTATTGAACGATTCTTTGTGGCTTGGTCGTAAGATCGACTTCTCCATGTGATGGGATCGTTGTTGAAACTCGTGCGGTCTACACTCGGCCCACAAGCTCTGCGGTTGCTGCACCGGGTGTCGTGAGCCTGTCGGCAACCTCCTGGATGATCGACTGCAGTGCTGTGCTCGCTGGCGTTGGTGTCATGTCTGAGCGTCGGGCAATGCTTATGGTGCGGGTTAGAGTTTGGTCTGCGAGCGGGGTGGCGCGCAGCAGCGGACGGTCAACCGCAACCATTGCGGGTACCACAGCAATACCTATGCCCCGCTCAACGAAGCGAAGTACCGCATCCATTTCGGCACCCTCAACCGCGACGAAGGGATGCACGTCGTGGGCCTGAAGTGCCGCGTCTACCGCAACGCGGAGGTCGTAGTTCTTCGGGAACATGATGTGAGGCAGCTCGGCGAGATCTTCGATCTCCGCGGCTGATCCTGCTATTGAAGTAAACGGGCTGGGGTCGGAGGAGGCGGAGACGACAACGAGGCTCTCGCGCAAGACCGCCTTGCGCTCAAGTACCGCACGCGCTGCGCCCGATGACACACTCGTCACAATGAGCGCAAGGTCAAGCGATCCTTCCACGAGCGCCTCGATGAGTGTGCGAGAGCCGCGCTCAAGGATCTCGACATCGATGCCGGGGTGGCGATGTCGAAACTCGGCGAGTACATCGGCAACGAGGCTTGTGCAGAGTGTCGGGGTGGCTCCAAGTCGAATCCGACCGCGTCGAAGCCCCGCGAGCTCCGCCATCTCGCCGCGGGCGGTGTCGGCATCGGCAAGCATTCGGCGAGCGAGGGGAGCAGTCGTTCACCGGCGCTCGTTAGAGCGATATTTCCGCGTGCCCTATGAAGTAGCTCAACGCCAAGGTCTGCCTCGAGGGTGGCAATCTGACGGCTGAGGGAAGGCTGCGCGAGATGTAGCTGTTCTGCGGCGCGAGTGAAGTGGCCGATCCTCGCAACCTCAGAAAAGCTTCGTAACTGCTCGAGGTTCATGTTAATAGCATAATCGAATCGTAATGATTTGATCTATTCATTGGAGTAATCGAAAGAGTCTCCGTAACGTGGTCCGCATGAGTATCTCAAAGTCACCCAACCGCAGCGAACGCCTGCTGGCAACCTCCGTCCTCGTTATCGGAACCGGCGGCGCGGGCCTCCGCGCTTCCATCGAGCTAGCCGAACGTGGGGTCCAAGTGCTCGCCGTTGGCAAACGTCGTGCCCACGACGCCCACACCACCCTCGCGGCCGGTGGCATCAATGCTGCTCTCGGAACGATGGACCCCGAAGACAGCTGGCAACAGCACGCGGCAGACACGCTGCGCGAGTCGTACTTTCTCGCCGATCCCGCAATCGTTGAGGTTGTTGCTCGCGGAGCCGCACAGGGGATTGAGGACCTTGAGCGCTGGGGCATGCCCTTTGCTCGGGAAGAAGACGGGCGGATCAGTCAGCGCTTTTTCGGCGCACACAAATACCGCCGCACCTGCTACGCGGGGATTACACGGGGCTGGAGATCCAGCGAACGCTGATGCGCCGCGCCGCCGAACTGCGGGTACCGATCGTGGACAAGAACTACATCACCCGACTACTTGAGAGCGACGGACGTATCTTCGGTGCGTACGGTTTTGACATCGTTGACGGTTCTCCCATCGTGATCCACGCCGACGCCGTGATTCTTGCGGCCGGTGGGCACACTCGTATTTGGCGCAACACCTCTTCCCGTCGGGATGAGAACACGGGGGATTCGTTTCGACTTGCGGCGCTCGCTGGCGCAAAGATCCGCGACGCCGAACTCGTGCAGTTTCACCCCTCGGGCATCTTGGAACCGGCCGACGCTGCGGGGCTGCTGGTGTCTGAGGCGGCTCGAGGTGAGGGCGGGATCCTGCGCAACGCTCTCGGTGAGCGTTTTATGGCGCGCTACGATCCTGAACGCATGGAGCTTTCAACCCGGGATCGTGTAGCGCTGGCAAGCTACACCGAAATAGTGGAGGGGCGCGGCACCACCAACGGCGGCGTGTACCTCGACGTTTCGCATCTGCCGCGTGAGCAGATCCTCTCGAAGTTGCCCAGGGTGTACCGCAACCTCATCGACCTGCAAATGCTAGATATTACTGAGCAGCCGATCGAGATTGCCCCAACGGCGCACTACTCGATGGGCGGGGTGTGGGTGCGGCCAGAGGATCATGGCACGGGGTCGAAGGGCTCTACGCGATAGGTGAGGCTTCGAGCGGGCTTCACGGGCAAACCGCCTCGGTGGCAACTCGCTGATTGAACTACTTGTGTACGGGCGGATCACCGGCGCCGACGCGGCAAACTACGTCGGCGGTGTGACGACTGTGCACCGGGATCCTGCGGCCGTGGCCGCGGCACGAGCTGAGATGGCGGGGCTGCTCGGAGACGCGCCGGTATCGCATGGTGGAAGCTCCGCAGCGAAGAGCACCGAGAGTCCCCGCCTGTTGCAGCGTGTGCTGCGTGATCTGATGACCGAGCACGCCGGTGTAGTGCGTGACGAAGCTGGGCTTCTCGCGGGTCTTGCGAAGCTGGAAGAACTTGACGAACGGGTCGCTCGCGTAACAGCCCACCCCGATATCGCTGGGTTCGATGACCTAGCCCACGCATTTGACCTCTACGGATCGGTGCTTGCGGCCCGCGCGACGCTCGAGTCTGCGCTGGCGCGCAAGGAGACCAGGGGCTGCCACAACCGCTCTGATTTTCCTGAGCAGGACGATAGCCTCCGCGGCAACATGGTTTGGACGCCAGCGGGCGGGTAGCCTTTGAGTCCGTGGCCGACGCCCCCAGCTCGTTCCGTGATCTTGCGACTTCCGGGATCGATGACTCAGTCGTGGGGAAGCTCGTGGAGTAGTAGGTGCTGCGGCCTATGCCATAACCTATCCGCGCAAGATAGATGTCATCTTTTTGCCGCGGGCAACTTCGTCGACAAGTTTGTCCATGTAGCGAATCTTTTGCATCAGCGGATCTTCGATGTCTTCCACCCGAATGCCACAGATCACTCCGGTGATGAGGCCCACGTTGGGATTGATTGCTGGTGCGGCGTCGAAGAATTGTTCAAGGTTGATCTCATCGGCAATGACGCGGCGGATCGCATCACTGTCGTAGCCGGTGAGCCACTCGATGACCTGATCAAGTTCTTCTTGAGTGTGGCCCTTCCTCTCGAGCTTGGTGATGTAGAGCGGATAGAGGTCCGCGAAGCTCAGGTCGAAGATTCTGTGGCGGGTCATTGTGATGATCCTTCGATATCGGGCGTTTGGGAGTGGCGTGTGCGTGTTCGGTGATCATTTAAGCTTATTGTGCCAAGACAAGGGATGGCTGGCTCTTCTTTGATATTCAAAGAATGAGTATCGTGGTCGACATTCACACCCGCAGTTGCTCTGAAGATCGTGCGGCGAGTGGTCAGATCCCCGCGCGCACCAAACGAGCCGGTTGTTGCGGTGGATTTGCTGCGAGAGCACCTGAAGCGGTTGCGCCATGCTTTGAGGGTCAGTCCAAGAATCGGGCTTGAGCCCGTGAGGCGGGAAGCTCTGCAAGTGTCGAGAGCAGGGAGTTGGGCACGAGTGAGAGATTTGCTTCTCCCGATTGCACGAGCTCGGCGATCATCGTTCCCACCTCGCTCGTGGACATGCCCATCTCGGCACCAGCGAGTGCCGGCAGCTCTCCGAGAACCTGCACAGTCACCGCTTCAACGCACCGAGCTGCCTCACCCTCGCCGAGGTGGCCGAGCATGAGTGCGAGGGAGAGGATCGCGCCCGAGGGGTTCGCCCAGCCCTTCCCCGCGATGTCGGGAGCTGAACCGTGGATCGCCTCGAACATGCTGGGAGCCGAACCGTCGAGGTTCAGGTTCGCGCTGGTCGCGACACCGAGTCCACCCTGAACGACCGCGCCGAGGTCGGTGATGATGTCGCCGAAGAGGTTGTCAGTGACCACAACATCGAAGCGCTCGGGGAGAGCGGGAGGTGGAAGCACATGGCATCGACGTGCACGTAGTCGACCTCTACCTCGGGATACTGCTTTGCGAGATCGTTGACGACCTCCTGCCACAGTTGGCCCGCGGTGACCAGAATGTTCGTCTTGTGGCAGAGAGTGAGCTTGCGGCGGCGGCCGAGAGCGAGGCGGAACGAAAAATCAACCACACGCTCGATGCCTGCCCGGGTGTTCAGTGATTCCTGCATGGCGACGGCGTTTGGTGTGCCGGCGTGCACCGTCGAACCGCGCCCTACGTAGGCGCCCTCGGTGTTCTCGCGCACGATTACGAGTTCGCAGCGTTCCGGGGTGAGACCCGTGATGGGGGAAGGGACACCCGGGTAGAGCCGCACGGGGCGCACATTTGCCGCCTGCTCGAAGCGCTGGCGCATTTCGAGGATGAAGCCGCGCTCAAGGATGCCGGGGGTGACACGAGGATCGCCCATCGATCCAAACAGAATCGCGTCTTGGTCGCGCAGCCTTTCTGCCAGCTCATCGAACAGTTCGCCTGTGCGCAAATAGTGCTGGGCGCCAGCCTCGAACTCGCTGCGGTCGGTGCGAAACCCGAAGCGTTGCTCGGCTGCGTCAAGCACCTCAAGCGCGCTGCTAATCACCTCGGGTCCGATGCCGTCGCCCGGCAGAACGGCGATTGAGTAGGAGCGAGTCATGATGAACCTTCCGATGGGCAAGCGGAGCTTTGTTGAACCGTGTGTTGTGATCTATATTAAATGGTAAGGCCACTCGCAAGAAGTGGTATTGCTGAGAGTGATCCCCACCGATCACCCGTCGCACCGAGGCACGGATTCGGGAGAACTGCGGCGTGAGCCCAACACTGAGGACAGTCCGCCATGCAAGACACCGCTTCACGACTCGCGCCACTCCTCGCGCCCGCTGGGGCACTGCCAATCGGTTCAGAGTGGCGGGCCATGAGGGCGAGTTCTCCGATCGTGTTCCCCTTTGACGGCAGCGTTGTTGCGCAGGCACCGACCTCGACCGCTGCTGAATCGCGCGATGCGTTGAACGCCGCAGAGTCGGTGCTCGCCGAGGTTGCGGCGCTCACCACCGCTGAACGGAAGTCGATTCTGCAGGGTATTCACGACCGCGTGAAGGCCGAGGGTTCTCGACTCGAGGACCTGCTGATTCTTGAGACCGGCAAGCCCCGGGCTGACTGCAGAACCGAGGTTGCACGCACGCTCGTAACGCTGCAGGCGACGGCGGAGGAGGTCTCGCACATTCACGGTGAGACCGTGCCGCTCGACCTGCAAGAACTTGGCCGCGGCATGATCGGGTATTACACCCGTCGCCCCGCTGGAATCGTGATTGGTATCGCCGGGTTTAACTATCCTCTGCTGCTCGCAACCCACAAACTTGCACCCGCTCTCGCCGCGGGCTGCCCCGTGATTCTGAAGCCCGCTCCGAACACGCCGCTGGCGACCCTTGAACTTGTTGCGATCACGCGCGAGGTTCTCGCCTCACACGGTGTTACTCAAGCCGCCGTGCAGTTGGTGAACGGTGATCCGATCGTTGGTGAGACGCTCGTGCGTGACCCCCGGTCACAGATCGTTTCGTTCACGGGATCCGCGAAGATCGGCCACCTCATTGCGCAGCAGGCGGCCCCGCGGAAGACGCTGCTCGAACTCGGCTCGAACACCGGCTTTATCGTTGCGGCCGATGCTGATGTCGAGGCCGCCGTCAACGCGGTGCTCGCGGGCGGGTTCTACGCCAACGGGCAGGCGTGCATCTCTGTGCAGCGTGTGGTGCTTGATCGCAGGATCGCCGAGCAATTTACGGCTCGCCTTGTTGCACGCATCGACGAGTTGGTCGTTGGCGATCCCCGCGACGCGGCGACTCGGGTGGCGCCGGTGATCAATGCGGCCTCTGGCGAGCGCATTCGTGCCATGATCGACCGGGCGGTATCGGCCGGGGCCACTCTGCTGGCCGGCCCGGATGGCAGCGTCGCTGACGACGCGGCCGGCGGATCCTCGAACCCCGCCCTTATCTACCCAACCGTGCTCAGCGAAGTGCCGACTGCGCTCGATGTGTGGGCTGAAGAGATCTTTGGCCCTGTTGTGTGCCTGACCACGGTGGACTCAGTGGGCGAGGCGATCGACCTCGTCAATGCCTCGCGTTATGGGCTGCAGGCGGCCGTCTTCACTTCCTCGCTCGAGAGTGCATTCGCTGCGATCGAACGCCTTGAAGTTGGTGGTGTGGTGGTGAACGAGATCCCCGGATTCCGTTCAGACATCATGCCCTACGGCGGCGTCAAAGATTCGGGCATCGGTCGTGAGGGGCCGCGGTACGCCATCGAAGAGTTCACCGTTACTCGGATGGCGATGATCCGGCCTGTGGCGGGCAACTAACCAGTTTTCCCTGCAACCCTCTCACTCACTCCACAAAGGAACTCATGTCTCTCTCTGCCGCTCCCGACTACTCCAAGCTATTTCGGCTCGATAATCGCTCCGTTGTGATTATCGGAGCGGGCAGCGGGATCGGGCGCGAGGCAGCCCAAGCGCTTGCCGCCCAGGGGGCGCACGTGGTTGTTGCGGACCGCATGGAAGACGCGGCGGTCGAGACGGTCGGGATGATCCAGGAGCGCGGCGGATCGGCCGAGGCTATTCAGCTCGACGTTCTCGATGATGCTGCCGTCGAGGCTGCGGCCACAAGGTTCGCGGATGCTGCGGCCATGGTATTCACCGCGGCGACAAACGTGCGCAAGCGTATGGACGGCTACTCGATGGACGAGTTCGACCGCGTCGTGAACCTGAATCTGCGCGCCTCCTTCCAGCTGATTCGCCATTTCGGGCAGAGCTTCAGTGAACGTGGCGGTGGTTCGATAATTGGATTCAGCTCTATTCGTGCGCAGGTCGTGGAGCCAGGCCAGGGTGTCTACGCGGCCACCAAAGCCGGACTCACACAGCTGGTGAAGACCGCCGCGGCGGAGTTCGGACCGCAGGGCGTGCGTGTGAACGTGATCGCGCCGGGCGTAGTTGAGACTCCGCTGACCGCGCAGATCAAAGCGAACCCGGAATGGTACGGAGCGTATGCAGCGAAGAGCGCGCTCGGTCGCTGGTCTCGCCCCGATGAACTGGCCGGTGCGGTCGTGTTTCTCGCGTCGGATGCGTCATCGTTTGTGACGGGCACCACCCTTACCGTTGACGGCGGTTGGACTGCGATTGATGGACGGTTCACGCCGCCGGCCTAGGTGGGGGTGTTTGCGTTTGGGGTGGGCTGATCCTGCTTGGCTTGGCCTGCTTCGCTAACAGTTGGCTGTTTTCTCCTGTTCAGGTGAGTTATCCACCGCTTTTGGTTGTCTTGGGTCTATGAGCCGTGAATGTCAGGGGCTCCGTGTGTAATTGAGGCATGTTTAGACCACGCCCTGCATCCTCTTCTGGCGCTTCGAGTGCCAGAATGCCGGGAGGTTCTGGGACTGGTTTCCCTCGGTCTCCGGCGGACGCGTATGCGGCAGTCGTTGGCCCCGCCATTGCTGAGCTCGTTGAAATTCGAGCGAAAATGGCTGCCTTGCAAGCTCGGGAGGCCACTCTTCTGGCCCTGTGCGACAACGCAGCCGCAACGCTTGCGAAAACCGAGAATCACCCTGACCGTGGTGAATTTGCGCACCGCTCGCTTGCGGCAGAGATCGGTTTTGCTGTTCGCGAGTCCGACCGCGCAACGGCCCATAAGATTGCACGAGCGATCACGCTTGTGAAACATTATCCTGCGGTTCACGCTGCTCTAGGTAGGGGGAAGATTTCGCAGGCCCACGCGAACGTGATCTGTGACGCAGGTGAGGTGATCGGAGCAGATGTCGACGACGCGACGCTGGCGAGGCGGGCCGCGTATGAGAGACAAGTTTTGGCGGTTGCGCAAGAAGAGACATCTGGCAGGCTCCGTCCGATTGCGTGGGGTCAAGCTGAAACCCAGGCTCTCCGATCGCTCGATGAACGGCATCGCGACGCGGCGAGAGCTCGTCGGGTGGTGCTGGTGGAGCAGCCGGACGGCATGACAGACATTATTGCGACGGTTCCTGCGATCTACGGCAAGGGTGTCATGGATCGTCTCGACCAGATCGCTTGGGTGGTGAAGAACGCGAACCGAAACGCTGAGGGTGATGCGACGGACGACAGCGGTTCGAGCACTGTCGGCGATGAGCGAGCAATCGATGATCGGGGGCTCGATGAGATTCGCACGGATGCGTTTGTTGAGATGCTGCTCGGTTCGGATCCCTCGAAGATGCTAACTTCTCGGGGGAAGGGCTTGCCTCGATCCAGGCTCGAGTTCAAGTGATCGTTCCCGAGGAGAGGCTGTCGCCAGAAGAACCATTTGGTAGTGGAGATGCCGCGAACGCCGCGTCAGCGGAACTTGTTGGATATGGCCCCGTAGACACACAGACCGCACGCAAGGTTGCTGGGTTGGCAGCTTCTTGGGAGCGTGTCATGGTGAGCATGATGACGGGCGATGTTTTGAGTGCTGACGCGTATCGACCGTCAGCGGCGATCAAACGGTTCCTCGCCGCGAGAGATCTGCGCTGCAGGGCACCCGGCTGCAATGTCACCGTAGGTCGAAGCGACATTGACCATACGATTGATGCCGCCCTTGGCGGACCTACGTCGACCGATAATCTTGCCACTCTATGTAGATACCACCACACGATGAAGCATCATCCCGGTTGGAAGTTGGTTCACAAGCCAGGTGGGGTAATGGAATGGGAGACACCGCTGGGCAAAAAATACACCGACAGGCCAGGTAGTCGAGTCAGGTTTCAAAAACGTGATGTCTCAGAGAACCATTGATCGTTTTGTGTAACGACATCGATAGTCGTTTTGGGGACGGTTTCGGCGACAGTTTTGGTGATCTTGGTGGCGACACCGCTGCTGTTTACTGAAGCCTCCAGGCATCATATGCCGCCTACTCACGAACTGTGATTACGGTTTTGGCAGCAGTTCGTCGTCAATGTAGCGCACCAGAATCTCTTGCATTGCTGGGATGGTGATGCGAAGGGAGCCGGTGAGAAACTGAATGGCCAGTCCGTCTGTCATGGCGGTGAGCCGTTGGGCCACCGTTTCGGGATCGGCGTTTGAGCGAAATGCGCCCTGGCGCATGCCTCGCTTTACAGTGCGTTGCACCGTTTCGTACCAACGATCGTAGTAAGTGCGATGCGCGGTGCGGAGTTCTGGGCGCACGGTGGCCTCGGCCCAGAACTGTACCCAGATGGACCATTCGTCGCGAACCTCTCCGATGCGCGGAAGCTGCATGTCGATGAGGGTGAGTAGGCGTTGGTGGGCGTCATCAATCTCACGAAGCACCTGACTCTGGCGATCAAACGCTCGGTCTACCGCTCGCACGAGGGCGGCGTTAAGCAGGTCATTCTTGCCAGCGAAGTGATAGTGCACCAGGCCTGTACTGATGCCGAGTGTTTGGGCAACATCAGAGATGCGAACATTTGAGAATCCGCGCTCGGCAATGAGACCGGCGGTGGCATCGAGGATGCGAACCCGCGCATTGTTATGGTCCTCAGCGTGTGCTTCTTGCTCGGTGCCCACCGTGCCTTGGTTGGGCACGACCTCGGTGTGGCGTGACATGAGTTTGAGTGTAGTACGAACCCGAATCGCCGAGGCGGGCTCGGGGTGTTATCCGCGAGTTCCAGAACTGATTCTATAGTCAGTCGCTTGAAGAAGTGTTGCAGTTAGTGAGGCCAAAGTGCATCATATCTCTTGATATGAAAAGAACTTCTTGACACTGACTTAAGAGTCAGTCTAGCCTGATTCGAAAGTCAGTCGAGCGGAGACAACGATGTCGAATGAGAATCGACCCTCCCCAGGGTCAATAGTGCTCAGGCACGATGCGCTGTACGGAAACGTGGTGTTGGTGACGGGCGCCGGAACTGGAATCGGCAGAGCCATTGCGCTTGATGCGGCCGCGGCCGGAGCGGCGGTGGTGCTGGTGGGGCGCCGCGAGGACCCGCTTCGCGAAACTGAACGCGAGATCCTTGCCCGTGACGCAGACTGCCTCGTCATTACCGCTGATATTCGCGAAGAAGTGGACGTAACCCGCATGGTCGATCAAACGCTCGAGCGCTTTGGTTGCATCGATGTGCTCGTGAATAATGCTGGTGGCCAGTTTATGGCCGCCGCGGAAGACATCACTCCGAAGGGGTGGCGGGCGGTTCACCGACTTGCGGTAGACGGAAGCTGGATGGTGACTCGCGAGGTCGCCACCCGGTCAATGATTCCGAGGCGCAGTGGCGTCATCTTCTTTATCGGGTTTTCACCGCGGCGCGGGATCCCGAACATGGTTCACGCCACTGCCGCTCGCGCGGCCCTCGAAAACCTCGCTTCGGGACTCTCGCTTGAGTGGAGTCGTTACGGCATTCGCTCGCTCTGCGTCAACCCGGGCACCATCAACACTTCAGGTCTGCAGGAGCAGTACGGCGAGTCGGATCGCGCCGGTTGGGCCGCCGGGGTGCCGCTCGGACGGCTCGGTTCCGAGTGGGACGTCTCCGCGCTTGTGACGTTCTTAGCAACCCCCGCCGCGGCATTTGTGACCGGAACAAACATTGTTATTGACGGTGGGGCCGACGCATGGGGAGCCGCGCACCCCGCGCCCTCGCTTGAGACACGATTCGTTGATGATCTGACAGAAGTAGGAGCCGCACGTTGAACACACGCGAATTTACTGCACTCTTCGAGCCGAAGTCCGTTGCGATTCTCGGTGCCAGTAACGACGAAACGAAGTACGGTAACTGGTTGAGTGTGCAGGCCCTGAAGATGCTGGATCACCGCAGCGTTCACCTCGTGAATCATCGAGGGGTGTCGGTTCTCGGGCAACCGCCGACGTCGTCACTGAGCGATATTGATGGTGGGGTCGACCTCGTAGCCATTACCGTTCCAGCAGGCGGGTTTGAACTGGCCATTGAAGATGCGATCGGTGCGGGGGCAAAAGCGATCATTGGCGTCACCGCCGGGTTTGCCGAACTCGGCGCCGAAGGGCGTGAGATGCAAAACCGTGTGGTGCGGCGGGTACGCGACGCTGGGGCATTGCTCATCGGCCCCAACTGTTTGGGAGTTCTTGATACCTCGTCAGGGCTCACTCTCGCTTCCAACCCGCTGCCCAAGGGGAGGTAGCACTCCTGTCGCAGAGCGGAAACATGGCGCTTGAGCTCAGCGGATTTCTGAGTGAGCGTGGGCTGGGGTTCTCGCGGTTTGTCTCCCTGGGTAACCAGGCGGACGTGACAGCTGCCGAGTTGATTGAGGCCTGTGCGGATCACGAGGCCACTCGCGTGATTGCCCTGTACTGTGAAGATTTCGGTGATGGCAGGGCCTTCACCCGTGCAGCTGCCCGTGCGGTCGACGCGGGGAAACCCGTCATTCTCATGACCGTGGGTGGCAGTGAAGCATCTATTCGCGGGGCCCAGTCGCACACGGGGGCGCTGACCTCAGACAGCGCAGTCATCGATGCTGCCTGCCGCGACGCCGGCATCGTACGGGTTGCGACACCTCGCGCGCTGGCGGACGCGGCAAAGGTGCTGCTGAGGTTTGGCACCGGGCACAGGCCTCATCGGGTAGCCGTCGTTGCTGACGGAGGCGGCCACGGCGGAATCGCCTCGGACACGTGCGAGCGGGTCGGACTATCTGTCACCGCCCTGAGTGCAGAACTGAGTCGAGAGATAGGCGATTTACTCCCTCCTTCGGCAGGTACCGCAAACCCCATCGACCTTGCCGGAGCGGGGGAGCAAGACAACCCGTCGTTTGCCCACGTACTTGAAGCGTGTCTGCGCAGTGATGAGGTCGACGCGGTGCTCTTCACCGGGTACTTCGGCGGGTATGGTGCCTACGGTGAGGGGCTAGCCGCCGAAGAATTGTGTACTGCACAGCGAATGATCGACCTTACGGCTGCGCATGGCAAACCCGTGATTATGCACACGATGGCTCACGAGTCACCGGCCGCCGAATTGCTAGACACGCAGGGAATGCCCGTGTTCTCCGCTGTGGAGGATGCGGTTGGTGCTCTCGCCGCACTTGGAGGAGCCTCACGGCCGGACACATTGGAGCCGGGCGCAACCGAGCCAAACGTTGAACTAGTCAGTGACGACTACTGGCTGGAGCGCGAAATGCTCACCGCGATCGGAGTGCCCTTCGCTGCGGCAGAGCGAGTTCAGAACGCGGCTGAGGCAGTGGAAGCAGCTGAACGCATTGGTTACCCTGTTGTCTTGAAAGCACTCGGACTGCTTCACAAATCAGACACGGGCGGTGTTGCCCTGGGCCTAAGTGACGAGGAGGCCCTGGTCACCGCCCTGGATCGCATGCAGCAGACGCTTTCGCCTCCCGGCTACGTGCTGGAGCGTATGGTCGACACGCGGGACGCCGTTGAAGTCATCGTTGGAGTGCAACGTGACCCGAGATTCGGTCCAATCGCAATGGCAGGGGCTGGCGGCGTGTTTACCGAGGTGCTCGGTGACGTGGCGTTTGCGTTTGCCCCGGTGAGTGCCCAGCGCGGCACGGAGCTCTTCCGATCGCTGCGCACTGCCCGACTGCTCGACGACTATCGGGGTCGCCCCGCGGTAGACGTTCCAGGGGCTGCGGAGGTACTCGCCAAGGTTTCAGCGTTCGCGGCGGCCAATCCTCGCGTCAGCGAGATTGAAATCAACCCACTGCTCGTTTCGCCTCAGGGAACTCTCGCGCTCGACGCACGAGTGATCCTCGCGCCCGAAGTAACCAACGATTAACCGTCTACAGATAACTCTCTACAGAAAGAAGCCATGATGGAATTTGCATACACCAACCGCCTCTCTGAGCTTCGTGAACGCGCGCGATCCCTGGCGAATGTGCTTGAGACCTTTGAACTTGAGTGCGAGGAGAACAACGGGCTCAGTGCGGAGTCACACGCGACGATCAAACAGGCCGTACTCGACCACCAACTGAACGCCATCAACACCCCCGTGGAATACGGCGGAACCGGACTTTCGGTGTTGGAACAGGCCGTTGTGCAAGAGCAGCTTGGCCGCGTGACAGGTGTGCTGTGGGACACCGTGTGGCGGCCAGCAAACCCGCTCGCACACGCCACCCCGAGCAGCGCGAGCGCTACCTGATTCCGGGGGCTCGCGGTGACCGCCGTGATGCCGTGGCTATTTCGGAAGCGCTGGCCGGATCCGACTTCTCCTCAGCCACCACAAGCGCGACCCCAACGGAAGATGGCGGTTACCTGTTGAACGGCGAGAAGTGGTTTGTGACGGTCGGCGACGTCGCCGACTACCTGATTGTGCTCGCAATGGTCGGGCAGAACGCGCGCCCACGATATTTCTTGTCGACATCGATACACCGGGAGTCGAGAAGCTTCGTACTCCGCGCTACACGCACACCTTTGTGTACGAGCACCCGGAATTCGGTTTTACCGACGTGAAAGTCGGGGCGGACGCGGTGCTCGGCGGCATTGGGCAGGGACTCGAACTCACGCGTGACTGGTTTACCGAGGAACGCTTAATGATCGGCGCGCGCACGATTGGTGCCGCAGAGCGTGCGCTTGAACTTGCCGTGGACTGGGCAAAAACCCGCGTTCAAGGCGGAACCCGCATCTTCGACCACCAACTCATTCAGGGCATGATCGCCGATTCTGTTGCGGAGATCGCCGTGAACCGAGCTCTGACACACCAGGTTGCCTGGGAATTCGACCAGGCGGATCCCGCAGACCTTGCGCGGCGCAAGACCCTGCATGCAAAGGCAGCGACCGTGAAGCTCGCTGCCTCAGAAGCCTCGAACCGGATCGCGGATCGGGCAGTACAGATTCTCGGTGGACGCGGCTACATGCGTGAGAACGCAGTCGAGCGTCTGTGGCGTGAGCTGCGAGTTGATCGTATTTGGGAAGGGACCTCCGAGATTCAGCGTGTTGTCATCGCAAACGAGGTCGACAAGCGTGGGCTGAGCGGTGTGCTGGGATTTAGTGGGGTAACTGAGACTGAGCAGTCGTGGGCGAGAATACCAGCGCTGGCGCTGTAACCGTGAGTCGTGCCGGCGCAGTTGCGCTGGTCATGATCGACCGGCCCCTCAAACGCAACGCACTCTCCACACACATGGAGAGTGAACTGCAACGGGCGATTCAGAGCGGAGACGTATCGAGTAGTCGGGCAGTGGTGATCACCGGAGCAGGGGGGTGTTTCTCTGCCGGAGCCGACACAACGGAGCTCCGGGAAATGACCCCCTCAGCAATCGCCAGCTACTACCGCGAAAGCGGCGGAGTCTACGAACAGATCGCGAACTTGAGGCAACCAGTTATCGTCGCGATCACCGGCTACTGCCTGGGCGGTGGGCTCGAGCTCGCGCTCGCCGCGGACACCCGCGTGGCCGACGAAGACGCGGTATTCGGGTTTCCCGAGATTGGGATCGGCATACTGCCCTCATCGGGAGGGGTGACTCGCGCCATCCGATGTGTTGGCGCGGGTCGTGCCCGCGACCTCGTGCTGCGCGGACGTCGTTTCGGCGCGGTGGAAGCGGAGCGATGGGGGATCCTGAACGAACTCACGAAGCGCGGAGAAACCGTCACCCGAGCCCTGCAGATCGCGAGTGAACTCGCTGAGCTCGATCCCCTCGCGCTCGAACACACCAAACAGGTACTCATGGCGAGTGAGGAGTCAAGCTTGCAGGCCTCCCTGCTACTTGAGCGATTGGCCTATGCGGCACTGAATCGCACCTAGGCCTAGGCCTAGGCCTAGGCCGAATACGAACGAACGAACAAGATCAAAGGAGATCGTATGAGTTCATATGAGTTCATGGAACATCCCGCGAAAAAGGGGTTCCTAACGAAACTGCTGGTTGCGTGCTGCGGGGGTCCCTTCCTCGACGGCTACGTCATGAGTATTATCGGCGTGGCCCTGGTGGGGGTGAGCGCTGACTTGCAGACCACCGCCTCAGAAATGGGGATGATCGGTGCAGCCTCACTCGTTGGCATTTTTATCGGGGCGGGAGCTTTTGGGTTTCTCACCGACCGATACGGGCGCGAGAAGATGTACGCGGCCGACCTTATCGTGCTGGTGATCGCCTGCGCGCTCAGCGTGTTTGTGCAGGAAGCCTGGCATCTGATTGCGCTGCGGTTTGTGATCGGCATGGCGATTGGGGCTGACTATCCGATTGCCACGTCGCTGCTGACGGAATTCACGCCGTCGAAGAAGCGCGGTTTTATGGTGGGCGCTTCGGCAGCGGCCTGGTCTGCAGGCGCAGTGTCTGCCTACCTGGTGGGGGCGATTGTGGTCGGGCTCACTGGCAGCAACGAGAACTGGCGGTTGCTGCTGGCATCGACGGCCGTGCTCGGTGTGATCGTGATCCTGCTGCGGCGCGGCATCCCTGAGTCACCACGGTGGCTCACCCGCAACGGGCGAGTTGCCGAAGCAGAGCAGGTCGCGAAGCAGATTTATAACGTGGATGTTTCGCTCGCTGACGCGGAAGGCGCTGGGGTGGTGGGCAAGCGCGTGAAGATCGACCTGAAACCGTTGTTCAGGGGTGAATATCTGCGTCGGCTCATTATGTGCAGCGTGCTCTACATTGCGGTAGTCACCCCTCTCTACGGGCTCGTCACGTTTTTGCCCGCGCTGCTCGAAGGGTTCAACATCGACGGCGGCGGCGTCTCAGGAATGTGGGTTGAAACCGTGATCCTCGCGATCACCGTGGCGGGTTCACTGATCGCGATGTCGAAGGTTGACCGATGGGGGCGCAGGCCGCTCGCCGTGTACCCGCTGCTGTTGATGGCCCTACCCTTATTGGGACTCTGGCTGTGGGCAGACGGGCCGATCTGGTTTGTGCTGGTCGCGTTCTGCGCTTATAACTTCTTCTCAGGAGGCCCTAGCATTCTGGTGTGGATCTATCCAAATGAACTGTTTCCCACGGAGTACCGCGCAAGCGCCGTCGGGATCGCTACCGCGGCGAGCCGATTCGGCGCAGCCACGGGAACCTACCTGCTACCACTCAGTCTTGAAGCCTTCGGTAGCGGCACGACCATGCTGTTTGGGGCCGTGCTGACCATGATCGCGTTTGTGGTGGTCGTAGCGATGGCACCCGAAACCCGGGGGCGCTCGCTAGAGCAAACCGGCTCTATTCCGGTGGTTGCCGCGATGGCTCGCTAGTTAGAAGCCGCGCACTGTCTCGAACCAGGCTGCCACACGCAGCAGCATCGGGTCTGTGCCAATGTGAGAGGCGATCTGCAGGCCGATGGTGCGACCGTCGGCCTGCACGCCAGCGCCCACCGACACAGCCGGTTGCCCCGACATGTTGTACGGCACCGTAAACGAGATGTGACCCATAGTTTCGAGGGGTCGGTGATCGGCATCGGATCCTCCGCCGCGAACGCTGCAACAGGTGTGACCGGCGAGAGGATCAGGTCGTAGCCCGCGGTCGCTGCGCGCGTCAGCTGAGCCATTTCGTCAATACGATTGCGGTTGCGGATCGTCTGCGCCGCCGAGAACTCAGCCCCTGCCAAACACCACTCGGCGATGAACGGCAGCACACTCGCGCGCTCGGCCTCACTCAACTCCTCGTAGTCGGCGTACGATCGGCTGCGCCAGAAGTCCACGAGGCCATCGAGTACGTCCGCGCCGACGAAGGGGTCAAACGGCTCAATGATTGCCCCAGCCTCAGCGAACAGTGACGCTGCGCGCTGCACGGTCGCGAGCGTTTCGGGCTCGACGGGGAGGCCTGATCCCGCATCAAGTTGCAGCGCAATCCGCATGCCCTTGGGAGTGAGCGGCTCGGTTGACCACTCCATCTCGCCATAGGGGCGACTCAGATAGTCACGCTCATCGGGGCGCCCGATCAGCGACATCAACCGGATGGAATCTGCCACGGTGCGCGTGAGCGGGCCCGCGGCGCGGCCGTCGTAGGGCACATCCAGGGGATCAGACCCTCACTCGGCTTGAGTGCGGTAAGACCCTGCCAGCTGCCGGGCAGTCGAATCGAGCCACCGATGTCGGTGCCAACGTGCAGGGGGCCGTACCCGGCCGCTGCCGCGGTTCCAGCCCCAGCGCTCGAGCCACCCGAGGTAAGTGCCGGGTCGAGTCCGTTGCGCGTGATCCCGTGCAGACTGGAGACCCCAGAAGAGAGCATGCCCCAGTCCGGCATGGTGGTTGATCCGACGATGACTGTGCCGGCCTCAAGTAGTCGGTCGGTGGTTGGCGCATTGCGCACAGAAACTGGTGGATTCGGAATCGCTGTGCCCGATGGCTTGGGCTGACCAGCCCTAGCGATGTTCTCTTTGACGGTGACGGGTACGCCGTCGAAGTCGCTGAAAGGGGACCCCGAAGCCCAGCGGGCCGTCGAAGCTGCAGCGTCTGTGCGCACCTGATCCGCGTCGAATAGATACATAGCGTTCAGTTCAGGATCGCGCAGCTTGATTCGTGCGATCACGTCTTCGAGCACGTCGGTGGGTGTGAACGAACCCTTGGCGTACCCCGCGGCGAGGGCGCCCGCGTCGAGATCGGCGAGGCTGGAATCGTGGGTTGACGGTGGAATAGTCATGTTAAGCAACTCCCGTCAGTTCTTGCCGCAGAGTGAGCGAGGAATCGATGAGTCGTTTGGTGTACGGATGCTGCGGTGAGCGATACACCGTTTCGGTGTCGCCCGCCTCGACAATCACTCCCGACTGCATCACGATCACCGAGTCGCAGAGGTACCGCACCACGTTGAGGTCGTGGGAGACAAACACGAGGGTGAGTCCGTACTCGTCAACCAGGTCTGCGAGCAGGTTCAGCACCTGGGCCCGCACCGACACGTCGAGTGCGCTCACGGGCTCGTCGGCCACCACAATCTGCGGGCGGCAGATGAGCGCGCGGGCGATCGAGATGCGCTGCCGCTGTCCGCCCGAGAATTGGTGCGGGTGGCGGCTTGCGGAGGCGGCAGGCAGCCCCACTGCTTCAAGCATCTCGGCGACCATGGCCGTGCGCTCTGTGCTGGTCTCGTTTCGGCCGCGCACGAGCAGCGGCTCAGAAACAATCTGGCCGACCGTCATGCGTGGATCGAGCGAGCCCATCGGGTCTTGAAACACGATCTGCAAGTTTTGCCGCAGCTCACGCAGTTGCTGTTCTTTTGCCCCAGTGACCTCGTTACCCGCAACGATCGCGCTGCCGGATGTCGGTTGATCGAGACCCGCAAGGATCCGCAACAGTGTTGACTTGCCCGATCCCGACTCGCCAACAACCCCAAGTCGGCCACCTTTGGCCACCTCGAACGAGATGCCCTGCAGCGCCTTCACCTCGGGAGCGGGCTTGAACAGGCTTGTTTTGCCGCGGGTGTAGGTGCGCACGAGGTCGGTGACGCGCATGACTGGTGGTGCTGAGGTTGTGGCCGGGGGAGACGCGATCTTGGCCTGTGGTAGCTGCTGAACCACACCTTCGCCCAGCACCGGGGTACATAGTTCTGCGCACTCGCGACGGTGAAGAGACGCCCGGCTTCGTCAACCGCATCGAGGTCGGAGGCCGCGAGCAGGCCCCGCGTGTACGCGTGTTGCGGGCGTGTAAACACCTGTTCGGTGGTGCCCTCCTCGACGATCACACCGTGGTTCATGACGAGCACACGCGTGCACATGTTCGCGACCACTGCAAGGTCGTGTGTGATGAACAGCAGCCCGGTGTTGCGCTCGCGCACGAGCTCCAGGATCAGATCGAGAACCTGCCGCTGCACCGTCACGTCGAGCGCGGTGGTTGGCTCATCGCAGAGCAGCAGACTCGGGTCGTTGGCGAGTGCCATCGCGAGCATGACGCGCTGCCGTTGCCCGCCCGAAAGCTGATGCGGGTACGCCTTGGCGGCCTGTGCGGGGTCCGGCAGGTGCACGGCATCGAGCATCTCGACTGCGCGCCGGTTTGCCTCGGCCTTGTTTGGTGCGAGCTTGTGCTGCAGCATGATCTCGGCGACCTGGGCGCCGGCCCGCATGAGTGGGTTGAGAGCGGTGAGTGGCTCCTGGAACACCATTGCCACGTCTTTGCCGCGCAGACGCATCAGCTCAGACTCGGGGCCTCCAGCAGGTTTCCCGCGTGGCCGTTGAGCGTCACAGAGCCGTCGGCGGTCACGCCAGCGGGCAGCAGGCCGAGCAGCGCGGTGGTGGTCATGGACTTGCCCGAGCCCGACTCGCCGATGAGTCCGATGCGCTCACCGCGTGCCATGTGCAGCGAGAAGTCGCTGACGAGGGTGCGATGCGGGGTGCGCACGTTGAGATGGTCAACTGCAAGTAGTGAGTTAGCACTGTGTAGTGAGTTGGCACCGTGTAGTGAGTTAGCACTGTGTAGTGAGTTGGCACCGTGCGGCGTCTTTGTCTCGTCCGTCATGACTGACTCCCATTCAGTTTCGGATCGAAGCGGTCGCGCAGGCCGTCACCGAGCAGGTTGAAGCCCATCACAGCGACCGCAATGGCGACGCCGGGCCAGATCGCGAGCAGCGGGTGGGTGCCGAGGAACTGCTGGGACTCCTGCAGCATACGCCCCCACGACGGGGTTGGTGGCGGTGTACCGAGACCCAAAAAGCTGAGGCCTGCCTCGGCCAGCACGGCCAGCGCAAACGACACTGAGCACTGCACCACGACAATACCGATGATGTTGGGGAGCACATGCCTGAGGGCGATGCGGAAGCGCGACTGGCTTGAGGCGCGTGCCGCGAGCACGTACTCGGTGCTCATCACCTGCAGCGTGCCGGAGCGCGCGACGCGTGCAAAGCCCGGGATCGTGGAGATGCCGATCGCAATCATCGCGACGAGCGTCGAAGCGCCAAACACCGCGGCGAACATGATGGCGAGCAGCAGCGCCGGGAACGCGAGGGCAATGTCGGAGGCGCGCATAATCACCTCTTCGATCCAGCCACCGCGAATGCCCGCGAGAATGCCGAGTGGGGTGCCAACCAGCAGCGCGATCCCGACCGAAATGACGCCGACGAAGAGGGTGATGCGAGCACCGTACAGCATTGCTGAAAATACGTCGCGACCGTACTTGTCGGTCCCCATGAGGTGCGCCGCGGTGGGGCCCTGCAAGCGGGCGGCAGCGTCGGCCTGCACCGGATCGTACGGCGTCCAAATGAACGAGATGACGGCCGCGGCAACAACAATGCCCACCAAAATGAGGCCTATGAGGAGCGTGGTTGAGAGCCGACGAGGCTTGCCCTCGGCCTGCACGAGGCTTGATCCGCCCGGTGCCTGAATCGCACTCGTGCGCGGGGCCTGCACCGGGGAGAAGGGATGTTTTGGGCGGTCATGGTTAGGCACTCCTTCGCATCCGCGGATCGATAACCGTGTAGAGCACGTCCACAATCAGGTTCAAGATGAGTGTGATGGCGACCAGTACCATCACAACCGACTGCACGGTCAGTAGATCACGGTTGCCGACCGCGTCGAGCAGCATAGAACCGAGTCCGGGAATCACAAAGACCCGCTCGATCACCACCGCACCGATAATCAGCGCGGCGATCTGCACACCCGTTACCGTGATAACAGGAATGGCAGCGTTACGAAGGCCGTGTTTGACCAGGGCTCCTGTTTTGCTGAGCCCCTTCGCGCGGGCTGTGCGCAGGTAGTCCTCGCTCATCACCTCAAGCACGGCCGAGCGAACGTAGCGGGTCAGGATCGCCCCCTGCACCGAAGCGAGGGCGACCACGGGCAAGATCAGTCTTCTTAGGAAGTCACCAAAGTCCTCAGAAGGCGGAGTCCAGCCGTTCGCGGGAAGCCACCCGAGCCCAACCGCGAACACCATGACGAGCAGGATGCCAGCCAAAAAGCCGGGGATCGCGACACCGATCTGCGATCCTACCCCGATGGCAACACCCGAGAAGTTGCTGTGCTTCACCGCGGCCCAGGTGCCGAGGGGGATCGCCACCGCGAGCGCCACCACCATCGCCGTCAGCACCAGGATCAGACTGACCTGGAGCCGGTCGCTGACCATCGGGCTAATGTCCGTCTGCGTGAGGTAAGACGTGCCAAAGTCGCCGCGCAAGATGCCGCCAGCCCAGTCGAAGTACTGCACGATCAGCGGCTGATCGGTGCCGAACTCCTTCTGCTTCTGCGCGAGCAGCTCGGGGGTCGCATTGACCCCAAGCGCAATCTGTGCGGGATCACCCGGGATAAGCCGCATGAACAAGAACACAACGATCGTCGCGACCAGGTAAGTCACGGCGAAACGCGTGAGATTAATCAGAATCCGTATGCCCATGCGGCTTCCTCGGGTTGTAGGGGGAGAGTACTTCCAGCTCGTTATTTCCAGCTGAGCTCGGTGAGATTGAGCGATTCGACGATGGCGTTCTTCGGGAGACCCTGCAGGTCAGCCTTCGCCACCACGATGTTCGGGAAGAGGAACAGCACACCCGATGCTGCGTCGTCAACAACCTGACGGGCGACCTTCTTCATGCCCGCAACGTATCCGGCCTCGTCTGCGGCGTCGGCCTCAGCGGCAATCGGCGCGATCACCGAGTTGTCGTAGCCAATGTAGTAGTTGGGGTCGTTGAACACTGTGAGCAGATCCCGAGCCTCAACGGCAAGCACGGTGGTCATCTGGTAGTCGTGTTTCGTGAAGACATCATCGAGCCAGACTGCAGGGAACTCGGAGGACTTGATCGTCACATTGATGCCAACATCCTTCAGTTGCGAAACGACGATCTCTGAGACGGCCTGGGCGTAGGGGCGAGTGGGAACCGTGTAGGTGATGTTGAGGTTCTCGGCTCCAGCTTCTTTCAGTAGTTTCTTGGCCTTCGCGGGGTCGTAGGGATACACCTTGTTGAGATCTTCGTAGTACGGATCGGTCGGGGTGACAAGCGTCGAGGTGAGCGTGCCGTAGCCGTTCCAAGCGGTATCCATGATCGCCTGCTTGTCGAGCGCATAGAGCACAGCCTGGCGAACTCGCTTGTCGTTAAACGGTGCCGTTTGGTTGTTCATGGAGAGTGTGACCTCGCCGCTCGACGTGCCGGTGATGACCTGGAACTTGTCGTTGGACTCGAATGAGCTGAGCAGTTCGGGGGCCTGAAGGTTCGCAATCGCATCAACGTCACCGGTCTGCAGTGCGTTGGTTGTTGCCGTTGCGTCGGCGAAGTACTTCAGCGTGACCTGCTTTACCCCGGGCTTTGCGCCCCAGTAATCGTCGCGAGTCTTGAGCACGATGCTCTCGTTGGGAGTCCACTTTTCGACAGCGTAGGGGCCGGTGCCAACGGGGGTGTTTGCGAGATCTTTCACGCCGTTCGGCGAGAAGATTGCACCGACCGGGGTGGCGATGTTGAAGAGCCACGCGTTTGATGGCTGCTTGAGGTGCACGGCGACCTCGGTGTCAGAGACGACCTCGACGTTGTCAACAACGTCCATCTTGGCCTTCAGGCTCGACACCCAGTCTGACTTGACCCGGTCGAAGCTGAATTTGACGTCCTTTGCGGTGAAGGGGTCGCCGTTCGAGAACGTCACACCCTCTTGTAGGTTGAACGTGTAGGTCTTGCGATCGTCGCTGAGCTTCCACTCTTTTGCGAGGAGCGGAATGACCTCGCCCTCCTGGTTGACCTCAACAAGGCCCTCGTACACGTTCGACATCAGCGCCTGCGGGATCGCCGCACCCGCGGTCGTTGTGAAGTCGAGGTTCGTGGGGTGCCGGTGAGAGCGATTGTTGCCGTGGTTGGCGTCTTGCCGTCTGAGGTGTCCTTCGAGCTTGTCGAACCAGCGGAGCAACCTGCGAGCAGCAGGGATCCTGCTGTGAGCACTGCTGCGGTAATGAGGAGGGGAGATTTGCGTCGTCGCATCATTGCTTCCTGTAGTGAGTTGAGTGACGGCAGAGCCGCGCGAAATTGGGAGGGGACGGTGTGTGACTTGAGCGGCGGTGCTCGCCGACTCTTCCGCAGGGTCCTTGTGAGATCCAATATTAGGAGAGTCGTGCACAATCCTTTCGAACGTTGGCCGAATTTAAACCAGGATACATGGTAAGGCCACTTAGTGGGGGTCATAACGGCGCGCTACGATGTGTAGAGTTCGGAGCGCCCCGAATTCGCGCCGGTGTGAAGGTAACCAAGTGAATCTCGCTCAGTGAAACTCGCCCAGTGAATCTCGCCCAGTGAATCTCGCCCAGCAGGAAGACCCCAGACGATGGCCCACAATTTTGAACCGGCAGTTCCCGTGCACACCTACCAGCGCATCGTGGATCAGATCGAGCAGGCAATTGTGTCGGGGGCGATCCCGGTTGGATCGCAGCTCGCAAGCGAGCGAGACCTGATGGTGCAGTTCGGTGTGAGTCGCCCAACCGTGCGCGAGGCGCTGCGGATTCTGCAGAGTATGGGGTTGATTGAATCTCGGCCTGGCACACGCGGTGGTCCCCAGGTGCTGGCACCAACCTCAAAGAACCTGACTCGCTCGATTCGTGCAATGGTGGGAACCGATGCGCTGAATGTCGCGGAACTCGTGCAGTATCGTGTGGTGCTTGAAGGATCAACCTGCAAACTCGCGGCGCTCCGCCACACGGCCACACAGCTTGAGCGTATGCGTGTCGCCGTCGAACGGATGACCGCGGCCGCCGCCGAAAACGCCTCAGACTTCGCCGACGCGGACCTTGAGTTTCACGAGGCAATCTGGGCCGCGAGTGGCAATGGGATCCTTGAGATGAGCGGACAGGCCGTCTCGGGGGTACTGCGCGGGCTCATGCAGCGTGACGCCGAGGGATCAGGCCTCGATAACAGTGTGAAGCTTGCGTCTGCTGACATTGACCGTGGGCTTTTTGACGCTATCGCCGCGCGTGATGCCCAGCTTGCGGGCAGGATCGCGAGACGCGCCGTCGCTGAACGCTTCGCGCCGCTGCTCGACTCCGAAGCAGATCGACAAGTGCTCGCACTGCTGGCTGAGTAAGGGTTTTGGCGGAGCTCGTGCATAAATTTGCGTGTTCTTGCGTGTGAAAGCTTGCATAAATGTCGGCGGCTGCTGGAATGATGATGGCATGCAAACAACGCACACCCCGGAAACACACCCACTGAGCGCTTCGGGCCTGCAGCACGAGGCCATTGAGATACTTGCGAAGCTCACGGGTGTTTCTGGTCCGCGGTTTCATGACGGTCAGTTTGAGGCGATTCAGACGCTGGTGCAGGGCCGTCGCCGCGCGCTCGTGGTGCAGCGCACAGGCTGGGGCAAGTCGGCGGTGTACTTTATTGCGACGCTGTTGCTGCGCCGTCGCGGTGCCGGGCCAACGCTGTTGGTATCTCCTTTGATTGCGCTGATGCGGGATCAGGTAGCCGCGGCTGCTCGGGCAGGTGTGCGGGCCGTCGCTATCAACTCTGCGAACGCTCACGAGTGGGACTCGGTTCGCGACGCGCTTGCCCGCGACGAGGTGGATGTGCTTCTGGTCTCGCCTGAGAGATTGAACAATCCGCGGTTTCGAGACGAGCAACTACCCTCGCTTCTTGAGCGCATAGGCCTGCTGGTGGTAGACGAGGCACACTGCATTTCAGATTGGGGCCATGATTTCAGACCCGACTATCGGCGTATTGCCGAATTAATTGCACAGTTACCTCCAGACCTTCCTGTGCTTGCGACAACGGCGACAGCGAATGCGCGCGTGGTGACCGATGTTGAAGAGCAGCTTGGTGGTGCCAGCGTCGTCACGATCCGCGGCTCGCTCGCCCGCGCTTCGCTGCGCCTCGGGGTGCTTGAACTGCCGCACTCCCGCGACAGACTGGGCTGGTTGCTGAGCCATTTGGGCGAGCTCAGCGGTAGCGGCATCATTTACACCCTGACCGTTGCCGCTGCCGAAGACACAGCCAGGCTGCTTCGGGAGGCAGGGCACACGGTGCGCGCGTATACCGGGCGCACCGACAACGACGAGCGCGAGGAGTCCGAGCGCCTGCTCAAAGACAACCAGCTGAAAGCGCTCGTCGCGACGAGCGCACTCGGCATGGGATTTGATAAGCCCGATCTGGGATTTGTGGTGCATCTGGGAGCACCATCCTCTCCCGTTGCCTACTACCAGCAGGTGGGGCGTGCCGGGCGTGGCACTGATCGCGCCGACGTGCTGCTGCTGCCGGGAAACGAAGACCGAGAGATCTGGCACTACTTTGCGACAGCCTCTATGCCCGACGAAGCACGGGCGCAGGCAGTGCTTGCCGCGTTGAGTGACATGCCGCTCTCGACTCCCGCACTCGAGACTCGTGTGAATCTTCGCCGTAGCCCGCTCGAACTGCTGCTAAAGGTGCTCGACGTTGATGGCGCAGTGCGGCGGGTTGAGGGCGGGTGGATTGCGACGGGTTCACCGTGGCACTACGACGCTGAGCGCTATGATCGCATTCGGCAGGCGCGCATCGCCGAGCAAAGCTCCATGATCGAGTATCAGCGCACCGGCGAGTGTCGCATGGCCACTCTGCAGCGTGATCTCGATGATGACACAGCTGCGGCGTGTGGTCGCTGTGATCGGTGCGCGGGGCCCTGGTATGCGGTTGGCATCGCAGACGAGGCGGCGCACGCCGCTGCTTCGTCGCTCGACCGTGTATCGGTTGAAATCGAACCTCGGAAGCAGTGGCCCACCGGGGCGGCGCAGCTGGGAGTGCTCCTGAACGGGGCTCCGGTGCGTGGCAAGATCACACCGGAGCAGCAGCTTGAACCGGGGCGTGCAATTGCGCGACTCACCGACCTGGGCTGGGGAAACACGCTGCGGGATCTGTTCGCGCCGCACACGCTTGATGCTTCGGTCTCGGAGTCGATCTTCGGTGCCTGTGTTCGTGTGCTTGCGGAGTGGAACTGGCAGGAGCGACCAGTCGCTATCGTCAGCGTGCCTTCGCGCACCCGCCCGCAGCTTGTCGAGTCGGTTGCGAGCGGGCTCGCGCGGGTCGGGCGGCTGCCTTACCTTGGGCAGTTGAGTCTGGTCGGAGACGGACCAAGCGGAGACTCGGGCGGCAACAGTCCCTATCGGCTCGCCGCGGTGTGGGGCGGGCTCGCCGTGGGCGAAGAACTCGCCAGCGCGATCACTCGTCTGAGTGGTGGTCCGATCCTGCTCGTAGACGACAGAGTTGACAGCCGTTGGACAATGACCGTCGCGGGCATGCGCCTGCGAGAAGCTGGTGCAACCGCGGTGCTGCCGTTCGCGCTCGCGGCGACGGCGTAGCTTCTCAGCTCTCGCGACTTGAGTGCGATTTGACTGCGACTTGGCTGCGATTTGACCCTGCACCGGGGTGCAGGGCTCATGATCGGAGCATGTTAGAAAAACGTGCATTAACCGTTGTCCGAGTATCCGCTGTATACGATCTGCTCATAACCTTCGCCTTTGCACTGCCGTTTACCGCGCCGTTGGTGTTTGGCGGTTGTTCAGGGTGTGGCCGTCATCAGTGCTTTTCGCGCCGAAACGAGAACACAGCGAGAGCGGAGCAAAGGCCCCCGCCTGGCGTGAGGTTTAGGGTAGAACAATGAGAATCGCTGAAATTGCGAGAAAGGCTGGGGTGAAGGTTTCGACCGTTCGATATCACGAACGCCACGGGGTGCTTCCCGAGCCTGACCGAACGCAAGCGGGGTACCGCGATTACGACAATGACGCGCTGCAGTACGTGAGATTTCTCCGCCGCGGTCAGGCCCTGGGGTTCACACTTTCAGAGCTCAAAGAGCTCGCCGCCTATCCAACCGGGGTTCGACACGGGCACGTGAGGCGAGACGAGGTGGTTGAGGTTGCCTCCGCAAAGCTCGATGAAATCGATGAGCGTATCGCCGATCTTAAGCGCACGCGGGCAGCCATTGAAACGCTGCTGAATGCTGAGTGCATTGATCCGTTGAGTCCCTGTCCTATTGTCACCGCGCTGGCTGAGTCCTCATCACACGCAACAGCCTGAAATGAAGGGAGGGGTGGCTTCGCGGCCCCGCCCTCGAAACCGCTACGATTACCACGTGAGAACCACGACCGCGATGCTCGCCGACCTCGGGCTCGTTGCGCTTGGCGGGACACTTGGAACGCTCGGCAGATACGGCCTCTCTGAAGCCCTTGGAGAGGTGGCTGGGCTACCGTTCGGCGTCCTGATCATTAATCTCAGTGGTGCCTTTTTGCTTGGTGCTCTACTTGAAGCGCTTGCCCTCCGTGGAACAGATACGGGTGCGCGACGCATAACTCGCCTCTTGCTTGGCACAGGGGTTCTGGGCGGATACACGACCTACAGTTTGCTAGCGACGGATATTGCCTTGATGCTCGGGCAGGGAGAGGTGCTGGCTGGGACCGCGTATGGTGTGCTTACCCTAGTGCTTGGAGGCATCGCCAGTTGGCTCGGGATCCTGGCCGCTAAAAAACTGCGTCGGCCCGGACTCAGCAGCGCCAAACCGACAACCACCGAGGCTGTCTCATGAACGGTATCAGCCTCGCCCTCGCGGTTGCCGTTTCGGGTGGCATTGGAGCTGCGGCTCGCTACGCGATCGATTCGGTGGTCACCGCTCTGCTGAAGCCTCGATTCCCCTGGGGAATCATGCTGGTGAATCTCTCGGGATCATTCGTGCTCGGATGCCTCACGGGGCTCGCACTCGACGGCGACGTTGCGCGCATCGTCGCGATCGGTTTGCTCGGTGGGTATACGACGTTCAGCACGGCGAGCATTGACAGCGTGAGGTTGGTGTTGGCGAAGCGCTACTGGGCTGGGCTGCTTAACGGCCCGGGCATGCTCGTCGCGAGCGTCGCGCTCTCGGTCGTAGGGATCTTGCTCGTCCGAGGTTAGGGCTGGTCCGGTCCTGTTTGCAAAACTTAGGCGCGAGAGTGCAAAATGACATGATTTGCCCGCCTTGAAGCATGTAAAATTGCGATCTCGCGGGAGTGTCCACTTTTTTTTGGGGGGGGCTCAGCGCACCCTTGTCGGAGTGAAGCGCATGCTCGGGTTGGCATACGCTTCCTGCGCCTCGATGAGTTGCAGTTCACGCTGGCCCGACGCAGCGGTGATCTCAAGCAGCTCGAAAACACTTGAAGCCGTGCGCGCGAGTGCGTCTGCGGCGTCCCCGAGCGCAGCAGGTGGGCCGTGAAGAGCGCCGTCGTGACGTCCCCCGACCCGTTGGTTTTACCAGGCAGCTGCGGGGTCTGCACGATCCACGCACCGTCGTCGGTGACGGTGAGCATTTCGATGGTGTCGGGATCTCGATCCGGGCGCACAACGTTCTTGACCAGGATCGTGCGTGGTCCGATCTCGCGGGCTTTGTCAGCGGCCTCAAGCGTCGAAGACAGTGAGTCGGGTGACGTGCCGGTGATAAAGCCAAGCTCAAACTGGTTTGGTGCGATCAGATCAGCGTGCGGTACGACCCGATCCCGAATCAGGTCTTGCACCTCGGGTGAAACATGGCAGCCCGAAGTGGCGTTGCCGAGCACAGGGTCGCAGGCGTAGATAGCGTTGGGGCTGTGCTTCTTGACGCGAGCGACGGCGTCGAGGATCGCGTCTCCGATGTCGTTGCCACCCTGATACCCGGAGAGAACCGCGTCTACGTTCTCAAGGCCGCCTCGATCCTCAATGCCCGAAACGATCTCACGAACGTTGTCGCCGCTGAGCATAGGGCCGCTCCACGCACCGTAGCCGGTGTGATTCGAGAAGCAGACGGTGGGCACCGGCATGACGTCAACGCCGATGCGCTGCAGAGGGAAGACTGCTGCCGAGTTACCGACGTGACCATAGGACACCAGCGACTGGATTGAGAGGATTCGCATGCTCCGATCCTGCCACTGGTCCACGTGGTGGACCACCGGGGCTGAAGGGGAGTGGACCACTTGGGTTGCAGGAGTGCTAGATTGCACGATCCGGTGTCAAAATTCCATGAGGATCGAGCGCCTCTTTAATCGCCCGCTGCACATCGAGTGTGACGGCGTCGAGTTGCCACGGGAGTTCGTGGCGCTTCACCGAGCCGATGCCGTGTTCGCTAGAGATCGTGCCGCCGAGTGTCAGCGCCAGGCGTGTAATGTCGTCAAGCACGGCGTCGGCCGCGAGAATGCCGTCGGGCGTGTCGAGTGCCTCGACGGCACTGTGTAGATTGCCGTCGCCAGCGTGCGCAACAGTGGACACTCTGAGGCCATGCTGGCGCGAGATCTCTCCGATGCCGCGAAACACCTCTGAGAGAGCGGCGATTGGCACGCCAACATCGCAGGAAAGCTTCAGTCCGCGCGCGTTCAGCGCGGGGTTCGAGAGTCGGCGAGCCTCAAGTAGCGAGTCCGATTCCGAGATCTCCACCTCATTTGCGCCGGCGTCCAGGCAAGTCCGCGTAATCGCCTCTGCCTTCGCCTGAGCATCGACGCCCACGGTCTGCCCGACGAGCATCGCGCCCTCGGGCACAACGAGTCCGCTTGGAAAGTACGACTCGACGATCTCGATGCTGAGAGCGTCCATCAACTCAAGTACCTCGGGCTGAGCGGCACCATTCACAATTGCAGTGACCGCATCTCCGGCGCTCTCCAGCGTCGGGAAGCCCGCGCGAAAGGTGCGGGGTGTGCCCGGTGCCACTGGCTTCAACCTCACTGTCGCGGCCGTGATCACACCGAGGGTGCCCTCGGATCCCACGAGCAGACTCGTGAGATCAAACCCGACCACGTTTTTGCGGGTACGAGCGCCCGTGTGCATGATGCGGCCGTCGGCGAGTACAACCTCTAGGGCCGCAACCGCGTCCGAAGTGACCCCGTGTGAGACGCAGCGCAGTCCGCCGGCATTGGTGGCAATATTGCCCCCAACGGTTGAGGTGCGAGCGCTTGCCGGATCCGGCGGAAAGAAGAGCCCGTGCTGATGAGCCGCAGCATCGAGCTCTGCCGTGATCACACCGGGCTCCACCACGGCGAGACGATTCGGAACATCGAGGCTGAGGATGCGGTTCATACGCTCGAGAGAAATGATGATGCCACCCTCGTAGGCGACCGCGCCGCCAGCGAGGCCGGTGCCGGCCCCGCGCACGCTCACTGGCACTTTCGCCGCGTTTGCCCAGGAGAGCGCGGCGGAGACGTCGGCGGTGGACTCAGCTAGCACGACCGCCTGCGCGGCACCCGCGACAAGCTCCCGAGAGGAATCACGGGCATACTTTGCTATCTCTGCCGCCTCGGTGACCAAACGGCTTCCAAGGGCACGATGCAGAATATCGAGTTCTTCCACGCTGATCTCCTCACCGAGGGGGTATTTTGGGCAGAGGCCGGTGACTTCAGACTATCTGCGCGTGGGAAGATGATGTCATGTCTTTTTCGCCCGCAGCAGACGGAGCCGGTCGGTATGCTCCCAGTCCCTCGGGTGATCTGCATCTTGGCAATCTACGCACCGCGTTGCTCGCCTGGCTGTTTGCGCGCTCAAGCGGTCGTCGTTTTATGATGCGCATTGAAGATTTGGATCGCGCGCGTGACGCCGGCAACGCCGAGAGCCAGCTAGCAGACCTTGCAAGCATCGGCCTCGATTGGGACGGCGACCTGGTGTGGCAGACGGAGCGAGGCTCCGCCTATGAAGCCGCGATCGAGCAACTGCGAGAGCGCGACCTCGTATACGAGTGCACCTGCACGAGGCGAGACATTCTGGCGGCACCGACTGCACCGCACGCACCGCCTGGCGCCTATCCAGGAACCTGTCGTGATCGCAGCGACGCTGAGCGTGCGGCGGCGCGAGCCACGATTCATCCACGCCTACCAGCCCTGCGTTTGCGGGCTCCGCGTGAACTCACACGGATGGAGTTCCAGGATCGGCTGCTCGGCACTGTGTGCGGTGACATCGATGACTTTGTGCTGCGCCGCGGAGATGGCACGGTGGCTTACAATCTCGCGGTTGTTGTAGACGACGCGGCGATGAGGGTCGACCAGGTGGTGCGTGGTGACGATCTCGCGAGTTCGACGCCGCGTCAGATCCTGCTCCATCAACTGCTGGGACTGCTCAAGCCCGAGTATGCCCATGTACCCCTCGTGCTTGGCCCGACCGGTGCACGTCTCGCCAAACGCGACGGTGCGGTGACGCTGAGGCAATTGCAGGATCAGGGAGCGAACCCCGAGCAAGTGCTCACACTGCTCGCGCGTTCCCTGAATCTAGCGGGCCCTGAAGAAACGGTGAGCGCCACGCAACTGCTCGCCCGTTTCGATGCGGATCTGCTCCCCAAGACTCCTTGGACGTGGAACGGAATCGCTACCGCTTCAATGCACGAATAACTCGCGCCAGCGCGCGACCAGCAACCCACACAAACGGGGCACCAACGACAAGAAGTGCGATGATGTTCGGCTCAAAACGGGTCACGCCGTCGCGTGTCACGTAGGCCCCGACGGGAATAGCCACGCCACCGCCGCCACCACCGGAACCCTCACCTTGGGCTTCAGCGTCATCTTCGCCTCCCATGCCTGCGGCTCCGCCACCTTCGCCACCCCCAAAGCCGTAGCCTGTGCAAGCCACGGGCATGATCTTGGTGCCGTCTACGTCAACTGGATCGCCAAAGGCGGCGTGAACGCCCACCTTGGTCACAGTTTCTGCGAGCTGCTTTGTGAGGTTTGCCATGTTGTCCACCCTATCTCTCTGCGAATTGTTCTTACTAGGAGTGTCGCCCGATACGAACCGAGCTTGGCTGGGGCGCTTGGGCTCAATATCGTCGCCTGAGGATACCTGCTTAATCCGTCGAACGACCCAGGGTACAAAATGCTCGCGGGCCCAGACCACGTCTTCTTTGCGAGCCTGTCGCCAACTGCGTACGGGGAGAGACGGAGGATCAAGTGGCTCTAGACTGTTCGGAATGTTGAGTTCCTGAAGAGCAGCCCGCGCAATGGTGTGGTGCCCGAGGGCGTTCAGGTGGAGGCGATCACCCGCCCAGAACCGTTCATCTTGAAGAGCCTCGATGGCCCACTGGTCTACGACGATACAGTCGTGTTTCTTTGCGACCTTGCGAACGTTTTCGTTGTAAATTGCGACTTTGCCGCGAATTGAACGGAACACCGGTTGAAACGCAACATCGGCCCCGGTAAAAAGCAAGATCGTGGCTCCAGTCTCGCTCAAGCGCGCCACCATGCGATCGAGCTTCGCGGCGACCTCGTCTGGGTCGGAGCCCGGGCGAATCACGTCGTTGCCACCGGCGCACAAGCTGATCAGGTCGGGGCGCAGATCTAGTGCGGCCTCAATTTGCTCGTCCGAAATTTGCTGAATGAGCTTGCCCCGCACCGCGATGTTGGCGTAAGCAAAGTCTTCGTTCAAGTCGCTGAGTACCTCGGCGAAGCGGTCAGCCCAACCGCGCAGGCCGCCGGGGCTGTCTGCGTCAGGGTCGCCAACTCCCTCGGTAAATGAATCACCAAGTGCCACGAAACGTGACCAAGGAATCTGGGCTTCTGGCTGCGTGGATGGTTGGTCCTGCGTCACCTTCACACTCCCTTTCGGATCTCCTGTGTAAACCGCGAGCGTGCTTGCGGCCATCACAGGTAGTCTAGAACGTTGTGACAGATTCGGACCAAGCACTACACCTTCCGGGGACGAGTGCCGCCGAACACCTGCCCCCCGCGTACCCAGAACGTGCTGCACACGGCACCGCCGGAACGCTGCGAGCGTGGCAGGAAGAGGCGATTCGGCTCTACCTTGAGAAAGAACCAAAAGACTTTCTCGCTTCGGCGACCCCGGGCGCAGGAAAAACGACGTTTGCGCTCAGGCTCGCGGCGATCCTGCGCGCCAATCACACCGTGCAGCAGATTATCGTGGTGGCACCAACGGAGCACCTGAAAACTCAGTGGGCAGATGCGGCCTTCCGTGCCGGCATTCGGCTCAACCCGAGCTACTCGAACAATGATGGCCTTGGCTACGGTCGCCACTACCACGGTGTTGTTGTGACCTACGCTCAGGTCGCCATGAAACCGGTGCAGCACCGGCTGCTGACCGAGCACTCCGACACCATGGTGATCCTCGACGAGATTCACCACGGCGGTGACGCGTTGAGTTGGGGTGACGCGATTCGTGAGGCCTACGGATCGGCGAAGCGCAGGCTCTCTCTGACCGGCACGCCGTTCCGCTCTGACGACGCGCCTATCCCATTTGTGCAGTATGCGCCGCAGGGGACGGATCGAAGGTTTCGCTCACCGATTACGACTACGGCTATGGTCGGGCGCTCGCTGACGGCATCGTGCGTCCCGTCATCTTTATGGTCTACGCCGGGGCGATGCGCTGGCAGACGTCGGCTGGTGAAGAGATGGAGGCTCGCCTCGGCGAGGGCAACACCAAAGACATCACCTCGCAGGCGTGGCGTACAGCGCTAGACCCTGCGGGGGACTGGATTTCGAAGGTGCTGGAGGCTGCGAACCGTCGGTTAACCGAGGTGCGTCTGCAGATCCCCGATGCCGGTGGGTTGGTTATTGCGACCGATCACGCCTCTGCAAAAGCGTATGCGCAACTGCTGCACCAGATGACAGGTGAGGAGGTCGCGCTGATCCTCTCTGACGACAATGGGGCGAGCGAGCGGATCGACTCTTACTCACACGGAGATTCGCGCTGGATGGTTGCGGTGCGTATGGTGTCGGAGGGCGTGGATGTGCCACGACTCGCCGTCGGCGTGTATGCGACAAGCTCGTCAACACCGCTGTTCTTTGCGCAGGCGATCGGCCGGTTTGTGCGCTCGCGGCGACGCGGCGAGGTAGCGTCGGTGTTCATTCCGAATGTGCCTGCGCTCATGCAGCTTGCGGCGGAGCTTGAGAAGGAGCGCAACCACGTTCTCGAGGGACCGGGCAGCGCAGAGGAGATGTGGGACGCCGAGGCCGCGCTGATGGCGGAGGCGGAGCGCGAGGATCGTGCCTCGTCTGACCTCGAAGAGCAGGAGTTCAAGTATCAGGCGCTCGCGTCTGACGCGCACTTCGACCGGGCCGTCTTCAACGGTGATGAATTTGGTGGGTACGCAGAGGTCGAGAGTGAAGAAGAACTCGACTTTCTTGGGCTGCCAGGAGTGCTCGAACCGCAAGAGGTGCAGGTTCTTCTGCAGCAGCGGCAAGCGCGGCAGGCTCGTCGCAGCGCTGCGAAACAGGGTTTGCTTGAGCACGCCCCCGATCGTGCTGAGGAGCCAGGGGCCCTGCACCGCACCCTGGGCGAGCAGCGCAAGCTGCTATCGAGTCTCGTGGGCATGTACGCGAAGGTGTCGGGGGAGCAGCACAAAGACATTCACACCGAGCTGCGGCGCGTCTGTGGCGGGCCCGCTGTCGCTCAGGCATCTGTGACGCAGTTGCAGAAACGGATCGATCTGCTGCGACGGCGGCTGCGGCCGTAGACCTCTGAAAATCGCTCATACAGGGGCGGCGCGCGCGAATTCCCGAGTAGATTCGATACCCGCTCGGATCCGTGCTAAGTTATTCTCTGTTCGGCTGATGGAGGCCGGATCGTTCGCGCGGGTGGCGGAATGGCAGACGCGCTAGCTTGAGGTGCTAGTGCCCGTATTAGGGCGTGGGGGTTCAAGTCCCCCTCCGCGCACGTGAATGGAAAACTCCCGGTCTGAGATTGCTCTCAGACCGGGAGTTTTTGCGTTTTGCGTCGCCCGAGTTCCGGCAGCGTACGGGCGCTCGGTACGGGTCCGGCGCAGGATCGGCGCGGCATGACCCAGCGAGTAGCTGTGCAGCCACAGGCAGCAGCCCCTTTCCCACGCTTACGGTGCTCGCCACCTCCGGGGTGCTCGTCCCGCTCAGCGTATTTCCTGATGGGGTACAGACGGTACTGCGGATCTTTCCCGCTACCCGGTTCGTAGACGCCATAAACGCCCAGCTCGCGGGTCAGGATGCAGCCATCCCACTCGGCATCACCTGGTTACTCATGGCGCTCACCGCGACTCTCTCGCGGTACGCGGCCGCTCGCATCCTCCGCTGGTCCAGGGTGAGCTAGCGTGAAGTTGATGCGCTCAGCGCAAGCCCCCCTTGTGCGCGATTCGAGTCTGAGTAGAGTGACAGCATGACTTCCCGCGGGTTCCGCAACTGGCTTATGGCCGATACAACTCAAGCGCCCGGCACTCACACTGGTCCGCACGGCAAGCCTGAGGGGCACCGAAAGGCCTCCTGGTGGCGGGTCATGTGTTTGAGCGGTGTCGACTACTTTTCGACACTCGGTTATCAGCCAGCGATCGCAGCACTTGCGGCCGGGCTGTTGGCTCCGCTCGCCACGATCCTGCTCGTCATCGTGACTCTTGCAGGTGCTTTACCGATCTATCGACGTGTTGCGCGTGAAAGCCCGCACGGGGCGGGATCGATCGCGATGCTCGCGAAGCTGTTGCCACGGTGGGGAGGCAAACTCGTTGTCTTGGCTCTGCTTGGGTTCGCGGCGACAGATTTTATGATCACGATGACGCTTTCTGCAGCGGATGCGACGGCTCACTTCGTCGAAAATCCGTTTGTGCCGAAGGCACTGCACGGTCAAGAGGTTGTCATCACGCTGGTACTGCTCGCGGCCCTTGGCGCGGTGTTCTTGCGTGGGTTTGCGGAAGCGATACGTATTGCAACCTACTTGGTTGCCGCCTTCCTTGTGCTCAACGTGACTGTGATCGTGGTCGCGTTTATGCATCTCTTCTCCGAGCCGCTTGTGATTACGGATTGGTGGGGTGCGCTCACCACACAACACGGCAGCCCGCTGGTCATGATCGGGATTGCCCTCCTCGTGTTTCCCAAATTGGCCCTGGGGCTTTCCGGTTTTGAAACCGGGGTTGCAGTCATGCCTCAGATCAAAGGGCAGTCGGGGGACACCGAACATGAGCCTCGAGGGCGCATTCGAGGTGCGCATCGTTTGCTCACGAGTTCAGCATTGCTCATGAGCGTGCTACTCATCGCCTCATCGATTACGACAGTGATGCTGATTCCTGCGGCTGAGTTTCAGGCAGGTGGGGCCGCGAACGGGCGTGCGCTTGCGTACTTGGGGTATGCGTACCTGGGGGACGGCTTCGGTACGGCTTACGACATTGCGACCATTGCCATCCTGTGGTTCGCGGGTGCCTCAGCTATGGCGGGTCTGCTGAACCTTGTGCCTCGCTACCTTCCGCGATTGGGCATGGCGCCGCAGTGGGCGCGCGCGATCCGCCCCCTCACGCTCGTGTTTACCGGTGTCGCCTTTCTCATCACCGTTCTGTTCCAGGCCGATGTGAATGCGCAGGGAGGTGCGTATGCGACCGGGGTGCTTGTGCTGATTACCTCCGCTGCGGTGGCGGTGACGCTGTCCGCGAGGCGACAGAAGCAGAAGAAGGCAACGATCGGGTTTGGAATTATCACGGTGGTGTTTCTCTACACGACCGTCACAAACATTGTCGAGCGTCCTGAGGGTATCAAAATCGCAGGGTGCTTTATTCTCGGGATTCTGGTGACGAGCTTCGTGTCGCGGGTTGCCCGTTCAACCGAGTTGCGCGCCGCGACGATCACGTTTGATGCACAGGCTGAACAATGGCTCGCGGAGCGTTCTGGGGAGCGTATTGACCTCATCGCCCATGAACCCGGGCATGCGTCGCGCTACCCGCTGAAACTGCTGCACGCGCAACAGGCACACCATCTCTCAGACCTTGAGCCGTGGTTTATTGAAGTGACAATTGGAGATAGCTCTGACTTTGAGGAAGAGCTTCTGGTGCGAGGCGAAATTCACGACGGGTATCGTGTGCTGGCTCTGCGGAGTAGCAGTACACCCAACGCCCTTGCCGCGGTGCTGATGGAGTTGCGCAATCGCACAGGAGGAGTCCCGCACGTGTATTTCCGTTGGACCGAAGAGAACCCCTTTGCAAACCTCGTTCGCTTTTTGCTGCTCGGTGAAGGAGAAGTTGCGGCGGTGACGCGCGAGGTGCTGCGTAAGGCGGAACCGAACCATACGTGCCGACCATGGGTGCACGTGGCGTAAAGAGAGATGCTGTGACCGATTACACCACTTTTCCAGAAGGCTTGCCTGTTCCACAGGACGGCGGAACCGCAGACCATCTCGTCGGGATTCCCGGTGCGCACGCCTGCACTTACGGCTCACTCTCGTGATTCTGGATGGGGTTATCGAGCAGGTGATTTACCCGATCTTCCCGCCGATCACCCACGCGCAACAGGTACTCGACTGGCTCGGTGAGGGATGAGCGCTGCTTCCTAGGTAACCGCAGCCCGCGTACGCCTTCGACGCGCCACCATGCGAGTCACGATCAATCCGTGCCGAGGACTCAAGAAATACACCAGCGCAAACGCGACCCCCTGTGTGAGCACGATCATGCCACCTGCGGCGGTGTCGAGGTAGTAACTCACGTAGAGACCAATGACCGCGCACAGGGCTGAGATCGCGGGGGCGATCACCAGCATGCGGTTGAAGCGATCGGTCAAGAGGTACGCCGTGGCCCCCGGAATAATCAGCATGGCAACCACCAGCACCACGCCGACCGCCTGCAGCGCAACCACAGCGGTGAGCGCTAATAGACCCAGCAGTGCCGCTCCGAGTATCCGGGGTTCAGGCCAATTGCGTGGGCGTGGGTGGGGTCAAACGCGTAGAGCGTGAAATCGCGGCGCTTCGCGATGAGAATGCCAAACGTGACGGCACCGAGAATGAGAACCTGCGTGAGATCCGCCCACGACACCCCGAGTAGATTCCCAAAAATGATGTGGTTGAGGTCGGTCTGAGACGGAGTCACTGAGATGAGTACCAAACCAAGCGCGAAGAGAGACGTGAAGACGATCCCGATAGCCGCGTCTTCTTTCACTCTGCTGGTGTCTCGCACAGCACCGATGAGGGCCACCGCAAGAAAGCCAAAGACAACCGCTCCCAGCGCGAATGGTGCGCCGACAACGTAGGCCAGCACAACTCCTGGTAACACAGCGTGTGACACTGCGTCACCCATGAGTGACCAGCCAACTAGCACCAGCCAGCATGACAGCACCGCGCACACGATCGAGGCCACGAGCACCGTAGCGAGCGCGCGCACCATGAAATCGTAGCTCAGTGGTTCAAGAAAAAAGTCGACGGGGTTCATACTGCCTCCTCGGTGTTGCCACTCTGGCCCAGCACGTCAAGTCCAAACGCAAGCGCCAGGTTCTCCGGCCGCAGCACCTCTGCTGGCGTGCCGTGCATGAGTACCCGTCGCATGAGCAGCACCGCTTCGTCAGCGAGTGAGGGCAGCGCGTGCAGATCGTGGGTAGATACGAGGATCGTCGCACCGTCACTCGCGAGTTCGCGCAGCAGGCGTGTCATCGTTGCTTCGGATCTCTTATCAACCCCGGCGAACGGCTCATCGAGCAGCAGTGTTGTGGCCCCCTGCGCGATCCCACGCGCCACAAAGGCACGTTTTTTCTGGCCGCCCGAGAGTTGCCCGATCTGTCGCCCAGCGAACTCGGTGAGTTCAACCCGTTCAAGAGCCTGATCCACGGCCTCGTGGTCGGCCCGACGAGGCCTGCGTGTGATCCCCATGCCCCCGTAACGCCCCATCATCACAACGTCACGCACCGATAGTGGAAACGCCCAGTCGACCGCTTCGCTCTGCGGTACGTAGCCTAGGGTGCCTTGCTTGCGAGCCCTTGCGGGGTTCTCTCCATTGATCAGCACACTGCCAGTGTCGGGTCGCAGGCGTCCCATGATGGTGCCAAACATAGTCGACTTGCCGGAGCCGTTCATGCCGATGAGTCCGCACACCCTGCCCGGAGCAACACTCAGTGATGCGTGGTCCAGCGCGAGCACCTCACCGTAATGGACGGTGACGTCGCGAACCTGGATCGCGGGCGAAATCATGACTTGCTCCCGGAGGTGCCAGTCAGGGCCGAAACGATGAGGTCGCTGTCGTAGCGAATCAGGTCGAGGTAGCTGGGCACTGGGCCGTCGGACTCAGAGAGCGAATCAACGTAGAGGGTGCCGCCAAACTTCGTATCCGTCGCATCGACCACCTGCTGCATGGGAGCGTCAGAGACGGTCGATTCGCAGAACACCGCGGGTACGTCGTTTTTGCGCACGAACTCAATCGCTGCGGCTATCTGCTTCGGGGTCGCCTGCTGTTCCGCGTTTACCGCCCAGATGTACTGCTCCGTGAGCCCCGCGTCTCGCGCGAGGTAAGAGAATGCTCCCTCGCAGCTCACTAGCGCTCGCTGTTTCTGTGGCAGCGTGTCGAGTTGAGTGACCAGTTCATCCTGCACCGCTTGCAGCTTGGCCTTGTATGCCTTGCCATTGGTCTCGAAATCGTACCTGTGTTTCGGGTCGAGTTTGCTAAACGCATCCACCATATTGTCGACGTACTTCTGTACGTTGACGGGGCTCATCCAGGCGTGCGGGTTTGGCTTGCCTGCGTAGGTGTCCTCGGTGATGTCGATGGGCTCGACACCCTTTGAGGCAACAACATGCGGCACGTCGAGGTCTGCAACAAACCGCGTAAACCAGGCCTCAAGGTTCATGCCGTTGTCGAGGATCAGGTCGGCGTTGGCGGCTTTACGAATATCGCCGGGGGTGGGCTCGTAACCGTGAATCTCGGCCCCAACCTTGGTGATCGACTCCACCTGCAGGTGGTCACCGGCGACATTTCGGGCGATGTCGGCGAGCACCGTGAACGTCGTCAACACAATCGGCTTTTCGGCTGTGTCGCTCTTTCCACTGTTGGTGTTGCTGGCGCCGCACCCTGAAAGTGCAACCGCGAGCGCAATCGCGATAACAGAGACGGTTGCGTGTCGTAGAGACCGGCTGGGGCTCATGTGTGCTCCTCGCGGAATGGTGTACGTGTTTTGGGTACTGCTAACTATATTGTTCGTTATGTCGAACTTCAATTCAAGGGGTGCCGTACTTTTCGTTAGGTAACCGAATGATGCTGGAAAATCGCCCACGTTCAGCCGCGGCCAGATACGCTTGGGGTCATGTTGGCAACTGCAGGCGAGGATGAGCAGCAGCTCTCTGAAACGGTGCGTATCGCGCGCGATCTGATTCGTATCAACACAACAAACAGGGGCGGGGGAGATGCCGAACCGGAGCGCCCCGCGGCAGACTACGTGGCCGCGTACCTTACTGAACTGGGCCTGCAGCCAGAGATTTTTGAGTCAAACCCGGGCCGCGCGAGTGTGGTTGCGCGAGTGGAGGGAACGGATCCCGAACTGCCCGCGCTCGTGTTGCACGGGCACCTCGATGTTGTGCCAGCTGACCCCGTCAACTGGTCGGTAGATCCGTTTGCTGGTGTTATCAAGGACGGCATGCTCTGGGGTCGTGGCGCTGTCGACATGAAGGACATGGATGCCATGATCCTGACCGCCATGGCTGAGCTGTTGCGCGCGGGTGAGTGCCCCGCCGCACCGTGATTCTTGCTTTTTTTGCTGACGAAGAGGCCGGTGGCGAGCTCGGTTCCCACTACATGGTCGAGCACCACCCCGAACTCTTCAAAGGGGCCGCAACGGCAATCAGCGAGGTCGGTGGTTACTCGATCGACGTCGAGGGCACCCGCGCCTATCTGATCCAGACCGGCGAAAAATCTCTCGATTGGATCAAGCTGCGCGCGCGGGGCACAGCGGCCCACGGCTCGCGAGTGTGGCAGGACAACGCAGTGACCAGGCTCGCCGAGGCTGTGGCGGCGCTCGGGCGACACGAGTGGCCCCTGAATTTATGCGACACCACTCGTGAACTCATCGATGCGCTCGCGGCGATTCTGGGTGAGCAGCCGACCGAGGCTGGTGCCGAAGACCTCGTGATGCGGCTTGGCAAGGGCGGCGGTTTCATTCACGCGAGTCTGCGCAACACAAGTAACCCGACGGTGCTGAACGCAGGCTACAAACACAACGTGATCCCTGACACAGCCGAGGCACTGGTCGACGTGCGGGCGATCCCCGCAGATCAGGCGACAATTCTCGACGAGGTACAGCGCATCGTGGGCGACGACATTGAGATCGAGGTCATGCACTCCGACATCGGCCTCGAGGTCCCTTTTGGCGGTGAACTGATCGAAGCGATGACTGCGAGTCTGCAGCGCCACGATCCTGAGGCGCGCGTGCTTCCCTATCTACTCTCGGGAGGCACCGATAACAAGGCGCTCTCGAAGCTTGGCATTACGGGCTATGGGTTTGCCCCGCTGCGGTTGCCTGCAGACCTTGACTTTCCGGGCATGTTCCACGGTATCGACGAGCGGGTGCCTCTTGACGCGATCGACTTCGGTCACCGCGTCCTCGTTGATCTGCTCCGCACATATTAAGGATCAGTCCGCTATTCTTGACGGCGGCCCTGTCACGTTTGCGTGAGTCTGGGCTGGGCGAGACCCCCTCGCTGTGAAAGGAAACATGGGAATCTTCGAGGCGATCCTGCTCGGCATTTTGCAAGGCCTGACCGAGTTCCTCCCGATCTCGTCGAGCGCGCACCTGCGGGTGGCGAGCGAACTTATGGGCATTGGTGACGCGGGAGCCGCGTTCACCGCGATCACGCAGATCGGCACCGAAGCCGCCGTGATTGTGTTCTTCTGGCGCGATATTGTGAGGATCATCGGCCGCTGGTTCCGTTCGCTCACAGGATCGGTGCCGCGCAAGGATCCCGACGCGCTCATGGGGTGGTGGATCATCATCGGCACGCTGCCGATCGTGGTGCTCGGACTGCTCTTTCAGGATCAGATTGAAACTACGCTGCGTTCGCTGTGGTTTGTCGCCATCAGCCTGATCGTATTTGGTCTGCTGCTCGGCGTCGCAGATCGCGTCGGACAAAAGGTGCGCCCGCTCGAAAAGCTCACGTGGAAGCACGGCCTCATCTACGGGTTTGCCCAGGCACTCGCGCTGATCCCCGGTGTCTCGCGTTCAGGCGGCACCATCACCGCTGGTCTCTTCATGGGCTACAAGCGCGAGGCAGCAGCGCGCTACTCGTTCCTGCTCGCGATCCCTGCCGTGCTCGGCTCCGGTTTCTACCAGGTGTACAAGGCGCTGAAGGCTCCTGAATCTGAGACGCCGATGAGTCTGACGCTCGTCGCTACCGTGGTCGCGTTTGTCGTTGCGATCTTCGTGATTGGCCTCTTCATGAAGTACATCTCAAAGGGCAGCTTCTTGCCGTTTGTCATCTACCGTGTGGTGGTCGGCGCTGCGATCATCGTGCTGCTGAGCACCGGAGTGCTCTCGGCCGATGGAGGTACCGCTGCGAGCGGGCAAACTCCGCCCGTTCAGACTCAGTCCGCCGAACTCACGACTGGAGCCGCGCTGTGAGAACCTGGACTCCGCCAGTACTGCCCGAGTTGCCTGGAGAGGGCCTGACGCCCAAACTCTTCAACACGGCGAAACAGCGACTCGAACACCCCGCAATTCCTGATGGCCGCGCACTTCTCTACGTGTGCGGCATTACGCCCTACGACGCGACCCATCTCGGGCACGCGTTCACCTACCTCACGTTTGACATCATGCAGCGGGCCTGGCGTGACGCGGGCATCGAAACCGTGTACGCGCAGAACATCACTGACATCGACGATCCACTGCTTGAACGCGCAAACGCTACGAACGTCGATTGGCAGGAGCTCGCGGAAGAACAGATTGGACTGTTCCGCTCAGACATGCACCGCATGGGCATGATCCCGCCCGAGCACTACGTCGCTGTGACCGAACAGATCACCGAGATCGCTGAGGCCGTGCGCGAGCTAAAGCAGCTTGGGTTTGCGTACGAGGTGCCCACGGAGGGTGCTGCCGGACACGACATCTATTTCGACATTGATGCTGCACAGCAGTCGTCGCAGTGGCGGCTCGGTGATGTTGCCCCCTACGGCCACGCTGTCATGCTGCAGCTGAGTGCTGAACGCGGCGGCGATCCCGAGCGACCCGGCAAGCGCAACGCGCTAGATCCTCTGCTGTGGCGTTCGGCCCGCGAGGGCGAGCCCAGCTGGCAGAGCCCGGTCGGTGAAGGGCGCCCAGGCTGGCACGTTGAATGCTCGGTCATTGCAACGCGCGCCCTCGGTGGTGCGTTCACGGTGCAGGGCGGTGGTGAGGACCTTGTCTTCCCACACCACGAGTTCACTGCGGCCCACGCCACGGCGCTCTCGGGCACCCCGCTCGCGCACGCGTATTGCCACGCTGGTCTCGTCTCGTATCAGGGTCACAAGATGTCAAAGTCGCGTGGCAATCTGGTGTTTGTTTCGAAGTTGCTGAACGCGGGGGCGGATCCGTCCGCGATTCGCCTCGGCCTGCTTGCTCACCACTACCGCTCGGAGTGGGAGTGGAGCGACGGTGACCTTGAGGTCGCGACGCGCAGGTTGAAGGGATGGCAGCAAGGCCTCACTCGTCAGAGTGATGACCCGGCGTCATCTCTCGCGGTGCTGCAGCAGCTGCGCGCAGCCCTCGCGAACGACCTCGACACGACCGTGATGCTCGCGACCCTCGACGCGGCGCTGGATCGTGGCGTCGACGACCCCAATCTGATCGCGGATGCCGTGACAGCCCTGCTCGGGGTGACGCTCTAGCTGACCCTGAGATTAACGCTCGGGGTTCTCATCCGGATCTTCGAATTTCGGCTTCGACTCACGGTCGTCTTCAAGGAACTTCTCGAACTCGAGCGCAATCGCATCGCCCGTTGACTCGGCAGCAAGCGCCTCGTCGCGCGACTCTTCCAACCTGCGAATGTAGCGTGACATCTCGTCGTCTGCCGCCGCGATCCGGTTAATGTTCGATTCCCACTCGTTCGCTTGCGCGAGCAGTTCACCGCGGGGGATCACAATGTCGAGCACTTCCTCGAGCTTGTCGAGCAGGGCCAGCGTTACCTTGGGTGATGGCGTGCTGTGTACGTAGTGCGGCACCTGGGCCCAGAGCGAGATGGGGGCGATTCCGGCCTCTGCGAGGGCAAGGTCTATCACCGTGGCGATCCCAGCTGGCCCCTCGTAGCTGCTGCGCACGGCACCGGTCTCGGCTCGACGCTTGGCGCTTTCCGTTGAAACCGTCGTGACGATTGGGCGAGAGTGTGGCGCGTCCGAGAACATCGATCCAAGGATGATGACGGTGTCGATCGCCCACACGTCAACAAGTTCGAGCACCTCGTCGGCGAAGTTCTGCCAGTCGCGCGCGGGCTCAACCCCGGCGAGCAAAAAAAGATCGGTGACGGGAGTGCCGTCGAGCCTGCGGACCGTCTCCGCAGGGGACTCGTCGGTGCCGTTGTTCTCAGACACGGGCTCCGCCGCGAGCTCTGCAGCAGCTCCGAGTACCGCGCTCGGCCGCTGAACCGTTCCCAAAAGACGGGTGTCTGGCCAGTCAAGAACCCTATTGCCTGCCTCGTCAAAGACCAGTTTTGGGCGATGCACCTGAAAGTCGACGTAACCTTCCGCCGCTATCACATGGAGAACTTCGGCGTCGATGAGCCCGCCAAGATGCTGGAGCACCTCGGTCGTGGCGTCGCCCGCGTCACTCCATCCCTGGAACGCCATGATGAGCACTCGAGGGCGTTGGGAATCGGATTCGGTCACTGGTGTGGGCTCCTCATAAGGGGTTGCGTCGGCGAGACGGGTGAATCTCTCTAGAATACCGACCGCGGCTGGATAGACTTGCTCGAATGAGCGAAGTTTCTTCCATACCCCCTTCCAGTTCTGCCCCGCGGCTGTGCTGTGGGACATGGATGGCACGCTGATCGATTCTGAGCCGCTCTGGCTCGAAGCCGAACTCGTGATGCTCGCCCGATACGGCATCGAGCTTACGTCAGAGGTAAAACACTGGCTGGTCGGTTCGGGGCTGCGCGCCGCGGCGGCAAGGTTTCAAGAACTCGGTGTGCCAATGTCTATCGACGAAATCATTGCTGAGTGGCGAGACGCTGTGATCGCGGGTTTGCTCGACGGCGAGCCGGTGTGGCGGCCCGGTGCCGTTGAACTACTTGCGTCGCTTCAAGCGGCAGGGATTCCAAGCGCACTGGTCACAATGGCTGTGCGGTCGATCGCGGACGCCGTGGTGGGCATGCTGCCAAAGGGATCGTTCGCAGCGATTATTGGGGGAGACGAGGTGGAGCGAGAGAAACCGGATCCCGATCCTTACCTTCGCGGCGCGGCACTGCTTGATGTACCGATCGAGCGCTGTCTCGCGATTGAAGATTCACCAACGGGACTGAGGGCCGCATACGCGGCAGGGGCGGTGACAATCGGTATACCCAACCTGATCGACCTGGTCGAGGCCCCGAGCCACGCACTGTGGCCGACGCTGGCGGGAGTCGACGCGAAGATCCTGAGCCAACGATTTACTCAGCTGCGGGGAGACGCCCGCAGTTCACAACCAGACGGAAGCAAGTAAGTAAGTGACAGAGAACACAATGCACACGCCCTCACCCAGCGGACCGCTTGGTTACGGTGATCGCGTCAAGCTCACTGGGCCGAAGGGGCGCATCAATACGATCACCCTGGTTCCAGATGGTGAGTTTCATAGCCACCGCGGTATTATTCCGCACGCGCAGTTGGTGGGGCTGCCCGATGCGTCGGTTGTTGTGAACAGCAACGGTGAGGAATACCTCGCGATTCGACCGCTGCTCTCAGATTTTGTGATGTCGATGCCCCGAGGTGCGGCGATCGTGTACCCGAAGGATGCCGCGCAGATCGTGTCCCTCGCTGATGTCTTTCCCGGATCTCGAGTCGTTGAAGCCGGGGTTGGTTCTGGCGCTCTGTCGCTGCACCTGCTTCGTGCGACGGGTGCGGACGGTGAGCTTTTCTCGTTCGAGCGACGGGAAGAGTTCGCGGATATCGCACGCGGCAATGTTGCCGCATTCTCGGGCTCGTTTCCCGAGAACTGGAGCATCACGGTGGGGGATCTGCAAGATGCGCTCCCCGCTCGCTGCGAGGCTGGCTCAATCGACCGGGTGGTGCTCGACATGCTCGCTCCCTGGGAGTGTGTCGACGTTGCTGCGACGGCCCTCAAACCGGGCGGCGTGCTGATTTGTTACGTTGCAACGGTGACCCAGCTGTCGCGCACGGCGGAGCAACTGCAACGGAGTGGATTGTTTACTCACCCGCAGTCATCTGAGACCCTCGTGCGCGGTTGGCACGTTGAGGGGCTCGCGGTGCGACCTGATCACCGAATGGTGGCTCACACCGGATTTCTGATTGCCGCCCGAAGGCTCGCCCCGGGCGCGGTGCTGCCAGAGCTGAAGCGGCGCGCCTCAAAGAGCGAATTCAGTGACGAGGATCTGGCAACCTGGCTTCCCGACCTTGGCGCGAACGGTGACGCAGCAGCCTGGGATCCAGAGAGTGTCGGTGAGCGCCCGAAGAGCGACAAAATTCTGCGTAAGAAGGTTCGAGACGCGCGGAAGTTTGCAGAGGAGCGCGGCGTGCAGGATCCCAGCCAGGATTCGATAGGATAGCTGAGTTCACACGCGTGGGGGATCCGCAAGGATCAACCACCCACAGTCTCTTGCAGAGGTGCATATGCTTCGTCGAATTGTTCCCGCTACTGCTGCCGCCGTGCTGCTACTCACGGGGCTCACTGCTTGCAGTGCGCAGCAGGATCAGTCGAGCGACTGTGTGGCGCAGCTAAAGCCTGGTGCGTTCAGTGATGGTGTGAAGGTGAAGAACGGCTTTGGTGAGTTGCCCGAGGTGACGATTCCCAAGGACATCGATATCGAGGTTTCGCAACGGTCCTTCGCTGAAAAGGCGAAAGATCGTAGCCAGCTTGCGGGTGAGAACACCCTTGTTTCCATGAATATGGCGCTCTACGACGCTACGACTAGCACTCCCGTATACGCAAGTCCCGCGTTTAGCGGGGAGGCGGCCGGGCCCGAGTTTTTGATGGTCTCAAAAGAGCAGTCAAACCCCGTGAGCGAGGCAGTCCGTTGTGCTGCGGTTGGTGACCGCATCGTAGTTGGTATTTCGGCAAAGGACGCTGCTCAGATCAGTGGCGATGATAAGACCACTCTGGTGGGTGTTATCGACGTTGTTGCTGAGAGCCCCTTCGGGCTCAGGGCAAGACACACGGACTGCCAAACGGCTTCCCTGCTGTCGTTACAAACGAAGAAGGTCGCCCCGGGGTGGTTGTGCCACCGGGCAATGCTCCTGAGGGTACTCGTTCCGCGGTGCGCATCGAGGGCGATGGTGCCAAGGTCAAGAGCACTGAGAACATAGTGGCTCAGGTCACCGAGGTACTGTGGGATCCAACCGTCACTGACAATTCCCAGAAGCTGCTCTCTGACACCTGGACGGACGGTCTTAAAGCGCTTGGCAACGAAGATCAGATTGCCCAGTCAGGTAACACTTTCCGCACCGAGCTCACCGGCAAGACAGTGGGATCGCAGGTCGTGGTTATCGAGAACACCGGTGGAGAGGCTCGCGTTCTCGTCGTAGATATCCTCGGAGTCAGCTGACGCGTGTCGAAAACCCCCGAACGCTCAACTGTTCCGAGCGAGCAGCGGGTCTTCGGTTTAGTTCTCGCGCTGGTAGCGAGTACCGAGGGCTTGACGAAGAGTTCTCTGCTCTCTTCGGTCTACGGCTACTCAGAGCGTTACCGACGTGGCGGCGATAACTCCACCCTTGAACGGCAGTTCGAGCGCGACAAGGAGTTATTGAGGTCACTCGGTATTCAGATTGAGACGCTCGATTCTCCGCTTGAGCCGGGCAATAACCTGCTCACTCGGTACCGCATTTCAAAAGAGCTTCTGCAGTTTCCCGAAGACCTCCGCTTCACCGAGCGCGAACTCATGCTTCTGCGGCTTGCCGCGGTTGCGTGGAGTGAGGGCAGCCTGAGTGCGGAGTCTCGTCGGGCCGCGATGAAACTTGAATCGCTGGGGGCCGGTCTTGATGTTCAGCATCTCGGGATCGCTCCACGTCTCGGCACTGCCGAACCCGCTGCCGCGCCTCTGCAGCGCGCAATTGACACCGGTGTCGTGGCGCATTTTGACTACACAATGCCGGGGCGAGACACCCCACTCATGCGAAGGGTCGCTCCGCTCCGACTGCATCGGGTTGACGGTCGTTGGCACCTTATCGCATGGGACCTTCAACGAAATGCGGATCGGGTCTTCCTTCTGTCTCGCATCTCGGGCGAGGTGCGAGTCGGACCAGAACCCTTTGAGCCAGAGTTGCATGAGCGAGCGGACGGCATCGTTGCTGACTTACTGCACCGTCGTGAAACTCAACTCGCGACGGTGCGAGTGCGAGCCGGAAGCGTTGCTGAGGCCCGGCTATCGTCGCGAATGACAACCTCTCAAGGCGTAGTCGGAGCACCGCAGTCGGGTGAGAATGTCGAGCTTGTTGTGGGCATGCTCGACGCGCACGTGCTCGCGGCCGAGCTTGTCGGTTACGGCGCAGATGTGACGGTGCTTTCGCCGCCAGAATTGCGCTCGCTTGTGGTCAACCGTCTCCGGGCGGTAGCGGCCGCGCACGCGGAGGCGGATCATGCATAAGGCTGTTCTGAGTTCTGACCGTGTGATGCTACTTCTCGCGCTTGTTCCTTACCTCGCGGAGCACGGTCCCACAACCGTGACCGAGCTCGCCGCGGCATTTGAAACTTCTCCGGCGCTCTTGCGTAAGCTTGTGACGATACTCGGAACCGCCGGTGTTCCTGGCGAGACCCTTACGTACCAAGACGACGACCTCTTCGACATCAACTGGGATGCGTTCGAACACGAAGATCTGGTGAGCCTCACGAGGGTGGTTGGCGTCGACGACGCTCCTCGATTTGCTCCCGCGGAGACCGCCGCATTAGTAGCTGGTTTGCACGCCCTGACAGGCGTACTGCCGCAGGAGTACGCAGATCTCGCCCGCGCAACCGCAGAGAAACTCGGAGCTGCGCTGGGCGATCCCGAGCGAACTGCCGCGATTACCGTTACCGCAGATCGCGAAGATGCGCGACTGCCGATTGCGGTTTCAGCGATCGAGCAACAAAGAGTGCTCGCGTTTGAGTATCGTGACGCGGCTGGTGAGCACACCTCTCGCACGGTCGATCCGATCGAGCTATCGCAGCACGGTGGCTCTTGGTACCTGCGAGCGCACTGTCACGACCGTGAAGCCGGTCGAACGTTTCGTCTCGACCATATGAGTGAGCTTCGACTGCTCGACCCTGTCGAGGCGTCGCAGCGGGCGCATCTTGCCCCTTCCCATGCAACCGACTCAGATCCTGACCAGCGCAGTTTTACAGTGACTGCCTCGCTGCCTGCACGCTTGCTGACACACATTCAGGGTTTCGACCCCGAGGTGGTTCAGGATCTGTCGGCTGATCGGGTTCTCGTTGCGATCGATGCCTGGCATGAGCGTGCGGCCATCCAATTAGTGCAGGTTGCTCCCGGCCAAATTGTGATTGAGTCGCCCGCAGCCGCGTGTGCCGCGGTTCGAGACTGGACCGCGCGTGCCCTCGCCGCGTACGACGTGTGAGCGTGACTCGCAGGCACCCTGGGATAAACTGAACAAATGGCAACTGAGGCGCGAAAGAAGCGCAACACCGAAGGGCGCATGAGCCTCGGTGCACACCTCGTTGAACTGCGAAAACGGCTGTTCATTTCGGCCGCGGCGATTGTCGTGGGGCTCGTCGCGGGCTGGTTTCTGTCAGCGTGGGTTTGGGACGTGCTGCGTGTTCCTATTCTGCAGCTTGAAGACAAAGGTCGTGACGCAATAATCGCTTACGGCGACATTACGGGTGCTTTCAACACCAAGATGCAGATTGCTCTGTTCGTCGCCATTCTGATTGCGTCGCCGGTGTGGCTCTACCAGATCTGGGCGTTTGTGGCCCCGGGGCTCACGAAGCGTGAGAAGCTTTACGGCGTGGCGTTTCTCGGTGCCGCGGTGCCGCTGTTTCTCGGTGGGGCTTTTGCCGGCTGGATTGTGATGCCGAACATTGTGCGACTGATGGCAAGTTTTCAACCGAAGGAAGACGCGTTCTATCTTGACGCGCGCAGCTATCTGGATTTCGCAACCAAGTTGCTTCTCGTTGTTGGTGTCGGATTCGTGATGCCGGTGTTTTTGGTGATGCTGAACTTCATTGGCGTGCTGCGAGGAGCATCGATTCTGAAGAGCTGGCGCATTGCCTTGCTCGTCATTATTCTCTTCGCGGGCATCGCCACCCCCGCGGCCGACCTCGTAAGCATGTTCTTGCTGGCGGCACCCATTATCGTGCTGTACTTTGCGGCGGCTGGCATCTCCATCCTGCACGATAAGCGGGTCGATAAGCGCCGGGCCAAGGAATTCGCCGATTACGATCTCGCGACGACCGACAGCGAGGATGTAGCGTGAGTGACCACCCCGCGCTCGCGCAGTTCTCTGCCCGCCTCGGTTACACACTAGACACGTTCCAGGTCACAGCCTGCGAGCGCCTCGAAGAAGGACGGAGCGTGCTGGTCGCGGCCCCACGGGTTCAGGCAAAACGACGATTGCGGAGTTTGCGGTGTACCTCGCCCGACGCGAGCGTGACGCACGAATCTTCTACACGGCCCCGATTAAGGCCCTGTCGAACCAGAAGTTCCACGAGCTCTGCGCGGAGTACGGTGAAGACGAGGTCGGCCTACTCACTGGCGACACCAACATTCGCGGAGATGCCCCGATCGTTGTGATGACGACCGAGGTGCTGCGCAACATGATTTACGCCGACTCAGAGGCACTGCACGACCTCGCGTTTGTGGTGCTCGACGAGGTGCACTATCTGGGTGATCGTTTTCGCGGGGCAGTGTGGGAAGAGATCATTCTCCACCTGCCGCGTGCGGTGAGACTGGTCTCGCTCTCTGCAACGGTGTCGAACGCCGAAGAGTTTGGTGACTGGATGCATGCGGTGCGGGGCGACACCGACGTGGTGCTATCTGAGCATCGCCCCGTTCCGCTGTATCAGCACGTCCTCACCTCAAAGGAATTGCTGCCCCTCTATGTCAGCGATGCTGGCGAATTAGTGGCGCGCGGAAGACTGAACCCGAGTTGCGCATGCTGGAGCGGAGGGGTGGTCCCGGAAACCGCGAGGTGAACGGCCGTGGTCGCAGTAGCGAGTATGGCAGCGCTCAGGGACGTAACCACTACGAGCGTGGGCAGCAGCGGGGCCATGGGCAGCAGAGCCGTGGCCAGCAGGGCCGAAATCAACGCAGTCGAGGCCGTGCCCCCGTGCGCACCAAACGAATATCGCGCGCCGACGTCGCTCGCGCCCTCGATGAAACCGAACTGTTGCCAGCGATCGTGTTTGTGTTCAGCCGCAACGGCTGCGACCAAGCTGTTCGACAGTGCCTCTACGACGGTATCCGGCTGACAACTCGCGAAGAACGCGACGAGATCCGCAGGGCGGCCCTCGCTGAGGTCGCAGACATGAGCGATGAAGAGCGGCGGGTGCTTGGAGTGAGCGAGTGGATCTCTGGCCTTGAGCGTGGCATCGCTGCGCACCACGCAGGCCTGCTGCCTGCGTTCAAAACCGTCGTTGAGCAACTGTTTCAGCGCCGACTCGTGAAGCTCGTCTATGCAACCGAAACCCTTGCACTCGGCATCAATATGCCGGCGCGTGCCGTTGCGATCGAGCGTCTTGACAAGTTCAACGGCGAAGAACGTGTGGCGCTCACCTCGGGCGAGTACACGCAGCTCACCGGGCGCGCTGGGCGTCGTGGCATTGACACTGAGGGGCACGCCATCGTGGTGTGGAACGACGGGGTCGAACTCGAGTCGCTAGCCCACCTGGCGGGCGCACGATCCTTCCCAGTGAAATCAAGCTTCCGCCCCACGGCAAACATGACCGTGAACTTACTGCAGCGCATGAACCTTGAGGTTGCGCGCGACACGCTGGAGCTCTCGTTCGCGCAGTTTCAGACAGATCGTGCGGTGGTCGATCATGCCCGCGAGCTGCGCGCGGAACAAGAGTCGCTTGCAAGCTACGACGCGGCAGCGGCGCGCGCGCACGGATCTGACCGCAAGCGTTGGGAGGATCGCGCGCGCAAGCTGCGTCGTAAGGTCGAGCGCGGTCGGCGGCAGATCGCTTCGCGCACTGGCACCATCGCGCGAACCTTCGAGCGGGTCGTGGAAGAACTGCTGCAGCTTGAGTACCTTGAGAGCGTCGAGGGCGAGCCCGAGGTAACACTCTGGGGAGAATTGCTGCGTCGAATCTACGGAGATCGGGACTTGCTCGTCGCGGAGTGCTTGCGCCATGATGCGTTCCGCGGGCTCGACGCCGCAGGTCTTGCCGCAATGTGCTGTGTGCTCAGCTATGAGCCACGTCGCGACGACGATATCGAGCCTCGTTTGCCCGGTGGGGCGGCCTTTGCTGCAGCCCACGACCGTGTGCTTGACACCTGGGTACTGCTTGACGACCTGGCTGAGCGCTACCGCCTACCTCGAACCGAGATGCCTCATGCCGGGCTCGCCTCAACCATGCATGCCTGGTCTCGAGGAATCTCAATTGAGCGGCTGCTCGAAGACACTGGCATTGGGGCAGGTGACTTTGTGCGCTGGTCGAAACAGACCATTGACCTGCTCGATCAGATTGCTCAGGCCTGTGAAGCGGCGGTGCTTGCGCAACTCGACGAGGATCGGCTCAGCGACCTTGCACAACTCGCACGTGAGGCAAAACGCAGCGTGCGGCGTGGCATCGTGGAAGCTTCAAGTTCAAGCTGATGGGTAAGTCAGACTTGCTGCTGCGCACGTCTCTCTGGAGGGCGCTGCTACTCGCTATCGCTGGTGGCCTGCTGCTCGATGCCGCGACGCCGTCACTCGGCTGGTGGTGGGCCGTGTTTCCAGGAGTTCTGGCGATCCTAATCGCCCTGTGGCAGCAACGAGTGTGGCGAGGCGCACTTATTGGGGCCGTTGCGGGGGCTGCTTTCTGGCTGCCGCATATCTCGTGGCTGACGCTGTATCTGGGGCCCGTGCCGTGGCTGGGGCTCTGTGGCCTCATGATTATCTGGTTTGGGTTGTTTGGTCTGCTCACGGCGGTCACAACACGCGGCATTGCCAGCCTTAAGTGGTTTGGGCATAGGCCCCTGCTGCTCGCCGTGGCTCAAGCGTTTGCCGTCGCAGGGTTGTGGGTTGCGCGCGAGCAGGTGCAGGGATCAGTGCCGTACGGTGGATTCCCCTGGGGAAGACTGGTGCACACTCAGGCCGATGGACCTCTCGCGCAGTCCGTCTCGTGGGTGGGGTTCGCGGGCTTGAGCGGTCTCATCGCACTCGCCTGCGCTGTGCCGGTCGCCGTATGGTTTGTGAGCCGGGCCTGGCGTGACTCGGCGCTGGATGCGTTCCGCGATCCTGTGCCGTTCGTAGCCGCTGGTGCCTCGCTGGCCCTGCTCCTGCTGCTGGCACTGGTTCCCGCTGCCTCGCTCGAGTCCAAGGGCACTCTGCGGGTTGCTGCCGTTCAGGGCAATTCCAAGTCGGGCATTTTTGATGACCGCGAATCCGGGGCGGTGCTGAACGACCACATCAAAGCGACGAAAGCTCTGCTCGACAATCTGGAAGCCAAGGGGGAGTCGGTTGACCTCATTGTGTGGCCCGAAAACAGTGCCGAGTTTAATTTTGCGGGCAACCGTATCGGACGGTTCCAGATCGAAGAACTCGCGGATCGCGCAAACGCTCCCATCGTGCTCGGTTCGGTGATGCCGAACGATGACGGCACCTACACCAACAGCACGTTAGTGTGGGGGAGCGCCGGCGAGGAGCCAGGGCGCTACGACAAAAACTACCCGGTACCATTTGCCGAGTACATGCCGAACCGCGACTTTTTCCACGCGCTCGCACCAGACCTGGTGGACTTGGTGCAGTTGGAGTATGTCCCGGCACACGTTCACCTGTGATTGACGTGGCGACCGATGCCGGGCCTGTGCGTGTGGGCATCGCGATTTGTTTCGACATCATCTTTGATCAGCAAGCGGTTGAGCTTGTGGGTGATGAGGCCGAGGTGGTTTTTGCGCAGACAAACAACGCTGACTTTGGACGCACCGACGAGAGCGCCCAGCAGCTTGCGATCGCTCGCATGCGTGCGATCGAAACGGGTCGAGCTCTCGTGAATATCTCAACGGTCGGCACAAGCGCTATTGTCGCGCCCGACGGTACCGATCTCGCGCAGCTGACACCCTTCACTGCCGATGCAATGGTCGCAGAGCTGCCGCTTGTGTCGGGAGAGACCCCCGCGCTTCGATTTGGTGCCGTTTTCGCAGCGCTTTGGGTTCTCTGCGGTGCGGCTGGAACAGGAGTGGGCGTCGCAGTTCTGCTGCGACGCCCACGTATCGCTTCCGATTAACCCTTGAAGGTCTCGAAGATATTCGTGTAGTTGGTGAGTTCCTCGTTGCTGCAGGGCTTCACCGGCTTCGCGAGATCGTAGCCCTTCGGAATCACGATAGCTTCGCTCTTTGCGAGCTCCGGCGACATCAGTTCGTCGGTGCCCTTCACACCCGAAGCGTAAGCCTGGAAGTTTACGGCCACGGCCATGTTCTTGGGATCAAGCATCCAGTTCAGGAAGGTCTTGGCCTGGTCGACGTTCTTGGCGCCCGACGGGATCGTGAAGTTGTCCTGCCACAGCGCGATGCCCTCCTTCGGGTACACGTAGGTGAGTGACGGCTTCTCTTGCATCGCGCGGTGTGCAGCACCGTTCCAGATCATCGCCATCGACTGCTCGCCGTTTGCGAGACGCTCAAGGATCGCGTCGCTGTTGATCGTGCCGACGTGTGGTTTGAACGCGGTGAGTAGATCCTGTGCCGCCTGCAACTCGGTACCGTCGGTGGTGCAGAACTCACCGCCCGTGGCACGAAGCGCGGAGTTCACAACCTCCACCTGGTCGTTCATCGTACCGACCTTGCCCGCAGAGGCGGGTGGATTGAAGTAGTCGTTCCAAGAGGTGAGGTCTTCTTTGATCACGTCCTTGTCATAAGCGAACGAGGTTGTGCCGTAGAGATATGGGGTTGAATACTGGCGGCCCTCGTCGAAATAGACATCGAGGAAGTCATCCTTAATGTTGCCGCCGTTGGGTAAGGTCGAAGCATCGAACTTCATCAGCAGGCCGTCGTTCTTCAGAATCTCAACCATGTAGTCGCTCGGCACCACCACGTCGTACCCCGCGCCGTCAGAGGCGCGAAGTTTGGCCTCAAGGTTTTCGTTGCTGTCGAAGTAGTCGACGTTGAGCTTGATCCCGTGTCTTTTGTGAATTTCTTTACGAGCTCGTCGGGAAAGTAGTCGCTCCAGGTGTAAAGGTTCAGTTCGCCGCTCGTTGCCTCGACGTACGTTGACGAGGCCTTGTTTCCGCTGTCGCTGCTGCCGCTATCGCTGACCCCACCTCCACACGAGGTGAGCGCGAGAGCGCCAACCGCGCCGATGGCGAATGCCGAAATGACCCGTGATTTTCGCAGTGAATTACGCATGTTTATTACTCCTTCGTTGAGACTGCAGGAACGTGATGGTGGTAACGACGATTGCCAGCACAAGCAGCATGGTTGCCACCACGTTGACTGCTGGGCTCGCGCCTCGTCGAATCAAACTGAACAGGAACACCGGCAGCGGGGTCGCCCCGCGGCCGAGAGGAAATTCGAGATGATGAAGTCGTCGAGTGAGATCACAAACGCGAGGATCGCGCCCGAGATGATTCCCGGTACGAGCAACGGCAGTGTGACCCTGCGGAACACCTGCAGGTTTGTAGCTCCCAGGTCTGTCGCGGCCTCGAAGTAGGTGTTTCCGAGGCCTTTCAGTCGCGCCCGAATTGGCATGAGAGCAAACGGAATGCAGAATGACGTGTGGGCGAGAATCAGGGCGAACATACCGGGCTGCAAACCGATCATACGAATGAATCCGAGCGTTGCAACCGCGAGCACAATCTCTGGGATCACAAGTGGAGCGGTCAGGATCGCGGTGGCGATTGCACTGCCCTGCCTGCGTAGCCGTTCGACCGACAGGGCAAACAGGATCGAGAAGATCGTGGCGACGACGGTGGCGACCACCGCGATCTGCAGTGACACCCAGACCGAACTCATCAGGTTCGAGTTCTGCGCGACCTCTCCGAACCAACGCAAACTGAACCCCTTCCACACCAGGGCAGAGGATCCATCGTTGAACGCGTAGATTGTCGTAATGATGATGGGAACGTAGAGAAAGACGAGCGCAAAAATTGAGATCGGAGCAACACCCGGAAAGTCTCGCAGGCGCAGCGCGCGTGAAGGCCTGCGGTCTCGCCGAGTGATGGTGTCGACGGGCTTAGTTGCATCGGTGTAGGTCATAGCGAGATCTCCACCTTTCGTCCCGACTTTCGGGAGTAGAACGCGATCGCCATGAGTGCGATCATCAGCATGACGAGAATAATGACGGAGAGTGCCGCACCAAACGGCCAGTTGCGCGCATCCCCGAACTGCGAAGCGATGAGGTTACCGATGAGCAGCACCTTGCCGCCACCGAGCAACACGGGCTGCACGTAAGAGCCAAATGCTGGCATAAACACGAGCAGCACCCCCGAAATAATGCCGGGCGTCGCAATAGGCAAGATGATGCGGCGAATGACAGTCCACTTGCGCGCACCGAGGTCATACGCAGCTTCAGCGAGCCGGAAGTCGAAGCCCGCGAGTGATGCATAGATCGGCAGCACCATAAACGGCAGGAACGTGTAGATCAGGCCGAGCTGTGACGCGAAGGGCGTGTAAAGCAACTCCATCTTGCCGAAACCGAGAGCCGACGAGGCGTTGTTGACGATCCCGTTGTCGTTGAGGATCAGCATCCAGGCGTAGGTGCGCACGAGCAGGTTTGTCCAGAACGGGATCGTCACGATCAACACAAGAAAGTTTTGCAGTTTTGCGGAGCGTGTGGCCATCCACAATGCGAGCGGAAACGAGAGTAACAGACAGACTGCCGTGGTGACCAGGGCCTGCCAGAGTGAGTCTCCGAACACCCGCAGATAACGCGGGTCGAAGGTGGTGTTGCCGACGAAGTCGCTCTGAAAGAGAAAACTGATGTAGGGATCGAGCGTGAAGTCGTAGACGACACCGCCACCCTGCGGGGGCCGTGACATAAAGGAAAACAGCACGATAATGACGAGCGGGCCGACCGTGAATAACAGGCCGATGATGATCGCCGGTGTGCTCGCGAGCCACCCCAGTTGGCCGGGTCGGCATGGGGTGCGCAGTCTGTTTGGTTTCGCTGTTGTTGTGGGTGCCGTCTGGCTGGCAGGATCCTGCGCTCGCTCTGGCGCCTGCACGCTCATGACCGCACCTCGGCGGGTTCCGATGTGAGCGGCCGCAGCGCGGTCGGCTCTGCATACAGTGAGACACGCGCCTCAGGACGAAGATCGTCGTGGAACGGCGGTGGGATCCGAACGCTCATCTCGGTGCCGTCGTCGAGTGCCACTGTGCAGCGCAGGTCCGTGCCCATGTAGACCAGCTTCGAAATGGTGCCGCTCGCAAAGCGGTGTCCGCCAGCGGAAAGGCTGATTCGCTCAGGCCGAATCGTAACGGTCACTGTGCCATCGGGGGTCGGCACCGATTTCGGCAAGACCACGGGCTCACCACCCGGCAGCTGTACCTGGATGAGGTCATCACCGTCGACATCGACCCTGGTTGCCGGGGTCTTGACGAAGTTAGTTTCTCCAATGAAGTCGGCGACGAAGCGACTCACCGGCTTTTCGTAGATCTCTTCGGGGGTGCCAATCTGCTCGGGTCGACCCTGATTAAACACCGCGATCCGGTCGCCCATGCTCAGGGCCTCTTCCTGATCGTGGGTGACAAACACAAAGGTGATGCCTGTTGTGCGCTGCAAGCGCTTGAGCTCGCTCTGCATGCCGCGGCGCAGTTTGAGGTCGAGGGCCGCGAGGGGCTCGTCAAGCAGCAGTACCTCTGGCTGCTTGGCCAAAGCCCGAGCGAGCGCCACGCGCTGCTGTTGACCCCCGGAGAGCTGGTCGGGCTTGCGGTTCGCCATCTGCGAGAGCTGTACGAGCTCCAGCATCTCTTGCACACGATCACGAATCTCACTCTTCGGTTTGCGCTCCATCTGCAGTCCAAACGCGATGTTTTCAGAGATCGTGAGGTGCGGGAAGAGCGCGTACGACTGAAACACCGTGTTGACGGGCCTATCGTGTGGGGCGAGTTGGTCGATCCTGCGACTGCCGAGCAAGATCTGACCCTCGTCAAGTGTCTCAAGCCCCGCAATACTGCGAAGCAGTGTGGTTTTCCCGCAGCCTGAAGGCCCAAGCATCACAAAGAACTCACCCTGTTTAATCGAGAACGAAACGTCGTCGATCGCGTTGAGTTCCACTTTTTCTGGAGTCATGAATGACTTACGCGCGTGTGAAATCGTAAGTTCTCGGGAGGGGAGTCTTCTGGGGCAATACGGTCGAACCCGCTGATGGTCGGGATGGGCGTTGTCATAGCGTCGCCAACTCTCTCGCTAGCAGCTTGCGCCTGTGCAAGCCGACGTGTTTTGATAAAGCTAATGGCCGTAGATTTCTTCCGCAAGGTTTGATTCAAGCCTTTACCAAGCTGAAACATTACGGATATGATCCCCAACACTCGAGAGGGGCCTCAAAGATGAGCGCACCGCGAAGTCCGGAGTCGCAGCCACGCAAGCCGGGACGACCGAGCCGACCACCGCTCACCGAGGCAGATATTGCGCAGGCCGCGCTCGACATTATTGACGAGTGCGGGTGGAGCGCGTGCACGATGGCGGCGCTCGCGCGGCGCCTGGGTGTTCGCGCGCCCTCGCTCTATCACTACGTCAGTGGGCAACAAGAGATCGTTGATCTGGTGCGAGAGTTGGTGGTGAGAGAGATCCACGACCCTGCCATCGTGGACCTGCCATGGTCTGAAGCGATGCACCGGTTTGGCATTGCGTATTACCGAGCCTTCACAAACCACCCCAACGTCATTCAGGTGCTCAGCACCACTCCCGTGCGCGACGCCGCGACCCTCCAGATGTACGAGACGTTTTTGCAGACGCTGCACCGCGACGGCTGGGAGGGATCGCGCGCTTTTGAAGCGCTACTCGGCATCGAACACCTCGCGCTCGGGTTTGCGTTCGAGTGGAACGCCGAAGACCTGATGCTCGATTCGGCGCTTGCAGCCGGGCTCGGTGCACCGCTGCTCGCTGAGATCACGCGGGATCGCACCGACCAGACGGATATCGCGGAGGCGAGTTACCTCAGCCTGCTGCGGCGCTACATAGAGATGTTTCGTTTGGAACTGAACGAGATTCGCTAGTCGCGCGCGCCCATGTCGCCGGTGAGGGGTCTTCCTTCGAGCCGTTCATAGCGCTGCATGACTGCCCCGCTCGGAGAAACAACAACCGGCTCTAACAGCTTGAGGGACGTAGGAACTGAACCCTCCGCGAACACCCGTTTTCCGGGGCCGAGCAGGATCGGGTACACCCAGAGTGTCAGACGGTCGTAAAGGCTTTCTTCGAGAAGGGATTGCACAAAGTCGAGGCTGCCGATGACGTGAACTTCGTCGTGTCGCTCCCTGAGTTCTGCGATGGCCTCCGGCAAATTTGGGCCGAGAAGTGAGGATCCGGGCCACTCAAGGTGAAGAGTTTGGCGCGAGGCAACGTACTTCGGAACCCGATTGAATCGTCTAGCAATGCTGTCATCCGTACCGCCCTCTTGGTGCGGCCAATACGAGGCAAAAATGTCGTAGGTCTTGCGACCAAGCAAGAGGGCATCCATGCTATTGATGCCGTCTTGCACCTGCTGGCCAACGACCTCGTCGATAAGAGGAGCTTGCCAACCGCCAAACTGAAAATCGTCCGATGGATCTTCTTCTGGCCCACCGGGCGCCTGCGCGACGCCGTCGAGGGTGGTAAACAGATCGATGTGTATGCGTCCCATGATGGCTCCGTGCTTGCTGGCCTACGAAATTAATCCGCGCCGCCACCGCGCCGTGCGCGAAGCAATTGAAGTCGCTCTTCCAACAGTTCTTCGAGTTCTTCACGGCTGCGACGTTCAATCAGCATGTCCCACGGGGTTCGCTGGGATGCTTCCTTCTCTTCGAATTCGGTGCGTGCCGTTCGCCCCGCTTCGTCGTCGAGAAAACCGACCTCGCCACTTCGCTGATCCACCCACTCAACGGGAGGTTCAGCGTCGGCGTCAAACATGACGGTGAAAGCGCGACCTCGATCGGTGAGGTACTCGACGGCGCGTCTCGGAGAGAGCTCGACTCCCTCTTCTCCTTGCAAGCTTGTCGCGCCAATGCGCGTGCCGCGAAGCGTTCTGTCAGCCATGTGCCCCTCCTCGCCGGTGTTCTCCACAGCTGGGCGATTCCGATGGCGGATGCGCCCTCACTCCTTAATCTGAAGCGTACTCTCTTGCCGAGATCGTTGGTACCCTTCCAACGGTGAGAGAGTTCTGATAAAGGGGCCGGTCGTTCCCAGTTAGGCGGCTATTGGGGTGGATCGGCGGATTGTGATGTCGCCGTGGCTTGTGTGCGCCGTTACCTCTACCGTTGCTTGCTCACCACCGTGTTGCCATGTGCGTCATTAAGTCGAATCCGACAAGAAATCTCGGATATATGCACATCACCCTTGTGGTGTTGAAAAGTGACACCGCTGGGAGTGAATCTTGGGTGACTTGCTCGAGTGCTGCGCATGTGCTGTCTACTACGCTTGGAGTGTTGAACCTCAATATCACTAGGAGCTTTTGTGACTCAAACACTCGAATCGGGCAGCCTCGCAGGTCGCCGCGCCCTTGTTACTGGTTCGTCGCGTGGAATTGGCGCTGACACCGTGCGTATGTTTGCTGAGGCGGGTGCCGACGTGGTTGTGAACTTCCGCAACAAGGCTCCACGCGCCGAGAAGCTTGCTGCGCAGTTGCGGGAGCTCGGTGTTCGTGCGCTGGTGCAGGGCGCTGATCTGACTGATTCCGACTCGCTTGCGGCGATGATGTCTGCGATTCGCGAGGATTTTGGTGGCCTCGACATTCTTGTGCTCAATGCCTCCGGTGGCATGGAAAGTGGCATGGGTGAGGATTATGCTCTGAAGCTCAATCGTGATGCCCAGCTCGCGGTGCTCGATGCCGCGCTGCCGCTGCTCGCGGATGGTGCGCGTGTGGTTTTTGTGACGAGCCACCAAGCTCACTTCATTCGCACAACTCCGACTATGCCAGAGTATGAGCCCGTTGCTCGCTCCAAGAGGGCTGGCGAAGACGCGCTGCGGGCAAGGATCCCAGAACTTGCTGCGCGTGGCATCGAGTTTGTTGTGGTGTCGGGCGACATGATCGAGGGCACCGTTACGGCTACGCTGCTTGAGCGCGCTAATCCGGGCGCGATTGCTGAGCGTCGCGAGTCTGCTGGAAAGCTCTACAATGTTTCTGAGTTCGCTGCAGAGGTTGCGCGGGCCGCCGTTGAACCGGTGCCCGCCGACAATACTCGTCTGATTGGTGATACCTCCAGCTTTGGCGAAGAAAGCTAGCCAACTCGGACGGTTTCAGTCCTGCAAACTGAGTGTTTCGGGCTTGTTTCGGGGGCCAGTGCCCTGCGGTCAAACCTCATTATTGCCGCATAAACTGCGAACTGGTTCCCGAAATCGCCATATTCTCTGCATAAAGCAGAGCTATCGATTGTTTCCACCGAATAAACGAGTGGTAAACTCAAGGCCCTGAGCGGGGCCACCGACGTCCCGTCGAGAGAAAGGGCGTCGATGAGCGAGCATCAATCGAGCCGAAACAGCAATCCAGATTTTCCGCGCGCCATAGGTCTATACGATCCGGCCAGCGAGAAAGACGCCTGCGGTCTTGCCTCTGTTGTGTCGCTTAAGGGTGAGCCCTCGCACGAGATCATTGCCCTCGCTCTTGAGGCACTTGGGAACCTTGAGCACCGCGGTGCCGTCGGATCAGACGCTGGCACCGGTGATGGTGCTGGGATCCTGAGTGATTTGCCGGATCAGCTCATTCGAGAAGAGCTTCATGCGCGGCAACCCAAATTGAGGTTGCCCTCGCCAGGAAATTATGCCGCTGGCCTCGTATTCTTGCCGCAGGCCTCAACCGAGCGCAAAGCCACAAAGTATCGCATCGCCGCTATCGCCTCGGAAGAGGGTCTTGAGGTGCTTGCTTGGCGACCCGTTGCGGTGCGACCGGAGGTGCTCGGCGAAAGCGCACGTGCGGCAAGCCCAGTCATTGAGCAGGTCATTCTTGCGCCGCGTAACAACGATCCCATTGACACAGCGCAAATCACGCCGGTTCAGCTCGAGCGCCGTGCGTATCGCACTCGCAAGCGTGTTCAGCTCGAGACCGGGTGTTACCTGCCGTCGCTCTCAGCCCGCACGATTGTTTACAAGGGCATGGTTACCACGCTGCAATTGCCCGGTTTCTACGAAGAGCTCTCTGACGAGCGCTTCACCTCACGCTTCGCGATTGTGCACTCTCGTTATTCCACAAACACGTTCCCGTCCTGGCACCTTGCCCAACCGCTCCGCATGGTGGCGCACAACGGCGAGATTAACACGGTGCGAGGTAATCGCAATTGGATGCGCGCTCGCGAAGCTCAGCTTAAGTCTGAGCTGCTGGGAGATCTGCGCCCGCTGCAGCCAATCTGTTCCGATGGCGGCAGCGACTCCGCGAGTTTTGATGAGGTGCTCGAGTTGCTCGTCATGGCCGGTCGTTCGCTGCCGCACGCGCTCGCAATGATGGTGCCCGAGGCGTGGGAATCAGAAACCGGCCTGCATCCCGAGCTTGTTGACTTTCTCGAGTATCATTCGCTGGTCATGGAGCCGTGGGACGGTCCCGCGGCGATGATTGCCACCGACGGCAATGAACTCGTCGCACTGCTCGACCGCAACGGGCTGCGCCCCGGTCGTTACCTCACGACTTCGGACGGCCTCATGGTGATTGCGAGCGAAACAGGTGTGCTCGATATTGCACCGGAGCGCGTGACGCAGCGTGGCCGACTGCAGCCGGGGCGTATGCTCGCCGTTGATCTTGTGACGGGCAATGTGCGCCATGATGACGAGGTGAAAACTGAGCTGTCGCAGCTTGCGCCGTGGGGTGTGTGGCTGCGAGAGGGGCGGATCCGCCTCGGCGATCTGCCGGAGCGCGAGCACCTGGTGCATCCGCCCGCCTCGACCAGCCGTCGTCAACGCACCTTCGGGTACACCGAAGAAGAACTGCGCCTGCTTATCACCCCGATGGCGCGCGACGGCATCGAGCCGCTCGCGGCTATGGGCACAGACACCCCAATTGCCGTGCTTTCGGATCGCCCGCGACTCGTCTTCGACTACTTCGTGCAGCAGTTCGCCCAGGTGACGAACCCACCACTCGACGCGCTGCGTGAAGAACTTGTCACGAGCCTGCTCACGGGCATCGGACCCCAGGCGAACCTACTCACGGCGTCGGCGGATCACGCCCGCCAGGTGATCCTCGACTTTCCGGTCATCAACAACGACGCACTGGCCAGAATTCAACACTTCGGTGAGGACCCGAGCGCGAGCGTGCGGTGACTATTCGTGGGCTGTATCCAGTTGATTTTGCCGCTAAGGGCCTCGCGGATCGCCTTGAAGCAATGTGCTGGGAGGCCAGCGCCGCCATCGAGGCCGGTGCAGAGTTTGTGATCCTGTCGGACCGCGACTCCAACAAAGATCTCGCGCCAGTGCCGTCGCTACTCGCGGTCTCGGCGGTGCACCACCACCTGATTCGTGAGGGTCAGCGCATGCGTGTCGCTCTGATCGTGGAGGCTGGCGACGTGCGTGAGGTGCACCACGTGGCCGCACTCATCGGCTACGGTGCCGCCGCGGTGAACCCGTACCTGGCGATGGAGACAGCAGAACTGCTCGTGCGCGACGGCTCGATCACCGGCGTCACCGCCGAAGACGCCGTCGCAAAGCTGATCAAGGCACTCGGCAAGGGCATGCTCAAGGTAATGAGCAAAATGGGCATTTCGACCGTGGCTTCGTACTGTGGCGCCCAGACCTTTGAAACGATCGGGCTTGCCCAAGATGTGGTGGACCGCTACTTCACCGGCACGACCTCACGCCTCGGCGGAGTGGGCCTCGACGTGATCGCGACCGAGGTTGCCGCGCGGCACCGGGCCGCGTACCCCGACGATCCAGCGACCCTCGCGCACAAGCGCCTCGAAACAGGCGGCGAGTATCGCTGGCGCCGCGGCGAAGAGCCGCACCTCTTCGACCCTGAGACGATCTACAAACTGCAGCACGCCACTCGCACCGCACGTCGCGAGATCTTCACCGAATACACCGCACGCGTGAACGAGCAGCAAGAGCGTCTCATGACCCTTCGTGGCCTCATGAAGTTTGTTCCCCAGCGGCCACCAGTGCCGCTTGATGAGGTGGAACCGGTGGACGCCATCGTGAAGCGCTTCGCCACGGGTGCCATGAGTTACGGTTCGATCTCACTCGAAGCGCACCAGACGCTCGCTATCGCCATGAATCGGCTCGGCGGCAAGTCAAACACGGGCGAGGGCGGTGAAGAAGAAGAACGCTTGCTCGACCCCGAGCGCCGCAGCGCGATCAAACAGGTCGCCTCGGGCCGCTTCGGTGTGACGAGCATGTATTTGACGCATGCCGACGAGATTCAGATCAAACTCGCACAGGGCGCGAAGCCGGGCGAGGGTGGCCAGTTGCCGCCGGCAAAAATGTATCCGTGGATCGCGCGCACCCGTCACGCGACCCCCGGTGTCGGATTGATTTCGCCGCCACCGCACCACGACATCTACTCAATCGAAGATCTGAAGCAGCTTATCTTCGATCTCAAACGAGCTAACCCGAGTGCGCGCATCAGCACCAAGCTCGTCGCCCAGAGCGGCATCGGTCCAGTTGCCGCGGGCGTTGCGAAGGCGCTCTCCGACGTCATCCTGGTTTCAGGACACGACGGCGGCACGGGCGCGAGCCCCATGAACTCACTGAAACACGCGGGATCACCCTGGGAACTCGGGATCGCCGAGGCGCAGCAGACGCTCATGCTCAATGGACTGCGCGAACGGGTGGTGCTGCAGGTTGACGGCCAACTCAAGACCGGCCGCGATGTAGTGATCGCTGCGCTGCTCGGTGCCGAGGAGTTTGGCTTCGCCACTGCGCCGTTGGTGGTTTCCGGCTGCATCATGATGCGCGTCTGTCACCTCGACACCTGCCCGGTAGGAGTCGCCACCCAGAACCCCGAGTTGCGCGAGCGCTATACCGGCCAGGCCGAGCACGTGGTGAACTTCTTCCGATTCATTGCCGAAGAAGTGCGCGAATTGCTCTCCGAACTCGGCTATCGCACCCTGGAAGAGGCCGTCGGCGACACCAAAGCCCTCGATATTGACGACGCGATTCGGCACTGGAAAGCTGAGGGCTTGGATCTCACGCCGATCCTGCGCGGCCCGGTGTTTAACAACAGCGAACCGCGTCGCCACGGCCAAGAGCAAGACCACGAGCTGGCTACCCACTTCGACCAGCAACTGCTGTCGATGGCGGCCGACGCCCTAGAGCGGCGCGATCCTGTGTTCGCCCAACTGCCAATCCGCAACATTGATCGCGCGGTTGGCACGATGCTCGGGCACGAGATCACCAAGCGCTTCGGGTCCGAGGGCCTCGCTCCCGGCACAATCGATGTCACACTCACCGGGTCGGCGGGCCAGTCACTCGGCGCGTTCATTCCGCCCGGACTCACGCTCAGGCTTGTTGGAGACGCAAACGACTACGTCGGTAAGGGACTCTCGGGCGGCGAGATCGTCGTGAGGCCCGATCCGCGTGCTGGGCACGGCTCGGCGGGCAACGTGATCGCGGGCAATGTGATCGGCTACGGCGCAACGAGCGGTTCACTCTGGATTGCGGGTGTGGTTGGCGAGCGGTTCTTGGTGCGCGGTTCGGGTGCAACCGCGGTGGTGGAGGGAACAGGTGATCACGCCCTTGAGTATTTCACGGGCGGTTTTGCCTTGATCCTTGGACCAACGGGCCGAAACATCGGAGCGGGAATGTCTGGTGGTGAGGCTGTGCTGCTCGACCTCGACCCCGCGAACATCAACGCCGCAGAGGTTGGTTCGGGATCGCTGACGCTGCAGTCACTCACCGGTAAATTGCCTGCAACCGAACAGCGGGCATTGCGCGAAAAAGTCTTCGCGCTGCTGCAGCGACACAGTGAGCAGACCGATTCACAACTGGCAAAAGAACTGCTGGCTGAGATTGAGGCCGATCCCGAGCGGGCGTACTCGCGTTTCACCCGTTTGATTCCGCGCGATTACTCGCGAGTGCTCGACATTCGGGTGCGCGCGAACGAGCGGGGGCCGACCCCGACGGCGAGCAGGTATGGACCGAGATTCTGGAGGCGACTCATGGCTGATCCGCGCGGATTTCTGAGGGTGCGCGAGCGCGAGCTTGCCCCGAAGCGACCGGTTGCTCTGCGGCTGCAGGACTGGCGTGAGGTGGTGGATCCTGCGGACCCGAAGCTCGTGGCAAGGCAGGCCTCAAGATGCATGGACTGCGGAGTTGCGTTCTGCCACCAGGGCTGCCCGCTCGGCAACCTGATCCCGGAGTGGAACGACCTCACCTACCGCGGTCGCGAGCGCGACGCCATCGAACGGCTGCACGAGACCAACAACTTCCCGGAGTTCACGGGCCGTGCGTGCCCGGCACCCTGCGAGTCGGCGTGTGTGCTTGGCATCAACCAGCCAGCGGTCACCATCAAGCAGATCGAAAACAGCATCATTGATCAGGCCTTTACAAACGGCTGGGTGCAGCCGCAGCCGCCCTCGCGCCTCACCGGTAAGACGGTAGCAGTTGTGGGATCGGGGCCGGCCGGTCTCGCCGCAGCCCAGCAGCTCACTCGCGCGGGCCACACCGTGGCGGTTTACGAGCGCGACGCAGAACCGGGCGGACTCCTGCGCTTTGGCATCCCCGATTTTAAGCTCGAAAAAGAACTTGTCACGCGCAGGATCGAGCAGCTACGCGCCGAGGGCACACGCTTCCGCTGCGGTGTCGAGATCGGTGGTAGCGAGGCCGGGCGCGACATGAGCTGGGCAGAGTTGCGCCGCCGCTTCGACGCGGTGATTGTTGCAACGGGCGCGACGATCCCGCGCGAACTGCCACTGCCGGGTCGCGAGCTGGCGGGTGTGATGCCCGCGATGGACTACCTCGTCGCCGCGAACCTCGTGCAGTCGGGTGCTGCCGAGTCAACGCCGTTCGATGCCGCTGGCAAACACGTCATCGTGATCGGGGGCGGTGACACCGGTTCCGACTGTGTAGGAACCGCGCACAGGCAGGGTGCGAAGTCGGTGACGAGCCTTGCGATCGGACGTCAGCCGGGCGTCGAGCGGGCGGATCATCAGCCGTGGCCCGTGCACCCGACACTGTTTGAGGTGTCGAGCTCGCACGAGGAGGGCGGCGAGCGCAGTTACCTAGCCTCGACGGTCGAGTTTGTGGCGGGAGAGTCCGGTGAAGTGAGCGGTTTGCGCGTCGCCGAGACAGGTTTTGTTGACGGTCGCCGTGAGCCGATCCCGGGCACAGAGAGACTGATCAAGGCCGATCTTGTGCTCATAGCGATGGGTTTCTCCGGACCCGAGCAGATCGAAGAGTCTGCGTTTGTGCTGCCGGTTGGTGTGCGCGGTTCGTTTGAGCGCGGCCGTGACTATTCGACCGACCTACCTGGAGTGTTTGTCGCGGGAGATGCCGGTCGTGGCCAATCGCTTATCGTGTGGGCGATCGCCGAGGGGCGTGCCGCCGCTGCGTCGGTTGACGCTTACCTTACGGGCGAGACGGTGTTGCCCTCGCCGGTTGCTGCCGACGCCAGGGCGTTTGCGTAATCGCGGCTCGCTGGGGAATAGTGCGCGCCCGACACCGGTTGCTGTCAGTGTCGGGCCGTGACCCAGCGACCCCCGAGAGCGAAGGACCCAGCGATGACTGAATCTGTGACAACCAAGGTAAGCATTATCGGCGGAAGTGGCTACGCAGGATCCCATATCGCCGAAGCGGCGGCCGTTCGTGGCCTCGACGTGCGCAGCTTTAGTCGCAAGGAAGCCGCACAGCAGACTGCCGGGGTGAAGTACGAGACGGGATCAATCGCCGAACCCGCAGATCGCGCCCGGATCCTTGACGGCGCCGATGCTGTTGTCATTGCGATTGCCCCGCGTGGCGACATGGCGGGCAAGGTTCGGCCGCTCATCGCTGCGTTCGCCACTGAGGCAGCGGCAGCCGGTGTTCGACTTGGTGTTATCGGTGGTGCAGGATCGCTGCTCGTGTCCGAGGGAGGCCCGCGCCTGGTCGACACCCCCGAGTTTGCCGAAGAGTTCAAGCCCGAGGCACAAGAAATGGGTGCGGTTCTTGAAGACCTGCGCGCGATGCCCGAGGGCCTTGACTGGTTCTTTGTCAGCCCTGCGGGCGATTTTGGGCCTTGGGTGGCCGGCGAGTACACCGGTGAATACCGTGTTGGCGGCGACGTACTGCTGAAGGACGCCAACGGTAAGTCGGCGATCGGTGGTGCAGACTTCGGCCTCGCCATCACCGACGAGCTTGAGACCCCGCGTCACCACCGCACCCGCTTCACCGTCGCGTACTAGAAGCACTGTGGTATCAAACCCCCTACGCTAGTGGGGTGGATCCTGAACTCATCGACCTATTGCGCGCGGATCTGACCTCCGCCGAATACAACACCGCTGCGGTCACCTCGCTGCTGGGTGTCACAGCCGACGGAGCAAGGCAACGCGGAGTGTTCACCCCCGCGCTGAGGGTGCTGAAGGGGCGGGAAACTTCGGCACTCGCGACACTCACAAGGGTGTTTTTGCTGGGGGAGACCGGCACAGCTGCCGAACTCGACGCAGCCCTGCCAAAGCTCGGCCATGCTGGTGCAGAGCAACTGGGTTTACTGACGGGCGATCCCGATTCGCATCATTTCCGAGCGGTGCTCTCGCTGAACCCGGTTGCGCTCGAAGCCGCCAGCGGAGCCTCGGAATGGTGGATCATCTCTGACCTTGACGATCAACTGCGCCGCGGCCCGGCACGCCCAGACCACGTGATGGGCGTCGGGGGAGCAACCCGCTCTCTGATTACGCAGGCACCATCTGGCAAAGTTGGATCCGCTCTAGACCTCGGCACAGGCTGCGGCATCGTGGCGCTCCATCTTGCCTGCGAGCTCGTGGACGTAGCGGATGCCAAGATCGTGGCCACTGACATCTCCGAGCGTGCCCTCATGCTTGCGTGTGCAAACGCACGACTCAACGGCCAACAGGATCGCATCGAGTTTCGCCAGGGCAGCCTGTTCGAGCCAGTAGACGGGGAACGGTTCGACCTGATTCTCTCGAACCCACCGTTTGTGATCACCCCGCAGAACCAGCCCGCAGACACCGAACGATACGAGTACCGAGACGGCGGCATGCGCGGTGACGATCTCGTGGCGGGCGTGGTCTCTGACGCCCCAAAGCACCTCACCGTTGGTGGCACCCTGCTGTGTCTCGCAAACTGGGAGTGCCCGTGGGGCGTTGATGGACTCGAGCGAGCGCAAGAGTGGATCGCCGGGCCTCAGGATCGCGCCGAGCACGTTGCTGCCTGGGTGATCGAGCGTGACCGCATCGAACCCGCGCAGTACGCCGAAACCTGGGCTCGCGACGGTGGGGCACGCCCGGGTTCCGAAGCGTTCGACACGCTGATGACCGGTTGGCTCGACGACTTTGCTGAGCGTAACGTTGTGGCGATTGGACTGGGATCGATCAGACTGCAACGTCTAGACATGAACAACTCATGCTCCGCGTCGATCCACGTCGAACGCGCCGGGGGACCCTTCTCGCCAGACGCCGGTGAGGTGCTCCAGTCGGCCTTTAAAGCCGCGACTCGTGTCGCCCAGATGAGTGATGCACAACTGCTTGAAACCCGATGGCTGCTTGACTCGGGAGTAACCGAAGAACGCGAGCATCAGCCGGGCAGGAATCCCCGAGAGCGATCACACTCGCTACCGAACGCGGAATCGCCCGTCGCGTGACCGCTGACCCTCTGCTTGCCGCCGCCGTGGGGGCCTGCGATGGCGACCTCACCCTCGGGCAAATAGCCGACGCCCTCGCGACTCTCCTTGAGGTTGACGCAGCCGCGGCAGAAGAAGCGCTCATCACGAGCACGCGCGAACTTGTATGGATGGGGATTCTCTCGCCAATACTGGCCACGGCGGACCGGTAGACTGGCTCAGTGATGCGAACTATCGATCTGAGAGGCAAGAGCCTCTCTCGGGCCGAACTGCTGAGCCTCGTGCCGCGGGCTGCATTGAGCGCCGAGACCGCCGTCGAACAGGTGCGACCCCTCGTTGCCGATGTTGCTGAGCGCGGCGAGGCGGCGTTGCGTGAGCAGGCGCTGAAATTTGATGGGGTCGAGGATCACGCACTGCGTGTTCCAGCCGAAGCCGTTGCGGCATCTCTCGCTGACTGTCCCTCCGATGTGGAGGCGGCCCTGCGCGAGCTCATCGTCCGTCTCCGCAAGGGGTCGGCAGCCCAGGTTCCGGCGGAGCAGGTGACTCGTCTTGCCGATGGTGCCGAGATTCGCCAGCGGTGGCAGCCGGTGTCTCGGGTAGGGCTGTACGCTCCCGGCGGCAAGGCGGCCTACCCCTCGTCCGTCATCATGAACGCTGTTGCGGCGCAGACCGCGGGGGTGCCGAGCCTCGCACTCGCCTCGCCCGCGCAGCGAGACAACGGTGGGCTGCCGCACCCGGCCGTGCTCTGGGCCGCCGCGCTCTGCGGCATCGATGAGGTGTACGCGATTGGTGGAGCCGGAGCGATCGCTGCATTTGCGTACGGTGTTCCCACCATCGCGCTTGACCCAGTTGACGTTGTGACCGGGCCGGGTAACGTGTTCGTCGCCGCGGCAAAGCGGGTCGTCAATGGCATCGTTGGCATTGACTCCGAAGCTGGCACCACCGAAATTTTGATCATTGCCGACGACTCGGCCGACCCCGGTTTCGTCGCGGCAGATTTGATCAGCCAGGCTGAGCACGACGAGGCCGCGGCCTCCGTGCTGGTGACGGATTCGGCTGCTTTTGCAGAGGCCGTCGCCCGCGAGCTTGAGGTCATCGCGCCGACAACCCGGCACGCGAGTCGTGTTGCTACCGCGCTGAGTGGCCAACAGTCTGCTGTGATCCTGGTTGATGACCTCACGGTCGCGGCCAGGGTGAGCAACGCCTATGGTCCCGAGCACCTTGAGATTCAGACGCGCGACGATGCAGCCGTGCTCACGAACGTGTTTGATGCCGGGGCCATTTTTCTGGGCGGTTACACTCCTGTCAGCCTGGGAGACTACCTCGCCGGTTCCAACCACGTCTTGCCCACGGGTGGCACTGCTCGCTTCGCTTCGGGGCTCGGTGCTCACACCTTTCTGCGGCCTCAGCAGGTTATTCACTACGATCGGGCTGCGCTCGCGGAGACTAGTGAGTTGCTTGTCGCGCTTGCCCAGGCCGAGGGTCTGCCCGCGCACGGTGAGGCCGTGACCGCTCGATTTAAGCAGCCAGTTCAGCACGAGCAAGGAGGACACTGATGTATTGCCCGTTCTGCAGACACCCCGATAGTCGCGTTATCGATTCACGCACGGCAGATGATGGTCTCTCAATTCGACGCCGTCGGCAATGCCCTGAGTGCGGTCGTCGCTTCACCACCACTGAAACCGCAAGCCTTACAGTCATCAAGCGGTCGGGCGTGGTCGAGCCATTCAGCCGCGAAAAAGTGATGAGCGGCGTGCGTAAGGCGTGCCAGGGGCGCCCCGTAACCGAAGCAGATCTTGCGATACTTGCGCAGCAGGTCGAAGAGTCGGTGCGATCCACCGGCATTGCCCAGTTTGACGCAAATGAAATCGGCCTTGCGATCCTGCCCCACCTGCGTGATCTCGATCAGGTCGCCTATCTTCGCTTTGCAAGCGTGTACCAAGCCTTCGATTCGCTCGCGGACTTCGAATCAGCGATATCAGAGTTGCGCACCCACCCGAGTGCCGCGCGACCAGACTCAACCAAGGAGTAACTCGGCATGCGACTCTACCCACACCTGTTCAATTTGGTTTTTAAACGGATGGATCCCGAGCGGGCTCACCACCTTGCTTTTCGAGTGATTCAGGCGGCCCCGCTGCTCGGTGGTGTCGTGCGACGGGTGTGTGCCCCAGATCCTTCGCTGCGGGTCTCTGCGCTCGGCATTGATTTTCCGAGCCCCTTCGGGCTTGCAGCGGGCTTCGACAAAAATGGTACCGCGATCCTCGGCCTAGGAGCCCTCGGGTTTGGTCACGTTGAGATCGGCACACTCACCCGACACGCTCAGCCTGGCAACCCCAAACCACGAATGTTCAGGCTGGTGGGGGATCGCGGTCTCATTAACCGCATGGGCTTTAATAACGGGGGATCCGCTGCCGCGCTGCCACGAGTCGAGAAGGCTCGCCTCGCGCGCAGCCGCCCGGTGATCGGTGTGAACATTGGTAAGAGTCGTGTGACCGAGGTTGAGAACGCGACGCAAGATTATGTGTGGAGCGCAGAGCGACTCGCTCCCGTCGCCGACTATCTCGCGGTCAATGTCAGCTCACCCAATACCCCGGGACTTCGCGGTCTACAAGAGCTGGAGTCTCTCGAACCGCTGCTTGCCGCTGTGCGTGATGCGGCAGGATCGACACCACTGCTCGTGAAAATCGCCCCTGACATGGGTAACGAACAGATCGATGGCATCGTCGCGCTTGCCGTGCGGCTAGGGCTCGACGGAATAATCGCAACAAACACGACGGTTTCTCGAGAGGGATTGACCACCGCCGACTCCGAAGTCGAACGCATGGGTAACGGAGGACTCTCGGGAGCGCCACTTAAAGATCGCTCACTGGAAGTACTCAAACGAATCGTTGCGACTACGCCTCAGGGATTCTGCATTATCTCGGTTGGTGGGGTGTCTAACGCTGAGGATGTTGTGGAACGTTTGCGCGCCGGCGCCACCCTGGTGCAGGGATACACGGCGTTTATATACGAAGGGCCGCTGTGGGCGCGACGTATCAATCGTGATCTGCGACGTCTGGGGTGGCGGGCGCCAGCCGCTGCTTAGTTCGGGAACTTGCCGCGCTTGACCTGTGGCTTCGGCGCGCGCAGCATGCGGAACTGGAAGGCACGCATTGCCGCATACCAGCGGAATCCGGGCTGAACTTTGTCTTCACCGAACTTCTTGGCCAGGATTCGCTTGAGACGGAAGCCGAGAAACACCGCGTCAAGCACTGCGAGGCCGACGAAGATCCAAATCACAACGAGGCTGACGATCTGAATGATGCCTGGGATAAACGTCATCACTAGCACGACGAGCATCATCGGAATAAGCATTTCGCCGATATTCCAGCGTGCGTCAACATAGTCACGCACAAACCTACGCTGAGGGCCCCTGTCGCGCACGGTGAGGAATCGCTCTTCGCCATTCATCATGCCGATACGAGCACGCTCACGTTCGCTGGCTTGCTGTAGACGCTGTTCTTTCGCGATCGTCTTGTCTTTTGAGCCAACGATGGGCCGTGCGTTTGCCGCCTGCGCTGCTTTGCGCGAGGGGGTGGGCCGACCCTTGCCGACAGTCGTCTCTGTGACGTCTTCGTTGGTCTCTGCGGCGTCCGCCGCACCCTTCTTTGCCACGCCTGGTCCCTCTCGCTGTGCACCTTTTGTGCTGTTAACTACTGCGTCGACGCAATATCGACCTCGTACCAGACTACCGGGCGAAATCATGGAGAAGCCGCGAATGTGCGAGGTAGACTGATTCCCACACATCATCACGTGAGCGAGGAGTACGTATGAGCACTGTAGTAACGGGTACTGCCGCTGATCAGGCCCACGGAGTAAAACTGAGTGTCGCAGCGAGCGACAAGGTTCGCAGTTTACTTGCGCAAGAAGGGCGAGATGACCTCCGCCTACGCATCGCTGTTCAGCCTGGCGGCTGCTCCGGACTAATTTACCAACTCTTTTTTGATGAGCGCGAACTTGAGAACGATGCCGTAGTTGATTTTGACGGCGTTGAGGTTGTGGTGGATGCCATGAGCATTCCCTACCTCAACGGAGCGACGATTGACTTCGAAGACACGATCCAGAAACAGGGTTTTACCATAGATAACCCAATGCGGAAGGAAGTTGTGCTTGCGGAGACAGCTTTAGTTGATCCGCTAGAGACAATTTTTCGCGGATTTGCGCAAATTAGTGCGCGCGACACCCTCTACGTGTACGGCGAACGCTCAGGTTCGCGCTAAGCTATCAGGGAGTCATCAGTTTCGCGCGCTTCACGTGCGGACGAGAAACAATTCGAAAGGTATGCGGTGCGTTCCAATCGTCGAATGAAATGGGTCGCGGCCCCGGCAGTACTCTCTATTGGGTTACTGCTTGCAGGTTGCACTCCAGAGCAGCAGCGGGGCTTTCTTCCCGCAGGATCCACGGATGCCACGAACCTAACGCCGGGTATCACCGGCCTTTGGGTCACCTCTTGGATCGTGCTCCTCGCCGTGGGTGTGATTACCTGGAGCTTGATTCTCTGGGCAACCATCGCTTACCGCCGCCGCAAGGGCCAGACCGGCCTTCCTGTGCAGCTGCGCTATAACATGCCGATCGAAACTTTTTTTACGGTTGTTCCCGTGATTCTGGTGCTGGGTTTCTTTGCCTTCACCGCACAGGAGCAGAGCAAGATCGAGGCGCGCTACGACAACCCTGAGAACGTTGTTCAGGTGTTCGGCAAGCGCTGGGCCTGGGACTTCAACTACGTAAAAGACGACGCCTACTTCCAGGGCGTTCAGGTTCAGACCGATAAGGCTGGCGAGCCCAAAGATGGCACGATGCCCGTTCTTTACCTGCCGGTGAATAAGAAGACCGAGATTCAGCTTGAGACTCGCGACGTTATTCACTCCTTCTGGGTGGTCGAGTTCCTTTACAAGAAGGACATGATCCCCGGTCAGGTGAACTACATGAGTTTTACTCCCACCAAAACCGGCACCTTCATGGGTAAGTGTGCCGAGCTTTGTGGGGAGTACCACTCGATGATGCTGTTTGAAGTTCGCGTTGTCGAGCAGGACGAGTACGACGCTTATATCGACTCGCTGAAGGCCGCAGGTAACAAGGGCCAGGTTGAGGGTGACCTTAACCCGAATCAGGAGTACTTCTTCGGTGACGAAGCCAAGGCTGAGAACGAATAATGAGGGATAGCAACATGAAGAAGGGCAATATCATTGTCTCGTGGCTAACGTCCACGGACCACAAGGTGATTGGGTACATGTACCTCATCAGCTCCTTCGTGTGGTTCCTGATCGGCGGCCTGATGGCTCTGCTGATCCGTGCGCAGCTCTTTGCTCCGGGCCTTGAGATCATTCCAACAAAGGAACAGTACAACCAGCTGTTCACCATGCACGGAACAATCATGCTGCTGATGTTCGCAACCCCGCTGTTTGCGGGTTTCGCGAACGCTCTCATGCCGCTCCAGATCGGTGCGCCTGACGTGGCATTCCCCCGTTTGAATGCTTTCGCGTTCTGGCTGTACACATTTGGATCGCTCATTGCTGTTGGTGGCTTCCTCACCCCGCAGGGTGCTGCTTCCTTCGGATGGTTTGCATACGCACCGCTTTCTGAAATGACATATTCGCCGGGTATCGGCGGAAACCTATGGGTGCTCGGTATTGGCCTCAGCGGTTTCGGTACGATTCTCGGTGGCGTTAACTTCATTACGACCATCATTACGATGCGCGCACCGGGAATGACCATGTGGCGTATGTCTGTGTTCACCTGGAACACGCTCATCACCTCGCTCCTGGTCATCCTGATCTTCCCTGTTCTTGCAGCGGCAGCCTTTGGCCTCGCGGCAGACCGAATCTTTGGGGCGCAGATCTACAGTGGTGAGGGCGGAGCCATTCTCTGGCAGCACCTCTTCTGGTTCTTCGGTCACCCCGAGGTCTACGTCATCGCCCTGCCGTTCTTTGGTATTGTCTCCGAGATCTTCCCGGTCTTCAGCCGTAAGCCGATCTTCGGCTACAAGACACTTATCTACGCAACAATCTCGATTGCCGCACTCTCGATGACGGTGTGGGCTCACCACATGTACGTCACCGGTTCAGTGCTGCTGCCGTTCTTCGCTCTGATGACCATGCTCATTGCGGTTCCGACCGGTGTGAAGATCTTTAACTGGCTTGGCACGATGTGGCGAGGATCGATCACCTTTGAGACTCCCATGCTGTGGTCGCTTGGCTTCCTGGTGTCGTTCGTGTTCGGTGGTCTGACCGGTGTCATCCTGGCTTCGCCAGCGCTTGACTTCCACCTCTCAGACACCTATTTCGTTGTGGCTCACTTCCACTACGTCATCTTCGGAACCGTGGTCTTCGCGATGTTCGCTGGATTCTACTTCTGGTGGCCAAAGTGGACCGGAAAGATGCTCGATGAGCGTCTAGGCAAGATTCACTTCTGGGTGCTCTTCATTGGCTTCCACATGACCTTCCTCGTGCAGCACTGGCTGGGCGTTATGGCCATGCCTCGTCGTTACGCTACTTACCTGCCAGAGGACGGAGTCACCTGGGGTAACCAGTTGTCGACCGTCGGTGCGATGGTGCTCGGTGTCTCAGTGATTCCGTTCTTGCTGAACGTTTACATCACCGCGCGTCGCGCACCCAAGGTCACAATTGACGATCCGTGGGGTTACGGTCGTTCGCTCGAGTGGGCAACCTCTTGCCCGCCGCCGCGACACAACTTCACCTCTATCCCTCGCATTCGCTCGGAGTCTCCTGCTTTCGATCTGCACCACCCTGAAGTCAGCGGTGTAGAACAGCCGAAGCCGGCGCCCGCGATTGCCGAGAAGAAGTAACCGGAGGCAAACTGAATCATGAAATCTAACATTGTTATCTTCTGGTTACTGACGACCTACTTCATCATCCTTGCGACGGTGTACACGGTGTGGAACATCAGTATTCACGATCGCCCAGAGTGGGCTGGGTCAATCGCGATCCTGCTCTCCGGAGGCCTTACCGCCTTTATCGCGTCCTATTTAGGCCTCGTAAAGAAGAAGCAGGGTGGTGTTCAGGTAGCTGATATCGACCTTGCTGATATTGATGACGGCGATCCCGAGGTTGGCGAGTTCAGCCCGTGGAGTTGGTGGCCTATCTTCCTCGCCTTCGCTCTGGGACTTGTGATACTCGGTGTGTGCATCGGATTCCAATTCTGGATGGTCTTTTTCTCACTGCCTCTCGTGATCGTCGGCGTCGTCGGCTGGGTATACGAGTACTACCGCGGCAACTTCGCCCGCTAGGTCACTCACCTGTGAGCATCTCTATTCGACGCGGCCGGAGCGAAGACGCAACTGCGCTCTTTGCTCTGGCCCGTCAGTATCAGACCGGTCGCGAAGCTATCGGCCGAGACGAATTTCTTGTCGCACTCGATAACGTCTTGCGACACCGCGACCAGGAAGCAAACGTCCTCTTTGTCGCTGAGCTCGATGGAAAGGTTGTGGGTTACTCGCTCATGACCGTTTCCCGGTTGCTTCACGCTCCGGGACTGACAGCCCACCTGCAAGAGATCGTGGTCGATGAGACGACTCGTGGACACGGTGTTGGTGACAGGATCATGCAGGCAAACGAGCACTACTGCATGGGCCGTGGAGTACGACAGCTCTCGGCCTCGACATCAAGGATTGGCTCGTTTTATAACCATCGTGGCTTTGAGCCCATGGGCGAGCACTACCGCAAGATCCTAGACCTCTCTTAGACCATGTCCTCGCGTCGACCGCGGCGTAGACCCGGGCAGAACCATGAACTCCTTATCGAAGCGGGGATCGTCGAGTTTGGCCTGTATGGTTACCAAGGCGCTTCGACGTCGGCGATCGCCGTTCGAGCCGAGGTGCCACAACCTCACGTCTACGCAAACTTTGCGACAAAGCAGGAACTCTTTCTCGAGTGTTTTCTGCGAGTTTCGACGCTGATATTCGCCTCGCCGGGTGAGGCGCCCCAAACCATTCTGTATTCATTTTCCAGGCGGTTTCAGCGGTAAACGACCCCAATCTGGCACAATCGCTCCCGCTGCGCCTTGCTGCATTCAGAGAAGAACTGGGTGATATTCGTTTCTACGATCTGCTGTCGGAGGGCGCGCTGACGCTACTGAATGCTGCTCCGTTGCAAGTCCTGAAGCACTAGATCGTTGGGTGAGTCGCCGGCTCGACTCTTACATCCACTTCTTGCGCTTGAACACAACCCATAGTGCGGTGCCAAGACCCACCATGGACATTAGCGCAAGCGGGTATCCAAGGGCCCAGTGCAGCTCCGGCATACTGTCGAAGTTCATGCCGTAGATTGCTCCGATGAGGGTCGGTGTGAAAAGGATCGCGGCCCAGCCTGAGATCTTCTTCATGTCTTCGTTCTGCCGTTGTGCCACGAGCGTGCCGTTGACGTTAAGAATCTGTGAGAGCGCGTCTTTGAGTTCTATCGTTTCGGTGAGTACGTGTGCGAGGTGATCTGCGACATCTTCTAGATAGGTCTGCAGCTCGTCGGGGATGGCATACTTATCGGCGCCGTTTCGGAGCCCCTGAACAAGTTTCGTGAGTGCTGTCGTTGCATGTAACACGTCGATCACTTCGCGGCTCAGTAGATAGATACGCTCGGCAGCCGCTGCATCGCCGCTAAATACCTGGCGCTCAATTTGCTCCCGATCATACTGAAGGCCGTCCAGTGTGGGGGAGTAGGAGTCGACAACCGCGTCGATAAGGCGGTAAACGACGCCCTCGGTGCCGAGAAGCTTGAGATAGGTGCTCGGGACACTGGCCAGTGCAGTGGCGCGTAAGGTTTGTGCGGCGAGGTTTGGATCGTCTGGGATCTCTGTTCCATCGATGAGTCGCCCGTCTTGGCACACAATGAGCACGGCACGCGACTTGACCAGTAAGTGAAACTCGCTAAATAGAACTTCTTCGAGCTCATCAACGTAGTGCGCGGATCGCAGTACGAGTGATAGCACATCGCCGTAACGTTCGAGTTTGGGGCGCTGCCCGGCCTGCAAGAGATCTTCGGTAAGCATCGGGTGTAGGTCCCAAGCATCGGCGAGCTCAGCTATGAGCACTGGGTTGGGACGCACCAACACTGTGTGACTGGTTACAGACGAATCGTCAGCTTCTCGTTGCAGAGCCTCACTCAGGGAGGAGACCTCAACCAGTTCTTCGACCTGTCCCTTGACAACATGGCGCGTAAAGATCTCGGCCATGATACGATCCTTCCAATTGAGAGAACACAATGGGCCCGCAGGAATACCTGCGGGGCCCATTGCTCTGTCTCAAGAACACTCAGGTCTAGTGGCCCCCATTGTGTCCTTCTTCGATTTCACCCTTTGTAGGGGGAACGATCCTGTCCTCGAAGAACCAGCGGCTGAAACCAGCACGCAGTCGCTTAGAGAACGGAATCTTCCCGTCATCGTTCGGGCGCAACATCAGCGGAGCGTAGTCGTGGTAGCTCACAAGCTCCCACTGCTCATAAGCGCTGAGCGGCTTGTGGATCTCGGTGTACTGGCCCCTGGGAGGCGAACAATGCGACCCGACTCGTAGCCGTGCAGAGCGATAGAACGATCCTTCTTCTGCAGTGCGAGGCAAATTCGCTTCGTAGTCACGTAAGAGATGATCGGACCAAGGATGAGGAGTGCCTGCAGCGTGTGGATAACACCCTCCATCGACAGCTGGAAGTGTGTTGCCATAAGGTCTGAGCTCGCACCCGCCCACATGACAGCGTAGAACGTGACTCCTGCAGCTCCGATTGCGGTACGGGTAGGAGCGTTGCGCGGACGATCCAGAATGTGGTGCTCACGCTTGTCGCCGGTTACCCAAGATTCAATGAACGGATAAATGGCAACGAGCACAAGGAAGAGTCCCATGATCGCCATAGGGATCAACATGTTCCAAGACCAGGTGTAGCCGAACCACTCGGTCTCCAACCCCGGCGGAATCAAGCGCAGCATGCCATCGGCAAAGCCGATGTACCAGTCGGGCTGAGTACCAGCAGACACGGGTGAGGGATCGTAAGGTCCGTAAGCCCAGATCGCGTTAATACTCACGAGTGAAGCGATAAGCATGATCACGCCGAAGACGATGAAGAAGAAGCCACCGGCCTTGGCTGCATAAACAGGCAGTACGGGGAAGCCGACGACGTTCTGCTGCGTCTTACCCGGACCGGGGTATTGCGTGTGCTTGTGAATCACAACGAATGCGAGGTGAAGCGCGACGAACAGGATGACAAGCGCAGGCAGCACCATGATGTGGAGCATATAGAGGCGACCAACAATGTCGGTGCCCGGGAACTCGCCTCCGAAGAAGAAGTAGGAGAAGTAGGTTCCGATGACGGGGATCGACTTCACGAGTCCATCAATAATGCGGAGACCGTTACCCGAGAGAACATCGTCGGGGAGCGAGTAGCCGGTGAAGCCCTCAGCCATTGCGAGAATGAAGAGAACGAAGCCGATGACCCAGTTGAGCTCGCGCGGTTTGCGGAAGGCACCCGTGAAGAAGATGCGGAGCATGTGCAGACCAATGGACGCTACAAATAGGAGTGCTGCCCAGTGGTGCACCTGGCGCATCAGGAGGCCACCACGGACCGAGAAGGAGATATCAAGTGTCGAGGCCATGGCCGCGGACATCTCGACTCCCTTCATCGGGAGGTAAGGACCGGTGTAGACCGTCTCAACCATCGATGCTTGGAAGAACAGGGTAAGGAAGGTGCCCGAAATCAGAATCACAACGAAGCTGTAGAGGGCGACCTCACCAAGGAGGAAGGACCAGTGATCTGGGAAGACCTTACGGCCGAATTCCTTGACCGCAACACCAATCTTGGTGCGATCATCGATATAATTTGCCGCCGCAGATGTAAAACGGGTTCCGTTTTGTGCGGGGATTCAGTTACGGTGCTGCTCACTTGAGACGCTCCCAGAAGCTCGGGCCGACAGGTTCATGGAAATCACTCTGTGCGATGAGGTAACCGTCCTTATCGACAGTGATTGGCAGCTGCGGAAGCGGACGCTTCGCAGGTCCAAAGACAACCTTTGCGTGCTCTGACACGTCGAACTGTGACTGGTGGCAGGGGCAGAGCAAATGGTGAGTGTGCTGCTCGTACAGGGCAACAGGGCAGCCAACGTGTGTGCAAACCTTGGAGTAAGCGACGATACCGTCGTACGACCAATCTTTGCGGTCCGGAAGCTCTTTAAGCTGGGACTGATCGAGACGCATCAGCAAAACGATGGCTTTGGCCTTAGCGTCAAGGAAATTCTCGCTGCCTCCGCGCTCTTCAAGTGAAAGCTTTGAGAATTCCTCATGGGTGAGGGTCTCAGGGATGACGTGAAAGGCGGAGCCAATGGTGACATCGGAGGCCTTGATTGCAACACCCGAGGGGTCACGAGCCAGGCGGATGCCCTTGTCCCACATGGTGTGCTTCAGCAGCTGTACAGGATCGCGATCCTGAGGTGCCAGGCTGCGCATCAGAGTGATTCCCGGGAGAGGAAAAGCTATGAGCGCACCGATCAGGCTGTTGCGAACGAGCGAACGACGTGAGAAGCCCGACTCCTTGTCAGCGAGAGTAAAGACCTCTGCTGCCCCTTCGCGAGTCTCCTGGTTGCTCGGCACTGGATGGCGCTCATCGATGGATTCGTGATCGGCCATAAGCGCCTTGCCCCAGTGGACGGCACCAATACCAACTGCAAGAAGAGCGAGCGCCATGGCGATTCCCACAAACATAGTGTGAAGTCGAATTGCCAGCAGCTCTCCCGTTTCGATCGGGAAGAACATGTAGGCAAGCACTGCGCCGAGGCTGCCCACAATTGAGATGTAGAAGAGGGTGTAAACCGTGCGTTCTGCACGTTTTGCCTTCTTGGGATCGAGATCCGTTACACGTTCCCGATGCGGGGGAAGGCCCGGATTTTGCACTGCATCAGAAGAGAGCACAGCGGTTCCCACTGCTGCTCCATCTGCGCTGTGGCTCTGGGCTGCGACAACGGCGTCATTCACGCCACTGTTCTTCGCTTCCTCTGCCATGTTGCTCCTTGGTTCCTGACTCATGAATTCTGTCTGCGCTGTCGGTTAGTTCGACTTTGCAGTGACCCAAACGGTGAGGGCGACAATTGCACCCAGGCCGATGACCCAAATGAACAGACCTTCAGCTACTGGACCGAGTGACCCGAGAGTCAGGCCGCCAACTGATGGCTTCTCTTCGATGTACTTGAGGTACGAAATGATGTCGGCCTTCTCCTGGGGGAGATATTGGTGTCACTAAAGACCGGCATATTCTGCGGCCCAGTTACCATTGCCTCGTAAATGTGCGTGGCGGGGACCCCGGTGAGTTTCGGGCCATCTTGCCTTGAGTCAGTGCGCCACCAGCAGCAGCAACGTTGTGGCACATTGCGCAGTTGATGCGGAACAGCTCGCCGCCCGCTGCAACATCGCCATCGCCTTTAAGGTAACGGGTCTCGGGCAGACCAGGTCCCGGGGCCAGCGAGGCCACGTATGCAGCCATCTGCAGCGTTTGCTCTTCAGAGAACTGCTTCGGCTTGACCATGCCCTGCGGGCCCTGGAATGCAAGAGGCATACGCCCAGTGCCGACCTGGAAGTTTACAGAGGCTGCGCCAGCGCCCACGAGGGAGGGACCGTCTTTTGTGCCCTGTGCGCCGGCACCGTGGCAGGTGGCGCAGTTCGCGCCAAAGAGCTTCTCTCCCTCTGAAATGGTGCTTGCCGAGTTGAGGTCGATCTCTGCAGTTGCAGAGGTCTGGCTGAATCCTGCGTAGGCAGCGCCGGTAACCAGGAGCCCCACTGCTACAAGAGCAACGGTTGCGAATGGATGCCGACGGCCCGACTTACGGACGTTCTGAGTGGCGCGAGCCATAATGTCGATTTCTCCTGATCTCTATCGGAGGACGTAAATGACGATGAACAGGATGATCCAGACGATATCCACGAAGTGCCAGTAATAAGACACAACGACGGCGCTGGTCTCTTCCTTGTGCCCGAAGTTCTTAACCGCGTAGATGCGGCCAATGACGAGCAGGAAGGCAACGAGGCCCAGGGTCACGTGGATTCCGTGGAAGCCGGTAGTCAAGTAGAACGCGGATCCGTAAGGATCGCCGTTAAAGAGAATTCCCTCTGAAACAAACGTTGCGTACTCGTAAGCCTGGCCGGCCACGAAGATGGCACCCATAAAGAAAGTGAGGTAGAACCACTCAACCGTGCCCCACTTGCGTAGGCCCCGTCCGGTAGCTCTGGGCTGCATCCGCTCAGCGGCGAAAACGCCTGCCTGGGCCGTAAATGATGATGCAACAAGAACCAGGGTGTTGATCAGAGCAAAAGTGAAGTTATGCTTCTCCACTTGTTCTGCCCAAAGGTCTGGATTCATGGCGCGCAGCGTGAAATAGATCGCGAAGAGGCCAGCGAAGAACATAACCTCGCTGCCGAGCCACACGATCGTACCGACGGCGACGATGTTCGGTCGCTTCACCGTGGGCACGGCTGACTTCGTATTCATAGTGGTCGTAGTCACCCCTCCATTATGGCTGAAAGTTTGGTGTGCGTTTTGCCTGAGCGCGGCGCGCCGAACTTTCTGCGAACTTCCTGAGTAAGCTTACCGCGTCTGAGAGGGCTTTGTGTGCACGCGACGCGCTGAGGCCACTCGATAAGATTGCTTCATGATCGAAGAACGCAACTGGCCCTCCGTGCTGACTACCCTTTTGGATAGTGAAGACCTCAGCGTTTCGCAGGCAGAGTGGGCGATGTCTCGCGTGATGACGGGGTCTGCAACCGGTGCACAGATGGGTGCTTTTCTTGTTGCACTTCGTTCAAAAGGGGTCACGATTGATGAGGTAATCGGATTTCGAGACGCGATCCTTGCCGAGTCATTGCCGCTCTCGCTGCCCGCGATGTCGCTGGACATTGTCGGGACAGGGGGCGATCGCTTTGGTACGGTCAATGTTTCGACGATGGCCTCTGTGACCGCAGCAGCCGCCGGGGTTCCCGTGGTGAAACACGGAAATCGTGCTGCCAGCAGCCTTTCGGGATCCTCTGATGTTCTGAGTGCACTTGGCATAAATCTGGCTCTCGACGCCGATCAGCTCTCTGAATCTTTCGGTAAAGCGGGCATTGCGTTTGTGCACGCAGCCCGCTTCCTTCCAGGATTCCGCCACGCGGCTCCGGTTCGTTCGGAACTTGGGATCCCAACCGTGTTTAACTTCCTCGGCCCACTCTGTAACCCGGTCAGGCCTGAAGCTTCTGCGGTGGGTGTCGCCGATATTGAAAGGGTTCCGCTTTTTGTCGGCGTTTTTCGGCTTCGCGGCGCGTCGGCTCTGGTGTTCAGAGGTGATGATGGGCTCGACGAACTCACAACCACCGGTCACTCGCGTGTGTGGGAGGTGAGCCGAGGTGGCCTCACTGAACACGACATAGACCCCGAGACCTCGGCATACCGCGTGCAGAGATTCGCGACCTCGTTGGTGGAACTCCCGACGAGAACGCTGACGTGGTTCGTCGCCTGTTTGCGGGGAGAAGGGGCCGGTGCGCGATATCGTTCTACTGAACGCTGCCGCTGGTCTAGTTGCCTATGACCTCGCGAGTCGACCCGAGTCTGTCGAGAGGCCCCTGCTTGAGCGCCTCGCGGAGAAGATTTCAGTAGCGGCCGAGACTATTGATTCCGGTCTCGCTTCAGCGAAACTCGAAGATTGGGTCCGCGCGACTTCGGTCTATCACGGGACGCCCTCCTAGAAGCGAAATTCGGAGGCGTCGAGAAATTAGTCTCCGCGTGCAGGCGTTGCTGTGGGGTCAGGCGCACAACCTGTTTACCTAGTCGTTCGTGTGAGGACGATCCATTCGGCTGTACTTCGCTAAGAACGGCATCGGGTCGATGGGTTTTTTGTCGAGTACAAGCGCTAGATGCAGGTGCGGTCCAAACGACATTCCGGTGTTGCCCACGCGGCCAACTGGATCACCCATCTTGACGTCATCTCCGACTTTTAGGGTGTGCGATCCCATTTGCATGTGACAGTAACGGCTCGTGAGGGTTTTGTTATCGATGCTGTGTTCAAGCTTGAGACCGAACCCGCAGCCATCGTCTGCGAAGCCCGCTTCGAGTACCTCACCATCCGCAATTGCTTGGATGGGAGTGCCCGCTGTCGCCGCAAAATCTTGAGCGTCGTGAAATTGCTCTACGGGGGCGGTGCGGTACCCGAACGGGTCAGTAAGCATTACCGTTTGAACAAACGGATAGTTCACGAGAGCTTCGGGGCGGAAGGTAAACGAAGTCGGCGAAGAGTCGAGGGTTTCAACCGCATCGATGTTGCTGAGAGAGTCAGCCAGAGCTTCGGGAGCCTCAGCGGTACTGAATAGCCGCTGCTGCGCTGCGACAGCTGGCTCGGTGTAAGCGACATTTTCCGTGAGGGGAATTGAGAGTGCGAGTAACAACGCACACGCGCTACTGCCTGCTGCAACCTTGATAAAGGGGTGGCGACGCTTCGAATCAGTAGCCTCGGTCTCTATTGCCACAAGGGGAACGTGAGTACGAGCTGGAACGCGAACTGAAGAGGTATGGGTGGCCACGTGTTCAGCGCGCCGCGCGGGCGTGGTGAGCAGTGCTGTGGTTGCCACATCGGAAAGCTCATTTGCAACTGGTGTGGTTGGTGTTTGTCGTTCCCGCTGCTCTCGAAGAGATTTGCGAGAGGGGTAGCGGACCGGTGCCGGGGAGGAGCGTCTACCATTCGACCCCGCGTTACGGGAGTGTCGCAAGTAATAACCTCGCTTGAACATAACGGACAGATTACAACGAAGCCGCGCTGAGCGCCATCTCATTATTGAGAAAGCATTAACTGTGTGCTCGACTCAAAGACTGTTTTGCGGCACGAATAAATTTTTCTACAAGCGCAAGATCTTTCACTCCGGGGGCGCATTCCACGCCGCTGGAAACGTCAACCCCCACGGCGCTGCAGCTGAAATCGCCGAGGATACATTGTCTGGGGTGAGTCCCCCAGCGAGGATCCAGTTGCTGCCTAGGGCGCCAGGTTTTACTTGAGCGAGATTCCATGTTTCGCCCGACCCCGGCGTCGCGCCGTCGACCAAAAGACGCTCCTCGAAATACTCGCCAGATCGTAGTTTCGGGTGTGTCGTAAGCGAAGTAGCGCGCCAGACTCGAGGCAGGATCAACCGCGCCTTCGTGAAATCATCAAGAGTATATGCCTCCCGTGGAGCTGAAGAACGTTAAAACCAAGATCCCGAGCTATCTTTGCAGCCTCGATCGCGGGAACGCGGTTCACTACCAGAACGGTATCCGCGTGGGGGTTGGTGGTATTCACTGCAGACACGACCTTTGCCGCGATTTCGGGCTTTGCGTCACGTGGGCGCCGTGATCCCATGACCACCCCGATTGCATCGGCACCGAACCCAACTGCGCGCCGTGCCATCTCGGCATCGCGTAGCCCACAGATCTTTACATACACACTAGACAGGTCAGGCACGCAAGTAGTTAATCAGAGTAACGGGTGAGAGCCCTGTGTGTTCGCCCTCGTCGAATTACCGGGGCAAGTACATGCAGCGGGTCTATGCTCAGAGCATGTGGTTGCGACGAGCGTTTTACTGGTGGCTCTTTCCCTCTGCGATGTTGTTACCGCTCTGGTTACTTATTGGGTGGGGTGTGTTTCAAGCTGGTGGGTGGGTCTTTCTCTGGGTGCTGTTCGTCGCGATCCCGTCGGTGCTGATCGGTCAGTTGGTGCTGGCCCTCCTTGTTCGTTCCAGACCGTCGGTTCGTGCCAATGGGGCTGTGTCTTGGCTTGACGTTATGGGCTTCTCCGTGTGGCACGTGCTTGTGATTCTCGTGGGCTGCTTTATCGAGGCCTGGTTTCCGTTGCTGCTCACCGCAGCAATTGTTGCTGCGATCGGGTTGTTCTGGTTGACCTTTCGGCAACTGCGGGCTGAGATCGTGGCCCGTGTTGAGATGAACTCAGGGGAGTTATCTATGAGGAAGCATCCACGAGTGGAACGGGTTTTGCGAAACCGGGGAGGTGCTCATCATTACTGATGCCCCTTCAGATGATGAGGATCCTCGCGCGACACCAAAGAATTGACTAAGCGTGAATGGCGATCCTTCGGAGGCGGTCAATAGTGTGCGTGAGGCCTATGGTCTCAGAGCAGCGGAGTATGCCAAGGTCTTAGGTAACATGGGGGCAACCCACTCCGCGGATCGTGAGTTCGTGCTGCGCTGGGCAAGGCGATGCGTGGGGCCGGTTATTGATGCCGGTTGTGGTCCAGGACATTGGACCGAGTTTCTCAGGCTTGAAGGTATTGAGGTAGAGGGAGTCGACTGTGTTCCCGAGTTCATCTCGGAGGCCGAACAGCGATACCCCGACACTTTGTACAGGCTTGCGGTTCTGCCGGACCTTGAAGTTGCCTCAGGGGCACTCAGGGGAGTGCTCGCGTGGTACTCACTGATTCATTTGCCTCCTGAACAAATGGGGGCGACGATCACCTCACTGGCCAAATTCTTGCAACCAGGAGGTGAACTCGCACTGGGCTTTTTTGAAGGACCAGAAATTGAGCCATTTGAGCACGCGGTGGTGACCGCCTATTTTTGGCCAATCAATGAGCTTGTGCGTCACCTTGAAAGCGCAGGTTTTGAGATCGTAGAAATCGACATGCGTGCAGATCCTCATGCTCGTTCGCACGGGGCGATCTCAGCTCGACTCTCTGCGCGATAAACTCGTGCCCGCACCCACTTCGTGCGATTGAGTTTTGGAGGGCAACAATGAAGCAGCAGGAAAGCCCAGCCAAAAACGGCATTGCCCGTGTTGAAAAATGGGAAATGCGAACCGCCTGGCCACTGTTTTTGGGTTCCGTCGCCTTTGTGACGATTCTGACCTGGACTTTCTTTAATGAGGGAACGCGGGAAGACCTCCTAACGCTCGCAATAGCGACGCTTCCGCTGCTCTGGGTCTGGTTTGCGACCGACTATTTTGTTCGTCTCGGAATGGCTGGGCGGGATCGTCGACACTTTATTGCCACGCGGTCGCTTGACCTCGCGAGCCTGATACTGCCGTTCCTTCGGCCCTTTCTCATTCTTGTCTACATTTGGAGACTTCCGGTGTTCAGGCACGGATCCGGGCGCGCTCAACGCGTTCGCTACATCCTTACAATCACCCTGTTCACCTTCATGCTTGTGTACACCGAGTCGTACTGTGTGTGGCTCGTCGAGAGAGATGCCCTGGGTGCAAACATCGTGAACTTTGGTGACGCCTTGTGGTGGGGCTTTGCGACGATTGCGACCGTCGGGTACGGCGATTTTGTGCCGGTCACTGTGCCTGGGAGAGTGCTCGCTGTCACGCTTATGGTCGGGGGATTCTTCGCGATCGGAGTTGTCACAGCGACCTTGGTTTCAGAACTCAACGACCGGATCCACAAGGCAGCACAAAAGATCAAGGAACGGCGTGAAGCAACGGAGCATCAAGCGGACACTGGTTGAAGTGTGGCTATGACACCGTCATTGCTGCAGCGGTGATGATCACAAAGCCGAATGTGCTCCAGTCGTTCAAGATGTGAGCACCCGTTGATACCGCGATGTTCTTTGTACGAATAAAGGCGAGGGTCAGTACGAGGCGGGCAGCTCCGATGATGAGGAGTGCCTGCGCAAAGTTCCAACCGTAGGTTGGCAGGTGCGCAGCACTGAACCACATGGCCGTGATGACCCAGGCGAGAATGATGGAGGTTTTGCGGCTTAGTTTTGCCTTTGAATAGAGCAAGTACATCACGGCGAGGAAAGGGAGGATCGTGAAAATCTCCTCTCCAAAGAGCTGAATGCCGGTTCCGAGGAAAAACGCGAGGACTTCGACTTCACCAGCATCGGCGAGGCCATCGGCGGCCGTATTTGCATTTGCGCCGAAAAGCATCGCAACGAGAATGCCAACGAGCGACGTCACAGCGAGGTTTAGTAGCCAGAACACGACCATTGTCAGTCAGTCTCGACCGCTGAGGCGATGGAAGATGGCCGACCAATACTTCCCAGTGAACACGACAAATAGAGTGAGAGGGATCGCGGGGAACAGAATGCGGGGGATTAGCGCCGTAAGCTCGTCGGAACGCGGAATTGATATGAGTGCCAGAAACCCGAGAATGCAAGCCACGATGATGAGCAGCCATTTCCACGTGCCTACCATAATCGGTTCACCGTCGTAATACGGGAAGTCGCGATCATCATTTCGTTCGATGAAGCGACCGAAACGTTTGGGTGCTGCGAGCTCTGGATTCATGACTGGATTATTGCAGTTCGAATTCTGTGGCGCAGGGGATGGTGCTGGTATGACGTGCGCGGTAATGAGGGAGCGGGCAATTCTGCTTAAACTGACATAATATAGATTATCGTGCAATCGCGAATCGGATTGCAGGATAATCTATGGCCCAATCAGGGACCGGTTGTTGGGTACGTATTTGGGTGCACGATAATCTGAGTCAGCATTCAGCGGTGAGCGGTTGATAGCCACGCAACCGCGGCAAAAGAGTATGTAGTAACTTCTGGCCAGGAATCAGCCAAACAAGAACGGGTATGGATCCAGGTAAGGCACATAGTAGTTATCGTTGAAACCTGGGATGACCTCAAAGTGCAGGTGGCAGCCCGTGCTGGCTCCTGTCGAGCCAACCCAGCCAATGGTCTGGCCTGCCTGCACGTACTGACCGGCGCTCACCGGCGGCCAGCCAATCATGTGAGCAAAACGTGTCTGGTAACCATTGTCTTGGTTGAGATAAACCATGTTGCCACCAAAATTGTCGACATAGCCCGCGATGCTGACAGTGCCTCCAACAGGTGCCACGATGGGTGTGCCGCATGGTGCAGCCAGGTCCAATCCAGTGTGGTCGGGACGCTCAGGCGGGCGGAAACCCTCAGAGATGTAGTAGTTCGAAGTCGGGATAATCCAGCCGGTTGACGACTGGCCGCCACCACCACCGCCTCCGCCAGTGTTGCCTCCGCCTCCAGTGTTTCCGCCGCCAGAGTTATTGTTGTTCGCGTTCTCGGCGTTCTTTCTGGCTTCTTCTTCGAGGCGCTGGCGCTCAGCTTCTTCTTCGCGCACGCGTTTCTCGTAGCCGGCAACGGTGTTTGTCGTGGTGTCTTTGAGGGCAGCCAGCTGAGCCGTAAGCTCATTCTGTTTCGCTTCCTGGGCCACCACGCTCGAGCGTTGCGCCTCGACCGCCTTTGCCGCAGCAGCCTCCTTGGCCTGCAGGTCAACCAGCAGCGCCTCACGTTCCTTCTTTGCGGCTTCGGCTTGTTTGCCGAGTGAAGCAGCGTTGTTAGCGGACTGTTCTGCTTCTCCTGAGATTTCGCTATTGCGCTCAGTTGCCTTCGACATTGACGCGAGGCGATCAAGCAGTGCATCGCTGGTCTTCGCATCTGACTCCAGCAGCAACTCAAGGCTGCGGTCCACTCCCCCCGAGCGATACATCTGGGCGACGATCACGCCGGCACGGTCTGCCGCATCGTCAGCCTTCTTTTTGCTGTCTGCAGCCTGGGTGACGAGTGAGTCTGCTTTCCAAGCGGCATCGTTAAACTTTTGCTGAGCCTCGCGCATTGCCTCGGTCGCTGCCGCGTGTGTGTTTCTCAGACGAGTGAGTTCCTTCTCCCCGCGGCAATGAGACCCTCTATCTCCTTAGCTTTGGCTGCGGCAGCCGCCTCGTTTTTCTTGGCATTTTGAACGTCTTCCCAGGTTGGCAGGTCAGTTGCCTGCGCTGGAACCGGGGTGAAGTGTGCGGGTGCAGCCAGCGTGAGTGCCAGAGCGGCGGCAAGTATTGCACGCACCCAAATGTTCTTGCGTGCGGTGGTGTGCTTAGCCATGTGATCCCAAACGGTAACTCAATTAGATGTCCGGAACGAATCTATCGAGAATTTGCCGAAAAAACCGTGAGTCAAATTCGCGTTTTCCTGAGAATCTGTCAGATTCGATGTTTTAGGTGCTGAGACGAAAGAGCGAACGCGAGCCAAGAATACTGGTCCCGATGACACCGTACTGCCCCGCGTTGAGCAGCAGGCCTTGATTCGAGATTGCAACCGACACGAACGCCAAAACAATAGCTGCCGCGATGAGAACCCAACTCAGTATTGCCATTCCGACCAAGGCCGTGCCCGCGAGCAGGGGCGTTCCCCGTGATGTCGATGGTCGAATCAGCGTGGCAATTGCAAACGCCACGATCCCGAGCGCAATTGCCCCAAGCACATCGCTGGGTCTGTGCCAGCCATAAGCCAGCAGCTGCCAGCCAACGGCCGAGAGGGTCGCCGCCCCACCGAGAGTGACGATTGCACGAGCCCTCGTGGGTACCGCCCAAATGATCGCCGCAACGAGCACGGTGAAGACGGTCATGTGACCGCTGGGAAAAGTGTTCGGGGCATCAAGCTCAAAGAGCTCGGGACGATCTAATAGTTGCAGCTTCAGCAACTGTGAGGTAAGAATCGCGAGTGCAGATATAGCCACAATTCCCACCGCGCGAACGATGCCGTGCACGATCCAGGCTAGAATTCCGATGGCCAGCAGTGCGACGCCCACGGAAGGAGTCGACACCAGGTTGAGCGGCGCAGGCGGGTCCGTGGTAAATCTGGCAGCCTCGAGTACGCTGGCCTCCGCCTCCTGCCCGAGTGCGCTCTGTACGCCAAACACGTAAGAACCGATGCCGAGGGCCGCCCAAAACAGTGTCGACCAGAGCGCGCGCAGGCGCCGCCCGGTAAGCGCTATGCTCATCGTGAAGCCCCCGCACAGCCGGTGAGTTTCGCTTGATCTGCGGTGCGCACAGCCCAGAGGGCAAGAGCCGCAGCGGTTGACACGTTGAGGGAGTCCACGCCGTGCTCCATCGGGATCACAACGGAACGTGAGGACGAGGCGAGCGCTCGTCTGCTCAGACCTGTCCCTTCGGTTCCAAACATGAGCGCCAGGCGATCTGGAAGATGGTTAACGTAGTCGGCAAGATCTTCTGCGTCATCTTTCAAGGCAAGGGCCGTGAGCTCGTAGCCCTCTTCGCGAAACATTGGTCCGGCAACTCGCCAGTCTGGCATGCGTGCCCAAGGCACCTGCAGTACCGCCCCCATGCTCACGCGCACCGCACGGCGATAGAGAGGATCAGCACAGGCTGGGGACAGCAGTACCGCATCGGCGCCGAGCGCCGCAACCGACCGAAAAATGGCGCCGACGTTTGTGTGGTCGGCCAAGTCTTCAAGAACCACGACACGCCGTGACGTGCGCAGCAATTCAACCGGATCGCGATCGGTGGGCCGGTGCATTGAGGCCATTGCTCCCCTGTGGAGGTGGAAGCCCGTGAGCTGTTCGAGCTGCGCCGACTCCCCCACATAAACCGGAACCTCGGGGTAATCCGTAAGAATCGACTCAACCTTGGACAGCCAATCCTCAAGTAGTAGCAGGGAACGCGGTTGATGCCCGGCTCTGAGAGCACGCTCAATAACCTTCGGTGATTCTGCGAGGTACAGTCCCTCCTCGGGCTCGCGCACGCGCCGCAGTGCCACATCGGTGAGCTGCGTGTAATCGGCGAGTTCGGGCGCGGTGAGATCGCTTATCCGCGTCACCCTCACGCGGCAACCTCATTTTTTGCTGCGTTGGAGTTCTCAATCAGAAACTCGGAGATATAGGTGACCGCGTCTTCCACAGCTTCGTAATGCACAAGATGTCCGGTGCCAGGGATGATCCGAAGTCGCGACCAGGCAATGCGATGGTGCAGTTCCAGCTGCTTTGAGAGCGGGGTAATGTCGTCGCGCTCCCCCGCAATCAGGAGCGTCGGTCGATCAAACACTGCAGCGCGCTCGATGACGGTGTTGGAGACCGATGCCCGGAAGGCTTGGAAGAGCGTTGAAGGGTCTGAGAAGGTGCTGAAATAGCTGGCGTGTTGGCCGTGGATCCAGGCACGTAATTCGACGTCGCCCGTTTTAGCCATGACCTCGCTCATGCCACGCACGACTATAGGGCTGCCGAGAAGCTGACGCGCGGCACGCTCTGGCAGCAGTTCTGCGGCACGGTAATACCCAATTGTCAGTTGAGTAAGTGCGGCTTGAGGTCCCTTGAGAGCTGGTGCAGAGATCGGGTTGATGAGTACCACCCGGCTAGCTTCGAGTCCCCGGCCATTGCCGCTGTCACGACCAGTGAACCGAATGAGTGGCCGAGGATTGCGAAGCCCTCGGAGCAGCCTCAGCTGCGAAGGCACGCAGCCATTCGCCATATAGGTCGATGTTGTGCTCGCGGTTTGGGATCGCGGGTGTTTCACCAAAACCGGGCAGATCGGGCACCACTGTGCGCACGCCCGGCAATGCCTTGGCAACTCCGCGAGCGATGGCATCTAGACCGTGGTGATCCCCTCGGAAGCCGTGTACGAGGATCAGGGTCGGGGGGTGCGTGTTCCCCTCTGTCGCGCTGTCAGCACCGTAATGCCAGGCTCGTGTTTCAATGCCGAGCGTGGGAACAAAAAGAGGTGCGGTAGTCACGAAACGATCCTACCGAGGGGTCCTGGCAGATGGCTGCGCCACGTCGGGCCCCGCAAGCTACCAGCAGTCGGTAACATCAAAGGAACGAAAGGACCTCTGTGACCCCCTCTACTCCTCTTTGGGCAGCCAATCTCGCGGTGTTCGACACCGAGACCACGGGCGTCGATACCGCCCACGCACGCATCGTGAGTGCGACGGTCGCCCTCCTCGGGTCCGAAGGTGAGGTGCTTGAGCGTTACGACTGGCTTTTGAACCCCGGTATCGAAATCCCTCCGGCGGCTCAGCGAGTGCACGGAATCAGCACCGAGATCGCACGCGCGAGCGGCATCGACGCGGCGGTGGGTGTGCAGCAGATCATTGAGCAGCTTGCAGAGATGATTGAGCGCGGGTTTCCGGTTGTTGCCTACAACGCACCCTACGACCTCACGCTGTTGCGTGCCGAAGCTGCGCGATACAGTCTCGCGTGGCCGGAGATCTTCGCCCCCGTGATCGACCCGCTGGTCCTCGATAAGCAGTTTGATCGTTATCGAAAGGGCAAACGTACGCTAGAGGCCGTAGCCGCCCACCACGGCGTGGAAATCGGTACAGCCCACGACGCCGGTGATGATGCGATCGCGGCGGGACGTGTGTTGCAGTGCATCGCGCGTAAATACGGAGATGTGATACCGAGCGAACTCGAAGAGTTGCACCGCGCGCAGATTGCCTGGGCAGCTGCGCAGGCCGCCAGCTTTCAGGAATACATGAGGAAGGCTCGCGATCCTCACTTTGTCGCGGAGGGTAGCTGGCCGCTGCGTTAAGACTGCTGAGGGCAAACAAAAAGGTGGTGGCGATTCGAAGATCGCCACCACCTTTTGTGTAAAGCCTCTGACTATGCGCCGAAGCCCTTGAAGCGCTGGTTGAACTTCTCCACGCGACCGGCGGAGTCCATGATGCGCTGCTTGCCCGTGTAGAACGGGTGTGATGCGCTCGAGATCTCAACGTCGATGACCGGGTAGGTTGCACCGTCGAGCTCGATCGTCTTGTCGCTCGACAGCGTCGAACGGGTGAGGAAGGTCTCTCCGGAAGCGAGGTCGCGGAAGACGATTGCGTTGTACTCGGGGTGGATGTCGGTCTTCATGAGTGTCCTTATATTGAGTAGTTGATGCTGCGATTCGCGCACCGAAGTCTTGCGGCTTGTCCGCGCCAAGGTTCTACTTTAGCAGAACTCGCCACGAACATGCGCCGTGAAACAGATTAGTTCCAGCTTAGGGCCTGGCAACCGCGGCGTAGCGCCCATCTTGCACGGTCAACCCGAATGGCATCCCAAAGGTTGCCTCAAGATTTTCCGCGGTGAGGGTGTCTGCAATTGGCCCGGAAGCCTGGATCTGCCCGTCGCGCAGCATGAGCACGTGGGTGAACCCCGGAGGCACTTCTTCAACGTGGTGTGTCACCATGATCATCGCTGGCGAGGAGGGTGATTGGGCGAACCCTGAGAGCATCTGCAGCATGCGTTCGCGGGCGCCGAGATCGAGGCTCGCACTGGGCTCGTCGAGCAGCAGCACCTCGGGATCGGTCATCACCGCGCGCGCGATGAGCGCACGCTTGCGTTCCCCGTCGCTGAGGGTGCCGAACGTGCTGTCCGCGAGCTCAAGCAGATCCCACTCCGCGAGGATACGCTCGGCCTGTCGCACGTCGATCGGGTCGTACTGCTCGTTCCAGCGACCCTCGACAGAGTACGCGGCCGTCAGCACAATATCGCGCACGATCTCGTTTGCGGGGATCCTGCGGGCTGTCGCTGAGGACACAAAGCCGAGTCGGGTGCGAAGTTCAAAGATATCGACACGCCCGAGGCGCTTTTCGAGCACGTCGACCGTGCCCGATGTCGGGTAGTCGTTGGCAGTCGCAAGCTTCAGCAGCGTTGTTTTTCCCGCGCCGTTCGGCCCGAGGATCACCCACCGCTGCGAATCTTCAACGGTCCAGTTAATGCCGTTGAGAATCGGGCGACGATTGCGGAGGTAGGTGACATCGGTGAAGCGCAACACATTGACCATGGCAGCAAGCCTAACCAGACGCGCGGCAACCGTGCGCAAGCCACCCCGTCATCTCTAGACTGGATCGCATGAGCCTTTCCCCCTTAATCGTTCTCGACTGCGACTCCACCACCATTCAAGACGAGGTGATTGAGCTCATCGCTGACGTTGCGGGCACTCGCGAACGGGTTGCCGAGATCACGGAGCGCGCGATGCGCGGTGACTTGGACTTCTCTGAAAGTTTGCAAGAGCGAGTGGCGACACTTGCGGGTACACCCGAATCGGTGTTCGCTGATGCCTATAGTCGTGTGCGACTCTCCCCTGGCATTCGAGAGCTGATTGCAGAGGTGCGCAAGCGTGGTGGCAAAGTGGGGGTAGTGTCGGGTGGCTTTCACGAGGTGCTGGATCCAATCGCTCGAGATCTCGGCCTTGATTTTTGGCGCGCAAATCGACTTGAGGTTGTTAACGGCCTCTTGACTGGTCGCACGGTTGGACCCATCATTGATGCCGCAGCAAAGGCCGAGGCCCTTACAGAGTGGTCGGCCGAGTCCGGTATTCCGCTCACCGCCTCGGTTGCCATCGGCGACGGAGCGAACGACCTCGAAATGATGAAGATCGCAGGCTTGGGCGTGTCTTACAACGGTAAGCCGATCGTGCGGGATCAAGCGGACGTATCCGTAGAAGACGATTTGGCCCGTGTGATCCCTCTGCTTGATCGCCTCAGCTAGAAGTTGTTCAGTATTTCCGTGTCGCTCGGAATCACTCCTTCGCCGAGCAGTGAAGCGCCGAGCCTCTTGAGTGCTGTCAAAGCGACATTCTGCGGCATTGGGCCGTAGGAGATGCGAGCAACACCCAGCGACTCGTATTCGCCTGCGCTGAGGGCCCCAGGAAGGCCAATCACGCTGACCTTGCGCTCTCCAATGCCGGCCACGAGCTGGCGTGTCACATCGGCGTCGAGAATCCCCGGCACGAAGATGCAGGTCGCGCCTGCGTCGAGGTACGAACGCCCACGCTCAACTGCATCCGCGATGATTTCGTCAATAGGGCGGTTGCCGCCCCGCACAAACGCATCGGTGCGAGCATTCAGCGCAAAACTGACACCCTCACGCTCCCCCGCCTTGACTGCATCCGCCACAAGCCTGGTCGACTCCACCAGGGGACGAAGCTGATCCTCGATATTGGCGCCGGAAACGCCTACGCCAATTGCGCGGCGCACGGTCTCTCCAGCGTCTCCAAAACCACCGTCGAGATCCGCCGAGACCGGCAGATCGGTCGCCAAAACGATACGGCCTACAGCCTCAAGCATCAGGTGAAGCGGAATCTGCTCGCCATCGGCGTAGCCGTGGCTTGCTGCGATCGCGTGACCAGCGGTTGCGATGGCGCGTGTGCCGGGGAGCTCCGCTACAACGCGTGCGCTCACGGCATCCCACACGTTGACAACCCGAAGTACCTCGGATGCTTCGTAGAGGGAACGGAGTGTGTTGGCGTCTTCTGCGACGGCTGAACGTGTGCGTGGGGCAGGAATGTGGTTCATGTCCCTCACCCTACGAACAACCGTCGCAAAACGAAAGGGTCTTGTGTACTAGTGGCCCATGCCAAGGCCACCGTCGACCGGAATCACGGCACCCGAAATGTAAGCCGCGTCGTCTCCGGCGAGGAATGATGCGGCTCCGGCGATCTCCGCGACCTGGCCGAAACGGGCGGCAGGAATCTGTGAGAGATACTGCTTCTGCTGCTCGTCGCTTAGCTCGGCGGTCATGTCGGTCTCGATGAACCCGGGCGCAATGACGTTCGCTGTGATGTTGCGGGCACCAAGCTCGCGGGTGAGCGAGCGAGCGAAGCCCACAAGCGCGGCCTTCGAAGAGGAGTAATTGATCTGACCTGGTGATCCGTAAAGTGCAACCACGCTCGAGATGAGAATCACGCGCCCGAAGCGCCCCTTCAGCAGCCCCTTCGCCGAACGCTTTACCACGCGGAAAGTGCCGGTGAGGTTTGTGTCGATGACACTCGTAAATTCTTCCTCGGACATGCGCAGCAGCAGTGTGTCCCGAGTGATTCCTGCGTTCGCCACAACAACCTCAACGGCTCCAAGCTCTGCCTCGATTTGAGTGAAAGCGGCATCGATCGAGGCGGCGTCGGTCATCTCTGCGCGCACCGTGAGTGATCCTGCTGGCCCCTCGCCCGAACGAGCGGTGACGGCGACCCTATGGCCGTCCGCAATCATCCGCTCTGCGATGGCAAAACCGATGCCACGATTGCCACCGGTCACAAGAACAACACGGGAGGTGCTCATTGGGAGACCCTTTCTGTAGGAAAAGTGCGACTCTCACCCTATCGTTCGCTCGCATGCTTGGGGCTATGGTCCGGTGTTTCTTGGGGCTAAGGCCCAGCGGAACGGCGTAGGCTATTCGCGGTACGAAGAAGGAGCCCATGGCTGAGAGCTACAGTGTCACGTCGGCGGGAGTGAACCCCGCTGAGGATCGCACGCACCGTATGCGCATGTACTTCATCGCGATGGCGCTTCGAGTGGTGTGTGTGGCCTCACTCTTTTGGCTGCGTGATTGGTGGGTGTTGCTAGCAGCGGCCGGTGCTATCTTTCTCCCCTGGTTTGCTGTGATGGTTGGTAATGCGGTGGCCCACAGCGTTGATCAACCCGTTGACGCACCTGACCCGCTCCAGCTTGAGAGCGGAGAACCAGAGGTCTCGACCGACTCCCCCGCCGACATGTTGCTCGTGGTTGACGTTGATCCTGAGCGGCGAGGATCGGGCGGAACCGCCGAGCCCGAATCGCCCGAGTCCACTGACTCAGACTCAGACTTAGGTGAGCCTCAGCCACCCGCCCAGGGAATTGCCCAGTGAGCGCCGCGGTGTTCCCCGGGCTCAGTCTCGGGGTGATGCTGCTCAGCGGTTTGAATGCTCTAGGGCGGGTTGTCGCGAGTCGGCGGACTGGGCGATCCTGTGGCGCAACCCGAAGATCCATGCTGAGGATCGCCGCAAGACCTGGCTCGCCTGTGAAGCTCACCTGTCCACGCTGCGCGAGTTTTTGTCTGATCGATCGTTTCCACTTGAGGTTGTTACCGTAGGAGAACTTGATGTCTGATCCCACACAGGTCGGGTGGACGTTTCTGCGGTCGCGTCGCTGGATCGGGTACTTTGCGATGCTGATTGTGTTCTCGATCGCGTGTGTGATGCTCGGCAACTGGCAGTTCGAACGCCGTGCCGAGGCACGCGCAGAGATCGAGCGAATCGATAACAACTACGGTGCCCCAGCGATTGCACTTGCTGACGAGCTTCCAACACTTGATGCCTTTGACGAGTCGAAACAAAAATGGCGGACGGTCTCGGTTGTTGGTGAGTACTTCGGTAATCCTTTTCTTGCTCGCAACAGGCCCGGCCCCAACGGGGTTGGCTCCGATCTGATCCAGCCGATCCGCACGAACTCCGGCGAGGTGTTTTTTGTGGATCGTGGCTGGGTGAGTATCGACGGCAGCGAAGCCAGCAGCGTGAAGGTTGAGGATCTGCCTCAGCCCGCCGCAGGCAAAGTTACCGTCGAGGTGCGTCTGCGCGCCGGCGAACCCAAGATCCCTGGTCGCACCTCTTCGGGTCGAACGGTTGCGAGCATCGACCTGCCTGAGCTGGCGAAGCTCTCGGGAACCGAAGGTGAAAGTTATACGGGTGCCTACGGCATGCTGATCTCTGAGTCCCCGCGGGAGAACACGGTTGGCTGCCGCCGAAGCCGGAGCGTGACGAGGGACCACACCTCTCTTACGCGCTGCAGTGGTACGTGTTCATTTTGATAGCCCTGATCGGAGTTGGGTTCGCCGCGAGGCAGGAGTATCGCGGCCTTAACGCTGGCAGTGGATCTGTCAAAGAACAGGATCGCCGCCGCGCTGAACGCAAGACCCGAAAAGGCCCCACCGATGCTGACGAAGAGGATGCACTGCTCGATGCGTAAAATGACCACTCTCGCTGTTCTTGGTCTCGCGGGTGTGTTCGCCCTCTCTGGTTGCGCAGCAGAGCTTGACCCGGTAGAGGCGCGAGATTCTTTGGCAGAAGTGACCGAAGATCCCGAACCGCCGGCAACTGCCAGTGAATACGACGCTGAGCTACACCCGGAGCCCGTGGTTGAGCCACAGGAGTGCTCACGCTACCTCGTGATTACCGCACGAGGCACAGGGGAGCCTTCGAAGGGGCAGCTGCTCTCCCCGTGGCGAAAGACATCTCAAAGGCTCGCCCGGGCGAGGTAACAACTGAAGATCTCGACTACCCCGCCGACACCAACGTTAAAGAGGGTGGTACCCGCGGGGTGCGCGTGCTGATTGACACCCTCAACGTTCAGACTGAGGCGTGCCCTGATCAGAAGTTTGTGCTGCTCGGCTACTCGCAGGGTGCCATGGTGATCGGTGACGCTCTCGCTGATGCCAAGACCCGCATGATCGGTGAAACGACCGGCGCGCTCACTCAAGAGGCCGCCGAGCACGTGCTTGCGGTTGTTCTGTATGGTGATCCGCGGTTTGAGGGACAAGAAACCTTCAATGTCGGGAGTTTTGATCCCAAACTAGGCGGAATTATGCCGCGTCAGTTGGGCTCCCTGGGCACCTACGCTGAGCGCATTAGAGATTTTTGTGTCGAGGGAGACCTTGTGTGCCAGGCAAGCCTAGCGGCGGGCGAGTCCCGCGAAGCGGTCGATTCCGCCCAGGAGCAGCACGTCGCTTATTACACAAACGGCATGCAAAAGGAGGGGCCGAATTCGTCATCGACAAGCTCGACCCCAAAACAAAGAAAGCTACGCCAACTCGATGAGCTCGAGGTAGTCCTTTGACCAGTGATCTTCGGTCGCGTCGGGCATGATCAGTACGCGCTCAGGGTTGAGCGCCTCGACGGCGCCCTGATCGTGTGACACGAGTACAACAGCACCCTTGAAGTGTGCCAGGGCGTCGAGGATCTCCTCGCGGCTCGCGGGGTCCAGGTTGTTGGTGGGCTCGTCAAGCAGTAGCACGTTCGCGCTTGATACCACGAGCATCGCGAGCGCAAGGCGGGTCTTTTCGCCGCCTGAGAGCACTCCCGCTGGTTTGTGTACGTCGTCGCCCGTGAACAGGAACGAGCCGAGCACCTTGCGCGCTTCGGTTTCGGTCAGGTGGCGCGACACCGAGATCATGTTCTGCAACACGCTCGCTTTGACGTCGAGCGTCTCGTGTTCCTGCGCGTAGTAGCCGACTTTGAGGCCGTGGCCGGCAACAATCTCGCCGGTGTCGGGCTCGTCCACCTGGGCGAGCAGGCGCAGCAGAGTGGTCTTGCCCGCACCGTTGAGACCCAAGATCACCACCTTTGAGCCGCGGTCGATTGCAAGATCAACGCCGGCAAAAATCTCGAGCGAACCGTAGGACTTCGAGAGCCCCTCCGCCATGAGCGGTGTTTTCCCGCAGGGGCCGGATCCGGGAAGCGCAGCTTTGCTACTCGATCGACCTGGCGCACCTCTTCAAGGCTCGACAGCATCTTGTCGGCACGCGCCACCATTTGGTGAGCAGCTGCCGCTTTCGAAGCCTTTGCTCCGAAGCGGGCGGCCTGATCCTTGAGTACCGAGGCCTTCTTTTCGATGTTCGAGCGTTCCTTGCGGCGACGCTCTTCGTCGGCAGCGCGCTGGCGCAGGTACAGCTTCCAGCCCATGTTGTAGATGTCGATGACCTGGCGGTTGGCATCGAGGTAGAAGACACGGTTGACGGTCTCACCCACAAGGTCGATGTCGTGACTGATCACGATGACACCGCCCTTGTAGGTCTTTAAGAACTCGCGCAGCCAGACAATGGAGTCGGCGTCGAGGTGGTTGGTGGGCTCATCGAGGATCATCGTGTCGGCGTCCGAGAAAAGGATGCGCGCAAGCTCGATGCGACGACGCTGACCACCGGAGAGGGTGCCGAGCGGCTGATCAAGAATGCGATCGGGAAGCCCAAGGTTGTGTGAGATTGAGGCGGCTTCTGACTCGGCAGCGTAGCCGCCCAGCGCGTGGAAGCGGTCGGTGAGATTTCCGAAGCGCTTCATCGCCTTTTCAGCGGTAGCGGGATCGTCAGACGCCATTTCTTCGGTCGCCTTGGCCATGTTTTTGGTCAGGGTGCCGAGTCCACGGGCATCGAGAATACGGTGTCGTGCGAGCTGGTCGGGGTCGCCGGTACGTGGATCCTGCGGCAGGAAGCCCAACTCGCCCGAGATGGTGATGTTGCCCTCAGCGGGTGGCAGCTCACCCGAGAGTGTGCGCGTGAGCGTTGTTTTGCCGGCACCGTTGCGCCCGACGAGACCAATCTTGTCGCCGGGGTTTACCCGAAACGTGACCCCTGACATCAGGCGACGCGCACCGACATCGATCGCTAGATCCTCGACCGTAATCATGTGTGCGTTCAACTCCCGGGTTCGTGTTCGGGAGAGCATCTCCCGCCAGACAACCTTGCTAGTCTACGTCACTTTGGGTTGAGGGTTGGTCCTGCGTGCCGCATGAAGCAAGGGAGCTCACACCAGGTGTACAAGAATCAGTAGGCTGGGGGCAGGCCACACACGAGAAGGAGTCTCAAGATGAGTTCTGAAGAAGACGCACAGCGCGAGGCTGCCGAAGAGTCGAAACGGAAGTTTCGCGAAGCTCTTGACCGGAAAAAGAAGCAGCAAACACAGCCGCGCGGTGCTGGGAAACGAGGAGATGCTGGCCCCGTTGGCCATGCACAGGGGTCCGCGGCGCATCAGCGCGAGTTTCGCCGCAAGAGTGGCTAGATAGCAAAAGAGCTCCTCACCACACGGGTGAGGAGCTCTTCTCGTTTCGCTACTAGATCGAAAAGCCCAGCGCTCTCATCATGTCCCGACCGTCGTCGGTGATGCGTTCCGGCGTCCACGGCGGCATCCACACCCAGTTGATGCGGAAGGCCGTCACGAGCCCGTCGAGCGACTCAGCGATGTCGTTCTCGATCACGTCGGTGAGGGGGCAGCCCGCACTGGTCAGCGTCATACTGATAACCAGAGCATCGTGTTCCTCGTCGAAAGCTAGATCGTAGATCAAACCGAGGTCGACAATATTCACGCCGAGCTCGGGATCGGACACGTTCTTCAGTGCTTCGATCGCCTGCTCGCGGAATTCCGGGTCGATTGACTGCGGAACTGTGGTCGTGTTCTCGCTCATGGTGACAGCCTACGCCTTAAGCCTCAACGAGGAAACGGTCGTAGCCCTCTTCTTCAAGGCGATCTGCAAGCTCGGGGCCACCCTCTTCTGCGACGCGACCGTTCACGAACACGTGCACGAAGTCGGGCTTGATGTAGCGCAGGATTCGCGTGTAGTGCGTGATCAGGAGGAGCCCGAGTCCGGTGTTGTCTTTCGCGCGGTTCACGCCCTCGGACACAATCTTGAGCGCGTCAACGTCGAGGCCGGAGTCGGTCTCGTCGAGCACAGCGAACTTGGGCTTCAACAGTTCGAGCTGCAGAATCTCGTTGCGCTTCTTTTCGCCGCCGGAGAAGCCCTCGTTCACGTTGCGCGATGCGAAGGACTCGTCCATGCGCAGGTTCTCCATTGCAGACTTGACCTCCTTCATCCAGGTGCGGATGGCGGGGGCTTCGCCGTCGATGGCGGTCTTGGCGGTGCGCAGGAAGTTTGCGTTGGTGACGCCCGGGATCTCAACGGGGTACTGCATCGCGAGGAAGAGTCCAGCCTGAGCGCGCTCATCGACGCTCATTTCGAGCACCTCTTCGCCGTCGAGCAGGATCGATCCACTGGTGACCTCGTAACGTGGGTGGCCAGCAATTGCGTAGGCAAGCGTCGACTTGCCTGAACCGTTCGGGCCCATGATGGCGTGGGTCTCGCCCTGCTTGATGGTGAGGTCGACTCCGCGCAGGATCTGCTTCGCGCCCTGCTCGGTCTCGACACTGACGTGCAGGTCCTTGATCTCAAGAACTGAACTCATGACTGAATCTCTTTCGTAACGTTGGGGTCTATGTACACGTCGCCGTGGTTAATCTCGACGACATAAACGGGAACCGGTTCGTAGGCCGGCAGGTTTTGGGGTTGGCCGGTGCACAGTGAGAATGCTGAGCCATGTGCCCAGCACTCCAGGGTGTCACCCTCCACGAAACCCTCAGAAAGGCTGATCTGGCCGTGGCTGCAGGTGTCACCGATGGCGTGCACTTCGCCCTGAGAATCGAGCACTACAGCAATCGGAACACCATCGATGACCACACGAGTGGCCTGATCCTGAACCAAATCGCTGATTGCGAGTGCCTTCTGCAGCCCCATTTAGATGGAACTCTCGGCGAGTTCAGCCTCGATTGCTTCCTGCAGTCGAGCCTCAGTTGCTTCGTGGCCAATCTTGCTGACCACCTCAAGCAGGAAGCCGCGAACGACAAGCTTGCGTGCTTCCTCTTCTGATACGCCGCGGCTCATCAGGTAGAACAGATGTTCCTCGTCGAAGCGGCCCGTTGCCGAGGCATGGCCCGCGCCCTCAATGTCGCCGGTTTCGATCTCAAGGTTCGGGATCGAGTCTGCGCGGGTGCCCTCTGAGAGCACAAGGTTGCGGTTCTGCTCGTAGCTGTCAGTGCCAGTTGCGTTACGGCGGATGAGCACGTCGCCGATCCACACGGTGTGAGCACCCTCGCCCTGCAGCGCACCCTTGTAGGTGACGCGGCTGCGGGTGTGAGGGGCGTCGTGGTCCATATAGACCTGGTGCTCAAGGTGCTGGCCAGCATCGGCGAAGTACGCGCCGAAGGCCTCGCCGTTTGCGCCTTCGTGATCCAGGTGGATCGAGGGGTTCAGGCGCACGATGCTGCCGCCGAGCGATACCACGATGTGGGTGAACGACGCATCGCGGCCCACGGTGGCGTAGTGGCTGGCGAGGTGGATCGCCTCGCTCCCCCACTGCTGCACCGAAACCAGAGTGAGGTTCGCGCCGTCGCCGACGACGATCTCGACGTTTTCGGAGAGCTGCGCCGAGCCGGTGTTCTCGACGATAACGAGGCCCCGGCTGTTCGCCTTGGCCTCGATGATCGTGTGTGCGGCGCGAGGCGCCGCATCAAGGGAATCACGAGTGATCGTCGCGGTGACGTGCTCGTCGCCCGACACGGTGACCAGGTGTGCCTCCTGGAACGCGCTCCACGCCGCGGCAGCTCCGCGCTCTTCGGGTGTGCCGGCGCGACCGATACGCTTATCGTCGCGTGCGATCCACTCTGCGGTGATCCCCGCTACGGCAGGAACCTCAACCGCGATGCGGGAACCGTCGAGTTCACCGTTTAGTAGAGCGTCGAGCTTCGCGACTGGCGAGAACTTCCATGCGGCCTCGCGGCCGGTGACCTTCTCGAACGCCGCAACGTCGGTTGATTTCGGGCGCTCTGAGCGAGTCTGCACCGGGATGCGGTTTTCCCAGTCTCCGTCGGAGTGCGCTTTCAGGCCGTGCTGAGCATTACCCTCTGCTGCGGGCACTGGTTTGGTGGCTTCAGCTGTGGTCATTATCCGACGGATCCTTCCATGCCCATTTCAATGAGCTTGTTCAGTTCGAGGGCATACTCCATGGGCAGCTCACGAGCGATCGGCTCGATGAAGCCGCGCACGATCATTGCCATGCCCTCTTCTTCCGCCATTCCGCGGCTCATAAGGTAGAACAGCTGCTCTTCGCTGACGCGGGAAACGGTAGCCTCATGGCCCAGTTGAGCGTCATCGGTGCGAATATCGATGGCAGGGTAGGTGTCGCTGCGCGAGATTCGGTCTACGAGCAACGCGTCACAGACCACCGAGTTTGCGGAGTGGTGAGCGCTGGCTTCGATGCGAACCTCGCCGCGGTAACCGGTGCGACCGCCGCCACGTGCGATCGACTTCGCGAGGATCGACGATTGTGTGTTGGGTGCGAGGTGAATCATCTTCGCGCCCGTGTCCTGGTGCTGGCCGGGGCCCGCAAACGCTACGGAGAGAGTCTCTCCCTTTGCACGCTCTCCCGTCAGGTAGATCGACGGGTACTTCATGGTGACCTTGGATCCGATGTTGCCATCGACCCACTCCATGGTCGCACCCTCTTCTGCCACGGCACGCTTGGTGACGAGGTTGTAAACGTTGGTTGACCAGTTTTGGATCGTCGTGTAACGAACGCGAGCGTTCTTCTTCACGATGATCTCAACGACTGCGGAGTGCAGCGAGTCAGACTTGTAGATCGGGGCCGTGCAACCCTCGATGTAGTGCACGTAGCTGTCTTCGTCGGCAATGATGAGCGTGCGTTCAAACTGGCCCATGTTCTCCGTGTTGATGCGGAAATAGGCCTGTAGCGGGATCTCGACGTGAACACCCTTCGGTACATACACAAAGGATCCGCCCGACCAAACGGCCGTGTTGAGTGCGGCGAATTTGTTATCGCCCGAGGGGATAACGGTGCCGAAGTACTCTTCAAAAATCTCTGGGTGCTCGCGAAGCGCGGTGTCGGTGTCAAGAAAGATGACACCCTGCTCTTCGAGGTCTTCACGGATCTGGTGGTACACCACCTCGGACTCGTACTGAGCTGCGACGCCGGCTACAAGGCGCTGGCGCTCTGCCTCGGGAATGCCGAGGCGCTCGTAGGTCTCTTTGATCTCTTCCGGCAGCTCTTCCCAGGTGGTTGCCTGCTTCTCGGTGGAGCGCACAAAGTACTTGATGTTGTCGAAATCGATGTCGGAGAGGTCAGCGCCCCACGACGGCATCGGTTTCCGACCGAAAATCTGCAGAGCCTTCAGGCGTCGCTGCAGCATCCACTCGGGCTCGTTTTTCAGGGCTGAGATCTCGCGCACGACCTGCTCACTGAGGCCACGTTTTGCAATCGCGCCCGCCTCATCGCTGTCGTGCCAGCCGAATTCGTACTGGCCCAAGCCCTCAAGCTCTGGCCGGTCGATCAATACCTCAGGCATGATCCCTTCCTCATTCATTGTCTCGCTGACAGGGCCTTACCTATATGAGATTAGACACTCACACTTGGCCCTGCAGCGGTGCAGTAGTCTGGTTTGTGGACGGCGCCGGCGCTGAGCGGTGACGTACACCGTTTCTGGCTTCGCCGTTCGCAACCACAGCTTCCCATTCTACAAGGTTCCCGTTCAAAACGGGAGGGCTGTCACGCAGTCAGCGTAAAGTGGGGCGCAGCCGAGAGGAGCACCCTTGTCCGCCGCCACCAAGTCAGGTCCCGGAAGTTCGCAAAATGGTATCGCCAAGCAAAGCGACGGTCCCCTGGCGCATAGGCCGACACAACTCCTGCGGGTTTTCGCTTGGATCTCTTTCGTTTTAAACGTTGTCATTATTGGAACAGGTGGAGCAGTACGACTCACCGGATCGGGCCTGGGATGTCCGAACTGGCCGCTCTGCGCGCCAGGATCGCTTATTCCAACAGAGGAGCTGACCTATCACTCACTGATTGAGTTCGGTAACAGAACCCTAAGCGGACCTCTTCTCGTCTTTGCGCTGCTCGTATTTTTGCTGAGTTTGCGAATACGCGAACAACGCCGTGACCTCTTCACGATCTCGGCGGTTGTACTCGGTCTGGTGTTGTTGCAGGCGGTTATTGGTGGAGTCGTTGTGTGGATGCACCTCAACGCAAATCTTGTGAGCGTTCACTATGCGATCTCCCTTGCGATCGTTTGTATCACCGCCGCGTATCTGGCTCGGATGTATGAGGTGGCTGCGCCTCGTGAACTTGTGGTACCGAAATCGTTCATGATTCTCACACACGTAACGACTGTGGCGATGGCGATCACGGTGATCTTTGGTGTGATCACTACAGGATCAGGCCCGCACTCGGGTGACGCCACGATTCAGCGGGACGGGGTCGACGCAACCTTGATGAGTCATATTCACGCTTGGCCGGGTTATGCTGCGCTCGCGCTAACACTTGTCCTGCTCGTTCTGGCTGCAAAAGACAAGCTTCGTCCGCTGCGATGGATCATTGCACTTCTTGCGGTATTGATCTTGCAGATCGTGCTCGGTGTTTACCAGGCGCGCAATGGCCTACCAGCGCTTGTAGTCGGTGCTCACATGATACTCGCCACGTTGACGACGGCCGCGATGACGCTTGTGGTATTGCGCTTAAAGCGCCCTGTGGCGCAGTAGCGCCTACTTGCTTCGAAGCTTGTAGTTCAGCGGCGGGCCAAGATCTCGGCGTGGGGCATGAGGAGCCATCCGTCGGGATCGTTAGCCCAGCGCTTCCAGCCTTCCGAGATACGCTCAAGGGTCGCGCGATCCGCCAGTCCGAGGCGTTGCGCGTTCTCCGCAAACGCAGAGTCGACAGCGCGCTCAGCCCACATGCCGCCCCACCAGGCGCGGTCCTCGTTGTTCTCGAAGAGCCAGGTTGAGGCCGTACACGTCACTTTCGTGAGCCCAGCTTCCCTCGCCCAGGCTTTAAGAAAGCGTCCGGCGGCAGGTTCCCCGCTCACTCCGCGGTGAACTTTGAGGTATAGCTCCAGCCATTCCGTAAGTTCAGGGCTGCGTGGCGACCAAATGACGCCCTCGTAGTCAACATCGCGTACGGCCACGGTGCCGCCGACGGCAGTGACTCGCTCCATCTCGCGCAACATAGCCACGGGTTCCCTACGTGTTGCAGCACCTGGTGAGCGTGAACCACATCGAAGGTGCCGTCGGCAAACTGAAGGTCGTAGGCGTCTCCGGTTGTGAAACTTAAGTTTTCGTAACCAAGAGACGCAGTGTCCGCCGTCGCTTTTGCGATGACCTCTGCGGAGGCATCAATACCAAGAACACGGCCCGGCGTGACGATCCGCGCGAAGTCAGCGGTAATCGTTCCCGGCCCGGAACCGATGTCGAGAACGCTGGTACCCGGTTTGAGTAACGGGAGCAGGTAGGCGGCAGAATTCTCTGCCGTGCGCCAGGTGTGCGACTTCAATACGCTTGCGTGATGACCGTGGGTGTATGCGTCTGCCATGGTGCAAGCGTAACGACCCCGCTGGCAGTCGACCAACTAGAACGGCAGCAGCGGATCGATCGCGATCGCGAGTGAGAGCACGGAAAGGTAAGTGATCGAGCCGTGGAAGACCTGCATAGGTTTCCCCTCTTGGCCACGAATGGCGTTGCCATAGAGGCGGTGCGCCTGAATGATGAAGTAGCCGCCAGATGTGACCGCAACGACCCCGTACAGCCAGCTGATTCCCGGCGCGGGAAGAAGTAGCAGGCTCGAAGCGACGGTCGCCCACGCGTACAAGATGATCTGTAGGCCAACAGTTGCGCGGCCGCGCACGACACCGAGCATTGGGACTCCGGCTGCAGCGTAGTCATCGCGGTAGCGCATCGAGAGTGGCCAGTAGTGCGGTGGGGTCCACAAGAAGATGATGAGAAAGAATACCCAGGCCGGCCAGTCGAGACTGTTGGTTACTGCAGCCCAGCCGATGAGCACGGGGAAACACCCGGCGATCCCGCCCCAGATAATGTTCTGTTCGCTGTGACGCTTCAGCAGCATCGTGTAAATGACAACGTAGAAGAAAATAGCCCCGATTGAGAGCGCAGCCGCAAGCCAGGTTGTGGTGAAATACAGCCATACAACCGAGAGTGCGCCCAGCACCCAAGCAAAGACGAGCGCGTTGCGATCGGAGATCTCACCGGTGACAAGCGGGCGGTTTTTGGTCCGCTTCATCTTGCGATCCATGTCGCGATCGAGGTAGCAGTTGAAAGCACCCGCGGATCCTGCGCTCATGGCACCGCCGAGCAGTGTCGCGAGTACCAGCCACAGGTTCGGCAACCCACCCTGCGCAAGAATCATGGCGGGTACGGTTACGACGAGCAGCAACTCCATAACGCGGGGCTTGGTGAGCGCGACGTAATTGTTTACGGTGCGCCAGAAGCTGCGTCGAGGGTGTTGCGCCGCCGACTGGGTCTGGGCTGAGATCTCGGTGGACATCTCCTCCATGATACCCCGCCTGCCGGTAGGATTGTTTGGGTGTGCGTGGAACGGCGCGCAGACGTCCCTTCGAGAGGTGAAGCATTGGGAAAAGAATTGCAGTGGGATGAGCTTGACGGCCGCGCCGTCGATACCGCGAGGGTGCTTGCGGCAGACGCGGTGGAGAAGGTCGGCAATGGCCATCCGGGTACTGCGATCAGTCTGGCACCCGTGTCGTATTTGCTTCACCAGAAGGTGATGCGCCACGATCCTTCCGATGCGAAGTGGGTTGGTCGGGATCGCTTTATCCTGTCTGTCGGGCACTCCTCGTTGACGCAGTATGTGCAGCTGTACTTGGGCGGCTACGGCCTTGAGCTCGATGACATCAAGTCGCTGCGCACCTGGGGATCTAAGACTCCCGGTCACCCCGAGTATGGTCACACCGACGGCGTCGAGATTACGACCGGCCCACTCGGTCAGGGCCTCGCATCTGCGGTTGGCTTTGCTTACGCCGCGCGTTACGAGCGCGGGCTGTTTGATCCAGATGCCGCCCCGGGCACGAGCCCCTTTGACCACTTCATCTATGTTATTGCTGGTGATGGTGACCTGCAGGAAGGTGTGACCAGCGAGGCATCGTCGCTCGCTGGCCACCAGGAGCTTGGCAACCTAATTGCGATCTATGACTCCAACCAAATCTCGATTGAGGACGACACCGACATCTCCTTCACGGAGGACGTTGCGAAGCGCTACGAGTCGTACGGTTGGCAGGTTCTTGAGGTTGACTGGAAGAAGACGGGCAACTACGTCGAGGATCTCATTGAGCTCAACGATGCAATCGAGGCGGCAAAGGCTGAGACTTCGAAGCCGACCCTGATCGTTCTCAAGACCATCATTGGCTGGCCCTCCCCGGTAAGCAGAACACCGGTGGCATTCACGGGTCCAAACTCGGTGGCGAAGAACTCGCTGGCCTGAAGCAGGCGCTCGGTTTTGATCCAGAGCAGCACTTTGTGGTCGCCCCCGAGGTGATCGAGCACACGCGCAAGGCTGTTGAGCGCGGTGCCGAGGCGCGCGCTGAGTGGCAGGTCTCGTTTGACGCCTGGGCTGCGGCGAACCCCGAGCGTAAGGCACTGTTTGATCGCGTGGAGGCCCAAGAGCTTCCTGTCGAGGCGGCAGAGGTGCTGCCCACGTTCGAACCCGGCACCAGCGTTGCGACACGCTCCGCGAGCGGCAAGGTGCTCGCCGCGCTCGGCCCCGTGATGCCCGAGCTGTGGGGTGGATCCGCAGACCTCGCAGGATCGAACAACACCACAATTCCTAACGTTCCCTCATTCGTTCCGGCCCGCCGCTCAACCTCGAGCTGGCAGGGTGACCCCTACGGTCGTGTGCTGCACTTCGGTATTCGCGAGCACGCGATGGGCGCGATCCTCAACGGCATACAGCTGCACGGCAACACGCGCAGCTACGGCGGCACCTTCCTCATCTTCAGCGACTACATGCGCCCCGCGGTGCGACTCGCAGCTCTCATGAATGTGCCCAGCATCTTCGTGTGGACGCACGACTCGATTGCCCTGGGCGAAGACGGACCGACGCACCAGCCGATCGAGCAGATGGCGACGCTGCGTGCGATCCCGAACCTCGCCATGGTGCGGCCCGCCGACGCCAATGAGGTTTCGGTCGTTTGGCACGAGATGCTGAGCCGTCACGCTGGCCCAGCAGGTATTGCCCTGACACGCCAGAACGTGCCGGTGCTGCCCCGCGGCGGCGACTTTGCTGCGGCCGAGGAAGCTCGTAAGGGTGCGTATGTGCTCGCGGACTCCCCCACCGACTCGCTCGACGTGATTTTGATCGCGACGGGATCGGAGGTGCAGCTCGCGGTTGAAGCTCGGGATCGTTTGGCTTCAGAGGGCGTTGGTGCCCGTGTTGTATCGGCCCCGTGTTTGGAATGGTTTGCCGAGCAGACCAAGGAGTACCGCGCGAGTGTGCTGCCCGCAGAGGTGACCGCGCGCGTGAGTGTTGAGGCTGGGCTGTCGCTCGGTTGGGAGCGCTTCGTTGGTGACCGTGGGCGTTCCGTTTCGATCGAGCACTTTGGTGCATCGGCTGATTACGAGACACTGTTCCGGGAATTCGGGATCACTACTGATGCTGTTGTGGCAGCTGCCCGCGAGAGTCTGGCGGCGTAGATGGCTACCCCCACAGCTGAGTTCAGCGAGGCAGGCGTCAGCATCTGGTTGGACGACCTGTCGCGCGACCGCATCGAGAGTGGTAGCTTGCGTGAGCTGATCGGCTCGCACAGTGTGGTCGGCGTGACCACCAACCCGACTATCTTTGCTGGAGCAATTGGTAGTGGCGTTGGTTACGGCGATCGCATCGCGAGTTGTGCCTCGCGTGGTCTCAGCGTCGACGAGACTATTTTTGAGTTGACCACGGCTGACGTGGCCGATGCCTGCGACATTTTTGACGGTGTGTTTGCCCTGACCGGCGGTCTCGATGGCCGGGTCTCGATTGAGGTCGAGCCCGGTCTCGCACGTGATGCGGCTGGGACCGTTGCGCAAGCTCGTGAGCTTTGGGACCGTGTCAACCGGCCCAACGCCATGATCAAGATTCCCGCGACGGTTGAAGGGCTTGAGGCCATCACAGAAACCATTGCGGCCGGTATCAGCGTGAACGTGACACTGATCTTTAGCCTCGAGCGCTATCGCCAGGTCATTAACGCCTATCTCACCGGACTCGAGCGCGCGCGTGCTGCCGGAATCGACCTCTCCAGTGTTCGCTCCGTTGCCTCGTTTTTTGTGTCTCGTTTGGACACCGAGATCGACGCGCGTCTCGATGTCGTTGGTACCCCCGAGGCGCTTGCTTTAAAGGGTAAGGCCGGTGTCGCGAACGCGCGCCTCGCCTACGAGGTGTTTAAACAGAGCTTTAGGAGCGAGCGGGCGCAGTTTCTGAGGTCGCTTGGTGCTCACGTGCAGCGCCCTCTGTGGGCATCCACTGGAGTAAAGGATCCTTCGCTGCGCGACACTCTCTACGTTGAAGAGCTTGTCGCTGCCGATGTGGTCAACACCATGCCCGAGGCTACTCTCCGGGCTGTTGCCGATCACGGTGAAGTGCGTGGCGACACGATTACCACGGAGTTTCTCGAGTCAAACCAGGTGCTCAACGCCATTGATGCGCAGGGTATCGACTACGTTGAGGTGACAACGAAGCTTGAAGATGAGGGGCTGAAGAAGTTCGAAGCCTCGTGGTCAGAGCTGTGCGAGACAGTAAACCAGGCGCTTCAGAGCTAACATGACTATTCAACTCAGCATCCCCAGTGTTCTTGACGAACAGAAGCTCTCCCGCGATCTTGCCCTTCTCGTGCAGGATCGCGTAGCCAGTCGCATCTTTAGGAAAGACGCGACACTGTGGGGTGAAACGGCCGAAAAGGAAGCGGCGATCCGGCTCGGCTGGACTGACTTCGCGCAGCCAGCCGAAACTGTCGTTTCTGAGGCCGAGCAATTTCGAGCAGAGTTGCTTGCACGCGGGGTTGACCGAGTTGTGCTCTGCGGCATGGGGGATCAAGCCTTGCCCCCGCGGTTATCTGCCGCTGGGCAGGGGTTGCGCTTGAAACAATTGATTCGACGCACCCTGCAGCCGTGAAGGCAGCGTTACAGGGCGACCTTCCCCGAACTATTGTGGTGGTGAGTTCCAAATCTGGCGGAACCATAGAGACACTGAGCCATCGCGCAGCGTTCAACGAGGCGTTTCGTGAAGCAGATCTTGATCCCGCGCAGCACATGGCAGTGGTCACGGATCCTGGGTCTGCGCTCGAAGCTGACGCTCGTGCGGCTGGGCAAAGGGTGTTTCTCGCGGACCCCAATGTTGGTGGGCGGTTCTCTGCGCTGACGGCGTTTGGGCTTGTGCCCTCGGTTCTCGCGGGAGCAGACGCGCGGGTGCTCGTCGCTGAGGCTCAGGCTGTGCGAGAAGAACTTGCCTCCGACACTCCGGATAACCTCGCTCTGCGGCTCGCCGTGGCAATCGTGGCGGAGCTTCCCGAGAAATACGTGCTTGGCCTCGTTGCCGAGCCGGATGCCCGTTGGGGCCTCGGGGCGTGGATCGAGCAACTGGTAGCTGAGTCGACCGGTAAAGAGGGTAAGGGAGTGCTGCCAATCTCGCTCCCTGAAGATGCTATTGAGATTCAGTCGCCCCCGGCAAACACCCGCATTGTTCGCCTGGGAAATGATCATGTCTCACCGGGCTTCGTCGGCGAACTAGCAGTCGCCGCTCCGCTTGGTGCTCAGCTCTTGCTATGGGAAACGGCCACCGCCGTGATCGGTCGTCTCATGGGTATCGATCCGTTCGATCAGCCAGATGTTGAATCGGCGAAGGTGGCTGCCCGCGTGCAACTGGAGGCTGTCCCCCAATCGGAAAACGCCTCCGCCATGTCGCCCCGTGCAAGCGCCAGCGAGTCGCAGGATCTGAACGAACCACTTGCAACTCTCCGTCAAGGCACCCCAGCGAACGGTTACCTTGCGATCCAGGCCTACCTCGACCCTAAAGGTCCGAGCGCACCGCTGCTACACGAGCTGCGAAACAGACTCGCAGAGTTGCTCGGCGTTCCGGTCGCACTGGGCTGGGGTCCACGATATCTCCACTCGACCGGCCAACTACACAAGGGTGGGCCCGCACTGGGCGCCTTCTTGCAAATCACAGAGCAGAATCTTGAACCGCTTGCGATCCCCGGCTCAAGGAATGGTTTCGACAGGCTCATTTCGGCCCAGTCCAGCGGCGACCACGATGTGCTGATTTCTCGGGGCCGCCCAGTTTGGATTCTCGCCTGCGCTGATCCCGCAGCTGGACTGCGTTCGCTTCTCGCTGCGCTATAGCAGTGGTTGTGTGCTGAAACGAGAGAAGACCCCCGCCTAAGCGGGGGTCTTCTCTGTAGAGCTTGCGAGTACTAGGCCGTGATCTTGGCTGTTCCGCGACGCTGGCGAAGCTTGAGTAGTGCTGCCTCTAGCAGTTCCTCAGCCTCTTCAGGTGTGCGGCGCTCCTTCACGTATGCGAGGTGCGTTTTGTAGGGCTCGTTCTTGAGCAGAACGGGTGGGTTCTCTTTGTCCCTGCCCGCAGGAAGCCCAGTTGTTGGGCAATCAATCTGCTCGGGGATGTCCTCTTCAATGATATCGGCCGCGAAGTAGCGAACCGTCTCATTGCCGAGCGCATCCCAGTATGAAATCTGAACACGATCTGCGCGAACGCCGTGATCTTTCTCCCCCATGGGGCCAGATCCAACGCGAGCGCCACGAATGGCGTTACTGCCTGCCACGAAATACCTCTTCTATACAGTCGAGCGCTAGACCACCGAGAAACGAGCAATCAGCCCGAGCCCGATGATCGATACAACCCAAATCAATGACACCACAATGGTGATGCGGTTAAGGTTACGTTCCGCTACCCCCGACGACCCGAGACTCGAGGTCACTCCACCACCGAACATATCGGACAGGCCGCCACCGCGGCCCTTGTGGAGCAAAATAAACAGCGTGAGCAGCAAGCTCGTGATCACGAGAATGACGATCAGTGCGATCTTGAGGATGAGCACGAGGTCACCTTTCCTGGGTCGAGGGCGCGATGCGCCGCCTATGAGTATACCGCGACTCTGGCTGAAGCGGTGCCACGGGGTGTTAAGCGGTCACGTGTTTCTTAAATTGGACAATGCGGCTGAACTCGTCAACCTTGAGGCTGGCACCACCAACGAGGGCTCCATCAACATTCGGCTGGCGCATAAACGCAGCAACGTTCTGGCTCGCGACGGATCCGCCGTACAAGATTCGTGTGGCGGCAGCGCGGTCATCACCACGAAGATCACGGAGCGCCTCACGGAGCGCCCGAGCAACCTCTTCAGCCTGCTCAGGGGTTGCTGCCTGACCACTACCAATTGCCCACACCGGCTCGTACGCAACCACAAACTCGGCATCAGCCGGAAGCTGAGTGACAGCAGCCTGCATCTGGGCGAGTGGGATCGCCGCGGCACCGTGGGCTTCCAGGTCTTCTGCCGTCTCCCCCACGCAGATGACGGGGATCATCCCGGCTGCCTGTGCGGCACGGGCTTTCGCGCCGACAGCTTCGTTAGATTCGCCGTGACCGTGGCGGCGCTCAGAGTGCCCAACGAGCACGTACTTGACCTCAAGCTTCGCGAGCATTGCCGCAGAAACGTCGCCCGTAAAGGCACCGGCCTGCTGAGGTGATACATCTTGCGCGCCGAGTGTGAGCGCGAGCTTGTCAGCAGCGAGCAGAGTCTGCACAGAGCGGAGATCGGTGAAAGGTGGGAAAACCGCAACCTCAACATCTCCGAAGTCGTGCTTGACATCTTTCAATGCCCACGACAGTTTCTGCACAAAGGCGATTGCCTGGAGATGATCAAGGTTCATCTTCCAGTTGCCCGCGATGAGCGGTGTGCGCTCCACAAACGGCAGCGGTTCGCGTATCAGCTGCGGTTGCTCCTGCTGTGCGGCTTGTCCAGGCTGAGCGCCGGGAATGTTCTGATCGCTCACGCGAGTACCTCCAGACCGGGCAGTGTTTTGCCCTCAAGGAACTCCAGGCTGGCGCCGCCACCCGTGGAGATATGACCAAATTGATCGTCTGCAAAACCCAGCGCGCGAACGGCGGCTGCGGAGTCACCCCCACCAACAACGGTAAACCCGTTGGTCTCGGTGAGTGCCCGCGCGACGGTGCGCGTGCCTGCCGCAAATGCATCCATTTCGAACACTCCCATGGGGCCATTCCAGAAGACCGTTGCCGAGTCGGTGATGATCGCCGCGAAAGCGGCCGCGGTCTCCGGGCCGATGTCGAGGCCGATGCCGGCGGCTCCGAAGCTGCTGGATTCAATTGCATCAGCTGCGACGGTCTCGTGAGCCGCGTCAGCCGCGAAGGCCTCTGCAACAACGATGTCGGTAGGCAGCAAGATGCGCACGCCTCGCTGCTCGGCCTTGGCTAGGTAGCCGCGTACTGTGTCGAGCTGGTCTGCCTCGAGCAGGCTCGCAGCAACACTGTGCCCCTGAGCCGCAAGGAAGGTGAAAAGCATGCCGCCGCCGATGAGGAGAGTGTCGACACGCTCAAGCAGATGAGCAATAACACCAAGTTTGTCGGAGACCTTTGAACCTCCGAGGACCACAGTGTAAGGGCGGGCGGGATCGTCGGTGAGCTTGCGCAGCACTTCGAGTTCGCCAGCGACCAAACGACCGGCGGCACTCGGCAACAGCTCGGCGAGATCAGTGACGCTTGCCTGGGCACGGTGCACCACTCCGAATCCGTCTGAGACAAACACGTCACCGTAAGCAGCTAGCTGCGAAGCGAACGCACGACGCTCGGCCGCGTCTTTGCTGGTTTCGCCCGGGTTGAAACGGAGGTTCTCGAGAAGAACCACGTCGCCGTCGTTGAGACCGGCAATAGCAGCTTGGGCTTTGTCGCCGACAGTTTCAGCCACAAACTGCACGGGTGCGCCGAGCAGCTCAGCCATGCGGGCAGCAACTGGCTTCAGTGAGAAACGTTCTTCGGGTTCACCCTTGGGGCGGCCGAGATGGCTGACAAGAACAACCTTCGCGCCCGCGTCGCGCAACTCGCGAATGGTGGTGAGTGATGCACGGATCCTGCCATCGTCGGTAATAACGCCGTCTGATAGTGGAACATTCAGATCACAGCGAACGATGACGGTACGTGATGTGAGCGAACCCAGAGACTCAATGGTGCGCATGCGGTGCGGTACTCCTTGAAGGTGAGATGTACGGGAAACGCGGCTGTGGGCCGATCCTGTCACCAGAGATCGACCCACAAACGAGGATGCTAGATCAGACCGGGGGTCTGTGTGCGAGCGGCCTCGAAGCGCTTTGCTACGTCTTGCCAGTTCGCGATGTTCCAGAACGCCTTCACGTAGTCGGCGCGAACATTGAGGTAGTCGAGGTAGTACGCATGCTCCCAGACATCGAGCATGAGCAACGGAACGGTGCCGGCAGGCAAGTTGCCCTGCTGATCAAAGAGCTGAACGACGTTGGCACGCTGACCAAGGGCATCCCATGCAAGCACGGCCCAGCCAGAACCCTGCACACCCATCGCGGTCGCGGTGAAGTGTGCCTGGAACTTCTCGAAGCCGCCGAAGTACTCGTCGATCGCTGCGGCTAGCTCGCCCTCGGGGCGCTCGCCACCCTCGGGCGATAGGTTGTTCCAGAAGATCGTGTGGTTCACGTGCCCACCGACGTTGAAAGCGAGGTCCTTTTCTAGCTTATTGACCGCGGCAAGGTTGCCGGAATCGCGAGCCTCGGACAACTGCTCAAGAGCGGTGTTTGCACCCGTCACATAGGCCTGGTGGTGCTTGTCGTGGTGCAACTGCATGATCTTGCCACTGATGTGTGGCTCGAGTGCTGCGTAATCGTACGGAAGCTCAGGAAGTGAGTAGGCGGCCATAGGGCGCTCCAATCTCTGATGTGGACGTGTGTCGTTTCAGTCTATGCCCGGCCTGCGACACTGGCAGGAAAGCGTCTTGCGCCCCTGGCGAACGGCATCCGGGAATAAACTCAGTCCAGTTCGTCGGGCAGGTTCGCGTCGGTGCCGGGGATACCGCGGGCTTCGGCTTCTTTATCGGCCATTGCGAGGAGTCGGCGAATGCGACCAGCGACCGCGTCCTTGGTGAGCACCGGCTCAGCGCGGGCCCCCAGATCGTCGAGGCTTGCCTCGCGATGCTTCAACCGCAACTCCCCTGCGTAGCGCAGGTGCTCGGGAACCTGGTCGCCCAAAATCTCAAGCGCCCGTTCTACGCGCGCGCACGCTGCAACAGAAGCCTGTGCCGAGCGTCGCAAGTTGGCGTCGTCGAAGTTTACGAGGCGGTTAGCGGTGGCGCGGGTTTCCCGTGCCTTGCGCAGTTCGTCCCAGCGAGCACGGGCGTCGAGTGCGCCCATCGCTTCGAGCATTTCGCCGATCACTTCAGCGTCGCGAATCAGAACCTTATTCTGGCCACGAATCTCCCGGCTCTTTGACTCGATTCCGATTCTGCCCGCTGCCCCAACGAGGGCCATGGCAACCTCGCTGCTTGGGCAGAGAATCTCCAGGCCGGCAGAGCGGCCGGGTGCTGTGATGCCGCCGCGCGCGAGAAACGCACCGCGCCATAGTGCGGCGAGCTCAGTCGGTGAGCCCGTGGTCAGGCGATTGGGTAGACCTCGAATCTGACGACGTCGCTGGTCGAGCAGACCAAGCTGACGCGCGAGAGTTTCGCCATCGAGCACACGAACCAGAAACTGCGGTGCCCCGGGTCGGGTTGCTGTGGGAGGGAGCTGTTTTGCTTCGGAGCGAACCCCGTAGAGTTCCGCGAGATCTTTACGAACGCGCTGCACAATCTGGGGTGTGTGGAGTTCTGCCTCGAGAGCGATCCGACCTGAGATCGTGTGGAGACCGCCCGCAAGTCGAAGGATCGTCGCCACCTCAGCGGTGCGTTCCCCGGTGCGCTGCATCGGAAATCGCACAAGCTCGCTCTTAACCTCGGAGGTAGACGGCACAAAAAATCCTTTCAAGAGCGTAAGACAGGGGTGAAGAAAAAGAAGAAGTATTGAGTTGGAACTATTCGCGACCGAGGTCACGGTGGCGTAGTGTCACATTGACACCCGGCAGACCCGCGAGCCGATCCGCGAGTTCGCGCGCGATCGCAACTGAGCGGTGTTTGCCACCGGTGCAGCCTATAGCAAGAGAAGCGTGACGTTTGTTCTCGCGCTGGAAACCTGAAAATACCGGGGTCAGCGCAGCCACGTAATTGTCGATAAATTCAGCGGCGCCGTCGCGGCTGAGTACGTACTCTTTGACCTCGGGATCAACCCCGGTCAGTGCACGAAGTTCTGTCTCCCAGAAGGGGTTTGGTAAGAAGCGCATGTCGGCCATCAGGTCTACGTCGGTTGGTGCGCCGTACTTAAAGCCAAAGCTGAGGACGGAGAGTTGCAGCCCGGGCGTGTTGTCGTCGGAGAACAAGTCGCGTGTGGCCGTCGAGAGATCGTGCACGTTGTAACGCGAGGTGTCGATGACGACGTCGCTGGATGCGCGCAGTTCTTGGAGTCGATCGCGTTCGAGGCGAATACCCTCGAGCAGGCTGCCGGCCTCGCCCTGCAGGGGATGGGGCGGCGTACGGACTCGTAACGTCGCACCAGAATCTCGTCGGTTGCGTCGAGGAAGACAACACGTACGGTTGCGGTCTCACGGAGATCTTTGACGGTGTGTTCGATGTCAGAGTAGAGGTCGCGACCACGAACATCAACCACAGCAACGATTCGAGGCAGTGCTCCCCCGACTTATCTGCCATGTCGGCGAGCGTTTTAACCATCGTGAGGGTAGATTGTCAACGACGTACCAGCCCAAGTCTTCAAGGGTGTTCGCGACGGTGCTTCGCCCGGCGCCAGACATACCCGTGACAATCAGGATCTCCTGACCGGATGCTGCCTCGTTCATTCGGTCTCCCTCCGGTCCTGATCCGATTCGTTTGCTTCATCAAGCTTAGCGGGCGTTGCCTCAGTATTCAGGTGGTTCAGGATCTGCTCGGCTAGTTTTGTGCCGAGTCCGGGTGCGGCGGCCAGTTCTTCGACCGAGGCACTGCGCAATCGAGCCACTGATCCGAAGTGTTTGAGGAGACCCTGGACACGTTTGGGTCCAAGACCTGGAACCTCGGAAAGCTGGCTCGCTATTGACGTGCTGCGACGCTGACGCTGGAAAGTAATGGCAAAGCGGTGCGCTTCGTCGCGAATGCGCTGCACCAAAAACAGAGCTTCGCTTGTGCGGGGCAGAATAACCGGGAAAGGATCCCCGGGAAGCCAAATCTCTTCGAGGCGTTTTGCGACGCCGCACAGAACGATGTCTGTGATGTTCGCCTCTGCGAGTGCGCGAGCGGCTGCCTTGACCTGCGGCTCGCCACCGTCAACAATGAGAAGCTGCGGGCGGTCACGGTAGATGCCCGAAGACGGTTCGTTGTTCTCTCGGGCGAGGTTGAGCTGAGCCGCACGACGAGACACCACCTGGTGGATTGAGTCGGTGTCGTCGCGGGTCTGTTCGATTCTGTACTTGCGGTAGGCACCCTTCGCGGGGAGACCATCTTCGAAAACCACGAGAGAGGCAACGACGCCGGTGCCCTGAAGGTGCGAGACATCGATGCACTCGATGCGCAGCGGAGCCTCGTCCATGTCAAGGGCCTGCTGCAGTTCGGCGAGGGCGTCAGTGCGGGCCGTGAGGTCGGCCGCTCGTTTGAGCTTGTACCTGATGAGGTGCTCTCCCGCGTTGAGTGTCGCACGATCCATAAGCTGCACCTTGTCACCGCGCTCGGGGATGCGTATGCGCACTTTGCCGCGGCGTGGGCGCTTTGCGCTCAGTACTTCTTCGAGTTCGAGGGAGTTCTCTGGCATCTGCGGCACGAGAATCTCGGGAGGTGGTTCTCGGTCTCCCTCGTATGCCGATTGCAGTACCTGCTCAAGTAGCGTGCTGGGCGAATCATCGATCTCGACGTCAACAATCCAGCTTCGCTCGCCGCGAATCCTGCCGTCGCGAATAATGAACTGATGTGCAGACGCGGCGAGCTCGTCTGCTCGCAATCCAAAGACGTCCACGTTGGTGTCGAGGCCCAGCACGACGGCGTTCTTTTCCATGACGTGCTCGACGGCCTGCATCTGGTCGCGCAAGCGGGCCGCGTCTTCGTAGCGCTGATCTGCCGCAGCCGCGCGCATATCGACGCGGAGCTGCTTGAGGTGGCTCTGATCGCCTCCCGCCAAAAACGCGACGAGTTCCGTGACACGTTCGCGATGATCCTCAATGCTGATCTGCATGGAGCAGGGGCCACCGCAGCGACCTATTTGACCGGCCAGGCACGGTCGACCGCTGGTCATAGCCCGTTTGTAATCTGCGTCGTTGCAGGTGCGGATCGGGAAGGCCTGCTGCAGCAGGGCCGTTGTTTCACGGAGCGCCCAAACTTTGGGATACGGCCCGAAATAGCGTGCGCCACGAATCTTTTCGTTGCGAGTAATGATGAGGCGCGGGGCCTCCTCGCGCAGTGTGACGGCGAGGTAGGGATAGGTTTTGTCGTCCTTGAACTGGACGTTGAAGGGTGGCTTGAACTCCGTGATCCAGGTGTGCTCAAGTACCAGCGACTCGGTATCGGTCGCAACGACCGTCCAGTCGACCTTCGCCGCCAGGGCCAGCATGCGCTGTGTGCGCGGCTGGAGTGAGTGAAGCGGTTGGAAGTAGTTGGCTAGGCGGGAGCGGAGAACTTTCGCCTTGCCGATGTAGAGCACTCGCCCGTGGCGGTCGCTAAAACGATAGACGCCAGGGCTCGTGGGAATTTCGCCCTGGGCAGGGCGAAACGATCCTCGGTTATCAACTCCCTGGATCAAACCCCCACCTTCACCGGCTGCTTCTCTGTGAGTGCACGTGCAGTCTTGTCTGCCCAACCACCCAGCACCTCGGCGAGAAAGAGCCCTGTGTAGCTTCCCTCAACCTTTGCGAGTTGCTCGGGCGTGCCCTCGGCGAGAATCGTGCCGCCACCCGAGCCGCCCTCTGGGCCAAGGTCGATGACCCAGTCCGCGCTGCGGATCACGTCGAGGTTGTGCTCGATCGTGATAACAGTGTTGCCCTTGTCGACGAGGCCGTTCAGCACGAGTAGCAGTTTGCGCACGTCTTCAAAGTGGAGGCCGGTCGTGGGTTCGTCGAGCACGTAGATGCTGCGACCGTTTGAACGCTTCTGCAGTTCGGTTGCGAGCTTGACGCGCTGAGCTTCGCCGCCTGAGAGGGTGGTGGCACTTTGGCCGAGGCGCACGTAACCGAGGCCAACATCGACCAGGGTCTTCATATAGCGATGAATTGAACTGATCGGTTCGAAAAACTTCTCGGCGTCGGCGATGGGCATCTCAAGCACCTCTGAGATGTTCTTACCCTTGTAGCGCACCTGCAGGGTCTCTCGGTTGTAGCGCTTGCCGCCGCAGGCCTCGCAGGCGACGTAGACGTCGGGCAAGAAGTTCATTTCGATCTTAAGAGTGCCGTCGCCCGAGCAAGCCTCGCAACGGCCGCCCTTGACGTTGAAGCTGAAGCGACCTGGTAAATAACCTCGAATCTTTGCCTCGGGGTCTCGGCGAAGAGCGTGCGAATCTTGTCGAATACGCCTGTGTAGGTGGCGGGGTTCGAGCGTGGGGTGCGGCCGATTGGTGCTTGGTCAACGTGCACGACCTTGTCGAGGTGCTCAAGACCCGTGACACGGGTGTGCTTGCCCGGAACTAGGCGTGCGCCGTTGAGCTGATTTGCAAGCACGCGGTACAGGATGTCGTTGACGAGCGTTGACTTGCCCGAGCCACTCACTCCGGTGACCGCGGTCATGACGCCGAGCGGGAACGTAACGTCGACGTTCTGCAGGTTGTTGGAACGGGCGCCCTGCACCTTCAGTTCGCGTTTGCGGTCGCGCTTGCGACGCTTCTTTGGGGTGTCGATGGAGCGGCGCCCTGCGAGGTAGTCCCCCGTGACCGACTCGGTGTTTGTGAGCAGTTCGGCGTACTCGCCAGAGTGCACGACAGTGCCTCCCTCGACGCCAGCGCCGGGGCCGATATCGACAATCCAGTCGGCGGCCTCGATGGTCTCTTCGTCATGCTCAACGACGATAAGAGTGTTGCCGAGATCTCGGAGTTTGATGAGTGTCTCGATGAGGCGGCGATTGTCGCGCTGGTGCAGTCCGATGCTGGGCTCATCGAGCACGTAGAGCACTCCGGTGAGGCCCGAGCCAATCTGGGTGGCCAGGCGGATGCGCTGTGCTTCGCCGCCCGAGAGCGTGCCAGAGGCACGAGCGAGCGTGAGGTAGCCAAGGCCGACCTCGATGAGAAAGTCGAAGCGCAGACGAATTTCACGCAGCACCTGGGCGGCGATCTTGGCCTCGCGTTCGGTGAGCGTGACCTCATCGAAGAAACGCTTGGCGTTGAGTAGGCTAAAATCGCCAACCGCGGCAATCGATTCCTCGTTGACAGTGACCGCAAGTACCTCAGGCTTCAGGCGCTGACCGTTGCAAGCGTGGCAGGGTACCTCTCGTAAAAACTCCGACCAGCGGTCGCGCTTGGCATCTGATTCGGCCTCGGCGTATTGGCGCTCGATGAACGGAATGACTCCCTCGAAGCCGGAAGAATACTTCACCTCGCGGCCGAAGCGGTTCTTCCAGCGCACATTGACCTTGAAGTTGTTGCCGTAGAGAACGGCCTGCTGCACGTCTTCGCCGAGTGAATCCCAGGATGCATCAAGCGAAAAGTCGAGGTCTTGTGAGAGGCCCTTGAGTAGCTTTTCGTAGTACTGGTAGAGGCTCTTGCCCTGGCTAGTCCATGGCACGATGACCCCCTCGGTAATGGAGAGTTGGGGATCGCCGAGCACTAGGTCTTCATCGACCGACATGCTGGTGCCGAGCCCTGAGCAGGTGCTGCAGGCACCAAACGGGGCGTTAAACGAGAAGGTGCGCGGCTCGATCTCGGTGAGTTGCACCGGGTGTTGGTTTGGGCATGAGAGGTGCTCGGAGAAAAGCTGCGTGCGATCCTCGGCCTTTTCGTCGCGGTCGATGAAGTCGATGCACACGATGCCACCAGCGAGCTTAAGGGCAGTCTCAAGTGAGTCGGTGAGGCGGCCGAGGCCTTCCGGGCTTGCTACGAGGCGATCCACAACGACCGAAATATCGTGTTTTATCTGCTTCTTAAGCGTCGGTGGCTCGGAGAGCTGGATCAGTTTGCCGTCGACAACCGCGCGGGAGTAACCGCTCGCTGCGAGGTCTTGGAAGAGTTCAACGAACTCTCCTTTTTTCTTGCTGACGACCGGTGCAAGTACCTGAAAGCGCGTGCGCTCGGGAAGTACTATAAGCTGATCCGCGATCTGCTGCACGGTTTGTGATTCGATGCGCTCCCCGCAAATCGCACAGTGTGGCACGCCGATGCGAGCCCACAACAGGCGCATGTAGTCGTAGATCTCGGTGATCGTGCCGACAGTCGAGCGCGGGTTGCGGTTGGTTGACTTCTGGTCGATTGAGACCGCCGGGCTTAGGCCCTCGATAAAGTCAACGTCGGGGCGATCCACCTGGCCGAGAAACTGACGAGCGTAGGCGCTCAGGCTCTCGACGTAGCGCCGCTGCCCCTCGGCAAAGATTGTGTCAAACGCGAGGCTCGACTTGCCGCTGCCCGAAAGGCCGGTGAACACCACCATCGAATCGCGTGGGATTGAGAGATCAACGTTCTGAAGGTTGTGGACCCGCGCACCCTGCACGCTGATGTGTGCGTGTGTAGCGGAGGAGCGGATCGGTGTTGAGAGCTGCGAAGTCACCGTCTCATTCTACGGGGTTGCGACTGAAAATTCGAACATATGTGCGATTGGGTCGAGAAGTCTTTGGCGGCACGCCCGAGAAACTTGAACCTGCTCAGGTGATACAACGTGTCCGAAATGTTCAAGACAGAAAAACCACGCGGACTTAGGCTTGAGCCATGACACTCACATTCAATTTCGTCGGTATCGTAACGCGTGATCTCGGAGCCTCTCTCGAATTCTATAGAGGCCTTGGGCTCAACATTCCAGTGGAACAGGACGAGGCCCCGCACGTTGAAATCGTGCTTTCGGGCGGGGTGAAACTCGCTTGGGATCCGGTGTCGACTATCGAGAGTTTCCAACCCGATTTTGAGTTCCCTACAGGACCTGGTCGAATCAGCTTTGCGGTCGAGGCTGACTCACCCGCCAGCGTAGATCGTGCATACTCCGAGATTGTTGAGCGCTTTCCTTCTGCAGCCCACACCGCACCCTGGGATGCGCCGTGGGGCAGCGCTACTCCACGCTGCGCGATCCTGACGGCAACACGGTGGATCTCTACGCAGGTTTAGTCGAAGAAGTATAATTTGAACTCCTCAACGAGCATCCTTCTCTCTCTGGTTCAGCCCCACGGGACCGGGGCAAAGAGACTACTAGGGGTTGTGCCCGCAAGCCTTTGAAGCTCGCGGGAAAGGTGGGATTGGTCGCTATAACCTGCCCTGTGCGCAGTTTCTGTTGGGTTGAGTCCAGTTGCAAGCATTACTCGAGCGCGTTCTGCGCGAACGACTCTGCGAAGCGTTGTGTAGCCATACCCGAAACTCGCAACCATGCGGCGATGCATGTGCCGCTCGGAACTCGCGAGCCTCTGCGCGAGCATCCATGCGGCCTCTCCACGACCCGCGGCATCATGCGCAACCGCGACCCACTTTCTTCCTGCGGAAGGGTGAGCGTACTCTGCAGCGAGGTCGACGCAGGCGATCCTCTTGGCTTCCGGGGTTGACGCGTCCCGCAGCTGACGCAAGAGCGAGAGCCCTCGTTGTTGTGCGTCAGGAGTGAGGACATCTGCAGCGTCGAAGTGCAAGTCTCGCAATCGCCCAAGCGGCATTCCAAGTGCAGCGTCCGCTGTGCCAGGCAGAAAGCGTAGACCCAGGGTGACGCCTTGTTCACCACTGCGTCCGATGAATGCCTGCGTGGAAGGGCCTGCCACCACTAGTGCATCGTCTCGGAGGATCAAATCGGTACAACCGTCGGCTGGTAAAACGGCAGATTCCTTTTGTTGGCTGATTGTGCACCACAGCACGCCGATGCCGTCGAGCTTCAACTCCCGATACGCCGTTGTAGTCACCGTTGTATGCGAATCTACAGGTGCCCGGCGGCGTCCATGCTGCGTAGCTCCCGTTTGAGTTCGGCCACTTCGTCTCGTAGACGAGCAGCGAGTTCAAACTTGAGTTCCTCAGCAGCGGCAAGCATCTGCTCATTGAGATCGGAGATGATCTCTTCGAGTCTTGCGGCGCCCTCCCCCGCGATGGCGCCAGCCCGTGCGGCGCTTTTACCCTTGGCTCGTTGCGGTGATCCCTTTTGCGCGTGTGCGCTCGCGCGCGAGTTGAGCACCTCTTCGGTATCCGCTGCCTCGCGTGCGAGCATCGCGGTGATGTCGTTGATTTTCTTTCGCAGAGGTTGGGGATCGATACCGTGTTTGGTGTTGTACTCGATCTGGATCTCGCGGCGGCGATTCGTCTCGTCTATGGCCTCACGCATAGAACGCGTTATCTTGTCGGCGTACATGTGAACTTGACCTGAGACGTTACGTGCGGCGCGGCCGATCGTTTGGATGAGAGAAGTGCTCGATCGCAGGAAGCCTTCTTTGTCTGCATCAAGAATCGCCACCAAGGAGACCTCGGGGAGATCGAGTCCCTCACGCAGAAGGTTAATACCAACGAGCACGTCGTACACGCCGGCACGTAGTTCACTGAGCAACTCGACGCGTCGTAGAGTGTCAACGTCGGAGTGCAGGTAGCGCACACGCACACCTGCCTCTTCCATGAACGTGGTGAGTTGCTCCGCCATCTTCTTGGTGAGGGTCGTGACAAGCACACGCTCGTCTCGCTCGGCACGGATTCGTACTTCTTCGAGCAGGTCGTCTATCTGGCCCTCACTTGGCTTCACGATGATCTCTGGGTCGATGAGTCCTGTCGGGCGAATAATCTGCTGGACCACACCGTCGGCGAGTTCCATCTCGTATTTGCCAGGCGTCGCAGAGAGGTAGACGGTCTGCCCTACGCGCTCTTTAAACTCCTTGAATTTCAGAGGGCGGTTGTCGAGCGCGCTCGGCAGACGGAAGCCATGGTCGACAAGCGTACGTTTACGAGAGGAATCGCCCTCGTACATCGCGCCGATCTGCGGCACGGTGACGTGTGATTCGTCGATGACCACGAGGAAATCATCAGGGAAATAGTCAAGTAGACAGTGTGGGGCCTCCCCCGGCTGACGGCCATCAATGTGCCGAGAGTAATTTTCGATACCAGAGCAAAAACCGATCTGCTCCATCATTTCGAGGTCGAAGGTGGTGCGCATGCGCAGTCGCTGCTCTTCGACGAGCTTGTTCTGCTGCTTCAGCTCTTTCGAACGTCCGTCGAGTTCGTCTGAGATCTGCCCCATCGCCCGGTTCATAACGGTTCGGCTCGCAACATAGTGCGAGCCGGGGAAGATCGAAACGGCTTCTACCTGTTTGATAACGTCGCCCGTCACGGGGTGTAAGTAATACAGCGCCTCGATCTCGTCACCAAAGAACTCGATGCGGATCGCGAGCTCTTCGTACATTGGGATGATCTCGACGGTGTCGCCGCGAACCCGAAAGTTGCCGCGCACGAACTCAATGTCGTTGCGCTGGTACTGCATGTCGACGAAGCGGCGCAGCAGTACGTCGCGATCGAGGATGTCTCCGATCTGCAGCGGCACCATGGCCTCGTAGTACTCTTCGGGCTTACCGAGGCCGTAGATGCAGGAGACGGTGGAGACAACAACCACGTCACGACGGCTGAGCAGTGCGTTGGTGGTTGAGTGTCGAAGTCGCTCGACCTCAGCATTGACTGACGAGTCCTTCTCAATAAACGTATCGGTCTGCGGCACGTAGGCCTCGGGCTGGTAATAGTCGTAATAGCTGACAAAATATTCGACCGCGTTGTTGGGCATGAGCTCGCGAAACTCGCTCGCGAGCTGCGCCGCGAGGGTTTTGTTGTGGGCCAGGATCAGCGTTGGTCGTTGCACGGCCTCAACCAGCCAAGCGGTGGTCGCCGACTTGCCGGTGCCGGTAGCACCCATGAGCACAATGTCGGTCTCACCAGCATTTATTCTCTTCGCGAGCTCTTCGATAGCCTGCGGCTGATCGCCGCTGGGTTCGTACTCGCTAATTACCTCGAAAGGGCGGACGCTGCGCGTGGGTTCCATAGTTTCGAGCCTACTCTGGGGCGCCGACATTCAAGCCGCGTGGCTTGACCCTAGCGCGATCGATCATGCCGTGATTTTATTATCAACATGCGCATACAACGGGGTAGGGCAACGAAGACACTGGCGCTTGTAACTGGGACCATCGCCTTCGGGCTGCTGCTTGCAGGTTGTGCGGGATCAGTCGGAACAGCCGAGACTCAGAGCCAAGATGCCGCAAAACAGCCCACTGAGGATGAGCTCACCGACACCATCTCAAGGTTCCTTAAGAAGGAGGGAGTTCCAGGGGCTGCCGTGGTTGTCATCGGGGCAAAGAATGAGGAATACAAGGGAAATTTCGGAGACGCGGTTATTGACGACCCCGTGACGGCCGAAACTCGCTTCGCCTATCGAAGCATCACCAAGGCCTTCACCGGAACTGTCATTTTGCAACTGGCAGATGAGAACAAAGTGAAACTCGACGACCCCGTGTCAAAGTATGTAGACGGCGTGCCAAACGGTGAGAATATCACCCTTCAAGAGCTCGGTGACATGCGCTCTGGGCTGGCCAACTACTCGTCGAACCCCGAGTTAGGTGCGATGCTAACCAAAGACCCGAGCCGCGAACCCAACGTGTCAGAGCTGCTCAAGCTGGCGTACTCGGAACCCGCTAGCTTTAAGCCGGGTGAGAAGTATGAGTACTCGAACACCAACACGCTCCTGCTGGGTGAGGTCATTGAAGCAGTAACCGGAATGCCGTGGCAGGACGAGGTAAAGACTAGAATACTGACTCCCCTGAAACTCAATTCTGTCGAGTACGGCTTTACTGACCCCAACCTCGACGCCACGGGCTACGAGGTCGCCAACGGCAGGGTCGTTGAAGCACTGCCCGTGCTCGCTCCAGGGTGGCTTGGCTCCGCGGGTGCGCTGACTGGCACCGCGGCTGATCTCGCCACCTGGGGTCGAGCGCTCGGTAGCGGATCGCTGATTGACGCCAAGACGCAGCAGCTGCGCGTCGAACAGTTCGGATCAACGGCCGATGACCAGAAGAGTCCGGAGTACGACCGCTACGGATTCACAATGGGAGAGATAGAGAGCTGGGTCGGCCATACCGGAACCGGGGCCGGGTTCCAGGGGCTTGTCATGTACGACGCGAAGTCGGAGCGTGTGATCGCGATCCTGCTCAACGCCACGGGCGAGGAGCCCGACCTGCCAGCGCACCTGTTTAAGGAGATGCTGCCGCTATACAACTAGTTTGCTTCGGGATCGAAACGGTTTGGCAGCGCGAGGTTGCCGACGCCGCTAACGCTCACCGATTCGAGGCCCTGCCAGGCGGCAGCGCGCGCAAGCAGCGTCTGGGTGGCCTCCGCTGTGCGGGCGGGCGCGCGATCCTCTTGCCATGCCGCCTGCACCAGCAGCTCGCGGTTCTTGCGGTCAGCCTTCAGGTCGATGCGACCTGCGAGTACACCGTTCACCATGAGCGGCAGGCAGTAATAGCCGTACTGCCGTTTCTCCTTGGGGGTGTAGATCTCGATGCGGTAGCGGAAGTCGAACATGCGCTCGGCGCGTGGTCTGAACCAGACAACTGGGTCGAACGGTGTGAGCAGCGCGTCTGGACTCAGTCGGCTTGGCACTGCGGCGTCGCGGTGGATCCACGCCTGTTCAGGCGACCCGTTCACTTTCAGCCAGCCAGCAACAGAAACCGGGGTGAGGATCCCACTCTCTTCGAGCGCCTTCACAGCGACTCGGGCGTCCGCCGTTTTGAGGCGGTGGTAGTCGGCGATGTCTGCGAGCGTCCCCACGCCGAGGGAGCGCGCGGCTTGCTCTACGAGCTGCCGCTGGGCATCCTCGCGACTAACCTCGATCAGCGCAGGGGTGGGAAGCACCTGTTCCGCGATCGCGTATCTGCGCTGGAACCCCTCGCGGCCGATGGACACCACGTCGCCTCGAGCAAACAGCACCTCGACGGCGTGCTTTGTCTCGCTCCAGTCCCACCAGGGTCCGCGCTTTTCGCGCGGGCCTTCCTCAAGCTCTCGCACGAACTGGGGGCCACTATCAGCGAGTGCCTCGCGCACCCTGTCGAGCGTCGGCTGCAGTGCTGCGTAGCGCTCCTGACCCGCGTAGCGGTCTCGAAACTCCTCCATGCGCCACCCGAAGAGGGGTCGATCCTCCACTGGGATGAACGCTGCCTCGTGCGCCCAGTATTCTGTGTACTCGCCACTGTTCCAGAGGTGATTGTCGAGCTGGTCCGAATCGTAGCTGCCATGCCTTGAGAAAATCGGCAGGTAGTGGCTTCGCGCGAAGACGTTGACGGAGTCGATCTGCAGCACGTGTAGTCGCTCAAGCGCGGGATCGAAGGGCCGCCGGGCCCGCAAACGCGCAGACGCGCGAAATCCCTGGGCTGCGAGAGCAACACGGCGCGCTTCTGCTGCGCTCAGGGACTCGCGGGTCATGAGCTGAGAACGCCTACGCGAACCAGAGCGAGAGCTCGCGCTCTGCCGACAGAGTCGAGTCAGAGCCGTGAACGAGGTTCTGCTGCACCGCAAGACCCCAGTCGCGACCAAGATCGCCACGAATTGTGCCGGGAGCGGCAGCAGTAGGATCGGTGGCCCCAGCGAGCGCCCGGAATCCCTCGATCACCCGGTTGCCCGAGGCGCGCACAGCGACCACGGGTCCGGAAGCCATGAACTCGACCAGTGGCTCAAAGAATGGCTTTCCCTCGTGCTCTTCGTAGTGAGCCACGAGCAACTCACGGCTTGCGGTCACCATGCGCAGATCATTGATGGTGTAGCCCTTTGCCTCAATGCGACGCAGAATTTCGCCGGTCAGTCCGCGCGCGACTCCGTCAGGCTTGACCAGGATCAGGGTTTCTTCTGCAGACACGTGTACTCCTTGAAGTATTGAAAGTTGGTGGGATGTTCCCCGAACAATAAGCCTAGCTTGGGTCTGAGTGCTCGGCGATCCAGGCGGCGCGCTGCCTGTCAAGCTGTGCGCCCTTCACCATGCAGTACACCCACAGCGCGGTAAACAGCACACCAACGACCAGCGCCATCGGCAAGATAATCGCCGACAGCAGCATCAAACCGTGCACCGCCCAGCCCAAGTAAATGCCGACCTTCCCCCGACGCATAATGGCCAGCGCCACCAGAATCACTACGGCGAGTCCCCCACCGAGGTAAAGTCCGAGCTCGCGGGGCTCGGTGATCCCAAGCCCAAAAATGGTGAGGCCGATCAGCACCACAATGATGAGCTCAAAACCGAGCACAATCGAGGCGAGGGCGCGCTGCGTGGAGCGTTGCCCCTTTGCTGCGCCAGAGATGCGCATGGCAGAGTTGTGAGCCATCGTTTCTGACGGTGACAGCTCAAGTTCATCTTCTGGCTCGGGATCCGATCCGAACCCAGGGCTCACAGAACTCATGCAATCCCCCACCCTTCGCTTCGCGAAAACTCGATGGCCTCGCCAGCCAGCAAGACTGACCCAACGACTAGCACGGCGCGCCCTTCAGCGCGGCCCGCCCAAGCTCGAGCATGATCGAGTGCCTCGGGTAAAGACGATGCCACCTCGATGGGGGTGTCCGGGATTGCCGATGAGGCCATAACAAACAGGTGTTCGGCTTCGAGACTGCGCGGTGAACTCACCGGAGTGACTGTGACGTGGTGTGCGATGGGCGCGAGCGCCTCAAGCAAACCAGAGGCGTCCTTCTCTTCGAGCACACCAACAACCAGCGTGAGTTCTTCAAAGCTGAACGACTCCGTGACCGCTTCAACGAGGGCCTGGGCTCCATGAGGGTTGTGCGCCGAGTCGACGTAGACGATCGGATCGTTGCCGATGAGCTGTAGACGGCCGGGTGAGGTGAGTTGCCCCAGTCCCTCGTCGAGCACTTCTTCTGGCACAGGTCGTTCGGAACCGAAGAACGCCTCCACTGCCGCGATCGCCAGCGTGATATTCTCTGCCTGGTGCTTGCCGTGCAGCGGTACGAATGCGGGATCATAGGCCTGACCCGTAGCTCCGACGACGTCGATCTGGCGGCCGCCGACGGCGAGTCGATCTTCGATAAGACGGAAATCGCGACCCTGTACGACGAGGCGCGAGCCATTGCGCTGGGCCGCCTCTTCGACCTCGATCATGGCGTCGGCGTCTTGTACCGCGGTAACAACCGTGCTGCCGGGCTTGATGATGCCTGCCTTGGTCTTCGCGATTGTGGCGGTGTCGTTGCCGAGGATCGCGGTGTGATCGAGCGCGATTGGCGTAAACACGGCCACCTGCGCGTCTGCGATATTGGTCGCGTCCCACTCGCCGCCCATGCCGACCTCGATGACGGCGACCTCAACGGGGGCGTCAGCGAAGATCGTAAACGCGAGCACCGCGAGCGCCTCGAAGAAGGTGATCGGACTGTTGCCGGCTGCCTCGAGTTCGGCATCAACGACTTCTAACGGCAGCCGTAGCTCATCCCAGGCTGCCGCAAGCACGGTGTCGTCGACCGGTGCGCCGTCGAGCTGAAAGCGCTCCGTGAATGCGAGTAGGTGCGGGCTCGTAAAGAGGCCGGTGCGCAGGCCGTGTGCCCGCAGTAGCGACTCAATCGCGCGACTGGTTGAGGTTTTGCCGTTGGTACCCGCGACCTGGATAACCGGGTAGGAGAGCTGCGGCGACCCTGCAAGCTCAGCCAACCGGCGCACCGGTTCGATACGTGGGCGCGGGTTTGCCTCGCCGACCCGCTCCAGGAGTTCGGTGTATACCTTCTCAGCGTCGCTCATCGTGCAGCCTCCTTCGAAAGGGAGATCCCGAGGGGATCTTTACCCGTGCCGAGTGCCTGTGCCGCATCCCTGGAGTTCCAGGATCCAGATTCCATTACCCTGACCGAGACACCCTCGGCGGCGAGCGTTTCGGCGGCGATCAATGCACTGTGAGTCTGCAGCGCATCTGCGTGCTCAGGATCGACGGTCAAAACCAGTCCGATGCGATCGCTCACCTCAAGACCGGCGTTCTTGCGGGCCTCCTGCACGGCGCGGATCGCGTCGCGCGCAATGCCCTCGGCCTCAAGCGCCGGGGTGGTGGCCGTCTCCAGCAGCACAAAACCGCCGCCCGGGATCAGCGTGAGTGCGGGGCCCGCCGCTGCGTCTGGCCCGTCCGTGCCGCCAACATTGAGCGTCAACTCGTACTCGTGTGGTTCGAGCGCGATCCCGCCCGCGGTGACAACTCCGTCGGTTTCGCTCCAGTCGCCTGACTTTGCGCCCTTAATGGCCTGCTGTACCTGCTTGCCGAGACGAGGGCCAGCGGCTCGCGCGTTCACGGTGAGTGTGTGCACGATGCCGTGATCCGCCGCACTCGACTCTGTCTGCTGCACCAGTTGGACGGTCTTAACATTGAGCTCCTCGCGGAGGATCTCAACGAAGGGAGTCAGCGCCTCCGGGCGTGCGGTGACAACGGTGAGCTCAGCGAGCGGCAACCGCACACGAAGCTTACGAGCCTTACGCAGAGAGAGCGCGTGCGAGGTGATCTGGCGAATCTCGTCCATCGCTTCAACGAGCTCGGGGTCACTCGGGAACTCAGTGACGTCTGGCCAGTCGGTGAGGTGCACCGAGCGGCCGCCCGTAAGGCCACGCCACATCTCTTCGGTGACCAGAGGGGCGAGCGGTGCTGCCACTCGGGCCACCGTTTCGAGCACGGTGAAGAGTGTGTCGAAGGCCTGGCGGTTTTCGGGCTTGCCGTTGGCGCCGGCCATGCCTTCCCAGAAGCGGTCGCGTGAGCGACGCACGTACCATTTCGTCAGCACATCAGCGTAAGCGCGCAGCGACTCGGACGCCGAGGTGGTGTCGAGATTCGCGAGGTGATCCCCCACCTCGCGCACGAGGTCGGCGGTCTTCGCGAGAATGTAGCGGTCGAGCGGGTCGCTCGAGTCGGTGCGGCGTTCCGCGGTGTAGTTGTCGGCGTTGGCGTAGAGCGAGAAGAAGTACCAGGTGCTCCACAGCGGCAGAATGAACTGGCGCACACCCTCGCGGATACCCTCTTCGGTGACGATGAGGTTGCCGCCGCGCACGACCGGTGAGGCCATGAGGAACCAGCGCATCGCGTCGGAGCCGTCACGGTTGAACACCTCATTGACGTCGGGGTAGTTCTGCAGCGACTTCGACATCTTGTTGCCGTCGGAGCCGAGCACGATGCCGTGGCTGATCACGTTCTTGAACGCGGGTCGATCGAACAGCGCTGTCGCGAGCACGTGCTGCAGGTAGAACCAGCCGCGCGTCTGCCCGATGTACTCCACGATGAAGTCGGCGGGCTGATGGCTATCGAACCACTCCTGGTTTTCAAAGGGGTAATGCGCCTGAGCGAAGGGCATTGATCCCGAATCGAACCACACGTCGAGCACGTCTTCGATGCGGCGCATGGTCGACTTGCCCGTTGGATCGTCGGGGTTCGGGCGAGTGAGCTCGTCAATGTAGGGGCGGTGCAGGTCGATTTCGCCCTCGGCATTGCGTGGCAGCTCGCCGAAGTCGGCCTCAAGCTCGGCGACCGAGCCGTAGACGTCGACGCGCGGGTAGTCAGGGTCGTCGCTCTTCCACACCGGGATCGGGCTGCCCCAATAGCGGTTGCGGCTGATCGACCAGTCGCGCGCGCCCTCAAGCCACTTGCCGAACTGGCCGTGCTTGACGTTCTCGGGCACCCAGGTGATCTCTTCGTTGGTCTCAAGCATGCGGTCTTTGATGTCTGTCACGCGCACAAACCAGCTCGACACCGCCTTGTAGATGAGCGGGTTTCGGCAGCGCCAGCAGTGCGGGTACGAGTGCATGTAGCTCTGCTCGCGCAGCACGCGCTGCTTCTCGTTCAGCAGGCGGATGAGAGGTCGGTTTGCGTCCATCCATAGTTCACCGGCGACGTCGGGCACCGACTTCACGAAGCGGCCACCGTCGTCGAGGCTCAGGATGGTCGGGATGCCCGCGGCGTTGCCGAGGCGCTGATCGTCTTCGCCGTAAGCGGGGGCCTGGTGCACGATGCCGGTGCCGTCGCTGGTCGAGACGTAGTCGTCAACGAGGATCTGCCAGGCATTTTCGGTGCCCCAGAGTTTCGTGTCGGCGTAGTAATCGAAGAGCCTCGCGTAGCGCACACCACTGAGTTCTTTGCCTGAAATCGTGCGCGTCACCGCCTCGCGGGCTGCTTCGGCCGATTCGTAGCCGAGATCCTTCGTGTGATTGCCGACAAGATCGAGGGCGAGCATGTACTGGGCTGTGGCCCCGGCTCCCCCGTCAGCTGCACCGTTGGGGCCAGCGGGCAGGATCGCGTACGCGATCTCCGGTCCGACCGCGAGTGCGAGGTTGGTCGGCAGGGTCCACGGTGTTGTCGTCCAAGCGAGCGCGCGGACACCCTCGACGCCGAGTTCTGAGGCTTTTGCCCCCTCTAGCGGAAAGGTGACGGTGAGCGAGGGATCCTGACGCATTTGGTACACGTCGTCATCCATGCGCAGCTCGTGGTTGGAGAGTGGAGTTTCGTCGCGCCAGCAGTAGGGCAAGATGCGCGAGCCCTCGTACGCGAGGCCCTTGTCGTAGAGCTGCTTGAATGCCCAGATGACACTCTCCATGTAACCGAGGTTGAGGGTCTTGTAGCCGTTCTCGAAGTCGACCCAGCGGGCCTGTCGAGTCACATACTCCTCCCACTCGCGCGTGTACTGCAGCACCGACTCGCGCGCCTTTTCGTTGAAGGTCGCGACACCCATCTCTTCGATCTGGGCCTTCTCGGTGATGCCGAGCTGCTTCATCGCCTCAAGCTCGGCGGGCAGACCGTGGGTGTCCCAGCCGAAGCGGCGCTCGACCTTCTTGCCGAGCATCGTCTGGAAGCGCGGGAAAACGTCTTTGGCATAGCCGGTCAGTAGGTGACCGTAGTGCGGTAGCCCGTTCGCGAAGGGAGGGCCGTCGTTGAAGACCCACTCTTCGGCATTCTCGCGCTGGCGAATCGACTCGCGGAAGGTGTCGTCTGTTTTCCAGAACGCGAGCACCCGCTCTTCGATCTCGGGAAACTTTGGAGAGGGCGTGACACCAAACGCGGCACCCGCGTTGGTAGTCGGCTCGCTCGCTGCGCCAGTTGACTGCTGAGGATATGGCATGGGCTTCCTTATGGTTCCGGCTTACGTGTAAAGCTTCTGCCGGGACGAGCGCTGCGCGGCTCTCGCCACCAACTCCCGCGGTACCACCCCGCTTGCGCACGCGGTTCCGTTTGGGATCGCGGTGTGCCTCTTCGTTTGGCTGTAACGGGCCTGCCCGCCCGGTTCTAGTGGGCTCTCTCGCGAAATTCATCTCGAGAGAGCTGTTCTTCCGGGGACTCCCCATTGATGGTGGATCGTCGTCTCTAGTGAAGAATCTTAGCGCAGTTGCGCTGGGGTTAGGTTGGCGGTCCCAGCGCAACTGCGCGTGTGCGGCAACTAGTTGTCGCGGATCGTTGCGTTGAACCGGCTCTGAACGATCGCGTCGCCGATGACTCCGAGCAAGAAAATCAGGAGGAAGGCGGCAACCTTGCTCATGCGATTCTTTGTGAACTCCTCAACTGCCGTGGCGTAGCGCCACAGCCACCAGATATTCACGAACGGAATGATGAACAACCAGGCCGTAGGAACGCGGGTTCCGGTGTTTGCGGCGTTCATCTCGTTTTTGGTCTTCACGTACCAAACGAGGGTGTAAATTCCGAAGGTTACAAAAGGTAGCAGGAGGGGTGCTGCGGGACTACGAAGCTTCACGAAAAGTTATCCTTACAAATAATGAACAAAGCCATGATTGTAGCGGTTCCGCGTTCACTTCACGGCATCGAGCCAGCTCAGTCCATTGGGTTGCGACCGCACCAGCCCGAAATTCTTACACCGACGAGCCCGTTGATGGTCTGTCGGTCGTGCAGATCAGCGGAAGCAATCGGTAGTCGCTCGCCAACGGCCACGTAGCTGTCGGTTCGAGTGGGCGTAACGGTGCAACTGGCCTCTCTCCAGATATCGCTTGGCCCTCAGCTGTCTTTAGCCCCTCCGGCGAACTCTTAGCCGTCGCCGCGATCATCGTTTGTATCTCGGTTTCTACCTCGGCCGGTGTGAAGGTTGGTGGTGATTCTTCTTGAGGCGTGGAGGAATGCTTTTGGGTTGACTCCGCGTGCTCAGTAACGCTCTTCAGCTTCTTAGAACCATTTATTTAAGACAAACACCAGAGTCACGAGAAGTATGGCCCCACTGAGGGCTCCTGTTGAGATCCATCTTTTCGAGGGATACCAGGTCGCGAAGACGGTGACAATGGCGGCGACCGCAACGCTAATGGCGGCTGCGATCACAACTTCGTTCACGCTTCGTGTCGTGGAGACCACTTCTACGGTCCAGGCCTCATTCGTTGAAAAGTCATTTGGGTCGAGCGAGGCTGCCCCACCCAAGAATATGGATGCCACTATGAGGCATCCACTTAGCAACCTCGAGAGCTGTTCGCTTCCAACTTTTTGTCATGCGTTCAACCTCCGCTACCAACCGCGTTTAGATGAACGGCTGAGCATACCAGTGCGCACCTCTTACTCATCTGATATCCCTCGGCCTAAACTGATGCCAAAGACGAGTGAACCTGAGGAGACCCAACCATGACCGATTCCGCTTTTCCAACACCCGAACTCACGGAGTCGCCCGAGCGGCACCTCGTAGTTGTGCGCGAGACCGTGCCGATGGACCGCATTCCCGATCTCTATGATCGCGCGTTCCCCCTTATCTTTGGTGCGCTCGGTGCCGCGCAGGTCACTCCGGTTGCGGCCCCGATGGGCGTGATCCACGGGGTCCCCGGTGACTCGCTGGATTTGTCGGTGGCGGTTCCCGTTGCGGAGCCCTTTGCCGCGGTCGATGCTGCCGCGGGACTCGCAGCAGAAACGCTGCCGGCAGCTAAAGTCGCAACCCTTATGGTTTCCGGTGACTACTCGCGCCTTGCCGACGCCTACGGTCATCTCTACGGCTGGCTCGCAGAGAACGGTCTTGAGGCGGGCGACATCGCCTGGGAGCAGTACCTCACGGAGCCGGAACCGGGCGGCGACCCCGCAGCCAATGAGACTCTGATCGGGGTGCACCTTAAGGAGCTGGAGTAGCTTGTCAACGTTTATTGCAGGTGTGCGGCTGGGTCTATGCGGCGAGGGTGAATCGTTTGGACGGTGGGTCTGTCCCGGCCCACGCATACCGTAGCGTGATCTGACGCGGCAGCTGGCGCCTCCGGAACACGGTTTCGGCGTGGGCGAGGGGGCCTGCCCACAGCACGTTAATCAATAAATCAAAAGCGAGCTGATCATTCGTGTGGGGATCACTTGATAGTTCCTTCGCACGCGCTTGCTCCGCGGTATCCGCAAACCTTGGACCACCCCGTCTTGGCCGAAGCGCCGCAGAAATTATGGACCTCACCCACGCGGCAGAGAGATCATCAAACACCACCCTCGCATGAGTTAGCCCGCTTGTATCGGTCCACATCCGAAACGACCCCGCCTCATGCCGAGCAAAATATCGGGTTTCAGCACCGGCCGTATCAAGCAGATCACGCACATTTCTTGCGGCCTTCGCGAGCCCTTTGACGGTCACCGCACCGGTTTCGGTGAGAAGGTCTTCAGCAGCAAGAGTCCACGCTAGAACCAAAGCTTCAACCTGGTCGGGACTGCCACCGCCATCTTTGACATCTGCTGTTGGTGGTTCGCCGAGTACCTGCCGAATGGCATCGTGCTGGGCCGCCGTGATGGTACCTGTCAGGAGTGCGCGCCCGAGAGACGCGTGCTACGGAGCGCCAGCACCATCGAATCCAGCCTTGCCATCCACCCCATTGGCGCCACTAGAACCACCATTTCCAGGTCCGCTGATTCCGACCCCGCCAAGTTCCCCGTTGATGAGTGCTTCACCAACTCGTACCTGGCGGGCCGCTTCGGCACGCTGCGCGACCACTCCCGCAGCCGTCGTACCCAACCGCTCGGCCAATTGCCCCAACTCTGACGCGCGTTCCAACAATAAGATCGCATCAGTATCATCGAGCTGATTCACCACGGACGGTAAAACGGAAACCTCCATGGCATCACCGAGCAACGCACGGATCAATGCGATCTGTGTGTCGATATCGGCGAATAACTTCATCCCCAATTTTCCCAGATCGTGGCAACAAGCACCTAGGGATATTGCATCAGTGCAGCGAAGTCGCGCTAGCGCGGCCTCATCAGGGAGTCTGCTTCTCGCTGCCGAGCCTGCAGCCCACAACTGGAAGCTCGGCAATCTACCGTAGGTTCGGCTGCGCCTCACTCAGCCCGACGGGGTTCGCCGCAAATCCACACAGCCCCGGTGCGCCTCTGATCCCCAGCGTGATTCCCGGTAAACTAGCGGAATTGACCATCAGGCACCAGAGCGCCGCAGTACTCAGTAAGCACAGCCCAAAAGCACCACGCGCTCACCGACTCGGTGCCGCCCGCATCGAACCCCACGGAGCACACGCATGAGCGCGATTCCCGACAAGCCGGCACTCGAAGGCCTCGAAGAAAAGTGGGGGCTGTCTGGGAAGATCAGGGCACCTACGCTTTCCCCCGCGAGGGCGCAGCGCGCGAAGACGTTTACAGCATCGACACTCCCCCGCCCACGGCCTCAGGATCCTTGCACGTCGGTCACGTGTTCTCGTACACCCACACCGACACGGTCGCCCGCTACCAGCGCATGCGTGGTAAGCGCGTCTTCTACCCGATGGGCTGGGACGACAACGGCCTGCCCACCGAGCGCCGCGTGCAGAACTACTACGGTGTGCGCTGCGATCCGTCGCTCCCTTACGTCGCAGACTTCGTCCCTCCGCACGACGGTGGTGAGGGCAAAAGCATTAAAGCCGCGGATCAGCAGCCCGTCTCACGCCGCAACTTCATTGAGCTGTGCGAGCGCCTCACGGTGGAAGACGAGAAGCAGTTTGAGGATCTGTGGCGCACGCTCGGGCTCTCGGTCGACTGGAAGCAGACATACCGCACCATCGGACAAGACTCGCTGCGAGCCTCGCAGCTCGCGTTCCTGCGCAACATCGAACGCGGTGAAGCTTACCAGGCGCAGGCCCCTACACTCTGGGACATCACCTTCCGCACCGCCGTGGCACAGGCTGAGCTGGAGGATCGGGATCAGCCCAGCGCCTACCACCAGCTCGCGTTCCACAAGAGCGACGGCAGCGGAGACATCCTGATCGACACGACGCGCCCCGAGCTGCTCGCGGCCTGTGTTGCGCTCGTTGCTCACCCCGACGACGAGCGCTTCAAGCCGCTCTTCGGAACAACCGTGCGCACGCCGATCTTCGGCGTTGAGGTGCCGATCCTCGCCCACCACCTTGCCCAGCAAGACAAGGGCACCGGCATCGCGATGATCTGTACCTTTGGTGATGTCACCGACGTTGTGTGGTGGCGCGAGCTGAACCTGCCGAACCGTGCGATCCTTGGCTTCGACGGCAGGATCCTCGCGGAAGCCCCTGAGGCAATCACCAGCGATGAGGGCCGCGAAGCCTACGCCCAGATCGCGGGCAAGACCGTGTTCAGCGCGAAGCAGACCATGGTCGAGCTGCTGCAGGCATCGGGCGAACTGCTCGGCGAGATTCGCAAGATCACGCACCCCGTCAAGTTCTTCGAGAAGGGCGACCGCCCGCTCGAGATCGTGTCGACGCGCCAGTGGTACGTGAAGAACGGTGCCCGCGACGAGGCGCTGCGCGAGCGCCTGCTCGCCCACGGCCGTGAGATGGAATGGCACCCCGACTTCATGCGGGTGCGCTACGAGAACTGGGTCGAGGGTTTGTCGGGTGACTGGCTGATCTCGCGCCAGCGCTTCTTCGGGGTGCCGATCCCGGTCTGGTACCCGCTCGATGCCGAGGGCAACCCGGTGTTCGACGAGCCGATCCTCCCCACCGCTGATCAGCTTCCCGTTGACCCTTCAAGCGACGTTCCTGCGGGTTACGAAGAGGCCCAGCGCGGCCAGGCCGGTGGTTTCCAGGGTGAGGTCGATGTGATGGACACCTGGGCGACCTCCTCGCTCACCCCGCAGCTTGCGGGCGGTTGGGAGCGCGATCCCGAGCTCTACTCGCTCGTGTTCCCCTACAGCCTGCGCCCGCAGGGCCAAGACATCATTCGCACCTGGCTGTTCTCAACGCTGCTGCGCTCTGAGCTTGAATCGGGCCAGCTGCCGTGGCAGCACGCGGGTATCTCGGGATGGATCCTTGACCCGGATCGCAAGAAGATGTCGAAGTCGAAGGGCAACGTTGTGACGCCCGCGGGTATGCTCGCGCAGCACGGCTCTGACGCCGTGCGCTACTGGGCGGCCTCCGCGAAGCTCGGCACCGACGCTTCATTTGATCCGCAGAACCCCACGCAGATCAAGATTGGCCGACGCCTTGCGATCAAGCTGCTGAACGCGGCGAAGTTCACGCTCGGGTTCGACGCGAGTGCCGCGGGCACGGTGACAGAGGCGCTCGACCGGTCGATGCTTGCTGGCCTCGCCTCCGTGATCGATGACGCCACTCGCGCCTTCGAGTCCTACGATCACGCTCGCGCGCTCGAACTCACTGAGTCCTTCTTCTGGACGTTCTGTGATGACTACCTTGAACTCGTCAAGGAGCGCGCGCACGGTGGTGAGGGCCAGGCTCAGGCCTCCGCGGTTACCGCGCTGCGCGCAGCGCTCTCGGTCTTCGTGCGACTTCTTGCCCCGTTTTTGCCCTACGCGACCGAAGAGGTCTGGTCGTGGTTTGGCGAGGGCTCGGTGCACCTGGCTGAGTGGCCCGCTTTGAGCGAACTCACCGCGTTGGCTGGCGCCGATGCTGATGCCGGGTTGCTCGGACTCGTTGGCGGTGCCCTTGTCGGCATTCGCGGCGCAAAGACCGATGCGAAGGCTTCCCAGAAGACTTCGGTGACGCTCGCGGTTGTGCACGCGCCGGCGGTAGATCGGGATCGCCTAGCGCTTGCAGCGTCTGACCTGTCTGATGTGGGTCGCATTGTCGAGTTGCGTATCGAAAGCGCTGACGTTGCTGAGCCGACGGTGGTTGAAATTCAGCTCGAAACGGCGGAGGCTTAAGCCATGCAGTTGGGGGCACGTTGGAGGGTCGGCGCCCCGCCGCACTCCAGCCTGCCCCCTGAGCTCTACGCGGAGATCGCGGAACAAGAGAAGAAGCATCCCACTGCAGACTCGTGGACGCTTACCTGGCTGGAAGGGCGGCCGCGAGCAGCACTCGACGACCTCGTGATCGTCAGTGTGAGTGCTGAGAGACAGATTGTGGTCTCGTCAGTGAGGGGCTCTCTCCCCCAAGACGATGACGATGATTGGCTGAGCTAGACGCGAAAATCTAAGCTAAGCGCTCTCGCGGCCACTGCGGGCCTGGAGCACGCGCGGTGGTGCCTCACCCAGCACGGACTCGCTTGTGACGATCACCTTGGTGATGTCATCGTCTGAGGGAACATCGAACATGACCGGCTGGAGCACGTTTTCGAGGATGGCGCGCAACCCGCGCGCACCCGTCTTTTTCGCGACGGCCATCTCTGCGATTGTCTCAAGCGCCGCCTCTTCGAATTCGAGGCTCACGCCGTCGAGCTCAAACATGCGCTGATACTGTTTAACCAGCGCATTTTTCGGTTCGGTCAGGATGCGGGTGAGTGCCTCGGTGTCGAGCGGATCGACGGTGGCCACGACAGGCAGCCGGCCGATGAATTCGGGGATCAAACCGTACTTGTGGAGGTCTTCGGGCTGCACCTTGGAAAACAGATCTGCCTCGTTACGCTTGCTTGAGACGGGTGCGCCGAAGCCGATGCCTCCCTTGCCTAGGCGAGAACCGATGATCTCTTCAAGCCCGGCAAACGCGCCTGCCACGATGAAGAGCACGTTGGTGGTGTCGAGCTGCAGGAACTCCTGGTTTGGATGTTTACGCCCACCCTGGGGTGGAATTGAGGCGACGGTGCCCTCAAGAATTTTGAGCAGTGCTTGCTGAACGCCCTCGCCCGATACGTCGCGCGTGATGGAGGGATTTTCGGCCTTACGAGTGATCTTGTCGATCTCATCGATATAGATGATGCCGGTCTCAGCGCGCTGCACATCGAAGTCGGCTGCCTGGAGCAGCTTCAGCAAGATGTTCTCGACGTCTTCGCCGACATAGCCCGCCTCGGTGAGCGCGGTCGCGTCTGCCACCGCAAACGGTACGCCCAACTGTCGGGCAAGTGACTGCGCGAGATAGGTCTTGCCGCAGCCGGTGGGGCCGATCATGAGGATGTTCGACTTCGCGATTTCCACCTGCTCAGAGGCAACCTCGGCAGAGGTGAGGGTGCTGAGCGCGCGCACGCGCTTGTAATGGTTGTATACGGCCACCGCGAGTGACTGCTTCGCCCGATCTTGACCGATGACGTACTGGTCGAGAAAGTCAGAGATTTCGCGTGGCTTGTGCAGGGTGAAGTCTGAAGGTTCGGCGGTTTCGTGCTCCGCGAGACGCTCTTCAATGATCTCGTTGCACAGAGCAACGCACTCGTCACAGATGTAAATCTGAGGACCAGCGATGAGTTGCTGTACCTGCTTCTGTGATTTTCCACAGAAAGAGCACTTGAGCAGTTCGCTGCTCTCGCCGATCTTTGACATCCGGAGGCTCCTTCGGGATCAGTGAATGTTTTCCAGTGAAAATCTCTCATTCGAGATTAACTCTAGCCACCGACATTCTTCGGCGGCGCGCCGCGGGCCCCGACTGGTCTCACCATTCCGGGGCCCGCGAGCACTCTACTGAGCGATAACCGCTTGAGGGTTCTTGCGACTCGTCAGCACCTGATCAACAAGGCCGTACTCAAGTGCCTCTTCTGCGCTCAGGATCTTGTCACGATCGATGTCCTTGTGCACCTCTTCAGGGGTGCGTTTGGAGTGCTTCGAAAGTGTCTCTTCAAGCCACTCACGCATGCGCATGATCTCGGCCGCCTGAATCTCGATGTCGGATGCCTGGCCGTGGCCAGCCTGTCCGGTCGAGGGCTGGTGAATCAGCACGCGCGCGTTGGGAAGCGCGAGACGCTTTCCGGGGCTACCACCCGCGAGCAGCACAGCGGCTGCGGAGGCAGCCTGGCCAAGGCAAACCGTCTGCACGTGCGGACGAATGTACTGCATCGTGTCGTAGATCGCCGTCATCGCGGTGAACGAGCCACCGGGTGAATTGATGTACATGGTGATGTCGCGCTCGGGATCTTGGCTTTCCAGAACCAGGAGTTGCGCCATCACGTCGTCGGCCGAGGCATCGTCGACCTGCACGCCGAGGAAGATAATGCGATCCTCGAAAAGTTTGGCGTACGGATCCTGACGCTTGTAGCCGTACGCGGTGCGCTCCTCAAACGAAGGAAGCACATAGCGTGAACCGGGCATTTGCAGGCTTGCGCCGCCTGATTGCGGCATTTGTGGGGTCATCATCGAATCGTTTACTCTCTGTCCCGTTGCCTAGTTGGTATTTGTTCCGCCGCCACCGACGACATCTGCCGCGGAGTCACGGATGAAATCAACGAAGCCGTACTCAAGTGCTTCCTGAGCGGTGAACCAGCGATCACGATCGCCGTCTTCGTTGATCTGCTCCACGGACTTACCGGTCTGCGCGGCGGTGATCTCGGCGAGGCGGTTCTTCATCGAGGTGATGAGCTGTGCCTGCGTCTGAATATCGCTCGCGGTACCACCAAAGCCGCCGTGGGGCTGGTGCAGCAGCACACGTGCGTTTGGTGTGATGTAGCGCTTGCCCTTGGTGCCAGCGGTCAGCAGGAACTGGCCCATTGAGGCAGCCATTCCGATGCCCACTGTGACGATGTCGTTTGGCACGAAGGACATCGTGTCGTAGATTGCCATTCCCGCGGTGATAGATCCACCTGGCGAATTGACGTAGAGGTAGATATCTGCCTCGGGATCTTCTGCTGCGAGCAGCAGGATCTTGGCGCAGATCTCGTTTGCGTTGTCGTCGCGCACCTCGGACCCGAGCCAGATGATGCGATCCTTCAACAATCGATCAAACACACTGTTCGGCGGCACTTGTTCTGCCATGCGGAGCTCCATTCGTTGTTGCTTGATTCGAGGCTACAGACTCGAGGCCCGCGATATGGCCTTGTTCGCCGTGGGCGCATGCTGTGGAAACGCGAAGATCCCCCACCCAATATATGTGGGTGAGGGATCTCTGCCGTGTTGAAGGCGAATTACTTCGCTTCGGAATCCTTGGCGGCAGTCTTCTTTGCTGGTGTCTTCTTTGCCGGTGCCTTCTTCGCGGCAGGCGCCTTCTCGGCGGCGGCTTCTTTAGCCTTTGCCGGTGCTTTCTTGGTGGGAGATTTCTTCGCGGGCTTCTCTTCTTCGGCCTCTGCGATTTCTTCGGCCTCTTCGACGACTTCCTCTTCCGCCTCGGTATCAACCGCGGTGAACTCGCTCAGGTCAACAGCCTTGCCGTTCTTGTCGACAACCTTGGCCTTTGAGAGCGCAACGGCTAGAGCCTTATTACGGGTGACCTCGCCGAGAATAACGCCCATCTGGTTGCCCTGGCTGATTGCCTGGAGGAACTCGGTGGGCTCCATGCCGTACTGCTGAGCAGACTGGAAGATGTATTGCGACAGCTCGTTCTGTGTCGGAGTAACACCCTCGGCCTCAACGATTGCATCGAGCAAGAGCTGCAGCTGGATCTGCTTCTCGGAAGAAACGCGAACCTCTGCGCGGTGCTCATCATCTTCGAGGCGACCTTCACCTTCAAGGTGACGGTGAACTTCTTCTTCGACGAGCTCCTCGGAAACCGGGATGCCGGCCTTCTCAATGAGGGTCTCGGTGAAGAGATCTCGAGCCTGCTGGCCCTGGGCGAACACCGACGCACGTGCGACCTGATCCTTTAGGCTCTCGCGCAGTTCCTTGATCGTGTCGAACTCGCTTGCAAGCTGCGCGAACTCGTCATCTGCCTCGGGCAGTTCACGATCCTTCACAGCGGTGAGCGTGACCTCAACCTCTGCGTCCTGACCCTCGTACTCGCCGCCCAGGAGCTGGGAAGAGAACGTGGTGGTCTCGCCAGCGGTGAGAGTTTCGATTGCCTCGTCGGTTCCGGCGAGCAGGTTACCCGCGCCGATCTCGTACGAGACACCACTTGCCTGGTCAACCTCTTTGCCGTCGATGCGTGCGACAAGGTCAAGCTCAACAAAGTCGCCGGTCTTCGCGGGGCGGTCCACGGTAACAAGCGTTCCGAAGCGCTCCTGCAGCTTGACGAGCTCCGCGTCAACCGCGGCATCGTCAATCTCAACGTTGTCTACGGTCAGCTTGAGGCCGTCGTACTTGGGAAGCTTGAACTCGGGGCGAACCTCGACCTCAAAGGTGAGCTCCAGCTCGCTCTTCGGATCCTTCGCGTCTGGCCAAGCGGCCACGTCAGCAGTGGGGCGTCCCATGGGGCGCTCGTTCGACTCCGCGAGAGCCGACTGGTAGAAATCGTCGAGTGAAGCGTTTACTGCCTCTTGCACAACGGCCTCGCGGCCAACACGCTGATCGATGATCTGCGCGGGAACCTTGCCCTTGCGGAAGCCAGGGATCGAAACCTGGTTCGAGATGGTCTTGTATGCCTGCTTGAGGTAGGGCTCCAGCTCGTCGAGCGTAACCTTCACGCTCATCTTCGCGCGGGTCGGAGTGAGCTTCTCAGCTGTCGTCTTCGGCAATTTGACCTCTCATGATTGTCCATTTGGCGGTATCAGCCTGTGTCGGGCCTTGTGACCCTGGTCGGGGCGACAGGATTCGAACCTGCGACCTCCCGCTCCCAAAGCGGGCGCTCTAGCCAAGCTGAGCTACGCCCCGAAACCCTAAGGTTTCTTCGTGTTGATCCCGCGCTTGCGCGAGCAACCTGAGCAAGTCTAGCTGATCTGAAGCTGGGTGTGTGCCACGTACGGAAATTACGGGCGTTTCGTCCTGGTCAGCAGACGGTGATGGTATTTGGAGGGGATGACGGGAATCGAACCCGCGTAATCAGTTTGGAAGACTGAGGCTCTACCATTGAGCTACATCCCCGGAGCGGTTGCCGTGTTGCAATCGCACCTCAATGATCATAGTGCATTTTTGCTCGCATTTTTTCCAAGTGCGTTTTGGTGGTTCGCTGTGTACTCGAGATATACCTCAGCATTGCGCCGAACGGACTCGCGATCCTCATTGCTTAATGTGCTGACGACTCGGCCGGGAATACCGGCTACGAGCGAGTGGGGTGGGATCACGGCTCCCTGCGGTACCAGTGCTCCAGCGGCAATGAGGGATCCTGATCCAACGATCGCACCGCTGAGCACGGTCGCGTTCATGCCTATCAGGCAGCCGTCTTCAACCGTTGCGCCATGCACGACCGCGTTGTGTCCGATCGAAACATCGTCGCCAATGATCGCGGGGTGCCCGCGATGGGTGTGGATCACTACACCGTCTTGCACGTTGCTGTTGGAGCCGATTGTGACGCTGTCGGAGTCACCGCGCACGACCGCGTTGTACCAGACGCTGCTGCCACCTCCCAGCGTCACGTTGCCGACCACAACAGAACCTGGTGCGAGCCACGCGCTTTTGTGAATCTCGGGCGTGCCGTAGGGGTCGACGCCGAAGATTTGGGGCGGATTCATTTCACTCATGCCAGGATCTTACTTCCCCGGCTGGGTGCGTAAATCAAAACAGCCCCCACCGTGAAGGTGAGGGCTGTTTTGTATTCTGCTCCCCCGGCTGGGCTCGAACCAGCGACATCCTGATTAACAGTCAAGCGCTCTGCCAACTGAGCTACAGGGGATCATTTCGTTGCCGTGGCAACCTGACTATATTACCAAGCCAAGTTGTCTTTGCAAATCCGGGCTCGCGTTTCGCTTACTCTTCGGCGATCTCGTCATAAGCGGTCGCCCGAAGTGCCTGTGCGAGTTTCTGCACGTAACCGTGATCCGCCTGCCGAAAGATGGCGTTGATGTCGCCGTGACCAACCAGGCGCCCCTGCTGCAGCACGAGCACGTCGCGTGCCAACGCCTCCAGCATCCCAATATCATGGCTGATGAGCACCAGTGTGGCGCTGGTGCGTTCGCGATACCAGCGCAGCAGTTCAACGATTTTCGGCCGATTATTCGCGTCGACGCCCAGGGTGGGCTCGTCTGCGATGAGAACGGTAGGGTCAAGCATGAGCGAGCGCATGACCGCGACACGCTGTCGTTGCCCCTTGGAGAGTTCGTAAGGGTATTCCTGCAACTTGCTCAGGGGTAGGGCAATGATGTCCATCATCTCGGCGATGCGTTCGCCGAGAGCGTCACGATCAAAGTTTTTGCTGCGCTCAACAATCGGTTCAAACAGAATGTCGCCGACGTTGAGCTCGGGAATGAGTGTTGCCCCTGCGTCTTGAGCGAGGTGTCCGACATAGGCCGTCAGGCGCGCTCGGGCGCGTCGGCTGAGTTTGGCCATTGGTACGCCAAGCACGTTGGCGTCTCCCCCGGTGAATTTGATACGAGCAGACTTTTCGCCCGCATCGGACCCGCGGCCGGCAAGAAACTTCGCCAGGGTTGACTTACCAGATCCACTCTCACCCAGAAGGGCGACGACATCGCCTTGAGGGATATCGAAGGAGACGCCCTCAACCGCCTGGAACTCGCGGCCGCCTGCGTGGGCTGGATACGACAGGGAAAGATCTGAGACTCGTATGGTCGGGTCGGCATTAAGCCGCGGATGTACCATGGTCTGTTCCTTCAATGAATGCGGGGTGGGTATGTTAATGAAAACTAACCTGACCAGCCTAGGGCATTGTCTGGTACACCGATCACTCGTCGCGAAGCCCACGTCTTGCCGCTTCAAGCGCCACAAGTTGTTCTTGAATACGACGGGATCCAGGATCGCTCGAATCACCGATTCTCTGCATTCGTGAGAGCAGTTCTCCCTTAAGCGAAAGAAGATCCCGATCTAGAAGCGACACAACAACCTCGCGTGCGTAGACCTTCAGTTGATCGGGTCTGCGCTCGGGCATGGGTGCCATCGCCAGTTCACGGACGAGATCTTGATGGCTCGGTGGGGTCGCCGCCAGTACAGCCTCAAGCCACCCGGTCGTGCCGAGTTGCGGTAGGGCTGCCGCCAGCGCGTCGCGCACCACTTTCAGGTTTGGCTCCATGACCTGTGCGGTGACCGCTTGCGCGAGCAGATCCGCGCCCACGGCTTCGCCCTGTTGCAGCATCGACATCAGCGCGTCACGCTCAAGCCAGGTTGTTGGGGTGGACCTCAGGGTTGAAAGAGAGGCTCTTGGCATTTGCGGCTGAGCCTGCGACTGGAAATCGGGGTCGAACTGCTCGTTCGGTGGGCCCTGGGTGTCTGTGCCTTGGTTGTACCGCCGCCGGTCAGCCTGACGGTTGTGCTGTTGGGATCGCTGCTGGCCCTGCTGCTGGAGGGTTGTTCGGCCAGGTGCACGTTCGGACTGCTGCGCAGCCTGGCGAACTGCCTGTTGAACCTCGGACAGTTCACCACCCAGCATTTTAGTGAGCTCTCTTGTGTAGCCGGGCCGCATTGAGGGGTCCTTGATCTCGGCAATGATTGGTGCGGCCTCACGAAGGGCAGACACGCGCCCCTCGACACTATTGAGATCAAAACGGCTCACGGCACGCTTGAGCGCAAACTCAAAGAGTGGAACCTTACGTGTGAAGAGTTCTCGGACCGCCTCGTCGCCCCTGTGGAGACGCAGGTCGCAGGGATCAAACCCCTCGGGTGCCACCGCGACATAGGTTTGTGCCGTGAAGCGTTTTTCTTCACTGAACGCCCGCAGTGCGGCTTTCTGCCCGGCCTCATCGGGGTCAAAGGTGAAGACGACCTCGGATGCACTGTCGTCGCCCATAATTCTTCGCAGCACCGAAATGTGGTCTTTGCCAAACGCGGTGCCACAGGTTGCGATCGCAGATTCCACCCCAGCTAAATGGCACGCCATCACGTCGGTGTAGCCCTCAACTACCACGGCCTGATGGCCACGCGAAATCGTTTTCTTTGCGAGGTCAAGTCCGTAGAGCACCTGCGACTTGTGGTAAACCGGGGTCTCGGGCGTGTTCAGGTATTTGGGACCTTTGTCGTCTTCATAGAGGTGGCGCGCACCAAAACCGAGCGTCTGCCCGCTGGTATCGCGGATTGGCCATACCACTCTGCCGCGAAAACGGTCGTAGACGCCACGTTGCCCCTCGGAAACAAGGCCGGATTGCACAAGTTCTGCCGGGGTATAACCCTTTGCCCGGAGGTGTTTTGTGAGTGCGTCCCAACCTCGAGGCGCGTACCCAACGCCAAACTGGCCCCAGGCGGCTTCGTTGAATCCCCTATCGCTCAAGAACTGACGACCGGTTGCGGCCTCTTTGCTGCCCAGCTGCTCAGTGTAAAACTTGGCGGCGGCGGCATTCGCTGCGAGCAAGCGGGCCCGGTTAGGGCCTTCTTCTCGTGCGAATCCGCCCTCTTCGTAGGTGAGCGGGTAGTGGATCCGTGCCGCGAGCCGCTCGACCGACTCTGCAAAGGTGAGGTGATCCATGCGCTGCAAGAAGGTGAACGCATCGCCAGATTCTCCGCAGCCGAAGCAGTGGTAATAGCCGAGCGCTGGGCGCACATGAAAGCTGGGACTGCGCTCGTCGTGAAAGGGCAGAGCCCCTTCATTGAGTCGATGCCCGCGTTCTTGAGCATCACGTAGTCACTGACAAGATCGGCCAGATTGGTGCGACGTTTCACCTCTTCGACGTCACTCGCCTTAATCCGACCTGCCATAAGCATTGAGTCTAGCTAATGGTGGCCCCGTAATCTTCCCAGCTATACGTGACGCCAATTTGAATGGCAGAAGTGCGACTGAGTCGCACAGCATATTGATTTTGGATTCACGGTTCAAGGGGTTGTCTGAGCGATTTCAAAGTCGTAGGTTACTCCCAAGTTCACCCGCAGGGGGGTGCGACGGTTCATCCACGGGGAGGGTGACCAATATGGGTTCACGCAGCTTATTAGGAAGCATTTGTGCCTTAGCTTTGGCGGGGGGTGCACTGGTGCTTCCGTCAGGCGCAGCGGCCAATGCAGAGTCAGCAGCAGGTGTTTGGTTTGTCGACGATGCTGCTCCCCCGACAGAAATGCAACAGCAATCTCAGGCGGTCCCACCTTCGGGCTCGTCAAAAGCACCCAGTGTGGCACCAGACGCGCTCCCGCCCTCTGACGTGAGCCAATCAAGGGTGTCGCCACTCGACGCAGACGCAGCCCTAGGTCAGCTGGTATCCCCAGACGTGCTCGCGCAGGATCCAGGTGATGAACGAGTTGTCGTTCCCTCGGCGAGCAACTTTGCCCTGCAGCTCTTTGACGGCCGTCAGATGCAGGTGACGGTACAAGAGGTGGCTCTCACGAAATCAGTTGGCGCATCAACTCAGTCCCCGACGTTGAGGTGCTCGGGCAAGCGATCACCCCTGAGGGTGGCACGGGATCGGTGACACTCTCGTTTGTGCCTGGGGTGACGGGATATGAACTGTTTGGTGGTGTACAAGAGACGTCGAATCCATCGGTGATTATCAAACCAGACGAGGGCAAAGACAATACCTACAGCATTGAAGAGACGAATCTCGCTTACGAGCCCACGCAGAATATGACGGAGCCCGAAGGAGAAGCTCCAACTCAGGAAGACATCAGCGCTGCCGAGGAACTGGGAGCTGCAGAACCCGATACAACTACGGAGGCTGCCACGAGCGCCGCACAGGGACTCGCCACTATCGATGTTCTGGTTGGTTTCGCCAACAACTTTGAGAGTGTGGGGGCAGTGGAGAGTTATATCGCCAGCCAAATCGCATTCATGAATCAGGCGCTCTTGAACTCGGGCGTGACACTGCGTGTGCGGGTCATGAAAATTATTTACGTCAACTACACACAGAGCTGGAGCAATATCGTGACTGACATCGATAACCTCAGGAGTGGCGCGGGTGACCTGTGGCGGCTTAAAGCTGAGCGCGATGCGATCGGTGCGGATCTCGTGACCATGATTGTGCCAAACGCGACAAATGCCTGTGGTGTGGCTGGGCGACCAACTTCCGTGTACGGTGCTCGTGAGGGTGGGGCCTACAGCGTCACGGCAACCGCGCCCTACTGCTATCGCAAGTTTACGCTCGCGCACGAACTCGGACACAGCCTGGGTCTGTCGCACAACCCCGAGGTTCCCGCCGCTGCACCGCCGATTTTTCCTTATAGCCACGGCAGCTCCACACCTGGGGTGGCCCGAGACATTATGGGATACGAGTGCTGGAGTGGTGGGGTCGACACCTGCCCAGTTCGATTGCAGTACTCAAACCCCTGGATCAATTACTTGGGAACGGGAGTTGCATCAGGAGAACCCGTGTATAGGCATGGGGCACGAGCTCTCAACGAGATGGCGGCCACGATAGCGAACTACCGTCAGCGAGTGCGGGCTTGGGATGTGCCGACTTCGCATAAGTTCTTCAAAGAGATCAACTGGATGATTGGCAAGAGGTACTCCAACGGGTTCTCGGACGGAACCTACCGACCCAACGACTCAGTCTCGCGCGAGGCAATGGCAGCCTTTCTCTATAGGTACGCGGGTAGCCCCTCGTACCGCCCACCCGCACGTTCTCCGTTTACTGACGTACCAAGAGGCCACAAGTTCTATAAGCAGATTACCTGGCTAAGTTCGACCGGCATCACGACCGGCTACAAAGACGGTACCTTTAAACCTGGCTATTCGATCTCGCGACAAGCAATGGCGGCGTTCTTCTACCGGTTTGCCGGCTCACCAAAGTACACGGCACCGACCAAGGCCCGCTTCAAAGATGTGAGGCGATCCGCTCAGTTCTATAAAGAGGTCAGCTGGCTCGCCTCGACGGGCATCACAACGGGGTACGGGGGTGGAATCTTCCGCCCGAATGAGCCCGTCACCCGCGGTGCAATGGCGGCTTTCATTTATCGCTACGATCGCAAATTCTAAAGAACGAAGATTTAGACCAGAGGGACGTCGCACAGACGCTTGTGCCAGGCGATCGCTGATTGATCGGTAAGAGAGGCAACCTGATCGACCACCGCGCGCTTGGCATCGGCGTCGTTGCGGGCGGCTCGATAATCATCGGCGAAAGCGGGCTCTAGTTCGCTGCCGTCCGATTCCCACAGTACCTCGAGCAGCTCAAGCAGTAGGTCTCGTTGGCGGCGATAGGTGGGCTGGCGGCGACCGCTCGCCATAACAAACGCTGCAACGATGCCCTTGAGCACGGCAATTTCGGCACGCACCTCGCGCGGCACCACGATGCTCGCTCCGTACCGGGTGAGAGGGGACCCATCCGCGGCTTCGAGTGTGTCGTGAATTGCGGCGCGCGCAAATCGCCCGATCATGTCGCTCGTAAAATTCTTGAGTTGCGCCTGGTGTCGCCTGGTGCCGTCCCAGCGGATTAGCCAGTTCGAAGACTCCGCGATGCGATCGTAGCCGGCACCGAGCTCATCGGTGGTGAATGATCCGCCGGCCCACTCTGCAACCGCATCGATGAGCGAGCTGTGACCGGAGCGGGAAGTGAGAATTTCAGGATCGATGAACTCGCTGACAACCGCGTCTTCAAAATCATGCACCGAGTACGCAATATCGTCCGCCAGATCCATAGCCTGGGCCTCGGCGCACTTCACACGAGCCGGGGCTCCCGCACGCAACCAGCGAAACACCGGTTCGTCGTCGGTAAAGAACCCAAATTTGCCGCTGCCCGCGGGAGCCTCGGAGAGGCTCCACGGATACTTGCAGCTGGCGTCGAGTGTGGCTCGAGTGAGATTTAGCCCAATGCTGGTGCCATCGGGAGCAAAGCGCTTTGGCTCCAGTCGGGTCAGCAGCCGCAGCGTTTGGGCGTTGCCCTCAAAACCGCCTGCATCGGCTGCCCACTCGTTGAGCGCTCTCTCACCGTTATGGCCGAAGGGAGGGTGGCCAAGATCGTGCGCGAGGCACGCAGTGTCCACAACGTCTTGAGCGAGACCCAGCGACACGGCTAGCTCGCGGCCAATCTGTGCGACCTCAAGCGAGTGAGTCAGCCGGTTGCGCGCGAAGTCGATACCTGCGGTGGGGCTCAGCACCTGCGTTTTAGCGGCGAGCCTGCGCCAGCCGCTTGAATGGAGCACGCGAGCGCGATCCCGCGCGAAGTCACTGCGGGTGCTGCTGTGCTGCTCCGGCACGACTCGTTCGGCGTCTTCGACGTCGTAGCCCACGGGCAACTGCGTTGCAGCCGTCAACATCTCAACCACCGGAATCGTCTCGCTCCGCCTCTGCCAGCTCAGAGAAATCGATGCTGTCGCTGGTGCGGCTCTCGAGCCAGCCCTGCGGCAGGATTGGGCGCTTTGGGCTGCCAGCGCGGCCGCGCGGACCCTCTGCGCCCTCGCCCGGGTAGGGCATCGAGCCGTCCATCGTGCCGAAAATCTCGTCCATGTGTTCGATCGATTCGACCGTGGCGAGCGCGCGCCTCGTGTCGCCACCAACCCCGTAGCCCTTGTAGTACCAGGCGACGTGCTTGCGAATATCACGGCAGGCATGGCCCTCGTCGCCGTCGAAAAATTCAACAAGCAGCTCCGTGTGGCGGCGCATCGCTTGCATGACAAAGCCGAGCGGGGGTTTTGCGATCGCGGCTTCGGCCTCATCCCAGGTGATGTCCCCGCGCTCGGCGCGGAAGGCCGAGGCGAGGTCGCCGAACAGCCAGGGGCGGCCCAGGCAGCCGCGGCCGACAACCACACCGTCGCAGCCGGTCTCGCGCACCATGCGGATCGCGTCTTCAGCCGACCAGATATCGCCATTGCCGAGAATTGGCACGCTGGTGATCGTTTCCTTGAGGGTCGCTATTGAATCCCAGTCGGCCTGGCCCGAGTAAAATTCGTTGGCGGTGCGCCCGTGAAGCGCGATAGCTGCAACACCCGCATCCTCTGCGGCTTTGGCCGAGTCTAGGTAGGTGAGGTGATCCGCGTCGATGCCCTTGCGCATCTTGATCGTGAGTGGAATTTCACCCGCAGCCCTCACCGCACCCTCAACGATCGCGCGGAACAGGTCGCTCTTCCAGGGCAGCGCCGATCCGCCACCCTTTCGAGTCACCTTAGGAACAGGACAGCCGAAATTGAGGTCGATGTGGTCGGCGAGATCTTGATCAACAAGAAACTTGACGGCCTCGGAAACCGTTTTCGGGTCAACGCCATAGAGTTGGATGGAGCGGGGTGTTTCGCTCTCGTGGTGCTTGATTAGTCGGAGGGATCCCGGTGTGCGCTCGACGAGGGCGCGGCTTGTAATCATCTCTGAGACGTAAAGTCCCGCACCGTACTCGCGGCACAGTCGACGGAACGCTGTGTTCGTGATTCCAGCCATGGGGGCCAACACAACGGGCACGTCGAGGGTGAGCGGCCCGATGTTGAGGCGGTCGCCTGTGAGAGTTTGCGAGTTCATATCCGGTCTATTGTCGCAGATGAATCCCCAGGCTCCTCTGCGCGCGCCGGGCGGCTCAGGATCCGGTGCCGGGCAGGTCAACTGCTCCACCGAAGCGGCGGTCACGATCCTGATAGATCTGGATCGCACGCCACAGCTCGGTTCGGCCGAAATCGGGCCAGAGGGTGTCGAGAAACACCATTTCTGCGTAGGCGGACTGCCACAGCATGAAATTGCTGGTGCGTTGCTCGCCCGAGCTGCGCAAGAAAAGATCAACATCGGGAAGTTCGGGCACGTACAGATGGCGTTCGATCGTGCGCTCGCTGATGCCGCTGGGCGAGAGCCTGCCGATCCGTACTTCTTCCGCGATCTTGCGCACGGCGTCAGTGATCTCGTTGCGCCCACCGTAGTTAACACACATGGTGAGTGTGAGGCCGGTGTTGCCCGCGGTCACGCGCTCAGAGGTCTGAAGCTCATTGATGACCGAACCCCACAGACGTGGCCGGCGACCGGCCCAGCGCATGCGCACGTTCCAAGCGTCAAGCTGTTCACGTCGACGGCGCAGTACATCGCGGTTAAACCCCATGAGGAAGCGCACCTCATCGGGCGATCGCCGCCAGTTCTCGGTGGAGAACGCGTAGACGCTGAGGTGTGTGACCCCCGCCTGGATCGCGCCAGCTACGACATCGAGCAGAGCCTGCTCCCCCATGCGGTGTCCCTCGACACGAGAGAGGCCACGACGGTTTGCCCACCGTCCATTCCCGTCCATCACGATGGCAACATGGCCGGGGACAGCAGAGACAAATCGGGGTGGTTGCTCTCCGGTCCAATCGACGGGCACCAGAGAGGTGGGAGCAGTGCGCATGCGTGCAAGTTTATGCCCGCGCGCCTGGCTTAGGCCCGAGGTGAGCTGCTGTGCCGCGAGCTAAACGAACGAAGTCCGCGTTCGAGGTGCCACTGTGTGTGCGCGGCGGCAATCCCCGCGGCCTGGCCGCGTTCTCTTTCGGTCGAGTCACTCGCGGTCTCCCAGTCCCCCGCCAGCAGGGCTGCGAGCAATCGAATGCTGCCGGGATCGAGTCTCGGCGATCCTGCCTGGCGACAGTTTTCGCAGACAACCCCACCGAGCTGTACCGCGACTACGGTGTGTGGCCCGGGCGCGCCGCATCGCACACACGCGTCAAAACCGGGGGTCCATCCCGCGAGTCCCATCGCTCTGAGCAGAAACCCGTCACGCACAAGCTCAGCCGGAATGTTGGCGGCCGCGAGTGTGCGAAGTGCGCCAACAAGCAGCGCGTACTGCTCTCGCGATGGGCCACCCTCGGCGATGCGCTCGGCGGTCTCGACGATCACACTGCCGGCGCGGTAGCGGTCGTAGTCGGCGCTGATGTTGGGGCCATAGGCTCCGAGGGTCGAGGCCTGCGTGATTGTGTCGAGCGTGCGGCCCTCGTAACACTGAATGTCGGCGACCATAAAGGGTTCAAGACGAGCACCGAACTTAGACGAGGTACGCCGCACACCCTTTGCGACCGCCCGAAGCAGTCCGCGACCACGAGTGAGCAGGGTGACGATGCGATCAGCTTCACCCAATTTATGGGTGCGGATCACAACGCCTTCTTCGCGGTAAAGAGGCATGAAGCCAGTATCTCGCACTCAGTTGCGAGGCCCGCGGCGGGCGCCCGACTTTTGTTCCGCTTCGCGCCAGGCGCGCTGCGCGGGGTTTCCGTTCCCGGGGCGGCACCGCGACCGAGGCGATCGGCCGATCCCCCTCTTCCCAGGTGCCAGGCATGGGTGATGGCGAGCGCCAGCGCGTCGGCGGCGTCCGCCGGCTTAGGGGGTGCCGCGAGGCGCAAAAGTCTCGTCACCATCGTGGTGACCTGAGACTTGTCTGCCGCCCCATAGCCCGTGACCTGTGATTTCACCTCGTTGGGTGTGTAGAGCGCGACCGGAATGCCGCGTTGCTCGGCGAGAAACATGACGACCCCGCTGATCTGCGCGACGCCCATCACACTTGGCAGGTTCTGCTGGGCGAACACGCGCTCAAGAGCAATGCCGTCGGGTTTTTCGCCGTCGAGCAGGCGCTGGATCGCGGAGCCGAGCAGCAGCAGCCTCTCTGGTGTGCTCGCCGAGGCCGGGCTGTGCAGCACCTCGACGTGCTCGAAGGTGACACGCCGCCCGGCTTCAGAGGTGACGATCCCGACCCCAAGTCGTGTAAGGCCGGGATCAATCCCGATGATGCGCATCGGTAGCGGCTACTCGTCGTTGGCGAGTTCCGCCTGCACTTCGGGGGTCAGGTCGAAGTTCGAGTACACGTTCTGCACATCGTCGCTGTCCTCGAGGGCATCGATAATGCCGAAGACCTTGCGGGCGGTCGCGGCGTCGATCTCAACCTTCAGACTCGGCACAAACTCGGCGTCGGCGGAGTCGTAATCGATGCCGGCCTCGACGAGTGCGGTACGAGCAGCGACAAGCTCGGAAGATTCAGTAATGACCTCGAACGCCTCGCCATTGGGAGTGAGGTTGACCTCTTCAGCACCGGCATCGAGCACCGCGTTCAGCACGTCGTCTTCCGTGGTACCCTCGGCGGGAACTGTGATAACACCCTTACGCGCAAAGTTGTAGGCAACACTTCCGGGATCCGCGAGTGTGCCGCCGTTGCGGTTGAGCGCAGTGCGCACCTCGGCAGCCGCACGGTTCTTGTTGTCGGTCAGACACTCGACCATGAGAGCGACACCGTTCGGGCCGTATGCTTCGTACATGATGTTGAGGTATTCAACAGCGTCGCCGTCGAGGCCCGCACCACGCTTGATCGCGCGATCGATGTTGTCACCCGGAACCGAGTTCTTCTTTGCCTTGTGCACGGCATCGGCGAGAGTCGGGTTACCCGCGAGGTCGGCACCCCCGATGCGGGCCGCAACCTCGATGTTCTTGATGTACTTGGCGAACGCCTTGGCACGGCGGCTGTCGATAATCGCCTTCTTGTGCTTGGTCGTTGCCCACTTGGAGTGTCCTGACACGGGAGCTTCCCCTTTTCTGAAGTGTGTTGTTCGCTGAATCGAGTCTAGACGCGAGCCGCTCAGAGCTTGCGTTGAATGCCGTGCGGCGAGTTGTGCTAGGGATGCGGCCAGGCAGCCGCGAGCGACGCGCGCACATCTCCAAGCAGCTGAGGCAGGGCCTTTGTCTTCGCGATGATCGGAAAGAAATTGGCGTCTGACGACCAGCGCGGCACGATGTGCTGGTGTAGATGTGAGGCAACCCCCGCACCCGCAATGGCACCCTGGTTCATTCCAATATTAAAGCCCTGGCAACCCATGACCTCGCGTGCAACCCGCATAGCAGTCTGCGTGAGAGCCGCAATTTCGGCGACCTCTTCGTCGGTTGCCTCGTCGTACAGCGAGACGTGGCGATACGGGCACACGAGCATGTGGCCGTTGTTGTAGGGGAAAAGGTTCAGCAGCACGTAAGCGGTTTTGCCGCGAGCAACGATGAGAGCATCCTCGTCACTGCGATGTGATGCCTCGCAGAACGGACAGTCGCTGTGATCGGGCTGGTGGTGATCCGCGACGTACACCATGCGGTGTGGCACCCACAGCCGCTGCATGTCGTCGGGATCACCGACGGCAGCCGTCGTGCTGAGGTCTTCTACTCCGTCCACGCCGTCGACACCTGCTCGTGCATTTCGATCGACTTCACGATCCGCTCGACAGCCTCAGCTACCGGCACACCGTTGAGCTGGGTGCCGTCACGGAAGCGGAAGCTCACGGCACCGGCCTCGCGATCTTCTTCGCCCGCAATCAGCTGGAACGGCACCTTGGCCTTCGTATGATTGCGAATCTTCTTGGGCATGCGGTCGTCGCTGTGATCAACCTCGGCGCGCACCCCGCGGGCTCGCAACTGGGCGATTACCTCGTCAAGATAGTCACCGTATTGCTCAGCGACCGGGATCCCGACCACCTGCACGGGTGACAGCCAGACGGGGAATGCGCCCGCGTAGTGCTCAAGCAGAATCGCGAAGAAGCGCTCGACGGAACCGAGCAGCGCGCGGTGGATCATGATTGGCTGCTTGCGCGTACCGTCAGCAGCGGCATATTCAAGCTCGAACAGCTCCGGCTGGTTGAAGTCGAGCTGCACGGTCGAGAGCTGCCAGGTGCGTCCAATGGCGTCGCGAGCCTGGACGGAAATCTTGGGGCCGTAGAAGGCAGCACCGCCGGGATCGGCAACGAGTTCGAGACCGGACTCTTCGCCCACCTGGCGCAGCGTCTCGGTGGCCGCTTCCCACTGCTCGTCTGAGCCTACAGACTTTTCGGGATCCCGCGTCGAGAGCTCGAGGTAGAAGTCATTGAGTCCGTAGGCGCGCAGAGTCGCAAACACAAACTCAAGCTGGCGCTTGATCTCGTCTTTGACCTGCTCGTCGGTGACGTAGATGTGGGCGTCGTCTTGGGTAAGGCCGCGTACGCGGGTGAGACCCGAGAGGGTGCCGCTCTTCTCGTAGCGATACACGGTACCGAACTCGGCGAGGCGGAGTGGAAGCTCGCGGTAGCTGCGGGCACGCGCGCGGTAGATGAGGTTGTGGAACGGGCAGTTCATGGGCTTCAGGTAGTAGTCCTGGCCCTGCTTGGTCACGTTACCTTCGGCGTCAGCAACCTCGTCGAGGTGCATCGCCGGGAACATGCCGTCTTTGTACCAGTTTAAGTGCTGGCTGGTCTCGAAGAGCGTGCCCTTGGTGATGTGGGGGCTGTTGACGACCTCGTAGCCGTTCTTGAGTAGCTCGTCGCGCATGTACGACTCGATCTCGTGGCGGATGATGCCGCCACGAGGGTGGAAGACGGCGAGGCCGGATCCGATCTCGTCGGGGAAGCTGAAGAGATCCATCTCAACACCGAGCTTGCGGTGGTCGCGCTTCGCGGCCTCCTCAAGACGGGTCTGATAGGCGCGCAGCTCGTCTTTGGTTGGCCAGGCTGTGCCGTAGATGCGCTGCAGCATGGGGTTCGCTTCGCTGCCTCGCCAGTACGCACCCGCGCTGCGCATGAGCGCCCAGCCATTGCCGAGCATGCGGGTATTCGGAACGTGTGGGCCACGGCAGAGGTCTTTCCAGCAAACCTCGCCGGTCTTGGGGTCAACGTTGTCGTAGATGGTGAGTTCAGCGCCGCCAACCTCAACGCTCTCGTTATCGTCGCCGGTGTTGCCACCTTTGAGGCCAATCAGTTCAAGCTTGTAGGGCTCGCTTGCGAGCTCGGCGCGCGCCTCGTCTTCCGTGACAACACGACGAATGAAGCGCTGACCCTGCTTCACAATCTTCTGCATCTGGGCAGAGATCGCCTTGAGATCCTCGGGCGTGAACGGCTCAGCCGGATCAAAGTCGTAATAGAAACCATCGGTGATGGGCGGCCCAATGCCGAGCTTTGTGTCTGGGTTGATCTGTTGCACCGCCTGCGCGAGCACGTGGGCTGCGGAGTGGCGCAGGATGCTGAGACCGTCAGCGGAGTCGACCGTGATCGGCTCAACGGTGTCTGTATCTGTCACCTCTGCGGCGAGATCGCGCAGTTCACCGTTGACGCGCATGGCGACAATCGAACGGTCGGTAAACAGGGAGAATCCGTCTGCCACGTGGCACACTCCTTCAAAGCGAGTGAACACGGCACCTTGGCACTGCCTTGGGGCGTTGCATCGAATACTGCCGTGTTCAGGGTTACGACGTAACGATCCTACTGGGTCGAGGTGGTGGAATCTTCCGCGCGCTCACGCAAGACGCGGCGTTTGCCGGCCCAGAGCCACAGCACGCTCCCAATGATTGGGAGAAGTACGATCAAGACGATCCAGCGGCCGGCCCTAAGTGCCGTCATCGAGCTCGCAACCTTACTCATTGAAATGACCGCAATGAGTGCCAGTACCAGATGGCTTACGACGAAGATGCTCCAGATGAAATCAGTCATGTGGTGGGCGATACCGGACTCGAACCGATGACCTCTTCCGTGTGAAGGAAGCGCGCTACCAACTGCGCCAATCGCCCGTACGCGCTGGCTCGGGATCTTTCGATTCGCCACCTGCGCTGACCGGAACGATCCTACACGGATTCAGCGCGCACGAAAAATCTACTCTTCGGGGCGAGTCGTTACGGGGGCGAGATCACTGTTGAGTTTGCCTGCAAGCTCGGAGCTGACCTGTCCCAGCTCCTGAAGTTGTTTACGCAGGTCGTTGTAGTGATCGATGTCCGCTTGCAGGTCGGTGAGGGCTGCTTGCAGCGCGGATCGTCGCTCAGACAGCTCTGCGCGGATACGATCGAACTCGTCAGGGGTTTCCGAGAATTCGAACCGCTCGTTGCGTGCCCGAAACTCCGCCGCATCGAGGTTGAACTGCTTGACAGCAGCGTCGTAGCTGAGATTTCGCTGCTCGACATCTGCACGCAGGGACGACATTTCACTCTGCAAATCTTCGGCGCGATCCTGAAGTCCGATGAACACCGAGTGGTACGAGTCGAAAACGTCGACGAGTGCGCCGCGATCCTTAAACCAGGTGGCGTAATGCGTGTTGAGCCAGGTGGGTAAGTCTCGTACTTCGGTGCCCAGAACTGAGTTCAACTCATTCGCAAATGCGGAGTCTGAGAGGTGCGAGTAAACGCTCATGCGGTCAACAAGTTCAGGATTGTTGGTGCTCATCACGTCGTACTCGTTGAGTAGCTTCTCTGAGTACGCGGTGCGGTCGCCGTCGCTGAGGCGCGAAAAAGCCGCGTGGAGCAGTTCGTGCGCGGCAGTAACCTCGACAATTCCGCGCACTCGCTTGTCGGTCACGTCAAACAGATGGATACGATCCCCCGTGAAACATCCAAGAACGTGCCCCTCTTCCGAGTGATCAACGTTGGCGCACTGCTCATTGAACTTCTGGCTGCCATCAACCGTGGGATGCGATGCCAGAAAGACACGCTTACCCGTCGGGGTGAGTTGAAGTGCCTTCATGACCTCGACAGTGCGAGTCGACGGGTCAAAGCTTGAGGCGCTGAAATGATCTTGGATGTCTTGCCTGTGAGCAAACGCGACTATGAGCGCAATAACAACCATGACAAAGGCAGATATGCGCAGTGCCCGCTTGGCACCCCTGCGCGACTCCGTCCCCATCACTCCACAGTATCCGTCAAGCTCATTCAATGTTGGCAAAATAATCGCCTGGTTCAAATTGTTACAGCAATTTGAGGCAGACAGGGCGGCACGCCCGAACACTCACGCCGAATTTGCGAGGTCCAGGCAAGTCCCCTATAGTCATTTGGGTACACGGAAACGTGCACAAGCGGATGTAGCGCAGTTGGTAGCGCATAACCTTGCCAAGGTTAGGGTCGCGAGTTCGAGTCTCGTCATCCGCTCGAATGGATCGGTTCGCCGAGCCATGATGTGGTGTAAATCACTGCGGTGGCGTGGCCGAGAGGCGAGGCAGCGGCCTGCAAAGCCGTATACACGGGTTCGAATCCCGTCGCCACCTCTCTATAACTAAATAAGCCTTAACTGGCGCGATTGGCGCAGCGGTAGCGCGCTTCCCTGACACGGAAGAGGTCACTGGTTCGATCCCAGTATCGCGCACGAACAAGACCCGGCTAGCGCCGGGTCTTTTTGTTGTGCACAGCTTCGGCCGGGCTCTTTGTGTGTGCAAGATACTAGTCACTGGTATGCGCGAACGACCTTCCTGCCGAGTCACCCGGGTCGTCGCTCAGGCGTGCAGCACTCGCAGAGCTCGAAGGCACCCGATACCGACGAGAGCCCCCGATAATCACACGTCGGTATCCAGGGACCTCGTCGGTATCGGGCGCACTCGCCAATCTCACGAAGAATGCGGACCCCAGATCACGCAAACGCTGGCGCGTTTGCTCTGAAGAATCTGCGCCGTGGCAGGATTTGAGTTTGTGGCAGAAGCAGGCGACAAACGTGCAATGAAACGATGTGGATCTGCCCACCGAATTTGCTCGTGTCGCCGTTTCATCAAGCGGAAATGCTGCAGAGGACGCCACCCCCAGAGGGAAGAATGGCGCTAAGTAAAGTACCGCAACGATAATCGTGCCACCACTTCAGAACTAACAAACACAGAAATGGCTCTGTCTCTCTTGTTGGAGCGACAGGGCCATTTCTTTTGTGGTGAGAGTGTGTATGCCCACAACAAAGTCCGAATCTCGCGAGTGTATCGACCCGCATACATCTAGCGTTGTTGACATGATTGTTACCGGACTTGATTCCCAACAGCTGGCCGAGATGCGTACTTCGGGGCTTGACCATGGCCAGAACGCCGTGGAGCCGTTCACCGATCTCGAAGGCGGTTGGCCGCTGCGCTGCTGCCTAAGTGACTCAGTGGTGGGAGATAAACTCGCGATTGTCGCTTGGAACCCCTTCCCCTGGCGAGGACCTTTCGCTGAGACCGGGCCCATAGTGGTCCATGTCGAACTTTGCGACTCGCGCGAGCACACCAGAGTGCCTTCTCAGTTCGAACACCGTCGACAGCTTGTGCGTCCCTACACCTTGGATCATCGCATTGCGTACGACCTGGTGACTATCGTTGAACCCACTGAATCGCTCGGAGACGCGCTCAAACATCTCGTTCGCCGAGACGATGTCGAGCGTGTCATCGTACGCAACGTACTTGCCGGTTGCTACAGCTTCACAGCTGTGCATCATTCCTGACGGTCGGCGGCGACTGGTCGGCCCAAACATCCACTATGTTGGTGTGATGCGCCCGCTTGCGGGCAACGACAGGCACAGAAAACGGGCCACAAAGGAGTAGCCAATGACCGCTCAGCCCAAAAGATACGCACTGATCGGTGCTGGACCCACGGGCCTCGCCGCGGCCCAGAAGATGCTCGCGAAGGGCGTTATATTTGTTGGGTTCGAATCGTCGGACGGCGTGGGTGGACTCTGGGACATCAGCAACTCCCGCAGCACGGTCTACGAGTCGGCGCACCTCATCTCTTCCCGCACAACAACTGAGTTCGCAAATTTCCCGATGAGTAAGGTGCGTGCCGACTACCCCAGTCACCGCGAGCTCAAGCAATACTTCGACGACTTCGCTGATGCATTCGATTTGCGCGAGCACTTTCGCTTCAACACCACGGTCAACGCCGTCACTCCCGAAGGCAACCGCTGGCAGGTCAAGTATCAAGACGAACATGGCGAGCACACAGACACATTCGACGGTGTGATCCTCGCCTCCGGAACCCTTGCGCACCCAAACAGGCCGAAGCTCAAGGGCACCTTCGACGGCGAGTTGCTGCACACCGCCGACTACAAACATCCGCGTGTGTTCGACGGCAAGCGTGTTCTGCTCATTGGTGCGGGTAACAGCGGCTGCGATATCGCGGTCGACGCGGTGCACTACGCCAAATCGGTCGACATGAGTGTGCGCCGTGGTTACTATTTCGTGCCCAAATATATGTTCGGTAAGCCGACCGACACACTCACTCAGGGCAAGCCACTCCCCGTCCCATCAAGCAGGCCGTAGACTCGCGCTTGCTCAAAGCCTTCACTGGCAAACCCGAGCGCTTCGGCTTCCCGAAGCCCAAGTACCGCATCTACGAGTCTCACCCGGTGGTCAACACCCTCATCTTGCACCATGCGGGTCAGGGCGACGTGAAGATCCGGCCCGACATCACTCGCGTCGAAGGACACACGGCTCACTTCGCAGACGGATCCCGAGCGGACTACGACCTCGTGATGCTCGCGACCGGTTATGTGCTCGACTACCCCTACATTGACAAGACTCATCTCAACTGGATCGGCGCTTCTCCCAAGCTCTACCTCAACATGTTCAACCCGAGTTTCAACGGCATCTACGTGCTCGGCATGATCGAGGCGTCAGGCATCGGGTGGGAAGGTCGTGCCGAGCAGGCCGAGTTGCTCGCAAGCTATTTGGCGGGGATTGACGCGCAAGACGGCACAGCCGAGCTGATTCGGGATCGCGCCGCCGCTCCCTGGCCCGATCTCACCGGCGGATACCGCTATCTCGGACTCGACCGCATGTCGTACTACGTCGATAAACACACCTACCGCACCACCGTGAAGACGCTGACCGCCGAGCTCACGAAGAAACGCGCAGAAGCATCGGCTCCGGGGCGCACCCTGGTGGAGCAGTCATGAACATCGACGAGGCTGCGGTTAACTTCACACCGGGCTCGCTGATCGCGCTCGGTGCGGTACTCGCGTTCGTGATGTTCGGGATCGCGCTCGACACCAAGGTGAGCGACTTTCGACGCGCGCTTCAGAACCCCAAGGCGATTATCGTTGCGATTGCAGCCCAGTTTTTGCTGCTGCCGGCGATCACGTTTGGACTCACCATCTTGCTGGGGCTATCAGCCTCGGTTTCGCTGGGCCTGATCCTCGTTGCCTGTTGCCCGCCCGGCAACGTCTCTCAGGTGCTCACCTATCGCGCTAAGGGCGATGTGGCGCTCTCTGTGTCGATGACCGCAGTCTCAAACGTGATCGCCATCTTCGTCATGCCAGCGAACCTTGCTTTTTGGGGTGGGCTGCATCCAACCGCGCACGAAATTCTCAAGACGGTGCGCCTCGAACCCCTGCAGATGCTGATCGAGATAGCCCTCATTATCGGTGCACCATTTGTGCTCGGCCTCTTGATCGCTCACCGCTGGCCGCGCTTTGCCGCGAAGGTGCAGCCCTGGGCAAAACGGCTCAGCCTGCTGGCGCTGCTCGGATTTGTGCTGGCGGCCCTGCTGGGAAATCTGCAGCTCTTTATAACCTATATCGGGCTGGTGCTGGTCGCGGTGTTTCTGCATGAAGCGATTTCGTTGGCGCTTGGCTGGGGTATTGCCCGCGGGTTCGGGCTACCGCCCAAAGCAAGGCGAGCGATGGCCTTTGAGTTGGGCATCCGCAACGCCGGACTGGGCCTCGGCCTTGTGTTTACCTTCTTTGGAGGGCTCGGTGGCATGGCCGTTGTGGCGGGCTGGTGGGGCATCTGGGATATTATCGCGGGCCTGATCCTCGCGACGTTTTGGGCGCGTTACAGCACACGATCTGAGGCGCGCAGAGTTGCGCAGTCGGAGGTGCCAGCGTGAATGCTGAGGCATTGCATGCCGAGGATACAAACACCGAGTTGACGGGGCGCCGTGTGCTTATTACGGGTGGCAACGGGTTTTTGGGACGCTCCGTTATCGAGCAACTGTGTCGTGGGGGCAGGATCGCCGGCGTTGAACACGTGGTCAGCGCAGATATTCGCCTGCCCGCCGACGGTGACCGGATCCCAACCGTGAGTTATGAGCTTTGCGACGTGACGGATGCGACTGCGCTGCCTCCGCTGTTGCGTAAGCACGGGATCACGACCGTGATCCACCTCGCCTCGATCGTGAACCCGGGCAAACAGACAACCGAGGCGCAGGAGTACGCGGTCGACGTCACCGGAAGCCGAAACACAATCGACTCCTGCCTCGCTGAGGGAGTGCAGCGCATCATCGTGTCTTCGAGCGGGGCGGCCTACGGGTACCATGCTGATAACCCGAGTGGCTTACCGAGGCGGACCCGCTTCGTGGCAACGACGAGTTTTCGTACAGCAAGCACAAACGCCTGGTTGAAGAGATGCTTGCTGAGTGTCGCGAGCAGCATCCCGAGCTTGAGCAGAGCATCTTCAGGATCGGCACGATCCTCGGAGAGGGGTTGCAGAATCAGATCACGGCCCTGTTTGACGCGAAGCGGGTGCTCGCGATTGCGGGCAGCGACTCCCCCTACGTGTTTATTTGGCACAGCGACGTGGCGACGGTGCTCGCAAAAGCAGTGACGAGCCCGGTTACCGGCATCTTTAACGTGGCGGGAACGGGCGCTCTCACGATCCAGAACATTGCCGCTCGCATGGGTAAGCGCAATCTAACGCTGCCGGCCTGGCTGCTATCGGTCGGACTCACTGTGGCACACGCGGTTAGGCTAACCCCGCACACGGCTGCCCGCGTGAACTTTGTGCGTTACCGGCCCGTGTTGAGCAATACGGCGCTCATAGAACGCTTCGGTTACACCCCGAGCAAAACGTCGGCGGAAGCCTTTGAGGCTTTCTGGGCGAGCCGTCCTCAGAAGCACTCGGACTAGCCCAGCCCAACGGCCCGCATCTCGTCGTAAGCGGCAAGCGCGGATACGCGCGTTTTGCGCAGATCGACAATCGGCGTGGGGTACGACGCACCAAACAGCGTCTCGGCCTCGGGGGCACGCTTGCCCGCAACTTCCCCTCAAATTCAGGGACCCAACGCTGAATATAGTGAGCCTCGGGGTCAAACTTCTTTGCCTGCGTCTCCGGGTTGAACACCCGAAAATAAGGGGCCGCGTCCACCCCGCTGCCGGCAACCCACTGCCAGTTTCCCGGGTTGCTCGCCTCGTCGGCGTCGACGAGAGTGTCCCAGAACCAGGCTTCACCGATGCGCCAGTCGACCAAAAGGTTCTTGACCAAAAAACTGGCAGCGACCATTCTGACCCGGTTGTGCATGACGCCCGTGTGCCACAGCTCGCGCATGCCCGCGTCGACAAGAGGAACGCCCGTTTGCCCCGTCTGCCAGGCTTCCAGTTGTTTAGAATCAGGATCCTTCCAAGGAAACGCGTCAAACTCGGGACGCACGTTCTGGTCACGAAGACGGGCATGTAAAACAGGATGCTGGCGTTGAACTCGCGCCACCCGATCTCGCTCAAGAACTTCGCTGCGTTGTCGAGCGATTGCCCGGAGAGCAGGGTTCGCTTTGCCAGGTCTACGGCGTGCCAAACCTGGAATGGGCTAATCTCACCAAACCGCAGGTGTGGGCTGAGCATCGAGTTCACCGCTTCGGAGGGTTCGTCGCGACGGTGGTACGAAGCCAATCCAATCTCAAGAAACGTGCTCAAACGATTCAGGGCACCCTGCTCCCCCGGCTGCCAGGTCTCGCGTAACCCTGACGCCCAGTCGGGATTCCCTGGCAAGAGGTTCCAAGACGACAGATTATCGCTGGCAACGTGTGTCGTCGGTGTTGTGATTTGCTCTGGTGCGGGTAGGGGTGCACGCGGCACCGGTCTACTCAGGCAAGCGCGCCAGTAGGGTGTGAAGACTCGAAACGGAGTGCCCGATCCCGTGCTGACTGTCCAGGGTTCGTGAAGCAGGTTCGCTTGAAAGCTGTGCGCGTCGATTCCTGAGACGTGCAGTCGCGATTTGATGGCGCCGTCGACGGCGCGGGCGTTTGTGTAGCGGCGATTCCAGTAGACCCCGGTCGCGTTCACCTCGTGCGCGAGTTCGGGAATCACCGACGCCGCATTGCCACGGCGCAAGACCAACTCGCATCCGATCGCGCGCAGCCTTGAAGCCAGTGCGGTGAGCGAGTGGTGTAACCACCACCGCGACGCGCCTCCCAGGGGCCGGGGTGCGTTCGAATCGGGTACGGACTGGTGTGCCTCTTTAAATTCCAGGCCGTGCGACGAATTCTGGGCCGGCAATGGGTACTCCGTGGCGTCGGACTCTTCGAGCACATACACGACAACAACCGCACCCTGCTCGCCTGCGGCCTGAATACCAGCGATCAACGCGGGGTTGTCTTCAAGCCTGAGATCGTTGCGCAGCCACACCAAGCTCACGGTTGGACTGTCGGGTTTACTCACCGTTTTTGGCTCCTGCGGCTTGAATGATTCGGTTTGCCATACCGCTAAAGATTATGCCGTGGAAGGGAAGAATGGAAAACCAGTAGAGCCTGCCAAACAGTCCGCGTGGAAAGAAGATGGCGCGCTGTTGGTATCGACACCCTTGGCCATCGTCACTAGGCTCGGCGCTTAGTTCAAGCCAGGCCCGCCCAGGAACCTTCATCTCCGCGCGCAGACGCAGGAGGCGCCCACGGTCTAGACCTTCGACGCGCCAGAAGTCGAGCGCTTCGCCAACGAACAGCGTGTTGGGGTCTCGCCGTCCGCGCCGCAGGCCCACTCCTCCGACAAACTTGTCCATCCAGCCCCGCAGCGCCCATGCTAGCGGAAAAGAATACCAGCCGCGTTCCCCTCCAATGCCCTCGATGACACGCCAAAGCTGATCAACCGAGGCGTCGGACTCCCGACTGCGCAGATCGGTGTACACGCTGTGCCCTGCCCAGTCGGGATCGCTGGGCAGCGGATCGCTGGGAGCTCCGGCGACAGAGGCGTTTTGCCAGCTCGTCACGACCTGACCGTCACGCATCTTGCCGAGTGCGAGACGCACCGCTTGGCGGTACCCAGTGCGACCGCCGCCGGGTTCGGGAATGAGTGCATCAAGATCTCGCTCCCGTACAACGCAGCTGTGCTGGAGCGACTCAACGAGTGGGCCCGCCAGGCTGTGCGGGATTGGCGTGACAACATTTACCCAGTGCGCGGCGAGTCGCGGGGTGAGTACCGGCAGAGCAAGGATCAAGCGCTTGGGCAGCCCCGCTTCCGCGGCGTAGCCGTTCATGGCATCCGCATAGCTCAGCACATCAGGGCCTCCGATGTCGAAGGTCCGGTTTGTGCGCGCGTCAATGTCCAATACATGCACGAGGTAATAGAGCACGTCACGGACCGCAATTGGTTGCACGCGATTTCTTACCCATTTTGGTGCGGGCATCCACGGAAGCACGTCGGTCAGGTGCCGGATCATCTCAAACGAAGCGGATCCTGAACCGATGACCACCCCCGCCTGCAATACAACAGCCGGAACCGTCGACTCCAAGAGCACGTTACCCACCGTCGTGCGGGAACGAAGGTGCGGTGAGAGTGGCCCGTCGGGGTGCAGCCCGCTCAGGTAGACGAAGCGTGCGACACCGGCGGATTCCGCTGCCGCCACGAAGTTGGTCGCGCACTCTTGTTCGGTGCCAGAAAAGGTCTTCCGGCTAGCGCCAGGACCCATCGAGTGAACAAGATAGTAGGCAGCGTCGACGTCCTTGAATGCGGCAGAGAGTGCTGCGGGATCAAGCAGGTCCCCCTTGAACACCTCGACGTCAGAAGCCCAGGGAATGTCTCGTAGACGGTCCGGGTCGCGCACGAGCACTCGCACACTGTAACCAGCTTCAATCAACAACGGAACCAATCGTCCGCCAATGTATCCACTCGCGCCTGTGACCAGGATCTTGAGTGGGCTCCCATCATGCAGCGCCGTCATGTAGGTAGTTTAGAGTCGACAACGCTCACAAATTTAGGGGTTGCGTTTGCAACCTCTAGCGCGACAAGCCCAGAAGTGTGACGATAGGTCAGGGAACCGCAATCAGTTGAGCAAAGGAGCCATCGTGATTGGAAGCTTGTACGCCGTAGTTCTTGACTGCCCCGATCCGGCGCTCCTCGCCGAGTTTTACCGCAGTTTTTTGGGCGGCAGGATCGAACAAGACGGCGAATGGGTTGACCTTATCTTGCCGGGCAACGGTGCACGCCTGAGTTTTCAGCACTCACCCGGCTTTGTGCCACCGCGCTGGCCAGGTGACGACGGCGACCAGCAATCACACCTTGATATTTCGGTCGGAGACATTGAAGAGGCACACGACAGAATCGTCGACTGTGGCGCCCGCTTTATCGAAGCCCACGAGGGATTTCGTGTGTACCTCGACCCTGCTGGCCATCCGTTCTGCACAGTGCGGTAGCAGCGTTTATAGGCTGCGCTCCCCTGCGGTCAGCGCATTGAGGCGTGACATGCAGCGCTGGTACTTCTTGCGGTAACCACCATCGATCATTCCGCCGCCGAAGATATCGGTGAGCGGGATGCCGGTGGCCCGGATCGGGATCTGGGCGTCATAAACTCTGTCAATAAACGCAACGACACGTAGAGCTGCGGATTGGTCTGTCAGTTCGTGCACCCCACGCAACCCGATGGCTTGGATGCCACCGAGCATGCCGACGTAACTAGAGGGGTGCACCGTGGCGAGGTGAGCCACAAAAGCGTCGAAGTCATCGTCGGTCATGCGTTCCCCAGCTGCCGCTGAGTCAGCGAGCGCAAAGAGGTAGGCATCGTCCGAGAGTGTCACAGCATCACCCTCAATATCCCGCTGGCGATAGTCGGTGCCGTCGATGCGGATTGTGGTGAATCGCGCAGACATCGCCTGGATCTCACGCATGAAATCGGACGCTGCAAACCGACCCTCGCCAAGTGCGTTCGGAGGTGTGTTTGAGGTGGCGACGATTCTTGAGCCGGACTCAGTGAGGTCCTTAATCATGCGGGTCATGAGCATCGTGTCACCCGGATCATCGAGCTCAAACTCATCAATACAGATCAGCCTTGCACCCTGCAGAACACCGATTGCTCCGTTGTAGCCGAGTGCGCCTACGAGCGCGGTGTACTCAATGAACGTGCCGAAATACTTACGCCCGGCGGTTGCGTGCCATGTTGCCGCGAGCAGGTGCGTCTTACCGACTCCAAAACCGCCGTCGAGGTACACACCTGGTTTGGTCGGAGCCGCCGCCGCGGGTGCGGTCTGCTTCTTGCGGCCAAGCCCGAACAGGCCACCGCGGGCGACAGGCGCCTCTGGTTCTGCGAACGCGCGAAGCAGATCCCGTGCCTCGGCCTGCGACAGGTATTCGGCGTCGGGCCGATATGAGTCAAAGGTCGCCTGGTCGAACTGTGGCGGTGGCACCAGCGTCGCCACCAATTCGGTGCCGGAAATGCTTGGGCTGCGATCGACGAGTCGTGCAGAGCTGCGCTGGGCTGTTTCTGGGAGCTGAGTCTCGGGGGCATCGGAGCTAGTGTAGCCGGATGCCGGTGCAAGCTGCCTCCGTATGAGCTCTCGATTATTCTCCGCGCCAGGGCGGCCGCGGCAACGAGCGAGCAAACTGTTCTGTTACGCGTTCCCAGGGCTCGGCATCAACGTTCCACAGCTTTACGTGTTCGCCCTCATTTTGCAGACGCAGCTGCACGAGGTCAGGGCGTGCGTTGGCTAGCCGTTGTGAGCTCTCGCATGGCACAAACGTGTCGCCCAAACTCGCATGAATCAGCACGGGAACCGTTAGATGGCGTGCAAACGAATCGGGAGTGAGTTTTGCGAACGCGATCCCTTCAGGTTCGCCTCCGCGCACAACACCCGAGTCAAGTAGCCGAATACCGATATCAGCAATCGCTTTCGGAGCGAAAAACAGGCTTGCGTGGTATCTCAACAGCGTGGTCCAATCTACGGCGGGTGAATCAAGGATCAGCCCGTCGATCACAGCGCTGTATTCTCCGCTGGTGGCCGCCACCAGGCATGCAGTGCCGCCCATCGACCAACCGAACAGTGTGACTCGAGCCGCGCCACGACGCAACGCCTCAGCAATCGCGGCATCGACATCTCTACTCTCGGCGATGCCGATCCCGTAGCGACCGTTTTCGCCCGCGGGTGCCCCCGGATCATTGCGGTAACTGATGACGAGGCTCGTGATCCCCGCCCTCGCGAGCGGCGCAACCCCGCGCAGGGTTTCCTCCGGCAAAGCCCCTTACCGTGAACATGCACAGCCCAGCGGTGCTTCTTCGCGCGACGAGGGTGGATTAGCCAAGCCTCTGCCTCCCCCAGTTCAGTCGGATACGTCATACGCTCGACACGAAAACCGAGTTCTTCTGGCGAGGCGAACCACCAGCCAGCAATGCGTCCCCTTGTTCCGACTGTGAGTGATCCGCGATCCACCTGCAAAACCTCGCGCACAACCCTGCCCGCGCGCGTCTCCAGCACAGGCCCGAGGCGTGCATGGCCCGCGTCGCTGTTGAAACGGAACGAAAAGCGCCCGGGTAGATCGGCGTCTTGCCCAACGAGCCACACGTACTGCCGCGACTCTGACTGCTTCATCTGATCCACCACGATGGGCATGTCAACTTCTCTGGGCAAGACTGCCTTGCGTGCGAGGGTAACTCCCGCCGCAACCGCTCCCGCCAACCCAAGAGCGGCTGCTCCACCGGCGATGGCCGCTCCGCGACCCCACCACTCTCTCCAGGCGCTCTTCTCGGCTTCCGCCATGACGTACCTCCTTTGAGATCGGCGCTTACCGGCGTGGCAACCGCAACTCACTTACAGCAAACTCTAGTCTTCCCTGTGTGATGGCAACGATCGCGGGGCAACCGTTAGAGTTCACCGCCGCCGCCGATCAAATTCGCGGGGCAACACTGCGGCGCGAACTCAAGATGCGTGAGATACCCGCGCCCGAGCGTATTGCTCCCTACTCCGTTGCGCTTGCCGCCGGTGTTGCACGGGCTGCCGAAGACGACTCCGTCGACGATGTCATCGATTCCGCATACGGTGCGGGCAGAATCATCTTGATGTTTGACCCCGAGTCTGCTGAAGAGTGGGGCGGTCCGTTTCGAATTATCTGTTTTGCGCAGGCGCCGCTTGAAATTGAGATTGGTGTGGATCCCTTCATCTCTGATGTCGCTTGGTCATGGCTGGTTGATGCGCTTGATTCTCGCGACGCAAGTTACACCTACCTGTCGGGCACAGCCACCAAGACCCTTTCAAGTGGGTTTGGATCGCTCGAAGCTCAGGGAGATGCGGCGCAGATCGAACTTCGCGCTTCTTGGACACCTACCGGAGTAAACTTTGCTGCGCACGTTGAAGCCTGGTCGGAACTGCTGTGTTTGCTGGCGGGATTGCCGCATCAGGAGGGTATCGAGTCCCTCACCGCTCGGCGCACACGACAGGGGCTTACTGGCGCATGAACGACATGGTTAAACAGTCAGAGCTCGAGACGTCGTGGTCAATGGTCACAGACGACGCGGGAGTGCAGAAGGCTGCGGCGCTGTTGGGTGCCGGTAGCGGGCCCGTGGGGGTTGACGCCGAGCGCGCCTCGGGATTCACTTACGGCTCCGAGGCTTACCTTGTGCAGGTGTTTCGTCGGGGATCTGGCACGTTTCTGTTCGACCCTGTTGGTATCGAGAACTTCGCCCCACTCGCGGAGGCGCTCCAGAGCGAAGAGTGGATTTTCCATGCCGCATCGCAAGACATCCCCTGTCTCGACGAAATCGGTCTGCACCCACCACGTATTTTCGACACGGAACTTGCCGCGCGACTACTCGGGTACGAGCGCGTTGGGCTGGGTGCCGTTGTTGAGCAACTACTCGGGGTAAAACTCGAAAAAGCCCACTCGGCCGCCGACTGGTCGCAGCGCCCCCTTCCTGAGCCGTGGCTTGAGTATGCCGCGCTGGACGTTGCGCTGCTACCAGACTTGCGCGACGCGGTGGCGAAGGACCTCGCTGAACAGGGTAAAGAAGAATATGCCTCCGCCGAGTTCGAGGCAGTGCGTAATAAGCCCGAGAAACCGAAAAACCCTGAGCCGTGGCGCAACCTCTCCAACGGACAATCACTGCGATCTCCGCGTGCCCTAGCGCTGGCGCGTGAGCTTTGGCTCGCGCGCGACGAACTCGCTCGAACCAAAGACATCGCCCCGGGCCGATTGGTGCCGGATCGTTCGATCGTGGCTGCTGCTGCCGCCAACCCGCGCTCCAAAGGTGAACTTGCCAAACTCGCAACCTTTCGTGGTCGCGCGAGTCGCACGGAGATTGACCGTTGGTGGCAGGCGATTTTGCGCGGCAAGACAACCGAAGACCTTCCTGGTCCACGCCCGCGTGATCCAGGCGCTATCCCCCACCATCGAGCTTGGGCGCAGCGTTACCCCGAAGCCGCTGCTCGCTTGGCGGCCGCGCGTGCGGGGGTTGAAGCAGAGGCTGAACGCCAGAACATGCCTGCCGAGAACCTGATTACTCCCGATTTTGTGCGAAAGCTGGCGTGGAATCCCCCGGAGGATCTCTCGCCCGAGAGTATTGCACTGCGTCTCAAAGAGGTCGGTGCGCGTGACTGGCAGGCTGCACTAACTGCACCAATTCTTGCTGCTGCTTTTGTAGAGAGTGCATAAAGGTTCTCGGTCTCTGGTGTGTTCTCGCGTTGATTCTGCACGTCCTCACCCGGCGGTGAGACTCCGTCCCTAAGATGGGGGCAGAAGTATGACAACACACCTGATGGAGGCGAAGTGGCCGCAATGAGAGAAGTTGTGTTCGTAGACGGGGTTCGCACCCCGTTCGGACGCGCTGGCGAAAAGGGTATGTATGCGGGAACGCGCGCCGATGATCTGGCGGTGAAGGCACTCCAAGGGTTGATTGAGCGCAACCCAGAACTGCCCCTCGACCGCATCGACGATGTCGGCATCGCGGCAACTACACAGCAGGGTGACCAAGGGCTCACCCTTGGGCGCACCGTGGCAATGCTCGCAGGACTCCCAGTAACCGTGCCCGGCTACGCGCTCGATCGCATGTGCGCGGGAGCGTTGACGGTGGCTTCAATGATGGGCGGTGCCATCGGTGCGGGTCAGTACGATCTCGCAATCGCAGGCGGCGTTGAGCATATGGGGCGTCACCCCATCGGGCTCGATGCAGATCCAAACCCGCGTTTTGTTGCGGAGAAGCTCGTCAGCCCCGACGCCCTTAACATGGGCATCACGGCTGAACGTCTGCATGACCGCTTTCCCGCGCTAACCAAGGAGCGTGCCGACCGATTTGGCATGCTCAGCCAGCAGAAGGTTCAGGCGGCCTACGACCGTGGCGATATTCAGCCCGATCTGGTGCCCGTTGCGCTGCGCTCGGACGCAGGCTGGGGGCTTGCTACCGAAGACGAAGGTCGTCGCCCCGAAACGACGATGGAGGGGCTTGCGACGCTCAAGACCCCGTTCCGTCCGCACGGTCGTGTGACCGCGGGTAATGCCTCACCGCTTACCGATGGCGCGACGGTCTCTCTGCTCGCTGGCGGTGACACTGCGCGTGAGCTCGGTCTCAAAGCCAAGATGCGCATGGTGGGTTTCGCTTATGCCGGTGTTGAGCCAGAGGTCATGGGCCTTGGCCCGGTTCCCTCGACAGAGAAAGCACTGCGCCGCGCAGGGTTGACCATTGACGACATCGGCCTCTTCGAACTCAACGAGGCGTTCTCGGTGCAGGTGCTCTCGTTTACGGATCACTTCGGGATCGCCGACGAGGATCCTCGAGTGAACCCCTGGGGCGGCGCTATCGCTCTCGGTCACCCCCTCGCAGCGAGCGGTGTACGCCTGATGATCCAGCTCGCGCGCCAGTTCGAACAGCGCCCCGACGTGCGTTACGGCGTGACGGCTATGTGCGTTGGCCTGGGCCAGGGCGGCACCATGATCTGGGAAAACCCCCACTTCGACGGCAAGAAGAGGAAGTAACTCGCAATGACCGACTACACCAAGATCGATTTTGCTCCGCTGCTCGCGGCATCTGCTGACGAAGTCGTCACAGAATCTTTCGTACGTGATGTTGCGCTGCCATCGGGCGGCACACTCGCGCTGATCACCCTCGACAACGGGCGCGACTACACACGCCCGAACACGCTCGGCCCGCGCACGCTTGACGCACTGGGCAAGGTACTTGACGAGCAAAAAGCCCGCGCCGCCAAAGGCGAGATTAAGGCCGTTGCCGTTACAGGCAAGCAGTTCATCTTTGCTGCTGGTGCAGATCTCTCGAAGGTCTCGACGCTTGCTACCCCAGCAAACGCGCGCCTGATGGCCCAATTCGGACACCACATTCTCGGTAAGTTCAGTTCGCTCGGTGTGCCCTCATTTGCCTTTGTTAACGGGCTTGCGCTCGGCGGGGCGATGGAGATCGCACTGAACTGCGATTACCGCACACTCGATTCGTCGACCGCGGCACTCGCGTTCCCCGAGGTTTTTCTTGGCATCATCCCCGGTTGGGGTGGTGCGACGATCGTGCCAAACCTCATCGGCATCGAAAAGGCGCTCGAGATCATCGTCTCGAACCCGCTGAAGAATAACCGCATGCTGAAGCCCGCTCAGGCACTGGAAATGGGACTGTTCGACACCATGTTCGGTGCTGCAAGCTTCTTGGAACGCTCCGTGGCGTGGGCCGACGGTGTGCTGACGGGCACAGTGAAGGTAGAACGGCCCAACGAGCCGGGCAAGCTTGAGCGTCTCACGAAGTGGCCAGCCGCTATCAAGATCGCGCGCGACACACTCAAGGCCCGTATTGGCATGGCCGCAAAGTCACCCTATGTTGCGCTTGACCTGCTGAACGCGGCAAAAGACAACGATCGTGTGCGGGGTTTTGAACGCGAAGACGATGCGCTCACAGAGCTCATCTCGGGCGACCAGTTCGCCGCCTCGATCTACGCCTTCGACCTTGTGCAGAAGCGAGCAAAGCGCCCAGCAGGCGCCCCCGATCGCGAACTTGCCCAGCCGGTGAAAAAGGTTGGTGTGATCGGTGCAGGTCTTATGGCGAGCCAGTTTGCGCTGCTGTTCGCGCGTAAGCTGCGGGTGCCCGTGCTCATCACCGACCTCGACCAGTCTCGCGTCGACAAAGGACTTGCCTACATTCACGGCGAGATCGAAAAGATGTATGAGAAGGGGCGCCTGTCGCACGACGACGCGAACCAGATCAAGGCACTCGTCAGCGGAACCACCGACAAGAAGCTCTACGCCGACTGCGACTGGGTGATCGAGGCCGTCTTTGAAGAACTGGGAGTCAAGCAGCAGGTTTTTGCAGAGATCGAGCCGATCATTTCCGAGACGGCCGTGTTGGCCACCAACACCTCGTCACTCTCTGTCGAAGAGATCGGTGCGAACCTCAAGAACCCCGAGCGACTGGTGGGCTTCCACTTCTTCAACCCCGTCGCGGTCATGCCGCTCATTGAGGTTGTGAAGGTCGACACCACAAGCGACGAGACACTCGCGACGGCCATGACGGTCGCCAAAAAGCTTGGCAAGAGCGCTGTGATCACGGCGGATCGCCCCGGCTTTGTCGTGAACCGCCTGCTCGCCAAGGTGATGGGTGAGGCCGCCCGCGCTCTCGACGAGGGAACTTCGATGCCGGTGGTCGAGCGCGCGCTCGCGCCGATCGGGCTGCCGATGGGGCCGTTTGAACTCATTGATCTGGTCGGTTGGAAGGTTGCGGCGCACGTGCAAGACACGATGGTGGCGGCGTTCCCTGAGCGCTTCTACGCCTCCCCCAATCTGCACGCGCTCGCGGATGTGTCTGAGCCACTCGTGAAGAGCAAACTCGGCAAGGTTGAAGACCTCTCCAAGGCTGGTAAAAAGGCCGTCAAACTCGGCAAGACCGCGGTCTCCGAACAGGAGATTCTGCGCCGCGTCGAAGACGAGTTGGCTGGTGAGATCAAGATCATGCTCGACGAGGGTGTGGTCGCCGCCGCAGAAGACATTGATCTCTGCCTCATTCTAGGTGCCGGATGGCCGTTCCAGGCCGGCGGCGCGACGCCGTACCTTGACCGTGTGGGAGCGAGTGAGCGCGTCTTCGGGGGCGCCTTCCACGACCCGCGGATCGCGGGCCGCAGCTAGGTTCTTCCGCCGAGCCTGCGTTTCAGTACCGAGATTGCGTCCCAGGGATGCAGTTTTGGCCCTGAAACGCAGGCTCGACGCGGCGAAGTGGGGCTCATTTGCGGACCAGTTGCTCAGCGCACACTCTGAAAATGTGGTGCCCGACAGATCTTGCCCCGAAACCTCCGCGTCCGCGAAGCGGCTGAGTTCGTAATTGCCCCCGTCGTAAGTAACTCGGGCTTTCCGGTTTCAAGTTCCGGAATATGCAGGGAAACGAGTGAGGAGGACTACGTCTTACGCCGTCGTGACACGATTCTGGACTATTCGGGTCGCGCGATCGGGATCCGCGTACCTCGCACCTGCTCAATCACGTCTGCCGCGATTTGCTCAGCCGTCAGGCCCGCGTCGAGAAGGAGCTCCTCTCGGGTTGCGTGCTCCAAGAACTGATCGGGTGTGCCGAGCTCGCTAACGGCGGTGTCAACACCGGCATCGCGTATGGCCTGGCGAATGCGTGTGCCAACTCCCCCGACCCGAATGCCGTCTTCGATGCTGATGAGCAGGCGGTGAGCCCGAGCGATCTCTACGACCGAGATGGCAACGGGAACCACCCAGCGTGGGTCAACCACCGTTGAGGTGATGCCCTGCGCCGCGAGAATATCCGCCGCGTCAAGCGCAACGCGAGACATGGGTCCAACGGCAACAAACAGCACGTCTGCTGTGCCACAGGCCTTTGTCCCCTCACGAAGTACATCGACGCCGTCCTCTGTGCGTCGCAGCGCGGGGATCTCCGGGCCAATGGCGCCCTTCGGGTACCTCAGCACGGTTGGGCCGTCGTTGATCTGTGTGGCCTCAGCGAGCAGCTCTCGGAGGGTCCGCTCGTCGCGGGGTGCTGAGATACGGATCCCAGGCACAACCTGCAGCGTCGCGAGATCCCAGACACCGTTGTGGCTTGCGCCATCTGGGCCAGTAATACCCGAGCGGTCGAGCACGAAGGTGACACCCGCGCGGTGCAGGGCCACGTCCATGAGGAGCTGGTCGAATGCGCGATTCATAAACGTCGCGTACATGGCGACGACCGGATGCAAACCACCGTAGGCGAGACCAGCAGCGCTCGTGACCGCGTGCTGCTCGGCGATGCCGACGTCGTAAACACGCTCCGGGAATCGTTTTGCCATGGCGTCGAGGCCGGTGGGGGCAAGCATTGCGGCCGTAATCGCAACGATGCGCTCGTTTTCCTCCGCGAGCTCGACGATGTGCTCGCTAAACACCGAGGTCCAGCTCGGGCCTGAGGAATGCTTGACGGGCACCCCACTGTCGGGGTCAATCTGCCCGATCGCGTGGAACTGATCGGCCTCATCATTTTCAGCCAGTGCGTAGCCGCGGCCCTTTTCGGTGATCACGTGCACGAGCGCCGGGCGACCGTAGTCTTTGGCCTGGTGCATCGCGAGTTCGAGCGCCTCAAGATCGTGGCCGTCGACCGGGCCAACGTACTTGATGTCGAGATTGGCGTAGAGATCTTGGTTGCCAGAGGCACGGCTCACGAAGCCACGCATCGCGCCGCGAGTGGCACGATAGACAATGCGGCCGGGGCTACCGAAGCGGCTGAAGAGACGCTCGCTCCCCTCTTGCAGGTCGCGATAGCTGCCGGTCACACGCACGGAGTTGAGAAAACGCGCCATGCCGCCGATCGTGGGAGCGTACGAGCGGCCGTTGTCGTTCATGATGATGACGAGGTTACGGTCGTTGTCGTCGGTGATGTTGTTGAGCGCCTCCCAGGTCATGCCTCCGGTGAGAGCGCCGTCACCGACAACCGCGACCACGTGGCGATCCTGCTGGCCCGTGCGCGAGAACGCGCGTGAGATGCCGTCCGCCCAACTCAGGGAGCTTGAAGCGTGTGAGCTCTCGACGATGTCGTGTTCGGACTCTGCGCGTTGCGGGTAGCCGGCCAGGCCACCGCGCTGGCGCAGGCCCGAAAAGTCGCGTCGTCCGGTGAGGATCTTGTGCACGTAGCTCTGGTGCCCGGTATCGAACACGATAGGGTCGCGTGGTGATTCGAACACACGGTGCATGGCGATGGTCAACTCAACGACACCTAAGTTGGGACCCAGGTGGCCGCCGGTCTTCGCAACCTCAGCGATAAGAAACTCGCGGATCTCGGCTGCAAGGGCGCGACACTCTTCAGGGCTCAAACCGTCGAGGTTACGAGGTCCCTCAATTCGCTCCAGGATCGACACCCGTTACCATTCCTTCCCTGTCTGCTGCGGTGGCAGCGGACACTCCACAATCTTAGCCCCGGGCACTGGGCGAACCCGCATCGGCTCTGTGTCGAGACGCAGCAAGGGGGCTCGGGCTGTTGGATGAACAGCCCGAGCCCCCTTTTAGCGGTGTCGTTGTTTAGACGAGCGAGCGCAGCACGTACTGCAGAATGCCACCGTTGCGGTAGTAGTCCGCCTCACCCGGGGTATCGATGCGCACGACCGCGTCGAACTCTACAACAGAACCGTCAGCCTTGGTCGCTTTCACAGCAACCGACTTCGGGGTCTTGCCCTCGTTGAGCACGGTGATGCCTGAGATATCGAATGTCTCGGTGCCATCGAGACCGAGCGAATCAGCGCTCTCGCCCGCGGGGAACTGCAGTGGCAGCACACCCATGCCGATCAGGTTCGAGCGGTGAATGCGCTCGAAGCTCTCGGTGATGACCGCCTTGACGCCCAGCAGGCTCGTGCCCTTTGCTGCCCAGTCGCGGGAGGATCCTGAGCCGTACTCCTTGCCGCCGAGCACGACAAGCGGAATGCCCGCTGCCTGGTAGTTCTGAGCCGCATCGTAGATGTATGACTTCGGGCCACCCTCGAGTGTGAAGTCGCGGGTGAAGCCACCCTCGACGCCGGCACCGTCGTTTTCGGCTGCGAGCAGCTGGTTGCGCAGGCGAATGTTCGCGAAGGTGCCGCGGATCATGACTTCGTGGTTGCCGCGGCGTGAGCCGTAGGTGTTGAAGTCCTTGACGGCGATGCCGTTCTCTACAAGATAGCGACCAGCGGGAGTTTCCGCGCGGAAGCTGCCGGCGGGGCTGATGTGGTCGGTGGTGACCGAATCACCCAGCTTTGCGAGCGCACGCGCACCGGAGATGTCGGTGACGGGTGAGGGCTCGAGCTGCATGCCGTCGAAGTAGGGTGCCTTGCGCACGTAGGTCGAGTTCTCGTCCCAGGCGAAGGTGTTGCCGTCTGGTGTGGGCAGCGAGGTCCAGTGCTCGTCACCGTCAAACACAGTGGCGTACTTCGACTTAAACATGTCGGAGTCAATTGAGGCGTCAGCGATCTTCTGCACCTCGGTCGCGTTCGGCCAGATGTCGCGCAGGAAGACGTCGTTGCCGTCTTGATCCTGCCCCAGAGACTCAGTGTCGAAATCGAAGTCCATCGTGCCGGCGAGTGAGTACGCAATCACCAGCGGTGGGCTGGCGAGGTAGTTCATCTTGATGTCGGGGTTGATGCGACCCTCGAAGTTGCGGTTGCCCGAGAGCACCGCTGTAACCGCGAGATCGTTGTCGTTAACCGCCTGCGAGATTTCCTCGTTGAGTGGGCCCGAGTTACCAATGCAGGTGACGCAGCCGTAGCCAACCGTGTAGAAACCAAGCTTCTCAAGGTCGGCGTTGAGGCCTGACTTCTCGTAGTAGTCGGTCACAACCTTGGAACCCGGAGCGAGTGTGGTCTTCACCCAGGGCTTGGCCTTGAGGCCCTTGGCCGCTGCGTTGCGCGCGAGTACACCCGCCGCAAGCATGACCGAGGGGTTTGAGGTGTTGGTGCACGAGGTGATCGAGGCGAGAGTCACCGCGCCGTGATCGAGCTCGAACTCACGGCCCTGCTGATCCTTCACCTTTGCGGGGTTGGACGCGTCGGTGTAGTTCTTGAGATCCTGCTCGAACTGGGTCTTGGCGCTTGTTAGCTCGATGCGATCCTGTGGGCGCTTCGGGCCAGCGATTGACGACACAACGGTCGAGAGATCGAGCTCAAGGTACTCGCTGAACTCGGGCTCTTTGGTGGGATCGTGCCACATGCCCTGTGCCTGGGTGTATGCCTTGACGAGCTCAATCTGCTCTTCGGGGCGGCCGGTGAGGCGCATGTAGTCGAGGGTCACATCGTCTACCGGGAACATTGCCGCGGTCGAACCGAACTCGGGGCTCATGTTGCCGATGGTGGCGCGGTTCGCGAGTGGCACGGAGCCGACACCCTCGCCGTAGAACTCGACAAACTTGCCGACCACACCGTGTTTGCGCAGCATCTGCGTGATGGTGAGCACGACGTCGGTTGCGGTGACACCGGCGGGAATTTGACCTGAGAGTTTGAAGCCAACAACGCGCGGGATCAGCATCGAGATGGGCTGGCCGAGCATTGCCGCCTCTGCCTCAATGCCACCGACGCCCCAGCCGAGCACACCAAGACCGTTCTGCATGGTGGTGTGCGAATCAGTGCCGACGCAGGTGTCGGGGTACGCCTGCAGTACGCCGTTGACATTGCGGGTAAAAGTCACGCGTGCTAGGTACTCGATGTTGACCTGGTGCACGATGCCGGTTCCCGGGGGAACTACCTTGAACTCATCGAAAGCGCCCTGACCCCAGCGAAGGAACTGGTAGCGCTCACCGTTGCGCTGGTACTCGATTTCAACGTTGCGTGCGGCCGCGTCAGAGGTGCCGTACACGTCGGAGATGACCGAGTGGTCAATGACCATCTCAGCGGGCGCAAGGGGATTGATCTGCTCGGGGGAACCGCCAAGATCAACAACAGCCTCGCGCATGGTGGCGAGGTCAACAACACAGGGCACACCCGTGAAGTCCTGCATAATGACGCGCGCTGGGGTGAACTGAATTTCGGTATCGGGCTCGGCTGCGGAATCCCACCCGCCGAGTGCCTCGATGTGCTGCTTCGTAACGTTTGCGCCGTCTTCGGTGCGCAGCAGGTTCTCCAACAGCACCTTGAGGCTGTAGGGCAGGCGTTCGTGGCCTGGGACCTGGTCGATACGGTAGATCTCGTAGTCTTTCTCACCAACGGTGAGGGTGCTCTTTGCACCGAAGCTATTGACGGCTCCCATGAGGCTCCTCCTGAGTCCTTCGATCGGCGATCCCGATCACGTAAAGTGTCTCGATGTCAAGATAAGTCTACACCGAATCGAAGGTTGGAGAAATCAGGCCAAAGGGGGTGTCTCCCCCGTGTTTTCAACGGTTTCGCCGCTTGAATCATCGGATGATTGCCGCAAGCGGTTGAGTACCATCCACGTAAAGATGATCACCAAGGCGAACAACGGTGTACCCATGACAAGACGGGCGATGCCGAGGGCCTCAACGTTTCCCGAATAATAGAGCGGCAGTTGAATGGCGAGCCGCGTAACAAACATCGCAAGCCACAGCACGGTGAGCCACAGAGCGACTCGACGCAGTGAACGATCCTGTCTCCAGGAGGATAAGCCGCCGCGAAACGCCCCAATAGCGAATCCGAGCACAGGCCACCTCACCGCAATTGAAATGAGGAGCCCGAGTGTCCAAGCGGCATTGATCCAGAATCCAGGGAGGTAGTATCCCTGGCCCTCACCGCTGATCAGTGTCGCCGCGACAGCGATCCCGACCCCGATGGCGCCAGAAATCGCCGAAATCGGCGACTCTTTGCGAATCAGACGAATAGCGACGGCGATGATCGCGAGGGCTGCCGGCGCGATAACCGCGAGCTTCTCGTCTTTAGTAAACGAGTACACAATCAAAAACAGCAACCCCGGTACGAGAGCTTCGGCGATCCCGCGCCACCCGCCGATGGCTTGAAGAACGCCGCGCCCCGAAATCGCCTCCCCGCTGAGACCAGCCTGCACGGCCTTGCCCATGCCGCCGCTTAAGGAAAGATTTCCCAGAGTATCCGCGCTCAGCTTCGCGGATTCGGGAGCGCCGCCTTTGGACTCAGCACCCGCTAAGTCTTCTGGCTCGGGATCCGCCGTCGCACCTGTGTTACTCACGCTTCTTAGCCCTCGCTCGGTGTGTCTGCCTGCACACCAGCGGGAACGCGCAGCGGAATGAGTTCGCTGGGGGGCATTGGCTGGTCACCGCGGACGACTACAAGCTCACGGAAGAGATCAATCACAAGTTCGCGAGTTGCGACGTCGGTAGCAGCCTTGCCCATGATGACTCCACGAAGCATCCAGCGAGGTCCGTCGACAGCGAGGAAGCGCGCTAGACGTGTCCCACCACCCTGGTCTGCAGGCACTGGAGTGTTGACAATAACCTCGGGGCCAAGCAGACCCTCTTCTTCAGAGACTTCGGCTCCCTGCGCGGTCATCTGCTGGATGAGTTCGGCTCGAACTTCGCCCCACAGTCCCGAAGATTTCGGCGCAGAAAACGCCTGTACCTGCAGGAGCGAGTCTTCGTAGTCGAGCGACACGGCAGCGACGCGATTGGCTCGCTCGTCTACCTCAAGGCGAAGCTGCAGGCCCTCGCGGGGTGCAACCTTAATGCCACCGAGGTCGACGTAGGGGCGCATTGCGGGCACCTCCGACACGTCGAAGGGGCCGTTGGCCGCGCGATCCTCGGGTGCTGACTTTGAGTCATCTACTTCTACGGTGTTTGCTTCGGCGTTTTCGTGAAGCTCAACCGCGTCGGCCGATTCCGTGTTCTCAGAATCAGACCGAGGGGTGGCGGTTTCAGATGCCTTGGCGTTTTTCATTTCTCTGCTCATGGCTGAGAATCTCCTTGCTTGTGCCCTTCGGGCTTTCCTAAATTGTGTCGAAGATTTCGCGCAGAAGCTAGCTGCTGATCCCAGTGGATCCGAAGCCGTTTGCACCCCGCACACTCTCAGAGAGTTCGTCGACCGGGATAAACACCGCTCGAGAAACCGGCATCACAATCATCTGGGCGATGCGATCCCCGATTTCAACCGCAAAGGTATGTTCCGTGTCGGTGTTGAGCAGCGTCACCTTGATCTCACCGCGATAACCGGCGTCCACGGTTCCGGGCGAGTTCACCACCGTGATGCCGTGCTTGGCGGCGAGGCCACTACGCGGCACCACAAAAGCGGCGTAGCCGTCAGGCAGCGCGATGGAAACGCCCGTTCCCACTAGGGCACGCTGACCAGGCTGCAGCTGCACTGCTTCGGAAGCGCGTAGATCTGCACCTGCGTCACCCTCGTGCGCATAGCTTGGCGGAATTTCGGCTCGAATTGGAATCTCTACGACATCGGTCACCCGGACAGGCTACCGGATTGAAGCGCTCTCAACACACTGGCTGTGGGGCATTGACGAAATGTAAATCTCGGGAGAGGGATAATGGAGCCATGACAGTTGAAGCACCTCCCCAGGACTACCGAGAACGACTTTTGCCTGGACCGAGCTTGTTTCTCGCTCTGCTCCTACTCATCCCTGCGGTCGCGCTTGTCATGACGCCGATTAGCCCTCAGCTTGCGATTCCAACCGGAGTGGCAATGTACGTGCTGATAGCCGGCAGTTTCTTGGTGCTGAGCCCGAGTCTGTATGTGCGTGATGGCAGGCTTACCGCGGGCCGTGCAGAGATCCCGGTGGACCAACTTGGCGAAGTCGAACTGCTCGGATCTGACGCGCTTCGTCGCGCGATCGGCCCTGGAACAGATGCCCGTAGTTATCTGTTGGTTCGAGGGTGGATCCATCGCGGCGTGAGAATCGAAAACATCGACCCGGTGGATCCCGCACCCCAGTGGGTGCTCACTAGCCGCCACCCCGAGCAGCTTGCGCTAGCGATCGAAGCAGCAAAACGGGCTTAAAAAGCGTTGCTGGCGCGATTGCGCCAGCAACGCGATAAAACGCTGGCGCGTTTTATACCGAACATTCCTGGCGCAGTGGCGCCAGCGCAGAATGCGATAAAACGCTGGCGCGTTTTATACCGAACATTCTGCGCAAACCGGACCAAGATCGGTCTGATGATCCAGCTGCGAGCGGTGTCGCACCAAGAAGCAGCTCACACAGGTGAACTCGTCATCCTGCTGCGGCAGCACCACAACGTCGAGTTCTACATCTGACAGATCAGAACCACCGAGATCAAAACTCGGGTTATCCGCATCCTCAGAATCAATCGCGGAGCCACCCTTTGCGGAGCCGCGCTCCTTCAGAGCCTCAATTGACTCCGCTTCTTCTTCGGACTTACGCGGGGCGTCATAATCTGTTGCCATCTTCTCCTGCATTCCCGTGTCGCTTGAACACATCAACCTGCGAGCGGCCATAGTCTGCCCTAACTTGCTGCCTTTACGCAAACTCTGTTGCTCAATTTCTCTCAGCGCAAAATCAGGTCCGCACGACTTTGCCACGCGCCCACGTCAATGCGAGCTAAACTCCCTAGCCTGTGTCACCCTTGGTCGCGAACTGTGAAGGGATGCCGCCAATGGACGAATTGCGCTTTGTGCGACGTGAAGATCAGGCTCTAATTGTTGTAAACGGGGCTGATGAAGAATTCCGCCTTGTCGTCGACGACACAGTGCTGAGCGAACTCAGGCATCTCGCGAAGCGGGATCGACAGGCCGGAAAGGTTCGACCGAGGGAGATACAGGCGCTGATCCGCGCTGGAAAGTCGCGTGCTCAGGTTGCCGAAGAAACCGGGCTTGAAGAAGCAGATGTTGAGCGCTTCGAAGAGCCGGTTCTTGCTGAGCGCCGGTACATTTTAGAACTTGCACAGGCTGTCCCGGTGCGGACAGACGTGAATGATGATTCCGACCAGCACTTCGGCAGCGTTATCGCAGAGCGACTCATCGGTCTTGGTGTCGACGACAGTGAATGGAGCTCCTGGAAAGACGATGAGACCGGTTGGATGATCGGTCTTGACTTTGTCTCCCACGAGGTTTCACACCGCGCAATTTGGGCGTTTGCGCATCGCAAGGGAACCCTGGCGCCGGTCAACTCCGATGCTGTCAATCTCTCGAAGCAGGGCGAGGTTGGAGACCGGTTGATTCCGAAGCTGCGCGCCGTTGACAGTGAAGAGAAGACCGGCAGATTTGATTCTGATGCCTTTGACCACTCGCAACTTCCGATCACCGATACCGACCGTGATGAGCTGCAGACTGCTGAGCAACCAGCGATCGCCGACGAAGCGCCCGAGAGGGGCGCGACGGTTGAAGAAGCCGCTCCCTCGCTCGCGGATGCCAACGCTGAATACGCGCGTCGAAAGGAAATTGACCACCGTGCGATTAAGACAGACGATAGCGAAGAGGTCGACCTGAGCCAGACCGCTGACCTTCTTGATGCGCTTCGCAAACGACGCGGTGAACGTGAGCAGAGCGCCCGCAAGAACGATGTCAAAGCCGAAGACGCTCAGCCGGTGCAACCCGCTGCTGATCCTCCAGCAGCGGATGAGTCCGTTGCCACGCCTCCTCGCAGCATCTGGGGGGCAGCAGGGGTCACTGGACAACCCGCCACTAGCCCAGCACCCTCCTCTGCCAGCGCACCGCCGAAGCTCAAGCCCGTCGTAAATGCGCCGTCGTTGGATGCCGACAAGGTCGAGCCCAAGCTTGACCCTGAGAAGTCTCCTCGTAAGGGACGTGCTTCGATTCCGAGCTGGGATGACATCCTCTTCGGAACACGCAGCGACGAGGATCCTGCCTAGACCGTTTCAGGGAGAGGGATTCGTGAGCGCGCCACCTCAGTGACAACGTTCGCGAATCCACTGCCGGCCAGTGCCCCGCCAAGAATGAGGGGCACACCGCGCTCGTCTTCGCTCAGTGAACCATGTTGACCAACCATGGCGCGGGCGCGTGGATCGTCATGACTGCAGTAGTAGGCTACCTGCTTGCGAGCAGCGATGATGACGTCACCAAGGCGATCCGCCACGCCGGTTGCCACCGAACCAAACGCCCCAGAAGCGATGGCCTCATCGCGAGTAGCGACCCAGGCTCGGCCTCTCTCCGTTTCTTGAAACTGTCTGGCGACAGATTTGGGGTCCGTGCCCTCGCGCAGGTACAGGGAACGGAAGCGCGGCTCTCCCCCGACCTCGGTGACGTCTTTGAACCGTTCGGGATCCGAATCGAGCAAAATTTGCTGGTGCGGTTCGACGTCGACGATGCCGTGATCCGCCGTGATGACGACTCCGACACCGCTGGGAAGACCACGCATGAAGCCATCGAGAGCAGAGTCAAACTGTTCCAAGCGGCGAACCCAGGCGCCACTTTGCCACCCTTGATCGTGCGCGGCCTTGTCGAGTTCGTCAATGTAGAGATAAACGACGACCGGATCTTGCCCGCGTACCAGGGTTGAAGTGACAGCAAAGCGATCTTCGATGTGTTGCCCTGCCTGGTAATCAGCGCCGGTAAGGATCGCTTCTGTGAGTCCCCCCTCAGCGTGGGCTGGGCGCCCGATTGCAACGGGGCGTGCACCGAGGTCGCGAACCGCCGCAAATAGTGGTGTGGCAAGCTGCCAGGATCGCCGATCCTCAATGCCATTCCACTCCTTGAGCGTCGAGACAATGCCTAATTGTGGGTGTCTGATGCGATAACCCACTAATCCGTGTGCGCCCGGCAGTCGGCCCGTCGTGATGGTCGTGAGTGCTGCTCCGGTTGTTGAAGGGGTGACCGTCTCAATGCGGCGCTGGGGCAACCGTGCGAGCGTTGGCGCATGCCCAAACCTTGCCTTGAGGTTGGCATAGCCAAGGCCGTCAACAACGACCATCACAAGCGAACGGATCTGCGGCAAATTTGCCAACATACTTGCCGAGCCGGCTGGTTCGCCACCGTTGAGAGTCGCTCCCATAGTTGCATCGAGTGAGGATCTTGGATCTCGGCCCAGTCCGTGAGCGACCGCCGCGATCCCGGTTGGCAGAATTGCGGCAAGCCTCGCACCGTTGTCGGTGGCAGTAGGTAGCATAAAAACCATTATGACCGACGCACCAAGTGGCCCCGCTGACGGCTCTGCAGAATCCTCCGCCGAGAGCTCAGCACTCCTTTCACAATTAGCCCACGAAGCTGCGGGCGAGCGCATTGAAGACATCGACATCTCGAAAGAGATGGAGGGTTCATTTCTTGAGTATGCCTACTCTGTCATTTACTCGCGCGCCCTGCCCGATGCTCGTGACGGACTGAAGCCAGTCCAGCGCCGCATTCTATTCATGATGCAAGACATGGGGTTGCGCCCTGAAAAAGGCCACGTGAAATCAGCCCGTGTTGTTGGTGAGGTGATGGGCAAGCTGCACCCACACGGCGACTCGTCGATCTACGATGCTCTCGTTCGTTTGGCCCAGGGCTTCGCGATGCGATTGCCGCTCGTTGACGGCCACGGCAACTTCGGTTCGCTAGACGATGGGCCGGCCGCATCCAGGTACACCGAGGCGCGACTCGCCGGTGCCGCGCTCGCGATGACCGAATCTCTCGATGAAGACGTTGTCGATTTTGTGCCGAACTACGACAACCAAATCATGCAGCCTGATGTGCTGCCGTCTGCGGTGCCCAATCTGCTCGTTAACGGTGCGAGCGGTATTGCCGTCGGCATGGCAACAAACCTTGCACCTCACAACCTCATCGAGGTTGTTGATGGTGCAAAACACCTTCTGTACCACCCCGACGCCACCGTCGATGAGTTGATGGAATTTATCCCCGGCCCAGATTTGCCGGGTGGCGGAATCATTGTTGGGCTCGACGGTGTCAAAGACGCATATCGCAGTGGTCGCGGCGCGTTTCGCACACGCGCCAAGGTTTCTATTGAACAGTTGAGTCCCCGCCGTACTGGGCTTGTGGTGACCGAGTTGCCGCACCTCGTTGGCCCCGAGCGGGTCATTGAAAAGATCAAACAGGGTGTCGACGCTAAGAAGCTCTCGGGCATCTCTGACGTTGCCGACCTCACCGACCGAAAAAACGGCATGCGGCTTGTTATCACCCTGAAGACGGGCTTCTCCCCGAAGCTGTTCTTGAACAGCTGTACCGCTATACGCCGCTCGAAGACTCGTTCAGCATAAACTCGGTGGCGCTTGTCAACGGCCAGCCACAGACCCTTGGCCTGCGCGAGATGCTGCGTGTGTTTATTGATCACCGCATTCTGGTTATCAAGCGTCGCTCCGAGTTCCGCCTGCGGAAGCGGCGTGAGCGCATGCACCTGGTCGAGGGATTGCTCATCGCGATTCTCGATATCGACGAGGTTATCCAACTGATTCGCACAAGCGAAGATGCTGAGGGTGCCCGGTCTCGGCTCATGCAGGTCTTCGATCTCTCAGAACTGCAGGCCGAATACATTCTTGAGTTGCGCCTCCGTCGCCTCACAAAGTTCTCGCGTGTTGAGCTTGAGAGCGAGCGGGATGAGCTGAAACGCGAGATTGAGGCCTTGCTTGAGATTCTCGGCAGCGATGAGAAATTGCGCGCTGTAGTGTCGAACGAGATGGATCAAGCTGCCGAGGCGTTTGGTACTCCCCGACGCACGGTGCTGACCGGAGCGGTCATCCGTCCCACACGCTCTGCTGCGAGCTCTGCGGCCCTGCAGGTGGCGGACACTCCCTGCACAGTTCTGCTCTCTGCAACGGGGCGTGCGCTGCGTTTAGACCGGGAACCCGACGCGCTTGAGTCACCACGCGCAACTTCACGGGCAACAAAACACGGCGCGGTGATGTCTTCGGTTGACGGCACTGTTCGGGGCGAGCTTGGAGCCGTGCTCTCTGACGGCACGCTCCACCGCTTCACTCCGGTGGATCTGCCGCTTGTGCCGAGTGCGAGCATCGCGTTCTCGGCCGGTGTTAAGCTTCTCGACTACATGAGCGTGGCCGATAAAAAGTTGCGCGTGGTGGGCCTTGTGCCGCTTGACACGGAGACTCCGATAGGGCTTTTCACGCTTCAGGGCACTGTCAAGCGCGTTGTGCTCACCGAGCTACCTGCTCGACCCGAGTTTGAGGTCATCTCGCTGAAAACCGGAGACCAGTTGGTCTCGGCGTTCCCCGCACCCGATGGGTCAGAGTTCGCCGTTGTGGCGAGCGATGCGCAATTACTGCGCTTCCCCACCGCGTCAGTGCGCCCGCAGGGCCGACCAGCAGGTGGCATGGCCGGCATGAAGCTCGGTACCGAGGCTCATGTCGTGTTTGCCTCTGCTGTTCCCCAGGGCGCTGAGGCTCGGGTCGTTACTGTTGCAGACAGCTCGATCACCCTTCCCGGCACCGATGTTGCGACGGCCAAGATCACAGACTGGGCCGAAATCCCCGCTAAGGGCCGCGCGACCGGCGGTGTGCGTGCCCAGCGCTTCCTCAAGTGGGAAGACCAGATCGCCTGCGCATGGGTGGGCACTGGAGAGCCACGCGCACTTGCCTCCGACGGTGCGGCGCGCAAGCTGCCGACCGAACTCGGCAAGCGAGACGGATCGGGGCAGCCCATCGACGGTGCCGCCGCGTTTGTGGGCCAGGCTCCGTAGCTCGAACTACCTGTAAACCGATGTAGCCATGTTGCTAGTTGTACTAAGTTCAACTAGCAACATGGCTACACTCAAATCGGTTGCGCACCGTTTGGGAAGCTCCCGCTAGGCGTCGATGCGCTCGCGATCGAGGTCATCAGCGTTCTCGACGATGAACTCCTTTCGCGGGGCAACGTCGTTGCCCATGAGCAGCTCGAACATTTGAGCAGCCGCGTGCGCGTCTTCCAAGCGAACTCGCCGAAGCGCGCGGTGCTCACGATCCATGGTGGTCTCCGCGAGCTGATCCGCATCCATCTCACCGAGACCCTTGTAGCGCTGGATTGGCTCCTGATATTTCTTATTGCGACGCTTCAGATCGCTGAGCAGCGTTTGTAGTTCGCGCTCACTGTAGGTGTAGATGACATCGTTCGGCTTTCGCCCAGCGTTCTGCACGATCACACGATGCAGTGGCGGCACCGCGGCGTAGACACGCCCGGCCTCAAGCATGGGCCGCATGTATCGAAAGAACAGGGTGAGTAGCAGGGTGCGAATATGCGCGCCGTCAACGTCAGCATCACTCATCAGGATGACCTTGCCGTATCGAGCCGAATCAATATCGAAGTCGCGGCCCGATCCTGCCCCGATGACTTTGATAATGGCACCGCACTCAGCGTTACCGAGCATCTCGGCAACCGATGCCTTCTGCACGTTGAGGATCTTTCCTCGAATCGGCAGAAGTGCCTGAAACTCGCTATCCCGGGCGGGGCGTGCGGTGCCGAGTGCACTGTCGCCCTCCACAATAAAGAGTTCGGTGTCAGCGACTTCTTTTGAACGGCAGTCGATCAGCTTAGCCGGGAGTGACGAACTCTCAAGCGAGCTCTTGCGACGAGCGGTGTCGCGCTGCGCGCGTAGCGCGATCCGAGACTTCATCTCAGACACCATTTTTTCGAGCAGTGCGGCGGTCTGAGTCTTGTCGGATTTCTTCGTGGACTCGTAGCGCTCCGTCATGCCCTTCACGATCGCCTTTGAGACGATGGAACGCACCGCAGCGGTGCCGAGCACCTCTTTGGTCTGGCCCTCGAACTGGGGCTCTGGCACACGCACCGACACGATGGCGGTGAGACCGGTCAAGATATCGTCTTTGTCTGGCTTGTCGGTGCCCGCCTTGAGCTTGCGAGCGTTCGCTTCAATCTGCTTTCGAAAGAAACGGGTCAGTCCCTGTTCAAAGCCGGCGAGGTGCGTGCCACCCTTGGGGGTGGCAATAATGTTGACAAAACTCTGCACCTCGATGTCGTACCCCGTGCCCCAGCGCAGAGCAACATCAACCTCACAGCGGCGCTCGATCTCGCGAGAAACCAGGCTGCCGGATGCCTCGTCCATGACCGGCACGGTCTCTGTGAAGGTGCCCGAGTCTGTGACCCGCCAGGTATCGGTGATGGGCGCATCGACTGCGAGGAAATCAACGAACTCTGAGAGCCCACCCTCGTACTGGAAGCGGTGCACCGGAGCCACACCGGATTCATCCTGTGATTCGGGGCGTTGATCAGTGATCTCGATTGCGAGGTTCGGCACAAGGAAGGCGGTCTGTCTTGCGCGCGCTACGAGGGAATCCGGCTCAAACCGGGCGGTCGAGAGGAAGATTTGAGGATCGGCCCAGTAACGCACCCTTGTGCCAGTGACGTCTTTCTTGACCTTGCCCACAACACGAAGCTCTGAAGCATTCTCAAACGGCGTGAAGGGGCTGTCGGGCCCGTCTCCAGCGAACACACCCGGCTCCCCGTGCCTGAACGACATAGCCCAGGTTTTGCCGTCGCGATCCACCTCAACATCAAGACGCGACGAGAGGGCGTTGACAACCGAAGCACCGACACCGTGGAGGCCACCCGAAGAAGCATAGCCACCGCCACCAAACTTGCCGCCAGCATGCAGCTTTGTATACACCAGCTCGACGCCCGACAACCCGCTCTTAGGTTCGATGTCTACGGGAACGCCACGGCCATTGTCGGACACCGTCACGCTGCCGTCTTCGTGCAGGGTGATGCGGATGTCGTTGCCGTACCCGGCTAGCGCTTCATCAACAGAGTTATCGATGATCTCCCAGAGACAGTGCATGAGGCCCCGAGAATCGGTCGTGCCAATGTACATGCCCGGACGCTTTCGAACCGCCTCAAGCCCTTCAAGGACGGTGAGATGGCGCGCGGAGTAATTTGACTCGACCGGTTTGGTTGCTCGCGATGACTCTGCCACTACTGAGATCTCCTACTGCTTGCTAACTCAACTTACTGTAGAGCAGACCACCGACAGAGTATCGCCATGCTCTCGGCGAGTGCGCAACCCCACAGGGCAAAGCTACGCGGTGAGCGAACCGCAACCGTATCGCAATCTCTTTTCAAGTCAGACGTGCTTTGATTGGGGTAATCAAAAGGAGAACGGGAGGTTATCATGACAACGCTCGAGCACGACACCATTAACGCCACCACCATTGAATCAGCAAATCGTCCACTTAATGGACTCGACCGCTGCGACAGTTGTGGAGCCCAAGCATATGTTCGCGCCATACTGAACGGCAGCGAGCTCCTGTTCTGTGCACACCACGCTCACAAGCACGAAGCTAAGCTGCGCCCGATCGCTGAGGTGTGGCACGACGAAAGTCATAAGCTGACCGCGTGAGTCTCGATCGCATAGATGAACCTCACCAACGAGGAAAGGCCCCGGGATCATTCCCGGGGCCTTTCCTTATGCTGTCTACTCGAGGTAGTCGCGCAGCTGCTGGCTGCGCGATGGGTGACGCAGCTTCGCCATGGTCTTCGACTCAATCTGGCGGATGCGCTCGCGGGTGACCCCGAAGGTGTCGCCAATTTGGTCAAGAGTCTTCGGCATGCCGTCGCCCAGCCCAAAGCGCATGCGGATCACGCCAGCTTCACGCTCTGAGAGTGAATCGAGCAACTGCTCGAGCTGCTGCTGCAGCATCGTGAAGCCAACCGCGTCGGCGGGAACCACTGCCTCGGTGTCCTCAATCAGGTCACCGAACTCGCTATCACCGTCTTCACCCAGCGGGGTGTGCAGCGAAATTGGCTCGCGCCCGTATTTCTGAACTTCGACAACCTTCTCAGGAGTCATGTCGAGCTCGCGGCTCAGCTCCTCAGGAGTTGGTTCGCGTCCGAGATCCTGCAGCATCTGGCGCTGCACACGTGCAAGCTTGTTAATGACCTCAACCATGTGAACCGGAATGCGGATCGTGCGCGCCTGGTCAGCCATGGCGCGAGTGATGGCCTGGCGGATCCACCACGTGGCGTAGGTCGAGAACTTGAACCCCTTGGTGTAGTCGAATTTCTCAACTGCGCGGATCAGGCCGAGGTTGCCCTCTTGAATGAGATCCAAGAATTGCATGCCACGACCGGTGTAACGCTTGGCAAGCGACACTACAAGGCGCAAGTTGGCTCCGAGCAGGTGGCTCTTTGCGCGCTGGCCGTCGCGAGCGACCCACTTGAGTTCGCGCTCAAGCTTCTTGGGCAGGCCCTGCTCGGTCGCGAGCTTTTCCTCGGCAAACAGGCCGGCTTCGATGCGCATCGCAAGCTCGACCTCCTCGGCAGCGTTGAGTAGCGCAACTTTACCGATCTGCTTCAGGTAATCCTTGACCGGATCGGCCGTAGCTCCCGGAATAAGTGTGGTTACTGTGGGAACATCTTCTTCGTCAGATGCCTTCAGGACGATTGCCCCGGTGGGCAGCGGCTCTGCAGGAGCTGCAGATTTCTCTGTCTCCGCGGCCTCGTCCTCGACATCAATATCGTCGACAATGTCTTCCGGCTCTTCTTCAGCGGCCTTCTTCTCAGTACTCTTACGAGTGGCGGGCGTCTTTGCCACTGCCTTCTTCGCTGGAGCTGCTTTTGCCGCTGCCTTCTTGGCGGGGCCTTCTTGGCGGGCGCGTCAACGGCCGCTTCGGTTCCCTGCTCTTCGGGTACCTCTTCCGTGGCCTTCGAAGCCTTTGCTCGAGCTTTGGTCGCGGATACAGTTGCCACGCAGACCCCTTCTTTCTTCGGATTCTTGCTGTGAATCTTGCTTGTCGTGTGAATCCTCGCGCGCCACCTGCTTTCTGACAGATTAGCGCTCACACAGCTAAAACCCATGTCAAGCTCGGATTTATTCCCACGAGAGAGAATGGCATCCGAATTGAATGGGTTGAGCCTCAATTATTGCACGGAGTTCCCCTCAGAATTACCATTTGGCGGAGGGGCTTGTCCGAAATCCGTTGTACTGCTAGGTTATCGGCCTATTTGTTCGGCGAGTCGCTGTCGTCGCCCGGGCGCGGGTGCTGTTCAGCAAGGAACCGCTCAAGTTCGCTCGCGATCTGGTCGGCTGTCGGAATCGTGCCGTCCTCACGAACGAGCGGCGACTGCGTGGTTTGGTCTTCCATGTAGGCGTCGTAGCGCTGCTCGAGCGTGTGAACCATCTCGAGCGACTCTTCGTTCTCGGCAATCTGATTGTTGACTTTCTGGTGAAACTCGCGCGACGCATCTCTGACCCGGTCAGTCGAGAGGATCAAACCGGTGGCGGCCATAATGCCATTGAGTGAAACGAGAAGTGCCTCGGGGTACTCAGTGTTTGCAAGGTAGTGCGGCACAAGGAGCGCGATCCCAACAACCTCTTCACCAAGAGAATGCAATCGATATTCAAGGACGTGCGCCGCAGAAGCGGACAGCTTGGTTGTCGGGCGCCAAACGGATCGAGCTTCGATGAGGTCATCGCGTGATCCGCTGATGGTGGTGGTCATGGGGCGGGTATGTGGAACTGGCATCGGAATCGCGTGAGTCCACACCGTTGTTGACACCTCAAACTCGTGCACCAGCATGAGCACAGTGTCGATGAACTGCTCCCACCTGAAATCGGGTTCGAATCCGCTGAGCAACAAGAAGGGCTTCCCTAGTTCGTCATGCACCAGAGTGAGGGACAGCTCTTCTGGCTGGTAGTCAGTCAGGTGGTCCTCTTCAAAAGTAATGATCGGGCGCCTGGAACGGTAGTCAAGCAGTAGATCTGCATTAAACCGGAGAAGTTCTTCCGGCTCGTACTGCTCCCACATGTGCTCCTCAAGCTGGGAGACCGCGCCGCCAGCATCGCTGAGACCCTGCATTGCGACAATGAGAGGCAAACCTCGCGGCACTTGTGCGCGTCGCTCGGCATAGTCGGCTGAGAAAATGGAATCGGTCACACTCCCATCCTATGAATGTGGACTATAACTGCGCCGCGGATTCGTCACGCCGTTAGCGAACCCTGACACCCCGGGCCCAGACCCACTATGCCGAGGATCACTCAGGTGTAGGCTTTACTCAGTGTGTCCGGTGACCGTGTACAACGTGTGAACCAAGCGGTGCGAGCCGCTCAATAGGGACCGCCCAAATTAACGCGAACAATCCGAGGGAGATCCCACTTGGCCGATCAGCAGTTTGATGTCGTCGTCCTGGGCGGAGGCAGCGCGGGTTATGCCGCAGCCATCCGTGCCACGCAGCTGGGTTTCAGTGCAGCTGTCATTGAGAAAGACAAGCTCGGCGGGACATGTTTGCATCGAGGATGCGTTCCCACCAAGGCGCTTTTGCACTCGGCAGAGGTTGCAGATGTCGCGCGTGAAGGTGAGACCTATGGGGTTCTTACCAGTGTTGCGGGTATCGATATGGCCCGTGTAAATGCCTACCGCGAGAATCTTGTGGCGGGCAAGTTTAAGGGCCTGCAGGGCCTGCTGAAGGCCAACGGAATCACCGTGATTGCTGGCGAGGGTCGCCTGGTCTCGGCAAATACCGTCGAGGTCGCAGGCGACCGCATCACGGGCAAGAACGTTGTCCTCGCGACGGGATCATACTCACGCTCACTTCCGGGGCTTGATATCGAGGGTCGTGTCATTACCAGCGAGCAGGCGCTTGAGCTGCACGAGGTGCCTAAGCGTGTTGTGATCCTCGGCGGCGGGGTGATTGGTGTTGAGTTCGCGAGCGTGTGGCGTTCCTTTGGCGCTGAGGTCACTATCGTTGAGGGACTCCCTCACCTGGTTCCGAACGAAGAAGAGTCTGTTTCAAAGCAACTCGAGCGCGCGTTCCGCCGTCGCGGTATCGACTTTAAGCTCGGCGTTCGCTTCAAGTCTGTGGCACAAGACGCCGAGGGCGTCACAGTCACACTCGAAGACGGCACCACTATTGCTGCTGATTACCTCTTGGTTGCTGTGGGTCGCGGCCCGGTTACTCAGAACCTCGGTTACGAAGAGGTTGGCATCGCAATGGATCGTGGATTCGTTCTGACAAACGAGCGTCTCGCGACCAACGTTCCAGGCGTTTACGCGGTTGGCGACATTGTTCCCGGCCTGCAGCTTGCTCACCGGGGCTACCAGCAGGGCATCTTCGTGGCCGAAGAGATTGCGGGCCTTGCCCCGGTAGTCATCTCTGACGTCAACATCCCAAAGGTGACCTACTGTGATCCCGAGATCGCCTCGGTCGGCCTGACCGAGGCGAAAGCGAAAGAACAGTACGGTGCAGACAAGATCGCCAGCTACGAGTACAACCTGGCGGGCAATGCAAAGAGCTCGATCCTGGGCACTGCGGGCACCGTCAAAGCTGTTCGTGTAGTAGACGGCCCCGTGGTCGGTGTGCACATGATCGGAGCGCGTGTTGGTGAGCTCGTTGGTGAAGCGCAGCTCATCGTGAACTGGGAAGCCTGTCCAGAAGACGTGGCACCGTTTATTCACGGCCACCCCACCCAGAACGAAACCATCGGCGAGACAATGTTGAAGCTCGCCGGCAAGCCACTGCACGCGATCTAGTCGCTGCGAACAGACTGAAAACGAACGGAGAAACACGATGAGTGAATCGGTGGTCCTCCCCGCACTGGGTGAGAGCGTGACCGAGGGAACGGTGACTCGCTGGCTGAAAAATGTCGGTGACACCATCGAGGTAGACGAGCCGCTGCTCGAAGTCTCGACGGACAAGGTCGACACCGAGATTCCTTCCCCAATTTCTGGAACTCTTGAAGAGATCCTCGTGCAAGAAGACGAGACCGCTGAAGTTGGCGCCGTGCTCGCACGTATTGGTGATGGAAGCGGCTCAGGATCAGCCGCGCCATCCGAGCCCGCCACCGCGCCTGAGCCCGTTGCTCCCCCGCAGCCGGAAGCCCCCGCGGCTCCGGCTCCGGCCGAAGCAGCTCCTGCCGCGGCACCCGCAGCAGGAGGCGATACCCAAGACATCGTGCTCCCCTCCCTTGGTGAGAGCATCACCGAGGGAACGGTGACGCGCTGGCTCGTGGCTGTCGGAGAGTCTGTAGACGTTGACCAGCCTCTGCTTGAGGTGTCAACCGACAAGGTCGACACCGAGGTGCCTTCGCCGATCGCGGGTGTGCTGCAAGAGATTCTGGCGAACGAGGATGACACCGTGGAGGTCGGCGGTGTACTTGCGCGCGTCGGTATTGGCGCAGCTGCTCCTGCGGCTCTGGCAGCCGCACCGGTTCCGGCAGCCGAAGCTCCTGCCGCTGCTCCGGCGGCCCCTGCCGTTGCGCATGCCGCGCCGCCAGCAGCTCCCTCTGCACCAACGCCGTCCGAGCCCGCAGCCGACACGCTGTCCTCTGGTTACGTAACTCCGATCGTTCGTAAGCTTGCGAACGACCGCGGTGTGGATCTCGCAACCGTCACGGGCACCGGCGTCGGTGGACGCATCCGCAAGGAAGACGTCGTGGCTGCTGCGGATCGTGCTTCTTCAGCATCGACCTCAGCACAACCCGCGGCATCGGCCCCCGCCGCCCCGGTCGCAGAGATTTCCCCACTGCGCGGCACCACTCAGAAGATGAGCCGCCTGCGCAAGGTTATCGCCGAGCGTGCGGTCATCTCGCTGCAGACAACGGCCCAGCTCACCACCATGGTCGAGGTTGACGTGACCCGCGTCGCGCAGTTCCGCCAGGCGAAGAAGGACGAGTTCCTCGCGAAGACAGGGAACAAGCTCTCGTTCCTGCCGTTCTTCGCTCTTGCCGCGGCAGAGGCGCTTCGCAGCTACCCGATCATTAACGCAACTGTTGAGGGCGACTCGATCACCTACCCGGAGACCGAGAACATCAGCATTGCGGTCGACACCGAGCGCGGTCTTCTCACGCCTGTCTTGCGTAACGCTGGCGACAAAGACCTCTCCGGTATCGCCGCTGAGATCGCTGATCTGGCCGCCCGCACCCGCGACAACAAGCTGACACCGGATGAGCTCAGCGGTGGTACTTTCACCCTAACCAACACCGGTTCACGCGGTGCGCTGTTCGATACTCCTCTCGTGTTCCTGCCCCAGGTCGCAATCCTTGGCACCGGCGCGGTTGTGAAGAAACCGGCCGTGATCTCTGGCCCTGAGGGCGACAGCATCGCGATTCGCTCGACAGTGTTCCTCGCGCTTTCTTACGATCACCGCATCGTAGATGGAGCGGATGCTGCTCGCTTCCTGTCACAGGTGAAGCAGCGCCTTGAGGTAGGCGACTTTGCGGGTAACCTCGGGTACTAACCCCTGCGCTCGAATGAGCTCGATCTGACGGCGGGGGCCGCGGCTAATTTTTGAGCCGCGGCCCCCGTTTTTCCTTTGCAGAAGTGCTCGCTGCGAGTCGTATACGCTGTTGTTCTGAGCGAGGGTAATGCGGCGGCGTATCGAATGGGCTATCGAGTCCCTCACCCATCTTTCTTGCCACACGCCGAGCTGCGTAACACTGGCGGCGACTTCTGCGACGGACTCTTGAAAGGCCTCTAATGGAAACCGTTTTGCTCCGGCACCATCCCACTCAGCGAGTTTGTTCTCGGCGAGCCCGACCGGTACACCCAAAGCGAAGCACCCCACGTCGTGCCCGTTTCGAGCGTGCGTGCGCTCTCGTGGTGTTCCACCGAACTCGGCCACACAATGACCGCGTGCACGCAGATATATCCCCCAGCTACACAGCTGTTCGAGTTCCCAGGCCGTCTCACCCGCAGTCAAGTTGCCGTGGAATGTCTTTCGCTTGAATTTTGACATTGTCTCCCTCCTGCTCATTGATCTTCTCGCAGGCACAGAACCTCGGAATCAAGTAACCAAAATCTGTGGAGAAAACGCCAAATTCTGCGGCTGTGAGCGAACAGGCAAAGTCGATACGCATGCCGGTCATCAGGCAGCCCCTTGACGCGATACCCTTGTATGCATGGCAGCGGAGAAAGCGAAGCGCACAGGTCGCATCAAGCAGATGGTGGAGATCTATCGAACCACGCGGGTTCGAGATAAGGGACTCACACCAGCACTTTTGGTGGCCTTCATTGTGCCGGTTCTGGTTTCGGTGGCCCTTGCTTGGGTTTTACCGGGCAGCTGGCTTAACTGGATTGTGTGGCCGCTCAGTGGCCTGCTCGTTGGCATCCTGCTCGTTATGATCGTTCTCGGTCGTCGAGCTGAGAAGTCTGCATATCAGCAGATCGAGGGACGCCCCGGTGCGGTGGGCGCGGTTATCCAGAGTGCGCTGAGGCGCTCATGGCGCGGTTCTGAGGTTCCCGTATCTATCAACCGCAACCAAGACGCTATCTACCGGGTAGTGGGCCGCGGTGGGGTTGTGCTGATCTCAGAGGGTTCACGCTCTCGCACCGAGCGCATGGCCTCTGACGAAGAGCGCAAGATCAAGCGCGCGATGAAAAACGTTGAGGTTGTTCACCTCTATGTTGGGCAAGACCTCGACGCTGACGGCAAGCTTGGCATTCCGCTCCACAAGCTCTCACGCACCCTCGTTAAGCTGAAGCCAAAGCTCAGCCGCGCTGAGGTGGGTGCGGTCTACAACCGTCTCTCTTCACTGCAGTCAACTCCGGTCGGCATCCCGAAGGGGATGGACCCGAACCGCGTGCGCCCCCAGCGTCCACGCTAACCAGATCCAATGGCAACCGCAGCGCCAAAGAAGTTTGGCGATCTCGAACCGAGCAAGTGGCCGGGCGAACGACTTGGTCTTCCAGAAGAAGGATTTCGCTCGGTAGCCCGAGCCGGTCGACGGATTTTCGCGATCCTTATCGATTGGGGCATTGCCCTACTCATCGGCAATCTGATCGCAAGTGGATCCGCCACATCTTGGGCCACCCTGATTGTGTTCGCACTCATGCAGATGATCTTTATCCCGACGATCGGCGGCTCAATCGGTCACCGCATCCTCGGCTTGCGCGTCGCGCCGCTCACGGGCGGTTGGGTCGGGTTCTGGCGACCAATCGTGCGCACGCTTCTATTGGTGATAGTAATCCCTGTGCTCGTGTGGGATTCCGATCAGCGAGGGTTTCACGACAAGATTGCGGGTACGGTGCTCATCCGGGCGTAGCAACCGCTCCGCTGGCCCGAAACATTCGCGAAACATTCGACTCACGTTTTTGAAATCAGACCCAAATACAGTTGTTACGAGTGAACGGTTCAGTACACCAGCAGTGAGGAGCACTATGTTCAAGACCCCGCAGGAAGTCATTGACTTCATCGCAGAAACCGACGTGAAGTTTGTTGACATTCGGTTCACCGATCTTCCGGGGGTGCAGCAGCACTTCAACATTCCCGCGGCCACGGTAGATCTCGATTTCTTCGAGGTTGGCCAGATGTTTGATGGCTCTTCGATCCGCGGTTTCGCTGGCATCGCCGAGTCAGATATGCAGCTTATCCCGGACGTTACAACGGCGTACCTGGATCAGTTCCGCGCGGAGCGCACCCTCGTGCTGGTTTTTGACATTTACAACCCACGTACCGGCGAGATCTACGCAAAGGATCCCCGCCAGGTTGCTAAGAAGGCCGAGCAGTACCTCGCCTCAACGGGGATCGCCGACACCGCGTTCTTCGCGCCCGAGGCCGAGTTCTACATTCTTGACTCGGTGCGTTACGAAACGACCCCGCAGCGAACTTTCTACGAGATCGATTCAGAAGAGGCTCACTGGAACTCCGCACGCAAGATCGAGGGCGGCAACCTCGGCAACACCACCCACGAAAAGGGTGGCTACTTTCCCGTCTCCCCCGTCGACAAGCAGGCGGATCTGCGCGACGACATTTCCCTGCGCCTCATTGAGGCGGGACTGCACCTTGAGCGCTCGCATCACGAGGTCGGTGCGCCTGGTCAGGCTGAGATCAACTACCGCTTTGATACGCTCGTGCATGCTGCCGATGACGTGCTCAAATTCAAGTACATCGTAAAGAACACGGCTGAGTTGTGGGGCAAAACAGCGACGTTTATGCCGAAGCCTGTTTTTGGCGACAACGGATCGGGCATGCACACCCACATGTCGCTCTGGAAGGGGGGCGATCCTCTGTTCTACGATGAGAACGGCTATGCGGGTCTCTCTGACATCGCGCGCTGGTACATCGGTGGAATTCTGCACCACGCACCTGCTCTGCTTGCGTTCACGAACCCCACGATCAACAGCTACCGCCGTCTGGTCAAGGGATACGAGGCTCCAGTAAACCTCGCGTACTCCGCGGGCAACCGCTCGGCCGCCGTCCGTATCCCGCTCACCGGCTCAAACCCGAAGGCCAAGCGCATCGAGTTCCGGGCGCCGGACGCGTCGGGCAACCCGTACCTGGCGTTTGCGGCCCAGCTCATGGCTGGCCTCGACGGTATCCGCAACCGCATCGAGCCAATGGAGCCCATCGATAAAGATCTGTACGAGCTGCCCCCGAGGAAGCAAAGAACATTCCTCAGGTGCCCGGTTCGCTTGAGGAAGCTCTGGCAGCGCTTGAGGCCGATCACCAGTTCTTGATTGAGGGCGGTGTGTTCACCGAGGAGCTTATTGAAACCTGGATTAGCCTGAAGCGCGACACCGAGATCGCTCCGATGGCCCTGCGGCCACACCCGTACGAGTTTGAGATGTACTACGGGGTCTAACACTTCATGTAATACAACAGTGCCCGCTCCTTCTGGCTTAGGAGCGGGCATTGTTGTACCGCACTTGTTTTCTGTGTCAGAGACTAGGAGTCGAGCTCGTCTTCAAGCTCGGCCCCGTCTTCGGTGAGCAAGGCCTCCAGAAATGTCTGTAAGTAGTTCACACCAAAAACCATAACGCTTTGATAACGGGCTGGCTAGTGTTTTGCACAAACATTACGTAAATCGTTGATGAATTAAGAATTTTGCGCCCTACACGCGCGGAAATCGTTCCGTATCCGAATAACCGAAGAATTCACGCTCGAACACGGTGCGCGCGCGGCGGGAGACAGCGAACCAGCGCTCTTCGAGCTCGGAGGTTTGCGCAAACGGAATGTCTAGCAGCGCGGCGATCGCTTCAAGACTGGTCCAGTCTGTTGGTAACAGGTCAGACGCGCGCCCCGTCCAGAGTTTGAGTGCGGACCGCACACTGCTTGCAAAATGCCAGGAGTCACCGAGCTGTTCGGCCTCTTCTGCCGTCAAGAGTTCGAGTGCGCTAGCTGCATCGAGCGCGGCCGTGGTCGAGTAGGTTCGAAGTGAGGGGTGTTCGTAGCCATTTTGTAGCTGTAACAACTGGACGAGCCACTCGACGTCGCTGATGCCGCCGGGACCGAGCTTCAGGTGGCGCCGCCGATCCGCCCCCTGAGACAACCGTTCGGCCTCAACCCGAGCCTTGATTCTGCGGACCTCGCGAATCTCATCATCTCCAAAGTTACGCGGGTAGCGAATCTCATCTGCGAGGGCAATAAAGTCGCTCCCCAGCCCGACATCACCTGCCACGGGTCTGGCACGAAGTAGCGCCTGCGCCTCCCAAGTCACAGACCAGCGTTCATAATACGAACGATAGGCGTCGAGGCTGCGAATAATCGCGCCGTTCTTGCCTTCGGGTCTCAGATCAAAATCGAGGTCGACGGGGAATCTGGGGTCGGAGACGAGACGACGCAACTCCGAAATGAGTTTCGTCGCTGAGCGAGAGGCACGTTCAGTCGGCGCGTCGGCCGCTGCTCGGAACACCGCGACGATGTCGATATCGGAGGCGAATCCAAGCTCTCGGCCACCATATCGACCCATACCGATAAGGGCGACCTGTACCGGCTCCGATGTGGCATCCTTCGCCTGCTCCGCGGTCAGTGCGATGAGTAACCCATCAAGGAGCGCGGTGTGCGCCGCGTCGAGCCCCAGAGACACAGCCGCATCGTCAACCACACCCGTGATTCTGCCGAGTGCAAGCCGCAGCACCTCGCGGCGATGCACTGCTCGTAGGGCGACCGCGGCCTCATCAACCGATCCCCTGCGAGAGGCAAGCGCTCGCATTTCTTCGAGCAAGGCTTCCAAACCGACGGGCTGCAAGCGTGAGTCTCGTTCAAGCCACTCGACGGCCTCGGGGATTGACTCAAGTAGGTCGGCCGCAAACTTTGAACTCGATAGCACCCGTGCCAGCCGCTCGGCCGCATCGGTTCCGTCTCGTAGGAGCCGCAAATACCAGGGCGCTCGCTCGTTTGCCTCGCTCACTCGCCTAAAGGACACAAGCCCGAAGTCTGGATCGATTCCTTCCGCGAGCCACTGCAGCATGACGGGCATGAGGTTGCGGTGAATCATCGCACGTCTGGAAGTGCCGCGGGTCAGTGCGCTCAGGTGGCGCATGGCGCCGTCAGGATCGCGGAACCCGATGCTACTGAGGCGTACACGCGCAGCCTCACTGCCGAGCACCAATTCTTCCTCTGGGAGTGCCGCGACAGCACTCAGAAGCGGTGCGTAGAAGATCTTGAGGTGTAGATCCCGAACTTCGCGCTTAATGCCCTCCCAGAGCTTGAACAGCGTTGATGCATTGTCGGCCAACCCACTCGCGCGGGCGAGTACACGCAGCCCCTCCTCATCGCGGGGCATGATGGCTGTGCGACGGAGTTCGCGAAGTTGTAGACGGTGCTCGAGCACTCGAAGGCGGCGGTAGTCCGAGGCTAGGCGATCCCCATCGCTGCGTGCCACGTAACCACCCTCAACGAGTGCCCGCAGTGCTGGTAGTGTGCCGCGCACATGCAATTGATCGTCGTACTGGCCGTGCACCAGCTGTAGCAACTGCGCGCTGAACTCAATGTCGCGCAGGCCACCGGGACCGAGTTTGAGCTGCACTTCAAGCTCGTCTTCAGAGATGTGCTCAGTCACTCGTTCGCGCATGCGCTGCACCGAACCGACAAAATCCTCACGCGAAGAAGACGCCCACACGAGTGGTCGTGTGGATCGCACAAACTCTTCACCGAGTTCGCGATCGCCCGCAAGCGGTCGAGCCTTCAACAGGGCCTGAAATTCCCAGCCCTTTGCCCAGCGCTCGTAATAGCTGAGCATCGAGCTCAGCGTGCGCACGAGGGCTCCGTGACGGCCCTCAGGGCGAAGGTTGGCGTCTAGCTGCCAGAGAGGCGGTTCAAGACCGGGGTCGTGGATCCCGCGCATCGTTTCACTGGCGAGACGGGTCGCAATGCGAATGAGCGCATCACCCTCTACCACCTCCTCATCGCTGCTCTCGGCGATGAACATAGCATCCACATCAGAGACAACGTTGAGTTCTTCAGCGCCACACTTGCCCATGGCAACAACCGCGAGGCGAACCGCATCTAGTCGTTCCGGGGCGACCGCTGGCCCGGAAGTACCGGAGATCAGAGAGGCACGCGCTACAGCAAGTGAGGCCTCAACTGCCGCCTCGGCGAGCACCGAGAGCGACAGCGCAACGCTTTCGAATGCCTGCTCGGCTCGACCCTGCCGGGCTTCGCTGAGATCGTACAGCATCAGTTCCGCGAGTAGCTCTCGGTAGCGAACACGAAGCGCCTGCCAACCGGCTTCTCCTGAGGTGTCGTTGACCGCGCACAATAGTTCAGCTACTGCCTCGTCACGAGGGATCAAACGGCCGTCTGAGGAAAGGAGTGTGTCAAGTCGTTTCGGATGCCGCACAAAAAAATCACCGAGCGCAGGCGAAGCTCCCAGCAATAGACAAAGCCTGTCGAACTCTGTTCCGTCTAGATGCGAGATCAACGTGGGATGCTGCTCAGCAAGCAGCCGCACGCGCATGAGCGCCGCATCCGGATCGGCTGCGTGGGCAAACGCCGCAAGCAGTGGTTCGACAGACACCCCCAAGCAGAGAGCGACCTCAGCCAATTGCTCCTTTGACGAGGTGAGCTCCTGAAACCCGGCGCGCGCAATATCTGCGAGCCGCAGTTCTCCCTGCTTGCGTGCCACTCCTGCCTCTCGTTAGACGGTATCGAGCATCGAGGAGAGCTCGTAGGGAGTCACTTGCGCGCGGTACTCGGCAACCTCGCGGCGCTTGTCACGCAGGAAGTATGCGAACACCTGCTCCCCCAGTGTTTCTGCCACGAGTTCGGAGCGTTCCATAACAGCAAGAGCGTGGTCAAGGCTTGAAGGCAGGGCGTCGAAGCCCATGGCGCGACGTTCGCCGTCGCTCAATGCCCAGAGATTGTTCTCGGCCTCGGGCGGAAGCTCGTACTCTTCTTCAATGCCCTTGAGGCCAGCGGCAAGCAGCATCGAGAAGCCGAGGTAAGGGTTCACAGCGCTGTCCATGCCGCGGTACTCAACGCGCGCAGCACCACCCTTGCCTGGTTTGTACATCGGCACACGCACGAGCGCCGAGCGGTTGTTGTGGCCCCAACTTACGAATGATGGAGCCTCGTCGCCGCCCCACAGCCGCTTGTAAGAGTTGATGTATTGGTTGGTGATGGCAGTAATTTCGGGGGCGTGCCGCAGCAAGCCCGCGACAAAACGGCGACCGGTCTGCGACAACTGGTGCTTGGCACCCGGATCGTAGAACGCGTTTGTGTCACCCTCGAACAACGAGAGGTGAGTGTGCATGCCTGATCCTGGTTGCCCCACCAGCGGCTTCGGCATGAATGTCGCATGCACTCCCTGAGCGATCGCAACTTCTTTGACAACCGAGCGGAAGGTCATGAGGTTGTCAGCTGTGGTGAGCGCGTCTGCGTAGCGCAGATCGATCTCATTCTGCCCGGGGCCCGCCTCGTGGTGGCTGAACTCGACCGAGATGCCGAGGTCTTCGAGCATGTTGACGCTCTCGCGACGGAAGTCGTGGGCGGTGCCACCGGGAACATTGTCGAAGTAACCGGCCCGATCGACGGGCACCGGACCTCCAGCGCCAAACGTCTTTGACTCGAGCAGGTAGAACTCAACCTCGGGGTGCGTGTAAAACGTGAAGCCCTGCTCGGCGGCGCGCGCGAGTGTGCGCTTCAGGACGTGACGCGGATCGGCTACCGCTGGCTCACCGTTGGGGGTGCTCAGATCGCAGAACATGCGCGCTGTGGGCTCGCTCAGACTGCGCCAGGGAAGAAGCTGAAAGGTTGAAGGATCTGGTACCGCGAGCAAGTCTGACTCGTACGCACGCGTCAGGCCTTCAATTGCAGAGCCGTCGAACCCGATCCCCTCGCTGAAGGCATTTTCGACCTCAGCGGGTGCCAAAGCCACGGACTTCAGAGTTCCAGAGACGTCTGTAAACCACAGTCGCACGAACTTTACACCGCGTTCCTCGATGGTCCGAAGAACAAAATCACGCTGTTTGCTCACACCCGCTCCGTTCGGTCGTTACGCCAAGCTCAGACTATCGCGCTCTAGGTAACAATCGTGTTTCGTGATCCTGATGGTTGACGCGGCTAACCCTCGTCGGCGTCTTCCTCGGCCCACTTGCGGGCACGCTCCGCAACGATCTCGTTTGCCCGGGCAGCTTCCTCGCGGGTGCTGAACGGGCCAAGTCGATCTACAGAGAGGGACTGTGGCCCATCCTCTACCTCGCCAGTTCGCGTGTTAAACCAATAAGTCTCCTGCGGATCTTCGACGCCCCAGTCGCGCTTGCCCATGATCGCACGTCCCTTCTGTCTTGGCGAGCATCAATACCCGCCCCACTCCTAGACTAGAGCTATGCCATTTGATGTACAGGGGTTTCTTGTTCCGGGTTCGCTGCCATCGGTGAGGACGGTGCCGAGCAACATTGCCCGCCCGCCCTATGTAGGGTTGAGCGAACCGCCGCGGTACACAGGAGATAACACCTATACAGAGCAAGAGATCGACAAGATTCGTGCGGCGGGCAGGATCGCCTCGCGCTCTTTGGACGCAGTTGAGGCGGCAGTGAAACCCGGTGTCACCACCGCCGAGCTTGATCGCATCGCGCACGAGTATGTGGTCTCGCAGGGTGCATATCCCTCGACGCTCGGGTATCGCGGGTACCGCGCCTCAAGCTGCACCTCGGTCAACGAGGTTGTTTGCCATGGTGTGCCCGATGACACGGTGCTGCGCGAGGGGGACATCGTAAACGTCGACGTGACTGCGTACCTTGACGGCTTTCATGGCGACACTAATCGCACCTTTTGTGTTGGTGAGGTGAGTGAAGAGGTCGGCCTGCTTGTTGAACGCACTCACGAGTCGATGATGCGTGGGATCAAGGCTGCAAAACCGGGGCGCGAGGTCAACGTGATCGGTCGAGTGATTGAAACCTATGCGAAGCGCTTCGGCTACGGCGTAATACGTGACTTCACCGGACACGGAGTCGGATCCTCGTTCCACACCGGCCTCATTATCCCCCACTACGACTCTGCACCGATGTACAGCGACGTGATCAAACCAGGGATGGTGTTTACTGTCGAACCAATGCTGACGCTTGGCACACACCTCTGGGATCAGTGGGCAGACGAGTGGACGATCACGACCCGCGACAAGTCTGTGACAGCACAGTTTGAGCACACTGTCGTGGTTCGCGAGGACAGCTTCGAGATTCTGACGCTCTCGGAGTAGATACGTGTAAGGAATGGGCCGGATCATACGCCGGGTTCTGTCGCGCTGGCCCGAAAGCCAGCGGTGACGGTCATCTCTCTCGTGGCACTGTTACCAGTACCCTCTAGCGGCCTACCCGAAGACTCGGCGGGGAGCGTCATCATCTTCTGTCTGGCCTTGCTCCGAACGAGGTTTACCTGGCCGCCCGTGTTGCCACGAACGCCGGTGGTCTCTTACACCACCCTTTCAGCCTTACCAGACTCGGAAAGCCGTGCCTGGCGGTCTACTCTCTGTTGCACTTTCTCGCGGGTTACCCCGGGTGGGTGTTACCCACCGTTCTCCCCTGCGGAGCCCGGACGTTCCTCGGCACATCCACCGCTTGCGCGATGCCGTGACGCGACCGCCTCACCGACCCATTCCGTGACTAAGTCTAGTGCTAGTCCTCGAAGTCGCGCACCAGGATTGCTCCGCTGCCCGGGCAATACACGATCTCATCGGGGGCTGTTGCACGAATGTCGCTGAGTTCAGCGGGGGCGAGCGCCATGTTGCTACCCTCAGAAACGTTGCCTCGCAGTCGGGCCGCCCCGATGCCTGCGCGGGCACGAATCGACTCGTAGAGGTCGAGTAGATCTCGCTGGAGCTCGGCGGCGACACCGCCGCGCTCTTTGGAATTGACAGCCAGTTCAGAGTCAATGGCCTGCTCAGCGGATTCAAGACTGGCCTGCAGCTCTGCGCGTCGCCCATCGACTCCCGCGAGCACCGCCTCTGCCTCAGCGAACGATGCCTGCGCAGCCTCGACCGCCTCCATGAGCTCAAGCTCACGGTCTTCCAGTTCGCTCTGCCGACGCGCGAGTGTGTCGAGTTCACTCTGCAGGGCCTGCGCTTCTTTGCTCGATGTGCTGACCGCGAGCATTTCATTGTCACGGTCACGACGCTGCTGCACGGTAGCGACATCGGACTCGATGCGGTCAAGTTCAACTCGTAGCGTGTCGAGCCCACGCTGTGCCCTCATGAACCCGTCACGAGCAGCAGCGGTCTCGTCACCGAGACCCTCAATCGCTGCACGCTCGGGCAGTGTGCTGCGCTTGCGGCGCAAGCGTGCCAGCGTGTTGTCGAGGTCTTGGAGATCAAGCAGCAGTCTCTGCTGGCGTGTGCTGGCCTTCATAGCAGTAAGCCTATCGGCAACTGACGGCGCATTAGATGGCAAAACTCCAGGGGTCGGTGCACAGCGTAGAAACCCGAAACTCAACACCGGGCAGTTGAGCAGCAAGCCGATCTGCTGCGCCCTCAAGCCATAGCGATTCGCTGGCCCAGTGGGCGACGTCGACCAGGGCTGGCCCGCCAATTGCAGCAGATAGCTCGAGCGACTCTTGTGCGGGGTGGTGTCTTAGGTCACTCGTAAGGTACACATCAGCGCTTCGCACGAGTGGGTGGTCGAGCAGGCTGTCGCCGGCACCACCGAGCAACGCAATGCGCTGCACGACTCGCTCAGGATCGCCCGCAACCCGCACACCACTCACTGTGGCGGGCAGGATCGCCGCAACTCGCTCGGCAAACTCGCGCAGAGAGACTGGGGCGGAGAGCAGTCCAACACGTCCGATGCCCGCTGCTGGATCGTTCCCGGGAACAAGGGGCACAACCTCAACCAGGCCCAGCCGCTGCGCAATCACATCGGAGACTCCCCAGCGGGGGCATCGGCGTTGGTGTGTGCAGACAGCAAGGCACACTCACCGCGAATCAGGCGAGTCAAGAGCGCGCCCTTCGAGGTGTCTTCGGCGACAGAGTGCACACCGCGCAACAGGAGTGGGTGATGCGTAAACAGCAGGTCCGCCTCCCAGTCCAGGGCCTCATCGACCGTGGCTGCAACGGCGTCCACCGCGAGAAGCACTCGACGTAGTGGAGAGGCATCGCCGCCCGAGACGAGGCCCACTCGATCCCAGCTCTCGGCCGTTGCAGCGGGCCAGAACTCCTCGGCGATACGGCGGAAATCGGCGATCGTATGGTTTGCTGACACGTCTACCTCCTGAGTAGTTTGCGAGCGATCCAGTTACCGATCACCTGCACCAGCTGAACGATGATAATAATGATGAGAACGGCAGACCAGGTGACCCAGGGGTTGAACTGACGGTAGCCGTACTGCATCGCGAAGTTACCGAGCCCGCCACCGCCGATAATGCCGGCCATCGCGGTCATATCAACCACGGCAATAAACGCGAAGGTGTAGCCGAGCACAACGGGCCCGAGTCCCTCGGGAATCAGGACGGTAAGGATTGTGCGAAGCGGACCGGCTCCCATTGCGCGAGCGGCTTCGATGACCCCGGGCGACACTGTCAGCAGGTTCTGCTCCACCAGGCGAGCGATTCCGAAGCTCGCGGCAAACGTGAGTGCAAAGAGCATCATAGGATCGCCGATTCCCGTTCCAATCACCGCCCGTGCAAGAGGCTGCAGCGCGAAGATCAGCAGCACGAATGGAATCGGTCGGAAGAAGTTAACGAGGAAATTGAGAATCCAATAGGTTGGGTTGTTCTCGAGAATCCCGCCCTTGCGGGTCACCGTCAAGAAGATGCCGAGGATCAATCCGAGGAGGCCACCAACTCCCATTGCAAAGAGCACATAAGTCAGCGTTTGAATTGTGGCCTCTAGAAACTTGCCACTGTTAAAGAGATCGATGAGCTGATCCATTATGCGAGCACCTCCAGATCAGCCTGCTGCGCGAGGGCAGCAACCGCGTGTTCCACCTTCAACTCGTCACCGATGAGTTCAAGCGTGAGCTTGCCGAAGCTGCGTCCGCCAACATCAGTGACGCCACCGTGCACGATGCTGACACCAACCCACGATCGGCGAGGGTCTGAAACACGACAGGTTGATCCACATCGCCGTCCCTGAACGTCAGAGTGATGAGTTTTCCACGGTGTCGTTGGCGCAGTTCATCGAGGTGATCGGCCTCTGGCTGGGTCGGTAAAGCCGTGGCAACAAAACGACGTGTGGTTTCCGTCTTCGGGCTTGAGAACACCTCAAAGACGTCACCCTGCTCAACGGCACGGCCGCCATCCATCACTGTCACGCGGTTGGCAATCTCGCGAACGACCTCCATCTCGTGAGTGATCAGGATGATGGTGATGCCGAACTCTTCGTTGACGCGACGCAGCAGTGCGAGCACCTCCTGCGAGGTTTGCGGATCGAGGGCGCTGGTTGCCTCGTCTGCGAGCAATACGCCAGGGTTCGTTGCTAGGGCTCGCGCGATCCCTACCCGCTGCTTTTGGCCGCCCGAAAGCTGATCGGTGTAGGCGTTGGCCTTGTCGGTGAGGCCCACAAACTCGAGCAGCTCGGCAACACGGCGTTTGCGCTCCGTCGGTGGCACCTTCGCGACGATGAGCGGGTACTCGACGTTGCGAGCGACTCGCTTCGAGTGAAACAGGTTGAACTGCTGGAAGATCATGCCGATCCCGCCCCGCACCACTCGCACCTGGGCCTCGGGCAAACTCGTGATCTCATCGTCGCCGACGAGGATCTTGCCTGAGGTTGCACGCTCGAGCCCGTTGACGAGGCGAAGGAGCGTGCTCTTGCCAGCACCCGAGTAGCCGATGACTGCGTGGATCTCCCCTGACGCGACATCAATCGAGACATCGTCAACGGCAACGACCGGCTCCGCATCTTTGCCTCGGCCCGGGTAGCGTTTACCCACCCCGATCAATTGAACGCGTGTCACTCGCGTCTCCCTCCCTCAGCTCTCAGCTAAGTTATTACCACCAGGCACCGACAAAGGATCGGGGCTTCGAAAACCGAACGCCCCGATCCTATGTGCTTCGTGGTGAAATTACTTGTTGTCGCGAACCTGCTTCTCGGAATCCTTGAGGATTTCCTTGAGCTCGCTCGTCGGAGTCGCGACCAGGATCGCACTGTCACCCGAGTTCTCCAGCACGCCAGCCTGCACGTCTTTATTGGTCTGGTAGATCTCGACAAGTTTCTTGTAGGTCGGGTTGTCGGCATCCTTGGCCTTGGCCGCAAAGATGTTGATGAAGTATTTGGCGCCCTCGTCTTCAGGATCGTCCTGGTACAGCGCGTCAGAGAACTTCAGACCAGCGTCGGTGACGAAGTCGTTGTTCACGACCGCTGCATCAACGTCGGCGAGTGAGGTAGCGGTAAAGGAAGCGTCCATCTCGGTGACGGTGACCTTCGACGCACCTGCATCGATGTCATCCGGGATCGAGAACAGCGTGCCGCCATCCTTGAGCTTGATGAGGCCTGCCGACTGCAGGACGTTCAGCGCACGAGCGCGGTTGGTGGGATCCGATGGAACGGCAACCGATCCACCCTTTGGAATCTCATCCAACTTCTTGTGCTTTGTTGAGAAGACACCGAGCGGGTAGATGGCGGTGGATCCGATTGCAACCAGGTCATCGCTGTTCGCAACGTTGTAGTCAGCGAGATAGACGATGTGCTGGAACTGATTGAGGTCGAGCTCACCGGCGCTCAGTGCGGGGTTTGGCTGATTGTAGTCGGTGAAGTCAACGAGATCAACCGTGATTCCCTCGTCAGCAGCGGCCTTGGTGAAGGTCTCCCAGTAGGGATCGCTCGCGCCAACAACGCCGATCTTGACCGTTTCGGTTTTGGTATCGGACTTGCCGTCATCGGCAGCGGGGGCCGAGCAGCCCGTCAAAATGAGCGCGAGGGCGGCAACGGAGGCGGCGACAACGCCGCGCTTCTTGAAAGTCATCGTGTTCCTAAAGTTGAATTTGACGTTTGCGGTTCTCTTTAAGACTGGCGTACCCGCATGAGCCAGAGAAATTTCTCTGTCACACAGTGTCATCCAGGTGTGACGTGTCGTCCAAGTACGCAGTGTCATCCGACTACGCAGGCGAAGCATGGGATACTGGTAGTGTCGCCGAATCGGCGCCGGCGGGCAGGCCGATAGCTCACTCCTTGAAAGGAACCCTCCGTTCACATGAACCAGCGAGCCGTGTCTCATCTTGAAGCGTGGAAATCAAAGCAAGAACTCGCCGAGCGGATGATCCCGCTCATTGGCCAGCTCTACCGCGATCACGATGTGGTGATGTCTGTGCACGGGCGCAGCCTCGTCGGTCGCTCAGCGATCGACATCATCCGCGCGCACAGCTACGCGCGCAAGATCGACGAGGTCGAGCTGCCGCTCGCCGAAACTTCCGCAATCGTTGAGGCGCTGGCCACGATTCAGCCAGGCCCGGTTTCCGTCGACCTTGCGCTGCTCGCCAACGAGTTCAGGGCTTCGGGATCGCAAGACCTTGAGGGTTACCTGCGCGGTGTGCTTGCCCCTGCCATCGGTGCCCAGCCCGGTACCGGCACGGATGTTGTGCTCTACGGCTTCGGTCGCATCGGCCGTCTGCTCGCCCGCATCATCATCGATCACTCGGGCAGCGGCAACGGCCTCAACCTGCGCGCCATCGTTGTGCGCAAGGGGTCCGAGAACGACCTCATGAAGCGCGCGAACCTGCTGCGTCGCGACTCGGTGCACGGTCCCTTCAACGGCACCATCAAGGTACTTGAAGAGGAAAACGCGATCCTCGCCAATGGTGTTCGCATCCAGGTCATCTACTCGAACGACCCGGCGACTGTCGACTACACCGAGTACGGCATCGAGAATGCAATCCTCGTGGACAACACTGGTCGTTGGCGCGACGCCGAGGGCCTGAGCCAGCACCTCGAGCAGACCAAGGGCATCTCTCGCGTGCTGCTCACCGCCCCCGGTAAGGGCGACATGTTGAACGTGGTCTACGGCGTCAACAACGACAAGATCACCGAGGCGCACACGATCCTGAGTGCCGCCTCCTGCACGACCAATGCGATTACGCCCGTGCTCAAGGTAATCAACGACAAGTTTGGTGTGAAGCAGGGGCACGTTGAGACCGTGCACTCCTACACCAACGACCAGAACCTGATCGACAACTTCCACAAGGGCGACCGCCGCGGCCGCTCTGCCGCGCTCAACATGGTGCTCGCCGAAACCGGTGCCGCAAAGGCCGTCTCGAAGGCCCTGCCCGAGTTCGAGGGCAAGCTGACGGGCAACGCGATCCGCGTTCCCACGCCCGACGTGTCGATGGCCGTGCTCAACCTGCAGCTTGAGACCGAGACCGATCGCGACGAGATCAATGCGTTTCTCGAGAAGGTCTCACTGACGGGCGCGCTGCGCACGCAGATCGACTACGTCGAGTCCCCGAGATCGTGTCAACTGACTTCGTTGGCTCGAACCGCGCTGGCATTGTCGATGGTCTCGCGACGATTGTGACTGGGAACACCGCGATCCTCTACGTCTGGTACGACAACGAGTACGGCTACAGCTGCCAGGTCGTTCGCATCATCGAACAGCTTGCGGGTAGCCACCCGACACACCTCCCCGCGCTGGAGGCGTAGTCTTAGAAGTAGCCCCAAGTAACGGCTTCCGAGCATTACCCGAAGAAGAGAGAAAGGCCGGATATGTCCGAGAAATATCTCATTGGAGTTGACGGATCTGAGCAGAGCCAGACTGCGCTCGCTTGGGGCTCGCCAGAGCCACTGAGCGTGGTGCTGACGTTGAACTGCTCCACGTCGCAGACGATTCGTTTTTGTCTGAGAGTGTGGCCTTTCTCTCTGAGGCGCAGCAGGCGTCTGAGCAGATGCTTGCCGCCGAGATCGAGCACGCTCGCAACATCGGTTTTACGGGTAAAGTAACCGGTACCGCGGTGGTTGGCCACCCGATCTCGGAGGTCGAGGAGGCATCGCGTCGCGCCGATTTGCTAATCCTCGGCGCGCACAGCGGCAGCCGTCTCGCGGGGTCGTTCTTCGGAACGCGCGCCGTGAAGGCTGCGGCGACGGCGCACTGCCCGGTCGCCGTTATCCCTAAGACTGACGTGCGACCGAACGCCGGTGTTGTTGTCGGCATCGACGGCTCCGAGGCCTCGAAGGTTGCAATTGCTTACGCTGCAGAGGAAGCCTCGTTCCGCGGGGTTCCCCTTGTCGCGGTGTACGCCTGGATGCCGCCGCTGACGCCAGGGCTTGAGTACCTGTGGAGCGAGGAACTTGTCGACTCGCAGCGCTCGGCCGCCGAGGAAGCTATCGCTATCGGCGTTGCTGGACTCGCGGAGCGCTATCCCGACCTGGTGATCCAGCGCGAAATTGTGCAGGCACCGCCGGTTGCTGCGCTTGTGCAGGCCGCTGAGGGCGCCGAGTTGCTCGTCGTGGGCAGCCGCGGTCGCGGTGGGCTCACTCGCCTGCTACTCGGCTCCGTCAGCCACGGTGTGCTCCAGGCGCTACCCTGCCCCGTCATCGTGACGCGAGCCTAGGGAGTTCAGCGTGGCAGCGCGGATCGAGCGGGTCGTTACCTTTGGTGTGATTGGTGTCGGTCGACCCGGGCTGCCGCCGGAGGGTATCGAGCTCGACAATAACGTTTGGATTGTGGGCGACGACGAGCAGGTGCTCATTATTGACGCCGCCCACGATGCCGACGCTATTGTGCAGGCCGTCGGTGAGCGGGAGGTCTTGGGACTCCTGCTGACCCACGGTCACGAGGATCACATCAACGTGGCGGTAGCGACCGCCCAGGCGCTCGATACGCACATCTATCTACACCCAAGCGATCTGTTTTTGTGGCAGGAAACCTACAGCGAGACTCTCCCCGACTTCGAGTTGACCGACGGGGCCTCGTTTATGGTCGCCGGCACCGACATTACGACGGTGCACACGCCGGGCCACACCCCGGGGTCGGTGTGTTTTGTTGCCGCCGGGATCGACACGGTCTTCTCTGGCGACACACTGTTTCAAGGTGGTCCGGGCGCGACTCGCTGGGACTACTCGAGCTTTCCGCAGATCGTTGAGTCCATTCGCACTCGATTGTTCGCGCTGCCGCAGATGACCGCGGTGAACCCCGGCCACGGGGGCAGCACGTCAATCGCGGACGAACAGCCCGCGCTTGAGGAGTGGCTCGCGCGTGGCTGGTAGTTCGACCGAGTTGCGCACGGCCTTGCAAAACGGCCCCGTTGTTCTTGACGGTGGTCTGGGGACTCGGCTTGAGGCACGCGGCAATGACGTGTCGAGCGCGCTATGGTCGGCTGAGATCTTGCGGCAGCAGCCCGAAGAGGTGCGCGCTGCACACCAGGATTTCTTCGAGGCTGGAGCTCGCGTCGCCACCACCTGCTCTTACCAGGTCAGCTACAGCGGTTTCGCCCGTGTTGGCGTCGAGACGGACGCCGTGGATGAGTTGCTCGCCCGTAGCATCGCGGTTGCGCAGGATGCCCGAGCTGCCAGCGGGCTTGGCCCAACGGAAGCCTGGGTGATGGCCTCGGTGGGACCGTACGGGGCCTCCCTTGGCGACGGGAGTGAATACACGGGAGACTACGGTCTCAGTGCGGCCGAGCTGCGTGACTGGCATCGGCGTCGTTTGCAGGTACTTGCGGCTGCTAAGCCAGACGCGCTGCTGTGCGAGACGATCCCGAGCCTCGCTGAAGTCGTGGCCCTTCGTGAGGCTCTGAGCGACCTCGCAACACCCGCGATACTCAGCTTCACCGTGGCTGATGGGCGGCTTCGCTCGGGCGAGTCACTGGTTGATGCGGTGCGCATCGCAGAATCGACACCAAACATTCTCGCGATCGGTGTGAACTGTTCCGCGGTGGCAGACACGGATCGTGCGCTCCGCATCATGCGCGAGGCGAGCGAGCTGCCACTGATCGCGTATCCGAACAGCGGTGAAGTGTGGGACGCGAATGCACGAAGCTGGTTGGGATCGGCACAGTCCCTCGTCGCCTACGTTCCCGAGTGGCTCGCGCTCGGTGTGAAACTTATCGGCGGGTGCTGCCGGGTCGATACAGGCGAGCTTGCGGAGATTGCGGCCGCCGCAACGCGGCCGCGATCCTGAACGGACTATTCCTTCGCCGCGTTAATGGTTGCCTTGGTTACCGCGCCCGACTCAGAGTTGTACTTCTTGAGTAGCTTGTTGTAGCTGCCGTCGTCGATCAGCTCCTGCAGCGCCGCGCGCACGGGCTCAGCGAGTTCACTGTCGCGGGGCACAGGGAAGCCGTAGGGCGCCGTGTCAAACATTTCGCCGACGATCGCGATTTTGCCGTCGAGCGCACTGATCGCGTCAATCGTCACGGGTGAGTCCGCGGAGAACGCGTCGGCGGCTCCCATAAGCACAGCGTTGGTCACCTCAGGTTGGCCGGTGTACGGGAGAATCTCGATGGGCTTCTTTCCTTCGGCCTCGCACTTCTCGCTGCGCTCAGGCAATTCGGTCAACAGCTGGGTAGCACCGGTCATGACGGCAACCCTGAGACCACACGCATTATCGGGGTCTACTTTGCTGTCTTTTGGGGCAGCCCAGAGCGTTCCTGCGGAGTAGTAGTTCACGAAGTCGACAACCTTCTCACGCTCTTGGGTGTCGGTGAACGAGCCGACACCCAAGTCGATTGCGCCGCCCTCAATACGGGGCAAAATATTGTCGAACAGCAGAAGTTCGTACTCGACCTTCAGATCAAGCTTCTTTGCGATGGCCTCGACCAGCTCAACGGCCCAGCCGGTGGGTTTGCCGTCATCGGTTTTGAACTCGTTGGGTGGGTAATCGGTGATGGTGCCGACGTGCAGCACACCCGACTTCTGAATCCCGTCCCAGGTGCGGGCACTGCCAGCCTGTACGTCGGTGCTGTCGTTCGTGTCAGCCGCTGCCTCGGGGGTGTGGATCCGGCGCAACCCGCCAGGGTGAGGAGAGTGGCGGCAGCGAGAAAGGCAGAGAGGATTCGTTTCTTCACTTGCACATTATCTCGAACGAAACGGGTTCACCCGGCTCAGATGACCCCGTGTGACAAGCTCAGTTGAGATCGGGATTCTGCCACGGGAGCGAGTGGAAAACACGGTCGTGGTACACCATTGGGGCGCTGCTCGAACCAAAGTGCGCTCCCAGCACCTCCGCAACAACAATCACAGAAGACCCGACACCCAGCGTGTGTAGCGTGCGGCACCGGAGCGCCACCCTCGTGTTTCGCAGGAAGGGTTCACCGGTCTCGAGGTGTGTCCACCCCTGGTCTGCGGTAAAGCGATCCGATCCCGAGACCGCAAACAGCTGCGCAATGCTGGCGTGACGGTTATCGAGCAGGTGAACAAGATAAGAATCAGCACTCAGGATCCCACCCGCACTGCCCGTTGCTCGTGTGACAGAGAATGAGAGAGCGGGCGGGTCGATCCCGACCGATGCAACACTTGACGCGGTGAGGCCCACTGGGCCGTCAGACGTTTGGGCCGTGATCAATGAAATGCCCGCGGGGTGCTCGCGAAAGGCACGCTTGAGCGCGTCGGCTCCGTCAAAATCGACTGGCTCGGGTGAACTAACCTGCGTGAAACTCATTCGTAACTGACCCTCCAGTGGAAACTCGGTTTAAGGCTACCTGTGATTGCAACTACAGTGACGCTGGAATCATTCCCGTTCTTGTCGGGCGAGGGTACGCTGACCTTATGAGGCTGCGAGATATTCCCTTTCTGACCATCGATGGTGCAACTACCTCCCTTGCGGAGTACGCTGACGAGGTGGTGATGGTGGTGAACGTGGCCTCGAAGTGTGGGCTCACACCGCAGTACGAAACGCTCGAGGAACTGCAGGAGAGGTATAAGGACCGCGGTTTCACTGTACTGGGCTTCCCCTGCAATCAGTTTCTTGGGCAAGAGCCGGGCACCGCAGATGAGATCAAAGAGTTCTGCTCCATGACCTACGGCGTGTCGTTTCCGCTCATGGACAAGATCAAGGTGAACGGTCGCCAGCGACACCCACTGTATGACGAACTGCGCAAGACGCGCGATGCCGAAGGCAAGAAGGGACGGGTGAAGTGGAACTTTGAAAAGTTTGTCATTGCGCCCGATGACTCCATCAGCCGTTTTCGTCCGTCGGTGCTGCCCGATGATCCTGCGGTCATCTCTGTAATTGAGGCCGCCCTCCCCCGCTAGACGGCCGTTGCCAAGTACCGCCCCCTCAAAAGGGCGGTACTTGGCGTTGCTAACTACAGGTACTCGGTGTTACTATCTAGTGGTAGTTAGTAACACTGAGTAGAGGAAGGGTGCAATGGGTAAACAAATCTCGGAAATGCTGAAGGGCACCCTCGACGGCATTGTTCTTGCGATTCTCGCCGACAAACCCGCCTACGGCTACGAGATCACTTCTCAGCTACGGGATCGCGGCTTCTCCGACATCGTGGAGGGCACCATTTACGCTCTCCTGGTGCGCATAGAGCAGCGTGGTTTTGTCGACGTCGCAAAGGTGCCGTCTGAAAAAGGGCCGCCCCGCAAGGTTTACACGCTCAATACAAACGGCCGGGAGTATCTCGACGAGTTTTGGGCAACCTGGAGCTTTCTATCCGAGCGGATCGAAGAGCTTCGCCACACGAACAATCAGCTCGATACAGAGGGAAAATAATCATGGCCGCAGGATGGATTGAAACAGTAACGGGATCCTTCGAAGACAAAAAGCGCTGGCGGCAGTACAAGGCGCGCAAGCAGGATCTGCCTCAGAACTACCGCACCGCAATCGACGGCCTGGAGCGATACTTTATGTACGCCGGGGCGATCGTCAAGGGTGACGTCATGATGCAGATGATGGAGGATCTGCTCGACCTGATTGAGCAGGCAGCCTCAGACGCGGCGCCGATCCGCGACATTGTTGGTGACGACCCCGTTGAGTTCGCCGAGGCGTTCCTCTTGAACTACGAAGACGGTCGCTGGGTGAACAAAGAGCGGAAGCGCTTGGGTGACTCCATCGATAAAGCCGTTCGTGAGTCGTGAACCTCTCTTTTGAGAGAAGGCAGATGAAATGTCAAACAGTCAACTTCCGCCGCCCGCAATTCGGGTTCACGGAATAGAAAAGTCATTCAAAGAACTGCATGTGCTTCGAGGTGTTGATTTTGAGGTCGCTCCGGGCAGCATCTTCGCGCTGCTCGGTTCGAATGGATCGGGCAAAACCACGCTGGTGCGTATTCTCTCGACGCTGCTTCGGGCCGACGCCGGCACGGCCACGGTTCAGGGCTACGACGTTGCGACGCAGCCCGTGAATGTGCGCGAGTCAATCGGCCTCACGGGGCAGTTCACCGCCGTTGATGATGTGCTGACCGGTCGTGAGAACCTTGTGCTTGTTGCCCAGCTGCGACACCTGGAAAATCCAAGTAATATCGCGGACGAACTGCTTGCCCATTTCTCGCTCTCCGAGGCCGGAAAACGCAAGGCCGGAACCTACTCGGGTGGTATGCGTCGTCGACTTGATATCGCCATGAGCCTGATCGGCAACCCGCCAGTTATTTTTCTCGATGAGCCAACGACAGGGCTTGATCCGCAAGCGCGAATCGAAGTGTGGCAAACAGTCAAGAAACTGGCCAACAGTGGAACCACCGTGTTGCTCACGACACAGTATCTTGACGAAGCAGAACACCTCGCGGATCGCATCGCGATTCTGCACGGCGGCCGCATTATTCAAAACGGAACGCTTGACGAACTGCGCAGGCTACTGCCATCGGCAAAGGTTGAGTACGTGGAAAAGCAGCCGTCGCTCGAGGACGTGTTTCTCGCACTGGTTGGCGAGGGCGCGGGAGAGGATTCATGATGACCACGCACATGCTCAGCGACACCGCGGTGCTGACCGGTCGCTCGCTGCGCCACATTCTACGAAGCCCCGACACCATCATCACCACGGTGATTACGCCGATCGCTCTCATGCTGCTGTTTGTTTACGTGCTGGGCGGTGCGATCAATACGGGTTCTGACGAGTCCTACATCAACTACATGTTGCCCGGCATCCTACTCATCACTGTTGCATCGGGGATCGCCTACACCGCGTACCGCTTATTCCTTGACCTGCAGGGTGGCATTTTTGAGCGCTTCCAGTCCATGCCGATTGCTCGCTCCAGTGTTCTTTGGGGCACGTGCTGACCTCACTCGCGGCGAACCTGGTGTCGATCATTGTGGTGACCGGGGTTGCCCTAATCATGGGTTTCCGCACGGGTGCTTCGGTTGGGGCCTGGCTCTCTGTGGCTGGCATCTTGGTACTCTTCACCCTGGCACTCACCTGGATCGCCGTGATCGCGGGGCTCTCGGCGAAAACCGTTGATGGTGCAAGCGCATTTAGCTACCTGCTCATTTTCTTGCCGTTTATTAGCTCTGCGTTCGTACCGACAAGCTCGATGCCGGGTCCGGTCGCTTGGTTCGCTGAGAACCAACCGGTCACCTCAATTGTCAACACGATTCGCGCGCTCTTTGCCGGTGAAATGGTTGGTGGAGAAATTTGGGTCGCTCTCGCCTGGTTACTCGGAATCTTGGTTGTGGCCTACGTGCTGGCCGTGGTGAAGTATCGACGTCGTTTGATTTGAGCTGCTTCAGGGAGTGAACCGCTCGGGCGAGAGGTGCTTTGCCGCCTCTCGCCTACTGAGCGGTGACAACTGCTCGCGATGATCCGTGAGAAACTCACCAACCCACTCCGGGTGCGTGCGCGCGTACTGACGCAGAGCCCACCCAATCGCCTTGTTGATGAAGAACTCTTTGGATCCGGTGTTTGCCTTGATCACATCGGCAAGCAGATCGGTGTCGGTCGCTTCCTTTGAATCGAGCTGACAAATGATTGAACTCCTGCGCATCCAGAGGTTCTCGTGCACAGACCACTCGCGCATCACACCCTTGCTTGTGCTGTCGGTGCGAACGGCAACGGAAACAGTCTGGGCTAGGTGATCCACGCTGTCCCACCACGATTTCGCTTGGATGTAACGGGCTAGGCGCGGTAGATCAACACTGCTCAGGTGCTTCGCGTTCATTCTGAGGTGGTCGGCGGCAACGTGCTGCAACTCGCGCTGAGGTGCCTGCCAGCACAGCTCAACAAACTCCCAATCGACCGCACCCTGCAACTCAGTGAGCAAACCCTTGGTGACGCGCCGCATCACGGGGGTCGCCGCACCAAAGTACTCGAACTGATCTTTCATGTACGCACGCTGTTGAACGGCCCTGGCAGGATCTGCCTCGGTCTGAAGCGCCGACAGAGCCTGATCAAAGGCCCGCGGGCCGCTCAACTCTCCCATGTGATTAATGTAGCGAGGCGGGCGTTTGGAACCCGTCGTCGTTCGCAAGAGCGCTAACACCCTGGGTTTCTTCAGCAGCAATCTGGCTCACGATCTCCGCGAGCTCCTCGTACGAGAGGGTCGCCGCGCGGTCGGCGACCCCCCGCCACAGCCTACCCGAGCGCTCGAAGTGAGCCGCTGCCGTTGTGAGTCCCTGCGTGGTGAGCAATTGGGCGAAGAGCGGTCGACCCGCTGAGCGCGCGGTGTGCTCCTGATCGATGCACTCTTGCAGGCGTGAGCGCCAGGATTCGTCGCTGCCGTAGGCCTTGTTCCACCCGTCTTTGGTGGTGGCCAAGACCTTTTCGCTCCACTTGCTCAGGCCGCTCAAGCCAAAGTTGACGTCAAACGAGTTGCCGAGCACCGGGCCGGTCATGGCACCGACCGTCGCTGCGAGGCCCTCGTTTATCGCTCCGCTGAGGTCAGCGGGAAGCACCGCACCCTCCGAGATCGCGAGGGTGGGGTGCTTGCGCGGCGACACGGCGTAGGCCTCTAGCAACTCGGTTCGCGACATGCGGTGTTCCGAACGGCCGTCGAATACGAGCAGGTCTTGGTGAGCATTGTCCTCACTTGCGGAAGTCGCCACCACGATGATTTCCTCGCGCTCCGCAAACTTGATCTGCTTCGCCCAAGGCACGGATCCGCGTGCCAGAGGCAACATCACCGCTTGCCCCGCGTCCAACAGCTTCTGAGTGTCTCGTTTGTTCGTAGCAGTCGTGTGCGCAACCTCGAGCCTGCTCAGGATCGCGGTCGCCCACGGCTCCGGGTGATGCTGGCACACAAGCGTCAGAAGCGGGGCGGGCACCTCCTTGTACTGGAAGAGGGCATACATAAAGCCAATGCCGCCGCCGACACCAAACGCGGTGACCGGGTCGAGATTTAGCCCCGCTTCTTTGAGCAAACGCACCACCACAGCTGAAGCGGGGTGAGGATCTGGCTGAACGCCAGGTGTCTTGGGTGTAGCCAGTGCCGGGTTTGAGCGTTCGAGCTGTTCTGCCGCTTGCGCGTAGCTCTGCCCGGTAACTTCAATCTGCTCACGCACGCGCTTCTTGAACGCTTTCCGCACGGTCATGCGACTGCCCTCGCGAGCACTGCATCCAATATTTCGTGATTCATCTTCTCATCCGTTTCAGACCCCGAAAATCGTGCCCACGCCACAACTCACGGCATCCATACGCGATGGAGTGATTCCGAAACCCTGATAGCTGCGCCACCTTTACCCTCGGTGATCCCGCGCGTGGGGCTGGATCGGGCAGGCGCTTGGGATCGCCCTTCAGCCAAGGTTATTGCCATTATGCGACGTGGTCAACCGACCCTAGCCGGGAGAGCAGAATGTAAGAGTCAACGGGCGTAGTCTTGTGCACTGTCCAGGGTGCTTCAGAAAAGTCAGGCGCCCCTCTCAGCCCGTTCATGCAGCGACTGTCGAGTCGCCCAATTCTGGTGACCGTGGTCTCGTTCGCGCTGACGCTCGTGCTCACCGTTGTTGTGCTGATAGTTGAGCCTGCTTCGGTCGACATTCTTGGGGTCGTGAGCCTTGCGGCGACCATCTGGGGCCTTACGCACGCGCTTGTTATTTGTCTACTGACTGCCCAGGACACTGATCGAGTGCTTGAACACCTTTCGGATATGCAAGAGCAACTGGCGCGTCGCTCGAAGAACTCGACGAGGTGAACGTTGCTGAACACTCTGAGAACGCGTATCCCGAACCGACCTCCGCGGAACGGCCTCAAGAACCTCAGCAGAGCAGCCAGAATTCAAAGCGTCAGGCTCTAGCGGCGCAGCGTCAACGTGGTGGCAGACCGGGCGGACACCACGACCGAGGACTCTTCTACACTCCAGAGTCAGGTTTCAAACTCGAAGACACGGCACCCTCCGAGTACCTCGAGGCTTGGGAAAATGCGACGGGGCACAAAGCTGCCGAGATATTTCGTGCGTGGACCCGCAGCCCGGATGGATCAGCGCCGTGGGTCTTTATGACTCGTGACGGGAGCCGTTGGAGTGTTTTCGCCTCTGAAGACGGGGTGCATAACGTCATCGATCTCACCGATATGCGCTGGGGGCGAGGCGGCGGTGCAAATCGCGGCCGCCACCCCGCCAGACCCAAACCCAAACACAACGAAGGCTCGACAGATGCTACGCGAAGTCGGTAATGACCACTCGATTGACCTGCGGATCTTTGAGTCTCGTGTAGCCCTCGTTGAGGTCTCTGAGTGCAATTTCTTCTGAGATCAATTCGTCGAGATTCAGGCGACCGTCCAGGTAGAGATCAACGAGCACCGCAATGTCGCGCTTCGGTACCCCGGATCCCATAAAAACACCCTGGATCGCTTTGCGACCGAAGATGTTGGGCATACTTTCGAGCTCAAAGGAGTTGCCGCCCATTCCGATTTGGTAAAGGGTGCCGCCGCGATCCAGCATGTCGTAGCCCTGACGCACCGTGGCCGGAATGCCGACAACGTCGAAGGCGTAACGCACGCCGAAACCACCGGTAAGGTTCTTTACTGCCTCGACCGGGTCGCTTGCGCCCGAGTTGACGACCTGGGTCGCCCCAAACCTTTTCGCGGTCGCGAGCGTCGCATCGTCCAGGTCGATGGCGATGATTTGTGAAGCGCCCGCGAGCAAAGCACCACTGATCACATTGAGACCGACCCCACCGGCACCGATGATTGCGACGGCCTCACCGCGTTCTACCTTGGCGGCGTTGAGAACTGCGCCGGTGCCGGTGATGACACTGCAGCCGAGCACCGCCGCCTGAGGAAACGGCATCTCGTCCGCTATCTTCACAAGCATGTTCTCGTGAGCGAGCACCTGCTGCGCAAAACCGCCGAGGGCCATCCCCTGGCCGAGGGGCTCGCCATTGACGTCCGCCAGACGAGGCGACTCCCCCTCGCCACGAACGGCATCTTCGGGGTTGCGGCAGAGGCCAACGTCGCCCGAGAGACAGCGCGCGCACTTGCCGCAGAACTGCACGAGACAACCCGCGACGTGATCGCCGACCGCCAGGGTCGTGACACTGGATCCCACCTTGCTCACCACACCGGCGATTTCGTGGCCGAGTACCACGGGTGGTTGGTGCATGACTCCGTGGTTCATCTCCATGAAGTCGCTGCCGCACAGTCCGGATGCCCGCACGCTTACGAGCACCTCGCTGTCGAGAGGATCCGCGATCCTGATGTTTTCTTCAACCCAGCCTTCGCCGAGTGCGCGTACGACCATAGCCTTCATTAGCTCTACCCTTCGTTTCGGAGCAAGTAACTCAAGTTGATCTGAGGGTAATGCTGCCGTTGCGACCGGTTTAGGCGTCACGTGAAGCATAGTTGGACGCGGGTGCAGGATTGGGGCGCTCGATTTGAGAGCGAGGCTAATGAGCGTCCAGGTTACCCTCGAGTGTCCAGGTTAACTACGCGCGGGTTTTCTGGGCACTCGACGGTAAGGGGCACACTCGTGGTTGGCGTCGGGCGGCAACTCGCGCAAGTGATTGTGCGGATCGGTCAACGTCTTTAGCCTGGGTTCACTACCTAAGTTTGGAGGCACTGTGTCTGCGCGATTTGTGTACTGGATGAACGTCTCGCTCGACCTCAAGATCGAATACACCGACAATGAAAACGGCGGTGGCAATTGGATGCGTATCGGAGAGACACTGCATCGCGAGTTCAACCGCCGCGCCGCTGCTCTCACGGCGAGCGTCGAGGGCCGCAAGTTCTACGAGATCATGGAAGAGTATTGGCCCGCCGTTCGTACTGACGAGTCTGAACCGCAGTTCATGCGGGAGTACGGTGAGATTTGGACAACCACACCAAAGTACCTCGTGTCGCGCAGTCGCACGATCGCACAGCACAACACAACGGTGCTTGGTGACAATGCGATTGAGCAGCTTGCAAGGATTCGTGAGGAATCCAGTGGAGACATTGGCGTGGGCGGGGCGTCAATCGCAACTCAGTTGCTACACGCCGGGCTCATCGATGAGTTGTTGCTTTTCATACACCCCGTTGTGCTCGGCGAGGGCCGCCCTCTGTTTGACTTACAGAATGGGCCAGTTGTACTTGATTTGCTCGAACAGGGAGCGTTTCCAGAAGGGGTCACGATGCATCGGTACTCGGTGCGACACTGAGGAGCGCGCGTAAATACTCAACCGTTCGCTTCGAAGGATACCTTTGGGGCAAACAAACACTGCAAGGCCTGACGCCGCTGAGTTGGGAAGTCAAGAAGGCGAGGTGACTCATATAAATATGCCCGCGTAACGTCTTCGGTGACTCACGAAGAAATGCCCGCGTAGTGCGAGCCTAGCTTGCTCGTTTCTTCGGCGCAGTCTTGACGGGTTTCACGCCCTGGGAAGGGTCTGGAGCTTTGGCGAGTTCCGCGGCTTCCAGGGTACGAGTTTTGTGCGCGGCAAGATATGTGAGGCGCTGTTGGATTCGGTCGATGTCGCGGGCGATACGGGCGGGGTTCAGTCTGTTGCGGTATGCGATCAGTTCGGCGGTTTTCTTGGGTGTGAGGATCCCGGACGTGAGGAGCCGATCGAACGGAGTCTGGAGATCATCGTAGACGCGTTTGCGGCGGCCTTTCGTGTCCGTGGTCCAGCCGACAGGTTTCTTTGTCGCGGTGAGGTAGTTATGGCGGTCATTCACGTGCTGCCATAGCTCGTTCAGGAGCTTCAACTGTGGGAGCGCGTCGTATCTCCAGTAGAACCCATACCTGCGCACGATCTGGTTGTTCTTTGACTCGATCGTGGCCTGATCGTTTTTCTTGTGTGGCCGTGACCTTGTGAAATAGATATCCAGCTCGGCCGCCCACCCGATGATGTCGTAGTTGATGAACTCGGACCCGTTGTCGAAGTCCACGCCGGTTACCTCGTAAGGGATCTCACTGATGAACCGGTTCAGAGCGTCACGGATATGCAGGTGGGCGTTGTTACGGATCGAGCAGGTGTAGGTCCACCCGATATGCATATCGGTGAGATCAACGGTCCGACAGAACTCGCCCTTCAACACGGGTCCGCAGTGTGCGACGGTGTCGCCCTCAAAGAACCCTGGTACTGCTTCCACCTCGTCCCCGGCTTTGCGGACGGTGATCGAGTTGCGAAGTAACGGTCCCGGGGTGGTAGACGTGATCCCTCGGAGTGGGTCTTTCGCTCGAGCGGGTGCGAGGTACCGGTCGATCGTTGCCGGTGACATCATGAGGAGTTCATCAGCCACCTGGTGACTGTACCTGCCCTTACCTGGGACGAGTTCACCGTGCGCTTCCAGTAACATCAGCTGCAGTTCCATCGTCGCGGCAAGATACTTCCCGCTCACCCCGCCCGCGAACGCCCATACCTTTTGCAACACCTTGAGCGGGTCATAGGAATACCTCAGCGGCCGCGGTTTCCGCTTCCTGACTCCAACGCGACGAGGTTTTAGGCCGCTTTTCAATTGGCGGCGGGCGTTATCTCGCGACCAACCCGTGATCGCGCACACCTCATCAAGAAGGGTGCCTTTGTCTTTCTTCGCGGCCGCCTGATACTGCTTCGCGAACTTCCTCGTGATCTCATGTCTGGCACGCATCGATAACTCACTTCCCATGAAACTGATGATTCCGTTTCGCGGGCAGTTTTAAGTGAGGCACCGAAAGTATTTCGCGGGCAAAATACGTGAGGTTCGTCGGAAGGGCTCAGTTTATAGCTGCAGGCTGTAAAATGCGCCTAACTATATATTTCAAGAATAACCCAAGGACAATTTACTATGACCTCAAACTCTTGGTCCGGCACGGGAACCCTTGAAGACCCTTGGGTTCTTCAGACCGCCCCCTGTCATCCAGCTACACAATGTATCGCGATGACTCGGTTGAGCCCGCGCTACTTATCTGTCAGGTTGGTACAACCAAGCTGAGTTATCTTGCTCGGGCGATCGATGACCTTCATGCCGAACTCTTAAGACGGGCAGATTGGGTGCTGCTTGGGTCCGCTGACGAAAAGAAGGAGCCAGCTGAAGGGACCCTTGAAGCCTGGGGACGCTCGCCCGAAAACCCTGTTGGCGGTTGGTACGGACAGCGCAAGGGGTACCGTGGCCGCTTCGGCATGTACATACCACCACTCTTGGAGGCCCTTGGTCTCATTGAGCTCGAACACAACGCCCGGAACAACCGTGCTAAGGCAATTGAGGTTGAATAATTTTGAGAATCAATCAGTCTGATGACGTTGATGTCTGGTTCAAACACTATGACAACCCGCAAAAAGAACTTGTTCAAGCTGTCCGCGACGCAATTCTTGACGCTGATCCCCGGGTGCTTTAGGTCATTAAGTGGCAGGCACCAACGTTTGTCTATAGAGGCAATATTGCGTCTTTTTACCCGAAGACCAAAACCCATGTCTCATTGATGTTTCATCACGGGGCTGCAATGACTGATGCCCACAACCTACTCGAAGGTACCGGCAGGGTCTCAAGAGTGATTCGATTTCAAAACGAGGCAGATCTTGAGAACAAGCGCCAGTCACTCCAGGAGCTCATCGTCAGTTGGATAGCTGACCACGATGACTGAGTGGGTGTACAGCTGCGAGAATAGCCAGCCACTTGTGGTGGGCCCTGCCGGGATCGAACCGACGACATCCACGGTGTAAACGTGGCGCTCTACCAGCTGAGCTAAAGGCCCTACGTCCGCGAAGCGAACTCCCCCATCTTAGGGGAAAAACTTGCGCGGTACGAAATCAGCGTAAACCCGGGAGTGCTCCCGCGTGTCGGGCAGCGTTGCACGCTCGGCCGGTACTGAACACCTAGCCGGTTGGCATGCGGTGATTATAGCCGGCTGAGCACTCAGTGCCGGGTGAGCGTACGAGCAAGCAGCACTAGACCAGCTCAAGTGCCTCACGGTACGCAGCAAAGTCGCGGGCCTCACCTGGTGCGGTCTCGAAAGAAGCCAGCACGCGACGGTCGGCGCCAACCACAACAGTCGCCCGGGTCGCGATCCCGCGCTCCTCAACGAATGCGTCGTAGACCTGCGCGACCCCACCGTGCGGCCAGAAGTCAGACAGGATCGAGAACTCATAACCCTCCTGCTCGGCCCAGGCCCGCAGCGCAAAGGTCGAATCTACGGAAATGCCGAGCAGCTGCACCTTACTGTCCGCAAACACTGAAAGGTTGTCGCGCAACTCGCACAGCTCTCCAGTGCAGATGCCGGAGAACGCGAGCGGGAAGAATACAAGTGCGACCGGGCCCTCGGCTACAAGTTCAGAGAGGGTTAGTTCTGCGCCGTGTTGATCGGACAGAGTGAAATCAGGCGCTTCCGCGCCAACCTGAAGCACCACTGTGCCTCCTTCCGACGCCGCAGCGTCATTTTTAACAAGAGTCGCACTAACACTATCGAGCGACTTCAAAGCAAGAAATCTCAGAGTAGGCCGAAGATTGTACAGTTTTGACTTACCTCTCCAGCGGAATCCCGGTTTTGTCGTTGGTTTTCGATAGTCTTGATCGAGACCCGCGGACCAGCGGGCCCCTCGTGCAGCGCACGGGCGCACTATCTCGCGCCCATGGCTCATGGTGAATGGAGAACAATCTTGGCTGTGAACACACAGGATCCCTACGCCCCCGATCACGACGATCTGGATCCAGAGGAGACCGCCGAGTGGCGCGATTCGCTCGATGCCGTTGTAGAAGAGCGCGGCGCTGGTCGCGGCCGCGACATCATGACGAGCCTGCTTGACCGATCCCGTCAGCTGCACCTCAACGTGCCGCAGGTGCCCACCACCGACTACGTGAACACAATCGCTTCAGACGACGAGCCTGAGTTTGAGGGCAACGAGATTCTTGAGCGCAACTACCGCTCTTGGATTCGTTGGAATGCCGCCATGACGGTGCATCGCGCACAGCGCCCCGGTATCGGCGTTGGCGGCCACATCTCAACGTACGCTTCTGCTGCCTCACTCTACGAGGTCGGCTTCAATCACTTCTTCCGCGGTCAGGATCACCCCGGCGGTGGCGACCAAATCTTCGTGCAGGGCCACGCCTCCCCCGGCATGTACGCTCGCGCATTCCTTGAGGGACGTCTCAGCGCGGATCAGCTCGACGGTTTCCGCCAGGAGAAGTCGCACCTTGGCGGTGGGCTCCCCAGCTACCCGCACCCCCGACTGGCTCCAGACTTCTGGCAGTTCCCGACGGTGTCGATGGGCCTCGGCCCGATCAATGCGATTTACCAGGCTCAGCTCAACAAGTACCTGACAAATCGCGGCATCAAAGACGCCTCAGACCAGCACGTCTGGGCATTCCTTGGTGACGGAGAGATGGATGAGGTCGAGAGCCGCGGCCAACTGCAGGTCGCAGCAAACGAGGGCCTCGACAACCTCACCTTCGTGATCAACTGCAACCTGCAGCGCCTCGACGGCCCAGTGCGTGGCAACGGCAAGATCATCCAGGAACTCGAGAGCTACTTCCGTGGTGCGGGCTGGAACGTTATCAAGGTGGTCTGGGGTCGCGAGTGGGACGACCTGCTCGCCCGCGACACCGATGGCGCTCTGCTGAACCTCATGAACACCACCCCGACGGTGACTTCCAGACCTACAAGGCCGAAAGTGGCGGGTTTGTTCGTGAGCACTTCTTCGGTCGTGACGAGCGCACGCTCGGTCTCGTTGAGAACTACACCGACGAGCAGATATGGGGTCTACGCCGCGGTGGCCACGACTACCGCAAGGTCTACGCCGCTTACAAGGCTGCCACCGAGCACAAGGGTCGCCCGACGGTCATCCTCGCCAAGACCATTAAGGGTTACGGCCTCGGCCCGCACTTCGAGGGCCGCAACGCGACCCACCAGATGAAGAAGATGACGCTGGAAGACCTCAAGCTCTTCCGCGACACCATGCACATCCCGATCTCTGATGCGCAGCTTGAGGCTGATCCGTACCTGCCGCCCTACTACCACCCTGGCGAGAACGATGAGGCGATTCAGTACATCCACGAGCGTCGTCGCGAGCTTGGCGGGTACCTGCCCGAGCGCCGCACGAAGCACACGGAGCTGGCGCTGCCTGAGCCGAAGAGCTACGCGATCGCTGCTAAGGGATCGGGCACGCAGGAGGCCGCCACCACGATGGTCTTCGTGCGTATGCTCAAAGACCTGATGCGCGACAAGAACATGGGCTCGCGATTTGTGCCGATCATTCCTGACGAGGCGCGCACCTTTGGCATGGACTCGTACTTCCCAACCTCGAAGATCTACAACCCGCACGGCCAGAACTACGTTTCGGTCGACCGCGAGTTGCTGCTCGCCTACAAAGAGAGCCCGCAGGGCGTGCTGCTGCACGTCGGCATCAACGAGGCCGGCGCGACCGCAGCTTTCACCGCAGTCGGAACGTCGTATTCCACTCACGGCGAGCCGTTGATCCCGATCTACATCTTCTACTCGATGTTCGGTTTCCAGCGCACCGGTGATGCGTTCTGGGCTGCTGGTGATCAGATGGCACGAGGCTTCATTCTGGGCGCAACCGCGGGTCGCACAACACTTACCGGTGAAGGTCTGCAGCACGCTGATGGCCACTCGATGGCACTTGCTGCAACGAACCCCGCCGTTGTTGCCTACGATCCCGCATACGGGTACGAAATCGGACACATCATGCGCTCCGGTGTCGAGCGCATGTACGGCGGCGAGCACCCAGATCCGAACGTGATGTACTACCTCACCATCTACAACGAGCCGATCGTGCACCCGGCCGAGCCGGAAAACGTTGATGTCGAGGGCATCATTCGTGGCATGCACCTGGTCAGCCCCGCCGCCGAGGGGCGCACGCAGCGCAGATCCTCGCCTCGGGTGTTGCTGTTCCCTGGGCGATCGAGGCGCAAGAGATTCTCGCTCGCGACTGGAATGTGGCAGCCGACGTGTGGAGCGTAACGAGCTGGAACGAGCTCAGTCGCGATGGTGTTGCTGCTGAGGACCACAATTTCCGCCACATGGACCAGCCCGTTCGGGTACCCTATCTGGCCGAGAAGCTTGCGGGCCACGACGGTCCCGTTGTCGCCGTGAGCGACTGGGCCAAGTTGGTTCCTGAGCAGATCCGTCCGTTTGTGCCCGGTGACTACTCGGTGCTTGGTGCTGACGGCTTCGGCTTCTCGGACACGCGCCAGGCCGCGCGTCGTTACTTCGGCATCGACCGCGAGTCGGTCGTTGTGAAGGTGCTGCAGCGGCTTGCTGCTCAGGGCAAGATCGACGCCGACATTCCGGCGAAGGCTGCCGAGCAATACAAGCTCAACGACGTCAACGCTGGTTCGACCGGCGGCGCTGGCGGAGAGGCCTAGGCGGGGCATCCGTGGCTGAGCGCTCAAAAGAACAGGAGCTTGCCTGGTTGCGTACCATCGCGGGTGAGCTTGCCACGCAGACCATCGCGCGGCTCGACGAGACCCTGCCCTGGTACGGCAACATGCCGCCGAGCCGTCGCTCGGCGGTGGGTCTCGTCGCCCAAACCGGCATTAGCTCGTTCATTCAGTGGTACGAGAACCCCTCGGCAACGCCGTGGATCGCCTCTGACGTGTTCAGCTCGGCGCCCCGCGAGCTGCTGCGCTCGATCAGCCTGCAGGAAACCCTGCAGCTGATTCGCGTGGTGGTATCCGTAGTTGAGGATCGTGTGGCGCCTCGAAGCGAGGCGCTGCGCGAGGCGATCTTGCACTACTCACGTGACGTAGCGTTTGCCGCCGCCGATGTGTACGCGCGCGCCGCCGAGGCCAGGGGGCTCTGGGACGCGCGCCTTGAAGCACTTGTGGTTGATTCGATCCTTACCGGTGAGTCTGACGACGAACTGCCGAGCAGGATCGCGGCGCTCGGTTGGCACGGAGACGGTGAGGCCGCGGTGTTAGTTGGCACCTCGGAGCGCTTCGTTGACGTTGATCAGCTCCGCAGGCTCGCACGACACGCCGGTGCAGATCTGCTTATCGGTCTGCAGGGCACACGACTCGTCGTTGTGCTTGGACGCATGCCTGTGCCCGTCAAGGACGCGAACGGCGTCGAATCTGCGCCACTGAGCTTTCTGGAAATCGCGCAGCGGCTCTCCGAGAGCTTTTCAGACGGACCGCTGGTGCTCGGACCCACGGTCGAGAACCTCGTTGAGGCCTCCCGCAGCGCTCGTGCAGCGCTCGCCGGGGTTGCCGTGGCGCGTGCCTGGCGTAACTCTCCGCGGCCGGTGCTGGCTGATGACCTTCTCCCTGAGCGTGCACTCGCGGGCGACGGACTGGCGAGGCGCACACTCATCGAGCAGATCTATGAACCTCTCGCAGCCCAGTCGGGTGAGCTCATGGAGACGCTGTGGTGCTACCTCGATAATGGGCGATCGCTCGAAGCGACAGCGCGTGAGCTATTTGTGCACCCGAATACTGTGCGTTACAGGCTGAAAAAGGTCTCCGAGATCATCGGGTGGAACGCCACCGGTGCGCGCGAGGCACTTATTCTGCAGTCCGCGCTTATCGCTGGTTCCATTGCCCAGCATGGAGCCCGTCGCTCCTCCGTGTCGAGGGAACGCACCGTAACCACCAAAAAATGAGCACTTCCTACAACGATTTCCCGAATTTGTGGTGTCGTATATGCAGGAAGTTCGTCAATGATCTGAGAAACTGGAACACGTGATTGTCATCGCTTGCCCTGGACAGGGCTCTCAGACCCCTGGCTTTTTGAACGAGTGGCTCGAATTGCCTGGCGCCCGCGAGGCGCTCGGTGTAGCGTCAGATCGCGCCGAAGTGGATCTGATTCAACACGGAACCGTTAGCGACGCTGACACGATTCGCGACACCGCTATCGCGCAGCCGCTGATCGTGGCAGCGAGCCTTCTCGCTTGGAGGCAGCTATCTGCACTGACTGCACTGAACGGTGCAGGCGTAGCGGGACACTCTGTTGGCGAGTTCGCCGCGGCTGCGGTCGCCGGAGTGCTGAGCGAGGGTGATGCCCTACAGCTCGTGGGTGTGCGCGGTCGCGCGATGGCCGAGGTCGCTGCCCAGGTCGAGACTGGCATGGCAGCGGTTGTTGGTGGTGTTGAAGACGATGTGCTCGCGAAGATCGATGCGCACGGACTCACCCCCGCAAACCGCAACGGCGGTGGCCAAATCGTCGCTGCTGGTGCCCTGTCGGCGCTTGACGCGCTCGCGGAAGACACCCCTCGTGGTGCACGCGTCATCAAGTTGCAGGTTGCCGGTGCGTTCCACACCTCGTACATGGCGAGTGCGATCCCGACCCTTCAGACAGCGTCTGACGGTGTCGTAGCGGCTGATCCTGACCGCCCACTGTGGACCAACAGCGACGGTTCCCTGGTGACCAGCGGCCCGGATTACGTGAGGCTGCTGGTCTCGCAGGTCGCCAACCCTGTGCGCTGGGACGCGTGCATGGCGAGCTTCCGAAGTGCCGGTATCACCGGCCTCATCGAACTTGCGCCCGCTGGCGCGCTCACCGGGATCGCCAAGCGTGCGCTGAAGGGTGTTCCCACCGTCGCCGTGAAGACCCCAGCAGATCTTGAGGCAGCGGTCGCGCTCGTCGCGGACGCCGCCTAACCGAAAGGAACTCGCAGATGGCTCAACTGAATCAGCCCACCGGGCCCGCTTTTACGCGGTTGCTCTCCGTGGGAGCTGCACGCGGAGAACTGAACGTTCCGAACGAAGACATCATTGGTCCCATTGATTCCTCTGACGAGTGGATCCGCCAGCGGACCGGCATCATTCAGCGCCGTCGCGCCGGTGCAGACGTTGAGGCGGTTGATCTCGCGGTCGCCGCAGGTGAAGAGGCCATTGAGCGTTCGGGACTGAAGCGCGAAGACATCGACGGTGTCATCATCTCGACGATCTCAAACGTTGCGGTGACCCCCTCGATGGCCGCGCTGGCAGCATATCGCCTCGGGCTCACCCCCGCCGCCGCGTTTGATATCTCTGCAGCTTGTGCCGGTTACGTGTATGGCGTTGCCCAGGCCGATAGTCTCGTGCGATCCGGAACCTGCAAAAACGTGCTGGTTATCGGTGCCGAGAAGCTCTCTGAGATCATCGACCCCACCGACCGCAGCATTTCGTTTTTGCTTGCCGACGGTGCGGGTGCGGTTGTTGTTGGGCCGAGCGACCACACGGGGATCGGCCCGACCGTGTGGGGTTCCGACGGTGAGAAGTGGGACGCGATCAGCGTCACCTCCAAGTTCCAGGAGTACCGCCACGGCAACGGTGAGATCCCGTGGCCCACGCTGCGCCAGGACGGCCAGACCGTGTTCCGCTGGGCAGTGTGGGAGATGGCGAAGGCCGCGCGCCGCACGCTTGAGGAGTCCGGTGTCGAGGCCTCGGACCTCGCGGCGTTTATTCCACACCAGGCCAACATGCGTATTGTTGACGAGTTTGCGAAGCAGCTGAAGCTGCCCGAGAGCGTTATTGTCGCCCGCGACATCGAAATGCAGGGCAATACCTCGGCGGCCTCGATCCCGCTCGCAATGCACGCACTGCTTGAGGAACACCCCGAGCTTTCGGGCGGCCTCGCGCTCACGATCGGCTTTGGCGCCGGACTCGTGTATGGCGCACAGATCGTCGAATTGCCGTAGCGGAACCTCGACACTGACTACAAACCCGTAGAATCTTCCAGAACCTAACACAAAGGAGAAACAGAATGGCATTCAGCAACGAAGAGGTACTCGCGGGACTCGCGGAGCTCATCAACGACGAGACCGGTATCGCGGCTGACGTTGTTGCACTCGACAAGTCCTTCACCGACGATCTTGACATCGACTCAATCTCGATGATGACCATCGTCGTCAACGCAGAAGAGAAGTTCGACGTGAAGATCCCCGACGAAGAGGTCAAGAACCTCAAGACCGTTGGCGACGCAGTCGACTTCATCGTTAAGGCTCAGGCCTAGCTTTATTATCGGGAGGCGGGAATACCCCGCCTCCCAACACACCCTCTTTATTCATCGGACCACACGATCACGCGGAGCACATACACATGACGAAGAAGATTGTCGTTACTGGTATCGGCGCGACGTCGCCCATTGGCGGCACGGCCCGAGAGAGCTGGGATGCGCTGCTCGCAGGCGCCTCCGGTGCTCGCACACTTGAGTACGAATGGGTATCTCAGTACGAGCTGCCCGTGCACTTCGCCGCTGAGGCGATTGTGCGACCAGAAGAAGTACTTGCCCGGCCTGTCGCAAAGCGACTCGACCCGTCAGCTCAGTTCGCTCTGATCGCCGCGATGGAGGCTTTTGCAGACGCGGGCTCCCCCGAACTTCCCTCAGAGCGTCTCGGCGTTGACTGGGCCACCGGTATCGGTGGGCTATGGTCGCTGCTCGATGCCTGGGACACACTCCGCGAAAAGGGCCCGCGTCGCGTCATGCCGCTGACCGTGCCCATGCTGATGCCCAACGCGCCCTCGGCTGCGGTCTCCATGCACTTCGAGGCGCGCGCGTACGCTCGCACGGTTGCATCGGCCTGCGCCTCAAGCACCGAGTCGTTGGTCAACGCTTACGAGCACCTGCAGGCTGGCTACGCCGACGTCGTTATCGCGGGTGGTTCCGAGTCCGCGCTCCACCCGATTACGCTGGCCGCGTTCTCATCGATGCAGGCACTATCAAAGCGCAACGACGATCCTGGTACCGCTTCACGGCCGTACTCTATCGACCGCGACGGCTTTGTGATGGGCGAGGGTGCTGCCGCGCTCGTGCTTGAGACCGAGGAGCACGCGCTCGCTCGTGGTGCCCGCATTTACGCCGAGATCGCCGGCGGTGGTGTGACCGCCGATTCATACCACATCACGGCCCCGAGCCCGAGGGTAAGGGTGCAAGCCGCGCTGTGCGTATGGCACTGTCGCAGGCCGGCGCGTCGGTCGATGAGGTCACTCACATCAACGCGCACGCCACATCAACCCCAACTGGCGACATCGCCGAATACGGTGCCCTGCGTTCTATCTTTGGCGATCGGGTTGACTCGATTCCGGTCTCGGCAACCAAGGGTGCAACGGGTCACCTGCTCGGTGGCACGGGCGCGCTCGAGGCCGTGTTCACGGTGCTCGCGGTGCAGAATCGTGTCGCTCCCCCGACCATCAACATCTCCGAGCAGGATCCCGAGATCCCGCTCACTATTTCAGGTCAGCCGATTCCGCTCGGTGATGGGCCGCAGCTGGCCATCTCGAACTCGTTTGGGTTCGGTGGGCACAATGCTGTGGTAGCTATTCGCTCGGTCGATTAGGGATCAGCGAGCCGCAACAAACTGCAACGGCTTCATGCTTCTCAGCGCTACGCGCTACCTTAGAAGCATGAAGCCGTTTTTGCTCGTGACCTCGCGCGGTGAGGATGACGTTGCTGCCGAAGAGCACGCTGCCTACTGTCGGTTGACGGGCCTGCTCCCCGAAGAACTTGTATGGTGCCGAATTGATAGGGAACCACTCGGCAACATCGACTTCTCGGAGTATTCGGGCATCATTCTTGCGGGCAGCCCCTTCACTGTGAGTGAGCCGAACGAGCGTAAGTCTGCGACGGAACTGCGGGTGGAGCGTGAGCTCGCCGCTCTGCTCGATGAAGTGATTGAGCGCGACTTTCCCTTTCTCGGGGTTTGTTACGGGATCGGCACTATCGGCGCACACCAAGGTGCGCGGGTTGATCGAACCTTCGGTGAACCATCGCAGGCCGTACGTATCACGCTCACTACCGAGGGGCGCATGGATCCGCTGTTCCGCGAACTACCCGGCTCCTTCGACGCCTTCGTCGGCCATAAGGAAGCCGTGAGCGAGGTGCCCTCCAGTATTACGGTGCTGGCAGGATCCGCGACGTGTCCGGTGCAGGCGTTTCGAGTCGGGCGTAATGTATATGCGACCCAGTTTCACCCTGAGTTGGACACCGCTTCGTTCACAGATCGTGTGCGCACCTACGCACACCACGGTTACTTCGACCCGGTTGAGGTTGAAGCGATCGTGGAGTGCGCCGAGCGAGCTGACGTGCGTGCGTCTCACATGGTGCTGGGGCGCTTTATCGAGGAGTACCTGGCTTCGCTTCCCTCATTTGGCTATTCTGCCTATTCGAAGAGCGCCTGAGCCTAGCCTGCGTAGTGCGAGAACATAAACCAGCGATCTTTGTCGAGTTGCTGAGCAATCGCAATAACGATGTCCTGGCTTACCGGATCCAAATCGTCAAGACCCTTCACGGCCTTGTACACCGTCTCGATTACTGCGTCGAGCTGAGCAACAATCTCGCGCACCGTAACGTCCGACCGCTGAAATCCGTCCGTGAGGATCGGTGTTGTGGTGCGCGCCGCAACAGTAGAGATACGAGCGTCAACAGGAAGACCCAGCGCAACGATTCGCTCCGCGACGGTGTCTGATGCGTCCTGCGCATGCGCTACGATCTCGTCCAGGAACTCGTGCACGCCAACAAAGTTCTCGCCACGGACATGCCAGTGTGCCTGCTTGCCGTTGACCGCGAGTGCGACGAGGTCGTGCACAACAGGACTCAGAAACTGAGCAACTCCGCTCGGGCGACCGAGATCACCCTGTGCGGCTGGGACTTGAATCTGCTTGGTGGCCATTGAGAACTCCCCTTCTTCGGTCGGTCATTCGAACTACCTCAACGGTACGCGTATGTTCTGTGACGGCGCAAGCAAGGCGAGGCTAGGCTAATCAGCATGAGGGAGGTGCCACGCACGCTACGTGTAGCTTGTTTGAGGCGTACACCACTAGTCGTCCGTGGGTTCAGCAGCTTCTTCTAAAGCAGAAGCCCCGGACTGCGGGTGATACTTTGCGAGACCGAGCACACCAGTCACCGCGAGTGCGCCCGAAACTATGAATCCGATGACGGCCCAGAGCGGTGCCCCCGCCGCCTCGCCGAGCACAATGATGCCAATCAGCACAGCAACAATTGGGTCGATGACGGTAAGCCCCGCAACCACGAGATCGGGTGGGCCCGACGAGTAGGCGTTTTGCACAAAAACCATGCCGAGCAGGGCACCCACGATCAGGGCAGCAACACAGGTCCAGGTGAGCCATTCAAACTCGCCCTGCTGTAGCCGACCGAGCACCACCTTCGCGAAAGTAGCCACAAAGCCGTAGAGCACTCCCGCACCAACAATATAAATCAGCGCAATGCCCGCATGACGGAACAGCAAAAAGAGAACCAACGCAGCAACCAGCACACAGCCGAAAGTGATCAGAATCACAATCAGCTTGGTGTCGGTGACCTTGCTGTCTGAGGTAGTGAAGGCCGCGATCGTCACGAAGATAACGATGCCGGCAACGGCGAGCCCAATTGAACTCTTGACTCGTTTGTCGAGTTTTACCCCGCTTATGCGAGAGTTGAGGATCGAAGTTATTACCAACCCAACAACACCAATTGGTTGGACGATGATGATCGGTGACAGCGAGAGTGACGCGATCTGAAACACCACTGCGAGGCCCAGAAACGACGTGCCGATGACCCAGGAGGGTCTTTTCAACAGGCTCACAATGTGGTTGAACGAGAGCCCAGCCCCTGCGCTCTGCCCAACAATACGTTCAACTTTGTTGAGGCCGCGAGACTGATACTGCGCTCCAAATGCGAGCAGCACTGCCCCTACGAGCGCCAGCGGAATCCCCAAGAACTGTTTGGGGTCGAGTGTGGTCACATCGGAGAGGTGAGCGGTGAGTTCAAACACGAGCGTCTATCCTCGCATCAGTTCAACGAGGCGCAAAGCCGCTCGGGGCACCTCGTCGTTCACAATAATCTCGTCAAATTCCTCGGCAGACGCAAGCTCAACCTTGGCTGTTTCAAGGCGCCGGGTGCGCTCTTCCTCGTCCTCAGTGCCTCGCCCGACAAGGCGATCTACGAGCTCATCCCAACTCGGAGGTGCCAGAAACACAAGTCGTGCTTCGGGCATGCTCGCACGCACCTGGCGCGCACCCTGCAGATCGATTTCCAAGAGCATCAACTCGTTAGCCTCGCCCGCCGCGAGCACGGGTCCGCGCGGCGTGCCGTAGCGGTACTTGTTGTGCACGGTGGCCCACTCGAGCAGCTCGTCGGCTGCGAGCATACGGTCAAATCCCTCATCGTCAACGAAGAAGTAGTGCTGTCCCTCGACCTCACCAGGACGAGGCGGTCGGGTCGTCGCAGAAACCGACAGCCGCACCTCGGGGTAATGATCGCGGATGTAGGCTGCAACGGTTCCCTTGCCAACCGCGGTGGGCCCGGCGAGCACGGTCAACGGCGGGCGCTCACCCGCGGGAATCACGCCGAGCCGATCCCGAACAAACCCTTCAATGCGCTCGCGCTGCAGCTTGCCAAGACCGCCGAGGCGTTTCTTGTCTGAGATATCAAGACTATCCAGCAGGCGGACCAGCTTTGTAGCACCGATTGCAGGAAACGACAGCAAGAAGTCGGTGATGCGAAGTGTCGCCGCGGGAGTACCCGGAACAAGCGACTGCTCAAGCACCCGCAACGGAGAGATCTCACCACTTCGCAGGCGCTGTTTCAGATCTGCACGAGCGCGTCGTGCAGCGATCGCTGCACGGTTCGCCGCAATACGATCCACCTCTGGCATCGCCGCCGCGTTTGAAGCAGTGCTGCTCGTCATCGTTATCCCTTCGAAACCGTCAGGGCTGTTGCGATTGTTTCCGCTCGAACACGAACGCGCTCGGCAAGCCCTGCGGCTCCCCCAGCTAATACGCTGCGCGACTCACTAGCAAGAAGCGCCCACCCCAGCCCACCAAATGTGTGAGCCGCATCTTCAATTCTTGCACCCTGATAGCCAAAACCGGGTGCGAGTACTGGGAGAGCCGGTTTTGCAGGCGGCAGTGTCACGTCGATGCCGAAGTCAATAAGGTTCAGCGTCGCGCCAAGCACGACGCCGATCGAGTTGACATGAGTGTCGTGTGGCGACTTGAAAGCGAGTGCGTCATCAACCACGGCTTGCGCGACCATGCGGCCGTCCTCCCGCACAGCACGCTGTACCTCGCGAGCCTCCGAGTTGGAGGTCGCTGCGAGCACAAACAGGCCCTTGCCGTGGTCACGCACCAGGTCGAAGGCACCCGACAGACTACCAAAGCCCTGGTATGCCCCCACAGTCATCGCGTCGGCCTCAAGCGGGGATCCCGGGGTCAGCCAGGCTTCGGCGTACGCCGCAAAGCTCGAGCCGATGTCGCCACGCTTCACGTCGGCGATCACGAGCACTCCGGACTCACGCGCATCGGCAAGTACCCGCTCAAGTGCGACGTACCCAGCTGAACCAAAGCGCTCGAAAAACGCGATCTGCGGCTTTACACACGCGGCGACTCCCGCTGCGGCTGCGACAACCTCGCGGCCCATCCGCTCGGCTCCCGCGGCGGCATCGTCGAGACCCCAGTCGGCGAGTAGGGGCGCATGCGGGTCGATCCCCACGCACAGGTGCCGCTTGGCCGCCAGTTCGGCGGCCAAGCGATTCGAGAACGTCTCCATGCTTACGCGCCCACGGTCTGTGGTGCCAACAATGCGGCATCACGATCAGCCTGATACTCCTGCAGCGACTTCACGTCGAAGCCCGCGCTCTGCGCAGAGATCGCGCCAACGGCGGCAGACAGCTCAGAAACCGTCGTAAAGATCGGCTTGTCAGCGGCAACCGCGGCCGCGCGGATCTCATAACCGTCTGCGCGCGCGTCGCTGCCGGAGCCCGAGGGTGTGTTGATGATCATGTCGACCTCACCGCTGTTGATGAGGTCAACGATCGTCTCACCCTCGCTGTGTTTCGAGTGCTTGCGCACGGTCTCAGACTTGATTCCGTTTCGCGCAAGCACCACTTGAGTACCCTGGGTTGCGAGGATCCGGTAGCCAAGCTCCTGCAGCCGCAGCGCGGGCAGCACGATGGCGCGCTTATCGCGATCCGCAACCGAGAGGAACACGGTGCCCGAGGTTGGCAGTTCGCTGCCCGCGGCCGACTGGCTCTTGGCGAACGCCGTCGGGAAGTCGCGGTCCATGCCCATAACCTCGCCGGTCGAGCGCATCTCGGGACCGAGCAGCGAATCTACAACAAGGCCCTCGTGCGTGCGGAAGCGTTTGAACGGCAGCACCGCTTCTTTCACAGCGATCGGCGCGTCAATAGGAGTGCGTGATCCGTCACGCTCAGGCAACAGACCGAGGTCGATGAGCTGCTGAATAGTCTCGCCTGCCATCACGCGCGAGGCCGCCTTAGCGAGCGGGATCCCGAGCGCCTTTGACACGAACGGCACGGTACGTGACGCCCGCGGGTTTGCCTCGAGCACGTAGAGCACACCCTGCGCAATTGCGAACTGCACGTTCAGCAGGCCGCGCACGCCGAGACCCGCGGCGATACCGTGGGTGGCCTCGCGCACGCGGTTGATCTGATCGTGACCGAGGGTTACGGGTGGCAGCGTGCAGCTGGAGTCACCCGAGTGCACACCCGCCTCTTCAATGTGCTCCATGATGCCGCCGACGTACAGCTGTTCGCCGTCGTAGAGCGCGTCAACATCGATCTCGATCGCATCGTCGAGGAAGCGGTCAACAAGCAGCGGGTGGCCGGGGCCGACCAGCGCGTGGCCCTCGATGCGGTCGAAGTAGCCGTGCAGCGAAGCCGTGTCGTACACGATCTCCATGCCGCGGCCACCGAGCACAAACGACGGGCGCACGAGCACCGGGTAGCCGATCTCTTCGGCGACGCGGATCGCGCCATCCTTGTCGATGGCAGTGCCGTTGCGAGGCGAGGCGAGACCGGCCTGCTCCAAAATGCCTGAGAACGCGCCCCGCTCCTCGGCAAGGTCGATTGCCTCTGGGGTGGTGCCGAGAATCGGGATCCCCGCGTCCTTCAGCGGCTGCGCGAGCCCGAGGGCCGTCTGTCCGCCGAGCTGCACCACCACGCCGAGCAGTTCACCCGAGGCCTGCTCTGCGTAGATAACCTCGAGCACATCTTCGAGCGTCAGCGGCTCAAAGTAGAGGCGATCGCTCGTGTCGTAGTCGGTCGAGACCGTCTCGGGGTTGCAGTTGATCATGATGGTCTCGTAGCCCGCTTCAGAGAGGGCAAACGAGGCGTGCACGCAGGAGTAATCGAACTCGACACCCTGGCCGATACGGTTCGGGCCGGATCCCAAGATCACGACCTTCTTGCGATCGGACGGCGTGACCTCGGTCTCGAGGTCGTATGAGGAGTAGTGGTACGGCGTGAGCGCCGGGAACTCCCCCGCGCAGGTGTCGACGGTCTTGTAGACGGGGCGCAGCCCGAGTCCGTGGCGCAGGCCGCGAACCTCGGACTCCGAGATGCCGCGAATCGCCGCGATCTGCACGTCAGAGAAGCCGTGATCCTTCGCCTCACGCAGCACCTCGAGGGTAAGCAGCGGCGCGGTCTTCACCATCTCGGCGACCTCGTTGATCAGCACAATCTGGTCGAGGAACCACGGATCAATCGCCGTCTCGGCGAACACCTGGTCGATCGTAGCTCCCAGGCGCAGCGCCTGCTGCACGTCGACGATGCGGCCGTCGGTCGGGCGGCCGATCGTGGAGAGCAGGTCCTCAACAGAGCGCGTCTGCTCGCCCCAGTGGAACGAGCTGCCGCGCTTCTCAAGCGAGCGCAGCGACTTCTGCAGCGCCGTCGTAAAGTTACGGCCAATCGCCATCGCCTCGCCCACCGACTTCATGGTCGTGGTGAGGGTGTCGTCGGCGGCCGGGAACTTCTCAAACGCAAACCGCGGTGCCTTCACAACCACGTAGTCGATCGTCGGCTCGAAGCTCGCCGGGGTCTTCTGCGTGATGTCGTTCGGGATCTCGTCGAGGCGGTAGCCGAGGGCCAGCTTCGCGGCGATCTTCGCGATCGGAAAGCCGGTGGCCTTCGAAGCGAGTGCCGACGAGCGCGAGACGCGCGGGTTCATCTCGATGACGATGATGCGCCCGGTCTTCGGATCGATCGCGTACTGAATGTTACAGCCGCCGGTATCAACGCCCACCCGACGGATGATGTCGATGCCGATGTCGCGCAACTTCTGGAACTCACGGTCGGTCAGCGTCAGCGCGGGCGCCACGGTGATCGAGTCACCCGTGTGCACGCCCACCGCGTCGACGTTCTCGATGGAGCAGACGACCACCGTGTTGTCGGAGGTGTCGCGCATGAGCTCAAGCTCGTACTCTTTCCAGCCGAGGATCGACTCCTCGAGCAGTACCTCGGTGGTCGGGCTGTAGTGCAGACCGTCACCGACGATGCGCACGAGTTCTTCTTCGGTGTAGGCGAAGCCCGAGCCGAGGCCGCCCATCGTGTACGAGGGGCGCACGACCAGCGGGTAGCCCAGGTCCTTAGCGAATTCTTTCGCCTCTTCAAGCGTGTGTGCGATGTGTGAGCGAGCAACGTCTGCGCCCGACTCGATCACGAGATCCTTGAAGATCTGGCGATCCTCACCTCGCTGAATCGCTTCGACCTTCGCGCCGATCAGCTCAACATTGTGCTTCGCGAGGATGCCCTTGTCGTGCAGCTCGATCGCCGCATTGAGTGCGGTCTGGCCGCCGAGAGTCGGCAGGATCGCGTCGGGCTTCTCCTTGATGATGATCGACTCGATCACCTCGGAAGTGATCGGCTCGACGTAGGTCGCGTCGGCGAAGTCGGGATCGGTCATGATCGTGGCCGGGTTCGAGTTCACGAGGATCACGCGGACCCCCTCCTCGCGCAGCACGCGGCACGCCTGGGTACCGGAGTAGTCGAACTCGCAGGCCTGACCGATGACGATCGGGCCGGAGCCGATAACGAGAACTGAATTAATGTCTGAGCGCTTGGGCATTAGTTTGCGTCTCCCGTGGTGGTACTGGTGGTCGCGGAGCGGTTCGCTACCAACTCGCGGAATCTGTTGAAGAGGTAGAAGGCGTCGTGCGGGCCAGCCGCTGCCTCGGGGTGGTACTGCACGGAGAACGCGGGGATGTCGAGGCACTCAAGCCCCTCCACGACTTGATCGTTCAGACTGTAATGGCTGACCTGCACACGACCGAAGCCCGCGGGTGACTCGGACTCGCCCTCAATCGGCACGTCAACAGCAAAACCGTGGTTCTGCGCCGTGATCTCGACTCGGCCAGTGCGCTTGTCGAGCACGGGCTGGTTGATGCCGCGGTGACCGAAGGGCAGCTTGTAGGTATCGAAGCCAAGCGCGCGACCGAGCAACTGGTTGCCGAAACAAATGCCGAAGTACGGGATTCCCTCGCGCAGCATCTCCTGCAGCAGTTTGACCTGTGCGTCAGAGGCTGCAGGATCACCCGGGCCGTTCGAGTAGAAGAGTGCGTCGGGCTTGGTCGCGCGAATATCATCGGCGGTGCTTGTCGCGGGAAGAACCGCGACATCAAAGCCGTGCTCGGCAAGGTACTGCACTGTGGCGCGCTTGATGCCGAGGTCGAGTACGGCGATCGTGCCGACACGCTCGATTCCCCCTGCGACAGGGACGTTGTAGGGCTGGGGGGTGGTGACCTCACCCGAGAGGTTCTTCCCGGCCATGCTGGGCTGCTCCCGCACGAGCTGCAGCTGATCCTCGTTGGAAAGCCCTAGTTTGTCGCCCGAGAACACACCGGCGCGCATGGCACCGGCATCACGGATGCGACGGGTGACCGCGCGGGTGTCGACACCACAGATTCCAACGACACCGTCCGCCAAGAGATCTTCGTCGAGTGAACGCTCGGCGCGGAAATTCGAGACGCGGCGCGCGGGGTCACGCACGATAAAGCCCGCAACCCAGATCTTGCGCGATTCCATGTCGGTATCGTTGACACCCGTGTTGCCAATGTGCGGTGCCGTCATGAGAACGATCTGACCCGCATATGAAGGATCGGTCAGCGTCTCCTGGTAGCCGGTCATGCCGGTCGAAAAGACCACCTCGCCGAGGGTCTGCCCGGTTGCACCGTAGGCGCGGCCGTCGAATCGGGTGCCGTCCTCAAGTACCAAAACCGCTGCACCTGTTGGCACTGCAGCAGCCGGCGGCGCCGTAACTTCGATCGTGTTGGTATTCACGCATCCTCCTGGGTGGTGTTATTGCTAATTTTGTTGATCGCTTCTGCGAAGGACTCTTGTTCGTTCACATTCGCAAAGCGGAAACTGGATTCGAGTTCGCGTGGTTCTGTATCGGGTGAATTGGCACGCCACACGAGCAGCGAAAGGCCGTCTTGCTCGACAAACTTGCCCACTCTGCCGCTCGCAGTCGCACAACCGAGCACCTGATCTGCTGAGATGTGCACGGGGTTTTCGCCTGTCACCTCGATCGAGACCGCGTCACTCCGCACCGTGAGATTCGCGAAGCCCTTGTATCTCAGGCCCGGAATTGACACTCGTTCCAGCGGAGCACCGACGGGTGTAGTCGAAACGTAGCTCGCCTTCGGAAAGGTCACAATAACCTCACCGCCGGGGCGGATGTGAGCCCCTGCACGGCGGGCTCGCATCGGGAGCGCGCACGCCAGGCCACAACCATGGCGAGCAGCACCACGCCAGCGATCCCGGCCATGAGGAACGCAAAGGCCGTGCGGCTCACTGAGCACTCCCCGCGGTCACGGCGGACATCGCGGCTGCCTCAGCGACCGCCGCGGCATCAACGAGTTCTCCGTCATCGAGTGTTACGTAGCCGTGGCGGATCGTGTAGGCGACGCGGCCAGGCAACTGCATGCCGAGGTACGGCGAATTTACGCTCATACCTCTGAGACTGCCGAGGTTGAACTCGCTGGTGCCGCTCGGGTCTATAAGCACAAGATCAGCGGTCTCCCCCTCCTTCAACGCTGTAGGGTGTCCCTCAAGCAAGCCAATCTGGGCGGGCTTCTGCGAGAGCAGGTTCTCAAGCTCAGCCCAGCTCGCGTGACCCTCTTGGATCAGCGTGAGCAGCGCGATCGGCAGCGCTGACTCGAGCCCAACCATGCCGAACGCCGCCGCGTCCCACTCGCACTCCTTGGCCTCGACCGGGTGCGGGGCGTGATCGGTCGCGACGATGTCGATGATGCCGTCGGCTACCGCCTGGCGCAGTGCTTTCACGTCTTCGTCACGGCGAAGGGGCGGGTTCACTTTGTAGCGGGCGTCGTAGCTGCGCACGAGTTCTTCGGTGAGGATCAGGTGGTGCGGGGTGACTTCGGCGGTCACCGCAACACCACGAGCCTTGGCCCAGCGGATTACCTCGACTGATCCCGCCGTCGACAGATGGCAGATGTGCAGGCGTGCACCGACGTGCTCGGCGAGCAGCACGTCGCGGGCAATGATCGATTCCTCAGCTACCGCGGGCCAACCCTTGAGGCCGAGCTCACTCGACAGGGCGCCCTCGTTCATCTGAGCTCCCTCGGTGAGACGTGGATCCTGCGCGTGCTGCGCAATCACACCGCCAAACGTCTTCACGTATTCAAGGGCACGGCGCATGAGCTGTGGGTCGTGCACGCACTTGCCATCGTCAGAAAAGACACGCACCTCGGCGCGAGACTGGGCCATCGCGCCGATCTCACTAAGGCGCTCGCCCGAGAGGTCTTCAGTGACAGCTCCGATCGGGCGCACGGTGGCGTAGCCCGCAGCGTCACCCAAGGCCTTCACCTGCTCAACGACACCGGCGGTGTCGGCTACGGGCATGGTGTTGGCCATGGCAAACACACTCGTGAAGCCGCCGGCGGCTGCGGCACGGGTGCCTGTCAGCACGGTCTCGGACTGCTCGCCGCCTGGCTCGCGCAAGTGCGTGTGCAGATCCACGAGGCCGGTCATAGCCACGAAACCGTCGGCCTCGATAATCCGTTCACCGTCGCGCGCTTCGAGCGAGGTACCACGCTCGGCGATGCGTCCGTCGACAACACGAAGGTCAATCGGGGTAACGCTCTGGTGATCCGCCCCGCGCTCGGTCAGGTCGGTGGCGAGGCGCACGTTGCGTATGAGTAGATCGGGTGACGCTGTCATGCGGATTCTCCTCGTTCTCCAGAAAGCAGTAAATACAGAGCGGCCATGCGCACCGAGACTCCGTTGGCGACCTGCTCAAGCACGGTCGACCGAGCCGAGTCGGCAGCGCCGGCAGAGATTTCGAGCCCGCGATTCATTGGGCCGGGGTGCATGATGATTGTGCGATCCTGCAACCCCGCAACACGAACGTCGTTGAGCCCCCAGTTGCGTGCGTACTCGCGCTCATTGGGAAAGAAAGCGGCGTGCATGCGTTCGGTCTGAATGCGGAGCAGCATAATGACGTCGGGGTTGGCCTCGCGAATGGCAGCGTCGAGCGAGTGGTAAATCGTGACGGGCCACTCGCGCGTGCCGTAGGGCAGTAGGGTCTCGGGAGCGACGAAGCTGACGTGTGCGCCAAGCACCTTCAGGAGCCAGAGATTCGAGCGAGCAACGCGGGAGTGCATGATGTCACCCACGATGACCACCGAGATGCCGTCGAGATCTCGGCCACGGCTGTTCTCACCAAACAACCTACGCCGCATCGTAAACGCGTCGAGCAGGGCTTGTGTGGGATGCTCGTGGGTGCCGTCGCCGGCGTTCAGCACACCGGCATCGATCCAACCGCTTGAGGCAAGCATCGCCGGGGCACCAGACGCTGGGTGCCGGATCACGACGCCGTCTGCACCGATCGCCTGGAGAGTCTGCGCCGTGTCTTTCAGAGACTCACCCTTGGAGACCGACGATCCCTTCGCGCTGAAGTTGATGACGTCGGCGGAGAGCCGCTTCGAGGCCGCCTCAAACGAGATGCGGGTGCGCGTCGAGTCTTCGTAGAAGAGGTTGACGATCGTCTTACCGCGCAGCGTCGGGAGCTTCTTTACCTCACGCTGCTGCGTTGCCGACATGTCCTCTGCGATGTCAAGGATCAGGATTGCTTCGTCGCGCGTCAACGTGCGCGTGTCGAGCAGGTGCCTCATGAGATGGACACCGAGTCGTCGCCGTCGAGCTCTTCGAGGTGCACGGAGATCCGCTCGTCCTTTGCGCTCGGCAAGTTCTTGCCAATGAAGTCGGCGCGGATCGGCAACTCGCGGTGACCCCGATCGATAAGGGCCGCGAGGCGCACAACCTTCGGACGACCGTGGTCGTTCAGCGCGTCGAGCGCCGAACGCACAGTGCGCCCGGAGAAGAGCACGTCATCAACCAGCACCACGGTTAATCCGTCGATACCGGTGACAGGCATCTCTGTAGGCTGCGAGGGCCGCATTGGATTGCGCGCGAGATCGTCACGGTACATCGTGATGTCGAGGCTGCCCACTGCAACCGGCGTCGAACTGTCGATGCGCGAGATGATCTCTGCGATGCGCTGAGCGAGGATCGTTCCTCTTGTCGGAATACCAACAAGTACGAGGCCGTCGACTCCCTTGTTCGACTCGACTATTTCGTGCGAGATTCGGGTCAGTGCCCGCGAAATGTCGGCGCTTTCTAGCACCGTTCGCGTTTCCTTCATACCGAGCCCCCCTTCTCCGCCTCACGGGACGGTAGTTAAAGAAGTGCTGATGTTCTCGAAAAGTCTAGCGCAGACCAGATACCTCCGTGCCGCAGGACTAAGCCTTCGCGTGATCTGCGATCCGCCCGAGCACACCATTGACGAAACGTGCTGAGTCGTCGGTGGAGTACTCCTTGGCCAGCTCTACCGCCTCGTCGATTGCCACCGCGACGGGCACCTCGGGGTTGTGAAGGATCTCCCACGAAGCCAGGCGCAGAAGAGCCCTGTCGATGTTGGGCATGCGATCCAACGTCCAGGCCTGGGCGTAACTCGAGATCAGTTCATCGATTTCTTCACGATGATCGGTGACTCCGTCGACGATCTCACGAGCATACGCCCAAGACGCAGCACGGTCAGGCTCGTTCGCCGCGCGTTTCGACTCTGCGTGCAGAATGTCAAAGATCGGCACATCGCGAACGTCGGCCTGGAACAGCATGTCAAGCGCCCGCTTACGGGCCTTTGTGCGTGCAGACAACAGTAACGACTAGTCGTTGACGCGGCCGAGGTACTCACCCGTGCGGGTATCAACCTTGACCTTGGTTCCGGTCTCAAGAAACAGCGGGACCTGAATCTCGGCGCCGGTCTCGACCGTTGCGGGCTTCGTGCCACCGGTCGAGCGGTCACCCTGCAGACCGGGCTCAGTGTAGGTGACCTCAAGCACAACAGACGCTGGCATTTCGAGGTAGAGGGCTCGCCCTCGTGCAGTGCGATCTGGACCTGCTGGCTCTCGAGCATGTATTTGGAAGCGTCACCAACAACAACTGCCGAAACGGTGATCTGGTCGTAGTCGGTCTGATCCATGAAGACGAAGTCAGCGCCGTCCTGGTACAGGTACTGGAAGTCACGGCGATCAACGTTGGCGGTCTCAATCTTCGCGCCGGCGTTGTAGGTCTTGTCGATGATCTTGCCCGAGACAACGTTCTTCTGCTTGGTGCGAACGAACGCTCCACCCTTACCCGGCTTGACATGCTGGAACTCGATCACGCTCCACAGCTGGCCGCTTTCTTTGATAACGGTGCCGTTTTTGATGTCGTTCGAGGTTGCCATTCGGTGGTTCTCCGGGTTCTGTCGTTCAAGTTCGATCGCGGGATCGCGCCCACCTATCCTAGCGGGTGATGACCGCGGGCGTGTTGTGGACTCAACACAGAAGTTCTCACGATCGTTCTCGGTACCCCGTAAGCTGCCCTTCATGCACATGCTATTCCGCACCATATGGCACATGCTCTTCGTGGGCCCACGAGGATCCAAGCTGGCCTTCGGCGACTTTTCCCGCTCCCGCTTTCGCGTGTGGCCGACCGATCTCGATCTACTGCAGCACATGAACAACGGCAAGTACCTCTCGGTCATGGATGTTGCCCGCTTTGACTTGATTCAGCGCAACGGCACCATGAAGGTGTTCAAGCGAGAAAACTGGTACCCCGTTGTCGTGGGCCAGACGATTTCCTATCGCAAGTCACTCAATCCCTGGCAGCGTTTCTGGATCGAGTCGAAGATCATCGGTTTCGACGAGCAGGCCGTTTACATGGAACAGCGCTTCGTTCGTCCGGACGCAGACCGTGCACCCGAGATCTATGCGCGTGCTTACGTGCGGGCCAGGATCCTGCGTCGTGGCGGCGGCGTGGTGCCGGTCGCAGAGATCCTAGAAAAGACCGGAGCCCGAGCCGAAGACTTTGATCTCTCCGACGACATCCTCGCATGGGGTCAGGCCACTCGCCTGCCGTCAACTCGCGACGCCGCCGGGAGTATTTGGTAGCCACAGTCAGTTCACGGGCGGCCGCGCCCCGAGGTGCGGGCCCTGATTGCCAATCTCGCGACAGCTGATTCGGATGACTGCTTCGCTCTCGTCAAAGACGTGTCGAGCGGCAAGTCGACCGTCTGCCAGTGCACCCGCCAGCCAGGTAAAGCTTTCAGTATCAACGGGGCGCTCACCGCTCACGATCCGCATCAGCTGCAGCATCAGAATCTCGGGCAGGGAAACATGCGGCCCGTGAGCAAAACCGAGCCCGAGCAACGGCGGTTTCGCAGACGAGGGAACCAGTCGCAGAGTCCAAGTCACCGAAGCACCCTCGGGCCGTGCGACCTCAACTCGCGGCGACGTGACGTCGGGAACCGAATCGAGGATCGTGAAACCGTCAACAGCTTCCGCTGCAAGCAGCAGCGGTTCGTCTCCCGAGAGTGGGCTTCCCTGTTGTGCAGTTGCTCCTCGAAACAGTTCGCGCCAGCGCTCAGCACCGAGTCCATAGGGAGCCATGACCGGAACGAGCGTGGGATCCGCCGAGAGCTTGCTCGCGAGAGCCAGTAGGTTTGCCCCCGCCTCAGCAAAGGCCTCGGGCTCGGGAAGAGCAAGGTGCGAGCGCTGGGCTACGAGGCGAGCCGCCGCAAATGCGCGCTCGAACCGCGACGACTCCGCAGCGGGCAGCGAGGCGAAAGGTGCACCAGCGAGTGCTCCTTCGCGCAGCTGCCTCGCCTTGTCGTCGAGCCAGGCATCAAAACCTACGCCGCTCTGATCGGGGCAGCTTCGGCAGGGCCGTGCTCCGTGAGCGCCGTATCGAGAGTTTCGGCAAGGTCTGGAAACAGCGAGCGCACCAGTCTCAACTGATCATTCTGTGAAGTGTTTTGCATGTCGCCGCCCTTGTTCTCGCCCGTGGTCAGTTCAACGCTACTCGTTCGCGCTCAATAAGATCTTGCAGCACGGCGGGCAGGTCTCGTGGATCGTCAATTCGGCGGCTGCTGGGGCATAGCGTTGGGCCACATCATCGCTGCGAACGCCGATACCGTAGACGTGCACACCGGCTGTGTGCAGCCGTTTCAGCTGGACCGCAGCTGACGCGGGATCGTTCGATCCCCCATCCCCCACAAATATCACGATGCGGCGGCGCTCGATGCCGTCGCTGGTGGCGGCGTTGCCGGTTCGGGATCGGCCAAGCCCCAACTGCTCCGCTGCCTCAGCGAGGGCGGCCGCGTCGTTTGTGGATCCCGAGTGCTGTGAATCGCCGCGACCATGCGACGGCGCACCGCGTCATCGAGCCCGCGCGACAGCGGCTTCACCGTTTCAGCGACGGCGTCGAACACAATGAGTGACGTGCGAATATCGAGGTCAAGACTGATGCCGGCGGTCGACTCCGCGAAGGCGATATCCCGTTCGGCACCTGCGAGCGCCTCCAGCATAATGAGTGCCGCATCCGCAGCCGCATCCGCAACGGGGCCCTGCATCGAGGCTGATCGGTCAATGAGCAGAACGTAGTCGGTACTTCCACTGCGGCGAGTACGCCGTGGCCTGGCACGTCGCCTCACAAACGCATGTGGATTCGGTACACCAGCGTGCACATCTGCGATCACACCCGCGAGCGCCTCAGGGTGAAGCGTATCGCCGTCCTGCTGTGGCAACCGATCTGGAGCGGCGCGGTGTGCGATGCGCTGGACAATGACCTGTGACCATACGTCGCGCATCCGCTCGATTGCTTCAGCAAGCTCGCTAGCACGCTCACGATAGTCGGACTCTCTGCGTGCAGACTGCGACGATCCAGGCCTGCCCCCTGAAGGTTGTACTGTCTCGGAGCCAGCGCTCGCTTGGGCATCGGAGGAGAGCTCGATGTTAGCCTCAAGCAACGCGGTCTGCGACGGCATAGGGGTTGACAAGAAGGTCGTGACGAACCCGGCCTGCTCCGCTGCAAACAGGTCGGATCCTTCGGAACGCTCCTGCCCTTCCCCTCGCCGCGCTCGCTCTGTAGCCGGATCAGGCGCCGAGGTTTCTGAATCAGAGTGCGACTCCCCCTCACCCTGCTGAGCCTCGGCAGAGTCGCCGCCAGCGGCTCCTTCTATACCCTCGGCTGTATCGTCTGTGGCACCCGCTTCCGCCGTATCGGCCAGGCCTCGCTCCGCCGCATCAATCAGGTTGAGGCGCTCGTATGCTGGCAACAGCAGCGCAAGCGCCCTTTCAAATCGCTGCAGGGGCGTGCGCTCGGGATCCGGAGCCAACACACGACGCAGCGGATCGGTGCCTGACCCACCAAGCTGAGTGAGAGCGCGCCACTCCTCGGTCACCTCGGGCGCCACGCCCAGGCCGGGCTGTCTCGCCAACCCAATGTTGAGCAACAACCCAATCCATTGCAGGTGACGTGGCCATTCCAAGAGAGTGTCTGGCAAACTTCGGGTGGCTGCCGCCGCAAGGTCGTCCCGCAGCGCTGGCAAAGCACTCAACAGTTCCGACGCCGCTTGTAGCCGCAGGACCGCGTCAAGCAGCGGCTCAAGACCGGGGCTCTGTTGCGCGATTGAGTCTCGACGTCGCGCGCGATCCGGTGCCGTTTGTCTGAAACGTACACTCTCCCATAGTTGCAGGATCGCGAGCGCGACGGCTTCCTGGTCACTGTGACCACACACGGCGTAGTAGCCGAGCCCAACCTGAATTCCGTCCCGCGTTACCCGCCACTCGGTGTCGTCAGAGATGGTGAGTGGCACACCAACGACTGCTGCGGCCGCGAGCAAGCGCTCACGCAGCAGGTTATTCGTCAGCTGAAGAGTCATGTCCTCACACTACCTGCGAGCGGGTAAGTGGTAGCGTGACGACATGCTCCCGATCGATGCCGACCCGATCCTGTTTGAAGCTCAGCAGCTTATGACGCAAGCCCGCCGTGTGCGAGAGGCACTGCGCTCGCACCCGAACCCAGAACTGCAGCAGGAGCATCTGGAGCTACAGAACCGTCGGGAAGAGCTGTGGTCTGATCCGGCGCATCGCGAGACACTCGATGCTGCTCTCACCGAGCGCGCGGGACTGTTGCGTATTGTGGCGCGAGCCAGACGCGATGCCGAGGAGAACGCGGGCAGGATCGACGCCGCCGACACAGTTGTGGCGCAGGCGATCGCCGACCGCCGGTCGCTGACCGACGGTGAGGCGAAGAAAATTCAGCAGCTGCGGAGCTCAGAGTCGAATCATTCGGCTTGGAAAGCTGAGATCACAACCGAGCGCGTCAGGGACAGCGTGCTCACCGCGCTCGGATCGGTGCGGCTGCGCGAAGCGAGTACACAGTTACAATCTGGGCTTCTCATGACCGAGCAGATGAGCAACATTATTTCTGAGGCCGTCCCCGCGCTTCTGCGTGGCGAACCACTACTGCTGGTTGGTGAGACGGGTGGCGCTAAGACCGCGCTCGCCGAGCACATGTGTCGACGGGTTGTCGACGATCCGTCTGTCGAGCCCGAACTCATCTCTGGCTACGGAGACATTACGAGTGCCCAACTGATCGGCAGCCACGAGCTTCGCGCCGAGGGTGGCGCTACGGTAAGTGTGTTTGTGCCCGGCCCACTGTTGCGGGCTATTGCAGAGGGCGCCCGGTGATCCTTGATGAAGTCAACGCGATGCCCCCAGAGTTTTTGAAGCGTCTCAACCGCATTCTGCAACTGCGTCCAGGCGACACACTCAATGTTCAGGAGAATGCGGGGCGACCTGTGCAGATTGCAAAGGGGTTCGCGATCCTTGCGACCGCGAATGAACAGACACCCCACCGCTACCGCGGACTCGACCGGCTCAGTGCCGAGCTTGTCAATCGTTTTGGCGCGAACAGCTACCGGGTTCATTACCCCGATACCGGAAGGGACTACACCGAATTTCCGGTCGAGAATGCATTGCTAGCGGCCGCTTCCGTGGTGGATCGACGCGGCGAACTACCACCCAGCATCACTGTGAGTGAGTTGCAGCGGGTGTCGCGGGCTGCGTTTATTAGCCAGCAAGTGTTCGCGGGTGCCCACGGTGAGGGCTTTGACACGTTTGTATCGACGGAGCGCGAGATCGATGGTCGGCCCGGGCTTGAAGAATCCGTACTCGCCCCACGAACCCTCGTTGCGGTCCTGCAGAAGGTCGCAGGCAGCGCGGGCACTGTGTCGCTTGAGCGTGCGTTGACCCGCTTTGTTGAGGGGGTCATGCACCGCGAGGACCGCCGTGTGCTGGCTCTCATTCTTGAGGGTCAAGGTTTTCGGCTGAGTAGGTGACACCGTATTTTCAGCCAAGCCGACGATACAGCTGAGTGGCGGCTTCCATAACCGCTGGGTGCTCCGTACTGAGCGCTTGGATGCCGACCAGCTTCAGCCCCTCGGGCGGAGCACCCCGGCTCCCCCAAAGCATCACCGAAGTCTCCGAGGGCAGCTGAGCTGACCACCAAGAGAGACCGCCACGACTCTCATAACTCGCCTCGTAGACATCGCGCGCGAGGGCCTGCGTTCTACCGAGATCGCGGATCACAATCTCGCTCGGACGTGCACTCAGTTCAAGCAACGTTGCGGCATCGTCGAGATCTAGTGAGTCAGGGCCCTCGTAACTAAACTCAGCGATGGCGCGCGGATTTCCCGCGGGCGTCAAAAACACCTCTGGAATCCAGCGCTGTTTGTTATAAAAACTCTCCGCCACAGCCCCCAACGGCGTTCGAGAGAAATACCAGGAGTCGTACAGCTCGGTGTTGTCCCAGCGCCCGTGCACCTGGTGCGGAGGCACAAACGACCAGTGTCCTGGCTTACCCTTGCGTGCACCCGGCACACGTGGATAGCAGCGAAAAAGTCGCAGCGGTCCAGCCATGGTCAGGGGTACGCGCCTTCTTCTTCGGCCTCGATTGCGGCAATAACCTCTGCAATACGACCGACTCTGACACACTCGCGGGTGTTGAACCGCGAAGAAACTGATTCGGCGAGTCAAGCCAGATGGGCACAACTTTGGAGTGCATGGTTGATTCTGCGCGAGTCACGATGTAAGCAAAATCCATGATCGTGCGCGCAGCATCGGCAGACGGAACCTGCCTACCCTGTTTCCAGCGGGTCACCTGCGCAGGCGTCACCCCAACAAGTTCAGCGAGCAGCGCACCGTTACCGGCAGCACCGAGCAGCATGCGTAGACCATCGGCGAGGCCTGACTGAACCGGTGCTGCAATACTCATACCACCAGGTTACGCGCAATTTCCAGATTGCGCCATCTCACTAGTTGGCAATCTCTTGGTACGCAAACTGAAGCACTGATTCATCAACGCCCGCCAGCACACGCGGCTTCGCGATATCGTCAAGGACGATAAAACGCAACATACCTGCGCGCGCCTTTTTGTCTCGCTGCATCGCGGCGAGCAGACCCGGCCAACGACCGGCCGGGTACACAAGCGGAAGCGTAAGAGAACTCAAGATATTGCGATGCCGTTCAACCGCCTCGTCAGACAGCGAGCCAGCCATGCGACCCAACTCTGCCGCATACATCATGCCGATCGAGATCGCGACACCGTGGCGCCACTGGTAACGCTCGGCGTGTTCGATTGCATGCCCCAGAGTGTGACCGTAGTTCAGGATCTCGCGTAGTCCACCCTCACGGAAGTCCTCCGACACCACACGAGCCTTCACGCCAATCGCAAGCTCAACCACTCGCTGAAACTCGGGAGTGCCAGGATCGGTCGCGCGATCCACGTTTGCCTCTAACAGTTGGAGAATCTCGGGCTCAGCGATAAAACCACACTTTGCGACCTCGGCAAAACCAGCGAGAATCTCGTTTTTAGGCAGCGTCGCCAGAAGTTCAATATCGCAGAGCACAGCAGACGGCGCATAAAACGCACCCACGAGGTTCTTTCCCTCGGCGGTATTGATGCCGGTCTTACCACCAACAGAAGCATCGACCATGCCGAGCACAGTGGTAGGAATCTGCACGAGTTTCACACCGCGCAACCAGGTTGCTGCAACAAATCCGGCGAGGTCGGTGACGGCGCCGCCACCTAGTCCAATCACCGCATCCGTGCGGGTGAAGTCAGCTTGCCCGAGAATCTGCCAGCAAAACGCTGCAACCTCCACCCGCTTCGCCGCCTCGGCATCAGGCACTTCGGCAAGCAGCACCTGGGCATACTTCTGTTGCAGGGAAGCCCTGAGTTCTTCCGCGAGGCGTCCCACGGTTGGCGTGTGAACGATCAGCACCTTGTTGACACGGTCTCCCAGGACCTCGGGCACACGCCCCAGAATCCCGCGACCAACGATCACCTCGTACTCAGTGTCTCCGGTTACGGGGATGGTGGTGACGGCGCTCGTCATGTGGTGTCCTTTCTAAAACTGCGTGCCCACTGCGTCACGCGCCGGGCAAGTTGTTCTTTGGTCGCTCGATCCGTTCGATAGCTCACGTCGGACACCTCTTCGTAGAGAGGTCTGCGTTCTTCAAAAATGCGATTCCAGGCGTTAGGATCATTGCGCAGCAACGGCCTACGCTGTATGTTTGCGGTGCGCAACACGGCCTCTTGCGTGGTGGTGAGAAGCACAACGGGAAAGCCACTCAGCAATTCACGTGTGCTATCCGTCAGTACTGCACCGCCACCAAGCGCGAGCACCCGGACCCCGGGGGTGGCGAGTTCTGCAGCAATAATTTCTGCTTCGATGCGCCGGAATTCTTCCTCGCCGTGGGTTTCAAAGAACGCCGCGATGGGTCCGTGTCTACGCACGAACACTGCGTCGCTGTCAACAAACGGAACCCCCAGCTCACGCGCGACACGTTTGCCAAGACTCGTTTTTCCAGCCGCCATCGGACCGACAAACACGATGACGCGGTCCGGCAGTTTCGGGCCGCGCTTTCGCCGCCTTCGTCGCCGGTTGCCGCTTCGACCATTGCTAGCCCGCGGCTCGTTTTGTGAGGAATCCTCAACAACGCCCGGAATCAGTATCGGCGAGGTTGGCAGCGGAGGCTTAGGCTTTGGTGCGGGGTCCGCAGAGGAAGTCGGCTCGGGCACAGGAAGCGGCGCCCCGGCCGCCAAATGCACCCGCCTCGATCCGGTCACGATTCGATAGCGGTGGTGAGTCGATCTGGGATTGCCGCAAGATACGCCTGCAGGTTGCGTCGAGTCTCCGCAACGCTGTCTCCACCAAACTTCTCCGAGATAGCGTCGGCAAGCACAAGCGCCACCATTGCTTCGCCTACAACGCCCGCCGCCGGCACCGCAGACACGTCACTGCGCTGGTGGTGAGCGGTCGCCGCTGCTCCCGTGGCAACATCAACCGTCGGCAGGGCTCTGGGAACAGTCGCGATCGGCTTCATCCCAGCTCGCACGCGAAGAATCTGGCCGGTCGTCATGCCACCCTCAATGCCACCGGCGCGCCCTGTTTCGCGTGAGATAACGCCGTCAGTGAGACGTAGCTCGTCGTGCGCCGCAGAGCCACGGCGGCGGGTGGTCTCGAAGCCATCGCCAACCTCAACACCCTTGATCGCCTGGATACCCATGAGAGCGCCAGCCAGGCGCGAATCAAGCCGCCTGTCCCAGTGCACGTATGAGCCGAGTCCGGGCGGCAGGCCGTAAGCAAGCACTTCGACTATTCCGCCGATCGTGTCACCAGTCTTCTTAGCGTCGTCAACCTCGGCGACCATACGTGCACTCGTCTCTGGGTCAAAGCAGCGCAGTGGATCCGCATCTAGCGCATCGACATCACTTGTGCGCGGCAGTGCTGCGCCCGCGGGCACCTCGATCTCGCCAAGCGCAACTGTGTGGCTGACGAGCGTGATCCCGAGTTCATTCAAGAACGAACGCGCAACTGCCCCAAGAGCCACCCGCGCCGCAGTCTCACGCGCGCTCGCGCGCTCTAGCACCGGCCGAGCCTCGTCGAAGCCGTATTTCTGCATGCCTGCAAGGTCAGCGTGACCCGGTCGCGGCCTGGTGAGCGGTGCCCCGCGTCCGCGAGACCTGTCCGAAAGCTCGGTTGCCTCGGCGCTCATCACTTCGGTCCACTTGGGCCACTCGGTGTTACCCACGCGGATCGCAACGGGCCCACCGATCGACACACCTTGCACAACGCCCCCGAAAGGTGGAGTTCGTCCTGCTCAAACTTCATGCGCGATCCTCGGCCATAACCAAGTTTGCGTCGCTCAAGATCTTTCTGGATCTCGCTGAGGGATACCGGGACACCGGCAGGAAGTCCCTCGAGGACAGCAATGAGTTCAGGGCCGTGGGATTCCCCGGCAGTAAGCCAACGCAGCATACCGACCATCTTCCCATATTTGCGGGAGCGAGAGGTCGCACATCGGAATCAATCGCTGTGTACAGCGCGCTGCATCGCCGCACGCACCTCATCTTCACTCGGAAGTGGGGTATCAGGATCGCCGTTGCGAAAGATCCTGATCTGAATGATGGCCTGTTCCACCAGCATTTCAAGGCCCGAGTGGCTCACACCTCCCGCGGCCTCCCAACGACGCGCGAGAGGCGAAGGCCACGGATCGTAGGCAACGTCAAAAAGCGGGATCTGCAGCAGCTCACTTGGTAACTCGACAGTGTCACTCGCGGGGCCGGGGAGGGTTGAGATGACGAGCGTTGCCGCCGCGTTTCCCCCCGGCTCAAGATTGAACCGTTGAGCGAGGTCCGCAGCGGTCGCGGTATTGCGAGCGAGGATCTGTACCCGTTCTGCGCCAAGATGTTGAACCGCCAGTATTGCCGAAACCGCCGTGGCACCGGATCCGAGCACGATGGTGTGTGTGACGTCGAGATCAGCGCGATCAATGGCACTCGCGAGTCCGGGTACGTCGGTGTTGAACCCAGCCCATCCGGCGTCACCCGCAAGCCGCAAGAGCGTGTTCACCACACCGCTCTGCTCGGCCACCGGATCCCGCATTACAGCGAGTCTGTGCGCTTCTTCCTTGAGCGGCATTGTGAGCGAGAGTCCCTGCCACTCCGCACCACAGCTCTTGAGAAAAGCCTCAAGACCGTCCGCAGTGAGCTCGGCAGAGCCGTAGTCCCAGGGCAACTCCAACAGCTCGTAAGCAGCCCGATGGATGAGCGGCGACTTCGAGTGTGCGATTGGCGAACCAAGCACAGCAAGTTGACGCTGCTCGCTTTTAGTCACAGCGAGTGCCTCCCGCGTCGCGGTGCGTAGTGCACCACTCGCCAAGTTTGGCAACCGCAGCATCATGTTCCTCTTTGGTGTTCGAGAACACAGTCTCGCCGGTCTCAAGGTCGATGGGCACAAAATACAGCCACGGTCCCTCAGCGGGGTGCATCGCTGCTTCAATGGCTACGTCACCGGGGTTGCTAATTGGGCCAATCGGCAGCCCCGGGTTGGCATAGGTGTTGTACTTGTCGGAGGCATTCTCGCGTTCCTCCTCCTGTGTCCACACGGTGTGCGTGTTACCAGTGCCGTAGGCAACCGTCGCGTCTGACTGCAAGTTCATGCCCTGATCGAGGCGGTTTTGGAACACGCGCGCGATCTTTGGAAAGTCGTCGAGGTTTGATCCAGCTTCGCGCTGCACCACGGAGGCGAGTGTGAGCACACGCCACTCGTCGCCCGCGGCTACGCCGTGTTCAATGAGCGCCTCTTTCATACGATCAACCATTGTCTGCACAACCGTCCGGGCGGTGTCTTCGGGTTTGAACGTGTACGTCGCCGGGAACAGGAAGCCCTCGATTGAGGGGAACTCCTTAGGAATCCCGTAGACCGTGGGATCAGCGATCGCCTTGTCGAAGTCCTCCTTCGGAATGCCGAGCACCTCTGAGGCGCGACCGAGTGCGTCAGCTGCGGACATACCCTCGGGAATCGTCACAGTGAGCTCTTTGCGATTGGCGGGGTCTTGCAGCGCCTTGAGCGCAGCCTTCGCACTCATCTGCGACTTCATTTGGTAAGTGCCAACCTGAAACTCGGGTTCGGGATCCTGCTTGAGCAGCAGTGCATAAAAAGCGTCGGCGGTCTTCACCACGTCCGCCGCCGCGAGCGTGTCAGCGACATCCGCTCCGCTCTGGCCCGACGTGATGGTAATCAACACATCTCCGTGTCCGTTGCCCTTATAGTCGTCCTCAACCCATCCCATGGCCTTCGCGATACCCTCGCCGTACTGCGACCAGAGATACGCGCCGCCAGCGGCGAGACCACCGAGCAACACAACGACAACCGAGAGCGTGATAATCACACGCTTCCTCGTGCGAGAGCGCAGTTCGGGAGTCTTCTGCGCCTTGTTCATTCGGGCGTTCATTCCTGTGTTCCCTCTCCCAGTGGCCCGCTCTGCGGTTCCACTTCTGTTCCAGCTACCTCACCGCGAGCCCGCTCGATATCGAGCGCGTGCTGCAGAATCACAACAGCGGCAGCCTGGTCAATAATGTTACGGCTTTGTTTTGTCTTTTTGCCCGCCTGACGCAGCTGTGACTGCGCCGATACTGTCGAGAGTCGTTCGTCGACGAGCCGTACAGAGATGCTACGTGGCGCGAGCGCCGTCGCCAGATCCTCCGCGAAGTCCTGCGCATCGTCGGTCGAGAGTGTACGCTCTCCCCGCATGTTCAGCGGGAGTCCCACGACAACCTCAAATGCCTCGAGCTCTGCCGCGATCTCAACCACCCGGGCTATGGAACCGCTGGGCAGATCCCGCGCCACCGTCTCAACAGGGGTCGCAAGCATGCCGTGCTTGTCGCTGCGCGCGATGCCAACGCGGGCCTTACCCACATCAACACCGAGCCGTACTCCACTGCGCAAGCGCTACGCTCCGAGCGTCCGTCGAATTTCAGCCAGCGCATCGCCGATCTTTGCTGAATCGGTGCCACCGCCCTGGGCGAGGTCGTCTTTGCCACCACCTCCACCACCAAGCACCTGAGCGCCCAACTTAGCGAGCGCACCAGCTTTCACTCCGTTTTCACGTGCCGCCGGGTTGGTCGCTGCGATCACAACGGGCTTACCCGCTGCGTCGCCCGCGAGCACAACTACAGCAGGGTCGCTCCCGAGTTTTTCGCGCAACTGCAGAGCCATGGTGCGTACATCGTCAGCTGACGCTACGGCGCCAAGCGAGGCTAGGAGAACGCGGGATCCACCAAGCTGCTCGACACCCGCCAATAGTTCAGGGATCCGCTGCCCTAATTTCTCAGCTTCAAGCGCAGCAATCTTTTTTTCGGCCTGCTTCAACTGCGCGCCGAGATCCTGCACCTTCGTAATTAGCTCCGTTCGCGGCACCTTCAGGCCGCTCGTAAGCTGCTGCACAATAGTGCGCTCGGCCGCAAAGTTGCGGAACGCCTCGATGCCGACAAGAGACTCGATGCGACGGTTGGTCGAGCCGACCGAGCTCTCTGACACAAGACTGATCATGCCGACCTCTGACGAACTCGACACGTGTGTGCCCGCGCAAAGTTCACGTGACCATGCGCCACCAATGTCTACCACTCGCACGCGATCACCGTACTTCTCGCCGAAAAGCGCCATCGCGCCAAGAGCCTTCGCTTCTTCGAGCCCCATCTCACGGGTGACCACCTCGTAGTCAGAGCGAATGGCGAGGTTCGAGATTTCTTCGATCTCACTCTTCGTTTCGGTTGACAGAGCGTCGGTGTGAGCAAAGTCAAGACGCAGATAACCGGCTTTGTTGTAGGAGCCGGTCTGGTGGGCGTTCGGGCCGAGCACATCGCGAAGTGCCGCGTGCACCAGGTGGGTTCCCGAGTGAGCCTGTGTCGCACCACGGCGGTAGTCGGCATCAACCTGGGTCTCCGCGCGGGAGTCGACAGCAATCGTGCCAACCAGCACACGCACGGTGTGCACGATCAGTCCCTGCACAGGCTTCTGAACGTCAAGCACCTCGGCTTCGAAACCGTCACCCAGAATGAGGCCCTGATCCGCATCTTGTCCACCGGACTCTGCCCACAAAGATGTCTCCGCGAGAACAAGCTCGGCCACCTGACCCTCGTGCGCCTCACGTGCGGGCGCACCATCGACCACAATACCAAGCACACGGCTCTCGTGGGTCAGTTCGTCGTAGCCCGTGAACAGTGTTTCGCCGAGCCCGCGCAATTCCTTGTAGACGGACAGGTCGGCGCGCTGGCCCTTCTTTGCCTTGGCATCAGCCTTGGCACGGTCGCGTTGCTCCTGCATCAGCGTTGCAAACACCTCGGCGTCAACCGAAACACCTGCTTCTTCGGCAACCTCAAGAGTCAGCTCGACCGGGAAGCCGAAGGTGTCGTGCAGCAGGAATGCGGTTTCGCCAGAGACCGCACTGCCAGCCTTCTTCGCCTCTGTCACCGCTGTGTCGAGCGTCTGGCTGCCAGAAGCCAGCGTGCGCAGGAAGGTCTTCTCTTCGGCGTACGCCGCACGGGAAATGAAATCGAAGTCCTGCTCGACCGCGGGGTAGGCGGCCTTCATGGCGTCGCGCGACACCGGGAAAAGCTCCGCGAAGCTCGGACCTTCGACGCCGAGCTGCCGCATCGAGCGCGTCACGCGGCGCAGCAGACGACGCAGAATGTAGCCGCGCCCCTCATTCGAGGGCGTCACGCCGTCAGCGATAAGCATGAGCCCACTGCGCACGTGGTCAGCGATGACACGCAGCAGCACGTCATCCTCATGGTTCGCACCGTAGGTCTTCTTCGCCAGTTCTGCAGCACGATCGAGCACCGGGCGCACCTGGTCGATCTCGTACATGTTCTGCACGCCCTGCTTAATGAAGGCAACACGCTCAAGGCCTAGACCGGTGTCGATGTTCTTCTTCGGCAGTTCGCCGAGGATCGTAAAGTCAGTCTTCGATTTCACGTCTGCGACCTGGAACTGCATGAACACAAGGTTCCAGATCTCGACGTAGCGGTCGTCGTCGGTAGCCGGGCCACCGTCAATGCCGTACTCGGGGCCCATGTCAAAGAAAATCTCGGAGCAGGGTCCTGCGGGCCCGGCTGACCTGTTGACCAGTAGTTCGTGTCTTTACCGAGTTTTTGAATCCGCTCGTCCGGCAGCGTCGAGTGCTTTTTCCAGAGCGCCAGCGCCTCGTCATCCTCTTCGTAGACGGTCACCCAAAGGTCCTCAGGCCTGAACCCGAGTCCGCCCTCTTCTTCGCTCGTAGTCAGCAAATCCCAGGCGAAGCTGATGGCACCCTCTTTGAAATAGTCGCCGAACGAGAAGTTACCTGCCATCTGGAAGAACGTGCCGTGGCGAGGAGTCTTACCCACCTCTTCGATGTCGTTCGTACGAATGCACTTCTGCACGCTGGTGACGCGCGAGAACGGAGCTGGAACCATGCCAGAGAGATAGGGCACAAACGGTACCATGCCGGCAACCGTGAACATGAGGCTTGGATCATCGCTCACCAGCGAAGCAGAGGGAACGACTGTGTGCCCACGCTTCTCAAAAAAATCGAGCCAGCGGCGGTGAATCTCAGCGGTCTTCATCCGGGTGTGTCCTTCGTGGAAATCGGGTGTTGATAAAACTGGGGCGCGCTAGCGGTCGTTTTTGGCCTTCAGGGAGCTAAGCGCAGACTCGACATCGTCTTCGTTACTTGGTTCAACTTCGTGGTACCCGCGGTCAAAAGCGCGGTTGAATTCCTCGAGTCCGCGGTTCAGGCGGTCAAAAAAGCGACGACCCTCGGTCGTCTGGTTCACCAAATGAGCCGCAACAAAACCCAAAATCGTTCCCGTCACGAGCCAACGAAACTTGCTCATAACTTGCTATCCCTTCGTTTGAAAGCCCTCACCGAAGCGACGGGAAGGCACCCGACAAGCTTAGCGGTAGGAATATTCAGCGACCGGAGCGCTCGCTGTGGATCACGATTTGGGTATCCGCACCGTAAACGAAGTGTCTCCCGGTTCGCTTGTCACGCGGAGTTCCCCCCTATGTGCACCAACAATGGCATCAATGATCGCGAGCCCAAGCCCCGTGCTACCGGTCGCTCTCGTTCGGGAGGTGTCACCGCGTGCAAAGCGTTCGAACAACTTTGGTAACTGCTCAGCTGGAATTCCGGGCCCGTTATCGTGCACGTGTATGGTCGCCCAGTTTTCATCTTCCTCGAGCGAGACAGACACTTTTGTACCTTCAGGGGTATGAATACGTGCGTTTGCGAGCAGGTTCACCAGCACCTGCTGCAAACGAGCGGGATCACCCGCGACGGTCACGGGTTCACCATCATGCTCGGCGGGCTCAAAGAGCCACTGGTGATGCGGCCCAGCGACGGCCGCATCGTTTACTGCGTCTGAGACGAGCGTTGTGAGGTCGACGGGCTGACTCGTGAGTTCTTGTCCCTCGTCAATGCGCGCGAGCAGCAGCAGATCTTCAACCAAATCCGTCATGCGCACGGATTCGGACTCGATTCTTCCGAGCGCGTACTCAGCGTCCTTCGGAAGCTCGATGCCCATTCTGCGCGTGAGCTCTGAGTAACCGCGTATCGAAGCGAGTGGAGTGCGCAGTTCATGCGATGCGTCAGAGACAAATCTACGAACCTTTTCTTCACTGTCGTGTCGCGCGTGGAAGGCATCAGTCACCTGGTCAATCATCGAATTGAAGCCTGACACGAGGCGGGTGACTTCCCCCGCTGCGTTCGGCCCAGGTTCCTCCGCCCGTTGCAACTGCACCTCACCCCGCTCAAGCGGGGTCTCTGCGATCCCCTCTGCCGCGTCAGCAACCTTTTCGAGTGGGAGGAGCTGGTGCCGCACAAACCAGGCTGCGAGCATACCAAAGACCAGGCAGCCCGCTATTGCTACAAGCGCCATCGTCAAACCAAGCGAAGAAATGGTCTGTTCTACTGAAGCGAGTGGTAGCCCCACGATCATCGCGGTTCCACCACGTTGTTCTAGGTGGAAACGGTAGTTACCAAGGCCGCCTCCTGGCACGATGTCTCTAGTGGGACTATCGCTCCAGCCAGTGGTAATCGCGGTGAGTTGATCACTAGAAAGCTGTTTCGTCGTGAAGTCTTCGTCGAGCAGCACACCCTTGGCGCCGGTGGCATCAATGTGTACTTGAATTGCGCCGGTAGACACACCAGGCCCATCCATACTGCCTGTTACCATGACACGGGCTGAGAGCGCCCGTAGTCCTCCGTCAAGTTGTTGCACCAGCGAGGCGCGCAACGACGTTAGACCAATAGCCGCAATCGTACCCGAAAGCAGAATCACCGTAAATGCAAGAATTGCCACAATGCGTGTGCGAAGCGACCAGCGATGCTTTCTCGTCTGCGCTTCGGCGGCATTTGTGATGGGTTGCGAATTAGTCATCGCTTGCCGGCCTGATCATGTATCCAACTCCACGCACTGTACGAATCATTGTTGGTTTTGCACCCTCGATCTTCTTGCGAAGGTAGGAAATGTTCAACTCAACAACAGTCGAACTTCCGTCGAACTCACCGTGCCATACACTCTCGTAGATGGCGGCCTTCGTCACGACTCGGCTTGGATTCTCCATCAGCACACGAAGCACCTCAAGCTCGGTTGAGGTGAGCCCGATAACCTCTTCGCCGCGCCTCACTTCAAAGCTATCTTGATCCAGCGAGAGATCTCCCACTCGTAACACGGAACTATCAACAACCTGCACTTTGTTGGAGGATCGGCGAGCAAGCGCGTGTACTCGGGCAACAAGCTCGTCGAGGCTGAACGGTTTGGTTACGTAGTCGTCACCGCCAATGTCGAGGCCGGTGAGGCGATCCTGCATGGAGTCTCGCGCAGTCAAAAACAACACAGGCACACCGTCACCCTCGGCCCGCAAGCGCTGGAGCACCTCAAGACCGTCAAGACCCGGCATCATAATATCGAGCACAAGCACATCGGGTGCAAACTCCCGGATTGCCGCCAGAGCGTCGGTACCGTTACTCGCGATTTGCGTCTCCCAGCCCTCGTATCGCAGCGCCATGCTGACCAGGTCGGAGAGCGCGGGTTCGTCGTCAACCACAAGTACGCGCGGTTTCTGATCCTGGACGCTACTTGCCTCGCGCGACGTTTGTGTTCTCATGCCTCTAAGTCAGCCAGATGATCCTATGCGAATCGTGTGGAAGAGCCGCCGATCCTCTGTAAACGGCTTCACTTCGGGGCGGTCCGTCGTGATCCGGCTCTGTTCGGCGCGGTTCGCGGAGGCCCGTTGCTCTCGCCCCCTTCCCGATCGAGTGCAGCCATATTGTTAGTTGGGGACTTGCCAACCCGCAATATGACTACACCCGATTGGCCTGGATCGGCAGGGAGATACAAAAAATGGGGTACCGGGAACCGGTACCCCATCTTGTGAAGCTGTCTTAGCGAGCTGCGTAGTACTCAACCACGAGCTGCACTTCACAGGTCACGGGGACCTCAGCGCGCTTCGGGCGACGCAGCAGGCGAGCCTGCAGCTTGTCGAGCTCAACCTCGAGGTAACCGGGAACGTTCGGCAGAACCTCTGCGTGGCCACCGGCTGCTGCAACCTGCAGCGGTTCGATGCCCTCGGAGCGCTCCTTCACGTGGATAAGCTGTCCCGGCTTGACGCGGAACGAGGGACGGTCGACGATCTTGCCGTCGACGAGAATGTGGCGGTGTACAACCAGCTGGCGAGCCTGCGCGGTGGTGCGAGCGAAGCCTGCGCGGAGCACGAGCGCGTCAAGGCGCATTTCGAGGAGCTCAACCAGGTTCTCACCGGTCAGACCGTCCTGGCGACGGGCTTCCTTGAATGCAATAACGAGCTGCTTCTCGCGGATGCCGTACTGGGCGCGAAGACGCTGCTTCTCGCGCAGACGCACGGCGTAGTCGCTGTCGCTCTTACGCTTGGTGCGGCCGTGCTGACCGGGACCGTAGGGGCGACGCTCAAGGTACTTGGCGGCCTTCGGAGTAAGGGCAATGCCCAGTGCCCGCGAGCGGCGGGTCTGTGAGCGGGTACGCGACGTAGTAGACACGTTGATCCTTTCGAGTTTCTGTCAGTTCTTGCGATCCCAAACGGGATCGCGTGTTCTCTCGGCCACGCTGTGTCCGCATTTGTGAGCAAGACCATAGGGTCAAACAGCAATGCACGCGACACAGCACACCGTCTTCGGTGAGGGAACGACCAGTGCAGAAACCCGGCTACAGGGCGACTGCCACCCGCATCTTGCTTGCAGCCAGCAGCAAGAGGTGGTGTAGGCCAACGACAAGCTTATCAGATGCCCCTCGTAATTTTGCGTATCTTCTCGAGGCGGTCGGCTATCTCACGCTCGTGGCCGCGCGGCACCGGCTGATAGTACTCCCGATCGACGAGTTCGTCGGGAAGATATTGCTGCTTCGAAACACCCAGAGCCTCGTTGTGCGGGTATTTATAACCCTTGCCATGTCCGAGCCGTTTTGCACCCGGGTAATGGCCGTCGCGCAGGTGGATCGGCACGAGCCCGAAGCGACCAGCCTTTACATCTGCGATGGCGCTGTCGATCGCCGTAATCACAGCGTTCGATTTTGGTGCGGTGGCGATGTAGATCGTTGCCTCTGCAAGCGGTATTCGAGCTTCCGGCAACCCGACTAGCTGCGTCGCTTCGGCGGCTGCGACGGCAATCAAGAGGGCTTGAGGATCCGCCATGCCCACATCTTCTGCCGCGTGCACCATGAGCCTGCGAGCAATAAAGCGGGGATCTTCTCCCGCTTCAATCATGCGCGCGAGGTAGTGAATAGCAGCATCGGGATCGGACCCGCGCAGTGACTTAATGAAGGCACTAATCACGTCGTAGTGCTGATCACCGTTCTTGTCGTAGCGCAGGAGCGCGCGATCCACCGAGACCGACACGATTTCTGCGGTGACAATGGGGATCGCGTCACCCTCTTTACCCGCGAGAGCAGAGGCTCCTGCTGCCTCTAAGCCAGTGAGAGCGCGACGTGCGTCACCCGAAGCGAGCTGCACCAGCGCTTCAAACCCCTCGTCTTCAACAGAGATTGCGTTGCCAAAACCGCGGGGTCCTCGACAGCTCGCACGAGTAACGTGCGAAGTTCATCGTCTTGTAGAGGCTCAAGGGTGAGCAACAACGAGCGTGACAGCAGCGGGCTGATCACCGAGAAGGAAGGATTTTCGGTTGTAGCAGCCACAAGCGTGACCCAGCCATTCTCGACACCCGGCAGCAGCGCGTCCTGCTGGGCCTTGGTGAAACGGTGGATCTCGTCAAGAAAGAGCACGGTCGCGACGTCGAAGAGGTCGCGATCGTTGAGAGCACGCTCCATGACGGTGCGCACATCCTTAATTCCGGCGGTCACCGCAGAAAGTTCAACGAAGCGACGGCCGCTCGACTGGGCGATGGCCTGGGCGAGCGTAGTTTTGCCCGTGCCCGGCGGGCCCCAAAGAATTATCGAAACTGCACCGCGCTGAGACTCCCCCTCAGCCGCGAGAACTCGCAGTGGTGACCCCGGTTTGAGGAGGTGTTTCTGGCCCACCACCTCGTCGAGTGAGCGCGGACGCATGCGCACGGCGAGGGGTGCGGTATGCCCGGGAACTGCTGAGGTGGTCACTCCACCATGCTATCCGTGCTGAGCTGTGGCATAGTGGGAGAGTCCAATCTGGTTGGCTATGAGCCAACCCCACTACCGACAGGTGAGTAGCACTGTGAGCGAAACGAGCAAAGAAACGCCCTGGGGCCGAGTTGACGAAGACCGCACGGTCTACGTTCGCGAGGGCGACTCTGAACGAGCCGTAGGCTCCTTCCCTGACGGAACTGCCGAGGAGGCACTCACCTACTTCGCTCGCAAGTACGCCGACCTTGAGGGCCAGGTCACCCTACTTGAGGCTCGCATTGCACGCGGCACCGCCGAGGGCTCCGTTGCAGAAACTGTCGCAAAGCTTCAGGAATCGCTCGTTGAGCCGGCCGCCGTGGGTGACTTAGTCTCTCTTCGTGCGCGCGTCGAGAAGCTTGGCGACAAGGCAGCTGAGCTCTCCGAAAAACAGCAGGCCGAGCGTGAGGCAGCTCGACAGGAAGCCCTCGCTCAGCGCGAAGCGATCGTTATTGAAGCTGAAAAGCTGGCAGCTCAGCCCGAATCCTCCATCCGATGGAAAGACACGAGCATGGCCCTCGAAAAGCTCTTCACCGAGTGGCAGACCATCCAGCGCAGCGGGCCCCAAGTTTCGAAGGCCCAGGCCGATGCACTCTGGAAGCGGTTCCGTTCGGCCCGACAGTCGTTTGACACTGCCCGCCGCACCCACTTCGCTCAGATGGATGCCAACAACAAAGATGTGAAGCAGCGCAAAGAGAAGATCATTGCATCCGCCGAAGCTCTCGCTTCAAAGGGCACCGACGCGATTCCTGCGTACCGTTTGCTGCTCGACGAGTGGAAGGCAGCCGGTCGCGCAAGCCGCAAGCTCGATGACCAACTCTGGGCCCGGTTTAAGGCCGCCGGTGACGTGCTCTACGAGGCGAAGGCCGCAGAGGTTGCACAGAGCAACGAAGAGTACGCCGCAAACCTGGCAGCAAAGCAAGCTCTGCTTGAAGAGGCTGAACCGATTCTGAAGGTCACTGACCAGGTAGCGGCTCGCAAGCAACTCACCGATATTCAGATTCGCTGGGACGAGATCGGACGTGTTCCTCGCGAGTCTCTGCGCGATATCGAGGGTCGACTGCGCAAGGTAGAAGATCATGTCAAAGGCCTTGAAGACGAGCATTGGAAGAAGACCAATCCAGAGACCAAGGCCCGCAGCGAGGGTCTGCGCGGCCAGCTTGAGGCTTCAATCGCAGAGCTAACCGCAGAAATCGAAGCAGCTCAGGCGAAGGGCGACAAAAAAGCTCAGTCCGAGGCAGAGACAAAACTGCAGACTCAGCAGTCTTGGCTCGCAGCTCTGGGGACTAGTCCTCCAACACGTCTAAGGCCGTCTAACTTTGCTCACAGCGAGGGTAGACGGCCTTTCTCTTTGAGTTATCCACAGATTTGCGAAATTTCAAACGCGCCCGCCCGAACTCATGCAATCTGGTTGAATGCGAGAACACCCCAAACGAGAACTTCCGAAGATACCGGCGGTCTACAACTGGCCGGTAGCGGTCAGATCGGCTGAGATCTTAAGAGGCACACTGGTGCGCTGTGGTCCGGGATCGCGTTTGGCCGGATGGCCCGAGACCAGCAGAATCCGCGCCACGGCCCTCGCGCCCTGGTACACAGAGCATCGTGTTGCGGTGCGCATGAGTGCAGCTTGGATATGGGGAGCATGTCGTCATCCAGGCAAACCGCTCCGTTTCGCAACGCTTGGTGGCCGTCGAGCAGAGATGGTCAGTAACTCAATCCTGACGCTGCAGCAGCTGCGCATTACAGAGAGTGATGTGGTCTACTGCGATAGTTTTGCGGTCACGTCACCCATTCGAACTGCCTTAGACCTGCTGCGCGACCCGGCTAGCTTCGATGCAAGAAGCAAAGCCACCTACCGGTTACTTCTCCCCCTCATTCCAGGCGGAAAGGAAGCCGTGGAGACGCGATTGATCGAGGGCCCTCAGGCATATCGCAACGTCGCTCTCAACAGACTCAAAGGGTGTTAGCGAAGCAGATGTCTAGTTTGTAATGCGGTAGACGTCGTAGACACCGTCAATGCGTCGCACAGCATTCAGTACGTGCTCAAGGTGGGTGGCATTGGCCATCTCGAAGATGAAACGGCTAATGGCGAGCCTGGAAGAGGAGGTGTTGACTGATGCGGAGAGAATATTCACATGGTGCTCCGAAAGCGTGCGAGTGACATCAGAGAGCAATCCCGATCGATCGAGGGCCTCAACCTGAATGTGCACGAGAAACACGGTCTTTTCAGTTGGAGCCCATTCAACGTCGACAAGCCGGTCAGACTGCTTCTCAAGCTGCCCGAAATTGTGGCAGTCTGTGCGATGCACAGAAACCCCTTGCCCCTTCGTCACAAACCCGCGGATAGCATCACCGGGAACCGGCGTGCAGCACTTTGCGAGCTTTGCAAGTACATCAGAGGCACCCTTGACCACAACGCCGCTGGTGGAACCGGTCTTCGACGCCCGTGGCGAGTCAATGATCGGCATGGTCGCGAGAGCGGGTTCTGTCGAAACCTGATCGTCAAAGACGAGCGCCGACACTTTTTCGATGACGGACTGTGCAGAGACGTGCCCCTCACCGACGGCGGCGTAGAGGGCCGTGACGTCTGCGTAACGGAGTTGAAGCGCCACTTGCTGCAGAGCCGCAGAGTTCATCACCTGGTGCAGCGGCAGCCCCTGCTTACGAAGCGCTTTGGTAATCTCAACTTTGCCGGTCTCGGCAGCCTCGTCACGTCGTTCCTTGGTGAACCACTGACGAATCTTGTTTTGGGCACGTTTGCTCTTAACAAAATTGAGCCAAGCCTTGTTCGGTCCAGCGTTCGGATCCTTCGAGGTGAAAACCTCAACCACGTCACCATTCTGCAAAGCCGTCTCAAGCGGAACGAGACGCCCATTGACCCTGGCACCCATGGTGCGGTGCCCAACTTCTGTGTGCACGGCATATGCGAAGTCCACGGTTGTTCCGCCAGCAGGGAGGCCGATGACTCGCCCCTTCGGCGTGAACACGTAGACCTCTTTTGCGCCGATCTCAAAACGCAGTGCGTCCAAGAACTCGCTAGGATCTTCTGTCTCGGCCTGCCAGTCAGAGATGTGCGCGAGCCAGGCCATGTCATTCGAACTCGGAGCCTGTTGGCCTTGCTGGCGCTGTTTGTACTTCCAGTGGGCAGCCACACCGTACTCGGCGCGCTGGTGCATCTCAACGGTTCGAATCTGAATCTCGACCGCGCGCCCATCGGGACCAATCACCGTCGTGTGTAGTGACTGGTACAGGTTAAACTTCGGCGTCGCAATGTAATCCTTAAAGCGGCCCGGGATGGGCGTCCAGCGCGCGTGTACGGCTCCCAGCACGGCATAACAGTCGCGGATGGAGTTGACGAGCACACGGATGCCCACGAGGTCGTAAATGTCATCGAAGTCACGGCCCCGCACGATCATCTTCTGGTAGATCGAATAGAGCTCCTTCGGGCGACCGGTAACCTCGCCGCGAATCTTTGCGTCGCGAAGATCGGACTCGATCGACTGAATGACCGCACCCACCACCTCATCACGTTGCGGATTGCGCTGCGAGACCAGGTTTTCGATCTCGGCATAGAGCTTTGGCTTGAGCACCGCAAATGAGAGATCTTCGAGCTCAGACTTCATCGACTGAATGCCGAGCCTGTGCGCGAGGGGCGCATAGATCTCGAGTGTCTCCTGAGCCTTTCGCTTGGCTGAGTCGCCAGAAACAAACCCCCAAGTACGGGCGTTGTGAAGGCGATCAGCAAGCTTGATCACCAGCACCCGAATGTCACGTGACATCGCAACAACCATCTTGCGCACGGTTTCCGCCTGGGCAGAGTCGCCGTACTTCACTTTGTCGAGCTTAGTGACGCCGTCCACGAGCATCGCGACCTCTTCGCCAAACTCCGCTGTGAGTTGCTCAAGCGAGTAGTCGGTGTCTTCGACCGTGTCGTGAAGCAGAGCCGCGGCAATGGCCACGGGGGCAATGCCGAGATCAGCGAGGATCTGGGCCACCGCAATCGGATGCGTGATGTACGGTTCGCCGCTGCGCCGTTTCTGACCCCGGTGTGAGCGCTCCGCCACCGTGTAGGCACGCTCGATGATCGAAAGATCTGCACGTGGGTAATTGCCCCGCACAGTTCGGATGAGCTGATCAACCGCTCCCGGAGCGCTGCCACGCGAAAAGATTCTCGGCACGAGGCGCCTGAGCGAGGTTGTGCCGCTTTGCGCTGTTTCATTAACCGCCACGTTCAACCTCCTTCGACAAACTGAACGTTACACCAAACGGTGCTATTCCTACTAAACGGGTCGCGCTATCGGCGCCAACACAGAAAGATGGTGCTTAGAAATGTTGGATTCAAAGTGAATCCAACATTTCTAAGCACCATCTCATTCTAGAGCTGGCTGGGCGACTACTTGGCCGCTTCTGCCTCAGCGGGCTCTTCGTCGTCAGATTTCTCTGCCTCGCGCGCACGCAACTTCATCACTTTATCGTCGTGTTCTTTGATAGCGGGTTCCCCTCGCGCAGCTGCGAGTAAATGGGTGCTGCCACAAAGATGGTCGAGTAGGCGCCTGCAAAAATACCGATGAACAGAGCAAGCGAAATATCGCGCAGCGTTCCCGCACCGAGAACAAAGGCTCCAATAAAAAGAATCGAGGCGACTGGCAACAGTGCAACGATCGAGGTGTTGATCGAGCGCACCAAAGTCTGATTCACACCGAGGTTCACCGCCTCGGCAAACGTACGATGGTCGCTGACTTCGCTGGCCGAAGTGTTTTCGCGAATCTTGTCGAACACCACAACGGTGTCGTAGAGCGAATAGCCAAGAATCGTGAGGAAACCAATCATGGCAGCCGGTGTGATCTCAAACCCGGTTATCAGGTATACACCCGCCGTGATCACGAGATCATGGAAGAGGGCGATCATTGCCGCGAGCGACATCTTCCAGGTGCGGAAGTAGAGAGCCATCACCACTGCCGCAAACACAATGAACACGATGAGAGCCACGATGGCTTGACGGGTGATGTCCTGACCCCAAGCCGGACCGATGTAAGAGAACGTAACTTCGCTCTCATCGACGCTGTAGGCCTTGGCAAGGGCAGAGATGACCTCTTGGTTCTCGTTATCTTTCAGAGATCCGGTCTGAATGCGAATATCAGCAGCGCCAAGATTCGTGACTCGAGGGTTGCTTGAGGGCACCACATCAGTCACGACCTTTTCCGCAACACCTGGATCGCGATCCTGGCCCTCGGTGAGGTGCACCTGGAATTGGCTACCACCCGTGAACTCGATGCCAAGGTTTGGGGTGCCACGTAGAAGCGCACCAAACAGGCAAACCAAGATCAGGATGAGCGAGATGATGTACCAGGTCTTCCGTCGACCAATAAAGTTGATCGACTTTTCACCGGTGTAGAGCGCGTTTCCGAACTCAGAGAATGAGCGGCGAGCCATGTTAGCTCTCCTTTCCGTTGGCGCTGGGGGCCACAGTGCCGGAGGCCTCGGCGGCCTTACGTTCTGCAATAGTCTGACGGCGCTCCGCCTCGTGCTGGCTGCGGGCATTCTTTTTGCCCGCTCCCCTACTTGCGATCACGGGTTCACGGAACTGGGCACGACCACGGTAAACGGCACCGAGGCTTCGCGGATCCAGGCCTGAGAACTTATGGCCCTCGCGGTAGAAGCGAGTACGTGCCAGCAGGGCCATCATTGGGTGTGTGAACAGTGCAACGACTGCCACGTCAACCAGGGTCGTAAGACCAAGGGTAAAGGCGAAGCCCTTCACGTTACCGACGGCAACAATGTAGAGAATCACAGCAGCAAGGAAGTTCACGCCGTCAGAAGCAAGAACCGTTCGGAAGGCGCGCTTCCAACCGTTCTCAACAGCTCCCTCAATTGGGAAGCCATCACGAAGAGCATCTCGAACTCGCTCGAAGTAGACAATGAAGGAGTCAGCGGTGAAGCCAACGGCCACGATGATACCGGCGATACCCGCCAGCGACAATCGGTATCCCTGACGCCACGAGAAGAACGTGAGAAGCAGGTAGGTGAGGATTGCAGCAACCGCGAGAGAAGCAATTGTCAGGCTGCCAAGCGCGCGGTATTGGAAGAACGAGTACACAACAACGAGCAGCAGGCCGATAAGACCGGCAAGCAAACCCGCTTGCAACTGGTTTGAACCAAGCGTGGAAGAAATGTCTTCCTGGCTCTGCACGGTGAAGTCCATCGGAAGGGCACCGAACTTCAGCTGATCCGCGAGCGCCTTAGAGGACTCCTGAGTGAAATCACCGGAGATCGAAGGGCGACCGTCAAGAATCTGTCCCTGCATCGTGGGCGCAGAAAGCACCGAGCCGTCGAGCACAAACGCGAACTGATTGAATGGCTCCTGCGCACCGTAGAGGCGCGTGCTGATCTTGCCAAACTCCTTGGCACCCTTGTCGTTCATCGTGATCTGGACATTCCAGCCACCGGTCGTGTTACCACGGCTATCGGTGGCCTTCTGCGAAACAGCGTTTGTAATGACGTCACCGTTGAGCTCAACCGGCCCAAGAATGTACTTCAACGAACCCGTATCGTCACAGGTGATAAGCGGACGATCGGCAGGGGCATCGCGCGTATCAAGTGCGGTGTCAGAATCACAAGTGAAGTCGGCGAACTCCTGCTGAAGACCGGGCGTGAGCCACGCTTGGTCACCCGCCTCTTTAGGAAGCGGATCTGGATCGACACTTTCAGCCTTGGCTGCATCCTTAGTGTCTGCGGCCTTTGCGTCAGCCTTCGGCGTGTCCGTGGTCTTGGCGTCTGCTTCTTTGGAATCTGTCGTCTTTGCATCTGCTGAGCTGCCGTCTTTGGTGTCCGCTTTGGCGTTGTCAGCCTCAGCGTTCTCCGTGTCAGCTCCCGCAACACCCACACCAACAGCAAGCACGGGGCGGAAATCGAGCTTTGCAGAAGCCTCAATCCGCTGCAGCGTCTCCTTGTCTGCTTTGCCCGGGATGGCAACAGAAATGTTGCTTGATCCCTGTGTGGTGATCTCAGACTCCGACACACCCGCAGCGTCAACACGCTGGCGAATGATGGAAACAGCCTGCTGTAGCTGTTCCCCGCTCACGGCCTTGCCGTCAGTCTGCTCGGCCGCAAGCAGAATCTGTGTTCCGCCTTGCAAGTCGAGCGCGAGCTTGGGGGTCCAAGACGCATTCTCCTTGTCGAAGGTCACCCCAAGCGTGATGAGACCGACAAGGCCAACAACTATGACCAAAAGGAAGATGAGGGAGCGACGAGCCCTCCGCACCGCAGGTGTGGACGCCAAAACAGTACTGCTTTCTCTATATCGGTGAAGGCGAGCTAGGCCTCAATTGCACAAGCTCGCCGCAAGTGATTACGCCTTAGGCGTCTGATCACTCTCGCCATCGGAATCGTTAACCTCGGCGTTCGAAGCGTCGGCTTTTGAAACGTCATTGGTGCTGTCTGAGCTTTCGGAGGCAATTCGTTCCCCGAAAGCGGGATCATCGTCAGGAGCCAGGTCGGGGCTCACAACCGCATCTGCGGGCGCATCAACCGGAGTGACGATCTGAGAGATTGCGTTGCGGTGAACCACAAGCGTTGAAGAGCCGCTCTGAATAGTTGCGCGATTCTCTTCATCGTTTATCTCGACAACCGTGCCGTAGATGCCAGACTGAAGCATAATTTCAGCTCCGGGGCGCAGGCCTGACTGCAACTCCTGCATCGCTTTCTGACGCTTCTTTCCGTTACGGAACATGAAGAAAATCAGCACGGCGATGAGGCCGAACATCAGGATAGTAATCGGATCCAGAGGCACAGTAGACCTTTCAATGGGCGAGCAAGATCATGCACATAGCGCGCATAGACTCTGCCACCTTACCGTGTCGCGGCTGAAAATAGGGTGCCGAGACTGCGAGTCTCGCGAGGTTTCTGTGCCTCACTTGTGTGCACTAATGTGATCCCAACCCAATTGAGTCGCCACACGCCCTCGTGGAGTTCGCGTGAGAAGCCCCGCACGCACAAGAAAAGGCTCAACAACCGACTCAATTGTCTCAGCTTCTTCACCAACGGAAACTGCGAGTGTAGAGAGCCCAACCGGCCCACCATTGAACCGCTGAATCACAGCGCGAAGCACCTCGCGGTCGAGCCGATCAAGACCGTGTTTATCGACGTCATAAAGAGTCAGTGCCGCCTCAACACTTGCGGTGTCTGCCACCATCTCGTGCACCAGGCTGTAATCCCGCACTCTTCGCAGCAAACGATTCGCAATACGGGGCGTGCCTCGAGAGCGGCCTGCGATCTCTTCAATACCCTGCTCGGAGATGTCAAAATTTAGCAGGCGGGCCGCACGCCTCACCACACTCGCGAGCTCATCCTCCGAATAAAACTCAAGGTGAGCGGTGAAGCCAAATCGGTCGCGCAGTGGGTTAGGGAGCAGACCCGCACGAGTGGTCGCCCCCACGAGAGTAAAGGGCGCCAGTTCAAGCGGCACGGATGTTGCTCCGGCCCCCTTGCCGACCATGATGTCGACCTTAAAGTCTTCCATCGCGAGGTAGAGCATCTCTTCTGCACTGCGAGCCATGCGATGGATCTCATCCACGAACAGGACCTCACCCGGGGTCAAAGCAGAGAGCACGGCCGCTAAGTCACCGGCGTGCTGGATGGCCGGGCCGGAAGTTTGATGCAGCGGCTTATCAAGCTCGGTTGCCACGATCATCGAGAGAGTTGTTTTGCCAAGCCCGGGTGGACCAGCAAGCAGAATGTGATCTGGAGCAACCCCGCGCATAGTTGCAGCACTGAGCAGCAAGTTCATCTGGCTGCGCACCTTGAACTGACCGACAAACTCGTCGAGCGTTCCGGGACGCAGCGCCCCTTCGTAACCAATCTCTGACGGAGAGGCCTGAGGCGACAATTCCCCCGTCATCGACTGCTCCGACCACTCGGTCGAGCGTTCTGCAGCAGCGCAAGCGCGGCACGCAAGAGAGCCGCGCTCTCAACCGACGCACCCGCGGCGCGCGCATCCTGAACCGCCTGCCATGCCTCGGACTCACCCCAGCCGAGCCCAACAAGGCCGTCGCGCACGGCCTCAGCTGCAACAGATTCGGGATCGGATGTCGCGCTCACGTCTATGGTCGAATCGGCAAGGCTCAGCTCCCTCAGTTTACCCGCGAGCGAAACTGTCAAAAGTTTCGCGGTCTTTGGACCTATGCCTGAAACCTTCTGAAAAGGTTTCGCATCTTCGTTTGCCACCGCACGCACGATCTCAGCTGGGGTCAGGCTAGAAAGCACACCAAGAGCGCTGCGAGGGCCAACACCCGAGACAGCAATAAGGTGACCAAACACTGTCAGTTCGTCTTCCGTAGAAAACCCGAACAGCGTAAGCGCATCTTCGCGCACGACCAGCCAGGTGTGCAGAAACAGGGTTTCTCCGGTGCAGGCCTGCGCTACACGACCGCTCGGAATCTCAACACGCAAGCCGATCCCGCCCACACCAATTACTGCCCAGCCGGCTCCCGCAGAGAGCACCTCACCATGTATCGAAGCAATCACACGCTTAGCCTAGATTGCACCACCGACATTGGCGGACTCGCCACACCGTTCATTCGAAGATATCTACGAACAAATGGGGGTGCGCAAGATGCCAGTCAAGCGATGGCGCTACCCACGAGCGCAGAACCCTCGTCCCCATAAGGGAGCCCATGGAGTAACGGCCAGGTTGCTCGCAAACCTCGGGACTACCAAGTAGCGAGCACCCGGACCTTCCAAGAATTACGCGTTCGCGAGCGCCGACTCAGACGTAACGTTTCGCACCGCGCGATTCACCGAGCTGATGATGGCTTTGAGTGTTGCGCGACTGGTATCTGGATCAATTCCAACGCCCCACAGACGCTGTCCGTCGACCTCAAGATCTACATAGGAGGCAGCTACTGCATCTCCACCCGAACTCATCGCGTGCTCGACGTAGTCAAACAGAGTGACCGCGTGCCCTCCATCGTTCAGCGCGTTCAGAAACGCGTCAACCGGACCGTTGCCCCGCGAGGTCGACTGCTTTTCTTCAGAACCGATGCGGTAATCGACGGTGAGTTCGGTCACGCCGTCGCCGGCGCTCACTGAGGAGGTACGGAAAATCTCGTAGCGCCCCAGCGTTCAGCCGCAGGATCATGAGCCGGCAGGTACTCATCCTGGAAGATACGCCAGATTTCCTCGCTGGATACCTCGCCGCCCTCGGTGTCAGTGACTCCCTGCACAACTGAGCTGAACTCGATTTGCAGTCGACGCGGCAGATCCAAATTGTGGTCCGTCTTCAAAAGGTAGGCAACGCCTCCCTTGCCCGACTGTGAGTTCACACGAATGACGGCTTCGTACGAGCGACCAAGATCCTTCGGGTCAACCGGCAGGTACGGTACCGCCCACTCGAGATCTTCGACAGCAACTCCCGCAGCTTCGGCGTCTTGTGTCATGCGTTCGAAGCCCTTTTTGATCGCATCCTGATGCGAGCCAGAGAAGGCTGTGTAGACAAGATCGCCCGCCCAGGGGCTGCGCTCAGGAACCCGCAGCTGGTTGCAGTACTCTGCAGTGCGGCGCACTTCATCGAGTCTCGAGAAGTCAATCTGAGGATCGATCCCCTGCGTGAACATGTTGATGCCAAGAGCGATCAGGTCAACGTTGCCGGTGCGCTCACCATTACCAAAGAGGCAGCCCTCAATGCGGTCAGCTCCGGCCAGGTAGCCCAACTCCGCTGCAGCCACGGCGGTACCGCGATCATTGTGCGGGTGCAGCGAAACGATGACGTTCTCGCGGTGGTTCAGGTTACGACACATCCACTCGATCGAATCGGCGTAGACGTTGGGGGTTGCCATCTCGACCGTGGCGGGCAGGTTAATGATGACCTTGCGCTCGGGGTCGGCTTGAAGATCTCGAGCACATCGTTACAGACCTCGGCCGCGTACTCCAGTTCGGTGCCGGTGTACGACTCGGGCGAGTACTCGTAGTAGATATCGGTGCCCGCGCAGATTTCTTCGCTAGCGACACAGAGCTTCGCACCATCGATCGCGATCTGCTTAATGCCCTCACGATCCTGCCGGAACACTACATCGCGCTGCAAGATGCTCGTGGAGTTATAGAGGTGCACGATCGCCTGTTTCGCACCGATGAGCGACTCGTAGGTGCGTTTGATGAGGTGGTCGCGCGCCTGGGTCAACACCTGGATGGTGACGTCATCGGGGATCGCGTTGTCTTCGATCAGGTGCCGCACGAAGTCGAAATCGGTCTGGCTCGCGGACGGAAACCCGACCTCGATCTCTTTATAGCCCATCTTCACGAGCAGATCGAACATGATCCGCTTGCGCTCGGGGCTCATGGGATCGATAAGTGCCTGATTGCCGTCGCGCAGATCAACCGCGCACCACCGAGGTGCCTTCTCAATGCGCTTAGTCGGCCAGGTGCGATCCGGAAGATCGACCTTGATGATCTCGTGGAACGGGCGGTAGCGGTGAATCGGCATACCTGAGGGCTGTTGCGTGTTCTTCATGGGCTCGTCTTCCTCGTCTAAAACTCTTGCTCAGCCAAACACAAACACCGCGACGAGGGAGGCCTGAAAACTAGGACTCGTCGCGGCAGCTAAGGAGAAGCGAGCCGAACAGCATGAAGTCACTATACCACTGGCTTGGATACTTGCCCGAACTCACCTCCAGGCAACGATAGGGTTACAAACATGGGCAAGATTGCGAGAATACTCCTTGGCACCATGGCATCACTCACGCTCCTATTTGCGCCCTTCACCGCCCTCACCCCAGCTCAGGCCGACACAAGCGACTTCAGCTACGACAGCTGGCACGTCGACTATCAACTCGACACTGACGAGGACGGTCGCTCAATAACTCGAGTTACGGAGACGCTCGTGGCTCACTTCCCCGACTTTGACCAGAACCGCGGGCTCGTGCGGGGTCTCCCGGTTGACTACGAAAACGCTTCCACGGATCCCCGCGACTTTAGCGTTACCGATCTCACCGGAACTCCGATCCCTTTTGAACTTGAAACTGGCGACGGCTTCATTGCGGTTCTCACCGGCAATGATGACTTTGTTCATGGCGTTCAAGGCTACGTCATCAGTTACACCCTCAGTGACACGATCCTGGCGCGAGACGACGGCTCCGCCGACGAGTTCTACTGGGACCTCGTTGATTCTGAACACCTTCAACCGATCAAGCAGTTCACCGCAAGCATTTCCTTCTCTCCGAAACTCGCCTCGAAGCTGAACGGTAACTCACGGTGTTACATCGGTGCGGCAGGGTCCACCGATGAGTGCGAAATGACGCGCAATGAAGCTGGTCCGGCGTTCAGTGTCCCCGCGATCCAACTCGCACCCAAGCAGGGTGTGACCGTTGCCATTGGCTTTGAACCGGGTACTGTTGTGCAGCCGGATTCACGCATTCCCAACTTCGCTCTCGACACGCTGCCCTCTTTATCGGAGGCGCGGCAATTGCAACTGGTTTGGCCAGCGGGATCGCCGTTTTTCGCTACCACAGGAAACGGCGTGTTGGGCGCGGTGTGGTCGTGGCGCAGTACGAGGTTCCGGCATCTCTACCACCGCTGCTTGCTGCACCCATCGTGGGCTCTATGACCTCGGCTGCATCAGTGCCCGCCGAGTTCGTACACCTCGCGGTGAGCGGAGTAATCCGTATTGAAGAATCAGAAGCCACTTGGAGACCAAGACCCACTATCCGGCTCATGGATCTCACCCGCTGTGGGACCAACTCGACACAAAAACTGCGCAGGACCTATTTCCAGCCCAGACTGTTGGAGAGATCCTTGAGATTCCGCGGAAGAGTCAGAGCTTTGCCCGCCGCATGACTGCACTGAAGCAGATCGGCGTGGACCAAGCAATTTCGCGCGGTTACCTCGAAAAAGCTGCGAACCCCGTGGCTCGAAAACTCGGCCTCGTCACCCTCGGACTTGCCGCGGTGCTGATTGCATTTTCGGCCTTCGGGTTCGTGTCGCGTAACTCAGCAACGCCGTTCATCAGTGTCTTTATTGCCGCGCTCGCGCTCCTTCTCGGCATCATCGGCGTCAGTAAACAACGTGTCCATACTCAACTCGGAGCAGAGACTCGCGAGCATCTCGAGGGAGTGCGTGAGTTTATCCGCGTCGCTGAGGCCGATCGCATAAGGGCGCTGCAGTCCTACGAGGGTGCTGAGCGTTTGCAGGACGGCAGCATCAATGTCATCAACCTGTACGAAAAGCTGCTCCCCTACGCGATGCTCTTTGGCTTGGAGAAGCAATGGAGCAAAACCCTCGAGACCAGATATCAGGAAAACCCCGGTTATGTTCCCTACTGGTACCCAGCCGTTGGCCTGCACGGAATCTCAAGCTTTAACAGCACGATCTCAGAGTTCACCCGTTCGCTCGCCTCCTCAGCGAGCTACACCTCCAGCAGCTCAGGAGGATCCTCGGGTGGTGGCTTCTCCGGAGGTGGCGGTGGCGGTGGCTTCTCAGGCGGTCGCTAGTTGCGCGGCCGGTACTGAGCACTTCCAAAGCCGAGAACCATGTAGCCGATAAACGGCAGCAGCCACAGCAGGAAGAACGCAAAAGCGCCGCCCTTTCCGAAGCGTTGAGCCACACGCACGGCCATGACGATCGAGAAGATGAAGTTGACGATCGGAATGAGATACAGCAGCGTCATCCAAGCTGAGTAACCGGCAACCTTCACCAGAATAAAGGTGTTCACAATCGGAATGATCGCAAGAATGCCCGGGTAACCAGCTTTGGTGAAGACTCGCCACAGCGCAATCGCCATGACGACGTAAACGGCAATCGCAAAGACACCGTAGGTTTGAAACAACGTTGTGAGTTGCGCCTGATCTGTGATGTAGTCCATGCCCAGATTCTAGCCACCTCAGCAAGGTGCTGCACAGGGCTTGACGCGAACAAGACCAGTCTAGAAACCCAGCTTGCCGAGGGCCTTCGAGTCGCGTTGCCATTCCTTGAGCACCTTCACACGGAGCGAAAGGTATACCCGACGCCCAAGTAGCGCCTCGATCTCGTGACGTGCTTTCTCCCCCACATCGCGCAGGCGCGAGCCACCCTTTCCGATCACAATGCCCTTCTGGCTGTCGCGCTCTACGTAGATCGACGCATACAGTTCGAGAAGACCGTCGTCACGCACCTCGCGATCGTCAACCGTTGCCGCCAGTGAGTGCGGCAGTTCTTCGCGCGCGCCTTCAAGAGCTGCCTCGCGGATCAGCTCCGCGATTCGGTCGTCTTCGCTCTCGTCGGTGGTTTGCTCTGCGTCGTAGAGTGGCGGAGAAACCGGCATCAGCCTGAGCAGCACATCTGAGAGAACGTCAAGCTGCTCCTGCGTGACCGCAGAGATCGGCACGACCGCATCCCACTCGCGCAGCGTGCCGAGTCTCGTGAGTTGGTCAATAATCTCTGATTTTGAGGCCTCATCGACCTTCGTGAGAATCGCGACCTTCTTGGCGCGCGGAAAGTCGTCGAGCCGCTCATTGATAAATCGATCTCCAGGCCCGAGCTTCTCGTTCGCGGGGACGCAGAAACCGATCACGTCGACATCTCCAAGGGTCGCTTCCACGAGAGCATTCAATCGTTCACCGAGCAGAGTGCGAGGGCGATGGATGCCGGGCGTATCAACAATAATCAGCTGCCCGTCAGGTCTGTGCGCGATTCCACGGATAGCACGTCTTGTGGTCTGCGGCTTTGGGCTCGTGATGGCGATCTTTTCACCGACCAGCGCATTCGTGAGTGTCGATTTACCGACGTTGGGGCGCCCGACGAATGATACAAATCCAGCACGGAAGTCATTGTTCCCGGGCTCTGTGTGGTCTGTCATGATTCGTCCTCTTTCTTGCCTAGCGTTTGAGAGTTGTCTTCCTTCTCAACCGCGTCAGTTTTTTCGTTACCGATCCAGCGGGCTCGCGCCGTGAGTAGTCGCTGGCGACGCCGCTCAGTTTCGACAGCGGTGAGCTCAACCCCTGCGACAACCACGGTGTCTTCTGGCTCAGGAAGCCTTCCCAGATGTTTCGCCACCAATCCGCCCACGGTGTCAACCTCGTCGTCATCGAGCTCGATTCCAAAGAGCTCACCGAGCTCTTCAACCCCGAGCCTGGCACTCACGAGGAACGAACCATCACCCTGGGGAGTCACTTCTAACTCTTCACGGTCGTGTTCGTCGTTAATCTCGCCGAGCAACTCTTCAATGAGGTCTTCCAGCGTCACGAGACCCGAGATACCGCCGTACTCGTCAACGACGAGCGCCAGGTGATTCGATTCGCTCTGCATGCGCCGCAACAGCTTGTCTGCTCGCTGTACCTCAGGCACAAAGATTGCCGGTTTCATAATGCGGGTCACACGCGAGCTATCAACCTCGTCTGCGCGCCGCAGCATGAACTTACTCGCGTCGCGCAGGTAAGCGATCCCCGCCACATCATCGATGTCTCCACCAACTACCGGAATGCGGGAGTGCCGCGAAGCAAGCATCTGTTCAAGCGCTTCACGCACACTCGATTCGCTGCTGATAGTAACCATGTCGATGCGAGGCACCATCACTTCTCGCACCAGGGTGTCACCAAACTCAACGAGCGAATGGATGTAGTCGCGGTCGTCGCTCTCGAGTAGTGACTGCTCTGCGGCCTGATCTACCATCGAGAGCAGCTGCTGCTCATCGCGGATGCGGGCACCGCCGCTGCTGCGCCCGGGGGTCACTCGATTGCTGATCCGAATGAGCGAAGTTGCCACGGGGCCGAGGATCAGGCGCAGCGCACGCATAGTGGGCGCTGCAAAGCGAATCACAGCATCAGGGTGGTGGGTTCCTACCGTGCGCGGGCTTGATCCCACCAGAGCGAACGTAATGGCCGTCATGACGAGTGTCGCAATCACGAGTTCAAGCCAGAGTTCGTCGAGGGAATACGCCAGCACGAGCGTGATCAATACGGCGGCAAGGGTCTCGGTAAACACCCTCGCAAAGCTGAGAGCATTGAGGTGCGCGGCCTCGTCTTCCGCGATCGCGCGGATCGCCTTACCGCGGCGAGGGGAATCTTCAGCGAGCCCTAGCAGTTCGGCACGCGAGCGCACCCCAAAGGCGGCGTCCGCAGCGGCCAGAAGGCCCGCTACACCGAGCAGAATGAGCGCTGCCACGAGAAACAGCGCGATGACTACTCCACTCACTGTTTTCGCTCGCGCATGGCAAACGAAAGCAGGAGATCGCGCTGCAACCCAAACATCTCCGCTTCTTCTTCTGGAGTCGCGTGGTCGAAGCCCAGCAGATGCAGCATGCCGTGTGTCAGCAGCACCGACACCTCTTGAGGCAGGTCGTGTCCGGCTGCCTCAGCCTGCACCTCAGCGACCTGCGGGCAGACAACAACGTCTCCGAGTAGACCTGCTGGAGTCTGCGCATCTGCACGTCCTGGCCGCAGCTCATCCATGGGAAAGCTCAGAACATCGGTGGGGCCGGGCTCGTTCATCCATTGCACGTGCAACTGCTCGATCGCAGCCTCATCGACCAGCATGACACCCAGCTCAGTGTCGGGGTGCACGTGCAATGATTCCAGCACAAACGCGGCGAGGCGCTGCAGTCGGCCTTCTTCTACCTCAATGCCCGACTCGTTGTTGATCTCCACACTCACTGCGTTCTCGCTTCTTTTGTTTCATCGTATGCCTGGTATGCGTCCACGATTCGCCCAACAAGGCTGTGGCGGACGATGTCGTCTGAACTCAGCTCAGCAAAATGAATGTCTTCAACGTCTTTCAGGATGCGACGAACCACTCGCAGTCCACTGACGGCTGCTGGCAAATCGACCTGTGTTGCGTCGCCCGTCACGACCATTTTTGAGCCGTAGCCGAGCCTGGTCAAAAACATCTTCATCTGCTCTGGAGTTGTGTTTTGTGCCTCGTCAAGAATGACAAACGCCTCGTTCAGCGTTCGGCCTCGCATGTAAGCCAGCGGGGCAACCTCGATCGTGCCACTCGCGAGGAGTTTCGGCACGAGGTCGGGATCCATCATGGCCCCCACCGCGTCAAAAAGCGGACGTAAGTAAGGATCAATCTTTTCTTCAAGAGTTCCCGGCAGGTAGCCGAGTCGTTCACCTGCTTCGACGGCGGGCCGCGTCAGAATGATCTTCGAGACCTCACGACGCTGCAAAGCCTGGACAGCCTTCGCCATTGCAAGATATGTCTTGCCTGTGCCTGCAGGGCCGACACCAAATACGATGGTGTTTGCGTCAATCGCGTTGATGTACGCCCTTTGCCCGGCAGTCTGTGGGCGAACTGCGCGGCCACGAACGGTGAGAATCGGTTCACTCAGCACCTGCGCGGCGGTGGGCCCATTGCCCTCGTGAACCATGCGGGTCACCTCGCTCACATCGCGCCTCGAGACAGTGCCGCTGCGCCTTGCGAGCTCAAGGATCTCGCGCACTACCTCCTCGGCGGCACGAACTTCGAGGGCGGGGCCGCGCAGCGTGAGCACCTCGTCGCGCGAGTGAAAGACTACGCCGGGGTGCTGCGACTCGAGATCAGCAATGAGCTGATCTCGATGCCCCAGCAGGGAGGCGAGATCAACACCGGCAAGAAGCACAGTGCGTTGCAGTTCGGTGTCTTCTGCGACTCCCGACTGCGGAGTGGGTGTTGGTTCAGCTTCCAACGAGTGCATTCTCCTTGAGATCACCGGCGAGTACGTGCGCATGCACGTGGAAAACGGTCTGCCCTACGCCCGCGCCGGAATTAAAGATGAGTCGGAACTCGCCGTCGGCAAGCTCGTCTGCGAGGCTCTGGGCAACAGCCACCATGTCTGCGAGTGTCTCTGGATCGCCAGCTGCGAGTTCAGCAACGTTGCGATACTGAGTCGCCTTCGGGATCACTAGTACATGCACCGGTGCCTGCGGGTTGATGTCGGGGAACGCAATCACACGGTCGGTCTCCGCGAGGATCTCAACTGGGATCTCACCCGACACAATTTTGCCGAAAACCGTCTCTTCTGCCATGCAGGCAAGTCTAGCGCTGCCTTCCGACAAGCTGGCCAAGATTCCGTTACCAGCGACCGAGCGAGACGTTGAGCACAGCGAGAGCCGCTGGGCCCGCTGAAGAGGTGCGCAGCACCGTGTCTCCCAACACCAGGATCTCGGCTCCCGCTGCTTCGAGCGTATCGAGCTCGGCGTCCGATAAACCGCCTTCGGGACCAACAACAAGATAGATCGTGCCAGCGGTTGCCGGGGGCCTCCAGTCACTCAATGCTCGTGACCCCCGCGGGTGCAGTACAACGACGTGCGCGGCGTCGCTCGCGGCAAGTGTGCGCAGCCCGTCAAGAGCGAGCGGCTCCTGGACCACCGGGATCCTCGACCGCAACGACTGCTTCGACGCCTCACGAGCAATTCTCGCCCACTTAGCGACGCCTTTAGCTAACTTTTCGGGGCTGCTCCAGCGCGAAACAGAGCGCTCAGCCTGCCAGGGCACGAACCCGTCAACACCAAACTCGGTAGCTTGTTCGACGGCCCGCTCATCACGATCCCCCTTGGCGAGTGCCTGCACGAGAACAATTTGAGTCATGGGCTCAGGATCGTGCAGCACGCCTTCGAGTCGCACCACAAATGAGTCCTTGGCAACACTCTCCACCGTGCCTTCGCCAATCACTCCGACACCGTCACCGACCAGAATCTGCTCGCCCACACGCAAACGGCTCACACGCACCGCGTGTCGTGCCTCGTCTCCGATGATGGTCACGAGGGTGCCCTGATTCCAGTTCTCGGAACCGGTTCGCTCGGCGAAGTAGAGATTGGCCACGAGAGCCTAACCCTGACGGAAGAAGCGGTCGCGAATCTTGCCGAAGAAGCTCTGCTGAAACTCGCCCAGGTGTGGTGCCTCGTCTTTGCGAAGTGCAGCGAGTTGGCGAACCAGATCTTTCTCACGGTTCGACAGCTTCTCAGGCGTTGCGACTTGCACGGCAATCTTGAGGTCACCGCGATTTGTCGAGCGAAGCCCCTGAATTCCGCGCCCACGAATCGTAATGATGTCACCCGACTGGACTCCGGCCTCGACCTCGACCTTAACATCGCCGTCAAGCCCAGAAACTGTTGACTCCACACCCAGAATTGCGTCGGTCATTGAAACCTGCATGGTGCACAACAGGTCGTTGCCGTCGCGACTGAAGATGTCGTGGTGAGTGACCCTGAACTCGATGAACAGGTCGCCGTTGGGGCCACCACCGGGGCCGACCTCGCCGCCACCTCGCATCTGCATGCGCGTGCCTGTGTCGATACCGGAGGGAATATCTACCGGAAGTGTGCGGCGTTCACGCACACGCCCCTTCCCAGCGCACTCCACACACGGGTGCTCAATGACGGTGCCGTAGCCATGGCAGCTGCCGCAGGGGTGCATGGTCACAACATTGCCGAACAGCGAACGCACCTGACGCTGCACCTGCCCTTGACCGTTGCAGACGTCGCAGGTAACGGGCTGCGTGCCGGGCTGGCAGCAGCTTCCCTGACAGGCCCCACAGAGCACGGCGGTGTTAATCGACACCTCACGCTGCACACCAAAGATGACCTCTTCGAGACTGACATCAACACGGATCATGGCGTCGTCACCGCGCTCGGCGCGCGAGCGAGGACCGCGCTGGCCACCACCAAACCCGCCACCGCCAAAGAAGGTCTCAAAGATGTCGCCAAAGCCGCCCATGTCGGACTGGCCGCCACCCATGTCGTAGCGCTGGCGCTGCTCGGGATCGCTCAGCACATCGTACGCGTGGGTTACGCCTTTAAAACGTTCCGAGGCCTCTTCACTTGGGTTGACATCGGGGTGCAGCTCACGCGCTAAACGGCGATAGGCCTTCTTGATCTCTTCGGGTGTCGCCTCACGGGTCACGCCGAGGGTCTCGTAGTGGTCGGCCACTGGTTAGCTCCTCACAGGGTGGATGATTGGGTTGAGAAAGTGTGTTGGTGGCAAAGGATCTACTGATCCTCACCGAGTAAATGATTCAGGTATCTCGCAACCGCTCGCACGGTTGCGATGTTGCTCGCATAATCCATACGGACTGGACCCAGAACACCGAGGCGCGAAACGGAGGTTCCCTCTGCTTCGTAGCTAGAAGCAATCACCGATGTTGTTGCCAGGCCGTAGGGCTCGTTTTCGCGTCCAATTGAAGCAGAAACATCGCGCCCGTCTTGCACAAGCTCGTCAAAGAGCCGCAGTAGCGTGACTTGCTCTTCGATGGCTTCAAGCACGGAGCCAAGGGATCCCTCAAATTCTCCAAAACGCGAGAGGTTTGCGGCCCCGGCAATCGCAATACGATCACTGCGGTTCGCCTGCAACTGCGCGCTCACTACGGCAAGGACCTGGCTCACGAGCTCGGTTTCGCCTGGCTGAGCCCAAGCGTCGATGCTGCCCAGCAATTCTGCGATTCCAGCGGCAGCTGTATCAACATCTTGACCGACCGTTGCGCCGGCAATTCTGTCACGCAGCCCGCGGGCCCAGGCCTCAGTTACTCTCGCGGCTGGAAGCTGAGCAAGCTGCTGCTCAACGACTCCACTACCAAGAATAAGAACGCACAAAATTCGATCTTCAGCGACGGCGACCAGCTCAATGTGTCTCACCACCGTGCGCCGAAGCGACGGATACTGGGCGACGGCCACCTGGTTCGTGAGCTGGGAAAGTAGGCGAACAGTGCGCGACATGACGTCGTCGAGATCGGCCGATTCCCCAAGGAAACGTTCTATAGCTGCGCGTTGCGCCGAAGTGAGAGGACGAATTTTCGCGAGTGTGTCGACGTACAGGCGATAACCCTTGTCGGTCGGCACCCGCCCGAAGAAGTGTGGGGCTGCGCAATGAGCTCGTCTTCTTCAAGCAGAGCCATGTCGTTGCGGATCGTCGCGGCAGACACGCCAAAACTGTGCCGATCTACGATGGCTTTCGAACCAACTGGCTCATTCGATGAAACATAGTCACTCACGATTGCGTGGAGCACCGCGAGGCTTCGCTCAGAAACCACAGCAACTCCTTCCAACCCTTGCGAGCCACTTGGCACTCGACACTACTGAGTGCCAAGTCTAGCGCAGGGCGCACGCCTATTCTCTGCATATTCACTCAGTGGTTTCACCCAAGCAGTCGATGCACCACGGTGTCGGCGAGGAGGCGCCCGCGAAGCGTTGGCACGATCCTGCCGCGAATGGCAGCACGGCCATCAATCAATTCCTCAGCAATCAATTCCGGGATCGCGCGTCGCTCGTCGGTGGTGAGCACCTCTGCGGGAAGACCGTCAGCAATGCGGGTTTCTAAGAGCACTCGCTCGGCGCGTTTCGCCTCAGGCTGAAGCACTTCTCGCGCGTGGGCGGGTGAGATGCCCCGAGCAATACGCTCAGCATAAGCACGCGGGTGCTTGACGTTCCACCAGCGGACTCCCCGATATGGCTGTGTGCACCGGGTCCGGCAGCCCACCAGTCTTCGCCAGTCCAGTAGGCAAGGTTGTGTCGAGAACGCGCCTCGGGTGTACGCGACCAGTTGCTGATTTCGTACCAGTTCAACCCAGCGGCCTTGAACCGTGCGTCAGCGAGTTCGTACATCTCTGCGTGCAGATCTTCATCGGGCTCGCGCACCTGGCCGCGTCGAATCTGGGCAGCCAATTTGGTGCCCTGTTCCACGATCAGCGCGTAGGCAGAAATATGGTCCGGCTCGGTTGCGAGTGCGGCGTCGATCGAACGCTCCCAATCGGCGAGGCTCTCCCCGGTGTGCCATAGATCAGATCCACGCTCACTTGCAGCCCCGCTTTGCGAGCCCAGCGAGTTACGAGTGGAATACGTTCGGGTGAGTGTGTGCGATCGAGCGTACGCAGCACGTGCGGCACGGCAGACTGCATACCGAAACTCACTCGAGTAAATCCGGCCTCGGCAATAGAGTTTAAATAGTCCTCGTCAACCGAGTCGGGGTTAGCCTCGGTGGTCACCTCCGCACCGTCTACGAGACCCCATTCGCCATGAATATGATCGAGCATTACCGTTAGGTCGCGCGCTGGCAGCAACGTTGGTGTGCCCCCACCAAAAAACACCGTGGACACGGGCCGCTTGGGCAGTCCGGCATTACGAAGCACCCCGGCCCCAAAACTGAGTTCCCGCTGCACCTGCCCCGCATAGTCAGCCTGACGCGTTTCTCCGAGCTCACTCGCGGTGTAGGTGTTGAAATCGCAGTACCCGCAGCGTACCCGACAATAGGGCACGTGCACATACACACAGAAGCGGCGATCCTCGGCCCCCTCAAGCGCACTCAAGGGAAGCGCACCGTCTTCGGGCGCCGGGTCTCCCTCAGGAAGAACGCTGGGCACGATCCGCCGCTCCCGGAGCCAAAGCCCCAAGCTGAACCTTGGCTAGTTCTACCGCTTCGCGAACCAGCGCCTTCCCTTTCAGCCCAAGTAACCCGCTCCTCGGGAAGCAAGAAAGCCGCGCGCAACAGCCCACACCGTTTGATCCTCGCGAATCTCAACGGTGAATCGCTGCTCGCCCACGACCCCATCTTCGTCGCAAGTTCCCCAGGCAAAGCCCACGATCTGATCCTCTTCAACAGTGTAAACAACAAGCACGCTGCGTGGCGCCTGTCCGGCAACACTAAACACAGCCGAAGTACCTGGAACGATATAGGGCTCCCCGTCGGGGCCAAACTGTTCCTCGCGAACTCGGAGTCCCTGCGCGTGACCACTCTCATCAAATTCAGGCCCAACGTACGCCTCTTCAGATCCTCGAGCAATCTCACTCACCTCGATGCCAGCGCCGCGCTGAGCACCCCAGGTCATCAACAGGCTCGAAGCTGCAACAAACCGCTCTTGACCACTGCCAAGCTGCAGGGCCTCCGAGTACGACTCGGTACCCTCAGGAGGAAACCGCACGACATCGGCAAGCTTGGAGGCACCGACGGCAGCGTAAGTCACCGGCATTTCAACGTGACTGCTGCGCCGGTTGTTTTCGGTCGAACTCACTTCTTGGACGCGTCCTTACCCTCAACATCCCCGGAGAGGGCAGCGATGAAGGCTTCCTGAGGCACTTCGACCCGGCCAACCATCTTCATTCGCTTCTTGCCCTCTTTCTGCTTCTCGAGCAGCTTACGCTTACGACTAATGTCACCGCCATAGCACTTGGCAAGAACGTCTTTACGGATCGCGCGAATGCTCTCACGCGCGATGATTCTGGAACCGATCGCAGCCTGAATCGGCACCTCGAACTGCTGGCGCGGAATCAGCTTGCGCAAGCGCTCAGTCATCATAGTGCCGTAAGAATAGGCGTTGTCGCGGTGCACGATGGCACTGAAGGCATCGACTTGCTCTCCCTGCAGCAAGATGTCGACTTTTACGAGATCGGCCTCCTGCTCACCCATCGGCTCGTAATCGAGGCTCGCGTAGCCCTGAGTGCGGCTCTTAAGGTGATCGAAGAAGTCAAACACAATCTCGCCGAGTGGCATGCTGTAGCGCAACTCGACACGCTCGCCCAAGTACTCCATTCCCATGAGACTGCCGCGCCGGGACTGGCACAGCTCCATGATGGTGCCGACGTAGTCCTTCGGGGCGAGGATCGCGACGCGCACCACTGGCTCACGCACACTGGCGATCTTGCCGGTCGGATACTCTGACGGGTTAGTCACAGTGATCTCTTTTTTGTCTTCTGTCGTCACCTGGTAGATAACGCTCGGCGCAGTGGCAATGAGGTCGAGATCAAACTCCCGACGCAGACGCTCGGAGATAATCTCAAGGTGCAGCAATCCCAGGAAGCCGCAGCGGAAGCCAAAGCCGAGCGCCACCGAAGTCTCGGGTTCGTACTGCAGCGCCGCGTCAGAGAGCTTGAGCTTGTCAAGCGCCTCACGCAGCACGGGGTAGTCGGAGCCGTCAATCGGGTAGAGTCCCGAAAACACCATGGGTTTTGGATCCGTGTAGCCCGGAAGCGCCTCGGTCGCCGGCTTCATTTTGGTTGTGACGGTGTCGCCCACTTTTGACTGACGAACATCTTTCACGCCGGTGATGAGGTAGCCCACCTCACCAACAGCAAGACCCTTGGTTGGCTTTGGTTCCGGTGAGGAAACACCGATCTCAAGCGCCTCGTGCTCGGTACCCGTCGACATCATGAGAATACGCTCGCGCGGGCTGAGTTTGCCGTCGATCATACGAACGTAGGTGACAACACCGCGGTAGGAATCATAGACCGAGTCAAAGATCATGGCCCGAGCTGGCGCGTTTGCGTCGCCCTTCGGGCTGGCACTCGAGCAACAACACTGTCGAGCAGCTCTTCGACGCCCATACCAGTTTTACCCGAGACCTTCAAGATATCTTCGGGGTTACCGCCGATCAGATCGGCGATCTCACGAGAGACCCGCTCAGGGTCGGCCGCGGGCAGGTCAATCTTGTTGAGCACCGGGATGATCTCAAGATCATTTTCCATCGCGAGATACAGGTTCGCGAGCGTCTGAGCTTCGATCCCCTGCGCAGCATCAACGAGCAGGATCGCTCCCTCACACGCGGCGAGGGAGCGCGACACCTCGTAGCTGAAGTCGACGTGGCCCGGCGTATCGATCATGTTGAGGGCGTACGACTTGCCGTCGTGATCCCACCCCATGCGCACAGCCTGCGACTTAATGGTGATACCGCGCTCACGCTCGATGTCCATACGGTCGAGGTACTGGGCGCGCATTTCGCGATCAGGTACCGAACCGGTGATTTGCAACATGCGGTCGGCAAGGGTCGACTTACCATGATCGATGTGCGCGATGATGCAGAAGTTGCGGATCCTCTCGGGGTCAGTTGACGCCGGGATCTGTGGGTTTACGCTGCGTGGAGACATTGCCTGCCATTATCTCACTACTTCGCTGACCAGCCCATTCAGGCGCTCCGCGGTATCGATTTTGACACCCGAATTCAGAGAGTCAGGCCGAGAATATCGCGGGCCGCAGGTCTTTTGCAGCCGTCGCGTTGGCCCATGAATTCCTCACTAGCTCCGCCCCCAACAGGCCGTTCTCCCCCACCGAGTATGTCGCGGGACCGCGCGGTTTTGGCGACAGGTAATCTTTGAGGCCACTTCGCACCCGCACGATGCAAGAATCTGCTAAAGTTGATTCTTGGCTTGCGTGTGGATCACTCCACACACCCCGCAAGGTGCCCTCTACCCGCCGCGCGGAACATCCCGTTAAATACGTACACTTTAAGGACACAACCCAACGTGGCAAATATTAAGTCGCAGATCAAGCGCATTAAGACCAACGAAAAGGCAACCGAGCGCAACCGTGCTTACAAGAGCGAACTGCGCACCGTTATCCGCGCAGTACGCGAGGCCATCACCGCTGGCGACAAGGCAACTGCCGAGGCCAAGCTGAAGGTTGCAACGCGCAAGCTCGACAAGGCTGTTTCTAAGGGTGTCATTCACAAGAATCAGGCTGCAAACCGCAAGTCGAAGATTGCCGCGAAGGTCGCCGCCCTCTAGACTTTTGTCTTTAGCTTCACAGCCCCCGCTCATAAGGAGCGGGGGCTGTTTTGTTGGGTCTCTACTCACGCCCGAAAGCTACCGCTCCCGCCCCCTCCTGGCGATAAATAGCAGGTACTTCTCAAGTGCGTATTCAGGATCGCGGCTGCCACCCTTGAGTAACCACTCCGTTTCGGCGGCCATTTCGATGCAACGGGCAAGATCTTCTTCGCGCCATGCCCGTGCGTCTTTCACCGCGCGATCTGCCTGCCAGGGAGCCATACCAAGCTCTTTCGCGAGCTGGCCGCCGCTGCTCGTTGCACCGTAGGCACGGGCGATCCCCCGCATCTTAAAGTTGAGGGCTGCAAGCATTGGGATCGGATCGGTTCCGGTGGAAAACGCCTGACGCAACAGCACTAGTGCATCTGCACCTCGACCAGCGGTTGCGGCGTCTGCCACTTTGAAAGCGCTTGTTTCGACCCGCCCCTCGGTAGCGCGGTTCACATCGTCTTCATCGATTCTCGTGCCGATGTCTGACACCAGCTGTTCGCAAGCACCGGCGAGTTCGCCTAGACCGCCGGAGTACGCCGCCACGAGCATACGAACAGCGTTGGGGCTGATCTGAGCGCCGAGCCTGCGAAACTCCCCCTGCGCGAATGCCAGGCGATCCTGATCCTTCTTGACTTCAGCACAGACAAACTCAACACCATTTCCGCCACGAATCAGATCGAGCAGCGCTTTGCCGCGCACGCCACCACCGTGTCGCAACACAAGGGTCGTATCTTCGGCGGGCTGCGTGACGTACTTTTTTGCGTCTTCCAAGAATGCATCGGAGCACTTTTCAACACCATCCACGCGAATGAGTCTCGGTTCTGCAAAAAGTGATGGACTCGCAAAGGTGAACAGTTCACCTGCTGTGTATGAAGCGGCATCGATATCGTGCACCTCAAGATCGGCCTGCTGATGTCTGAGGGCTTCGCGAATTGACTGGCTCGCACGGTCAGCAAGAAATCCCTCTGGTCCCGAAATCAGGACCACGGGCGCAGGGTGCGCCTCGGTCCAGCTCAGTTGAGGGATCTTGGTCTTGGTGCTTCGTGCAGTTGCCACGCATTAACCCTACTGCTCACCTCCGACATCGGCGGGTGCCCGCACGCTCCAGGCCCGGATGTCTCCGTTCTTTTTGCTGAGCGCAATCGAACCCAGTTGGTCTGTGCGCAGTGCGGTGGTGCCCGCGTTTCGTAGGGCATCGAGAGCAGAGTCAGTTGGGTGTCCATAACGGTTCTCCTCACCCACCGATATGAGACCGATCTTCGCGTTGATCGCTGCGACCAATTGGGAATGCTGATCACGAGACCCGTGGTGTGCCACTTTAATGACGTCTGCCTCAAGACCAACACCGCTCGTGAGAAGCCTGCGGTGTTCTTGCTCACCGGTATCTCCAAGCAGTAGCGCCGAGATACCTCCCACCTCCACACGCATCACAATGCTCGCCGCGTTGGTGCTCAGGGGAACCTGATTCTGCTGCGGATAGAGCACTGTCCATTCGGCACCCCCGAGACTTCCTGAGAGTCCCTCGACCGCTACACGATAAGGAATGCCTTCGCGTTCCAGGTCTTGCAGGAGCCGCCGACTGTTGCGACCCGTGGCATCTTGATCTTCGTCACCATTGCCTACACTGGGCGGTGACACAATCGCGGCTTCGACGCGGTCGGCAATTGCGCTCAAGGCGCCAACATGGTCTGCGTCATCATGCGTAAGCACCAGGAGACTGATACGTTTTACGCTAAACCGGGTGAGGCACTCTTGAACGAGTTCTGGATCGTCGCCCGTGTCAACAAGAATTGTACTGTCGCGGCTCTCTGGGTCTCGCAGCAAAATTGCGTCACCCTGGCCCACATCACAGGCGACAATTGCCCAACCTCTCGGCGTGCTTGCGTGCTCAGCCGACGGCGTAATAAGAGTGGGGCCAAGAAAGACTCCGCTCGCCCCGCACATTAAAACTGCCACTGCGAGGCGCACCCCTCTCGGCGCACTTGGGCTCTGCTGCCAAGGACTCCTTGGTTTGGCGCGAACTGCCATTGGCGTTTTGAGTCGCCCCGTGTACAGTGCCCAAGCCAACACGGGAGCCGCCTGCACTGCAGTCAATAGGAGCGCCCCACCCCACCCCTCGGGCCAGGCCCACCGTGACAGCGGCAAATTTGCACAGATTTCGGCAGTAGCGGCAACCCACCGCGCCGATACGGCGCCGATTTGCATCAGCGTCATCCCAAGTGGCTCCGAAACCGGAAGCACCAGCATTGCCAGGAGCCCAAACCCCGTGCCCAGTGGTGCCGCTGGCGCAGCGATGACATTGGCCAGCACGCCCGCCATGGGAAGCCCCGGCTGCAAAAGCAAGAGCAACGGACCACACACAATTTGTGCGGCCAAGACCACGGCCAATGGAAGCGCGAGAAAGCGAGGTATTTTTAGTGTTCTGTTCAAACCTCTATGCAAGGTCGGCGCCGCCACCAAAATGCCACCCGTTGCAACGACCGAGAGCGCAAAGCCAGGCTGCAACGCCTGCCAAGGATCAATCGAGAGAAGCAGCAATACCGCCGCCCCTAAACTCGGCAGAGCATGAGCCTGTTTTCCGCCGTATCCAGAAATCAACACCACGGCGGCCATGATGGCCGCACGCTGCACACTCGGGTCCGGCCCGACTAAAAACACAAACCCGGTAAGTGCGAGGACCGCCAACACACTCCGAACACGCCTTCCTGCTCCCAGCATTGAGCTGACCCAGAGGACCGAACTTGTCGCAAGCGCGCAGTTCGAACCGGATACGGCTGTCAGGTGTGTAAGTGAACTCTCTAGCATTTGGTCTCGTAGTTCTTCGCTAACGAGTGATGTATCGCCGACGGCAAACCCAGGCAGAAGTTCAGCCCCTCGAAATTGTCGTGTTGCGTCGCGAAGCCTCAAGCGAAGTTCACTCGCTGCTTCTCCTGCGCGCTCCGCAATCGAACGTCTCTCGGGTTTAAGTGGGTTTGCGCCTGCAGCGTCACCAACTGTGATTCCAAATGCCGCTGAAGATCCCGCCTCCAGTAGCTCTGCCTGGCCGGCGATCTGAAGCGTCGCACCCGGAACCCAGCGCTGATCTGGCTTCCCATCGAGCCACAGCAAAACTGGAATGTCGCCGCGCCCTGCATGCAATCTCGCGCGTACCCAAAAGCGTTCGCCGAACCCTTTTGATGTGTCCGCCGTAAACCTGACAACGGTCACACACATCTGAAGTTGCTTGTTTTGCGCTGCTGAGGCCACAATGACAGGATCGGCTCTGCGCCACTCACCAACATCGATCTGAACGCCAAGCGTCACCAATGTGGCGCAGGAAATTGCAACCAAACCCCATGGCGCGCTCCATCTACTATGCCGTGATCGATGTGTCCCTCGAACCCGCAAGCCCCTCAGTGCTGCGAGGACCACCACGACTCCCATCACCGCAAATACGATCCACACCCATCGACCGGTTCCCGGAATCGTCACGGCCCAAGCAGTCACTGCCCACCCCAGTAGGGCCGGCGCAAGTAGCCGCCAGTTCCCAGGAGGTGACGAATTCACACCGTAACCCGTTCACGAAGGCCTTCAAAGGTCTTTGTACCGACGCCTGACACCTCCATGAGCTCATCGACACTGGTGAAGGACCCGTTTGCCTGGCGCCAATCGAGAATTCGCTGGGCAAGCGCCGGGCCAATTCTCGGCAGCGTTTCGAGAAGTGCGGCATCAGCCGTGTTGATGTTGACAAGAGGGCTCACAGAGCCGTGGGATTCACCTACCGATCCGGATATCTCGAGGGGCTGGGAAGCCGACAACCCCGCTGCTGCCTGCTCAGCATTCGGCACCAACAGTTGCTCACCGTCGGTCACACTTCTTGCGAGGTTTACCGCTTCCAACGAAGCTAAGGAGGTCGCGCCACCCGCTGCTTTGATTGCCTCAGCAACCCGAGTGCCTGCTGTAAGTTCAACCACACCCGGGTTCGCCACTTCTCCGACGATGTGCACGAAGATCTTGTCGTTAGGCGTTTGTGCGTTATTTGTCCCTTCCGACGGTGCCCCATCATCGCCGCCGTCCCTCGAAGGTCCATGAGATTGCGCAGGGTTCCCAGTTCTTTGCTCGCCTTCACTCACTGCCAACGCTGCCGGAGTATCGATAGCAGCGCCACTCTGAAGCATGGTCATAATGATTGCAATGATGACAGCCACAACAAACACCGCGGCACCAGCAAAAGCCGGCACTGATACTGCCTTCATTATTCGCTTGCGCAGAGTAACCTCTGGATGCCATTCAAGCGCTTCCGCTCGTGCAGCCCCGTCACCCACGGTTCTGGCGGCCAAACGCCCCTGCCATGCTCCCCTGTTGAGCACAGATTCTGAGGTCAGCGAAGCCTTCGGGGGCGACTCCGAAATGAGCGATTCAAAGTCAGGGTCAGCAGGGGCCTGGTCATCTGTAATGGAGAACATGCACATACGCTAGACCGCGTACGCAGGCCCTCATTCACAAACCTGATGAATGTGGATGAGTCAGGCCAATCTCAGCAAAGTTGGATCGTTGTGAGCGAACCCTCTACGCAGGTTTGGTCGCGATGCTGACGATCTTCGGAAGCCTGACGATCACGTTGACGACTTGACGATCACCAATCGAGCGCTGCACCGCCTGCGACGCGCGCGCTGCAGCTTCGGCTTCTGCATCAGTTACTGAGGCAGAAAGCGTCAGCCGATCCCGAACCTTACCGTCGACCTGCACAACCATGGTGATCTCGTCCTCGACAAGCAACGAGGGATCGGCCACGGGCCACTCGACCAAAGCAACAGTCGCCTCGTGGCCGAGCTTTGCCCACATATCCTCAGCAGCATATGGAGCGAACAACGACAGAATCACAGCAATCGCCTCGGCAGATTCACGCACGGCAGGATCTGCTGCCCCGGCACCAGAATCGATTGTCTTGCGAGTGAAGTTCACCTGATCCATTAGGCGAGCAACCACCACATTGAACTTATAGGACTCGATAAGACCCGGTGCATCCGCCAGCAGGTGGTGTGTGTGCTTACGCAGCGCCTTGTCGCCATCGGCGAACGAAACACCAACTGCAGCACCAGAAGTTTCCACATCGTCGGCGATTCGCCATGCCCTCGCCAAGAACTTCGCCGAACCCTGCACCGAAACATCAGCCCAGTCAATGTCGTCTTCGGGAGGACCAGCGAACGCAAGCGTCACGCGGAGGGCGTCAGCGCCGTGCGCTTCAAGTTCCGAAGCAAACTCAACGAGATTGCCCTTCGATTTCGACATCTTGGCACCGTCGAGCAGCACCATGCCCTGGTTCAGCATCTCCATGAACGGCTCTTCGAAATCAATGTACCCGAGGTCGTGCATCACCTTCGTGATGAACCGCGAGTAAAGCAGGTGCAGGATCGCGTGCTCAACACCCCCCACGTACTGATCAACCGGTGCCCACTTTTTGGCGGCCGCCGGGTCAAACGCCTGCGCGTCGTCGTTCGCGGAAAGGAACCGGAAGAAGTACCACGAGCTATCGACGAAGGTGTCCATGGTGTCGGGATCGCGCCGCAGCTCAGCACCGGTTGCGGGGTCAATGACGGTCGACCACTCCTCAGCACCGCCCAGCGGCGAAGTACCCTTTGGCTTGAGATCGAGCCCCTCGGTCGACGGCAGTACAACCGGCAGTGCAGCTTCAGGCACCGGCTGCATCGAACCGTCCTGGGCGTGCAAGATCGGAATCGGAGTTCCCCAGTATCGCTGGCGCGAGATCAGCCAGTCGCGTAGGCGGTAGGTTGTCGCTGCACGGCCCGTACCGCGGGACTCTAGCACCTCAACAGCGCGGGCGATCGCGGCGTCCTTGGCGAGGCCGTCAAGCTCACCCGAGTTCACGAGCGTGCCATCACCCGTCGTAGCAACACCGCTCGAAGCAGGATCGGGCAGCGAAACGCCGTTCTCATCGAGCACGTCAACAACAACCCGCACCGCGAGGCCGAACTTCAGTGCGAAGTCAAGGTCGCGCTGGTCGTGCGCGGGTACCGCCATGATTGCGCCGTGGCCATAATCAGCCAACACATAGTCGGATGCCCAAACGGGAATACGCTCGCCGTTCACGGGGTTCACGGCAAAGTGATCGAGAAAGACACCCGTCTTCTCGCGGTCAGCGTTCTGCCGCTCAATCTCAGTCTGCTTCTGCGTCTGCTCTAAGTATGCTTGGAACTGCATGCGCACATCGGATGACGCACCAGCGGCCAATTCAGCCGCCAGATCAGAGTCTGGGGCAACAACCATAAACGTCGCACCGTGCAGCGTGTCAGGCCGCGTGGTAAACACGGGCACCTTTTCGTCGCGCCCCTCGATCTCAAACTCAACCTCGGCACCGCGCGATCGTCCGATCCAGTTGCGCTGCATGTTCAGCACCTTGGTCGGCCACTTGCCCTCAAGCTGATCGAGATCGTCAAGCAGGCGATCCGCGTAGTCCGTGATGCGGAAGTACCACTGCGTCAGTTTCTTCTTGACGACCACCGCACCTGAGCGCTCGGAGGTGCCGTCAGAAAGCACCTGCTCGTTTGCGAGCACGGTCTGGTCTACCGGATCCCAGTTGACCCAGCTGGCCTTGCGATACGCGAGGCCCTTCTCGTACATCTTCAAGAAGATCCACTGGTTCCACTTGTAGTACTCGGGGTCACTCGTGTGCAGCACACGGCTCCAGTCGAAGGACGGAGCGTACAGGCGAAACGACGCCTTCTGCTGCGCGATATTCGCGTAGGTCCACTCACGCGGGTCAACGCCACGCTTAATAGCCGCGTTCTCAGCGGGTAACCCGAATGAGTCCCAACCGATCGGGTGCAGCACGTCGTAACCGCGACCGCGCCAGTAGCGTGCAAGCACGTCTCCGAAGCAGAACGCCTCGGCATGCCCCATGTGCAGATCGCCCGAGGGGTAAGGGAACATGTCGAGCACATACTTCGTAGGCTTCGCAGTTTCCTGTTCGGAGACCTCAAAAGGCTTCAGCTGATCCCACACGGGAAGCCAGCGATCCTGAATCGCCTGAAAGTCGTAGCCCTCGGACTCGCGCCCCTGCTGCTCAGTCACACACACCTCATTTTGGTTCGGGATCGCGCCGCTCTAGCGGGCACGCACACATCCCTTAAGAATACCGTGCTCGGCTACCTAACGCTTACGCGCCAGGCCGTGCAGACGAACCTGCGAGCGAAGCGAACAGCGAGGCCGCCTTCAGATGTTTCTCCAGCAACTCGGCCTTAGGAATCGAATCCACGGTGATCCCTCCACCTGCCCCGATCCGGGCTTCTCGAAAGCGATGCGTCGCAGCCTCGCAGTGTCGCGTCTCAACCTCACGCAGCTCGATTCCACGAATCGTCATAGCGAGTTCCGTATTACCACCACCGATCCACCCAAAACACCCGGAATAGAGCCCACGCGGCCCACTTTCTAGCTCAGCAAGAATCTGGACCGCGCGTCGTTTGGGTGTACCCGTCATAGATCCCCGGGGAAGCACGCCAGGATCACGTCGCAGGCGGAAAGGCCTGCCTGCAATTCTCCCGAGACGGTGCTCACAAGTTGGTGGACATGCGGGTGGGTTTCAACACGCCGAAAGTCATCAACTCGCACGCTCTTGGGCATGCACACCCGGCTGAGGTCATTGCGCATAAGATCCACAATCATCAGATTTTCGGCGAGTTCTTTGGGGTCATTAGCGAGCTCGTCTGCGTAGTCACGGTCACTGGCAGGATCACTACCGCGTGGTCGCGTCCCCTTAATCGGATGGGTCGCGACCGTACCGCCTTGCACGCTCAGAAAGCGCTCGGGACTGGCAGAAACGAGGGCGCGATCCCCCGTGACAATTACACCACCGCGAATGGCTGCACCGTGCTCGCGCAGCCGGAGGTAGAGTTCAAGTGGGTCGAACTCACCGCGCAAGGTTGCGGTGTCGGTGAGGCAAAGCACATAGGCATCACCCTCGGCGATCGCCAGTTTGGCCCGCTCGATCTGCGCACGGTAGACAGTGTCTGTATGTCTCCAGCCGTCGTCATGCTGCAGGAACTTGCGGCTCGTAACATCTCCCTCGTATGTGTCGGGTTCAGTTCTTTTCACCGGACGAGATTCATATGCCCCTGCCCCAAGCACACCCACGAACCGCAACAGCCAGGCGTCAAGTGCTGCTTCGCTCGGCCCGCGTAGTTCGGCGCGGCCCTCGGCCTCATTAACCGCCAAAACCGTGTCGATGCGTAACGCAAAACCAGGCGCGGCCTCGTCTGGTTCAGGTTCAAGACCTAGAAGCGCCACCCCAAACTCGTAGCCGAGAGAAAGAACCCAACCGCCGAAAAAGCCGTTCCCTTTCGGCTCGTTCTCCGTGTATAAAGAGCTCAAAAATTCCCGTTCGTGGCCTCGTTCCGCAACGCGCACCTCCGAGGCAGCACCCAAATAGCTCCAGCCACCGTCAGCTTCACCGTCAAGCCAGCACCAGCCTTCCGAGGCACCGCAGACGACAGCAAGCTTCTGCACCATTGCGGAGGTGTTAAAGGTAAACGGAATCTGCCGTACGACGGCCTGTCTTTTATCCTCCACGCTCACTCTGCCAGCGTAGTCGCGGTGATACGCTCGCGGCATGGAGAACCGCACCATCACCGAGACCTTTTCGCAAACAGCTGAGTGGTGCGCCGATACTGTTTCACAGGTGCCAAGCTCCGCGTGGAGCGCACACGGCCTTGGTGAGTGGGATCTGCGGGCTCTCGTTGGCCACACAAGTCGTGCGCTCTCGACCGTAACACGAGCGATTACGACACCCGCCGCTACAATCGAGCTCGAGTCAGCCGAGGCCTACTTTCAAACGGCGTCATTGATTTCTGGGACCGATCCAAACGCGGTTCGGGATCGCGGAATCGCTGCGGGCGACGAGCTGGGTGATGATCCCGCTACTCAGTTCCGAACAGTACTCGAGGCCGCCCTGGCATCGATACGGTCGGTCGACAACCCGATTGTCACCTCAGTCGCGGGAGCAATGACTCTCAGCCAGTATTTACGCACACGTGTGTTTGAACTCGTTGTGCACGGCCTCGACATTCAGACAGCACTTACACCGACCTCACTCGACGCAATAACCCCGCCTCCAGAAGCAGCCCTCCGCGAAGCACTGACGATCACCCAAAATTTAGCGATACTTCGAGGCGATGGCCAGCAACTACTATTTACCCTGACCGGTCGAAAATCACTCCCAGCAAACTACTCGGTGCTTGCGTGAGCGAGCAACAGTCCTCGCTGCTCGTCGCCGACTCCTTTCGGGTGCGGATGAACCAAATCACGGGCCAGGCGGAGGTGCGTGGCTGGCACAAGCATCTGAATCGTTTTCGAAAGGGAGTGCATGATGCCTGCCCGGAGTTGGATCAGTCCGTTGTGGAGGCGTTCCTCGCCGAAGCCGCGCGTGCGATCCAAGATTACGGAGAGGGGTTTCCACGCCTTGAGCTCTGGCAGGAGACGAACCAGACCCCGTGGTTGTCCTTCAGCCTGCGTCCACTGCCGGTGCTCACGACAGAACTTGAGTTGCGCACCGCCGCTGGAGTTGTGCTCGAAAACCCCACTCGCAAGGGACCAAATATCGCCTGCCTCACAGCCCTCAATCACAGACTCGGCGCGGAAGCACTTCTGGCAGATCCGTCCGGCTGCGTTATAGAGGGCGCAACAACAAGCCTCATCTGGTGGGACACCGTGAGCCAACGCGGTCACGTTGTGCAGAGCACGAATAATCGTGTCGCTTCAGTCACCGAGCAGCTCCTTGCGAACGAGGTGGCGCTCACACCGAGCCGCATTCCGCCAGGAAGCCTCACTGGACACGAGGTTTGGGCACTAAATGCGCTCCATGGCATCCGTGTGGTTACGGCGATCGACAGCATACCCACGCAGAAGCCCAACACCAGACGCCTCGAAATCTACACGGATGCGCTCAACCGTTACTGGCAACCGGTGTTGGCAGCATAAGCCGGGAACTGTCTATGCCAGCCGGAATCTCCGTGTGAGTGATGAGCACAACCGCACGGTCCGCGGGGACCGCACCCAGCAGATCCGTGAGCAGTTTGTCGGCGAGTTCCCGGTCGACTCCCGCGGTTGGCTCGTCAAGTACGACCAGTGGAAAATCAGCGATCAGTGCTCGTGCCAGCGCGATCCGCTGAGCCTGTCCGCCCGAAACGAGCGCACCGTGCTCGCCTACACGCGCATCAAGGCCACCACGCTCTCGAGTCCAATCACCCAAGCCGACACGATCTAACACGGCCATGAGGTCTGCATCACTCGCCGTGTCACACGCAAACTTCAAGTTCTGACGCAGATCCGCATCGAACAGGTGCGGCGTCTGTTCACAGAGGCCAACGACCTCGCGCAGTGCTCGACCAGAAAGAGAGCGGGCTTCGACCCCCCGCAATCGATAGCTGCCGCGGTACTCCAGGAAACGCGCGAGGACCAGGGCGAGTGTGCTCTTTCCAGCACCACTCTCCCCTGTCACGATAAGGACCTCCCCCTGCCTTAGCTCGAAGCTGACGTCTGAAAAGGCGTCGTGTGCGGCGCCAGGGTGCCGGGCAGAAAGCCCACTCACCGCAAGCAGCGGAGCTGCGGAATCGAACGACGCGTCCGCAGCAGAGTCGCTAAGCCCCGGGACATCGATGGGGATCTCCGCGGGGATCGTTTCTTCGGTAAGAGACGCGACACGATCAGCACTCGCTCGAACAGTGCGCCGTGCCGCCATCGCTGCTGGAAACTGCGCAAACACTTCAAACACTGCGGCGGGAACAACCACGATGGCTCCAAATAGCGCAGTGGTCATTGAGTCGCCGAGTCTGGGCAACAACACCATCAGCACCAACAAGGAAGCTGATCCCGAGGCCAGAGCCAGGATCGCCCCAGTCAAGCCTGCAGCACGGCTGCGGTGTGTCTGCACTCGCGCGAGCCGATCCTCACACGCTGCGATGCGTGCCCGCTGCACGTCAAGCGCGCCAAATGCCGCCAACACCTCAGAGGCAGCAAAGCGTTCAAGCAGCGCGTCAACGAGTGACGCTCGAGCATCACTCAATTCTCGGTCGCTGGCACCCGCGATCCTGTTGGCAAGCCACACAGATAACAGTCCGCCCAAGCCTACAAAAGCTGCGAGCACCAGCGCAGCAGGGATGGACGCGAGCCCAACCAAGATCAAGCTCAGACCAACAACAACCGCGCTCACAATAATCGGCTGTCTGACCCTCAACGGCTCATCTTGCAGCTGATCAACGTCATCAACAAACGCTGCGAGCACCTCACCGCGACGCCGACTTTCAATTGCGCCGGGAACCCGAGGCACAAGCGCTTCGAACGTTGCGGCCCGAAGCTTCGCAAGTTGCCCAAGCGCGGCATCGTGGCTCAGTAGACGTTCGGTGTAGCGAAGGGAGGCGCGACCAATCGCAAGCGCACGCACCCCGACGATTGCAAAGGTGAGATGCAGAATCGGTGGCTGATCCCCCGCTCGCACAATGAGCCACATGCTGAGCGCAAGCAGTCCAACGACACATGCGTCTGCGAGCACACCAAGACTCAGCCCAGGAAACCTGCGACGAGCACTCGGCACCGCGCGTTGTAAGACAGCTTGCCGGGCGCTTTCTTTATCCTTCAGGTTTACGCTCATGATGCCACCCACGACTTTGCGGCGGCGACTCTCACAACTCGATCGGCAGCCTCGAGCACTCCAGGCCGGTGACTCACTACCAGCACAGCACGGCCCGCAGCAGCCTCAGCCCGCAGTGTTTCGCAAACCACGGCCTCACTTGCGGCGTCGAGTGCGGATGTTGGCTCGTCAAGAAGCAAACCACCCACGTCATGACGCCAGGCACGATATAGACAGCGCGCGATACTTACTCGCTGCGCCTGGCCTCCCGAGAGCCCAGCGCCAGATGCTCCAAGAACGGTTGCTGGGTCAAATGCTGGCAGTGCCGCTGCTGAAAGCGCACGAGAGATCAGCTCGGGATCGGGCTCAGGATCGCCAAGCGCCACATTGCTCGCCACCGTTCCCTGCAGAAGCCCAGCCTGCTGCCCTACCCAGGCGACCTCAGCAGGACGAGAAACATGACCTGCGCTCTGTGCCACGAATCCAAGCAGCGTCGAGAGCAGCGTTGACTTACCTGAGCCAGAAGGACCGGCCAGCGCAACAACCTCTCCTGGAACAACTTCGAAACTCACCGGCTCAACGATAGAGCGGTCACCTCGCTTGATCTCCACTCGGTCAAAGTGGATGCCGCGAGAAGTGCTGAGTTCCGAAGAGAGCGCGGGCGCGGGATCCCGCTCAATAAGCGCGAACACCTCGGCAGACGCGGAGAGTCCCTCGGTCGAGGCATGGAAAGCAGCACCCACCTGCCGGATTGGAATAAATATCTCTGGCAGCAGCAACAGCACAAACAGTCCGAGAGCAAGCGGAAACTCTCCGTTCACGAGCCGCGTGCCGACGGTCACTGCAACAAGCGCAATCGAGAATGTTCCCGCGAGATCGAGCACAAAGCCCGAGAGGAACGTCACTCGCAAAACCTTCATGGTGCGCGAGCGATACCCCTCCGTCTCGCGAGCAATACGCTCGGTTTGACGCTGTTCACGCCCGAAAATCTTGAGGGTCGTGAGCCCCGATACAACGTCTAAGAACGACGCCGACAGGTGCTGCAACTGCGACCACTGACGATCCTGCACGGCTTGCGTGGCGAGCCCGATAAGAATCATGAAGAGCGGAATCACGGGGAAGACAATGAGCACCGTGACCGCGCTAACCGGGTCCGCGAGAAACACAGCGATAATCAGCAACGGTGTAGCGATGACGGTCAAGATCAACTGCGGCACGTACCCCGAAAAGTATCCGTCGAGGGCATCGAGTCCACGCCCCAGTGAGGTCGCGAGCTCTGCATCAGATTTGCCATCGCCGCGCTCAGGGGATCCAGCATCGAACTTGCTCAGTGCAGCGTCACGCAGCTGAGCCTTGACTCGCACGGCCCCACGCGCAGCGACAACGTCCATGCCCCAAGCCGAGAATGAGCGCAGGATCAGCGCGCCAGTAGCAACGAGCGCCAGCCACGGCAGATCCGCGGTTGCAAAGCCACCCTCGCTCACAGGGCCCGTAGGATTCCCGATGACCGGCAGCACGGCTGCCGTGATCATTTGGGCAAGACTCCACGACCACGCCACAATGGCAACGGTTCGCAGCAAGCCCAATAGCGCTCCAAGAGCAAAGACTCCGCGGGCCGCCCTCGCATAGCGCAGCAGCCTCGGATCGAGCGGCTTCATTCGGATCCCCTTTTATGGACGAAAAAACCTGGGCCCGTCCCGAAACGGAAGGGGCCCAGGTTCTAATCTATCGCAGCACTAGTGTGCGGCAGCCGGGATCATCTCGCGCGACAGGCGCTTACGGAAGATCCAGTACGTCCAGGCCTGGTAGGCCAGAACAAGCGGCAGGGTGAAGACTGCAACCCAGGTCATGAGTTCAAGTGTCTTCTGCGAGCTTGCGGCTCCCTCGATCGACATCGAGTAAGCGGGGTCAAGGCTCGAGTGCATCAGGTTCGGGAAGAGCGCCATGAAAATCGCCAGCAGAGCGAAGGCAATCGCCACCGCATTACCCGCAAAGGCCCATCCCTCGCGACGAACCGCGTTCGCAATCCACGCACCAATCAGTGCCACGGCGGCGACTGCGGCACAAATCACGATGAGCCACAGGCTCTCGCTCTCAAGGTGCATGATGATCGTCCACACCAGGAACGCAGCGCCCACCGCAATGGTCGCAATGCCGACCTTCTTGGCGAGGGCCTGCGCGCGGTCACGAATGTCACCGACAGTCTTCAGCGAGACAAACACAAGGCCGTGGTTGAAGACGAGCAGCAGCATGCAGATACCACCGAGCAGTCCGTAGGGGTTCAACAGCGTGAGCAGTGTTCCCTCGTAGATCCAGCCACCGCTATCCATCGGTCGAATCGGCACCCCTTGCACGAGATTGGCAAACGCGACACCCCAGAGCACTGGAGGAAGCACCGAGCCCCAGAAGATGAACTGGTCGAACCAGCGCGTCCACTTTTGTCCCTTGTTCTGGTGGCGGTACTCGAACGAAACTCCACGGAAGATCAGGGCGACGAGAATCAGCAATAGAGCGAGGTAGAAGCCCGAGAACATCGTGGCGTACCACTCAGGGAATGCCGCAAAGAGCGACGCACCAGCAACGATTAGCCAGGTCTCATTGAGATCCCAAACAGGACCAATCGTATTGATGAGCACTCGACGATCGGTATCGTCCTTTCCGAGGAAGGGGAGCGAGATACCGACACCAAAGTCAAAGCCGTCGAGAACGAAGTAGCCAATAAGCAGCACTCCGACGATCAAGAACCAGACAGTTGTTAAATCCATGATCAAGTCCTCCTAGTAGACCGTCGCCAGCTTTTGCGGGTCCGGCTCTCCGGTGCCATCGCCACCCTCACCAGGGAGGTGCTCGATCTCAGGCAGGCCGGCCTTTGCGGCCTTGAAAATCAGCTTGAACTCGACCACGGCAAGGCCGCCGTACACCAGGGTGAACACGATGAGCGATGTGAGTACCGCCCAGCCTGGCACTCCCGGCGAGACCCCTTGTTCGGTAGTCATCACCCCAAACACGATCCAGGGCTGACGGCCCATCTCGGTGAAGATCCAGCCAACGAGCGAAGCAAGCATCGGGATCGGCGCGGTCCAGATCGCGACCTTCCACACCCAGTTCGGCAGTTCCTTATCTTTGCGAGTGATCCACAGACCCACCGCAGATACAAGCGCGGCGAGGAAGCCCAGGCCGATCATCCAGCGGAATGACCAGTAGGTGATCCAAATAATCGGTGCAAACTGGCCGTCAGAAGGGCAGGTCAGAAGTGTATCTGGCCCGCTGCAGTACAGCTCGGTGTAGTCAGCCTGCAGGTTGCGAATGCCCTCGACCGACCCGTCAAAGGTGCCGGTTGAAAGGAAGGAAAGCAGGTACGGGATTCGCACCGAGAAGATCTCGTGAGCACCGTCAGGTGTTCCCAAACTGAAAAGCGAGAACGAGGCATCCGCACCCGAGGCGTTGTTGTAGAGAGCCTCAGCTGCCGCCATCTTCATTGGCTGCGCCTCAGTCATCGTCATACCCAGCGTGTGCCCGGTGAGACCAACTCCAAGGAACGCAACGATGTTGGCCCACGCGCCGAAACGAAGTGCCGTGCGCATCTCGTCAACGTATTGGTTGCGCTTCAGGTGCCAGGCAGCAACCGCCACCATAACCGTGCCGCCAAACATGATCGCGGCGAAGATGGTGTGCGGAAACTGGCTCAGCGCAATGGGGTTGGTCAACACTGCACCGATGTCGAGAAGTTCTGCACGTCCCTTCTCTGCGTTGATCTCGAAGCCCTGCGGGTTCTGCATGAACGCGTTTGCAGCGAGAATGAAGTAAGCAGAGACTGTCGTGCCAATCCAGGTGAACCAGATGGTCATCAGGTGCAGGCCCTTTGGCAGTTTGTCCCAGCCGAAGATCCACAAGCCAATGAAGGTCGCTTCGAAGAAGAAGGCGATCAGACCCTCCATCGCGAGCGGCGCTCCGAAGATGTCACCCACAAAACGCGAATAGTTTGACCAGTTCATGCCGAACTGGAACTCCTGCACAATTCCCGTGACGATGCCCATCGCGAAGTTAATCAGGAAGATTTTTCCAAACAGCTTCGTGAGCTTGAGGTACTTCACCTTGCCGGTGCGCACCCAAACCGTTTGCAAGATCGCGACGAGCAAGCTCAATCCGATCGTGAGCGGCACGAAAATGAAGTGGTAGAGCGTGGTCAACCCGAATTGCCATCGGGCGAGGACCAACGGGTCCAGAATTTCGTTCATGTGTTGCTCCTGAACGAAGAACGCCGCTCCTCACTAAGAGGGGCGACACTCCCTTAGTGAGCTCCGTCGCGAATTGAAGTTTTCGCAGAAGCTACCGATCGGCGATCGGTTGGCTCAATTCTACGCTTTCTGAGAAAAGCCTGCGAATCCATCTTGACGTGAAGCTAGTTTTGTGTTTTTTCCAGACGGTCCTTCGTTGCAAGATCAAGAGTTATTCCTCGCTTTACACCTCTAGACTGGCTGAGTGACCTCGCTTGACCTTCCCGACACCCGCCCTCGGCTCGCCGCCCGACTCGAGGACTGGTTCCATGGACGCCGCGCAAGGCGTGCGGTCTCTCGCGGCAAAGCTCCCGCGGTCATTCCATACATCGGCTACGGCACAACTGAGTGGGTCAGGGTACTCGGAAGAGTGCTTTACCTCAAGCCCGAGACCCGTGAACACACCCGCTTTCGCCCCGATGTTGCAGAGGTATCACGCGTGCGCGGCTGGCGCACCTTCACGAGCCTGCCTGTACCCCATCAGCCGGTTCGCGTGCTTATTGACGGCAAACCCGTAACGGAGGTGGTCGCGGATCGCGGCGGCGTTATCGACGCCATCGTTCCCGTGCACCTCTCTCCCGGCTGGCACACAGTGACACTTCAAGCGGGCGACAGTGAAGCGGCCGATGCGCCCGTAAAGATTCTTGACCCGAACGCCACCATCGGAGTCATCTCCGACGTCGACGACACGATCCTTACAACAGCTCTACCCCAGCCTTTTGTGGCTGCTTGGAACAGCTTTGTGCTCGATGAGCACGCTCGATCCGCAACCCCAGGCATGGCGGTTATGCTCGACCACCTTGTTTCAAAGCATCCTGGGTCTCCAGTTATCTACCTGTCGACCGGCGCCTGGAACGCGGCCCCCGCTCTCAGCCGCTTTCTCGCGCGCAACCTGTACCCGATGGGGCCTTTGCTGCTGACTGACTGGGGCCCTACACACGATCGCTGGTTCCGAAGCGGTCGTGAACACAAGCAGCGCGAACTCAAGCGTCTGGTCAACGAGTTCCCCAATATTCGCTGGGTACTTTTTGGTGACGACGGCCAGCACGACGAAGATTTGTACCACGAGTTTGCGACCGCACACCCCAACAACGTGGCGGCAGTGGCAATCCGCCAGCTCTCGGTTGGTGAGGCGGTACTCGCGGGTGGCCGTTCAAAGGCACGCCTCCACCGCAGCACCAGCGGAGTCCCGTGGGTGTACGGGCCCGACGGCGCGACCCTGCGAGAGGAACTCCGAAAACTGGATTTGCTGTGAGTACCCCTCAGACTAGACCGTGGCGTCGCGTCGAGCGACGGCTCACAGGCAGGTTTACGGTGTCGATGCGGCCATCTTTGCTGCAATTACTCAAGGCCGCAGCCTCAGCTATTCTGACCTGGTTTGTCTGCTTCGCGATTTTCCCGCAGCAACTGCCAATCTTTGGCGCCATTGCCGCACTCATCGTCATTCAAGACAATGTTGATCAGTCACTCACTCGCGGAATCGAGCGTGTGGTCGGGGTATTGATTGGTGTGGCGGTCGCGCTGGGCGCCGGGGCTGTCTTCGGCCCACAGCCCTGGTTGTTCATCGCCGCAATCATCGTGTCTATGGCCGTGGGTTGGGTGCTGCGTATGACCCCGACCTCGACCAACCAGGTCGCGATTAGTGCACTGCTAATGATCGCGCTCGGTGGGCTGCAACTGAATTACGGCTTTGAGCGACTGATCGAGACGGCTATCGGCGCGGGGATTGGCTTTGGCATCAACGCTCTGGTGGTCGCGCCCGTGCGCACATCGGCGGTTCGCGCTGCCATCACCGAACTCGCAGAGCAATCAGCCGAGGTGCTGCGACAGCTTGCCGACAGCCTTGCTGAGCCTCGCGATACCGGGTGGCTCACTGAGATGCATGCGAACGCGCGAGCACTGCAGGCTGAACGCACCCGAGTGCACGGGCTTCTGCGTCAAGCACGGGAGAGCCTGCGACTCAATCCCCGCAGCAATCGACACCGGCAGGGTCTTGCTGAAGACGATGCGCTGTTTCAGCGATTGCAACCGATTGTCACACAAGTCATCGGAATGTCGCGCGCGATTTTTGATCTGTATCAGGCAGATCTCACAACCGATCCCGCCGTCATTGGCATGGTTGAAGAGATGCGGCGCGCAGCTCACGATCTCGAATTGCTGGTGCGCCCCGGTTCCGCGGACGACACGTCCGCGGAACCGGCGGCACTCACCACCCCTTACACCATCCTTCGCCCTCACCCGGATCACTGGGTGCTGATCGGCTCCCTCATGGAGGATCTGCGCCGTGTACGCGGCAGGATCACGGGCGAACTGGAGTAGGCTGCTGGGCTCGTTACTGCTGAAGTGCAGCCTGCACGTCAAGGTTGATCGTCACGTCGGAGCCAAGAAGAACGCCGCCCTTTTCGAGGGGCGCGTTCCAGGTGAGACCGAAGTCCTCACGCTTGACGACGGTTGATGCCGTGAATCCTGCTTTGTAATTGCCGTAAGGATCCTCACCAAACCCACCGAACTCGAGCTTGAAGGTGACAGGCTTTGTCACACCGCGCATCGTCAGGTCGCCGTCCACGAGGAAGTCGCCGCCATCTGAGCGTGCTCCCGTGGAAACAAAGCTGAGTTCGGGGTGCTCTTCCGCCGCGAAGAAGTCACCGGTGCGAAGGTGTGCGTCCCGATCCTTCTGGTTGGTAGTCACAGAAGCAACCTCAGCTTTGGCAGTCACTGACGAGTCGAGCGGGTTCTCGGCGGTCACAAACGTTGCGTCGAAGTTCTCGAATTTTCCCTTAACCTTGCTGATTGCGAGGTGACGGACGGAGAAGCCAACCTCGGAGTGGGTTGGGTCGATGGTCCAGGTGCCTGCGCGGTAGCCGGGAATCTGCTCAGCGGTGATAGTCATGTTGTGCCTTTCATACGAGTGGTTACTTGCAATAGGACACAACTAATACATGCGCACGAATATTCCCGCGACTTTGAAAAAAGTTTTCGACAACCCTCCACCGGGGGCCACCCGACGACACCATTGGCAACACCATGCTGCTTATGCTGCCTAAGTGTGTCCGATTCAAACCGAGTAACGGTTTCTCGCGCATCGTGCACGAGTAACAAGCCCCACGCCTAACACGCCCACAGCAACCGCACTCCACAACAGCAGCGATGAAGCCCCGTTACCGGTCTCTGCAAGCACCAGCAATTCACCCGGATCGTCCCCCTCATGGGGACCTTCAGTGGGCAACACTGCATCAGTTAAGACAGTGAATGTACCCAATGGATTCCCCGTCCAGGTTTGATCCTCCAAAATGCAGGCCGGGCCCCAACACGATAAGCACCGGGCGCTATATCAACGGGTAACGTAAAAAACTGGTCAAAAGTTCCGTCAGCTTTCACAGCAGCACGACCCAAGAAAAACGACTTCGCAAATTCTGGATCTTGGGGCTCATCTATCCAGTCAAAACCAAGACCAACAGGGTCTCCGGGTGTGGTGTCCATCAAACACTTCCCGCTAAACCTGACCTGACCACCAGGTTTCACGGACATCGGAGACAACGCAAACTCAGCGACCAGAACCGGAAACAAGGCCGGTTCTCCGTCCAGCGCTTCTTCTCCAGGCCCCTCAGCCTGCACCAGCTGCGCACCCACCGTCCCCGCCTCATCACCACCATCAACAGTCAGGGCAACTCACCACCGGAAACAAGATCACCCATGCGGGCAGCTACTCCCGGTGTTTCGCCCTGAGTTACTTCATCTGGAAGCGCCTCATGCCCCTCCACAGATAACTTTTCACTGAACCAAGGCTCATCCGCCACCGGCACCACCTGATCCGGCACTGCCTGGTCAGGTGCCTCCTCAGCCCACACCGGACCAACACCAACCCCCACAAAAGCGCCACAGCAACCGCTACAGCACCACACCTACGGGCTTGCTTACGCATCATCACCAGAGATCACTATTCAAGCGCTTTCCCGCGTACCGTGCACGAGCAACAAACCCCACGCCCAACACGCCCACAGCAACCGCACTCCACAACAGCAGCGATGAAGCCCCGTTACCGGTCTCTGCAAGCACCGGAACCACCGGGCTTTCACCCCCCGAGCCACCACCAGGCGTACCGTCAGACAACACAGTGAACATGCCAATTTCTGCTGAATCCCAAGATTGATCCTCTAACCAACAACTTGTCGTGGGGACTCTATAAGTTCCAGGAACAGCGTCCTCCGCTATCGTGAAGATCTGGTCAAAGGTCCCATCATCTTTAAACTCAACGACATCAAACCAGAATGAATTTGCAATCTCTGCTTCTAGAGGCCCCGCTGTCCAATAAAAGTTGATTGATGCTTTATCGCCAGGTGTGGTGTCCTTCAAACACTTCCCGCTAAACCTGACCTGCTCACCAGGCTTCGCGAACATCGGAGACAACGCTGCTTCAGCCACCAGAACCGGAAACAACGCCGAATCCTCATCCGGCGCTTCCTCTCCAGGCTCCTCAGCCTGAAGAAGCGCACCCTTTGCCCCTACACCCGCAATACCACCTTCAGTCAGCAGGGACCCGACATCTGGAACAACATCACCCATAGGAGTATCCGCTGGCGGCAGTTCACCTTCAACAGACGGTTCGCTACCAGTTTCAGCCTCTAGCGACGGCACCACCAGGTCCGTTGGCTCTTCAGCCCACGACGTACCACCCCACACACCCAACAACAGCAAACCCGTCAACACGCCAGCAACACTCAGACACCGTCTACACATCATCACCAGCGGTCACCATTCAAGCGCTTTCCTGTGTACCGTGCACGAGCAACAAGCCCCACGCCCAACACGCCCACAGCAACCGCACTCCACAACAGCAGCGATGAAGCCCCGTTACCGGTCTCTGCAAGCACCGGAACCACCGGAGCATCAGCACTAGAGCTGCCGGTACTAGGCGTATCACTCGCCAAAACAGTAAAAATACCGATCTCTGCAGAATCCCAGGCCTGATCTTCCAAGTAACAAGTCAGGTCGGGAACACGGTATACACCGGGAACCGTGTTCTTGGGTATTGTCAGGAGCTGATCAAACGTCCCATCATCATTTATCTCATCAATATCCAACCAAAAAGAATTTGCAATCTCTGCTTCCAGAGGCCCTGCGGTCCAATAAACCGCAGCCGAAGCTTTATCGCCAGGTGTAGTGTCCATCAGGCATTTCCCACTGAACCGCACCTGGCCGCCAGGCTTCGCGGACATCGGAGACAACGCTGCTTCAGCCACCAGAACCGGGAACAACGGCGGATCCTCATCCGGCGCTTCCTCTCCAGGCCCCCCGCCTGCACCAGCTGCACACCCAACAGCCCCGCCCCACCAACACCATCAACAGTCAGGGGCAACTCACCACCGGAAACAACATCACCCGTGCCGGTATCTGCTCCCGGCACCTCACCCTGAGTTCCTTCATCGGGAAGCACCTCATGCCCCCCCACAGATAACGCGTCACTGAACCAAGGCTCATCCGCCACCGGCACCACCTGATCCAGCACTGCCTGATCAGGTACTTCCTCAGCAGCCCACACCGGACCAACACCAACCCCCACAAAAGCGCCACAGCAACCGCTACAGCACCACGCCTACGGGCTTGCTTACGCATCATCACCAGCGGTCACTTCCCAAACTTCACGTTATACCGATACAAAAACACCGACATATCCGCACGCGACGTCGACACCTTCGGAGCAAACGTCCCATCAGCGTTCCCCGTCGTAATCCCGGTACTCCGCAACCACATAATCTCTTTATAGAACTTATGCGACGTCGGCACATCTGAAAACACCGCTTTTGCAGGAGCCGTAAACGCAGGTTTCCCCTTCAACCGATACAAGAACGCAGACATCGCCTCGCGCGACACCGGGTCCTTCGGTTTAAACGTGCCATCGGCATACCCCGTCGTAATCCCCTTACTCGCCAGCCACGTCACTTGCTTGTAGAACTGGCTCGTCGTCGGCACATCCTTAAACGGTGACGTCTTCGGCGGCGTGTACGCAGGACTCCCCGAGTACCGGTACAAGAACGCTGCCGTTGCTTCACGCGACACCGGCTCAGCAGGCCTAAACGTGCCATCGGCATACCCGGTCGCGTACTTGTTATCGAGCATCCACTTAATCTCGGTATAGAACTTATGGTTCGGCGGCACATCAGGAGCCAACGCCCGACCCCGATAATTCGACGTATACGGCGCAAGTGTAGAAATACTCCGCGCATTATCCTTCTGCGCCGCATTCCCCGACGGCACACCAGGAGCATTCAAAAACGCAACCGCAGGGTTCGAGAACTGCAACTGCACGGGGCAATCAAAGTTACACAACCGCTCATACCCCATCATAGTGCGCGCCACCCCAGGGACCGTGTTCCCGTGACTGTACGCAAACGGAGTGTTCGGATACTTCGCATCCTCCGGGTTATGCCCGGCTCCAAGGTTATGGCCCAGCTCGTGCGCAAACGTGTAGTTAGAAGTACACCCATTCCGCGCAGACACACTAAACCCAGAGTTCTTGGTCCCCTTCGGAGCCGTCAGCTTCCCGATGCCGCAGGTGCCCGGTGAGTAGTTCGGCAAGATCAACGCCACCAAATCAGCACCCAACGCATCACGCCGCTGATGCAACTGCGACAACCCAAAAGCACCATCAGCTAAGTTATCTAGGTCTTGTCCGAGGCCTTCTGGGCTTTGGTTGTACTCGACGTACCGAGACTCGAGCACGTTCACACGAACCTTCATCCGCGAATTCCTGAACGCAGTATTCGTCTGCTCAGCCCAGGAATGAATCTCAGCCTGCGTGGTCGCCCGAGATACCCCATACCGGGCCCATACCCCACCAACACATCAATGACGTAGTTCCCACCAATGACCTGTGGCTCAGCCGGAGGCACCGCAGCCTCACTCGCTGCTAGCGGCGCATCATTCCCATCAGCAGGCTCAATGGCTTTGGCTTTCATCTCACTCAGCGCATACGTGTTCCCTGATACCTGCTGCAACGTCACATCCGGCAACGCAGGCTCATCCACACTCCCCGCCATCACGTACTTCCCGCTCGCCTCGGGAACAAACGAAAACGTCGCTGTTGTGGTCGTCCCATCAGGCAACACCGTTGATCCCAGCATCTGCACACCAGGTTTCCCAGCAACACCGTCATAGGGCTGGGTGACCGCGACCTCATCGACCTTGATATCGAGCACCCGGTCATCCATCGTCGCGATCTGAATCGACGGGACCGAAGACTTCACCTCAACACGCTCGCCCTCACGGGCCTGCCCCAACGCAGCAGGCGACACCAACGAAGCCACCGCAACATTCGCATCAAATGACGCCTGCCGCACCCGCAACACATCAGGCGCAGGAGCAGCCTCCGTACCACTCGAAACCACATTGTCAAACCACGCATTACTCCCCACCGCCTGCGCTTCAACAGCAGGAGCAACCAACGCGCTCGATGCCACCAGCACCGCAGCCGACCATGCCAAAGGAGCAGCACCAACACGCCGCGAAACCGTCCCAGCATTACTCCTCTCACGTGGTGTTTGCTTCGACAAACCAGGAAAGGAAAGCTTCATTGATAATCCTTCACGCAAACAAAGCAAAGCCTTGCAACAAACAGGGGAATATCAGTAATCAAACCACACGCCACGAATTACCACAAGCAGTACATGGCTTTTCAAATAGTAGCCATTCAATTCACCATTCGTAAACCAAGCTACCGTGGCCGCTTTTTTGCGCTCTCCCGTGCCCTCAGAACAGTCTCGTCTGCGCCAGCAATCGGAGTGAAAGCCCCATAGCGGCGCGTCGCCGCCTCACCGATCAAGAAATCACTGAGCGCGGGATTCTTCGGCAGCAAAGACCCGTGCAGATAGGTGCCGATCACGTTTGCGGTTCGGGCACCCTCTACCCCGTCACGCGGGTTATTGCCCGCGCCCTGTTTAACGATGCCAAGCGGCCGCGATCCTGAACCCAGCGTCGTGTCGCCACTGTGATTCTCGTAGCCAATAATCTCACCGAAGGCATCGGAGTCGAGCACGATGTTACCGATCATGCGCTCAGCCCCCCTCGAGTTTCTACGTCGAGCACACCGATCCCCACAAGCTCGTCGCCAGTGTGGGTAATGAAGCGGTGCCCGAAAAGCTGGTACAGCCCACACACCATCAGCATTGGCGTGCCGTCTGTCGCAAGATCCCGGATTGTTTCAGCACGCTGAGCCAGATCCTTCGCAACACGGTTCTGGCCCGAGTCCTGTCCACCACCGCCAATCACAATGTCGAGTTGCTCGGGCAGCGGATCCCCCGGATTCACGTCGACAACTCGGGGCTCGAAACCCTGCGCACGCACCCGTCGGGATAGCGAGAGCACGTTGCCGCGGTCACCATAGATGTTCATGTCGCGCGGATACAGCGAGGCAATCAGAAGTTCGGGGATGTCACTCACCAGATGTTCTCCACTTCGGTCAGCTCAGCTAGTTCTTTGCGAAGCGCGAGCATAGCGGTGTAGGTGCAATAGATACGGCGCGGCTGACCTGGACTCGCCGCACGGAACGCACTCAGTGCTTCGCTCAGGCCTTCATGAACGGCACCAACCGCAACGTCATCGTGCTCAAGCCGTAGCGCCATATCCCAGGCACGAGTGCCGCTCACGGCGGCAACCCCCTCGTCCGAAAGAGACGTAAAGTCAACGTCCCACAGCCACGACATGTCGCGACCATCCGCATACTGGTCGTTAATCGCGATCATCACAGCGACCCCGTCGGGGTCAAAGGATGCCAAACCCAGGCGGAAGCCCGCCGGATTCTTGACGAGCACCAAGTCAAGCGGTTGTCCGTCGAGCACAAGTTGTTCTCCGCGACCAAATGCCGGCCGCACCTGCGCAAGCGCCTGCACCAACTCCTCATTGGTGGTCTCCGTAGTGTACTTCGAGGGGTGACCGGGAAGAACTTGAGCCTGCATTAGCATCCGCACGGTTGAGAGTGCCGCCGCCGCGTTGAATATGTTGTAGAGACCCTCGAGCTTCAGATCAGTGCGGAGATCCTCACCGTCGATGCGGAAGACCGCTTCGTGGTCCCCCAACTCGATGAGCGTGACATCCGCGTCAGGCCGCTCCGAGTTGTCTACGGTCTCCGCTGCACCAGCGTGGAAGTCATCGTCGCTCGGGAACGTCGAGAGCAGCGCATTTGAGAGCCCGAATTCAACAACCCGCGGGGCGGATCCGGCACGCACTCTTGTTCGTTCACCAATCTCAGCGACGAGCCGATCCTCGCGATTTATCACAAGCCCTTCGGTGGTCGCATCGGCGATGCGCTGCAGTAGCTTGGCTGTGGTGTCGATCTCGCCAAAACGGTCAAGCTGATCACGCAACACGTTCAGCAGCAAGGTGAACCGCGGCTTTACCCGCTCGATGAAGTACATAGCATGTGCCTCGTCAAGCTCCAGCACCGCAACATCCGCGTCGAGCTTGCCAGAAATACTGCACTCCTGCACCGCAGCCGCAATAACTCCGCGAGAAAAATTGGATCCGGTGCGGTTCGTGAACACACGCAACCCACTTGCCTCAAGCATCTCAACAATCATCTTGGTGGTTGTTGTTTTGCCGTTGGTGCCGCTGACCGCGACAACACCGTAGGGCAGGCGACCGAGCACCCTGGCAAGAAACCCGGGGTCAAGGCGCTCGACCACAAGACCGGGAAGCGCGGATCCTCCCCCGCGCAATCGGGCTACCTGCCGCACGGTCTTACCGGTCACGGCAGAGAGAAAATCACGCATGCGACAAGCCTAGCGGCGCGTGGGCAGAGCCGTTGTGGCTAAGGCGCGGCGTGGCGTCCACGGGGTGCATCATCAAGCTCGCGGGGCAGCAGTTCAGGACGCACTCGTTTGGTGCGTTCGATGCTCTGCTCACGGCGCCACTTCGCAATGGCGGCGTGGTTGCCGCTGAGCAGGATCGGCGGAACTTCTCTGTCACGCCAGTTCGCGGGCTTGGTGTAGCTCGGGTATTCGAGCAGCCCGTCTTCTTCGTGCGATTCTTCGACCAGGCTCTCGGGGTTACCCACAACGCCGGGAAGCAGGCGAGCGATGGCCTCGATCATTGCTATCGAGGCGACTTCTCCCCCGTTCAAAACATAGTCACCGATGCTCACGAGCTTGACGCGGGCTCGAGCGGAGTACTCATCAAAAACGCGTTGGTCGATCCCCTCGTAACGGCCGCACCCGAACACGAGATGCTGCTCTTCGGCCAGTTCGCGCGCCATGTGCTGGGTGAAAACCTCACCCGCGGGCGACGGGAAGATGATGAGCGGCTCGGATCCCGAAGCCAAATCGGCATCCTCGAGAATACCGTCGAGAGCCACGCCCCAGGGCTCGGGCTTCATGACCATTCCCGCTCCGCCACCGGCGGGGTATCGTCAACGGTGCGGTGCTTGTCGTGCGCAGACTCGCGAAGATCGTGCACGCGAACGTCGATCAATCCCCGGGACTTCGCCTTGCCGAGCAGGGACAGCTCAAGCGCATCGAAGTACCCAGGAAAGATCGTGACGACGTCAATTCTCACTCGTCGGACTCAATCTCTTCAAAGAGACCGGCCGGCGGGGTGATCTGCACAACACCCGCTTCAATGTCAACGCTCGGCACAATCGCCTCCACAAACGGGACAAGCACTGTGCCGTTTGGCGTTAATACCGAGAGCAGATCTTGAGCAGGAAAATGCTGAATCTCAGCAACCGTACCGACCTTTACGCCGTCACGCACGACATCGAGACCAACAAGTTGGTGATGGTACCAAGCATTGTCTTCTTCGCCCTCGGCCACAGCGTCTTCGTCGATCCAGAGAATTGCACGCACGATGCTCTCGGCGGCGGTTCTGTCAGTGAGTTCTTTAAAGAACCCCACGGGCGAGGCGTTGAACCAGCGCAGCTCAATGAGGGTGAGAGTTCGCCCAAACCACTGCGAGTCCTTCGGCACCTGCAGGTGAAAGACAGCACCGGGTGCAAAACGCAGTTCAGGGTTGTCGGTGAACATCTCAAGCTTCATGCCACCTTTAAGACCGTGCGGCTTAGTGAGACGGCCAACACGCAAGCTCCCCGCCCCGCTAGCGGGACGGGGAGCCTCTACACGCTTTGGAGCGTCGGCCATCAGCCCTGCACCTCTGCGCCGCTGTCGTCCTCATCCGTATCAACAACATCAACACGAACGCGGTCACCCAGAGCGAGAGAGGATACGAGCGTGCGCAGGGACTGAGCCGTGCGCCCACCGCGGCCGATCACGCGACCAAGGTCGCTCGGGTGCACACGCACCTCAAGCACCTCACCACGTCCGGTCTCGCGAGCGTCAACTCGAACCTGATCCTGGTGCTCGACAATCCCCTGAACGAGATGCTCGAGTGCTTCCACAAGCGACTGCTCAGCCAAGGCTATTAGCTCTCGGTGGTCTCGGCAGCGGCCTCAGCCGATACCTCTTCAGCGGGAGCTTCAGCAGCATCCTCTGCCTTGGGCTCCTCAGCCTTCTTCTCTGCCTTGGGGCGCAGAACAGGCTTCTTGGCCGCGTCTGCTTCGAAAGCAACTTTTGCCTCGGGCTGGAGAACGCGCGACTCAGTCTCACCCTCACCCTTAAACTTGCCCCAGTCGCCAGTGAGCTTTAGGATCGCAGCTACCTGCTCGGTGGGCTGTGCGCCAACCTTGAGCCAGTACTGTGCACGTTCGGACTCAACCTGGATGAGTGAAGGGTTGCGGGTGGGGTCATAGTGACCGATCTCTTCGATCACACGACCGTCGCGCTTGGTGCGCGAGTCAGCAACGACGATGCGGTAGTAAGGGGCGCGGATCTTGCCAAAGCGCTTGAGACGGATCTTGACAGCCATGAGTGACTCCTCAGTGATTGGAAATGTGACGTTACGCCATTCCAAACGAGTGACGCATAAGCCTAGACGCGCGGTTCGCGCGAACTCATCAAGTTTGCCACAGAATTGCGGAGAAAACAATTCTTGTTGGGATCAGGGGTTTTACTTGCCAAACAGCGTGCGTTCCAGACGCTTCTGCGACCCAAGGGTTGTTGCATCAATAACCAGGGCAGCGGCCCGATTGCCGAGCTATGAGCCGGCACTGAACGCTCAGCCGATAGAAAACGTCTGATTTTGACCTGATGAAGGTCCGCCACCGGTTAAGCAGCCAAATCTCAGACAGAGCCCCTAGCGCAGACCCTTACCAAGCATCTGCTGCAGCTTCGCCATTTCCTCTTCGCTCGGCGCAGTGCCAGCACCAGCGCCGAGCCCAAACCCGGATCCACCTGCAGAGGGAGCCGGAGCCTGGGTTAGCTCAGCGGCACGCTTTGCTGGGTTACCGGATCTCTTTGCGCCCTTACCCTTCGCCTGCTGCTTCTTTTTGCCGCCGTGGCCGCCCATGCCGGGCATCGGACCCATACCGGGAACCTGCGGGACTCCCCCACGCGCAACAGTCTTCATCATCTTCGCAGCCTGCTCGAAGCGCTGCACCAGACTATTAACGTCGGTGACGGTCATGCCGGAACCCTTGGCGATACGCAGGCGACGCGAGCCGTTCAGGATCTTCGGGTTCTGGCGCTCCTCCTTGGTCATCGACTGAATGATCGCCTCGGTGCGCACAATCTCGCGCTCGTCAAAATTGTCGAGCTGTTCCTTCATCTTGCCCATGCCGGGCAGCATGCCCATCATCTTCTTGATGGAGCCGGCACCGCGCAGCTGCTGCATCTGGCCGAGGAAATCGTCGAGGGTGAACTGATCCTTCGCGATCTTCTCGGCGACCTTGCGCGCTTCTTCTTCGTCAAAGCTCTGCTGCGCGTGCTCGATCAGGGTGAGAATATCCCCGAGGTCGAGGATCCGGCTCGCCATGCGGTCAGGGTGGAACGGCTCGAAATCGCCGAGTCCCTCACCGGTGGAGGCGAACAAAATGGGCCGACCGGTCAGGCTCCGGATCGACAACGCTGCACCACCGCGCGCATCACCATCAAGCTTGGTGAGCACGACTCCGGTGAAGTCAACACCCTCTTGGAAGGCCTGAGCAGTTGTGACGGCGTCCTGACCGATCATGGCGTCGATCACGAACAACACCTCATCGGGATCAATTGCCTTACGGATGTTCGCGGCCTGGCGCATCAACTCTTCGTCAACACCGAGGCGGCCTGCAGTATCGACGATCACAAAGTCGTAGAGCTTGTTCTTGGCCTCTGCCACGCCATTCTTTGCGACCTTGACCGGATCGCCAACGCCGTTGCCAGGCTCGGGCGCGAACACAGCGACGCCAGCCTGATCCGCGACAACGCTCAACTGCGTGACGGCGTTCGGTCGCTGTAGGTCACACGCGACAAGCAGCGGCGTGTGGCCCTGATCTTTCAACCACTTCGCGAGCTTACCCGCGAGCGTTGTTTTGCCGGCACCTTGCAGACCCGCAAGCATGATGATGGTCGGCGGTTTCTTCGCGAACTCCAAACGACGCTGCTCACCACCGAGAATCGCAACGAGTTCTTCGTTAACAATCTGTACGACCTGCTGCGCGGGATTGAGGGCCTTGTTGACCTCGTCACCGAGCGCACGATCGCGCACCGTCGCGGTGAACTGCTTCACAACGTCGAGTGCAACGTCAGCCTCGAGCAGGGCGCGGCGAATCTCGCGCACGGTGCTGTCGACGTCAGACGCCGAGAGCTTACCCTTCGCACGAAGGTTCTTGAAAGTGTCTGTGAGCCGCGAAGACAGCGTTCCGAAAGTAGCCATAGCGGGATCAGTCTACCCGGCTCATCCTACGAGCTGCTGCGCAAAGACGTGCGGGGTAAATCCAGTGAGGTCGCCGATCCCCTCACCCTGCCCGACAAGCTTGATCGGCAGGCCGGTCTTCTCCTGCACCGACAGCACAAATCCGCCCTTTGCAGAACCGTCAAGCTTCGTGAGCACGAGCCCGGTTACCCCGGCGTGTTCAATGAACGCCTCGGCCTGCGCAAGTCCATTTTGACCGGTGGTCGCGTCGAGCACCAGAAGCACCTCAGACACCGGAGCCTGCTTTTCGATCACCCGTCGGATCTTGCCGAGCTCGTCCATGAGCCCACCCTTTGTCTGCAGCCGCCCTGCCGTGTCAATGATGGCGATGTCGTAGTTCTCCTCGACCGCTTTCTGTACGGTTTGGAATGAAACGGACGCGGGATCCTGCCCCTGCTGCTGCGGCTTCACGATGTCTACGCCGGCGCGCTCCGACCAGGTTGCGAGCTGTTCAACGGCGGCGGCACGGAAGGTATCGGCGGCGCCGACAAGAATCCGCTTGTCGAACGACTTTAGGTAGTTCGCGAACTTGCCGATCGTGGTGGTCTTGCCAACTCCGTTCACCCCGACCACAAGAATGACTGCGGGGCGCTCCGAGAGCTTCAGCGTCGGGTCATACGCGGCGAGGCGCTCCTCAATGGCGTCGCGCAGCATGCGCCGCATCTCCTTCACCTCAGTCACCCGGTGACGCGTCACGTCGGCGCGCAGCTGATCCAGAATCGACTCCGCGACATCCGGCCCAAAATCGGCCGTGATCAGCGCGGTCTCAAGGTCGTCCCAGGTCTCGTCGGTGATTTGCTCCGAGCCGCTAAAAATACCTCGGAACACATTTGAGAAGGACCATGATCGCTCAGCCATGCATCGATACTACCGGCGCGATTCCCTCCCGTCTGCCGACTGCGGTGCGGGATCGAAATCAACCACAAGTGAGAGCGCCGCAAACGGATCATTCAAAAGCTCACGATCACCCGGGTGCCGCCGAAAATACTCGATAGTTTCGGCGATGACGATGGGGTCTGATCCCATCGTCATGGGGATGATAGTGCTCACTCCTTCATCGGCGGAATAAAGCTTTATAGCTTTGACTCGACCCTTCCTACCAAGTTCCACTTCCTCAAGGGACGCCCAGGACACAAACCATGGACGCCCGAGGAAAGTCCGACAAACAATGCCCGCTTCATCAAGGGTGACACCAAACGGGTAGAAGATTCCAAAAATTGCGTGCGCAACCCCTGCAAGCCCGCCTACCACGGTAACAAACCAGAAAACCGATCTCATTCCAGGCGTCTGCGCGATCGTCGATTCACCGGTCATTAAGATTTCAAGCAAAGGCATGAAGCTGGCTATGAAAAGCAAGAAAACAGCGACGTAAAAGACAGGCATCAGCCGACTGGGCAAGAAGCGAAGCCGCGTCTCTGACCTCACTCGGATCACCTTCATGAGAGCAGGCCGAGTGGCCAAAAATCCACCAGAGAATAGTAAGAATGTGCCCGTAAACACAAGAATTATATTGAGACTAAAAAAAAACTTATCCCAAGATACTACAAGAACAACCAACACAAAAATGGGGAGAAATAAAAGAACGAAGAGCACTGTCGGGAAACTGGCGTCCCTATAACTATCTGAAATACTCAACTTTGGTGAACGCACGACACCTTCTGGATACCCTTGTCTCATAATCCAGGTCCCCTCAATGCGGATTTCATGTTAAATAACCCAGGCTAGAAGACATAATTCCAGTCACCAGCATCAATTGCTTCGCGTATATCCAAAGGCACCGAGTTCTCGTAGGCCCCCCTTGCAGTTTCACTAAGCAAGAATGCAATGCCACCGATAATTAGGGCGACACCACCACCACTAAGGCCAACGGCCGTTGCACCGACACCAAGTACCACACTCGACCCGACACCCGCTCCAATTCCAACCGCATTCGAAGAGATCGACCCCCCATTGGTTACGTCGATTCCAGCAGCAGCAACATCCACCGCAAAACCAACAACAGGTAGCGTGCGCGATCCAATCCTCAGCTTTCTCACTTCTCCGTCAAACATGTCACGGGTGGCTTTGAGGTCCCCGCTCGATTCTTTGAGCGCCGGCTTGCGGATTTCGGGATCCCCTGAATTACGGCGATGGGTATGGGTATCTGCGGCCTCGCGAGCCTTTGCAGCAGCTGCTTCAAATTCCTTTAAGTTCTCTGCCCACTTCGCGGACACAAGCCCAACTGCGGTGTTCCGCGCAAGGTCGTTTCCCTCACCAAGCGTCTTGAGCACCCATGCAAGCTCGTCGAAATCCGTAACACGAGAAATAAGAGGCACCAGGTGCTCATCGATCCATTTCTCAAGATCAGTCCACCAATTTCCGACGTCTTCCGCGATGCCTTTGAAGAGTTCTTGAGCCTTTTGGTACTCGCCGGGCTGCCAAACCTGAACGCAGGCACCATTACTCATGGATGAAACGGGTGCGGATTTGCCAGCAGGATATGCCCCAGGCGGTGGAGGCGGCAAAGGCATCGTAATCCAGTCTCCGTCGACAACTAACCGCCCTTCCTTCGCAGAATCCGCATAGTCCTGAAACTTCTCTCTGCCTCGGGTAATGCGATTTGCAAATGCCCGAAACGCCGAGGCCGCGTCCTTCGAATACCCATGAACCGGCTCGACACCTTTTGCGGTAGCCCCTACGGTTTGGCGAAACGCCGTTCCGGTCTCGCCTAGCCAAGAGTGGATCGAATGGTTTTTCAGCTTCATTAGACTCAAATGCAACTCCTCGCTCAACTTCGAGGGGTTGTTTTCAAGCCAGTCTGCAAGGTCGTGAAGGGAAGCCGGATCACCGGTTATTTTGAGATAAATTCCGCTCATTTGCTGAACACCTTGTTCGTAAAGTTATCGAGCGATTCTTTGATCTCATCATCCGTCAGATGCTGATCATCGATTGCACGGTGCGATATCTCACAAATCCCGCTAACGGCATTCGAAGCCAACTGTGCACTCTCAAGCGCAATCCGCACGATCAAAGCAATCTTGTCACTCGCTACACCACCGTCAGCGGAGGATGAAAAACCAGCTAGAGCAGTGTTGAGGTCTGCTTCGGCCCTCTCTGGTCTCTTAAGCCATTCGGTCATTTCATATCGGTCAACCCGAATGAGGCTCATACAAGCCTCCCATTGCGAATGAGATGTTCAGAGAACTGCGGATCGAAATTCACTACGTCAAACGGTTGCTCGTCTTTGATGGACCCCAGCTCATCAGTCTGTATAAGGATCCACGGTTGAGCAGGTCCGCAATTTTCAGCGAGTCTATCAAGCGCCGTATAGGCAATCAGCGCCTTTCGCGCGTCGGGCAACTCGCGCACTTCTGCGGCGTGTTGGCCTTCTGCAACCTCACGGATTGGAAGATAGAGCACGGGAGGAATAATTCTCGGCCCGGCAACTGGAGCGGTAGATGCCACCACCGGAGCCTGGTGCCTGCTGATATCTCGCATAAGCTTATCGTAATCAAGGTCATCGTCATGCATGCAAAAAACCAATCTTTAAATAATACATAGACAATGCTACAGCAAATCCCCCAATTCAAAATGACTCGCTCAAGAATGTGCAACACACCCCACCACCGCGTTTCATTTTGGTGTCAGTTCGTCAGATTCCGTCAGTTGTGCACTGAGATCGCTCGAGGCTCCGCTATATTCTCTGAGCATATGTGTTTCTTCTGGAGGCACGAGCATTTGTTGACGAAGAGATTTCGAATAGTTCGAAATGACCGATGGAGGTCTAGTGATTCGCACCGTGTTAGAGAGTCAGGCACCCCTGAGGCGCCTTGTGCTCTTACTTCTCGCCGGGTTACTCGCGGTATGGGGGCTTTCCTCGCTTGCTTGCTCGCCTGCACAGGCGACAAGCTGCACCCCGGCCCAACGACCGCCTGCCTGCAAGGTGTCATCAAAACGAGCGCGGGCGAACCAGCGGTTGGCGTCAAGCTTGAACTTAAGGGCACCGAGGCACCAGGGACACAGCAGACAACAACCGATGCGACCGGCAGCTGGATCTTTTCGATCGACGAGGCTGGCGAATACGTTGTGACGGTGGACCCGAAAACCCTTCCGGAGGGTCAGTTTTTGAAGGGACAGGGATCCCGAACGATCTCCATCGAACTCTTCAACACGGGCAGCGCGCTTTTTCCGCTAACCGATGATGCCTCAGCAGCCGCACCAAGCGATGATGGCGGTGCTGACAAGCGCGACGAAAACGCAACAACCACCCAAACTCCAGCGAATCCGAATCAGACTGAAACCACCTCCGCAGCCACCTCCGCTTCAGGCGAGTTCTCGTGGTCCCGGCTGTGGCAGCAGGCTGCCTCCGGTATTCGCATGGGTCTCCTGCTCTCACTTGCGGCAGTAGGACTCTCCCTCGTTTATGGCACGACGGGCCTCAGCAACTTTGCTCACGCCGAGATGATCTCGATGGGTGGCATCCTCGCCTTCCTGTTTATGTCGATCACCGGCAACATTTGGCTGGCAGGCGGCATTGCTGTTCTAATCATGGCCGGATTCGGTTGGCTGCAAGACGCAGTGCTCTGGAAGCCGCTACGGCGAAAACGGCTGAGCCTCATGCAACTCATGATCGTTTCGATTGGCCTCTCGATCGTGCTGCAGAACCTCTTCCAGTTCTTCTTTGGCGCCAATGTGTTGCGCATCGACCCGAGCACCCCAAAGACCGTACAGCTCTTTGGAGTCACCCTCACCGTGCAGTCCTACATTGCAATGGGCATCGCACTTGTTGCGATTATCGGTGTTGGCCTCGCCCTAAAATACTCGCGTTTCGGCCGCGCAACTCGCGCTGTGTCTGACAATCCGGCACTCGCCGAGGCCTCAGGCATCGACGTGAACCGCGTGGTGCGAGTGGTGTGGATCGCCAGCTCCGCTCTCGCGGGCCTCGCCGGCGTGCTGCTCGGCCTCGTGCTCAACGGCATTTCGTGGAACACCGGCTGGCAATTCTTGCTGCTCCTCTTCGCTGCGGTGGTGCTCGGCGGGATCGGCACGGCATTCGGCGCGGTTGTGGGGCCATGATCATCGGCCTCATCGTTGAGATGGCGAACATCTGGCTGCCGGGCGACCTGAAACACGCCGCGGCTCTCTTCATCCTCATCATCGTCTTGCTGGTTCGACCGCAGGGCATCTTCGGTCGTAAAGAGCGGATCGGTTAAGGACAATCATGAGCTATCCACTTGAACTCCTGCAGGCGATTCTGCAGACCGCCCTCTCCCCCGTCACGGCCGCGTTTGTGCTCGCCGCCATCGGCCTCAATATCCACTTCGGGTTCACCGGCCTCATGAACATGGGCCAGGCCGGCTTCATGCTGATTGGTGGCTACGGCTTCGTGATCTCAGTCATGGCCGGGATTGGGTTCTTCCCCGCGATTCTCATCTCAATCATCGCGTCAATGCTGTTTGCTTTGCTGCTCGGGATCCCAACCCTGAAACTGCGCGGCGATTACCTGGCGATCGTCACCATCGGTGCTGCCGAGATCGTGCGTATGGTCGCACGACTCGCGAACCTTTCGACTATCACGGGCGGCCCGAGCGGCATTCAAAGCCCGAAATTCCGCGTCGAGTTCAACGCCCTTTCTCCCCTGCCTGAAGGACGCACAGACCTGTTTGGGCTTGGGATCCTCGACTACAACAACACCGGGGTCGACGACTGGTGGTCTCGCATTGTGGCTTGGTCGCTCGTTGCCCTCTTTTTGCTAGTGACCTGGCTGCTCATGCGCAGCCCCTGGGGTCGTGTACTCAAGGGCATCCGCGAAGACGAGGACGCCGTGCGCAGCCTCGGCAAGAGCACCTTCTCGTACAAGATGCAGGCGCTCATGATCGGTGGTGTGATGGGCGGTTTTGGCGGCATCATCATGGCCATGCCCGCGGCGATCAACCCGGACGGCATGGGACGCGCGACAACGTTTAACCTCTGGATGATCATGCTGCTCGGCGGCGCGGCCACCATTTTCGGACCGCTGCTCGGCTCGATCCTCTTTTTTGTCGTGCGTCTCGTCATATCCAGTCTTGCAACAGAGTACGTGCCCTCGACCATTTTGAGCGCACAGCAGACCGAGATCGTCTCGTGGATCCTCATTGGTCTCATGCTGATGCTGCTCGTCATATTTAGACCGCAAGGCATACTCGGGAACAAAAAGGAGCTGTCGTTCAATGTCTAGCATTTCGGAATCAGCACAGCAGACCATTCCCGGCTACCCTTATGACCGCGAGGCACTGCGTGATACGCTGCGCACGCTCGATCAGACACCGGGCGTATCAAAACCCGATCCGATCCTCACCGTCGATAACATCGAACGCAAGTTCGGTGGCATGACGGCCGTTGACGTGAAGCACCTCGAGGTGCAGCGCGGCGCCATCACCGCGCTTATCGGCCCAAATGGCGCGGGCAAAACGACGTTCTTCAACCTGCTAACGGGGTTTGATAAGCCGTCGAAAACAAAAGGTGCTCCTCTCGCGCAGTGGTCTTTTGAAGGAGTAAGCCTCGGTCGCACCAACGCAACGAAGGTTGCGCGCGCTGGCATGATCCGAACCTTCCAGCTCACCAAGGCGCTGAGTCGCATGACGGTGCTTGAGAACATGCTCGTCGGAGCTCGGGATCAGCCGGGTGAGAACCTGTTTGTCGGACTCATTAAACCGCTCTGGATCAAACGCGAGCGCGAAAATATCGAGCGCGCTGAAGACCTGCTGCGCCGCTTTAAACTCGACGCAAAGCGTGATGACATGGCGGGCAGCCTCTCGGGCGGCCAGAAGAAGCTGCTCGAGATGGCACGCGCACTCATGGCGAATCCATCGATGATCATGCTTGATGAGCCCATGGCCGGTGTGAACCCCGCGCTCACGCAGAGTCTGCTCGACCACATTCAAATGCTGCGCGATGAGGGAACCACCGTGCTTTTTGTGGAGCACGACATGCACATGGTGCGACATATCTCCGACTGGGTTGTGGTGATGGCCCAGGGCCAGCTAATCGCGGAGGGACTACCCGAGGACGTGATGGGCAGCGAGGCTGTTGTTGACGCCTATCTGGGGCTCACCACGATCGGGATCTGGGTGACGACGACATGCTCACAACCGGGCTTATGCGGGCGATCGAGACGGAGATCGCTGAAGAAGAGGCGCAGGACGATGCGGAGGAAGCGCGATGACCGAGACGACCGACATTGTGATGCGCGCGGATCACCTCGACGCGGGGTATCTGCCGGGCATCAATATTCTCAACGATTGCTCGCTCGAAGCGCGCCGTGGTGAACTCGTTGGCATTATCGGCCCCAACGGCGCCGGCAAGTCGACACTCTTGAAGGCGCTTTTTGGCCTCGTCAACATTCGCAGTGGTCGAGTGTTGCTTGAGGATCGCGACGTCACCGGCCTCAAGACAAACGAGTTCGTGCGCGCTGGTGTGGGCTTCGTGCCGCAGACCAACAACGTGTTCCCCTCACTGACCATCGAAGAGAATCTGCAGATGGGACTCTTTCTGAAGCCTAAGGAATTTGCAGAACGCGCGGCCGAGATGTGGGATCTGTTTCCCATGCTCGCGGATCGCCGTAGGCAGCTCGCCGGATCACTCTCGGGCGGTGAACGTCAATCGGTAGCCATGGCGCGCGCCCTCATGATGAAGCCGAGTGTGCTGCTGCTCGACGAGCCAAGCGCCGGCCTCTCCCCCGTGCGACAGGACGAGACCTTTATTCGTACGCGCCAGATCAACAAGACGGGTGTCACGATCATCATGGTCGAGCAGAACGCTCGCCGCTGCCTGCAAATATGTGATCGCGCCTACGTGCTTGACCAAGGCACCAACGCGTACGAGGGTCCGGGACGTGAACTCGCGAACGACCCCAGGGTCATTGAGCTCTACCTTGGCACCCTCGCACAAGACGTAGAGGCAAAAGCGAAGGATTAGTTAGGCTCCGCAAAGAACTCAAAACCAAGCTTCACGATGAGGGCCGCAACGATAATGAGGAACAGCACTCGCACAAACCCTGCGCCCTTCTTGATCGCCATTCGGGATCCGAGATAGCTACCCGCAATGTTTGCGGCCCCCATCACGAGCCCGAGTGGCCACAGAACGGCACCGAGTGGGATAAACAGCAGGAGGGCACCAAGGTTCGTTGCGAAGTTCACGATCTTTGCCTGCGCACTCGCCATCAGAAAGTCGTAGCCAAGTACCCCGACTAGCGTGATAATCAAGAAGGTACCGGTACCCGGGCCTATGAGTCCGTCATAGAAGCCGATGGCTGCACCCGCCACACCGGCGATCGCCACGTGTTTTACGCCGTGGTACTTCAGTTTGGTGACGGCTCCCAGTGAGGGTTTACAGATCGTCACAAGCGCAACACCAACCAGCGCGATCAAGATGATCGGTTTGAACACCACAGGCGGCAAAAAAGCCGCAAGTGATGCGCCGCTAGTGGCCGCGACCAAGGCGATTCCAGCCATTGGAAGTACCGTTCTCAGGCTAGGACGCACACTCCGGTAATAGCTCAAGCTGCTCGTTGCTGTTCCAAACACAGAGGCAAGCTTGTTCGTCGCGAGCGCCTGCAGCGGTGTAATCCCGGGCACCAGCAGCAGCGCGGGCAGTTGCAACATACCGCCTCCACCCACGACGGCATCGATCCAACCGGCAGCGAAGGCCGCGAGCACTATGAGGGCGATGCCCTGCCAGTCAAGACCTTCGGGGCAAACTGAAACGAAGCGAAATACGAACTCAAACGGAGTGACTTTCGGTGGGAGCAGCGAGGCTAGGGAATCAGGCCTAGGTTACCCCGCTACTCCCGGTCTTGCACCGAGATAACCTCGGTAATCGTTCCTTCTGCGTGCAGGCGAGGATCTCCAGGTTCGACCGGCGCGGGGTCCGCGTGAGAGCCGCGCGTGCCGAGCGCCCGGTTACTCCGGCGGAGCCTCAGTTCAAGCATGCGAGCGATGCCCGACAGAATCAGGCACATTACAACGTAGATGCCGCCAATAACAAACGCCGACTGCAGCAGAGGTTGCTGGAACTGGGCGTTGCTGCTCAGCTGCTTTGCTAAGTACAACAGTTCGGGGTAGGTAATGATGAACCCAAGCGCGGTGTCTTTCATGGTGACCACAAGCTGCGCCACGATCACGGGCAACATGACTCGCACCGCCTGTGGAAGAAGAATCAGCCTCATGACACCACTCTTGCGCAAGCCAATCGCGTAGCCGGCCTCCTTTTGGCCACGCGGCAGAGACTCGATACCTGCCCGAAGGGTTTCCGCGAGCACCGAGCCGTTGTACAAAACGAGCGCAATAACGACAGCCCAGTACGGGTCCATCTTTACCCCCACCGAGGGCAAGCCGTAGTAAAGAAGCATCATCATGACGAGAACCGGCACCGCACGGAAGAGTTCAGTCACCGTGGTAATCGGCGCACGAACCCAGCGGTGCTCCGAAAGTCGTCCGATCGCCAGCGCAAACCCAACTACCAGACTCAGAATGGCCGCAAGACCAAACGCAGCAAGCGTCTTGCCGAGCGCCACGAGGATCTGGTTCCACACCGCGGAGTAGGTGAAGATGCCCCACTTCGCGGCAGAAAATTGGCCTGAGAGGGCGAAGCGATACACAATAAAACCGATAACCGCGGCAACCACAATGACCGTGGCGACCGCAATGAGGCGGTTTCGCACGATTGCCCGGGGCCGGGCACGTCATACAGAACTGAGGTGCTCATCGCACGATCCTCCACTTCTTTTCAAGACTGTGCTGCACAGCGCTGAGCAGCAGCACCAGCACAACAAAGACCACGGCAACCAGCAGAAGCACTTCCATCGGGTTGCCGGGACGGCCACCCGAGTCGTTGACGGTTGCGCGCAACGCGGCAAGCTCCGATACGGAGAAACCGGCAGCGATCGTCGTGTTTTTGAGCAGTGCAATAAATACGCTCATCATGGGTGGCACCACTGAGCGGAAGGCCTGCGGAAGCACGATCAGGGTCATGACCTGACCGAATGGTAGACCAATCGCTCGGGCGGCCTCGGCCTGCCCCACTGGCACGGTGTTGATGCCGGCACGCAGCACCTCCGCCACGTAGGTAGCAGTGTAGATGCCAATGGCGATGATTCCGAGCACCATTGGGCTCAGCCGAGGCAGCCCGAGTGCGGGGTAACCAAGCACAAAAAAGAAGAAGACGAGAGTGAGCGGGGTGTTGCGAATGATGTTCACGTACACCGTGCCGACACCTCGGGCGATCGGCACGGGCGAAACCCGCATTGCGCCAATAATCATCCCCAAAATGAGCGCAAATACACCGCCGCCCACAAAGACGATCAGGGTGTTCTGAATCGCGGTTCCCCAGAGATCCAGGTTTCCGAAGATGACGTCCATTCGTCTGCCTTCTGTGCTGTGGGAGTTCGGGGCGGCCATGCCACCCCGAACTCTAGGGAATTAGTAAGCGTTGACCTTCGGCTGGTCAACCGTGATGCCGGAGCCGCCAAGGTTCTTGTCGAAAATCTTGGTCCAGATGTCGCCGCCGTCAGTCAGGAGTTCGTTGATGTGAGCGCGAAGTGCATCGTCGCCCTTCGGCAGGCCGATGCCGTACTCTTCCTTTGTAAGGAGTGGTCCGGTCGTCACCATCAGGTTGTCAGGATCCTGCGCCGCGTATCCGATCAGAATTGCCTGGTCGGTCGTCACCGCATCAACCTGGCCATTCTTGAGGTTCTCAACACAGGCAGAGTAAAGGTCGAACTCCTGAGTCTTGATCTCGGGGAAGTTCTCCTTGATGTTCTGAATGGGCGTCGAGCCGGTCGCAGAACACACCGTCTTACCTTTGAGCTCCTCAAGCGACTGGTAGTCAGGGCTACCCTTCTTCACGAGGAGGCCCTGTCCGGTGACGAAGTACGGGCCAGCAAAGTCGACGTCTTTCTTGCGCTTGTCGTTAATGGAGTACGTGCCGACGTAGTAGTCGATGTCACCATTCACAATCGCCTGCTCACGGTTTGCGGAGGCAATCGCCTTGTACTCGATCTTGTCCTCGTCGAATCCGAGCGAGGCAGCAACCCAGCGAGCAATGTCAACATCGAAGCCGCTTCGCTCCTGCGTGACGTTGTCAAAGTACCCAAGGTTGGGCTGGTCTTCCTTGACACCAATGATCACTTTGTCGCGCTTCTTCATCGCGTCAAAAGTCGGGCTGCCCTCAAGGGTTACGCTCTCGGCTACCGTCCACGGGTTCTTGCTGTCGGCGGATGAACCGCCGTCAGCGGAATCTGACGGGCTGCCGCTTGTGCAGCCGGTCAGGGCAAGAGCGGCGGCGCTCACGAGGCCAATGGTTGCAAAAACTTTCTTGAAGCGCATAAGCGATTCCCTTCGGTTGGGTTCGGGTGCCCAAACGGGCACCCGCGGGCTAGCTAGTGGGTGATGAGTTTGGAGAGGAAGTCGCGAGCACGGTCCGTCTGTGGGTTGGTGAAGAAGTCCTCCGGAGCGCCCGTCTCGAGAATCTTCCCATCGGCCATAAACACGACTCGATCTGCAGCCTTACGAGCGAAGCCCATCTCGTGTGTCACGACAACCATGGTCATACCTTCTTTTGCCAGGCCAACCATTACGTCAAGCACCTCGTTGATCATCTCGGGGTCGAGTGCGCTCGTCGGCTCGTCAAACAGCATTACCTTAGGCTGCATGGCGAGGGCGCGAGCAATCGCAACACGCTGCTGTTGCCCACCGGACAACTGGGCGGGAAGCTTGTCCGCTTGCTTCTCAATGCCAACACGCGCGAGGATCTGCAGGGCTTCCCTCTTTGCATCGGCCTTCGAGTAACCCAGCACCTTGATCGGTCCGAGCGTCACATTCTCAAGAATCGTGAGGTGTGCAAAGAGGTTGAAGGACTGGAACACCATTCCAACCTCAGCTCGCAAATGCGCCAGTTTCTTACCCTCGGACGGCAGTTCAGTGCCGTCGATGCGGATCGAGCCGCTCGTAATGGTCTCTAGCCTGTTGATGGAGCGACACAGCGTTGATTTGCCTGATCCCGAAGGACCAATGACAACAACCACCTCGCCCCGTTCGACCGAAAGATTGATATCGGTCAGTGCCTGAAACTCGCCGTAGTGCTTCTGCACGTTTTCAACGACAACCAGTGGATCGCTCGCACTCATCCCTGTTCCACCTTTGGATCACGACCTCGAACGAGCGCGAACTGCGCTGCCTCGGCACACCATTTAACTCACTGGGCTACTCAGGCAAGTTTGCTCACCGTCGAACCCTTCTGCTTCACGGTATCGAGGTGACCCATTGGAACGCACGGGCGTTGAGGATATCTTGAGATTGACCTTGAGTAAATCTTGAGGTTCGGCGCTATTGCCGGTTCAAGAACCGTCCCTGCTTCGCACGTAGTATTTCTGGGCACCCGGATGCAGCGGAACAGGGGAAGTAAAAATGGCTTGTCTTCGGTCGAGCAACGCAACGGCCGGGACCGTGTTCGAAACCCGAGCACTCGATTCAAAGAGCACTTTCGTAGCCTCGTACACCAGCTCTTTCGGCACCTTCGATGAGGTCACTAGGTAGTTCGGCACCATCATTGTTTCCACGCTGCCTGAGGTGTTGTAAGCACCAAGAGGCAGGTCAGAAACCCGGTAGACGCTGGATCGCCCAAGGTCCATGCGCTCGACGGTTTCGGGTCCGATCGGAATCATGCGAAGTGGAGTTGTTTGTGAGAGTACTTCGATTCCGGGAGTGGGCACACCACCGACCCAGAAGAACGCATCTATTTGTCCCTGCTCAAGCGCGGCAACGGAGCCGTGCAAGCCGAACTCCCGGCGCTCGTAACTATCCTCTGCAACCCCGGCGGCCGAGAGTACCCGGTCAGCGATCACCATTACACCGGAGTTAGTTTCTCCCACTGAGACACGAAGCCCAACTAGGTCAGAGACTTGGGTCGCCTTCGACGTGGCAGGAACAACCAGCTGAACGTACTCGTCATACACGCGCGCCACCGCGTTGATGGGCAGGGGGTTCTTAAACGCACCGACACCCGCAACGGCATCAGCTGCAGTATCTGCCTGAGCAAAACCGAGCATCGCTTCTCCGCGTCCGACTCGCAACAGGTTGTCGACGGATCCCCCGGTCTCTTCAGCCACAATGTCGAAGCCTGCGGCGCGCATCTGCTCGGCGAGACCAGAGCTGTAGGCGTAATAGATTCCCGTGGAGGCCCCTCCCGCAATCACCTGGGGGCCAGCGCTCTGGGCAACGCTGCCGCAGCCACCAAGCGCGAAACCTGCAAGGAGCACTATCCAGAGGCTTGCCACAGCTCGCGCGCGCAGTCTAGCCCGCAGGCCTTGAAATCGCTGAGGACTACGCACCCGACACCCCCGAAGTATCAACTGCCGCACCTCGGTGAGGGTTTTCCATGGGCAAGCAGAGCGACACCTTGAGCCCGCCACCCTCGGGCGATTCGAGCACGATTCTCCCCCGAGCGAATCCATCAGGTCGGATGCAATCGCGAGTCCGAGACCCGAGCCCACCAAGTTTTGGTCGAGTGAGCTGCGCCAAAAACGGTCTGTCGCATGCTCGAGCTGTTCTGCGCTGAGGCCGCGCCCTCGATCACGAACCGTGACGAGCTGTTCGCCGTCATGTTCAGTGACGAATATTTCAACAGCAGTGCCCGCGGGCGCAAACTTGAGGGCGTTGTCGATAATCGCGTCAAGTGCGCTCTCTACTCCGGTGCGGTCAGTAACGCTCAGCCTCACTGGCCCTTCGGTGGCGCGCACCACGACACCTTGTTCCTCCCCACGATCCTGCCATGCCGCCGCGCGCTCGACCACCATCTCTTGCAGGTCTACCGCGGCAAAAGTGGAGTCCGTCTTGCCCACCCGGGCGACGTTCAGCAGTGTGTCCAAGATGCGCGACATGCGCTTACCCTCTTCGCGAGTGCGTTCAACGTCTTCGTCCCAGCCTTCTTCAAGGCCGGTCGCGAGGTACTCCACTCGCAGCAGCAGCGCACCGAGGGGGTTGCGTAGTTCATGGGACGCATTCAGCACAAACTCCTGCTGCCGGGTCATGACTCGCTCGATCTCTTCGGCCATCTGATTAAACATACGAACCATGCGTTGCACCTCGGGAGGGCCGGTATCGCCCACAATCCTCGCTCCCATCTCGCCACTCTCGATGGCCGCCATAGCTGTGTCCACCCGACGCAGGGGCTTGAGCACCCAACTCGCGAGTCGATACACGGCCCAGATAAGCAGCGCGACACAAAGCGCTCCCCCGAGCAAGAGTGCGGCCCACTGCGTAAAAATAGCCCGTTGAGAGGCTTCGACCCCGGAGGAGATCCTCACGGCACCGATGACACTGTTGTCATCGAACACTGGCTCAACGATCACGGTTTCACTGATGTTCCAGGGCAACACTGCTTCCACAGGATCACCCCGCCGCCCCGAAAGCGCAAGCCGAACCTGTTCTGCGTCTTCATCGTGACCGTCGACTTCACCGGTGCTCACCCAGGGCGTACCCGAGCGATCATAAATAACGATCTGCGTGTCGTAGAGTGAGCCAAATCTGCGCAGTTCGCTCTCAATGAGGTTCGGGTCCTCTGCCCGAAGTGCCTGCCTTGCACCCGGCACAAAATAGCTGAGATCGCCGAGCAACTGCGCGGTCGTGTGCTGTTGTACGCTCCTCGCAGCGCTCCAGCCGTATGCGCCGCAGAGTACGAGCAGAATGAGTATCGCGGGCAGAAGGAAGACCACAACGAGGCGTCGACGCACCGCTAGGCACCCATCAGTCGGTATCCGACACCACGCACAGTCACAATGAGATCGGGGCGGTTGAGCTTACGCCGAATAGAGGCGACGTGCACCTCGAGTGAGCGGCTAAAACCCGACCAGTCGGTCTCCCACACCTCACGAATAATGCGATCGCGCGGGGTCGTGACCCCCGGGTAACGCGAGAGCACGGCAAGAATGTCAAACTCCTTCGGAGTGAGCTCAACCGGCAGTCCGTCGGCGTGAATCAAACGGGCCGTGAGATCAATAGAAACACCGTCAATCTCGACAGCGGTTTGTTCGACCAGCGTGATTGGAGCGGTGCGCGTTCGCCTCGTCACCGCTTCGATGCGGGCGATCAGTTCGCGCACATCGTATGGCTTCACCACAAAATCGTCGGCTCCGGCTTGCAGGCCCTTGATACGAGCTTCGACGTTGCTGCGGGCAGTGGCGATGAGGATCGGCACCCCGCTGATGCCGCGAATGCGCCGACACACGTCGAGCCCATCCATATCTGGAAGGCCGAGGTCGAGGATCACGGCCTCAGTATCTGGACCAACCGCTGCGACAGCGGATACACCATCACCAACCTGGCGAGTGGTATAGCCCTCACGGCGAAGGTACGCACTCAGGGCATCGGCCATCCGAGCGTCATCCTCAACAATCAAAATCTGCATTACCACTCACCTCCTTGACGCTTCGAATTCATTCAGTAAACACAATAGCGAGCCGCAGGACCTATCTTGAATCCCGCGGCTCGCCAGTATCGAGTGGATTAACCCTCGATCTCACCAACCGCGACCGGGTTGTTCTTGTTGTCGTACTTGTACAGGCCAATGAGCGCGGTCGAAGGCTCGTTGTCCTTGTTCAGGGGTCCACCACCGGCCTGACCCTTGTAGTGGATCTTCTTGCCGTCCTTAATCAACGCGGCGCAAGCCTTGAAGGTGTCGCACTCGTCGCCACCCTCACTTCCCGAAACCGAGTGCAGGTTCGCAACGATGGTCTCGGTGTCGGTGGCGCCACCCTGCTCAGCAGCGAGGGCCACCAGCACAACAGCGTCATAGGCTTCAGGAGCAAAGTTCAGGCTCTTGCTCACGTCGGGCGAGGCCTTCTCAAGTGCCGCCTTAAACTCCTTGTCGGCGATACGACCTGGGGTCGTTGCCTGTGCACCCTCAAGCAGACCTGCATCAAACTCGGGGTACGGCACCGCGTTGCCATCAACGAGGTAGAGCTTCGACAGATCGAAACCCTGCGCTGCGAGCTCGGGGATCGCCTGCTTTGCCTCGACGTAGCTCACCATGGCGACAGCGTCGGGCTTTGTAGCGAGAGCAGCGGTGACCTCAGACGCAAACGCGGTCTGTGCCTCGGGGAACTCTTCGCCTTTACCCTTGGCACCGTAGGTAACTTCTGCCCCGCCATCTTCGAGCGTGGTCTGCAGGTTGTCGCGCAGGCCCTTGCCGTAGTCATTGTTCTGAGTGAGCACGGCGACCTTGGCGTTGCCGTCTTTAAGAATGAGGTTGCCGAGGGCACGACCCTGAATGATGTCTGAAGCGATGGTGCGGAAGTAGAGCTTGTTGATTCCCGCGAGGGCGATGCCGGTGTTCGAGGGTGATCCCATCAGAATCCCAGCCTCAGTCAGCTTCGGCATGGCCGCATTGGTGTTGCCGGTTCCCATGGCACCCAGCACAAAGGCTGGTTTGGCCTTGATGATCTCGTCAACACTCTTTGCCATGATGGTGGGGTCGGTGGGGTCATGCTCGTTTGCCTCGACAACGACCTCAACGTCTTTGCCCAGCACGCCCCCGGCATCGTTGATCTCTGACAACGCCAGCTTCACAGCCGCCTGAGGTCCGTAGATCAGGTGCTCAAGTGAGCCCGTCTGTGGAAGCAGCGTGCCGATGCGAAGTGCCTCGCTGCTGCCCTCGGACTTTGTGTCTTTTGAATCACCGGAATCGGAGGTGCTACTGCAGCCCGACAGCACAAGCGCTGCGCTCGCGAGGAGCGCAAGTGCGCCAACTGCTTTTTTGGAGGTGGCCTTCATTGGCAACTGCCTTTCGTCATCGAAACGCCCAACTTTTGGGACTTGAAGAAGAGCCTAACGTTCTCGGTAGGTATCACCACATTCCACAGAGCGCTGAGATGAATTCGTTAGCTTTCAGCAGCACAACGAGTTACGAAGCCATACAAGAAGGAGGCAGACTACTCCTCGCGCCCTATTCGCTGACCCACAACAGCTGAGATGCCATCCTGCCGCATGGAGACCCCGTAGAGCGCATCGGCGATCTCCATCGTGCGCTTCTGATGGGTAATCATGATGAGCTGCGAATTCTCGCGCAGGCGCTCAAAAACCTGCAGCAGGCGACCCAGGTTTGCGTCGTCAAGCGCCGCCTCGACCTCGTCGACAATGTAAAACGGGCTGGGCCTCGCTTGGAAGATCGCCATCAGCCAAGCGACGGCCGCGAGCGAGCGCTCACCGCCCGAGAGCAACGACATACGCTCAACCTTTTTGCCCGCGGGTTTCACGACCATCTCGATACCGGTGTTGAGCAGGTCATCAGGGTTACTCAGCATGATCTCGCCGGATCCTCCCGGAAACAGGATCGGAAAGACCTCAGCGAAAGCGACCCTCGTGTCTTCGAACGCTGCCCCAAAAATACCCTGCATCTTCTCGTCGAGCTCTTCGATGATCGACATGAGGTCGGTGCGGGTTTTGCTGAGATCTTTCAGCTGATCAGAGAGAAAGAGGTGTCGCTGCTCAAGCGCTGAGAACTCCTCGAGAGCAAGCGGGTTAATGCGTCCGAGCTCGGTAAGTCGCTTCTCTGCGCGCGCAAGGCGACGTTCTTGCTCGGCGCGCACAAAAGGTGTGGCCTCGGGCTCTGCGTCACTAGAATCTGCCTCTTCGGTGCGAGGCACCGGGATCGGTTGATCAGGACCAAACTCCGCGATGAGTACGTCTTCGACGAGGCCGAGCTCATTGCCGGATCGCTCCAGCAGTGCAGACAACTGCAACTTGCGCTCGTAGCTCTTCAACTCCGCACCGTGCACACGCTCGGTGAGTGATCCTAATTTCTGCCGTAGCTCAGACTCTTCGGAGCGCAGCAGTGTCAGCTCCTGGCTGTGCCTGGCACGCTCTTGTTCGGCGCGCTGTTGCTGCAGCCGGGCTTCTGTGAGCGAACGGTCGCAAGCATCAAGGATCGCGGGTAGCAAATCGGCAACGCGCTCCGCCTGCGCAACCTGCCGCGCACGAAGCACCGCCCTACGCGCGGCTTCCTCAGCTGCTTGTTGGTCCGCCTCGTATTGCTCAGCGAGTGTCTCGCAGCGGGCCTGCGCAGCGCGGGCCCGCTCACGGGCGGTTTCGAGGGAGAGACGCAGTTCGACCTCGGTGGCACGAGCCTTTTCAAGTTCTTCAAAGACCCCCTCGCGGGAACCAGCGTCGAGTATCGGTCGCGGCGAAGCTTCGGCCTCAGCGTATGCCTGCGCCGCCGCTTCAGCCTCGCGAGTTGCCTCGCCCGCCGACTCAGCTACCGATTGCAGAGCCTGACGCACACGATCCGCTTCGGCACGCGCAGCCTCGGCACGGGCCGTCAACCGATGGCGCTCTTTAGCAATCTCTGCGAGTTGCGCATCGGCCGCCCGCAGGTCAGCGTAGGCGCGTTGCCCAGCTTCCTTCGCCTGAGCGGCAGCGACGCGCAACTCGGCGAGTGTTGCTTCCGTCTCAATGATCTTCTCCGCGACAACATCGCGGCGATCCCGCGCTTGCTCTAGTTCAGCATTGAGTTCGATGCGTGAGGGAGCAAGGGTTGATCCCCCACTCAACGTGTGCGGGGTGAGCACATCGCCACTGCTCGTAACCACAGTAAAGTCGATGCTCGTCTCACGCAGCTCCCCAGCAGCATCGAGCGCCGCCGCGAGGTCTTTGGCAATATATGCGCTCGCAAGAAGCCCGCGCACCCCATCGGGGGCATCCTCGATGACGTCGCCGGCCCGGACCGCATGGGTAATCTTGGGTGTGTCAATTGTGGATCCGGCCGCGGCCACGACAGCTCGCAGTCTGCCGAGGTCCTGCTCTCGTGCTGCCTCCACCGCAGCCTCAGCGTCCTGCGCCGTGTCGGCGAGCAGGGCATCCGCGAACGCGCCTAACGCTGCACCAACCGCAGCTTCATAGCCCTCTACCACCCGCACTCGGTCGGAAACCCGCCCACTAATGCCACTGGGGGTGTTGGCAAGAAGCGCCGCCGACGCATCCCGCTGATCGAGCGAACGAGTGAGGGCGCTAACGCGAGCCTCAAGTCCGGCGCGCTCCTGCTCAAGCTCATGCAGTTGCTCTCGAGCTTCGTCGCGCTGTTGCTCAGCAGCCGCCTGGGTTTCTTGCGCGGCACGGTAGTTGTCGTCGAGCCCGGCTTCGGGCAAAGTCTCAACCTCTGCCTGCTCAGTAAAATCTGCCAGTTCTTCGTCGGCTTCTTCAGCGCGCTGAGTTGCTTGAGCGACCGCTTGCTCACGACGAGAGATCTCTTGAGCGACCGTGTCGCGCTTCTGCACCGCGGTCTCCCTGCGACCACGCAACTGCGAAAGCCGCAGGTCATGCTTTGAGACAAGGGCGCTTTGCGCCGCGATATGTTCGTCGATCGCGTCGAGCGACTGCTGCGCCCTGCGGGTCACATCACCCGCCTGTTGCCAGCGCGTCTCGACCTCGGGAATAAGCGCCTCGAGTCGTTTCGCCTCGACTTTGGCCTCGTCGACCGTGGCGTGACTCGTGCGGTTTGTGTGTTCGGGTGCCTCTGCCTGAGTTGCAAGGAAGGTGAGTCGCTGCTGCGTCTGGGAGTAGAGACCGCGAAGTTTCGCCTGCGCGGATTCAAGGCCGATGGTCACGCGACGCGCGGCATCGAGCTCGTCACTCTGCTGATCCTGTTCGAGTCGTTGGATGCGCAGCTGCTTCTGCTCAACCTGCTCCTGCAGCACGATGCGCTCTGAGTGCCGTTCTGATTCGTCGCGTGCGAGCTCATCGAGTTCGGCCCTTAACCGCGCCACGTCGTCTGCGAGCAGGCGGGCCTTCGCATCACGCACCTCGGCAGCAATACCTTGCGCGGCGCGGGCAACCTCGGCCTGGCGACCAAGCGGCTTGAGCTGGCGCCTGATCTCGCCCGCAAGGTCGTTGAGGCGCGTGAGGTTGGTCTCCATCGCTTCGAGCTTGCGAAGTGTGCGCTCTTTACGACGACGGTGTTTGAGAATGCCGGCTGCCTCTTCAATGAAGCCCCGTCGATCCTCCGGGGTCGCACGCAGCACTCTGTCGAGCTGCCCCTGGCCAACGATCACGTGCATCTCGCGGCCAAGGCCGGAGTCACTGAGCAGTTCTTGGACGTCGAGCAGACGGCTGTTCTCACCGTTGATGGCGTACTCACTCGAACCGTTACGGAAGAGTGTGCGGCTGATCGTCACCTCGGCGTACTCAATTGGCAGGGCGCCGTCACTGTTGTCGATCGTGAGCTTCACCTCGGCGCGACCCAGCGGACCACGGGTTGACGTGCCCGCAAAAATAACGTCTTCCATCTTGCCGCCGCGCAGAGTTTTGGCCCCCTGCTCCCCCATCACCCAGGCGAGTGCGTCGACAACATTAGATTTGCCAGAGCCGTTGGGTCCGACAATCGCGGTAACACCCGGTTCAAACTGAAAAGTTGTCGGCTGTGCGAAAGACTTGAAGCCCTTGAGCGTGAGGCTCTTGAGGTGCACGCCGCCTCCTTCTTTTCTTCACGGTCTGCAGGATGAATGCCCCTCGCAAGATTACCGGATTGCGGGCAATGTCACGCCTAAGCGCGGAGGATTGACAGAATGGGTGAATGCCCGTTGAAACTCCACGCCTGATCCTGCGCGAAATGACCCAGCATGATCGCCCCCAGCTCAGTGCGATTCTGCAAGACGAAGAAACCATGGCCGCGTACGAGGGGGCGTTCGACGACACAATGGTCGACGTTTGGCTCGAGCGCATGCTCACGCGCTATCAGGAGGATGGGTTTGGGCTCTGGGCCGTCGTTCTTCGGGAGACCGGCGAAATGATCGGCCAGTGTGGACTCACCAGACAGCACATCATGAATGAGGACGTGATCGAGGTGGGCTACCTATTCAATCGATCATTCTGGCATCAGGGATTTGCCATTGAAGCAGCATCCGCTTGTCGCGACTACGCCTTTGAATCGCTAACAATCGACCGACTCTACGCTCAGATCCGCGACACCAACATTGCCTCAATGAACGTCGCAATTCGACTGGGCATGACTGTTCGTGGTCGGTTTGTGAAGCACTACCGAGGTGTAGACATGCCTCACCTCGCGTTTGCCCTCGATCGGTTTGCGTGAAAATCTGCCATACCCACACGTAATCATTTGCGCTAGAATTATGTACATGACCGTACTGTCGCTAGCCGATGCGCGCGCCAGCCTCTCGCGCATAGTTAAGTCCGCCTCGACCACCCATGAGCGTTTCGAAGTAACGCGCAACGGGCGTCGGGTAGCCGTATTGCTTGGTGCCGATGACTACGACGCCCTCTTAGAAACAATCGACATCTTGAGCAATCCTCGTGAGATCGAACTCATTTATGAAGGGATCACTGACTTCAACACGGACAACGTTTCCTCCCCGAGGAAGTTCGTGAGGCTCTCGCTGCTCGAGTGCGACTTTCTGCATGAATCAAACCCATGAAGTAGTTTTTTCTCGGACCGCTCGCCGGGCCCTTGAAATCGAGTTGCCCGAGAAAGTGGCCACTGCCGCTTTCGAATTCACCATGGGAGCGCTTCGAGAGAACCCCCGCAGACTCGGTAAGCCGCTTCGCGAACCACTGGCACCCTTGTACTCGGCCAGGCGCGGCGAGTACCGCGTGATCTATCGAATTATTGATCACCGTCTAGTCATTGAAGTGGTGTCAATCGCGCACCGCAAAATCGCCTATCAGCGGAAGTAAATTACAGGGTGTAGCCCACCGGAATCATGCTGCCGTCGGGCGCGCGCAGGCCAAACCCGAGGGCACGATCGGCGGCGACGTGCACAAACCAAGCGAGCCCCGCAAGTGCGAGCTGCCACAGACCGTCACTGAAGCCACCGGTGAGAAAAAACAGCAGGATCCCGAGCCCAAGCAAAACGACCGGCATGGTCATGTTGTGCAGGGAATTGTAGAGCCGCACGTAGTTGGGCTTCATGCGCCCCTTTTCGGCGAACGCGCCGATCAGTGAGAGATCGGGCGCGAGCAGAAACACAACGGCGACGATCGCCGCGGGCCAGCCCCACGAAATACAGCTGAGCAGAAGAACGCCCGCCCAAACGAAGGCGCTCATGCCCCAGGTGACCCGCAAAATATTCATGCACTCAGCCTATTGGCTGAGCGCTATCAATTCAGACCTGCAGAAGCTACGCGAGCACCGCAAAGGCACGGGACTGTGCTGCTTGGGTGCGAGAAGCCTGAGGGTTCAGCCCGGTACACCAGCTCGGATACACCCGAAAACCACGTTTGCCGGGCTTCGTCGCGGAGCTCGTGATTCCGAGTTCCTCAAGATGGGCGGCGCTGAAGCGGAAAACACCGAACTGGTCGCCGTCTTCGACAAACAGCAGCAGCCCCGCTTCTGCTTCCTCTCGAGCAAACGGGCGGGTCTCTCCATTTTCATCTCGCTTCCACACCGCCACAAACGCACCCGGCTTTGTGGGTGTTACCCGGGCCGTGCGAATGCGCCACTGCTCGCCGTTCATTGCCACAAGACCAGATTCGTATTCACCCCGCTGTTCCTCAGGCCACGGCCCCTCGTAACTCGAGATGTGTTCGGTAGCGAGCTTCAGATAGCGAGCAAAAGCGGTGAACGGCATCGGATCAGCTTAGAGCTTGATAGCTCAGCAGTCGATTCCGAGTGTTGCGAAGTGTTCTTTGCCGAGGGTCGTGACTTTCAAAGACCGGTCCCCGCTTCGACGTTGCAGCCAACCCACTTGCAGCATTGCAGTGAGCAGCCCCGCCCCCAGTTTTCCGGCGAGGTGTGGCCTGCGCTCCGTCCAGTCCATGCATCCCCTTACTTCGGGTCGCTTGCCTGCAGCAAGGTGGAGTGCGATCCCCAGCCCTGCTTCAAGATGATCCAATGCAATCAACTGTAAGGATCCGTCGCGCTCGATCACCCACTCTCGTTCGCGCGCAAGATCCGCGATCGCAATGCCCAAACGCCCCGCGAGGTGGTCGTAACAGGTGCGTGCCTCGCGCAGCGCAGCCCTCTGCGTGTGTTTGGTGAGAGAGGTGACCGCGGGTTGTGCAGAGAGCCTGAGCAGTCCTTCGACCACCTCTGCCACCTCGGGTGTTGCGATCGTCACGAGGCGGGTTCTTCCGCGCGACAACACCGACACCAGTCTGGCGTCGAGCAGTCGTGCCACGTGTGAGCTCACGGTTGATGGCGAGAGACCGAGCCGTGCGGCGAGAGCACCCGCCGGAAGAGGTGTGCCTTCGAGAAGCTCCTGCAATATGCGAAGCCTTGTCGGTTCGGCGAGAGCCGCGCCAACCTCGCTCAAACTCGGTCGCTCTGTCACGCGAGTGCCGCCTCTGCGGCAGGCACGTCTGCAACCAGCAGAATCTTTCGATTGTCGTGATCACTGTACTGGCCCTCGAGTTGCACACCCGCGTCGGCGAGTTTTGTCATCATCCACCCCAGAGCACCAGGCACGTCTGCATCGAGTTCGGCGATCACCACGTCCCGCTGAAGAGCGCCCCCGATCCCGGCTGCGGTGAGCGCGCTCAGAGCCGCGTCCCCATCTTCAACCAGGTAGTGGGCGACACCAGACCACATTCCGCCGCCCTCCAACCCAACGCCCGCTTCACCGAGCACTCGGGCGAGTCTCGCCAGCGAATGCGCGCCATTCGGCGCGGGGACCGCGATGTCTTTCATACGATCACCGCCACAGTCGTGTGTATGTTCACGGTGGCCTTGAGTGTGTTGGCGATAAAACACTGCTCGTGGGCACTCTCCATAAGCCTCAGAACCTCTTGCTCGTCTGCGCTCTTCACAGTGACCTTAATGTTCAAGTCAATCTCGGTGATCTGCGTTGACACTCCGGTTTCGGGCATCACAGCCCGAGCGTTGTCTTCGTAGTGCACGACGTCTAGTTTGGCGAGTGCGGCAAGTGCCAGGAATGACAGCATCTGGCACGAGCTGGCTGCGGCGAGCAGCAGTTGTTCGGGGTTTGGAAGGGCAGGGTCGCCGAGGAACGCCGGATCCGCGCTGGCCCTGAGTGTGTTCCCAGCAACCACCAGTTCGTGGTTGCGGTCGTAGCCACGGTAACCGCTGCCCGTGCTGCCGCTCCAGCGCAGCTGAGTTTCGTAGTTGTGTTGTTTCATGGCCCCAGCCTACGAGTTTGTTGTTTCGATGGGGGTCGAAATATGGATACCTCTGCCCGCATACGAAAGCGGGGATCAGCCGCAGCCAATCCCCGCTTCACACCAGCAAAACTCGTTAGAACTGGTTCATCGTGTTGTCTTTGCCACCGGCCTTGAGCGCGGCGTCACCAGCGAAGTATTCCTTGTGGTTGTCTCCGATGTCGCTGCCTGCCATGTTCTGGTGCTTGACGGTCGCGATCCCCTCGCGAATCTCGCGGCGCTGCACGTCGCGAACGTAGGCGAGCATGCCCTCATCACCGAAGTAGCCCTTGGCAAGGTTGTCGGTTGACAGCGCGGCCGTGTGGTACGTCGGCAGTGTGATGAGGTGGTGGAAGATCCCGGCGCGTGCCGATCCATCAGCTTGAAAGGTGCGGATCATTTCGTCGGCGATCTGTGCCAGCTCGGTGGTGTCGTAGTCCACACTCATCAGCTTGTCGCGGTCGTAGGCCGAAACGTCTTTGCCCTGCTCTGCGAGCTTGTCGTAGGCCTGCTGGCGGAAGTTGAGGGTCCAGTTGAACGACGGGCTGTTGTTGTACACAAGCTTTGCGTTCGGGACGACCTCACGAATGCGATCCACCATGCCCGCAATCTGAGCAACGTGCGGCTTCTCGGTTTCGATCCACAGCAGATCGGCGCCGTTCTGCAGCGACGTGATGCAGTCGAGCACGCAGCGATCCTCACCGGTGCCTGAGCGGAACTGGAACAGGTTGCTCGCAAGACGCTTCGGCCGCAGCAGCTTGCCGTCGCGCTTGATCACGACGTCGCCATTGCCGAGTTCAGCCTCAGAGATCTCCTCGACGTCAAGGAAGGAGTTGTACTGATCCCCCAGGTCTCCGGGTGTCTGGCTCACGGCGATCTTCTGGGTCAGGCCTGCCCCGAGTGAGTCCGTGCGGGCGACAATTATGCCGTTGTCGATGCCGAGTTCAAGGAACGCGTAGCGCACGGCGGCGATCTTCGCGAGGAAGTCCTCGTGCGGCACGGTTACCTTGCCGTCCTGGTGTCCGCACTGCTTCTCGTCTGAAACCTGATTTTCGATCTGGATGGCGCACGCACCGGCCTCGATCATCTTCTTCGCGAGCAGGTAGGTTGCCTCGGGGTTGCCGAAGCCAGCATCGATATCGGCGATGATCGGCACGATGTGGGTCTCGAAGTTGTCGATCTGCGACTGCACAAACTCAACCGCGGTCTCGTCGCCCGCGCGGCGGGCCTCGTCGAGCTGTGTGAAGAGCAGGTCGAGTTCGCGCGCGTCTGCCTGACGAAGAAAGGTGTAGAGCTCCTCGATGAGCGCGGGCACCGAGGTCTTCTCGTGCATGGACTGATCGGGCAGCGGGCCGAACTCTGAGCGGAGCGCCGCAACCATCCAACCCGAGAGGTAGAGGTAGCGCTTGTTAGTGGACTTCAGGTGCTTCTTGATCGAGATCAGCTTCTGCTGCCCGATGAAGCCGTGCCAAACCCCGAGTGACTGCGTGTAGACCGAGGAATCGTTGTCGTACTCTTCCATGTCACGGCGCATGATATCGGCGGTGTACTGAGCAATCTCGAGCCCGGTCTTGAAGCGGTTCTGCGTGCGCATACGGGCGACATGCTCGGGGTTGATGCGAGCCCAGCTCGAGCCGTACTCGGCCTTGACTGCTTCGACAGCTTCGATGTCATCCTGATATGCGGTCATGGTGTCCCTCTTTCGTAGTAGCGATTCGGCCACGTTCGTTGTGACCAATCGGTGGCTACTTCTCACTCTGCACCCGATTCAACCCCCATACCTGCGATTTCAGGCGTGAAATATTTGTGTTTTTCTACTAGTCAGAAATACCCCAACACTCAAACTCGGGGCAAAAGTTGCACTTCAACAACTAGAGTGGGGCCATGCGAGCAAGACTCTGGGCGGGAGCTCTCGGCGTCACCGCGGCCGCCGCGGTGCTCGCCACCGCCGAACTCTGCGCTGTCTTCGTCAGCCCTCAGTCGTCTCCCGTGTTTGCGATGGGGTCTCTCGCAATCGATCTCGCACCACTCTGGGTGAAAGAGACGATGATCTCGCTGTTTGGCACCGGAGACAAGGCGGCCCTCTTTGTCATACTCGGAATCGTGCTGCTCGCCGTGGCCACAGTCGCGGGCATTGTCGAGATGAAACGGCGCCACTCCGGCGTCATAGTAACCGTTGTCGTATCGCTGCTCGCCCTACTGGCGGTTCTCACACGAGCGGAGGCCACTGCGATGTGGGCACTCCCAACGTTGCTTGGCATGGCACTCGGGATCTTCGTGATGCTTCGTGGGCGGCGACTGTTAGCGGACTGGATCGAGGCAGCCGGATCCCGAACCGCAGCGATCGATCCTGGCGATGCCGCACCTTCGATCGCCACATCCCCTTCGCGCCGTAGCTTCGTTAAGTTCGTTGCGCTCACGTCCGCGGCCGCGGTGGTGGTTGGGATCGGATCACGACTCATGAACGCGGGCTCGGCGGCCGTGTCTGCCGCCCGTTCGGCGATCAAACTACCAAAACCGGCGCTCGCCGCACCACCCGTTCCCGCGGGAGCCGAACTCAATGTGCCGGGCATCACTCCCCTGTTCACGCCCAACGACGAGTTCTACCGCATAGATATCGCCCTCCAGGTGCCCCGCATCGACCCTGCGGACTGGGAGCTCAGGATCACGGGCCTGGTTGATCACCCATTCTCGATCACCTACGACGAGTTGCTTGCGTTGCCCCTCGAAGAGCACGTAACCACCATCGCCTGCGTTTCAAACGAGGTTGGTGGAGACCTGATTGGCAACGCAACCTGGTTGGGTTATCCGATTCGAGATCTGCTCGCCAAGGCGGGTCCGGCGGCAGACGCAGACATGGTGTTGTCTTCGGGGCCCGATGGGTTCACCGCGGGCACCCCACTTGAGACGCTGACCGATCCGAAGCGCGCCGCGATCCTCGCCGTTGGCATGAACGGTGAGCCACTGCCAACCGAGCACGGCTTCCCCGCACGCATGATCGTGCCAGGGCTGTTTGGGTACGTGTCTGCGACCAAGTGGATAACCACAATGGAGGTGACCCGGTTTGCTGATGCGGAGGGGTACTGGACACCCCGCGGTTGGTCTGCACTTGGCCCGGTAAAGACCGCGGCGCGGATCGACACACCCCGTCCTTCGCAGCGCGTAGGGTCCGGTACCGCAACCATCGCGGGTGTCGCCTGGGCTCAGCACACCGGCATCAAGCGGGTTGAGGTGCAGATTGACGAGGGTGAATGGCAGGAGGCGACCCTTGCGACCGCCCTCTCCGACGACACCTGGGTGCAGTGGAGTTTGCCTTGGAACACAGAACCAGGATCACACACCGCCCGCGTACGAGCCACCGACAAGTCGGGTAAGACTCAGACGGAGACGCAGGCTCCTCCAGCACCCGATGGTGCTACTGGTTGGCATACTGTGTCGTTTACGGTGTAGCGGGCGCGTTGACTCCCGAAGATACGCTACACATAGTTGAGCTTGAGCACCATGCCACGAACGAAAGGGACACGTTGACCTTCTCAATCCAAGAACGTAATAATCTCGCGGAGAGCGTTGTGTCCGCACGCTTCGCCATCACAAAGTTTAGGACCGGTTACGATCTAAACGAGGTCGACGACTTTCTCGACACCGTAGTCCGACAGTTGAGGGAGGAGCCTCATGTCGACGCCATCGTAAATACCATCTCAGCCGCGACATTTAGGCAAACTAAATGGCGTGACGGTTACACCATTGAGCAGGTTGACGGATTTCTAGCTGAACTGGCCGGGACCCTGCGGGCTCGGCAAGATCCTGACCCCGGGTATTCGATCTGAGCCGTAAAGAATGTTGTCGGCGAACTTCAACCTCCCCATTCGCAGAATCGAGGAGCATGTTCTCTCCTCAGCACCAAGGAACGAATGGCCCGCGACGATGCCTGCCGTTCGCGAGATCCTCACCAACGGTTTGGATTTCTCGCCGCTTACAGTGTTTGTGGGAGAAAACGGTTCGGGCAAGTCGACCATCGTCGAAGCGATTGCAGGTGCTTTTGGACTCAACGTTGAGGGCGGAACACACAACGCAATGCACCGCACCCAGCAAACGGAGTCGGGGCTCGAGGATCATCTTCAGTTGATTCGCGGTGCCGGTGCATCAAAGAAGGGGGTGTTCCTGAGGGCAGAAACCATGCACGGGCATTTTGCGTACCAGTCTGAAGTTAACGCAGGGCGTCACAACTTTCAGAGCCACGGAGAGTCCTTCATCGAGTTCTTTACAGCACGTGCAGGCATTCGAGGGCTCTGGATTTTTGATGAGGCCGAGTCAGCTCTCTCGTTCAACGGGTGCCTCACACTCCTCACGCAGATCAAGGACCTCCTCGAGAGCGGATCGCAGGTCATCATGTCGACGCACTCGCCGATCCTCGCTTCCCTGCCGCAGGCCACAATCTTCGAACTCAGCGCTGTGGGGATTCAGCACAGAAACTACGACGAGCTCGACCTGGTTCAGAACTGGAAGTTATTTCTCGATGCGCCCGAGCGGTTCCTTCGGCACCTTGGGTAGCGAGACTAACCAACTCAAAGGGATCGGGCGATATCGAACAGCCGCGATGCGACATGGTGAAATCGCTCAGCAGAGTCATCTTTCCACTTCCATGAGCGCCAGAGGTTGTTACGTGCAACATGACCTCCTAGACAAACGGACTATTGCTCATAGCAGTGGCGAACCTCCTGCTAGTGCAGACACCGAGGAATGACTCAACCCACGATCCAATCGGACCGAAATAGTAGGGTGCAAGTCGGAGCGCACCTGGATAGTAGGAGAAGGAATCTCTTGAGTGTCGCGGTCCTTTACGGGTATGGATCGACCGAGGCGTTTACTCGAGCGCTCCGCTTATCCTTCAAGGCCCCAATCCGCACGTCCAGGCTCACATCGCTTCCCTCCCCGTCTCCGAGCACACTCGGTCGAAAAAGAAGAGCAACAGCGAGCCGACGGGCCTGCTGCAGGTCAGTGCCGGAGGATCTCAATGTCGTCGAGGTGCCCGCGGGTGAGTGGGTGGTGTCCCGTGTCGAGGGCGACTATCCCGCAACTCTCCAAGAGGCCTGGGCGGCCACTGCAGCGGATTGGTTCCCCTCGACCCCCCCTGGCGATTGCGACCCGGTCCGTCAATTGTTGAGATGCTGGATCGTGCCGTTGATTTCAGCACGGCCAGCTGCGACCTGCGGCTTCCGGTGGAACGAGACTGAAAGCCGAATCTTTAGGACCAGCACCGTTAGGCCCTCATTTGTAAAAGCCCTCGCGCAGATTAATGCCGTGTTCCAGCCAGGCCTTGAGTGCGGTAAGCATGCCGGTCCACCCCTCGCAGTTGCCGAACGCGGCTTTAGCGCCCTCGGGAGTCAACTGCCAAGAGGATTCGGTGATCGTGACCAGCGTCCGAGAGTCACCGTCAATGGGCGCAAACTCGAAAACAACCCTGGTCACACCCTTCTCGCTGGTCGTGGCTGCGTTATCCCACTCGATGACAATCCTGTGCGGCGGTTCGTCCTCAATCACGGTGACGGGAAACGCACCGGGAAAATCAGCGAAGTCCCACTGAACTTGCTCCCCAGCTTGCAGTCGTCCGCGAGCCCCGCCGGTGGTGAAGTACCGCGAAAGCTGTTCCGGGTCCGCTACGGCTTCATACACTTCGGCGCGCGGCCGAGCGATACGACCAGAAACGGTGAACGAGAGATCAGGGAGTTCAGGTATTGGATTCATGTTGTAATATTACAACATGAATGGCGACAATGACAATGACTTTGATGATGACAAGGTATTCAAGGCACTCGCTTCACCGGCTCGCCGCCAAATGCTCGACGAACTAAAGATGTCCCCGCACACCACCGGATCACTCTGTGCGCGTTTACCAGAACTGGATCGCACCACCGTACTGCAGCACCTGCGGGTACTTGAACGCGCGGAGCTTGTCACGGGTCGCAAAATAGGGCGGGAACGCCACCTCTCACTCGCGCCGCTACCAATCAAGCGCATCTACGACCGGTGGATCAGCGAGTACATGAACGCCGCCGTTGAACTACTGGATGCCCTAAACGCCGCACAATAAGCAGGGCCGGGCGGCACTATCCACTTCACTGACACTGCGGACAGAAGCGCGAGGATCGCCCGCCAAATTGGATACGTTTGATCAGTTCGCCACACCGCGAGCTTGGCTCCCCCGTACGGCCGTAGGCATTGAGCGAGTGCGCGAAGCACCCCGCATTCTAGAGCTTTGTGCATCACCGCAGGAGATGTCCGAACATGACCCCATCGCACAGAACGCCTAGGCCCCTTTCGCAAAAGGAGTATTGGATTTGCGGAACATATCATAAGCGCGCATACTATTTAGCATGAAGCTAATCGAATCACACTCAACCCTCACCGCGCATAGTCCGCAGTCCGTGTTCTCCCACTGGGCAGATCCAACCGGGTGGCCCGAGTGGGATGCGGAGGTGCGGGAGGTCAACTTCGAGGGACCCGCTGAGCTGGGGGCGAGCGGCAGGATGCACCCAGCGTCCGGCCCCGCTGCGACTTTCTCCATCACAGCCTTTGAGCAAGATCGGATATTCACGAACGCTTCCGCACTGCCTGGGGCGACACTGATTTTTGAGCACAGAGTCGCCCCGACAAACGATGGTGCCGAGATACGGGTTTCTGTCGGCGTCGATGGGTTTCTCGCTCCACTCTGGCGGCGCATACTCCGCAAGAGCATGAGGAATGCGGCCCGCTCGAGCGTGAACGGGCTGCTCGATCACCTGGACGCCGCATGACTCGCGGCTGGCTCGGAGTCGTCTCGGCTGCCCATGTGCGCCGAGGGATCGAGCTCGGTGTCGCCCAGATCAACCACGGCAAACGCGCCCCACTCGCACGTATGCGCGCTGGCGACACGCTCATCTATTATTCACCGACAGAGCAGCGTGGCGATCACACCCCCTACCGACATTTCACCGCGATCGGTTCGTTTCCCGATGACGACATCTGGCAGTCCGACGAGGGAAGCTTCAGACCCTTTCGTCGCCGCATCGACTATCTTCCCGGAACTCCGGCGCCACTGGATGAGCTACGCGCTCGGCTCCATCTGACGCAAGAACCGAATTGGGGATACCAGCTCCGCTACGGATTGCTGCCGCTCGACACACACGATGTGCAGACCATCACGGAGGCGATGGGCGTATGACCGGCACACTCAATACCTCCTATCCCGACCCGAATATGAGCACCGGCCTGATGCTGTGGCGGGTCACGAATTCATGGCAGCGTGAGATCCGTGCCACGCTCGCACCCTTTGGCCTCACCCACGTACAGTTCGTGCTCCTAGCAGCCCTCACCGCGATGGACAGCGAGACACCCGTCACACAGCGCGACCTCGCCGAGCAGGCGGTGACCGATCCGATGATGACATCGCAAGTGCTCCGAGCACTGGAGGAGAAAGACCTTGTCGAACGACATCCGCATCCGACAGACCGTAGAGCCCGTACTCTCGCGGTAACCCCCGCGGGAGTTGCGCTTGCTAACCGCGCCAACGCCGCCGTTGAACAGGCGGATCACGCCTACTTCTTTGCCCTAGGAAGAAAACGGCAGGACTTCACAGACTGCCTCGCAACGCTCAGTGCAGCCGCTGACATCTCGGGCAAAAATGGCTCGACCTCCCACCGAACGGAATCCGCTTGATGACAGCTCGGCAACGATGGCATTGCTCACCTTCGCGGCCATAAACGTGAAGGGATCGAGAGAAGTACCCAGCCTGCCCGTTCACGTTGACGTACTGTTCGTCGAAGCTCGTGCCACCCTCAGCGAGTGCCTTCGTAAAGACCGCCCGCAGTTCGGCCAACAAACCAAGAGCATTACGCTCACTGAGCGCAGAACCTGCCGTCTCCGGATGTATCCGCGCCGCCCACAGCGCCTCATCGGCATAGATGTTGCCGACGCCACTCAGAAGGCGCTGGTCAAGCAGGGCTCGCTTCACGGCTGTGCTGCGGCGAAGCAAAGACTCCACAAACAAAGCATCGTCAAACAACGGGTCCAGCGGATCCCGCGCGATATGGCTCGCCTGAGCGGGCAAAGAGGCGGGCTCTCCCCCGTCAACAATCAGGTCGTCAAGCGCGAGGGATCCAAACAGTCGCTGGTCGGCAAAGTCAAGACGCAGCTCACCGTGTTCGGGGTGCTCGATCCACAGCCGGATCCGCACGAAACGGTCATCGGGAGCGTCGAGCGCACGTAGCAGCATCTGGCCGCTCATGCCGAGGTGCGCAAGCAATGCCCGGGGTTCAGAGCGGTCATCACCATCAACAGGCACCCATAAAAATTTGCCACGCCTACGCGGAGCAAGCAAACGAAGCCCCGTTACTCGCCGCTCAAAGTCAGCAGCGCGACGCACACCCTCCGCGGCATCGAGTGTCACGCCGTGGCCCCCATCGCTGGCAGACCCACCAACGGGCACGTGCCGTTTCAGGGCGCGCGGATCCAGAACCTCCACACCGGTAACAGTGGCGCCGGTCAGCGCGGGCGCAAGCCCCGCGCGAACGACTTCTACTTCGGGCAGCTCAGGCACGGCGACTCAACGAGAAGCGCCGCCGCGCAACTGCCGCATGGCATCGCGGGCCGCAGCCAACTCGGCCGCCTTTTTGCTGGTGCCACGACCAAGACCCGTCACAACGTCCAACCCATGAGCGGCCTCCAGAGTCACCTTCGAAGTAAAGCGGCGCGCGTGGTCTGGTCCGGTACCACTCGTCTCATACGGCGGATGCGGCAGACCACGAGCGGCTGCCGCCTCTTGCAGTGAGGTCTTGGGGTCGAGTGAAGCAGTAAACCGTTCAGGATCGGCCAGCAGTGGCGCAATCAGGGCACGCACGAATGCGGCGGCGGTATCGGGATCCGTCGACAGGTACACCGCACCAATAACGGCCTCAACCGTGTCGGCGAGAATCGAGTCCTTCTCGCGCCCGCCGGTGAGTTCTTCACCCTTACCAAGCCGCAAGAAGGCTCCCAGCCCCAGCCCATGCGCCACCTCAGCCAGTGCCACGGTCGACACGAGCGCAGCACGACGCGTCGCCAGCTCACCCTCGGTCAACTCGGGGTAATCGCGGTACAGCTTGACCGTGACAGCCTGGCCGAGAATCGAGTCGCCCAAAAACTCAAGGCGCTCATTGTGAGGCGCGGCACCGTTTTCGTAAGCCCAAGACCGGTGGGTCAGGGCAAGCGAAAGCAACTCGGGATCAACCGAGACCCCGAAGGACGAAAGAAAACCGTCGGGCCCGCCCTGAGTATCCAGTGACGTGCCCGACGGTTCAGTAGCGCGTTGCGCCAACTTACGCGTCAGCGACCTTGCGGCCCTTGTACTCGAGGAACAGGGGGGTGCCCTGCGAATCCTCGACCACACGAGCGCGGTGCGGGAGGCTGTAGACAGTCTTCCCGTTTTCTACGGTCTTAACCAGCTTAGGGGCCTCGGCGATCCATGCCGAACGGCGGTGACGGGTGTTCGAGCGCGACATCTTCCGCTTGGGAACAGCCATGATGTTCTCTTTCCTAGTTGCGTGTCGACTCGGGCGCTACACCCGAATCAGGTTCATCTTCAGCTTCAAAGCCTGCCAGCGCTGCCCACCGCGGATCAATCTCCACACTGGGCACCACTACAGCCTCGGCCTCGCGCAGCTCACCGGACTCGGGATCGAGCCCCGGGCAGTCCGGGCGACACACAGGCTGGAACGGCAGTGCAAGCACTACCGCGTCTCGGAGCGGGGGTTCAAGATCCACGTGATCACCGTGAACCCCATACTCTTCGGCCTCCGTAGGAGTATACGCGAAAAGCTCCTGAAACTCGACTTGAAACGGCGTGGTGAAATTATTCAGGCAGCGACCGCACTCAGCGGCCATAGTAGTCCGCACTTTCGTCGACGCCAGGATGCCCTCGTGCACCGACTCGAGACGCACATCGAGCGTCATCTCCGCGCCCTCGGAAATCTCAGCGAGCGCCTCCCCCAGCTTCTCTGGGACGGCGAAGGTGCGGGATCGCTCGCGCATCTCACCGGGGCGATTCTGAATGTCCCGGATGCTCTCTTCATACACGCGCGCTAAAGCGCTCTTGCCCTCGGCCATTATGCGGGCCTCACCTTCGCGAGAAAACGCGCCACGGGCGCAGGAACGTATGGGCTCACATCGCCACCGAGCGCCGCAACCTGCCGCACGAGGGTGCTCGATACGTGGGCGTGCTCGGGATTCGGCAGCATGAACACCGTCTCTACATTTGCGAGACTTCGGTTCATCAGCACCATTGGGGTCTCGTAGGCGACGTCGATCTGGGATCGGATGCCCTTCACGAGCACGGAAGCACCCACCTCGGTGCAGTAATCCACAAGAAGTCCGACGGACCATGAAGCGACAATAATGTTGCTGGGCATATCGGGGTCTTCCGCGATCGACTTCTGAATCAGATTCAGGCGCTCTGAAATCGGCAGCATCGCGTCTTTACCGGGGTTGTGAACCACCAGCACGTGCACCTCGTCAAAGATGCTTGCCGCGCGACGAACCACGTCTAGGTGTCCAAGGGTGACCGGGTCAAATGAACCGGGCACTACCGCTATCTTGCTCATGCGTCCAGCCTATTGGGTGAAGGGTTCAGATCCCCGTCAATTCCCCCTGAGCTACATCCCATTTTGCTTGGCAAAAATGACGGCGTGCACACGATCTCGAAGTTGCAGCTTCGAAAGTACACGGCCCACATGAGTTTTGACCGTCGATTCAGAGAGAAAGAGAGTCCCGCCAATTTCGGCATTGTTCATTCCCTCCGCAATAAGGCGAAGCACTTCTTGCTCGCGCTCAGTTAGGACAGCGAATGCTTCGGAGGAGGGACCAGCGTGCTGCTCCCCCGCGGCCCCTGTAGTCGAGGCCGTGAACGTGTCTGCGGATCCTCCGTCTCGAATCTGCTCAAGCAGCCGCTTGGTAACACTCGGCGCCATTGCGGCATCACCCGCAGCGACACGGCGGATCGCGTCTACGAGTTCGGTGGGCCGAGCATCCTTCAACAGAAAGCCACTGGCACCCGCTTGGATCGCTCCTGCGGCATACTCATCGAGGTCAAAAGTGGTCAGCACAATCACTCGCACGTCAGGGTGATGGGAAACGATCTGTTCGGTCGCTGCAATTCCATTCATGCCGGGCATGCGAACGTCCATGAGTACGATGTCACACCCGGGTCCATTTTCATCTTCCACCCGCAAGCGCGTCAGCTCGTCAAGTGCATGCTGGCCGTCACTTGCTTCAGATACCACCGTGATGCCCGGTTCCGAAAGCAAAACCAGTCGAAAGCCAGTGCGGATCAGCTCCTGATCATCGACCAGCATGACTCTGATTTGGGGTTCACCCATGAATTGGACTCCTCAATATTGTTCGTCAAAATTGATCTGACTCAGCGGGAAGGTAGCGCGAACGCACCATCCCGGTGCGTCCTGTAAGGGACCAGAATCAAAGCTGCCGCCGAAGACGCGGACACGTTCGGCGAGTCCGGCAAGACCCCTGCCTGAGCCAAGCCCTGTGACAGGCAAGGCAATCCCGGGAGCCGGACCAGAGTCACGCACCTCCACAACGCTGCCCGCCGCATCACTGCGCATTGTGACTACGACGTTTGTTCCAACACCGGCATAACGCAGCACGTTGGTGAGTGCTTCTTGAATGATGCGGTACACGGCAAGTTCTTTGCCCTGGTCTCCGCCGATTTGGCCGTCAATCTCAAGGCCAACATTGAGACCAACATCTCGAAACCCCTGCACCAGGTCGGGTATCTCTGAGGCTCCGGGCTGCGGGGCAAACTCCGCCTGAGGTTCACCGGGTTCCTGCAGAGCACCCAAGAGTCTACGCATCTCGGCAAGGGCAGTTCGCCCAGTTTCTGCGCTGCGCTGCATTGCATCTGCGGCGGCCTCCGGAGCAACTTCCATGGTGCGCGACGCCCCCTCCGAAAGCGCGATCATCACGGAAACCGAATGAGCCACAATATCGTGCATCTCGCGGGCAATGCGGCTACGCTCCTCAGCGACGGCAAGCTGGGCAAGCTGGTCTCGTTCGCGCGCAAGCTGATGAGCCCTGTCGATAATCGCTTCGACGTAGCGGCGGCGGTTTCCAAGATTGATGCCGAGCATCAAGACTGCAAGAAGCCAGAGTGCATTCATGACGGCGAGAGAAATCTGCGCAGCGAAGTCCATCGGCGACGCGACCAAGACGCTCGGGGCACCTACCGCAAGATTCGGCAGCACCACCGTCGCGAATATCGTCGATGCCAGAGCGATGCCGAACGCAAGCCAGCCTGCCGTGACATTGCGGTACACCGGAACTGCATACAGCAAGAAATACAGCGCGATCGAGGTCGCCACCATCTGCGCACCGTGATCGCCAAACTGAGCGAGTGAAATAACAATGAGCCCCGCTAGTGGAAACCTTCGCCGAAAGAACAACGCCGCTCCAACGACTAGAACCCGCAGCACACTCAGGATGGCCACGGGACCAGCAAGATAACCGAACCCGTTCCCGTCGTAGTTCGACGCGGCATCGAGCAACGTCATTACAGTAGCCCCAAAGAAGTACGTCACCACGATAGTGATGTCGACCACCTTGGGGTGCGCGGCAAACGCCCGCCGGATAACCCCCGGCGGGCGTGGCAAGTGCGCCTCTGCGGCGTCCTGCGGTGTTGCCATGGATTCAGTCACCATGTCAGCCTAACTTCACACGGTGTTAGCGAGCATCTCGCCGCGCAAAGATCATCGCGGCGGGGATCAACGTGACCGCTGCCAAGATCACCATCGCAACGAGTGAACCCCAGTACCCGGGACCAGATCCTGCTTCAACGGCACCCTGTGCCAGGGTGTTGCCAAGCATAACGGGGAGGTAGTCGATTGCGGTCGTTACCCATTCCCAGCCGGTCATCGTCAGCATTTGGAACGCGACGGGCAGCACAAATGCGACGCCAGTAACAAAAGCAATAGCACCCGCAGCAGAACGAAGAATGCCGGCGACACCCATTGCAAACAGAGTGAACAGCACAAGGTAGGCCACGGTTCCAAGTGCTCCCGAAATCACAACTGAAGATCCGAGCTGCACGAGAGCGTCTGGGGCAAACGCGACCCCAGCCAGCAACCCCGCTGCTACAACGATGAGCGCAGTGACGGTGGCAATAACCACGAGCACAATGCTCTTCGCGCCAGCGACTCGCATGCGCTTCGGAACCGCGGTGAGTGTAGAGAGAATCATGCCGCTGGAGTACTCACTCGACACGGCAAAAACACCGAGCACACCAAACACCAAAACGAGGAAAGAGGCTGCTGCCGTGGACACCATCAGGAGGTAGTGCTGTAGCGCTGCATCGCCACTCGCGCTCGTGACCTCGGTGTTTCCGGTCCACTGGGCTGCGATCAGTGTGCTGAGGCCCAGACCCGCAAGTATCGAAATGAGAATTGTCAGGCGGACTCCGCGAAGCGAAGTGAGTTTCAGTCGTTCTGAGCGAACGACTCCCCGAACGTGAGTTTGGGACGGGGTTCGCTCGAGCGGCGCGGCACGGCTGTTTGCGGAGTCTGTCCCGTCGTGGGCACCGTACTCGCGTCGATAACAATTGTTGAAGTCATGGTCTTGATCCTTTTTGATCCGAAAATTAAGCGCTTGTGTATTCGAGGTGATCGCGCGTCAATGCAAGGTAAGCGTCTTCGAGACTTGCGGTGACCGGGCTGAGCTCGTGGAGTTCAATGCCGTTTCGGGCCGCTATACCCCCGACGGTGGCTGCCGCGAGACCAACGGTGACAAATCCACCATCACCGAGCGGTTCGAGCTGCACCTCGGGGTTGTTGTTGGCCAGCAGCAGGGCAGCGAACTTTGCCGCATCCGGGGTGCGCACCGTGATTCGTTCGCTGCGCCCGTTTGATACAAACTCGGCAATGGGAGCGTCTGCAACAACCTTTCCCTTGCCCAGCACAATCACGTGGTCGGCGGTCTGCGCCATTTCACTCATCAGGTGGCTCGAGAGGAGCACAGTGCGCCCCTCGGCAGCGAGTCCGCGCAGCAGGTGCCGCACCCAGAGCACACCATCAGGATCAAGCCCGTTCACTGGCTCATCGAGAATCAGCACACGGGGGTCACCGAGCAGGGCGGCGGCAATGCCGAGCCGCTGCCCCATGCCTAGTGAGAACCCACCGACTCGCTTACCAGCGACCTCGGTGAGGCCGGTCTGGCCCAGCACCTCATCGACTCGCTTGTCGGAGATGCCGTGTGTCGCCGCAAGCGAACGCAGGTGGCTGCGGGCGCTTCGACCCGGATGCACCCCCTTTGCGTCGAGCAGCGCGCCAACCTCACCCATGGGAGCGGCCAGGTCACGATAGGACTCGCCATGAACCGTCACCGTTCCCTCTGACGGTCGATCCAGGCCGAGCATCAGTCGCATGCTCGTGGACTTACCGGCACCGTTTGGTCCGAGAAACCCGGTGACTTTGCCTGGGGCGATAGAAAAACTGACATTGTCGACAGCACGTTTGCTGCCGTAGTGCTTGCTGAGACCGCGTGCCTCGATCATGGTGTGTCTCCCTTTCGTAGTTCGCCGATTGGGGCGATGGTTCCACGCTAGGGGTCGGCAGGGGGTCGCCGCGTCAACCCGGAGTGCCGCGGAGGGGGTACCTGGGTACCACGTTGCGGTTAAGACTTCGCCAGGTTGTCGAGCAGGCGAGCTTCCTGCTCGCGGGCGAGCATCTGGGCGAGGCCCGGAGCGTTGGTGAGCTCGGGATCTCGATCGAGCAGCGCAGCGGCGACCTCACGTGTGTGAGCAATAAGCTCACCGTGCTCAGCGACACGAAGCAGTCGCAGAGTTGAGCGGCCACCAGACTGAGCCGTACCCAGGATGTCACCCTCGCGCCGCAGCGAGAGGTCGACCTCGGCGAGTACAAACCCGTCGGAGGTATCGGCCACGGCGTCGATGCGCTCGCGGGCGACGGTACCCTGAGCGGCCGTCGTCATGAGTAGGCACAGACCTGCGTGCGATCCACGGCCCACTCGTCCTCTGAGCTGATGCAGCTGCGAGATGCCAAAACGATCGGCGTCGCGCACAATCATGATCGTCGCGTTGGGCACGTTTACCCCAACCTCGATGACGGTGGTCGCGACGAGCACCTGGATCTTACCGTCAGCAAAGTCGCGCATCACGCGGTCCTTGTCGGCGGAGGCCATGCTACCGGTGAGCGCTTCGATCGTTACCCCCGCAAACTCCGGCCGCGCACGCAGCTCTGCCACTGTGTCGGTGACGTTGGCAAGGGGCCGCTTGGGGCCGCTGCCCTCTTCATCAGAGCCCTCGAGTTCGATGTCCTCCTCAGACCCTGGCTCTTTTTCGCTTGCGGAAATCGCCGGACACACCACATAGATCTGCCTGCCAGCGGCCACGTCTTCGGCGGATCGTGCCCACACTCGCGCGGCACGGTTGGGCATCTCGAGCTCGGGAACGGTGAAGGTCTCAATGCCGAGACGCCCGGGCGGCAGCTCTCGAATCGTGCTCACTTCGAGGTCGCCAAACGCGGTCAGTGCGACGGTGCGCGGAATCGGCGTGGCCGTCATGGCGAGCACGTGCGGCTGGGCTCCCTTTCGCCTGAGCGCTTCACGCTGCTCGACTCCAAAGCGGTGCTGTTCGTCGACGACGATCAGCCCGAGGTCGTAGAACGACACCCCCTCACTGAGAAGCGCGTGTGTGCCAACCGCGATCCCTGCGTTACCCGAGGCGAGCGAGAGCAGCGCGCGCTTACGCTCGGCAGCAGGCATGCGCCCGGTGAGCAGCACCGGGGCGATTTCGGCCGTCATATCGGGGCCAAGCGCCTCGATAATTGAGCGGAAGTGCTGCGCGGCGAGGACTTCGGTGGGGGCGAGCAGCGCACTCTGACCACCACTCTCGGCGACCTGCAGCATGGCGCGCAGTGCTACGAGAGTCTTGCCTGATCCCACCTCGCCCTGTAGCAGGCGATGCATGGGGTGCGGTGCAGCGAGTTCCGCCGCGATGATTTGCCCGGCAGTGGCCTGGTCCCCAGTCAGTTCAAAGGGCAGGGTGGCGTCAAAGCGTTCAAGCTGGCCACCGGCTTTGCCGAGCGGCCGCGGGGTGCTCGTTTGCTGCGCGGTGCGACGGCGGCGGTCCAGCAATGCCAGCTGCAACTCAAACGCCTCGCGAAAACGCAAACTATCGCGGGCCCGCTTCCAGTCATCGTCGGTCTGAGGGCGATGCACAAGCTCAAACGCCGGGCCGAGCGCAATCACTTCTTCGGCATGACGAATCTCGGCGGGCATCGGATCTTCTATCGGCCCGAGTGCATCGAGCGCGAGACCCACCGCACGCTGAATGATCCAGCTGGTCAGCTGCGCCGTCGCCGGATAGATCGGTACCGGGGTCTCCGCCCAGGCAAGTGCGGCGGCCTTGTCAAGCTGTTCGCCGTCGGGCGCATCGTCGCGGTTTTCAAATAGCTCGTAGTCGGGGTGCTGCAGCTGCAATTGGCTGCGATAGGCGCTCACCTTGCCCGCAAAGATGCCGCGCCGGCCCGCCCGCAGATCCTTCGCCCGCCAGCCCTGGTTAAAGAAGGTGAGCGTCAGCGATCCTGTGCCGTCGGTGATGCGCACCTCAAGAATGCTGCCGCGGCGGCGCTGCATCGTGCGTTCGCGCACGTCGAGCACCTGGGCGACCACAGTCACGTGCTCGCCGATTGGCAACCCCGTGAGGGGCGTCAATTCTCCGCGGCGTGAGTAACGCCGCGGCACGTGCATCAGCAGATCGCGAATCGTCTCGGCACCAAAGGCCTTCGCGAGTGGTTTGGCTGTGCGCGCGCCGACCACACCTTCCAGGCGAGTGTCGAGGGTTGCCGTGCTCATAAACCAAGGTTATCGGTGACCACCGACACGCTACAGCATCGCACGAAAGCCCAGTTTTACATGATTCTCCGCGAGCAAAACCTGCAAAACTGAGCTTTCGAGCACGATCTGTGATCGACCCAGAGTTGGTAGGCTCTGCAAGTGACCAGAATCATCGCCGGGGCCGCCGGTTCACTGCGCTTAGAGGTGCCAAAGTCGGGCACCCGTCCTACAAGCGATCGTGTGCGCGAGGCAATCTTTTCAACGCTGGACTCTTGGGGATTCACCGACGGAACGCGCGTACTCGACCTCTATGCAGGGTCTGGCGCACTCGGACTCGAAGCACTCAGTCGCGGCGCCGCTGAGGTTGCGTTGGTAGAGAAACATCCGCAGGCATCGCAGATCGTGAGTCGCAACACAAAGAAGGTGCTTGCCGCAGTCGCTGGTTCAGGATCACGAGCGCCACGAGCCGAGGTGCTTCGACAGTCTGTGCAGGCGTTTTTAGAGGCGGCTTCGGCCGAGGTGCTCTGGGACGTCGCGTTGCTCGATCCCCCTACGATCTCGGCGAGGCAGAACTCGCGGCAAACCTCACGGCGCTGGCGCCGATCCTGACCCCGGATGCTGCTGTGCTCGTTGAACGCGACTCACGCTCCCCCGAACCCACCTGGCCCACGGGCCTCACCCTCGTACGCAAAAAGGCGTATGGCGACACGGTGCTGTGGTGGGCAGAGCGGTCCTCCCCTGAAACGTAGAGTCCTTAGAGTGGGATCATGAGCAAGGCCACCGCGTACGCCGAACATCTCGCTCCGCTGAACGCCTCAGCGCGCACAGACTTTTTGAACACCCACTCTGGGCTTCCCGGGCCACGCGGCAATCTTGAGTTGCTCTGGGGGTTCGCTCGAGTTGCAGAGCACGACCATGTGCAGCAACTCATACCTGCACAGGACGAATACCTGCGAAGTGCGGCGGCACTGGGGCTCGGTCGTTTAGCGCTTGAGACAAGCTCCAGCGACTACCTGGAGCAGCTCACCGCGCTTGCCGCTGACCACTCCTGGCGGGTGCGCGAAGCGGTAGCAATGGCGGCGCAGCTGATCGGCGACAGCGACGGCGAGCAGTTTCGCGCGCTGGTGTCGAGATGGGCTGAGTCGCCTGATCCCCTCGTGCAGCGTGCAGCTGTGGCGGGGGTCTGCGAACCAAGGCTTCTCAAAGATCCCGCTAGCGCAAGACTCGCGGTCAGCTGTGCTCTAGAGTCACCTCGGCTTATGCGCAGCACAGCCGAGAAGAGCGACGTGACGACACGCAGCGTGCACTCCGTAAGGGTCTCGGTTATTGCTGGAGCGTGGCTATCGCGGCGCTTCCCGCAGAGGGGTTCGCGCTCTTTGACAAACTCGACACAAGCGACCCGGATATCGCCTGGATCGTCAAACACAACCTCTCGAAGAAGCGACTGCTGGGGCTTCGCTAGCCACAGGCCCCGCCACGGGATTCCGAGGCACTGGCGTACCCCTTAGCTGGCAATGTATCTCTTATTTTCACTCGGAAAATCCCTGTTTTGGGGTTCGCCACCAGCTAAGGGGTACACCGGCGGCTACGCAAGACAAATGGGCTCGGGATCCGCAGATCCCGAGCCCATTAATACAGCTACACAGACTAGGTGCGCGGCATCAGGGTGTACTTGGTTGAGAGGAACTCGTGGATCCCCTCGAAGCCACCCTCACGGCCGATACCCGACTGCTTGAGCCCACCGAAGGGAGCCGCAGCGTTCGACACGAGGCCCGTGTTGAGGCCCATCATGCCGCTCTCGAGCTTCTCGATCATGCGCTGGCCACGGTGGATGTTCTCGGTGAACACGTAGCTCACGAGACCGTACTCGGTGTTGTTGGCGATCTCGACAGCTTCGTCCTCGGTGGAGAAACGAATGATGCCGAGCACGGGTCCGAAGATCTCCTCGCGCATGATGGCGGACTGCGGGCTGAGCTTGTCAATGACGGTCGGCTGGAAGAAATTGCCGGGTCCGTCAATCGTCTCACCACCGGTGACGATGGTTGCGCCGGTCTCGATGGCATCAGCCACGAGGCGAGCGGTGTTCGAGACTGCCTTGCCATCAACGAGAGCGCCGACGTCGTTGCCCTCTTCAGCGCCACGACCGATGGTCATTGCGGCAACCTTTTCGCCCACGCGACGCGCGAACTCATCAGCAACCGACTCGTGCACGATGATGCGGTTTGCCGCGGTGCACGCCTGGCCAATGTTGCGGAACTTCGCGAGCATCGCACCCTCGACCGCGCGGTCGAGATCCGCGTCTTCAAAGACAACAAACGGCGCGTTGCCACCGAGTTCCATCGAGGTGCGCAGCACGTTCTGTGCAGCAGCCTCAAGCAGCTTCACGCCAACCGGGGTTGAGCCGGTGAACGAGAGCTTACGCAGGCGCGAGTCCGAGAGCAGTGCGCTCGATTGAGCGCTCGACTTCGAGGTTGCAACAACGTTCACAACACCAGCCGGCACACCGGCCTCTTCGAGCAGCTGCGCAAAGAAGATGGTGGTGAGCGGGGTGAGCGCTGCGGGCTTGATGACCACGGTGCAACCTGCAGCAAGCGCCGGAGCGATCTTGCGGGTTGCCATCGCGAGCGGGAAGTTCCACGGCGTGATGAAGTAGCAGGGGCCAACCGGAATGTGCGAGACCACCATGTTGCCGGTGCCCTCGGGGTTCTCGCGGTAGTCGCCGCGCACGCGCACGGCTTCCTCCGAGAACCAGCGCAGGAACTCGCCACCGTAATTGACCTCGCCACGAGCCTCAGCGATGGGCTTGCCCATCTCCATCGACATCAGCAGCGCAAAGTCTTCCTTGCGCTCCATGAGCAGGTCGAAAGCACGACGCAGAATGTTCGAGCGCTCGCGCGTCGGGGTCTTTGCCCAGGAATCCTGAGCCGCAACCGCGGCGTCGAGGGCGCGTACGGCGTCTTCAACGGTCGCGTCTGCAATCGACTTGATGGTCTCGCCGGTTGCGGGATCCTGCACGTCGAGCGTTGCACCCGAGGTGGAGGCCTCCCACTTGCCGCCGATACCGAGGCCGGACTGCACGCTGTCGAGCAGCGCCTGTTCGTTGGGCTTCAAAGCCATAATCAATGTCCTTTCAGGAACAGTACGAAACTAGTTGGCAGCCAGGGCATCCGCGACGACCTGCAGGCCCTCGCGGAGCAGCTCGTCAGAAATGGAGAGCGGCGGCAGGAATCGCACAACGTTGCCATAGGTGCCGCAGGTCAGAAGGATAACACCTTGCTCGCCGGCCTGCTTAGCGATCGCGCCGGTCACGGCAGCGTTCGGCTCCTTCGAGCCCGACACAACAAACTCAACGGCCTTCATCGCGCCACGGCCGCGGATCTCGCCGATACGGTCATCGTTCTTTGCGAGCTCGCCGAAGAACTCATCGATGATCGCGCCGATCTCGCGGGCGCGCTCGGTGAGGTTTTCCTTCTCGTAGGTGTCGATTGTGGCGAGTGCTGCTGCACAGGCGATCGGGCTGCCGGCGTAGGTGCCGCCGAGGCCACCAGCGTGCGCGGAATCCATGATGTCGGCGCGACCAGTCACGGCCGACAGCGGCAGGCCGCCTGCGATGCCCTTAGCGGTGGTGACCATGTCGGGCACAACACCCTCGTGGTTCGCAGCGAACAGGTCGCCGGTGCGAGCAAAGCCGGTCTGTACCTCGTCGAGGATGAAGACAACGTTGTTCTCGGTAGCCCAGGCCTGCAGTGCGGGCAGGAAGCCCTCAGCGGGAGCGATGAAACCACCCTCACCCTGGATGGGCTCAATGATGATCGCTGCGAGGTTACCCGCGCCGACCTGCTTCTCGATCTGCGTCAGCGCAACCTTGGCCGCCTCTGCACCGGAGAGTCCGTCACGGAAGGGGTACGAGGTGGGAACGCGGTAGACCTCGGGAGCGAAGGGGCCAAAGCCATCCTTGTAAGGGATATTCTTAGCGGTCATTCCCATGGTGAGGTTCGTGCGGCCGTGGTAGGCGTGGTCGAACACAACGACGCCGTTCTTCTTAGTGAAGTGGCGGGCGATCTTGATGGCGTTCTCAACGGCCTCAGCACCCGAGTTGAACAGTGCCGAGCGCTTCTCGTGATCGCCGGGGATCAGCTCGTTGAGCTTTTCAGCAACCTTGACGTAGCCGTCGTAGGGAGTGACAGTGAAGCAGGTGTGCGTGAACTGCTGCACCTGATTCACAACAGCCTCAACAACGGCAGGAGCCGAGTTGCCCACACCTGTCACGGCGATGCCGGAGCCGAGGTCGATCAGCGAGTTGCCGTCAGCGTCAACCATGACGCCGCCGCCAGCTGCAACGATCGAAACGGGGAGAGCCACACCAACGCCAGCAGCAACGGCGGCGTTCTTGCGGGCCATCATCTCCTGCGACTTTGGGCCGGGGATCGAGGTAACGAGCTTGCGCTCCTGCGGAAGCGAGGGGCCGCCGACGAGTTCAGTCATGGAGTTCTCCTTGTAAGTGAGGGGTGAGCACCGAGCCGTCAACGCGACCCGATGCGGTACCGGATCAGCCTAGCCTTAGGCACCGACAACAAGTCATGCCACAATGGAGTCATTCAAATAAGAGTTTCACCACTCTGGCACGGCGTGTTTCGCGACACTCGAGGGGAACTATGAGTCAGGCTTCACCACGCCCGGAGGCGACCCACCTTACTGGGCTGAGCGGATCCTCGTACCCAACAATCGAGCTGGGAGAGCTGCTCCACCAGTACACGCTCAGCCTCGTGATTATCGCGGGGGCGAGCGATGACACTGAGGCTCGACCCGTGCGCTGGGTGCACAGCAGCGAACTCGAAGACCCCACCCCTTTTCTCCCCCGCGCACCGTGCTTCTCACAACCGGTGCCCGCTTCTCAGATATCGCTGACCAGCACGCAGCAGACGCTTACGTGCAGCGCCTCATCGACGCAGACACCACCGCTCTCGGTATCGCCGTCGGCCTACATTGGGATCGCGTGCCTGCGACCTTCGTGAGTGCGTGCGACAGGCTCGGGCTCCCCCTGTTTCGTGTACCCTACGACACCTCATTTATCGCGGTGGTACAAGCTGCGGCGCGCTTGCTCGACACTCGCCTGCGCGAACGCGACATCTGGGCCCTCGATTCTCAGCGGGCCGTCACCAATGCCTCGATGCACCGCAACGGACTCGGTGCCGCAATCCGCGAGGCCGCCTCACGGCTTGGCAGGTGGGTCGGGATCACGGATCGCTCCGGCCGCCTCGTCGAGTTTGCCCCGCAATCCGCGAGAAAACGGATCCAGCCGGAGTGGATTCGCAGAGAGACCCGCCGCCTCATCGAGCGCGGAGCGAGCGCGGGACGCATCGGTACGGCACCCAACACGGAAGGCAATGACGGCCCAGGTATGCAAATGCAGGCCCTCGGCCGGGAAGGCCGTGTGCTCGGTGTACTCGTAGTTGAGGATCACGGCGCCCCCGATCACGCCGAGCGCGCTTTGCTCGGGCTTGTGACGGCGCTCGCAACGATTCAGCTAGAACACCGCGCCGGGCTCGACAGCGCGGCCGCCACACTTCGCACGGCGATCGTGCAGGCCCTTATCGCGCAAGATCTGCCGCTCGCCGAGAAACTCGCCTCAGGAGTGCTGGCGCGCGTTCCACGGGAGCCGGTCGTTGCCCTGCGTTTGTCTCCCCCGACAGGTATCGCTTCATCGTTTGTGCAGGATCTCGAGTCTCTCGACGCGGGTAGCCCGGGCTGATTCGCGCCACTCTCGAAGACGGACCCGTGATCCTCGCGGAAACACGCCACTTACCCGCGCTACGGCGCCTGTTGCTTGCCTACCGCGTACCGAGTGGCGTGTCAGATCGCGGCCCCCTGAGCGAACTGCCGCGTTTGCTCGGTGAGGCCAATCGTGCCCTCGAGCACTCACTGGCGAACGACGCGGATGCCCCGGTCGACTACGTGCCCGCCCTGCACGACGGCGTACTGCACCTGCTCGGAGACCACCCAGAAGCCTTGCAGCGGGCCACCGGGTTGCTGGCCCCGATCCGTAATCACGACCATCGCCATGGCGACAGCATCGAAGCCAGCCTGCGCACCTGGCTCAGCCACCACGGTCAGACGAGCCCCGCAGCGGCCGAACTCGGAGTGCATCGCCACACGCTGCGAACAAGAGTGCAGACCGCCGCGAACCTGCTGCAGAGCGACCTCGACTCCCCCGACACGCGCGCCGAGCTGTGGGCGGCGCTGCGGCTGCTTGACGCAGGGTAGCGCCGCCCGATAAGTGCCGTCAGGCGCCAGCTACCATGTTTCTCCGGATCGCTCCGGAACACTAGCTACGACCGTCGCTTTGATCTCAGAGAGGTAGCTCGTTTCACCCTCCGGATTGGTAACACGATAACCGAGGAAAAGCCCCGTCTTCTTCTCGAACACAAAATAGTGCGATTCCGCACCCTCACCGCCGCTACAGTTCAGTTTTACGGCCACTCGGCTATCATCATCAACCGCAACGGGGTCAGTGACCAATTCCGAACAATCCAAGTTAGCAAGGAGTTCTAAACCCGCAGCACGTAACCCTGCGGGTTGTGCCAAGTTAGTGATCACCGGAGTCAGCCATCTGACTATGTCACCTTCAGGCACCTCCACCGGATTTCCGCCATCATCAGTGTATGCAACCATTGAGGCGTTGATTTCTTCAATGTACTTACGTAAACTCACGGGATCGTGCGGAGCTTTTTCATAGATTTCTTTCTCAGCCTCCCTACTCGCAACCACATCGGGCATCTCAAGCTCGTCCGGTGTCAGCGGCGGTTTCCCGCCGGGCAGCACCTCATCGGCACCACTTCCGCGGGTCAAGAAGCTACCATTCTCAACAGCAGTTCTTGCGATCTGCTCAGCACGTGCATCATTGAGCGGCCGAACCACACCCAGGAATTTCGGATCACCGCTCCGTCGAATCCAGTCACCATTGGTGTCTGCAGGCACATAGGTGATATTCGTCATACCTACCCGGTAGTGGACCCCCTGATCGATGTAAGCGCTTTCATCTGTGCGACTCTCGTCAAAGTACGCAGGATCAGAATAGTCAGCGTTGAGATGCTCAGAAGTCTCGACCAACCGCAAATATTGACCAGGTTGTAACGCAGCGTCTGAAACTTCGATATTGTGTGCTGCCTTCTTCAGCATCGCGGCTGCGGGTGTCGCGGCTGCGGGTGTCTGAGTCATCTGAGGTCCTGGCAAAACTAGCGACACGACCATCGAAGCGACAGCAATGCCCGCAAATGCTGTGATCGGCACCCAGCGTCGACGAAGTGTTCGCCGCGCTCGCCCTGCTCTCAAATTGGCGCTGCTACGAGCGATAATTTCGCGTTCGAACCTCGCACGACCGACGGACAGATTCTCGCTGTCCATCTCAAGATTATCGCCGCGTGCCTCCCGCAACATCCGCAGTTCACCCGTATCAAACTCGTTCATGTTGTACCTCCGTTTCACGCGCGAGACCCGCATTACCGCGAACCTTGCCCGCTTCAAGATGTGTGCGTAGTGTTTTGCGGACGCGATGCAGTCGTGACCGCACGGTGCCCTCTGGTATGCCGAGCGCCTCGGCAATGCCCACGGAATCAAGCTCCGACCAGGCACAAAGCGTGAGAACGTCGCGATCCCGCTTCGGAAGCTTCGCGACGGCAAGTGCGATTGAGCTCATTGCCAGACCCGCATCGATCCGATCATCGGCTTCGCCGCTGGGGTCGTAGACAGCGTGCACTGTGCCGTCTCCGCCAAGCCCCTGCGATGCCGCAGTTGCACGCCACGATGCAATCTCGTCACGTCTTCGACGGCGGATCAGCCGGGTCGCGATCCCGAGCAACCACGGCAGCGCGGTCTGCACCGCCGTGTCGTAGCGATCCCGCAGCTCGAACGCGACCAGAAATGTGTCACTTGTCAGATCGTCGGCATGCTCCCGACCGAGCCGTGAAGCCGAATACCGAAACACCGCTCGGGCGTGCCTGTCATAGAGCTTCGCAAACACATCTGGAGCATCGCGCGAGCGAGCCACGATGTTCGCGTCGGTGTCATCAGCACCGAGGGGTTTATGTTGTCCATACTGAGTATTGCCAGGAGGACCACCGTACGTTCACAATTGCTTTCGGGTCACCCGGCAACAAGGCCAGGTAATTGGATCGTGTACGGATCCCACCCTCGCGATTCGTAGGGCTGCTCGTCGAGATGCAACAACACATCTCCCACCGCTTGCTCGATTACGTATCCAATCGGGTGAAACCCCTCTGGCAGCGTTGCGCCGTCCGGGAACGTGGCCAGCAATCCGTGATCCTCGCCTCCGGCAAGCATTGCTGCGATCGGCACGGACACAGCCTCCTGCATTCCAAACGCATCGGCAAGCAATCTTGAATCGAGGCGGATCGCAACCCCACTCGCCTGGGCCAGGCGTTCCGCATCAACCGAGAGCGAGTCAGAGACGTCCATCATGGCGGTTGCGGATCCCCCGGCGATCACCCCGAGCGGAATCGGCGGGGTGGGGGCGAGCTGTGCTGCCAGCACTTCGGGGTGCCGCTCCCAGAGGGCTGCGAGCGAACGACCGTGGGCCGATCCGTCCTCTTCAATTGCATGAGCGAACAACAGAGACAGTCCCAACCCCGCAAGTCCGAGGTCCCCCGCGTAGGCAAGCTGGTCACCGGGCTGTGCGCCGGACCTCGTCACGGGGCTGTGGCCCTCCATATCGCCGAGAGCCGTTACCGCGGCCGTGATCACCGGAGCGGTGCCAAGATCCCCACCAACAACACCGCAGCCGGGAGCCATCGCCTCGCACGCCGCTGTCAGCCCGGCGGCGATGTCTTCAAGAAGCGTCACTGGGGTGTCCCGCGGAACGGCAAGCGATACCGTCAGTCCAATCGGACGCGCACCCATCGCGGCGACGTCCGAGAGATTTGTGGCGGCGAGCTTCCACCCCAGTTCAAAGCCGCTGTGCCAGGCACGCCGAAAGTCAGGGCCCTCAACCATGGTGTCACTCGTCACAACCAGTTCACCCTGCAGCCGCATAACTGCGCAGTCGTCTCCCGGTCCGAGCGTCGCGGCCATAGCTGGCCGCAATTGAGCAAGCACCCGCTGCAGCACTCCGCTCTCCCCGAGCTCACCCACGGTCGATCCTTGGTCTCTTGGCATGCCCTCAACGCTATCGCTTTGGGGGTTGAGAACGCCCCGAGATTTGAGCTAAGACTGACGTTCTACACAACCTGCCAGCGGTAGGGTAAAGGTTGTGAGTTTCCATCAGGCCAGGCCCCGTCGCATGATCTTCTCCGCCGCTGCAATGATCGCCGCGATATCGCTCGCGTCGTTTCTCACCGGCTGTGCCGGTGAGGTACCGATGGAGCCTGCAAAAGACGCGAACAACCCGGCATGTGCCGACGTTACGGTTCGGCTGCCCAAGACCGTGGCTGGTCTTGATAAGCGCAGTACAAACGCGCAGGCCACGGGAGCCTGGGGCGATCCTCCCGCTATACAGCTGAAGTGCGGGATCGAGCCCAGCGGCCCCACAACTGATCTCTGTGCAACTGTGAACGGAGTCGACTGGATCATTGACGAGTCAGCTGCACCAATTTATCGATTCGAGGCCTATGGTCGCTCCCCTGGGCTCGAAGTTTTTGTCGACTCCGAGAAAGTCAGCGGCACCGACGTCGTTACTGATTTGAACGCCGCGGCAAAACAACTCCCGCAGAAGCGCAAGTGCACAAACCCGAACGATAACCTCGGCCTCTAGCCTGTACGGACGCTCAAGGCTCGACACTCGAAACAACACCCTAGTACGCAGCGGGCCGCTCAATCGCAAGTTCGATCAGCTCCGTGATTAGATCGGTGTATTCCACCCCTGAGGCCTCCCACAGTCGCGGGTACATCGAGATTGGCGTGAACCCGGGCAGCGTGTTGATCTCATTGAGCACCGGCCCATCTTCGGTCAAGAAGAAGTCGATGCGCGAGAGACCTGCGCACTGCGCAACTTCAAAGGCCAGCACGGCGGCATCGCGGATCGCAGCGAACTCAGCGTCTGTCACCTTTGCTGGCAGTTCGAGGTCGACACCGGCAGCGCCCAGGTACTTCGCCTCGAAGTCGTAGAACTCGCGCCCTGAGAATACAATCTCACCAATCACGCTGCTGGTGCGCGGAGCACTCTCGCCACGCCCCTCAAGCACTGCGATCTCGACCTCGCGTCCGGTCACCCCGGACTCAATCAGCACGGTGCGGTCTTCGGCAAAAGCCACTTCAAGCGCTGCGGGAATACCCGAGGCATCCGCGACTTTTGTCACCCCGACGCTCGAACCGGCCCTGGCTGGCTTCACAAACAGAGGGTACTGCAGATCCTTGTCGAGTGAATCAACGAGCGAGGGATCCCGCGCGATCTGGTCCCGAGTCACGGTCTTCCAGGGGGCAACAGCGATCCCGGCATCGGCCAGCACTGTCTTCACAACGTGCTTATCCATGCAGAGCGCCGAGCCGAGCACTCCACTACCCACATACGGCAGATCAACAAGGTCAAGCATGCCCTGAACGGTGCCATCTTCGCCATATGGACCGTGCAGCATCGGCAGCACGGCGTCAACGTGCCCGAGCGTGTGCAGATCTCCGGTCTGCTCGATGACGGTGAGGGTGCGAGTGTTTGTTGACGCGGGCCAGAGCACCCGCGTGCCGTTGTCATGCACCTCGGGCAAGGCCCCAGCCTCGAGCCGGTAGCTTTCGAGATCGCTCTCCTGCATCAGCACGGTCGCGCCCTGCTTCGTGAGGCCCACGAGGATCACGTCAAACAGTGAGCGATCAATGGCCCGCAACACTCCCGCGGCGGTCACACAGCTAATGCCGTGCTCGCTTGAACGCCCACCGAAGAGCAGAACAACGGTCTTTTTGGTCGAGGCTACATCGGTCATGCGGACTTCCCCTTCATCAGATTCATAAAGCGCTCCCAACGCCCGGCTGCGGCACACCGAGTCTCAGCTCGGGCCGCGGCACGTCGTCTTCGGTCGCAAGGTGCGGTCCAAGGTTCTTCGGCGCCATCGTGCCGCTGAGTACCATCTGCACCTGCTCAACGATCGGCATCACGATACCGCGCTCATGTGCGAGTTCCAGAACGGGCGGCACCGAGGTGATGCCCTCGGCCGTCTGCTGCATCTGCTCGCGGGTCTCCTCTTGTGAATATCCCTGCCCAATCAAGCGACCAGCCGTATTATTCCGTGAGAGCGGCGACTGGCAGGTAGCGATCAAGTCGCCAAGGCCAGCAAGCCCCGAAAGGGTGACAGGATCTGCGCCCGAAGCCACGGCGAATTCAGTCATCTCAGCGAGTCCACGCGTGATGATGGCGGCCTTAGTGTTCTCTCCGTAGCCCACACCATCGACGATGCCAATGGCCAGGGCGATCAGGTTTTTCAGCACACCACCGAGTTCGGTACCAACAACGTCAGTGTTGACGTAGGTGCGAAAGTAGGGGGCAGAACAAGAGGTGGCAATCTCCTGCGCAACCTGCAGATCCACGCACGAGGCAACGGCCCCGGTCGGCTGCTCCTTCGCGATCTCGAGCGCGATGTTTGGCCCTGAGATCACACCCACACGCTCCGGACCAATATCCAGAGTGTCAATGATCACCTCAGACATACGCATGGTTGTCGTCTGTTCGACGCCCTTCACCAGGCTCACAAGCACACTGCGCCGATCAAGAAACGGCTCAAGATCAAGCAAGTTCTGCCTCAGCGTCTGGCTCGGCACAGCAAGAAACACGAGCCGTGCACCCTTCAGCGCCGTCGCCAAATCGTCGGTCGCTTTGAGGGTCTTCGGCAAATTGATGCCGGGCAGGTACTGGCTGTTGCGTTTTGCGACCTGAATCTCGCTTGCGATCTCTGGCCTGCGGGCCCACACGGTCACCTCGCACCCAGCGTCGCTCAGCACCTTCGCGAAGGTGGTGCCCCAGCTACCCGAGCCGATCACAGCCACTTTGCGCCCGCGATTGCGGGTCCCGTTATTAGAAGTCACGACCGGAATCGACTTGGTGCTCAAAATCGTCCTGTCTCACTCTGCTGGTGTTTGCTTGGATCCCAGCGCTCCGCAGGGGGTGTTTCACCTCGTAAGTCAGCGAGCAAGGCAGTGATCGCGTCCATCAACATACTCGTCGCTTCGTTGATCGTCTTTTGGTCAAGCGGGCGGTCCCTAAACTTACTGAGGTCGATCGGCTCACCAATCGATACCTCAATAGTTTTGCGCGGGAACGGCTTGATCCGCTTCGCATAACGCGGCATGAGCTTTTCCGTGCCCCAGTGGGCGGCAGGGATCAAGGGCACACCCGACTCCAGCGCCAAACGAACCGCACCACTTTTTCCGCGCATGGGCCAGAGGTCAGGATCGCGCGTCAGTGTTCCTTCGGGTACACGACAACAGCGGCTTCCTGCTCAATCAGCTGTGAAGCAGCCCCCATTGGATTTTTCTGACCATCACGACTCGGCGCTGTTCCCGCGCGCTCAACCGGCACCTGACCTGTCGCCCGCATCAATCCGCCCAGCACAGGAACCTTAAAAAGGCTCGCTTTGGCCATAAAACGTGGCGCTCGCCCCAGGTGCCACACAGCTGCACCCATGGCAATCGGGTCGACCTCGCTGAAGTGGTTCGGCGCGATAATAAATGGCCCGGACTGCGGCAAACGAGATGAGGGAGTGAAGCGGTAACGCACCATCATCGACCACACCGGAAGGATTAATGCGGCCAGCACCCAGAAGAGGCTGGGGCGTCGTTTCTCCGCGGAGTTCAGGCTCCGCAGCTTCACCGTTTCAGTCATAACTCAATTATCTCGAAGCATGCGTTCCGCAGCTGCATAACAAGTCGGAACTCACAGAATCGCTCGACCGCGCCCTAGCTCTCGAACACAAAATCAGCGCCGAGAAGCCGCAGCTTCTCGATAAAGTTTTCATACCCGCGCGAGATAATGCCGAGGTTGGTGACCTTCGATTGCCCCTCTGCCGTCAGAGCAGCAATCAGGTGGCTGAAACCGCCTCGCAAATCAGGCACCTCGATGTCGGCTCCCGTGAGTGGCGTTGGTCCGGTAATAACAGCTGCTTGCTCGAACTCTCGACGCATCACCCTTCGAGAGTCGTCACTCAGGCCGTCTTTATAGACGGTAATCTCAGCGCCCATCTTGTTGAGGGCGTCGGTGAAACCGAACCGATTCTCGTAGACGGTCTCATGAATGGTCGACACTCCCTCAGCCTGGGTTAGTGCGACCACAAGCGGCTGCTGCCAGTCGGTCATAAAGCCGGGGTGTACATCGGTCTCGATGGTCACGGGCTTGAGTGTGCCACCCGGGTGCCAGAAACGGATACCGTCGTCGTGCACATCGAAGTCACCACCAACCTTGCGGAAGACGTTGAGGAAAGTCATCATCTCTTCCTGCTTCACTCCTCCGACAAACACATCACCCTTAGTGGCAAGTGCTGCGGCCGCCCAGCTTGCCGCCTCGTTGCGGTCAAAGATTGCGCGGTGATCGTATCCACGAAGCTCGGGTACACCCTCAATGAAGATGACGCGGTTCGGCTCGACCGTAATGATCGCACCCATCTTCTGCAGAATACAGATGAGGTCGATAATCTCGGGCTCAATTGCCGCGTTGCGAAGCTCGGTCTGGCCCTCGGCAAGCACCGCTGTTAGCAACACTTGCTCGGTAGCTCCGACAGACGGGTACGGCAACTCAATGTTTGCACCTTTGAGTCCGTTGGGTGCGGTCAAGCTAATGCCACTCGGCAGCTTCTCGATGACCGCACCAAAGTTGCGCAGCGCATCAAGATGGAAGTCGATCGGGCGATCACCGATCCTGCACCCACCAAGGTCAGGAATGAAGGCCTCACCGAGCCGGTGAAGCAGCGGGCCGCAGAAGAGGATCGGGATCCGCGAGGATCCGGCGTGTGCGTCGATGTCTGCCTGGTGCGCAACTTCAACGTTTGAGGGTCAAGACGCCACTCAGTCTGATCTTCGTTGCGGGTGATGAGCACACCGTGCAGTGCCAGCAGCCCCGCGACAACACGCACATCCGAAATGTTGGGCACGTTGCGCAGCACGCTAGGGGTCTTGCCCAGCAGAGCGGCAACCATCGCTTTGGTCGCGAGGTTCTTCGCGCCGCGAACCTCAATGCGTCCCTTGAGGGGGCGGCCACCATTGATGATGATCTCATCGGAGGTGAGACCGACGCGCGCGCCTGCCTTCTGCGCATCAAGTTTACGTCCGGCAGCCTCAAGGTCTTCGGGTGATCGCTTCAGTAGCTCTGTTTCACTCTCAAACACATCGTTCTCCGAAACGCTCATGCTCTGCAGCTCCTGCTCATCAACCTCAAGGGTGTTCTGATTACTCACTCGGCTCCCACCGCTGTTGTTGTTGGCATCCAGCTCGGACGGCGCGACTCAAACTCGGTAATTTTGTCTTCACTTCGAAGTGTCAACGAAATATCGTCAAGTCCCTCCGTCAGACGCCAACGTGTGTAGTCGTCGATCTGGAAGGGCACTGTCAAGTCCCCAATCGAAACCGTGCGGTCATCCAGACTGACAGTTAGCTTAGCGCCTGGAGCTGTGTCCATCGCGGCCCAGAGGCGCTCAACATCTACCTCTTCGACCTGTGCAGCGAGGAGCCCCTGTTTGCCGGAGTTACCGCGAAAAATATCGGCGAAACGCGCCGAGATCACAACACGGAAGCCATAGTCACGCAGAGCCCACACGGCGTGCTCACGTGAGGAACCTGTGCCGAAGTCGGGACCAGCCACGAGGATCTCAGCGCCCTCGTACGCCGGCTGATTCAGCACGAATTCAGGATCCTGCCGCCAGTGGTAAAACAGCGCATCATCAAACCCTGTCTTAGTGACTCGCTTCAGAAACACCGCGGGGATGATCTGATCGGTGTCAACGTTTGAGCGCTTCAGCGGTGCTGCAATGCCTGTAAAGGTGGTGAACTTTTCCATGGTTAGGCCTCGACCTTCTCTGCAGACACGGCGTCGTGCGTAATTCCATTTGCGGCGTCTGTTTGAAGGTCCCATGGACTCGACAGCGTGCCTCGAATCGCCGTCGCCGCGGCGACGAGAGGCGAAACCAGGTGCGTGCGACCGCCCTTGCCCTGGCGACCCTCAAAGTTGCGGTTTGACGTAGAGGCGCAGCGCTCACCGGGCTCCAGCTGATCCGGGTTCATGCCCAAACACATCGAGCAGCCCGCGAAGCGCCACTCGCCGCCGAACTCCTCGACGATCTTGTCGATGCCTTCTGCCTCGGCTTCAAGACGCACTCGAGCAGAGCCGGGAACCACCATTAGGCGGACGCCCTCGGCTTTCTGCTTGCCCTTGATGATGCCAGCGAAGGTGCGCAGGTCATCAAGACGACTGTTGGTGCATGATCCCATGAACACAGCGTCTACCGGAATCTGTTTCATTGGTGTGCCCGCTGCGAGGTCCATGTATTCGAGCGCGCGCTCTGCGGCAGCACGCTGGTTTGGATCCTGAATGTCTGCCGGGTTCGGTACGGTTTCACTGAGAGCGACACCCTGCCCTGGGTTAGTGCCCCAGGTTACAAACGGCTCCAATTCGCTGGCATCGATGAACACCTCGGCGTCGAACACTGCTCCTTCGTCGGTGGGCAGCGTTTTCCAGTAGGCAACTGCCTCGTCCCAATCGGCACCCTTGGGGGCGTGCTCCCGACCTTTGACATAATCAAATGTTGTCTCGTCGGGAGCAATGATGCCAGCGCGAGCACCGGCCTCGATCGACATGTTGCAGATCGTCATGCGGCCGTCCATGGACAGTGCACGAATCGCGGCTCCGCGGTATTCCAGCACGTAGCCCTGGCCACCACCGGTTCCGATCTTCGCGATCACGGCGAGGATGATGTCTTTGGCGGTAACGCCCGGGCGCAGTTCACCCTCAACGTTGATGGCCATCGTTTTGAAGGGCTTCAGCGGCAGCGTCTGGGTCGCCATGACGTGCTCAACTTCGCTCGTGCCGATCCCGAAGGCAATGGAGCCAAAGGCGCCGTGGGTTGAGGTGTGGCTGTCGCCGCAAACGACGGTCATACCCGGCATGGTCAGGCCGAGCTGCGGGCCAACCACGTGAACGATGCCCTGCTCTTTGTCGCCGAGCGGGTGCGAGCGCACACCGAACTCTTCGACGTTGTGACGGAGGGTCTCGATCTGCAGGCGACTCGTGGGATCTTCGATCTGCCGAGTGATGTTGAGCGTTGGAGTGTTGTGATCCTCCGTCGCAATCATCAGGTCGACCCGGCGCAGGGGCGGTTTGCCACTCGCAAGCCGTCAAACGCCTGCGGGCTCGTGACCTCGTGAATCAGGTGGAGATCAATGTAAATGAGGTCTGGCTCGCCGTTCTTGCCCTTAACGACGACGTGGTCGTCCCAGAGCTTTTCCGCCAGGGTGCGCGGCGCAGAAGCTTCAGCTGCGTTCTGATCACTCATGTGGTTCTCTTCTCAAGTTTTGACGCTCTCGTGTTGTTCAACATCGATCGCACGGTGTTAATTCCACGCAGCTTTAGAGGGTTGTTGCTGCGGTGGACGGCCACGTGAAGACTCCGCGACGGGTGGCCTAGAGCTAATCCCCGTCGCGGCTCTGAAGAAGTAGCTGCCACTGACGCATGCGAAGGAGTCTACCACCGCACCACCGACAACTGCTGTGTTGGTAGAGCTCTATTCCCGGTGCGCCTTCTCGTTTGCACCGAGGTGTATCCTGTCCCCTGCCTTTGCAGCATCACGACGCATCTTGATAACACTGGCGATCGTGGCGACGACCATCGCCAGCACGATGAATCCGAGTGACATCATGGTGCTGACGTCGGGCACGTTCACGTGCTCACCACCGTTAATAAAGGGCAGCTCGTTCTCGTGCAGGGCGTGCAAGATCAGCTTCACACCGATGAACGCGAGGATCGCTGCGATGCCGTACTTAAGGTATTCCAGCCGCTCGAGCAATCCGCCCAGCAGGAAGTAGAGCTGACGCAGGCCCATGAGCGCAAACACGTTTGCCGTGAAGACAATGAACGGGCTCTGCGTGATGCCGAAGATCGCGGGGATGGAGTCAAGCGCAAACAGCAAGTCGGTCGCGCCGAGCGAAATCAACACAAGCAAGAACGGGGTAAACATACGCTTACCATCGACGACCGTGCGCAGCTTGCCTCCGTCAAAGTCATCGCTGAAGGGCAACACCTGCTTCACTTTGCGGATCAGCCAGCTGTCGCCCTGATCCTCGTGACCGCCCGGCTTCACCTGCTGCCAAGCCGTCCATACAAGCCAGGCACCAAAGATGAAGAAGATCCAGATGAAGCGCTCGATCAAGGCCGCACCGGCGAGAATAAAGATGCCGCGGAAGACGAGTGCGAGCACGATTCCAATCATGAGTGCGCGCTGCTGGTAGGCGCTCGGCACCTTAAATGCACCGAGAATCAATACAAACACAAACAGGTTGTCGATCGACAAGCTGTATTCGGTGAGCCAGCCAGCCAAGAACTCGGTGCCGTGCTGCACATCCCCAAGTAAGAAAATAATGCCCGCGAAAACCAAAGCGAGCAATACGTAAAATCCCACCCAGAGGCTCGCCTCGCGCATGGTTGGCACGTGAGGCCGACGAATAATAAGGGCAAGGTCGAGGATCAGAATCGCGACCAACACGACCATCGATCCAATTTCAAACGCGAGCGGGAGAACTGAACTCAACTGCGGCAACTCTTTCGGCTAGGCACTTTCGGGTGCGGGGATTACCGAAGGTCTCTTCCCGGTGCGATCTTGATCCTCACAGAACCTTCACAACACCGGCCAGCACCGGCGCCGCCACTGAGCGACGCGTACTGACGATGCTGACGAAAGCAGGAATACTCCCCCTCGTTCGCATTCAGTGTACTGTGCTGCGCTTGGTTCTGCTGCCGAATCCAGTTTTCTGTTTCATTCGCTGCGCTAACATTGGCTGGACCGTGACCACCACGAGAGGTACCCGTGAGCAATCAATCCAGCAACTCCATTCAGCGCAGCGCCGAACGCGGCCCGGGTTTCGCTTCGCGCACCCTTGCCGGGTTTATCTTTGCGAGCCGCTGGTTGCAGGCGCCGCTGTATCTCGGCCTGATTATTGCGCAGGCCGTGTATGTGGTGCTCTTCTTTGTGGAATTATGGCACCTCATCGAGAAGTCTGTGATCTCGGGCAAGTTCTCCGAGACCGAAGTTATGCTCAGTGTGCTTGCCCTGATCGACATCGTGATGATCGCGAATCTATTGATCATGGTGATCATCGGCGGGTACGAGACCTTTGTATCGAAGATTCGCGTGGACGGTCACCACGACGAGCCAGACTGGCTCTCGCACGTCAACGCGAACCTACTGAAGGTGAAACTAGCGATTTCGATCATCTCGATCTCGTCAATCCACCTGCTGAAGACCTTCATCGAGGTTGGGCGGATGGACAAAGGCATCGTGCTCGACGGTGACGGTAAGGTGATCTACTCTTACGACGGTGTGTTCTGGGAAGTCATGATCCACCTCGCGTTTATCGTGTCGGCGCTTGCTCTTGCCTGGATCGATCACCTGAGCAAAAAACACCCCGGAGAGAAGCACGAGCAGGTTACAGCTGGCAGGATCGAGGCCGAGTTGATGCATCCGCGCGAGGCTGACGTTACTGTTGCAGCAGCTCCGGTCGCTCACACTGACGGTTTTGTCACCGTTCGTTTGCCCGCCGGAACACAGCTACCCGACGGAGCCGAGGTCGTGGAGCACCACCCACGCTAGTTTTGACGCTATGCTAGACCGGTGCCTCCGGGCACGCTCACGCGCGAGTGGCGGAATTGGCAGACGCGCTGGATTTAGGTTCCAGTGTCTTCGGACGTGGGGGTTCAAGTCCCCCTCGCGCACGTAATAGTGGTTGGGCCTCGGCCTAATACCACCTCACCCTTTACTAAATAATCGAGCTTCTTTCTAGCTGCGCACAGTCAGGAACCATCGATACCGTGAGGCCATGAGTCAGACTCCCCGTGCCCCGCACCCATCGACCGAGCTTGAAGTAATGGGAACTGAGCACCTGAGTCCTCACCTGGTACGTGTGCGGCTCGGCGGCGAAGGCTTCGCCCGGTTTGAGGATCGGCCCGAAACCGACAAGTACGTCAAGCTCAAGTTCGTGACTCCCGCCCCGGAATCGCACCCCGTCACCCGCACATATACGGTTCGTCGGGTCGATGCTGAGAGTCGCACGCTCGATATCGACTTTGTTGTGCACGGCGAGGAGGGCCTCGCTGGTCGCTGGGCTGCGTCAGCCCGAGTTGGAGACCGCATCACCCTGGTTGGCCCTGGAGGCGGCTACCTGCCCGATCCCAACGCAGCTTGGTATCTGTTCGCGGGAGACCTGTCCGCGGTTCCAGCGATCGCGGCGGCGTTAGAGGCGCTCCCCACAACGCCCGTGGCGTCGCGTTCATTGAGGTCGAGAACGAGGACGCGATACTCAACCTCGTAGCCCCCATGGGTGTCAAGGTACAGTGGCTCGTCAGCTCGACCCCAGAGCACGAACTACTTGTAGAACACGTGCGCGGCTACGAATGGCCTGACGGATCCGTGCAGGTGTTTGCCCACGGCGAGCGAGAATCGATGAAGGCGCTGCGCCGTTTGCTGGTCGCGGAGAAGGATGTTCCTCGCACCCAGATGTCACTTTCTGGATACTGGGCCCGCGGTCGTTCGGAGGACCGCTTCCAAGCGGAAAAGCGCGAACCCGTAGGGCAAATTTTTCTCGAGGACTGAGCCGCCTGCCCGGGCAAAATCTGAGAGGCTGGACACATGAGGATCTTGCTGCTCGGTGGCACAGCCTGGCTTGGGCACACCATCGCCGAGGCTGCCGTCACCTCGGGTCACGAGGTCACCTGCTTGGCGCGGGGCACTGACGTGCCGAAGGGCGTGAACCTGGTGCGGGCAGACCGTGACGAGGATCACGGACTATCGCCGGTCACACACGACACTTGGGACGCCGTGATTGATGTTGCCAGTCAACCCGGTTACGTGCGGCGGTCCGTTCGTGATCTTGCCGCGTTCGCGGACCAATACGTGTACATCTCATCCTGCAACGCCTACGCATCGCTTGCGGAAGACGGAATCGCCGAGACCGCACCGCTGAATACTCCCCTAGTTGCAGGCGTGATGGCCTCGACGGAAGAGTACGGCGAGGCAAAGGTTGCCTGCGAAGACGCGGTGCTCGCTGCATTTGGCCCCAAACGCACAATCATCATTCGACCCGGGCTGATTGGTGGGCCCGGAGATCCAACCGGACGCACCAGCTACTGGCCCCTACGCCTTGCGAACCCTTCCACCCCCGACGGGCGAGTTCTTGTTCCCGAAGCAAGTGACCAGCTCACCTCGGTCATCGATGTGCGAGATCTCGCGGCGTGGATCATTCACCTGCTCGAACATTCCATACGAGGCATCTTCAATGCCGCTGGAGATCCGGTCTTACTCAATCACCACCTCGACATCGCTCGAACGATCACACACCATCAGGGCAAGCTCGTTCCTGCCTCGTCCGACTGGCTCATCGCCAACGGAGTTGCCCAGTGGTCGGGGCCACGTTCGCTTCCGCTCTGGGTCACTGACGCGGAAGCGCGAGGGATCGGCGCGCTCTCCAACTCCAGTGCAAAGAACGCAGGCCTGCGGTTAAGGCCGCTCGCGAAAACCCTCGCAGACACACTTGCCTGGGCCACCGCTCACAACATTGTGACGGTGAATGGCGCGGGGCTGAGCGACGAGGAAGAGACCTCACTCGTGAGTAGGCTGGACGCCCAGTAGCCCAAAGATTGGAGCACAGAAGCAGTGCGAGATTTCACACGACCCGTTATTGCTCCGCAGACATTCACCGACGCCGCCGGAAACACCATCGAGTTCGGAAACCGCTGGGCGCAATTCGACAACACCCCGCCCGAAGACAGTTACTCCGTCGAGAGTCACCTCGAACGATTCGCTCCCCTGCACGCCGTTGCCGAGGCTCTCATTGAGCACCTCACCACAAACTACGAGGTAACAGTCGAAGAAGACACCGCAGTGTTAGACGATCTCGTTTACTCGCCTGACCTGAGCGAGGTAATGCGAACCGTGCGTCTCACCCCGCAGCCAACTGCGTCCCCGCTCACCTTCGTGTTCACCAGGTTCCCGAGTGTGTTCGTTCACGCCGGCGCAGCGCTCGACCTCAGGTATCCGTCCTGCGGCTGCGATGCGTGCGACGAAACGTGGCAGAGCGCCGCGGAGGATCTCGAGTGGCAGACACTCGCGATTGTGGCAGGCGGTCTCACCGAACACCTAGAAAAGGTTCGCCACTGGCGGCGGGGGCTTCAACGCGGCATGGGACTCGTGCGCGATTTGAAGCAGCCTGCAAGCTACGGACTCAGAGCAGCGGACGGTAGCCAGAGCATGGGTGGCAGCTCGGAGGCCGCAGACCTGCCCCAGCACGCCCAAGGGAAACTGCAGCGGCTGTCAACGCTGCTCACGGATGGCCGATGGCAGCCCTGGACCCCCAGGGCAGCCGAGTAACCCAAGGCGTTCCCGCCCAGCCATAATGGACTCCGTGGCGAAACCAAAAACGAGCAAACTCCTCTACGTGCTCATTGCGTGTGTCGTGGCAGGATCGGGCATTCTGGCGCTTGTCAACGAGACATTCAACGCTGATCCTGACCCCGCAGCCACCGCACCCACAGCCGCGAGCAGCGACGCCGCCCGAACTCTCGACACGCTTGAGGTGAAGGGCCGATCCCCAAAGACCGGCTACGATCGCACAGTACAGTTCGGTGCCGCCTGGACCGATGTCGACCGTAACGGCTGCGACACGCGCAACGACATCTTGGCTCGGGATCTGAAAAACGTCACACTGTCCGGCGACTGCAAAGTCATGTCGGGCACACTTGAGGATCCCTTCACCGGCACCACCGTCGACTTCGTGCGGGGCCAACAGAGTTCTTCGGTGGTGCAAATAGACCACATCGTGCCGCTCTCAGACGCCTGGCAGAAGGGGGCGCAGCAGCTTTCTCAGGATCAACGCGTCGCCTTTGCAAACGATCCGCTCAATCTGCAGGCCGTGCTTGGAAAAGCGAACGCACAAAAGGGCGACAGCGACGCGGCAACGTGGCTGCCAGATAATCGGGCGTTCCGCTGCGAGTACGTGTCTCGCCAAGTCACGGTCAAAGCCAACTACAAACTCTGGGTCACGCAGGCAGAAAAGGACGCGATGGTGCGTGTGCTCAGAACCTGCGCATAATCCGATCTCAGCAAGCCTCCTGTTTCACCAATTGCCTGCCTGTTAGGCTCGATCCTCGTTAGCCGTTTTCATAGGTTTCAGGAGGTCGCATGCGAACACGCAGTGGCTTCCTCCCGCTTGCGCTCACAGTGACTTTCGCGTTGTTTCTGCCGTCTTTTTGGATGATCGACGTTTTTCAATCACAAACGCCCACAGCAATGGTGGTTTCCGCCGCTCAGGCCTCGTCCTCCGAATCAACATCAGACGCACTCCCCTGGAGTGTTGCAGACGAGGGCACTGACGACATGGATCCGTTCACCCCACTGGTTCCGCCACACGTTCCCCTTAGTGCGACGGCGGCCTCGGTGAGCTCCGTGATCCTCCCTCCCCTCTGCACCCTGCTCAGGTCGAATTTAGCCCACAGAGCAGACTTCCCCCTCAATCAGCCAAGAAGTTCCAACCACCCCACCGTTACCCCAAGCGTGAACGCACGGCGCGTAAGCGCCACTCTCCCGCCCGTATCAGAGGGCACGACTGTACGTTTACGAATTTGGAGCACACATGTCTTCACAACTGACCCCTTTGTCGAACCCACCAGCTTTTCGCCACAGAAAGCGCATCTCTCGTCGCAGGCGACTTCTGACAACGATCTCACTCACCTTGGCGGTCGTCCTAGCTTCGACCGTAGCTGTTGTGGCAATCACGCTGAATCAGTTTGAACGCAGCATCGTGCGCTCCGATTTCACCCTGCCCCAGGTCGACACAGAATCCCTTGACCCCGGTGAACAGAACATTCTGATCATGGGCATGGACAGCCGTCTCGATCAGAACGGCAACGCTCTGCCGGACTGGATGTACGACGCACTCCAGGCGGGCGACGCTGACGACGGCGGATACAACGCAAACGTGCTCATTCTGCTTCACATTCCGGCGGATCGCTCCCGCGCGGTCGGGATCGCGATTCCGCGCGATGACTACGTTGACATGGTTGGCGTCCCGGGCGGGGCCTCCCAAGCCAAGATCAAAGAGGCTTACGGTCGCGCGATGAACGCGCGCCTCAACGAGCTCAGTGGAGAGGAAGGACTGTCAGAAAAGGACGCCTATCAGCAGGCACGAGCGGCGGGTCGCCAGGCCCAGATCGAAACAGTGTCGCACTTTCTCGGCGATATTCGCATCGACCACTTTGTTGAGATGACAATGGGCGGCTTCTATAGCGTTGCAGAAGCTTTTGCCCCTATTCAGGTGTGTCTCAATCATGCCACTTCAGACACATACTCGGGCGCAAACTTCGCCGCGGGCATTCAGGATCTTGATGCGCGGCAGGCCATTAGTTTCGTGCGGCAGAGGCGCGATACCGGCGACGGGCCAGACCTGACCGACCTTGATAGGTCCCGCCGTCAGCAAGCTTTTTTGGTGAGTCTCGCGGACAAGATTAAACAGCGCAGCACCCTCACCAACCCAAAGACAATCGTCTCGCTCATGGATGTCACGAAGAACTACGTTGCCGTCGATACCCGCTTTGACGCAATCGGGTTCTTGAGCATCGCGCGTGAGGCGGCAGAGAACGGCGTGCAGTTCGTGACCCTGCCGGTTGAGAACTTCGACACGATCGACGGTTCTTCAGTAAACATCGTCGACGTCGAGAGGGTGCAGGGGGTCGTCGCGGCGGTGCTAGACGGAAGCTACTTCAACCAGGCACCCGCAACGGAGGATCCCGAGGCGAGCACCGGGGAAACCGACCCGGCCGCGGATCCCGAGGCCGTTACCCCGGACCCGATCCCAACCCCCACCGAGTCGACCCCCACCACCCGAAGAAGAAGGGCGCACCGGAGGTCACCACCTACGAGTCTTCCGACGATCCCATTCAGGCGGGCACGATGCCCTGCGTGAACTGATCCGAGGGATTGAGTTCAGATGTCTACGCCTACCAAGGCGACGTTTGTGCTGCCCGCAGGTCGGCCCGCCCGATTCCGCCTCGTTCCGGCCGAGCCCGGACCGTTACGTCGTCTCACCATTATTCTGCTGACCTTGGTCGCACTTCTCGTGGGGCTGGGGGTGATCATGGTGCAGTCCGCAGGCCAGGTCGTCGCTATCGCCAACGGCGGGAGTCCCCTGAGCGGTCTCGCACGGCAGGGCGGTTTCGCCCTGATCGGTGTCTGCTTACTGCTCCTGCTCAGTCAGGTTTCAACGGAACACCTCAGACGTTATTCGTGGGTTGCGCTGCTGTTCGGCATCACGCTGCAGCTTCTGGTCTATACGCCACTTGGGTACGAGGCCGGAGGCAACCGCAACTGGCTGCGTCTCGGACCACTCTCGATGCAGCCGGCAGAGTTTATGAAGGTGGTGCTGCTCGTGTGGGTTTCGGCTGTGATCGCCACCAAACAACCGCTACTTTCACGCTGGCAACACGTGGCGATCCCGATTCTGCCCGTCGTGGCACTATCGATGGCCATCAACGTGCTCGGCGGCGATCTCGGCACACTCATGATCATTGCTGCCCTGGTGTTTGGGTGCCTGTATTTTGCCCAGGTGCGCTGGCGAATCTTGGGAGGGATCGCTCTGCTCGCGGCGCTCGGCGTCGCGGTTATGACGGCGATCAAACCGAACCGCGTCTTCCGCGTAATCCAGTTTCTTGAGATCGACTGCCTTACTGACCCCGAGCACGCACACGGCATGTGCTGGCAGTCGCTCAACGGATTCTGGGCCCTGTCAAACGGTGGCCTGTTTGGTGCGGGGGTCGGCAATTCGAAAGCGAAGTGGTCGTGGCTGCCCGAGTCTGAGACCGACTTCATTTTCGCGATCATCGGAGAAGAACTGGGGTTTGTTGGTGCGTTCGCGATGATCCTGATCCTTGTGGGCATCGTCGTTGTGCTGGTGGCCCTGCTCGCGCACTGCAGGACACCGTTTGCGACCTCGGTGATCGGGGGTTTCCTCGTCTGGATCGGTGCGCAGGCCAGCGTCAACATCTCAGTGGTGCTCGGATTCATTCCTGTACTGGGTGTGCCTCTACCCTTTGTGTCGGCTGGCGGCACCTCCCTGATTTCGGGTCTGATGGCGGTCGGGGTGGTGCTTTCTTGCGTGCGGGAGGAGGCGGTGGGTTCCCCGTCGGGAACCCACCTGTCGGCTACTGATCGGTCGCGCGGATCACGCGATGATCCACATAGCGGCTGAGCGTCAAGATCACTGCGGATGCAAGGATCAAAATCGCCGCCATAATCGTGAACTCGGCCCGCGACAGATTCAAGTTGAAACAGACAAAACCAGCAAGCATCGAAATTGCCCAGGGAGCCGCGTAATAGGTGCCCACGGTCGCGAATCCGGTTCGCCCAAGAGCTGAGGCAGTGACCAGCACCAAAAACAGGGCCACAAGGCCGAGAAGCAGAAAAGAGGCCAGGGACTCCCAAAAGGCCGGAGCAAAGTAAAACGGGGAGCCATCAATGAGTACCTTGAGGAGCATGAAGACTCCAAGCACAGCTCCGACTACCGCCGCGGTTTTCCAGACCAGTTTTGCTCGCACACGTGCGACCAGCGCCAGCATTGCCCAGGCGCCGAAAATCAACGGCACCAACACTGATTCAATGAGCAGGTCCTTTGGCCCCAGGCGAATCACGCACACCCGATGCACGCGAATAGAACAGAGCCGGAGAGCCAACGCGCCAGCCCCGGTCGGCGCACGGCCACGGCAATCGCGGCGGCGATCCACAGGCACACGATAGTTACGTTTGAAATTGAAAACCACATGAAAGGGAAATAGTCGGGGCATATTCTACCTCCGAGAAATATCTGAGCATTTGAATCACCGGAAGCACCTCAAACGAGATCAGGTGGAACAGCGCGATCATAAAACCAGTGCCTAGAGCGAGCGAAGCAACTGTCTCAGCAAGGTCTGGTCGAATCACCCGGCGCAACCACAGGCTCATTGCGTGCCCCTGAACGCTCAACTTGTCGCCGGCCGACGGTTGCGTCCGCCCCGCTGCCTCTGCGACGTCCATCAGAACGGACGCAGCAACGGCCTCGTTCTCGTCACGCCAGGCGTGCGGATGGAAGCGAAACACGCGCCGAAACACCTGCTCATCTGATGTCATAGCAACTTCGCTGTTCATGCCGCACCTCCCCATGCTGCCCCGGCAAGTCCGGGGTGCGACTTCTGCAGTCTCGCCTTTGCCTCGGCGGCAATTTGCGCCGACCGATTTGCCGCCTCGGCGAGGTTCGATGCTCCCGCTTCCGTCAGTTCGTAGTAGCGCCTCAGCCGACCGTCGATCACCTCGTCGCCCGCCGCGGCCACAAGCCCTCGTCAGAGAGCCGGTCCAGCGCGGCGTAGAGGGTGCCGACCTTGAGTTGCACGCGGTTGCCCGAAAGCTCCGCCGCCTCGGCAATCAACGCGTAGCCGTGTTTTCGGCCGCTCGCCAGTGCCGTCAGAATCAAAAACGTGGGTTCACGCATTTCTTTAATGCTCATGTTTTAAGCATATTCAACTCAATTGACTATTACAAACCCTTCACCCCTAAACAAACCGCAACCCCACGCGAAGTAAGCTCGACAGCATGGCAATCGGCTCAATGATGCACACATTCACGGTTCAACTGGCAGACGTGGATCGCGGGGTGTACGAAGACTTCAGCGTTCGCGCGGCCCGCCACCCCTCCGAGACGGACGCCTACATGGTTACGCGTCTGCTCGCGTACTGCCTTGAGCACGAAGAGGGCATCGAGTTCGGTGGTGGGGTTTCGACCACCGACGAACCCGCGGTGCTGGTGCGAGACCTCACGGGCAAGATCACGGCCTGGATCGAGGTCGGCGCCCCGGACGCCGCGCGATTGCACTACGGCAACAAGCTAGCGGATCGCACCGCTGTATACACACACCGCGATCCCGCCAAGCTTCTCTCGAACTGGGAGGGCAAGACCATCTACAACTCCAAATCGATCCGCCTGCGCAGCTTTGAACCATCCTTCATCTCCGAAGCGGTAACCGCGCTCGAGCGTCGAAACACCCTGAGCCTTTCGGTCACCGAGGGTCAGATGTATTTCGAGCTGAACGATACATCGCTGAGCTCTCCGCTTCACGAGCATCAACTTCCGTAACAATGGTGCATTAAATGCTGCAAGCTTGCTGTTAATCCACAGGAGCGACTATCTCTCACCCCATTCAACGATATATCGTTAAATATCGTTGAAGCGATAGAAATGGAGAGCATCATGAGCAGTTCTTTCCCAAGCGCCCCCTTCTCAGGCGGCCCATTCGGCAACGGCATGCACCCGGAGAACATGTGGCAGGCCTTCGACCACCTCCGCTCAAAGTTTGAAAAACGCGCGGGATCCCGAATGGGCCGCGGCGATGTGCGCACGGCGGTGCTCGCGCTTCTGCTGGAGAACCCCATGCACGGCTATCAAATCATCCGCGAGATCGAGGAGCGCAGCGGTGGCAGCTGGAAGCCGAGCGCGGGCTCGGTCTACCCCACGCTTCAGTTGCTCGCAGATGAGGGTTTGATCTCCGCGGAGGAATCCAACGGACGCAAAACCTACATGCTCACCGAGGAGGGTCGTGAGGTAGCCGAAGAAGAAGCGGGCAATGCCCCTGGGAGTCGGCTCCGGCGAGCAATGACCCTCGTTTTGGCGCCCTGCCAAAGGCTGGCTTCGAGTTTGCGCAGGCGGCTACGCAGATCGGCCGCTCGGGAACAACGGAACAGATACAGCAGGCCGTTGAGGTGATTGACGAGGCCCGCAAGCGACTCTACGCAATCCTCGCGCAGGACTAGCGCGCGTGTCGTCAGCTGCAGGGTCAGCCTCGGCATCACGTCGCTACCGTCGCATTCTGCACTTTGCGGCCTGGAACCTCGTGGTGACGTGGTGGTTCGAGCTTTTTCTGCCGAGGATCGGCCTGCGGAGCATCGCCGAACGCACCCGAACAAGTCGCATGCAGAAGATCGCTCGTCGATTCCACGGGCTCGCGATCGAACTGGGCGGCCTTATGATCAAGGTCGGCCAGTTCATGTCGTCACGACTCGATGTGCTGCCACCCGAGATCACTAAGGAACTCGAGGGGCTGCAAGACGAGGTGCCTCCCGAGCCGTTTGCGGCGATCCGCGCTCGCGCCGAAGCTGAACTCGGGATGCCTCTGGACCGCGCGTTTGCCGCGTTCGAGGAACAACCCATTGCGGCAGCCTCGCTCGGGCAGGTGCATCGCGCCAGGCTCACCCCCAGCGACGCCGCAGATACCGGACTTGAGGCCGTCGTCGTCAAGGTGCAACGACCAGACATTGACGTGATCGTCGATGTGGATCTCGCCGCACTCCGCAAGGTTGGCGGGTGGCTGAGCCGGGTCAGGATCATTGCCAAGCGTGTCGACGTGCCAGAGCTTCTTGAGGAGTTCGCGCAGACCAGCCACGAAGAGATCGATTACCTACACGAGGCGGCGAGTTCAGAGCGCTTTGGCGAGGAGTTTGCGAACAACAATCGCGTGAGTGTGCCCTCAGTCGTGTGGGAGCGCTCCACGCGCAGCGTTCTGACGCTCGAAGACGTCACCGCCATCAAGATCACCGACGTTACTGCCCTGCGAGCCGCCGGAATCGATCCCAATAAGGTCGCGCTCGCATTTGCCGATGTCATGTTCGACCAGTTGTTCGCAAACGGCTTCTTTCATGCGGACCCCCACCCGGGCAACATCTTTGTGACACCGGTAGCACCCGTGGCAGGCTCCCCGCGTGGAAGCTCACCTTCATCGATTTTGGCATGATGGGCGAGGTCCCTCCGACCATTCGCAGCGGACTCCGCAAGCTACTCATCGCGATTGCGTCCCGCGACGGCAAGGCTCTCGTGGCGGCCATCCGCGATATTGGCATCCTCATGCCAACCGCCGACACGAGCGAGCTTGAACGCGCAATGACCCAGCTGTTTTCACGGTTCGGGGTATGGGCTTCGCCGAACTGCGCAACGTGGATCCGCGCGAGTTTCACGACTTCGCCATTGAGTTTGGTGAGGTCGTTCGATCGCTTCCGTTCCAGCTGCCCGAGAACTTCCTGCTTGTAGTGCGCGCGATCTCGCTCACCTCAGGAGTGTGCAGTGCGCTCAATCCAGACTTCAATCTCTGGGAGTCCGTCGAACCCTATGCCGCCCAGCTACTCAAGGACGAGGGTGGCAATGTCGTTCAGGATTTCGCGATCGAGGCCGTGCAGATCGCCTCACTCGCGTGGCGGCTGCCCAAGCGCGTAGATGCCCTCATTGACCGGGTTGAAGACGGTTCGGTGGCCGTGTCAACACCGCGGCTCGAACGCAAGATATCGCGGCTTGAGCGCACCGCACGACGACTCATCTCGGCGCTGCTTTTTGGGGCGCTCCTTATCGCCGGAGCAGTGGTGCGCGCCGACGACACCCCCTTCGGCACGGTACTGCTATCTCTGTCAGTTCTGCCACTGCTGCACGCACTTTTCGCGGGAAGAATGGGTCACCGTCCACCGCGGTAAACTTGGGCGACTTGGCTTCTCGCAGGTAGGCCTGCTAAGTTCGGTGTGCGCGTGACAAGGTTCACTGCGTTTATGAAAGCGAGGTGAGTGTCCGAAATGTCTAGTGACAGTAACAGTCCGCAGCCGGTCACCACGGTCGCTCCACACTCCTTCTGAGTCGTTTGCTCTTCAGCTCGTCTGTAGCTTGAGTGTTGTTCCGTGGCTGCCGGCTACCATGCCCCACCGCGAGTACCAACTGAAAGAGCAATGCTATGACTCTGCAGACGACCGATCTCAACGAACTTATCGAGACCATTGATGGGCTCCTTGCGCGCAAGGATCTCGTCGCGCTCACCGAGCAACTCACCCCACTTTCCACATCTGACATCGTCGACGTGCTTGAGCGACTCAACCTGCGCGACCGTGCCATTATTCATCGATTGCTCTCAAAAGACCGCGCCCTCGAGGTCTTTGAAATGTTGCCCCCTGCCCTGCAGAGTGATCTACTGACGGGTCTGCAAGACGCAGACGTATCGAGTCTGTTTGCTGAGCTCGATCCCGATGATCGTCTCTGGCTGCTCGACGAGGTACCCGCGGTCCTTGCGGCGCGTTTGCTGCGCGGGCTTCCCGAGAAAGAACGACTCCTCACAGCGGGTTTACTCGGCTACAAGCAGGGCAGCGTTGGCCGCCGTATGACACCGGAGTTTGTCACGACGCACATCGGCATGACCGCGGCAGAATCGATTGATCGTGTGCGTGCGCGGCTGAAAGACGCAGAGACGGTGTACACGATTCCAGTACTCGACGACTCCCGCCACGTGGCGGGAGTCGTGAGCCTGCGTGATTTACTCGGTGAGGATCCGGACACCCTCGTCGAAACATTCATGCAGCCCGTGTACACGGCCGAAGCAACTGACGAGGCAGAAAAGGTCGCCCGCATGTGCACCGACCTGCGTCTGCTCGCAGTGCCAATCGTCGACAGCGAGTCGCGCCTGCTCGGTATGCTAACTATTGACGACGCGGTGCGCATCCTGGAGCACGAGGAGAGCGAAGACGCGGCTCGCCAGGGCGGATCCGAACCGCTCAACCGCCCCTACCTGTCAACACCCGTTTTCACGCTGGTACGCTCACGTGTCGTGTGGCTGTTGGTGCTCGCGGTCGGCGCGACACTTACAGTACAGGTGCTGTCCGCGTTCGAGGCAACACTCGCCGAGGTCACGGTGCTGGCGCTCTTCGTACCGCTCCTCATTGGTACGGGTGGAAACACCGGCAACCAGGCAGCAACCACGGTTACACGTTCCCTCGCTCTCGGCGATGTGAGGCCGCGCGACATACTCCGCGTTCTGTCACGTGAAATTCGCACCGGTGCTCTGCTTGGCTTACTGCTCGGTTTGATTGGGTTCGGGATCGCGAGCGTAGTATTTCGCCCCGAGATCGGACTCGTGATCGGCCTCACACTGCTCGCCATCTGCACGGTGGCAGCCGCGGTGGGAGGCGCGATGCCGCTGGTGGCCCGTTCCATTCACGTCGACCCCGCAGTGTTCTCAAACCCGTTCATCACCACGTTCGTTGACGCGACCGGCCTGATCATCTACTTTTTGATTGCCCAGGCGATCCTGCATCTGTAGCAAGAACTCCGGTCGCCCTGTACCCCCTGCGAGAGTGCAAGTTTGCATGTTTTCGTCCGCACAAATCATGCAATTTTGCACTCTCGCGGGGTAGAGGGGCAGGGATGGATTGGGGACGGGGACCGACGAACCAGGCCAGGCCAGGGTCCCCACCCCAAGGCCCGAGCTACCAGCCCTCGGTCAAAACCCTGTCGAGCGCGGCCACCACGTAGTCCGCGCTCTCCGGGGTGAGACAGAGCGGGGGCTTCACCTTCAACACGTTTGAGCGCTCCGACGTGGTCAGCACGACAACCCCGAGTTCTTTCAGACGCTCACAGATCGCGGCCGCCTCAGTCTTCGCCGGTTCAAGTGTCTCGCGATCCCGAACCAACTCGACCCCGAGATACAAGCCCTCGCCGTGTACCGGCCCGACGAGTTCGTGGCGCTCAGCGAGCTCGCGGAAGCCGTTTGCAAGGCGTTCACCGACAACTCGGGCGTTCTCTTGCAGGCCTTCTTCTTCCATCGCGTCAAGCACAGCGAGGCCCACCCGACAGCTCAGCGGATTGCCACCGGCAGACGAGAAGAACTGCCCTTGCGAAGCGAGCGCGTCAGCGATCTTCTTGGAGGTAATGACACCGCCGATCGGGAAGCCGTTACCCATGGGCTTCGCGATGGTGATGATGTCGGGCACAACACCGGACTGTTCAAAGCCCCAGAAGCTCGATCCCATACGGCCAAAGCCAACCTGCACCTCGTCAGCGATGCAGAGTCCACCAGCAGCGCGCACTCGGGCATAAGCATCAGCCAGATAGCCCTCGGGTAGCACCACACCACCGGCATTGCCGAGCACCGACTCGCAGATGAAGCCCGCAACCTCGCGACCTTCAGCCGCGAGCTTCTCGAGATCGCCCCCAGGTCGGCCGCGTACGCAGCCCCGGCATTCTCACCGCGGTACGTACCGCGGAACTGGTTTGGTACGTCGGCAACGTGCACCCAGTCGGGGCGGTTTTCGAGTGCGTAGGGGTTGTCGTAGGCCGAGGTTGTGACCGCATCGGAGGCCATCGTCCAGCCGTGGTAAGCCTCGCGCAGCGACACGACAGTCTTGCGGCCGGTGGCCGCCTGCGCGAGTCGCAGGGCAAGATCGACCGCCTCTGAGCCACTGTTCACAAGCAGCACGGTATCGAGTCCGGAGTCCGCAGGCAGCAGCGCGAGCAACCGCTCACTGTATTCGGCGAGCTCACGGTACAAGAACCGTGAGTTGGTGTTGAGGATCCGAATCTGTCGGTTGACCGCATCGGCAACGCCGGGGTGGCCGTGTCCGAGACCCGTCACGTTGTTCACCATGTCGATGTAACTGCGCCCGGTGGTGTCCACGAGGTGGTGCCGCCAGCCCCGCTCGATCTGCATCGGGCGGTCGTAGTAGCGCTCCTGCGCAGACGCGAAGATCTGTTCGCGCCGGGAAAGCTCCTCAGCGGCTTCGTCGCGCTCGGCTAGCTGCGGCAGGCCGAGGATCGAAGCCGGATCGTGGGTGAAGCGCGACCAAGCCGGCACGCGCTCTGGTGTGACAAGCTGCGCCCGACCAGCCGCAGCCGGTTCGACCGAAAAAATTGGGCTATCGGTGCCAACAAGTGCGTCTTCGCGGATCAACATGGCGGAAACTGGTCGGGCAGCTGCGCTCTCGGCAAGCGTAGCGAGTTCCGTTCCCACGGTGACCCGATCTCCAACTACCAGTTCAGATGAGGCACCGTCAAGGGTAAACAGGCAGGTGCCGTCGAGTTGAATAAGCAGCCCTCTTTCCGTCACCATCACAATCTCACCGGCAACCGGGGACAAGACGGTTCGAGCTTCACCCGGTGCAACCCAGATCTCGCTCGCAATGGGCCAGGTTGCCGCGGCATCGGCGGTGTCCACTGCGGTGCGGGTCATACGGTAAACACCATAGGGCATAACAACGGCATCTGCCCCACTAGAGAATGCGTCTGCGATGAGTCGTTCTTCAGCACTGTCTTCAAGCCATCGACCTGCGTCGAGGTACTCGCTTTCGACACCCGGGTCCAGCACAACGATCTCGCCAGACAGACCTGGCAAGAACGTTGCGAGCGGATCCCCCGCGGCTGCCTGTGGTGCGAAGTGAGCGCTCTCAAACCTCAGCAGCGCGAGCACCTGCTCGGTCGCCTCGACGAGCGGCAGAGAAGTAGCCGCATCAAAGATGGCCTGCTCCCCTCGATGCGCTCGCGTGCGTAATCGTTGTCGCCGTCGATCTCGAGCTGGCGCCAGCCACTCGCCACGAGCAGCGTCGAACGCAGCACGATGAGCGGCCACACGGCCCGAGCCTCGGATTCAGAAAGGGGCGCCTCACGGTGGAAGGCAGCGATCGCGTCGAGCAGGCGCAGCGGTCGCTCGGCGTCGTGGTGCAGCAGCGAGGACGCCGTCACAGCGAGTTCAGCGACGCGCCACCCCATGCTGAGGTCGCCGAGGTCGAGCACGGTGTGCGGGTGCAGGCGAGCGTCGTCACCCATACGGGCCATCACGTTGTCGTCGGTAAGGTCACCGTGAATCGCCTGCACCGGCAGGTCAGCGCTCACGAGCGAAAGTGCCGCGTGAGCGCCCGCAGCCCAGCCGAGCACCTGCTCACGCAGTTCGGTATCGGTGATTGCGGGCGCGAGCTGCAGGGTCTGTTCGTAGGCGACCCGCATATCCCACATCTGCTCGCGCTCGAGACCCTCGTGACGCAGGCCTGCAAGAGCATTTACGGACGCAGCGGCCAGCACACCAAACTCCTCGACTACCACAGGCGCGAAGTAGCCACTGTCGACCATCGGCTCACCCTCTGCAAACTCACTGCGACGAACAGCAAAGCCACCCCAGCGCTGCACGAGCGCACCGTCGAGCCCTGGCAATACACTCGGCACGGCAACACCCGCCGCACGGTACGCCTCGAGAGCGGCGTGCTGCGCGTCGCGGGCGGCATCGTCAAAGACTGGGTTGTCGACGCGCAGCACACTACGCCGACCGTCTGCCTCAAGAAGCACGAAGTTGCGATCCTGATTGCTGCCGAGTTCGTGAGCCGAAGCTTCGATCCCGTAGCACTCCCGCGCGATCGTTGCCGCATCGGTCTCAGATACTTCAGGGCGCACCAAACCGCCCGCTTGTTGTTCCGTCATGGGGTCTATCTCCGTGATGTGAAATTGAAATCAAGCGTGTGTTGGGTGCCGGGTTCGCAATTGCGAATGCACACAGGCCCGGGCGGTGTCGCCCACAAGCCAAAACTCGGCCCGAAAAACTCAGACCGATGAAACCTATGCTACTCGGTCCCGGATCTCTGGCGCGAGTGCGCCAAAAGCCCGGGTGCGGTGCGAGAGCTGATCCTTCTCTTCCGAGCTCAGTTCAGCGGCGGAACGGGTCTCGCCCTCCGGAATGAAAATGGGATCGTAGCCGAAGCCGTGTTCGCCACGTGGTTCGCGCGCGATCTTGCCGGGCCACACACCAACGCGGCATACCTCGTTGTCGTCTACATCAGGCAGCACTAGAGCCGCAGCACACACAAACCCCGCTGCTCGGTGATCATCGTTCACATCGGTGAGCTGCCACAGCAGCAGGTCGACATTGGCGCGGTCGCTGCGAGCGGGTCCGCCCCAGCGAGCCGAGAAGATACCGGGCATGCCACCCAGCACGTCCACAGAAACTCCCGAATCGTCGGCAATCGCCGGCAAACCCGTGTGGGCCGCCGCAGCGCGGGCTTTCAACAGCGCGTTGTCTGCAAAACTCAGGCCATTCTCAACTGGCTCAGGGCCGTCGTAACCGATGAGTTCGATTCCGGGAATGAGGGGACCGAGTATACGCCGCAACTCTTCAAGCTTGTGGGCGTTGTGAGAAGCGAGCACGAGTGTGCGAGTGACGGCCATGACTATCGTTCCTCGGTCAGCGCCTGCGCAAGGGTCGAACCCTGAAGCATCGTCAGTTCGCGCGCGCTGACGAGCGCTAGGTCAAGCAACGAGTCGAGTTCGTCCCGCTTAAATGGGGCTCCTTCGGCGGTTCCCTGCACCTCGATGAAGTCGCCGGATCCGGTGACCACAACGTTCATGTCGGTCTCAGCGCGCGAATCCTCGACATACGCGAGATCACTCATCGGAACGCCGTCGACGATCCCAACAGACACCGCTGCAACGCTGTCTTTCAGCGGCGCGGCCTTCTTCGCGATGAAGCCCGAAGTGCGGCCCCACTCGATGGCGTCGGCGAGGGCAACGTAGGCTCCCGTGATCGAGGCGGTACGTGTGCCGCCGTCAGCCTGCAGCACGTCACAGTCAACAACGATGGTGTTCTCGCCGAGCACCTTTGTGTCGATCACGGCGCGCAGGCTGCGGCCAATCAGGCGAGAAATCTCGTGGGTGCGACCACCAATCTTGCCGCGCACGGACTCGCGCTGCATACGCTCATTTGTGGATCGCGGCAGCATCGAGTACTCGGCTGTGACCCAGCCGGTTCCCTGCCCTTTCAGCCAGCGCGGCACACCGGGCGTAAACGAAGCCGTGCAGAGCACCTTTGTATTGCCGAAGGAAATGAGCGCGCTCCCCTCGGCCTGCGAACTCCAGCCTCGCTCGATCGTCACGGGGCGCATCTGGCCATTGCTGCGCCCATCGGCGCGGACGAAATTGGTCATTTAGATCCTCCAGGATTGATGGGCAGTCGGATCGCCCCGGTTGAAAGTAGGTCTACGGTCTCGATCCCGATGCCGAGCATGCGCTGGGCAAGGTCGACAAATTCAGCGGTGTCAGCGCCTGTGGCCTCGTAGCGCAGCACGGGATCGCCCACTTCAGTGCGCAGCAGGTTGAGATCGGTGAGCGTGCGATACACCTCGTTGGCGGTTTCGATGTCACTCGATACGAGCGCGACTCCCCTGCCCATCACCTGGCCAATGGCGCCGCGCAGGAACGGGTAGTGCGTGCAGCCGAGCACGAGCGTGTCGACCCCGCGTTCGACCAGCGGGGCGAGGTATTGCTCCGCAACGGCGAGCACCTCTGGTCCGCTAGTTTCGCCGGCCTCTACAAGCTCCACGAAGCGCGGGCAGGCGACGGAACTGAGCGTAATCTCGGGCCGCACGGCGAACAGATCATCGTAGGCGCGAGATTGGATCGTACCGGTCGTGCCGATGAGGCCCACCTTGCCGTTTCGAGTGATCGAGGCGGCGCTACGCACCGTCGGGGCAATGACCTCGATAACGGGAACGTCATAGCGCTCTCGCGCATCGCGCAAGACGGCGGCAGAGGCAGTGTTGCAGGCGATGACGAGCATTTTGACGCCCTGGCTCACAAGATCATCAAGGATTTCAAGTGCGAAACGTCGCACCTCAGCGATGGGCCGAGGTCCGTAGGGTGTGCGGGCGGTATCGCCGACGTAAATCATCGATTCACCAGGAAGTTGATCCCGAATCGCACGAGCGACAGTTAGGCCACCAACACCAGAATCAAATACACCTATCGGCGCATCCGGTGAAAGCTCGCGTGTACGCACTAGACAAGCCTACCGCGAGGTTTTGATCCAGGTGTGACGGTGCAGCTCTGTGAGGCCGTGGGCCTCGATCCCTTCGTAGTGTGCTTTTGCCCCGTACCCCTTATTTGAGCCCCACGCGTATTCTGGATGGGCCTCGTGCGCTTCGCGCATGAGCGAATCTCGCGCCACCTTCGCGCGCACCGAAGCTGCTGCGACACTCGCGCAGGCACGGTCGGCTCCCACCCGGGTACGCACGTCGAGTGGCTTACGCAGGCAGGGAGTAAGCCAATCCTGATTGCCGTCGAGCAGGATCACCGCGGTGTCCACACTTACTCCCGAACGGTGGAGTTCGAGTAGTGCCCTGCGCGCCGCCTCTCCAAGCATGGCCGTGATGCCGTGGGCATCTATTTCTTCGGCGCTTGCATAACCAACCGCACCCGTTCCCCAATCGGCAACGAGGGGTGCCAACGCGTCACGGCGCTTCTCGCTCAGCAGCTTAGAGTCGCGCAGACCCTCAGGAAACGAATCAGTACCTGTAAGGATTACGTGCGCTCCAACGGCCACCGGGCCGGCGATCGCCCCTCGACCGACCTCGTCCATACCGATGACAAGCTGGGCGCCCTCGGCGAAGAGCTCCGCTTCGACGTCGAGCGTGGGATCCTTCGAGATGACCTCCGCGTCAGCCCGCTCGAGCGTCACTTCTTTTTGGCCTCGTCAACGCCGGTGAAGGTACCCTCGGGCACACCGAGCCACTTGAAGTGATTGAGCGGCCAGTTCAATACAAAAGCACGACCAACGATCTCACTCTTTGGCACAAACCCCTTGCCTGGTTGATCCTGGTTGTAACGGGAGTCTTTGCTCGCATAGCGGTTGTCACCCATCACCCAAAAGGAGTCCTTGGGGACCGTGACATCAAAGTCAATCGCGGAAGCATTCTTCTCACCCGGCGGAATCACGATGTAAGGTTCGTTGATCGCAACACCGTTGACCTGCACGCGCCCCTGTGTATCGCAGCACGAGACACGGTCACCACCAACACCGATGACCCGCTTCACGACGTATTCTTCGCTCGTGTCGGCGGCGAGGCCGATCGCCTGCAAAAACTTCTCAAACCCCTGCGGGGGCAACGTGCCTCGTGGCGCCAACCAGCCGCCCGGATCTTTAAAGACCACGATGTCACCACGCTGAACATCAACAACGTCGGGTACGAGCTGGTTGACCAGGATGCGGTCATCGATCTGCAGCGTGTTTTCCATCGAACCCGAAGGAATGAAGAAGCTACGCACCAAAAACGTCTTCAGCAGGAAGGAGACGAGAAACGCGACCACCAAGATAATGAGGAGGTCACGTAGGAAACCGATAAGGCCACCACGACGCTGACGTCGGCGACGCTCAGGAACTACGGCTTCGCTCATTTTTACTCCTGTGTTCTGCAAGGTGCGATGAAGTGCGTGCCGCATACTTGCGACAGAGACATCTCAGGCTCCCATCTTTGTCAGAGGGGAGCCTGAGAGTGTCACAGATTTCTACTTGAAATCCGCTAAAAACTGCGCGGTCTAGCGGTCGCGCTTCTCCTTGATCTTGGCTTTCTTGCCGGTGAGACCGCGGAGGTAGTACAGCTTCGCGCGGCGAACGTCACCGCGGGTGACAACCTCGATCTTGTCGATGGTGGGCGCGTGAAGAGGGAACTTACGCTCAACTCCGACCTGGAAGCTGATCTTGCGAACGGTGAAGGTCTCACGGATTCCCTCACCGTGGCGAGCGATTACGACACCCTGGAACACCTGAACACGCGAGCGGTTACCCTCAACGATGTTTACGTGCACCTTGACGTTGTCGCCTGCGCGGAATTCAGGAATGTCACTGCGGAGCGACGGGGCATCGACGTGGTCGAGCTTCTGCATGATGTTCTCTCTCTGCGCCCGCCGCGAGTCGGAACACTGATTTCAAAAGTTCAAATGGTTTGGCTCACGGTCTGTGCGGACCCTCGCGGCAGTATCGCACCGTGGCACAAGGATCCATTATGGCACACTTCTTGCCAGTTCCGTGCGCTTAGGCCTGACACCCCGGGCACCAGTACAGCTTGCGGGCACCGAACTCTTCCAGCACAATGTTCGTGCCGCAGCGCTTGCACGGTGTGCCCTCAAGTTTGTACACCCAGTGTCTCTCGTCGCGCTCTTGCAGTGCCCTCACGTAGTCGTCGCCGGTAAGACCGTCGATCGTGATCATCTGACCAACCGTGATCCCTATTTCGAGCAGGTGCGCCCAGTCGTCCCAGAGGTCTTCGAGCACCGTTTTACTGAGTTGATTAGCCGACGTGTGCGGGTTGAGTTCAGCACGAAACAGCATTTCGGCGCGATACACGTTGCCGATCCCGGCCACCACCGACTGGTCCATGAGCACCAGCCCGATCGGGGTCTTCTTTTTGTGGGCCCGCTCAACAAAACGCTGCCTCTCGGCTTCGGTGTTTGCATTCGCGGGATCGGGGCCGAGCCGCTGAAACACCGCGTCTACCTCGGCGGGCGTCAACACCTCGCAGGCTGTTGGACCGCGCAGATCGGCACACACGGCGTCGTTCAGTAGGCGCACCCTCACCTGACCGACAGGTTCCGGGGGAAACGTCTCGCTGACCTCGGTCTCGCGATCCTGCTCCGCCATGCGCACGCGCGTGCGACGTGGGGCGCCAATCGAGGTCACCGAGTCTTCGGCCTCGCGATCGAGAGGGCGCGCGGATCCTGACCTCGCACCGTCCGGGCGCGAGTACTCACCTGTCTGGCCCAGCTTCGAGTGTCCAGGAGTCTGCCCGTGAATTTGAATCGAGGAGTTGACTCGCACGTCGCCCGAAAAATCCCAAGCACCGTAAATGCCGAGGTGCACCCGCAGCCAGTGCTCACCCTCGAACTCGAGGAACATCTGCTTGCCGACGGCACGAGCATCAAGCATCTCGCGGCGGTTCAGGATCGCGGCCCCCTGGGCAAAGCGCCCCTGGGGGCTGGTTACCTCAGGTGCGGTCCCAACAAAGTTGGTAGCAAACTGCCGCGCGATGCGGTGTACGGAGTGTCCCTCGGGCATGCATTCCTTACTACAGCGAGTCGACCTGTTTGCCGGCGATGGCACCGGTGCGCTCGTACTCCCGAGCTGGTTGATGCGGCGCACGTGGCGGTCGTCACCCGAGAAGGGGGTGTCGATAAAGAGGTCAATGAAGCGAATCGCGTCTTCAACAGGGTGCTGCCGCGCACCAATCGAGATGACGTTGGCATTGTTGTGCTCACGAGCAAGCTCGGCCGTCGAATCGTTCCACACGAGTGCTGCCCGGATCCCCGCTACCTTGTTTGCTGCCATCTGCTCGCCGTTACCGGAGCCGCCGAACACAATGCCCAGGGCGGGCAGGCCCTCCCGCTCGTCGCGCGCAACACCGAGCGCCGCGTTGATGCAGAAAGACGGGTAGTCGTCGAGCGCGTCGTACTCGGCGGGCCCGTGGTCGATCACCTCGAAGCCGCGGTCGCGCAGGTGCTGTTGCAGCTGCTGGCTGAAATCGAGTCCGGCGTGGTCCGTGGCAACGTGAAGGCGCATGGCTACAGATCTTACCGCGTCTCTAGAACTGCGGACCCGAGGTGCGGCCGCGCTTCAGTTCGTAGAAGCCGGGCACACCCGCCGCCATCACGATCCCGTCCCACAGCTGCAGCGCCTGCTCGCCCTTCGGTGCCGGAGTGACAACCGGGCCAAAGAACGCGTTTCCGTTGACCGAGATGATCGGCACACCGACGTCGGGGCCTGCGATCGCCATCGCGTGATCGGTGTTGCTGCGCAGCTGGGTGTCGAGCGACTCGTCGTCGGCTGAGTCACGCAGGCTTGCGGCAAGGCCAAGCTCTTCGAGCGACTCGCTTACGATAGCCTCGAAGTCTTCTTGGCCGCCGGGGTGAATCTTGGTACCGAAGGCCGTGTATAGCTTGCCCACCATATCTTCTCCGTGCGCGCGCCTCGCGGCCTCCACAATGCGACCGAGTCGCAGCCCCATGCGGTGTCCCTCGGCGTGGTCGCCCACGTCATTGCCCTCGTTCAGGATCGCGAGACTGATCGGATGCCATGCAATTTCGAAGCCTCGCACCTGTGCGACCTCGCTCGCCCAGCGGCTCGTCATCCAGCACCACGGGCAGATCGGGTCGAACCAGAATTCGACAGTGGGAGTGGCATCGGAAGCAGTCGCGGAAGTCATTTCTTCAGTCTAGCCCTGAGATTCGGCACTATGTCAGTGGCGAGCAATAGGGTGGTCTCATTAGCCCATCAGCTCACTCACCAGACCAGGAGCACCAGTGCCAGGAACAAATCTCACCCGCGCCGAAGCCCAAGAGCGCGCCAGCATCGTTCGCACCGAAAGCTACGAGGTCGCGCTTGATGTAACGACCGGCGCAGAGACATTCAAAGCTGTGACCACGGTTCGCTTCGGTGCCACCGCGGGCGCGTCGACGTTCATCGATCTCATCGCTGACTCAGTCGAAACTATCGAGCTCAACGGTGTGGTGCTGGATCCGGCGATCCACTTTGCTGACTCGCGCGTGCAGTTGCCGGGTCTTGCCACAGAAAATACCCTGCGTATTGCTTCCACTCAGCGCTACACGAACACTGGTGAGGGCATGCACCGCTTTGTGGATCCCGCTGACGGCGAGGTCTACCTCTATACCCAGTTTGAGGTGCCTGACTCACGTCGTGTCTTCCCCGTGTTCGAGCAACCCGATCTCAAGGCCACTTTCCAGTTCACTGTCACCGCCCCGGGCGCTGGAAACTGTCGAGCAATCAGCCAACACCGGAACCGAAACCCGCAGGCAATGCGAACGGCGAGGCTATCGCAACCTGGGCGTTCGAGCCCACACCGATCATCTCTAGCTACATCACCGCACTCGTTGCTGGCCCCTACCACGAGGTACGCGCTGAACTGACAAGTCATGACGGTCGCACGATCCCGCTCGGTGTGTTCTGCCGTGAGTCACTCGCGGAGTATCTTGATGCCGAGTACATCTTCGAGAAGACCCGTCAGGGCTTTGCGTTCTTCGAGCAGCAGTTCGACTACCCCTACCCCTTCGACAAGTACGATCAACTCTTTGTGCCCGAGTTCAACGCTGGGGCGATGGAGAACGCAGGAGCCGTCACCTTTACCGAGGCCTACGTCTTCCGCAGCCAGGTCACGGATGCGATGCGCGAACGTCGAGTCATCACGATCCTGCACGAACTTGCCCACATGTGGTTTGGCGATTTGGTTACGATGCGCTGGTGGAACGACCTGTGGTTGAACGAGTCGTTCGCCGAGTACATGTCGACGCTCGCAACGGCAGACGCCACCGAGTGGAACGAGTGCTGGACTACCTTCGTCGCCTCCGAGAAGTCGTGGGCTTACCGCCAAGACCAGCTGCCGTCAACGCACCCGATCGTAGCCGAAATTCATGATCTTGAAGACGTGCTCGTCAACTTCGACGGCATCACATACGCGAAGGGCGCATCCGTACTCAAGCAGCTGGTGGCGTGGGTCGGGCAGGATTCGTTTATGAAGGGTGTACACGAGTATTTCGTGAAGCATCACCACAGCAACACCGAGCTGCCAGATCTGCTTGGCGAGTTGGAGACCCAGAGCGGACGAGATCTCGCCGAGTGGTCACAGAAGTGGCTAGAGACAGCGGGTGTCAACACCCTACGTCCGAAGTTCACGCTCGACAAAGACGGTAACTACGCGAGCTTCTCGATTGAACAGACAGCCGCGTCTGACTACCCGACCCTGCGACCCCACCGCATCGCCATCGGCCTATACGAAGACCGGGCAGGCTCACTTGAACGAGTGCGGCGCCTCGAAATCGATATTGACGGGGCTGAGACACAGGTACCAAAACTGGTGGGCACCCAGCGCCCCGCACTGCTGCTACTTAATGACGACGACCTTACCTACGCCAAGATTCGTCTCGACGAGCACTCTCTCGAAACCGTGTCGCAGCGTCTCGGCGACATCGCCGACTCGCTCCCCCGCGCGATCATCTGGGGCACACTCTGGGATGCGACCCGCGACGCAGAGTTCCCGCGAGCCGATTCATCGACATCGCACTTGCCCACATCAGCAAAGAAACCGGTTCCACGACGCTGCGCACCCTCCTGCAGCAGCTTGTACTTTCAGCCTCCAGCTATGTTTCGCCGCTGCGCCGCGATGCTGCTCTGCGTCTCCTCGGCGACGCAATGTGGGACCTCGCCCGCACCGCCGAACCAGGCTCAGATCGCCAGTTCCAGTTCTTGAAGACCTTCTCAGGGCTCGCTCACACCGAGGAGCATCTCGATACCGTCTTGCGTCTTCTCGGCGGCGAAACCGAACTTGAGGGCCTCGACATCGACACCGACCTCGGCTGGGAGCTACTCATCGCCCTCGCTGCCGGAGGACGCACCACCGACGCCGAGATTGAAGAAGCCCTCGCTGACGACCGCACGGCAAGCGGCGAGCAGTCAGCCGCGCACGCACGCGCGGCACTTCCGACGGCCGCAGACAAGAACACCGCATGGGCCTCCGTATTCGATGCAGCGGGTCCCTCGAACCTCACGGTTCGCGCGACCGGCCTCGGTTTTCTGCGCACGGCAGATCGTGCGGTTCTCGAACCGTTCGTTTCACGGTTCTTCGACTCGCTTCTCACGGTCTGGGAGACCCGCAGCTATGCCATCGCTGAGGAGATGATCGACGGCTTCTATCCGTCCCCGCTCGCGAACGAGATGCTCGCCGAGGCGACCCGCAGCTGGCTCGCTGCAAACGCAGACGCTCCCGCAGCACTGCGTCGCCTCATTACTGAGCACCTCGCAGGAGTTACCCGGGCAATCGCGGCGCAGCAAGCAGATCAGGTGGTCTAGTTGAACGAGGAAGACGGCGGCGTATCGGAGGTCGTGCAACACACGATCGGGTCCTTCTACGAGACATGGTCGCACCCGATAAATATCGTCGCGATTATTCTTGGGGCGATCCTAGTCAACTGGATCCTGCGACGTATGCTCACGCGCACCGTCACTCAGATCGTGCGCGGTGTGAAGAAGTCACAAGACGTCGACACGACCTCCGAAATGCAGGCTGCACCCTACGTAAATGCTCGTGCGGTGCAGCGCACCCGCACGCTCGGCACCGTGGGCCGTCACATCATCACATGGACCGTCGTGGTGATTGCGTTCATCATGATCCTCGGCAATTTGGGTGTGAACCTCGCGGCTCTACTCACCTCGGCAGGTATCGTGGCGGCAGGCCTTGCCTTCGGCGCTCAGAACATTGTGAAAGATATCCTCAACGGAATTTTCATGGTGTTTGAGGATCAACTGGGCGTGGGCGATGTTGTGACGATTGGAACGGTCAGTGGCACGGTTGAAGACGTCGGGATTCGCGTAACCCAGGTGCGTGCACTCGACGGCACACTCTGGTTCATTCGCAACGGCGAGATCCTCACCCTCGGCAACTCATCTCAGGGCTGGGGCCGCGCCCTCATCGACGTCACAGTTGATGCCCACCAAGATCTTGCGCACGTGTCCGACGTCATACTCGATGCGGCCCGCGCCCTGCTCAAATCAGACCGCTACGCGCGCAAGGTAACCGGCGAACCAGAAATCATGGGGCTCGAGAGTGTCTTTGGGGATCGGGCGACGCTTCGCCTCGCGGTGCGCACCAGACCCGAGGCGCAATGGGAAGTTCAGCGCGGCATACGCGCCGAGCTTCGTCGCAAATTCCGCGAGCACGACATCAAACTTGCCGACGAGTTTCCGAAGGGGCCAGGAATCCAGAAATGAACGATCAGCAGCCACTATCACCAAGACTGACGCTGCGCGCGGGCGAGTCTGGCGACGCGGTTACCGAGACACTCTGGTCGCAGGTGGGAGGTACCGCGACCTTCGAAAAGATTGCCCGCAGCTTTTATCGTGGGGTACGCGAAGATCCTATTCTCGCCCCGATGTACCCCGACGACGATTGGGAAGGCGCCGAGTGGCGACTGCGCACGTTCCTCGAGCAGTACTGGGGCGGGCCGACCACCTATTCCGAGCAGCGCGGCCACCCACGGCTACGTATGCGACATCAGCCATTCCACGTGAATCCGGCGGCACGGGATCGCTGGCTGTTCCACATGAATGCGGCACTCGACCAGGCGGCCCTCTCCCCATGCACGACGCGGCGTTCCGTGATTACGTCGACCGCGCGGCTCAGGCGATGGTCAATCGTTTGGATTGACTCAGCCTCTAGCACGTGGGCTGGCGCGTACCGCTGAGCGCCAACACGGCACCGAGCGCGAACAACTTTTCAAGCGACACCATGTAAGGATTCCAGGTCAAGCGAAACACAGTGTACGCTCGAATGGTCGCCTCCGTAGCTCAGGGGATAGAGCAAGAGCCTTCTAATCTCTTGGTCGCAGGTTCGAATCCTGCCGGGGGCACTCAAATTTCGACGTTCAAGCTTTGCGGATCTTCGGTGAGTGTTGAACGTCGCAACAGCCCCCGATCCCTCTGACTCGCTGAACACCCCGTGTACCCCTCATCAAACTTGAATCCTGACTTGAAGATCGCGTAGCGCCGCAGGCAGTAATGAGTACGGCCTGGCGAGCTGTGTCACTTTGACTCGATAGGCTTGACCGATGCCCGCCACCCAGAAGCCCAAGCTTCCCTTTGAGGTTTGGGCTTTGGTGGCCGGAGGTTTTGCTGTTGCTCTCGGCTACGGCATCGTCGCACCAGCGATCCCTCAATTTGCACTTGAGTTTGGGGTGAGTAGTTTCGCAGCATCCGCGATTGTGAGTGCTTTTGCTCTGATGCGGTTGCTCTCAGCCCCCTCGCAGGCTGGGTAGTCGGGCGTTTTGGGGAGCGTCGAAGTTACACAACCGGCATCCTGATCGTCGCGGCCTCAACCGGTGCCGCCGCGTTTGCCGCCGACTACACGCAATTTGTTGTGCTGCGCGGGTTGGGTGGCATCGGCTCAACGATGTTCACGGTCGCGGCCACTGCGCTTCTCATCAAGGTGAGCCCTCCGTCAGCCCGTGGTAGAGTCGCGAGCCTCAACTCTGCTGGCTTTCTGTTGGGCGGCTTACTCGGTCCAGTCTTCGGCGGGCTCGTTGCAAGTTTTGGGCTGCGCGCCCCGTTCGTGTTCTATTTCTTCACGCTTGTGGTCGCCGCTTCGGTTGTCGCAATTGCACTGCGCAATTCCACATTTGCGGGATCTACTTCGGCACTCCCCACGCACACAGAATCTGTTGGTTTTGTGCAGGCTCTTCGAGTGTCGCAGTATCGAGCGCTTCTCACCTCAGTGTTTACGTTCGGCTGGGCCTCGTTTGGCGTGCGCGTCTCGGTCATCCCAATCTTTGTGAAGGTTGCACTTGATGGTGACGCCGCAGTGGCAGCTTGGGTGCTCGCAGCCTATGCGGCCGGCAATGCGATCCTCATTTTCCCGTCGGGGCGCTGGAACGACACCATCGGGCGCAAGCCAATGATTATCGTCGGTTTGACAGTTCTCACGATCACCTACGCGGTGTTCCCAGCATCCTCTTCACTGTGGCTCGCCCTGCTCATCATGTTTGTGGCGGGGGCAGGATCAGCACTCGTGAACCCAGGCCAGCAGGCAACGCTCGCAGACGTTGTTGGACTCCGCAACGGCGGCAGTGTTGTCGCGGGTTATTCAATGACAAGTGACCTAGGTGGTGTTCTCGGGCCGCTCGTCGCGGGTGCGATCGTTGACTTCGCCGGATTCGGCTGGGCATTCGGGGTCACGGCAGCTATCCTTGCGACCGCCGCCATCATCTGGAGCTTTGTGCCCGATTCACGCCGTCTGCAAAAGCAGCACCTCTAGTTGGCTAACCTTCGAGGTTATCGACTCCGGGCATCCAAGCAAGACCTGGTTTGCCCCAACCGTTACGTCGCTCCGCTTTCTGAGCAGCGCGGTTCTCGGGGTGCACTAGCCGATCCACATAGAGCAGCCCACTGAGGTGATCAAACTCGTGCTGCAGGATGCGCGCGAACCACCCACTCGCCTGAACTTCAAAGGGATTGCCATCGATGTCTTGAGCGCGCAGCAGCGCGCGCTCCGAGCGTCGCAGCGCGAAGCGCTCGCCGGGGAACGACAGACAGCCTTCCTCTTCGCTCTCATCGGGCAGGCCAGGATCCGGTGGGCTGATCCACAGCTCAGGGTTAATCGCGACGCCCTGCGGTGGTGCCTCGTCTTGATCCTCATACATCCAGACAAAAATACGTTTTCCCACTCCGACCTGTGGTGCCGCGAGACCTACGCCCGGCGCCGCAACCGTCGTCTCGAACATGTCGTCAACAAGTTGCCGAAGGCTTGCATCGAACTCAGTAACGGTTGCTGCGGGACGGTGCAACACGGGCTCGCCGCAGATAGTAATGGGGAGAACAGACATGGGTTCAAGCTTAGTGCGGGTATGTTAAGTTGATGCGGCAGAGATAGACTCTCAGTTGGAGCGATGCCGCCTGGCAATCTCGCTTATCCGCGTCTTGTTGAGGAGATCACCGTGTCGAGCACACCGGCCGAGCAAATTGTCTGGATCGACTGCGAGATGACAGGCCTCGATATCGACCGCGATGGGCTGTGCGAAATCGCCGTTATCGTGACCGATTTTGACCTTACTCCCCTTGATCCGGGTTTTGAGATTGTCATCAACCCTGGCGGAGATGCGCTCGGTCACATGAACGACTTCGTGCGTGACATGCATACGAAGTCAGGCCTGATCACCCGCATCGAGGCTGGTGAGTCTGTAGAAGAGGCCGAGAAACAGGTAATCGAGTATCTGAGCAAACTAGTCACCCCTGGCCGACGTCCCATCGTCGCCGGAAACACTATTGGCATGGATCGCCGATTCATCACAAAGTACATGCCCAAGCTCGACGAAACCCTGCACTACCGCAGCATCGATGTTTCAACGATCAAGGAGCTCAGCCGCCGCTGGTACCCCGCGAGCTACTTCGGGGCTCCTGCCAAGCGCGGTGGCCACCGAGCACTCGCAGACATTGCCGAGTCGATTCAGGAACTGGCCTACTTCCGCGACACTGTTATGGTGGTGGCGCCGGGATCTGGCAAAGATGAGGTAGCCGCTGCGGCCGCAGCCGCGAGCAAACGCTACGCCGCATTTATCGACGGACCTGCGGCTTCCTAACGAGCGCAAAAAGGATTCCACTAGCGAACAGTCTTATTGTGGGCAGGCTCGTGTATCCCCACCAACTACGAAGTCAGCAGCAGATCGTACAGAGGCTTAGCGCGCTGGATGCGCTTCGGGAACGATGCCCAGCCGTCTTTCACACCCGAGATCGTCTGAGCACCCGCAAACAGCTCGTTGAGTAGTTCACAGAGATCTTCTGTCGACCACGAAGAGGTGATTGATCCGTCTGCAACACCCTCTTTGATGAGCGAAAGGCAAAGCTGCTCCCACTCACTATGGAAACCCTGCCCCCAGCTCTTCAACTCGTCTGGAAGCGAAGACACCAGCAGAATACCGGCCTGCACAATCGTGTCGACAGAGATAACCTCGGCATAGCCCTCAAAAAGCTGAAAGAGACGCACTCTGCCGGTGCCGTTACCCTCTACGGCTTCAAGAGCGATCCCAGATAACCGATCCCGCTGCGTTTGCAGCACCGCCTCGGCAATATCGTCTTTGTTACCAAAATGGAAGTACAGGGAGCCAAGGCTGATGCCGGCCTCGTCAGAAATATCTTTCAGTTTTGCTTTGTCGTAGGTCATACGAGAAAAGACTCTTCCGGCAGCCTCGAGCAACGCCATCTTGGTGGCGATACCTCGCGCCTGCTTCCCGGTATCTTTCATGGTGATCCCCCGCACCTTCTCTGGAGTAATACTGGTTTCCAGATTGTCGCACAGCAACAACGTTGAAGTTGGCCCTTGCGAACCAGCCTGGAAAACCAGATTATTTGTAAACAACTGTAGAAAATACGAAGCGCTGACGGTCCTAACGGCAACCTTCGCGACAATAAGCGCATCTACCTGTATTGAAAAACTGGGGTGGCTAACGGGACTTGAACCCGCGACCACCGGCACCACAAGCCGGTGCTCTACCAACTGAGCTATAGCCACCATGCAACCGCGAACACCCTAGGGCGAACGAGGCAACCCTACGATCATAGCCCATCTTGAAGCATAGTTTTGACACCTCTGCCCAACATGGCTCCCCCTCCCCATTTTTGAGGCCAGCCGGGTAGGGTGAAAGCATGCTTGAGGTGTCACAGGAAGAGTTTGAGTCGCTGGTTGCAGACGGCCTCGATTCACTTCACGACGAAATGCTCTCCAAGCTCGACAACGTGATTTTCTTGATTGAAGATCGTCCCGCCGATAACAGCCCCACGCTCGGCGTCTACGAGGGCTTCTCTCTCGCGGAGCGCGATATCTACGGGTACGGTGAAGAACCAGATCGAATCATCCTGTTCAGAGAGAATCTGCTTGAGCACTGCGCCGATATGGAAGAATTGATCGCAGAAATCCGGATCACACTGATACACGAGATAGCCCACTTCTACGGCATCTCAGAAGAGCGTATTCATGAACTTGGGTGGGGCTAATGCTCGCGACAAAGGTAGAACCTGATGCAACCCGGGTGGAAGCGGAACAGCCGGTGCTGGAACCCACCTGGCAAACCGTAGTGTGGGACGACCCCGTGAATCTCATGTCGTACGTCTCTTATGTCTTTCAGATGCACTTTGGTTTCGAAGCGGATCAAGCAGAGCAACTCATGCTGCAGGTACACCACCGCGGCAAGGCTGTCGTAGCCGAAGGGTCACGCGAAACAATGGAAATGCACGTCGAAGCGATGCACAGCTACGGCCTATGGGCAACCGTGCAACAGGCTGGTGGATCATGAAACTCCAACCGCTACCCAATAGTGGCTTGCGACTTCTGCTCAATTATGACGAGGCTGCAATGCTCGATCAGCTGATCACACAGCTCATGCAACTCCTACAGAGTCACAGCGGCACCGCCCTTGACCCCGATCCGTTATTCGCCAGCCTTGAGATCGGCGGATCAGAAGAGATCCCCGAAGATCCGGCACTGGCGCGCTTGTTTCCTAATGCTTACGAAGAAGACAAGCAATCCTCACAATTTCGGCGTGTCACTGAACAGGGACTTCTTAACCGCAAACTGCAAGATGCGGCACTGGTCTCGTCCGCGCTAGGCCTGGGTGGGGGCTTGCCCGACAAAGATACACAGTTTGAGGTCGACATTCTCGCGTCGACTCTGCCGGCCTGGGTGAAAACGATCACCGCACTACGACTCGCTATCGCGGCAAGGATCGGGCTAGACACGGCCGAAGACCACGATCGTCTCCTCAAAGATGAGGAGACCCGTGGCACAGTGTTGGTGTTCGACTGGCTCGCGGCGATCCTTGAATCAGCGCTCATGATGCGACTGTCGCAAGGCGACGACGGTGACGACGGCTTCGATAACAGCATCGAGGACGTGCCCGTCTAGCTCGGATCCTGCAGCGACCTCGGATCTACCACAGGCCCCCTTTCTGTGAGCAAGCTTGCCGGGGTAACTCCCCTCTTCCCAAACCGGCTCCGCACCTCGTCAACGGCTTGGTCAACCGCGCGCCAGTCTTCATCTTCACTCCACAGCGCCGCAGAGTTGCTCCCCGCTGCGACCAGCTGCTCGGCTCGCACTCCGATCAGTCTGACGGATTTTCCCACCGCATTCAGGGCTTCGAAGAGGTCGTTAGCGGTCTGATAAATGCGCCGTGTTGCGTTTGTTGCCTCTTGAAGAGTTTTGGATCGGTTCAGCGTTTCAAAGTTCGCCCACCGCACCTTGATTGCCACCGTACGCGCCTCAACACTCGCGGCACGCAAACGTTCGGCAGTGCGGGTTGAAAGCCTCAGTAACTCACGGCGCAGCACCTCTGGGTTCGGCTCATCAAACGCAAAGGTTTCTTCGTGACCGATACTCTTTTCGATCCGTGTTGTTTCCACTCCACGAGAGTCGAACCCGTTGGCGAGCAGGTGCAGCTTTTGTGCACTCACCTCCCCCACCACCTGCCGCAGTGACGCGAGCGGTTCACGAGCAAGATCTCCCACGGTGTGGATGGCCCGTGAGCTCAGGGCCCGCTCCGTCGCCTGTCCCACCCCCCACATTGCCGAGATGGGAAGCGGGTGCAGAAACTCAAGCGTGCGTTTGGGCGGGATCTCAAGGATGCCGTCGGGTTTAGCCCGCTGCGAAGCCAGTTTGGCTATGAACTTGGTACCGGCGAGACCAACAGAGGCGGGAAGGCCCGTTTGTTCCCGGATCCGTTCGCGCAGCTGTCTGGCGATCTCAAACGGTGATCCGAAGAGACGCACGGATCCTGCCACATCTAAAAAGGCCTCGTCTATGCTGAGCGGCTCGACCAACGGTGTGAATTCTTCGAAAATGCGCATGACGGCGTGCGAGGCCTTGCGGTATTTCTCGTACGTCGGTGGGATCAGAATGAGCTGTGGGCAGAGCTGTTTGGCGCGTGCGATCGGCATCGCTGATCGCACACCAAAACGACGCGCCTCATAGCTTGCGCTCGACACCACGGAGCGACCAGTGTCATGAGCCGCGGCTACCGGGAGTCCCCGCAATTCCGGTCGATCTAGCAGCTCAACAGACACAAAAAACGAGTCCATGTCAACGTGCAGCATTGACGCAATCTCGCGCTTCAGTCCTTCCATGACTCCATTGCATCACACGCCACCGACATTCATCGCCGCAGCAAGCAATCATCCTCATGTTCCGTCGCAATGTCGGTGGTCTCTTGTAGCGTTATGGTGACGGAACCTTCACGCCAGATTCTTCTGAAAGCGGGAACAAGATGAGCAAACTGCGTCGCACAGTTCAGCAACTGCGAGACCACCCGACTGCCGACGTGCTGATTATTGGTGGTGGAATCAACGGCATCGCCACTTTTCGTGAGCTCGCACTCCAGGGAGTTGACGTCACGCTGGTCGAAAGAAACGATTTTGTTTCGGGGGCCTCCGCGGCCTCGAGTCACATGGTTCACGGTGGGGTGCGATATCTCGAAAACGGTGAGCTCCGCCTCGTAAAAGAGGCCGTGCAAGAGAGAAACCGGCTGATTCGAAATGCGCCGCACTACGTCGCACCGTTGCTCACAACGATCCCAATCTTCAAAACATTTTCCGGGGTACTCACCGCCCCATTCCGCCTGCTTGTCTCACATGGCCGAGGAAAGCCCGCGAGCGCGGTGCCCTGCTCATCAAAATCGGTTTGATGATCTACGACACGTTCTCGAGGGGTGGCGGGCGAGTTCCCCGCCACCGGTTCCACGGCCGGGAGCGCTCGCTCCGTGATCTTCCTCGCTTGAACCCGGCGATCAAATACACCGCGAGCTACTATGACGCCTCGATGCACGAGCCCGAGCGCCTCGCACTCGACGTGTTGTACGACGGAATCACAGCGGGTGCAGCCTCCGATGACGGCGGCACCAGCACCGCCAGGGCGGCGAACTACGTCTCCGTGATCGGGCTCGCAGAGAATTCGCAGAGCGAAGGACCCGTCTCGAAAGAGAAGAGTTCGGTTCTACTGCGCGACGAGGTTAGCGGCGAGGAGTTCTCGTTGTCAGCACGGCTTATTATCAATACGAGCGGCCCTTGGACAGACCTCACCAACGCTGCGCTCGGCCGAGCCACGAACTATATGGGCGGCACTAAGGGCTCGCACATCGTGTTAGACAATCCTGAGCTTTTGGCCGCGACTGCCGAGCGCGAGATCTTTTTTGAGCATTCGGACGGCCGCGTTGTGCTTATATATCCGCTGAAGGGTCGTGTCTTGGTCGGCACCACCGATATCAACGCCGACCCGAGTGAGCAGCCGGTTTGCACAGACGATGAGGTCGATTATTTCTTTGATCTCATCGGGCACGTGTTTCCAAGCATCTCGGTTGATCGGTCACAAATTGTCTACACGTTCTCCGGTATTCGCCCACTGCCGAGGCACGACGACACTGTTCCTGGCTTCGTCTCACGCGATTACCGTATTGAGCACGGAGACGTCGGGGGTATTCCTCTCCTCAGTCTCGTCGGCGGCAAATGGACCACCTTCCGCGCCCTCGCGGAACACCTCGGCGATACAGCACTGCAGATCATTCGAGTGCAACGCATCTCTCACACCCGCAACACCGCCATCGGCGGCGGTGCCGGCTTTCCAAAAGAAAAATCGGCTCGAAAGATCTGGATCTCACGCAACGCCAATGGACACAGCCGCGAACTCGTAGAGCTCATGCTTAAGCGTTACGGCACTCGGGCCTCTGAGTTGCTAGCGCAGCTTCCGTCCACTCCACAAGAACTCAGCGGCGCTCCCGGGCACTTCCGTGAAGAACTGGAGCATGTCGCCAGAAACGAAGACGTTGTGCACCTTGACGACATGATCCTGAGGCGAACCTCACTCGCGTTCACCGGCGGACTCACTCACGAAGCACTCAGCGAAATTGCTGCGGCAATTGCTCCCGCATTTGGGTGGAGCGCTGCGGCGCAGAAGCGCGAGGTACATCGCACTGCACAGATCCTGCGCGAGGTTCACCGCGTCGAACTCAACGTTCCGGGCATCGCCCCGACTCAAACAACAGACGGAGCACATCATGTCAACGCCTAACACCCCGCAGTATGTGATTTCGATTGACCAGGGCACCACCTCAACCCGCGCGATCGTCTTTGATCACGATGGCGGTATTGTCTCGGTCGGTCAGAAAGAACACGATCAGATCATGCCTCAGGCGGGTCTCGTCGAACACGATGCCGTTCAGATCTGGCAAAACGTGCAAGAGGTCATAGGCACTGCGCTCGGCAGAGGCGACGTGACAGACCGCAATATTGCGGCAATTGGCATCACGAATCAGCGAGAGACCACCGTGGTGTGGGATCGGCACACCGGAGTTCCCGTCTACAACGCGATCGTGTGGCAAGACACCCGGACGCAGGCGATGGTCGACCGGCTCGCCGAAGATGGCGGAGCTGACCGATTCAAAACGATCACCGGCCTGCCGCTCACGAGCTACTTTTCTGCGTCTAAGATTGCCTGGATTCTCGACAACGTGAAGGGCACACGCACGCGCGCAGAAGCGGGTGATCTGTTGTTTGGCACAATCGACTGCTGGGTGCTGTGGAACCTCACCGGAGGCGTTGACGGGGGCGTGCACCTCACCGATGTCACAAACGCATCTCGCACGCTGCTCATGGATCTCACAACTCTCACCTGGCGCGACGATCTCCTCGCGGTCTTCAATATTCCGCGCACCATGATGCCCGAGATACGTTCTTCCTCAGAGGTGTATGGCGAGGCCGAATACTCCTCACTACTGCGTGGAACCCCTATCGCTGGCATTCTTGGTGATCAACAGGCGGCCACATTTGGTCAGGCAGCGTTTAGGCCTGGGAATCAAAAAACACCTATGGCACGGGCTGCTTTCTCATGTTCCAGACCGGCGAAGAAATTGTGCACTCAACAAACGGTCTCATCACAACCGTCGGCTATAAACTCGGCGAGGGATCCACCCATTACGCCCTTGAGGGGTCAATCGCCGTCGCCGGCTCGCTTATCCAGTGGCTGCGGGATCAGCTGGGTCTCATCAACTCTGCCGCCGAGGTTGAAAAACTCGCTCGCTCCGTGCCTGACAACGGTGGCGCATATGTGGTGCCCGCATTCTCTGGCCTGTTTGCACCCTACTGGCGCCCGGATGCTCGCGGTGCGATCGTCGGACTCACCCGATATTCCAATCGCGGGCACATTGCACGTGCAGCCCTGGAGGCCGTCGCATTCCAAACGCGGGACGTGCTCGACGCCGTGAATGCCGACGTTTTGACCGCGGGAGGAGTGCCCCTCACCGAACTGCGAGTCGACGGAGGCATGGTCGCAAACGAGACACTCATGCAGTTTCAGGCCGATGTACTGGGAGTACCGGTCGTGCGCCCCGTTGTCGCCGAAACAACCGCTCTCGGGGCCGCATATGCCGCGGGCCTCGCGGTAGGTTTCTGGTCAGGGCTTGAAGAACTGCGCACAAATTGGCGCGAGAATCATCGTTGGTCACCGTCACTCGATATCGACGAGCGGGATCGCCAGCTCCGGCTGTGGCGTAAAGCCGTCGCAAGGTCGATGGACTGGATCGACGAAGACACCGAGCCCGCAACGGAGGCCTGACCTCACATATAGGCTCACGACACGCACCACACCAAACTTTGCACTTTCAGGTCAATAGTGCATAATTGCACTTTGTGCCCGAAAGTGCAAAAACAACAGGAGTCGAGCTGCGCAAGCGGCAAACTCGCCGCGCGCTCACCAGACACGCACGTCGATTGACGATTGAACACGGGCTGAGCGGATTCACGGTTGAGCAGGTTTGCGAGTTGGCGGGAGTCAGCCGTCGCACCTTTTTCAACTACTTCCCCAGCAAAGAAGATGCCGTCGTGGGCAGCGCAGAAGAGATCGATCCCACGATCGTGAAAACGTTTATGCAAGCGAGACCCAAGGGTATCACTGGCATTTCACCGGCCCTCGCAGACGATCTCATTACCCTCGCGATCGAGGCCATCGGCGAGTTCGGAGATTTCGATGAGTTTGACGACCCCCGTCTCGTCATCGCGCGTGAACCGCAACTGCTTGATCGCTTCATTGGTGCGGGAGAGGAAGCCGAGCGCGAGCTCGCGACACTCATTCAAACCCGTGAGGGCCTAGCCGCGGATAATCCTGCCGTTGCCATCATGGTGGGACTCTTCACCACGCTCGTTTGGCGCACTGCATACCGTTTCTTCCAACCCGATAATAAAACCCCACTCGCTGAGCTACTCGCAGAGTCCCTCGAGACCGCACGCACGCTGTTTACGAAATAAACCCAAAGGAATACCCAGAATGACCTCCCTCACCGCAAATCCGGTGTTGCTCACTCAGCGACGCATCTGGATTATCTTTTCCGCGCTCATTGCCGGAATGCTACTGTCGAGCCTCGACCAGACCATCGTCTCCACAGCAATGCCGACAATTGTCGGGCAGCTTGGCGGCGTAGAACACCAGGCGTGGATCACCACGGCTTACCTGCTGGCAACCACTATCGTGATGCCAATCTACGGCAAGTTCGGTGACGTGCTCGGTCGCAGAAATCTCTTTCTGATCGCGATTGCGCTCTTTACGCTCGCCTCAGTTGGCTGCGCGTTCGCGGATAACTTCTGGATGTTTGTGGTCTTCCGCGCTATCCAGGGTCTTGGCGGGGGCGGTCTGATGATCCTCTCACAGGCGATCATCGCCGATATTGTTCCGGCATCCGAGCGCGGCAAGTACATGGGTCCGCTCGGTGGCATCTTTGGCCTCTCGGCTGTTGCAGGCCCGCTTCTCGGCGGCTACTTCGTCGATCACATGACCTGGCAGTGGGCGTTCTACATCAACATTCCGGTCGGCATTGCAGCATTTGCTATCGCCTGGTTCACCCTCACGATTCCCACACACAAAGCAGCCAAGCCTATTGATATTGCCGGGGTTGTGCTGCTGTCGATCGCCACCACTTGCCTCATCTTCTTCACTGATTTTGGTGGCAATAAAGATCACGGCTGGAGCGCACTGGAAACCTGGTCTTGGGGTGCCGGTCTGCTGGTTGCAGCTGTAGCCTTCGTCTGGGTCGAATCGCGCGCGGAGGATCCGATCATTCCTCTGTCACTCTTCCGCAACCCGATCTTCCTTAACACCACCGCAATCGGCTTTACGCTCGGTCTGGGTATGTTCGCCGCGATTGCCTTTGTACCAACGTTCCTGCAGATGGCCTCCGGCACGTCGGCAGCAGTCTCTGGCCTACTGATGATCCCAATGATGGTTGGCATGCTGGGCACTTCAATCAGCTCCGGCATCATTGTGTCAAAAACCGGGCGTTATAAGATGTTCCCGATTATCGGCACACTCGTGACTGCGGGTTCAATGCTCGCCATGACAACGCTGACCGCTACAACCCCGATCTGGCTGATCTGCGTGTACCTCTTCTTCTTTGGGGCTGGTCTTGGCCTCATCATGCAGATTATGGTGCTCGTTGTTCAGAACGCCGTGCCACCTACCGAGGTTGGCACAGCCACCAGCACAAACAATTACTTCCGTGAGGTTGGTGCGTCACTCGGTGTTGCAATCTTCGGCGTCATGTTTACGACCAGACTTTCCGATAACTTGCTGGGGGTCTTTACCCAGGCTGGCGCTAATCCAGGCCAGGCAGAACAGTCAACAAAAACGCTGGATCCCTCGGTCCTCGCCGACCTGCCTGACACCGTGCGCGATGGCATTGTGAACGCCTACGCAGATTCTCTCGCGCCGGTATTCTGGTACCTCATCCCGTTCTTGTTGATCGCGTTTGTGCTCTCGCTCTTCCTCAAGGAGATTCCACTCTCACACGAGTCAGGCATGGTTGCTCGTGGTGAGGCCATTGACGGCGAGGAAGCTCTTGAAGCCGAGCGCGCGTTGCTCGCAGAGAAGCGCGGTGAGAAGTCATCTGACCCGCATAGCGAGAAGGTGGGCACCTCGACGGGCGCGACGCCACTCCCCTAAATGCGCGAAACTCACGCTCTGCCGCCGAGCCTGTGTCTCCCCACTGAGCCTGCGTCTCTCGACTGCAAGTTCAGTGTTGAGATGCAGGCTCGGCGCTTTTCCCTTTGTCCCAGGCCGGACTCGGCAGGTGGAGCAGCACCAAACCGATACCCGCGAGCATGGCGTTGCGAATCGCGGGATCGAGTCCGTTCCATTCTGTGGAGCGCCACATCTGGAACCACTCACCACCCACGGCGATAAAACCGCCCGCGAAGAGCAGCACAATCAGCACAAGCCCCAGGCTCGCCCATCGTCGAGCTCGAGCAAAACCTGCTGCCCCAAAGAGGGCGCGCATAAAGTCAACGAACGCAATGATGAGCACGATCGCAGCAATCGATTCGATAAGGATCACGCCGATGTAACCGAGATTCCAAAGCACTGGATTGTCGATTGCGCGCCACATGACGTCGGGATCAAGGCCCTTTCCCGCGGGCTGACCGAAGTTGGTGGTGTCCATCGAGAGTACGTGCTGCACAAACGCGAAGTTCGTGCCGTAGTCGGTAATGTTTCCGAGCGCCACTAAAAAGATGTACAGCGCATTGACGAAGACAAAGACGGCCGCAGCAAATGGAAGCGTGCCCAACTGCTTCCACCCCTGCTCCCCAGCAGTGTGAGTGTTCATGCGTTCAGATTAACTCGCACCGCTGGGGAACAGCAAGGGGAATGGGGCTCAGATGTCTGCTATTGCGCTGCTCGTTCAAGCACCAGTTCGCGCACGCGCGCTGCGTCTGCCTGACCACGCATCGCCTTCATCACAGCGCCAATCACGGCACCGGCAGCTTGCACTTTGCCGTCGCGAATCTTTTCGAGCACGTCAGGTTGCTGGGCAAGCGCGGCGTCGATTGCCTCGATGAGAGGGCCGTCGTCAGAAACAATCGCGAGACCTCGGGCAGCCACGATCTGCTCGGCTGTTCCTTCGCCATCGATGATTCCCTGGATAACCTGGCGGGCGAGCTTATCGTTGAGAGTACCCGCGTCAACGAGCGCGACGAGCTCAACAAGTTGCTCCGGCGTAATGAGGTCGGCGGCTGCGACGGAGCGTTCATTTGCGATGCGCGCGATCTCCCCAGTCCACCACTTACGTGCGGTCTGCGGTGGCACACCCGCAGCAACGGTTGCTTCGATAGTGCCGACGAGCCCGGCGTTCACGACGTCTTGGAACTCCAGTGCCGAGAATGCCCACTCGTCGCGAAGGCGACGACGACGAAGGGTCGGGTGTTCGGGCAACCCGGCACGCAACTCCTCTACGAGCTCACGCGATGGAGTGAGCGGGGCGAGGTCGGGCTCAGGGAAGTAACGATAGTCATCAGCATCAGACTTCGGGCGACCGGGTGAAGTCTCACCGGTGTCCTCGTGCCAGTGGCGGGTCTCCTGTGTGATCGACCCGCCGTCGGCGAGGATCTGTGCCTGCCGCTGGATCTCGAAACGCACCGCCCGCTCAATGGAACGTAGGGAGTTTACGTTCTTCGTTTCAGTGCGAGTGCCCAGCACCGACATGCCAGCATCTTCGTTGCCGCGCGGCCGCAGGGAAACGTTCGCATCGCAGCGCAGGTTGCCACGCTCCATACGAGCGTCTGAAATGCCAAGAGCGATCACCATTTCGCGAATTGTCGCGACGTACGCCGCAGCGATCTCTGGGGTGTCGGCCTCGCCACCAAAAACGGGCCGGGTCACTATCTCAACGAGTGGCACGCCCGCCCTGTTGTAGTCGACGAGCGAGTACTCGGCACCCTGAATCCGACCGGTGCTGCCACCCACGTGGTTCAGCTTGCCCGCGTCTTCTTCCATGTGAGCACGTTCGATGGGTACGTGCACAACACGCCCCGAAGCGAGCTCAACTTCAACTGAACCATCGTGCGCAATTGGATCGTCGAACTGCGAAATCTGGTAGTTCTTCGCCATATCGGGGTAGAAGTAGTTCTTCCGCGCGAAGCCCGAAACCTCTGCGATCTCACAGCCGAGCGCGAGTCCAAGACGGATTGAGCAACGAACCGCCTGATCGTTCACAACCGGCAAAGCTCCCGGCAGGCCGAGGCACACGGGGGTCAGATTGGTGTTCGGCTCGGACCCGAATAGGTTGGGTGCCGAGGAGAACATCTTGGTTTTAGTGTTGAGCTCAACGTGAACTTCAAGCCCAATAACCGGCTCGAAGAGTTCCAGCGCACGCTCGAAATCCATCAGTTTGACCTTCGCCATTAGCGGGCCGCCTTTCCGGTCGTTGCGTTTGCAAGGGACGGAGCCTGTGCCCAAAAGGGCTTACCATCACGCTCTTCGATCAAACGTTCAATTGCGGCACCCGCGCGGTACAGTCGCGCGTCTTCAAAGGCAGGCGCCATGAGCTGCAGGCCAACCGGCAGACCATCTTCAGGGGCAATGCCCATGGGTAGACTGAGGCCCGGAATCCCTGCGAGGTTCGCAGGGATAGTTGTTGCATCGTTGAGATAATCCTGCATTGGGTCGGCTCCGTGCTCCCCCAGCTTCCACGCGGTTGTTGGCGTGGTTGGCGATGCGATCACATCAACCTGTTCAAAGGCACTCGCAAAGTCGCGCTGTATTAGCGTGCGAACTTTCTGCGCGCTGCCGTAGTAGGCGTCGTAGTATCCAGCCGAAAGCGCGTAGGTGCCCAGAATGATGCGGCGTTTTACCTCGGCTCCAAAACCCGCGGCGCGCGTCGCACTCATCACGTTCTCGACGGTGCCACCACCCTGTGGGGTCACACGCATGCCGAAACGAACCGAGTCGTACTTCGCAAGGTTGCTGGAGGCTTCCGCGGGAAGAATCAGGTAGTAGGCCGCAACGGCATATTCGAAGTGTGGAGCATCGATCTCAACGATCTCAGCTCCTTGCGCCGCAAGTAGGGCCAGCGCTTCTTCGAAACGAGCTTTTACTCCGGGCTGCACACCGTCAAGCATCAGCTGCTTCACAACGCCCACACGAAGGCCACGCAAGGAATCTCCAGCGGTACCTTCTCGAGCGGCTGCAGCCATCGAGGGCCAGGCGAAGTCAAGTGAAGTTGAGTCGTGGTGATCGTGGCCCGCGATAACATCGTGCAGCAGAGCAGTGTCAAGCACCGTGCGGGCGCACGGTCCGACCTGGTCAAGCGAGGAAGCCAGGGCGATAGCCCCATAACGACTCACTCCGCCGTAGGTGGGCTTAGCGCCGACCGTACCGGTAAGGGCAGCGGGTTGACGGATTGAGCCGCCGGTGTCGGAGCCGAGCGCGAGCGGAGCTTCAAATGCGCCGACGGCAGCTGCAGAACCGCCGCCGGATCCGCCCGGCACACGGTCAAGCTGCCAGGGGTTGTTGGTGGGCCCATACGCCGAGTTCTCAGTGGAGGATCCCATCGCGAACTCATCCATGTTCGTTTTGCCGATAGAGATGAGCCCAGCGGCGCGGGCCTTTGCAACCGGTGTTGCGTCGAAGGGTGACATGTAGCCCTCAAGTATCCGAGACCCGGATGTTGATGGCATGTCGGTGGTGACGAGCACGTCTTTTACGGCAAGCGGTACACCCGCCAATTCTCCAAGTTCTTCACCAGCGGCGCGGCGCGAGTCGATGTCACGCGCAGCAGCGACTGAAGCTTCGGCATTCGTCGCGAGGAACGCACCGATTGAAGCGTCTACCTCAGCAATACGGTCGAGATGAGCACGTACCGCTTCTTCTGAGGACACCTCGCGTGCGGTGAGCTTCGCAGCAAGATCTGCCGCGGTCATCCTTGTGAGCTCTGACATTACTGTTCCTCCCCCAGAATCGAAGAAACCCGAAACATGCCGTCGGTGGACTCTGGCGCGTTTGAGAGAGCCTGCTCACGAGTCAACACGTCAGCGATCTCGTCTTTACGTGTCACGTTGCTGAGCGGGTTCGGGTGGCTTGTTGCGGGTACGTCGGCCCCTGCAACTTCACTCACCTTTGCAATGTTGGTGAGAATTGACCCGAGGTCGTTTGTCAATGAGACAACCTCGGCTTCGGTGAGTGCGATGCGGGAGAGACCGGCAAGGTGCTGTACGACTTCTGCCGTGATCTCGCCGTTCGACGCGGTGCGATTTGCCGCACTGGTTTCAGACATGCTGCTCCATCGATTAAGTCGGGAGTGGGTGGTTCGGTGAACCACCCCATCCTATCTCTGAGCCAACTGGCTCACATCTGAGTCAGTGCGAGTGCCGTCAATATTCCAGAGTCCCGAGCACCCACGGCGATGGCTCGTGACCAAGTGAGCGTCGACGATCCCTATGGCGGTCATCAAGGCATACACCGTTGTCGGCCCCACAAAACTGAAACCGCGACGCTTCAACTCGCGAGCAAGCTCGGTTGACTCCTTCGATGTGGCGGGCACCTCTTCGTCAGAAACCGGACACGGAGATGTCTGCGGTTGAAAAGACCACACCAGACTTGCAAGGTCAGCATCTTGCTCGCGCATTTTCTGAGTTGCGCGCGCATTGGAGACAGCTGCCTCAATCTTGCGCCGGTTTCGAATAATGCCACTATCCCCATGAGTGCTTCAACCCTCGCATCGTCAAAGTCGGCAACTTTGTCGACGTCGAATCCCGCAAACGCGCTGCGGAATCCTTCTCTACGAAGCAGGATGGTTCGCCACGATAGACCGGATTGAAAAGCCTCGAGTGTGAGCCGCTCGAACACGCCCTGTTCATCAAATACGGGCATTCCCCACTCGGTGTCGTAGTACTCCTGCATAAGGGGGTCAGTCTTCGCCCAGGATGCGCGAACAAGGAATGGGGATGCATCTTCGGGCATAATCAATTACCTTTCTGTTCCAGGTGCGAGCTGGAAGACACCTCGGTCGGCTTTGGGGGGCTTCAATGTGAACTACTCACTACTCTAAGTAGAAAGAACTCTGTCGTGGGTGGGCACCGTAAATCTGTGGATAACTTGGCCTACCTTGCTCCTGTTAGCGAAACACGGAGTTTTGACGTGGGTGGTCCTGCGACTCACAACCTCGCGCCGGATGGCTGGGAGCGGCAACCCCGCGGACCGCGATTGCTAAAGCCCGAGCGCGGCGGGACCTTCCGTCACCAGCACGGCAAACTGCTCAGCGTCCAGCACTGGAATCCCGAGCTCTTCCGCCTTTGTAAGCTTTGACCCGGCTCCGGGTCCGGCAGCAACGTAGTTGGTCTTTTTCGACACGCTCGAGGCTGCTTTACCGCCCGCCTGAATGATCGCTTCCTTCGCGCCATCGCGCGTAAATCCGTCGAGGGCACCCGTCGCCACGATCGTCAAGCCCGAGAGCACCCCACCTTCAGCAACCGCAGCCCCGGGTCCAGGGTGCCCCGGCGTCGCCCATTGCACCCCGGCAGCAGTCCAACGGTCCACGATTTCCATGTGCCAGTCAACCTCAAACCACTCTTTGAGCGACTCAGCAATAATGCCGCCGACACCTTCAACAGCCGATAGTTCTTCGACAGAGGCAGCACGGATAGCATCGAGCGATCCAAACCACTCCGCAAGCGCACGGGCTGCGACGGGGCCGACGTGTCGAACGTTCAACGACACAAGCAGTCGCCACAGCGGCTTTGTCCGAGCTTTTTCAAGCTCCGCAAGAAAAGTCTCCGCATCTTTCGACGGCGTAACGACGCGGTAATCCTTTTTGAACCCGGCTGCTCGTCGCTCAGCAGCCGTCATTCCCTCTGCGTCAGGCGGGTACTCGAGTGATACCCTCTGGAACGGCGCCCGCCGCACGAACTCACCGGTTGCCTCGTCTACCCGACGCTCACCGGTCTCACTATCGCGCACGATCACCTCGATCGGTACCAGCTGCTCAAGCGTCAGTTCAAACAGCCCAGCTTCAGTTTCGAGCGGCGGCGTTGAAGGCACCTCGGGCTGAGTGAGCGCAGCGGCGGTAATCTCGCCAAGCACCTCGACGTCGAGGGCTCCACGTGACCCAATGTGTTCCACTCGCCCGCGCACCTGCGCTGGGCAATCTCGCGCATTCGGGCAACGCAGGTCAATGTCGCCCTCTTTCATCGCCCGCAGCGGAGTGCCGCACTCAGGGCAGTCGGCGGGCATTCGCCATTCGACTTCTGACCCGTCACGGCGTTCAAGAACGGCACCAAGCACCTCGGGAATCACGTCACCTGCTTTACGCAGCACAACCGTGTCACCGATCAAAACACCCTTGGCCTTCACTACCTCTTGGTTGTGTAAGGTCGCTTGGCGCACGGTGGATCCCGCAACTTTCACGGGCTCCATCACCGCGTAGGGGGTGGCACGCCCGGTGCGGCCCACGCCGATCCGAATATCAATAAGCTTCGTGTGTACTTCTTCAGGTGGATACTTGTATGCGATTGCCCATCGTGGCGCGCGACTGGTCTCTCCCAGCTCAGCGTGCAGCTCAAGTTCGTCGACCTTCACGACGATGCCATCAATTTCGTGCTCTACGTCGTGTCTGCGCTCCCACGCTCAGCGATAAAGTCAACCACATCATCGACGGTATCGAGCACCCTCGAATATGGCGAGACAGGAAGCCCCCAAGAGGCAAGCAGACGGTAGGCATCAGATTGGCTGCCGGATACGCCAGACCAAGCTCCGATCCCGTGAACATAGAGCGAAAGTCTCCCTAGGCGGTCACGCATCAGTTCAAGCTCGGACACAGACTTCTTGTCGGCCCGCTGCCGCAGGCTCCCCGCTGCTGTGTTACGAGCGTTCGCGAACTCTGGGTACCGTACCGGAATGGAATCTTCTTCACGGCCCTTTGCAAGCTGCTCGGCGACAAACGAGGTCTGAAGCTGGTGCTGTCGTACATTCAGCGATTCGAAGTCATCACGACGCAGAAATACCTCACCGCGCGCCTCAAAGAACTCGGGGATATCGTCGCCGTGCAACTCTCGCGGAATCACCGGAATAAATCGGACGTTCTCAGTGATGTCTTCTCCCACTCGCCCATCACCACGGGTGGTCGCCGTCTCAAGCCGCCCGTTTCGATATGCGAGGCTAATCGCGAGACCGTCAATCTTAAGTTCCGTCAGCCAGCGCACATCACGCCCAGCAACGGCGCGGGTTTTCTCTGCCCACTCACGAAACTCCTCGATCGAGAAGACGTTGTCGAGACTCAGCATGCGTTCCGCGTGCTCGTGCTCGGGGAAGCCAGCAGAGACAACGGCGGCTCCCACCTCTTGCGTGGGACTATCTTGCCCGGCTAGCTGTGGAAACGCACGCTCCAGCTCTTCAAGTCGGTGAAACAGCACGTCGTACTGAGCGTCAGAAACAAGGCTCGTAGCCTCCGAATAGTAGGCGGTTCGCAACCGCTCAATTTCTGTGGTGAGACGCTCGACCTCGACGCGCGCGTCTTCAAAGCTCAGATCTGAGAAATCACCCATTGCACTCACGCGCCAACCTCCAAGACAGCGGCGGCTGGGGCCGCAATTGCACGATCAATAGTGAACTGACCAAGCACCCGAGTTCCTACATAGAGCACCGCTGTCTGTCCCGGGGCGACACCGAGCAGAGGCTCGGCACGATCAAGATCGACATCAACAACAACCTCGTGACTCGCATCAGCGCGGTGAAGTTCAGTCCGTTCCTCTGGCAGGATCGGCCGCAGGCTTGCGCGGGCAGGCACTGGGTCGGCGTGGGCGCGAATCTGCACCTCGCATTCAAAGGTATCGCTGAGATCGCGGCCCGGATCCCCGGCCCAACTGAAGCGGCCACCGGCGATTCGCCCGATACCAAGATGATCTTTGGGACCAACGACGACCTGGTTTGAGACAGGGCGAATCGACAGCACGTAGCGTGGCTGTCCGTCAAGCGCTGGTCGCCCAAGCTGTAACCCGCGTCGCTGCCCAACTGTGTAGCCAAGCGCGCCGTCATGGGTTCCCACAACTTCACCAGACTCGTCGAGAATCTCTCCCGGCTCACGTTCCAGGTGGTCCGAGAGCCATCCGCGGGTATCACCATCAGGGATAAAGCAGATGTCGTGGCTGTCTGGCTTCTTGGCGACCTGCAGGCCGCGATCCTCAGCCTCGGCCCGAATGAGGGCCTTCGAAGGGGTATCACCGAGCGGAAAGTAGCAGCGGGCGAGCTGCTGGTCAGTCAGCACACCGAGCACGTACGACTGATCTTTCGCCCACGCGCTCGCGCGATGCAATTCACGCCCATTGGGTCCATCAACAAGTGTTGCGTAGTGTCCCGTGGCGACCGCGTCAAAACCGAGCGCGATGGCCTTATCGAGCAGCGCGGCGAACTTGATCTTTTCGTTGCAGCGCATGCAGGGGTTGGGCGTCCGCCCAGCCGCGTATTCAGCAATGAAATCATCGACCACGTCTTCTTTGAAACGCTCGCTCAGATCCCAAACGTAGAATGGAATACCCAGCAGATTCGATACGCGACGCGCATCCATCGCATCTTCAATCGTGCAGCAGCCGCGTGATCCGGTGCGCAACGTGCCTGGCATACGACTCAGGGCGAGATGGACCCCAACCACCTCGTGACCCGCATCAACCGCGCGCGCCGCAGCGACAGCGGAATCAACCCCACCACTCATTGCCGCAAGAACTCTCATCCGAGCAAGTTTAGTTCAGTCCGGCTGATCGTGCCCGATCTATTGCTGCTGGTAGCGCCGCGAGCAAACTGTCCACCTCTGTCTCCCGTGTATCGGGACCGAGCGTAAAACGCAGTGCCCCAGCGGCCTCCGCTTCGGAAAGCCCCATGGCCATCAGCACGTGCGAGATTTCCGCGACACCCGCCTGGCACGCGGAGCCAACCGATACAGACACTCCAGCTGCGTCAAGCAAAAACACGAGTGAATCGCCCTGACACCCCGGAAAGGTAAAGTGCGCATTGCCTGGCACCCGGGCATGTTCGTCACTGCTGCCGCGCAACACCGCTGAGGGGTCAATGTCGCGAACGCCGGCAATCAGGCGATCACGTAGTCGCGCGAGCCGTGAAATTCGTTCGGGATCGGGCGCGCGACCCTCACCGAGGGCCAGATCGAGCGCTGCCGCAAACGCTACAGCGCCCGCGACGTTTTGTGATCCTGATCGTGCACGCTGCTGAGAACCACCGTGTAGCAGCGAATCGGCAATGGTGTGACGCCCCAGCACCAGCGCACCGACCCCGACCGGTCCCCCAATTTTGTGCGCCGACACGCTCAGGGCTGAGGCACGCGTGGCCGCGAAATTGATCGGGACCTGACCAAGCGCCGCCACAGCGTCAACATGGCTCGGAATTCCGGATCCCTCCGCGATCCCGCACAGTTCAGCAACGGGCAGGATTGACCCCACCTCGTTATTCACCCACAAAAATGAAATCAAGGCAACGTTCTCGGGTCCAGCCTGTTCGATCGCTTTCGAAAGGATCGAGGGTGCAGCACACCGTCGGTGTCAATCGGCAGCCACACCACTTCGGCACCCTGGCTGTCACGCAGCCACTCGGCCGCCTCCATCGTCGCATGGTGCTCCCCTGGGCAACCAGCACAACAGGTCCGGATCCCGCGCGTCGACGAGCCCAATACATTCCTTTGAGCGCAAGATTGACTGCTTCCGTGCCGCCAGCAGTGAGGGTCACTTCGGCGGCGTCGCAACCGAGCCCTCTAGCGATGCGCTCACGCGCCGATTCCAGCAACTCGCTTGCCTGCTGGCCGTGCGCGTGCGTTGACGCGGGGTTACCGACGCTTCGCAGCGCCCCGGTGTATGCCTGAAGCACGGCTTCCGGCATCGGCGAGGTTGCCGCGTGGTCGAGGTATGCGCGGGCCATTGGAGTTAGTAGAGAAGGTTCGCGAGACGACCCCGCGCTGCGATCACACGCGGATCAGCGGGCCCAACCACTTCAAACAGCTCAAGAAGCCGCTCGCGAATAACGGTGCGCTGATCGGTGTCACTCACGGCAAACAGCTCAAGAAGCCGCAAAAAAGCATCCTCGACATGCCCTCCCGAGAGGTCGAGGTCGGCCACTCTCAGTTGCGCCTGCAGATCTTCCGGCTGCGCTGCCGCTTCAGCACGCACCTGCTCAAGCGTCAGACCTTCAAGTCGCTGCAAGAGTTTCATCTGCACCAGCGCTGATCGAGCCTCAGCGTCGGCGGGGCCTTACGCAGCACGTCTTCCCACTCGGCTACCGCCGCTGCGTAGTCGCCGCGCTCGGCAGCTTCAACCGCCGCGAGGTGTGCGGGTGGGGTTTGGGGTTCGGCTGGTTCGGCCTGGGCTTCAGATCCGTCTTCACCATCGCCAGCCGGTGCGTTGACGCGCCCAACGACACCCTGCTGCTCTCCGAGCTGCAGCAGTTGTGCAAAAAGTTCGCGCAGCTGTTCAACGGGGATTTCTCCCTGAAACAGCGGCACGGGACGACCGCCAACGAGCGCCACGACAGTAGGAATGGACTGCGCCTGGAATGCCTGGGCGAGCCCTGGGTTCGCATCAGCGTCAACCCTCGCGAGCAGCACTCGACCGGCGAACTCCCGTGTCACTTGCTCCACCATCGGGCTTAGCGCCTTACTCGGCTCAGACCAACCGGCCCAGAGGAGCACCACGACGGGCACCACTGACGAGAGCTGAGCGACCTGCTCGAATCCTGCGTCAGTCACATCAATCGCCAGCGAAGGAACGTCGACGACTTGTGGTGCTCCCACGGCTGGTCCCGGCACTGCTGCCGCGGGGCCGCACCCTGCGATCTCGTCGCTGCGAGGTGGCTGAGGTCGATCCCACCGCCCGGGATCCGTTCTGGCATCTGCTGTGGTGTCATTATGAGTTCCTCGCTCCCACGAGCTCACTCGTTACTCCGAGCAGCTCGATCTTTTTATGCTCAGACTTGTTCGGTACAAAAAAGAGCATCTGATGCGCTACCTCTTGCACGAGCTTGTCTTGTTCACCGGTGAGCCCAGAGAGCGCTGCTGCCGCCTCCGGGACCTGAGGCTTGAACCGACCGCCTGCCGCTTCAACGATCTGTTCCTCGATCACAGTTGTCGCAACGAGCGCCCCTCCGACTCCGGTCGACAGCGCAACGGGCTCCAGGTCTCCCTGGTGTGCCTGTACCGAGAACTTCATCGTCTGCCCCTTAGCGTCAGATTTTTGCTGCTCAGTCTGGGTACGCGCAAGTCCGTAGTGGTCAAGAAGTGTGTCGGAGGTGAGATCGAACGAGTCTGCTTCAGGTGAGTCCTTACCGTTTTGCAGCAGGCTGGCGTACGCGGCACCCACTTCTCCCGGCGGTAACTCGAGCGTCTCCAGATCGTTCGAAAGAAGTGCAGTTCCATCTTCAGCGGGCGCGGCCTGGGGCATTGAAATGCCACCTCGTAACGCGATGACACGCGAAACCAGGTAGTTTTCCTGCGGCGTCTGCTGCGTCAGGATCAGAGCGAGTGACGGCGACGCCCCTTCTTTACTCTCGTCTTGGTCTTGAGCGTTCGCATCATCTTTGGTCTCAGACGCGACCGTCATAAACATCGTTCGTGGCCAGGAGTCCGTACTCTGTACCAGCTCGTAATCGAGTCGGTCCTTTGTAATGCGAGGCGGTACAACTTCATACTGAGGAACCGCTTTACGAATGGTGTAGTTCGCCGTGCGCTGGGCGAGGGCGTCTCCGTTAAAGCGAGGTTCCAGTGAAGCCGCATCGAGCGAGTCATCACCGATACCTGCGACCTCAGAAACCTGCTCGACGATACGATCCATCTGCCCTTCAGTGACCGGCACCGGTGGCAGAGCAGTCTGGGGATCCTTTGCCTGCGTTGTTTTTGTGGGCTGCGGAGAGAAGTCTGGCCAGTAACTTGCGGAGCATCCACTCAGACCTAACGCAACCACAAGTCCGAGCGCAGGAATCGCACTGTGGCGCAGCGCCCGTCGCTGCACAACCGGGGGTTCGATGTTCGTCTTCACCTGACCCACTTTCTTGCTTCGTTTGCGGAACAGGTTGCGAATGCCCTGGAAGGGTCCGCGACGGCCACGGCGTGGGCCGAGACCTCGGCGATCGTGGTCGACAGCAAACAGGTAGAGCAGGCCTCCGACGACAGCGAACAGGCCCCCGCAGCCAGAAACGGCCCAGCCCAGGGGGTCGTGCGATCCTGAACCCACACAAGCGACACATCTTGGGGAACGGGATTCACTCCGTTAGAAGCGATCAATACTGACTGGTCAGACGCGAGGGCCACAGGCACACGCAGCGTTTCTTTTTCAGTGCCGCTGCCCTGGTTTTTGATCGACCGCGCCTCGAGCCAGAGATCACTTCCGCGAGGATCAATGGGCTTCATGTCTTCACCGTCCTCGGCAGCGCTCGACGCCGCTACCAATGCGCTCAGCACTTTTCCTTTGTCTGGATCGACAGAGAGCTCAGCGTGTGGAAACGGAGCAAGCCACCCCTGCACGTCTCGGGTTGTTCCGGTGGACACAAATGCTTCAGAGCCGCGCACAACGACGTTTGCCTGGCCCGGCACATTCGCGAATTCCTTGCCATCGATAACGGCGTAACCCGTCTCTGATTTGGTGTCGACGGGATAACTGATCTCCGCGGGTCCGGCAAGAAAAGTACGTTGCCCAATACCCAGCAACAGCAACACACCGGAAATTACGAGTGCCGCAATCGCAAGCACATATCGCACGGGGGCTCCTCACTACATGGAGCCTGAGCCGCGCTTTCCTAACGAGAGCCCGACACAGACAAAGATTTCAACGTTTAACGCTACCGGAGCTTTCCGAGGAAGACATGAACATCTTGCAGCGCGGCGCGCAACCACACCCTTCGATCCGCTCTGTAACTCGCATGCACTGATGATTAATTAGTCTATTATGTGTATTTGTATGCCCTCGCGCGGATTTCGCTGCGGTGGAGCTGAGTTTTCGTCTTATCCGGAGGCCTCGTGTCTGAACCAGCCCAGCAATTTTCCCAAGCCTTCCGCGGCTATAACCGTGAAGAGGTTGATGAGCGCGTTTCAGCTCTCACGGGGCACATCAGTACGCTACAGACTCACCTTGAGGCTTTGCAGCTTGCGCACCAGCAGGCCACCCAGGTGGGTCAAGAGCAGCGCCAGCTCGTCGCCGATCTGCAGGAGCAGGTCGCTGAGCTCGGTGCCAGCGGATACTCCGGCCTCGGGCTCAGGGTAGAAAAGAGCCTGCAGATCGCTGAGGATCACGCCCAGCGCCTCATGGCTCAGGCTGATCTCGATGCAGAAAAACTGCGCAAATCCTCAGAAGAGGAAAGCACCCGGGTTCTGACTCAGGCTCAGCGACGCGCAGATGAAATGCTCGCCTCGGCACACGAACAGGCCGAAATTCTCATCACGGGCGTACGCACCGACGTCGCACAGCAATCCGCCGATGCGAATGCAGAACGCGAACGGCTCCTCGAAGAAGCACGACGCTCGGCAGAACTCGCGCGAAACTCAGCGGAGCGCGAGGCCGCCACTGAACGCGAAACCGCGGAACGAGATGCGCGTGCGAAGCTTGCCCAGGCAACCGCAGAAGCAGAGCGCATCACCTCGGAAGCGCAGGCTGCGGCGAACGAACTGCGCGAGCAGACCGAAAAGCAGGCAGAAGCATTCGAGCGCCAGCGAGCAGAAGACAACCGCGAGGCTGAACTTGAGCGCGCCCGTCTTACGCAAGAGGGTGAGCGCGCTCGCGCTGAGTTCGAGGCCAAGCGTCAGCGCGAAGAATCTGAGCTCGAGGAGCGTTATACGGAGCGCGAGCGCGAGCTAGAGGCCGGCATTGCGGCTCAGCGCCGTTCACTTGATACGGAGATGCAAAACCTCCGCGGTCAAATCGCACAGGAGCGAGCCGAGCACAACGAAGCCCTCGCTAGAGAGCGCGAACTGCACGAGCAGAAGATCGCCACAGAGTTGCAGATCCACACTGATCGCATCACGCAGGAACGGTTCCAGCACGAGGCAACCATTTCTCGGGAACTCGAAGCACAGAAGAGCGAGCTTGCGACTCTTGCCGATCAGGCAGCACGCGAGCGTGCACGCGCCAACGAGCAGGCAGCAGCAGAACGAGCGGATCTGCGGGCTGCCGTTGAAGAGCAGCTGGCCGCAGCGCAGACCGCGCAGCAGCAGCAGCTCGCCACCGAACTTGCCGCGCACCAGGAGCGCATCGAAGAGGAGCGCAGCCAACACGACTTCGAGCTTTCAGCGGAGCGTCGCAACCACGATGAGACCCTGCGTTCAGAAGCTCTAGAACAAAGCGTGCGTCTGCGCAACACCGAAGAGGCACAGCAGGCCAAACTCGCCGACGAGCTCAACGCTCACAACGCACGCCTGTCACAGGAGACGGAAGCTCACAACGCTTCAATCGCCGAAGAGCGCGCAGCACACGAGGCCGCCCTGCAGTCAGAACGCGCGAGCCACGAAGCCACCATCCATGCTGAGCGCACCAATCACGAGGCTGCTCTCCACTCAGAACGCGCTGCGCACGAGGCCCAAATTCAGGCTGAGCTTGAAGCGCACGGTGAGCGCATTCGTTCGGAGCGAGAAGCTCACGAGGCTCGCATTGGTGGCGAGCTTGCCGCTCACCAGGATCGCCTCATCGCGGAGTGGAACGAGCAGAGAGAAAAGATCGCTGCCGAACTCGCAACTCACGAGCAGAATGTCGCGAACGCTCGCCACCAGCTGGAGCGTGAGTTGGCAGCAGAGCGCAGCGCCCACGAGGGTCGTCTCTCTGACGAGACCACAGTGCACGAGGAACGCATCGCGGCCCAGCTGCGAGAGCATCAGCAGCGCCTCGACGACGAACGCACTGCCGCTGAAACCCAGGCGCGTATTGAACGCGAAGAGGCCGCTGCGGCTCTCGGCCTGCAGCGCGAAGAACTTGAGTTGCAGATCGAACGCGAGCGCAGCAAGCTTGCAGCAGATATCGCCCGCGAGAAAGAAGAACAGGATCGCACTCTCGCAGCGGAGTCTGAGCAGCACCGAGCGAATCTCGCACGACAGCAGGAGGAGGCAACGGCAGCGGTTGACCGTGAGGTCGCTGCAAAGCGCGCCGCGGTCACCGAAGAGACCGACCTGTTGCGCGCAAACACTGTCGAAGAACTCGCCGAGTACCGCGCCTCTGAAGAGGCACGCCTTGCCGCTTTGCGCGCCGAGACCGAGGATGCCGTTCGCCAACTGCGCGAGCGCATCGAGCGCGACACACTCGAGTTCAACACCTCATCGAGCCAGCAGCGCGAACAGCTTGAGCAAGATCTGGCCGCGCGACAGCACGAGGCTGCAGAAGCATCACGTCGAGAAATCGAAGCTACGACAAACGAGCTTGCCGAGCTTCGCTCACAGCTCGATGCAGCCCGTGAAGAATACGAAACCATTTCACAGGAGGCGAAGCAGGTTGCACATAACCTGCGTGCAGAGGCAGAACAGCAGGCTGCTGCAACGATCCTTGAGGCAGAGCGACGCGCGCAGACCACGTTTGCGGCGGCCGAAGATCGCGCCACAAAGGTGCTCGCTGCGGCCGAAGATCGCATGACCCAATTGAAGGTCGAACGAGGAGCCGTTGCCCGCTACTTCGAGAGCCTGGGTGAGGTCATCACAAACGCTCAGAAGATGAGCACCGTCGCTGGTCGGTTGGTCGAGCGTCCGGTTGCTGAAGCGGCTGACGGCGAAATCGCTGAAGAAGACACGGACGTTACCCTGCAGATTCCCCAGGCAGATACCGACCGCTAAGCGTTACGCCAGTTGCGCGTCGCTCACTTCTACAGGGAGCGGCGTCGCGGCTGTGCCAATCGTTGCAACAATCTCATTCAATACTCGACGAGTCTGGGTCTCCCCACCCAGAGGTGTTTGCCGTCTTCGACAGCCACAAGACGCGCATTCGGGGCCACTGCAAAGCGCGCTTTAGCTTCTTCCGGGCGAAGATAGTCATCAAACTCTGGAATCAGTGCCACCAATTGCGGCTCAGCGGTGGCCCAGGCAGCAACGTCATCTTCCGTGGCTCGGTGCAATGGCGGCGAGAGCAGGATTGCACCCTCGATATCGTGCTCCAAGCCATACTTCAACGTGAGTTCCGTTCCAAAGGACCAACCGAGCAACCAGGGGTTCGGTAGCCCTCGATCCCGAACAAACGCCATTGCCGCCGCAACGTCTGCTCGCTCAGTGATCCCCTCTCCAAACTCCCCTTCGCTGCTTCCTCGCGGCGAAGTCGTGCCGCGGGTATTGAACCGCAATACGGCAGCGTCGGCGAGTTCAGGCAATCTATTCGCCGCCTTACGCAAGATGTGAGAATCCATGAAGCCACCATGTGTGGGCAGTGGGTGGAGACAAACGAGCGTAGCTTTAGGATCCCGGTCCCGCGGAAGCGCGAGTTCACCCACGAGAGTCAGTCCGTCCGACGTGTGCAATTCGATGTCCTCGCGCCTCGCACGCAGCACCGTGTTGCTCCTGATCGTCGTCTTCACACCGTCTCCTTCGTCGCTTACACGGCCCAGTTATGTTCTCGCGCTTCAGCCTACCTAACCTAAGTTGCACACTCTGGCAAGATAGACGCATGACAATCACGGCTGCGGCAGACGGATCAGCACTCGGCAACCCGGGCCCGGCTGGCTGGGCCTGGGTGATCGACGAGCAGCACTGGCGTGCCGGCGGCTGGCCGCGGGCAACCAATAACCAGGGCGAGCTCATGGCAGTGTTGGATCTGCTGCACGCAACCGCAGATCGCGCTGCAGAACCTCTGCATGTGCTGTGCGACAGCCAGTACGTCATTAACTCGGTCACCCAGTGGATGCCGGGCTGGAAGCGCCGTGGCTGGCGCAAGGCCGACGGAAAACCGGTGCTGAATCGCGATCTGCTTGAACAGCTGGATGCGGCTCTCACAGGGCGCCAGGTGCGGTTTGAGTGGGTGAAGGGGCACGCGGGTCACCCGTTGAACGAAGCTGCTGACGATCGCGCGAGGGCCGCAGCTACGGCGTTTCAGGCTGGTCTTGCGCCGGATCAGGGGCCGGGGTTTGCGGGAACAACTTCCTTACCGATTCCCGAGGTGTCGCTCGAGCAGCCCGCTGCTCCGCCAACGCTGTTCTAAGGGTTCGCGGGCTTCTGTAGCGCTCCGTCCTCAGCGCGCCCAGCCTTGTTTAGGCGAGCCTCCAACAGTGTGAGTGGTAGTGGCGGCGCTCCCGCACCGCTGCCTCGTCGCCAAAAAAGTGCTCGGCGCTCCAGGCAACCAGGTGAGCTTGGCCCACGGGTATCTCAGTACCGCACTCCGGGCACCGATACGCTTTTTCTGCACGGTGGGCAGGAATCTCACGCACGAACCATTCGACGCCGCGCCTGAATTCTTTCCGTGCTCCCCATAGGCGAGCCGAGTCACGTCGCGGGGTGGCTCCTGAGCCAGGCGCTGATACTTACTGGGTCGACGATTACGCGCCATGTTATTGACGGCTTACCACCAGTGGTTTGAAATCCAGAAGTCGTAGGCAGCGGCCCAGCTTCCGTAGCGATCAACCGCATAGCCGGTCGCCCACCTCAGGTTATCAACCGGGTCATAACCGCTTCCAGGAACCTTGCTGCAGGGCAGGGCCTGGATCAACCCGCAAGCCCCCGAACTCGCATTGGTCGCGTTGGGGTTCCAGCCGCTCTCACGCGAGGCGATGTAGTCGACGTAGCCCCAGTCGGACTCCGCAATGCCAGCGGCAGCCATCCACTCGGCTGGCGATCCACCACCCGAGTATTTCGGAGGCGCACTCGAAGAAGACTGATTTGAGGTTGCAGCGGCAGCTTCTGCCGCCTTTGCAGCTTTCTCGGCTTCTTGCTTACGCTTTACCTCTGCGGGATCAGGCAGTTGAACCGCCACCACATCGGTGTACACCAGGTCGGCATCGGCAGTCTCGTTTGGCACGAACTCCTGATGGATGCGAGCCTTAAACGCCATCGTCTCCGCCTCAGCCGGAGCAACCGGCATGGCAAACGGAGCGACAACAGCAGCTCCAAGGAATCCGGCGACGGCAACCACCGCAAGGGGCGCGCGAAAGCGGGACCAGAAGGTCATTGAAGAAGGTCTCGAAGAAGCCACAATATTACGATTCTATATCAGGCAGCCGCGTCTCTCAACGCCACTGCACTTAAATCACAGTTTTGACCCAGGCGACGACCTAGCGTGTTGCAAGAATCAGCTCAACCACTCCGTCAAGGAGCGCATCAACCTGGTCCTCATCGTAGCCTCGCCACTGCGAATGGAATACAACATCGCGAACCTCAGCCGGGCTAAGACTCAGTTCCCGGTTCTCGAACATTCCAGCAACACGATCCAAGAATGCATCAACCTGAGCTCGACGGTAACCCGTCGCAAAGATTCCGCGCCTGCGAAATCGCTTACCGCGGGGTCGTTGCAACCTGCCACGCACCTCAGAGAGGAGCGCGCGAGTGTCATCCCACCAGGCGTCCTCGCCCTGGGCACGCACCTGCGCACGCCGCTCACGCTCAAAAAAGACTTCCTCAAGGCGATCCATAGCGGCGTCAACGTAACGCGCAGAATATCCCCCACTCTTCACCGCAAATGCCATGCGGCGCACCTCATCGGCAGTCATCGGAGCGTCGCTCGCAACACCACCCTCGTAGGTCGCGCGGGCCCTGTCCAGAAAGCTATCGACCTGCTCTTGGTTGTATCCGAGTTGACGTTTTGTTGCGATGGGAAAAGCTGAGTGCACCACTCCATTCTGCACAGCGGATTTCTCCTTCCGCTGAGAATACCTGGTCACGAGACTACCCCGAGAGTCAAAGCGACACCGTACACGCCAACCGCAGAGGGAAGGATCGAATCAAGGCGATCGAGAAATCCACCGTGTCCAGGGATCCAACTACTCATATCTTTAACCCCCAGGTTTCGCTTAATGAGTGATTCAGTGAGGTCACCACCTGTAGCGGTGAGCAGCACAACAACGCCGAGCACGATCCCGACCCACCACGGCTGGTCAAGGGCGAAGATAGACACCACAACACCAACAGCGACAGCGGCAGCGGCAGCGCCCGCAAACCCCTCCCAGGTTTTGTTCGGGCTGATCCGGGGAGTCATTTTGTGCTTACCGAGCGTCACACCTGCGGCATAGGCACCAACGTCAACCGACACAACAATCGCGACGAGCGCAAGAACCCACCACTGCCCGTTATCTTTTGCGACCAACAGCACTGTAAACGAAGCAAGAAAGGCAACGTAGACAAGACTAAAGAGGCCAGAGAACACATCCCGCACAAGCGTGCGAGGTGGCATCTCCCAGCGTGGAATCAGCCCCTCAATGAGTCGCCAAGCCGTGAGAATGGCAGATCCCACGAACAACCCAATGAGCATGCCCTCCGCCCGCCAGAAATAGGCCCCGGCGACGACCACAAGCCCACCCAACACGACCCCAATGCGCGGAACACGCCTTCCAGCAACTCTGAACGCAGACGCCAGCTCAACCAGGGCGATCGAAACAATGATCGCGACCAACAGCACAAAGACTTGCTTGATCAAAAACAGGCTGGCGAGAAAGACCGCCCCAAAAATGAGCCCTGAAGCAATCGCGAAAAAAAGATTCCGCCCGCCCGGGCCTCAATTTTGGCGTTGGTCGCCTCCAGTTGTGCGCGGGTCGATTCCAGGTGAGCCCTGATCTCGTCCCGCCGATCCGCGCCCGACATCGTGGCTAGACCTCCAGCAGTTCAGCCTCTTTGCGCTTCAGCGCATCGTCGATCTGCTCGACGTACTGTTTCGTCATCGCTTCGAGCTCTTTTTCAGCGCGACCAATCTCGTCTTCGCCAACCTCGCCCTTCAGCGCATCAAACTCGCCCATGCCGTGACGGCGAACGTTACGGATCGCAACACGCGCGTCTTCGGCTTTGCCCTTAACGATCTTCACGAACTCCTTGCGGCGTTCCTCCGTGAGATCAGGAAGCGTGACGCGAATAACGGTACCGTCATTCGAGGGGTTTGCGCCCAGGTTCGGCATGTCACGGATTGCCTGCTCGATATCTTTCATCGCTCCCTTGTCGTAGGGTGTAATGAGAAGACTGCGCGCATCCTGGTTCTGCACAGAGGCAAGCTGCGGCAGGGGCGTCGGCGTGCCGTAGTAGTCGACCATCAGGTTCTGCAGCAGTGCGGGGTTTGCCCGACCGGTGCGCACCGTAGCGAAGCTCTCTTTCGCGGATTCGACCGCCTTAGTCATGCGGTCAGTTACGTCTGCGAAGACCTCATCGATCACGGTGTTCTCCTTCTGAAGTGGTTCGTCAATCAAGTTTAGCGGTGTACGAGCGTGCCGAGCTTCTCGCCACGGATCGCGGCGGTGACATTTCCGGCCGGCTCCATACCAAAAACGCGCATCGGCATACCGTTGTCCATGCAGAGGCTAAACGAGGTCGAATCAACGACCTTGAGGCCGCGCACGAGCGCATCGTTGTAGGTGATCTGCTCGATGAGTGTGGCGTTCGGATCTTTGTGAGGATCTGCGGTGTAGACACCGTCGACGCCGTTTTTAGCAACGAGAACCTCATCAGCGTGGATCTCAAGTGCACGCTGTGCCGCGACAGTATCTGTTGAGAAATACGGAAGCCCAGCACCCGCCCCGAAAATGACAACACGTCCCTTTTCAAGGTGGCGGATTGCACGCAACGGAATATAAGTTTCAGCGACCTGAGTCATGGTGATTGCCGACTGTACGCGACTATCAACACCGGCCTGCTCAAGAAAGTCCTGCAGCGCGAGAGCATTCATAACCGTGCCAAGCATGCCCATGTAGTCAGCGCGCGCACGATCCATGCCGCGCTGCGAGAGTTCGGCACCACGGAAGAAGTTACCACCGCCCACCACCACCGCGACCTCGGAGGTTTCAACGGCAGCCGCAATCTCGCGGGCAATCTGGCTCACCACGTCAGGGTTCACACCGAGAGTGCCACCTCCAAACGCCTCCCCTGAAAGCTTGAGCATGACTCGGCGCTTGCGATCGACAGTCTGGGGCATGGGTGTTTCTCCTTCTCGAGCTGGCCTCAGAACAGACTACTGGGCCTACCGGTGATCATGCTGCGCGCCCGGCGGAACACACAGCAAAGAGGCCCGAGCAAATGCTCGGGCCTCTCAGCGTTTAAACGTTACGCGCCAACCTTGCTGCGGGCGAAGCTCTTGACGGTGATGCCGGCTGCGTCGGCAACCTTCTTCACGTCACGCTTCTCCTCGTCAAGTGCGTGCACCTGCTCGTTCAGAACGACCTGCTTGAAGAATGCGTTGAGACGACCCTCAACAATCTTCGGCAGAGCAGCCTCAGGCTTGCCCTCGTTCTTCGAGATCTCGGTGACGATGTCGCGCTCTTTGTCGACGTCGGCCGCGGGAACCTCTTCACGGGTGACGTAAAGGGGATCAGCGAACGAGATGTGCTGAGCGATGCTCAGAGCAGCCTTTGCGTCATCACCCTCGTAACCCACGACCACGCCGATCTGCGGCGGCAGATCCTTCGAGGTGCGGTGAAGGTACACAGCGGTTGCCGGAGCTTCGACGCGCGAGACACGGCGGAGCACGATCTTCTCACCGATAATGGCGGACTCGTCAGTGATGATGTCGTTGACGGTCTTGCCCTCCGCGGGAGCAGCAAGTGCTTCCTCGGCGTTCGCTGCACCAGCGGCCGCGATTGCGTCGAGCACACGCTCAGAGAGCGCGATGAACTTCTCATTCTTCGCAACAAAGTCGGTCTCGCAGACGAGCTCGATCATCGTGGCAGCGCCGTCAGTCTGCTTTACAGCAACCAAGCCCTCGCTTGCCTCACGGTCGCCGCGCTTGGCAACGCCCTTCAGCCCCTTAAGACGCAGGATCTCGATGGCCTTCTCGATGTCACCATCTGCCTCGGTCAGTGCGTTTTTGCTGTCGAGCATGCCGGCGCCGAGGCGCTCGCGCAGCTCTTTAATAGCGGCCATGGATACTGCAGCCATGTGTCACTCCTTAAAAAGTTATTCAGATAAAAGCGGTGGGGCGAAACTACTTCGCGGCTGCTTCTTCGGCGGGAGCCTCAGTTGCAGCGGGTGCTTCTTCAGCCGCGGGTGCCTCAGCGGCAGGAGCCTCTGCTGCCTCTTCGGCGGGCTTTGCATCTGCGTTCAGCAGTTCAACTTCCCATTCAGCGAGCGGCTCAGCAGGAGCCTCTGCACCCTCGGCAGGCTTCTGGTGACGTTCCATCAGGCCCTCAGCAGCAGCGTCTGCAATCACTCGGGTGAGCAACGCAACCGAACGAATGGCGTCATCGTTACCCGGGATCGGGTAGGTGACCTCGTCGGGATCGCAGTTGGTGTCGAGGATTGCGATAACCGGGATACCCAGCTTCTTCGCCTCGTCAATTGCGAGGTGCTCCTTCTTGGTGTCAACGATCCAGATCGCTGACGGAGTCTTGGTCATGTGGCGGATACCACCGAGCGATTTCTGCAGCTTGTCGAGCTCGCGCTTCTTGAGGAGGAGTTCCTTCTTGGTGAAGCCGCTCGTGGTGCCCTCGTAGTCGAGCTGCTCGAGCTCCTTCATGCGCTCAAGGCGGCCCGTGACGGTCTGGAAGTTAGTCAGCAGACCACCCAGCCAACGCTGGTTCACATAGGGCTGGTTGACACGGGTTGCCTGCTCAGCGATTGCTTCCTGAGCCTGCTTCTTGGTGCCAACAAAAAGAATGTTGCCGCCGCGAGCGACGGTGTTCTTGACGAACTCATAGGCGTCATCGATGTACCCGAGCGACTGCTGCAGGTCGATGATGTAAATGCCCGAGCGCTCGGTGAAGATGAAGCGCTTCATCTTCGGGTTCCAGCGGCGGGTCTGGTGCCCGAAGTGGACGCCGCTGTCAAGCAGCTGGCGCATAGTTACAACAGCCATTGCTGTTCTCCTGTTTCTGCGGGCTCAGTGAGCACGCGTTTTCGGTTGAGTATCGACTGCGGTTGCAGCCAGATCCTGGTGCCCGCGGGATCAGCCGCTCCGTTCTTACAAACAGAGACCGTTGGCATCCTCCGGCGAGTGGGCACGCGAAGTCACCTCTTTCAAGGCGCAGCGATAAGTGTATCACCGCTTGCGGTGTGCGCGAGACTGATCTAGGCCTCTGGTGTGGCCGCGCGCCGACTCCTGCAGATGTGTCCGCCGCTTAATGAAACTAGCCTTCCATCTAGTCGAGAGGTGTGCACGGCTGGTGGGTTCGCTCACACCCCTGTCTAACTGTCCTTATCCAAGAAACTTATCCACATTCGCCTTCACACGTCTAGGCCACTTCTCCACTGTGCCAGCCTTGTTCCATGGAAGCTCCCATCCACCGAACCAGGCGCACCCGCAGTGCCCTCGCGGCCGCCGCACTCTGCACCGCACTCTTGTATATTGGTACAACGGCGAGCGCTTCTCCGTTGCCCACAGAGACAACTTCAGTCTCCCCGGCATCATTCGAGCTATGGGTGCCTCCCATCGGAAGCCATCTCACTGTTTTAGGGCCATATTTAGAACCACCCACCCCTTACACTTCAGGGCATCGAGGAATTGACCTTCCGGCTGGGCCCGGACTCTCGGTGCGAGCTCCTGCATCTGGAACAGTGACATTTGTGGGCAGCGTGGTTGATCGCGGAGTATTGTCAGTGAGGGTCGATGAGCACACCGTACTGTCGTTTGAACCGATCAGAAGTGATCTCAGGGAGGGTGATGCTGTGTCAGCTGGGCAGCTTCTTGGCACAGTGTCAAGCGGAGGCCACTGCTTTGACGAGTGCTTGCACCTTGGGGTTCGTGTTGAAGGAGACTACGTGAATCCCCTGCGTTACTTTCGGGGGCGCCCGAAGTTGCGCCCCTGGTAACCCAAGGCAGACACTCGCGTCAGGCGCGCGGGTGGGCCTGACGGTAGCTTTCGGCGAGACGCTCCGTCGACACGTGAGTGTACACCTGCGTACTGGCAAGGCTGGAGTGACCAAGCACTTCTTGTACGACGCGCAGATCGGCTCCCCCGTTCAGAAGGTGAGTGGCTGTTGTGTGGCGCAGTGTATGTGGTCCTCGTGGACCACCCCCCGGTTCCTGATCAAGTTCGCGAGCCACAAGTCGGTAGACCGCGTTACTGCTGAGTTCTCCCCTCGTTTTCCAAGAAACAGCGTCTGTGGTGAACTTGTGCTCCGTTGAGCAAGCATTGGGCGCCCTTCTTCGAGGTAGCGCTCCACTGCTTTGGCAGCAGGCCCTCCAACAGGTACCACACGCTCCTTGTTACCTTTTCCGAGCACCCGCACCAGTCGTTCACGTCGGTCGAAGCCCGTGACCAGCAACCCACACAACTCCGACACCCGCAGCGCAGAAGAATAAAGCAACTCCAGTACCGCGTGGTCCCGCAGGCACTCGGGGTCTCCCCCCGCCGCACGACCGGCGGCACGGTCCAGGATTCGAGTGATCTGAGCATCGCTCAGCACTCGCGGCAGCGTGCGAGGAGCCCGCGGAGCTCGCAGTCGCGACGCGGGGTTTCCAGGCACAAGCCGCTTGCGTTCAAGCCAGACACCAAACGACTTCAGTGTTGCAACGTTACGCGCGATCGTTGTGGAGGCAAGCTGTTTTTGCTGCCGTTCCCATAGCCAACCGCGCATGAGTTCAATATCGCAGTTGCCAACCTCACTGACCCCCCGTTCCTCCGCATATTCACTGAAATTTTGCAGGTCTCTCCGATAAGCCCGCACTGTGTGTGCAGAGTAGCCATACTCCACTTGAACAGCCGCAAGAAACTGCTCTATCACTTCGCCTAGGCTCATACCCTCATTCTCCACGCTTCTGAGACCATTGCACCTCACCCCTTGCGGTGTTTCGTGACGCACGACATACCCCAGAAGCTCGAGTTCGGCAAGCGCTGCACGTACATCATCTACGGCACCACCGGCTGTTCGAGCCGTCTCGGTCGCCGTGCGTCTTCCACGCAGAGGGAGAGCATCGATCACTCGTCGATGCATTGCTGGTTCCCGCGACTGGCTCACACCACTCGAGCCCATGCCGGCTGCCGCTGCACCCTCAATGGCTTGAAGGTCGTCGAGTCCAAGCAGTTCATGCAAGTCGGCACCGCTTGAGATGAGTGTCGCCCCATACTCCCGAATCAGTCGATGGCAACCCAGTGAAGCAGGACTGGTTATGGGGCCGGGAACCGCTCCGAGGGGCGGCCGATCTCTGCACTATGGCCGGCAGTGTTGAGCGAACCGGAGCGCAAGCCCGCCTCGGTAACCAGCGTCGCCCTGGCTAGAGCAGCGATAATTCTATTTCGTTGCAAAAATCGCCAACGAGTCGGTGCTGTGCCCGGAACAACCTCTGAGCAGACAGCTCCAGTCAAGGCAATCTTCTCGAGCAACGACCCATGGGCACTTGGATAGGGTCGGTCTACCCCACCTGCCAGTACGGCAATTGTTGGGGCTTCTGCTGCGAGCGCAGCACGATGAGCTACGGCATCAATTCCATAGGCGGCTCCCGAAACAATTGTGATGCCAGAAGCGCAAACGCCACCCACGAGATCAGCAGTGACATACGTTCCATAGCTTGTGCAGGCCCGCGCACCGACAACAGCGAGAGATGTTTGTTTGAGGAGTGAAGTGTCTCCACGCCCCAGAGCATCACCGGGGCATGCGGACCAAGGTCGTTCAAATGGTTGGGCCACTCTGCCGACTCGGGCAAGACAACGTGAGCCTTCGCCCTGGCAGCGAGTGAAATGTCGTTTAGGACCGCTGCTCTATCTAGACGCGGCAACCACCGCTTTATCCCCGCAGAAACCTGCCGAAGAGACAGCGGCAAATCATTATCCGTGCATCCCAGCGCAGATCTCATCGCGACACCGATGCCTTTAGGGTGCGTCTCGGAGGCTACCAGGTCAAGCGCAGGCGCTGCCCCAATACATCAATAAGAACCGCCGCGACTGCATCTCCAGGCTCTACCATGTGCGACCACACCACCCTCGCTAACATCATGTCGGCGACCTCTTGCGACAGCTCAGCCCCACTCGCACGTGTACTGTCATTCGCACAACCTGATTGGAGGGAAGCCAATCCTTTTCGAAGCTCGCGGTCAGCGCGAATATGAACCAAAGACTTGCTCACAGCAGTTCGCCACCTCGCAAGACGAGGGCTCTAGAGATCTCGCTCCTGCCCGGGCGGTCAAGTCCGATAAGATCCGCAATTGTCCATGCCATTCGCAGAACTCGGTCATACCCCCGAAGGGTGATGGCTCCTCGCGCTAGCGCCTGATCTAGCACCGTCGTATCTTTGCGTGGCAATCTCAGTCGAGCTGCACGCAGCCACGGCCCTTTCACGTCCCCGTTAGTCGTCCACGGCGTACCGTGTAGCCGAGCCGCGGCAGCAGCTCTGGCCAGCGTCACTCGCTCACGCAATTCGCCACTCGTAGGTGATGGAGTACCGATACCGTTCAGCGTCACGCTTGGAACCCGACGAACATCAAGCCGCAGGTCTATGCGGTCTCCCAGTGGGCCAGAAATACGTTGCAAATATCGAATCCGAACATTTGGGGTACATCTACACTGAGCCACCGTATCTGGAGACCCGGCGTATCCACACGGGCAGGGGTTTGCCGCAAGCACCAACTGCACACGAGCGGGAAGCGAAGTACGTATTCGGGAGCGGTGAATCTCAATGCGTCCGGATTCAAGAGGCTGTCGCAGCGCGTCAAGAACTGAGCTCGGAAACTCAGGGGCTTCAGCAACCAATGGAAAGTACACCCCAATTGGGTATTGCCATCATAACCGCCAGGCAGCCCGGTGCAGTGGCGACCTGCAGGGAACTCTCAATCAGGCAGGGTCAGATTGATGACCTTACGCAAATCACGAGCCCCGTTGTGACGGACCACTTTCGAGCAGTTGATACCCTCGGGTGCCATTCGGCCTTGAGTAAGTACTTAACTGATGACACCATTCACTAACGGATGATCGTGAATCACTGTTGTATCGTCGGTCTCACTTTCGTATCCACGGCCCCTTGCCTCTCGAATACGAGTACGTATAAACAGGAACAGGCACCTAGTTGTATTGATCTATCGAATAAGCTATCCCCTCTCATCACGAGGACCTTTCCATATCTGCGACCATACGGAAGAGCGATCCTTGGAAAGCTTCGATACGGTACCTATATGAATGCACCAGTGAACGATCGGCAGGTTGAAGTCTTGCGGTGGATCGCTGACGGCTGCCCCTCAGGCCAATGGGCCGAAGGAGAGAATGCGCCCAAGATCAGCGCCGCTGCGCTGAAGTCCCGTGGTCTCGCAACTGTCACGGGTCACGGCAAAACATGGACCGCAACGATTACCGACACAGGCAAATATTACTTGGAACACGGTGCCTACCCGCCAGGCGCTGAATTGGCCGCCACGATAGTCCCTGCTAACCGCGTACGGCGATCCACGATGCCCGGGCTAGACCTTAGCGAGGGCGCGTCAGCGACACTCGCTGAAGCAAAAGTCTTGATCAAGCGGCTCCAAAGTGAGGGTCCGGTCATTTTCGCCGACCCCGACGAGTCTATTCGGGCCCGCTATCGGCGAATACTGCACGCCTGCAGGACTCACCAACTGGTGCCTGCAGGACAGGAATTGCGGTTCACCGGTCGCAGCTCCGGCGACATTGTCATCATGCTCAGCACAGGGTCTCCTGCCGATGCGACTAAGTGGGATCGCATCCGTACGACTACCCGCAAGGTCACAACGAACCTCGTAGAGCTCCGCAGCGCATTGGAGTCTACGTCGATTCTCCAGGCCGTCACCGAGGGCGTACGTCCTCGCGCAATCGAGGTAGTGCTCGGTCTCGTCGAAGAGCTACAACCTCATGGGCTGAGGCTCGGGTGAATATCAAGCTCAAGACTCCAAAGCTTTTTATTCAAGTCGATACTCGTCGTCGCAACCTTGAATTGTCAGAAATCCTGGATGACGTGCCCCACGTTCCGACCGAGGCCGAACAACGAGCACTACGTCGATCACCATGGAAGCAGGTTCCGAAGTTCGACAGCGTACCTTCCGGTCGATTGCAACTCAAGATCGAACGTGACGGTTCCCATACGGTGGATCTTGGCCGCCAAAGCTATCGATACGAACGCAACAGTGATAGCTGGTCCGACGAGAAGAAGAAACCCCTCGAGAGGCGTCTCCGTGTTATCGCACGCGCCATCAAGGAGGGCGTGGTCGACGATGCTGATGCGCTTGAGCGGGAGAAGCAACGTCGTACGGAGGAATATGAAGCCTACGAGCGGGAGAGGGCCGCAGAGCGACGCGCTTGGGAGGTGGTACGAGAACGTGCTCGTGCGAAGGCGCTCCTCATACAGCGGGAGATGATCTTTGCACGCACCTTTGAAAGCTGGCAAGGAGCTCAAGAGTTGCGCGACTTCGCCAGGCAGCTTGAGGCGGAAGCGACGGCGAAAGGGTTGATCGAAGCACGTCCGAGGTTGCAGGAGTGGCTGGAGTGGGCGCGCACGCGTGCGGACGAGATCGATCCGATCGTGACTCTCCAGCACCTCGACGACGGAGTATTCGATGCAGAACCCTCTGCAGACGACTTACGGCCACACATGGAGGGATGGGATCCCTCCGAACCACACAAGGACTACAGCATCGGTCGTGGCGGCCCACACGGGGAACAGACTCGCCAATCAACTCAACCACGTGCCTGGCACCCGGGGATGCGCGATCAACCCAGCTGGTGGCGTCGTTAAGTCAGGTCGTCTCGAATCGTGCTGCGTCGGCGTGCCCGATAGGCAGAAGTCGGTATGCGATCGAGGCGAAAAAAGAGGTAGCTCACCGTACTCAGATCACGATAGAAGTCACTTATCTCTACCTTTCAGCAGCATTCACTGTGTGGGGAGGGAGCTTGAGAACATTCTCAAGCTCTTCTCGAACATCATCATTCAGGTCATGGGTGGAGAGCAAAGCCTCGCTGTCGATAGCCTGCAGATCTCCCTCGGGAGTGAACCTCAGGTGGCTCTCATGTTCTTTCATTAGTTCCAGTGCGACAGCTCGAGAGAATCCGACTTCCTGAAGGTTAATGACTTTCGGGTCGCTGGAGCCATACTCAACCAGCTTTGCAACATTGAGTCCTGCATTTTCAGCGCCAAGCGCCTGAACGCTGAGGTCATAATAGTTCTCAAGATAGCTGATGATCTTGAATCGTAGGCCCGTTTCAAGATCGCGCATCGTGTTCTCGATGATGATGTTGATGTGCTTCGCACTGCTTGGATCAAAAGGCTCTTCGATTAGGTACTTTGACTTTTTGAAGTCTCGATACTTAATCGTGCCTTCCTTGGTGTAATAGGCGATTGTGCGCTTGATGACGAGAACGAGAGGGTCCCCTTAACCCAGTAGGACATCAGTGTCGCCCAGTAACGAATACGCCCCGAGTAGCCTTCGTCATTCGAAGGAACGAGTGGTTCTTTGCCACCTGACTCTGTAACAATCCAGTTATACAGCACACCTAACTGAGTGAGCACTTGCTTGAAGAGATCATAGTTAAGTTCTTCGGTGCCATTAGGGATCAACGGCCCGTTAACTCCTAAGACAAGACCGTCCCATACAGCGTTCTGGTACTTTGGCAGGATTCCAGGCGAGCGGCGCAGAATCTCAGTCGAACCCGTGAACTCAGCTACCGCCTTATCCAGGATCTTCGATCCCTCGGGAACTTTCTCTACGAATAGGGTCCGCAATGGTGTTTGCTGTTTTCCGAGGCGGTGCAGAAGCAGGATCGAGGAGTATTGCTCCACCGCACGCCTGGCGTCATTCGAGGTTTTTTTCGCAAGAGGTTTACCTTGAAGGACTTTACCAATGTCAGTGAACTCTTTTGTTTTTCTGCCTGGGTTGACGAGGAAACTTTCTGCTGCGATCGGTGTTCCTCGAGGTATCAGGTCCCGTGTCGTCTGACTCCAAGAGCCTGATTCGTGGCGGACACAGATCACATTTCCCGAGAAGTCATAGGTAAGTCGGCCTGCTCGTCCAGCAAGGTTCTCAAAATCAATCTTGCCAAAGCCAGATGGGCCATGAGTGTCGTTCAATACAAAAATGTTCTTCGCAGGAAGATTTACCCCTTCTAGCAAAGTTGAAGTGCAAACGACGTATTTCAGCTTTGAATTAGGCTCGGAGAAAAGTGCCTCGACCTTCTCACGTACTTCCTGAGGCATCTTTCCATGGTGAAAGGCAACTCCGTGTTTGAGCGTCGTCACTAGGTAGTAGTCCTTGTGAATGTGTTCCTTGACAAACTTAATCAGCTTGTCAATCTCCTCGTCATGGACCTTAGGTAGCGTCGCAGAGAGTCCCATAGCAAAATCGGCAGACTTAGCCGAGCTATTGATATAGATGATGGACTTACGAGTTCCACTAAGCGAAGTCACGAGGTCGATTGGTGTCCTCACTAGAGGGGGCTGATCTATCTCGATTTGCTCCGACGCCGAGCCAGATAAGTAATACTGCTTACGGTCGATAAGATCAACAAAATATCGTTGCTGCGCGACAGTTCGCTCCTGAACCGCCAAGGCTCCTTCGGTGGCCTTCTGGAATAGCTCCAGGAAGAGTTCCGGGTTTTGAATGCTTGGTGATGCGAAGATCAGCTTCGTTGCGAACCTGCGAGTGACTTCGAGTATCGCGTGGTAGTAAATCGAAGAACGTGCATCCTTTTTCGAAATTACTTTTTGAGCTTCGTCAACGATCAAGTAGTCAATGTCTCGTTTCGGTGCGGCCAAGTATCGAAGTAGCCGCTCCGGGGTGAATACGAATATTGTTCGTGGGTATGTACGTCGAAGAAATAAAGGGAGGGAAGGGAAGGTCGCCACATTTACTTCAGGAACGTCCTTAAGTAGAACCCTAATGTCAGCTGCCGTTTGTCCTATGAGCGCTTTGGTGGGTACGAGCACAACGACGCAATGCTGATCGAGGTCAGGTTGTTGAACGATGTCGTAGATGACGTCCTTCAGGATAAATGATTTGCCAAGTGAAGTTGGCCCCGAGAAGCTGAAGTAGTCTTCGCCTTTCATTCTTTCGGTGATCTGGTATTGCGTATCGGTAAGTGTTTGATTGCCATGCTTCGTCGCCTGCACTATCTCTTTGGCAGCTCGAAGAATGCCTCGGGACTCAGGTAGCGTGAACTCAACTTCCGAACCATTCGTAAGAGTCCGTAATCCAGGAAAGTTGCCTAGTTCGACCAATACTGCAGTGGCCACAGCGGTAAGACGTTTTGCAGAGCTGCTAGATAGGTCGCCTAAATCCTGGCACTCTCGCAGTAATGCAATCAGTGTGTACGACGATTCACGATATTGCTCACTCGTCGAATGCGACAATATATCGGCATAACGAAGAAGTCGATCAACCAACTCTTCCCTCAACGATACAGATGCTGCCCCGGTTAGGAACGCGTGCGAAACGTGAGTTTCAAGGGCTGCAATATCTTGTTTATAGCTGTCACTTACGACGATCATGTCGCCAAGTACGTCGGCTGCAATCCGTCCAGTCATTTTTTCAACACCCTGTAATTCCCAAGCTGAGCAGCAAGATCAAAACGCACTTTCTCAATTCCCGAAGCATCGTCACCAGTTCCACGCTTAGCGAACGGGACGGCGTAGATATGGATCGGATAGATGCCGAGCCCTCGATTCGATATCTCGCTCCGAATAAGGTCATGCTCGGCTTCGAGAGCCTCAGTCGCACGTTGTATTAGCTCAGCCTCAATGTCATCTAGCTGCATTTCCTCCACTTTGAGGTCAGTGACATCTATTTCGTACCCCACGAAGATGCCAAAGGCGTTGTGCTTTTTGATGCCATTCGCTCCTCCAGAGGAGGGCAGCAGAATTGCTGCCAATGCCTCAAGTCTGGTCTCATTGAGCTGTTCCTTGAGCAGTTCCGACTGCACCAGCCAGGTATCAAAGTCGAAGCCCTCACTGTGCACGTCACCGATCGACTCAAAAGCTGCCTTAATGCCGCGCTTCACGCTCGAGCCAGTTGTACCGGCGTCTCCATACATCTTCGATTCGCCAAAGATCAACTGGTAATTATTATCGTCAACACGCAATAAATGCACACCATCAGAACCGTGAACATAATGTTGGCTGCTCGTTTTGAGTTCCATTTTCGAGAGCACTTTGGGAGCGCCAAGGGATCCTTCGAGTAAGGAATAAAGGATGACCTCACCGCCTTCGCCAGAGTTCTTCTCTGGCTTACGAAACTGCGATTGCACTTTGCTTGCAACCTCCATCATCAGGCTGGGATCGTCAAGAACCTTTTGGTAGTTGAGGCGCGATAATACGTACGCAACGCTATTGCCTTTAAGCTCTCGATATAGGCCGGGAAGGTCAAAGTCACCGTTCTGCACTTGGAGGATATGTAGATGCAGATTGGTCTTCGCCTGAAGAGCAGCACTCAAAGGCTCACAGAAAAGAGCGTTGAATCTGCCAAGATTTGCTTCAAGTAGTGAAGGCGTCAGCAGTGGCTCTGGAGATTCAGTCATTTCTGCCAACCTCCACCACGTGAACGACATCCAGCAATTAGCTTCGTGTTTGTGGATACGACATACTTCCGTGCAGTAGCTTTTTGGTAATCACGTAGCTTCTCGACACCTCCCCAAAACGTCGACTCAATCCGTTTCATTGGCTTCAGCTTCATTGCGGGTTTTGCCATGGGGTCTCCATCTACACCATGAGGCGTATTGCTTTACGTTTAACCTTGTACCCACTGTAGCGGTGCTACTGATACAAGGCAGTCAATTTGATGCTGGGAGCAAAACAGAACACTTCGACCAAACACAACGATCTTGATCTGATTGCCTCATGTCGTCGCAGCCACTTCAGAACAGGGCCGATCAGCGTGCAAGTTCTGACCTAGTACGGTCAGATTAAACTATGAACACGATCCCACCGTTGACGTCGTCCGCCATAGAGCAGCTGCGGACCCTCATCGAATCCGCCACCGCCGTCAAAGCACCCACCAGGGAGTGGGATATATCGCTCGCGTGTGGTCACGCGATCCTCTACCAACAACATGCAAGCCTCCACGCCCCCGACTCTCCGACATGGCGTTGCAACGACTGCGGAGTCCGCCGCAGAGTGATCGGTTCGGCTCCTGTAGACGATGCTCGAAAGCAGGCTTGGCACTTCCGGGAGACTCAGGTGGAGTTTCGGCGTGCGCTCAACGAGGTAACGAGATTGAGACGTCAACTTGCCCGCGCGGAGCGACGCGCTGCCGCCGCGCGGAGATCACTCTATGGCGTGCAGGACGATATCGAGCCGTTCGGCAGGGCCTCGGCGGCCCGGAGCGAGATCGATTTGATGGATGAGCTGACGCAGCAGAGTCCGGCGTGACTCGCTGTTGAGCGTCGGCCACGCCGCGACGAGTTGCTCATGAGTGAGCAGTTCAGGGCACTCAGCCGTGAGTGCGGCACGTTCATCGTTCAGTTTCGCGACACTGTTCTGCACACGGGTCATCATCGCGGTGACGATCTGGTGAAACTCGCTACCGACGGTCAGCGGAGACGCATTGCTGCGGAGGGATTCGAGTTCTTCACGTGCTACCGCCAGCTCTGCGTCGACGCGAGTAACCGCCGCGACGTTCGCGCTCGCTACCTTTCTGTTGTGGGCGTTGAGACGGTCGCTGGAGAAGAACTCGAACAGCCAGTCGATAACATACTGCTCCGCGACAGGGGCGGTGATCGACGCGCCACCGGTGCAGGTGCCAACCCCGTAGCGGCGATTCGCTTTGCAGCGGTACACATACCGGACCGCCCGGTGTCCGCCTGCGTCAGGTTTCTGCGGCTGAACGACACCGGACAGTGGCCTTCCGCAGGGGCACCGCAGCAACCCTGTGAGCAGCCACGCACGGGCACCCCACCCATTCCTCTGGCCTGTACTGCGTGACCGGAGCGCTGATTGAACGCGATGCCATGTGTCTAGGTCACAGACGGGTTCCTGGCTGATAACTGGCTCCCCGTTAGGGGTTCGGGCGATGTAGTCGAGCGAATCGACATGCACGCCCCTTTGATGCGGCGGCAACTGGTACTGTCGGTAGCCGACCATCCGGGGAGAGATCAATGCAGCGCGGACCTTGTGCTCGCTCACAAGCCCGCCGTCAAGACCAGTGATCCCGAACTTTGCCTGCCAGTGCACAGCAACCTCACGGAGGCCTGCGCCGGCGAGCACGAGGGCGACAGCGTCTTTCAACGCCTGGTGCTCGACCGGATGTGGCTCCAACCGACGCCCGGTGCGCCCAGCACTATCGCTGACGCGGGGTCCAGGGTGCCAGCCGAAGGGGCGGCGTCCACCGTTGATGAACCCGGCCTGCGCAGCGTGGCGTTTCGCGGCACGCTGCCGCTCACTCATCGTGTCGGTCTCCGCCTCCGCTAACAATGCTTTCACCCCGGTGGAGAGTTTCGCCGCGGCGGTGACGCTGTTCAGTTCCTCGGTGGAGTCCTGATGCGACAACAACGTCACACCCTGCTGCTGGCACGAGGTCACCCATTCCAGGCAGCGCGACGCGATCCGCAAAGTCCGGTCGAGTTTCCAGAATGCCACCGCACGCACCCTCCCCGACGCGATTCCCGCATTCAGCGCACGCCACCCCGCACGCTCCCTACGGGCATACGCGCTGGCGGAATCACGGTCCACGTATTCACCCATCACCGTCCACCCGCCCTCCGTCGCGAGCTTGCGCATCAGGTCAAGGCGTTGCCGCTCGATCGCATCCCGACCATCACCGTGCGCACGAGAGAGCCGCAGATACAAAAACACCGGCCGAGTACCGGGCAACGGCGCTTCGGGACCCGTCCACCGAAACGGCGGCAACGTCACCGGCACCTGCGAAAGGACAACTGCTGTCATGGTTGCCTAGGTCGGGAACGGTGGCTCGTCACCCCACGCACCCGTCCCTCCACGATTCGCCCTCCCGAAACCAGCACTTGCCCGCGGCGCGAACGGACTACCAACCGAGCCAGAGTGTGAGCTACGGTAGATCACCCGGTCACCAACAACGGTTCCCACGTACCGGCCCGTGGAGTCAAAGACCTTTTCGCGACGGATGCGACCGACGTGGGTGCCAGAGGAGGTGAACAAGTCACCGGGGTCTGCTGAAGCTTTGATTGACTCGGGTTTCTTTACGCCGCGAGTGCGACGCTGCCTATATTAACAACCTCAAACTCGACCGGGGTCAACTTCCCTAACCCACGCTGGCGACGCTTGCGATGATACTTCCCCTCAATCCACGCCACGATCGCGAGACGGAGCTCGAGTCGTGTTTCCCACACTTTCCGGTCGAGCACGTTTTTCTGCAGCAACGAGAAAAAACTCTCCATCGCCGCGTTGTCTCCGGCCGCCCCTACACGCCCCATCGACCCCTGCAGCTGATGATTGGTGAGCGCGTGTTGGAAGCTCTGCGAACGAAATTGACCGCCCCTGTCCGAATGCACAATCGTCCCCTGGGGATACCCGCGCTGCTCGACCGCATTCTCTAACGCTGTCACGGCAAGGGTCGCCCGCATTCGGTCACCGATCGAGTAGCCCACGATCCGGTTCGACCACACGTCTTTCACCGCGCAGAGATAGAGTCGACCTTCCTTCGTCCAGTGCTCCGTAATGTCCGTAAGCCATAACAGGTTGGGCTGTTCGGCTGTGAACTCACGCTCGACCAGATCATCGCCCACCGGCGCGCCAGCTTGGGCGTTACGGCGCTTACGTTTCGTGATTACCGACCGGATTCCTGCGACATGACACAGCCGCCACACGCGCCGTTCTGACAATTCATAGCCACGATCCTGGAGCTCGTCAGCGAGGAAACGGTACCCGTACTCGGGGTCCTCCGCATGAATCTCGCGCAACACCTCGATGAGATGCGCCTCTTCGAGCTCACGGTTCGACTGGGGCCGTTTCACCCATTGGTAGTACGCCTGCTTCGTAAACCCCAGCACCCTACACGCCACCGCAACAGGCACCCTCACCGGGGTGCCTGCCGCAGCCATTTCACGGACGAGCGGGAACACTATTTTGGGGGCGTGATGTGAATCTGCGACAGATACGCGGCCGCCCGACGCAGCACCTCGTTCTCTTGTTCGAGGAGGCGGTTACGTTTGATGAGTTCTCGAATCTGGGCGTCTTCTTCTCGTGTCACTTCGGTTGCGAGGGGCAGGCCGCGCTCGGTCCGGTCTGCGTCGGTCACCCATTTCGAGAGCGCTGATTTCGAGATGCCGAGGTCTTTGCAGATCTGCGACTGGGTAGCGCCTTGCCTGACGAGCGCAACGGCGTCGTTTCTGAACTCTTCCGAGTATTTAGCCATGGTTGATATCCTCCCAGCCAGTCCCTCGGAACTGGCGGACGAGAGTCAACCAAAGCTTCAGCAGACCCGGGGCTCGTTCTCGTGAGTCAGCAACTCAACCGCGGCGCGACCCGTCGAGGTCTGGATCGACCTTGTTCATTTGCAGGTAGGCACTGTAGAGGGCGGAAACCGCAGACACGAAGAGCACCAGCGAGAGCGATGAGCCAGCCCAGGTCGCCGCCGCGAACCCTCCCCTACTTCGCCTTCAGCGTTCACGGCGACGCTCGTTCCAACGACAAGCACCGCCGCCGTAGCCGCGCTGACTAGGGTCGCACCCAAAAGACGAGTCACAGCAATGTCGATGAGATCCCGCTCAGGCCGCTCAGCAGCGCCCTGTTCCGCATGTCGGTCATTGAGCGTCTGACGGACTGTTGACAGATGGGTGAACGCAGCAAGGAATCCACCCGCGAAGATCGATATCCCAGCAATGAGGCCGTCAGACGACACGATCATCCAGTCGAATCGCAAGCTACAGAAGACGAGCACCGCGAGCCCCAGCCCGAGGGTAATGGTCTTTGCCCAGAACCAAAATGACGAGCGCGACCGAAAGCGGGCTACCTTGAACTGGCCGCGGATAAGCGCTGTGAGACTGATAAGACCCATACGAAATCGCCCTAGAGATTCAACGGGATCCTCAAGCTCGCCTCAAGCTTGCGTATCCTGGATTCGGCTTCTGATCGGAGTTTCGTGTCCGTCGGACGTTCGCCGATTGACACAGGGTAGATGAAGACGTCACCGACGTTGTTCGGACGGATGGTCTGCTGCCTTCCCTGAGCGTCTTCGTACGAAAGGCTACCGTCATCGAACAGAGAGGGTTCGATTTCGAAACCTACAAGACTCGCCAGCTGCTCCACGGGACTGCCGGACGGAGCGGCGTCATAGTTGTCGGGGACATTGAGCTTAGCCCACCCAAGAACCATCGCTTTCACGGAACTCAGCTTCCCCGCCGGAAGACCGTTCCGGCGAAGGATCACTTTGTCAGAGCTCCTAGGCTTTCCTTTGGCCGCATTGTGGCGTTCCAACTGGAACGCCACACCATTGCCCTGCGTCAACACCTCCCCAAGGCGCTCAGCATCGCCAACAGGGTTGCACACAAGTCGCCACCAAGAGCCGTTATCATCGTGCCCGTTCTTGAAGGCGTTCTCGTAGGAGACCACGCCGAGCAGCTTGGTCAGCTGGTAGCCAGCCGACATCCGCGATCGCACTTCGGAAACAAGAACCGCCTCGCTGCCCGTCGTCGGCAAGTATAGCGAGACGAGAAACGGGTTCGTCGAGGCGAGGTCCTCAAGCACAACGTCCTGCTCGACACTCGCTCCAATCGCCAAGTCATGACTGCCTCGCCGACCAATCCGGACGGTGAAATCGATTCGAGACTGTGTGATATCCATGCTTTCAACACGGATCGTCGGACGGGAATCGGCAGGGTCCAGGCGATCCTGCTCAGAACCAAACGGCTCATATTTGAGGTTGCCAATGCGGGTTACACCGACGAGGTGGTCACGCATCGACTCGAGCGAATTGAGGAGGGTCTCACCGTCGTCGCCATTGAGCTTGGCCTGCCTGAAGTCCTGTCCCTGCCTGGTCATACCGTGGCGAAGCGTCACCTTGTCCAGCCTGAATCCGAACATCGTCTTACTTGCCATCCGATTCCTCCAATTCGCCATCGAGCCGCTGGAATAACCCTATCGGCATCCAGCGACTTAATGATGATGCAGGCTTTTCATGAGTGACTAAGCAACCAATGGAAAGTACACCCCGGGTTAAAAGTCCAGTTTACCTCGGACCCGCGCCGAAGACAGCACCCATCAGCTTGACAATCGGTCGCGCGGATAAGACCAAGACGTGCGCGCCTCATCGAGGAGTTCTAGTCACTCTCCCCGCCGCCCGCTCACGAATCATCGCTTGCAGCATCCCGGAGTCAATATCGAGCGGCACCATCGACACACTTGCATCATCGTCACTGGTGACTGTGCCGCCTTCAAACTCTGCGACGACGCGCACTACTCGAAGCTTTCCCAGCAGATAACCTTCGGCAGTCACGAATTCTCGCCCTACATGCTGCTCACCAAGCGACCCCAGTCGGGTAGAGGGAATGTGTCGTGGACGCTTTTTCTCTCGCTGTGCAAGCATCGGTTGACAAGTACCACAAGCTCGATACTCCGAAAGCCGCTCCACTTCCTCACGTCTAAAGAAGCTCGGCATCTTGCCCGGAACCTCATTCATAAAGTGGGGCACGAAGTGCTCTTTCGCGAGTTCAATCTCGATCTCCTCGCGCACCCAACGCCAAGCCGATGCCCGGTCAAGCTGTCGGGCGATTGCAGTGCACGTCACTTCATGCACAATGAGTGTCTTCTCACCATCGTTCACGATGAGGTTGCACCCGTCGGCGATCTTCTCATCAATGTATGTCAGCTCAGCCTGAATCCTCGTAGGTATGGCCGCCAGTTCAGACCGCAGCTCAGCCCGTGCCTCGATATGGGACTCGCTCTTACTCATGTCTTCAGCGTACCGTCGACTCAAGAGCCGAGGAGGCAGCAGGTTTGTCGTGAACAGGAGCGAGGAGAACAACAATTATCCCAAAACGGTATCTCTGCTCTTGGGAGGACAAAGGCCAAACGCAACGATAGCGACGGGCTCAAAACCGTTCCTGCCGTCAAAAGGGACGTTTCCAGTACCGACAACTTGCGTGCACCGATGCGGCGATCTCGGCTCGTACCTACAGAAATAGGACTGCCCAGGGCATGACGCTTTGTCGGTGCCCCTCGTTATGGTAAAAACATGACCGTTAAATACCAGTCGGCCAGGCTCCGCCACATTGATTCGAACGGCATCGAGTCTTGGCAAAGCATCATGCCTCACAAAATTCAGGAACGGCCGGAACGTGGCGACCTCATTTGCATCGGATGCCAAACCTGGATGACCTGGCAGCGGTCCTTCACCAACCAGCACGGTACAGAGGTACCCGCCATCCTGCGGCTATGGAAGGGGCATCAACACGAAGTCGACTGCAAGCTCAACCTCGACACGTTGCAGGCTGACCTCTACAAGGCCCACCCAGAGGTCATCAGCCTTGAAAACAAGGTGCTCTACCTACATCTTCCCAACGAGGAGCAGCAGAAAGCACGCCAACCAGCAACGACGGGTGGGCATCATCGAAACAACGCTGAGCTCTGGACCCAGACCATGCACTCTGCCACAGCAATCGCAAGGTTCCTTCGAAACTTTGACGATCCAGACGACCTATTGAAGCGGCTCATGATCCGATACCGCGATCCAAACAATGACATCAAGACGATGTTCTGGGCCGATTTCTGTTTCCATGCGGACTCGCCACAGGCCGGACAATACCTCCACCGTCTTCGAGGGAAGCACCCACAAACCAAAGCAGCTCCGGTCGCCGTCATCTTTCCCGTCAAGCAAGACCCTAAGCTAAACCACAAAGGCACGCAGAGGTTCTTCCGGATCAAGACAGGTCAGCACGTCCACATTGATAATGAGCAGCAGACCCTTATGCTCAGCCTTGCCGAATATTTGACTGTGACTCGTTCCAGGCTCGAACGCTACAAACCAGGCTCGACTGTCATCGTTCTTGGCCACGGCCACGAATTCGGATGGCCAGCCACCGCAGATCCCATACGCGAGATTCGCATCCAAATCCGAGAGTCTTGGCAGATTGCCGAATTGTGAATGGCGTTGCCGATCAGGCTTCAAGGAAAACTTTGCTTCCCGGGTCAGACCAACGTTATCTACCGAATTCACCGGAGTGCTTGGTTTTCATCGAAATGGCAGCAGCCGACACTTGGTAGCGCTTTGGTTCCCATCAGCAACCAATGGAAAGTACACCCAGATATTGAGTTCAATGATAGCGTCAAAAACAACTTTTGTCGTTAGGTCAGATGGGGTTCTCCCCGGCTCGCCCTGGCACCTCGCAGTCCAGTGGCTCCCTTCAATCTATGTAGCTGACTAAACTTTGAAGGTATGGATTTCGATGAAGATGATTCCTATCGAATCTGCTCGGATTGTGGGAGAGATACCGTGCCTGAACCTTTTGACGCGGACGGTCATATTCGTCTTGCTTTTGTCTGCAAGCAACACGGCATCCACTCCGTTGTCAGCCCATTCGATGATCAACGCCAAAGAGATTCGCTTTAGCTTAAAACAGGAGAATAGTGCGACTTCGAGATAACGGCCATGATCAGCATCGAGTGAAGGAGTCGTCCTCGGGAAGGGTGCATTTCAACCCGCAGTTCTCGGACTTGTTGCAATCCATTAAGACCTACAATGGCATTAGGCGATTTTCTTACTTGCCCCGTCGTGGGCCTGACTGACCGGCATACCACCGTGAAGTCCTTCACTCAACTCACATCGCCGCGAGTGAAAGGACTTCCCAACATGACGAACGCCAATCCATTTTTAGAACTTGGCCCCTGCCCTATCTGGTGCAGCGACGACCACACCGGACAGGAACACCCCGACGACCAAAAACACACACTTGACCTTTCGCCCATCCCCACAGTTATTCGCAATGGACCGGGCCTACGACGCGATGGCTATCCAGCCCGCGCCGCTGACCTGAGCCTAGTTGCGTTTCAGAGGCTTGAAGATCGCGAGATTTGGGTGTCGCTCGTCAGCGACGAGGAAGGGATCACGGTCAGTTTCGAAAGCGCGGTTCGAATCCACACTGAGCTCACACGGCTCCTTGACACCATCACAAAAAGCGCCTACCCACACCGACAATAACGACACAAACAACGAAACCCATCCGAACTGACAAATCTGATCACAGGAAATCTGACTCCCTTCGGCACAATTGGCAGACGCAATTTGGAATTGTCCTTCACCTACTTCTGCATTTACTGCTTACAATAGAGGTAGACGAACTTCTTACTTGCCCCGTCGTGGGCCTGACAGACCGGTGTCCCACCGTGAAGTCCTTAATCAACTCCCATAGTCGCGAGTGAAAGGACTTCCCATGCTGCTCAACATCGTCGCAGCCCTCAGCATCGGCACATTCAACCTGCTCAAGAAATATGCGCCCTCGAACCGCCTACTCCGAGACCTCTGCCAACGGGCTGACCGTTTCTGGAGCCTCCGCGTCTCGCTCTACGCACTCCCCTACTTGTTCGGTGCATGGCTGATCCGAATCGTGATTGAGACCGGCGGGCCGGAGTGGGCGCATATCTTGTTCGCGATCTTGTTTTGGAACACGATGAAGTTTCTCCCCTATTGGCCGGTCGATATGGTGCGTCGGCTGGTGGCCCGCATCCGGCGAGCGGGAGGCAAAACGGCTGGCATCACTCGCTAACCCTGGTTTTGGGTTCGTCTCCGCACCTGTGTTCCACACGCGATTGGAGCAGCCCGATGGAGAACCGCCAATTCTACGAACGCATCACGACGGAGCGTATGGCGCGCGCTGTTATCGCTTCCGTCGTACCACCCGCAGATAACACAACCGGGATTGCGCTGCAGCACGCAGGGAGCGCGCTCAACCTGCTCCAACTCGCAATCAGCAACGACCAGATTCCCCGAGTCAGTCCGCCGGACGCTCATCTGTGGCGTCGCCGCTTCGACATCGCCGACATCACTAGCATCCGTACCAATCTCGAACTGGGGGAAGCCGAAGGGCAGATACTCCTGATTCCAGGAGACCCAGACTGGCCCACTTCGCTCTCTCCCCTCGGATATTCAGCGCCGCTCGCGCTTTGGGCGCAGGGCAACACCTATCTCTTGACCGGACCACCGTCACATCGTGTTGCGTTGGTCGGAGGCTCAGAATGTTCACCCTATGGTTTCGAGGTTGCGTCTGATCTGTCCGAATGGGTGGGGAACAACGGTCGCACCGTGGTGGCGCTTCATGACACCGGCATCGCCCAAGCCTCCACGCTCGGAGGGCTGCGGGGAACAAACGATGTCATCACCGTTCTGCCACACGGGCTAGATCAAGAGAAAGACGGCTTCGACTACCTGCGCAAAAAGGTCGCCCGGCTCGGGCTGCTCGTCACTGACCGCCCACCCGGTGCCGCAGTATCAACACGAAGCAATCGGATTCTTGCAGCACTCGCAGGCGTAACAACGGTCATTGAAGCACAAGCACTATCGGATTCGATACTGATCGCGTCGATGGCCCACGCTTGTGGGCGACGGGTCGGTGCGGTACCGGGCAGAGTCACAGACGCAGCGAGTGCCGGAACCAACGATCTTCTTCGGCACGGCGCTACACACCTGATCTCGAACGGCTCCGACATTATCGACCTCCTCGATACTGCATCTCCTCGGTTAGATCTCCACACGCTCATGCAGGGAGCACCGACCCACACGGCAGCGCGGGCTCCTGGGTTGAGTCGATGAGAGAGCTTGGCAACGATTCCCCAATGCGGTGGGAAGCGCAGTCGCACACCATCAAGCTGGAAACAGCCTGTCATGCCCGATAGTTTCCAACTTGCGTTCGACTTCGATGAGTTCGAACGCGAAGACGCACGCAACAACCTCGCGTCATGGCAGGGCGCACCACTTAGATTCACAACCGACTACTACAGCCCAGACGAGCTGGATACCGCGTTCGCCCATTGGCGCTTTCTCAACGGCGGTTTTGGTTCGATCCCGCTCAGCCATATGTGGCACGAAGCACCAGCTTCCGGAAGCAACATCAGCTTTGGAGAACATTCCATCGTTGTGCTCACTGCGGATCTAAGGCCAGAACCCGGCGTGATTGGTCCCGGGGAACTGCTGTATCAGGCAATCTGTGAACCGTGCGACTGGCACCAAATCAGCCATCCCGAGAACAGCGTCGTGGAAGCGTGGCATGACCACGCGGTACCTGGCTGGAGGGAACTACCTGTCATTCCTGCGCAAATTCGTGTGCGCACGGAAACTGGTCTTACGAAGCTTGCGCAGGCGTGGATCGCTGAGCACTACCCGAAACATATGCAGATAGAGGGCGCTCCGATCATCACCGAGCGCACCCAATTCGGAACCCGCCACGTCCCCGGATACTCACCTTGGAACGGGTACGACCTTTCTTCTACTGCGCTCGATACAACTGTGCCTCCTCGCGCAGAGACAATCGTCACTCTCAATCGCAGGCCTATGCAAAATGAGGCCTTGGAGCTACGTCCGGCAAGTACGCTTCGAACGCCTGATGCGTTAAACAGATAACCAGTTGCATCAGAACGTTTGGTTGTCATCTTGTCGGCCCACGCTGATGACGGCTTGGCGTCGACCTTGTTACCGTAGGCTGCGGTGTCACGGCTTCTGCTGCAATCTGCTTGGCCCTCGCGAGTGCTGCGTGTGCTCGTTGGTAGTCGATCTTTTGCGCGATCTGGTCAGGCTCCGCCCCGAGCGGATCAGGAGTGTCGATGTTGTAGCGATCACGGTACGCAGCGACAGTAACCAGGAGTTCCTGCCAGGCGGAGAGCGTCTCTGCATGTGACGGTGGGGTACCAATAGTTGCCGCCCAGCTTCCCGTTGCAGCCAAAGCAGTCTCAACAAGCACGTTCGCGCGGGCCTCAATGAGGTGCCGCCGTTCCAGCAACGCGGCACGCATCTCAGGATCGGTCACCCCTGTAGCTTCAGGAATCAGCCCAACGATCAACCGAGGCCGAGCAGTCTGTCCTGCACCTCGGCCGGTGACGGCTCGTTCGAGGCGGAAGTGCAGTACTGAGGCGATGTCGTCGGCATCAGAAAGTCCTCGGGCTTGCACTAGTCTCGGCAGGAGCCGGTCGACCAGGTGCCCGTCTGCTTCGGCCCGGCGAAGCTCCGCCGCCAACGCTCCGAAGGTTTCCCCGCCAACTGTGTTGGCAATTTGTTCAGGTGTGAGTCCAGAGGCAGCAAGCAGTTTTGCCCACCGGTCTTGTTGCGCGGCTGCGGCAATCGTCTCGTATTCTGCGACGAGTTGCCAGATCCCACCCCACCGATCCTGCTCAACCGTGATCGACTCGTGAGCGGAACGTTCAGCGCCGATGTGTTGCAGTACACCGTGGAGCACTGTGCGGGCGGTTGCGTCGGAGTTTTCGCCAGGCTGCTCGACCGTGTGTGCTGGGTCGAACTTGTCGGTCGCAACATACGCAATATTCGAGGACCGACCCCGCGTCATTGACACGTACAGCACTTCACGGGTGCTCGTTGCTTCCACCAACGTATGCGCGGTATCAACCGTGACTCCCTGTGCTCGGTGCGCGGTCACCGCATAACCCAGGTCGATGTGCTCGGTGACGTAGGCAGCGGGAAGCAGGATGCCACCGCCACGCCGCATCGCTGCCGGGCGAATGAAAACTGAACCGTCGTCTCGTACCCCGGTGACGAGCCAGCGTTCTCCGTTACGAACCCAACCATGTCGGGAGCGCAGAGTGCGGTCGTTCTTGCGAGTGATGATCGTATCTCCGACTCCCGCCCGGGTACCATCACGCAGTTGCACTTCACGCTCAGCATCCACACGACCAGCGGCGATCAAATCTCGGCGTGCTCGTTCATTCAAATCAGTGACGTTCTCGTTGGTGTCCGCAATCAGGATCGCACTCCGCCCAGCCTGCCGGTCACGCCACCACGCCCGGTAGGCGGTTTCGGCCATCTCGTCGGTGGTACCGCCTCTCACCCGACCTTGCGTCATGTAGGAGTCGATTACGTCGGTACGGCCGTGACGTAGTTCAAGGGATGCCCGCTTCTCCCAATCGTTTACGAACCGCCATACCTCGCTGAGTTCAGGAACCTCAGTCGCGCGGTCATTGACCAGCAGAGAGAAGGCTCCCCCAACATCCACCGATTGCAGCTGGTGGGTGTCGCCGACGAGTAGCAGCTTCGCTCCCGCGAGCTCAGCTTGCCGGGTGATGATGTCAAGTGAGTGCGTACCCGCAAGCGACGCTTCATCGAGAATCACGAGTTGCCCGCGTGTGAAACCGCGCCCGGTACGGTCGAACATTTCTCGCCATTTCGCGGTGTTCTCAGTCTGGATGCCGATTTCTTCGCTCAATACGTTCGCGGCGACCGCCGAGGGTGCGAGGCCGATCACTGATCCTGCACCGTGTTTCCATTCCCATGCAGAACGCAACGCCCCCAGAGCTGTCGTTTTACCGGTGCCGGCCGGCCCCATCAGCACGTCAAGAACCCGGCCAGAGACCGCGATTCGGGCGAGCGCGTCCACTTGGTCAGCGCTGAGCGTTCGCCCGTTCGCATCGGGCAGAGTAGTGAACCCTTCGATAGTGGTGAGGGCGAGCCTGGGGCCTGCCGTATTGTGTGCCCGCGAGAGCAGTCGATCCTCTGCCGCAAGCAATGTTGTTGAGGAGAACAGTGTTCCGTGTTTGGGTCGGAATCTGGTTGAACCGTCGTCGCGTTGAAACTCTGTTGGTGTGGGGGCCAGTTCGGGTGGGGTGAGGCGTAGCGAGTCTCGTTCGGCAGCGTCGGCGATCATGCTGATGACGGTTTCTCGATCTCGTGCGGTCATAAAGCGTAGCGGCATGGTCTGCCTCGCAGCCTCAGCCATAAGGTTCCAGCGCCGCCACGTCGAACGCTTCTCCCCCACCGTCTGCACCACACTCGCGCCGAACTCTGCAACAAGAGTCAACGGAACATCATCCGCCCGCAACAAGCCCCGACGGGCCGCAACATCTGCGTGTTGCCACGCAACTCGTGAAGCCCACGCTGTTGCGTCCTCGCCAAGAATCGTGGTTGCGCGGTCGCGCCATTCACTCGTGAGGTCATCCAGTGAGCGCACTGTCTTCTCGGGCCGGGTGGAGAGTGTGGCGCTCTGCAACATCTTGATCACCTGCGCGGCAGACGGGCGATGCCCGTACCGCTCCACAAACTCCGCAATCAACCGTTCCTTCTCAACCTCGATATGTCGTGCGCGGTTCGAGAACTCCTTAATCAGCGGCTCAGGTACATCACGCAGCGCCCAGGAAGAGTTACGGCCTGCGCCCTGTTCCCGTTCCTCCCACGTCACTCCGAGCAGACGAGTAAGCGTGTCAGCGAAGACGGCCTCGTGGAGTTCACTCATCGCAACAGTTGCCGCGTGTAGGGGTCTGCCGTCGAGAGCGAGCCAGCGCCCATCCTGCGCGTGCTGTACCTTGTTCGAAATGACTACGTGCGTGTGCAAGTACGGGTCGTGTAGGCGACTGTCGTAATGGTCGTACCCAGTTGCGATAAACCCTGTGACATCAAGTTGCAGTGTTGCACCGTCAGGGCCGAGCGCACCGCCTCGTGTTGCCGCAACTTCACGTTCCATAAACTGCAACACATCAGCAACAGCCGCGTGATGCGCCTCCCAGATCAACTGTTGCGTGCCGGCATCCGCAACCGCCCACAACACAGACGCGCTCTTCGGAATCGAAAACGTAAAGTCATACCCGGCAACAGCTTTTCGTTGCTTCTTCCCGGCTTCTTCAGCCTCGATATGTGAGACGGCAGCAGCCCGAGCTGCGGGAGTCAGCGCAGAATCGAGCGAGCTGATTCGTGCGCCAACTCGTTCATCTACAGACTTGAACTGACTGTAGGGTCGCCCGAGCGACTCTCCCGTGAGGGGGTCACGCCCCATGCCGATAAGCAGTTGAAGTTGGGTTTCGGTGACCTGATCGCCTGACACGATTTTGCCCTCGGCAAGACCCTGGAGACCTGAGCCGAGCCACCTGCCGGGCGGGGTCCCTGCTTCGACGTAATAACGTGTGAGCGGGGTCGTCATTGCGCGGTCTCCATCGCTATACACGACAGATTTGAGCAGGTATTTATACCCGTCTCCCGCTGTCATGCGGCGCATCGAAACTGTCACCAGAACCACCTCCCTCAACGGGAAGGTGGCTCATCAATGCCTCAGCGTACGTCACTAGACCGTTTAGCTTGAAAGAGGCATACTGCTGCGGGAATCAGTACCTGATGCTGGCACGCAGGGGTTCAATAACGTCCGGAGCGACTAAAAGACTGTAACGATCAATGAGCGATCGACGATAACCTAAGCTGATGGCAAAGTTGATCGCAGTGACGACTCCAAGGTTTTGGTGGCGGACGACACCCTCACAAGTTCGACACTGGGTCCCCAAAGACCCCGACGTTGAAGATCGCAAACAACGCCATCTAGACCGAGATGATCAGCGTTGGGCCCGGATTGCCTCAGCAGTAGCGCAGGTAGGCGAAAAGCTAGCGACCGGCGATTGGCAAGTCGAATCAGAGCACCCAACCCATGGTTTCGTTGCGCTCGACGAATATCCAGGCGAACTCACGCAAACAGAACAAGACATTGTCTCATCTTGGTTCACCACGGCAGAGGCAGTGCGGTTCGACCCATGGTTTGAGCCGCTGACCAACGGACGCCATCGATTGTGGCAAACAATGCCACACTTCGGCACGGGGTCAATACCAATTCTCGGCGACACACTCGGCTACGCCAACCCCGTAGACACTAAAGCGCTTGGCGATGTATGGCCAAAAATGTACGCGCAAAACCTCGAAGAACTTGACTCTTTAGATTGGTTCGACGCCAAAGACCCGTTGAATATCGCTTTCCGGAACTCTCTGGCCACAGCGACTTCAGGTGAGATTCCCTCAGCTACCACGGCGATTCCTTCCCCAGCCCCAATCCGACGCTTACGCTGGCAATTCTGGACCAGGTAACTAATCCAGTCACTGAGCGGTGCATACGTTCAACAGGCTAGTTTTCAAGTTCAGATTCTACGTTCACTCGCGACACATCAGCCACGTTTGCAAGATATGTGGTACCGAAAGCGAAGTGGCTGAAGCAAAAGAGCCGATAGAAGCTGTTGAAGCCGCAAGACGGCGATAGCTTCAGCGAAGAAATCGCTGACAGATAAAGATGAATAGGGTTTGAAGCCAAAAATTGTGGCCGAAATTGTTGTAATTGCGTCCTGCCGACGCGCACGCCATTGCCCTTTGTAGTCAAGTTGAACGCTACCGGCAGATCAACAACGACGAACTCCTCACGAACAGAACGAAGGTTACAGCCCAAGCGTGGTGAGGCTCAATACTCTTGCGTCTCACCGTGCACCCTATCGAACTGACACACGCAATCTCAGCGCTTGCAGACAATTCAGCCTAAGGTAAAGTTAACACAAGCAAAACAAGTTCACAGCCAAACCCTGATCAAACCTTCAAAAACCCAAGAAACCCATACAACAAACGAGCGGATGATTGGAATCACCGGTTGCCCGAACCGCTTCATCGATTTAAAACGAACAACAGGAACAGCTGGACACCCTCTGCGTTTCCTACTCATCATGGAACGAGGAAATCTATCGAAACTTTAGACAGATAAAACTTTCCGAGTCGCAACGAATCAGGTAGTCAAGAACGAACAAGTCGGTTTATTGCGTCAGTGGCCTCTTTAATCATCGCTGCAGCTGCTGCATTGTCGTCCTGTTTGGCCGCGTCAAGCACGCAGTGCTTGAGGTGATCATCAAGTAGACCTGTCGCTACCCCTTGTAGCGCTTTCGTAATGGCCGAGATCTGCGTCAAAATATCAATGCAGTACTTCTCTTCGTCGATCATTTTGGTGATGCCTCGGGCTTGACCCTCGATACGGGCCATACGCTGGTGATACTTCTCTTTATCTGTTATATATCCGTGGTGATGTGAGGTTTCCTCTTTGGGCACAGCCATATTCGACTCCTTATTGGTATCGTCAATTTCGGTATTGCAGACCGGATAGTTCTACGGCGCACTATTCTCCAATTCTCTCAGACTCCCACACGATTGATGGGAGCAACAGGACATTGGGGTTGGATTCAGTAGATACCCGGACCCGATTGATAAACCGTGCCGACCGAGTTGATGCTGCTCACGCCAACAAGCATTCCGTTTCGTTCATAACGCACAATCATTGAGTCTCTGTCGTCATGTTCAAGGTAGGGGTATTCAGTAAACCCGACACTAAAAATCATATGTCCGTATATCGTTGCAGCATGTGGGCTGCGTGGCAGATATGCACCCGAATCGTCCCCCAGTCTCAGATCCCAAAGAGCGGCTTGTGCAGCATGAGCGCCCTGGGCAGCTGCCTCATTCCAACGGTCGATTGGTCAAGTTCCAAAAGCGTCATATGGCCAAGCCCGCCGGAATATTGATTACTGAAATCACCGTCCGACCGAAATAAGTGGAACTTTTTGAGAGGTGAAAGGCAGCGATTTTTTCTGCGATAGGTCTCCCGAATGCAGAGACTCCTGGCATAGAACTCCGACTGATGATTGCGACAGAGTAGTGTGTCGAATCCAACTCGGGTACCAGACGCCAGGTGCACTTCGTTTGTATCCGGAGTGATTTACTCTGCCGTATCTGCGATGATGTTGCACCCCGGCAGGGAAGCCTCATATCCTCTACCGGGGTCGAACCGAATGCGATGCTTTTACACCAGAAGGTTCGAAATTCACTGGTAACAATCTTTCGATAGAGGACGATAGATTTTGCCGAGCTAGATCATATTTGCCGCGTATTTCGCCGGGTCAGAATCGAATGTTGGACCGCAACCTGCGCAGCAAAAGTAGTACCGTTGATCTTCATAATCTCGAAAGAGACCCCTCGATACGGCTGCCGCTTTGCTGACAGGGGAACCGACCATCACTGGGCAGCTCGTCGTATCGTCGTTCGTGCCGGTGAGCAAGTTTTCTCGGCCTTGGCTTGCATCAACAGGATCTGCTGAGTTTGTGTTGCAACAGCTTGATGTCACCTGATCGCTAGTAGTCATGTTTATGAGTTTCCTTTCGTTGCTGATAGTGAATGTGATTCGAGAAGCTACTTTTTAATAACGCTCTTGAAACCTCGCAAGCGAAGGCTGTTGCCGACAACGAAGACGCTTGAGAACGCCATCGCCGCTCCCGCCAGCATCGGGTTGAGCAGTCCGAGCGCTGCAATGGGGATCGCCGCTACGTTATAAGCAAATGCCCAGAACAGGTTTCCTTTGATCGTGGCGAGAGTTTTTCTTGAGAGTCTTATCGCATCAACCGCCGCGAGAAGGTCACCTCGAACAAGGGTGATGTCGGATGCTTCGATTGCAACGTCAGTTCCGGTACCCATCGCGAGCCCGAGGTCAGCTTGCGCAAGCGCAGGAGCATCATTCACACCGTCACCGACCATCGCGACGATTTTGCCCTCGTTCTGTAACCGCGTGACCACATCAACCTTCTCTTGAGGCAACACCTCGGCGATGACCTGGTCAATGCCAACTTCAGCGGCTATTCGCCGCGCGACGGCTTCGTTGTCTCCGGTCAGTAATACCGGGGTCAGCCCTAAAGCCCGGAAACCCTCAATTGCCGCAGCACTTGTTGCTTTGACCGTGTCAGCGACAACAAGAATGCCGCGCGCAGCACCATCCCAACCAACTGCTACGACCGTTTTTCCATCGTTTTCGAGTGCAGCTTTCGCTGCGGATACCTCAGAACTCAGGTGTTGTGACCAGTCAGCAAGCAACGACTCACGGCCCACCAACACCGCGCGTCCGTCGACAATACCTTGGACTCCCTTGCCTTCAATGTTCTGGAATCCCTCGGGAATCGCTAACGTTCCGACTTCCTGAGTGGCTCCCTTAGCGATTGCCTGCGCAATCGGATGCTCGGAGGCATCCTCTAAAGCACCAGCAAGTGCGAGAACTTCCGCACGGTCAACCCCCGGCTCGGTAATCACGTCAACAAGAGTCATCTTGCCGCTCGTAACGGTTCCCGTCTTGTCGAGAACTACAGTATCGACCTTGCGGGTCGATTCAAGGACTTCGGGGCCCTTGATCAAGATCCCGAGCTGTGCTCCTCTGCCGGTGCCGACGAGCAACGCGGTTGGAGTCGCGAGGCCGAGCGCACATGGACAAGCGATCACGAGCACTGCGACTGTGGCGGTAAACGCGGCAGAGACGGGGAACCCAGCGCCTAACCAGGCCCCAAGCACGATGACCGCGAAAACGATCACAATTGGCACAAATACTCCCGAAATACGATCTGCGAGCCGTTGTACTTCAGCCTTGCCGGTCTGTGCGTCTTCAACGAGCCGCGCCATTTGTGCGAGTTGTGTATCTGAGCCGATACGGATGGCACGTACCACGAGTCTTCCGCCAGCGTTTACGGTAGCACCGGTCACGGGGTCACCCACGCCCACTTCAACGGGTACCGATTCACCGGTAAGCATCGACGCATCAACGGCAGACGACCCTGAAACAACAGTGCCATCGGTGGCGATTTTTTCGCCAGGGCGCACAACAAATTCATCCCCAACTTTCAGCTCGTCGATGCCAATTTTCACCTCCGCCCCGTCACGAAGCACAGACACCTCTTTGGCACCCATCTCAAGCAAAGCGCGTAGTGCAGCCCCGGCTTGCCGCTTCGATTTCTTCTCAAAGTAGCGTCCTGCAAGAATAAACATTGTGACCCCGGCCGCGACCTCGAGGTAAATATTTGCGGCACCGTCTGAGGGTGCGAGGGTGAGCTCGAAGGGATGCACCATGCCGGGAGTGCCCGCGCTGCCAAAGAACAATGCATACAGTGACCACAGAAAAGCTGCGGTGGTACCCATCGAGATGAGGGTATCCATCGTTGCGGTACCGTGTTTCAGGTTAGCCCAGGCGGCCCGGTGAAATGGCCATGCAGCCCACACGATCACGGGAGAGGCAAGCGCAAGTGAGGCCCATTGCCAGTAGGTGAACTGAAGCGCGGGGATCATTGCGAGCAGGATCACGGGCACCGTGAGAATAATCGAGCCGATAAGGCGGTGCCGTAGCGTCGTAAATTCATGATCGGGGCCACTGTCATTCGAGTCGGCAGCACTATTCTTGATGGCCGTACTCAGCGACGGGGGAAGCACGGCACTGTAGCCCGTTTTTTCCACCTCCGCGATTAGGAGAGTGGGATCATAGCCTTCGGGAATCGTGATCTTCGCCTTCTCGGTCGCGTAGTTCACTGTTGCTTCCACATTGTCAAGCTTGTTGAGCTTACGCTCAATACGATTCGCGCACGATGCGCACGTCATACCTCCGATAACTAGTTCAATGCCAGTATTCGCAGAGGAGTTCGCAGATGCACTCATTTTTCTTCCTTTGAATTCATCAGATTGCGTAGTTTATTCATCGTGATTACCGGAACGCTCTGCCTCTACTACGAACAAGGCGGTGTGCACTTTTCCATCAACTTGAAAGTCAAGGAAAAGTTGATAAAGACCGGCGGTAGGCGCTTCGGCCATGAACTGAATCGAGGGCCACCGGTGTCATCCGCCTCAGGAGTCTCACCTTCAGGGTGCACATGCAAGAACGCGAGATCGCCCTGACGTAAAGCAACAAGATGCCCAAATGCGCCAAGGTATGGCTGTAACACAGTTACGGCTTTTCCCGACTCTTCCACTGTAAGCGTCAGTTTGTTTGAGGCCCCGATGGTGAGATCGCCGTCAAGCTTGACGGCGAAGCCTCCAGCCTCAGAGGTACGAACTGGGACTGGCTCGACCGGGACAAAATCGCCTGCCACCTGTACTGTGCTGGTGAGAGTGACCGCAGATGCCCCTGTTGGCGCAAAATCGGCGTACAGTCGGAATGTGCCTGCCTCTATCCAAGACCATGGAACCGCCCAGGTACCAGTACTCTTGTCGAGCTTCGGATGAACGTGGCGAAAGTCGCTGCCATCGGAGCGGACCACGATGAGATGCATACCTTTTTCGTGCGTGGTCGTGTATTCGATGGATGAGCCATCGTGAGTGCTCTCAATACGGAACCGAAGCTCGCCAGGCTCGCCGACAGCTTTTGGCGCTTCGACGTTAGAGAGCATTAAGCCGTTGGCACTGAGAGACAAACCACTGAGGTGAGGCTCCGTTGTAGACGAATTCGTGTTTTGAGTTTCGTGACTGCTGTGGTCTTCCAAGGGTTCGTTCCTTTCTGTCCAGGCGACAGAAGCATCGTCTGGAATGATGATATTTGTGAGCCCGAAGGCGCTAACAAACGCGATGACGAGCCCTACGCCGTAGATAGTGAGGCGTGAGCCTGCGTTCATGAAATCTGCACCGCCGAATAGCCTGCCTCAGCAACCGCTGCGAGCACTTTCGCGTCGATATTTTCCGCATCAGAAGAAACGACAAGTTTGCCGGTCTCGGCGCTCACCTGAATGTCAGTAACGCCAGCGATTTCGCTGACTTCTTCTCGGATTGACATTTCGCAGTGGCTGCAGGTCATACCAGTGACCTGGTAATTACTCGATGACATGTACTTACCCCTTCTTCAATATACCCCTACTAGGTATCCGTATTTGAGAATATACACTCCCCTCCAGACTTTCGCAAGAGATGAGGGAGTTTTCGCCGAGCACCGAGAATTGCGGTCATATTTCACTCAGCACAGTGCGCCAACCCCCACCTCGGCAACCCAGCCCCGGGAATCCTGCAACATCGGAATAAACGATGCCCCAGATGCTCAGGTGACTCAGATGACTCAGGTGACTCAGGTGACTCAGGTGACTCAGGTGCAACAAAGAATTAACCAACTCTTGCCATAAATACCCTACGGGGGTATAGTTCCATGAATGGAAGCGGATTCAGTGTCGAGATTTTTTGCGAACACCAAGTTCACCTGACATGCAGACTCCAGCTCTACACAAAGCTTCGCTGAACACGGAACCACCGAGTTACTTCCACAGACGCCACATACACGCACAGCCGCAACTAGTAACCAGAAAGACAGAACATGAACCCCGAACAGAACGCGCAATCTACCAAACGAAACAACCCCAGATTCACCCGGCTGACTCCAGATACCGCAGTCGGTACATCACGAGAGCTGCTGGCGGATCTGGTATCCCGTCACGGACAGGTCGGCGACATGGTCTCAACAATGTCGCATTCCCCGCTGTCACGAGTGGCTACCTGCAATTGAGCCAAGCCATGAAACGCGCAAAACTGAACCGAGGGATAAGTGAACGCATTTCAATCGCAATCCAAACCGTCCAAGGCTGTGAACTCTGTCTGAACGCTCACACGAACGCAGCTCGTGCAGCAGGGATTAGTCCCGAAGAAATCGACCTCTCACGCACAGGCACCTCAGAAGATCCGAGAATTGCGGCGATCGTTGCAGTCGCCCTCAAGGTCTATCGCGAACCCAGCACAATCACGGATGCAGAAATCGCCGAGTTGCAGATGCTCGGCTACTCCACACGCGAAATTATCGATGTGGTCGGCATCGTCTCGCTGAACATACTCACTGGCGCATTCAATTTACTCGCAGACTTAACCCCCAACCATCATTCGTAGCCGCTACACAACTGTTCTTTATGAGAACGGGGCCAAACGCGCGGATGAGAAAGGCAATCATGAATCTATTCGCAATCCGCGACTATCGCCACCTCCTCGGCGCGCAAATTATCGCGTTGTTCGGCACAGGCCTCACTACCGTCGCCATCGGTCTCTTCGCTTACGAACTTGCTGGACCACAGGCCGGAGTAGTCCTCAGCACCGCTCTTGCAATCAAGATGGTGATGTATGTAATTATCGCTCCAATTGCGGCGGCCTACGCGGGTCGGCTACCTCGACGAACCTTCCTCGTGCTTCTAGATATCGTTCGCGCTGTTGTTGTTCTCGCCCTGCCATTTGTGACCGAGATCTGGCAGATCTACCTGTTGATCGGGCTACTCCAGTCCGCATCTGCGGCCTTCACCCCAACATTCCAAGCGGTTATTCCCGACATCGTGACGAACAAAGACGACTACACCCGGGCGTTATCCGCTTCGCAGGTTGCTTACACCACGGAGAGTCTACTCAGCCCTGTTTTAGCGGCTGTCGCCTTAACCTTCATGACGTTCAACTGGCTATTTGTCGGAACATCAATCGGCTTTGTAATCTCCGCACTCCTAGTGCTGTCGACTCGCATCCCCAACACGCAACCAGACCTCACTATTAGCGTGTGGGAACGAGCATCAGGGGCGTTAAGAGGTTTGTAAAACTGCCACAATTACGTGGCGTTATTGCTTTGAATCTTGTAGTCGCATCAGCAGGTTCAATTGTCATAGTAAATACGGTCAGCTACGTAAGAGACAGGCTCGGAGGCTCGCAAGCCGATGTCGCATGGACGTTAGCCGCATCGGGCGGTGGAACCCTCTTCGCTTCTCTTATCCTCCCTTATCTTCTTCGGAAGTTCAGCGAGCGCTCAGTAATGAGGGCAGGAGCCCTAGTGCTCATTTTCGGCGCATCGGCAGCAGCTGCGTTCTCAGTTTTGACACCCACCACGATAGCCTGGACGGCCGTCGTCTGGGCAGTGATTGGTGGCGGCATGGCATTAGTTGTCACGCCAACAGGTCAGATCCTTCGAGGGGCTGTCGAACCAAAACATATTCCTGAAATCTTCGCCGCCCAATTTTCACTGTCGCATCTTGCTTGGCTGGTCACCTACCCCCTCGCCGGGTTACTTGGAGCAGCCACAGGCTTTACCGTAACGTGGTCCACCCTTGCTTTCCTCGCCGTTTTTGGCACTGTCGCAGCAACACTATTGTGGCCGCGCAACAGTTCACGTGAACCAATAGACACGCCGGTGAAACTACTCGCGCGTTAAAAGGCCACATTCAATAGCCGGAGAACTGGGAGGCCTACAACGCCGCTCATAGCTATAGCACTTCAACGAAAGGCAAGAATATTTGGTCCAAATTCCTATCCCGCTTGTACAACAAAACCGATCACTTAATCGTTCTTTGAACATTTACTCGAATGGAGCACATCATGACATCGTCAAACGCCAGAAACGCTAGTCGGTGGTGGGGTCTTACCCTCATCGCCCTCGCGCAGTTCATGGTCATTATGGACGCATCGATAATCGGAGTTGCACTACCGCAAATGCAATCCGATCTCGGCTTCACACCAAACACTCTTTCTTGGGTATTCAATGCCTATGTAATTACTCTCGGTGGCTTATTGCTACTCGGCGGCCGCTTATCCGATCTTTACGGGCCGAGAAAAATGTTCGCAACCGGTTGGGTGATTCTGGGAATTGGTTCAATCGTCGCTGGTTTCGCCGGGAACGTAACTGTCGAACTCTTGGGCCGTGTATTACAGGGTGCCGGCTCAGCACTGATAGCTCCGGCGGCACTCACGCTACTGATGATGCTATTTGGCTCGAAGCCGAAAGAACTTACGAAGGCCATGGCCTTTTACGGGGCGGCTGCTCCGGCAGGAGGAACTGCCGGAGTATTTCTTGGAGGCATTATCACTGAGTTTGCTTCGTGGCCATGGGTGTTCCTCATTAACGTGCCGATTGCAGTGGTCGTTCTTCTCGTCATGTGGAAGGCTCTGCCCGGCGGCAAGCTCGGCGCACGCGGATCTGTGGATGTGATCGGCGCACTCACAGTGACACTTGGCCTCGCTGCACTCGTGTATGGCATTGTTCGCGCCGAAGTTGTTGGTTGGATCGCCGCAGAAACTTGGATCGCGATCGGTTCCGGCGTTGTCCTGCTCATACTCTTCGTGATTATTCAGCGGATGAAAAGCGAACCGCTCATGCGTCTATCTATCTTCCGCTCGCCGAACCTCGGTGCTGCAAACCTCGCACAAGTGATGCTCGGAGCCGCATGGGTGCCAATGTGGTTTTTCTTAAACCTATACCTCCAGCAGGTACTCGGATTCACGGCATTCCCGGCAGGTGCAGCCTTACTGCCAATGACCATTTTGATCATGATCGGTATGATTGCGTTGGCACCTCGAATCATCGCGAAGTTTGGCCCCAAGATGCCAATTGTGCTGGGACTAACGATTCTGGCTGCCGGACTCGGATGGATGACCTTTATCAGAGCGGATGGAAACTACTGGGTAGATGCCTTTGCACCTTCTCTCGTGGTTGCGTTTGGGCAGGCGCTCGCATTCATTCCATCACTGCAGACTGCAATTTCGTCTGCCCCGCCAGAGGAGGGCGGACTTGCCTCGGGTATTGTAAACACAAGTTACCAAGTTGGTTCAGCAATAGGCCTCGCCATCGTTTCTGCTGTAGCAGCAGGATTCGGTGCAAGCCAGCTTGACGACCATACAGCACTCACCGAGGGATACTCAGCGGCTTTCTTTGGCGCAGGAATTATAGCTTTACTCGGCGCAGTGCTCACTTTGTTCCTCTTCCGAACGAAACCAGCCGAAGCATTGCTGACTCGGTAACGGCGTAGGTATGGGGCAGACACTCTTCTACATTGGGCTCTTTGCAACGCAAATCCGGAGAGTTTGACTCATCACAGTACCCTTCCAGTGACTCGTCCGGACATAAGGTCCGGACGAGTTGGGAAGACCAACCGCACGTTGCCCAACGGTTTCGCGGTACCCCTCTCCCCTTCCAGTGCTTTCACTAACGGACGTGATACAGTAACGAAATGATAACGAGAGGGGACACTGTGCGAGACAAGCTTCGCATTGTCAACAAGACGCTCCCCCTTCGTGGCACCGCAATTTTATTCGCCTTCGTTGTGACGATAATCCTTGGCCTCATCGGCATGCATTCACTTTCAGGAACTTTATCCTCGACCGAATCAGCAGTGAGAACAGTCGCGCAGGCATCTGATTCGCATGCGGTTGCCTCAAGTTCTGCACATGCACAGAACGAGTTTTCTGTCGGATGCACGTCTGATTGCACGCATGACACAGCTCCTGGATCTAGTCATTTAGGAATGGCTGCGTTGTGCGCGCTAGCGATCTTGACTGGGATCGCGATGATACTTCTTCGCCCAGTGCTGTTGAAATTTTTGCGCAGCGCCGCGAAACCCTCCCGCGTTCCCCCTTTGAACGTTCTGAAAACGTTGATCGCACACCCACCATCTTTATGGGCGTTATCAATCTGTCGAACCTGATTCTTCACCGCTAGGAACCCCCGCAGCAGGCTAGGAATCGTTGCATTTTCCACGCCCCCAGTGGTTTCGCAGCGCGGTGTACCAACAAACCTCTCGTTACGCAGAAGAGTACATCATCTTGCATCTGGAGGTTCTGAACCGTCTGATATTTCCGCGACATCAGCTTTCGGTCATTACCGGAACAGTCACGATAGCATCAGCATTCCCTGAGGATTGCTTGCGGACGTATGGTCATCACCGCCACAGTCCAGGGCTTTCAAACTGCCCTTCCCGCGACGACAGCATAGAATTCTCTATCATTTTCGTCGCCACATAACGTTTGCAACTCCTGTAATGCCTCGCTTGGGGTTTCAAGAACAGGACAATAGAAATGAAAGCATGAGCAAGAAAAAGAATCCGCTCAAGAATCCTTTTATCTTCATACCGAGCATTCTCACACTGAGCATCATCGTAGCAATTACGAACTACCACTTCATCGAAGGGATCCATGCGTGACATCTCCTAAAACGTACTCCACACCGCTACCGCCCTTCACCTTCCTGTCACAAGACCCAGTTAGTAGTGGCACAACCAATAACGACGCTGATACGACCGCGACAAGCAGACCGAGACGAAACTCTATTGCCAGCGGCATTGCTGTATTGAGTGTCGTTGGGCTGATCGGAACTTTTGCGCTTCCATCACCTTTCGCTGCGACACCTGGGTCGGCGGCTACTTCAATTCCAGGTCAGGCTTTGGTGGTGGAGACAGATACTTCTATAGGCGTTGATGCACTCAGCTCCATTGGAGTGGTCGAGATTCAGGCTGCCCCCATCCTTCCATCAAAAGTGAACACCGAGCAAGGTACCGTTGACATTAGCCAGCTAGCGGAAACGAAGCTGCGATACCCCTTCGACCAGACGATGTCGCTTACCGATGGCTTTGGTTATCGCACCGAACCAGTCGCACAATTTCACGACGCTCAAGACATTGCCGCAGCAAACGGAACGCCGGTTCGAACTATCGGCGATGGCGTTGTAACCGAAGCAGGCTGGGCTAGCGACGGTTGTGGTTTTGGTCTGAAGGTACAGCACAAGGTGAATGGACAAGGCCTCACCAGTCGCTACTGCCATATGGAGTTAGACTCACACAACTACCGGGTAGGCGACCTCATCAATAGTGGTGACCAGGCAGGACGTGTTGGCAACACAGGCATGTCATTCGGATCTCATCTGCATCTAGCCCTTAGATTAGACGGTGAACCTATAGATCCGCTCCCCTATATTAATTCCAACGCGCAGTAGCGCTAAGCACCGAATGCTCGTATAGGCAATAGCTCACGAGCTTAGATTTGTATCGAATGAGGTGAACGCAAACATGAACCCTGGCTTCATGCAAAGGTTAAGCCCCTCACTGGTGGGTGTCATCCAGTTCATGATGCTCGCGTTAGCGATTCTCGGCTTGTTGGGAATGCATAGCATTAGCAATGCGCCCGATGGTGAAGAGTCACATGCGCAGGATTCGGTGATGCTCACATTCCCAGCACCTGACGGAGAATATTTCGTTACTGACCCACTCGGATCTGATTTAGCAGTGGTTGAGTCCGCTCATTGTGCAAATCCTGGTTGTGGCTCATCGTCGCATGGGCAAACTGGAATGCTGATGATCTGTGTGCTCGCACTCCTATCGGTTGCGATCTTTTTGTCAATTCCTCGGCTACTACCTTGGCTCCAAGGGCTACTCGCGTTGGCCCCAACTCTTTCTGCTTCTTGGGCCACAAAGCTCCCCCCTCCACGACCACCCTCACTCATCTTTCTGTCGATCAGCCGCACTTGATGCGGTATGTTGTCGTCACAAATTTGGTCACGTCTCACGAGTAGCTGGGTAGTTCATAACGTCTCACACGCTCAAATTGACTACTGAGTTTGACCAGAACCAGAGTTCAATCGCACTCGCAGCGTGTGCTCAATCTCAGCACATTTGCTAGGTTCTGCAGGTTGTTTTGTCCCTTTTAGGCGCGCTAAAAACCATGTCGAGCTATTCAAGTTGGTAAGGCAAGGGCAAATTGTATTGACCGCCTATGGCTCAAAGCCCTCTGCGGTGCGCACGAACACGGGTGTCACTGCAGCCTGAACAGCAGAACGACCACCAGACAAACACACTTTGAAGATTATTTAGTCATGGAAAGAAACTCGCTATGAACGCACAGAATCGTTTTGAAATATCAGATTTTATGGGAAAGGGTCTGTCTCGACGACGGCTCTTGGGGCTCGGCGTAGGCGCGCTGGCAACAGTTGCTCTTGCCTCATGTTCAACTGGCCCACGTTGGGTCGAAGCCGCAGGGGCACAGGTCACCGAATCTGAGCGAAACAGAGGAGGTACGGGGAAGGTCACTTCTGTGGATCTCAGGGCAGGAGCGACGACGGTAGATCTCGCTGGAGTCACCGCAACAACCTGGGCATTTGGATCAGTACCTGCACCTGTGATTCGTCTCTCGGCAGGAGACACGCTTCGTGCCAATTTACACAATGGACTACCAGAAGAAACAACTATTCACTGGCACGGGCTCGCACTCAGGAACGATATGGATGGAGTGCCGCCGATCACTCAGCAGGCTGTTAAATCTGGCGAAAGTTTTATGTACGAGTTTGTGACACCAGATCCTGGCACATACTGGTTCCATCCTCATGTGGGCGCCCAGCTTGATCGTGGACTGTATGGTGCCCTCATCGTTGAAGATCCCGCTGAACCAGGAATGTATGACGACGAATGGGTGATTGTTCTCGACGATTGGCTAGACGGTGTCACGGCTACGCCGGATGAAGTATTGTCTGAACTCTCCCGAGGCATGGGAGATATGGACGGCATGGGCGATATGTTCATGCGAATGGGAAACACTCTCATGGGCGCGAACTCGGACCTTCTCGGCGGTGACGCAGGCGACGTGTACTATCCGCATTACCTCATTAATGGCAAGCCTGCCGCTGATCCAGCAGCGTTTGCTGGAAAGCCTGGGCAGCGGATTCGCCTGCGGATCATCAATGCGGGTGGTGATACCGCGTTCCAGTTTGCGATTGGCGGGCACTCTCTCATGGTTACGCACAGTGACGGCTTCCCAGTAGAGCCTGTAGAAGTTGACAGCATCCTGCTCGGTATGGGGGAACGATACGATGCGACAGTGACGCTGCACGACGGAGTGTTCCCCTTATCGCCGAGGCGGTAGGGAAACGAGAACGAGCGTTCGCTGTTGTCCGTACTTCCCAAGGTGCTGCACCATCACCAGATCAAAAGATCACTGAGCTCGCGTCATCTCGCTTAGGCACCGCATCACTTCTCACAGCCACCCCAATGTGAGACTCAAGCAGAGAACACCGGACCGAGAAATAGCCCTGAAGCTCACTGGAAGCATGGAAAAATATGACTGGGGCATTAACGGGAAACAGTTTGATATGGCTGAACCATTACGGGATGCAGAACCGCTGCGCAGTGGAGAACGCGTGCGAGTTAAAGTTTCAAACGCTACCGACATGTGGCATCCGTTTCACCTGCATGGCCACACCTATCAACACGCGCAAGGCGGCCCACGCAAAGATACCTCGATAGTTCTGCCCGGCGAAACCCTTGTCTTTGACTTCGATGCCAACAATCCAGGTCTCTGGGCCGCGCACTGTCACAATATTTATCACGCCGAATCCGGAATGATGATGGCCTTTGGCTACAAGGCATAGACACACCACTTTGCTACAACAGAATTTTTCTCTTACGAACTAGAAACCAAAGGAGCACCTTCTCTTATGAAACACAACAATACTGCGAGGCGTATTTTACAGACAACGCTTCCAACGTTCCTTATTACCGGGACGTTGCTGCTCGCAGGATGTGCGGCCACACCCGCTTCGGAACCCGCCGCGAACTCACGCACAGAAGTAGCCCCCTTAAACAATGAGCTGAGTTCTTTCGGGTTTGCCGATATGAGTTCACGCGACATCATTGAAGAGCTCGAAACGATGGCGGTGAACGATCGAAGCAAAGATCTCAGCGCGTCAATTCAACCCACAGAACTCATTCTGAGCAAGAACGAACAGACCCTTTCACTCCCTCTCCCCGCAGACCAGTTCTATCTCTCCGTTGCTCCCTACGTCACGCAAACTCACGACTGCACATTCCACGTTCCTACCGGGTGCCAGGGAGAACTAGGGAACACTGAGGTATATGTGACCATTACGGATACCGAAAGCGGGAAGACCTACTATTCCGAAGAAACAACCACCTACGACAACGGTTTTATCGGCTACTGGCTTCCACAAGGTGTGAAAGTCAATGTCACTATCGAAGCCAACGGGAAGACCGGCTCTGTGCTCGTTGGCACGGGCGCAGAGAACTCGCCAACCTGCATTACCACGCTACAGCTGAAGCCAGTTTAGCCACCGGTAAAAGCGCGGTCGAGCTCACCCCTCATCGTGAGTTCGACCGACTTCAGGCGACCGACATCTGGGCAGAGAATGCTCATCAAGCACACCCACCCAACTACATCCGCTCCAACAAGATTCAGCTGAACAGTTATTCTTAACGTATGAAGGGAGGACCCATGGAGATGATTCGGCTACCCGCGCAGGCGCATTCGTCGTGGCGTCGAGGCATCGTGCTCTTCGTGATGCTGTCCGCCCTCATTTTCGGGCTGCTCGGGATGCATATTCTCAGCATGTCCCCCTCCCACAACGAACATGAGGCCGCAACATCCGCCACTGTGGTCAAAGAACACCACCGGAGCCCAATCCCAACTGGCCCCGGTTCCTCCCCTGATGTTCTCATGCTGGCCGACGCTGCGACACCGTCAGCGGCCTTTGCCACCGAGGCCTTCTGCGGAGACAACTGCGATACTCCAGCCCCTCACCATTCGACAATCATGGTGGGATGCGTGCTGGCACTACTCGCTGGCGTTCTCATCATCCTCGTTCCGCTTCTGCTGGAGTTTTCTTGGAGCACACTCGTACTGGCGGTCCGTTCCCTGCCACGAATCGGTTCAGTGCTCCTTCGCCCGCATCCTCCGTCTCTTTTTGTTCTTTCGATCAGTCGAACGTGATTCAGAAGTAACTCGGCACTCAACGCCGACACTCAACCGTGCCCTGCTGAGGGCACACGAATCTTGACACCAATTTTGATTGATACGAAAGGACGCATTCTCATGCGTACACGCACACTTGTACTGACTTCGGCCACACTGATAACAACCCTTCTGCTCACGGGATGCGCGCAGAACGATAATTCCGATGGGATGGCGGGCATGGATCACGGCTCCAGTTCCACGTCCTCCCCCACCAACAGCGCGCAGTTCAACGCTACCGACGAGATGTTTGTGACGATGATGATCCCGCATCACGAACAAGCCATCGAAATGGCCGATATGATCCTCGGGAAAGACGGCATCGACAAGCGGGTCGTGGATCTCGCGCAGCAAATCAAGGATGCCCAAGACCCCGAGATCGCCACGATGCAGGGCTGGCTGCAGGACTGGGGTATCTCCGCTGACGACTCGTCAATGGGCGGCATGGATCACGGCGGCGGCATGATGTCGGACGAAAGCATGACTGCATTGGAGTCCGCTACCGGTGTTGAAGCGACACGACTGTTCTTGGAAGGCATGATCGAGCACCACAACGGTGCAATCGACATGGCGCAGCCCGTGATCAAAGGCGGCAAGAACGCTGACGTCATCGAACTCGCACAGCAAGTCATCGACGGACAGAGTGCTGAGATCACCACGATGAACGGTATCCTGGCCAGCCTGTAGCCGGGAGTGCTGTTCTGGGGAGCCTGCGACGCACAAGCAGGCTCCCTGCCGTCTCTTGTTTTTCAAGGTTTTGCAGAGCTGCTGCCTTACGAACTTCCCGTGGAGTCGGCGAAGCCATTTTTCGCTCTGAACGGTGTCTATACTTTTGGATTCGTCTGTCTTCAGAACAGGTTGTGGGGGCAAGCTCCTTCTGCTGCACTAGTAGATGAGTGTTGAGGTGGGTGATGGAACTTTATACCCCGCTACGTGCACGCACACAGACGAGACAACGCGCTTTCGGCCCGGTCGTTTACAACTGTGTGAATGTAGTGTTTGTGCGTGATGGGTCGGCTGTCTTGTTTGGTGATTTCGGCCGCAAATTAGTAACGTCAGGTAGTACAGTACTGCTCGGTCCGAACGTACTGATTGAGGTTGCACCTAAGGATTCAGTGACCTACTCAGTTGTGACTCTCGACATAGATTACTTCGTTGACCAAGTCTTTTGGCGATACTCTGCCCGCGTAAGCGACCGCCTTGACGCTGCGGAGCTCGCGACCAAGCTTTACCCGCAGTTATTCCAGGTGATCCGTATCAACCATGAATCGCTAAAACAAGTACTTCCAGAACTAGATGAGCTTGTCGATCTGAGCATTTCTGGCAAGTTTACGGAGCGATTCAATCGCATGCAATCATTGTGGTTTGGTATTGCCGATTTGCTCGCTCCTTACGTGGCGACTACTCAAGTTGAAGCACACAATTCTGACATGAGGCATGTGAGAATAGCATCCACCGCTATACGTCGGTTTGCTCCGCTTCGAGCTGATGTCCAAGCAGCCGCGTATCTTTTGCGGAGTGCTCCCGCAAAAGCTTGGACTCTGCAAGATCTGGCAGAGTCAGTTCATCTATCGAGGTCTCAACTACAGGTAGTGTTCTTCGCGTCTATGGGGAAGACTCCGTTCGAGTATCTAAAGATGGTTCGGGTGGAGTTGATGGCGAAATACCTTCGGGAGAGTCAACTCTCGGTCGAGGCAATTGTTCGACTGGTAGGCTGGCGCAGTCGTTCTCACGCAGCCAGTTCGTTTCGTCAACTCATGGGCATGAGTCCGAGTGAATATCGGCGGTTCAGAGCGCACCTGTTGTGATCGTATAAAGCCGGTCGTGATCTGTATCTCACGGAAAATAACGACCGCCGTTCCTCAAATCGGCACAAGTGGGTCACGCTTGATATAAGCAGGTACGTCGTTGTCCCTCATAACCGCCCTAACAGCACGAGACTGATCGTCCGTTTATGGGGTTCTTGACCTACCTATCGCTCGCATAGGTCGTTCGCATAGTGCGTTGACCCGTCGAACGGAGGTCGAGTCGTGAGTGCACACGATGATTCGAGGCTGCGCCATTATGCTCTGCTTGATTTGCTCGGTCGTGAAAACAGACTGCCTGATGCCGCTGCGTTGTTGGCTCGTCATGGCGTACCCGTATTTCCATGCTTGCCGGGCACGAAGAAACCGGCGGTGAAGCATGGTTTTCTCGCTGCAACCACCGACGTTGAGCAAGTTCAAGAATGGTGGGGTCGGTGGCCCAATGCGAATCTGGCGGTTCCGACCGGTGATGCGTCCGGTATTGATGTGGTTGATGTTGATCGGAACTCAAACAACGACGGGATGCTGGCTTTTTCGAGGGCTCGACGCACTGGGCTTCTTGCTGGGTGGGCAGCGCTGGTAAGAACACCGTCAGATGGGCTGCATGTGTACTTTGTGACTGATCCTGATCGTCCGCAGCGCTCGTGGCAAGCTGCTCCAGCGCACATCGATTTTCGAGGGAACGGCGGATATGTAGTAATTCCGCCTTCCAGGGTGAACTACTCAGACGGCAGTTCCGGGCAATACGTGTTACGGGCCCAGAGCCAGGCACCGACATTGCCAGTTGACGGGACAGCGCTTCGGAAGTTTCTGGTGCCGGAACGACAAAAGCGCGCTGGCTTCAACAATCAGCAACGAAGGCACTCATCAAATAATTTCGCGGGGCTTGTCGCGCAGCTGGCCGTGCAGCCGGAGGGAAACCGTAACGGGTTTCTTTTCTTTGCTGCGTGCCGGATGGTTGAGGCGGGTGAACCCCGGCAGGAAGTGTACTCATTGCTTGGTCCCGCCGCTGAACAGGCTGGGCTTGAATATCAAGAAATCGGCGCAACTATCGAATCTGCCTATCGCCATACACAACCTCAGCATTCTGAACGTCGTCATCGGGCGAAACCACCGCCGGTTACGGAAAGCCGTCTCTACCGGCCCCAGTCTGAACGGGGGCAGGTGATTGCATGAGCGCTCTACAGGTATCTGCTCGGGGATACGGGCCGCCGTGTGTGCTGCCGAGGTCGGCACGGTCCTACTTGCTGCTGCCGCCTTTGTGTTGAGCTTTACGACGCTGCGTGACCTCGCACAGCGTGCCGGCGTTGAGACGGGCCTGGCTTGGTTATGGCCGTTGATCGTTGACGGCATCATTGTGGTTTCAACTGTGAGTGTGTTTGCGCTTGCTGGCACCAGAGTGGTGTGGTATCCGTGGCTTCTTCTTGTTGCCGGTTCCTCGGTGTCCGTTACGGCAAACGCGATTCATGCGGTGGTTGCAGCGGAACCTGGCGTACCGCCGCTGCTTGCAGAAGCTGTGGCGGCAGTGCCACCTATTGTGTTGGTCGCCTCAACTCATCTCACCGCGATCCTCATCAGGCACAGCCGAACCGTCTACACCGCAGCTTCCCACAACCACCTCCCCGAAAACGAGGAACCTGCCCCTGCACCACAAACATCTGATCCGCAGCCGCCGGTTTCACACCAAATCCCCAACCTATCTCTCATCCGCCCCTCGAAGAAACAGCGCCCACTGGTACTTCCCCGTCTCTGCCGGAATCGTCAACGGCTGACCCAGCGGTGCGGCGCGAAATCGCCACTCAGTTGCGTCTCGAAGGTTTGAATAATGCTCAGATCGCCAGGCTGCTGGGTGTGAACCGCAGCACAGTCGGACGCTGGGAACTCACCGAACAGGAACACATACTATGACGCACACCAAAACCTCACCCAATCTGCCACACTCGGATGCACTCGAGCCGTGGCACTTAAACTCATACCAACTCCCGCCACACCTTGAACTTGTCGACACCGAAGTAGTTGAGGGCGAGTTCATCTATGACGTTGAACCGCGCACTATCGGTAGGCGTACGGAATGGTTCATCTACGCGACCCTGGTCGAGGACGCTCCCGCGCAAAACGTCAGAGAGCTTGAGTCAAGCGTGGAGATCAGCGATGAAACGCCGCTACCTCTTGAGGATGCGTCGGTACCAGAATCAGAGCGCCCGGTTGGGGTGCGGGTGCAGTGGAAGCGTCCGACCGAACTCTTTGCAGAGTTCGGTGCCTACGCGGCAGGCAAAGGTATGGACTTCACAGCAGCGCTGTCAGAACGCCTCGTCAAACGAGCGTCCACCCCAAACAAGCAATCTGCACCCACCCAGCCGACCTTTGAACGTTTGAACCCATACGCGAATCACGATTACCGAGCACATACACCCGCGTCGCCAGAGACAATCCACCTGTAGTTCGGCCGGTGGCCGGTTTTTGGGTCGGGTTTCGCACATTACTGCCAGGAGGTGCAGTCATTATGAATCCGAAATCTACTGTTCCAGCGTTTGAAACGCCCGAGGGGTTGCGGGCGTTGCTGATCCGTCTGCATGAGACCGGGCGGGGCTCGTGGCAGCACGATGCCGAAGCGCACGACCTCGCGCATTACACAGCCCACCGGTATGCCAGGCTTGCGAAAAAGCATGGCCTTGATCCTTGGGAAGCGGCAATTATCGCGTTTGAAGCGATGCTGCAGGAATCAACACGAACCGCCAATAACCCGTGGGCGGCCGTCACAAAAGTTGTGAAGCTGAAGTGTTACTACGAGGAACGCGCGCAGGGGTTGTTGTGCTCGGTTGATACTGCCAGCGATAACGCTTCGACGCTGCATGATGCTGAACGGTTCGCCGACCGCGACCAAGCCCTCCTCGAATACCACACAGCACTTCATACACCGCATTCATTCTTCGACACCGAAGTTGATACTGATCAGATGCCTGGCCCGGTCACTGAGGCAATGACGAACGCGACAACAGTGTTTGTGTTGCTCGGTTGGCCGCTTGCGCAGGCACAAGAAACTATCGAGTACATTTGTCTGACGCTTGCTCGAATGGGGAACCGGTTATCGGCGATTGAGTCGTTGCGGCGTGATACTCGGGCACGAGCCATGCTCGATATCAGCCGCAAATCTTGGAACGCCGCAATCCGAATAATGTTGGGAACCCCGAATGCCGCGTATAGCGCGACGAATCAAGGTCGAGGCCTGCTCATGCGACTCGTGCTCAGTGAACCACTCGAATCGGTGTTCGCTGATGACGATCTCGTACGTAGATTATCGATTGCTGCACCAGCCTCGCTCATAGTGAGTGGTTTGCCATGAGTGAGGACTACGGCATTCAGCTTGACCGGGCACTCGACTCACTCCGCATTCCTGACCGGTATCGCACCGATCTTGGTGATCTGGAACTCTTGGCCGAGTCGATGCGTGACCGTGGTCTCTTACAGCCGCCAACGGTCACTCCGGAAGGAATTGTGCTGATCGGTGCTCGCCGAGTTGCCGCCGCACGTCTGTTGGGTTGGAAAGTGATTGGTGTGTGGGTGCGCTCCGGCCTCTCAGACCGTGTCGGTTTCTTGATCGCCGAGCACGCCGATCATTCCACCCATAAACCCCTCAATCCGATTGAAGCGGCGGGTCTCTACCGAGAACTGAAAGCGGTCTTTGCGGAAGCCGCAGCACTTCGCGAACAAGCCACTTGGTTTGGACACAATGACAGTGCTGAGGGGTTCGGGGTGGGTGATTCACCCACCCCGAACCCCTCAGCCGTTCTTGCCGGTCGTCCGCGAGAGCAAGCTGCACGTCTGGTGACTGGACGTGATTCGTCGCAGATGCTTGAACGGGTGTGCCGCATTGAAGATCTCGCCGCCGACGATGATGCTTCCGAACAGGTGCGAGCGCAGGCACAGGCTGAGCTTGAGCTCATTCGCAATGGTGCGGGCGTGCATCTCTCGCATCTGCGGATGAGCACCGCGCTCACTCTCGAACAACTCGATCTGATTGCTGCGAACGACACCGAGCCTGAAGCGGTACGAGGACAAGCGCGAAAGGAGGCGGTGTCGGTGCGGCAGTCTGATGCGAAGGCCGTCGAGATGGAGCGTCTCGCAAAACTTGCCCTACAGCGAGTGAAGGTCAACAAACGCCAAAAACCTGCTGCCGAGTGTCCGCGTCCAGTATCGGCGGCGCCCACACAGTTCTATAGTGCACGCTCATTTCTTGCTGTGTGGGGTGACCTTGCGGATTGGTGGCTGCGCTATGACCTGGAGCAGATTGCGCGGGAGCTCAGCGACGAAGACATCGATCAGTTCTTGCGCGTCGTCGAGGGGAGTCGTCATTTTGCTGACCAGCTCCAAGCGGCCCGGAGCGCACTCGCAGCATAAGCTCGCGCTACCCGCATGACGGTTTTGGGGAGGTCTCACGCACCTTCCCAGCATGAGACGCCCAACCGATCCGCTGTCACCGCGAACACTCCCCCGCTGGAAGCTCACCGCCTTCGTGGGCGGGGCTGTGCTCGGCCTGGTTTTCGCGGCAACCGCGACCATTGGTCTTCTCATCGGCCCACCCGACACCACGATTTCCCCAGCCGTTGAAAACACCCGCTCTCCGGCCACAATCTCACCAGGTGCACGGCAATCGGCAACTCCGGCGATGCTCTCGCCCGTTGTGTCAACGGCGGATGCGGAGCAGTTCGCCAGGTCGGCAGCAGAAACCTTATTCGAGTGGGACACCTTGCAAGGCTTTCAACCCCGTGACTATGCGCAGATAATTGTTGATGCAGGCGACGCGGACAGCGGAGAGCTCAACGGGCTCGCCGAAGATACGAGCAACTACCTCCCGTCGCAGGCGGCGTGGGTCGAATTGCAGAAGTACGAGACGACACAGTCCTTACGCATTGACCGGTTATGGGTGCCTGAGCGGTGGCAAGACGTGCTCGATCAGGCCCGCGACGGTGCGATTCTTCCGGGCACTGTCGCATACACCGTCGAAGGCATGAGACTGCGCACCGGACTCTGGGACGGCGACGTTGTTGAAACCGCGCATCCGGTGTCGTTCACCCTCTTTGTGGTGTGCAAGCCAAGCTACACAACGTGTCGCCTGCTGAGGCTGTCAGCGCTCGATACGCCGCTCCAGTAGCGCTCATAAGAATGAGGGGTACGGAATGAAAGTTGCAGCATGGTTTGCAGCAGTGGTGCTGGCTATCGGGCCAGGGGTGGGTCTGCTTGGTATCGCCAGCATTGCCACCCCACCCGGCACAGTCGCTTGCGCAGGCCAACCGACTACTTCTAACGGTGACACCACGGTTGCCACAGAGAAACCGTCAGAGTCGGCATCGGTTGTGTTCCCGCTCCCAGCAGGAACGTGGGTGCGTACCGACGGGTTTGGTCCACGAGATTTTGCGGCGAACCAGTTCCACACCGGCACGGACTTTGCCGCAGCCGATGGCACCCCGATTTTGGCCGCTGCGGACGGGATTGTCACTGTTGCTGAGTTCTCCGCCATGTGGGGTGGCCTGATGGTGATTGAACATACGATCAACGGGCAAACGCTCGCGACAGCGTATGCGCATATGTGGCAGAACGGCATCTTTGTGTCTCCCGGTCAGAAAGTGCAGGCTGGGCAGCACATTGGTGCAGTCGGAAGTTCAGGGCTGAGCACCGGCGCACATCTACATTTCGAGGTGCGACCGGGAGGCTCCTTCCAGCCCGCCGTCGATGCCGAGCCGTGGCTCGCCTCTCTCGGAGCTATCGACCTCGGTTCCCCCGGAGGCAAGCCCGAGGCCGACTGCACACCCGCTGCTACAGAATCACCAACGAGAACAGCCAGCGCTGTCGGTATTTCGTCGGAGGGTTTGTTGTGAATGTATTTCCTGATTTCGGGAGTATCACAGGGCTTCACTCACTGCGTGAGGTGGTGGGTGCCGCGCTGATGTTCGTACTTGTGGTGAGCGTGCTCATGCTCGTAATTTCGGCTGTCGCCTGGGGTATTGGAACGTGGTCTGGTAGCCCGCAGGTCTCGACCAAGGGCCGTGTCGGGGTGCTTGTTTCGCTCGGCGGTGCCCTCATGGCGGGTGCGGCGATGACGATAGTGAACGTGCTGATCAACTACGGCAACACTCTGAGCTGACTACTCGCCGTCGCACACCTGTTTCCCCGGTCATCCGGTTGGGCTGTGGCGGTTTGGGCGCTGGGAGTGCACCTCTTTAGTGTCCACCCACCGTTGCCATTGACAGGAGCTTTACGCTGTGATCGATATTGACCCCAACTCAACAGGCCTCCCCGGCGTTGAAGCACTCAAGTTGATTGTCGGGGCCGTGATGACCTTCGGTCTGATTCTCTCTGCCCTTGGCATCATCATCTCGGCCGTTGTGTGGGGTATCGGCGCGAACTCCTCCAATCCGAGCTTGTCAGGCAAAGGAAAAATTGGGGTGTTGATCTGCTGTGGCGCGGCAGTGCTCTGCGGTGGCGCAGTCACGCTCATCAACTTCTTCTGGGACGTCGGGCAGTCAATCTGATGACGCTCATGATCTGTTTCAAATCAAGGATTCGCTCATGAGTTTGTGTGATCAGCCGATTCTCTCGGCCATCTGTGACGCAGCGGACGAAACCGCTGCGATGGTGGCCGCCGCCCCCATCCAGTGGATCGCGAACGCTGTCGGGGAAACCGCCGCCTGGTTTATCGAATCACTCTGGTCCGTGTTTGAAGCGACCACCCTGGTCGATGTCACCAGCGGAGAATACATCGCCGTCTATAACCTCATTTTTGGTATTGGAATCACCATTTCCCTGCTGCTGTTCTGCTTCCAGCTCATCACCGCCGTCGTCAAACGCGAAGCCGGAGGCCTCACCCGCGCGGGCCTGGGACTTGGCAAAAGCGTCCTCGGATCATTCGTCGTCATCAGCCTCACCGCACTGGGCCTTTCCATCGTTGATCAGTTGTGCGTCGGCATCGTGCAGGCCACCGGGAACTCAGTGGCCACCATGGGTGACAAGATCCTCATCCTCACCACCGCCCTCACCACGCTCAACGTCTCATCTCCTGGCGTGGGCGCAATCGTGACGTTGTTCCTGGGCGGACTCACCATCGCGGCGGGCGCAATCGTCTGGTTTTCACTCCTGGTACGCAAAAGCCTGCTGCTGCTCGCGATAGCGCTCGCCCCGCTCGCCCTCGCCGGGTCTTCCTGGGATGCCACGAAAACGTGGGCGTCGAAGTGGCTGATGTTTGTGATCGCATTGATCGCATCAAAGCTCGTGCTGACGGTCATTCTCTTGGTCGCCGTATCGCAGTTGTCAGTGCCTATCGCGCTCGATATTCAAGCACTCACGGACCCACTCGCAGGGATTGTGCTGCTTGCGATTGCCGCGTTTGCGCCCTACATGACATATAAAGCAATCTCGTGGCTTGGCGTCGATTATTACCATGCAATGTCTACCGAGTCCGAAGCGAAGCAGGCGCTCAACCGTCCTGTTCCTGTGCCAAACCGGCTGCCCGGTAACCTCGGCAGTCTCGGTAAACCTCTCGGTGACAACGGAAGCAGCGGGAGCGGTGGTGGCTCGGCTGCGAAACCACCCACACCCGGCCCTGCTACCGGTGGCGGCGCAGGGAGCGGAGCTGCCGGTGGGGCAGGAGCCGGTACAGCGGGTAGCGGCGCTGGGGCCGGTGCTGCAGGTGCCGGGGCAGCAGCTGGACCTATCGGGATCGCTGCCGTTGTCGCCGTTGGCGCGGCCACGGCAGGCCCGAAACTTGGCAACGCACTCGCTGGGCAAGCAGAAGGCCACCAGGATGCCGCATCCGGCCCCAGCGAAAACACACCACCACAGGCTCCGCCGTCGGCTCCTGGGCGTATGCCACCTCCACGCGCACTTCCACCCAGTTCCGACTCAGGGAACACCCCACCGGCTCCCCCAGCCACACCGACAACGTAAGGAACGTCTGTCATGTCGTCGTCTCACGATTTCTCGCTCGCACCCGTGCAATTCTCCCGCCTCACCCGACGCGGCATCATGCTCGGCCTCTCCCTCTCACAACTCATCGTCCTCGGCACTGGTCTCTTCGTTGCGGTAGCCGCGCTCTACACAGCAGGCGGGGCCGGCCTGCTCTGGACATCCCCCATCTGGGGATTGTGTGTGGCTGTCGCTACGGTGCCGATCAGTGGGCGGCGGGCAACCGAGTGGGCACCAATCGTCTTCAGGTGGCTGCAACGAAGGGCTACAGGGCAGACCGAGTACCGACGTAATCTCATGCGCCCACGCCCCGCAGGCACCCTCGCGCTCCCCGGAGACGCGGCGGCGCTTCGGGAATGGGTTGATCAGGAGACCGGGGCTGCAATGATTCATGATCCTCACCAGCAGTTCCTCACCGCAGTGCTTGCCGTGTCGCACCCCGCGTTCGTACTGCTCGACCCAGGAGACCAGCAACGCCGCGTGAACGGGTGGGGCCGGGTGCTCGCCTCCGCGTGCCGGTCCGGCAGAATCGGCAAAATCCAAGTGAGTGAGCGCACCGTTCCTGACTCCGGCTCAGGACTCGCACAGTGGTGGCACGACCACGGCACCCACGACGGCTCCTGGGCCGCAACCACCTATGCCGACCTCATCGACCGTGCCGGACCCGCCGGAGAACGACACCAAACACTCGTATCGCTCTCGCTCGACATGAAAGCCGCGGCTCGCGCAATCCGCACCTCCGGCGGTGGCATTCGCGGAACCGCAGAGGTACTCCGACAAGAAATGACAACGTTCATCACCGCAATCCGTTCCGCTGACCTCACAATCGGTGGATGGCTCACCCCAGGCGAGATCGCCCTCGTCCTCCGAGCCGCCTACGATCCCTCAACCGCTGCTGCGCTCGAGAGGCACGGCGAGGTCGGGCGTGAACTGGCGACCGCCGGCCCAGTCGCGGTCAGCGAACGATGGGACCAACTGCGTTCAGACTCAGCCTGCCACACGGTGTTGTGGATTAGTGAATGGCCGCGCAGCCAGGTCTATCCTGGGTTCCTCTCCTCACTGATCCTGTCCACGGGGATTTTGCGGACGATCTCGTTGCATTATCTGCCCGTGCAGGCAGAGCGCGCGGCGCGTGATATTCGCCGAAAACGCACTGAACTCATCTCCGACAAAGCGCAACGGCAGAAAATGGGGCAGATTGAGGATGCCGCGGTCGCCGCCGAATATACCGACATCCTGCAGCAAGAAGCTGACCTCTCGGCAGGTCACGGACTTGTCCGTGTCACCGGCCTCATCTCGATCACCGCCCCACACCAGAAGAGCTTGAAGCGGCTGTCGCCGCTGTCGAGCAGATGGCGATCCAGGCATCCTGCGAAACCCGCAGACTCGTCGGCCAACAAGCCAGAGCATTTGCTGCATGTGCGCTCCCACTCGCCCGCCCCATCTAACCGACCTCATCGACAGCCACCCCCTTCACTAACCGAGTAGAACCGTTCAGGAGCTTTAATGTCTGATTCAGCCCCACAACATCACGCAGCTTCAGTCGCTTACGAAGCGTTGAAAGACCTGGCACATACTGTTCGCGAAGCCCCTCCAGCCGAGCTATATTCGCTCACCGGCGAACTTCTTGGGATCACCCGGGTGCTACCCGATGTGCTCCGAAAGGTAGGGGTGCTCGTGTTGGCGAGAAGCGAGGACGCAACGCTCGACTCGATCTCGTCTGGGCACTCTGCCCGCACTGAAATTGAAGCTGCTGCGCGACATCTCATTGCGGCATCGGAGTTCATCGACGCGGCACAATCTCGTCTCGATCACGCCGCGCAACACCTTTCAGAACTGGCATGGCCTCCCCAGCCCACACACGCCCGGCAAACCGCACAACGTGGTCTCGCCGCAACCGCGCAACGTTCCGACCTCGCAGCCGCCCAAACAGTTCGGCTTTCTGACCTGGCTGCACCAAGCGAACGCTACACCCCTCCGGCGCAACACGGCACAGGTCTCACCCGATGAAAGAAGAACGGCTGCACACGAGCGTGCTCGTCACGCCCGATGCAGAGCGGCGACGTTTACGGAAAGAACGAAAACGAGCCGCCGAACAACTCACGCACCAGGCCCGCACCCGTGCTTTCACCGAAAAGAAAACCCGATTCGAAGCCGAACGTGAAGAGCAACGAAACACGATCTATCTCCCCGCAGCGGGAGAACCCGGCCCACAGATGCTGCGCACGCCGGGCAAGTTTCGTCTCCCGAAGCATCAAGATACATCTGCCGTGATAGCCGGGCACTACCCGTTTCTCGCAGAGGCCGGTTTAGGGGCAGACGGTTCGTTTATCGGGCAAGACCTCTACTCTGGAGCAAGCTTTGTGTATGACCCGTGGGTACTGTACGCGCAAGGCGTGATTACCGCCCCAACATCGTTGTTGCAGGCATCGTCGGCTCCGGAAAATCAGCCCTCGTAAAATCCCTCTACACCCGAGCACTCCCCTTCGGCAGGCGCGTCTACATTCCAGGCGATCCCAAAGGCGAACACTCACACATCGCAGAACTCGTCGGCGGCAAAGCAATCGTCCTCGGGCGTGGCCTCCCCCAACGACTCAACCCCCTGGACGAGGGATACCGTGCGTCGGGCCTCAGCGACCAAGACTGGGCCACCCAGGTGAACGGGCGCAGGCGTGAACTCATCGGCAGCCTCGCCGAAACCATGCTCACACGCCCCCTCTCACCACTCGAACACACCAGCATCGACCACGCCCTCAACACAGTCATGCTCACCCACACAACCCCGGTACTCCCCCACATCGTCGATCACATCCTCAACCCCACCATCGACCCAGCGCTACCAGATGACGAACGACTCAAAGAAGACGGCAGGCAACTCGGTCACGCCCTCAGACGCCTCGTATCAGGCGATCTCCAAGGCGTATTCGACGGCCCGAGCACCGTGACGTTTGATCCCAGCCTGCCAATGGTCAGTCTCGATCTCTCACGCATGGTCGATAACGCGGCTCTCACCTCAGTGTTGATGACCTGCTCGTCAGCGTGGATGGAATCAGCCTTACTCGATCCCCATGGCGGGCAACGATACGTGGTGTACGACGAAGCATGGCGACTCATGGCCTACCCAAGCCTGCTACGACGTATGGATCAACAATGGCGACTCGCCAGGCACTACGGCATCGCCAACGTCCTCGTCTTCCACAAACTCACCGACCTCGACAACGTTGGTGACCAAGGGTCAGCCATGCGCGCAATCGCATCCTCACTCCTCTCAAACGCCGAAACACGAGTGATCTACCGACAAGAATCCGATCAGCTCGGAGCCACCGCGCAAGCACTCGGACTCACCGGAACCGAACAGTCGCTGCTCCCGAGCCTCGGCATCGGACAGGGACTCTGGAAGATCGCCGGACGATCATTCTTAACGCAACATCAGCTACATCCGGCAGAGTTCGAAGCCTTCGATACTCGCTCGAAGATGCTCAACTGAGCAAGTTCGTAAGCACCTTGTCCAGCAATTTGTCCTCCACATATGTGAATTGCTCGTTATCCGCGCTAGTCCGTACTTTTACGGCCCCGTTGCCTTTCTGGGTCACTGTGACCGTTACCGTTGCGGCCCACCCTTCACGAGGCTCGTACACTTTTGACGCAGATACGTTCCAAGTCTTGCTACGTCTCAACAACCCCTCGGTGGTATCTGGCTCGCGCAATGTACCGCTCTCAATAGCCAACTTCACTCTTTGCGAGAATTTATCAGCCGGGGTCATCATTTGTCTCCATGCGTTGTCAAATTGGTACAGCTACGCTGATTTTGGCATGATTCTATCTCCGCCATTCTTCAGCTCAACAAGTCATTGTGAAATTCGCTCCGCACCTGCTCTTTAGGCCGTCGCCAGTCCGGCGGTGGCCCTTCTTCTTTACGGAATTCAGGAGCGCAATAATGTCCTTTACCTTCACTCGTCCACCGGATGATCTACCAAGTGCAGACTTGCAGAATCGCAAATTGTGCAGCCAGTTCGTCACTGGGCTCCTGGCGTTAATCCTGCTCGTATCAGGTTTGATCATGCTGCCAAGCCCTCCCGCTCAGGCCGCAACACTTGGAGTGGGTTACGGGAACGAGCAACTGTGGCTCGGTAGCTTCTCATCGAACGGGAGGCAAGCGTACTGCATGGATATTGATGCGCTGCCACCGTTCGGAAACACTCAGCATCCAGAGCTACAAACCACACTCGATAACCTGACATCTGTTCAGCTTGCGCAACTCAACTACACGATGGGGCGTTGGGGCGAAAGCCTCGATCCAGCGATTACTGCTGCAGTGCAGTTGTTCGTGTGGGATGTCGCAGATCACGAAACCTATGTGAGTCGAGGTGGTGACGGGAACTACATCACTTGGGCTCCCGCTGAAGGACGAAGCACAGTGTTAGCGAATTTGGCGGTGATGCGGAGCGAAGCTGCGGCCAATGCGGTTATGAACCCGTCTGCTTCAGCGAGTATCGAGATGAGTGATCAGTACAACGGGCAACTCACGATCGCTACCCTGCCTGCTTCGTTACAGGGGACGGCGACGCTCACGAATGCCACGTTTGAGAACGGGGCAACGACGGCGACACTCGGTGCTGGCACACACCGCATCCTCGGTACTCCATCGGAGGGTGCGCCTGAGTATCGCATTGGTGCATCGTTCTCTGCCCAGGCCGCTGGTCTCGGGGCTGGCGTGGATTTGTTTTACACTCCTGGCGAGCAGCGCATTCTCGGGACGGCATCGTTTGAACCGGTAACCGCAACCGCTCAGACCCCGATGATTCCGCTTGATTTTCAGCCAGAGATCACCACACAGGTCAGCGCAAAGTTCGTGGCTCAGGGTGACCCGTTTGTAGACGGCGTGACGGTACGGGTGACCAAACATAGCTGGATCGCGGTAAATGGCAGCCCGATCGCTATCGAAGCGGTCGGCAAACTGTACGGCCCGTTTGATGAGCAACCCGCCGAAGCCAACGCACCCCCTGCCGGAGCACCGCTTGCAGGTACTGAGCAACTGACCCTCACCGGTCCGGGCACCTATACCTCGCCTGGCACGATTATCGCGCCCGAAAGTGGGTTCTATACCTGGGTGTGGTCCATCAGTAAAGAGGCGCAGGGCGCGAACTCGAAATATCTCACCGCGTCGTTCACGGACAAGTTTGGTCTGGTCCCTGAGACAAGCGTCACACCGTTTCGGCCTGAAGCCGTATCCAAAGCGAATCAGAAGCTCGTAAAGCCAGGAGACGCGGTCACTGACACAATTACGGTGTCATCTACGAACGGGCGCTGGCTCAAACATGACGGTGTGTTCATTCCGGTCACATTTGAAGGCACTGCCTATCAGGTGCCTGGCACGTTGCCGCCGTCACAGAACGCCGCGATCCCGGCGGATGCTCAGGCCGTTGCGTCTGCCACGGTAACGGCAACCGGCCCAGGCGTGTATACGAGTTCTGAGGTGGTGGTGCCTGCTGGTGGGTTTGTGACCTGGGTGTGGGAAATGAAGAAACAGTCACAACCGGTGTGGATACAGCCGTATCTCGCTGCGGACTGGGCCGATGACTACGGCATCACAGTCGAGACACATTCGGTGCGCTGGCCGATCCAGATCGTGTCAGAAATCAAAGAATACAACGTGCATCTCAAAGGAGGCCGGGCCTTCGACCGCATTGAGATGACCGGATTCCCGGACAACCACGGCACTTTCACCGGCGACGGCTATTGGAACGCCGACGTTGACGAGGTGACACACACTGTCTACGGACCATTCACAACCGAGGATGAACTCACGGACTCACTTGATCTTGCGACGGCTCCGACCCTCACGTCGATCACGACACCGGCACGTAATGGCACTTACCAGTTGGGATACACGGCGGAGGATGCGATCAAGCCGGTGAAGCCTGGCTATTACGTCATCGTCAGTGTGTTTGTGGGTGATGATCGGGTGCAACCGTTTATGAGTTCACCGGCGGATATTCGGGAACGGTTCTTTGTGCCGGGTGATCGCCAACCGGTCACGGTGATTACGCAGGCCACACCCGAGGTGCGCGTCGACGAGCCGTTTGAAGATCTCGCCCTGGTGCAGGGCACCGACATCCCCGAGGGCGCGTATCTCCAGTTCCGCGCCTACGGCCCGCAGGCTCCAGGCGAAACACCGGTCTGTGACACACCGTTTTTCACCAGCGACAAGATAGCGGTCACGCAGGCAGGGATCTACCACTCCGGCACAACAACAACCAACACTGCGGGCAATGTCTACTGGGTCGAAACGCTCTATAGCGCCACGGGCAAGGTGATCGCAGAAGGCACATGTGGCGCACCCGGCGAAACCACCGTGGTGTTAGGACAGGCAGAGGCCGTCACGGTGGTGACGAACGAGGTCGTACCTGGCGCTATCGTTGCACCGAAACTCGCGGACACCGGCAGTAACAGCCTCCTGCTGCCGTTCCTTCTCACGGTGAGTGTTGCGTGCGTTGCAGCCGCGATCATGTTGTTCTCCCGGCGACGGACATCACAACTCGGCACCGACAGCGATGACAGTGGTGACGACGACGATTCGGATGACACCGAGAGCGATCTTCCCCACGATGTTAGAGAGGACGGTGATGTGATCGACACGCTCCTGAAGTAACCCCCACTATTCCGCCACTGGGAGGTGGGAGAGCACCGTTGTGGTTCTCTCCCACCTCCCTTTATGTTTTCAAGACTTTCGGGGGTGTTTCTACACCTCACAGGCATGATCATTACTAATCCGCTCGTGCCAGTGATTCTGTTTCTCCTTCTGGTGGTGTGCGTATGAAGCCGCGCCAAGCCCCGACGGTTCAGCGGGAGACCACACCGAAGGTCCCGGTGCAATTTCCGCTCGTGGAGATGCGCGTGAATGACGACGGCACGATGAGCGTGCGCCTTGACGGTGCGCTATATACCCCGCCGCCCCACGCTCCAAGCTTTCGGCGCGAGTCGTTCTCGGGAGTACTCGACGCGATCACTGCGCGTCTGGCCTCACCCGTGAAGGTCGTCGTATCGGAGTGCGACGGCACCACGTTCACCGACATCGTTATCCCCCGCCAACGACCAGTCGCTTCCGCCAATACAGTAGCCGAGCCTTCTCCACCACCCTCAGATTTCTCTGCACCGCCTTCGGGGGCTGTCTCGCCGGTCGTGCCACCGGTTCCGGTCACGGGGTCTGGGTTTCTTGCTGGCGAGGACGTTGCTATTGCGGTGATCGTCTCACACTGCGGCGTGTCCCCCAACGGGCAGGTCACCGCGTTGATCCCGCCGGAGTTTTTTCCGCACCTCCAGAACCTGCTACTCATCGGTCGCATCTCTGGCACAATCCAACAACCGAAAGCTGCATCATGAGTGCGGGTCGGCAGGTCGGCGGCTACGGAAACGAACTCACCAACATCGCAATGGTCGGACTTGCCGCACTGTTTCTCCTCACGGGCGTGCTCCGTCTTGCTGGAACTCTGACAGCTTGGGTGACCGCTACGCCACAACCTGCGTCGGGGCTGTCTGCTGGTGTGGCGGTGTTGTTCTCACCGGGCACACCAGGGACCGCGCTGAACGCTCCGAACCTCAACCCGGTCATCTACTGGTGCATCGCTGTCCTCCTGCTCGCAAGCATCGTGGCGCTCGGGGTCTGGGTCTGGCTACTGATACGCAAGTTACAGGAGCATCAGGCGAACAACCCGCACAAGATCGTCGGCATCGCCACTCGCAGCGAGATCACGGCGCAAGCCTCAGACAAAGCATTACTGCAGCGCGCACAGCACCTCAGAGCATCCCTGTCTGAACCGCAAGCCACCGATGTCGGGTTCCACCTGGGAGCATCACAGGGGAAACCCGTCTGGGCATCAGTGGAGGACTCGATCTTGGCGTTGGGGAGTCCGCGCTCCGGGAAGGGGCTGCATATCGCGATCAATCTCATTCTGGATGCCCCCGGCGCGGTACTCACTACCTCAACCCGGCCAGATAATGTTGCCGCAACCATCCATGCCCGCAAGCGAGATGGCCGCCCGGTGGCGGTGTTTGATCCGCAACGCCTCGCCGCTGGAATATCAGCAGGGCTGCGTTGGAGTCCTATCAGGGGCTGCACCGATCCACTGACGGCGATGATTCGTGCCGCAGGTCTTGCGTCAGCGACCGGCCTCAGCGCCGGGGGTGTGGAGTCGGGTGGGTTTTGGGAGGCGAAAACCCGCGTCGCACTTCAGGCGTTACTGCACGCCGCCGCCCTTGATGAACGTACCCCGTCGGAGTTGTTTCGGTGGACGCTTGATCCCACCGCTGCGGCAGAGGCCGTCGCCATCCTGAACAGCCACCCGGACGCAGCAGCAGGGTGGGGCGAAGCATTGGGCGGGGTGATCGATGCTGATCCGCGCACCCGTGACAGCATCTGGCAGGGAGTCGCCTTAAGTCTCGCCGCCCTCGCAGACCCTCGTGTGCTTGATGCGGTATCGCCTGGCCCCGGTGAGATGTTTGACCCGGCGACGTTTCTTGCTCAGCGCGGCACACTGTATTTGCTCGCAACCGGGTCAGGAGCCGGCGCGTCAGCATCCCTCGTAGCAGCCCTGGTGGAGGATATCGTTGAGGTCGCCCGCCGCCAGGCCGCGCTTTCCGCGGGGGCGAGGCTCGATCCCCGCTCGCGTTGGTGCTGGATGAGATCGCGAATATTTCTCCGTTGCCGTCCCTTCCGACCCTTATGGCGGAGGGTGGCGGTACTGGGATTACGACGGTGCCGATCCTGCAATCGCTCGCGCAAGCACGCGAGAAATGGGGAGATGACTCGGCCGGAGCGATCTGGGATGCGTCAATTGTGAAGATCATTCTCGGCGGCGGTTCAAACACCCGCGACCTCCAAGACCTTTCGGCACTGCTCGGTGAGCGTGACGAGTTCACTGATTCGGTGACGATGGGGGCCTACGGTGACCGGTCGAGCCAGCGCTCAATCCGGCGCGTCCCAATCTTGCCGCCCGAGAAAATCCGCACCCTCCCTTTCGGGACCGGCATTATCCTGCTCCGTTCAGCCCACCAATCATGACCACGCTGAGGCCGTGGACGAAACGTACCGACGCACCCCAACTGAGGACTGATCGCGCACTCGTCGAAACACAGTTGGGTCTGCTGAAGCTTTGATTGACTCGGGTTTCTTTACGCCGCGAGTGCGACGCTGCCTATATTAACAACCTCAAACTCGACCGGGGTCAACTTCCCTAACCCACGCTGGCGACGCTTGCGATGATACTTCCCCTCAATCCACGCCACGATCGCGAGACGGAGCTCGAGTCGTGTTTCCCACACTTTCCGGTCGAGCACGTTTTTCTGCAGCAACGAGAAAAAACTCTCCATCGCCGCGTTGTCTCCGGCCGCCCCTACACGCCCCATCGACCCCTGCAGCTGATGATTGGTGAGCGCGTGTTGGAAGCTCTGCGAACGAAATTGACCGCCCCTGTCCGAATGCACAATCGTCCCCTGGGGATACCCGCGCTGCTCGACCGCATTCTCTAACGCTGTCACGGCAAGGGTCGCCCGCATTCGGTCACCGATCGAGTAGCCCACGATCCGGTTCGACCACACGTCTTTCACCGCGCAGAGATAGAGTCGACCTTCCTTCGTCCAGTGCTCCGTAATGTCCGTAAGCCATAACAGGTTGGGCTGTTCGGCTGTGAACTCACGCTCGACCAGATCATCGCCCACCGGCGCGCCAGCTTGGGCGTTACGGCGCTTACGTTTCGTGATTACCGACCGGATTCCTGCGACATGACACAGCCGCCACACGCGCCGTTCTGACAATTCATAGCCACGATCCTGGAGCTCGTCAGCGAGGAAACGGTACCCGTACTCGGGGTCCTCCGCATGAATCTCGCGCAACACCTCGATGAGATGCGCCTCTTCGAGCTCACGGTTCGACTGGGGCCGTTTCACCCATTGGTAGTACGCCTGCTTCGTAAACCCCAGCACCCTACACGCCACCGCAACAGGCACCCTCACCGGGGTGCCTGCCGCAGCCATTTCACGGACGAGCGGGAACACTATTTTGGGGGCGTGATGTGAATCTGCGACAGATACGCGGCCGCCCGACGCAGCACCTCGTTCTCTTGTTCGAGGAGGCGGTTACGTTTGATGAGTTCTCGAATCTGGGCGTCTTCTTCTCGTGTCACTTCGGTTGCGAGGGGCAGGCCGCGCTCGGTCCGGTCTGCGTCGGTCACCCATTTCGAGAGCGCTGATTTCGAGATGCCGAGGTCTTTGCAGATCTGCGACTGGGTAGCGCCTTGCCTGACGAGCGCAACGGCGTCGTTTCTGAACTCTTCCGAGTATTTAGCCATGGTTGATATCCTCCCAGCCAGTCCCTCGGAACTGGCGGACGAGAGTCAACCAAAGCTTCAGCAGACCCCCCAGGGTTTTCGGGTTTTGGATGTCTTAGCTTGTTCCAGTATCCGACAAACACGCAACCAGGTCGCCCGATCGCACACCGGCTCTTGTGAAATGACTGGTTCCCCACTGGCATCTCGAGCTACGTAGTCAAGAAGATCTATCTTCACACCTCGTTGATGGTCAGGAACCTGCCGCATCCGATACCCGATCATCCGGGGAGAAACCAACGAACGGTAGATTGTCGCTTCGTACACGTATGCGCCCGAAGCCGTCGTAAGACCGTACTGGTCTTTCCAGTATCGCGCTATTTGTACCAAACTCTTTCCAGCCAGCACCATGTCAACTGCGTCTTTGAGAGCTTGATGCTCCACTGGGTGAGGAATCAATCGAATCCCTGTGCGTCCGAACTCATCTGTCACCCGAGGCCCAGCCGTCCAACCCAATGGCAATTTCCCACCATGATAAAAACCAGCCTCAGCAAGATGCCGTTTCGATGCCAACTGGCGTTCGCTCATTGAATCTGTCTCAACTTCGGCCAATAGCGCTTTAATCCCCGTCACTAGCTTCGCTCCTGCCGTCGCCGTGTTCAGTTCATCGGCACTATCTTGATGAGATCGAAGTATGACGTTGGCGCTCTGACAATCAGCGATCCATTCAATGCACTGTGCGGCGATTCGATTGGTTCGGTCGAGCTTCCAGAATGCAATTGCTTTCACCTTCTCCGCACCTATGTCAGATTTAAGTTGACGCCAACCTTTTCGGACGGTGACTGCAGACTTACTCGCCGAGTCGTTATCGATGTATTCTCCCATCACGGTCCAACCTCCCTCGACAGCCAACATCCGTGTGAGATCAATCCTCTGACGCTCAATCGCGTCTGCTTTGTCCTTGTGATACTTAGAAAGCCGTAGGTATAGATAGATCGGTTTCGTCCCTTCTACCGGCGTCTGAGGGCCGGTGTGAGCGAACGCAGAGTAGATTACGGTTCTAGTCGTGCGACCGGGTCTGGCGTTTGGGCCAGGACGGTGTTGTGTTGTTTTCATGTGCTCCTCCTTGGTCAGAAGGTGTACTTTCCATTCCTCGACTCGTCTAAAAACAACACACCGTGACAAGCCCTGGTGATAGCTCCTGGGCGCACTTCACTGCTTGACCCACCGCCGATCAGGGCGGTCTTTGAAGCGGTGTGGTGGGGGCTCTCAAACGGCGGTCGCTGAACCAGACCAGTGAGCGGAGACCCTTCCATTGATGCGATGCTGCTCGCCTCGATCGCTTCGTCGGAGGATAGGTCAGGCAGAATAGTGGGTAATCGGTTCGCCAGCATTGTTTTACCTGCTCCAGGAGGGCCAAGTAACGATATGTGGTGCCTGCCTGCGGCCGCGATGGTTAACGCTTCGATCGCGTCCGGTTGCCCAACAATATCGGCTATGTCGCCCGTGTCAGAGAGCATGTCACCACTGGCAGGAGCGGAGCTGCCCTGTTCCCCCGCACCCACATGAGGAAGCACGCACCACCCTTCTGATTCACCACGGTGCCAGGCAACAGCCCCGGCAAGATCTCGAACAGCAATAACCTCGATGTCTGAAACAAGGGCAGCTTCCGCACCGCCGCGTTCGGGCACCATCACCCGCTGAAACCCCAACTCTCGCGCCGCTACAGTTGCGGTGAGAAGCCCCGCGGGCCTACGCAGTTCACCGTCGAGCCCAAGCTCACCCAAATGAGCAATGGAAGATAACCGCTCTCGCGGGAGACGTTGCGACGCGGCGAGCGCTGACAGTGCGATAGCCAAGTCGAACCCGGAGCCCTGTTTTGGTAGAGCCGCCGGGCTCAGATTCACGGTGATGAAGCGGTCAGCAAGAGGCATTCCGGCCTGCGCCGTAGCCGTGCGAACACGCAACTTCGCCTCAGCAAGTGCAGTGTCAGGCAAACCGATAATTGCCATACCGGGTAACTGTTGAGAAACCGCTGCCTCAACAGTCACGACCGTTCCCTCGACCCCCGTCAGCGCGATCGAAGCCGCTCTACACACTTCACCATTCACGAGATACCTCGCAGGTGATCGATCCTGGGTCTGTCGTCACCGTGAAGCGTTACGCCGACGGCATCCACTCGAAGCCCTACGCCACGCTCTCCCGCAGCTCGCACCCAGTCGAGCAGAAGCCGCCTGAGTCGCGCCATTTTTTGCGTGGTAATCGCTTCTAGAGGATTTCCGTACCCGGTTCCACTGCGGGTTTTTACCTCGACCGCAACGAGAGTGTCTCCGTCTCGGGCGATGAGATCTAGCTCCCCGCTGCGGTTGCGCCAGTTGCGTTCCAGGATCCGAAATCCCAGTCCCTCCAAGTACCCCGCTGCGATGGCTTCTCCCCTGGCACCCAACTGCTGGTTGTGGGAATTTTTGGGTGAGTGTATTGCTGTGCGATTCATGGTGCACCTCCTGCACCCATCGTCGGGTGAAAAGGTGACTCACGGGGCTAAATACCCGGAATGTGGATAAGTAGTGAACGCACTCTCCAAATGCGGATTCTGTGAGCGAAGGTCGCTTACTCGTCGAGCGCGAGCTCTTGCGGCAGCGAGAATTCGCGTGCCGACAGCTCTTCAACGTTCACATCTTTAAACGTGAGCACACGAACTGATTTCACAAACCGATCAGCACGGTAGACATCCCATACCCAGACATCGGTCATGGAAAGCTCGAAATAGAAATCGCTACCCGCGTCTTGGCGCTGAAGCTCAACCTCATTGGCCAAATAAAACCGGCGCTCTGTCTCTACGACATACCGAAACTGGCTGGCAATGTCGCGATATTCGCGAAACAGTGTCAGCTCGGCTTCACGCTCGTAATCGTCTAGCTCTTCCTCGTTCATCCTAACCATCCTATCCCCGTCACCGGGTAATCGATCCGGGATTGACTTATTCGAACATATGTTCGAATATTGCTTCATGCATTCTTCATCGACCGTCCGTACGCTCCAGCAGCGCATCACCCAGATGCAACCGCTGAGGCTCGATGACAGCGCTCTCCCAACGGCCCCGGGACTGCGCCAGCTCTTCCCAGGTGGGGCACTGCGAAAGGGCGCGAGTTACTCAGTCCAGGGTTCAAAGCAGCTCGCTCTCTCTATGCTCGCCGCCTCATCGGCATCCGGCGCCTGGTGCGGCATCATCGGTTACCCGACGCTAGGTGCCGAAACAGCTGCGGCACTCGGGATTGCACTCGAGCGTTGCGTTTTAATCCCCAACCCTGGGGCCGATGCATTCGGACTGTGCGGGGCATTGAGCGAGATCCTCACCGTATTGTTACTGTTGCCCACAAGCTCCCCAGACAGGGCGATGTAGCTCGCATCGCCGCAAGGTTACGTGAGCACGGTGCCGCTCTAGTGGTCACGCACGAGTGGCCACAATCCGAGAGCACATTTCGCGTAACGGCGTCTCGCTGGAGCGGTTTGGGTGACGGTTTCGGTGCGCTTGAAGATCGTGAGGTCACTGTACAGGCTCAGGATCGGCGCGGCGTCACCTCACACACCGTGCATTTCGCGCACGGTAGCCTCGTCGATCCAGGTCTGGCCAAGCTCCACCGGCTGGTGCCGCAATGACCGCCGCGGAGCGTACACTGGTGTTCTGGGTGCCGGATTGGCCGATCCAGGCGTTCCTGCGGGATCAAGAAGAGGCGCCCGACCCCGCTATCGCACTTATCGCCCAGCACCGTGTGGTGGCATGTTCCCCTGCTGCACGCGTCGAGGGTGTGCGAATCGGCCTCCGCGAACGCGAGGCCCAGTCCAGGTGCCCCAGCCTCGTCGTGCACACGCACGATCCAGAACTTGACCTGCGTCGTTTTGCCCCAGTCGCTGCCGAGCTCGAACGGCTCGTGCCGGGAGTCGAGGTGCGGCGCCCTGGCCTGTGCGCTATGCGGGCACGCGGGCCAGCCCGTTACTACGGAAGCGAAGAACAAGCAGCAAACGCACTCATCTCCCTCGCCATAGAACTTGGATTACCCGATGCAGGGGTGGGAATCGCTGATGGTTTGTTTGCGGCAGAACAGGCTGTTCGGGAAACAACGAACTCCGCTCTGGTTGCTTCGCCGAGCGAGCGGGTCAGGATCGTGCCTCCTGGCAACTCTGCAGCCTTTCTCAGCCCCTTACCGGTAAGTCGAGTCACGAGCGAGAGTTTCGCCACACTGCTCGTTGGGCTCGGCATTCGGACGCTGGGAGCGCTCGCCGCTCTTCCGGAAGAGGCCGTGCAGCAGCGTTTTGGAACTGAGGGAGTCGCAGCGCATCGCCGCGCTCGCGCCGCAGACCCTAGCAACAGCGATAAGGCACAACCGCGCGTTCCTGCGCGTGAATTCAGTGCAGAGATCGCGTTCGAACCACCCGTCGATACCGCTGAGCAGCTCGGTTTTGCCTGTTCGGCGCTCGCGGAACAGTTTGTTGCAGGGTTTATAGCTGAGCATTTAGTTTGCACCGCGCTTCGTGTTGAACTCACCGACGACATCGGCGCACACCACGAACGCGAGTGGCTCCATCCTCGCCACTTCACCGCGGCTGATACTGTCGGCCGCATCCGTTGGCAGGCCGCAGCCATAGCCAGAGCGTCCGAACGCACCGGGGCTGGCATCACACACGTGCGCGTTACCCCTACACACACCGACCACGCCGCTGCCCACGAGCCCGGTCTCTGGAACAACGAGCCAGACGCTCGCGTACATCATCACCTGAGCCGCGTTCAAAGCAGACTCGGCCACACTGGCGTCGGCACAATAGAGCTTGCTGGAGGACGGCTACTCGCCGAGCGCCAACGTTTTGTTCCCTGGGGCACAACACGAGCTCAGAAACCAAGCCATCGAACATCAGCCGCTGCGCCCTGGCCTGGTGCAATCATTGGCCCCACCCCAGCCAGGTTTTTCCTGAGCCCCTCTCCGCAGAGCTTCTTGATGGTTCGGGGGACCCTGTGCACGTCGACTCCGAAGATCTCCTCTCCACTTCTCCTTGCAGACTGCGGATAAAGCAATACGCCGTGGATGCGCCCGTGGTTCACTGGTCGACACCGTGGGTGATTCGGGAACGGTGGTGGCAAAGCACCACCCCAGATTTAGGCTTCAAGTCCAACTTGCCGGAGATGACGCCTGGCTACTGTTTCAAGAGGGCCAGCGTTGGTTCGCAGAGGGACACTACGACTGATGGGCTGGCGCAACGATCCCCTTCCGTGGAGCGAGTTCGAACGAAGGCTATCCGCGCACACCTCGCAGCCCGCGAGAGACTCCGGAGCGCCCCGTTCTACCCGCTCAAACGTCACCGCCCCCACACAGACAACGCACTCGCAGGGCCCACAGAAGTACGCAAAAAGTCCAGTTGTGCCCTACGCGGAACTCCATACACACTCGCACTTCAGCTTCCTTGATGGCGCTTCCGCTCCTGAACAACTCATACAAGAGGCAGCAAGGCTACAGCTCCACGGCATTGCCCTCACCGACCACGACGGGTTCTACGGAGCAGTCGCCTTCGCCGAAGCCGCTGAAGCTGCAGACCGGGCCGCAGCAACAACCGGACTCACGGCTCCCCTGACAGTGTACGGCGCGGAACTATCGCTAGGGCTGGATACACCTCAGTTGGGAGTCACCGATCCACGAGGAACACACTTGCTGCTCTTGGCCCGGGGCACTGAGGGGTATCACAAGCTTGCCTCAGTGATCACCGAGGCACAGCTGAGCGGCGGAGAAAAGGGTCGACCACAGTACAACCTCGAAGAACTCGCGTCCACGGGCCGGGGCGCTTGGGCGGTTCTCACAGGCTGCCGTAAAGGGTCAGTGCGCCGCGCGCTTGAAGCTACCAGCACCCGAGAAACAGGCGATTCACTCGCGCTCACGGAGCTCGACCGTCTCACCGATCTCTTTGGTAAAGACAGTGTCTACGTCGAGCTCACACACCACGGGCACCCCGGCGACGATCCCAGAAACGCCAGGCTCGCTTCACTCGCCGCGGAACGAGGCCTGCCAACCCTCGCCACAGGCAACGTGCACTACGCGGTTCCGGCGCACGCGCAGCTCTCTGAAGCCATGGCTGCGGTGCGGGCACGCCGCAGCCTCGACGAACTCGACGAACATCTGCCAGCAACCGGCGCCGCGCACCTCCGCAGCGGGGCTGCCATGCTGCGACGTTTTACCCGCTACCCCGACGCGGTAACCCGCACGGCACAACTCGCCAGTGAGTTAGCCTTTCCGCTGCGCGCCGCTCGCCCACGACTTCCCAAGCTCCCGCTGCCTGTGGGGCGCACCCAGATGGAATACCTGCGACACCTTGTATGGGAAGGTGCCGCACGGCGCTACGGTACTCACCTCAGCAGTCACCGCAGGGACCGGCTCGAGAGTGAACTGAACGTCATCGAGCGCAAAGACTTCCCCGGATACTTTCTTATTGTGCACGATCTCGTGTGGGAGGCCCGTCGCCGCAAGATCCTCTGCCAGGGAAGAGGATCGGCCGCGGCCTCTGCAGTCTGCTACGTATTGGGCATCACCGAGGTCGACGCGATCTTCCATAATCTTCCCTTCGAGCGTTTTCTATCGAGTATGCGCGACGAAGAACCCGACATCGACGTCGATTTCGACTCTGAGCGCCGCGAAGAAATCATCCAATACGTCTATGACAAATATGGCCGCCGTAACTCGGCCCAGGTCGCAAACGTCATCACTTACCGGCCGAAGGCAGCGATTCGAGATGCAGCAAAAGCGCTCGGTTACAGTGCCGGTCAGCAACGCGCATGGACCAAAGGGCTCGAACGATGGAACAATCTGGAGGTAGACACAGCCAGTTCGATCCCGGTTCCCGTGCAAGAACTCGCCATGCAGTTTATGCACGCGCCGCGCCACCTCGGTATCCATTCGGGCGGCATGGTACTCACCGAACGTCCCGTGGGCGAGGTCTGTCCCATCGAGCACGCCCGCATGGATCGCCGCACCGTGCTGCAGTGGGACAAGGATTCCTGTGAGTCGATGGGACTCGTGAAATTCGATCTACTTGGACTCGGCATGCTCAGTGCACTGCAGAAAACGATGGATATCGTGGCCGCGCACACGCACAAACATTGGACCCTTGACACCATTCCCAAAGAAGAACCGGGCGTCTACGACATGCTGTGCCGAGCCGACGCAATCGGTGTGTTCCAGTTGGAGAGCCGAGCTCAGCTCAACACCCTACCGCGCCTTCTTCCCCGCAGTTTCTACGATCTGGTCATCGAGATTGCACTCATCAGGCCGGGGCCAATTCAGGGTGGCGCCGTTCATCCATACCTGCGCCGCAGGAACAAGACTGAAGACGTGAGCTACCCACACGATAAGCTGCGACCTGTACTCGAACGCACGCTAGGTGTGCCGCTCTTCCAAGAGCAGCTCATGCAAATGGCGGTAGCGGTAGCGGACTGCACGGCAGAAGATGCAGACTTGCTGAGACGGGCCATGGGGTCCAAACGTGGCCAGGAGCGCATCGAGTCACTCAAAGAAAAGCTGTTTGCAGGCATGGCCAAAAACGGCATTGAAGGAGATGTGGCAACCCACCTCTATGAGCAGATCGAGGCGTTCGCAAACTTTGGTTTCGCGGAGAGCCACTCGATCAGCTTTGCGCTACTTGTTTACGTGAGTTCCTGGTTCAAACTGCATTATCCGGCGGCCTTTCTCGCTGGATTGCTGCGTTCACAGCCCATGGGCTTTTACTCGCCCCGCACACTTGTAGAAGACGCGCGCCGACACGGCGTAGAGGTTCGCCCAGCAGATGTGCAGCACTCCGCCGCACTCGCCGATCTCGAGCGTGTGGGCAGTCGGGGACCAGACGCTCAACGCCGCAGCTCAGCGGGCTGCACCGCCCACCTGCCTCGCCAAGAGAATCCGCCGCCCGTGCATGCATTTGTGCCCGGCAGCCCTGACACCGGCGCACTGCACCGCTTGGACGGTGAGTTCGCCGTTCGTCTCGGCCTCGCTGAGATTCGCAGTATCGAGCAGAGCACCGCAACGCGTATCGTACTGGCCCGAAAGCACGGGCCCTTCATCGACCTCGCAGATCTCGCCCGCCGTGCAGATCTCGACCGCTCTCAGCTCGAAGCCCTGGCGGCGGCAGGGGCTTGCAAAACCCTCGGCCTCGACCGCCGCGAGGCTCTCTGGGCTGCATCCCCCGCTGCCGACAACCGCGAGCGTTTTCTGCCAGGCATCGCTGTGCACGTGCAACCTCCCCTTCTTCCGGTGTTAAACCCGGCCGAGCAAACCGCCCTCGATCTATGGACAACAGGGATCGCTCTCGACGCACACCCACTCGCGCTGCTGCGGGACGAACTCGACACGCAGGGGGTTATTCGTTCCGACCGCACCCGCCATGTTCCGCCGGGCACCGTGGTGAAGATCGCCGGCCTGGTTACTCATAGGCAACGCCCAGGCACCGCCAGCGGCATTACGTTCCTGACCATTGAAGACGAGTTGGGAACCGTCAATGTGGTGACCTGGGCGAACGTCTGGGCTCGCAATCGTCTCGTGGCCCGATCCTCCCCCGCACTTATCATCAGCGGAATGCTTGAACGCTCTCCAGAGGGGGTGATCAATGTCATCGCCAACAAGTTCGAACCACTCGCCGCGCCCGCCGGAGTATCGTCCCGTGACTTCCATTAGTTATGCTGGCACTCGTGCATCTCTCAACTGCGCTCCTCACGGACCACTACGAGCTAACCATGGTCGATGCCGCGCGCCGCGCGGGAACAGCAGACCGCGGCAGTGTCTTCGAACTCTTCACCCGGCGACTCTCAGGGGCCCGCCGCTACGGCGTTGTCGCGGGAACAGGCCGACTACTCGAGGCCATTGACCGTTTCCGTTTCACGGACACCGAACTCGACTTTCTCAAGTCACGCGGAGTTGTGAGCGACGGAACCCTCGACTGGCTCGCCAACTTTCGCTTCAGCGGCAATATCTGGGGGTACCCCGAGGGTGAGGTGTTCTTCCCTGGGTCGCCACTCATCAATGTCGAGGCAAGTTTCGCTGAGGGGGTGCTGTTCGAGACGCTCGCGCTCAGCGTGCTGAACTACGACTCGGCGGTCGCCACAGCGGCCTCACGTATGAGCCACGCAGCCAAGGGCAAACCTCTCGCTGAGATGGGCTCACGTCGCACCAGCGAATACAGTGCCGTCGCCGCCGCACGCGCGGCATACATCGCCGGATTCAGTGCAACTTCGAACCTTGAGGCGGGTCGCAGCTACGGCATCCCGACCATGGGGACGGCTGCACACAGTTTCATGTTGCTACACGACAGCGAACGCGCGGCATTCGAGGCGCAAATCGCGACGCTCGGAACCGACACAACCCTGCTCGTCGACACCTACGACATTGAGCAGGGCGTGCGCACCGCCATCGAAGTTGCAGGCACCGGTCTCGGAGCTGTACGCATCGATTCGGGTGATCTGCCGGTTGTGGTCGCCCGGGTACGCCAACTTCTTGACGAACTGGGGGCAACGCAAACCCGCATCACCGTTACCAACGACCTCGACGAACACACGGTTGCCGTGCTCGCGGCTTCACCGGTCGACAGCTTTGGCGTCGGCACCTCAGTTGTCGTCGGCTCAGGATCACCAACCATGGGTATGGTGTACAAACTTGTCGCGCACGAGGACGAGCAGGGCAACTGGGTCTCCGTTGCTAAAAAGTCTGCCGACAAAGTATCGGTTGGCGGACGTAAACGTGTGTACCGTCGTTTGAATTCACGCGGGATCGCGGTAGCTGAGTCCATCGTCGTCAACGATGGTTCACACAGTAGCGTTTCTCAGAGCAAGCAACCAAGCACCAAAACCGCCGAAGGACGCGAGATCCTTGTTCCGCTCGTCACCAACGGCGAGGTTCTACTGGATCATACCGGCACAGCCGGTATCGCAGCCGCGCGCGAACGCCACCGGCAACGAGTTGCGGAACTTCCAGCTGTTGCAATGAGCCTTACCCGCGGAGATCCCGCGATCCCCACAGAATACGTGTAGCGCGAGCGCTACTTCTTCATGCGCTCGTAGACGCGCTTGCAATCAGGGCACACAGGAAACTTCTCGGGATCCCGTGAGGGTGTCCACTTTTTACCGCACAGTGCACGCACTGCTTTACCGGTTACAGCCGACTCTAGGATTTTATCCTTCGGCACGTAGTGCGAAAAGCGCTCGTGGTCACCGTCTTCAATCTGCGCGTCTTCAAGAATTTTCTCAAGTTCACGATCAAGAACATCGGTTCCACCAGCTGAACCGCCGCCCACCGAATCTGCATCACGCGAAAAGATACCCATGCCGTAATTGTACCCCGAAACAGGGGCAACAATCAGTCGAAGACCTGAGTCACAGCAATCAGTTCGGGTCCGCTGCGATCGAAGATGCGGCCGCCGATCAAGATCCCAAGCCACAGAATCAATGCCCCGTAACCGATTCCGAACGCAAGCGCCCCGATGTTCTGCATGAACTCAACGTCAATGAACGCCAGCACCGCCACCCACACAGCCGGGGCAGAAAGCAGCAACGCAAGCAGCATAGAGGTTGTCTGTGCAAGACCGGAACCCGTTCCCGACCACTGCGGTTGAGCAAAGGGGCTGTCACCTGGCCTGGTCGCGGGGTAGGGCGTCATGACCGAAAACACACTCGCCACACCACTCGACACCAGCAGCACCGCGGCATTCATGCCAATTACGGCGGGCAACACACGCCAGTCACCGATCACAGTCACCGTGATGCTTGATCCGATCAGAACGAGCGGAACACCAAGCATCAGCACGGGAGCGAGACGCCCGGCGCGATCAGCACGACCACGGGTGCCACTCGCAACGTGAGCCCAGATGGCCGTTGAGTCCATCGCCACATCGTTGTGCTGCGACCAACCGAGCAGCAGCAAAATGATGGGAAGTGGCAGCAGCGCAAGCGAGGTAAGGTCTGCGCCCGCGATCCAGAAGGCGAGCAGCATGAAGATAGGCGCGATTGGGATCGCAAATAGTGCGACTCGGTAGCGCGGGTCTCGGGCCCAGTAGGTGAGCTGACGAGCCGCAATGACCTGAGCGGGTCGCGCGCTAAAACGTTCAAACCAGCCGAGACCGCTGTGAGCCATGCTCTGACCAACCGGGCGGTCAATTCTCTGGTTAGAAACCCACACAATGGGAACCCAAACAGCAACCAGGAACAGGATCGCTGCACCCAGAACGCCCAAGTGCATCAATGCAATATTCTGGTCACCGTTGGCGGCGGCCGCCAGGGCAGCGAATGGAGCCCCAAAGGGCGTCCATCCCATTGTGTCAGCGGTGTCTGCAATCATCGTGCTGTCTTCAGCACCGAACGCGGTTGCCCCCGCGTAGACAGCCACCGGCAAAAAAGCCACGATCAGCAAGGCACCAATAGTACGAAGCACTCCGGCAAACCGTGGCCCCGCGATCAGCTTTGAGAGCGCGGACATCACACGAACGCTGCACACCGCCAGCACCGCAGCAAGCGCGAGGGCGACTGGTGCGATCCATGCGGGATTGTTCCACTCGGGACGGACAACAGCAAGTGTCACCAGCCATACAACGAGCAGAAAGAACGGCCAGCTCACGATCGAGGTGATCAGCATTGCAAAACCTACTGATCCCGGACCCGCGGGAAAACTGCCGAACTGTCGCGGTTCAAGATTACGCCGGTTCTCAAAGAACGGAATCACAAACACCGCGATGAGCAGGAATGCCCCGCAACCGTGTCGACGGCGGCTCGGTCAGCAGGGTCGTCGATCCCCCATGCTGGCAGAATAGCCAACGTCGCAGCAATCACCGCGAGTAACACAATCAACAGTGTGGTACGCAGGCCCTTCGTAAACGACCCCTGAAACCCGCTGCCGAGCAGCGCTACTCGGAGTCGGAAGAGCCGTGCAACCATTCCAGCCCCTCTTCGTGTCGCTGGTGCCGGTGAGCGCGGTGAAGCGCTCTTCAAGGCTGAGACCGTCACGCACCGCGTCAACGGTGCCGTTTGCAATAACGCGACCGTCAACGATGATCGATACGTGGTCGCAGACCCGCTGAATCAAATCGAGGCTGTGACTCGACATCACAACGCTGCCTCCGCTGGCGACGTATTTCTCAAGGATCTCCGTCACATTCGACACCGAAACTGGGTCAATCGCTTCGAAAGGCTCGTCAAGTACAAGCACTTCAGGCGCGTGAATCATTGAACACGCGAGCGCAATTTTCTTCTGCATGCCGGCGGAGTAGTCAGACACGAGACGTCCCAGCGCAGATTCAAGGCCAAAGACTTCAGCCAGCTCTGCAGATCGTTGCGTCAGCGCGCTCCCCTCGACCCCGTGGAGCACACCGGAGTAATAGAGCAACTGCGCACCCGTGAGGCGGTCGAAGAGACGCAGACGGTCTGGGAGAGTGCCGATCAAACGCTTCGCAACGGGCCCATCTGACCATACATCTACACCGTTGACCGTAACCCGACCCGACGTTGGCCGGAGCAGCCCGGCAAGCATGGAGAGTGTTGTGGTCTTACCCGCACCGTTCGGCCCAACAACACCGGTGAACGATCCAGCGTGCACCGCAAGCGACACCTCATTCGCAGCAATCACTGATCCGTAACGCTTGGTAAGCATCTCAGCATTGAGCACAACAGGATTCTGTGCAGCAATACGACCGCGCTCGCGCGCCCGCACCACAGACGGAACCGGAACCTGAATACGCCCCGTTCGAGTAGAGGGCTCAGCCGGAGGCTGGTCCACAGCAACGTCCTCCACTGGAACAGGCACAGCCTCTGGAACCACGGGTTCGACGGTGGTACGACTGGGGCGAACACGCGGCGCACCGGGAACATTCCCAGAAACAGGTTCGGTTGATGTCGACCCCGCTAGCGATTCGGAAGCGGGCACAGTTGAGGAGGTTTCGGGCGGCACCCATCTAATTTAGCAAATTTAAGAGAAACCAGTATGTGTGCCCCGGCGCGCTCGGAAACCGGCAGAATAGACAGTGTGAATTTTTCATCTGAGCGCCGACCTTTGCGCGCGAGTGCCTGGTCTTCGCTGTGGCTGCTCACGCGACGCGATCTGAAGGTCCGCTACTCGACCTCAATGTTGGGATACCTGTGGTCGATCCTTGATCCGCTGCTCATGAGCCTCATCTACTGGTTCGTTTTTACGCAGGTTTTTCATCGCACAGTCGGCGAAACGCCCTACATCATCTTCCTACTGACCGCGTTGCTCCCCTGGGTGTGGGTGAACGGTGCGATCTCCGATTCCACGCGTGCGTTCTTGCGTGACGTGCGACTTGTGAGATCCATCGCGATGCCACGGTGGATCTGGGTTGGCCGCATTATCTGCTCAAAGGGCATCGAGTTTCTCCTCAGCTTGCCGGTGCTGATTGTGTTCGCGATCTTTTCAGGCGCTCACATCGGCTGGGGCGTGTTACTTTTTCCCGTCGCAGTGATCCTGCTCGCAATTTTGACGCTGGGCACAGGGCTTCTTATTTCCCCCCTCGTGGTGTTCTTCCGAGATCTGGAGCGCGCATCTAAGCTACTGCTACGTGTGCTTTTTTACGCTTCGCCGATCATTTATGGCGCTTCGGATCTGCCGCCGTTTGCTCAACCACTCGCATGGCTTAACCCGCTCTCAGGAATCTTTGCAATGTTCCGTGCCGGCTTCTTCCCGGATCAAATCAACTGGTATCTCATGGCTGTCTCGGCCATTGAGTGTGTAGTTATCCTCATCATTGGCGCTCTGGTGTTCCGTCGCTCCATCGCTGGCGTCCTCAAGGAGCTGTGACATGACCGACAAGATCATTACCGCAAGCGGCCTCGGAGTGCGGTTCCGCAGGAATCGTGGATCAAGGCGCAGCTTCAAAGACCTCTTCGCCGGAGGGGCACGACGCGCTCGTCCGGGAGAGTTCTGGGCACTACGCGATGTTTCCTTTGACGTGCGACGCGGCGAGGCCATTGGGGTTGTCGGCCGTAACGGACAGGGCAAATCGACACTACTGAAGATTGTTGCCGGAGTGCTGTTTCCCGACGAGGGCACCGTCAACGTTCACGGCGGGGTAGCTCCCCTCATTGAGATCACCGGTGGGTTTGTCGGAGATCTCACGGTGCGCGATAACGTACAGCTCACGGCAGGCCTTCATGGGCTGAGCAAAAAACAGATTGCCGCCCGTTTTGACTCCATCATCGATTTTGCTGGGGCAGCCGACGTCATCGATACCCCGTTTAAACATCTCTCGAGCGGCATGAAAGTGCGTGTCGCCTTCGCCGTTGTGTCACAGCTGGACGAGCCCGTCTTGTTGGTCGATGAGGTACTAGCAGTGGGCGATAAGGCGTTTCGTGCAAAGTGTTACGACCGCATCGAAGAGCTCCTCAAAGAAGAAAAAACCCTCTTTCTCGTTTCCCATAATGAGCGCGATCTGCGCAGATTCTGCACACGCGGACTCTATCTCAACGCCGGTAAGCTGGTGTTAGACGGCCCAATCGATGAGGTACTTAAGCGCTACGACGCCGATCACGGAGGCTAGGCCTTGATTCTGCGCTGCTCCTCTGCACGGGTCATCAGCGTTTCGATCGCAGCGTGGAAGCGCTTTGTTGGCGCCCCCGGAGTCGTGTCACCGAAGTAGTGCTGGGACCAAGTTACGAGGCGCTCACGCGCATCATCGTCACCGATCACACGGTCCAGCACTTTCTCAGCATCTGCGCTGTCAGCCGCGTCCAGCCACTCGCACACACTGAGGTAGCCGTTCTCGTCGACTGAGGCTTCAGGGCCACAGGCCGTGTCACCATGAGCGGTTTTCCGGTGGCAAGCCGGTCGTAGACCATCGCCGAAATGTCGCAGATTGCGACGTCGGGCAAGCTGAGCTGCCATCCCAGAGTCGGTGACTGGTCGTAGACGTGGTGGGCCTGAGGATCACGCTCGTTAGCCTCGGTGATCATTTCAATAATGCGTTTGTTCGCCGCACCAAACTCCGGGTTAACCACACCGCTACGAGGATGTGGACGGTACACCACTCGGTGCCGCCCCGTAGCAAGAAGCCCTCGCACCAGCGTTTCACCGTGTGTAGCCACGGATCCGTAACACGCGGCTGGGCGATCCCCCTCCCAGGTCGGCGCGTAGAACACCACGGTGCGCGCATCGGGCGCAAACGGTGGTTGACCGCTCAGGTGGTCCGTCTGCGGTCTTCCGATGGGAATCGTACGCCGTTCGACGTCGTAATCCCAAAGCGCGTTTGAGAGCCGCACTCGGGCCGCATCACCCGCGACTAAGGCCATGTCGTAGCACTTGTGCTGATTGCTGGTCATGTACATCTTGTCACTCTCACCGTGATTGATAAAGACGTGCCAGCAACTGCCATAGCGCATCATCTGAAAGTTTCTGGTGTTCTGATTTACGTACAGCACAACATCAAGGCATTGCTCTTCCAGTATTCGTTCAAGACTGGTCACCTTTGGCGCAAACGCAACATCGAGCCCGCTTTCACGAATGAGCTGGCGCGCACCGGCCGCATTTCGGGCAAGCACCAGCACGGGCCAGCGTTTAGACAGTTCTTGCAACGGCGCGTACCACTGCCGCATCTGATAAATATTGACGTCGCTGTCGGCAAAATACACCCCCACGCGGAAATGTTGTTCAGGGAGCGGACCCCGGTGCTCCAACAAACCACGCAATTCAAAGAACGCACGCCGTCCCTTCAGTACTCGCTTTGCGAGCCGGACCGCACGTTTTCCATCTTTCACCAGTTGCACCTTCTCAGCTTACTGGCGGCCTGCCGCTTGGATGCCGTGTGCTCGCGTGGGAAGATGCTGAGGTGATCCTCTCCAAGCTCCCCGAACTCCCCGCCGTCAGTTATGTGATGCCGGTGCTTAACGAAGAGGGATTTCTCGAAGCTGCCGTTCGCACGATCCTCGCCCAAGACTACGAGGGTGAAAAGGAGATCGTTCTGGCACTAGGCCCCTCCCGTGATCGCAGTAACGACATTGCAGCCGATCTGGCAGAACAAGACGCGCGAGTAAGGCTCGTTGAGAACCCGGCGCGCGACATACCCGCTGGCCTCAATGCGGCGATTGCAGCGAGCAAATATCCGGTGGTGGTGCGTGTTGATGCTCACTCTGAACTGACACCCGACTACACGCGCCTCGGCGTCGCTGCACTGCAGCGCGAGGAAGCCACCAACGTTGGTGGGATCATGCGTGCAGCCGGACGTTCACCCGTGCAACGCGCAATTGCCCGCGGGTACAACAGCCCCTATGGTCTCGGCGGCGGCGCCTACCATGGCGACGGAACGCCAGGCATCGCCGAGTCCGCGTATCTCGGGATCTTCCGACGAGAGGCAATCGAGGCCGTCGGTGGCTACGATCCCAGTATTCTTCGAGGCGAGGACTGGGAGCTCAATCTGAGGATCCGCCGTGCCAGTGGCATCATCTGGTTTGAACCAGCACTCAAGGTGACGTATTGGCCTCGCGCGAGTTTTCGTGATCTCGCAAAACAGTTCTTTGCCACCGGCACGTGGCGGGCGGTGCTGGTTCGCCGTTACGGCCGCGCAAACCCGTGGCGTTTTTTTGCGCCGGGAGCGCTTGTCATCTCACTCACGGTGAGTGTGGTGAGCCTGGTGTTGTTTTTGTTTGGGGCACTGTCCTGGGCATCCTGGTGGCTTCTGCTGCTCCCACTCGCCGGGTATGTAGCGGGGGTGTTGTTTGCGACGCTGCGCATTCCTGAACAGCAGGGGGTGCAGGATCGCCTTCTTACGGCAGCGACTCTCGTGACAATGCACCTGAGCTGGGGAACCGGATTTTTGCGTGGCATACTGCTCGGTGGAGGCCGAGTCGTTGACCGGTCACGAGCCTAACCTCAGATCGAAAGTGCACCACGTTCGATCAACGCATCAACGACCCGTTTAGCAGCTTCTCCGTCATCATTCGGAGCGAATCGCTTGCGCCACTCCTCGCGCGCCTGAGCATACTCACGTACCCAGCTGGCATCGTGACCGAGTTCGCCCAGGGCCTGCGCATGGGCGAGCACTTCGTCACGCTGTTGCAACAGGGGTCCCGGTGCCTCGCGCTCGAAGTCGAAAGTAAAGCCTCGTTCGCGATCACGGTATGCAGCGAGATCTGGCACAAAAAAGAGCTGTGGAACTCGAGCAACTGCGGCATCAAACATGATCGACGAGTAGTCAGTGACCAGCACATCAGCGGCGAGGATCACGTCATTCACATCGTCGTGCTGGGACGCATCAATGACGGCACCCTCAGCACTTCCCGGGTATCGCCCAAACGTGTGAGTGCGTGAGTGACCGCGCGCAACCACAACCCAATTTTCACCGAGTTCTTGTGCGAGGCGCTGCACGTCGAGGTCATCGACGAGGGTGACACCACCGTCGCGCCAGGTCGGGGCGTAGCTGAGCACTGACACCCCGCTGGAATACCCAGGGCGGCACGCGCAGCGAGCACATCGATGGGATTGCGACCCCCACCAATGACCGCATGTGCAAGACGATCGTCACGCGGATAGCCCATTTCAAGAATGTCACCACGAAACGCGTAACTTGATCTAAAAATATTTGTTGAGTGCTGGTTCTGAGAGAGCATGATGCTCCAGCGGCGGCTCTCGCGGTGGATTGCGAGCTTCGTGCGCAGACTCACGTTGGGACGCCCCAGTGCGAGATGCTTCAGCATCGTGCCGTGCCAGGTTTGGAGAACCGTCTGTCCACGCTTCCTTCGGAACGAATTGCGCAACCAGTCATTGACTACAACGAGCTTCGCCGTGCGACGCGCGGCAAACCACTCGCGACCGCCAACCAAAACTGGAACCGCACCCTCGGGCACTTTCTGTGTCTCGCTCGTAACGCTCCAGTAACGAGCGACCTCAGGGAAGCGCTGAGCAATCTCGCGGTCGATGGCGTGAGGGTTGCAGCTCACCTGGCGTCCGTAAAAACTCTCGAAAAAGACACCCCCGTGGGCACTAGTTCTTTGTCACGTAAACGCAAACGCCGAATTTCCGCGAGCACTCTTGACGCAGCGTCACCCTCTGGGTGGCTGTGGAATCGACGCGCAAACGCACGCGTATCCGCCTCGGCTGCCCGCCAGGCCGAGCTGCCGCGCTGCAACTGCTCAAGCCGTTCGATAACGTCGCTCCAGGTCCGCTCTATGCGGCCCGCACTCGTCACTGCAAGCGGCTCGTAGAGCCCCCGAGTGCTTTCATAGTGGTCGAGGTCAGGGGCAAACCAGACGATTGGTCGTCCCATGAGGGCGAAGTCGACGGCAATCGAAGAGTAGTCGGTGATGATCGCGTCGATGCCCCCAGCAGAGGAGTGATCTCACGCAAGAAATCGGCGCCGAGCAGATGAACTCGTTCCCCCAGCACTCCTTCGTAAGCTCCTGCACCGAGTGGGTGAGAGCGAATCAGCAGATGGGCGCCATGCTGATTCAGTAATTTACGAAGGCGAGTGACTTCCTTTTTTGTTGGCGCAGCCGGGTCCGCATCACCATCGCGCCAGGTCGGCGCATAGAGGATCAGCATATCTTGCGCAGAAACGCTCGATCCTGCGGCCGCTAATAGTTCTTGCAGCTGTTGTTTACTTCGTTCGGCTTTGGCGGGGTCTGCCGCCTGAGACGCGAGTGTGTCGTCTCGGGGGTCTCCTAGCACTCGCACTTTTCCGGGCGCAACACGGAAGGCCGAACGGAGCCGTTCGGCGGCGAGAGGTGACCCCGCAACGTAGAGGGAGACTTGCCGCGATCCAGCGAGATACATGCGGCGCAGCATCACCCGCAGCGGAGCCGGTCCGCTTATGGCCGTTGTGACCTGAGAGTCCAGGTGAAGTCGCTTAATGGGCGCGCCGTGCCAGAGTTGCACGATACAGCCACCCATGATGCCAAATCTGTTGACATCACCGAGTCCATGAGTAACGACGATTCGGCCCGCCCGCAGTGTCGCCCAATAGCCGGAGGCGCTCTCTCGAGCTACGGGCACAAACCCCTCGTTGCGAGCGGCCTCAGCCTCCTCTTCGTTCGCGACAAGCCAGCTAATCGAAGCATCTGGTTCTTCCAGTCGAAGCTGACGAGCAACCACGAGCGCGCCCTCGGCCACCCCGATTCCACTGCCGAACACCCACTTTGTATCGGATCGAGGCACAAACCACGAGACGATCACAGAAAGCAAGTACTTCGGGAGCGCAAGCAGTTTACTTAGGTTGCCCTGGGCGAAGTTAAATCCACCGGTACTCATTACAACTACTGTAGGGCACTCAACGCAACGGTGCCGCAGCGAAGCTCAATTCTTGAGCTTCGCTGCGGCACCGTGAAAGGGAATCTAGAAAGTTACCACTCGAGCGTGCCGAGTGTTGCCTCGGTTTGAGCGGCCTTCCCGTTGCGCATGTAGTCGATGGTGACCTTGCTACCACCGCCATTCATACGGATAAGGGCAGACACCGAAGTGCCATCAACCGCTGGTACTCCACCGACCTTTGTAATAACGTCGCCAGCTTTGAGCCCAGCTTTTTCAGCCGCACCCTGAGAAGCAACATCGACAATGAGTCCGCCAGCGAAGTTCTGATCAGCGTCGGTGTCTTGGCTTGAATCCACCACGGAAGCGCCAAGCAAACCGTGCGATGGCTGCTTTCCGTCAATGAGCGCGTCTGCAACCCGCACCGCAAGGTTTGAAGGGATCGCGAACCCGAGACCAACGCTGCCCGCTGTACCGCCGCTGCTTGACGTGGAAGCAATCGCAACGTTGATGCCGATGAGTTCACCGTCCGCGTTCAGCAGCGCACCACCAGAGTTACCCGGATTAATCGATGCATCAGTCTGAATCACGGGCAGCGTCACCGTGCCCGCAGTGGGCTGCTGTTGCTGCTGCGATTTGTCAGACTGACCATTATCGGGAAACTGGAAGTCCCAGGGGAACGTGCCCTGGTCACCCTGATCATTCGGCTGCTGCTGTTGCTGATCTGAACCGTCCTGAGGAATCAGCGGGCTGCCAACCGAGATACCTCGGTTGATAGCACTCACAACACCACTTGTGACGGTGCTTGAGAGGTTGAGCGGTGCACCAATTGCCACCGTCGTGTCACCAACGTTGAGTTTAGTCGAGTCCGCGACCTTAATTGCGGGAAGGTTGTCAGCATCGACTTTCACAACAGCAAGGTCAGCATAGGGGTCGACCCCCACTAGCTTTCCAGTGAGGATACGTCCGTCACTGAGCTTGACGCGAATCTTCGCGTTGTCCCCTGCTGCACCGTCAAGTGTGACAACGTGGGCATTCGTGATGATGTATCCGTCTTCACGGTAGATCACACCAGAACCCGAGCCGCTTGAGCTGCCGCCGCTAACCTCAAGCGTCACGACGCTCGGGGTTGCAACAGCGGCGACCCCGGAGACCGTGGAGGCCGAGTCAGGGTTGTTGAGCGTGAGTGTTCCGCTCGCCTGCGAACCGGAGTAGTTCGAGGTATTTGAAGACACAACCGCCGCGACGCCACCGCCCACGATGCCACCCAGGAGGGCACCAATCGCGAGACCCGCGAGCAGCACCCCGGTTCGATTCTTCGAGGATGCGGCGGCAACCGGAGCTTCTGTCGCTGTAGCTTGCTGGAACGCCGGGTGCTCAACCGTCGGCTGAGTCGCCTGGGCCGACGGCACTGGGTAGTCTCCTCCCATGGGCTGCTGCCCGGTGTAGTCGGAGAACCCTGGCTGTGGCACGTGAGTTGGAGCAGCGTACTGCTGAGCTGGCTGCACCGGTGCGTGAGCTGGTGCAGCCGACTGCGGCACAGGCTGCGCCTGAGCGGCAGGGGGAACCGGCGCGAATTGAGTTGTCGGGTGCGCTGCCGGAGCAGTTGCCTCCTCCAGGAAGGAAGGAACCGCGGGAGCTGCGGGTGTCGCCGGCTCTTCGGGGCTCACCGAGGCTGCTGAAGCCGCTGGCACAACCGGGAGCGCAGGAGCGATCGGGGCGGCCGGAGCCGCTGGTGCAGCAGGGATCGTTTGAGCTGGTGCAACCGGCGGAGCAAGAGGCGCACTCGGGATAGGATCAGGCACAGTCGGGTTCGATGCTGCCTGATCCCCTGAGCCTCGCCGCTCTGAAGGTTCTCAGCGTTCAGGTTTTCAGGATTCTGGTCTGGGGTGGTGGTCATGGAGACTCCCTTCGTGTTGTACCAGCATGTCGTGCGAACCTATGAAAACCATTTGGTTGTGCTGCATAACCTCTGCGGGTCCCGGTTTTTAGCCTGCGTTTCAAACCCAAAGGCACCTAATCGGCAGCTCCGACGCTCTTGGAGCGGCGACGAAGTACCAATCCCAGGCAAACAACAGCAGCGATGATTGCGTTTGACACTGTGATCACGATACTCCTCGCAACTCCCGTCTGAGGCAACCGCTCATGGGCTTCTGAATCCCTCACAGTTGTTGTCTCCTCAACAAGCCCGCAGATCCCCCTGTGTAGCTCAAGCGGGTCTCCGAATTTCTCATGTTCAATAGCGAGATCTTCCACCCAGTGAATGGTTCCCTCCGAGCGTGCCGTCACCGCGGGAGAAGTGATTCTTCCAGAGGCAACGATCGCTACTCTTGCGGTCTTCGCGACCGGTTGCAGCTCGCACAGCGCTTTCTCGCCTAAGCCGGCAAGGTCGTCTTCGGTCCAGCGCACCGGCTCTCCCCCTCAGAGAGCACGGGCCGCCAATGCTCATCGAACCGCTGTGCACCAACTTCAGCCTTGAGATAAGCGGTGAAACCCAGTGTCGCCCCCTCAGGAACGGGCCCCTTCACATTTGCGGTATCAACAATTCGGCCTCCCACCTGCCCTGTCTCTTGCGCAACCGTCGCAACCTGAGGTGACACAACACGAGCCGATTCTTCAGGGATACCCCAGTCATCACAGCTTTCCTCGATCAGTTCCCTTATGCCCTCTTCCTGGTCTTCAGCAACGACACAGGCCTGAACGGTCAATCCGAGCGAGCCGTCAACCAGCCTCCCCGGCTCTTCGGGAAACGGCGCGACAACCTCGATCTCGCTTGGAGCTTCGGAAGACGTCACCGTAACCTTCTCTGTTGCCAGCAAACGCGCATCCTGGGGAGGTTCTACCGCCCGCTCAGGGTTCCCATCCGTTTCGTACACCGACGCTCTCACAATGATCGGCACAGGTTTACCATCTCGCTCAAGCCATGTCCCATTGCTCGCCAGAGTAATTCGATCGATCGTTTTCCCGCCCGGGGCAAGCTCCGCGTCCTCGAGTCGTGTTGTGATGTTAAATTCCATTGGGCTGAACTGAGTCTCCTTCGGGATCCCAAACCGATCGTGGAATGAGTACCGAGAATCGAGATGCCACTCCTCTTTCGCCCCCACTTGAATTTCTGGCCCCTGACTCTGAGCATCAATTTCCCATACCCACGTGAAATAGCCGGAAACGTTTGCCGCCGGATCCCTGGAAATTTCAACCTCATAGGTTGCTGGACCGTCTACTGCAATCACTTCGGCTGTCGCCGCAACGGGAGGCACAGGATCAATCGGCGCTTCGTCGCTCTCTTCTGGACGCGATGCGAAGGGGCCGTACAGTGTTCCCGTGGCTCGCACGGGTCGGTACTTTTGAACGCCATTTTCCAAATACACGGGCCAGGGGTCGGAATGCTCAGCGATTCCAAACGTCACTCGGTCCGCGTAGGGTGCGCCCTTCTCCAACCGCGTTGCGGGCACCTCGGTCCTCACAACCGGGGCAAAACGGCTCTCTTCGCTTGTTGCCGACGTCTTACGCCAAGTGCCCGATTGTGAAAAGTCCTCAGAGCCGCCCCCGTAGAGCAAAAGTTGATCCGCGTCATCCGCAGCGGGCTGATACCCCCAGATGCGAGCAGGCCATCTCTTTCCAGTTTTGGTCCAGTTTGCCGAAAACTTCACTTCCTGCAGCCTTGATGAGCCAAGGTCGGGGGTCGTTTCAAATCTGAGCGAAACCGCCCGCGTGCTATCAAGAGTGGCCGTTTGAGCCGCCGAGTCGAATGTCACACCTGTGGGTGCTGCACCTGTCAAACGGCCACCCGCCTCAATCCGAAGTTGCTGGTACCCAGCGGGCACATCAACCACACCGGTCGCTGAGGTCTTCCAGACCACAGCTGGATCAGCCGGGGCCTTGAGCACGGGAGGCACAATCGCCGCAGCAGATTCTGCAAGGATCGAATCGACCTGGTCCTGCACGTGCCCGGGCGCAGCGGCTCGAATATTTGCGACCCAGAACGCGACCTCCGCGTCTTCTGCACCTCGGATCGTCCAGATGGCAAGCGCTACCGCAGCGGCCTGATCGTCGTGCCAACCTGGCCCGAGAGCGAGACCACCGTGCATTGAAGTGATGTAGTTCATCTGCATCAGGCCTCGCTCGTTTGAGTAAGGCGCGACCCAGTGACCGGTGGATTGCATACGGTACCCACGCAAACTCGACATCACTTTCGGCGGCACCTCAGATGTGGGATTGTCACCGTCGGGCTCAACACAGTACGCATTCGACTGAGTGGACGATGTGATGAAGGCACCAACAAACACACCCTTGTAGAGGTGTCCGGCACCCTGGGTAGCTGCGTGCGCAGCGGGAAGCATACTGCTTAGGGGAAACCCATTCATGAGTAGCAATCCGGCAAGAATGCCGAGCAGAACGATGAACGCTTTCCCACGAATCATGTTTCTTCGCCCTAATGCGAGATAGTTTGACGCCGCTTTGCCCATGTTTGCTCCGATCAGTTTCGCAGCAGCACACCCCAACCAGGGCGTGTTGCTCAGGAGGATTTTCCGTCCATGCACCAATGCTGGCGAGCGCGCAAGTTTCACGAAAAAGTTATCCACAGACACGGCTTGCACCTCGATTTGCATTGTGGCGAAGTCCGGACTAGTGTTATCTCTTGTGCCGCGGGGTGGAGCAGTTCGGTAGCTCGCCGGGCTCATAACCCGGAGGTCGTAGGTTCAAATCCTGCCCCCGCAACGAAAGTCGCTACTGCGGCACAAAAAATCCCGGTCTCGAGAGAGATCGGGATTTTTGTTTTGGGCCATTTTCACTTGGTCGAGACTGCCACAACTTCAGACAACGGGCTCTTCCAGTTACCCAGGGTGTAGAACATTCGGTAGTAGTACGTTGTTGCCGGTTTGAGCGAGCACGAGCCATCGGCAAGCGGAAGTGTTCCGCCAACGCACAACACAGGCACCGGAGTTGCCATTGTGCCGATATTCGTATTGTTATCGGTGACACGCCCGCCTGGTCCCTCACCGAGTCGGTTGACTACCCCACCGAGGCCAGCGCACCCGCTACTTCCGTCGGTAAACAACCAGCAGCGAGTTTCGCTCTGACCCACGATTTCCTTCACCGTTTTACCGGCGGGCAGAACGGTGGTCGCAATGGGGTTACCACCGGTGAGGGTACCGTTTGCGAACTGCCCCTTCGCGTTTGACCCCCAGCAGTAGCTCCTACCCGAAATGACTACGCACGAGCCAAGAAACCCCGTGGAAAGGTTCGTCACGGTACCTGCGGGCAATCCCGACACCCTCACAGGGTAGGCAGAGTCAGCCGAGATTGCCGAGTTGCCAAACGAACCGTTGGCAAACGCCCCCAGCAGTAAACGGCACCGCCAGCAACGGCACACGATGCACGCTGCCCTACCGCAGCATTTTGCGCAGACAGTGAGATGTCAGTGAACGTTGTACCAGCGGGAATGGCGCTGGACCCACCCCGCACCACTGCCTTGGGCGCGTTAGCGTTGATGGTTGTACCAATACCTAAACCGCGATAGAGGTTACTCCCCAGCAGTACGCAACTCCCGAAGTAATAACACAACCCATGTCGTTCCCAGCGCGAATCATTTGCAGGGTTGTACCTGCGGGAATGTCTGATCCTGCAGCGGCAGACAAAACCTTCCGGGGCGCAAAGGGGCCTGCACTGACCGCAATTCCAGCCCCCAGTTGGCCAACTGAGTTGCTGCCCCAGCAGTAGGCGCCGAACCCGTCAAATGGAGCACAGGCACTGCTATTACCGACGGTGATTGAGCTCACATTGCCTCGCGGGGTTGCCGCAACCTTGGTGGGAAAGGGTTTCATGTCGGTCGAGTTGCCCGTCGCAGCACCACTTTCATTGCGACCCCAGCAATACACGTCCTGCGTGGAGGTGGTGACGCAGAACGTGCGCAGGCCTGCGGCAATATCAAGAATCGCAACGTCGGCGGGCAGATCTGACTGGACGTCGTCTGCGTGCGACTTCACCTGCAGCGGCGTACCAGAGTTGCCCTCCAGGGTGCCCTGTCCGAGCTGTCCACTCGTGTTGTTGCCCCAACACATCACTTTCCCCGCGGTGATTCCACAGCCAGCGTCGGTGCCCATCACAATCTTCGTGAACGTACTGCTGGTGGCCACTGCAGCGAGATGGCCGTTGTCAGTAAACGTCGAGCTGTCTGCGGTGCCGACGGCTACCGGGTTAGAAAAATCAGAGGTAACTGAGCGTTCAAGCGAGTACCGCGGAGAGAGCGTGTCGCTCTTCACTCCGTCGCCCGCCTGAAGTGAAATCTGGGTGGCGGTTGTGGCCGTGGCAACGGGCTTATCCAGCGCGCGCAGAGTATCTGCCCTGGCCGAGGCAATAATACTGGCACTGTCAATACTCCACAGGGCTACCGCCGTGCCCCCACCGAGTACGGTTGTAAGGCCCACCACCAGCATCACGGTTGCGCCAATACTCAGGGCACGAAGCCGCTTACCAAGTCGCTGTCGAAGCTTATTCATTTATCGCCCCCTTTCGCTGTGTCCTTAGAAGAATGCCGCCCGCTGTCATTGCGGCTACTAGCAGAAGCCAGCCACCCACAGACGTTCCGGTCGCAGCAAGTCCTCCTTGCGAGCCCGCTTGTTCCTGACCTACCTGCGATTGCGGTTTCTGCGGTGTCACGGGATTTTTGCCCGGAGGCACGGTCTGCGGAGTATCCGGCATCGACCCGCCATCGGCAAGGCACTGACCAGGGGCTGGGTCAAAATCTGCGTCGTGAAGAGTTGTTCGGACATTCAGATCCGCTCGTTGCCCCCGCAGCTCCAGAGGAGCATCAATGCTGAGGGCTACTGAAGCACCCAGCTGAACAATAGCTCCGCTTGCAATGGGAAGTCCCTGCACCACCGTCGCGCACCCATCGTCGTTCAGGGAAACGGAAGCAAACTCGCGGCCATCCACTCTCGCTGCGAGGGATACAAAATCGTTCGTTCCCTCTGTCAGACCCGTTGCCAAAAGCTGTACCGTTAAAAAAGCGGCCTCCCCTGAGTTGTTGCGCAGCCAGTAATCGCCGAGCACGCTATCACCGGGAACAAGGCGACTTGAGCCAGCAAAAACAGGCTGCTACAACGCCGTGCTCCACTGTCGTCCATCGTTGCTCAGCAGCAATGGCCGAGTTTCCTCAGCCGCTCCCCCGGGAATCGCCGCAGCAGTCGAGACCACCCCGGCACCACAAACAACGATCGCAACCCCGAGCACACCACCCAGCAGTCGTGAAGCGCGAGCAACTTGTTTACGCATGCGGCTCACCGCTAACCCTGCGAGAGCGTGAACTTTTCTGAGAAGCACCAGTTCTCGAGAAATGTGAAATAACATAGCTGCCCCCAACGACAAGCAGCAAGATTCCCCCGGCAACGGGAGCCCACAGTCCTACGTTCCCCGAGACCTGGTTCAGCACCATCCCGACAAAAGGCACCGAGTAGATCAGTACGCCCTTCACCTGCCGCTCAATCACAGGGTGGGGATCATTGATCGAATTATTGTCTCCCCGTGTGGTGAAGGCAATGTCGCCTTGAGTGTCACTGCGAATGCCCACGACTCGATGCGTCACAACTTCAGGTTTGCCTGACGCGAGCTGATAAGTGATGACGTCACCGACGACGATGTTCGCTACCGGTCGAGGTTGCGTCACAATGACGGTGCCCGGCGGAAATCCCGGCTCCATTGAACTGGTCAAAATCGTGTAGCTCTCTGAGCCGGTAACTCGTGGAATCACGACGAGTGCTGCCACCAGAACGACAACAAAAGACGCCACAATCGAGAGCAGCGCGCTACGCACAATCGACAGCGTTTGAGCCCCCGTGTCATCTCGCTTGTTTCCCCCAGATACTTTGCCGTGGTCATGCTGCCCGGCGATACTGGTCGGCACGAACCTTGATCAAGAACGTTGCTTTCTGCCCCTGAGCCTCAGGCGGAACATCTGCGCTCAAGGCAACCGCCATGCAAAGAAAGCGACTGTCTCCAGGAGCTAACGGATCCTCACCAGAAATCACGTCGAAGGGAGCTTCAGAACCGACGGCCTGCAACTTCACCAGGTTGGCAAGTTCAAAATCGGTCTTTTGGCAGCTCTCGCTCTCTCGCGCGAGGGCACCCATACGCAAGGCTCCTGAGAAGGCTTCCTCAGCGGAAGTTCCTGCTGAAGAACTAACCCCGGTGTATGAAAGTGTGAGAGGCGTGGATCCCGTGTTAGTAATCAGCATCTGCGCGACGCCAATACTGCCGGGAGCAACGCATCTAAGTTACCACTCAGCTGTTCGAAGACATACTCCGGAGGGTTCTGGCTCGCGGGACTGCTGGGTGAAGCGCCCCCACCCGAAGCGTCGCTCAGCTGGAACGAGAACGATCCAACAGAGAATGCGCCTGTCCCAGTCTTTGATACTTTCCAAGCGGCCAACGATTGGCCTACCCCCAGTGCAAGCGCGACAACCGCAAACAACGAGACAGTTGCGATTGCTGCCGCCCATTTTCTTGTTAGTCTGATTGTGGATCTGGCGTCTCCCACTCACTCCCCCTTACATATGTTGTCGGCGAATTGAACCCTCAACTCGCGGACAACATGAGGCCGCCGAGACGACCATTACTTCGTTTGCCTATGCCGCTGGATTGTCGAACTTCTGCTCGAGAACGAAGTTGGTCTCAGCGAGATCAATCGTCGCGAGAGCACCGACGCGGTCAGTGACCTCTGAAGAGAAGCTGAACGTGATCTGTTGAGTGAAGCGCGCCGTACCGTTTGTCAGCTCAGAATCAAACTCCCAGGTGTTGCTAGTTCCCACCTGGGTGGGCAACGCCTCGCCCTCGGGGCGTCGGCAAAGGCCGACGAGACCGTCAGAAACTCGCCCGGCAAGCTCCCCCCTGCAACTGCTTTGATCGCCTGCGAGGTGTCGACCGTGAGCTCAGCGGCCATCTTGTCACCAACGAGGGTCACATCGAGCGGCTGAGTCAAGCGCACGGTTTCCCCGGAACAATCGTGTAGTCACTGATATTACTAATGGGAGTCCACGTTCCCTCGGCGTCCACCGTTTCCCAGACCTGGTCCTCAGTCGGAATGCTCAGGTTCAGGTCACCGGTCACGATCTGACCGGCTTCACTGCTTGCACTGACGTTCCAGAGCGCGAGTGATCCACCTGTGCCCAGCAGAAGTAACACGCCCAGACCAGAAACGATAAGACCCTTAGATAGCTTGTTCATGAATGTTTTTGTCCTTAATTCGCTAGATTCCAGGCATCATTGAGACACCCCCTATGAGCGGAGCCTGATCAGACAAGCAGAAAAGACCCGTTCATCTACATAGAGACAACGGAGGCAAAACCTTTACAAGAAAAGACCGACTTTTCTTGAGAAAGTTTTCCGGATCAAGAAGTTCACGAACCGTTAGCGCTCAGACGGGCCTTTACCCCGAAGTGTGGACACGCTGATGCCGGGTTTTCCGGCAGAAAGCGAGACCATAGAACCATGCCCAAACAATTCTCCGAGGACTTCAAACGGCAAGCCGTTGACCTCTACGAAACCACCGAAGGAGCGACCCTCGACTCGATCGCGAGTGATCTCGGCATCGGCAAGTCAACACTGTCGCTGTGGCTGCAGAAGTACCGCACCACGCCGCCCCCAAACCGTGACAGCCGCGCTGCTACCGACTTAGTAGAGACGGGTGAGGTGGCTGCGCTCCTTGCCGAGAACCGCGCCCTGAAAAACGAGAAAGCCAAGCTTGAGACCGAGCGCGATATTCTCCGCCAGGCAGCCAAATATTTCGCGGGAGAGATGAACTGGTGAGCCGCTTCCAGTTCATTGACGACCACCGTGACACCATCCCGGTGAAGTGGCTATGCCGAGTCCTCGACGTTGCTCGCTCCTCGTATTATGCGTGGGTGGAAGCTGCCCCGAAACGGGCCGCCCGCACGCAAGCCGACGAAGCGCTTGCTGCGCGAGTGAGACGTGCGCAAGACCGTGAGGCTGGCGGGGATCCCGCCTACGGGGTACCCCGGGTGACCGCGGACTTAAACGACGGGGCACCCGAGAACGAACGGGTGAATCACAAGCGCGTCGCGCGAGTGATGCGCGAGCACGGGCTTTCAGGGATCAGGCTCTTGCGTCGGGTGAAGACCACGGTCCCTGACCCCAATGATCAGAAGGTCGCTGATCTGGTGCAGCGTGACTTCACCGCTGACACGCCAGGCACCCGCTATGTCGGCGATATCACGTACCTGCCCATCGTGGGTGGGAAGAACTGGTACCTCGCGACGGTGATCGATCTGTGTTCGAGAAAGCTGGCCGGGTGGGCGCTTGCCGACCACATGCGTACCGAACTCGTCAGTGATGCACTGACCGCAGCCAGAGCCGCGCGTGGCTCACTTGACGGAACCATTTTTCACTCAGATCACGGCAGCGTCTATACCTCGAAAGCGTACGCGCAGTTGTGTACAGAGCTGGGGGGTGACGCAGTCAATGGGGGCTGTCGGTTCCTCAGCGGATAACGCGCTCGCTGAGTCGTTCAACGCGGCGCTCAAGCGTGAAGTCCTGCACGGACGGGCAGCGTTTCGGGACGAGCATGAATGTCGCCGTGAGGTGTTCAGGTGGGTGAACCGGTACAACACGAAGCGCCGCCACTCCTACCTCGGGCAAGTCGCGCCTGACGCGTTTGAATCAGCTATGCTTGCTGCTGCAGCGTAGCCATAACCCCGTGTCCACTATCCGGGGTAAAGGTCCCCAGTCCCGCATAGAAAGTATCGATGCCACCGTCCTGCCGCGCATCAACCACCGCCTCCAGGTCTTCAAAAGTGTCTTCTTTAGACTTAGCTGCCACCCGAGAAACGATATTGCGGACAGTACCCAAAAGGTAGGGGCGGAAATCAGTTGTCGGGCCGTGACCGCGGTTTATGGTCTCGAGAATGTTGACATAGGCCTCAGAGACTAGATCGTCTGGGGTGATCGTGCGAGAAAACGAGTTCGCTACTTTCAGTGCGGCCGTGGCGTGTCGTTCCCAGAGTGCCGCATAGGCAGCCATGTCACTCTTACGAGTCAACTCGATGAGCTTCGCGTCATCCATCTCAGAATATTTCATGCGCGAAACCCCCGTTCTTTGGCATCAATTCTAGAACCTACGTTGCTGGGGGCAAACGTCGCTTAAGACAGTGCTCCGGCCAACGCAGCAGCCATAGAACAAGGAAGTCCCGGTCCATACAGAACCGGGACTTCCTCTACCGCAAACTCACAGCTCCAAGGACCGGAGCTTGTGAGCGAAGGTGGGAGATTCCCACCTCGATCACTATTCTGCGTTCAGCGCCGCGTCGAGAGCCTCTTCAAGACGCTTGTCCGCCGCGCCATAAGCGGCCCAGTCGCCATCTTTCATGGCCTGGTCACGATCTTTCAAGGCGCTCTGCATTTGTTTCAGGGCGTCCTTCAGAGTCGAATTGGTATTCGTCGCTTTACCGGAGTCCTTGCTTTTCGTCTCGGTATTGCCCTCGTCATTTTGCTTTGCGGTATTGCCGTCACCAGCACTCGCTCCTGAGCTGCCACCAAACAGTGCGTCTAAGGCCCCGTCGAGGGTGTCTTCGAATGCTATGTCATCGCCAAATGAGACCAGCAGTTTCTGCAACCGTGGAATTCGTGTGCCCTCGGCAGCCTCAATGTACACAGGCTGAACGTAGAGCAATCCACCACCAACTGGCAACGTCAGCAAGTTGCCACTGATCACACGTGTATCTCCGGTTTTCAGAAGGTTCAACTCCGTGGATACCTTCGGGTCAGACCTAAAGCTATTCTGCACCTGACCGGGGGCTGGGATCGTGTCGCCCTTCGGCAGCACGAGCAGTTTGAGTACTCCGTAGTCTTTCGATACCTTACCCGCTTCAGAACCCGCGTTGGAGTTCGCAGCGAGGTATCCCGTAAGAATGTCACGGGTTGTCGCACCGCTGGCATCGGGAATATACGTCGAGTAGATCGAGTAGTTTGGCTCGACCTTATTGCCCGCGGAAAGCGTCAAGTAGTAAGGCGGTTGAGCGGGCGGGGTCACACCTTCGGCAACGGTCTTCACCGGGTCGTTAGGTGTACGCCACGCGTCTTCCTTGGAATAGAACGCCCCGGGATCAGTGACGTGGTACTTGCCCAGGATTTCACGCTGAACTTTGAAGAGGTCCGTTGGGTAACGTACGTGACTGAGCAGTTCACCACTCATGTCGCTTGCCTTCTTGAGAGTGCCCGGGAATACCTTTCCCCATGCTTTCAGAAGCGGATCTTCTGCATCCCACGCATAGAGCGTCACCTTGCCATCGTACGCATCAACCGTTGCCTTCACAGAGTTGCGAATATAGTTGATTGGTTTCGTCATGAGGCTTGTGCGCGGGTTCTCCGCATCAACAAGGGACTCGTTGAGGTCTTTCTGCTCCGAGTAAGGGTAGTCCGCGGAGGTTGTGTATCCGTCAATGATCCATACGATACGGCCGTCGACGACAGAAGCGTAGGGGGACTCATCGAGAGTCAGGTAGGGCGCAACTTTCTGCACGCGCTCGAGCGGATTGCGGTCGTAAAGAATTTGCGATCCGTCAACGACTGCTCCCGATAGCAGCACCTCCATGTCTTGGAATTTCAGCGCATAAATGAGCTTTGTGAAAATGTTGTTGAGCTCCGGGCCGCCGTTACCTTTGAACGTGGTGAGATTCTGGCGTTCAGAACTCGTCTCGGTCTGAGCGTTCTTTTTTGTGTCTTTGGAGTCCGCACTGGCTTCGGCGGGCTTTGCCGCCGAGTCTTTCTTCGCTTCATCTTCCGCGGTAATCTCTGCGCTACTCTCGGCATCGGTCGGGTAATCGACCTCGATCGCTTTGTCGCGCTTTCCACCCACGATGGAGTATTTTGGTGAGTCCATTCCGAAGTAGACCCTCGGCTCAAACTCACCGAGGCGACCCGTTGTTGGGATTCCACCCTCAAGGAAAACTGGCTCACCACTTGGTGAACGCTGATTGCCGTAGGCGGCAACAAGCCCGTAGCCGTGGGTATACACAAGGCTACGGTTGTACCAACCATCCTGAGCGGAAATATCAATGTCGCGAACAGCCGAGACGGTGTCTTCAACCTTGCCGTCGATTTCGTAGCGATCAACGTTGAGTGATTTCGGGAACTGGTAGTACTGTTTGCTCTGCTCAAGCTGCGCAAAGGTGCGAGAAATCACTTCGGGATCCATGATGCGAATGTTTGAGGTTGCAACGGCGTCATCTCGCAAAGCACCCTTTTCAGCAGTGGTGACCGCGTCATAGCGTTCGACCTGTACGTTATTCACCCCGTATGCTTCGCGAGTCGCATCGATGTTGCGAGAGATGTACTCAGCCTCGAGACTCTTCTCATCTGGCTTTACCTGGAACTGCTGCACAGCCCAGGGGTAGCCGACACCAATAACAATGCTCGAGACAAGGAAAAGAGCCGTCCCGACAACCGGCAACCGCCATTTTCCGGTAAACGCCGTAACCAAAAACAGCACTGCGACGATGAGCGCGATTCCAGCAAGGATCTGCTTACCCGGAATAACGGCGTTCACGTCTTGGAACATCGGCCCAGTGTGCAAACCACTTGGGTCGTTCAGTTTGCTGTACTGATCGAGCCACAGGCTCACTGCCTGCAGCAGCAAATACACCGTCGCCAGAATTGCTGCTTGGATTCGAGTCGACTTTGAGACGCGAATATCTCGCCCTGAGAACGAAATCCCGCCGTAAAGGTAACTGGTTGCGACTCCAGCGATCAACGAAATAAGAGTCACGGCCGACGCGAACCCGACAACCCCCTGCAAGATTGGCAAGCTGAAAAGGTAGAAGGAAATGTCAATGCCGAACTGGGCATCAGTCTTGCCGGTGGGGCCGCTGTTCATCCACAAAAGAACCTGCTGCCACTGGGAGGCTGCGCTCACACCTCCGAACAAGCCAATAACCGCGGGAAGCGCCCACTTAACGAGCCGACGCAGCGGTTCAAAAAGCTCTTGGTAGCGGTCAAGCTGAGCGGTGAGCCGCGCATACACCGGTCGCTTACGATACGCAATTTCAATTGCAAGGAACACGGGAACGGCCATGGCAAAGAAGCCGATCACAAACATGACGGCCGCCGCGATCCACTGCGTCATGAGCACCGGCAGGTATCCGACCTGCCGGAACCACAGCACCTCTGTAAGAACCGAGGCAACTGCCAAAAAGCCAAGAATCAGAAGGACCACAATCACAACGGTGATTGCGAGTGGCGAAACTCGGCGCTTAGGGGCGTCCGGCGCACCTACGGTCTGGTCGGTCACGTCGTATTACTTCCTGTCCAAAATGCACAGTGCTGTGCTCATAGGGTTTTGAACTACTGTATCGCTCGCCCCTGACAACGACACCGAGAAATGAAAATCTAGGGAGTCTCACACCGTTCTATCCCGGCAGGTTTCCCTCCCGCGGTGACCGTTTCAATTGCGTCGATAGCTTCATCAAGGTTATTCACCGGCGCAACGGTCATATCTGACGGGATCTGCGACGGTAGCTCCTGGCAGTTTTCCATCGGCATAATAAACAGATCACTCTTGGCTCGAGCAGCCGCCCACATCTTTTGAGTCAACCCGCCAATTGCGCCCACCTCACCGGAGTCGGTAATCGTTCCCGTGCCGCTTACGGTGAGGCCGTCAAGCAGCGGTTCGGGGTGAGCTGGTCGTAAATCCCCAGTGCAAAGATCATTCCTGCACTTGGGCCGCCAATCTGAGACAGACTGATATCTACTTTGGCCGGCAGGGTGTAACTGGTTGAGAGCACAGCCCCGATCATGGGCTCATCTCCCCCGTCCGGTATCCGCGGTGTCACCGAAACCGTCTGCTTTTCTCCGTCGCGTTCAATGACAATGCTCAGGGGGTTATCTGCTCCGGCAGAAACGATTGATTGACGCAGATCCACAAAATCAGCGATGCGCTTGCCGTTCACTTCAACAAGACGGTCACCTTTGCGGAGTATCCCCTCAGCAGGTCCGTTCTCAGAGACTCCGGCAACATCGAGATGCACAGATACCGGTTGCTTCAATTGCCGGAAGGCCGCTGCTGCCGCCTGCATCTGCGAGCTGTCCATAAGCACCGTGTTTGCGGCCTCACGGTCTTTTTCGCTCTCCCCTTCAGGGAAAAACTCGGATCGCGGCGCGACTCTCTGAGATGGATCGACCAGCGCCGGTATTAACGAAAGCCAACTCGCCGGATGCTCAGGCCCACCAACAATGGTTACCGTGAGCAGGTTGAGTTCACCAGATGTCGGGTAAGTCTTCGCATCCGAAATGCTGATAACCGGCATCGTTTCGTCTTTGATTTTGACATCACCGAGAGTGTCAACAACGGGCCCGGGCCGCTCAATGGCATACGGCGAGGGAATCACCGCAGCAAGAACGGTTAATGAGGCTAGTGTCGCGATCCCGAGCAACACCCGCATCTTGCGCCGTTCATGCCGCTCGTCGTACATGCCGTTCCTCTTTTCATGCGGGTTTGGATCGTGTTCGCAGTCGGCGCAACAGTTTTGCTGCCGCCCGGGTCAATCTAGCAGGCGGATTCGAGTGTGTTGCCGTAGCGTTGATACTGAGCATTTTGAGGAGAGCTGAATGAGCGCGAACGATCAGAACGACGCCAGCGACCAGAACGAAAACAACGACTTCGAGGATCTGCAGAAGATTCTGCGCGACATGCTCTCCGGCAATGGAGAGCCGAACGAATCGTTTAGCCCCGAGCAGTTCGCGAAGGCAGCTGGAATTCCGGCAGATCCCGCCACCATGCAGGGGTTATTCAACACTCTGCGCGGAGCCATGCAGCAGCCGACCGACGGCATCGACTGGTCAGCAGCGCGACGCACAGCAATAGAGGTTGCAAGCGACGGAAGCGCCGCCGGCGATCCTGCCCTGCGTTACGGGCCTTTCCCGTGGCCACACTCTGGCTCGACGAGGTCACCGAAATCGGTGCAACTCCCGATGCACCACGGGCCCTCTCGCGCATTGAGTGGGTGCAGCAGTCAGTTGACACCTGGATCAGTCTGGCGGAGCCCGTCGCAGAATCAGTAACCCAGGCACTCATGGAAGCACTTCAATCGCAAATGCCTGAAGAGCTCAGCTCAGCATTGCAGGGGGCCGCTCCAATGCTTCGAAGTGTTGGTGGGGCACTGTTTGCTGTGCAACTCGGAACCATTATTGGCAAGCTCTCAGGTGAGGTTGTTTCGGCGGGAGACATCGGAATTCCGCTCCTCTCCGGCCCAGGCAGAGAGGGCGGAGCTCTCCTCCCAAGTGGTGTTGCAGCCTTTGCAGAGGGACTTGATCAAGACACGGAGGCGGTCACCCTATATCTCGCGGTGCGTGAACTTGCGCACGCTCGCCTATTCCGTCACTCCAAGTGGCTACGGCTTCATCTACTTTCTGCGATTACGGATTACGCCCGTGGCATCAGCATCGACACCGATCGCATCGAAGAGGTCGCACGCGAGATAGATCCCTCTCAGCCCGATCAGCTTCAGGAGCTGCTCTCAAACGGCGCTCTCATTCCGCCCAAGAGTCCCGCGCAAGAGGCGGCCCACGCCAGACTCGAAACGATGCTCGCGCTGATCGAAGGATGGGTCGACGTGGTCACTGCAAACGCCGCGATGCGAATCCCCGGGGCCGATGCGATCGCAGAGATGGTGCGGCGACGTCGCGCAACCGGTGGTCCGGCAGAGCATGCGTTTAGCGCCCTTATTGGCCTTGAACTTCGACCGCGACGTCTACGTGATGCCGCCGCTCTGTGGCGGCTTGTCGGAGAGCGTGGGACGCCCGAGATACGTGACGGCCTGTGGGCTCATCCCGATCTCCTACCAACGATGGAAGAGCTCGATCACCCGGCACGATTGTTGGAGCGATTGGGTCTTGCAGGTGCGTCACCAGACAGCGAAGCCGACGACTTCGACGCCGCACTTGCCCAGTTGCTTGACGGCACACTTCCCCCTCATGACAAGGAGGCGGATAACGGGGACTCAAGTGACGGCGAGGATCAGTCCGACTCTGAGAAGTAGGGATTTGACTCCTCCACAGCAATCATTTTGGGCGTCATTCAATGGAACTCGTCACTTCACTGTGGAAAACCGCCAAGGGGCACTCTGACGGGGCCAGACTTCAAGGTATGACTTCCGCATTCGCCAAAATTGATACTGACTTCCCGATGGCGTGGGAAGACCTTGACACCCTTCGCTTCGGCTTCGAACGTGCCGAAGCGCGAGTCCATCATCCATCAGCGGGTCAGCAGAGATTTATTGCTTCATTGATGCGGGGCGTCGATACAAACAAAGTTGTTGCCGAAGCAAGAAGGGCCGGCGTAACCCCGCGCGAGGCGCATACTCTAGTCGCTGACTTGGCACCGGTACTGCGTTCTACTAACACGCCGATCACTACATCCTCCAGGGGAACAACCCTGCGAACGCTTCTATCTGATGACGGCCGGGAGGTTATCGGGTTTCGCGATGCGCTGCTCGCAACAAAGCTCTGCACACTCGAGAGCAAAAGCCCAGCAGAGAGTGATGCTTCGATTCGAGGCAACACCGTAAGGTCAACAGACCTCGTTGTTCTGGTGGAGCGATTCTTAGAACCGCTTGAAAGAGCCCAAAAATGGCTCATTGAGGAGTGCCCCCACCTTCCCGTACGGTTCAGCGATCGGGGCATCGTTGTTGGCCCCCTCATTCGCGCCGGGGGCAATCCATGTCACACCTGTGTCACGCTCACCCTGATTGATGCAGATCCGTCACTTCCGATGCTTGCCGCACAGTTGTACGGGAAAGCACCGGCCAGCGAGACGGAAGCGGGCGCGCACATGGCGGCGGCCTGGGCCGCGGTGCTCATTCGAGGCTGGAGAGATCAAGACGTTACCGTGCATTTCACACAGATTGACATTCCGATTACTGCCGGTGTGGTATCCGGTGCCGCTCGCATCCGTCGAGTAAATCCTCACCCTGAGTGCGCGTGCAACGCGCTCAACCCGTTATCCCAGCCTCCGTAATAAACCGTGATGGAGTGCGGCTTGCCCGTGTTGTCCCCGCCACTCCCGAGAGCCGGAGCACGTCACGGGCTCGGGTGAAGGCAACGTAACACAGGCGACGCTCTTCAGAGATGCCTGCCTCATCAACTGCGTGTGCAATAGGAAGCACTCCTTCGCTCATGCCAGCGACATGCACCATCGACCATTCCAACCCCTTGGCAGCGTGAATGGCGCTCAGTGTCACGGCTTCAAGGGTGGGTTCATGCTGTGCCCGCTGCCGCGCCAAGAGTTCCTCACTAAACTCGCGCATTCCGGTGCCTGGAGGCATCTCGTCAACAAGTGAGAGCAGTGCGTTGAGCGCCTCCCAGCTTTCGCGCTGCGCTGCGCTCTCGGGCGGCTTCGAATTCCAACCACTCGAACGGAGAACATCGCTCACAATTTGAAAAAGCGGCCTAGAGTCGTTCACCTTAGCTTCGCCGCGAACGAGCATGACTGCCTTTCGCACATCAGCCCGGTCAAAAAACCGCTGCGCGCCGTGGACGCGAACACTTATGCAACGCTGCCGCAGCGCCTCTTCAAACTGGGCAGACTGGGCGTTCGTGCGGTACAGCACGGCAATTTCGGACGCGGGAGTTCCCGAGGCAATCGCAGCTGCCACGGATCCGGCGACCGCGATCGCCTCGTCATGCTCACTCGCAAACCACTCAAAGGTCGGAAAAACTGTCTCGCCCACAGCGGGTTCGGAACTGTTGATCAGGGGCACACTGCTTGTGAGGTTCGGGCGAGAGGCACGCAGCGTCAGAGCGCCCGGGCGGTCACGCATCAGCTTGTTTGCGACACGCACAATCGGTTCGGTCGAGCGGTAGTTTCGCTCAAGCCGAATCTCCCGAGCATTAGGAAACTCAACGCCAAAACGAAGCAGGTAAGAGCTAGATGCACCAGCGAATGAATAAATCGTCTGGCTCGCGTCTCCCACAACACACACGTCATCGCGGGTTCCCAGCCACAGTTTCAGAAGCGCGTGCTGCAGTGGAGACACGTCTTGAAACTCGTCAACGGTAAAAAAACGATACTGCTCACGCACCTGATAGGCAACTCGCGGCTCGGTTTCGAGCATGCCAGCGAGCAACACCAACACATCCTCAAAATCAATCTGTCGACGCTGCTCGAGAAGCGTCGCGTATCCGCGTTGCACATCGAGCACCTGCTCAGCGGTAAATCCTTGCGGAATCGGTCGGTCTTCAATCACCGATTCGTAACCGTCAATACTCATCATCGAGGTTTTACGCCACTCAATCTCCGAAGCAATATCTCTCAGAGCTTCTCCGCTCGCGTGTTTACCCAGAGACTCAACCACCTGGGAAACGGCAGAGACCTTTCCAGAAAGAATCTGAGGAGCCGGCCCACCGACTTGTTCGGGCCAGAAGTGACTCAGTTGTGCTAGCGCCGCCCCGTGAAAGGTTTGCGCGCGCACGCCCTCCGCACCCAACGCTCGCAGACGCCCCTGCAGTTCCCCGGCGGCCTTACGCGTAAATGTTACGGCGAGCACTCGCGCAGGATCATACACCCCGCTTCGCACCCCATAGGCAATCCGGTGTGTAATTGCACGGGTCTTGCCGGTTCCAGCACCTGCGAGCACCGACACGGGACCTCGAAGGGCCTCCGCAATCTCACGCTGCTCCGGATCCAGTGCACTCAGTATCTCTTCGAGACCGTCAGACACCCTCGATCTCCTCATCGATCCAACGATCAATCATCCAGCGAGCGATCGACATCGGCATCGGGAGCCGAATCCCGGGAGCAGGGTGCCTCAGTTCCTCGCGACTGAACCAGCGCAGTTCAGAGATCTCTTCAGCGTCCGGTCGCAAGTCCTCCGGATCAGATCCCGCCTTGAGTTGCGCGCGAAACCCTACCATCAGCGACCGCGGAAACGGCCACGGTTGAGACGCAACAAAGGTGACGTTCTCAAGACGAACACCTGCCTCCTCGTATACCTCACGCAAGACTGTCTGCTCGAGTGATTCTCCTGCTTCCACAAACCCCGCGAGCAACGAAAAACGGCCGGATTCCCAGAGCGCATTCGATCCAAGGAGCACTTTGCCCTCGTGTTCAATCAACACGATGACGGCTGGATCGGTGCGGGGAAAGAGTTCTCCCCCTCGTGCCTCGCGGCGGGCCCACCCACCCAACTCGGGGGTAGTAGCTACTCCGTCACGCGGCGAAAACTCCTCCGCCTCATGCCAGTGCAGAAGCGCCGAGGCAACTGCGATCGCTTCGCACTCGACTTCAGCGAGTTCACTGCCAATTTCGAACGGGTGCCGCCAGGTTTCGCTAGCCCGACATTCGTCCCCTTCGACGCCATTGAGAGTCTCCCAAGTCTGCTCAGCCACGGCGAACACGGGAGCCGCATCGATCCTTCCGAGAAAGACAGCCCCAACACTTCGCTCAGAAATCGCGGTTGTAAAGGTGCCACGAGAGCGAACCCAAGCGAGCCGCAATTGTTCGTCGGAGTCACGCACAATCGGGACTTCGTTTCCCCGCAATCGCAGCACCATGGCCTCGGGATCTGCCCATGCGTCTTGCAGCTGTTCCGGGGTCGTTCGTGTAGCGGCATCCCGGTCAAGCAAACCCGTTGCAAACGGCGGCTGCGTCAGCCCCATAATTTCTCCCTCGGTGTTACTTCGTACTCTGGCCGTGTGAAAACGCTGCAGAGTGTGCATTGCTGCGCGTGGCGCACCTGCCGTCGTCATGCCTGTGCCTACGCTGATCTACATGGCCAGCATTCCTTTTACTCTAGCCGCGCTCGCGACCTCTGCGGTCCCCGACCTGGTGGTACTCGGAGTGAGTTTGGATGAGCAGGGTGAGGCATTCCGTTCTGCCGTAATCACCAATGGTATTGACGAGTTTCTAGTGAGGGTGCCACGTACCGAACTTGCTGAGGTGAGGCAGTCAGCCGAGTTATTAGGACTCGCCTCGCTGAACGAAGGATCGCGGGCGGTTCTTCCGTTTGAAGTCCCTGAAACGCTCGGAATGACCAGGGCCGGCGACACACGCGCTGTTGTCACCACCTTTATCGGCGGCGATCAGTTTGAGGTAGACCACTTGAAAGAGGATTCCTTGCTGCTCCAGCCGATCGCGGAGATGCTCGCCGCGATCCACGGCCTGCCCTTGAACGTAGCTCAGCAGGGCGGACTGCCGGTTCGATCAGCGCAGGATCTCAGGCTGCAGGCGACACGCGTCATTGACAGGGCTGAAGCCACTCGGTTGCTGCCTCAGACCGTGTTGGACCGTTGGAAACACGTCGTTGAGACCAGCGAGCTGTGGGACTTTGCTCCGACCATGGTGCACGGTTCTCTTGACGCGGATCACCTACGAATTTCTTCCGACCAGATTACCGGGGTTGTCGGCTGGTCTGAGCTTTCTGTCGGGGACCCCGCGAGCGACATGGCATGGCTATTGAACGCAGGATCCGAGGTGCTTGACGGAGTTCTCGCCCGCTACGCGAAGCTGCACACCTCAAGCTCAATCCCCATATTCGCGTTCGGGCGGCCCTGTATGCCGAATTGGAAATCGCGCGCTGGTTGTTCCACGGCATCGACACCCACGACGACACGATCGTGAACGACGCAGTAGGGATGCTCGACAGGCTCGTGGACACCATCGGAGTATTCGGCGAAAGACTCGGACCCGCTCACGAGCAGGCACCCCTCAGCGAGGACGATGTCACGAACCTCCTCGACGAAACCCCCGAGGTAAACGATCTACTCTCAGACACCGCAGCATACGAGGCCCTCGATGAGGATCGCATGTTCGGCATGGACACTGATTTCATCGAGCCGCTGCAAGAGTCACCCGCTGATCAGCCGGAATCCCCGCAGATGGCGATGAGCAACTTACTGAGCCAATTGACGACGATCTACCCGAGCCGCCCAGCTCTACTAGCCGCTGAGTTTATCTGCCGCCTGCAACCAGATTTGTTCAAGCTCTTCGAGGCTGCGCGGTTCGTCTCCGCGAAGTTCCACCCCTTCGGCAACGTAAAACAGCGACACGTCGATCAGTGCGGGATCAACTTCGGCCCACTGAGCATATGCGTGTCGATAGAGGTCAAGTTGAAAGAACCGGCTTCGCCGCTCATCGTCGTTGCGAGGTGATTTGCCCGATTTCCAGTCGACAATCTCGTAGCGGCGTTCCGCTGCCTTGGCCGAACCTTCACCATCCAGCAAGTACACTGCGTCAAGCTTGCACACCAGGCTACGACCGGCGAATGGGAGGGTGACCTCTTGCTCAACGGCAATCGGTCGTAGTTGTGCCCAACGAGAACGCTCGAATTGCTCGATCAGGGGTTGCAGTTCACCCTCGGTATCGAGCTCCGCAAAGTCCGCCTCTTCGAAACAGGCAAGTGGGAGTGCTGTACCAAGCGCGGTTGTGGCTCGGCGTTCGACCCACTCGTGAAAGCGGTTGCCGATTCGTGTGCGTCGATAGGGGCGCTGCGGAACGGGGCGCAGACGTTTGCGCTCAGCAACAGCGGGATCTTCCACAAACTCGTGGAAGGTGGAAGCGGTGATGCGGTCGGGGAGCCTCACCGATGCTGGGAGACCGGCAGCTTCTTGCAGGGCAAATCGACGTTCTGCAAGCAAGAGCCGCACGACGTCATCGACCTCATCGTCGTCGCTGGAACCGCTGCTCCGGTTCGCGAGAGCTTCACGCACGGCTTCTGCGGCCCGCAACACAGCACCGGCTCGGGCTCCCAACGGATCCAGTGGCCACTGCAGCGTCATCTCGGCGAGGTCACTCGGGTCACTCTCGTGGTCACTCTCGCCCGGAAGCTGTGCCCCGAGTAGGCCTTCTCCGAGCAGCCCCGCCTCATTGAGTTCAGTCAAAAACTGAGACGGTGGTCTGGCTTTTGTCTGCCCACCCCAGAACGAGCCGCTGAGCAGCAGCCGATCGGCTGAGCGGGTCACTGCGACGTAGGCAAGGCGACGCTCTTCCTCAGCATGACGATCCTTCAATGCCTCACGGTACTCCGCGATCCTGTCGCGAAGTTCCTGCTGAGTCTCAGAAATTCGCCAGTTCAGCGCGGGCCTCGCAGCAGCGTCCCCACGAAGCTCATCGGGAATTTCGCCCGTTCGCAACCACCCGGCACCAGCGCGCGCCTGCCCCGGAAACTCTCCTGCCACCAGGCGCGGCACAGCCACAAGATCCCACTCGAGCCCTTTGGACCCGTGTGCCGTAATCAAGTGAACCGTGCCTGGTGCCGGAGCGGCAACGTGTTCCGCAGTCTCGTCAGCGCTTGTTGCACGCTCAATCCATTCGAGCAGAGAGGCCAGTGTGCCGCGGGTGTCGATCGCCAGGTATCCGTCTACGAGGTCGGTGAACACGTCAAGGTTGGCGTAGGCGTCGGCGTCGGCAGCGTACTGTCGAGCTTCGTTCGCCGCGAGTTCGATATCGAGGCGCAACGCCTGCACGGTCGCATTGATGAGCTCACTGATGCTGCCACCGACGCCCTGCCGAAGCGCCGCCAGCATTCGCCCGGCCTCGCGCATTCGCTCGCGTCCTACTGGGCTGATGTGTTTCAACGCAACATGGCTGAGATCCCGCATCGTGGCGAGTTGGTCGAGAGCATCGACCAGGGTGAATTCGCGGTCAGGATCGGGCAGCACGCTATCAGCCGCTAGCGTTTCGGGGCTCAGCGGCTGCTGAGCCACATCCCTGGAGGCAAACCAACGCGCTGTTTTGCCGAGGCCAGCAATGTCGGCCGCGCCAATTCGAAACCGCGGGCCTGAAAGTACCCGTATGAGCTCGGCGTTTGCGTCTGCGTACCAGAGGCAACGCAGCACACTGACAACGTCAGTCACTTCGGGGGTCGAGAGCAGGCCCCCCAATCCAACAATTCTGTTTGGTACGCCAAGTTGCGTCAGTGCGGCAGCAAACCCAGCCATGGCGCTGCGTTTCCGAAAAATCACGGCTGCACTCGGCAGTTCGCCGTGGCGCGCGAGGTGCGCTTCCCTGGCATCACGCATCCAGGTTGCCACGGCGTATCGTTCTTCATGCACGGTCTCGGGGAATACCCATTCGACGCTGCCCTGCTCCGCGCCCGGCCGGGGTGCGAGCTTTGGCACAGCCACGGCCGCCTCGTCCGCGAGGGGGCCGCAATAACGTTCGCGACGTCGAGCACCCTGCCAGGGTTTCTCCAGCTGGTCGAGAGCGTAAGCGTGGCGGGAGGTGTCGCTGTTTCTCCCCGCCCCCGAAAATCGGCGTGGAAAGACTGCAGCCCCTCGGCCGATGCACCTCGCCACCCATAGATTGACTGGTGTGGATCGCCGACCGCCATGACTGAGCGGCCCGCGAATATGCGCGAAAGGAAGCGCGTCTGCCCGACCGAGGTGTCTTGCACCTCGTCGAGCAAGATCACGCGGTGACGCTGCCGCAGAATGGAGATCGCGTCACGCGACCTTTCAATCGCACGAGTAGCTAATGCCAGCTGATCAGAGAACTCAAGCACGCCGCGGCGCTGTTTCTCTTCAGCGAACTCGCGTGCGAGGCGCGTGATGAGCGGAGTTTCTTTCAGCGCCGCAACCGCGTCTCGCACGGGCGCGTAGACCTTGCCGCTGCGCTCCCCCGTCAGTTCTTTTTCGGAGTAGGGCAGTTCAAGCACCCTCGCGAACTCGGAGACGATCTGGTCGACGCGGTCAAACGATGTGAGGTTGTCGGCAACTGCGTGATCGAGGTTTAGCACGTGATTCACAATCTGCGGCAAACGCAGTTCGCTCTGCACAAGTGCACTGTCGGTGCTCTGCAGAGCGGTTTCGCGGGCGATGCGCCAGGCCGTCGCCTCGTCGATAATCACGGCTCCGGGCGCCACGCCCGCCGCGATCCCAAACTCCTGCAGCACCCCAGCTGCAAACGCGTTGTAAGTGCTGACCTCGGGCAGTTCAAGCCCGTCTGCGAGCAACTCGGTCAGCCGCGCCGCGTGCGCCGCTTCGATCTCACTCAATTGTTCGCGCTCCGCTTGATCCTGCAGCCGCGATACAAAAAGTGCGAGGCGTAAGGAAATACGTTCGCGCAGCTCGCCCGCGGCCTTCCTCGTGAAGGTGAGCCCAAGCACCTGATCTGGCGAGACCAGACCATTTGCGACGAGCCACACGACACGGTTGGCCATGGTCTCAGTTTTTCCGCTACCAGCGCCGGCAACCACGAGAGCGCTACCGCCAAGCGGATGTTCGATGACCGTGCGCTGCTCAGCAGTTGGTGTCAGTGGTACGGCCGGAGGTACCGCAAGGATCTCGGCTATCCGAGTCGCTGAGAACACTGGGGATTGAGGTTCTAGAGTCATACCGTTCACGCGTGGCTCACCGCCTGAACAATGTGGAGCCTGCAGTTTCCTGGTTTGTGTGGATCCGAACAGTGATGCTCAACCCTCGCAGTGAATTCCCCGGCAGCCATAACTCGCGAGACCTTTACCACACGCTCAGATAGTTCTTGAGCTGCCTCGTCAGACAGCGGGCCCTGCGCGCGTTCAACAAAACCGCCGCCACGGGTTGCATCGGGGTGCACATAGAGCAGTCTCGCACCTCCGCTGTGTGTACCCTCTGGCAGTTCTTCACCCGCCGCCAGCCGAAACGCCCCCAGCACCACGCCGAGTTGGTAGGCCTGTAGCTGTGCGTGAGTCTCGGTGTCGGCCTTGCTGGGTGGGTTGCGTCCAGTCTTGAGATCAACCACTGTCACTTCGGCAGATCCGTCAGCCTGGCTTCGCCGTTCAAGCCGGTCAGCCATGCCGCGCAACACGGCACGGTCAATCGGGATCTCAAACAGTGTCTCGCGGCCAACGAGTTCACGATCTGACGCAGCGAACTCGCTCAGATAGTCGGCAAGCCCCGCTGTCATCGCGGCAGCCAAACGCCGGCCACGCTCTGATTCCCACTCCGCGTCAAAGGGTAACTTGTGCCATTCTTTCTCCACAGCAGCAAATAAAGCCTCGGGATCCGGACCCTGCGCCGTCTCAAGCGCGTGATGCACAAGCGTCCCCAGGCTTGCCTGCACGCTCCCGGCTGCACCACCAAGACTCGAAATCACCCAGTCAAGTGGGCATTCCTCAGCTCGCTCAAGCTGAGACGGGCTTACCGGCACACGCAGTTCGGGGTCGGCCACGAGGTCATACAGTGGTGCGGTGGTGCTCTCAGGCAATACCCCATACCAGTCGTCGGGGCGGCACCCGGAACCCCTTCTGCAGCCAGCGCAACAAGTGAGCGAAGCGAAGATTCATCTCCCGGATCCGCAGTCACCCCTCGCCGCAGTTGGGCCGTCGCGCCCCTCAAAGTGAGCCGGGCGCTCGGCAGCTCAGTGACGAGGCATCGCTCTCCGAAGCGAAAGAATGCGCTCGGGTGATGATTCTCATCCGCGATTGCGCACACCAGCAGTTCACCGCGTGTGCGCGAGCAGCTGTGCACGAGCAGGCGCAATTCATCGTGGATGGTTTCTTTACGCGACGGTGCGACGGCTTCTTCGCCGCGCAGCCACCGCTCAAGTGTCGCTGCGCCGAGCAACGACCCGCGTGCGCGCAGATTCGGCCAAGAACCGTCTTGGGTACCGATGACAACGACTATCTGAAATTCCCGCCCAATCGCTCCCTGAGGCGTCGTGACGGTTATGGCCTCTCGCTCGGCGCGCTGGGCGAGGGAGTCCTCAGGAATCGCGCTATCGAGCAACTCTTTCAGAAGAAGCTGGATCGGCCGCTCGCTGTCTTGTTCCTCGTGACGCTGCAGAGCGAAGAAGAGTCCCATGACCGCGTCAAGTGATTTATGAGCCTCTTCAGAACGGACCCCACGCCCTTCAAGCGCGTCATCTTGCCAGCGCTCAGCCAGTCCCGTTTTTTCCCAAAGCGCCCACAGCACCTCGCGTGCGGTTCCTCCGCTCTCTCGCACTCTAACGCCCGCCGCAGCGGTGCGTCCAAGCTTGCGCAGAACGCGCCCTCCAGCGCTGTCAACGATCGGGTGCTCACCCGGGTGTGTAAACGCCTCGGCAACAAAGCCTTCGACGAGCGGCTCGTTGCCTTCACTGGCGTGGACGCCCTGCCGTCCGAGGAGCAATAGTGATCCACGAAGGCGTCGCACTGCAACGGGGTCTAGTCCACCGATGACGCCACCAGCAAGCTGCAATACCTCATGGGGGTCAAGGGGGCTGATATCGAGGGCATGCTGCAGCAATCTGATGAGTTCACGCACAATCTGGTGCTCACGAAGAATCACCCCACCCGCTGCGACTCCTGTGGGCACCTGGTGGCTCGCAAGTGTACGCGCAACCCTGCCTGCCTCGCCTCGAGTGCGGCAGATGACCGCCATCTCGGCCCAAGAGACCGGTTCATCCCTGCCCAGCCCGAGTTTTCGGGCTCGCAATCGGTGCGCAATGATGCCGATTTGCTCCGCGGGTGAAGAGGCTACAACAAACTGGACGGCGTCAGGATCAGAATCTGGCGAAACGCTCTCGGCGGCAATCGCATTGCGTTGTTCGCCGGCACCAACAGCACCCACGCGCGCTGCAAGCTCACCCACAAAGCCTCGCAGCTCGGAATTGTGTCGATACACCGTGCTGAGAACCCCACACTGTTCGGGTTGTGCTGGCGAAGCGAACGCACCCCGACGTTCCAGTTCGGCGTTGAGCCTCGCGAGTACACGCGTACGTTCGCCTTGGAACGTGCCGGTCGCCAGATCTGGATCACCAAACACCCACACCGCGCTGCCAGCACGTACGCACCCCGCGAGCAGCGCCAATTCACCTTCCCCGAGTTCTTGAGCATCGTCGACCAAAATGAGCTTGGGAATTCGCAGCCGACCCGAGTCTTTTGCCCCTGCACCCTGGGCCACGGCGATTCCGTGCAGAGCCGCCGTCGCTTCACGTAACAACGCACTTGAACTCAACTCTGTTGGTCGTTCCACCGCCAAACGGTCTGCCACCGAGGCAATGATGCTCAGTGTCTCCAGCCAACGGTTGGCAAGCTCGACGTCTGGTGCTCGCGTGTGAGCTTCGCGCCGCGACACTTGCTGAACTTCCTTGAGTTCAGTCATTAGCTGTTGCGGTGTCAACCCAAAGTCATCAAGCACTCTCCATAGTTCACGAAGCTCGGCCCGATACGTAGGGCTCTGCACAATCTCGGGTACAAGTTCCGCGGTTGAAAATTCGCCAGCAGCCAACCGCCCGTCTACCACCGCCGCAATGGTCTCATCTTGCACGGTACCCGTGAGGAGACGAGGCGCGGTTTTGCCCTCTATGGCCGCAGCCCTGTTGAGAAGAGCGAAGGCAAAAGAGGTCGCGGTGCGTACCGGGGTACCGCCGAACGCGCGACCAACCGAGCGTTCGAGCAGAGGCCGAAGCTGTGAGGCCACTAATCGATTGGGCGCGAGCGCCAATACATCGAGTTCATCCCACCCCGGCAGATGCAGCACCCGCCGAAATGTTTCGACCAGAACCTCAGTTTTTCCGGTGCCTGGAGCACCCAGAATACGGGCGTGGCGCTCGGGATCAAGCGCCAGCACCCGCATTTGAGAAGGGTCAAAATGGGTCATGCAATTAGCCTAGTGATCACCTCCGACATTGAGAGACTCCGCTACACACTGCGCTCACGGCGAACGGAGCCACAATTCCAGCGCCGGATCGCCGCCACCGCCATAGACTCGAAGCAGAATCAGCAGTGGCACCCTGCCACCATTTTCAAGGAGGCACCCGTGGAAGTTCGTATCGGCATCAAGCACTCACCCCGCGAACTGTCGTTCGAGACCGATTCAACCGCAGATGAGCTTCGCGCGCTCATCCAAGACGCCGCTGCGCAAGATGGCGGGCTCGTTGCACTCACCGACACCAAGGGCAAGCAGTACCTGGTCGATGCTGGGTCGATCACCTATGTCGAATTCGGCGGCGACGCCGGTCGCAAGGTCGGCTTCATTAGCTAATTCAGTCACTCAAGAGCCGCGGCCACCGCATCGAGCAGTGCGTCCGCGGTTTCTTGTTTTGTGCCAGACACACGCTCCACAACCGCCCCAGAGCCGTCAAGAATATGCAGTGTGTTCTCTCTCGATTCGAATCCCTCGTTCCAGCCGACTGAGTTCACAGCGAGCAGGTCGACACCCTTTCGCACGAGTTTACGGCGGCCACGCTCAATCAACTCGACTTCATCTGCAGCGGTCTCCGCGGCAAAACCGACGAGCAACTGGCCAGGACGGCGATCCCGCACCAAACCGACCAGTATGTCGGAATTCTCTACAAGCGTGAGCGTCGGCGGCCCGTCACTGTCCTCTTTGCGAATCTTCTCTTCCGAGACACCCGCAACGCGGTAATCAGAAACCGCCGCAGCCATAATCACAACCTCGGCGCCCGCCGATCCCGCCTGCGCCGCCGATTCAAGCTCGGCAGCAGTGCCAACCGGGATGACACGCACCGCTGGGTTGTCGAGGACCGCTGCGAGCACCGACTCCTCGATGTTCGCGGCGAGCAACACAACCTTTGCGCCGCGCTCTGCGGCAGCCGCGGCGACAGCAACGCCCTGCCGACCGCTTGAACGATTGCCAATGTAGCGCACCGGATCGATCGGTTCGCGTGTGCCGCCAGCACTCACCAGAATGCGCAGGCCCGAGAGCGAGCCTGTCGAATGAGCGGTCGGCGCTGCCACTGTCGGCGCTGCAAGGGGCGCAGGGTCCTGCGCGTCCAGATCCTGAGCCAACGAATCAGGCTCAGCCAGCATTTCCGCCACCCGGGCAAAAATCTGCTCGGGTTCACTCATGCGCCCGGGGCCACTATCGTTTCCGGTGAGACGGCCACTCTCTGGCCCGATGAACTGCACACCTCGCCTGCGCAGAATCGCCACGTTGTCTTGGGTCGCCGCGTGCTGCCACATTTCGGTGTGCATCGCCGGCGCAACAAGTACCGGGGCCCGTGTGGCCAACAGCGTGGTGCCGAGCAGATCGTCGGCGAGACCCGCAGTCATACGCGCGAGTGTGTTGGCGGTGGCTGGAGCAATCACTATGAGGTCAGCCCGCTGTCCGAGGGCAACGTGACGCACTTCGGGAACATCCTCGTGCACCGAGGTGGTTACCGGGTGACGGCTAATCGCTTCCCACGTCGGCTTGCCAACAAACCTGAGCGCGTCGTCGGTCGGCACCACCTGTACGTCGTGCCCCGCCTCAACCAGCAGACGCGCGAGCGCCACAGACTTATACGCGGCAATACCGCCGGTCACTCCGAGTACGATGTTCACACGTCTATCCTCGCACTTTTCGTTGAAAGGAAGAGCATGTGTACCGTCGTCGTTGAGGTTCGGCCCGGCGAATCTACTCGTGTGCTCGCCGTGCGAGACGAAGATCCTGAGCGGCCCTGGGACGGCCCTGGCGAGTGGTGGCCCACGTCTCGCCCAGAGGTTATTGGGGTTCGAGATCGCCGCGCGAACGGAGCCTGGCTTGCTCTCGCGCAGGATCCAGGGCGTCTCGGCGTGATCCTCAATCGCGCCCCTGCCACCGGCGCCTTTGCTGGCGCAGCCCCGACTGAATCACGCGGTGGGCTTGTGCTTGATGCGGTAAGCGGGCGTGTGGTCCCGGACCAACCTCGCACGGGGCCATTTAACCTCGTTGAGGTGTCAGCTGAAGCCACCCACGTGACGAGTTGGGATGGCCTGACCCTCCGCCGAGAGACGCTTTCCCCAGGTGTCCACATGATCGCGCACCACCTCGTTGACGACACACACACCGCCCGGATCGAGCGCTGGCTGCCAGAGTTCACCGCTGCGGCCGAGCTCAGTTCAGACGGCGACTGGCAAAGCCGTTGGCTTGCCGTGCTTGAACGCAGCGCTCAGCTCGGCCCTGAGGACGATCGTGCGATTATTCGCGACAACACCGTTCACGGCTATCCGACACTCTCACTGCTCGTATGCCTCGCGGAGGTGCGGGAGAACGGTGTGGGGCTCACATCCGCCAACCTCACTGAGCCAGGACGCTGGAACACCCCCGTGTTTTCTCCCGCCTAGCGGGAGTCAACGCGTCGCAGCAACACCGCGACCTCGAGGTGCGTCGTGTGCGGAAACATGTCGAATACACGGGCCTCGCACACTTCAAACGACGGCATCGCGGCGAGATCACGCGCGAGGCTCTCGGGGTTACAGCTTGAGTACACAACGTTGGCAATTCCCGCACTGTTTTCTAGCCAGTCGGCGAGATCTGCGCCAATCCCTCGCCGCGGTGGGTTCACAATGACAAGATTCGGGATCGCGTCTTCCTTGGCACCGAGCGCAAACTTAGTCGCGTCGGCCGTTTCGAAGCGGGCCTCGATGCCAGCCTCGTTTGCGCTGCGACGCGCAGATCGCACGGCCGCTTCGCTCAGTTCTACGCCGAGCACCTCGCGCTGGGTGTCACCAGCGGTCGACGCGCAGTGCAGTGCAAACCCTCCGACGCCACAGTAGAGATCCCACAGTGAATCGGGATTGACCCCATCCACCCACTCCGACACCTGTGCATAGAGCGCCCGCGCCACAGTAGTGTTCGTTTGGAAGAAACTCTGCGGCTGCAGGTGGAGTGCGAGATCGTCGAGTTGCATCGAGAGCGACGAGCCGAGCAGTAGCTCTTCGCGATCCCCCTCCAGCACGGCCTTGTGCTCTGGCAGCAAGTTCACGGAAATCACAGCGGCGCCGGGCACTGCCTCACGCAGTTGTGCTAGCGCACGCCGCAGCCGATCCAGCCCGTGTTCACTGCGCACCACAAAACGAAGCATGAATTCGCCACCCGGCGCCTCGGTCACGTGGACATATTTCAGTTCGCCCTTGCGCCGCGGCACATCGTAGGGTTCGAGCTCCGTGACCTCGAGAAACGCGGCAAGCTTCGGAATCACTTGCCGAATGCCGGGCGACTGAATCAGGCAGTCTCGCAGATCCACACCCCGCCCGTCGGGCCCCAAAATACCGAGGGTCACGGCACCAGCTACTCCCCCAACAACCAACTTGGCTTTGTTGCGAAATTCGTGGTCTTCACTGCGGAAGGGAGACAGCCAGACACCATCGGGAATCGACGGGAGCGTCTCACGACACCGCAACTGTTTGTCGCGCAGCTGAGCTTCGTAGGGGGTTTCGATCAGGGCGCAGGATCGGCAGCGCCCGGCCTCAAAATACTTGCAGTGCGGCAGGCTCATGTGCGTGGCCTAGGCCGTAAGGCCCAACCCGTCCATGCGGCGAATGTGGTCAGCGATGAGTTCGGTAAACACTGGCTCCACCTCGCTCGCAACAAAAGGACGGTTCTCGCTCAGCGAGAGCACGGCTCGCGACACCAACAGGGTGTCTCCGACAAGCCTGCGACCCCAGAGCGCGAGCCAGCTCGACAGTCCTTCGTCGTTAGCGATGGCTTGTTCAAGAAGTTCTTTCACTTCACCGCGGCCGGTGTCGTCGCTCAGGATCGCGATGGCTTCGCTGCGGTAGTTGTCTTTGAGGCCTGACGCGATTGTCGCGAAGAAGTCGTCGAAGAGACCGCCCACTAGAAAGAGCGAAAGTACGTACTGGTGCCAGTCTGGAGTGTCGATCCGCTCCACGTACTCATCAATGACCTGGGTGAACGGAGCCATGACCGTGTGCGGTTCGTGGCCTCGTTTGCGAATTTCGGCGGTGAGTCGCTGGTGTTTCGAGAGCGTTTGCCCGGCTACGCGAGCAAGCACGTCTTTGGCTTCCAGCGTCGGAGCACCGGAGACCGCGCGGGTCGCAGCCTCATACAGTTCTAGTTGCAGATAGGCAGTTAGCCCCAAAAACGGCAGAATTGCTGGGGCAAACTCGGCGAGTTCCACCCGCTCGGTATCGGCATCGTCGCCGCGCGATCGTACCTTACGCACGGGCGCTCTATTTTTGCGCAGCCCCTTGATCCACTCGAACACTCTGTCAGCTTACCGTCGGTTGCGACGATGGTCGGCATAGACTGAACGCCGTAAGTATTCATCGTCGGCGCCACTGGAGCGTCGACCGCTGCGCTTGTGAGTAATGTGTGCGCAGCAATCAACATTTCGAACAGGACGCAACGTGACGACTTTCCTTGAACTCGGCGTCGACCAAGACATGGTCGACGCGCTCGCAGAGCGCGGCATTACAGAGGCTTTCCCGATCCAGGAGCAGACCATTCCGCTCGCGATCTCTGGGCAGGACATCATCGGCCAGGCCAAGACTGGCACCGGCAAGACGTTTGGCTTTGGACTGCCCGTACTGCAGCGCATTGGCAAAAATCCCGAGCCCGGTGTGCAGGCACTGATTGTTGTGCCAACCCGCGAGCTCTGTGTGCAGGTCTACGAAGACCTGGAGCTCGCCACCAAAAATCGCAACGCGACCGTTGTGCCCATTTATGGCGGTAAGGCCTACGAGGGTCAGATCGATCAGCTAAAAGCTGGTGCGCAGGTGATCGTTGGTACCCCGGGTCGTCTGCTCGACCTCGCGAACCAGCGCCTCCTCGACCTCAAGAATGTGCGCGAGATGGTGCTCGATGAGGCCGACAAGATGCTCGATTTGGGCTTCCTCGCCGATATCGAAAAGCTCTTCTCAATGACGCCCGCGGTGCGCCACACACTGCTATTCTCGGCAACCATGCCCGGCACTATCGTGGCACTCGCGCGCCGCTTCATGTCGAACCCGATCCACATTCGCGCGACCGATCCCGACGAGGGTGCGGCTCAGGCAAACATCGAACACATCATTTACCGGGCTCACTCGCTCGACAAAGACGAGATCATCGGACGCATCCTGCAGTCAGAGGGCCGCGGCAAGACCGTCATCTTCATGCGCACCAAGCGCGCCGCAGCGAAATTACAGGAAGAACTGTCGGATCGCGGGTTCCCCGCTGCGGCCGTGCACGGTGATCTCAATCAGGATCAGCGCGAGCGCGCAATGGCCGCGTTTAAGTCAGGCAAAAAAGACATCCTGGTTGCGACCGAGGTCGCTGCGCGTGGAATCGACGTTGATGACGTCACCCACGTCATCAACCACACGGTCCCCGACGATGACAAGACCTACCTGCACCGCGTTGGTCGCACCGGCCGCGCGGGTCGCACCGGCATCGCGGTCACCTTTGTTGACTGGGACGACATGCACAAGTGGGCGCTCATCAACAACGCACTTGAGTTCGGCATCGCCGAGCCTGTCGAGACTTATTCGTCTTCGCCGCACCTCTTCACTGATCTCAACATTCCCGAGGGCACAAAGGGCCGGCTGAAGGCCACCCCCGTGAAAGATGGCCCGCCGCGCGGCGGGCGCAGCGGTTCCGATCGCCGCGGTGGATCCTCACAGGGATCCGGTGCAGGTTCCGGCTCCGGCGAGGGCGAAAAGCGCGAGGGCTCAACCCGCACGCGTCGCCGCACCCGCAGCGCGAATCCTCGCGGCAGCGGCCGCCACGAAACCCACGGCCACGAACAACACGGTCACGATCTTGAGGGTGGCAGCGAGCCGGGCGCTTCGCTCGATCCCGCGCCCTCTGCCGATGGCGCGACCGCACCTCGCCGCAGGCGTCGTCGCCGTCGCACGAGTGGAGCGAGTGGAGCTGACAGCTCAGACGCTCAGTCAACCCAGGCCACAGAGTCGGAGTAATTCGCGATTATGAGTTGCACGGGTGGGCATCCTCGCCCGCCCGTAATACCAAGACCAGTGGCTCAACACCTCACTAGCGTGGAGTCGCCACCCGATCGCGAATCTCTGCGACCAGCTCTGTACCCGTGCGCTGCTCACCGAGGCGGTTCGGTTTGCCAGCGCCGTGGTAGTCGCTCGCACCTGTGACAACCAGACCAAGATCCACGGCAGCCGCGCGCAGTGAAACAACCCAATCAGCCCGATTCTCGGGATGCTCCAGTTCGACACCCCACAGGCCAGCAGAAGCGAGCTCTCCCAGCTCCGCGGCAGAAAAAGGCGCGCGCATTCGGTGTGCCGCGGGGTGCGCAAGCACCGGCAGCCCACCCGCAGCACGCACGAGTTTGACGGCCTCGACAGTTTCGAGCGCGTAGATCGGCATGTAGTACGGCCCCCGTGGGCTCAGGATGGTCTCGAAGGCGGCGCTCCGATCCGCCGCAAACCCGGCAGCCACAAGCGCGTCGGCAAGGTGCGGCCGCCCGACGCTGCGTCCCGCCGCCAGCAGTACCGCATCCCAGTCGACCTCAAAATCTACCGCGAGCAAGTCTGCCATGGCACGCGCACGAGAAACCCGAGAGTCTCGCAGCAGCGCCATCTTGGCACCCAATTCAAGGTCAAGAGGATCGGGGCCGTAGGCGAGCAGGTGCGCCGACCGGACCCCCGTGTGCGTTGTGAGTTCGATTCCCGGCAAAAACTCGACCCCGGCAGAGGCAGCCGCGATCCTCGCCTCGTCCCACCCCGCGACCGTGTCGTGGTCGGTCAGCGCAAACCCGTCAAGCCCGATTGCCGCAGCTTCCTGGGCAATAGCGGAGGGAGTTGTGGTGCCGTCGGAGCGCACCGAGTGCGTGTGGAGGTCAAACCCTCCCTGCATCTGCGCGGCAACCATCCCTCCATAGTATTGGCCCGCTACTGTGCTGTGTAACCACCGTCAACGAGGTGGTAGCTGCCGGTGACAAATGATGCGGCGTCACTCGCGAGGAAAGTGACGAGATTTGCAACCTCGTCTGCACGGCCCAACCGTCCGATCGGGTGCTTTTCCACGAGTCCCTCTTTCACAGATGCGTCAGCCCCCGCGAGAAGTGGGGTATCGATGTACCCCGGCCCAACGGAGTTGACGCGCACACCAGCAGCAGCGTACTCAAGCGCAGCGGCCTTGGTGAGGCCAACGACCGCATGCTTCGTCGCGACATAGGCGGGTGAATACGCGGTGCCAACACTGCCAAGGATCGAGGCGATGTTGACGACCGCTCCTCCACCGTGCTTCGACATGGTCGCAACCTGGGCGCGCGTGCCACGGAACACAGCGTTGAGATTGATGCTGACCACCTTCTCCCAGTCAGCGTCGCTGTAATTGCCGGTTGGTCCGACAGAGCCGCCGATCCCCGCGTTATTGACCCCTATACCGAGAGGGGCAAGCGCTTCTGCAGCACGAATCGTCTCTTCAACGACCTCGGTCGAAGCAGCGTCACCCGTAACCGCAACGGCGACCCCGCCGGCGGCCTCGATCTCAGCGACAACAGCGTTTGCGTGTTCCGCGTTCAGGTCTTGCACCACCACCTTCGCACCATTTGCTGCGAGCAGTTTTGCGACCGCTCGCCCAATCCCTGAGCCAGCGCCGGTGACCACCGCTGAACGATCTGCGACATCGTACGTTGCCATTACACAAACCCTTTCGCCTTGAGAGAGCGGGGACGCTCCCTCTGCCTCCACAAGCTACGCCCGCTTGCTGACCTGACAGACAGCCTGAAAGCAAAAGAAAGTGAGAGGATGGGGAGATGACCGCACTAGACAACCTGGACTCGGCCGCCGATCTGAGCAGCACCGGCACGCAGGCACCCGATACCCACGACGTAAAAATAGACAACAGCAATCGGAGCACCACCCCTCAGTCCGATCGTTTCCTCGATTACATTTCAAACCACTGGGCTGATCGCCCCGAAGAGTTGCCGTCAGCGCTGCCGGTCACGGCCCACACCAGCGGCCGCCGCGCCGCGCTCGCCGCGCTATTCCCGGGTAAGCGCCTCGTCATTCACGCGGGTGCGATGAAGCAGCGCTCCAACGACACGTTCTACCAGTACCGCCCCCACAGCGCTTTTGCGCACCTCACGGGCTGGGGTTCCGAGAGCGAACCCGGTGCGATCCTGGTGCTTGATCCCACCCCCAACGGGCATGAAGCGACCCTATACTTCCGCGAGCGCGCGGGACGTGACAGCGACGAGTTCTTTGCAAACCCCGAGATCGGTGAGTTCTGGATCGGCCCACGCCCATCCCTCGCACAGGTTGCAGCGGCGCTCGATGTGCCGACTGCCCCGCTCGAGGCATTCGAGTCTGCCGAGGGCGAGTTGACACTTGAGAACGAAGAACTCATTCAGGCAGCCTCTGAGCTGCGTCTTGTGAAAGACACCTACGAAATCGCCGAGATGCAGGCCGCGGTCGACGCAACCGCAAAGGGCTTCGAAGATGTGCTCGCGGCACTGCCCAAGGCCAGCGCGCACAAGCGCGGAGAGCGCATTGTTGAGGGTGTCTTCAACCAGCGCGCCAGGCTCGACGGCAACACCGTAGGTTATGAGACGATTGCGGCTGCAGGATCACACGCCTGCACCCTGCACTGGATTCGTAACGATGGCGAGGTGCGCGAGGGTGACTTGCTCCTGCTCGATGCCGGTGTTGAACTCGACAGCCTCTACACCGCCGACATCACCCGTACCGTACCCATTTCGGGCACGTTCAGCCCGGTACAGCGTCGCGTGTACGAGGCCGTACTTGAGGCCGCCGACGCAGCTCGCGCGATCGTCAAGCCTGGCGTCCGCTTCGGCGACGTGCACGAAGAGGCCATGAAGGTCATCGAGCGTCATACCCGCGAGTGGGGCTTGCTTCCCAGCGCTGAGAACGATCCAACCGCCTACTACCGCCGTTACATGGTGCACGGCACCAGCCACCACCTCGGCATGGACGTGCACGACTGCGCCCAGGCGCGGCGTGAACTCTACCTCGACGGTGTGCTCCGCGCTGGCATGGTGTTCACCATCGAGCCGGGTCTCTATTTCCAACCCGATGACCTCACGGTGCCCGAGGAGTTCCGCGGCATTGGTGTGCGCATTGAAGACGACATCGTTGTCACCGAAGACGGCTGCGTCAATCTCTCAGCCGGGATCCCGCGCACCGCGTCAGACGTCGAGGCATGGATCGCGAAGGCCCAGCAAGGCGCCTAAATACCCCACTTGCCTGGCGACTGTCAACAGGTCTACATTGAAGCTATGACAACGGCAGTAGCTTTCGAGGCCGTCACGAAGCGCTTCGGCTCGACCGAGGCGCTTCGTGGGGTCACGCTAGAGATCCCGAGCGGTTCTGTGTTCGGGATCATTGGCCCAAACGGTGCGGGCAAAACCACGGCGATGCGGATCCTGCTGGACCTGATGCGCCCCAGTTCAGGCAGCGTGAAGGTACTCGGTTTCGGTCCGCGCGAGGGTGGCGTCGCACTTCGACGCAACATCGGCTATCTGCCCGGCGAGCTGATCCTTGAGGGCCGGGTTACAGGTGCTGCGCTTCTCGCACATTACACGAGGCTGAGCGGCCATGTGAGGCGCGGACGCATCACCGAGCTTGCGGATCGGCTTGGGGTCGATCTGCATCGCCAGGTTCGCACCCTCTCCAAGGGCAACAAGCAAAAACTCGGTATCATTCAGGCCCTCATGCACGAACCTGAACTGCTGATACTTGATGAGCCCACAAGTGGCATCGACCCGCTGGTGCAGCAAACGTTTCACGCGCTGGTTCACGAGGCTCAGGATCGCGGGGCAACGGTATTGCTCTCTTCGCACGTGCTCAGCGAGGTTGAACAGGTCGCCGAGCAAGTCGCGATCCTAAAACAGGGTGAAATCGTTACCACGAGCACGGTTTTGGCACTCCGCGAAACAGCCAAACGCCGGATCAGCGCAGTCCTGTCTGGGGCGGATGCGTCCGAAGTCCGGGCTAGTCTGGCGTCGATCCCGAATCTCGGTGAGGTTCGGGTCGTTGAACAAGAGAACGCCCTGACACTTCGCCTTACCGGCGTTCTCGGGGGCAATCCGGACCCCCTGGTGAAAGCCCTCGCCGCGTTCTCGGTTGCGGATGTCAGCATAGAGGCTCCCAACCTTGAGGACGCGGTTCTCGATCTCTATGGCCAGAACGGTGGTGCATCATGACTGGGCTCTCAAAGCTGCCCGTTCTACGGCACAGTCTCCGGGCTTCTTGGCGGCCCTTCATGGGATGGTCCATAGGCATCATCGCGGCACTCAGCCTGTACCTTCCGCTATTCCCCTCGCTGGGCGGCGACTCCGGCATGAAGGAACTCATTCAGCAGTTACCCCCACAGCTCACGTCTGCACTGGGGTACCAGAGCATTACGACGGGAGCAGGGTACGCGCAGAGCACCTTTTTCGGTCTGATCGGGTATCTGCTGTTCAGCAGCGCCGCGATTTCATGGGGCTCACGGGCCATCGGTGCTGACGAAGAGCGCGGCACGCTTGAGCTCACTCTCGCTCACGGCGTTGGTCGCACCCAGTTGTTACTCGAACGCTGGGCGGCGCTCGCAATTCGGTTGCTGAGTCTCGGGGCCGTTGTGTTTTTGGTGGTGCTCTTTTTGAACGGCCCGAGTGAGCTGGACCTGAAGGCTGGCGGGATCGCCGCTGGTTCCCTGGCGCTCTGCACGGCCGCGCTACTCTCAGGCACGGCCGCCATCGCGGGTGGTGCCCTCTTCGGAAGACGAAACGCCGCCTTGCTCGGGGTGCTGGCATTGCCGTGCTGGGCTACGTGCTGAACGCGGTGGGCAACCAGGGCGATGCCTTGAAGAGCCTGCTCGACTACTCCCCGATCCACTGGGCGTATGGAAACGAACCGCTGCTTCACGGACTGGGTGCTGGCATGTGGCTGTTGCTCGCCTGCATCGTGGCGCTACTCGTCGCTGGTGTGCTGCGCTTCCGGGCTCGCGACATCGGCCGCTAGGCACCCTTCAGCTAAAGCTCCACCCCGTCAATGTAGCTCCAGCGCCCCTGCTCGTCTCGGACAAACCGACTGCGCTCGCGCTGCTCCAGCCGACCGTCTGGTGTGCGCGCCACAGCAGTAAAGGTCACCTCACCGTCACTGTCGAACGGACCACCAGCTGTTGTCTGCTCGATCACGAGACGACGCCACTCGACCTGATGGTCAAGCTGCAGAGATCGTGGGCGCGTTGACGAGTGCCAGCTTCGCAGCAGGTAGGAGTCAAGTCCAAGCACAAATGCGCTGTAGCGGGATCGCATGAGCCGCTCGGCAGTGGGAGCCACGTTCCCAGAGTGCAGCGATCCACAGCAATTCGCGTACGGCTCGCCCCTGCCACACGGGCAAGATCCACTTGTGGAAGGGGTGAGATCGCGCTCAGTCATTGTTAGCGACCATCAAATTCTCCGCGCAGTGCGCGCTCAAGTGTGTCGAGGCGCACGCCGCCGAGCGCGAGCGCGCTGCGATGGAAGTCACGCACGTCGAAGGTTTCGCCGAGCGAGGCCGCACGCTGCGCCGCTTCATCACGCAGCTGTTCCCAAATACGTTGACCAATTTTGTAGGACGGCGCCTGGCCCGCCCAACCGAGATAGCGATTCACCTCAAAGCGCACAAAACTGTCGTTCATGTTGACGTTGTCGCGCATGAACTCCAGGGCGTAGTCGCCGTCCCAAACGCCACCACCATCAGGACGCTGTTTGCCAAGGTGCACACCGATGTCGAGCACCACGCGCGCCGCACGCATCCGTTGTCCGTCGAGCATGCCGAGACGATCGGCTGGGTCGTCGAGGTAGCCCAGCTGTTCCATCAGGCGCTCAGCGTACAGTGCCCACCCCTCTGCGTGACCCGAGGTACCAGCGAGTTGACGCCGCCACTCGTTGAGCAGACCACGATTCACCACAGCCTGACCGATCTGCAGGTGGTGGCCTGGAACACCCTCGTGGAACACCGTCGTCAGCTCACGCCAGGTATCAAACTCAGTCACACCCTCGGGCACCGACCACCACATGCGGCCCGGGCGCGAAAAATCATCGGCGGGGCCGGTATAGTAAATGCCGCCCTCTTGGGTCGGGGCGATCATGCACTCGAGCGTGCGAATTTCGGCAGGAATGTCGAACTGGGTCTCAGCCAGCTCTGCAACCGCGCGGTCGCTGGTCTCCTGCATCCAGCGCTGCAGTGCATCGGTGCCGTGCAGCTTGCGAGCAGGATCATTCTCCAGCAGGGAAATTGCCTCGGCGATGATCCCCGGCCCTGGTTTACCACCCGGCACGATTTCGGCGGCAATTCGCTGCTGCTCGTCAACCATGCGCGCGAGCTCCTCGATTCCCCACTCGTAGGTTTCGTCGAGATCAACTCGCTTACCGAGGAAACCCTCTGATGCTCGCTCGTAACGCTCTCACCCAAAAGCGTCCGCCTCGGGTGCGTGCGGCGCAATCTCTCGCTCCAAGAACTCTGCAAGCTCGGCGTAGGCGCGCTCAGCTCCCTGCGCCGCTTCCACGAGATCCCGAGCCAAAGACTCAGGCATGCCCACAGCCCCCTCGGCCATAGCAGAGAACGTTCCCCCTTCCACTGCGCCTGCTATGCCGGCGGTGCGCCGCGACTGCTCGGACACCTCACGCACCTGCCGAATCGATGGCACGAGACCACGAGCAACTCCCTGCGAGAGCGAGGTCCGGTACCCGGCAAGCGAGTCTGGAACCGCAGTCAGCCGCTCAGCAATCACACTCCAGTCCTGCTCTGATTCCGTGGGCATGAGGTCGAAGATGTCACGAACCTGCTGAGGCGGCGACTCCAGCACGTTGAGGTCACGCAGATGCTCACCAGCCTCGTAGCTTTCGATCCCGTGCCGGAGTTCAGCGGAGAGATCGGCCTGTGTCACCGCATCAATCGCGTCAACAACCGGAGCCACCAGCAGCGAATTGAGGGTCGAGCGCTCAGTCTCGACGACCGCCTCAGCGCCCTCTGGTGAGTAGTCAGGAAGCCGATTGTTGACCTCACTACGACCAATGTAGGTCCCAAGGTTAGGCGCGAGTGTAACGAGGGTATCAACCCAGCTCTCAGCGGTGGCATCGATAGCGGTGGGTATGCGTGGTGCGGTCATGCCTCTACCCTATTAGGGATAAGATGATAGGGATCGGCGCTCGGCGCCAACATCATCAGGTACCGCGAGGAGACAACGTGAAGATCCGCACCCGCATCGCAACTGCAGTGACCGTAGCTCTCGCTTCGGTGTTCGTAGCAGCACCCGCTTTCGCTACCACTGGCGAGGTTCAGTTTTCTTACGCGGGAGACCCGCTTGACGTCGTTGCGATCTCGATCGTGGGTGTCATCTTGCTCGCGATTGTACTGATCGGCTCAACTCTCATCGGCAACCTCTTCGAGAAGAAGAAGTAACCCCAAGCATTTCAAAAGGGTGGTGCTAATCCTTCGGGATCAGCACCACCCTTTTATTTCAAGCAGTCGGGCAGAAACTACCGCGCTACTCGGAACCCAGCAACCCCTGCATCCACTGCACCACGAACGTAACCGGTCGGTGACGCAGCGACTGCCCTTAAGAATGCAACTGTTTCGGCCGTGATCTCCTCACCAGGAATCAAGTTCGGGATCCCCGGAGGGTACGCCGCGAGGGTGTCGGCGGACACGCGTCCGACCGCCTGTTCAAACGAGACAACTTCACTCTCACCAAAGTAGGCCTCGCGGGGCAGCACTCGAAGCATTCCCGGTGCTGGGAGCGCCGGGAACACTTCAAGAGAAGCCTCTTCTCCCGAAGACTCTCGCAGCGCTTCTGCCTCAGCGACAACAGCCATGAGCGCGTCCATAAACCGATCGAGATTGGGAGCATTGAGTGCGCCAATCACAGCAACAACCGACGTCGCGGTCGACATCTCCAGGTACACACCGTGCTGCTCGATCATGCGTTTGCGCACCCAGTGACCGCTCTGACTGAGGCCCGAGACGTCGATCGGCACGCGCAGCACGTCAGTGTGAACGATATCGGGGAACCGCTCGAAGTCGTCGCTGATGATCGTGAATCGCGAGTCAGCCCGCAGTCGCGCGCGCATTTCGGCGGCAATCTTCACGGCTTCCCCGATGCGATCCTGCCCAGTGACGAGCGCTTGCCTGGCCACATCAAGCGACCCCATCAGCACGGCACTCGCCGAGGTGGAAGAGGTCATTGAGTAGGCACGCTCGACCAGCGGTTCGAGTCGCTCAGCAAAGGGGCCTTCTCCGAGGTGCAGCATCGCGGACTGCGTCAGCGATCCTGCGAGCTTGTGGGTACTCGAGATCACAAGGTCAGCACCGAGACGAGCGGGAGATTCAGGTAGCTCAGGATGGAACCCGAAGTGCGCACCCCAGGCACCGTCAACGATCAACGCTGCGCCGTGTGCGTGAGCAACCGCGGCAAGACCGGCCACGTCGGCGACCGACCCGAAGTAGCTCGGAGACACTGTGTAGACACTCGAAACCGCGCGACCGGCTTCGGCCTCAGCGGCAAGCGCCTCATCCAACGCGTCCGGAGTCAGGCCGTGGGCGATGCCGTGTTGCAGGTCGACCGTTGGCGATACGAACGCCGGGTTCAACCCAGAGAGCAGCACACCGTCAGTGAAGCTGGAGTGCGAACTGCGCTGAACGAGCACTCGCTCCCCCAGGCCACGAACGGCGATCGCAGCGGTGCGATTGCCCTGCGAGGCACCGTTGGTCAAGAACCAGGTGCGCTTCGCTCCCCACGCTTCAGCCGCGAGCGCCTGAGCTTCTCGGAGCGGTGAGTCGTCACCCAGGTCAATACCTTCGAGCATGAGCGGAGCATCAAGTTCAGCAACACGGGCACCAAACAAGTCAACAATGTGCTGCGAACCGTGCTGGGGGTCGTTGCCGTGACCGGGCACCATAAATGACAGCGGCGATGAGTTGCCAAAACGCCTCAGAGCGTCTGCGTAGGGCGCGCGCTGTTGGGCAGCCGAAACAGGGCGTAACAGCGAACTAGAAGTCGTTCCCACGGTTATCGCGGCCATTGCGGAGCCTTGATTACCCACGGAACCCTGGTCACCCGCAAGTTCAGGCGCACTGGTGTCTTGATGAAGCATGAAGTAAGGATGCACCTGTTGGAGGCGGATGAGAACCCCTTATTGCACTTTCGGGAACCATACACAGTATTGAGCAAGTATGGTGGATACACCATCTCTGTTCCATACCACGTTAGGTTCGCTCGTGATCGATCTTCGCCAGTTACAAGCACTCAGCGCCGTTGCTGCAGAAGGGTCCGTGGCTCGCGCAGCAACGCGCCTGGGGTGGAGCCAACCCACAGTCGACTATCACCTGCGCAATCTCGATCGCCTCGTCGGTGCCGATCTGACAACCCGCAGCACACGAGGCAGCAAACTCACAACGGCGGGCGCTCTCATGCTTGAGCGCGGTGAAGAGATCCTGGGGCTCGCGGATCGCGCACTCACCGACGTGCGCGATCTCTCTAAGCTGGGCAGGATCCGCCTCCGATTTGGAACCTTCCCAACCGCGGCTGCTCGTCTCCTCCCCGGTATCGCAGCCCGAACCGCCGAACTCGGCATTGAGCTCGACACCATGCTCGAAGAACTCACCCCCCTGGTCACGCGGGTGAACCAGCGCACCCTCGACGCGGCACTCGTCTACGCAGCGGGTGGCTACCAACTCCCCTTCCGTGCCGAAGTACACACTACTCACCTCTTTACTGATCCAATGCTGCTTGCGCTCCCCTCAACTCACCCCGCTGCCAAACATCAGAGATTCAACCGCGAGGCGTTCCTATCGCTCTCCGACGACAACTGGGTGACAGGCTCGACACCGGGCGATACCCTCGACGACCTGGTGCGCGAAGCGTTCCAGGCAGACGGACACAAGGTCAACGTCGCGATCCGAACCGACGACTACTCCGTGGTACTCGGACTCGTTGCCGCAGGCATGGGAGTTGCCCTCGTACCGAGCCTCGCCTCAAACAATCCACCTGAGGGTGTGGTGCTCCGACCGATCGAAGATCCGCGCTTTACTCGAGAGCTTCTCCTCGCTGCGCCAGCGGGGCCGGGCGGCCCCTCGGCGGCCGTGCGTCAGCTCGCCGAGGTGGTACGCCGCTCGATTACAGCTCTTGGGTAACGGTTTCCGAGGGCGCGGAATCCCGCACGAAAAAGGCGATCACCACACCAATTGTGGCCGCGACTCCCCCAATCAGGAATGCTGCACGAGTACCCATTGCAAGGGCGTGTGCATCTACAGCCTCGGGTGATCCAGCGGCACCCGTTGAGACGATCGTCATAACGGTCACAAACAGTGCGGTTCCGGCAGCTCCGGCCACCTGCTGCACTGTAGCAATCGTCGCGCTTCCATACGAAGCAAGCTGCTGAGGCAGCGACCCCAAAGACACCGTAAACAGGGGCGTAAAGACACCCGCGAGCCCCAGACTCAGCAAGAGGTGCGTTGCAAGCACCTGCCAAACCGAGGTGGTGTCGGTGAACAGCCCCATACTCCATAGAGCCATGGCGGTGAGGATCGTTCCAGGGATCAGCACAAAGCGCGCGCCGCGACTATCAACCATACGCCCGACAATGGGCCCCATCAGGCCCATCAGCAGACCACCAGGAAGCAACAACAGTCCGGTTTCAAGTGTGTTGTGTCCGAGCACGTTCTGCACGTAAATGGGGAGCAGGATCAACGAGCCGAACAGTGCCATCGCGCTGAATACAAAGAGCACCACTGAGAGCGCAAACGGCCGCGAGTGGAACGTGCGCAGGTCGAGCAACGCACGATCCTGTTTCTGCAGCAGTAACTGTCGCCAAATGAAAATTCCGAGGGCGATGCATCCCACCACCAGCGGAATCCAGGGCTCAATCATCGCGTCCCCGTTCGCAGCGGAGCCGATCTGGCTGAGGCCGTACACGATTCCGCCGAACCCCAGCGCCGACAGCACTACCGAGAGTGCGTCGATCCTTGCCTTGCGCTGCTCGCCTACGTTCGGCATGCGCAGGATCCCGAGCACCAGCGCCACCAGGGCGATCGGCAGCACCACAATAAAGAGCCAGCGCCAGTCGAGCACCTGCAGAATCAAGCCAGAGAGTGTCGGCCCGAGCGCGGGTGCGACCGAGATGACGATGGAGATTCGTCCCATCAACCGGCCGCGCTGGTTGTCGGGCACCAGAGTCACAACCGTGGTCATCAGAAGCGGCATCATGATGGCCGTGCCACACGCCTGCACAACACGCCCAATGACGAGCACACCAAATCCCGGCGCGGCGGCCGCGATCAGCGTGCCGAGCGAGAACAGTGTCATCGCGGTAATGAACAGCGTGCGTGTAGTCAATCGCTGAATGAGCATGCCCGTGATCGGGATCACCACGCTCATCGTGAGCAGAAACGCGGTCGTCAACCACTGACCTGCCGAAGCAGTGATGTGAAGATCCTCCATCAATCGCGGCAGCGCCACGCCCATGACGGTCTCGTTCAGGATCACCACAAACGCTGAAATGAGCAACAACCAAATGGCAAGCTGTTCGCGCGCACCAAACACTTTTTCGGCGGGTGAACCAGCGGATTGAGAAGAGTCATCGGCAGATTTTGACATAAGATTTCAATCTTAGCCCAGCTGGCCCATCGAGATAACCCGCCCTACTCGAAAGGATCGCGAAGACGACTCAAGAATTCGCGGGTCTCTTCACACTGCGGGTTCTCGAAGATCTGCTCGGGTGTGCCTGACTCGATGATCACGCCGTCCTTGAGGTACACCACACGATCAGCAACCCTTCGCGCGAACGACATCTCGTGCGTGGCCATCATGATGGTTGAACCAGCGGCCTTGAGCTCGCGTACCAGGTCGAGCACCTCACCAACAAGTTGCGGATCAAGCGCGCTCGTAATCTCGTCGAGCAGCAGGAGTTCGGGATCCGTTGCAATCGCTCGCGCGATCGCAACACGCTGCTGCTGACCGCCAGAGAGGCGATCCGGAAACTCCTTGGCCTTGTCCGCCAGGCCAATACGCTCGAGCAGCGCGAGCCCCGTGCGCTCGGCATCGGGGCGAGAAGTGCCGACGACCTTACGAGCCGCGAGCGTCACGTTGTCGATCACATTCATGTGAGGGAACAAATTGTAGTGCTGAAACACGACGCCGATCCTTGCCCGCACTTCGTCGACCTTTACCCGCGGATCGGTAATGTCTTCGCCGGCGAGCAAAATCCTGCCGTCATCAACCTGCTCCAGCAGATTGATGGTCTTTAACAGGGTGGATTTGCCCGATCCCGATGCCCCGATCAGCACAACGACCTCATGGCGATCGACGGTCAGGTCAATTCCGCGCAGCACCGGCTGGTCACCAAAACGCTTGTAGACGTTCTCGAGTTCGAGAACCGGTGCCGTCGTTTGAGTAGCCACGGTCATACCGTTCCTCCGATCTGCTCGCGCTTCTGCGCACGCGCGGTCATCCAGTCTGTGAGGCGAATGAACGGCCACGACAGCAGAATAAACAGCACACCGGCAAGCACATACGGGGTGAAATTGTAGCTCGATGCAACCTCAATCTGCGCCGCGCGCACGGCGTCGACTGCCCCGAGCACCGAGATCAAACCCACATCCTTCTGCATCGATACAAAGTCATTCATCAGCGCGGGCGTTACCTTACGCACCGCCTGCGGTAACACCACGATCCGCAGCGTCTTGCCGTGGCTCAAACCGAGCGAACGAGCCGCGAGCCGCTGTGAGGGGTGCACCGCGTCGATTCCCGCTCGCAGCACCTCAGCGACGTAGGCCGAGTAGCACAGGATCAGCGCGATCGTGCCCCAAAACTGCGCAGGCATGCGGCCGGTCAGTTCGAGACCCGGGATTCCGAAGCCAACGAGGTACAGCACCAGCAACACGGGAATGCCACGGAAGATGTCGGTGTATCCCGCTGCGAGCAGCCGGAGCGGGGTAAAGACAGGACCCTTGAGCGTGCGTGTAATCGCAAGCAGCGTGCCAAGAATCGCAACGCCGATCACCGCGGCAAACAGCACCTGGATGTTAAGCCAGAGGCCCTCTATCACTCGCGGGAATGCCTCAATGGCAACCCGGGGTCGAAAAAGGTCTCGCTAACGCGACTCCAGCCAGGGCTATTGACGAGAATGACCGCGATAACCGCGGCAAAGACCAGCGTGCTGAGCACGCTGACAAGGATCGACCGTTGTTTGCGTGCGCGGCGAAACTCTCGACGTTCAAGCTCGACAGCGCTTACGGGCAAGCTGGTTACAGATTTACTCACTTGAGAACGGGCGCGCCCTGGTCAGCGATCCACTCGGCCTGAAGCTTGTCGAGTGTTCCATTCTCGCGGAGGGTATCGATGGCCTTTGAAACGTCAGCGGTGAGTGTGGAGTCCTTTGGCAGCACAAACGCGAACTCGTCGCCACCCTCCTTAGAGTCAAGCTGGCCAACAATCACGCCGTTTTCAAGCTGCGCATCGCGCACGTAAAATGCGCCGGGCAAATCGGTGACCATCGCGTCGATGGTTCCATTCTGCAACGCCGCAACAGCGTCATCAACCGAGTTGAAGACCTGCAGTTTCTGAGTTGGCGCGATCACGTCTTCAGCGACGGTAAGTGAGGTAGTGCCCGAGGCAACGCCAATCGCGGCGTCCTTCAGATCAGCAATGCTCTTCGCCTTTGCGGCTTTGGTGCCACCAGCGGCAACCACGGCCTGCGTCGTCTCGTAGTACGGTGACGAGAAGTCGACGGCCTTCTCACGCTCAGGGCTCACAGAGAACTGCTGAATGTTCAGGTCGAAGTCCTTCGGACCAGGCGCAATTGCGGCGTCAAATGTGGTGCGTACCCATACGACGTCACTCTTCTTGTAGCCAAGCTCTTCAGCAACCGCGTACGACACAGCAGCCTCAAACCCCTTGCCACTCGCGGGGTCGTTATCGAGCACCCAGGGAGCGTACGCCGGCTCGCCGGTGGCGATCGTCAGCTTGTCCTTCGTGACGTTCGTGGGGCCTTCGCTGCCAGCATCACCGCTGGTGCAACCGGAAAGAGCGAGGATCGCAGCGGCGCCGACAGCGATGACGGCGGCAAAACGAGACGTGCGTGACATGTGTACTCCTTGAAACTGAGGGTAGAGCAGTGCTCGGGCTTCTCCCGAAAAGCCGTTCTCTAGTGTAGCTGTGACTCGGGATCTCGCGTGCCATGGCGTGAGGGTAACGCAACGGGGCGTCACATTGCCCGGTAGCGTTCAACCCCCGCGACGACCGTGCGGGCGGCTCGACCAGCACCGTCTTCAACGAGGTCGGCTAGGGCGACATCGGGATCCTTCGCGGGCACATCGAAGAACGTTAGATCCGCAACCGCGCCTACCCCGAGTTGCCCGATGCGATCCGGGCCCACGTGCAACCCCAGCGCAGCAGCCCCGCCAAGCGTCGCGGCAATGAACAGCCGCTGGTGCAGATCAGCCGCGTGGTATCCCTGATCCCGAGCGACGCGGTACAGCATGCCAACGTCAGCGAGCAGATCGAGCGAGGGAGACGACGAGAGCGAGTCGGTGCCAACTGCGATGGGGTTACCCTCCCGCAGGTAGGCGGCGACGGGCGGCATATCGAGGCCAATGACCTCGTTGGATCGCGGACACAGTGCCACGCTCGTGCCGCGGGCGCGAAGCAGCGCGCGATCCTCGGCGTTCACATACACACCGTGGGCGATGTGGCAGTCGGGCCCGAGCACCCCGAGGTGGTCAACGAACTGCGTTGATGAGACGCCGATACCGTGCGAGCGCAGCGCCCTGAAGCTGTCAGCACCGAGTTCTGGCCAGGACCCGTGACCGGCTGGCCCCGCATACCCGTCAATGCCGTCAAACTCGCGCTCCATGTGAGCCTCGGCAAGGTGAATGTGCAGTCGCAGCCCCTCTTCACGCACGATGTCGGGAATCTCAAGCAGCGGCTGCACCTCAAGTGAGTAGGGGGCGTGCGGCGAGACGCCAGCTCCGGGTGGGGTCGGAATGCTGCGGATCTGCGCGCGCACCTCATTTCGTGCCTCACGACTCCAGTCGGCGTTGCTCTTGCCGTAGACCTCCCAGTACGCGATTCCGTGCATGCCCGCGTCGTGGAGAGCGCTCAGTGCGGCCTGGTCTGTCACCACATCAGCCGCAGCAGTCACACCGGCCGCAAGGCTGAGTCGCGCTCCCTCAGCGGCAGCGGCGGCCCAATCGTGTCCACTTTTTCCGTAGACAACGTCGAAGGCATCACCCCAGTCGTCAAAACCGCTGTAGTTACGCGTGGCGACCTCGGCCATGTGCGTGTACTGCAGGTGCGTGTGGGCGTTCACGAGCCCGGGAGCCAACACGCCGTTCCAGTGTTCCTCTTCAAACTTCACACCACGAGCCGAGAGCGTCTCAGCGACCCACTGCCTGTCGCCGACGTGCAGGATCCGCCCGTCTTGCACAGCCACCGCTCCGTCTGTAATTCGGGGCTCGTCACTGGAAAAACTAGGGCGGCGCTGTAGACAGTGACCTGCGAATCGTTACTCACTCGCACAATTCTAGATGGCACGGTAGCGATGCACTTGCCAGGGTTGGGCAGCCCCGCCAGGCCTGGTTTTTGCGGGGGCAGGATCGGCCGATCCCCACGAAAGTTCAGCGCGGTGCGGGCAACGAGGTCTTCGTCTTCCGTCAGGATGGGATGCACGCCAGGGGCAAGTTGCTCCCCCATGAGCCGGATGAGCGCCGCGAGCTGAGTCGCGAACGAGAGATCCATGACCTCGATCGGATTACCCTCTGATGCGGTGTAGTTCACGCCACCGCCGTCGGCGAGCACTATGACCCGCGATCGGCACCGGGTTTGACCCACTCACGAGAGTGTCCGCTGCGCATAGCTGATTGCCAACCGTCCGCCGCCAGATCGTCGAGGGCGAGTTCGTCATCGATCCCCCTGCTACCGCGACAGCTGTCCCCTCGCGTAGCAATTCAAACCCGGCAGCAGTGACGGTGTGCCAGACGCCTGTTGCGCTCACAACGACATCGGCAACTGGCAGCGCTTGTTCTGTGCTCTGCGCTTCGAATCCATCGTGCAGGGCCGCAAGGGCGCGCACCGGATCCCGCTCAACTACGGTCACCCGAGCTCCGAGAGCGGCCGCGAAGCGAGCGACTCCCACCCCGACAGGGCCGTAGCCGACGACTACCCAGCGTGTACCGAATACTCCCTGGTATCGCTCGCCCACAGCCATGGCGTGCTCTTCCAGCGCGTCCGCTATTGCAAGGACACACGATTGGCCGGTACCGATCAAGTTATCAAAATCTGTCTTCGTGCGTGCATTGTTCACGGAGATCACGGGCAACTCCAATGCCCCCTCAGCGACCATTTCATGCAGAGGTCGCACCCCGCTCGTGGTCTCTTCTGCTGCCCGCGCAGTCGCGCGAGCGCCTCGAGGCGCTCCGTGTGTGCCAAACGGATCAAGTGTGAACCGTCATCAATCAAGTAATCAGGGCCCCAGTCAAGCACAGCTGCCGCGTTCGCAGCATCAATACGTGCATGATTCCGAGGGTCGACGGCATCGACCGTGCTGCTGAGCGGGGCAAACACGGCCACCCGCCCGTCGGCAGCAACCGCACTTGCGACCTCGGGGTCTGTCTCACTCACAGCGCTGAAGAGCGCAACCTCGCACCCCGCATCCGCGAGCGCGAAGGTGAGAGCTGCCGTTTTCGGTTCAAGCACCAGGCTGACGGCAATGCGAGGTGAAGCTGTCTGATCACCGCGCTGAGCTTGCACTTCGCCAAGCATGATCGCGAGGCGTGCGGTCGTGGGCATCCCCTGCTCGGCCCAGGCGATTCGTTGCTCGGCAGTCTCACCACGAGCAGAGCGAACCTCGCCCGACAACGCCACCATCGCAGCGGGGAGCACTCCCGCTTCTCCGCTGAGCCCGTCCGCAGCATCAAGTTCATCAACAAACACAAACTCCGCAAGGGCAGCATTATCATCAAGTCGCACCCCAATGCGAGTGAGCGTCATCTCGCAGGCACGCCGCAGTTCGGGATCAGTCAGACAAATCCAAGCACGCCCACCAGCGAGCAAACGATTACCAGATCGAGCCGCCGCGCGAACCGCGCGCTCAACCTTCAGGGCAGTCGCATCGGGCGTCTTAGTCACTTGATTCCTTCGTTGGTTTGTTGTCCTTTTTCGGTTTCTGCTGTTCCGCCCACTGTCTACACGCCAGTTCAGGATCAGCGGGAAGCCCAAGCGAGACCCGAGCTTCCGAGGCTGAGGCAGCGATGTCATCGCGGCCCTGCCACTCGTAGGCAGCGACCTCCTTGGCAGGCAGTTTGGCGACTTTCAGAGCCTGCTTTTGGTCGGCCAACAGTGTGTCTCTGACGTCAGCAATGTGAGGTTTTACTTCCTCAGGCCATGCCTGATCCTTCGGGGCAAGCTGCCTTGCCGCCGTTGCACTCGCGCCAGAGACGCTCTTCATCGCGGCGGCAAACTCTTTGGTGTTTGTTCCGCCACGACCTAGGGCAAGCCGGAGCCGATCAAGTTCAAGGTCCGCGCTGTCCCAAGCTTCGTTCACCGGGCACACGGCGTCCAGGTACAGACCTCCGGCTTTGCTGGCCGTGAGTACCTCAGGTTTTTGGGGTTTGGGATCGTGCGCAGCACAACCAGGCGTTAGCGCGAGCATCGCGATGACAGCGGCCCAAGATCCACGACGCAACAAATTTCCCACGACTTCGAGGATAGCCTGCTCTAGCCCGTAAGGAACTTCACACCTAGGCTGGAATCATGGCCACATACGCAAACGAAACAGAGGCGGCAGCCGACGGGTTCCGCGTTATACACGAGCCCGAGCGACATCGCTTTGCGCTGTACGGACCCGAGAAGCAGCTCTTTGGCGAGGCGCACTACAGCCTGTTTAGTGATGACGTGATCGATTTTGATCACACACTGGTCGTACCCGAACTGCGCGGCACCGGCCTCTCCGGCATCCTCGCGCAGCGCGCACTCACTGACGACATCATTGGAGAACGCAAGATCACAGCGTCGTGCTCCTATATTCAAGTGTACCTCAGACGACACCCCGAACTGTTGGCGCGTTAGATCCTGCGACTCGCCTCGGGCGGTGGCCCCAGCGCGAAAACGCTCCGCTTTTTCGTATGAGCATTTCGCGCACGCAGGATGAGGGGTACTACTCGTTTTCGCCGCGGCGCAGCTTCTTGAGCAGCGAGGGTTTCTCCGGCTGCGACTTCTTCATCAGCGCGGTCAGGTCCTTTTCGATGAGCAACTGAATGCGATCATCACGAGCATTCTGGTATTCCTCAGACCCCCACCACTGTAATAGGGATGGGTGGCGCGTTCCTTCAGAGAATCGCCGATTTCGTCCCATGCCAGGGCGTGCGCACGCTTTGCGGTGGCCTTCAGGTACTCGGGATCGGCCGCACGATCACGCAGCTCTTTCGCAACACCCTCGTACACCTCTTGACGATGGCGCAGAGTGCGGTTGTCGTCATTACCGTAGTCAGATTCACTCCACGAGCTGCGCCCGGTGTCACGAATCTCGTTACGCATGCGCGAGATGTGCGTCGCGTCGCGTTCGCGCTCGGCTGCAAGATCTTCAGTGGCGCTGCGCACCATCTCCATGATCTGTTCTTCGTTGTAGTCGATCTGCTTCTGCAGCGCGTTCATAATGATCGCGTTCTTAACGGTCATACGCACCGCAACATCGGCGACAAGCAGCCCTTGCTCGACGATTTCTTCAACGGGCGCGAGCACACGCCGAGGCAAGCGGCGTGGGGGGCGCGATCCCCTTTTCTTCCGCTTCTTCGACCAGCCAAACATTGTGCTCCTTCTGAGTGGGCAATGGCCCGGCTTCAATTATCGCGTATCTGGCAGCAAAGACGCACATCGGCTTAGACTCGGGTCTGTCATCCCAGTATTGAGACCCGAACAGCCGCCGCCGCCGCAGGCCCGAGCCTCACTTCGGTATCGCCAATCCTCACCGTCACCGTCTCTGAATAGGGTTCGCCCGGCAGCACCTGCAACTCGGCGTCAACAACAATGCCCCGACTCGCAAAGTACTGCAGCATCTCGTTGTCCGAGTCCGAAATACGTTCGACGCGTGTGTGACAGGGAGCGACAACCTCAGCCAGCAGAACAGCGTCTGGCCGATGCACGAGACCCTCCGCACTCGGGATCGGATCACCGTGCGGATCTCGTGTGGGATACCCGAGCGCGCGATCAACCCGGTCAATGAGCCCGTCAGACACGGCATGCTCGAGCCGATCGGCTTCCTCGTGAACCTCGTCCCACTCGTAACCGAGCATCTGCACAAGGAAAGTCTCGAGCAGTCTATGGCGCCGGATCATCGACACAGCGTGCTCTCGACCGATGTCGGTGAGAGTCACGGTGCCGTAACGAACATGCTCGATAAGTTCTTGGTCTGAGAGTTTGCGCAGCGCGTCCGAAACCGTCGAGAGTCGCACTCCAGCGGCTTCGGCAATTGCGGAGTTCGAAACGGCCTGATCCGACCATTCCTGCAAGCTCCAGATCACCTTGAGATAATTTTGCATACTCGGCGATAGCTGGTCGACACTCACCCCATAAGGATAGGGCAGATGAGAGACTAGAGGGTTGGAAATCGTACTGAAGCGTGTCTACTCGTCGGTCTCCCCCGACGACGGCTGTCGGGTGCTCGTTGACCGGCTCTGGCCACGGGGCATTTCGAAAGAATCGGCCGAGCTACACGCTTGGGCAAAAGCGGCCGCACCGAGCACAGGGCTGAGAAAGCGCTGGCATGCCGACGCAGACAACTTTGACATCTATGCGGCCGAGTACCGTGCTGAGTTAGCGGTCGACCCAGCCTCTTCCGCGCTCAACGAACTCGCGGATCTCGCCAGACACCGTGAGCGAATCACGCTCCTGTTTGGCGCGAAAGATCTAGAACAGAATCACGCGATTGTGCTTCGTGAAGCCCTACTCGAGCGCCTCAGTTCAGTATCTGGCGCAAAGTACTAAGCGCAGCCTCGAACTCCGCACTGTCGGGGCCTCCCATGCCAATGACGAGGCCCGAAACGCCCATGCCCGCACTGCCTCTGCGGTGCCAATAGTTTCCGAGTGCCTCAACACCAAGCTCCTCCGCAGTAGTGCGGGCGATCACCTCGGCTTCTCGTTGCCGCTTCGACGCAGCATCTGTTCCGATGAACTCAAGCACCGCGTGAAGTCCACCGTCCATCGGTCGCACACGCACCCCCGGCACGCCCGCGAGTTGCTCCGACACAGCGTCTCGTCGTTCGGCGTAGCGCCGCAGCATTCGCACGGTGTGGCGTCGCAATTCACCACTCGCCAGGTACTGCGCCAGCGCCTCCTGCACGACCGTTGACACCGGTCCTCCGAGTTCCCGTCGAATGGGTTCAATGAGTGCTCGTAATCCGGCCGGGGCCAACAGATAACCTGCCGACAAGCCAGGAGCGACCGTGCGCGAGAACGTACCAAGCAAGACCACAACGCCCACATCGGCGGCATCGAGGGCGGCGAGGGTTGGTAGCGGACTTCCCGAATAGCGCAGCTCGGAATCGAAGTCATCCTCAACGACAACAACCCCCGTGCGGGTCGCCCAGGCAAGCAACTCACGGCGACGGGTGAGCGGGAGAGAACCACCCAGTGGATACTGATGGCTCGGCGTCACAATGACGACGTCGAGCACTCCCTCAGGCAACTTGCTCGTTTCGAGTCCCTCCGAGTCGGTGGGAAGAGCAACCACTTTGGCGCCGTACCGCGCTGCTACGCCGCGAAGTGATGGAAGGCCCGGATCCTCAACCCCACCACAAGCCCGTGCCCACGAGTGGTGCCCAGGGCGGTAAGCAGCAGCCCCAGACCATCGCGCGTGCCGGCCGTGACGAGCACATCCTGCGCCAAGCGCGCGGTACCTCGCATGCGCCTAAGGTGGTCTGCGATCTCCTCTCGAAGCCTCGGATCACCGAGTTCGGGCGCTTCAAGGTGCGCTCTTCCCGCTGCGGCCCGCCAGGCCGCGCGCCACGCGGGACTGTCTACCGCGTCGGTAATCGGTTTGCCCGGCGCGAGCGGACCTGGGTTTTTGTGTTGCCCCAGCACACTTGCTGTCGGCTCGAACGCATCGCTATCGGCCCCGAGCGGCCTCGTTTGCACCGTGTGTAACGCTTGGACAGCCTCGAGTGCGGGGTTCACGCGGGTCCCCTGCCCGTGTGTGGCCGTGAGATACCCCTCAGCAATCAGCTGCTCATACGCCGTCACCACGACACCACGTGCGACACCGAGCCTGCGCGCAAAGTCACGGGTTGCTGGTACGCCCTCACCCGGGCGAAGAGTGGCGGCATCAATGGCTTCGCGCAGTGCTGCCGCCAGCTGTACCGGCAGCGGCGCATCTGCGGCGCGATCCAGGTAAACGGGGATCGCGTCGGCCCCACCGTGCGGACGCGGCTGCCTCACCGGTACTCCACGGGGTGCTTCGCGAAGCGCTTGCGCATCACGTCGTGAGCCTCAGGGTTTTCGTCGATCAACACAAAACGCCGTTTGAGCTCCGCCGCGACGGCTCCTGTAGTGCCGCTGCCTGCAAAACCATCGAGCACCCAGTCCCCCGGTCGCGAGGACGCCTGCACAATTCTGCGCAGCACTCCAACAGGCTTCTGCGTTGGATAGCCCGTCCGTTCTTTGCCCGTCGGCGACACGATGGTGTGCCACCACGTGTCAGTTGGGAGTTTGCCACGCGCAGCTTTTTCGGCCGTGACGAGGCCGGGAGCCATATAGGGTTCGCGATCCACAGCTTCCGCATCGAAAAACTGGCGCGCGGGATTCTTCGCGTAGACCAAAATATTGTCGTGTTTGGTGGGCCATCGCTTTTTGGTGCGCGAGCCAAAGTCGTAGGCCCAGATTATCTCGTTCACGAAGCAGTCACGCCCGAAAAGCGCGTCGAGTAGCACCTTCGCGTAATGCACCTCGCGGTAGTCGAGGTGCAGGTAAAGGGTGCCATCATCGGCAAGTAGTCTCCAGGCCTCTTCGAGACGTGGCTCCAAGAAATCCCAGTAGTCGCCGAAACGATCGTCGTAGGCGAGGGTCTTTTCGCGCGTAACCGCATACCCCTGGCCACGGAAGCCCAGCCGTCCGCCTCCTCCCGGCTTGGTGGGGACTCCTCGCACACGCTCCGTCTGCTGGGAACGCCCGGTATTAAACGGCGGATCGAAATAAATGAGCGTGAATGCGCCGTCAGGCAGGTTGCGCAGGATCGGCAGATTGTCTCCCAGATACACGAGATCTGGGCCCGCCGGTTCCCATCGCTCACTCATCCGACCAGCGTAGCGCTCGCTGCGTATTGACGTTGCTCGGTGTTGAAATCGGGGCGGGATCACTGCTTTGTCGGTGGGTGGGACTAGCGTGTAAAGCGAGACAGAAACCGCACACACGAAGGGATCTCACATGATTTCGCTGGGCATGATCACACTCGATACCGAAGCTCCTCGTCCGCTCGCCGCCTGGTGGGCAGAGCGTTTAGGCGGAGAGATTGTTATGGATTCCGACGGCTGGTTCTGCGTCGTGAGTGCACCAAACGTTCCCGTGGCGCTCGGCTTTCAGAAGGTCGAAGCCCCGACTCCCGGCAAGAATCGGCTGCACCTCGACCTGAACCGAAGCGCCGACGTTAACCGCGAAGAGCTTGTCACCGAGTGGGTCGCAGCGGGGGCAACGCATCTCGGCCAGCGCGGAGAAGCCGGGTTCTCCTGGGACACCTTCACCGACCCTGGCGGCAATGAGTTCTGCATCGGAGATCCGCACTAGGCCCGGTCATTCCTCGCTACTGCACCAGCCCGAGCTTGGTCTCGTCGGGGCGATGCGGGGCGAGGATCGCCTCGACCTCAGCGGGGTCGAGGTCTTCGATGCGGGAAGGCTGCCACTTTGGCGAGCGGTCTTTGTCGATGACCTGGGCGCGCACACCCTCGGCAAAGTCCGGGCGTTGTCCAATGCGCACGACAACCCGCAGGTCGTCCTCAAGCACGGCGGCGAGGTCGAGCTGCTGAGCACGCGTGCGCGCAATTTGCGCCAGGGTCACCACCACCGAGGTCGGGCACATGCCACGCACGCTCTCGAGGAGTTGCGCGGTCTCCGGCCGCTCATCGGCTTCGAGTACACGAAGCAACCGAATTGTGGCGTCAAGTGCAGACTCGGCACTCACCTCAGCACCGTTGAGCGTACCCTCGGCAATCGGGTCCCACCACGCCCGCGCAGCCAACAGGCCACTCTCGGGTGGCGCCTCGGCAACCTCGGCAATCGCTTCTGCAGGGTTCGCACCCTCGGTGAGTGCCTCGCGAAGCGCGTCCAGTTTGTGTGACAGCACAAAGTGATCAGCGAACCCGAGCGCGATCGCATCACCAGCGGTCAGTTCTCCCGCGGTGATCGCCAGCAGTTCGCCCAGCCGACCCGGCGCCTGCGCCAGCAGCAGGTGTCCCCAACGTCCGGCACGATCCCAATTCGCACCTCGGGCAGCGCGAGTCGGCTGCGCTCGGTCACCACCCGAAAAGCAGCGTGCCCACCAAGGCCGATCCCACCGCCCATCGCGATGCCGTCCATGATCGCGACAACGGGCACCGTAGAGCGTGCGATCGCGTAGTCGAGGCGGTACTCGGTCGAGAGAATCTTGAATGAGTCCCCCGACACAATTTCTTTGACGTCGCCACCACCGCAGAAGCCACGTTCTCCGGTACCGTCAAGCAGAATCGCCGTGGCGTCACCCACGGACCCCGGCGCAATAGCGGCCGTCAGCGCCTCGAACATTTCCAGGTTAAGCGCGTTGATCGCGCGCGGCCGGTTCAGAGTGATGTGACTGATAGCGCCCTCGCGGCGAACCAGCACCAGTGCGTCAGTGCTCATAGCAGCACCGTAGCATCACGGTATCGGGTGCAGTGCGTCGTATCGTTGAAAACCGCGGGCAAAGCGCAGCATCATGAGCATGATCGCAACAATCACTACGCCTCCAATGAGCGCCGGTGCCCACAGCGCGATCGTCGTCGCGAGTACACCGGCAAGCAAGTCACCCACACGTGGCCCACCCGCAACAACCACATAGAACAGACCCTGCATTCTGCCTCGCACGTCGTCGGGTGCCGCCGCCTGCAGAATGGTCGTGCGGAACACAGAACTCACATTGTCAGCTGCTCCCGCACCAGCGAGTGCTAAGCCCGCCAGTACAATCGAGTTTACCAACATGCCGTCGGGTGGGTGATCCCCGACCGTGAGTTTCGTCACGAGCAGCACAACACCGAACAGAGCAGTGCACACGCCAAATGCAGCAATCGCGAGTGTTACTGCGCGCCCCTGCCTACGCACTTGACCAAGCGGTCCCGACACAACACCAGAGAGCAATGCCCCCACCGCAAACGAGGCCGTGAGCACGCCGACCGTAACCGGCCCGCCTCCGAGCACAAGCGCGCCCGCCGCGGGAAACACCACACGGGGGTGGCCAAGAATCATAGCGACAAGATCAAAAATAAAAGTCGCGCGCACGTTCGGTGCGGTTCGCAGAAAACGCATGCTCTCAACCACGGAGGAAAAACCGGGGCTGGCCCGGGTCCCCTCGGGTTTCATTGGAGGCAGGCTCAGAATTCCCATAAACGCGGCAGAGAACAGCACGACGTCGAGCAGGTACGTCCACGGCACGCCGACCGTAGCAACCATCACACCGGCTACCGCGGGCCCAACCGTCACGGCGAGCCCCATCGTGATTCCGCTGAGTGCCGCAGCAGCCGGCAACAACTGGGTTGGCAGCAGCCGCGGCAGAATCGCCCCTCGCGTGGCCCCCAAGATCGTCGCTGAGGCAGCGTTCACAGCGGCGAGCGCATAGTACGGCCAGGTTGCCGTCACTCCGAGAAAGGCAATAACCGTCATGGTGCCGATACTCAGCCAGGCGCAACTCGCTGTGACGAGTGCAACCTTACGACGGTCAAAGGTATCGGCGAGAGCACCACCGATAAACCCGGCAAGGATCATGGGGCCGAGCGCCCACAGCGCTACAAATGAGACCGCGAGCGTTGAGTGGGTGATCTCGTACACGTGCAGTCCCACGGCGACGATGGTCACCTGCGCACCGATCTGAGCGATTGAGGTGCCGGTCCAGAGTTTTGCGAACGCGGGGCTGCTACGCAGTGGCGTCACGTCAACGAGCAGTGCCCTAAGACCGCGTTTCTTATCTCTCTGCTCTTCTTCACGCGCCTCATCACTCTCCACCGCGCCAGACTATAAGCTCAGTGCGTGTTTGATGAAAGATATGACCGCGATGTTCTCGCCGACATGAAGTCTCGGCGCGGCCCGGTGCAGCGCGCTGAGGTTGTGCTCGCGAAAGGACTCGTTGTTGAGCACAGCGAGACCGAGTGGTGTGGCGCGGTGGTGGGGGCCCGCGAGGGGCTCGTGCAGCTGGAGGATTTCTCGGGCAAGGTGCGGGCATTTTCGCTCAGCGACGGCTTCCTCATTGATGGCAAGCCGGTCACCCTGGTCATGCCCAAACGCAAGCCCGCTGGGCCGCAACGCACGGCCTCGGGCTCGTTTGCCGCCCCACAACAGCGTGCCCGTGTTGCGATGCCGAGCCGCATCTTCGTTGAGGGTAAGCACGATGCCGAGCTTGTAGAACAGGTGTGGGGCGACGACCTCCGGGTTGAGGGTGTGGTGGTCGAACTGTTGCAAGGCGCTGACAACCTTGCCGAGGTACTCGCCGAGTTTGGTCCGGGGCCCAAACGGCGCGCAGGGATCCTGCTCGATCACCTCGTTACCGGCAGCAAAGAAACAAAGATCGCGAATGCCATTGCGCGCGGACCTTACGGCGCCAACGTTCTCATCGTTGGCCACCCCTTTGTCGATATCTGGCAGGCCGTAAAGCCAGAGCGGGTGGGTCTCAAAGAATGGCCGACAATTCCGCGCAACATCGAGTGGAAGCGTGGCATCTGTCACGCTCTCGGCTGGCCGGGCGAAGAACCTGCTGACATCGCCGATGCGTGGGCGAGGATCCGCAGTCGCGTTCGCAACTTCCGCGACCTCGAGCCAGAGTTGGTCGGTCGGGTCGAACACCTCATCGATTTTGTTACGCTCTCACCTTAATAGCGATCCCGACGAGTAGCATTAGGAGACAGTGGGTAACTCTCGAAAGCGAGGAGTCGCGAGTGTCAAAGCCAGTCTTCCTTCTCATGCCAGAGTGGCAGGGATCAGCATCCTCACGAGCTATGCAATTGGCTGAGGGCGCCTCGATACTGCGGGATGATCTTCCGCGTTCCGTGCTGCACGAGGTCGCTGTGCCGCTGGAGGCTGGGGATGCCCTCGGCACTCCTGTGGCACGACTGAGCAGCGTGTTACAGGCTCGCAAGTCTGCTCATAAAACACTTGCGACGGCTGACGGAGTTCCCATCATCGTCGGCGGCGACTGCGCCACGTCCTTGCCGGGTTTAGAAGCCGCCGTCCAAAAACACGGTGATGGTCTTGCCGTATTGTGGTTCGACGCCCACCCCGATCTGCAACACCCCAGCACGTCTCCGTCGGGCGCGGCCTCCGGCATGACGCTGCGACATGCCCTCGGGGTGGATCGCCCGAACTCGCCTCGACTGATCCGATCCTGGCAAACAATCTCACGCTTGTAGGCACCCGCGCTATCGACCCCGAAGAACAGTCAGAGATCGAGCAGCTGAAGATTTCTGTGTTGCCTGCCGGCGTGCAAGATCTTGTTGAGGCGATTACGACCCGACTCGGCAAACTCGATGCAAGCCACGTGTACATCCACCTCGATCTCGATGTGCTTGACCCCGCGGAGTTTATGGCGGTGCACGAGCCGGTGCCGTTTGGCCTGAGCGTTGGCCAGGTGACATCGGCAATACGGGCAGCTGTGGCCGTGCGGCCCCTCGCGGGTGCATCCATTTGCGAGTTTGCTCCTGCCGATGCCAGCATGGCGTCAGAGGAGCAGCCGACGGTGCTGCGGCTACTTGCGGCCCTCACCTCCGGGAGCAAGGATTGAACGCTTGGCCTTTTGCTCGCATCGGCTACCTGTATGCAACCGCCGTTGCACTCGCGTGGGGCACACTTCTCAGCACAGGAAAGATTGAACGCTATGAGGGGCTTTGGGTGTTTCGAGGCATGCCGCGCTGGGCGTTTCGCCGCGGCGGCAGTTGCGTAGGATCCTGTTACTTCACCGACAACAACGTGTCCCCCTCGGTCCTTCGCCACGAACTTGTACACCGCTCACAGTGGCAGCGATTCGGTCTCGCCATGCCTTTGTTATATGCGCTGGCCGGTCAAGATCCCCTGAAAAACCGCTTTGAAATTGAGGCGGGACTCTCAGACGGCGGCTATCTCAAGCGTTAGAGTCAAACAGTGAACGACTTCATCTCGTGGGTGCTTGAGACGGTACAGAGTGTCGACCCGACGCTGCGCGTCATTATTGCGGGTATCGCCATCATGCTTGAAACGAGTGTGCTCATCGGCCTCGTCGTGCCAGGAGACACCGTTGTGATGGTCGCTGGCACAGCAGTGACTTCGGTGCCGGAGGGCGTGATTCTTGGTCTTGTGCTGGTCATTGGGGCGCTCATCGGGGAGAGCATCGGGTTTTGGCTAGGGCGCTGGGCCGGGCCGAAGATTCGGCACTCGCGCCTGGGCAGCAAACTGGGTGAGCACAACTGGATCAGGGCGGAGGCTTACCTGCGACGGCGCGGTGGTCCCGCGATTTTCCTGTCGCGGTTTTTGCCGGTACTGCACTCGCTCGTGCCGCTCACCGTCGGCATGAGTGGATTCTCGTACCGCCGCTTTCTCGCGTGGACTGCCCCGGCGTGCGCACTGTGGTCGGCGTTGTATGTTACCGCGACAGCTTCTGCTGCGAACTACTACCGCGACCTCTCGAAGGAGCTGCACTACGCCGGCTACATTTTTGTCGGGATCATCGTGCTGTTTCTGGTCCTTGTGTTTCTGGCGAAGCAGTTGATTCACCGTCGCGAAGCCAAACACTTGAGGCCACTGAGTGAGTCACGCGAAGAAACCGACACCGAGGCGATCTCAGAGAGCCAGTAGGCTGAACGGGTGAGCAACGAGGCAACCGGTTCCACAACCACAGCAGAGTTTCGCTTTCTTGAGGGCGATGCGGTCCGAGTTGGGCGCACAACTCCGCTTCCTACGGTCGAACGAGTCTGGACCGAAGTTGGTAACGCTCAACGGGTCAGCGCGCTTCGTTTCGAGCCGCAGCATCCCCCGCAGCTCGTAACCCTGCATGGTGTCGGTCTGAACGCACACAGCTTCGACCCGATGCTGCTCGCGCTCGACGTCCCCGCGATCTCCATCGACCTCCCCGGTCACGGTCGCAGTGATTGGCGCAGCGACGCAGACTACCGACCTGACCACCTTGCCGTCGATGTGATCACGGCACTCGAAGCGCTCTGCCCGCAACCCGTCACGCTTCTGGGCCATTCTCTCGGCGGACTCACCGCGGCTCTTGTCGCCGCTTCGCTCACAGACCTGGTTTCTCAGCTAATCGTCGTAGACATTACCCCGGGCATCTCGCCCAGCCGTGATGCGAGCAGTGTTACCGAGTTCATTGTTGGTCAGCGCGACTACGGCAGCGTTGAAGAGATCGTCGATCGGGCGATTCAGTTTGGTATCGGATCGAACCGCGCTGCCCTCACACGCGGAGTAACACTCAACACACGGCTACGTGCCGACGGTCGCCTTGAGTGGACTCACCACTTCGCACACCTCGACGGGCCGCTTCCCGCAGCAGCCGACGACGATCCTCAACCGTATGCCCCATCTGGGCCTCGCTTCAGGCGCTCGAGGTTCCAGTGTCACTGGTGCGGGCGGGATCCGGTGTCGTGACAGAAGAGCTCGAAGCAGAATGGCGAGATCAACTCCCCGAGAGCACAATCACCACGATCGAGGGTCCACACAACCTACACGAGGCCGCACCGCGAGAACTCGCGGATGTCGTAGGCCGCGCTCTCACCCACGAAAGGAACACACAGTGACAACCTCGCACGTTCGCAGGCACCTTGAGTCATTCGGCTGGCAAGGCACGATCCTGGAGTTTGAGGAGTCGAGCGCGACCGTCGAGCTTGCGGCGGCTCAGGCCGGCACAGAACCTCGCCGCATCGCAAAAACGCTCGGATTTTACGATCCAGAGAACCCTGCGCAGGCCGTGCTTGTTGTCGCTGCGGGCGACGCGAAGGTCAACGGTGGCAAGTTCAAACGTGAGTTTGGCGGCAAACCTCGCATGCTCACCGGAGACGACGTGCTACCTCTGACCGGTCACCCCGTCGGCGGGGTATGCCCGTTCGCCGTGGCAGACGGTACCAAGATTATGCTCGACGTGTCGCTGCAGCGGTTCAACACGGTATTCCCGGCGGCAGGAACCGCCCGTTCAGCCGTTGAACTCGCGATCCCCGAGCTGGAAGCGTTCAGCGGCGCTGGCGGCTGGGTCGACGTGTGTACCGGTTGGCAAAACGAGGAATCAGCCAGCGAGTAGCTAGCTGAGCGAGCTCAGGCGTTGAGCCCGCGCAGGATCGCGTCGCGCAAATCAGCGGGGGCGCAGTTTTCGCGCTCCTCTTCGCAGGCACGCCGAACAACATCGGTCAGGCTAATGCAGACAGTTTCTTCGTCGCGACAATTCGGGCAACTGTCGAGGTGCTCGCGAATCGGTGCCGACTCTTCAGAGCAGAGTTCACCACGAAGCAGCTCGTAGATGTTGGCCTGTGCTTTGTCACATCCGCAATCACTCACCGTGCTGCTCCTTTCGATTCTTTCTTCACACCTTCATCTAGTCCAACGCCTTGCTCGCGCGCGTATTCCCCCAGCGACTTACGTAATCTTGCGCGACCGCGATGCAGGCGACTCATGACAGTACCAATTGGCACCCCCACAATATCCGCGATCTCCTGGTAGCTAAAGCCTTCGACGTCAGCAAGGTACACAGCGATCCTGAAATCCTCGGGAAGTTCGTTGAGCGCTCCGCTCACCACGGCATCGGGAGTGCGGTCGATTGCCTCGGCCTCGGCTGACTGAGCAGACATCGCCGTTGTGGATTCGGCGCCGCCTAACTGCCAATCCTCAAGCTCTTCAACCGCGCCCAGATAGGGTTCACGCTGACGCTTGCGATAAGTGTTGATGTAGCTGTTGGTCATGATCCGGTACAGCCAGGCTTTGAGGTTCGTGCCCTCTTCGAATGAGGAAAACGCAGAATAGGCCTTAAGAAACGTCTCTTGCACCAGGTCTTGGGCGTCGGGAGGGTTTCGGGTCATCTTCATTGCAGCGCCGTACAGCTGATCAAGCAGGGGCAACGCCTCCTGCTTGAATCGCTCTTCCAGCTTCGCCTGTGTCCCGGTTTCACTCACGCCCACGATACTATCCCGCAGCACCGCAGGGTTCGCTGAGCCGCGCTTCAACATTTGAGTGCAGCTCTCTTGGAAGCAACTCGGGCTAGACTCGGTAGTGATGCTGATCGCGAAGCTTAACAACGGCAAAGACGGTGACGAGACAGGAACCGCCGACGGTGGCGCTGAGGCCGCCGAGCTCTGGCCTGCCCCGCACGCGGATGGAGAGTTGGCCGCCTGTGTTGCGCTCCCGGGTTCGAAATCGCTAACAAACCGCGAGCTGGTGCTTGCGGCTCTCGCCGACGGCCCAGAGATGCTGCGCGCACCACTGCACTCGCGCGACTCTGCGCTCATGATCGAGGCACTGCGCGACTTGGGCACGATCATCGCGGCCGAGGGTGAAGACCTTCACGTCACACCCGCGGAAGAACTCACCGGCTCAACCACCGTTGCCTGCGGCCTCGCCGGCACCGTGATGCGATTCGTGCCGCCCGTCGCCGCCCTAGCGCTCGGTCCCGTCGCATTTGACGGCGATCCTTATGCCCGCAAGCGGCCTATGCGCCCCGTGCTCGACGCACTGCGCGCGCTCGGAGCCGATATCGCAGACGAAGGCCGCGGGGCCCTGCCCTTCACCGTCCACGGCACAGGTTCGCTGCGTGGCGGTCGCGTAGAGATTGATGCTTCGCTTTCAAGCCAGTTTGTATCGGGGCTTTTGCTCGCCGCTCCTCGCTTCGAAGAGGGTGTGCACGTCGTTCACACCGGCAAACGACTGCCAAGCTTGCCCCACATCGAGATGACCCTCGCCGCGCTGCGCGCACGCGGAGTAAAGGTCGACAGCCCCGCCGTTGGTGAATGGCGAGTCTCCCCGGGCCAATTAGCGCAATCGAATCACGGATCGAACCTGACCTTTCAAACGCTGCCCCCTTCCTCGCGGCCGCGATCGTTGCGGGTGGCAGCGTCACGGTACCGAACTGGCCGAGTCACACCACACAGGTTGGTGACAAACTGCGGCAACTGCTGCCAGAGTTTGGCGGGGCAGCAGAACTCTCCGCGGACGGATCGCTGACGATCTCAGGCAACGGAGTTGTTCAGGGCGTGAAACTCCACATTCCAGAGGCGGGTGAGCTCGCACCGACTCTCGTCGGTCTTGCTGCCCTTGCCGATGGCCCCAGCGAGATCACCGGCATCGGGCACATCCGCCATCACGAGACCGACAGAATCGCCGCGCTCGTCACCGAGATCCGCGCTCTTGGCGGCGACATCGAAGAACTTGAAGACGGCATCGCGATTCGCCCGGCCACGCTGCACGGCGGTACCTGGCACAGCTACGCGGATCACCGCATGGCGACCACGGGCGCGCTCCTGGGTCTCCGGGTCGAGGGCGTCGAGGTCGAAGACATCGCGAGCACTGCAAAGACCCTGCCCGAGTTTTCGTCGCTGTGGCGCAACATGCTGGGGCTCGCTCCTGAAGAACAACCGTCCCTCTCCCCACTCGACGCGGTTCAGCCAGGGGTGAGCACTTCAACCCCGATGATTCTCACGCTACCGACAACACACGAGAGCAATTACTTCGGATGAGCTGGCTCACCCTCGACGACGACGACGTTCCGTACGGCGAGTACGCCGATCACACAGTAAGGTCTCGCCCAAACCCGAAGGCGAATCGGCCGCGCACCAAGCGTCGGCCCGAGCACACGGACGCGGTTATCGGCATGGTGACGGGGGTGGATCGCGGTCGCTACAGCGCCCTCATCGCGGCTGGCGCCGATCCCGAGCAGCCCGAGGAGCGCGAGCTCACCGCCGCCCGCGCCCGCGAACTGCGCAACACCTCAATCGTCGTAGGCGACCGCGTGCAGTTGGTTGGCGACACGAGCGGTGGCGAGGGCTCGCTCTCTCGCATTGTTGGAATTGAGGATCGCCGAACACTGCTCCGCCGCAGCGCCGACGACAGCGATCGCGTCGAACGGGTGATGGTCGCAAACGCCGACCAGATGCTGATCGTGATTGCTTCGGCCGACCCCGAACCGCGAGTGCGGCTGGTGGACCGCTACCTCGTGGCGGCCTACGACGCTGGAATCCGCCCGCTGCTGTGCATCACCAAGGTTGATCTGGCCCATCCTGAACCGTTTCTAGAGCACTTTGCGGGGCTTGAGGTGCCGGTGTTTCGCTCGGCGAAGGGTGTCGAGCCACTCGCTGAAATCAGGGAGGCTCTTGCGGGCCAGACCACCGTATTTGTGGGACACTCCGGGTTGGCAAATCGACGCTCATCAACGCACTTGTGCCTGAGGCTGAGCGCGCCACCGGGCACGTCAATGAGGTCACCGGGCGCGGGAGGCACACGTCTTCATCGTCGGTTGCACTGCGGGTCAAGACCCCGAGAGCTACGGGCGGTGAGAGCGGCTGGGTGATCGACACCCCGGGTGTGCGCTCGTTCGGGCTTGGGCACGTGACCAGCGAGGGGATTCTGCGCGGCTTCACCGACCTCGCGGAGCTGATTGACGCCTGCCCGCGCGGCTGCAGCCACCAGGATGATGCACCCGACTGCGAACTCGACGCGGCGATCGCCGACGGACGTCTCGACACCATCGGAGCCCTGCGGGTTGAGTCGCTGCGCCGCCTGTTGAAGTAACCCGCGCTCAGCCACACCTCGATAGGCTTGACACATGACTGAGCGCGTACTTCTTGAGCCTGGACAGACAGCCCCGACTTCTCGCTTCCCGATCAGGACGGCACGACCCGAAAGCTCAGCGATTTTCGCGGTGAGCGCGTGATCCTGTTCTTCTACCCGGAGGCGATGACCCCGGCGTGCACGAAAGAGGCGTGTGAGTTCCAGGAATCAACCGAACCGCTTGCCACTGCGGGCTACCGAGTGCTTGGCGTCTCCCGCGACGCAGTCGAGAAGCTCCGCCGGTTCGCAGACCGAGACGGCCTCGAATACCCGCTCCTGAGCGATCCAGACACCGCCGTACACCGCGCGTACGGAGCGTTTGGCACCAAGAACAGCTACGGCCGCGTTATCGAGGGTGTCATCCGCTCGACGTTTGTCATTGACGCAGACGGCAAAATCGAACACGCTCTCTACAACATCAAGGCCACCGGTCACGTGGCACGCGTGCGCAAAATGCTCGGAGCCGAATAACTCAGCACAACGACGCCGAGAGCTCAGTTTTACAGGTTTTAGTGAATGAGAATCATGTAAAACTGAGCTCTCGACAGGGTTCGCACGACTCAACACAGAAGAAAGGGCCTCGGGATCAGCGAACTGATCCCGAGGCCCTCATTGAAGCTTGTGCGCCCCTTAGGAAGCGCGGCGTGCACGAGCTGCACGGCGCTTGAGCGCACGGCGCTCGTCTTCGCTGAGGCCGCCCCAGACGCCGGAATCCTGGCCGGTGTCCATGGCGTACTGTAGGCACATCTCAGTGACGGTGCAGCGGGCACAGACCGACTTTGCACGCTCAATCTGATCAACAGCAGGGCCAGTGTTTCCTACCGGGAAAAAGAGCTCAGGGTCTACCGTGAGACATGCAGCCTTTTCGCGCCAATCCATTTTGTTTCTCCTCATGTGCTGTTTACGCACGCGAATAGACCGGAGGCCGGATAGCCTAGATCTCGCGCCGCAATTACCTAACGTGGCTGAGAGTGCCCACCTCGGTGTGCGCGAAACTCGACGGAATATATAGTGACACGGATACAGAAGCAAATCAATAGTTAATTTGCAATTGTTCAGAAAGGCTCTTGTTATGGAACCGCAACCCACTGTTCACACACCCGCTCGCGTGGGGTGGGCGGTGCTACGAATTCTGCTCCTCATTGAACTTGTAGGCGGCGCTGTGGTGTTGTGGAACGTCGTACTCGCGTTTGTTTCCGCGAGCAACGAGCCGATCGGTTCGCGGCTAAGCCTGCTGCTCGCAGTTGTTCTTTCTTGGGTGTGGATCGGAATCACGCTGTGGGGTGCGCTTACCCGCCGAGCAAGCTGGGTGCGCGGATCCGCGCTCACTATACACATCTTGATGTTCCCAGCCGCCACTGGAGTCTTGCAGGGCATCCTTGGTGACGCTGCCCCACTCGGTTGGACACTGTTGGCGCTCGCGGTGCTCGGCTTTGTGTCAGCCGTCATCGCGCGCCCCGTTGCCACAAACCAAAACGCGGGTGAGACCCCCAGCTAAGGGCCCCACCCGCGTTTGCTCAGAAGAGTTAGTCTGTACCCGCGTCAAACGCAGCGGCCAGGCCGAGCGCGTCGCCCTCTTCATCGATCCCGCTCACGGCATCCGCGATCTGCGCGGCACCACCGGTCTCAAGCTTGCCGACCAGCTCCGCCGTAGCGCCGCCAACGAGTCCGAGCTGTGCGTACTGCTCAAGACGCTGGCGCGAGTCTGCAATGTCGAGGTTACGCATGGTGAGCTGACCAATGCGATCTTCAGGGCCAAACGCAGCCCCCACCGTGCGCTCCATCGAGAGCTTTTCGGGGTGGTAGCTGAGACTCGGACCGGTCGTGTTGAGGATCGTGTAGTCGTCGCCGCGGCGCAGGCGCAGTGTGACCTCACCGGTAATCGCGGATCCCACCCAGCGCTGCAGCGCCTCGCGCAGCATCAGGGACTCGGGATCAAGCCAGCGTCCCTCGTACATGAGGCGGCCGAGCTTGCGCCCATCGTTGTGGTAGCTCGCGAGCGTGTTCTCGTTGTGGATCGCGTTCACGAGGCGCTCGTAGGTGATGTGCAGCAGAGCCATGCCCGGTGCCTCGTAGATGCCGCGTGACTTTGCCTCGATGATGCGGTTTTCAATCTGGTCGGAGGCGCCAAGTCCGTGGCGTCCACCAATTGCGTTGGCCTCGAGCACCAACGCCACCGGATCAGCGAATTCAACACCGTTAATCGCAACAGGGCGGCCCGCTTCAAAGCGCACCGAGACCTCTTCGGTTGCTACCTCGACGTCTTCGCGCCAGGCGGCAACACCCATGATCGGCTCGACAATGTCGAGTCCCTCGTTCAAGAATTCGAGGGTCTTTGCCTCGTGCGTTGCGCCCCAGATGTTTGCATCGGTGGAGTAGGCCTTTTCAGTTGCATCGCGGTACGGGAAGCCACGCTCTTGCAGCCACTCGCTCATCTCGTGACGCCCACCGAGTTCGGTAACGAACTCTGCGTCAAGCCAAGGCTTGTAAATGCGCAGTGCCGGGTTCGCCATCAAACCATAGCGGTAGAACCGTTCGATGTCGTTTCCCTTGTAGGTGGAACCGTCACCCCAGATATCGACTCCGTCTTCCTTCATCGCACGCACGAGCAGGGTGCCGGTAACGGCCCGACCGAGTGGCGTGGTGTTGAAGTAGGTCTTGCCGCCCGAGCGGACGTTGAACGCGCCGCACTGCAGCGCCGCAAAGCCCTCTTCCACAAGCGGCAGCTTCGCGTCTACGTGGCGCGCGATTTCTGCGCCGTACTCCTTTGCACGATCCGCAACACCGTCGATATCGGGTTCGTCGTACTGCCCGATGTCTGCAGTGTAAGTGCAGGGAATCGCACCTTTTTCACGCATCCATGCAACAGCGCAGGATGTATCGAGGCCGCCGGAAAAAGCGATACCGACGCGCTCACCAACAGGGAGAGAAGAGAGGACCTTAGACATACGCTCTATCCTATGGCGTGATGAGCTCCGCGATTGCCGCAGACCTCAGATGGAAGCAGCCTGGAGAAAGACGCACCTCAAGATCGTCTGCGCGTCGGCACAAATGAGCGCTAGATCAACCCGAGCTCTCGCACCGCATCTCGCTCCGAGACGAGCTCTGCGACCGACGCGTCGATGCGCTCCCTCGAGAAGGCATCGACTTCGAGACCCGCAACGATCTCCCAGTCGCCGCCGTTCGAACGCACGGGGAACGACGAGATGAGTCCCTCGGGCACACCGTACTCGCCGTGAGACACCACGGCGGCACTCGTGCGCCGATCCCCCGTGCCCAGCACCCAGTCACGCACGTGGTCGATCGTGGCGTTGGCGGCGGAAGCCACGGAGGATCCGCCCCGCACCTCGATGATCTCGGCGCCGCGCTTCGCGACGCGGTCGATGTAGGCACCGCGTGCCCAGGCAGCATCAACGGCCTCGAACGCTGGCCGATCCTCAACCGTCGCGTGACTCAGGTCAGGGTACTGCGTTGCCGAGTGGTTACCCCAGATCGTCACACCGTCAATTGCGCTCACCGCGACACGAGCCTCCGTAGCAAGTAACCCAACCGCTCGGTTGTGGTCGAGCCGGGTCAGCGCGGTGAACCGCTCCGCTGGCACATCGGGAGCGTGCTGCTGCGCGATCAGCGCATTGGTGTTTGCGGGATTGCCCACCACAATCACACGCACGTCATCGGCCGCGTGTTCACCGATTGCGCGCCCCTGCGGCCCAAAGATTGCACCGTTTGCGGCCAGCAGATCCCCGCGCTCCATGCCCGCTGTGCGGGGCCGAGAGCCGATGAGAAGCGCAAGGTTCGCACCGTCAAACCCAACCGCGGGGTCATCGCTGATCTCAACACCGTCGAGCAGAGGGAACGCACAGTCTGTCAGTTCGAGCGCCGCCCCCTCTGCACCACGCATGCCCTGCGGAACCTCGAGCAGGCGCAGTCGTACGGGTTGATCCTCCCCAACATCGCCCCCGACGCGATCCGAAACACTGTCGCGTAGCCGATCTGGCCACCCGCTCCGGTGATCGTGACGGTAACTGGGGTGCGTGACATAATCTATTCCGTTCGGGTGGTGGTGCTCAGTGTGGGAGGGCTAGCGCCGGTTGAAAGTGCTCGGATCTGGGCCGAAGTTGTGCTGCTCATCAAGACCATCAATCGCGGTCATTTCGGTGGCCGTCAGTTCGAAGTCAAGAATGTCTGCATTCTCGATCATGCGCTCGCGGCGCGTGGTCTTCGGGAAGATGATGGTGTTGTGCTGCAGGTGCCAGCGCAGGATCACCTGTGCCGGGGTCTTGCCGTGCGCCGCAGCGGCAGAAGCAATCTCGGGACGCTCGAACAGGTCGCTCTTGCCCTGAGCGAGCGGACCCCATGCCTCAATCGAAATGCCGTGCTCACGGCAGAACTCGCGCAGCTCGCGACGCTGGTTCATGGGGTGCAATTCGATCTGATTGATCGCTGGCACAACCCCGGTCTCGTCAACCAACTGCTGCAGGTGGGGAATCTCAAAGTTCGAGACACCGATCGAGGTCGCGCGACCGCTCTCAGCGATCTCAATAAGACCCTTCCAGGCGCCGAGCGCTGTGCCGAACTCGGGTATCGGCCAGTGAATCAGGTACAGGTCGACCCGCTCGAGCCCGAGGCGATCCATGCTCGCGTTGAAGGCACCGTGGGGGTCTTCCTGGTCGGAGTTCCATAGCTTCGTCGTGATAAACAGCTCGTCGCGCGGAATCCCGCTCTTCGCGATCGCCGCGCCGACCTCGGCCTCGTTGTCGTAGATGCGCGCGGTATCAATGTGACGGTAGCCCACCTCAAGCGCGTCGGTCACGATCCGCTCGGTCTCACCGGGTTCAACCAGAAAGACTCCGAGCCCAAGCTGGGGAATCTGCTTCCCGTCATTCAGAGTGATATTCGGGATAGGCAGCGCAGTCATGTTTCCCCTTAGCGTCAGTGATAGAAAAACGGGTTTAGGTCCAGCCTCATTCTATGCCCGCGCGATTGAGAGGATAATGGTCGAGTCATGTCCGAATACACAGCGCCTCGCATCGAGTTCCCCGAAGACCTACCGGTCTCCCAAATGCGAGAGGAGATTGCCGACGCGATTCGGGATCACCAGGTCGTGATTGTCGCGGGCGAGACCGGGTCGGGTAAGACCACCCAACTGCCAAAGATCGCGCTCACCCTCGGCCGCGAGCGCATCGCGCACACGCAGCCGCGCAGGATCGCCGCCCGCACGATCGCCGAGCGCATCGCCGAAGAGCTTGGTTCTGAGATGGGTGGCTTGGTCGGCTACCAGGTTCGTTTTACGGACAAGGTTTCCGCCGACACAAAGATCCGGCTGATGACCGACGGGATCCTACTCAACGCAATCCATCGCGACCGCGATCTGAAAGCCTACGACACGATCATCATCGACGAGGCCCACGAGCGCAGTCTCAACATCGACTTTCTGCTGGGGTATCTGAAGACCTTGCTCCCCCGCAGACCCGACCTCAAGGTGATCATCACCTCTGCGACCATCGATCCCGAGTCGTTTGCGAAGCACTTCACCGATCCGAAAACTGACAACCCCGCGCCGATCATTGAGGTCTCGGGGCGCACATACCCCGTTGAGATTAGATATCGGCCGCTCGTTGAAGAGGTTGAGGTGCCGGACCCCAAGGGCAGTGCTCCCAAGATTCGCAAGATTGAGCGCGACATGTTCGACGGCATCGGTGAGGCAGTCGACGAGCTTGCGCGCGAAGACCCCGGCGACGTACTCGTGTTTCTGTCGGGAGAGGCTGAGATCCGCGATGCTGCCGACGCCTTGAATGGCCGCGTGCGTGCCAAGAGTCGCGGTGCGCGCACAGAGATCCTACCTCTCTATGGTCGTCTCAGCTCGGCAGAGCAGCACCGTGTATTCGAGCGTGGCACCCCCGGAGTCCGCCGCATAGTGCTTGCCACGAACGTCGCAGAAACCTCGCTCACGGTGCCGGGAATCCGCTACGTGATTGATGCCGGCACCGCCCGCATCTCCCGCTACAGCGCGAGAAGTAAGGTGCAGCGGCTGCCGATCGAGGCGATCTCCCAGGCGAGCGCCAACCAGCGCTCGGGCCGCTCGGGCCGCACCAGCGCGGGCATTGCGATCCGACTCTACAGCGAAGATGACTTCGCGAGCCGACCCGAATTCACCGAACCCGAGGTGCGACGCACCGGGCTCGCCTCGGTGATCCTGCAGATGCTTTCACTCGGTCTCGGTGACATTGCGAGGTTCCCGTTTCTCACGCCTCCCGATCAGCGCGGGATCGCCGACGGCCTCGGCCTGCTCGCCGAGCTCGGTGCGGTGCGGACCGTCGATAAACACCACAGCATTACCAAGATCGGGCGCGAACTCTCGCGGCTGCCGATCGAGCCGCGCTTCGCGCGCATGGTTGTTGAGGCGCGCAGGCACGAGGTTGTCGCTCAGGTGCTCGCTATTGTCGCTGGGCTGACCATTCAAGACGTGCGCGAGCGGCCCGAGGCTGTACGTGGCCGCGCCGACGAACTGCACGCGCGATTCGCCGACCCGCAGGGCGACCTGATGACCCTGCTCAATCTCTGGAACTACCTGCAGGAAAAGCAGAAAGAGCTCTCCTCAAGTGCGTTCCGGCGGCTCTGCAAGAGTGAGTTTCTGAACTTCTTGCGCGTGCGCGAGTGGATGGACCTGAACCGGCAGCTCTCGCGCATCGCTGGTGTTCACAAGGGTGACAGTACCGTCGGCGGCTCCTTCGAACTCATCCACCGGTCGGTGCTCGCCGGCTTGCTCTCGCAGCTCGGTGTACGCGATGACCGGCAGGATCGGCGCCCATCGGGTCGAGCAGGGTCGAACGCCCCCGGCGCTGCGAAACGTAAGCCCGCTCAGGAGTATCTCGGATCCCGCGGTACCCGCTTTGTGCTCTACCCAGGGTCGGTTCTTGCGAAAAAACCACCCGAGGTGGTGATGAGTGTTGAGCTCGTGGAAACGAGTCGACTCTTCGCGCGCAACAACGCGGTCGTTGATCCGGCCTGGGCCGAGGAGCTCGCGGGTCCACTCGCGAAGCGGCAGATCAGTGAACCGCACTGGGAGAAGAAGCAGGGTGCGGCCGTGGCCTACGAGCGGATCACTCTGTACGGAGTGGCGATTGTGGATCGCCGCCGCGTGCAGCTCGCCCGCACAGATCCAGCGCAGGCTCGCGAGCTGTTTATACGCCACGCGCTCGTTGAGGGCGAGTGGGAATCTCCGCAGGCCTTTGATCGCGCGAATCGGCAGCTGCGCCGCGAGCTTGAGCAGTTGGAAGAGCGCACGCGCCGCCGCGATATTGTGAGCGACGATGAGGCGATCTACGAGTTTTATGACGCCCGGATCCCGGCAGATGTTTCGTCGACCCGCAGCTTCGAGGGCTGGTGGAAGAAGACCCGGCTCACCCAGCCGAACCTGCTGACGCTGCGCCGCGAGGATTTGCTCGAGGATGAAGCCGAGGTCGTCGACGAGACCGAGTTCCCAAGGCAGTGGCGGCACGGTGATCAGTCTCTGAAACTGCGTTACCGCTTTGATCCGACCGCCGAGGACGACGGGGTGACCGTCAACGTGCCGCTACCGCTGCTTCCCCGACTCGACGGCTCCGACTTCGAGAAGCTCGTGCCGGGTCTGCGTGAAGAACTCGTTACGGCGCTCATCAAGACGCTGCCGAAGGCAATTCGAAAGCACGTGGTGCCCGCGGCGGACTGGGCGCGCAAGCTGCTCGTTGCGGTGGGGCCGCAGCTCGATGACCCTTCAGTTGATACCCCACTGACTGCACTGCTGGCAGCCGAGATTCGCCGCGCCACGAGTGTGCAGGTGACGCCCGTCGATTTCGACACGGATCGGCTGCCCTCGCACCTCACCCCGACGTTCCGCGTGATTGATGGGCGCGGTCGCACGATCGGCACCGGCAAAAACCTCGCCGAGCTGCAGACTGCGCACAAAGCGGAGGCAACGAAGGGAGTCGCGCGGGTCGCGGCCTCCGCGCTTCCGAAGAGCGACCTTGAGCAGAAGGGCGCGACGAGTTGGGTCTTCGGCGATCTGCCGCGCCACGTCGATACGGCGTTTGCGAAGGGCCGCGCGAGCGGCGCTGGCGTCGTGCGCGCCTACCCAGCCATCGTGGATCGCCGCACGAGCGTCGAACTCGCGCTCGTGACCGACGAGGCCGAGCAGGCGCGGGTATCGCGGCGCGGCATCCGGCGGCTCGTGTCGCTTAGTTCGCCATCGCCCGCAAGCTACATTCGGGATCACCTCTCAAACCAGGAGAAGCTGCTGCTCGGGGCTGGCCCCTATCGCAGTCTCGATCTCGCAATTGCAGACGTGTCACTCGCTGTTGCTGACCGCCTGATCCGCAAGCACGCCCCTGACGGGCTCGTGTGGGACGCAGACGTGTTTCAAAGCATCACTGACGACTACGCGCGATCCCTGATCGACGAGATCTACGGGGCCATTGCACTCACCGCCCGTGTGCTTGATACGGCGCGGCTCGCCCGCAAGGCGGTCGACGGTGCGAAGTCTCTGCAGGTGCTTGGGCAGGTTGCCGATGCGGCGAAGCAGATCGACGGGCTCGTGTTCGACGGCTTTGTGTCTCGCACCGGCATCGCCCAACTCGAGCGTCTCCCCGTGTACCTTGAGGCGATCCAGCTCCGCATGAAGGGCCTCACCGAGAATCCGGGTCGAGATCGCGCCTGGCAAAATGAGGTGGATCGGGTGTCTACTTTGTTCGCAGAAGCTGGCGGCACGATCCCCCTGGCTGACCCTTCGCCCGAACACCTGGTGCGCGCTAGATGGCTCATTGAGGAATTAAGGATCAGCCTTTTCGCCCAGCAGCTACGCACCGCCGAGCCGGTGTCGGCGCAGCGGGTGCAGAAGTTGTTGCGGGAGGGCTAGCCGCGAGAAGACATCGTACCGACGAGAAGACATGAATTCTGCGTCGATTTGATGTCGTCTCGTCGGTACGATGTCGTCTCACCGGGTGCTGGGCCTATTTTGGTGGGGGCGGCACCTGGTTGGCACGCAACCAATTAGCGAATGCTAACGGGGTGACTAGCTCCCGATACCCAAGCCTCAGGACTCGTTTCTTCGTTGTTCCCTCGATCCAGTTCGAGCGTCGCTTCTCTTCTAATACCACTTCGTCAGCGGTCTTGCCGTTACGAATACTCGGATCCGTGTACTTCTTTTTGCCGTCGACCTCGCAGAAAATACCCAAACCGAGCAGTTCTAGATCGACGTAATAAAAGGTTCCGTTCGGGGAAGGTACCCTCACCTGCGCGGCAACGTCATATCCAAATTCTGTGAATCTCAGACGGGCGACACTTTCAAGCGGTGAGTCGGCGGTTCCGTCGGCCAGCTGAATCACACGAGCAGCACGTCGCACGCCTCGTGTGCCTCTTACCGCTTCGAGCTGCTCAAGGAGTTTTTGCCGCCAGAGCTTCGCGATGGGCTGGGGATCTTGACCGCGTTCGAGCGGAAACCTCATTCGAATAGCCTCGTCGGCGCACGCTATTGCAAGCTCGGGTGAGTCAAAACGCGAGAGATCCAACACCGTTCGGTCGAGGTTGGTGCAGCGTATTCCGCTGACCGTCACAATTTCATTCTCGCTAAAAACGGCAGACCGTCGTTCCACATTGTGTGTACTTGACGAACCGCTTTGGTGAGACACAAGGATCTGAGGTCTCGCTTCCCTGAACCCGAACAACGGCAGTCTCAAGAGTGCCGCGGCTGAATGAGAGGAAAATGGATTGTCGACACGCCGCGTCTTTGCGACCGCGATTACATAGACAAGATGACGCTCTTCCGGTGTAAGACCACTCAGCGTTTCGGGCCTCGCATACATACCACGACTCAGACGCAGCAGAGTGCCGTTGCGAACGCGGCGCACGATCTCTCGCTCAGAGGATCCCTCGCGCAGCAGCGCCGCCCGAGACCGGACCAGGCCTCTAATCTGTTCAAAGTTTTGAAGCGCCATCTACAAACAATTTCATAGGCCCCGCTCGTACGAGGCGAACCAAGAAATCTGTGGATAAATGCTTAGCAATCCCATTCTGTGAGCGAACCTCACTCCAGACCTAGGTCAAATGAGAAGCCATCACGCCGACGAGAAGCCATCAATTCAGCGCCGATTTGATGTCATCTCGTCGGCACCATGTCATCTCACAAAGTTGACACCAGGCGTGGGCCGAGAACTGTGCGGGAATTGGATTGAGCCATGGACACTCAGGCGCAGCACTTCATCTCGGCACTGCGCGAGCAGCGCGAGATGCAACTCCCGGGCGGGCTGTACCACCTGAACTAGATCCAAATGGCGTACAACACCAACCGGATCGAAGGAAGCCAGCTTTCTGAAGACCAAAGGCGCTACATCTTCGAGACTCAAACCGTAAGTGGTGAGGGGTTGTCAGTCGATGACATCACCGAAACAACGAACCATTTTCGAGCCTTTGACGCGATGATTGATGGCTACCAGGATCGAATCACATCAGACACACTGAAGGAGTATCACCCGCTCCTAAAGTCTGGCACTTCGGACGCTGCAAAGCCCTGGTTGGCTGTCGGTGATTGGAAGACCGTCGCGAATGAGGTCGGTGGTAGCGCGACAAGCGATCCCAAAGCCGTCGACAACGACATCACCGAGCTTCTCGCGGTGACTCCCGAGCGCACGACTTTTGAAGACATTTGCAATTTCCACCACCGCTTCGAGTCCATCCACCCGTTTCAAGACGGTAACGGCAGAGTTGGCCGACTCGTCATGTTTCAACAGTGTATGCAAAACGATGTTCTGCCATTCATCGTCCTAGATGAGCAGAAAGCCTTCTACTACCGCGGGCTCCAGCAGTACGACAACGAGCCCGATTTTCTCCGCGAGACCTTTCGGAGTTTTCAAGACGCGTACTTAGCGAGGTACGCGAAGTTTGTGCCGAACAATTTCTAGCACCCTTACGCAGACGTCAAAATCTGCCTTGCCTGGTGGATCAGCTCTGGTTCTGTAATCAGGTCGTAGCGGGTCGCTACCATCTGCATGACCGACGAGAAGTCGCGGCGGTTGCGATTCATCGCGTACGACAGCACCCCGAAGAGCATGCCGAAGCCCGCACCGATCGCCAACGCCGCAATAAATACACCAAAGATCGCCGAGTTGTCAGGCTGAAAAATAAAGAGCAACAGGCCTAAGAACAAACCGAGATACGCACCAGACAGCGCACCCATCAGCGCCACGCGCCCGTAAGTGAGCCGACCGGTGACTCGCTCCACACTGCGCAGATCGTTGCCAAGAATACTGATCCGCTGCACCGGAAAGCTGGCACGCGCAAGCACGTCAACCGCGTGTTTCGCGTCTTCGTAGCGGTCGTAGGTGGAGATGATCTCACCCCTCGGTAGCTCCGGCATCTGCATCTGGCGGCGGGAGTTGCCCGGGTTCGGTGTGCTCATGTCACGATTCTTCCACAGCCCGCCTATGTTCTGGCTGCTAGACGATTCAGCGCGCGGCGAACGACACGACTACCTGCGGGTAACCAGGCATAGGGATTGAGCGCACAGAAAGGTCCGCGAGAGACACAAGCGTCAGACCGTCCCAACCCTCGTCACGCGTGTTTCCGCCACCGAGGGCGGCAAACTCAGCACCCAAGGCATTGGTCCACACGGCAACCGTCTCGTGCGGCGGGGACAGCGGCACGACCTGTTCGTCACCACTCTCAAGATTCAGTATCGAGAGATTCGGCTCCCCGTTCGCGTTACCGAAGGCACCCGTGCCAACCGTCAGCAATTTTTGCCCTGCGAGCGCAGTACCGTGCGAGTGCGAATCCGCATTACTCTTTACGGTTGTCACTTCGCCCGTGAGCGGATCAAGCCGAGCCACCACCAGCCCCTGGTAAGGCAGCAGGATCGTGCCGTCAGCGTCAACGGCCCCATAGTGCGGCTTCTCCCACGAGGCGAGCCCTCCCTCGGTACCAAAGGGTGCCACCGTGTGCTGTGTCGGTTTTAGCGTCACGGCATCAACCACGGTGACGGTAAACCCATCGTGGTCAACCGTTGCCGCCCACGATCCGTCAGGGGCTACCAGCACGTCAAACGGCCGCATACCGACAGCTACCGACCCGACAAACACACCCTTTGACGTGTCAAACACCTCAAGATTGTCTCTACCTTCACCCGTGGTCACGGCAACATAGACGCGACTCCCGTCCGGCGAAACAGCTAGCCCCAGGCCGCCAGGCCGATACTCGCCCACAGACTGAAACGGCGCAGGATGCTGGTATTGCACGAGCGCGGTCCGTTTGCCAGCGTCGAGGTCAACAACCGCCAGCCCCTCGGCGGTCGCCGCGTACGCCACCCCGCTTTCGGCGTGCACACCGAGGCCCCACGGCGCACCGCCGACCGAAATCGTACGCACCACGGCTTGGGCATCGGGCAAAGCAGGATCGATCACCGCAATATCGGACTGCTTCGCCAACGATGCGAGCAACAGCTCCGGCTTGGTGCCAGGCTGGGGCGAAGCGGAGGGGGCGGTTGTCCGTTTGGGTTCGGGATCGGCAGAGGGCTCGGATCGCGGTGCCTCAGGCGCGCAGGCGGCCAACCCGAGGACCAACCCCACAACCGATGCTCCGAGCGCTGTGCGCCGGGTGATCCCGAATCTCTTCCCGTTCATCAGACAAGTGTCCCTGATGCATTTCAACAATGCCTGTGCAGTCTCAGCCCGCCCGCGCGCGCCATCAAGCTCAGCGCGCTACCTTAGAGGTGTGAGTACTACGAGGGTCTTTGTGGGGCGCCTAGCTGGGCGCGGTGTCTTCGATCCCGCTGGCGACCGCATCGGCAAGGTACGCGATGTGTTGATCGTGTATCGTGCGTCGAGCGCGCCCCGGGTGGTTGGCCTCATTGTTGAGATCCCCGGTAAACGCCGGGTCTTTGTGCCCATCAGTCGAGTGACTTCGATCGGTTCGGGTCAGGTCATTGCAACGGGTCTTATCAATGTGCGCCGCTTCGAACAGCGCGGCGGCGAAACCCGCATGATTGCGGAGTTGGTCGGCCGCGAGGTCCGTCTCACGAGCAGCCAGACAGACGGTTCACCCGTCAAGGCCACGATTGAAGACGCCGCCATCGAACGCACTCGCAGCGGTGAGTGGCTCGTTGCTGATGTGTTTGTAAGGCTGCCAAAGCCTGCCGGCCCTTTCAGCAAGGGTGACGCTCGAATCGTGAAGTGGGCCGATATTCAGCTCCCCAGCACCAACGCCGCGGAGCAGTCTGCAGAGTTGCTGATCCAAACACTTGTTGACCTGAAACCCGCCGACCTTGCCGAGGCACTGCTTGAACTCCCCCAGCAGCGCATGTTGAAAGTGGTTGAGGAGCTTCCAGACGAGCGCGTCGCCGACGCCCTCGAAGAAATGACTGAGCCAGATCAGCTTGCGCTGCTCGCGCAGATCGCCCCCACCGCACAGCCGACGTGCTCGACCGGATGGAGCCCGATGACGCGGCTGACCTCATCGCCGCGCTGCCCGCTGCGAAGGGCGAAGAGCTACTCGAACTCATGGAGCCCGAAGAGGCCGAAGACGTGCGCCGATTACTTGAGTACGACGCCGATACCGCGGGTGGCCTCATGAGCCCTTCACCGATCGTGCTCTCAGGAGAGTCCACCGTTGCGGAAGGCCTCGCAATGATCCGCCGGGCAGAGATCCCACCCGCCATGGCTTCGGCTGTGTACGTCACGCATCCACCCTATGAAACCCCCACGGGTGAGTACCTGGGCATGGTGCATTTCCAGCGCATGCTGCGATTTCCACCGCATGAACGACTCAGTGCCCTGCTCGATGGCGAAATTGAGCCGGTCTCTGCAAGCGCAAGCGCCGCCGAGGTGTCTCGCCGTTTGGCAAGCTATGACTTAGTGGCAATGCCGATTGTTGATGACCAAGATCGTCTTGTCGGTGTGGTTACGGTCGACGACGTGCTTGACCATCTGCTGCCCGATGACTGGCGCCACGCAGACGACGAACACACGTCCACAACACACACGGGGGTCTCACAATGAACCTCTTCAAGCGAGACACCAACCTCGATGCTCCACTTGCATCTGGCACACGTGCCGCTCGCCAAACTCGCAACGACGGCAACGGACGCAACGAACGCTTCGGCCGCTGGACCGAGGGCATTGCTCGCGGTATGGGCACACCCTGGTTCTTGATGATCCTCTCGCTGTTCTGCGCGCTCTGGCTCGCATGGAACTCGTTTGGCCCAGAAGAGTGGCGCTTCGACTCGGCAGCGCTTGGCTTCACCGCGCTCACGTTGATCCTCTCACTGCAGGCCTCTTATGCTGCTCCCATGATCTTGCTCGCTCAGAACCGGCAAGACGACCGTGACCGCGTGCAGATCGAACAAGATCGCCAGCGCGCTGAACGCAACCTCGCCGATACGGAGTATCTCGCCCGAGAGGTTGTGGCTCTGCGCCTCGCGATGAAAGAACTGCCTGACCGTGAATTCGTGCGAGCTGAACTCAGAGCACTGCTTGCCGACCTTGAGATTGAGCGGGGCGATAATTCCAGTCAAGATTCCAAGGGCCATACTGATGAGTGACCAGACAAATAGCGGTTCACGCGGTCGAGATCAAGCATCACCAACCGAACTCGCCGTTTGGGAGCAGCTCGACCGCGTGCAAGACCCAGAGATCATGCGTCCGATCACCGAACTTGGCATGGTGCAGGGTGTCTCGGTTGACGAAGCGGGCCACGCCGAGGTCTCGATCCTGCTCACTATTGCTGGTTGCCCTGCCGCACGCCGCATCGAAGCAGACACGCAGGCAGCAGCCCTCGCTGCAGCGGGAGTCAGCCACGTGTCCGTTGAGGTGGGGGTCATGAGCCCGAGCGAGCGCAAGGCCTTCATTGAGCGGGTACGCGGGGATCGCGGCTCACGCCCGGTACAGTTTGGACCAGACTCGCTGACCCGTGTCATCGCGGTCACGAGCGGTAAGGGTGGAGTTGGCAAATCTTCGCTGACGGCAGGTCTTGCGGTGGCTCTGGCAGCTCAGGGGCTGTCGGTTGGGCTGATCGACGCAGACGTGTTCGGATTCTCGATCCCCAGCATCATGGGCCTCAGCCGCGACGGCCAAACCATACAGCCGACGCAGGTGGGTGACATGATCCTGCCCCAGTTGCGTACGGCGTGAAAGTCATCTCGATCGGCATGTTTTTGGGCGAGGAGGATCCCCGCACCACGGCGGTGTCGTGGCGTGGCCCGATGCTGCACCGCACGATTGAGCAGTTTTTGCGTGACGTCTGGTTCGGCGACCTCGACGTACTGCTGCTTGATCTGCCACCCGGCACTGGAGATGTCGCGATCAGCGTCGGCCAGCTGCTCCCCAGGCCGAGGTGCTTGTGGTGACGACACCGCAGGAGGCCGCTGCAGATGTCGCAGTGCGCAGCGCACTGGTGGCCCGCCAGACGGGCCAGAAGGTGCTCGGGGTGATCGAGAACATGTCGGGACTCACGCAGCCCGATGGCACTGTACTTGATCTGTTTGGCTCGGGGGGTGGCCAGTTGGTCGCGGACCGCCTCAGTGATGATGAACACGGCGTGGCCCCATTACTCGGGAGTGTGCCGCTGAGTCCAGGGTTCAGGATCGCGGGCGACAGTGGCGAACCCGCCGTGCTGAACTTACCCGAAGATCCCGCGGCGGCGGAGGTCCTCAGAATCGCGGCTGCGCTTTCGCGGCAGGGTCGAGGTCTTGCGGGGCGGTCCCTGTCGGTCACGCCTGCTAGCTGAACTTATGTAGCTTCTTCGTCAAACATCAGCCCGGCAGACTTTTCTGCTTCAACGGGCTGAGGTGAACGAGCCGCCCTGCGCTCCTCAACCCTCTTCTCACGCTCGTCTTCAAGGAGCGCGTCGCGAATGATTCTCCGCGGATCGTATTGACGCGGATCAAGTTGACGCCAATCGACCTCGTCGTACTCGGGGCCCATTTCTTCTTTGAGGCGATCCTTTGCGCCCTCAGACATGCGTTTGATGCTACGCACCAGCTCACCGAGCTTCTTGGCGTAGACGGGAAGGCGATCCGGACCCACAACAAACATGGCGATCACGAGGATCACCAGAATCTTGTCAAACGTCAGGCCCACCCTCTCCATCGTAGTGGCCGAAGTTGAAAGTGACGGAACGGCGGCGGCATTTGGTGAGTGTCACGCGTGGGAAACAGGCGTCGACAACGCAAAGCCCTACTCTTGTGAGAGCGGAACACGGTGCATTCAAGACGCGTCGCCGCACACACTACGGAGGAGAACGTGAGTAAGCTCGAACGCAACTGGCAGTACGCCGAGCAGTACCCGAGCGAGACTGACGCACTTGTGCGCGCTCGCAGACTGTCGCTGGAACTCGGCATTGAGCCGGTGAGCCGCTCCGTGGGAGCGTACCTCTCGGGGATCGCCGCTCTCAATAAGGCCGAAGCAATCTTCGAGGTCGGCACCGGAGTGGGTGTGAGTGGGCTCTCGCTACTGCGTCACCTTCCAAACGCAACCCTCACTTCCATCGAGATCGAGCCAGAGCATCTGCGCGAGGCGCGCACAGTTTTCGCTGAGGCAGGAATCCCTGCGGCCCGATTGCGCCTGATCGAGGGCGACGCCCTTCACGTCATGCCACGTCTCAACCTGGGCGCTTACGACCTAGTGTTGCTCAACGCAAACACCACCCAGTTGCTCGACTACTTCGAGCACGCGCTCAGCATCGTTCGCCCAGGAGGCTGCGTGATCGTTCCGAGCGCGTTCACTCATGGCCAGGTTCCGGATCCCGCCGCGCGCGATGAAGCAACGCAAACGATGCGCGACCTGCTCGCACTCGTCTCAGATTCTCCAGCGATCGCTGCGATGCTGTCACCTGCGGGTGACGGGGTGCTCACCATCGTGAGGCTCGACGGTTAACGAAACCAACCACCACGATAAACGAGTAAGGGCCCTACTCTCGCAGGGCCCTTACTCGTCGCAAAACAGGAGTCGACTATTTGTCGAGCACTGACGCGAGCACGTCGCGCAGTTCTCCAGCCTCTTGATCGTTCACAGATACCACCAGGCGTCCGCCGCCCTCAAGCGGCACACGCACGACGATCACCCGGCTTTCACGCACCGCTTCCATGGGTCCATCCCCAGTCCTCGGTTTCATTGCAGCCATGGCGCCTCCTCGCAAGTTTGGTCAATCTCTTCTATTATCTGATAGCTTTCAGCTTCGGCGAAATCGCGTTGCGTCATTTGACACCGTTGAGCCACGATCTGAGCGATTCGGTCCCCGACTCAATCTGCGCAATCGGCACTCGTTCATCGTCGGCGTGTGCAAGCAACGGGTTGCCCGGGCCGAAGTTCACGGCTGGAATCCCGAGTGCCGAGAACCGAGACACATCGGTCCAGCCGAGTTTTGCGGTTGGCACGGTTCCGACTGCCTCCACGAAGCGCTGAGCGAGCGGCGCGTCAAGGCCCGGCCGCGCTCCCGGTGCCTGATCAACGATCTCGACCTCGTCGGCGTCGGCAAAGAACTCCCTCACCACGGCGGCGGCTTCATCGATGCTGCGGCTCGGGGCAAAGCGGTAATTCACCGTGAAGCTGCAGTGATCCGGAATCACGTTTCCGGCAACGCCGCCCTCGATACCAACCGCGTTCAGCCCCTCACGATACTCAAGGCCGTCAACCACGATGCGTTCGGGCTCAAACGCCGCTAGCTTTTCGAGCAGCATCCCAGCGCGATGGATCGCGTTGACCCCCATCCAGCTGCGGGCAGAGTGCGCGCGTTTGCCCCACATCGTGACACGCGCACGCAATGTGCCGTTGCAGCCGCCCTCGATGGTGCCATTGGACGGTTCACCCAGAATTGCGAAGTCTGCCTCAAACAACGCCGGGTGATTGCGCATCGCGCGCCCTAGTCCACTCAGGTCGGCAGACACCTCTTCGTGGTCATACCAAATCCAGGTGAGATCAACCCCGGGCTCCGTCAGTTCGGCAGCGAGCACCAACTGCACAGCGACACCAGCCTTCATGTCGACGGTACCGCGCCCCCAGATCATCGCCTCGCCCGTTTCTGGATCAACGGTGTCGCGCACTGGCAAGTTTTCGTTGATCGGCACCGTGTCGAGGTGTCCGGCGATTGCCACGCGACGCTCTCGACCAAGCTCGGTACGCGCGATCACGGTGTCACCGTCACGCGTCACGCTGAGGTGAGGCGCATGGTCGCGCAGCATCATTTCAACCGCGTCAGCAATGGTGCGCTCGTCACCCGACACCGAGTGAATATTGCACAGTTGCCTTGTGAGCTCGACCGGACCAGCTGTGGGGTCTAGGGGGTACGTCGCTAAAGAAGTCACACAAGCAAGCCTAGAGGCTTGTCGCAGCTACGATGGTTTCCATGACTGATTCACGCTTCGCCTGGTCTGCAGGACTCGCCACCGTTACCGCACAGGGCACCACACTCGATGCTTGGTTCCCCTCCCCTATGCTGGGCAGGCGCCCCGAGGATCGCGACCCGTGGATCGCACCCGCTGAGCTTGCCCGACTGACCGGCTCTGACGAGCGCCGCGGAGTTGAGTTGCGCTTCGTGAACATCGAGATCGATCTGAATAAGGCCCCTGCCAGCACCGAGGACGCCTACCTGCGCCTGCACCTGCTGTCGCACTGCCTCGTCGAGCCAAACACCATCAATCTGGACGGCATCTTTGGCCTGCTGCCCAATATTGCTTGGACAACCTCGGGCCCCATGCTGCCCGAAGACTATGCGGCACGCCTCCCTGAACTTAAACGCGCAGGGATCACTGCCGTCGGCCTCGACAAGTTCCCTCGCTTCACTGACTATGTGGTGCCGCAAGGAGTGCGCATTGCTGACAGCTCGAGGGTGCGCCTCGGCGCCCACTTGGCCCCCGGCACCACCGTCATGCACGAGGGTTTCGTGAATTTTAACGCGGGCACGCTCGGCGCGTCGATGGTTGAGGGTCGTATCTCGCAGGGTGTTGTGGTTGGCGACGGCTCCGATATCGGCGGTGGCGCCTCGATCATGGGAACACTCTCGGGTGGCGGCTCACAGCGCATCACCATTGGTGAGCGCGCGCTGCTCGGCGCAAACTCAGGAATCGGGATCTCAATCGGCAACGACAGCGTTGTCGAGGCGGGTCTCTACGTTACTGCGGGTACAAAAGTGCTGCTCCCGAAAGGAACCGTGGGAGAGTCTGGCTCTGACGGCGAGCCCGTCGAGGTGAAGGCCGTCGAGCTATCGGGCCTGCCGAACCTACTCTTCCGCCGTAACTCTCGCACGGGTGCCGTTGAGGCGATCCCCCGTGCCGGTGCCGGCATCGTGCTTAACGCGGCGCTGCACGCCTAACACACTCGTGCAGGGTGTCTCGCCGCCCGAAGGCTGGTGACGCCCTGCACGCTAGTTCTGAGCGACGACGCGCACGTAAAGCTCTGGAGCTCTACGGTCAAAGATTGCTGCACCCAAGCGCACACCGAGTAGGCACGCCACCGACCCTACGAATAACCCGACCCCGAGGGTCGTCCATGCGAGCCAAGGTTCATCCGTAATCCCGGCCGCTATCGCGAAGCCAATGGCCGGCAGTGAGATCAGGGCGAGTGCGCCGTACGAGCCCGCCATGCCAAGCATGCTCAGCATGGCCGCTCCCGGTTTTGAGACGAAGGGGTTCTCTCCCGATTGCGCAACCGGCATGACCAATAGCGCCGAGCAGACACTCGCCACCCCAAACCCGCCGAGCGTAACCGAGGCGGTGAGCCCGAGAAGGGTGGGTAATTGGTCAAAACGTCCTGCAATCGCCGTGGTTGAAATCGCGACGACGAGGAGAATTGGAACAGCAACGATAGCGTTCGCCCAGATCCTCCCGGCCCTGTCATCAATGCCCCGCACTCCTCGCAGCAGGTGCAAGCTGAACGCTGTACCGTCATACGAGATATCTGTAAAGGTGCCGAGCGAAAGAAAGGTTGCAACCAGCACCGTTGATCCAGGGAGCAAGATGGCGAGCTCGGTATTGCTAGCTAGGACACCAAACACTATCGGCATCACAAACACCACGATCAGACTCTGCAAGTAACGCGGATCACGCAACCAGTAGGTAAGTGCTCGGGCCGCGATCGCGCCGCGAGGGGTACCGGGAAACCGGCCAAACCAGCCCGCACCGGTGCTCCCTCTGGATCGTGATCCCGACACAACCGTGCCGAGACTCGCAAAGTACAACGTGCGCCAGGCGATTGCCAGCAGAAGCGCCGTAGCAATGGCGATCACGAGTTTGACAACTGCCGGTATCCAATGCGCCACAGCAAGGTCAGCGGGCACCGCCCAAACAGCCCCAAAAGGACTCCAGGAGAACACCTCGGCGATCGCGGGAAGGCTTTCAGCAAGGCTCGATATACCTGATCCGACCACCATCATTATCGGGCCGATGAGTACAAGTAGCAGAATGAGGAGGCCACCGATCACCTCTCGGAATCGTCTGCTTGTGGCGGCCCGCGACACCACCGTTGTGACCAGCTGACACCCGAGCACACAAGTAAGGGCGGCTACGGGGGCTAGCAGAATCGCCGCTACTGCCGCAATGGGCGCTTTGAACCACGCCACGGCCGTCAACGCAGACACCAGCAGGGTAACGATGCCTGGAATACCAAACAGGCTCGCTGCCGCGATACCGGCAACCTGCACGGAGGGCGTGATGGGGAGGGTCGCAAACCTGGCAGGATCGAGGGTACGATCCATTCCCGAAAACAGGATCGGGCCCACCATCCAGACGATCACGATGGCGCTGCCCACCAGCACCAGCACGGTTCGAGTGAGGTCGGCGGGCGCAAATGCCAACCCGACGAGCCCAACAACCGCGACCATCAAGATACCCAGGCCGTACAGCGCCCCAAGAATCGCTCCAACAAGCTGCCAGGGGTGACGCTTGAGGGTGTTCCACACCACAACGAACCGGAGAGCAACGAGCACGCGAATTCGCGCGAGGGCGCCCGTGCCCGCGCTCTCCGAAGAGTCAGCTCTAGGCGACCCAACCGATGTCAGGAATGATTCAGCCATGTTGGCCCTTGCACACGTTGACGACCACCAACGAGCTCAACAAATCGTTCTTCGAGCGTGGAGGCACCGCGCACCTCGTCCACTGTTCCAGCGGCGCGCAGCCTGCCCTCCGCCACAACGGCGACGTGGTCACACATCCGCTGCACGAGATCCATCGAGTGACTTGACACCACCACGGTGCCACCGCCGCGCACAAAACCGTCCAGAATGTCGCGAATGTTTGCAGCCGATACGGGATCAACCGATTCAAACGGCTCATCGAGCACGAGCAGTCGCGGTGCGTGCACGAGCGCGCAGGCCAGGGCGATCTTTTTGGTCATGCCGGCAGAGTAATCCACCACGAGGGTACTTCCGGCAGCAGTGAGGTCAAGCAGCGTGAGCAGGTCAGTGCAGCGCTGAGCGGCAACATCAGTTCCGAGACCCGCGAGCAACCCGCTATAAGTGATGAGTTGTTCGCCCGTCAAACGATCAAACAGTTTTGCCCCGTCCGCGAGCACACCCACGAGTGCTTTCGCCTCTGTGGGGTTCTGCCAGACATCGACACCAGCAATGAGTGCATGCCCAGCATCTGGCCGCAGCAATCCTGTCGCCATTGAGAGTGTGGTTGTCTTGCCCGCACCGTTTGGCCCGACGATACCAAAACACGAACCGGTCGGAATAACCAGCGAGATCCCGTCGACGGCCACTTTCTCGCCGAACCGCTTGACAAGGCCGCGAAACTCTAGTGCGGGTGGCGTCTTCCCGATATCGTCACTCACCTGCGCGCGCCCTAACGCTCGATGTGGCGCTCCGGGCTGCCAATGTACAGCTGCTGCGGGCGACCGATCTTAGTTTGAGGATCTTCACGGGCCTCGCGCCACTGCGCTATCCAGCCGGGTAGGCGGCCGATCGCGAACAGCACGGTGAACATGCGCGTCGGGAAGCCCATTGCTTTGTAGATCACGCCGGTGTAAAAATCGACGTTCGGGTAGAGCCTGCGCTCCTTAAAGTAGTCGTCTTCGAGAGCGATCTGCTCAAGCTCCTGCGCAAGCCCAAGCAGCGGGTCATTCACGCCGAGCTCCTGCAGCACCTTGGCGGCGCTATCTTTGACGATACGCGCACGCGGATCGTAGTTCTTATAGACACGGTGTCCGAAGCCCATCAGCTTCACGCCGTCTTCTTTGCGCTTTACCTTCTCAACGAAGGTCTCCACGCTCTGACCGGAATCGCGGATCTGCGCAAGCATGTCGAGCACTGCTTCGTTCGCGCCACCGTGCAAGGGGCCCGAAAGCGCGTTAATGCCGGCCGAAACGGACGAGAACATGTTGGCTCCGGTTGATCCAACCAGTCGCACCGTAGAAGTTGAGGCGTTCTGCTCGTGGTCAGCGTGCAAAATCAGCAACTTATCGAGGGCATCTACGAGCACGGGGTTCATCACGTACTTTTCGGCCTTGTTGCCAAAGTTGAGGCGCAAGAAGTTCTCAACGAAGCTGAGGTTGTTGTCGGGGTATAAAAACGCCTGACCAATCGACTTCTTGTGTGCGTAAGCCGCAAGAATTGGCAGCTTCGCGAGCAAACGAATCGTGTTGACCTCAACAAACTCTGGCACGGCGGTATCGAGCGAGTTCTCGTAGTAGGTCGACATCGTCTGCAGGCCACCCGAAAGCACCGCCATCGGGTGAGCTGTGTGGGGCACACCCTCGAAGTAGTAGCGCATGTCTTCGTGCAGCAGCGTGTGGCGGCGAATCTCGTTGTCGAACTCCGAGAGCTGATCTGGAGTCGGCAGCTCGCCGTAAATGAGCAAGTACGCCACTTCAAGGAATGTCGACTGCTGGGCGAGTTCCTCAATCGGGTACCCGCGGTAACGCAGGATGCCCTGGTCGCCGTCAATGTATGTAATCGCGGACCGTGTAGAAGCAGTGTTAACGAAGCCGTAGTCGAGCGCTGTCAAACCGCTCTGGCGTGTGAGTGAGCTCACATCAATCGCGGAGTTGCCGTCTACCGCCTGCGCGATCGGGAACTCTGCCGATCCACCGGGAAACGTTAGCTTCGCGGCCGCGGCGTCCTGGCCGTGAGTCGATTCAGTCACGTCGTCTCCTTGTGGGTCTCAACTGGCCGTGTGTCGGGTGCGACACCGCCATTCCTACACCATATCGGCTCCCGAGAGAGCGCTAGGCAGCACTGCCGTTCCGACCTGTGCTCTTCCTAGAATATCTTGACGTCGAGCAAAATGTCGATTCAGAGACTCGCCGAGATGCGCGCTGCCGCGGCCGCAACGTGTTCGTCGCTCGCGGTCAGTGCGAGCCTCACGTGCTGCGGAGAATTGTCTCCGTAGAAGTGACCGGGGCCAACCACAATGCCCAGTTTCGCGAAATCGGCGACACTCTCCCAGGCATCAACGCCGCGTGTGACCCAGAGATACAGCCCCGCGTCACTCCCCTCAATGCGGTAACCAGCAGCCGTGAGTGCAGGGGCGAGGATCTCGCGCCGCGCTCGGTATCGGGCAAGCTGCTCCGAGACGTGGGTTTCGTCAGCCAATGCCGCCACCATCGCCGCTTGTACGGGCGCAGGTTGCATGAGTCCAGCATGTTTGCGCACAGTAAGCAGCTTCTCGACCAGCTCGGGATCACCCGCAAGAAACGCCGCACGATATCCCGCAAGGTTGGACTGTTTGCTGAGCGAATACACGCTGAGCACACCGGTGTGATCGTCGCCTACCACGCGCGGATCAAGGATCGACGGGATCCGTTCGGTGTCCCAAGGAGACTCCCACCCGAACTCGGCATAGCACTCATCTCCGGCAATGACAGCACCAAGTTCGCGGGCGCGTTCAACGGCGGCCTGTAAATCGACAACGTCTTTTACACGACCATCAGGGTTCGATGGCGAGTTAATCCACACCAGGCGAGTGTTCTCAGGCCACTCAGCGGGGTCATCCGCCGCAATCGCGTCAGCACCGACGAGCGCAGCTCCCATCGCATAGCTCGGGTAAGCAATACGAGGGAACACGACGGCTTCGCCGCGCTCGATCCCGAGCAAAAATGGAAGTAGAGCCACAAGTTCTTTTGAACCAATTGTGGGAAGCACCGCTTCAGGGGCAACCACGACACCTCGCCTGCGCAGAAACCATTCAGCGATAGCTTCGCGCAGTCTGGGGGTTCCCGCGGTAGCCGGATAGGCGTGCGCGTCGGTTGCGGCGGCGAGGGCCGCACGCACGCTTTCCGGGGTTGGATCAACCGGAGAACCGATGGAGAGATTCAGCGCGCCCTGCGGGTGGAGCGCAGCCTCAGCCAGATACGGTTCCATCGCGTCCCAGGGGTAATCGGGCAGCGGACCCCGCACGGGCTAATCCCCCTGCGGCGGAAGCGCCGCGATGACCGGGTGGTCGAAGTCGTAGACGCCAACCTTGGCCGCACCGCCTGGGGAGCCGATCTCGTCAAAGAACTCGACGTTGGCCTTGTAATAATCAGACCACTCGCTCGGCAGATCGTCTTCGTAGTAGATCGCCTCGACGGGGCAAACGGGCTCGCAGGCACCGCAGTCAACACACTCGTCGGGGTGAATATACAGCGAGCGCTCACCCTCGTAAATGCAGTCCACCGGACACTCATCCACGCACGCGCGATCCTTCACGTCCACGCATGGAAGTGCGATCACATAGGTCACGACGCCCCACCTCTCGTCTCGGGCCCGGCGGCGAGCGCTGGGCGAATGGAACCAGTCTACCCGCGCAGCCGGGTACGGGTTTGGATGCGACACGGTTGCATCAGGGTTGCTTTACTCTTCGGGGACCCGGATCGGGATCGACGTTGTCACAATGGGCACTTCTACGGCCAAGTCTGGCACCACACCGGTATCACCCTCACGCGGCAAGATACCGGCCGAGAGTCCACGAAACACCCCTAGGTCGGGGCCTTGATCTTCAAGCAAGACCTCGCTAAGCGACCCCGCACGAACCTCGACAGTTTGTTCGCGCACCTCTACGAACAGCGGGCCGTCTCCCTCCACAAGTTCAAAGGTGATGCGTTGCTGTTCGAGCGTGACCCGCACGCGTGATCCTCGCCACTCCAGCTTGAACGAGAGCGATCCCCAGTGTGCGGGAAGGCGCGGGTCGAAACGAAGCTGCCTACCCGCGTCTCGCATGCCCGCAAAGCCCTGTACCAGTGCCATCCAGACGCCACCGGTTGACGCAATATGAACGCCGTCCGCGGAGTTCTGGTGCAGGTCATCGAGGTCGACTCGCAGCGAGTGTGAGAAGTAGCGATAGGCAAGCTCGCGGTAGCCAACCTCTGCAGCAATCACGGACTGCACAACGGCCGAAAGTGTCGAGTCCCCCGTAGTAAGCGCGTCGTAGTATTCAAAGTCCCGTCGCTTCTCAGGTCTCGTGAACTCGTCACTCGCGAGCAACAGCGCCAACACCACATCGGTCTGCTTGATCACCTGGAAACGGTAGATCACAAGTGGGTGAAAGTGCAGCAGCAGGGGTTTCTGTTCGGGAGGTGTGGCCTCCAGATCCCACATCTCCCTCTCGAGAAAGTGAGCATCTTGAGGGTGGATCCCTACCTCGTCGGAGTACGGCACACACATCCCGTCAGCTGCGCGCGCCCACTCGTCAGCCTCCGCGGGATCAAAACTGAGGCGCTCAATCATGGCGGCGTAGGTTTCGGGATCTTCCCGCTGCAGCCGGCGCACAGTCTCGACGGCAAAACGCAGGTTGAATCGAGCCATCACATTCGTGAACAGATTGTCGTTCACAACGGCCGTGTACTCGTCCGGGCCAGTAACACCGTGGATGTGAAAACTGCGCGTGCCGTCGATATTGTCGCGCCAAAAGCCAAGGCTGCACCACAGCCGAGCGGTCTCGATGGGAATGTCTCCCACGTCCGAACGCATGAACTCAAGGTCACCCGTTGCTGATACGTAGCGCGCGAGTGCATAGGTGATGTCGGCGTTGATGTGGTAGGCAGCCGTGCCCGCCGCATAGTAGGCGCTGGCCTCTTCCCCGTTGATGGTGCGCCAGGGAAAGAGTGCCCCTCTTCGTTCAGCATGACAGCTCGGCGACGGGCCTGCGGCAGCATGTGTTCGCGCGCCCGAAGTGCGTTCCTGGCCCAGAAAGGTGAGGTGTACGTCAAAAACGGGAGCACGTAGATTTCGGAATCCCAAAAGTAGTGGCCGCCGTATCCCGAGCCCGTCAGCCCCTTCGCCGCGATTCCGCGACCGTCTGCGCGTGCCGATGCCTGGGCAAGCTGGAAGAGATTCCAGCGAATGGCCTGTTGCACCCCCGGTTCGGCGTCGACACGCACATCGCTGCGATCCCAGAAAGCATCAAGAAAGTGACGCTGACGGTCCCAGCGTTCCTCTTCTGGCTCAGCTGCGACCTTATCGAGCGTGTGGACACAGCGGTCAATGAGTTCGGAGAGTACGGCCGTTGCGGAGGAGTGGTACGCGAGCGTCTTCACAAGCCGCACAGTTTGCCCCTGGCGCGCTACACCCTGGAACATGTGTCGCACACGGTCACCCGTCGACTCGACCTGGCGCCGCCAGCTGCCGCCGTCTTCCGACTCGAACAGGTGATCAACACCGATTCCGAGCCCCATGCTGGAGTTGTGTACGCGAAAGCTCAGCACGCTGCGGTTGTCATCTCCGTGCGTTGGACCGGGATCAAGCACACGCTCGTTCGAGGTCTCACTTTTGCGAGGGTCCGCGATTCCGGGAGCGGCAGGTTCTTCGGGTTGCACTCGGCCAACATCTTGTCGGTTGATAATGAGACTGCTCACCGTGAGTTCTGCATCCGCGTCGAGCACAGTGACGCGCAATTCGATCGTCGCCATGTGCCGCGATTCGAACGACACCATGCGGCGGGAATCAACGCGCACCCGTTTGCCCGTCGGGGTGAGCCACAGCAACGAGCGCGTCAGGGTGCCATTTTTCAGGTCGAGTATCCGCTGCACGTCCAGGATGTCGGACGATTGCAGGTTGAGCCGCTCGTCGTCGACATAGATGCGGATGCTCTTCGCGTCCGGGGCATTCACGATGGTTTGCCCCTGTTCGGCAAAGCCGTACGCCATCTCAGCGTGCCGAATTTGCCAGGTCTCGTGCAGCCCGTTTATAAAGGTGCCGTGACTGCCGAGAGGCAAGCCTTCTTCGTGGTTGCCTCGCATACCGAGGTATCCGTTTCCGAGCGCAAAGACGGTTTCATCTTGGCCCGCAAGTGCGGGGTCGATTCCCGAGACAACGAGTCGCCAGGGATCGTCGCCAAAATCGCGATGAAGCTCATTTACCGGCGCGTCTAACACTTCAGGCGCGGGCGTCGGCCATTCTGGCTCAGAAAACTCTGGACCCAGCCACTCAGCACTCATCGTGTCAACTCCTCTAGGTCCTGCACCACGAGGTGCGCTCCAGCTTGAAGAAGCGCGGTTTTCCCTGCGCCACGTTCAACTCCCACAACGAGTCCAAACCCACCCGCGCGCCCAGCCTCCACTCCCGAGATCGCGTCTTCGAACACAATAGTCTTCTCCGGGCCACACCGAGAAGTTCAGCAGCGCGCAAAAAGGTGTCGGGAGCCGGCTTGCCCGGCAGCCGATCCTGAGCAGCCACCACCCCATCAACCACCGCGAGAAACCTTTCTCTCAGCCCAGCCGCCCGCAATACCGGTTCGGCGTTGCGCGAGCTCGACACAATGGCGAGTGGTTTGCCCTGCTCACCCAGTTGGTCAAGCAGGCGCACGCTTCCCGGGTACCCGGTGATTCCGTCTCGCGCCAGCACCTCGGTGAAAACCTGGTTCTTGCGGTTGCCAATGCCCTGGACGCTTTCCTGCCACTCGGTGCCACCGCTCTCGGGCAGTGTGATGCCTCGCTCTGCGAGCAAGGTCGAGACCCCTCGAACCTCGCCCGACCGTCGAGCGATTCGAAGTATTCGGCCTCCCGGTAGGGCGGCCGACCTAGGTGCTCAAAGAGCGCGTCGAAGGTTTGTTGCCACGCCCGGCGATGCACGTCAACGGTCGGGGTGATCACCCCGTCAAGGTCGAAGAGAAACGCATCGAAAGCGTTTGGCTCGAAGAGTTTCAATGCGTCGCTAGTCACCCCTCCAGGCTAACCATCCTCAACGCACCTTGGTACTCGTTCGGCTGAGCGCGAGGTGAGTATTTGAAACTAATAAGCAAGCAGGGCAACCCACGCGCCCCCTATCAGAAACGGCGCAAAGGGCAGATTCGGTGGACCTCGGGAGCCCCCGTGGGCGCGACGGCGCACCAATCTCGAGAGAGGTATCCAGGTTCCCGCGGCGCTCCAAGCCAACACCGTGGCCACCGTCACCGCACCCCACCCGCCGAAGTAACCGAGCACGAGCCCCAAGACAGCCGCGAGCTTCACATCTCCCCCGCCCACACCTCCCAAACAGGCAAGCACCAGGTAGGCAGCAAAGAGCACAAGCGCGCCCTCAATTCCGTGCAGCAGCTTCTGTAACCGCGGCTCAACCTCCGAGGCAGCGAGCTGCAGCAGCGCCGAGACCAGGGGTGCTGTAAAGAGCACGGGCAGCCCAAGAATCGCGGGCAGCACAACCCGGTTCGGGATCCTGCGCCACCCGACATCGCTCACGACGACAGCCAGCGACAATCCCGCAAACCACAGCTGCGCAATCGCCAAGAACATCGTTTCGACCACCGCTGCAAAAGTCATGCCCCAGACTGACACGCGACGCAAATCGACGCTTAAGTTATCCACAGACCCGCAACGATGTCAGAGTCGTGAGAAAGATTCTGGCGAGAGCGAAATTCGTTCCACGCGTATCCCTGCAAAGTTAGCCTGAGTGCATGGTCGATCTTCAGCTCTCACGGCTCACCGCAAACCTCCACCGTTTACTCATTCCTGGAGGACCAGCCCACCTGCTGAATGCTTATATCTGGCTAGAGGACGATGAGGTCACGCTCATCGACACCGGTTGGCCCGGCAGTGCGCCCCTCTTCGAAAGCGCGCTAGCCCAGCTCGGTCGGTCCCGCTCAGACGTAGTGCGCATCGTTTTGACGCACTTTCACGAGGATCACACGGGGTCGGCCGCCGAGATCGCGGGGTGGGGAGACGTTGAGGTCGTTGCGGGTGCTCTCGACGCGCCGTTCGTCGCAGGGACTTCCGCTGGTCCACTCCCTATGCTCACAACGTCGGAACGCACCATTCATGCCGAGTCTGAGGAGCCGCCACACGGTCCTCTGTGTCACGTCGGTCGAGAGGTTCGCAACGGCGACCTGCTCGATTTCGCCGGTGGCACCAGGGTCCTTGAGACACAGGGACACACTCCCGGCAGCATCTCGCTCTTTTTGCCCGCCGCGAACGCAGTACTCACCGGCGATGCCGTTGCTGAATTCAATGGTGAGGTGATCCTCGGTGTATTCAATACCGACAGGAAAGCAGCACAGCAGTCTCTCGAAATCATTGCCGACACGGGGGCTCAGATCGCGGGGTTTGGGCTCGGAAATCCGATCCTCAAGGATGCTCACCGGCTGATCCGAGAAGCACGGGTTCCCTTCGCCGTGTGACCTAGCGCGTCACCTCGGTACCAATTCCACTCTCCGTGAAAATCTCAAGCAGCACCGAGTGTGGCTCGCGACCGTCGATAATCGCGGCTTTGTTGACCCCACCGCGCACGGCATCGAGGCAGGCCCGCATTTTGGGGATCATGCCCGATTCCAAACTCGGCAGCATCGTCTCAAGTTCGCTAGCTGTGAGCGAAGATACGAGCGAGTCACGGTCCGGCCAATTTGCATAGAGTCCCGCGACGTCAGTCAAGATAACCAGTTTCTCGGCGCCAAGGGCAGAGGCAAGAGCGCCAGCAGCCGCATCGGCGTTGATATTCAACGAATCCCCGGGCCGATCCACATCGGGGGCAATCGAAGACACCACCGGAATCAGCCCGGCTTCAAGCAGCGCAAGCACAGGGTCCACCCGCACACCGACCACGTCACCGACGAGACCAAGATCCACCGTCTCACCGTCAACTTCAATTGGGGGGCGCCGCTTTCCGATGAACAGCCCCGCATCTTCGCCGGTCGTGCCAGCAGCCAAGGGGCCGTGCGCGTTGATCTCATCGACCAGTTCGGGGTTTACCTTGCCGGTGAGCACCATACGCACGACATCCATAGTTTCGGGGTCGTCACCCGGTAGCCGCCCTGAAACTTACTCTCGATGCCGAGCCGCGCGAGCATGGCGTTGATCTGGGGGCCACCCCCATGCACGATAACCGGGCGAATCCCCGTGTGCCTCAAATACACAACGTCCTCGGCAAATGCTTTCAGCAACTCCTGATCCACCATGGCGTTGCCACCGAACTTGATCACCATGATCGCGTCGCGAAACTTCTTGAGCCACGGCAGCGACTCGATGAGCACTCCGGCCTTCGCTGCGGCTTGCTCGTGGTCAATTTCTCTAGTCTTTGACAATGTGTTGGCCCCTAGCTCGAGTACGCGCTGTTCTCGTGCACGTAGTCGTGCGTGAGGTCGTTGGTGCGGATGGTGGCGGAGTGCTCACCCACAAACAGCTCGATGCGCACATGAGTCTTGCGCGGAGTGAGGTCGCACTCTTCCACCGCACGATCGGGCGCACCCGCATGGCACAGCCGCACACCATTGAAACTGACGTCTACCTGGTACGGATCAAACACAGCCTCGGTCGTGCCGATCGCCGCGAGCACGCGCCCCCAGTTTGGATCGTTGCCGAAGATCGCCGCCTTGAACAGGTTGTTTCGCGCGACGGATCGGCCGACCTCAATCGCGTCGGCCTCGCTGGCAGCCCCGAGCACCTCGATGTCGATGTCGTGATTGGCGCCCTCGGCGTCGGCCTGCAGCTGTGCAGCGAGGCTATCGCAGACGGCGGCGAGCGCTGCCGCAAACTCAACCTCATCGGGGTGACCCCCGACGCGCCGCTCGCGAGCAGCGTCACCTGGTCGTTGGTCGACATGCAACCGTCGGAGTCGAGTCGGTCGAAGCTGGTGGCGGTCGCTCCCCTCAGCGCCCGGTCGAGCGCTTCGTATCCGAGCAGCGCATCAGTGGTGATAACAACGAGCATCGTGGCGAGCCCGGGCGCGAGCATACCCGCGCCCTTTGCCATCGCCCCGATGGTCCAGCCGTTGCCGCTATGCACCGCCGTCTTCTCAACGGAGTCGGTGGTCAGGATCGCCGCGGGCGCTGTTGTGTCAGCATCGCTGAGGGCCGCGACAAGTGCCGGAACATTGCCGACGATCTTGTCACGAAACACCTGGTCGCCCGTACCAATGAGACCTGTTGAGCACACGAGTATCTCTTCGGAATCAGCGCCGATTTCTGCGGCGACGGCCTCTGCCGTCAATCGAGTCGTTTCGTAGCCAAAGTCGCCCGTGAAGCAGTTTGCTCCCCCGGAGTTCAAGATGATCGCGCGGGCCGGGCCCTCGTGCGCAACCTTTCGGCTCCAGAGAATCGGATTGGCCTGCGCCCTGTTGCTCGTGAAGACGGCAGCGCTCGCCCGCTGCGGTCCGTCGTTGATGACGAGCGCGAGGTCGGGCTTGCCCGTGCTCTTGAGCCCGACAGCAATGCCCGCCGAACGAAAACCTTTGGGGGTTGTGACGGTCACGGTGCTACTCCATTCACGCTGAGTCCGGTGGTTTCGGTGATCCCGAGCGCAATATTGGCCGATTGGATCGCGGCACCCGCGGTGCCCTTAGCAAGATTATCGAGGGCCGCCACGATTACGACGCGACCCGCAGCCTCGTCGATCGCGAGACCCATAAGGCAGGTGTTGGCACCGAGGGTGTCGGCCGTGCGCGGAAACCGCCCCTCTGGCAGCAACTGCACAAACGGCTCTGCCGTGTACGCGTCCTCCCACGCGGATCGTACCTGCGCGGCGGTCACGCCCGGCGCGATTCGAGCAGTTGAGGTAGCGAGGATCCCGCGACTCATCGGGACCAGCACTGGTGTGAAACTGATGCTTGGTTCGCCCTGCGCGCCAGCGCTTCGCAGCGCCTGGCGAATCTCGGGGATGTGGCGGTGCGAGCCGCCCACGGCATAGGGGTTCGCGGATCCCATCAGTTCGGCACCGAGAAGGTGGGTTTTGGCGGCCTTGCCCGCACCCGAGGGACCAACCGCGAGCACCGAGACGATATCTTGCGCCTGGATGACGCCAGCAGCGATGCCGGGCGCGAGTGAGAGCGCAACGGTGGAGGCGTTGCAACCGGGTGCCGCGATCTTCGTGGCTCCCGCGAGGTATTCACGCTGGCGGGTCCAGATCGGGGTGCCGTCTGCCGCTCGCTCGGCGATGATGAGTTCTGGAACCCCGTAGCTCCAGGCCTCGTGGTGATCGCCGCCGTAGAAGGCGGCCCAATCACTAGCGCTGGTGAGGCGATGATCTGCGCCGCAATCGATCGCGAGCCGCACGTTTGTGAGCTGCGCGGTGAGCTCACCGGAGGCACCGTGCGGCAGCGCAAAGAACACGACGTCGTGCCCGTCGAGTACTGCCGGTGTCGTTTCTTGCAGTGTGAGGTGCGCGAGGGATCGCAGGTGTGGTTGTAAATCAACAAGAGGTCTGCCCGCGCTCGAGTGCCCTGTGACAGTGCGGATCTCAAACTCCGGGTGCTGTGCGAGCAGGCGCAGCAGTTCACCGCCCGCGTACCCACTGGCTCCCGCAACCGCAACGCTGTAGCTCATCGACGCTCCCTTATCTAGCCGCAAACCCTTTCTATTCTGGCATCTCCTTGGGTGCCAGAACTTCAAAGCATGCGAGATCATTGATATCAAACAAGGAAGTGCAAGATGGCACAGCTGCTCGTGCGCAATCTTCCCGAGTCGGTGAAAGAAGAGCTTCGGGAGCGTGCCCATACAATGGGAGGTGTCTCGAGGCTGAGGTTCGGAAGATCCTTATCGACCTCGTTTCGGTCGGCCGCGCGGGCCAGTTATCGGGTGGATCGACAACAGTGAGCGTTTCCGCGACGAGCACGGGGGGGTGCGGACCTCCCCTTGCCTGAGCGGCAGGCTCCACGACTGATTGATTTTGAGTAGGAATGCCTCGATCCGCATGATCATTATCGACACAAACGTGTGGTCTGAGGCGTTGCGCACCGAACCAAACCCGACCGTTCTCAATTGGCTTCGCAACCACGCCGTTGAGGCGACACTCACCGCAGTCTCAGTGTTCGAGATGAGGTTGGGTGCCAGTCTTTTGGCGCAGGGATCCCGCCGCACCGACCTTGAGATTCAGATCGAGAGATTGTGTTCAGAGATGTCTTCTCGCACGCTGAGCTACGATTCCACTTCGACCATAGAGCACGCTAAATTCGCTGCGGCAGCCAGAGTCGGTGGTCGTGCACTCAGTTGTGAAGACGGCCAAATCCTGGGAATTGCAGCGGCTCACGGTTGCAAGATTGCCACCCAAAACGTTCGTGATTTCGAAGGATTCGGAATCCATATTGTTGACCCGTGGCGAGGATAGATCGCCGCCTCGCCGTGAAATCACCGGTTCCTGAAGTGGGGTTCACGCTTCTCTGCGAAGGCACGCATACCCTCTTTCTGGTCTTCTGTCGCGAAAGCTGCGGCGAACGCGTGACGCTCGAAACGAAGCCCCTCAGACAGCGGCATCTCCTGGGCTGCCTGCAGCGCGTCTTTCGCCGCGTACACCGCGAGCAGCGACTTTGAGGCGATCATTTCCGCGGTTTTGCGAGCCTCATCGAGCAGATCAGCCACTGGCACCACCCGAGCAACCAGCCCAGAACGCTCAGCCTCTTCAGCGCCGATCATACGCCCGGTCAGCACCATCTCGGCAGCCTTAGCCTTGCCGACCGCGCGCGGCAGGCGCTGCGAGCCGCCAAAGCCCGGGATCACTCCAAGGTTGATCTCGGGTTGTCCGAACTTGGCCGTGTCGGCGGCAAGAATAATGTCGCACATCATCGCAAGCTCACAACCACCGCCGAGAGCAAAACCAGCAACCGCGGCGATCACGGGGTGCGCATGCGCTCGAAGCCCTGCCAGCCGGGGAAGGGACCCCCAAGATACATGTCACTGAATCCGAGCTCGGCCATCTGTTTAATGTCAGCCCCGGCAGCGAAGGCTCGCTCCGAACCGGTGATCACAATCGCACCAATCTCGGTGTCGGCGTCAAACGCCAGCGCTGCTTCAACAAGCTCAGTCAGAAGCGTGGAGTTGAGCGCGTTAAGCGCGTCCGGGCGGTTCAGGGTGATGTACCCGACGCGGTTCTGCACGTCAGTAATGATGCTGGTGTATTCCGACATTGGTGTCCTTTCGCTAAGGTCTCCCCCACGCTACACGGGGTTTGTTAGGCGGCGTCTGCGGCACGAATCGTTTCGATAATGCCGGAGAAGTCACGGTGAGCGCCCTCTCCCGCTGCGTAATCCGCATAGATTTCGCGCGCGAGCAGTCCGAGCCTCGCGTCGACACCTGTCAGCTCGATCGCTTGCTCGGCGAGGCCGAGATCCTTTGCCATGAGGAAGCCCGCGAAGCCGGGCTCGTAGTCATGATTGGCGGGGCTCGTGGGAACCGGACCCGGCACGGGACAGTTTGTGGTCAGCGCCCAGCACTGCCCCGAGGCGTTACTCGCAACATCGAAGAGCGCTTGGTCAGAAAGCCCGAGCCTTTCAGCCAACACAAAGGCCTCCGCCACGGCGATCTGGCTCACCGCGAGGATCATGTTGTTGCACACCTTCGCAGCCTGGCCGAGACCGGTTCCGCCGCAGTGCACGATCCGACGGCCCATCACGTCGAGCACGGGTTTCGCCTCGAGAAAGTCACGATCCGCTCCACCGACCATGAACGCGAGTGTGCCGTTCTCCGCACCGACAACTCCGCCCGACACGGGAGCGTCGAGCGCGCGATGCCCAGCAGAAACCGCCATCTCTGCGGCCGTCCGCGCCTCATCGACGGCGATCGTCGAGCAATCGATAAACAGGGTTCCTGGCGTGGCGGCGTGCAACAGCCCGGGCTCACCGGATGCGGAGTCACCGTAGGCCACAACCACATCACGACCATTCGGCAGCATCGTGATGACGATGCTCGACGCGGCAACTGCTTCAGCGGCGGATGCGACGATTTCGACGCCGGCTGCCTGCGCCGCCTCAAGGGAGGCCGGAACAAGATCAAAACCGAGCACCCGGGTGCCCGCTCGCACGAGGTTGGCCGCCATGGGGCCGCCCATGTGGCCCAGTCCAATGAAAGCAATCGTGATCATCGTGTGCCTCCCTGTTGTGGGTGATCGTGCAGAAGCGTGCGTCCGATGATTGAGCGCATGATCTCGTTGGTGCCCTCCAAGATCTGGTGCACTCGCAGGTCCCTCACCACCCGTTCGATGCCGTACTCGTGCAGGTAGCCGTAACCGCCGTGCAGTTGCAGGGCCTGGTTTGCGACTTTAAACCCCGCATCGGTGGCGAATCGCTTCGCGAGTGCGCACGCAGCAACGGTGTCCGCTGCGCCACTGTCGAGTTTCTGGGCTGCCCGCTGCAGCAAACTCCTCGCGGCTTGCAGATCCGTCTCCATGTCAGCGAGAGCAAACACGACCGACTGGTTTGCCACGAGCGGTGCCCCGAAGGCCTGCCGATCCTGCACGTAGCTGAGTGCACGCTCAAAGGCCCACTGTGCCCCTCCTAGCGAGCAGGCGCCGATATTCACGCGGCCACCGTTCAGTCCCCTCATCGCGATTCTGAATCCGTCGCCCTCATGGCTCAGGCGGTTGGCCACGGGAACTCGCACGTCCTCGAAGTGCACCTGCCGGGTGGGTTGCGCATTCCACCCCATTTTGTGTTCGTTCGGCCCGAAACTCATGCCGGGTGTGTCTTTCGGTACGACCACAGCACTGATTCCGTGCGAACCGGCCTCACCCGTGCGCACCATGACAAGGTAGACAGAAGTCGAGCCAGCACCAGAGATGAACTGTTTTGTGCCGTTCAGCACATAGTGGTCTCCGTCGCGGCGCGCACTCGTTGAGATTGCGGCTGCATCGGACCCAACTTCGGGTTCAGTCAGACAGTAACTTCCGAGATCCTCCATCGAGACCAGACCCGGCAGCCACTTTGCGCGCTGTTCGCTGTTGCCAAAGGCGTCGATCATCCAGGCCACCATGTTGTGGATCGAGATGTACGCGGCGACCGCCGTATCGCCCTTCGCCAGCTCCTCGAAGATGGCAACAGCGTCGGCCCGAGACAGGTCAGAGCCGTATTCCTCGCCCACGTAGATTCCCCCCAGACCGACTTCCCCGGCTAGGCGCAGCGTTTCGATCGGGAAGATCTTCTCCGCGTCTCGCTCTAGCGCGTAGGGGGCGAGTTCTGCCAGGGAAAAATCTCGAACCGCCTGTACAAGTGCGCTTCGCTCTTCTGGTGACGTGCTGTTCATGGCTACCCTGCCTTCTAGCTTGAGTCTATGGGTTACACCACCTAAGCCTCAACGTGCCGTTCTTCGACGCCATTGTAGGCGGAGAGTGGGCGGATCAGCGCGTTCGATGCGGCCTGCTCCATAATGTGCGCCGTCCAGCCGGTCACGCGCGAAGCGATGAAGAGCGGCGTAAACGTCAGCGTGTCAAACCCGATGAGGTTGTAGGCGGGACCGGAGGGTAATCGAGGTTAGGATAGATCCCCTTACGAGCCACAAACTCACTCTCGAGCTTCGCGTAGAGCTCCGCAACATCGGGACGATCGAAGTGGTCAACCAGGGTATCGAGCGCCGCCTTCATAGTCGGCACTCGCGAGTCCCCGTTTTTGTAGACGCGGTGACCGAATCCCATGATCTTTCGCTTCTCGGCGAGCGCTTTGTCGAGCCAGTTCTCAACGTTATCAGCCGAGCCGATCTCGTCCATGATGTGCAGCACGGCCTCGTTTGCTCCGCCGTGCAGCGGCCCCTTGAGCGCACCAATCGCCCCGACAACCCCCGAGTACAAGTCCGAGAGCGTAGAGGTGATCACACGCGCGGCGAAGGTTGAGGCGTTAAATGAGTGCTCCGCATAGAGGATCATTGAGCGGTTGAAGGCGTCTACGACGACAGAATCCGCCTCTTCACCAAAGGTCATCCACAAGAAGTTCGCCGAGTAGTCGAGGTCATCTCGCGGCTCAACCTGGTCGAGCCCGCGCCTGCGACGCTGCCCGTAGGCAACGATTGCTGGCAGCGCTGCGTACAGCAGGATGCTGCGCTGCAGGTTCTGCTCGGGGCTACCCGAAGCGTCGAGCACTGATCCTGAACCACCCATGTCGCACGCGCCGATGACGCTGACGGCGGTGCGCACCTCGTCCATCGGGTGTGCATCGAGCGGCAACAGATCGATAGCCGCACGCACAGTTTCGGTGAGGGCGCGGTGCTGACGCTCCTCCGTGCGTAGTTCGGCAAGCTGCTGCTCCGTCGGCAGTTCACCGTTCCACAGCAGGTACGCGACGGCCTCGAACGGCTGCGACGCGGCGAGTTCTTGCACCGGGTACCCGCGATACAGCAGGCTGTTGCTCTCGGGTTCACCTTTGAGACCGCGGTGTAGTCAACGACGACCCCAGCGAGTCCCTTCTTGATTTCGATTTCAGTCATGTCAATTCCTTACTTGGCAACCTCAAAATTGAAAACGCTTGTATCAAAGTGGTTGTAGCCCTCGTAGTCAATGAGGTCGTAGAGTTCTGCGCGATGCTGCATCTCATTGAGTTTGCCGGTGAGGTGCCCCTCTTCGTTGAGCGTATCGAGCGCCCGACCGGTCGCACCCATCGCAATGCGCAGCATCGAAACCGGCCAGATCACAATGTTTACGCCGACATCAGCCAACTGCTGCGACGAAAACAGCTCGCTCTTGCCGAACTCGGTCATGTTCGCCAGAATCGGTACGTCAAGTGCAGCCCGCATCGCCGCAAACTCTTCAAGAGTCCGCATGGCCTCAGAGAAGATCGCATCTGCCCCCGCGTCGACAAGCGCCTTCGCGCGATTGACAGCGGCGTCAATCCCAGCTTGCCCTTCTTGTGTGGCACGTATGTCAGTGCGGGCCATGATCAGGAAGTTGGGATCGCGGCGCGCATCAACCGCTGCGCGGATGCGTTTCAGCGCCGTGCCCTCGTCAACAACCGCCTTGCCATCAAGATGCCCGCAGCGCTTCGGGTTGATCTGATCCTCGATGTGAGTGCCCGCAAGACCCGCGTCCTCAAGGGTTTGAATCGTGCGCGCAACGTTCATCGGCTCACCAAAACCGGTATCGGCGTCGACAATCGCGGGCAGCTCAGTCATGCGCGCGATCTGCTGTGCGCGCCCGGCGACCTCGGTGAGTGTGGTCAGCCCGATATCTGGCAGCCCGAGGTCGGCCGAGAGCACCGCGCCCGAAATATACACACCGTCGAAGCCCTTGCGCTCGATGAGCCGCGCGGAGAGCGGGTTGAAGGCTCCCGGCAACCGCAGCAGTTCGCCGCTCGCAAGCCGCTCTCGAAACAGTCGGCGTTTGTCTGCTGGAGTGGTGTGTGAGTACAGCATCAGAACAGTCCCTTCGGCGCGGCAACGGAGTCGAGTAGTCCGGGCTTTGCGATGATCGTGAGCTCATTCACCTCGGCGGCGGTCAACTCGGGTAGCCGCTGCACGAGCTCCAAGAAGCGCTCAATTTCGGCGGCCTCAAGAACGGGCTCGGCAAGCAGGCGGAACTTCGCAATATAGTTCGCCCTCGCAAATGGTCGCGCCCCGAGCGGGTGCGCATCGGCAACGGCGATCTCGTCGACGACGGTCGACCCATCGGTCAGCGTGATCTCAACGCGGCCGCCGAATGCCTTTTCGTCGGGGTCAGTCGAGTGGTACCGACGCGTCCACTCGGCGTCCTCTGCCGTGCTGATCTTGTGCCACAGTTCGACGGTATCGGCGCGCCCCGCGCGCTCGGGGCGTACGAGCCGACGTGGTGCCAGCCGCCGTCTTGCAGGGCCACCGCAAAGATATACGGAATCGAGTGATCGAGTGTTTCGCGGGTCGCCTTCGGATCGTACTTCTGCGGGTCGTTCGCCCCGGAGCCGATGACGTAGTGGGTGTGGTGACTCGTGTGCAGCACGATGCTCGCGATGTTCGCGGGATCCCCCAGCTCAGGCCGCTCGTTGTGCAGCTTGCGCGCCAGGTCTATCCAGGCCTGCGCCTGGTACTCCGCCGAGTGCTCCTTTGTGTAGGAGTCAAGAATCGCGCGCTTCGACTCCCCGCGGCAGGCAGCGGAACCTCGTACGAGGCGTCAGGCCCATCAAGCATCCAGGCAATCACGCCGTCCTCGCCCTCGTAAATCGGGCTCGGTGAGGTTTGCCCGCGCATCGCGCGATCTACGGCCTCAACCGCCATCTTCCCGGCGAACGCGGGAGCGTGCGCTTTCCACGTCGAAATTTCACCCTTGCGGCTCTGCCGCGTCGCCGTCGTCGTGTGCAAGCCCTGCCCGACAGCCTGATAAACCGTCTCGACATCGAGGCCCAGCAGCGTGCCGATCCCGGCTGCAGCCGACGGCCCAATGTGGGCGATGTGGTCAATCTTGTGTTTGTGTAGGCAGATCGAACGCACAAGATCCATCTGAATTTCGTACCCGGTCGCGATGCCACGAACTAACGCAGCACCGTCTTTGCCCGCGTGCTGGGCAACGGCGAGGATCGGCGGAATATTGTCACCGGGATGCGAGTATTCGGCAGCCAAAAACGTGTCGTGGTAGTCGAGCTCTCGCACGGCGACACCGTTCGCCCAGGCCGCCCACTCGGGGCTCGTCTTCTCGGAAATCGCGCAGCCGAAAACCGTTGAGCCGGATCCTCCCCTCGAAACGGAATGCGACAGCGCCTGCGCCCGAGCCGACACAATGGGGGCCCGTGTAAGGGACGCCGCTGCAACGGAGGCGTTGTCAATGATGCGGTTGATGATCATGTCGACGACATCAGCGTCGACTGCGACAGGGTCGGCCGCAACCTCGGCGATTTTCCAGGCGAGCTGCCTCTCTCGAGGCAGCGTTTCTTCACTCTTGTACACACGAACGTGATGGTTGACAGTCATTGTGATCCTTCCCGGATTGACTCCAGAATCGAGGTGAGGGCATTGTGAAGATGGACGTGGGTGGCGTGGGCAGCGAGTTCGGCGTCTCCGTCGGCGATCGCCCGTGCAATGAGGTTATGTTCAGCCACTGACATTTGTAGGCGCGCGCTGTTATCTCGCGCCAAACGGCGCGCGCGGGTCAGGTGGGTGCGGATCGCGCGCAAGCCCTGAGTGAGGTAAGCGTTGTCGACGGCGACGTCAACGGCAGCATCAAACTCGGCGATCAGCGCGTAGTATGCGTCGATCGCACCTTCGTCATCGGCAACGGTCTGCTCGAAGGATCGCGCAAGCACACCAAATACGTCGCGGTCCGGCTGCGTCGCGGCGATCCTCGCGGCCGTTTCTTCGAGGGCGCGGCGGGTCACAAAAAGCTTGCGAATATCGTCGGCATCGAAGTCGGTCACGACGGTGACACGAGGCGACTGCTGGGCGATCAGCCCATCAGCAGTAAGTCGCCGCATCGCTTCGCGCATCGGCGTACGGCTCACTCCAAGGCGCTGCGACTGCTCGACCTCACCGAGCACAGTTCCGGGCGGCAGGATCCCGCGCTGAATTTCGTCAAGAAGCGCCGCGTATGCCCGCTCACTCGCCCGCATCCGACCTCCTTTGACTCACCCCAATGTATACACAAAACAGGGATAAGTACAGCATCTCGCACATATCAGCCAATTATGTATACAGAAATTCGAAGCCACCCGGTTTTGGGAGGACTGCCGCCGACCACCAAGTCCGGCAATGACTACCACTTGCCGCCAGTTGCATCCACCGCACTCGACCACTGCGCAGTATCAGCTGGGCACAGATAACTGGTTCCGGTAACGGTGAGATTCATCAACCCGGTCGTCGCAGTTACACGCTGTTCCTCAGTCGCCCCCTGCAGAGTAGCCGCAATGATGGGGCTTGTGGCAGCATGCATTTGAACAGTTGATTCATTGATGTCGTGACCGTTCAGAATGGATGTTTCGCAAGCATTGAGCGCAAGAACCAACACAAGCGACTCGCCTTCCACACCCCATTCTCTTCCGTTCTGCTCAACGTGTGCGCGCGCCTCAGCTACGAGGGCTTTTTGCTCGGGCGTCTTTGCCGACAGCAGGTCATCCCCCACCGGCTGCTGCTGTTCCTTCATGAACTCATCGCGCTCTTCAAAGACGCCGTCAAACTTGTTAGAGTCGCCCTTATCCACATCCTGCTCGTTTGGCTCTGGGATAGGCCGAGGGTCGGGGATCGTTGTCGGAGCAGAGGCCACGCCCTTGCCATCACCCTGTGCCCCGTTCAGAAGCGCCACCGTGAGCGCGGAAGCGCCACCGAGCACAACGACAACTATCGCAGCAATCATCGTTATTGCTACTGCCGGTGATAACTTCCGGCGCGGAACCTGGTTCAAACTACTCTGACCTTCACCTGTGACCGCTTCACCGGCCTGGTAGTGCTCAGTCCACTGCTGGCCGTCCCACCAGCGCTGCCCGCCCACCCCATCCGGGTACCATCCGGCAGGAAAGGTACGACAATCTATTTCGCCCGGAGTTTCACTCATAGATTCAACCTACTGTGTCGCATCAACATTAGCGCGGTGTCGGCGCGGCGTTGCCTGGGGGTTGACCATGGCTTTGTTCACATGAAGATCTTGAGCAACAATGACACCAAAGCACGCCGCCCTGAATTTCACCGAGAAGCATCGCATATCGTCAAGATATCGAAATCTACAAACGCTCGGGCAACACCACGAGCTTCAGACTGAATACGTGTCAGTCATTACTCCCCCAAAACCTGCCCGCACTCACGTCGCGTATGAGCCAAGCACTCTCACGGTTCCGCGAAGCCGCGTCAGATACGCCCTTGCAACACTGTTCGGTGTATACCTCGCGATACTGATCTGGACAGTGCTCTGGGAACTAGAAATTCCCTGGATCGGTCACGCGTCCGAGCGCACACTCAAGCTTTTACCCTACATAGCCACCGGGTCTGCGGGGGCCAACCAGCCCAGTGAGGTCATGCTAAATATCGCACTGTTCATACCCTTCGGCATATATCTGCGGTACCTTGCACCGAACTGGTCAGGGGTCTGGCATCTGAGCATCATCGCGGGAACCAGTTTGTCGTTCGAGGCGATCCAATATCTGCTTGCGATCGGTGCGACAGACACGGCAGACGTGATAAACAACACACTGGGTGGTTTGATAGGTGTCGCGCTTTGTCCCTACATACTCCGCCTATTCCGCAGACAGAATGATGTCCTGCTGCTCAGAATTATGCTCATCGGAACAGTGGTCGTACTCGTCCTTATCACGGTGTATATGTTCGGATCACAACTGCACCAGAGCGGAACCCACATGCCTCTCCCGCTGTCACGCTAGATATCAGAGATGATGATCTTCTTCATCGGCATCAGATGTTGAAACGCGTTTGGTCGCTCCATGAGCTCTCCCATGTTTTTGGGCACGATCTGCCAGTTCATGCCAAAAGCATCGACGAGCCAACCGCACTGCTCCGCCGCTGGAACGGCTGAAAGTGCCTCCCACAGTCGATCAATCTCGGCTTGATCTTCGCAGCGAGCCTCAAGCGACATACCGCAGGTGAATGAAAAGTCTTGTTCAACGCCCGAATCCATGGCCATAAACCACTGTTCTCCAATTCGAAAGTCACTGAACATAACGGCGTCCTCGTTCGCAGGCCCCGTTGGCTGGCCGTACGGCACACGCTGACCCAGTTCCGTATCTTCAAAAACCTCAAGATACCGGTCAACCGCGGCAGCCGCACGATTTTGAACCGGGCCGCCAAACATGAGTGCAGGAATCAGGAAGGGGCGCGGATCCCCCTCTGGATCAGTCAGCATCAACTGCCAACTCACCCCGTAGCGATCCTGCACCCACCCGTACCGCGCACTAAACGGATACTCCTGTAAGGGCATCAGTACCGATCCACCGTCAGCAAAAGCCTCCCAGATCGTGTCAAGTTGTGCGCGAGCGGCAACCGCATCTCCATCAAAATCGAGCGGATCAAAGTTCAGCATCAACGAAACAGAGGGGTTTGGTGCAAACTCATCACCCGCGTTAATAAGAGTGATCCGCTCACCGTCAATGTCGACACCAACCGTGAGCGGTTCTCCAGCAAGACCCTGCTGGAATTCAAGTAACCCCTCAAACGGGTATCGTGATTCGACCCACGATCGAGCATTCGGAAACACCCCCGCATAAAAAGCACCCGCCTCTTCGGCGTTTCTGTTCGACCATATGTTCGTGACGATCTTCTGCATGATGTTTCCTTCCGCACCAAACACACCGTTGCGCATCTCCCACAGTATCGACCCAGCACAACTGCTTCGCAAGACCAAAAGAGGGGCTTGCCGTGAGGATGCTGTACGCGGAGAATAAGACACGTCGCCGAGTTCGGCGCATTCGGCAAAAGGAGCCACCATGTCAATCCATCTGAATCCTTACCTCAGTTTCCGCGGAAACGCCCACGAGGCAATGGAGTTCTATCATTCAGTCTTTGGTGGCAATCTCATCCTGAACCGCTACGACTCGATCCCGGGTGTCATGGGCGACGGAGACGAGGGATCCAAGATCATGCATGGCCAACTTGACACCCCGAACGGCCTCACACTCATGGGAGCAGACATGCCCGACAGCATGGCTGACGCACCCGACGTGAGCGTCGGCGGCAGTTCCGTCTGTATCTGGGGAGACGACGACGAGCAGCTTCGGGCCTACTGGACCGCGCTTTCGGAGGGAGCGGAGATCCATATGCCCTTCGAAAAGGCCCCCTGGGGTGACACGTTCGGCGACCTGCGCGATCGTTTTGGCGTGAACTGGATGCTCAGTCTGTCTGACGGTTCTGCTGAATAGTTCTTGAGCTCGGGATCAGCAGCACCGCCGCTCACGGGCCGCTGCAATTGTGAGGACCCCGTTTTCAACCGGATTTCTGCGCCTAACCAGACGGCTGTACAAGCAACTAGTTGGGCGAAATCACTTAGACACAGAAAATAGGGCGAGATTTAGCGGGGGTGGGTGGACGGCCGGTCCGCTGGAGCACCGCTTCAAGAGCGCAACCACTCCGCGAACGTCTGCGTCGTGAGCTGTGCGTCCGGACCGGGAAGGATCGCACCGTCACGCAGCGCGCGACCGAAGCCTCCAGGCAGTGGGAACTCGACAACCCGACCAGGAGCCCCCGTCTTCTTCCACCATGCGCGCGTCAGTTCGACCATGCGTTCCTCCCGCGGGCCAGCAAGATCCCGAGCATTACCAACAGGTCCACTAGCGACCAACCCCACGAGCCGCGCAGCGACATCCGCGGCGGACACCGGCTGGGAGCGGATCGCAGGAACAACCACCAGCGGTCCCATGCGAGTCGCAACCTGATGCGCAAAGTCGAAGAATTGCGTGGCGCGCAGGATCGTCCACGGAATTTCTCCGGACGAAACGAGCCGCTCCTGCAGCGCTTTCCCCGCGTAGTACCCGTGCGGAACACCAGCAGCACCCACGATCGACAGGGCAATGTGGTGCCCAACCCCGGCTTCTCGCTCTGCCCGAAGCAGGCTCGAAGTGGTGCGCTCGAAGAACTCCCGCGAGCGCTTCGCAGAGGTGGTCGAGGTCCCACAAACATCAACCACGACGTCGACCCCAGCAAGATTAAGACCGACCCCGCTCTCAAGGTCAACGCCGTTCGTCCTCGACAGCACAAGCACCTCGTGCCCCGCATCTGTAGCCACCCGCACGATGTGCTTGCCGACCACACCGGTACCACCAGCAACTGCGATTCTCACGGTGTTCCCCCGTCCGATTCCGCACCACCCCCGAAACCGAGCCTAGCCAGTTCCTCGTCAATAATGAACGCATAAAGATCGCCAGGAGAAGCCACCATCTGATTGAACTGGCCAAACACCTCAAATGAGATCGCCCCGTGCAGTCGCACCCACGACTCGACACCAAGCGCTACAACCGGTTCAGGAATCTCGGGGCAGTAGTCACGCTGCAACTGCGATACGGCACCCCCAGCCTCGCGCAGAGCAGGCGTAACGAGCGGACGAACCCCCGAAGCATACGCGTCACCGAGTATCCCAAACAACACCGTCCCCACCCTCGCGGCGGAAGGAACGGTAATCTGTGGAGCCGCATAACCCGGAACCGGAGAACCATAAATAAGCGCGTACTGATGCGGGTTCTTAAGAGCCCAAGCGCGCATCTCTTGGGCTGTCCTGGCGAACCGCTGTCCAAGATCACCCCGATCAACGAGCCGTTCAGCAGCCTCCGCGTGCACACCCAGGTCGTCGTAGGCCTCGAGGATCAAGACCGTAAGCAGTGCGTCCCTACTTTCGAAGTAGCGATACACCGCCGAAGAGACCAGTCCACACTCCCGCGCAATAGCACGCAACGAGAGCGCCGCGGGCCCCACTTCTCGGAGGTGACGTCGAGCAACGCTCAGCAATTCACGCTTTGTCCGCTCACGTGCGAGTTGACGCGGGGTCATTGCTCCAGCTGCCACCTCGGGTGTGCTCACGGATTCCATTCTGCCTCCACCATAACTCCCTTAATTCGAGAGAGCACCGCTCTTGCAATTCCCACAATCATAACCTACCATTGAGAGAGCACCGCTCTCTCAATACACGAAGGCATCATGACAACCACACCTCACCATCTCATTCTCGGCGCAGGTCAAATTGGCTCCGAACTCACCCGACAGCTCCTCAAGCGAGGCGACACCGTAACGGTCGCGTCACGTCGAGGCACCAACATACCGGGCGCAAAAGCAATCACGCTCGACGCTTCCGACGCCACCGCACTGGCCGCGGCACAGCGGGACACAACAACGACCTTCGTCTGCACCAACCCACCCTACAAAAGCTGGCCCGCCGAGTGGCCGCCCGTATTTACGGCACTCATCGCAGCTTCGCAAGTTTCGGGATCGCGACTCGTACTCATGGGAAATCTTTACGGCTATGGAAAAGCAACGATGCCCATGACCGAGCACACCCCTTTCCGCCCCGCAGACACCAAGGGTGAGGTCAGAGCTGAGGGCTGGCAGCGCCTTCTCCACGCTCACGAACGCGGCAACCTCACCGCGGTGGAAGTGCGCGCGAGCGACTACATTGGCCCCAACGCAAACGAAACCTCGCACGTTGGAAAGCGATTCTTCACACCAATCCTCAACTCGAAATCAGCAAGGGTTATCGGCGATCCTCAGCTCCCCCACTCGTGGAGCTATCTACCCGACATCGCATCGACTCTCATCGCCGCGGCAAGCATTGAGGATCGTGACAGCTGGGGACGCGCCTGGGTCGTTCCGAGCACCACTCGCAGCCGCATCGAAATCGCCGCAGACATCAACGCAGCGTTCCACACAAACGGGCGAGCCACCAGACTTCCGAGCGCATTGCTGAGCCTCGCCGCCGCATTCGACGCAAACCTGCGAGAGGTTAAACGCAGCAGCTACCAGTTCGAGATGCCGTTTGTCATCGACTCCACCGAGACCGAAAAAGCGCTCAAGGTACGGGCGACCGATTGGACGGAAGTCATCCGCACAACCGGCGCCTCTTACCTCGAGACCACAGCGAACTAGTCGCGCAGCTTCGCACCAAACGCGAGCTCGGCCGCCGCAACTCCGGCGAGTCGAGCCTCGCTCGCCTCTTCAGCCTTCAGTGTGCGATCGGGGGCGCGGAAGCGCAGCGCAAACGTCAGCGCTTTCTGCCCCTCCTCAATCCCGGTGCCGCGGTAATCGTCAACGATCCGAGCACCCTCAAGTAGCTCACCAGCACCGGCCTCAACGACCGCGAGTACATCGCCCGCGGGCACGTCAGCGGCGAGAACCAGCGTAAGGTCTTGCGTCGCCGCGGGGTAGGTCGACAGCGGGTGCGTCTCGGGCTCGCGCGCGGCAAGCTCAATGAGGCGATCAAGGTCGAGCTCGAAGGCAGCAACACGACCCGGCAGGTGGTGGTCAGCAACCAGCTCGGGCAGCAGTTCGCCGGCAACGCCGACTACTTCGAGGCCTCCCTCATCAGTATCGACGTCGCTCGCAACCCGCACACACAGCTCAGCGGTGCGGCCCGGGTGGAACGCGCGATGCACACCTTGGCGCACCACAAGCTCAGCGGACACAGCACCGGCAACAATGCGGGCTGCGTCAAGCGCGTCAGCCCAGTCCGCGGTACGCGGGGACTCACCCGGCTGCTTGGCAATCGCATCGCCAAGCAGCAGACCAGCGGCGCGAAGCGGCTGGGCAGGGATCGAAGCTTCGAGCTCTGCAAGCACCCCGTCAGACGGCTTCTCCGCGAGCGGAGGCACCTCTGAGGTGCCGATATCCTCTGCGGAAGCAAACGGCACATACACCGCACCAAACTCAACGAGCGAGAGGTCGGTCAGGCCACGCGACACATTGCGCTGTGCCGCAGCCACGAGGCCGGGCAACAGCGAGCGACGCATAAAGGGAGCCTCGCCGTCGAGCGGGTTCGCGAGCCGGATCGCGGGCAGAGCACCCTCGACAGCCTCAGCCCCAACACCAAACGCATCGAGCTGCGCGCGCCCCACAAACGGGTAGCTCTGCACCTCGTCAAGCCCGGCAGCGGTAATCACGTTTGCGGCACGACGGCGAAGCCGCTGCGCGCGCGACAGGCCGCGGCCAGCGGGGCCACAGGAAGCAGCGACGGGATGCGGTCGTAACCGACGATGCGCGCAACCTCCTCAATCAGATCGACGTCGCGCACCAGATCGGAACGCCAGCTCGGCGGAGTCACGAGCAATTCACCGGCAGCCGACTCTGCAACCGTGCAGCCGATCATCTCGATTGCAGCACGAGACTCCGCATCGGTGTAGTCAGCGCCCATGATCCCGTTGACGCGCGCGAGTGACAACCGAATCTCGGTGGGCTCCCAAGGCGCTACAATTTCGGTGCCGAGCGAATCCGCGGTGCCGCCAGCGAGGGACACGAGCAGATCCACCATGCGCTGAGCGGCCGCGCGTGCAACCAGAGGATCAACGCCGCGCTCAAAGCGCTTCGACGCCTCACTCGGCAACTTATGGCGACGCGAGGTGCGCGCGATCGACACGGGATCAAACGTCGCCGCCTCGATCAAAATATCGGTGGTGGCATCGCTGGTCTTGGTCGACTGACCACCCATCACACCCGCGAGACCGATCACACCCGACTCGTCGGTGATCAGCAGGTCTTCGGGGTCGAGCTTGCGCTCCTGCTCGTCGAGCGTGACGAGGGTCTCGCCGGGCAGCGCGCGACGCACGGTGATGCCGCCCGAGAGTTTCGCGAGATCGTAGGCGTGCAGCGGCGACCCGAGTTCAAGCATCACATAGTTCGAGATATCGACGGGCAGCGAGAGAGCGCGGATCCCCGCTAGCTGCAGGCGCGCAACCATCCAGGCCGGGGTGGGGCGTGTGGCGTCGATCCCGCGCACAACACGAGCGATGAAGCCGCTCGCACCAACTCGGCCGCGAATTGGAGCCTCGTCGTTAATCGTGACGGGGAAACCGATCGCGGACACCGGCGTCACGGCCAGAGCGGGATCGCGGAAGTCTGAACCGGTCGAGTGCGCGTACTCGCGGGCAACGCCGCGGATCGAAAACGCGTAGCCGCGATCCGGAGTCACGTTGATCTCAACGGCGGTCTGATCGAGACCCAGCAGTGCAAGCGCGTCGGTGCCAACCTCAGGCTCGGAATCACCAACAAAACCGAGGCGCGACAGCACGATGATCCCGTCGTGGTCGTCACCGAGCGTCAGCTCGCGCGCCGACGCAATCATGCCGTCGGACACGTGACCGTAGGTCTTGCGCGCGGCGATCCTGAAATCACCGGGCAGCACAGCACCCGGCAGCGTCACCACAACCTTATCGCCGGGGCCGAAATTGTGGGCACCGCACACAATGCCGCGCACGTCTTCGCCACCGTCGGCGGCCTGCGATCCCGCAGGAGCGACCCGCACGGTGCACCAGTTGATGGTCTTGCCGTTTGACTGCGGCTCGGGCTCCTGAGTGAGCACCTCACCCACCACAACGGGGCCGGTCAGGTCAAAGCGCCGAATCGACTCCTCTTCGAAGCCAACGCGCACCAAATCTGCGTGCACCTGCTCGGGGTAATGTCGGCGGGAAGTGAGACGAACTCACCAAGCCAGCTGAGTGGTACGCGCATTAGACCAGGCCTCCGAACTGCGTGTTGAAGCGAACGTCGCCCTCAACCATGTCTCTCATATCGTTAATGTCGTGACGGAACTGCAGTGTGCGTTCGATTCCCATGCCGAACGCAAACCCCTGGTACTCCTCGGGGTCGATCCCGGCCGCCAGCAGCACCTTCGGGTCGGTCATGCCGCAACCACCCCACTCGACCCAGCGCGCGCCGCCCTTTGCGTTGGGCTGCCACACGTCCATTTCGGCCGAGGGTTCGGTGAATGGGAAGAAGTTGGGGCGCAGGCGAATCTTGGCCTCGGCACCGAACATCTGGCGCGCGAAGTGCTCAAGCGTGCCGCGCAGGTGTGCCATCGTGAGGCCGCGGTCAATCGCAATGCCCTCGATCTGGTGGAACACGGGTGTGTGTGTCGCGTCGAGTTCGTCGGTGCGGTACACGCGGCCTGGGGCGACAATGTACACGGGCAGCTCGGTGTTCGTGAGATTTTCACCGAGCAGTGAACGCACCTGCACTGGTGAGGTGTGGGTGCGCAGCAGTAGGTGACGGTCGGCCGGCTCTACAAAGAAGGTGTCCTGCATCGCGCGAGCCGGGTGGTCAGGATCAAAGCCGAGCGCATCGAAGTTGAACCACTCGTGCTCGATCTCGGGGCCGTCAGCGATCTCCCACCCCATACCGATGAAGATATCGGCGGCCTCGTCCTGCAACTGCGCAAGCGGGTGGCGAGATCCCGCGCGGCGACGCACTGGGGCCTCGGTCACATCGACCGTTTCGGCGATGAGGCGCTCTTGGGCCTCTTTTACTGCAAGCTCGTTCTCGCGCCCCTTGTACGCACCTTCAATGCGACCGCGGGCCTGGCCCATCAGTTTGCCGGTCGCAGCTTTTTCGTCCTTGGGGACCTCGCGCATACGGGCATTGAGCTGCGCGATAGCCGAAGCGTCTCCGGCGTGCTCGGTGCGCGCGGCCTTCAGTTCAGCGACGGATCCCGCGGCTGCGAAGGCGGCGAGCGCTGCCTCGACGGCGGCGTCAACAGCGGGTTGGGAGATGGGATTTGCTTCACTCACTGACACGGGGATCAATCCTACCGTGCAATAGCGGTACACTGAGATTTGTGAGCCAGACCACCCCGCAGCTTTCGCGCGCCCATCGGGTTGCGCGCGGCGGCGGCGGTGCTGGAATCGCCACACTACTTGCAGCTGCATCGCACGGACTTGCTGGCGGCAGTATCACCCTTCCCGCGGTGCTGGTCACCGCTTTCGTTGCGCTCCCTGTCTGCACCGTGTTTGCTGGTCGCGTCGGCTCCCTCTGGAGGCTATCTCTCGCGGTTATTGCTTCGCAATTCCTGTATCACTGGTCTTTTGCGGGCATCGCCGCAACGAGCGGCAGCAGCGCTACCTCTTCGGGAGAGGTAGCGCCTGCACACGCAGCACACCTTGCAACGGCGCAGGCGTTTGCGCCCGCCGCCGCAGCGGACTCAGTGATGTGGACCTTCCACGCGGTGGCGGCCCTCATGACGGTCGCAATTGTGCACCGTGGCGAGCGGGCTTTCCTCTCACTCATGGGCATGATCCGCAAAGCGTATACTCGCCCGCGTATCGCGCTCATAGCGATCGCTCATAGGCCAACACTGCTCTGCGAGCGCAGCCACAGCTTCGGTTTTTCCCACCGCCTGTTTAGCGCTGTATCCCATCGCGGGCCCCCGCTCACCGTCTAGCTTGTTCTGCTTGACACGAGAGAGCGAGCAAAACAACATCATTCTTCGTTCTCTAACGCATATCGCGAATACCCCGTCGTAGTTTGGGATCGCGAAATCTGAACCTGGCTGTACGCCGGAGAAAATTGGTGACCTTGTTTCACAACTTTTTTGGCCGAATCCTGGGGGCCACTGCGGCGATATTTATCGGAGGGACTGCTCTCCTTGGCGTGGCTTCTCCGGCACTTGCCCATGACGAACTCGTCGGCACCGATCTCCTAGCGAACGAGAGCGACGGCACTGTTCAGGCCCTCGAGCTCAGTTTCAGCAACAGCATCATTACCGTTGGCACTGAAATCATCGTGACTGGACCGGCTGACGCGAGCGCAAGCGATGGGAAGCCGTCTGTGGCGGGTCCGGTAGTGACGCAGCGACTCTTGCCGGATTTAGCTGAGGGAACATACACGGTTGCCTGGCGCGTGGTGTCAAGTGACGGCCACCCAATTGAGGGCGGGTTCGTGTTCTTCGTTGAGTCGGACGGCAGCGCCGATCCAGATCAAATCGCATCGATTGAGGATGATCCACGATCGGGCGACGATGAGGGCTCTTCGGCATCCGAAGCCACGAGTGACGAGGCCGGATCAAGCGGCATGCCCCTGGGCTGATAGTCGCGGTGTCGATCGGCGGAGCACTCGTGGCGGTTGGCGCTGTAGCCACGATCCTGATAGGGCTGCGACGCCGCGCACAAGCATTTGGCGCGAGTGATGCTGCCACCGATTCAAACGAGCACAACGCAGGAAACACAGATTCAGAGAACGAACGCTGAGGTCGGCACTCCGCGCCGCATGCAGGCATGTCTGCCGCAGCACATCTCACACACATTTTCACTACCCATTTAAAGGAACAATCCACGATGTTCAGCATTTCTTTCAAGTCCAACAACCCCAGCCTGCGCAAGACCACTGCAATCACCGCGGTTGCGGCGCTGAGCCTCGCAGCCCCGCTGCTCCTTGCTGGGTGCAGTTCGCAAGACACAGCCGCTACAAAAGCTGATTCGAACGCGTCGAGCGTAGACAACAGCAAGAAAGCAGATTCCGCGACCGAGGCGAAATCCCTCACCGCCGAAAATGCCTGGGCGAAGGCAAGCAAGGCCGACATGGTCGCGGGCGAAGGCATGACTGGCATGTTCGTGACGCTCACTAACTCAAGCGACAAGGACATCAAGATCACCGGCGGAACCAGCGATGTCGCAAGTATGGTCGAGCTCCACGAGGTGGTCGACGGGAAAATGCAAGAGAAAGACGGCGGCTTCGTCGTGCCTGCAGGCGGCACACTTGAGCTGATGCCCGGCGGGCTGCACATCATGCTGATGGGCATGGAGAAGCCGATCCTCGCTGGCGAAGATGTCCACGTGACTCTTGAGCTTGGCGACGGATCGACACTGGAACTCCACGCACTAGTCAAGGACACTTCCGGTGCAAACGAGGAGTACTCCGGCTCAGATGATGAGCACAGCATGAGTGATGAGCATGACTCACACTCCTCCTAAGTCGAAGAAAACCGGCTCTTCAATGGCGCCCGCTAATGCGGAGTCCCCGGCAGGCAAGTCACCTGCCGGGGACTCCCCCAGCATCGGTCGCCGCTCGCTGCTCACCGGTGGTGCGGTTGGAGTCGGGATCGGCACGCTACTCGGGATCGGCGGCACCCTCGGTCTGCAGGGTTCGCCCGAAAGCGTGAAACCCGTGCCGACACCCGGCGCCACCGATGAAGCCCTCAAAACTTCTCTCGGAACTGCGGGCAAGCGCACTGGTTTCGGGGGCGAGGCGTTGCCCTGCCACGGCTCCCATCAGCCCGGGGTCACGATGGTGCCCGGGGCACACATCAGGTACATTGCCTACACGCTGAAACCAGAGACTGATGCGGCGGCGCTGCAGCGCATGTTCAGGATTCTGACCGGAGACGTTGAGGGCCTCACTTCTGGCGCGGCCCCACTGGCTGATCCCGAACCCGAGTTGGCTGCCCGACCGGCGCGCTTGAGCATCACGATTGGCGTCGGTAGTGAGCTTGTACAACGCATCAACAAGGCCAAAGTGCCCAAGTGGTTGGGCCCACTACCCGCGTTCTCACGGGATCAGTTAGATGGCAGGCACGATGGCGGAGACCTGGTCCTGATATTGCAGGCCGATGATCAGCTTGCGGTAGCCCACGCCGCACGAATGCTCGAGAGGGACCTGCGCAGTTTCGCGGAACTGCACTGGGTACAGCAAGGGTTCCGGCAGGCACGCGGGTCCGAATCTACCGGGACTACTATGCGAAATCTCATGGGCCAGGTAGATGGCACAGTCAACCCCGACCCCAGTGACGATGACTTCGCCGGACTCGTCTGGTGCGATGGTAGTGGTGAGGGTGAGACGTGGTTAAAGAATGGTAGTGCACTTGTGCTGCGACGTACCCGTATGGAACTGGACACCTGGGACATGGTGGATCGTCCTGGTCGCGAGCAGACCATAGGACGCACCCTTTCTGATGGCGCGCCACTCTCAGGGGGCACAGAACACACTCCCTCAGATTTCGACGCCAAGAATGCGCTCGGTCTACCGGTCATTCCCACTTTCTCGCACATTAGGAGAGCGCGCTCAGAAGACCCTAACGAGCGGATCTTTCGCCGAGGAATGAATTACGACGACGGGCAGGAAGCCGGCCTACTGTTTGCCTGCTACCAACGCAACCCGTTGAAGCAGTTCGTGCCGATCCAGCAGCGACTTGATGAGCTTGACCTGTTGAACGAGTGGGTCACTCACACCGGCTCTGCAGTGTTCGCGATCTTGCCTGGGTTCAAACAGGGCGAACAACTCGGGGCCTCCTTGCTGGCCTAACAATACAAAACACGGCAATGCGCCCTCGCGGTTTACAGGAGGGCGCATTGCTGTTCACGGAGGCTGTTGAGCGTTTGGTGCTTCGCGTCGTAGCGATAGATGAACATCGCCATTGCTTCTGGGCTCATCCCGAAACAGCGTGACCACGCTTTGGGTAAAGCCCCTGACTTATCGACGCGAGCTTATAAGGGGGGCTTTAGCGTTTTGCAATTGCGTCTGGACATGAGCCGTCGTAGCAGCCGGTTTGGCACAAAAATAGCGACACCGACGACGGCAAGAACGCCTACAAAAACGAGTATCCACCATGGGAACGGAGATGTGGTCCTAGGGGAGAGGTTTTCAGCAGCGCTCTCTGGAACAGCAATTCTTTCTCCGCGCACCAGGAGTCGGTGCGAGTTGACGTTGATCGGGGTGCATGTGATGAGCGTTAAGTAGTCTTTGCCCGGAACAATCCTCAAAGCCGACAGGTCGTCAGGCTTCACCACAAGAATCTGATCGACTTTGTAGTACAGCTTTCGACCCACCGCGGTGACACTGAAAACATCACCTAAACGGGCCTCAGAGAGCTTTGTGAACATTGCTGCTTCCGGTATCCCGGAGTGTGCTGTAACAACGCTATGCGTTCCAGGCCCACCAACGGGCAGAGACGAGCCGAGAAAGTGTCCGACACCACGATCCAGCGTTCTAGCGCTCGTGCCGTGGTAGATGGGTAGGCTTATTCTCAATGACGGCATATCCAGTTGTGCCATTGAGTCCGTGCCAGGAACATTCAACTGACGAAAGTAGTCTTCTACAGCTGCCGACCCGGCCTCTGGCTGTGACGTCGTGTATGGGTCTTGCAGATCCCCGACGGGAAGCGACTGGTTGTAGTTTTCCGCAGCTGTCAATATTGTGGACTTTTCCTCTTCAGGTAACCCCTGCACCTTGTTAGCGTATGCGGCCAGAACACCACTTTGGGCGTTTGCAGTAAACCAAGATGCCGTCATTGGGTACAGCATCACACCTGCGCCCACAACTGCCGTGATCATCAAGGCAATCTGCTGCTGACGACGCGTCTTTGCCCTGCGTGCAGTTCGCGGTCCGCCTGCATGGTTCATTTTCACCTCCTCTTGAACGACCATGGTGGGAGCCGAGGATATCCTCAGCCCCACCACCGTGTGGACATCAGCACCCTGCATGCCGCAGAGGCGACGACCGTATGTTATGAGCCTTCGACAGATACCTTGCGGCGGCTGCGGATGACCATCAAAACGACACCTAGAAGGATCAAGGCGCCACCGCCGTAGAAGATACTCGTGCTCACGAGCGAGCCGGTGAACGGAAGTGTAAACCCGCCATTAGCCAGTGAGTTCTCGATGGAGTAGTCAACGACCGTATCGGTATTAAGGACTTCCACTTTGTACGGCTTCGCAAGAAGCTCGTAACCAGCCGGGGCCTTGGTCTCCACCAACCAGTAATACTGGTAGTTCGGATCGCCTGGGGCGACGACCGCTCCGTCATGCCAATCCGAATTGTGTAATCCTGAGATGGTAACCGTCCCATCAGCGGCGGTTGTCCAGGTATCGACCGGGGCACCCACCTTGGGAGTCACGGTTATGGGGTTTGTCTTCGCAAGAGCATCAGCCTCGGTGGCGAACACCTGGAACTCGGCTCCCTCCAACGTCTTATCAACCTTCGTCGTAGCGTCCAGACCATGCTTCTTCAATGTGACGTTGCCGTACTTCGTTTCAGCCGGGTTCGTGGGGGTCGGACCGCCAGGCTGTCCGGGCTGAATATCAAAGCTGGCCAGATTCGGGTAAATCTGTGCTGTGTTCACAATGTCACCGGCGATATTGATTTTCGTGTTGATAATTACCTTGACCTGAGCGGCAGCATTGGCAGTCTTAGCGGCCACAAGCTTCGCGAGCCCCGTCGTAGTGAACTGAATTGTGACGTCATTCGTCAACGCAGGAACACTCGGTGCAACAACAAGCGTGTAGTCGCCGCCCTCGGTCAATGTCGTGTCAGGGTTCGTTAGCGACACAGTCGCGCTGGTGTAGTCAAGACGCGTGTCGAGCGGGTCTACAATCTTGTATCCATCGATCGGATCTGCAACTGGAATGTTTCCAAGAATCGTCCACTTGATCGTGTCGCCGACCGCGTACTTCTGACTGTCTTCAACAGTCTTTGTTCCTGCTTTGGTGACAACGTTCTTTGGGTATACATGAACGTCGTAGAGCCAGGTATTCAGTCCACTCGGGTCGGTGATCGGGACTGTCACTAGGAATGGTTCGGCCGGTACGGCATCTGCTGGATATCCGGTCTCTGTCACCAGATACACACCCAACGGCAAGTTAGAGGCCGTCGCAAGACCGCCTCCGGCGGTAGTCACAGTTGTCGCGTTGTCTGAAGGCATTGTAGCTGCAGAGGTCGCGGTAAGGCTCTTCAGCGCAGTCCAACCCTCGTTCGTGGCGAGATCGTACGTTGTCGGGTCAATGCGCTTCAGCGAGAACGTTACACCATCCATCGCGACCAGACCCGCTGTCGCAGATGGAGGCAACTCAGTGCCATCATTGGTGAGGGTGGTCGTTGTGCTCGACCGCTCGAACTTGTGAATCACAATCGACCCCGTGGCACCGGGATCTGGATTCACGAGAGGGTCTGGTGCAGCGAGTGCCAGCGATCCTGAACTGAGCGCGAGAACCGCACCCATCGCCACGGCTACCCCTATTCGCATCATGTGTCGCTTGTTTAGTTGTGAAGACACTATACTCCTTTTGCTACTATCTGTTTCGGTTAGATACTCCTGCGAACCGCAAGAAGTCTTATTTACGAATGGATGGGCACTCACGCCTGGCGGCGTGCCCGGAAGCGCATTATTACAATCAGAGAAGTAACCAACGCCAGGACCAATAGCCCTATAACGACATACGGCAGGGCGGGCGAGCCTCCCGCTTTCGGAAGTACTAGCGCTCGCGCATCAACCACCTTGATCGTCGACCCGCTTACCGCCACCTGCGGGTGGGCCACTGCATCAACAATTTGCACCACACCTGTTGCCGAAAGCGTGAATGCCACCGGCTCCGCCATGAGCGAGTGGTTTGACGGTGCAACCGTCTCTTGCAACCAGTAGGTGCCAGCCTTCAAGCCCGCGAATTCAAACAACCCCACCTGTCCGGCGACCGGGACCATTGTTGATCCTTGCACCTGAACGCCTGGGGTGCCCCCATTATCACTCAGGATTGTGAACTGTGATCCGGGCAGCGCAATTTGGCCACCATTTCCATCACTTCCCATTTTCTGGATGAGGATTCTTCCAGCTGTGGTCGTGGTGGTGGTACAGGTCGGCGCAACAGGCGTGACGTCAGCAGCACACGTTGTGGGCGGAACGTTGCCCGTTCCCGTTACCACGTTCGTCAACGTTGAAGACCAGGCTGCAGAACCAACCGTGACCTTGTAGGTCAACACCGCAGTCTGAGGATCCGTCAACGTAAAGGGTGGCGTCACCAATTTCGCGGGGTGCCCGAGGGGTCAGGCAAGGTAAGCGGCGCCCCTCCAGCGACGGTTAGCTGCGCTGAACCAGGTACAAACGTACCGTTATTGAGCACCATGGAGAGGTCATCAGTTAGCACCGCCTCGGTCACTTGCCCACTCGAAGCGGCCGCTGTCACCGTGTACGTGACCACGTCCCCGGGCTTTACTGTCCCATCGGCCGGGGTGACACCGTTCACCGCCGCGGTCTTTGAGATTGACCAATCGGGTTCCGGCGTACGAGTCACGGTGGGCACCGTCGATGTGTTATTCGACACAACCGGATCAGAATCGACACCAGCCACTGTCGCCGTGTTTGTCACTACTGTCCCCCAGGTCGTGGGTGCTGTGCCAGACAGTTGAATGTTGGCAAAGGAGCTACCTGCATCCAGAATGCTGTCGATCCAATCTGTCTTTGCCGTCCCCGTATTCGCGGTGATATCAGCAATCGTCGCCACAGTCGGGTTAGTCTCACCTGAATAACCGACGGGTACCACCGAACACACAAGGTCCCTCGCAACTAACGCACATCCCTCAGGTGCAGACACCAATACCGGATTCGTCACGTTCGTCGGCACTGCGTCTTTGACAATAAACCCGTGTGAATCAGCCGGTCCCAGATTCGAAACATTCAATGACCAGTCAATAGTTCCACCCGCATCAACCTGCGTCGGAGCCGATTTCACTATCTTCAAATCTGCGGACGCAACGTTGACAGTCGTCGAGACAGCCCCCTCAAAAGAAACGTCTCTGGTCACTGCAGGGTTCGTCTGCTTAACCACGCGGGCTCTCTGTGTGTAGGTGAAGGTGACACTCGATACGAGACCGCTGACAACAACCTTGTTGGCTACCGATTGACCAACGATCGAACAACCTGACGAATTTGCTACGGGATTCCTGGTTGCTTTAGTCCCTGACCAAGTCGAATCGGAATCCATCGCGAGCAACTGCAGTTGTTCAGGTGCAACCGTGACACCATTTACCTCGGTAATCTCGATATCAGGCCACGTGGCAAGACAATAGCTTTCGCCCCCTTCGAGCCACGTTCCAGAGCCGAACCCAACTATAGGGTTGACAATTGGGTGATCAAATTTCACAGTCGCCGTCCCCTCGCCACAGGAAACCGTCTTACCAGCAGCTGGCGTTGGACCCAAACAAGATCTGTCGAAGTTCGCGGAGGTATGATCGCTCACTCCGGTGGCCAATCCCCCGTACATGATGGAAACCACCTCATCGCTGCGAGATTCGAAGCTAACACTGTCACCCAGCCCGGCCATGTTTCCTGGTTGCGCCGCTTGGGCCGAATTAGTGGATGCACCCACCATGCTCCAGGGCGAAACTCTCACATACCCGGTTCCAACAGCAGAATCCGCGACCGCAACTTCGGGGGCGGTAAACCCACCAGCAATCACCAACATAACCAAGAGAATGGATGCCGAAAATCGAACCTTCTTAGCTTGCCAACTTCGAATCTTCAGTGTCGTTGGAAGAACTGCATTCCACTCGAAACGACTCATGCTTCCCCTAAATAATCTGGCTTTATACTTCATTCACTCGTTTTAAAGATAGGTTCGATCCAATTCCGGGGGTTGAGGTGTTGAAGACTGAAGTAAGCACGAATCGGCATTAGAGTAGGCGAACAGGCCTAGGTCGGTAGGCAATCAACTGTAGGCAAGTAGCCAAGTGTATGAGGTCAAGTGACTGGGGCCGGTGGAGATTTGACACAGTTGACAATGCCGGGTGAGGGCCACCCGGCTAACCAAACTGCACCTATTGGTCACCTCTGAAGCGCTCTGGGCGGTCCTATAGATGTCAAGCCGTACCAAGATCGCTTCTGAGGCCGTTGAACACCTCGCGTGCGATGAATCGCTTGAGGCAGCGCAGCACGTCTTTCTTGGAGAGGCCTTCGGTAAGTCGACGCTGCATTTAGTCGATCGTTCGTGCGTCGTACCTGAGCTTCACACCCGCGATCAGGTGGAGTGCGCGATTCGCTTTCCGATCACCGCCTCGGTGGAGCCTCATGCGGTGGCTCTTCCCTGTGGCTCTTCCCTGATGACACCGGCACTGGTGCGACCCCGCAGAGCCTTGCGAACGCCGTCTCGCTGCGGAATCGTACGATGTTCTCATCAGCAGTCACCAACAATTGTGCGGCATGGATCGTTCCGATTCCTACCCGGGATACCAAGGTTGGTGCTGTTGCGTGTACGAGCGTGGCCAGCGCGCTCTCAAGCTCTTTGATCTCCGTGTCGAGGTCAGCGGCCCGGACAGCGAGGGCTCGGAGGGCGAGCTTCACTGCCTGAACGGGATCATTCAGGCGCGCCCGGTCGATGCGGAACTTCCGACAGTGGCGCACCGCTGCCAGCCCACCAGTGGGCGTGTTCTCCCGTACATTGGCAGGTGCGGTGACCAAGATATCTTGCAGTTGCACGATAGCCGCGGTGCGAGCTTTCACCGCAGAATCACGCGCGAGCGAGAGGAACCGTATCGATTCGATGACGCTATCGGTTCGTTTGGGGACGGCCGTTGCAACCCCTGCAAGCACTTTCCGTGCAGCAGCTTCAGCATCGATGGTGTCGTCCTTACCAATTCTCGCCCTGGTATGCGCGTGCGGGGCGTTCACTTCTCGTGCCTCGACGCGGTGACCGGTTAGGAACCTGGCGAGTCCGGCGGCGTAAGAGCCTGTGCAGCCCACACCCACGCGCTCGAGGTGTGTCCGAATGAGCGCAATTATTTCACGAGTTGTTTGCGTCCATGCCGGGTTGTTGGGAAACACTCGGTGTATCACTCGTACCGCGTGTGTGGCGACCCCATTCCCTAAAGGGAGTGAGACCGCCACACCAAGGAGAGGCGACTCGGGGGGAGGGGGAGTCGCCTCCTACGTCATTAACCCGAGGGTCTCAGCTTGGGAAACTTCGACACGGTCGGGGGCCTCTAGCCCATACTTTGCCGTTGATCTGACGCGTTTCCAATCCTGCCATCACTCCTGCTGACAGGGCACCAAATTGCCACAGTGCCGTGGCGATATGGTCAGTTTAGGTAGTGATTGCCCCACCGAGAAGTACCAGCACCACACCAAAAGTGAGTCGGGTCTGCTCCACGTTCAGGTGACAGCTCATAGCTGGCTCTTCACTATGGATCTTGTGGACCGATTGGTCTGACTCTTGGATGGATGTGGCGGTCCCTGCCCAACTGACGCATGATGGTCAGGTGGGCGGGTCTGACTCACGGCTATTCTGACGCCACTGAATGGTGGCTGTCCTACTTGCGACGTGTCGACCGGCTCGGCTCACTGACAAAAGGTGCAGCCCGGCGGGCCGTCATGTCCTGATAGGAGTCTGGCGAGTCCCCGGTAGTGAACTGGCTGACACCCAACCGGGCTGCGCACCCGACAATACGGAAGGGCGCAGTTCCCATGATGAACGACACACAGATCAAAGTCCATGGAGGGATCGATACTCACGCAGACACTCACCACGTCGCAGTAATCGATACGGCAGGCCGACGTCTCACTGATATCCAAGTGCCGACCACGGCGGCCGGCTACCGTGCAGCGGTACAATTTCTGGGCTCGTGGGATGGGCTGGTGAGTGTGGGTATCGAATGCTCCGGCTCATACGGGGCCTCAGTGACACGCGCCATCCGCGATGTGGGCATCGAGGTGGTCGAGGTCAACAAGCCCAACCGGTTCGATCGCAGGCTTCGTGGCAAGACCGATGTCTGTGATGCATATTCAGCCGCCGAGGCGGTGCTTTCTGGTCGCGCTACGGCTGCACCAAAAGGCGGTGACGGCCCGTTGAGTCGCTCCGGGTGCTGCGCACCTCAAGGTCATCAGCGCTGTCGGCAAGGACCGCGACAATCAATCAGATCAAGAGCATACTGGTCTCTGCGTCTGAGCAACTGCGTGCACGTTACCAGGGCTTATCGAACAGCAAACTGATTGCCGCGTTGGCCTCGACACAGCCGACCTCGACTCCAGTGACTGTTGCCGAGGCGACGGCGTACAGCGTCCGTTTGTTGGCCAGGCGTTGGCAAGCCTTGACTGAGCAGATCGAGGACCTGGCCGCGCACATGCAGCGACTGCTCGAAGACCATGCCCCTGCGCTGATGAGCGTGTTCGGTGTCGGGCGCGACACGGCTGCCCAGTTGTTGATCACCGCTGGTGACAACCCCGACAGGCTGCGTTCCGAAGCCGCGTATGCCGCATTGGCCGGTGCCTGCCCGATCCCCGCTTCGTCGGGAAAGACGAACCGTCACCGACTCAACCGAGCTGTTGAGTCGCCTTGACGCGGGCCAATCGTGCGCAGTGTTGTTGGTGTAACACTATGTGCAAGTGTCCCGGCGGGATCCGCGCGGCGAGTCGGGTGAGACAGGCGACCGTTGGGCTTCTTCCCGACGAGTGCCTCCTCACTCACACGACTTGAGACCCTCTTCGGTGTGACGAAAAGACCCACTTGTCGGCGTAGGGGCCCGCTGGTGGAACAGTGAAACGTCAGTCTACGCTTGTCTCTCGAGATGCAACAGTTTTACAGTAACTGTTCAGGGTGTGGGTTCCGGGTTTCCTTGTGTGTCTCGGGGTTTGCGCCGCGTGGGCTGTTAACGTCCGGGTATGACTCTTGATCTCGCGAAGCTCACGCATCGTGAGTTGCGTGACATGGTCCCCAAAGTCTCTCGGGGGGCGAGCAAGAGATCACTGAGCTCGAGCAGGTAGTCGCGGAGCGTACGCGCGAAGAAGCGGTCGCTACGTGAAGCATCGGGGAAGAAACCTGGCGGTCAGCCCGGGCATCCCGGCAGTGGGCTCTCTTTTGTGTCACCAGACGAGGTGACGCAGCATGTTCCGGGTGCGTGTGGTGGGTGCGGTGCTGCTCTTAAGGATGTCACCGGTGAGGTATCGTTTCGGACGCAAGTTACCGATCTTCCTGCTGCGGTGACGGTCATGGTGACTGAGCATCAGGTGATCCAGAAACAGTGCGCGTGTGGGCACGTGTCTGCGGGAGTGCTACCCGCAGGGGTCCCGTGGGTGCAGGCCTCGTATGGGCCAAAGGCGGCGTATCTGCATGCGGTGCAGCATGTCCCGATCGAACGCTGCCAGGAACTGTTCACTGAGTTGTTCGGAGTGAAAGTGTCAACGGGGTTGATTGATAGGGCGGTCACCCGAATCGCTGCCCAGCTCGAGTCGTCGATTGCTCAAGTCAAAGATCACATCATCGGGTGTGATGTCGCACACTTTGATGAGACCCCGGCCCGGGTAAACGGGAAAGACCAGTGGGTGCATGCCGCCACAAGCGAATGTGTCACGCACCTGCATGTAGGTCCTGGACGTGGGAAAGCCGGGATCGATGCCGGCGGTGTGTGGTCACACTATTCGGGGGTCGCGGTGCATGACGAATACGGCCCGTACTTCACGACCGGCATCGCAGCCGGGCACGCGATCTGCAACGCTCACCGCATCAGAGATTTGAACGCTGCTATCTAACGCGGGGATGCGTGGGCGGGAGAGATGAAGCATCTCTTGTACGAGCTGAAAGGCCGTGTTGATCGGGCACACTCGAACAGCAAGACAGTGTTGCCCGCGCGAACGCTGCGATCATTCCAACGAAAGTATGATGCGATCATCACAGCTGGGGAGATCGAGCACCCCTTGAAACTGTGCCCGAGAAAGGGTGGGCGGGCGAAACAAACCGGCCCCCGGAATCTGCTTGTCAGGTTCCGTGACCGGGCAGAAGCAACGCTTTTGTTCGCGCATGATTTTCGGGTGCCATTCACCAATTAACGCTGCGGAGCGCAGTTTTCGGATGTTGAAAGTGAACCAGAAGATCACGGTCGGGCGATGCTCACACCACGGCCTCGAACGGCTTGTCACGATCCGGTCGGTGGTGCAGACAGCGAGGCAGCAGGCACTAAACGTGAAGCAAGTGCTGCTGAACACGCTCACGATCCCGGGTTACGTGATCCCACTCGCGGCTTGCACCACACCCTGAAAAGTTACGTTTTACAGATGCACATCACTTAGGTGATTTCTGAGTGATTGTCGATTCGAAAGATTAAGTTTTCGAAGGATTCGATAGACGTGGCCCTCCACAGTTCGTACGCTTACAACAAGTTGAGTTGCAATTTCTTGGTTCGAAAAGCCGGACGCGACAAAGTGCGCAACCTCTTTTTCGCGATCACTCAGCAAAGCGGCAGACGGGCCAAATCGAGCAACATCAAAGGCACCTCCACCGTGACGCGCCCGAATACTCCCACTAAGGTCTTCAGCAGCTTGACACTGCTTGTCATTTTCGTTCTTGTTTGCAATTTCCTTGGCGGCCTGACTTGCCTTCAAAGCGAGCCCAATGCGACCAGCCGCTTCAAGATCTTTTGCCGAGAGAAGGAGTTCCTCTACGTTTTCAGAACGCAAGGCAAACAGATATCTCAATTGTGCTTGTGGGCCGACAGCTTCTGGGACCTCTTGCAAAATGCGCTTCAGATAGTCCAGTCGCTCATTGTTCGGGTCGAGTTCTGCTGAGACAAGGAACCCCACCAAAGCCGCACCTTTAGCACCTCGGGCCCATAAAGCAGTCGATGAATCCCAAAGCAGTTCTGGAGCGCTTTTGGATTCGCCGTTTACCATGTGGCGCAGTACATGCATCCAAACACGCGATTGACCAAGGAGGGGACCATCTGGCACATTCGTTCGTTCCACCTCTGCAGCAAGGCGCTCACAAGCTGCGACATCTCCTCTGCGAGCAGCCAGCAATGCAGAAACCACATACAATGTGAGTTGAGTGCCAGCAGGGAACGGTGTAGGGTCTCCGACCGCATGCAAGGTCTTTAATAGATGATCCATGTTGGAATAATCCCCCGAATAAATGTGACACAAGGCGGCCGCGACCCCGAAAATTCTGATTCCCTCGAAATCCAAGGCCCCCTTCGCTTCATCGAAGCCTCGAAGAATGTTCTCGAGGGCTTCCCTTTGGTGCCCTTCTCCGAGTAGAGCCAAAGCAAGAAGCACTCGAGCTGTTGGTGTCGGCAAACCTGACCTGGCGAGTTGCCCGAACACCCTTTTGGCCTCTTGGTAACGCGCAGAACTCACCATGATCAGTAACCGTGTCTCCCAGGCGGCACACCTAATCTCAGTTGGAGCGTCGTCTTCAACGTCCAGCCGTTCTTCGAACCCCTCAGGGATACCCTGTGTGGTAACCGCAATTTCAACTTCCGCTACTTCGAGCATCTTTCCGAATACTCCAAGACTACTTGGGTGAATGAGGTGAAGGCTCGAGATGGCTGTAGCAACATCTCGTTTCCCATAGGCAATCCAGCGGGCACGAGATACAGCAAAAATGGCCTTTTCGGCGTCATCGGCAGAGGTTAGATCAGTTTCGGCGAATACTCGATCCACCGTTTCCGAAACGGCGATCGTGTGAGTCTGCACTAGGGTGTTGAAATACCGGATCGCATTCGCTGCTGTAGGCGCAGACTCCCATTCGATGGATGCGACGATTCTCCGAGTACGCAGGTTTTCGTGAAGAAGTCGCACCAGTAGCGCTTCCGGTGAGCGGCCGAGACCTCTCTGGATCGTGCGCTCCGCAAGGATTGCAGATGAGGAAACCGCAGTGCCGAGTCGATCAATAATGAGTTCAGTGAGGCGAATTTGTCGTGCCCCCAGCGGTTCATGTCGGAAGTACTCAACAAGTAGCGGCGGCACAACTGTGACCAACTGTTCAGGATCGCTTGGAATGAATGCAATGAGAGTGAGTTCTTCGAGGAGTTCGAGAGTATCCCAATCAACCAACCTTCGAACGCTACTAATTCCGGCAACACCAACGATGGCTATTATTTCTAATGCGTCACGTGCCGCAGGACTCAAGCCTTCAAGGTACCCCTCGAGGACGGTACGAAGACCAGGACTCCACAGATCGCGTACTGCCACCCATTCCATCCGATCTTCACGAAAGACGAGAGAGCCTTCGCGCGTCGTAGCATCGACCAGGCTCACGGCCAGGCCTATGTTTCCGCCAGACTTTGCAAAAATTCGGCTCATCGTGCTGCCCTCAATTGAGTCTCCAAGGTAGTTCTCAATGGCTTGCTCCATATGATCGAATGTCAGTGGAGACATGTCTATGTCATACGTCGGCTCCATCGTGGCTGCCGCGAGTCCACTGGGTGTGTGGCGGGCACGAAGCCCTTGAAGGCGTGACAGAACCAACGGTACGCCGGTTGTCCGGCGAATAGACTCCGCGATTCCCCATGAGGTTTCATCGAGGTCGTCCCAGTCATCAAGAAACAGCGTTGACTTATCACGGCTAGTGGCCTCTTTGAGCGCTTCTGCTGCCGCATGCAGCGAAGTGCTATTCGGAATGGATGCACCAATTCCTGCAAGGTGTAGCGCTCCCAGGGAGTGTTTCTGGAGTGAAGCAATACCACGTACCTGAATGACGACCCAGCCTTCACTTTCAAGATATTGCCTCAGGGCCAACATGAAAGTGCTTCGTCCACTCCCACGATTACCGACAATGTCAAGGCTAATACCAGCCTGGACGAGTTCAAAAGCTCGGCCTAGCTCAAGTTCTCGTCCGACCAACATTCTCTCTCTCTTCATCGAGAAGCTACGCCTCTTACCCTGACCATAATCCCATTGATCTTGAACACGCAAGGCCTTATTCCGGCTTTCTAGTTACGAGTCTCTTCCGGGCAGAATCGACGCTCCTCATATGAGTCGATGCGCAGAACAATCCGCTGAAGGGACTACTGAAATTTGGTCAATGATGAATGATCCATGGGCGAATGAAGCGAGAATAACCCACTGAACAAACAAATAATTTTGCTATAAATAGCAAAATTTATACTGGTAAATACTACCAACATTCAATCGGTTATGTACTGATAGCTTTTTGTAAATCTCTACCCCCCGAGTAGTAGTGCTTTTAAGGTCCATCGGACCAAACAAAATCTAAAGCTAAAGCTAGTTGACCACCAGATACATCTTGGAAAGATTTTTCGCCTTAGAGTAGTTCCGGGGGAGTCAATAAGTGGCAGAAGATTACTATGCAGTAGAAATGCAGCAGCGTTGGCGTACTTTTGCTGACTCCCTTCTCAGCGTCAAACCGCGATCTGGGTTTCATTGATAACCGAAGTACGCGCTTTCAGCGTGCGAGAGTATTTCTCGCACCAGGTAGCGTTTCACACATCTCAAGGCTTCCATCTCGGAATGCCCTTCGGCGAGTTTCTTGGCCACATAGTCTTGGGGTCTCGGGTCAGTTCGCAGTCGTGCGATCGCGATGATGTTGAGTGCAGAGTTTGCTTGCCGGTCACCACCACGATTGAGTCGGTGGCGATGCGTTTCCCCTGACGACGCCGGTATCGGACTCACCCCGCATGGGCCGCCCCCGTTGTTAGGTCCGTCCAGTATGTGAGTGGGTGTCTTCTAACTGGCGGGTACATGTTCGAGCGCACTCGACCGGCGTAAGATAGCCGAGCGAGGAATGCCGACGCTCATGATTGCATTCACGCTTCCAATCACCGATGACGACCTGAGCGTGGAGCAGTGAATAGAAACTCGTGAGGTTCAGGCAGTCGTCTCGGAGTCTTGAGTTAAACGATTCGACATACCTATTCCGCCACGGCTGACCTGGCGGAATGTAGGACAACCAGACCTTCGTGCCAGCCCAGTCAGCGACCGCATCGGAGATGAACTCCGGACCGTTGTCGCTCCGTAACACCATCGGGGCACCATGCCGGGCAGTGAGTTCTTCAAGATGATCAATCAACCGGTCAGCAGTGATTGACCGTTCGACGAGCCCACCCACACACTCGCGAGTGTGTTCGTCCACGATCGAACAGATCTTGATCGCTTTGCCCCGCTCGCACACATCGAACTGGAAATCGACGGCCCACACCACGCCGGGCGCGACCGCCGCAGGCGCGTTCATGGTTGATGACCCCACACGTTTCCGTCGACGCCTTCTGCGGCACGCGCAGCCCTTCTTCTCGCCACAGGCGTTGGATCTTCTTGTGATTCACAACCCAACCCTCGACACGGGCATCATGGTACGCGCGACGGTACCCCCACCTTGGATGGTTCCTCGCGAATGTGCGCAGCCAGTCACGCAGTGCCCGGTCTGGGTCTGCCAGAGTATCGCCACGGAGCGGTCTCCGCCACACGGAACGGGAATGCCCAGCCAATCGGCATGCCATGCGTTCACTAATCTGTAACGAGCGCATCAGATGTGTGATCGCGGCACGACGTCTACCCGGGCCTAGAAGTTTCCCTCAGCCAGCTCCTTCAGCGCGGCCTTCTCAAGCTCGGCCTCAGCAAGGAGGCGCTTCAGAGTGGCGTTTTGTTTCTCGAGTTCTTTCAACCGTTTTGCATCGTCGGCTTTCATGCCTCCGTACTGGTTCCGCCACCGGTAATAGGTTTGCTCGGTGATCCCAAGTTCACGGCAGACATCAGTGGCAGTATTACCCTCGCCCAGGAGCCGGTCTGCGTGTCCGAGTTTTCTGACGATCTGTTCCGGGGTATGACACTTTCGTTTGTTACTCATGGTGTCATCCATTCTCCCCGCTACAACGAGGGTTCTGGACTCACTTGACAAACGGACCTACAAAACGGGGTCAACCCACCATTCCGAGCACCCCAATTACACCCACAAATACGAAGAGCCGCCAAAGCTCTTCCTCTCGCCAGGTAAGCCTTCAGGCCGGAAACTTGCATCGTTGGGGCTCATTGAGGCTGCCATCGTTGGGATACGATCCGGATCTCATCCTGTCGAATTAATTCAACGCGTCAAACGGTCGGGATCATTTCCGAGTCGCCCTCCTCTCCACATTATTTCCGCTGCGAAAACGCCGTCTCGTACAGCAACACACTCGCCGCGGTCGCGAGGTTCAGCGACTCGGCAGCACCGTAGATCGGCAGTTTGAGTGAGCGATCGGTGAGCGCACGGTCCTCCTCGCTCAGGCCATTCGCTTCGTTCCCAAACACCCAGGCGACAGGACCAGCCAGCACACCCTCAGCCCTGGCATCAAGCAGTTCGGCACCGCGCACGTCTGCCGCAAGTGTCACAAGCCCCGCCTGCCGCGCCGCCAGCGTCGCCTCTTCAAGCGTCGCCGCAACAACAACGGGCAGGTGAAAGAGTGAGCCCGTGGTCGAGCGCACAACCTTAGGGTGAAACGGGTCTATGCTCTCCCCCGCAAACACGACAGCATCGGCACCAGCGGCGTCTGCAGCACGCAGCACCGTACCCGCGTTACCCGGATCCCGAACCTCGTGCAGAATCGCCACGAGCTTCGCACCCTCAAACGCCTCAGAGAGAGGGGTGTCCCAGGTGCGAGCCACCGCGAGCACACCCTGCGGGGTCACGGTCTCAGCCATTGCCGCCAGAACCTCAGGGGTCACCCGCTCAAGCTGCACGCCCGCGTCAGAAGCGAGGCGATCCAGCTCGTGCTGCCACGACTCGGTGCCCATCGTGACGAATACAACCTCTGCGAAACGCGGCCGATAAGCCAACAACTCTCGCACCGCCTGTGGGCCCTCGACCAAAAAGCGCCCGGTCTCGCGCCGTTCCTTCTTGCGAGCGAGTGCCGCCACTCGTCTTACTCGCGGGGACTTCGGATTACTGAGGATCGAATCGTTCACTTGCCAACCCTACCCGACAGGTCCTCAACGCAATAAACCCCCGGGTCGCCGAGGCGAAACCGGGGGTTCATTGAAAGCTCAACTCTTAGGCAGCAGCCTTCGGTGCAGAGGTGTCTGCGGGAAGAGCCTTCTTGGCTACCTCAACGAGTGCGGCGAACGCTGCGGGCTCGTTGGTCGCGAGCTCGGAGAGCATGCGACGGTCAACCTCAACCTCAGCAATGCTGAGACCCTGGATGAAGCGGTTGTAGGTAAGGCCGTTTGCACGGGCACCAGCGTTGATGCGCTGGATCCACAGGCGACGGAAGTCACCCTTCTTCTTGCGACGGTCGTTGTACGAGTAGACGAGCGAGTGAATGACCTGCTCTTTTGCCTTGCGGTACAGGCGTGAACGCTGTCCGCGGTACCCCTCGGCACGCTCGAGGATTACGCGACGCTTCTTGTGGGCATTGACGGCCCGCTTGACTCTTGCCATTTCAGTTTTTCCTTACGAAAAGTCTTGGGTATTGACGGGCCGGATTAGTGACCGAGGAGCTTCATTGCCTGCTTGGCATCGCCCTTGGCGAGAACCTGATCGGCATTGAGGCGACGCTTACGCCTCGAGGACTTGACCTCAAGATTGTGGCGCATGCCAGCCTGCTGCTTCATAAGCTTGCCGGAACCGGTGAGCTTGAAGCGCTTCTTGGCCCCTGAGTGGGTCTTCTGCTTGGGCATCGATTTCTCCTTGTTGTGTGCGCGCCTTGCGGCTGCGTCGTGCGCGGTGCTGCGTGTGCAGCGGCCGCAGTTATTCGCTCGCTTTAGCGGAATCGGCTGCGTCAGCCGACTTATCTGCCTTACGAGTGGCCTTTTCTTCGGCGCGGCGAGCGTTCTGCTCGGCCTTGGCGTCGGACTTGTTCTTGAGCGGGGCGATGACCATCACCATGTTGCGTCCGTCAATGCGAGGGTTCGACTCGACGATGCCATACTCGGCGATATCTTCGGCGAACTGCTGCAGCAGACGGACACCCTGCTCGGGGCGCGACTGCTCGCGTCCACGGAACAGGATCATGGCCTTGACCTTGTCACCCTGAGCCAGGAAGCCAACAGCACGCTTCGTTTTGGTCTCATAGTCGTGCTTGTCGATCTTCAGACGGAAACGCACCTCTTTGAGGATGGTGTTCGCCTGGTTACGACGAGCTTCTTTTGCTTTCTGGGCAGCCTCATACTTGAACTTACCGAAGTCCATGATCTTCGCCACGGGAGGCTTCGAGTTCGGGGCAACCTCTACGAGATCAAGATCCGCATCAGCCGCAAGGCGCAGCGCAGTCTCGATGGGCACCACGCCAACCTGCTCGCCGCTGGCTCCAACCAGACGTACTTCGCTAACGCGGATTTTGTCATTCGTACGGGGATCGCTGATCGCCTGCTCCTCTGATCTCAAGTGTGGGCCGCTCCCTGGGGAACGGCGGACGGAGATCGGGACCACACAGGTGCAGTCCACACCCTTTAGCTGTCGCGTGAGCGACGGGGTGACAACTACCCGGTAACCTTAGAGGCGGTGCCGGGTGGGAGAATCTCCTCTTCCGCATCTCGCCAAATTGACGAGAACCTCATAAACCTTACCACAAGTGATTCACCAGAGACAGGACAGCATGAGCGACAACATCTCCACCCCCGTTTCCGAGACAGTCGGATCCCCGAGGTTGACGCCGCACAAGCAACACGAGACATCGCCGACGTTGCCGCGGTTGAGGTCATCACCACGGCAGCGGTGCACCTGCTGAGTGCGGCCGCCGTGAAGGTAGGACTGGCCGATGACCCCGACTCACAGACCGACCTTGATGAAGCTCGTAAGCTCATTACTGCGCTCGCCGGGTTGATCACCGCCGCTGCCCCCGACATCAGCGACATGCACGCCCGCAGCCTGCGCGACGGCCTGCGCTCCGTGCAGCTCGCGTTCCGCGAGGCGTCGCCAATCCCCGACGCTATCGGTCAGGGACCCGGCGAGAAGTTCACGGGACCCGTGAACTAGGTTCCGTTTCTCCACCAATGACAGAGTCCCTCGCACCAGCGCAGGCTGAAGACCCGCAGAGCTCGCAACTACGGGCAGGCCTCGCCGACTCACTCGGGGTCGGGATCGGCATCTTCCCACTCGGGTTTGCGTTGGGGGTGCTTGTCATTCAGTCCGGGCTACCGTGGTGGCTCGCGCCCGCGCTTTCGATTGGGATCTTCGCCGGTTCGGTTGAACTACTAATGGTAAGCATGCTCGCTGCGGCGACGCCGATCCTCACCATCGCGGTCACCGTGCTTGCAGTCAATTTTCGCCACGTGTTTTACGCGCTGTCGTTTCCGATCCAGCGGGTGCGGCGGGGGTTGCCGCGTGCCTACTCCGTGTACGCGCTGATCGACGAGGCCTACGCGACCTACGTGTTGATGGCACCTGAAAGACTCAGTTCACGCCGCATCGTCACTGGCCAGTTGGCGATGCAGGCCTACTGGGTGTCTGGCGGTCTCGTTGGGGTGTTAGTGGCCCGGACACTTCCCGAGCCAATCGAGGGCTTTGAGTTTGCCCTCGTTGCGCTGTTCGTTGTAATGACACTCGATGCGATCCGGGGGCGGCGCGAGATCCCCTCGGCAGTGCTGGCCGGGCTCTCGATTGGTGTCGCGATCCTGATCGTTCCAGATCAGGCGTTGTTGGCAGCTCTCGCTGTATATGCAGTGTTGCTCACCCTGCGATTTGCCACGGGACGTCACCTGCACAGCGATGAGAGTTCGGGCAAGGTGACCAATGGCTGACCCCGTTTACCTCATCATTGCGGTAGTGATCTCCGGTCTCATCACGTTGGCCCTTCGTACGCTGCCGTTCGCGATTCTGAAGCCGCTGCGAAAATCTCTCTTCGTGAAAGCTCTCGGCCGCTGGATGCCAGCCGGGATCCTGCTCATTCTCGCGGTGGTGGTGCTACGCGGCGAGATCCTGAGCCGCCCGGGAAACCTGTGGGCGATTGCCGCGGCGACAGCGGTCACGATTCTTGTGCACCTGCTCGCAAAGCGCCGCGCTCTGCTGAGCATCTCCGCGGGTACCGCCTGCTATGTGCTGCTGCTCAACGTGTTTTGAGCCACGGACACCTCAGCGAATCTCTACCGTTCACTGAAGCAAAATCTAGCTCGTTTCGCTCCCAGACGATCCCGTCGAGATCTCACTTTTGCAGGTTTTTTCCGCGAAGAAACCTGCATTTTGCACTCTCGCAAGAAATATGGGTCGAGTCGCCTCAACCCGAGGCACAGCCATGAGGTCTGCAGTCGCAAAATCTCTTCGGAGAGCTGCCCTCGAAGATCGTCGTGTTCAGTAGTCAGTCTCAATGCAGAATCACTCCAGTTCTCAGCCGGGTACAACCAGACCGGCTTCCCCACCAGCTCTGGTGGCTCCCAGTCGTATCTCGGCCACACATGAGTGTGCAGAAAAGCGTCAGTGTTTCCCAAAATCTCTATAGATTACGCGACGAATGCCTTCGTGCAACCGAGTGCTTTTGTCAGAGCAAGCGCATACCCCGGCAGCCACTGCACGTCACCTATCACAGCGAAAGCGGCGTCTAGCTCCACAAGCACCGTTGGATTTCGACCTTCCAAAGCGGATTGAACCCGGTCTGATCGCCAGTCGTCCATTTAGAGCTTTCTCTCAGCCCACGGCGCGGGGCACGATCCTCATCGAGTCGACACGGTTCGCGATGACCTCGCTCGCGGCAAGGCGCTGTTGCAGGGACTCAAGCAACTCTCCGAGAGCCTCGCGATCCAGACCCGGCGCGAGCAGCAAATGCACCTCGACCTCGGGCGCGAGCAGTCGCCCCTCAGGGTCACCCGGCATAAGCGCAATCGCTTCAATCCGCAAGTCTCCGCCGAGAGCCTCTGTGAATGCGCCTCGTACTTCAGCGTCAGCCCAAGCGGGCAGAGCGGGGTCACCCAGCGCCACTCCCCGGAGCGCCGTGCGGCGCACTCCGCACTCCAAGTCGGGTGATCCGGCATCGATCACCACAAGATCCGTTTCTTCCTGCGCTGCCGCGACCACAAGCTGCGGCCCGGGCACCGGGATCGGCCTGGCATCAGCGTTCCAACGATGCATTGCCTCGACCGAGCTAAAGGCCGGCATCACGCTGCGCCCGTCGGGCCCAGCCACAGTCACGATCGAAAGCTCTTGCGTTTTCTCGACGGTGCGCCCCTCGGGAGTCACTCCAATGTCTCCCGCCTCCGTCAGCAGCGGAACCAAGAAGCGCGAGGTTGAGATCGCGCGCAGCACTTCTTGCTGTCGATCGGCAAGCACCTCGAGGGCGGCACCCTGACCGCCGGGGCAGCGGCACGAAAGTCAGCCGCAGCAGAACGCAGCGAGGCGACTGCTGAGCTCAGAGCCTCCGGGGTAAGCCCGTCGTCATCAGCAAACGCCGTCTCGTGGTGGTCAAACGTGCGGCCTGCCCACGGGTACCCACCTGAGTCGACCTCACCGCCGGGTACCAGGCTGTCAGGGACCCCAGTCGACCGAGGCACATCACCCGTCGAGGGCAGCCGCTTAATCGCCACGGCGTTACCTGCCAGCGATGTCGAGCGCCGCGGGCAGCGTAAATGCCCCGTCGTAGAGCGCCTTTCCCACAATCGCACCTTCAACACCGAGCGGCACGATCTCACGCAGTGCGACAAGGTCGTCCAGGCTCGATACGCCGCCCGAGGCGACAACGGGACGGTCGGTGCGGGCACATACCTGCTTCAGCAGCTCAATGTTCGGACCACGCAGCGTGCCATCTTTGGTGACGTCGGTGACCACGTAGCGCGGGCAGCCCGCGTCTTCAAGGCGCTCAAGCACGTCCCAGAGGTTGCCACCCTCTTCCGTCCAGCCGCGCGCGGCCAGCGTCTCGCCGCGCACATCAAGCCCAACCGCGATCTGGTCACCGAAACGAGCAATCGCGGCACGAGTCCACTCGGGTTTCTCAAGCGCGGCAGTGCCGAGGTTCACTCGGCGAGCACCCATCTCGAGTGCTGCCTCAAGGCTGGCATCGTCGCGGATCCCACCAGAAAACTCAATATTGACGTGGCCAAACTTCTTCACGATCTTGTGCGCGACCGCGACATTGCTGCCCCGCCCAAACGCAGCATCGAGATCGACCAGGTGGATCCACTCGGCGCCCTGCTCAACCCAGTCTGCGGCGGCATCCACCGGGGTGCCATAGTGAGTCTCAGTGCCGGCCTCGCCCTGCGTGAGGCGAACGGCGGAGCCGTCGACCATGTCAATGGCGGGAAGCAACTGCAGCTTGGGGCCCTCGGTGAGCTCGCTCATGACTGGGTCTCCTTCGAGATAACGGGTTGAAGTGTCTTCTGGCAAAACAGGGTTCAGGATCGCTACAGCGTCGCGATCCAATTTCGCAGCAGTTGGATTCCGGCTTCCCCAGATTTCTCCGGGTGAAACTGAGTCGCCGAGAGCGGTCCATTTTCGACAGCGGCCACAAAGGGCTCACCGTGCTCGCTCCAGGTCACTCGCGGGCGAGTCGCCTCGTTGCGGCCTTCCAGCGACCAATCGGTTGCACCATTGCTGTGCACGAAATAGAACCGTTCATCGGCGATTCCGGCGAACAGGGCTGAGTCTTCGGGTGCACACACAGTATTCCAGCCCATGTGCGGGAGAACGGGAGATTTGAGTTCGCGCACGGTTCCGGGCCACTGCCCGAGCCCCTCTGTTTCGATGCCGCGCTCGATGCCACGCTCAAAGAGCACCTGCAGGCCAACGCAAATGCCGAGAACAGCGCGACCGCCTGCGAGCCTCTTATCGATCAGTTCATCACCTCGAACAGCCTGCAGTTGCTGCATGACCGCGTCAAAGGCACCAACACCCGGCACCAACAAACCATCGGCGCTCGCGACCGCTGCGGGGTCCCGGGACAGCTCAACGTCAGCGCCAGCGCGCGCCAGCGCTTTGACCGCCGAGTGCAGGTTGCCCGAGCCGTAGTCGAGCACCACCACCCGCGCGCGGGATACGCTCACAGGGCACCCTTGGTCGAGGGTACGCCCGTAACGAGTGGATCAAGTGCCTTCGCCTGACGGAAGGCGCGGGCAAACGCTTTAAACTCCGCCTCGGCAATGTGGTGCGGATCCCGACCCTCGACGAGTCGCAGGTGCACGGTGAGCCGGGCGTTTAGCGTGAGGGCTTCAAAGAAGTGACGCACCATCGAGCCAGTAAAGTGACCACCAATCAGGTGGTATTCAAAGCCCTCGGGCTCACCGGAGTGCACCAGATAGGGGCGCCCCGAAATATCAACAACGGCCTGGGCGAGCGCCTCGTCCAATGGAACGAATGCGTCACCATAACGCGAGATACCGCGCTTGTCTCCCAAAGCCTCAAGAAGAGCCTGTCCGAGCAGGATCCCCGTGTCTTCCACGGTATGGTGCACGTCAATGTGAGTGTCACCCTGGGCCCGCACCGTGAGGTCGGTGAGCGAGTGGCGGGCAAACGCCGTCAGCATGTGATCGAAGAACGGCACGCCGGTCTGAATCTCAGACTTCCCCGTGCCATCAAGATCGAGAGTCAAACTGATCTGCGATTCGCTCGTTGAACGCTCAAGCGAGACGGTACGTGTAGCTGCGGTCATGCGCACCATTCTATCCGGCTCTGTGGCTCATATTTTCCGCCCCGGGTTGGGCATCTGCGGCGCGAACCGCGCGTACACGGCGCTGAGTAATAGCGACCACCGCCCACACGGCGGCAAGCGCAAGGAAAATGAGGACAGGGATCCAGTCCGGCACGCCGGCAGTTCCACGCATCACCGCGGCTTCGAGTCTTGCCTGGTCCGTTGCTCCAAGCACCCCGGAAACCGAGGAGGTTCCCTGCGTGAGCAGCAGAATCGCCCCAACCGCGACAGTGAGGGCACCGCCGACAACGTTCGTCCAAGCGTTGCGCCAGCGTCCAATGCGTAGCTCCCTGGGCCGCAAGAGCCGCTTCACCCCCGGCACACGGTTCCAGACGAGCGCGAGCAGCAGCAACGGCAGCGTCATGCCCGCTGCAAACACCAACAGAACGAGTCCACCGAAAAGCGCATTGCCCCCAAAGGCCGCGAACGTCAGTGCAGCACCCAGCAGCGGACCAGCACACACACCCGCAAGCCCATAGACCGTTCCGAGGGCAAACACCGAGGCGATTGATGCACTTTCGGCGCCTCGCTGCTTGACAAGGCCCGGAACACGTAGCCCGAGCAACAACACCAGCCCAAACAGCATCACCAGAACCGAAGCCACCGTAACCAATGCAAAGCGGTGTTGGTTCACCCATGCACCGAGCGAACCCGCGAGCAGACCCAGCGGAACAAGAGCAGTGGCGAGCCCCAGAAAAAAGACTCCCGTGCGCGCGAGCAACACCCCCGGACTGGTGAAAGCGTATGCGAAGAAGGCGGGCAGCAGCATCACAGAGCAGGGGCTGAGCAGCGTCAATACACCGCCCAGAAATGCACCAAGCAGACTCAGGCTCACTGCGCCTCGGCAGACGCCTGCTTCAAAAACTTACGAAACTCCTCGATCGGCTGAGCGCCCGCGATTGCTTGCCCGTTCGAGGCAAACATGGGAACACTCGAGACGCCGTACTGTTGGGCCTTCGCCGTACTCTCATTGACCGCCTGTTTCAAATCCTCGCGGTCCATGTCCTTGGTGAACTTGGCGATGTCGGGCACACCCGCGGTTTTGGCGAATTCGATGAGTTGCGCCGGCGGTAAGTCAGGGTGTCCTGATTCTGGGCCGCGTCGTACACGGCCTTGACGAACTGGAAATAGCACCCCTGCTCCCCTGCGGCACGGGCTGCCACTGCCGCTCGCACCGATTCTTCTCCAAAGAAGGCGACATCATGCATTTCAATGCGAACCTTGCCGGTGTCAACAAACTCGGTGACGATCTGATCGAAGGTATCCCGAGAGTAGACAGCGCAGAAGGGGCAGCGGAAGTCGACCCACTCACTCATCACAACGGGCGCATCAATATCACCAATCGCCATCGGGTCGTTCTCTACGCGACGCTCAAGGCCAACGGTTGCCGCAGAGTCTGTGTCGTTCTCGACACTTGCGCTATCGTCGCCGCTTTCAGCGGTGTTCGAAGTGTTCCCAGCGTTGTCGCTGTTGCCCTGCCCCAGTTGCACAAACCCGAACATAAGTGCGGCCACCGCAGCTACGCCCAATACGACGTTCAGGATGCGGAAACGCCGTAACGACCGCTCAAGTTCATGGCGTGACAAAGCTTCTGGGGGTAAAGACATACCCTCAAGGGTAACGGCTCAGTTACAGGACCGCACCTTATGGGCAACACGTGAAGCAGAAGGGGGTAGCTACCTAGCGCCGCCTGGACCAAGATCGGCAAGGGCATTAATCAGCACAGTCGTTTCAGCCTCGGTGCCTGCGGTCATACGCAGGTGTCCCTCGATGTGTAGATTGCGGATCAAGATACCCCGGGTTCGCAGCGCCTCAAACGTCGCGTCCGGGTTATCGAACCCACCCACAAGCAAGAAGTTCGCGCCAGAGGGGTGCACCCTGTACCCCATTTCAACAAGGGCAACCTCAAGACGATCACGTTGCGTGCGAATATCATCCACCGTCGCGAGCATCGTTGCGGAGTGTCGAATCGCTGCCGTTGCCGCCGCCTGCGTAAGAGCAGAGAGGTGATAGGGCAAGCGCACAAGACGGAGCGCATCAACAACAGCCGAATCAGCTGCCAAATACCCCAAACGCACACCAGCAAACGCAAACGCCTTACTCATAGTGCGAGAGACGAGCAGCCTGGGCCGACCCGGCAGCAGGGAAACTGCACTCTCGCGTTCAGCGTCGAATTCCTGATAGGCCTCGTCAACGATGAGAATGCCGTCAAAAGCATCGTAGGCAGCGAGAATCACTTCAGGCTCAAGAGGGTGCCCGTCGGGTTATTCGGTCCACACAGAATCGCAATGTCCGGGCGGTACTCTTCGAGCGCGGCAACTACCCCCTCTGGAGTAAGCGCATAGTCAGCCGGACGCGCAACGGGAATCCAGGCCGTGTCCGTGCCCGATGCAAGCAGCGGGTACATCGAGTAGGTCGGCGTGAAACTCAGCAGCGAACGGCCAGGGCCACCAAATGCCTGCAAGATCTGCTGCAGCACCTCGTTAGAACCGTTTGCAGCCCAGAGATTGTCGCTCGTCAGCCCCGCCCGAGGTAACCCGCCAGCGACTCGCGCAGCTCCAGAAATTCACGATCCGGATATCGATTGACACTTCGAACCGCCGCTTCGAGTGACTGCACAATGTCTGCGACCACGTCATCTGGGATCGGATGCGTGTTCTCGTTCACATTCAAGCTCACAGGAACCGGATCTTGCGGGGCTCCATAGGGCTCCAGGCCAACAAGATTGCTGCGAAGGGGAAGATCACTCAACTTGGTCACCTGACCAGTCTACGGGCTGAGAACGAGCAGCTAGGCTGCTGAATCAGCCTCAAGTTCATTCGCTGAGATCACATTCTTATTGTCGGAATAACGCAGGGGCACCGCCAAAGCCTGCCCAGCCTCTACATTAGACCCGCGGAGCTGGTTCAACTGGACGATCTCCGCGATAAGATCTCGCGGATCAACCTTCGGATCAAGCTCAGAAGCAAGGCTCCAAAGCGACTCACCCGGTTGGGCAACAACGTAATGAAACTGCTGCTTGTTCGAAGCAGAGTCAGTAGCAAAGGCTTGCGGGGAAAGAAGGGTGGCCGCGAACACCAGAAGCCCCGCCAGCACGAGCGCAATGAGCCCGCCCACAACCACACGCCCCCGGCGAGTCAATCGCAGACGCGCGGTGTCGCGTGCTTCCACAGCGTATGCATCATTCGCGTCATTCATGCGAGTGCCAGCCTGTCCAGCAACCGTTCGTGCGCTCATGGTGTCTTCCTTTCGCTTATGTTCGAACGGGAACCCATGTCGAACATCTGTTTCGAATATATCTTCGATGTTTCGAAATTACAAGCTTTTGTCGAACATATCTTTCGGTGAATTCTCGCGACACTCGAACATATGTTTGCCAGGCTTCAATCGAAGCCGCTAGGGTTTCGAACAACGACTTCACCCAACACCCGACCACTGACATTCACGGATTCGCCGCAACTTTCGAATCCACGACAAGTCAGTTCCCGTGTTACGCGAGGCCAGGTTCTGTAGACAAAGGAAAGGACGAGCGATGAGCACCGCAGCCACGCCCCGCCCAGCAAAATCCCTCACGGAGAAGCAGCAGGCGATTCTCGAGTTCATTGCTCGCTCCGTCGAGAGTCGCGGCTACCCGCCCAGCATGCGCGAAATTGGTGATGCCGTTGGCCTCTCGTCACTATCAAGCGTGACGCACCAGCTGAGCCGCCTCGAACTTGCGGGCTTCATTCGACGTGACCCCAATCGCCCCAGAGCCCTCGAAATCCTGATTGAGCTCGCTGAAACCAGCAGCGCCATCACTGACTCCCCGCAGATGCAGCCCGAAGACACCGCCTACGTGCCACTTGTTGGCCAGATCGCGGCCGGAGTGCCAATCACAGCAGACCAGCAAGTAGAGGAGCTCGTACCCCTACCCAGGCAGCTTGTTGGAGACGGGCAGCTCTTTATGCTCCGGGTTGTGGGCGACTCGATGATTGATGCCGCAATCTGCGACGGTGACTTCGTCGTCATCCGCCAACAACGCGAAGCCGAGAACGGCGACATCGTCGCCGCCATGCTCGACGGAGAAGCAACAGTAAAGGTCTTCCGTCGCCGTGACGGCCACACCTGGCTACTCCCCCGCAATAGCGCATTCGAGCCAATCCTTGGTGATCACGCGGAGGTACTCGGCAAGGTCGTTGCGGTGTTCCGCTCCGTCTAAAGATCCCTGCCACAATGCAGCTCTCCGGACACTCTGGAGAGCTGCATTTTTCCTCGATTTTTATTATTGTACTGAGTCCATTTAAACTCTGACTGTGACCAGTGAACTGACGACCACATCTCCCCTTGGCGCACCACACGTCTCCCGGGCCGCCATCAATCTCATGTGCGCTGGTTTTTCTCCGAGCTTCGTCCCATACGAGCGGGGGCTTGAACTCCAAGAGGGCGCCGTCGCAAAGCTTTCAAGTCCGACACCAGACGGCACACTCATCGTTCTTGAACACGAAGCTGTCTACACGGCGGGCCGTCGATCCCGACCCGAGGAGTTCCCCACCGATGGCACACCCGTGGTGCCCGTGGATCGCGGCGGGAAAGTGACCTGGCACGGCCCGGGGCAGCTTGTGGCATATCCCGTTGTGCGGTTGAGGAATCGTTTTGCGCTCGTGGATTTTGTGCGCGTTCTTGAACAGGTCATCATCGACGTCGCTGGTGGCTTTGGTGTCGAGGGCGTCATCATCGACGGGCGCACGGGGGTGTGGGCTAGGCCCGCGGGTCTCCCCGCTGAGAAGTTTGCGCAGATTGGCATTCGAGTGAGCGAGGGAATCGTCACCCACGGTCTGGCCATAAACTGCAGCAACTCCCTCGCACCGTTCAAGTCGTTTGTGCCCTGCGGCATCACAGACGCCGGCGTCACGACCCTGAGTCGTTTGGCAGGGCGCACAATCGCACCAAACGAGGTAGCGCCAACGCTTGCTGTACGCCTCACAGCCGCCCTTACGGAGGTCACACAGTGAGCGCAAGAAATCTCGGGTCACCATTCGCAGAAGGCCGCAAGCTTCTGCGCATCGAGGTGCGCAATGCTGAGACTCCAATCGAGCGGAAACCCGAGTGGATCAAGACCCGCGCCCGCCTGGGCCCCGAATACCAAAATCTGCAGGCGCTTGTGAAGCGAGAGGGTCTCAACACGGTGTGCCAGGAGGCAGGTTGCCCCAACATCTACGAGTGCTGGGAAGACCGCGAGGCGACCTTTTTGATTGGGGGTTCCATTTGCACGAGGCGGTGCGATTTCTGCCTGATCACTTCGGGCAAGCCACTAGCTCTCGACACAGACGAGCCGCGTCGCGTCGCCGAGTCCGTGCGCACAATGGGCCTTCGCTACGCCACGATTACCGGAGTCACTCGAGATGATTTACCCGACACGGGTGCCTGGCTGTACGCCGAAACGATCCGTCAGATCCACAAGCGCAACCCGGGTTCGGGCGTTGAGGTTCTCGCCGATGACCTTGGCGGACGCCCGGAGGATCTCGCCCAGGTATTTGAAACGGCACCGCAGGTATTCGCGCACAACCTCGAAACGGTCCCGCGTATCTTTAAGCGCATCCGCCCTGGCTTCCGCTACGACCGGTCTCTCAACGTCATTCGACAAGCACGAGACGCGGGCATGATCACCAAGTCAAATCTGATTCTCGGCATGGGCGAGGATCGCCGCGAAATCACTGACGCCATGCAGGAACTGCTTGATTCCGGGTGCGACATTCTGACTCTAACGCAGTATCTGCGTCCGTCGAAGTTGCACCACCCCATAGACAGGTGGGTGCGTCCACAGGAGTTCACCGAGCTGAGACTGGAAGCCGAAGAGATGGGTTTTGCTGCAGTACTCGCAGGCCCACTCGTGCGCTCATCGTACCGAGCGGGCCGACTCTGGGCGCAAGCAATGACGGCGAAGAGGCGTGAGATCCCAGAGTCGCTTCAACATCTCACAGACTCACCTGCCGGATTAGCCGCGCAAGCAATGTGATCTGATGCTAGCCCACCGGGCTCGGTGTCAGCAGGTTGAGCTCTCGCAGCACAGCGAGCACCTGTTCGTGGCGATTGAATGTGTAGAGGTGAATAGACGGCGCTCCACCCTCCAGCAGCTCCCTCGCCAGCGATACGGCATACTCAACACCGAGTTCTGGCGCGAACCCACCCTCGGCTTCCATTTCGTGTTCGAGTTCGGCGGGTGCCGGTTGACCCGCGAGCGAGGCAACCTTCCGCAGCTGTGCACTCGTGGACACCGGCATGAGTCCAGGGAGCACGGGGATGTGCAGTCCCGCAACACGCGCCTCAGCAACAAAGCTGAGGTAGTCGTCGGCTCGAAAGAACAGCTGCGTGATGGCGAACTGGGCACCCGCCTCTTGTTTAGCTATGAGCCAGTCGATGTCTTCAGAGCGAGATCTGGACTGGGGATGTCCGTTCGGGTAGGCAGCCACCACGGTTCTTCCGACGCTCGTGAGTGGCGGTCGGTCGGCCCGCACCTGCGAGATGATCTCTAAAAGCTCAACAGAGCTGGGAGAGCCAATGACACTCGGATCGTTCTCACTTGCACCGCGCGGCGGATCCCCACGCAGCGCGAGGAAGTCATGCACACCTGCATCCATGATTCCGTGGATGGTCTGGCGAAGCGCCCCTCGAGACTCCCCCACCGTAGTGAGGTGCGCAAGCGGGAGCGCAGTCGTGTTATTGCGTAGATACTTCAGCAGGTCTAGCGAGGCGTCACGATTTGATCCGTTTGCGCCGTATGTCACCGAGATAAAGTCGGGATCGGCAGCAGATAAGTGTTGCACCGCGTGACCAAGCGCGAGGGCTGCCGCACCATTACGCGCGGGAAACACCTCGAACGAAAAGCGTGCGCGCGTCGGCGCGCTGCCAGTGAGTAACGTTGCATTCATCGGATTGCCCCGTTCACCAGGGGTGCGCTGGGCGCTCCAACTGCGACGCCAGAAAGTTCTTCGGCAGCCAACTGGGTGCCGCGCACTCTGGCGGCAATTTTTGCGAAAGCTACATGACGCGCAAAGTCTGGCGATCCATGTCGCGGCTTCTCATCGATGAGATACGGCGAGAATCCACAGTCGTCCGTCGATCCAAGCAGCTCTGCCGGAATGAACCGGGCTGCCCGCACGAGATGATCCCGCACCTCTTCAGCCGTTTCAAGCTTCGGGCTCGTCGGATTTGTCACACCGATCAGCACCCGCGGAGCAGCGGCCTCCGCAGACAGAACACGAAGCTGTTTGCCGATGAGTCGCGCAACCCGATCGGGGTCGTGTTCGCTCGCCGACTGAACCAAAAAGTACCCGCCTCGATCTGAAAAAGCTCGGGGATCAGCTCAGCATAATCGACGTCCGCCGAGTGCGCCGAGTCGTTATCATTGCCCGGGCAGGTGTGCACTCCCACGGCCGACCGCTGTTCTGGTGTCAACTGATCAAGCACACGATTGATGAGGTCAATAAATCCACCCAGTGCATCAGGCCCCGCCCAGGGCGCCCGCACATCGCGGCGCAACGCAAGTCGCCCCTCTGTGAAGTCGATGCTCACCCGGGAAGCACCGGCCGAAAAGCATCGCCGTATGTCTTCGGCGCAGCCGCTGACGACGTCGTCAAGAAACTCTGATCGCGTATAGTCGCCGAGCCCGCCAGCAGGCACCATGAGCGACAGCATCGAGGGTGAGATGACAGCCTGCTTGAGCGGCAACGAAGTGAGCTGCCTCGCGACGCGCACATCATCAGCCGCCCACGCCCGAAAGACAAAAGGCCCTTCTGTAAGACTCGGAATCACACGGTGATGGCCGTCGGCAAATACGGCGAACACCGGCCCTTCATCAACTTCTTCTGTACCGAGAGGATAACTCGCAAAGCTCTGCCTGCGTTGTTCTCCGTCGCTCAGCACAGGAGATCCGGTCTCTTCCATGCGCTGCAGCGTGTCTCGCACAGCGAGGGCTTGCTCCGCTTCAAGCTCACTCTGAGGTGCTAGCCCGACTTCCGCGTCAAGCACAGCACGCTGCAGTCGCGCAGGCCTCGGTAGGCTACCCACCGGTTCCGTCGGCAGCGTGTGGCTTGGCCAGGAAGCCGGAGCTAGCGATTCAGCGAGCTGAGTCATTTATGCCTCACGCACCGCTTTGGCAGCCTGCACAAGGTTCGTCAAGCTTGCCACGGTTTCCTCGTACCCACGGGTCTTCAATCCACAGTCTGGATTGATCCAGAGCTGCTTGCCCGGAATTCGTTTCGCGGCGATGCGGATCAATTCAGACTGCTCGTCGATGCTCGGCACACGCGGTGAGTGGATGTCGTAGACACCAGGCCCGATGCCTCGAGAGTACCCGTGGTCACCCAGGGGCTCCACAACGTCCATGCGGCTGCGCGCCGCCTCGATGCTCGTGACATCAGCGTCGAGGCCGTCAACGGCGTCGATGATCTCGCCAAACTCGGAGTAACAGAGGTGTGTGTGGATCTGGACTTCGGGCGCAGCCCCTCCGGTCGCAAGCCGGAAAGATCCAACAGACCAGTCAAGGTAAGTTCCCTGGCGATTTGCATCAAGCGGCAGCAGCTCACGCAGCGCGGGCTCGTCTACCTGCACGATATTGATCCCGGCATCGACCAGATCATCAATCTCATCGCGGAGTGCGAGGGCGACCTGAGCCGCAGTGTCGCCGAGTGGCTGATCATCGCGAACGAACGACCAGGCAAGAATGGTCACGGGGCCTGTCAGCATACCCTTCACAGGCTGCTGCGTCAGCGACTGCGCGTAGGCCGACCACGCGACGGTCATCGGTGCGGGTCGCGAAACATCCCCCCACAGAATCGACGGACGCGTCGCACGGGTACCGTAAGACTGCACCCACCCGTTTTCGGTGACAGCAAACCCGTCGAGCAACTCAGCGAAGTACTGCACCATGTCATTGCGTTCAGCCTCGCCGTGCACCAGCACGTCGAGCCCAATCTCTTCCTGCAGTTTGATCACTCGTGCGATCTCATCGCGCAGGAAGCCGTCGTATGCGTCCTGGTCGATCTCCCCGCGACCAAACGCGGCCCGCGCCTTTCGGATTTCTCCGGTCTGCGGGAAAGAACCAATTGTGGTGGTGGCAAGGTTCGGGATGCTCAGTCCCTCCTGGGCCTCACGACGAGTGGCCTCGTCAGCGCGATTGCGATCCGCATCGGTCACAGCACCAACCCGACCACGCACACCTTCAACACGAACCCCGGGAGCGGCAGCACGATCTGCCAGGGCGGCCTCGGTTGCAGCGAGCTCGGGTTCGATTACGGCGGCCCCTTCGGCGAGTCCGCGCGCGAGCACGGCGACCTGCTCAACCTTCTGATCAGCGAAGGCAAGCCATGATTTCAGGCGCGCATCAAGTTTTGTTTCGTCGTTCACGTCGTGAGGCACGTGCTGCAGGTTGTTGGAGGTTCCCACAACCACGCTGATACCCGCGTCTTTGAGCCCAGCAAGCTGCGAAAATGCGGCCCGCAGGTCGGTGCGCCAAATGTTGCGGCCGTCTACAACACCCGCAACAAACTGCTTCTCACCAAGCGCACGCGCGAGTTCTCCCGTAACGAGCGCCTGCTGCGGCAGCGATCCACGCACGAGGTCTGCCTGCACGGCCTCCACCGGGAGCGCAGCGAGTCGGGTAAGCCCCGCAGAAGAGTCACCGTAGGGGGCTGTCAGCAGAATCTGCGGGCGCGAGGACGCACCACCGAGAGCTGCGTAGGCCTTCTCAACCAGCGCGAGTGCCTCTTCTCGCGACACCGAGAGCGAGTCAGAGACGAGCGCCGGCTCGTCTAGCTGCACCCAGCCTGCCCCGGCTGCGGCGAGCGCGCCCAGCAACTCGACATAAACCGCTACAACCTCGTCGAGGCGGCCAATGGGGCTAAACCCCTCTGCCGCGTCATCTGAAGCTTTTGCGAGCAAAAGATACGTCACCGGGCCTACGAGCACAGGGCGCGATTCGATCCCCTGTGCTGCTGCCTCTGCGACCTGGGCCACGAGAGCCGCTGGGTTTGCCACAAACGACGTGCGCTCGTCGATCTCAGGAACACTGTAGTGGTAGTTCGTGTCGAACCACTTCGTCATCTCAAGCGGCTGGTGATCCTTATCGCCCCGTGCAAGCGCAAAGTACGTGACCAGGTCGCTGCCCTGCACGTCATTGAAGCGGCTCGGGATCGCGCTCAGCGCGAGTGTCGCATCAAGCACCTGATCGTAGAAGCTAAAGCTCTCAGGCACCGCCCCGCCCTTGGCAGGAAGCCCGAGTTCGACCAGGCGGGCACGAGTTGCAGCGCGCAGCTCACGCGCGGTAGCGGTGAGATCTGCCTCGGACGAGTTTCCTTTCCAGAAGGATTCGATAGCTCGCTTCAGCTCGCGTCGTCGCCCCAAACGGGGGTAACCGAGAATCGTGGCGGTGGGCAATGGCGTCTTCGCAGTCATTCGAATCCTTGCGTATCGGGGCTAACGGTTTCGCCACGCGCTCTTTGCCTGGCTTCTCCAAGCTATCCGTCACCTCAGACATTCGACCCGAATATTTCACTGTATGAATTACGAATTATTACAGAGGTCACACAGGCTGCATCTCACAAGCGTTCAAATTCAAGGTTTTCCGCTGCCACACAGAATCAACTTGCCTGCAAGCGTCTAGATGACGTGATCGCCGAGCTTAGCGAGCATCTCCGCCGTAACAAACGCATGCACGCGTGTGCCCTCTTCGATGTAGTCAATAGACAACACACGATTGCGCTCGTGTAACTCAGCGACAAGCTCACCGCGATCGTAGGGCACCACAACTGTGACCTCCCGATCAGGAACGGGTAGTGTCGCGTCAATACGCTGCTTAAGCTCTTCGATCCCGTCGCCCGTTCGTGCCGAGACGAACACGGCGTCGGGAGCGAGCCCGTGCAGCACCAGTCGCTGCGAGTCATCGAGCAGGTCGACCTTGTTGAACACCACCAACTCTGGGATCGCTTGCCCGTCAACCTCGGCGATCACGTCACGCACTGTTCGCAGCTGAGCCGCGGGATCGGGGTGTGAACCATCAACAACGTGCAGGATCACATCGGCATCTGCAACCTCTTCGAATGTCGATCGGAACGCCTCGACAAGTTGGTGCGGCAGATTACGCACAAACCCAACGGTGTCGACGTAGGTAAAGCTACGACCATCATCGGTTTCGGCGTGACGCACCGCCGTGTCGAGCGTCGCGAAGAGCTGGTTCTGCACGAGTTCTTGCGTGCCGGTCAGCCTGTTCAGCAGACTCGATTTTCCTGCGTTGGTGTAGCCCGCAATCGCGACCGAGGGCACCTCGCCCCGCTTGCGATTCGCACGTTTCGCCTCGCGCGCGGGCGCAAATCCTTGAATCTGCTTGCGCAGCTTTGACATGCGGGTGTGAATCTTACGGCGATCCAGCTCCATCTTCGTCTCGCCGGGACCGCGCGACCCCATGCCAGCTCCCCTGAGCCAACCTGGCCACCGGCCTGACGAGACATCGACTCACCCCAGCCACGCAGTCGCGGCAGCAAATACTCGAGCTGGGCGAGCTCAACCTGCGCCTTGCCCTCGCGACTCTTCGCGTGCTGGCTGAAGATGTCGAGGATCACCGCGGTGCGATCAATCACCTTCACGTTGACGACGTCTTCCAGTGCACGACGCTGACTCGGCGCCAACTCTGTGTCGGCAATCACGGTGTCTGCTCCGACAGCGGCGACCAGATCGGCCAGCTCCTGAGCTTTGCCCTTGCCAAGGTAGGTCGCAGGATCAGGGTTCGCTCGGCGCTGCAGTAACCCGTCAAGCACCCGAGCCCCGGCTGTCTCGGCCAGCGCGGCTAGCTCGCGCAGCGAGTTCTCGGCGTCTTCGGTGGATTTCTGCGAGTAGATACCAATCAGCACAACATTCTCGAGTCGCAGTTGTCGGTATTCAACCTCAGTGACGTCTTCAAGTTCGGTGGACAGACCGACCACACGATTCAGCGAAGCGCGATCCTCACGATCCATGCGAATCGCATCAAGATCCCTCCCCAAAAAATCGTGGGATTCGTCACCGAGAGCCTGTGCACCGCTCGTCAGGTCGCGAATGACCGTGGCGGATGCGGCCTTGTCTGCGCGCGCAAGCACTCTATCGAGCGGATCTAAGCTTGCTGCGTGATCTTCGTCGTGGGCTGAGTCTTCTGAGAATTGCTTCGTCATCTGACCTCACAGTCTACGCGCACGAACCCTTCGCTGGGCTGGGATACTAGAACGGTGAACCAGCACTACTTTTCAGAGGCCCCACTTGGCGAATTCAAGCCGCGTGAAATCGATGTGCTGCTCGCGGGTGAAACCCGCTCTGTGGTGACCGCGGGTGGGGTCTTCAGCCCGGAACATCTGGATCGCGGCACCGAGATCCTGCTTCGCACACTCGCATCGGCCGGACAACCAGGATCGGGGCCCGCGCTCGATATTGGATGCGGTTGGGGTCCGATCGCACTGCACACAGCCCTTGAGAGCCCTGAGCGCGAGGTATGGGCGATCGACGTGAACGAGCGGTCACGCGAACTCACGCGCCTGAATGCCGATCGGCTTGGCGCATCGGCGCTGCGGGTCGCAGCGCCCGAAGACGTTCCCTCGGAGCTACTATTCGATGAAATCATTTCGAACCCACCGATCCGAGTTGGCAAAGAAGTGCTTCACGGGATCTTGCACCAGTGGCTCCCCAGGCTTGCACCAAAGGGGGTGGCCCACCTCGTGGTGGCCAAACACCTGGGCGCAGATTCTCTACAGCGTTGGATTGCTGCGGAGTTTACTGATCTCACCGTCGAGCGTGTGGCACGCGACAAGGGATTCAACGTGATTCGCGCGGCGCGGAAGGCTTAGTCAAGGCCAGTTAAATTTCAATCGTGCCGCTGTATACGAGCTCGGCGGGGCCACTCAGCGAAACGTGCTCCCCTTCCTCCGTCGGAAACATCCGAACAGCCAAACGCCCACCGGGCACATCAACCCGCCAATGGTTCGGCATGCCTTCGCCACCCCAGTGCCGAAATGCTAGAGCAGCGGCCGCCACCCCAGTACCGCAGGAGAGCGTCTCGCCGACGCCCCGCTCGTGCACACGCATTTTGATGCGGGCCACTCCGTCTTTCAGGAGGGGTTCATCTGGCACAACAAACTCGACGTTGGCGCCGTCTTCGGGGGCGGGATCAAGCGCGGGCGCTTTGGTGAGATCGAGCCCCATAAGCTCCCCCTCGTGAGCGAGGGCGGTTACGACATGGGGGTTGCCAAGATTGATGCCAAGTCCCGGGCGCGCAACCTCAAGACCGCTCGCCGCAACCAGCGGTTCTCCCCCATTCGCCAACGCCCAAGGTCCACGGTGTATCCACTTACACCCGCAAGCACGTCTTTAACGCCGGACCGAGTGCCGATGGGAAGTGTGTCGCGGCGCTCGGAAGAAACGAGCCCCTCGGTCACGAGGTAGTGCGCGTACACACGCACACCATTGCCGCACATCTCAGCGGGTGTACCGTCGGCGTTCCAGTAGTCCATGAACCATTCCGCTTCAGGCTCCTCTGCAAGGATCGCGGCTCCTTCGGGAATCGCGCGCGACCGAACGGCGCGAATCACACCATCGGCTCCGACACCGAACCGTCTGTCGCAGAGCTGACGAATTTGTTCGGGACTCAGCTCGATCTCACCCTCGGGGTCGGTGAAGAGCACAAAATCGTTACCGGTGCCGTGGCCCTTGGTGAATGAGAGAACCGTCATTCGTCTAGTCTATGGGGCGCCGACGAGTCTCAATCTTCAATGAGGCGTCGCCCCAGCACTCTGACATCAGCGATTTCATAGTTGAGGCGATCATAAAAGCTGAGCGCTTCGACGTTGTCGTTTCGCACCATCAACTGGGACTTGGGGCAGCCGAGCTCCTCCAACATGCCCTCAACCTCGCGCATGAGCGCGGCAGCGATTCCCCGTCCGCGATGGGTTGGTGCCGTAGCAAGGTAGTACGCCCAGCCGCGATGACCGTCGTAGCCCGCCATCACAGATCCGACGGTATCACCCGTCGAGTCGTCAACCGCGACCCGAAACAGTTCGGGCTGCACCCTGAGCTTACGCGCAATGTCTGCCCTCGGGTCATTCCAGGGTCGAGTCAGCCCGCAGGCCTCCCAGAGGGCGACTACGGCTTCGGTATCCGCGGGTTCGAACGCCCGGGTGTTGACACTCACGTAAGGTCCACCTCTTCAATGTTGGGCTCTGAGAGCCAGTCGACACCCGGGTACCGCTTAAACCAGCTCACCTGACGCCTCGCGTAGCGGCGCGTCAAGAGCTGGGTCTCCGCGATCGCGTCAGCCTCACTCATGGTGCCGGAGAGCTGAGCAAGCGCCTGCGCATAACCAATGGCTCGGCTCGCAGTCGGCCCCTGTTCGATGCCGCGCGGGATCAGCTCTCGCACCTCGTCGAGCAGCCCATCGGCCCACATCTGCTTCACGCGAAGATCGAGTCGCTCGACGAGGGTTGCGCGCTCCACCGCGACACCCAAGAGCCGCGTGCCCTCACACCAAAGCTTTGGCGTCTCGGGCAACGTGGCACTGGCGTCACCGCCGAGCTTGGCGACCTCAAGCGCGCGGACCACACGTCGGGGATTACGCGCGTCTACCTCTTCAGCAACTCGCGGGTTCAGCTCGCGCAACTGTTCCAGGAGTGCACCGGTACCCTGTGCGGCGAGTTCGGCTTCGAGCTGCGCCCGCAGTTCGTTGTCTCGTGGCGGAAACTTGAAGTCAAAGACAACGCTCGAGACGTACAGCCCTGAGCCGCCCACGAGGATCGCGTCGGCGCCTTTCTCAAGGGTCTCCGTGATGCGGGCGCGAGCCTCCGGCTGGTACCAGGCGACCGTCGCTTCTTCTGCGGGGTCACACACGTCAAAAAGGTGGTGCGGGATCCCTCGACGCTCATTGTCGGGCAGTTTCGCGGTGCCGATGTCCATGCCCCGGTAGAGCTGCATGGCGTCGGCGTTGACAATTTCAGCACTTCGACCTTTTGCTTTGATGGCCTCAGCGAGGTCAAGCGACAGCGCCGACTTTCCGGTTCCCGTTGCACCGACGATCCCCCATAGCCGGGGCGCGATCATCGGGCGCGAATGGTTGGGAGCCCGAGATTTACCACTCCCGGGGTTACGCCCGGGGTCGGCACACCGCAACTCTCTGCCTGGCGCCGATCGTAGGCGTCACCTGCGCGCGTGCGGCGCACGGCGTACACACCGGGCACCTCGTCTGCGACAACGAAGAAGGATCCAGCAGAAGTTACCTGAACCGTCACGACATCACCCGGGCGCGGCACCTCGGCACCCTCGGGCAACGCAAAGTGTACGAGCCTGTTGTCTTCCGCACGCCCGGAGAGCCGATGGGTGGCCGAGTCTTTGCGCCCCTCACTGACTGATACGAGCACCTTGACTTGCTGGCCAATCTGCGCCTCGTTCTCTTCGAGGGAGAGCCGTTCTTGCAGGGCCATGAGGCGCTCATAGCGTTCCTGCACGACCTTCTTGGGCACCTGGTTATCCATTGTCGCAGCGGGTGTGCCCGGCCTGATCGAATACTGGAAGGTAAACGCACTCGCAAAACGCGAGTTTTCAACGACACGCATGGTGTCTTCGAAATCTTCGTCGGTCTCGCCGGGGAACCCGACGATGATGTCGGTGGTGATAGCCGCGTTCGGAATCAGCTGGCGAACCTCGTCAAGAATGCCAAGGAACTTCTTGGAACGGTAGGAGCGCTTCATCGCCTTCAGGATCGAGTCTGATCCCGATTGAAGCGGCATGTGCAACGAGGGCATCACGTTGGGGTCTCCGCCATCGCCTCAATCACATCGGTGGTGAAGGCGGCGGGGTGCGGACTGGTGAATCGCACACGCTCAAGACCCTCGATTTCACCCATCGCCCGCAGCAGCTTACTAAAAGCATGGCGGTCACCGAACTCCACACCGTAGGTGTTGACGTTCTGCCCAAGCAGCGTGATCTCGATCGCGCCGTCGTCTACGAGAGCTTGCACTTCGGCGAGCACATCACCGGGCCTGCGATCCTTTTCCTTGCCACGCAGCGCGGGGACGATGCAGAACGTGCAGGTGTTGTTGCACCCGACAGAAATCGAGACCCAGCCGCTCGAAGCAGAGTCACGCTTGGTCGGAAGAGTCGACGGAAACACCTCGAGCGATTCAAGAATCTCAACTTGAGCTTCTTGGTTGTGTCGAGCTCGCTCAAGCAGGGCAGGCAGCGACCCCATATTGTGGGTGCCAAAGACCACGTCAACCCAGGGTGCTTTCTCCACGATGACGCCCTGGTCTTTCTGAGCGAGGCAGCCCCCAACGGCGATCTGCATGTCTGTGCGCTCACGTTTGATGCTTGCAAGTTGCCCCAGGTTGCCGTAAAGCTTGTTTGCCGCGTTCTCTCGCACCGCACAGGTGTTGATCACAATCACATCGGCCTGCTCAGCATCATCTGCCGCAATGTAACCGGCCGCTTCCAGCGAACCGGAGAGCCGTTCGGAGTCGTGCACGTTCATCTGGCACCCCAGAGTGCGCACCGTATAGCTACGGGGGCTGCCGTCTGCCCGCAGGGCAGCGGGCGAAGGATCAATCACTGTGGGGTCAGCGGATGCGAGACTCATGAGAACAAGTGTATTGCGCCGCGCGTGGAGATTTGCTCAGCGAAAGCGAACGCCACTGCCGGTCCCTCCCGCACCGTCGAGTGCTTCCCGTACGGCACGGGTCGCGGGCTCCCCTGACCATCCCCGACGCGCGAGAAACCCGAGCAATCGACGCTCTGCCGTCACACGATCAAGATCTTGCATGCGACGCGCTCGCTCCTCGGCGGTGGCACGCAACAGCGCAAACTCTTCATCGTCATCAAGTTCGTCCAGAGTGGCCTCAATAACGTTGTCCGGAAGCCTGCGTGCCTTTAGCTTCACCCGAATTTGCGAGCGACTCGCTCGTTTGGAATCGCGCAGCTTCTCTGTGACGGCCCGCGCAAGACCCGCATCGTCAAGGTACAGGTTCTGCTCGAACTCGCCAATGACAACTTCAACTTCGGCTGTCTCGTACCCAGCACGCAGCAGTTCTTCTTGCAACTCTCCACTCGACTTAGCTTTGCGTGCCAACATTTTGACCGCCTGCTCAGAGATATCTGGAAGAGACTCTTCCGTCGCCGGTTGCGCAACAGACTCGTCATCTTCGCCTGCGGGGTCAGCAACGACTCCAGCCCAGGGTCCAGAGACAAGCACCGATTCATCAATCCGTGCCCGAGTCGGTTCAGGCATCGTTGGAGTGTCAGCTTCGCTACCAGCAGGCTGCTCAGCGTTGTTCCAAGCAACGGGAGAGTCGGCTATGCCATCCGTTGCAGATACCTTCCACTCCCGCTGTCGAAGCAGGGAGCGCAATTCGATCACCTCAGCCAGATTCTTGCGATCCGGCTTCGAAACTGCCGGCTCCTCACTCGGAGCCGGCAGAAACCGCACAGCCATGATTGTTACGCGCTCGCTCGATTATCGTCAGCCGCAGGTAGCGAAGCTGACTTGGTTGCGTTTTGAGCTGCCTCAGGCTCAGCACCACGACCGTTCACACCCAGCTTGGTGAGAATCTTCTCTTCAAGCTCGGTCGCGATATCAGGGTGTTCGATGAGGAAACGTCGGGCATTCTCCATGCCCTGCCCCAGCTGGTCACCGTCGTAGGTAAACCAGGCACCGCTCTTCTTCACGAGGCCCTGCTCCACACCGTAATCGATCAGCGAGCCCTCGCGTGAGATGCCAATACCGTAGAGGATGTCAAACTCCGCCTGCTTGAAGGGCGGTGCCATCTTGTTCTTCACGACCTTGACTCGAGTGCGGTTGCCAACCGCGTCGGTGCCATCTTTAAGGGTTTGAATGCGGCGAATGTCTAGACGTACCGAAGCGTAGAACTTCAGTGCTTTACCACCCGAGGTAGTTTCGGGGCTGCCAAAGAAGACGCCAATCTTTTCGCGCAGTTGGTTAATGAAGATGCAGGTGGTATTGGTGGCGTTCAAGCTGCCCGTGATCTTACGCAGAGCCTGGGACATCAAACGCGCTTGCAGACCAACGTGGCTATCGCCCATCTCGCCGTCGATCTCGGCCTTCGGCACGAGTGCTGCCACGGAGTCGATAACTACCAGGTCAACCGAACCAGAACGAATCAACATGTCAGCGATCTCAAGCGCCTGCTCGCCCGTATCGGGCTGAGCAACCAGCAGTGAGTCGATGTCAACACCCAGCTTTTTTGCGTATTCAGGATCGAGCGCGTGCTCGGCATCGATGAACGCTGCGATACCACCGAGTCGCTGCGCGTTCGCGATGGCGTGCAGCGTGAGTGTCGTTTTACCCGAGGATTCAGGTCCGTAAATCTCAATCACGCGGCCACGGGGCAAACCGCCAATACCGAGCGCAACGTCAAGCGCGACTGAACCAGTCGGAATCACCTCAACAGGAGCACGTTCAGCGCTGCCCATGCGCATAACGGCGCCCTTGCCAAAGTTTTTATCGATCTGAGCGAGTGCGGCTTCGAGCGCCTTTTCGCGATCTTTGGGTGCTGCCATGTTCTTGCTCCTTCAGTGTGCGCGGCGCCGCCGCTGGGTTGCTGCCTACCGACTGTCTTGACCCGGGAGGGCAGACAAGGCGTTGGTGGCCATCTGTTTTTAACCCTAGAAGGAGCCACTGACATTCACGGCCAGGGGCGCAAATCTGTGGAAAAGGCCCAGACAAACTCACCTGTGGACGAAGTTAGCACCATTCGAACACATCTTCGAAAATCGTGCGGCGTGTCGCAGCCAAAACCACTTCAGTCTCGCCGCGGGTCCAGCAATCCGCGCCCATACCGCCGCTCGACAGGCACTTGCAGATCCTCGCAGAGTGCGCGCCACACGTCGCGCGCCTCAACACCCCGAGCGAGCGCCTCCTGCGCCGTTCCACCCAGCACCGCAAGCCAGTGATCCCGAACGAGCACCCGCGAGTAGTCGGTGCCAAACTCCTCAGCACAAGCACGCTGAAACTCACTCATGCGCAAAGCAGGATCCTCCATCCAAGAACAGTGAAGCGCCCGACCCCAAGGGGAGTCGAGCGCTTCAACCGCGCACTACACGTGCACTCCATAAAGTCTATGAGACCAGTTCGGCAGCGTAACCCGACATGAGCTCCGCAGGAACAGTATCGGGAACCCGACCGGGCAAAGGCATCGAGAGCCCCTCAACTACCGCGAGACGCTCACTCACCTCACCCATAATGATCGAGAGCGGCGTATCCAGCGCATCAGCAACGGCTGCGAGAATCTCGCTCGATGCCTCTTTCTGGCCACGCTCAACTTCGCTCAGGTACCCGAGCGCAACACTTGCCTCACCAGCGACCTGTCGCAGCGTACGTCCCTTTTGCAAGCGGAAGTCACGCAGTACATCGCCGATCTCTTGCCGCATCAGCACCATGTGAACCCTCCTTCGCTCGCATGACCCCCAGGCCATGCTTACACACTACCCGCCCACGACCCGTTCGTCGCGGCGATAACACCACCCAGTTTGACTGGTGTCACTGGGAATAACCCAGAGACTATCGTGTCTATTCCTGAAACTTCCCTGAAGTTGAGTCAACTCGGCTCAACTATTACGAAATATTCAGGTTCAGGACCCCAAAAACCGCCGAATCACAACACTTTCGAGAGGAATTCCTGAGTTCGAGTTTGTTGCGGTGAACCGAATACTTGATCAGGGGCACCCTGCTCCACAACAACTCCATCCGCCATGAACACAACACGGTCGCACACCTCGCGCGCAAACCCCATCTCATGCGTAACCAGCACCATGGTCATACCAGAGGCGGCGAGATCACGAATGACCTGCAGCACCTCGCCCACCATCTCGGGATCCAGCGCCGATGTCGCCTCATCAAACAGCATGATCTGCGGCTCCATCGCAAGCGCGCGAGCAATCGCCACGCGCTGCTTTTGCCCACCAGAGAGCGAGGACGGCCTGGCATCGGCCTTCTCAGAGAGTCCAACCCGCTCAAGCAAAGCGAGAGCCGCCGCGCGAGCCTCAGCCTTGGTCTTGCGTCCAAGATCAACCGGCGCGAGCATTACGTTTTCAATCACCGTCATATTCGGAAACAGGTTGAAGTGCTGAAACACCATGCCAACGTGCTGCCGCACCTTATTGATGTCAGTCTTGGGCGAGGTAATCTCAAATCCGCCCACGGTTACATGGCCTGCAGTTGCCTGCTCGAGACCGTTGAGGCACCGCAGGATCGTAGACTTACCCGACCCAGAGGGCCCGATCAGCGAGACCACTTCCCCCTCTGCCACCGCGAGGTCGATCCCGCGCAACACCTCGTTGCTGCCAAAAGACTTGCGCAGCCCCACAACCTCAATGATTGCGCTACCCGACTCACTCTTCACGGTATTCTCGTTCACTTGTTTACCCTCTTATCCACCAGGTTGGCGAGCCAGGTCAGCAGCGTGATGACAACGAAGTACATCAGGCCAACAATGATCAGCATCTCGGTCGTGCGGAAGTTTGCCGCGTAGATCTGCTGAGCCTGGTAGAGCAGCTCAGCAAAGCCGATCGTGAGCAGCAACGAGGAGTCCTTCAGCGTGATCACAAGCTGGTTGATAATCGAGGGCATCGTAATTTTGGTCGCCTGCGGCACCACCACACGCTGCATTGAGCGCCCCCAGCCGAGTCCCAGCGAGCGAGCGGCCTCCATCTGACCAGGATCCACGGCCTGCAGGCCGCCGCGAACGATCTCGGTGAGGTATGCGCCCGCGTTGAGAGACAGCGTTGCAACACCCGCCATAAATACGTCTCCCGGCGATCCGGTCAACTGCGGTAACCCGAAGTAGAACAGGAATGCCCAAACAAGGATCGGCGTACCTCTAAAAATCGCCACGTACACGGTCGCGATGCCGCGCAAGATTCGCGACCCCGATATCTTCATGAACCCAAAGATCAGGCCAAGCACCAAGGCAATGGCAAACGAGACAACAGTGATTGCGAGCGTGTTCCAGAGACCCTTCGACAGCGCGGGCCAACTCTGCTGCAAGAGTTCGAAGATGTTTCCGTTCGAGCTGGCCTGCGTCTCTGGCGCGGCCAGGTAGCGATCCACAATCTTTTGGTAGCCACCGTCGGCTTTGAGGCGAGCCAGTCCGTCGTTGAAGGACGCGAGCAGTTCCGAATTTTTGCCCTTCGCCACCGCAAAGCCGTACTCGCCACCCGGAATCTTCTCGGTCACAACCTTGAGCCCGTTACCCTGGGCGATCCCGTAGGCCAGCACTGGATAGTCGTCAAAAACAGCCACAGCCGACTTGTTCTTCACTGACTCGTACATCGTGGCCGACTGGTCAAGCGCCTTCACCTTGAAGTCGTACTTCGTGGCGAGCTTCTCAGCCTCAAGCAGCCCCTGGGTGCCCGATTTTGCTACGACAGTCTTACCCTTGAGGTCTTCGTAGCCCTTGGTGTCGTTGTCGCTCGCGGCGACCGCCATCTGCACACCGGACTCGAAGTACGGCTCCGAGAAGTCAAAGATCTCTTTGCGCTCGTCGGTGATCGACATTCCGGCGATCACACCATCGGCCTGCCCCGCCTGCACAGCCGACAGAGCAGCCTGGAAACCAAGCGAGCGGATGTCTACTTTGAATCCCTCTTGCTTCGCGATCTCCTGGATCATGTCCATGTCGATACCAACGAGGTCGCCACTCTTTGTGTCACGGAATTCAAAGGGCGCAAAGGTTGTGTCGGTCGCGATGACGTAGGTAGGGTTGTCATCCGCGGTCTTGTGCGGGCCCGCGCTCAGCGGTGTGGCCGTTGCGGCGGCAGCCGTACCCAGCAGCAGCGTCGCAGCAAACGCGGCGGCTAGGCCAACTCGCAGACGGCGCCAGGGGTGTATCTTGGGCACTCGTTCTCCTCAGGAAGTGGGCCTCACCAGAGGCTTCCCCGGCGAGCGTATCTCGAAAAGAATATATGCTGATTGGCGGTGTTGACCAATCGTGTTATGTGAGCCGCCCAAGCACCAACTCAAGTGCGGCTATCACGGTTTCGTTGCGGATCGCAGCGCGATCACCCTTGAGTGAAAGTCGCACGGCCTCTGTGCCACTCGCATCGCTCACGCCCAGCCATACCGTGCCAGCGGATTGCTTTGTTTGCGGGTCAGGATCGGGTCCCGCAACGCCCGTCGTTGCGATTCCGATGTCTGCTGGTTCAAGGTCGTCCTCGCCCGGCACAGAGCACGCAAACCTCACGCCTGCCGCCATCTGCCTCGCGACCTCGCCGTGCACGGGTCCCTGCTCGCGCAGCAGCGTGAAATCGACCCCCAGCAGCGAGTGCTTGAGGTAAGTGTCGTAGGCGACAACTCCCCCTGACACCACTCGCGAGGCACCCGGGATTCCCACGAGCGTGTCGACGAGCAGTCCACCGGTGAGGGACTCGGCGACGGCGATCCTCACCCCGCGTTCTTTGGCGGTCTCAACCAGTTGCTCCGCAAGGTTGGTTCGGGATCGCGCCGTCTTAGCCATCCGTGCGCTCCTGGCACGCCCGTGCGCGAACAAAAGCGACGATGTAGTCGATGCCACTCGCGATGGTCAGCACAACGGCGATTGTCATCGTGATGATGTTGGCCCAGGTCGCGATGGGGGCCGCATCGCCCATGACGCTGGCGAGTGGCAGCAGCGCAAGCGTGATCGCGACTGACTGCGCGACCGTCTTCAACTTGCCCATCCAGGCTGCTGCGACGACCACGTTGTGTGCGACCATCAAGCGGTGAACGGTGATCCCGATCTCTCTCACGAGCACAACGATGGTGATCCACCAGGGAAGCTCGTTGAGGATCGAGAGGCCCACGAGTGCGGCCCCGGTCAAGAACTTATCGGCGATGGGGTCGAGAAGTTTGCCGAGATCGGTAATGAGCCCACGGGAACGGGCGAGATGGCCATCCCAGGCATCTGTCGCGATCGCCAGCACAAAGAAAGCGGCGGCGGCCCAGCGCCAAGGGCCAAGCGCTCCCCCGTCTGCGAGCAGCATCCAGAGGAAAAACGGCGTAGCGACGATCCTCGCGCCGGTGATGATGTTCGGTGCGTTCCAGTTACTCACCCGAGCAGCCTCAGCCATTAGTCGCGACCCGTCAGCTGCCAGGCGTCTTCGTCGTCATCGCCGTCGTCGACCTCTTCGAGTGTGGCCTGGTACTTGGCGACGGGGTCGTCGTAGCGGTCGTCTCCGAAGCCGCTGTCGCTGAGTTCCTTGCCGCTCGCCCGGGCCTCTAGCGGATCCAGCACATCGGTCACGTTCTCGGCGCTCGCGAAGTCCTGTGGCTCGGCAGGAGGGGCCTGCGGAGTTGGCGTGACCGCCGGAGCCGCCGGGACAGCTGGAGCAGCTGGCGCAACGAAGACGGCTGCCTGCGGTGCCGATGCGGCAGAGGGCGCACCCTTGATCTTGCCGAGAACCTCTGCGAGCTGCTCAGGCGAGACGAGCACGTCTCGCGCTTTCGATCCTTCGGAGGGTCCCACGATGTCGCGGGACTCCATCAGATCCATGAGACGCCCGGCCTTTGCGAAGCCGACGCGCAGTTTGCGTTGCAGCATCGAGGTGGAGCCGAACTGCGAGGACACAACAAGCTCGATCGCGGCGAGCAGCACGTCGAGATCATCGCCGATGTCTTCGTCTATCTCCTTCTTCTCAGCGACCTGAGCAACGTCTGCTCGGTATTCGGGTTGCGCCTGAGCTTTGACGTGCGAGACCACCTGGGCGATCTCGGACTCGTTAACCCAGGCACCCTGGACGCGCATCGGAGTGGATTCGCCGTTGAGTAGCATCAACCCGTCACCCTGACCGATCAGGCGTTCGGCACCAACCTCGTCGAGGATCACACGAGAGTCGGTGCCGGAGGCCACAGCAAAGGCGTAGCGGCTCGGCACGTTTGACTTGATGACGCCGGTCACAACGTTGACGGACGGACGCTGGGTGGCCAGCACGAGGTGGATGCCTGCGGCACGAGCGAGCTGCGTGATGCGCTGAATCGAGTCTTCAACATCGCGCGGTGCCACCAGCATGAGGTCGGCGAGCTCATCGACGACCACAAGCAGGTACGGGTAGGGCTTCAGCACACGCTGGCTGCCCGCGGGCAACACAATCGACCCTGAGCGCACGGCGTCGTTGAAGTCGTCAATGTGGCGAAAGCCGAAACTCGCCAGATCGTCGTAGCGCATATCCATCTCTTTAACGACCCACTGGAGCGCTTCCGCTGCTTTCTTGGGGCTCGTGATGATGGGAGTAATGAGGTGCGGCACGCCCTGGTAGACCGTGAGTTCTACGCGCTTCGGGTCGACGAGCACCATTCGCACCTCAGCGGGGGTCGCCCGCATCAGGATGCTCGTGATCATCGAGTTAATGAAGCTCGACTTACCAGAACCAGTGGCACCCGCCACGAGCAGGTGGGGCATCTTGGCGAGGTTCGCGACCACGAACCCACCCTTCACGTCTTTGCCGACACCAATAGTCATGGGGTGTTTGCTGCGCAGGGCACGGTTGGATCGCAGTACGTCGCCAAGTGCAACGTTCTCGCGATCTTTGTTCGGGATCTCAATGCCGATGGCACTCTTGCCCGGAATCGGCGAGAGAATGCGCACCTCGTTTGAGGCGACAGCGTACGAGAGGTTCTTCGACAGTGCCGTGACCTTCTCAACCTTCACACCTGGGCCAAGCTCGACCTCGTACTGCGTGACCGTCGGGCCACGCGAGAAGCCGGTGACTCGAGCGTCAACCTTAAACTCTTCGAACACACGCGCCACCGCGGCCATAATGGTCGTGTTTGCCTCGGTTTGCACCTTCGGAACATCGCCGGACGCAAGGGTCGACTGGTCGGGCAAGTGGTATTCCGCCTGAACCGGCGCGTGCGGCGGCGCGACAGCGAAGGGAGTCGTGGGGGCGGCGTCGACAACGGTGGGTTCGTCTTGCTCGGGCTCACCCCAGGAGTCATCGCTGAGGCCGGATGCGGGCGCCACTGCCGCGGCCTGCACCGCGGTCTCCGCTTGGTCGAGGTCGTCAAACAGGCCAGTAGGAAAGACTGATGTTTCTGGCTCGGCCTCAAGGGCCGAATCAAACGCACCATCGGCTGCCTTGTCGCTACCCTCCAGAAGTTCGTCGAGCACATTAGGGGCTTCAGAGTAGTCAGGGTCTTCCTCGCGGCCCGATGAGTTGCGGCGCCACCATGGCAGCGATCCGCTTTCGCCGTCGCCCTCGACCTCTTCCAGATCGAAAAGTGCATCGTCTTTGCGGGACTTGCGCGCCTTCTTTGTGGGCTGCTGCACCGCCTCGGATTCTTGAGCCTCCGCAGCGGCATCGCTCACACCAAAGAGGAACGCATACGCCTCTCGCAGACGACGCACGATGCGACCGGGAGGTGTCTTTGTGACAATCAGCACAGAAAACAGCAGCAGCAGGAACAGTACCGGTGCCGCAACCCAAATGGTCATCGTGAGCAGTGGTGTGCCGACCATCCAACCGAGCAGGCCGCCCGCCTCTGCGAGCGCGGGCATGCCAGCCTGCGGTTTTGGCTGCCCGCCATAAACGTGAGAGATACCTGCGATGCTAGTGATCACGAGGAAGAGTCCGATTGCGATGCGGCGGTTGTCATTCACGCTCGATGGATGGTTAAACAGCCACATCGCAAACCCAACCATGATGATCGGCAAGCCAAAGGCGACTCGACCAAACAGGCCGCCGAATGTCCAGGCATCGAGTTGCACCGCGATCGGCTGCCCGATCATGAACCACTCGACAATTGCACCGATAACGGCGAGCAGCACAAGCAGCATCGGAATGCCATCGCGGCGGTCTTCAGGTGCGAGCGGCTCGGTTCGGAAAGCGCGGGCTGCGCCTCCCACCGCGTGAGCGAGACCGTTCCAGGAGCGCACTAGCACACCCTCGGTGGGTTCAGCTTCTACTAGCACCTTCGTTTTTGCGGTCGCCCGAGTACCCGAGCTGCGGGAACCCGGAGCTGCGGGCTTCCCCGATTTTCCGCGCGAAGAAGCTTTGGTTGCCATGCGTACAAAGGTACATCCCCCACTGACACTGACACCTCACGCAGGCGGCGCGCCCAATATCGCTGCATCTCGCCCGTGTGCACGCAGATTGTGGTTAAGCGCTCAGTTAGGAACAATCTGCGTGCACACGACGAGAACGGCTTCGTCGACGCCTATGGATCACCTTCGCTCACAGCCACTACAGTTTTGCAATTCTGACCGATCGTGGGGTTTGCTGTGGATAACGCATTCAGGGCGCCCTCTTGAGCGAAACACTCGTAATACATGACCAGAAATCTGACTCCCCTTGCCCCGAACTTACAAGGCTCGGCTTTCACAGTGTCCACGGGGATTCAGCATGGACCTACACCCCAATCTGTGCGGCATCAGCGCTTCATCCGCCCGCACCACGGAGTAAGAACGTTGCGAGTGTAGGTTCCAAAAAACGAGTTCGACCAAGACAGAGCTCAACGCTTGGCAAGCGACTATGCCCCCCCTTCTTCGTGCGGGCGAGGCGTTCAGTCACACCACCGCACTACTCCTGCTGAAAGTACCAGTGCACACGCATGCCGAGGTACACGTCACGGCCCCGGTTCCCTTGGGTCCTGCTCGCGGCAAAAATGTACTGGGTCACAGATCACGCCAGGCGTTCAAGCCGCTTGAGGGCGTCTCAAAGCGGCACTCAAGACGCAGTTCATGCGGCAGGCGTCGCGCGTCACGTCCGCGTGAGGCGCGGGTCACACGCGCCTCACGCGCACGTCAACGACGCCGCAGGCCGCGCACGACCTTCTTCACGAGCGGGAGGCCCTCAGTCCAGACCGAATAGCCGGGGCCCGGGCGGTCCCACGAGCCCGCGAGCAGGTTCTCGTGCGAGGCCCAGCCCTTCTTGAACGTGGTCACGCCGTCGTTGATCAGACCACCAAAGTCGTAGCGCTCGATCCCGAGCTTCTTCATCTCGCAGATCGCGTGCCACTTCAGTGCGTAGTTCGCGCGCAGGCGCTGGCCGGTCTCGTTCATGCCCCCGTAGAGCTCGAACGCGGTACGCGAGGACTTCGCCAGGAACAGGAACGCAACCGGCTTGCCATCGACATAGCTCGCCCACACAGGCGCGTCCTTTCCGAGCATCGAAAACGCGTCATGGTAGTAAGAATCCTCGTGCAGCCCGAAATCGGCGCGCTCGCTGGTCTCGCGATACACATCGAGGCACTCGTCGAGCTGCGCGGCGGTGGTGACGGCGCGGATCTCGAGGCTCTCCTCACGGCCAGACTTGCGCACGTACTGGCGGTGCTTCTTGCTCATGTCGCGAATCAGGTCGTCTTCAGACAGACGCAGGTCGAGGATCAGCGTGCGCGCGGGCAACACGGGCGTTTTTGTCTCACGCCAGCCGGATCCCAGCTCAAACTGGCCGGCATCCTCATCAGGCTCGATTGACACTGCGACGGCCTTACGCGAGCCACGCACATACTCGGCCACTGCGTCGGCGACCTCGGTGGGAGCTGGTGAAGCGGCGGGAAGATCAGGATCCTGGGCCGACCGCGCGAGCACCGGCCCGCGGGGCGCGTACACGAACCCCCAAGCGGCCCGGGCAACGCACGGGTCAGCAGCTGGCACGCACCCACGACCGCACCGGAAGCATCAGTAACAAGCACACGCTCCGCGCTCCAGCGGTGAGCCGACTTCAGGTCACCCCATCCCCAGAGCTGCAGCGGATGCCCGCCAAGCTCTTTGACGGTCGAATCCCAAACGGCACGATCAGTGCACGGGCTTACGGTGAGGGAGCTCAAGAACGATTCCTTCCGAGTTTGCTGGACACGAAATTGGTGAGTTCAGCAAGTTCTGGTGATTTGAGTAGGCGAAGGCCAACTATGTAGACAATGGCAACCAAAGCAGCATCTACCGCCGCAAATACCAATGCAAGAACGATTCCGTAATTAGGCAAAAGCTGCCCGATCAGTACGGTCAACAGGAGGCCCACCACAAGAGCGGGAATCGCCGCGATGACGTATCGAGAAAAGCTCGCAAGTATGCGTGTGGCGTCGATAAAACCGATTTTACGGCGCAACAGCACAACGGCCAGCACGGCCTGCAAAATAATGCTGAACCCAAAAACGACGCCGTATGCAGGGCCGATCAGATCCTTTGGCAGCACCACCAAGCAGAGCGTTAGCGCAACAAGCAAAACGATCTGCACAGTCGTAAAAAAGAAAGGCGTGCGCGTGTCAGAGAGCGCGTAGAAAGAGCGTTGCACAACGAACAAGAAGCTGTACGCGGCAAGCCCCACCATGTAACACTGCAACACGATCGCAAACTGCTCGACAAGCTGCGGACTACTCCCGAGGCTAAACACGTAGCTAATAAAGGGTGCGGCAGAGAAAATGGCGACAGCAGCGAGCACCATGACAAGCGAAATCTGTCGGGCTGATGCGGAGAAGTCGGCACGGAACGCCGCAAGGCGACCGCTCTGGCCGGACTCGGCGAGTCTCGTAAAGTAGGCCGTACCCAATGAGACCGCAATCACCGAGTGCGGCAGCATGAAGATCAGCCAAGCATTTTGCATTGCAGCAGCAGACGCTCCATCACCCGTTGCAAGATTAATGACACGCTGGGTGATCAACCCACCAAGCTGCATAACGGTGATTGTCGCAAGGCTCCACCCTGCAATTTTCCCCGTGTGAGAAAGCCCGGTACCGCGCCATCTGAAGTCAGGCCGAAATCGAATGCCGACCCGGCGCCAGGAGGCAAAGAGCACGACGGCTTGCGCAATTACTCCGAGCGTCGCGCTGCCCGCAAGCACAGCGATCATGATCGGCGTCCAGTCCTCTGGAGTTCGGGTCCCGTCCCTATCCGACCCAAACATGATCACAAACACGACGATGCCCACTATGGCGACCACGTTATTCAATACCGGCGCCCAAGTAAATGGACCAAAGACACTGCGCGCGTTCAGCACCTCACCGAGAACTGTATAGAGCCCATAGAAAACGATCTGTGGAAGACACCAGTACGCGAATGCAATAGCGAGGGCCCGCTGTGGGTCTCCCCAACCAGGTGTGAGTAACTCCATGATCCAAGGAGCCACCGCCATCACAATCGCAGTACCGGCGGCAAGCGCCACTAACACCAGAGTGAGAATCTTATTGATGTAACCGGCACCACCGTCGGCACCTTTGGCCGCTTTCACGATTTGCGGCACCAGCACAGCGTTGATCATGCCGCCGGCCATGATCATATAAAGCGTATTGGGAAGCAAGTTTCCGTTTGCAAACGCATCCGCCGATTTCGACTCGACCATGCCGATCGCAAACACAAGAAGCATTGCCTTGGCAAACCCAAGCACCCGCGACACCATCGTTCCCGATGCCATCACCGCGCTTGAGCGCATCAAACTAGCTGCCATTAGTAGTAGGGATCCTTCCGCACAGCGAGCGACCATCTTCTCATGAGTCGGTCGCCGAGCTTTACCCAGAAACTGTAGGCGCGACGATTGAGAGGCAGCTCAAAGGCGCCAACGTAGTCGGTAATCTCGGGTGCGAAGGAGCGCTTAAACTGCCCCACACCGTGCAAGGGATGCGATTTGTCATCGGCACGATCGGCGGGCGGCGCACCACAAAAGTCGTGCACAACTGCGCCGCGCTCGTTCGCCCAGCGAATCACTTCCCACTGCAGCGCGTGCGAGGCCCCGTAGGCGTTCTTCGCTCGCACCGAGGCGCCATCTTTGTAGGTGGTCTTCGCACCGAGCGCCATCGCAAACGCGCCCGCAACAAGCTCGGGTGAGCCGTCAGCACCGACAGCATGCGCAAAGAACATCTGCCCAGTGCCCTCGCGCTTAAAGGTCTGCCAAAACTCGCGGTAGTACTGCTCACTGCGCAGTACAAAGCGCCCCTCGGCGGTCTCGCGCAGCAGCTTATACAGCGCAGCACAGTTCTCGTCGCTCGCCATGACGCGGGTCACCGCGATACCGTCGCGCCCCGCGCGATTGATTGCGTTGCGGGCCTTCTTGCCAAGACGGGCAAACACCTCGTCTTCGGTACCCGACACGTCCATCAGCACGGTCGAGGGGTTCGGGATCACGCGCACCGTCTCCACGTACCCGTCCTGCTGAATTGCAGCCGCAGCATCAAGCCCGAGCCGGGGCTCGATCTTCAACAGAAACGCACCGCATGATCTCGCAAACGAAGCCACCGCAGCAGAAACCTCAAGCACCGCGGCAGCGTCCTCACCTGCGGGCCCAGCGGGCAGGTGCCACCACTCCCCCAGAAACGGCACCCGCTTCGCGAGCACCGAGACGGCAATCGCTGGGCGATCCGGCCGGGTCACCACCAGCCGATACTGCCGATAGCGCCCTTCCTTCTGCTTGACGTCGAGGTAGCAGCTACCGCCCCAGACCTCGCCACCACCGGGATTGGCAGCGACAAGAGCATCCCAATCGGCGTATTCCCGATCGGTTGCGAGACGCGCAGCGACCTCGCCGCCGCCCGCAGTACGCGCGACGACGCGAGACACGAGCTACACCACCACCACGACTGGAACGATCATCGCCTTGCGACGCAGCTTCGTTCCGACCCAGCGACCGACTGTGCGACGCACGATCTGCTGCAGCTGATGGTGATCCTTCATACCCTCCTTCATGGCCTGCTGCAGCGCATCGGCGATCTGGGGCTTGATCGAGTCGAAGACGTGCTGGTCCTCAGCTACACCCTTGGCGTGAATCTCGGGGCCCGACACGATCTGCGCGAGGCTGGTCTCAACCACGGTGATCACCGAGATGAACCCTTCTTCCGCCAGCGTGCGGCGATCCCGCAGGTCATCGTCGGTCACTCGTCCGACGCTCTTACCGTCGACATAAATGAAGTCGATGTCGATCTGGCCGACCGCGCGCGCGACGCCGTTCGAGAGATCAACCACCGTGCCATTTTCGGCGATGACAGTGCGGTTCTGCGGCACACCCGTCTCAATCGCGAGTGCGGCGTTTGCCACGAGCATGCGGTATTCGCCGTGGATCGGCATCACGTTCTTCGGTTTCACGATGTTGTAGCAGTAGAGCAGTTCGCCCGCGGCGGCGTGACCCGAAACGTGCACCTTGGCATTGCCCTTGTGCACGACGTTGGCACCGAGCTTCATCAGTCCATCGATAATGCGGTAAATCGAGGTCTCGTTACCGGGGATTGAGCTGGAGGCCAGAATGACCGTGTCACCCTCGCCGACCTCAACCTGGTGCTCCTGATTGACCATGCGACTGAGCACAGCCATAGGCTCACCCTGCGAACCGGTGGACATGTAGACGATGCGGTGATCCGGAATGTCACCGCTCTTCTTCAGGTCAACGATCACGCCGTCTGGCACGTTGAGGTAGCCAAGATCGGAAGCGATTTTCATGTTGCGCACCATCGAGCGGCCGAGCAGCACGACACGGCGGCCGTTGGCGTGCGCGGCGTCGAGCACCTGCTGCACGCGGTGCACGTGGCTCGAGAAGCTTGCGACCACAACCTTGCCGCGGGTCTTTGCGATGACCTGTTCGATCACGGGTCCGATGTTCTTCTCGGAGGGCGTGAACCCGGGCACGTCAGCGTTGGTCGAGTCGGTCATGAAGAGGTCAACACCCTCTTCACCGAGGCGGGCGAACGCGCGCAGATCGGTGATGCGGCCGTCGAGCGGCAGCTGATCCATCTTGAAATCACCCGTGCCAATAACAAGGCCGGCCTCGGTGCGGATCGCAACCGCGAGCGCATCGGGAATCGAGTGATTGACCGCCACGAACTCAAGATCGAAGGGCCCGTAATTGACGCGGTCCCCTTCTGCGACCTCACGAGTCTTCGGGGTGATGCGGTGTTCCTTGAGCTTGGCCGAGATGAACGCCAGCGTCAGCTTGGAGCCGACCAACGGGATGTCTTCACGCTTCTTCAGCAGATAGGGGACGCCACCAATGTGATCCTCGTGGCCGTGCGTCAGCACGATCGCGACGATGTCGCCGAGGCGATCCTCGATCTTGGTGATATCGGGCAGGATCAAATCCACACCCGGGTGCTGCACCTCTGGGAAGAGCACACCACAATCGACGATCAGCAGTTTGCCGTCGATTTCGTAAACGGTCATGTTTCGACCGACCTCACCGAGACCACCCAGCGGTGTGATGCGCAGGGTGCCTTTCTCGAGTGCGGGCGGAGCGTAAGGCGGATTGGGCACTGGGCCTCCTGTTGTTAGCGAGTGGTGCCTGCGATTTTGGGCAGGGCACCGCCGGCAGCCGCGTTGCGGTCCGGCCTGAAGTTTGAAAGATCGATGCCGAGTACATCTGCGTTTGGCAGGCTGCTGACGAGCGACAACTCATCTTCAATGAGAGCGGCTTCCCACTCTTCCGGTCCAACCAGCGGCAAACGCACACGCGGGCTGCCAATGCGCCCAAGGCCGTGCAAAATGTACTTCGCAGCAACCGTGCCGGGCACGTGCGTCATGACGGCGCGCACGAGCGGCTCGAGGCTCTGGTGAGCATCGCGTGCGGTATGCAGGTCGCCAGCGTTCACCGCGTCAACAATCACGCGGTACGGAGCCGCAGCGATATTCGCGGTAACGCCAATGAGTCCCGTCGCACCAATTGCGAGATGCGGCAGCACGTTGGCATCGTCACCCGAGAAGTACATGAGGTCAGTCTGGTTCAGCACGCGGCTGACCTCACTGAAGTCACCCTTTGCATCTTTCACCGCGAGAATGTTCGGGTGTTTTGCGAGGCGCAAGATCGTTTCGTACTTGATCGGAACGCCTGTGCGACCCGGGATGTCGTACAGAATGACAGGCAAGTCGGTAGCGTCGGCCACCATGCGGAAGTGCGTGAGCAGACCGGCCTGGGTTGGCTTGTTGTAGTAGGGCGTGACGATCATGACACCGTCTGCCCCGGCCTTTTCACTGGCCTTGTAAAGCTCGATGGCGTGTGCGGTCTCGTTAGATCCGCCACCCGTAATCACCTTCGCGCGCCCACCGGACACCGACTTTGCGACCTCAACGAGCTTGATCTTCTCGGGGTCGGTGAGTGTGCTCGTCTCGCCGGTCGTGCCGGTCACGACGATGCCGTCGGCACCACTCACGATGCAGTTATCGATGTGCTGTTCAACAGCGACCCAGTCGACTTCGCCGTCCGCCTGGAACGGAGTAACGAGCGCAACGAGGACCTGTCCGAAGGGATTTTCTACGTTTGCCACCGTACTAGGCTACCGGACATTACTGCGCTCGCCGCCAGAACCCCGCCGATTGCCCGTGTGTGGATCAGGCGAAGATCGGTCGCGTACCCAGCGCTCGAAGCAATAGCCGAGCCCTGAAGCCGCTGTGAGCGGGGTTCCCGGATCCTGCAACCGCCAGGCCGGGTCACCCTCAAACTCGGGCGCAAACGTGTCGGCATCGGGCACGTCGAGCTCGATCCGCGTCACCACGAGTTCATCGGCAAGCGGCAGGGCCTCGCGGTAAAGCTGTCCCCCACCCATGATCCAGGCGTCTTCACTGGCGTAGTCAATCGCGGCGGCGAGGGAGGCCACCACGGTCGCGCCCTCCGCCACGTAGTCGGGATCACGCGTCACCACAATGTTCACGCGCCCCGGCAGCGGCCGAAACCGCTCGGGCAGCGACTCCCAGGTGCGGCGCCCCATAATCACAGGGGCACCCAGCGTCACACGCTTGAAGTGAGCCAGGTCTTCGGGCAGGTGCCACGGCATCACGCCGTCTCGCCCGATTGCACGGCCACGGGCTTCGGCCCAGATCATGCCGAGGCGATGCGTCATACAGCCACCGGCGCCTTAATTCCGGGGTGGTGCTCGTAGCCAACAACTTCAAAATCGTCGAGAGTGTAATCGAAGATCGAGTCCGCCTTGCGAAGTTTAAGTTGCGGGTACGGGAAGGGATCCCGAGCCAGCTGCCGCTCAACCTGCTCGACGTGGTTGTCGTAGATGTGGCAGTCACCACCGGTCCACACGAATTCCCCCGGCTCAAGCCCGGTCTGCTGCGCGATCATAAGGGTGAGCAGCGCGTAGCTTGCGATGTTGAAGGGCACACCGAGAAACATGTCGGCCGAGCGCTGGTACAACTGGCACGAGAGCTTGCCATCGGCAACGTAGAACTGGAAAAACGCGTGGCACGGCGCGAGCGCCATCTGGTCGAGTTCTGCAACGTTCCAGGCTGAAACAATCAGACGACGCGAATCCGGGTTCACCCGGATCTGCTCGACCACCTGCGAAATCTGGTCAATGCTCTCACCGTTAGGAGTTGGCCAGGATCGCCACTGTACCCCGTATACGGGCCCGAGGTCACCATCGGCGTTCGCCCACTCGTCCCAGATCGTCACGTCGTTCTCACGGAGAAATCCGACGTTGCCCTCGCCGCGCAAGAACCACAGTAGCTCAACCGCGACGGACTTAAAGTGTACGCGCTTTGTCGTGATCAGCGGGAAAGACTCGGCGAGATCAAAACGGATCTGTCGCCCAAACAGGCTACGGGTGCCGGTGCCGGTGCGGTCCGACTTTGGGGTGCCGGTCTCCAGCACTTCGCGCAACAGGTTTTCATAGGGAGTCAGGATCGCAGTCACCCCGCAAGTGTACCTCCGATGCGATCAAAAACGGCCTGGACCCCACCGGGATCCAGGCCGTTCTCTGTCAGCAGACGCGACTAGTTGAGTCCGTCATCAAACACGTCGACGGCGGAGGTATCGTCACTCGCGTCTGCCCGCGAGAGCACACGCCCGTGGAAGAAGTCAGGCTGCGCCTTCGCCTGAACAAACATCAGCACGACGCCAAGCCCGAGCACAACAACACCAATGATGCCTACAAGACCGATGCCTGCGATGTTGCTGCCCGATCCGAAGTCGGGATCCATGCTGTCGATGGTGGTCTGCACGAACACTACAAGCAATAGGATGCCACCAATCGCGGGAAGCACGATCTTCGAGATCATGGAGCTGAGTCCTTCGCGGCGCGCTGTCTTGCGGAAGTACCACGGGCTCGCGAGAGCCGTAATGCCGTAGTAGAAGCACACCATCATGCCGAGCGCGGTGATCGTGTCCCAGAGCACGTCCTCGCTAATGAAGCGCATGACCGCGTAGAAAACTGAAGCAACAATCGAAGACCACAACAGTGCCACGTAGGGCGACTTGTACTTCGGGTGGATGCGCTTGATCGAAGAGGGCAGCGCCTTGTAGTGCGACATCGCGAGCAGCGTGCGTGCGGGAGAGATGGCGGTCGAGTTGATCGAGGCCAGTGCGCTCACAAGAATCGCGAGCGACAGCAGAATCGCAGCCGGCCCCATGACGGGGTGCGCGAGAGCTGCAAACACGTTCTCGGCAATGTCTGGGTTGTTGAGGCCCGTACCGGTATCGCCGAGGCCGGAGTAAGCAACCGTCGCCGCGGCGGTGCCGACGTAGAGCACAACGAGGATCGCGACAAGAATCATCGCGGCTTTACTCTCGGTCGAGAGACGACCCTTCGATGGTTTGGTCTCTTCGCCCATGGTCAGCACGGTGTCCCAGCCCCAGTAAACAAAGATCGATACGGCAATGCCCGCTGCAAAGGCGCTGAAACTATCCACCTCAAGCGGGTTAAACCACGAAAGGTCGGGCATTTGACCGGCAGCATTATTGGGATCAGCCGCACCGATAAACATGGCAGCGATGAACCACACCAGCACGGCCATCTGGAAGACAACGGTGATGTACTGGAACACTTTGGTAGAGGTCATGCCCCGAAACGAAATGAACGTGGCGATCGCCATGAACGCGAGACACACCGCGATGTTGATGAACTTGTTGCCCGCAATCTCAGCGATAGAAGGGTCATCAAACAAGATACCAAGCGATTGGAAGAGAAACTCTACCGCGATGCCGGCGAGGTTTGAGAGCACCAGCACGGTCGCGGCGATGAGGCCCCAGCCCGCCATCCATCCAATCCACGGGCCGAAAGCGCGGGTGGCCCAGGTGAACGACGTACCCGAATCGGGCATGGCCGAATTCAGCGCGCGATATCCCAGCGCTACCAGCAGCATGGGAATGAAGCCCATGAGAAAAATTGCGGGGGTTTGATGCCCGACTTCGCTGGCTGCGGGACCGATCGCGGCAGTCAGGGTGTACGCCGGGGCACAGGTCGAGATCCCGATGACGAGTGCACCAAGCACACCAACAGTTCCGGAGGGAAGCCCTTTCTTACTGATCCCGGTGACTGAATCGAGTGTTCGAGTCTCCGGTGCGGGGGCATTCAGGTCGTATTTGGCCACGTGACATCCGTGCTTTCTGGCGCGTTGAGCGCTCATTGCTCTAAGGAGAAATGATCATTCCACGGGGTCATGGGGCCCCGACGCTTTCTCCCCGCGGACGATTGTAAGCAGAACCTGCGAAAATGCCTAATTTACGTGAGATTACCTTCGGATTTCGTTGCGTTCCAGCGAGATCGCCTGTCGTATGGCCCCTCGAGCCCGTTTTCGGTCGCCACAAGCGTCATACACGATTCCAAGCCGCATCCAAGCCTGCCAAGAGCCGGGATCAGCCTCGGCTTCTGCCTGATATCGCGGAAAAGCCGCGTCGGCTTGTTCCCGGTCGGGTCGCCCGGTCGGCGAAACGTCAACCCGCTCGTCGGGCATGAGCCCCGCTTGCTCGAGGCGATCCGCAAGCCTGGTGGCCTGCCTGCCAAACATGATCTCACGCAGGAGCGCCCAGACCCCAATGATCGGCAGTATGAGCATGGCTACACCCATGACAATCGGGATCGCTTGTCCCGAGGCTAGCAGCGCCATCGCACGGATGCCAACAAACCCGAAGTACAGCACCAGCAACACGCTGATGGTGACGACGCCAAGGATGGCGCGTGATCGTGCTCCCATACTCACAGGCCCCTCTGGTTTGCGAGAATGCCGTCGAGGCCAAGCACACTCTCTAGCCCCACGGTCAGGCCGCTGGCCGCCTGAAGCGCAGCAAGGGCAGCCACAATGCCCGCACGGTAGGCCTCGTCTGAGTGCGTGTCGTGGGAAATCGAGAGCACCTCGCCCGGCCCGCCGAGGCGGACCTCTTGCTTCGCGACAACTCCCGAGAGGCGGAGACTATGCACCGGGATACCCGCGACAAGTTCGCCACGGGCTGGCTGCTCGGCGAACGGGGCCGCGACGGGCTTACCATCGCGTGCCGCAGCCATAAGCTCAGCGGTGCGCACAGCGGTTCCCGACGGGGAGTCAACCTTGGCCGGGTGGTGTGCCTCGATAATCTCGATCGAGTCATAGAGCGGTGCCGCAATCTGCGAGAGCACAGTGCCAAGCACTGAACCAAGCGAAAAGTTTGGCACTACGATAACGGCGGCGTCCAATCCAGCAATGCGTTCACGCAGCGGGCCAAGCTTCGCCTCTGACCAGCCGCTTGTGCCCACCAGCACTCGCTGACCGCGACTCAGGGCTCGCTCTACAATCGCGGGAGAGGCGTCTGGGTGACTCACGTCAACAAGAATCTGGGCTTCTGCGCCCTCTTCGGCATCCGAGCGGCTCGAGAGTTTTGCAACCAGTTCGTAAGCGGGATCGGCTTCGACGATTTCGCAGACGAGGCGGCCCAAGCGTCCGGTCGCACCGGCCACAGCAACTTTGACAGTCATGGAACTCAAACTACTCCGTTGCGCTGAGGGTCGAGCGCGAGGTGTCCCCCACCGCAACGACCGTGGTCGGGGCAGCTGCCAGCTCGGCGGCGATGGAGCGAATGTCTTCCGCCGTCACCGCGCGGAAGCGCTCCAGTGAGGTGTCGAGGTCGAACAGCTCACCGCTGCCGAGTTCGGATCGGGCAAGGCGCCCCATGCGCGTATCGGAATCTTCAAGGGCGAGGGCAGTCGAGCCCGCGATCTGCCCGAGGGCGCGCTCGTGTTCCTCTTCGGTAATGCCGCTGTCAGCGATCTTCTGCAGCTCGATGCGGCTCAGCTCGACCACCTCGGCGGCCTTCTCGGGGGCCGTACCGGCGTACATGCCAAACAATCCAGCATCGGAGTAGCTCGCACCAAAGGAATAGGCGGTGTAGGCGAGCCCACGCTTCTCGCGGATCTCTTGGAAGAGTCGGCTCGACATGCCGCCGCCGAGCACCGCGTTCATGATGCCAAAGGCGAAGCGACGAGGATCACCCGAGCGCAGCCCCGGTGTGCCGATCATGAGGTTGATCTGCTCACTCGGGCGCTCAGTGACAGCTACGCGCGCCGTTTCAGAGGTGCGGCGCGGAATGGTGGTTACATCCGTGCGCTGCTCGCGCCGCACGGGGGCCGCAGCACGGTCAGTGTGCCAGCGCTCCTCAGGCGAGAGGTTGAGAGCTGTGAGCACCTGCTCCAGCAGTTTGTCGTGGTCAACAGCGCCCGCCGCAGTCACAACCAGCGTCGAGGGGTCGTACTGGTCACGGTAGTGCCGATCCACATCGCCGCGCTGCGCCTGGTGAATGGTCTCGGGGTTGCCCCCGATCGGCCGCCCCAGCGGGTGATCCCCATGACCTCTTCAAAGAAGCGCTCGTTTGCGACGTCGGTAAGGTCGTCTGCCGCCATGGCGATCTCCTCAAGGATCACACCCCGCTCGTTCTCAAACTCCTCAGGATCGAGTACCGAGTTCGCCACCATGTCTGCAAGCACCGTCACCGCACCGTCGAGGTCGGCGTCGCGCACCTTCGCGTAGTAGCAGGTGTATTCCTTCGCCGTGAGCGCGTTGTGTTCGGCGCCAATGCGGTCAAAGCTTGTCGCGATCGAGTAGGCGTCGCGAGTCGGCGTGCCTTTGAAGAGCAGGTGCTCGAGAAAGTGTGTTGAGCCTAAACTGCCCGGCGCATCGCCGCGCTCGCTCTGCTCGTCACGCGATCCCACGCCCACCCAGAACCCAATCGCCGTGCTGCGCGCCCCGGGCATGAACTCAGTGAGCACGCGCAAGCCGCTCGGGTGCACCGTGCGGCGAACCAGACCCCCGCTGAGATCAACAGCGAGTTCTGACAGGTCAAGAGGAAGGGCAATAGGTTCAAGCATCCTCTCAGCCTATTCGATCCACGCTGGCATCGCCCCGCTTGCCCAGTCATGCTGCGCGTAGTTGCAGTTCTCGGCAACCCTCTTCTGAAATCGGGTGTAGCCATATTGCTAGTTGAGTGACTCGCAACCAGCAATATGACTACACCCGATTTCGAGGCGAGACCGGGCCGCGAAGGCATCGGGCCGTGGAAGAACCGGTCCACGGAGCTGCCGCGGGCACACTAATGCCCGCCACCCCTTACAGGGTGGCGGGCATTAGTGTGCGCGAAACTTACTCCGCAGCGGCCTCTGCAGGGGCAGCCTCGGCAGCGCCTTCCTCGAGCACGGGCTCGAGTGAGAGCTTGCCACGATCGTCGACCTTCGTGATCTTCACGAGGATCTTCTGACCGATCGAGAGCACATCATCAACACTGTCGATCCGCTTACCGCCGGCGAGCTTGCGCACCTCAGAGATGTGCAGCAGGCCGTCCTTGCCGGGCAGCAGCGAGACGAACGCGCCGAAGGCGGCGTTCTTCACGACGGTACCGAGGTACTGCTCGCCGATCTCGGGGTTCTGCGGGTTCGCGATGGCATTCACCTGCGCTCGGGCGGCCTCGGCCGATGGACCGTCAACCGCACCGATGTACACGGTGCCATCGTCGTCGATCGAGATGTCAGCACCAGTGGTGTCCTGGATACCGTTGATCGTCTTGCCCTTGGGCCCAATCAGCTCGCCGATCTTGTCGACAGGGATCTTCACGCTGATGACGCGAGGCGCGGTGGGTGCCATCTCGTCAGGCGTGTCGATTGCCTGATTGAGCACACCAAGGATCGTGGTGCGAGCTTCCTTCGCCTGCGTCAGAGCGCCCGCAAGCACATCTGACGGGATGCCATCGAGCTTGGTGTCGAGCTGCAGCGCGGTGATGAACTCAGAGGTACCTGCGACCTTGAAGTCCATATCGCCGAGTGCGTCCTCTGCACCGAGGATGTCGGTGAGGGTCGCGTAGCGCGTCTCACCGTCGACCTGATCACTCACGAGACCCATCGCGATACCTGCAACGGCGGCGCGCAGAGGCACACCAGCGTTGAGCAGCGACAGCGTCGAAGCGCAGACGGAACCCATCGAGGTTGAGCCGTTTGAGCTCAGCGCTTCGGAGACCTGACGGATGGCGTAGGGGAACTCCTCGCGGGCCGGCAGAACCGGAACCAGCGCGCGCTCCGCGAGGAAGCCGTGGCCGATCTCGCGGCGCTTCGGGCTGCCAACACGGCCGGTCTCACCGGTCGAGTAGGGCGGGAAGTTGTAGTGGTGCATGTAACGCTTGCTGGTCGTGGGCGACAGCGAGTCGATCTGCTGCTCCATCTTCAGCATGTTCAGCGTGGTGACACCCATGATCTGGGTCTCGCCGCGCTGGAAGATAGCGGAACCGTGCACGCGCGGGATCACCTGAACCTCGGCATCGAGCGCACGAATGTCGCGCAGACCGCGGCCGTCGATGCGGGCGCCCTCTGCGAGAATACGGCCGCGCACGATCTTCTTGGTGACGGACTTGTAGGCACCCGAGACCTGGCCCTCAGCGGAAGCATCGAGTGCCCCAGCTTCGACCTTCGCAGCGATGGCATCCTTGACGCGAGCCTTCAGCGCGTCGTCGGCGTCCTGCCGCTCCTGCTTGTCAGCAATCTGGTAAATGCTAGCAAGCTCAGCCTCGGCGATCTCGGCAACAGCGGCGTACAACTCGTCGGTGTACGGCAGGAAGACCGGGTACTCCTGGATCTCCTTTGCCGACTGCGCGGCGAGCTGCTCCTGAGCCTTCACGAGCTGCGACAGGAACGGCTTTGCAGCCTCGAGGCCCTGAGCCACAACGGCCTCGTCGGGCTTCGTAGCGCCTGCCTTGATGAGGTTCCAGGAATCCTCAGTGGCCTCGGCCTCGACCATCATGATCGCGACGTCTTCCTTGCCATTCTTGTCGACGACAACACGGCCTGCAACCATCAGGTCAAACACGGCGTCAGCGAGCTGCGCCTCATTCGGGAACGCGACCCACTGGTCGCCGATGAGCGCAAGGCGCACGCCAGCGATGGGGCCGGAGAACGGCAGACCCGAGATCTGGGTTGACGCGCTCGCCGCATTGATTGCGAGTGCGTCGTAGAACTCGCCCGGAGCGATCGACAACACGGTCACAACGATCTGCACCTCGTTGCGGAGGCCGTCGACGAACGACGGGCGCAGTGGGCGGTCGATCAGACGGCAGACGAGGATGGCCTCGGTCGAGGGGCGACCCTCACGGCGGAAGAAGGAACCGGGGATCTTACCCGCGGCGTATGAGCGCTCTTCGACATCGACAGTCAGCGGGAAGAAGTCGAAGTGATCCTTCGGGTTCTTCGACGCGCTGGTGGCCGAGAGAAGCATCGTCTCTTCGTCGAGGTACGCGGCAACGGCACCCTGTGCCTGCTGCGCGAGACGGCCGGTTTCAAAACGGATGGTGCGCTTGCCAAACTTGCCGTTGTCGAGCACGGCCTCCGCAAACTTGATTTCAGGACCCTCCACGGGATCTCCTTACGTACGTGAGCGCGTGGCAGACAGCCTAGGACGCTGCGGCAACCGCAGGCGCTGATCAACAGTAGAAGACCACCCTCGCCGTTACCCGTAGGCAGAGAGGGATCCACCACCGAAGACCAGCCCGCCAGCCGACGAGCTCTGTTCTTCGTTGATGCGGGCAGACGCCCGCTTGTTCAGGATAGCACCGCCCTCTACTGGACGGGCGGATCCTCACCTCACAGCTTTGATGAGCGCTGCATAAACGCCGCCATCACCGCGCGACTGGTCATGTTTTTAGGCTGGTACTCGAGGCCTTGACTGGTCGCTGTTCCGGTTGTGATCTTCTTCGAGTACATCCAGGTGATCTGCCTGTAGAACTGCTGCTTCGTTGAGACGTCCTTAAACGGCGACTTCGCGGGCGGAGTGTACTTTGCACCATTCACCCGATAGATAAAGGCTGCCATCGCTTCGCGAGTGAGCGAGTCGCTCGGCAAGAATTTGACCGTGCCGTTGCTCTGCCTCGTGCCGGTCGAGATGCCTCTCTCCCACATCCAGTAGATCTCTTTGTAAAATTGGTGGCTCGTCGGCACGTCTACGAAGGGTAGTTTTCCCTTTGAGCCAGGCTTGTAACCGCTCGGTGCCTCGCTCCTGAACAGGAAGGCCGCAATGGCGCCGCGTGTCACGTTCTCCATGGGCCCGTAGACCGCGGACCCGTTAATCTGCCGAGTTCCAGTTGAAGTTTTGGTGTCGTGCATCCACTGGATCGGACCTGCGAACTTGTGGGTCGCGGGCACATCGGTAAACGAGGTGTAGAAGTCGACACGCACAACTGCGGAGGCACTCGTCTCGGATTCCACCGTGACTCGCGCGCGTCCCCCGTACGGCTGCAGAGATTCGCCTCTGCTAAGAGAATACCCGTCAGCCTTCGAAATCACGATGCTTCCTCGGTCGTACTGCTTGAGTATCCTGACGCCGCGCTGGCTCGGATCCATGTAGTTCGCACCCGAATCTTGACCAGTTCCGCTGCGGTACTCGACATAAAATGGTTCGCTGTTGCCCGACTGCTGCACTTGAATACCGCGGAGCCCCGATCCCGTGCTGAGCGCCTGAATGGTAAAACGCTGCGTTTTTCCAGCAGCCTGCGTAGCCTTCGGGATGGCAGATGGTGAGAGCAACTCAATGTCGGCCTTCTGACTGATCGGCAGCGAAGGCACTGTTGGCCCGAGGTCTGGGCGGTAGTACCCCATGACGCTCCATGAATCACGGTATTCGTCGTCCGTGCAGAGCTGACCCGATGGCCGGTTCTGTGGGTCAAAGAGCCACACGTTTGAAAGCGCCGCATCGTACGCGTTTGCGTCGCACGAGCGCGATCCGCTGTGATCGAGTCCAAAGTTGTGACCAAATTCGTGAGCGACAATACCGACGGCGTCTCTGAACGAGGTGCCTGCATACCGAGCCCCCAGATTGACGTAAATCTCGCCGCCACCGTGCAGTGTGTAGATGTCTCCCCACCCGGCCGCTGCGCCCGGGCCGCAATTCTTGTCAACGAGCACCACCAGATGTCGCGCGTTCTCGTAGTGGTCCACTCCCGGAAACTCGTCTCGCGCTGCCTCCCATGCGGCGTTCGGGTCACATACGTCCATACCAGCGGACGGCAGTTGCTTCACCGCGTTTACGGTAATACCCGTGATGAGCCCCTCCGATTCTTTCTTCCAGTAGTTCGAAGTCAGCGTCATCAGGTTGCGCACCGCTGATTCCTGCGAGACTTTCGCACTCGTAATCAGCACAACGTCGGCCGAGTGCTGCATAGCCCCTGGACCCTTTGATTGCGGCGGGGCCGGCGTAATTTCGGCCTCCTTCGCGTCAAAAGTTTCACCAGCGGCAACTGTCGCTGTTGCCGCGGCCTCAGTGACCACCGCAGGGTCTGGGGCCTCGCGGGCAGTCGCCGAACTATCCGTAACAATCTCTTGCATAGCCTGCTGAGCAGCTTCCCCGAGGCTCACCGTTCCGGTAAACGTTTCACCCCCAGATATCTCTTCTCCCAAAGAGTTCGGATTAAGGGGAAGTATCGTGCCCTTTGTCGTTTCAAGCTTGACCTGATCTGGCAGCATGGCTACAGCACCTCCGGAGGCAGTTACTGCTACCGAGCCTTGAGCAGGCTCACTCGGGGCGACACGCAATACCCCGAGACGGTGAGTGATTCAACTGGCGTTGCAGCCTGCGCATTCGTCGGCTTTGAGGCGGGCTTCTTCGCCTCAGCCTTAGGCTTTGGCTTTGACGTGGGAGGCACCTCCGGTTGCGGGGCTTCAGTCCTTGGGGTCTCGTTTCCCGGTGTTGGGTTTTCTGCCTCTCCCCCGTTGGGAGCTTCGGGATCGACACCCTCACCGGTTTCGTCATCCGTTTCTGAACCAGACTCCGTTTCAACCCCCGGTGCATCGCCGGTCTCGTTCTGGTCTTGCGAATTCGTCGTGGGCGCAGCTGGATCGTCGGTCGCCCCATTGTCAGCAAAGGCGGGTTGCGCACCCGCCAGAACAATCGGAATTGCGATCGCCAACGAAACCATCTTTTTCCACGACATCGTGGTCCCCTTTTACCTACAATTACTCCCCTGGTATTGCTTGGTAGGTAAAAACTACACACGGGGGCTTGCAGAAAAAAGGGGGTAGCGCTGTGAGTACTAAATTTGGTAACCCACTCCAATCGACCACCCTTTTGGGTGAGCGAAGCTACTGAACGTCGATATCGATGGTGCTGATCTTCTCAGCCCCAATCGCAACACGCAAGGCTTCAATCAGCGACTCGTCAACGGGCGAATCGACTGATAACACGGAGAGAGCCGTGCCCTTCTTTTCATCGCGAGCGATCTGCAGACCGGCAATATTCACACCAGCCTCACCCAATAGGTTGCCATAGCTCGCAACGATGCCGGGGCGATCCGTGTAGCTGAACACAATCAAGTGCTCAGGAATCGGCAGCTCAACCTCGTAGCCGTTAACCTCAACGATCTTTTCGACCTGCTTAGGTCCGGTGAGGGTACCCGACACCGAAATGGGGGTGCCATCGGTCAGTGAACCACGCAGTGTGATGACGTTGCGGTAGCTCTCTGAAACCCCGTCGACGCTAAACCGCACCTCAATGTTGCGCTGTTCCGCGAGCAGTGGTGCGTTGACATACGACACAGGGTCGCTGACGATCTTAGAAAACAGCCCCTTAAGCGCCGCAAGACGCAGTGCCTCAACGTTGCGCCCGGCGAGCTCACCGTGCACCTCAATGTCGAGGGAAGCAATGGGACCGTCTGCGAGCCCGGCAAAAACTTGGCCGAGCTTTTCGGTAAGGGGCAGGCCCGGGCGCACATACTCGTCGATGACACCACCGGCGACGTTTACCGCGTCGGGCACCAGGTCGCCGGCAAGCGCAAGGCGCACCGACTTCGCGACCGACACTCCGGCCTTCTCCTGCGCTTCTTCAGTCGAGGCGCCAAGGTGAGGGGTCACGTTGACGTTTGGGAGCCCAGTAAGTGAGGTATCGGTGGGTGGTTCCTGCATAAACACGTCGAGCGCAGCACCAGCAATCTCACCAGCGTTGAGCGCCGCAATGAGTGCTTCCTCGTCGATGAGGCCACCGCGGGCAACGTTCACAACGTACGCCGTCGACTTCATCGCTTTGAGCTGCTCTGCACCAATCATGCCCAGCGTCTCGGGGGTACGAGGCATGTGAATCGTCAAGAAGTCAACGCGCTCAATGAGCTCTTCGAGCGACACGAGTTGCACACCAAGCTGCTGGGCGCGCGCTGCTGTGACGTAAGGATCAAAAGCGATGAGCTCAACGCCGAAGCCGCGCAGGCGCTCAGCAATGAGCGCACCAATGCGTCCGAGTCCGATGATACCGACGGTCTTTTCGTACAGTTCGATACCGGTGAATGAGGAGCGCTTCCACTGCCCTGCTGACAGCGAGGAGTGCGCACGCGGCAAGTGGCGAGCGAGGCCAAGAATGTGGGCAACGGTCAGCTCTGCAGCGCTGATGATGTTGGAGGTCGGCGCGTTCACGACCATTACGCCAGCCTGCGTCGCGGACTTGATGTCAACGTTATCGAGACCGACTCCAGCGCGAGCAACAACTTTGAGCTTCGGCGCCCAACTCAGTGCCTCAGCGTCAATCTGGGTGGCGGATCGCACAAGCACCGCGTCTGCGGTCGCGAGCCCAGAGCGCAGAGCGTCGCGGTCGGTGCCATCTACGTACACCACCTCGAAGTCGGGGCCGAGAGCGGCAATCGTAGCGGGTGAGAGTTGTTCAGCGATCAGCACGATTGGCGCAGGCATCAGGCGGTTCCTTCGGGGATAAACGACAGAAACAATGCGCACCCGGGGCGCGCGGATTTCCAGTCTAGTGGCGCGAGACCGGCCTCCCGAACGCTACGCGAAATATAACGACTCGGGAATGAGGTGCATCACGTCGATCTGCAACACAGCAACGACCGTGATTCCCACCGCGAGCAGCAGGATCCGCATCCCCGCTTTGCGCTTTCTGCCGAGAATCAGCGCAAGCGAGAGAAGCACCACTGGCATAACAATGCCCGCAATCAGCCAGATCCAACCGACAGCACTCAGTCCCGATCCGAGCGCAGTGGCCAGGCCAGACATACCTATCAGGTTGCCAATCGCTGCCGTGGCCGCGTACAGGTACAGCACCGCAAGCAAAACGCCGACCACCCAGGCCGAAACTACCTTCACCATGACCTAGCTCCCCCTCGCAATAAGCATCGGCAACGGCATCAGCACAATCGCTCCAATAAACAAAAACAGCACCAACCGCCTTGTGCGCCCACCTCGACTAAACAGCAGAGAAAGACCAAACCAGAGCACCGGAGCAAGCGGCGCAGCCCAGAAAACGATCTGCTGCAACACTCCGCCAATTGTGCCACTGCCGGCCGCTGCCATGGCGTTCACGGACGCATATGCCTGCGCGATAATGAACCACCCCCAGACGTACAGTAGGTACAACCCACCAAACACACCGAGCGTTACGAGGGCACCGTTACTGAGCCCGGGCGCGGCGGGTTCAGCATCCGAGGCGACCTGAGTCACCTGTCCTTCTGGCGCGACAGTGTCTTCCTCGGCGGAAACTATCGGCTCCTCACCTTCGACCTTCCAACCGCTCGCAAGCGTGCTGTCACGTGCCGCTTGTTCCTTCTTTTTCCGCATTCGTTAACCCTATAGCCGTGGTGCTTTGAGCATCCGGTGAACGGGTGGCCACCCTAGACTTGGCAGAGTGACTACGCCCGTCTTCAACATCAACACCATTGGAGTAGGACTTCCCGTCGCGGAGCATCGGGACGAGCTCGAAACGGCCGCGAAGTTTGGCGTGATGGTCCTGACCGCACCACCGGGAACCGGCAAGACAACCTTTGTGCCTCCACTGGTCGCAAATATGGTTCGTGACCGCGGCACGACGCTCCTTACGCAGCCTCGGCGCGTCGCGGTGCGTGCCGCAGCGAACCGAATCGCGATGCTTGACGGCTTTGCAGTTGGCGACTCCGTCGGCTTCACCGTGCGCGGCGAACGCCACATGTCACGCCGCACTCGACTTGAAGTTCTCACGCCGGGTGTGCTGCTGCGTCGTCTGCTCACTGATCCAAGCTTGGACGGAATCAGCGCTGTCATTCTTGACGAGGTGCACGAGCGCTCGGTCGACAGTGACCTGTTACTTGGCATGATGGCGGAGGTCCGCACTCTGCGCGAAGACCTGCTTGTGGTCGCAATGTCGGCAACACTCAACGCGTCACGGGTTGCAGAAATACTGGGGGGAGACGCTGGAACCGCACCGATCGTCGCCATCCCTCGACGCTGCACCCGCTTCGCGCGGATTTTGCACCCTTCTCAGGAACTCGCCTCGATGATCGTGGTGTCACGCGGGATTACCTCGATCATGTCGCCACCGTGACACTGGAGGCACAGCAGGCCGAATCCAGCGACGCGCTGGTGTTTGTGCCCGGGGCTCGCGAGGTTGATGAGCTTGTGCGGCGACTGAGCACTCGTGCACACGCGTCGCTCGAAGTTCTTCCGCTGCACGGCAGGGTATCTGCTCGGGATCAGGATCGCGCTGTGCGCGGACGTGGTCCGAATGATCCACCAAGGATTGTGGTCAGCACATCACTGGCCGAAAGTTCGCTCACCGTGCCGGGAGTGCGTCTAGTGGTCGATTCCGGACTCTCCCGAGAGCTACGTCGCGACCGAGCGCGCGGCATGACCGGTCTCGTTACCGTCAGTGCGTCACGGGCAAGTGCGGAGCAGCGCGCTGGTCGAGCCGCGCGCCAGGGACCCGGTCGAGTCGTGCGCGCCTATTCAGAGGCTGACTTCGCACGAATGCCCTCCGAGTCTGCGCCAGAGATCGCTTCGGCCGATCTCACAGATACCGCGCTACTCCTCGCTGCCTGGGGAACGCCCGCTGGTGTCGGTCTGGCGTTCCCTTCACCTCCCCCAACTGCGGCCATGTGTGAGGCCGTCGCAGAACTGCGTGCGCTTCAGCTGATCGATAACGCAGGTCGCCCAACAGCTCAGGGAGTCCGAATTGCACAGCTCCCAGTGGGTGTGCGCGACGCACGCGCTCTCCTCTCGGGAACGGTGGAGCTTGGCAACGCTCGAACCGCCGCTGAAGTCGTCGCCGCAATCTCAGATGGTCACCGTGAAGCCAGCGCCGACCTGCCTCGTCTGATGCGGCAGCTGCGTGACGGCCGATCTTCGGATGCCAAACGCTGGCAGCGAGAAAGCCGCCGACTCGAACGGATTGCGCAGAGCGAGATCGTTGCAGCTAGCCTCAATCATGGCGGCTCCGACCCCACAAATTCAAACACCACAACAGGAGACACTGCAAGTGGTATCGTGTCGGCTCTCGGCCGCCCAGAGTGGATCGCACGTCGTGTGAGCGAGAGATCCCGCGCCTACCTTTTGGCGAGCGGCACCCGGGCGGCCGTTCCCGAGGGTAGCGGGCTGCTCCACAGCGAGTGGCTTGCCGTGTGCGAAGTGCAGCGCGCCGAGGGAAAAGTCGCCGATGGCACGGGTGCCGTGATCCGACTGGCCGCACCCCTCACCGAGGCCGACGCCCTACGAATTGGTGACGCGCTTGTGGCTCGCACACGAGCTGCCCGAGTCGAGAACGGTCGGGTGCGGGTCACAGAAGAGCGGTGGGTCGGTAAGATTTTGATCTCGGCCACGCCGGTCGCCTCCACAGATGCCGATACCGGACTAGCACTTGCAACCCACCTGCGAGAGGCCGGGCTGCAGACCCTCAACTGGTCGGAGTCAGCTGTGAGACTGCGGACTCGAATCGCACTACTGCGCCGAGAACTCGGTGACCCTTGGCCACGGATGGACGATGCAGCACTGCTCGACAGCATCGACAGCTGGCTCGGCTCAGACCTCGAGCGTATGGGCGTGGGCTCCTCACTGCACCGAATTGATGTGGCGGCGGCGCTGCGCAGGCTTCTCCCCTGGCCAGAAGCTTCTCACCTCGACGAGCTTGTACCCGAGCGACTTACCGCGCCCTCGGGTTCAACAGTGCGAATCGACTATCCGGATCCGGCTGATCCGACAGCCCCGCCCGTTGTCTCGGTGAAACTTCAAGAATTGTTCGGTCTCGCGCAAACGCCGCGACTCGTCGGTGGTCGCGTGCCGGTGCTGGTGCACCTGCTCTCTCCGGCGCGCCGCCCCCTCGCTGTGACCGATGATCTCGCATCGTTCTGGAACGGCCCTTACCAACAGGTGCGCCGCGAAATGCGTGGCCGCTACCCAAAACACCCCTGGCCCGAGGATCCATGGACGGCTCCAGCGACCGCCCGCACCAAGCGACCCAGCCCATAAGACATCAAGAACCCGCAGGACATCAGTTTCGGGAGAGAACTGCTGGTCTGCGGGTTATTGCTGGCCAACTGGCGACGACTGACCACCTGCGTAGGGCTAGACAGAAAAACGGGGCGCGCGGAATAGCCCGCACGCCCCGCCTTTACAAACTAGCGACTAGCGCGCAGCGCTGCCGTCAACGTAATCGGTGTCGGTCTGCTTCCAAGCGAAAAGCTTACGCAGCTCGCGACCGGTGGTCTCGATCGGGTGCTTCTCTGCCTTGGTACGGAGCTCGATGAACTCCTTGCCACCGTTGTCCTGATCTTCAATGAAGCGCTTCGCGAACGCACCCGACTGGATGTCAGCGAGCACAGCCTTCATGTTCTCCTTGACGGAGGGATCAACAACGCGCGGGCCGGAGACGTAGTCGCCGTACTCAGCGGTGTCGGAAACGGACCAGCGCTGCTTGGCAATGCCACCCTCCCACATCAGGTCAACGATGAGCTTGAGCTCGTGCAGCACCTCGAAGTAGGCGATCTCCGGCTGGTAGCCAGCCTCGGTCAGCGTCTCGAAACCGTACTGCACGAGCTGCGAGGTGCCACCGCAGAGCACAGCCTGCTCACCGAACAGGTCGGTCTCGGTCTCTTCGGTGAAGGTGGTCTTGATGACACCAGCGCGGGTGCCACCGATTGCCTTCGCGTAAGACTTCGCGGTTTCCCAGGCGGTGCCCGAGGCGTCAACCTCAACGGCGATAATGTCGGGGATGCCGCGACCGGCCTCGAACTCGCGGCGCACGGTGTGGCCCGGGGCCTTGGGGGCCACGAGGATCACGTCAACACCCTCGGGCGTCTCGATGTAGCCGAAGCGAATGTTGAAGCCGTGAGCAAACGCGAGCGTCTTGCCCGAGGTGAGGTGCTGCTTGATCGACTCGTTGTAGATAGTGCGCTGGTGCTGATCAGGTGCGAGCACCATGATCAGGTCGGCCCACTCAGCGGCGTCGGCGACTGTCTTCACGGTGAAGCCAGCCTCTTCAGCCTTCTGAATCGACTTCGAGCCTTCCTTGAGGGCAATAACGACCTCAACACCCGAGTCGCGCAGGTTCATTGCGTGCGCGTGCCCCTGCGAGCCATAGCCAACGACGGCTACTTTCTTACCCTGGATGATGGACAGATCTGCGTCTGCGTCGTAGTACATCTCAGCCACTTGTGACTCTCTTTCGTTTCGTGATTTCGGTAAATCTGGTTCGGGATCGGGATCCCGCGAGGCAGTTAGTTCTTGAAGACCCGCTCGGTGATCGACTTGGAACCGCGGCCCATGGCGATCAACCCCGACTGGGCGATCTCCTTGATGCCGTACGGCTCGAGCACCTTCAAGAAGGCATCAATCTTGCCGCTGTCTCCTGTTACCTCGATGGTGAGCGCGTCGGGCACAACATCGACTACACGAGCACGGAAAAGACTCACTGCTTCAAGCACATGCGAGCGAGTCTGGTTGTCAGCGCGCACCTTGATGAGCACGTGCTCACGTTGCACGGAGTTGGACTCCTCCAACTCCACGATCTTGATGACATTCACAAGCTTGTTGAGTTGCTTCGTCACCTGCTCAAGCAGTGTTTCGTCTTCGTCAACCACAACAGTGATGCGTGAGAGACCACGCATCTCGGTGGGGCCCACGGCGAGCGACTCGATATTAAAACCACGTCGAGCAAAAAGCCCGGCGACCCGGGTCAGCAGGCCCGGTTTATCCTCTACGAGGAGGCTGAGTACGTGACGGCTCATTTTTACTCTTCCTCCCACTCGGGTGCATGCTCAAGCGCATACTGAATATCGCTGTTGGAGGTGCCTTGGCGAACCATCGGCCACACCATCGCGTCAGAGCTCACGACGAAGTCAATCACCACGGGGCGGTCATTCGTCTCAAGCGCGAGCCTAATCGCGTCGTCGACCTGATCCTCGCGCTCCACACGAATAGCGAGGCAGCCGTACGCTTCCCCCAGCTTCACAAAGTCGGGGATCCGCTCGCTGCCGTGACCGGTGTTCAGCTCAGTGTTCGAGTAGCGACCGTCGTAAATGAGCGTCTGCCACTGCCGCACCATGCCGAGTGACGAGTTGTTAATGATGGCTACCTTGATGGGGATGTTGTTCACCATGCAGGTTGCCAGCTCTTGATTTGTCATCTGGAAGCAGCCGTCGCCGTCAATGGCCCAGACCGCGCGATCTGGCTCGGCAACCTTGGCCCCCATGGCAGCGGGCACGGAGTAACCCATGGTGCCCGCACCGCCAGAGTTCAACCAGGCGTTTGGGCGCTCGTACTTGATGAACTGCGCCGCCCACATCTGGTGCTGGCCGACACCAGCGACGTACACGCCTTCGGGCCCGGTGATCTCACCGATGCGCTGAATGATGTGCTGCGGTGAAAGCAGACCGTCGGTCGTCTCTTTGTAGCCGAGCGGGAACTTCTCCTGAAGCATTCGCAGGCGCTCCCACCACTCAGAGATGTCAGCGCATTCTCGACTCAGTTTGCAGGTGGAAACAGCCGCAATGAGATCTGAGATGACCTCGGCCGCATCACCAACGATCGGCACATCGGCCGCGCGGATCTTGCCGATTTCAGCGGGATCAATATCCGCGTGGATCACTTTTGCATCGGGGGCAAACTGCGCCGCCTTACCCGTCACACGATCGTCAAAACGAGCACCGAGAGTAATCAGCAGATCGGACTCCTGCAGTGCGAGCACCGCGGGAACCGTGCCGTGCATGCCTGGCATGCCGAGGTGCTGCGGGTGCGAGTCGGGGAAGACGCCACGAGCCATAAGGGTCGTCACGACGGGAGCCCCGACCAGCTCAGCGAGCTGCAACAGTTCAGCCGAGGCACCGGCGCGTCCGACGCCACCGCCAACGTAAAACACGGGTCGTTCGGCCTGCGCGATCAGATCCGCAGCCGCCTGAATCTGCTTGCTGTTGGCCTTAGTAATTGGGCGGTAACCCGCGAGATCGACCCGCGGATCCCACACGAAATCGACAAGGCCCTCCTGAGCATCTTTCGTGATGTCCACGAGCACGGGTCCGGGGCGACCGGTCGAAGCGAGGTGGTATGCCGCGGCAATAGCGCCGGGCACGTCCTCTGGCTTCTTCACGAGGAAAGAGTGTTTCGTGATCGGCATCGTGATGCCAATAATGTCGGCTTCTTGAAACGCGTCGGATCCCATGAGGTGCGAGAACACCTGACCGGTGATCGCGAGCATCGGCACTGAGTCCATGTAGGCATCCGCGATTGCGGTGACAAGGTTGGTCGCGCCGGGGCCGGAGGTCGCGATACACACACCAACCTCTCCCTTGGCCGAGGCGAACCCCTCAGCAGCGTGACCGCCTCCCTGCTCGTGACGAACAAGGATGTGACGCAGTTCAGCGGCGTCCATCAGCGCGTCGTACAGCGGAAGGACTGCTCCACCAGGGAGCCCGAAGACGTCACGCACGCCAAGCGCTTCAAGGCTGCGAACGACGGCCTGCGCTCCGGTCATCCGTTCGCCGCCGGAATAATCCGGGTCTGGTTGATGTGGCACTGCACTCGATTCCGAGGTCATGTCTTGCTTTCTCGATTGAAGGTGTCATGCAATACAAGCGCAGCGCGTCTCAGCTCAGAAGTGGCGGAGTCGCGAACGCGCACTAACCCGTAATTGCGCCTTCAGAGGCGGAATGCACGAGCTTGGTGTACTTCGCAAGTACGCCACGCGTGTATCGCGGGGAAGCGGGGCCCAGTTTTCTCGTCGGGCCTCAAGCTCGGCGGGATCCACCAGCAAGTCGAGCGTTTGTGCGGCGATATCAACCCGAATCAGGTCACCGTCGCGCACCAAAGCAACAGGACCTCCGTCCGATGCCTCCGGTGCAATGTGGCCGATACACAGTCCGGTTGTGCCGCCTGAGAATCGCCCGTCCGTCAATAATAGTACATCTTTTCCGAGACCCGCGCCCTTGATCGCACCGGTTATCGCGAGCATCTCGCGCATGCCGGGGCCACCTTTGGGCCCTTCGTAGCGAATGACGACGATATCGCCCTTGCCAATCTTGCCCTCGGTGAGCGCATCCATCGCTGCGCGCTCACGCTCAAAGACGCGCGCTGGGCCCTCGAATACCTCTGCGTCAAAGCCCGCGGTCTTCACTACTGCCCGTCTGGGGCAAGCGAGCCGTGCAGAATTGTGAGGCCACCCGTCGCGTGGATCGGATCGTCAAGGTTGTGAATCACCTTGCCGTCAACCGGGTCGGGGTTCAGCTCGGCCAGGTTCTCGGCCATCGTCTTACCCGTAACGGTCAGAACGTCGCCGTGCAACAGACCTGCGTCGAGCAGGGCTTTGAGGATCACCGGGACACCGCCATGGCGGTCGATATCGGCCATCACGTACTTACCGAACGGCTTCATGTCGGCGAGGTGCGGCACCTTTGCGCCAATGCGGTTGAAGTCTTCGAGCGTCAGATCGACCTCGGCCTCGCGCGCAATTGCAAGCAGGTGCAGCACCGCATTCGTCGATCCACCGTAGGCCATGAGTAGCGTGATGGCGTTTTCGAACGCTTTTTTAGTGAGGATGTCGCGCGCCGTGATACCAAGGCGCAGCATGTTCACCACGGCCTCACCCGAGCGGTGCGCGAAGTAGTCGCGACGACGGTCAGCGCTGGGCGGAGCCGCAGATCCGGGAAGGCTCATGCCGAGAGCCTCTGCAATCGAGGCCATCGTGTTGGCGGTATACATGCCGCCGCAGGCACCCTCGCCGGGAGCGATCGAGCACTCGATGCGCTTCAGGTCTTCCTCACTCATAGTGCCCGCTTTGCACGCACCAACGGCCTCAAAGGCATCGATGATGGTGACTTCCTTCTCCGTGCCGTCAGTAAGCTTCACCCAGCCCGGAGCGATTGACCCCGCGTAGAGAAACACCGAAGCAAGATCCAGACGCGCAGCCGCCATCAGCATGCCCGGCAGCGACTTGTCGCAACCGGCGAGCAGAATCGAGCCGTCGAGGCGCTCTGCCATCATGACGGTCTCGACAGAGTCAGCAATGACCTCGCGTGAGACGAGCGAGAAATGCATGCCCTCGTGGCCCATCGAGATGCCGTCAGAAACCGAGACCGTGCCAAACTGCAGCGGGTAGCCACCACCCGAGTGCACGCCTTCCTTTGCACCCTGAGCGAGCCGGTCGAGACTCAGGTTGCAGGGGGTGATCTCGTTCCATGAGCTGGCGATGCCAATCTGGGGCTTATCCCAGTCTTCATCTCCCATGCCCACTGCACGAAGCATGCCGCGCGCTGCGGCCTTCTCGATTCCATCGGTGACGTCGCGACTACGCGGCTTGATGTCAGTCTGTGCCATTGTTCTATTCTATGCACAGACGTATTCCGTACACGTGCTGAAACGACAACGGCACCGGCAAGCTGTGCTCACCGGTGCCGAACGCAATGCTTAATTCGCTACTTGCCCGTTGCGGGAAGGATAGCGAACGGGATGATAAATCCCACGATGGTCGCTGCAAGACCACCGCAGAAAGTCCAGAGTTCAGCGGCGCCCAAGCTCGGCTGAATGCCGTAAGCCATCAGGATGAAGCCACCGAGCATGAGCACAACAGACAGCACAAACAGCACACCGGTGATCGCACCAACGGCTCCTTGCGAGCTCTCTTCGAACAGCGTCTCGGTCTTCTGCTTCGCCATGCCGATTCTCCTTTGTAGCTTGTGGGCTCAAAGTACAAGAGCCGCTGCGTTTGTCGCGCTGTGACAAACTCCTTCTGTAATCGTATCGCATGCGTAACGCCCTGACGTTAGGCTTAGCTTTGCACTGTTCAGCCCGCAAGGAGGAGCCATGGCGATCGGCAAGTATGTGACAAACCCCGGAGTTATCGGGGCCGCGTTTGGCGCGCTTAGCACCTCGAAGCGCACCCAGCACATGCCGAAAGATTGGCGCCGCTACGTTGTGTGGGGCGTGTGGGCGGCTGGTCTTGCGCTGGCGATCGCTGGGGTTGCCATGCAGGGCGCTGAAGATGAGGACCTTTCCAGGCGCTAGACGACTACACTGGAACGCGGTGAGTCGGGAAGCCTGGTCGACATCCTTTGAGTCGACCCAATCTGGAGACATTTCATGACTACTCCCGCTACCCCAAGCCGCAGATCAACCCTGTCCCTCTTTAGCAAACGAGAAGCGGCAAGAGTAAGTCGGCTTCTTCGAGCCGATGTTGTCGGCGGCGTGATTGTCATGGTCGCGGCGTTTCTCGGCTTCGTTGCAGCAAACTCCCCCCTTGCAGACAACTATTTCTCACTGCGCGACACAAAGATCGGCCCCGATTCGCTCAGCCTGCACCTCAGTGTTGGGCACTGGGCCTCCGACGGGCTCCTCGCGGTGTTCTTTTTTATGGTTGGCCTTGAACTCAAGCGCGAGTTTGTTTCGGGAGCACTCAAGAAGTTCTCAACCGCAGTTGTGCCGGTCGCAGCAGCCTTTGGTGGTGTTGCGGTGCCAGCGCTCTTCTATGTGGCGTTCACCGCTGGTTCTCCTGGGGCAGACGGTTGGGCAATTCCGACTGCTACCGATATAGCCTTCGCCGTTGCTGTCCTCGCGCTCGTGGCTCCGAGAATCCCCCTGCCCTGCGCATGTTCTTATTGACGCTCGCAGTGGTCGACGACCTCATCGCCATCATTATCATCGCGATCTTTTACACCGATACGGTGCACCTTTCGCCCCTCGCGATCGCGATTGTGCCACTCGCCCTCTACGGTTTTATTTCGCATCGCTTTTCTGCGCAATTGGCCGCTTCGAAGTGGGCCGCCTGGGTCGTACTGCTCCCCTCGGAATCGTAGCGTGGGCACTATTTCATGCGTCAGGGATCCACGCAACCATCGCCGGTGTTGTTCTCGCGTTTCTCGTGCCGGTTTCCGGTCGCGGAGGCACACAACTTGCTGAGACCTTCGAACACAGATTTCGGCCCCTCTCAACAGGCATTGCCGTGCCCGTCTTTGCGTTTTTTGCGGCCGGAGTCGCCATCAGCGGAGACTCAAGGTTTCCCTTTGACCCTATTGCTTTCGGTATCATTGCGGGACTCGTGATCGGCAAGCCAGTTGGTATTGCTCTGACAACCTGGCTGCTCACACGCTGGACTCGCGCTGAACTGGACCCTGCCGTACGTTGGCGAGAGCTTATCGGTGTCGGCGCACTCGCGGGCATCGGTTTTACTGTGTCACTGCTCGTCACTGACCTCAGCTTCGATCATCCCAGCGACACAGACACCGCGAGACTCGCTGTTATGGTGGCTTCGCTTCTCGCGGTAGCCGTAGCGTCGGCTTTTCTCGTAAGACGCCGACGATAGCTAGTCGCGCAAAGCGTCTACCGGCTCGATTCTGGCGGCCTTTATCGCCGGGTATGTTCCGGCTGCGAGCCCGACCAGTGCACCCACAATCACTCCAACTGGAGCGGCCCATGGGGCAAGCATCGGGGTCCACTGCTGCGTGAGACACACTGCTAGTAACCCGAACAGTCCCACGGCGACACCGATCAGCCCACCGAGCACACCCGTCGTCACCGACTCAAGCATGAACTGCCTCGAGATATCGCGAGTGCGCGCGCCGAGAGCGCGACGCAGCCCGATCTCACCACGCCGCTCCGATACGGAGAGGAGGGTGACGTTTGCGATCCCGATTCCACCGCCAATGAGCGCAACAATGCCGATCGCAATGAACAGCACATTGACATCGGCTTCGACACTCTTTTGAAGCTCGTTCACTCCGCCGGGAGCCGCCACTTTAAATGAGTCAGGGGCATTCGGGTTGAGCGCAATCGGAGCCTGCTTGCCAACCACCGGCCCGGCACCGATGTCAATGCGAATGTCGAGAGCATCGGGCGCGGCAAGGTCGAGCTCGGAGCGAGCAGTCTCTACGGGAACGATCACAGAATCGAGCAGCCCGTCCCGCGTTCCAACCTTGTCGAGAATCCCAATGACCGTGTAGGCACGGTCGTTGACGAAGATTGCGGGTTGCCCGCTCACTCTGTTGATACCGAGCTTTTTCGCGGCGTTCTTGCCGAGCACAACAACACGGTCACGACGCTCATCGTGACCGCTATCGTAGAACCGGCCGGTCTGCATACGCCCCTGCACCGCTTGCAGGATCTCTGGCGACGCGGCAATGACAGGTGGTGGCACGGTTGCGACCTGTGATGGATCCTGCACCTGAACGGTGTCGACCTTGGGAGAGTTTGGCACTTTGGCATACAGCGCCGCATGCTTCACGCCAACCAGATCTTCTGTACGCTGCACAGCGTCCCAGGGAATCTTGGCGGTCACACGATCTTTGTTTCCTGCGGCCTTCGTTTTACCAGGCTCGACCGTAACCCGCGTCGCAGCGAGCGCATCGAACTGCTGAGAAATCTGCCCAGCAGCGGTCTGGGCAAAACCAATGGTGGCGACAAGTGAGGCAATGCCGAGCACAGTGCCGAGCAGGGTAATAACGAGTCGAGATGGGCGGGCACCCACCCCTTCGAGCGCTTCCCGAGTCAGGTCTCGAATGGGCAACCCGGGAACCTTAGTGGCACGCTTGCGTCGCTTCAGGCGCAACATCTGCGGCCAGCGCACGCTCACGCGATCACCGACAGTTCACCGTCTTGCATGCGAACTCGACGTTTGGCCGATGCAGCTACAGTTTCGTCGTGGGTAATCATAACAATGGTGAGCCCCTCTTCGCCGAGTTCTTCGAAGAGGCGCATAACGATCTCTGAATTTTGTCTGTCGAGATTACCCGTTGGTTCGTCAGCGAGCAACAGTCTGGGCGACGTACACACAGCACGTGCAATTGCCACGCGCTGCCGCTCACCGCCAGAAAGCCTGTTGGGAAAAAACTCGACCCTGTGATCCAGCCCCACTTTGGTAAGTGATTCGCGCGCGAGGGCTTCACGCTCTGTCTTTGGCACCCCGGCGTAGGCCGTCGCGAGCATTACATTTTCAAGCACAGTGCGTGTTGGAAGCAGATGAAAGGACTGAAACACAAAACCAATCGCGTTGCCACGTAGGGCCGCCCGCTCGTCGTCGCTGAGTTCCGCCGTATCAATGCCCTCGAAGAGAAACTTGCCGGTACTCGGGCGATCGAGCAGCCCAAGCGCATTCAGCATGGTTGATTTGCCCGATCCTGATGGCCCAACAATCGCGAGGTAATCACCCCGTTCGATCGTCAAGTCAATGCCCCGCAGCGCAAACACCTTGGGCGGCCCCGGAAAAAAGCGGGTGACGTCATCAAGGTGCACAATGGGTCCCGAATAGTCTTGGTCTCCGGCAGCACGCTGTTCGGCAAGTCGCGCGCTGGCGGCAGCCTCCCGAGATTCGGCTCGAGTTTGCTTCCGCACTTGTCTGCGTTGCTTACGACCAGCCGACCTCGAAAGCTCAGTGACTTCGTCTTCCGCAGACGAATCGTCGAGTTCGTCAATGAGCTCCGCGATCCCACTCATCTACCAACCACGACCTTGGCACCCTTTTTTACGCGCGCATCGTCAGAAGAAATCTCAACAAAGCCGTCGGCAGCCAGGCCAACTTTCACAACGATGTTCTCAGTGACAGCGTCGGGGCCATTCTTCGGATCGACCATCAATTCAATACGATCTTCTCCGCCTGACCCGGCAGAGAGTGCCGCGATCGGCACCGCGAGTACGTCGCCCTCGGTTGAAGCGACGGGAATTTTGATACGCACGTTTGTGTCACGCAGTGCTTCAATGTTATCTGAGGTCAGTTTGCTCGGCGTCATCGCCACGGTGTAGCGACTAGATTCTTGGCTGTTACCACCAGAATCACCACCGCCCGAATCTCCGGTATTGCCACCACCACTACCACCAGACCCCTCCGTTTTTCCTCCCGACTTGGGAGCGCGAATCTTCTTGATCGTAGCGGTGAGTTCGTCGCCGTTTGGTGCGGCAAAGAACGCTTTAGCACCCTCAGTCAGCAACTGCGCGTCCTGTTTTGAAACAGTGCCCGTAATGGTGAGTGTTGCGCCCGAGACGCTCATGGGAGAGCCTTGGAGTTCATCACCTCGGGCCACGGAAACCTCGTCCACTCGGCGCGGAAGACCAGTGAGGAAGAGCACTTCGTTGGAGGGCAGAGTTGGCAGCACAGCTACCTGCGCCTCCCCAAGCTTCTCCTGCGAGTCACTCAGGGTATCGTTCGCCTCGTTGAGCGCTGCCTGCTCTGCATTTGTATTGGGCTGCGCGGTTGCAATCGCCTCGTCGAGCGCCGACTGCGCCCCCGCAAGACCGAGCTGCGCGTCACGCACGCCACGCTCCGCCTCACGAAGGGCCTGCTGAGCCTCGTCTCCGCCAGTCGAAGCTGTGTACCCGATCTGCTCGTACAATGCCCCCACGGCAACTGCCGTATCTGCGTCATAGGTGTCTGAGTCGATGTTGCCGACCCCGAAGCCCATTGCCGCGAGCGCCTGTTTGAGCTGCGTCACGTCGGGCCCACGCATACCAAACGCCAGTGAACGGTATGCGGGCAGTTCGCCAGGTAACACAACAACGGGACGCCCGGCAATCTCGAGAGCGATGTTTCCGGTGTCAAGGATCGCTCCGACCTCAGGCACACGACCTGTGATGACCGCACGGCCTCCACCGCCCGCGGCGTCAATCGATACGGCCACCGAGTCGGCATAGCTCACCTCACCGCGAATCACCACGGTGTTCTCAATCTGTCGTTTCTCGACCGGTGCCGTGACGGGACCGGGATCTGGAGCCTTGGTTCGTGCAGCCACTTCCGCAGGCGAAACAATAAACTGCATCACTCCCACACCAAGGAGCAACGACACAATTGCAACACCGGCAATGAGGCCAACGAGGCGTGCCCCAGCCCAGCCGTGTTTCTTCTTGGGCGTTGCAGTTTCGTCGGCAGCCTCGGCATCGGCAGCATTGACGGAGCCAGCCGTAGAGTTCGAGGGCAGTTCGTCGGCAGCGAGCTGACTGTCCTCCTGAGGCTCTACCTCTTGCGGAGATTCCCGATGTTTCCGATTCCGTCGCAGCACAGCCACCGGTTACTTGTCTTTCTTCTTCGAGCCATATTTGGCAAGCATCGCGTCAAGTTCCGACTTGTGCTCGTCGACAAACTTCTGCTCGGCAGCATTCACAATATCCTGCTGCTTTTCGATGTATCCGACCTTGTCCTGGCATTTACGATCGGCCACAGCGGCCTTGATTTCTTTTTCTTGGAACTTCTTCTTCTCAGCCTTGCTCGGGCCAGTAGGCTCCTTATCGCTATCTGAACCCTCTGCATACCCGGCTTCCTGGACCTTGTTCCAGTCTTCCATCATCGCTGTCCAAGCCTCGTCTGGGTTTGCGAAGTCGTACCCAGCATTGACGATGCACTCGGACCACTCTCGGTTAATCTTCGCGACGTCCTCATTAGGGGAGGCGTTTTCGCCGTCGCCATAGACGTCGGTCCACACGTTCTGCATCTTGTCGAAGAGGTCTTTAAACTCGGGATCTTCGGCCGCTTCCATCGCTTCACCCTGCACCTCGTGCTGAGCGGCACCGTAACAACCAGCAGACTTCCAGTCGTACTCCTGTATAGTCTCGTCTTCGTCGCCTTCGCCAGTCATTTCTGTCGGCGTTCCCCACAGCGTCTCATCGTAGGCTGCTCGTTCCGAGTCGGAGAGGCTGTCGAGGTACTCCTGGTTCGGATCGACATACTCTTTCTCGTTGCCGTCTCCACCTGTTGCTTCTTCCTCGTAGGGAGAAGTTACAAATCCATAACCGTAGGTTTCCGCAAACTTCATCGAGTTAGGATCCGGCATATCACTGTCTTCATCATCACTAAAGACAACCGTGCCACCATTTTCGGTATTCGGAATGTACTCGAATGCTTCCTTCGCCATGCAGTCGGCGACCAGCTCTTCGATTTTCACCTGCTGCTTGTCGTAATACTCCTGGTTGTACTCCTCGTCGCCCCACATAGCACTCATGTACTTAGAGAGGGGCCCCTCCTCCACTTTCTTCTTTTCGGGATCGCCGCTGCAACCGGTGAGCGCAAGGGCAGCAATGACAAGCACAGCGGGAACAGAAAATCGGTAGGAAAGTTTAGTCTTCATCGGGGCCTCATTACCGTGGGGGCGGGGTCGGAGTAGGGGTAGCTCAATGACCATCAAGTTTGACGGAAACATCTATGCGTAACACCATTGCGAGACGCATAATGGGCAGCATACGATACGAAATCTGCAATTAGGTGTGAAGAAGCTGTCCCGAAATGCCCGAATATCCGCTTGAGTTTGTGGCTCTCCCGCGGGCGTGCTAACGTATCTATGTTGCTCACGGAGCAGCGAGCACCTCTAGCTCAATGGCAGAGCAATTGACTCTTAATCAATGGGTTCCGGGTTCGAGTCCCGGGGGGTGTACGACTCAGGCTCTTCTTCCAAATGACGCGGAAGAAGAGCCTTTTCGTTTCTGGCTAGGAGGCCACATGTCACAGCCCCCGCTCCATCGGCCGATCTTGCCTTTGCCCTAAGGCTCGCTGATCTCGCCGACACTATTTCGCTCCCCCGTTTTCGCTCGGCCGACCTCACGATAGAAACGAAACCTGATCGCACCTTTGTTACCGACGCTGACAAAGCCGTCGAGTCGGCATTGCGCGAGCTCATAGAGACAGAACGTCCGGGCGACAGTTTCTTCGGCGAAGAATCCGGCAGAGCAGAACGTGGTGAGCGGAGGTGGATCATCGATCCCATCGACGGCACCTCCAACTTCTTGCGGGGTGTACCCAACTGGGCCACGCTAATTGCACTTGAGGTTGCAGGCGAGCCCTCGTTGGGAGTTGTGTCGGCGCCGGGCTTCGGCGGCCGCTGGTGGGCCGAAACTGGGTCCGGGGCGTGGGGACAGCAAGCGGGCACTGATCCTCGTCCCCTGCGCGTCTCTGGCGTGAATGATCTCGAGCACGCCTCACTCAGCTTCCAAAGCATCGAGCAGTGGGACCACGCCGGTTACCTACAACCGCTCATTGCGCTCAGCCGAACCGTGTGGCGGGACCGCGCGTACGGTGACATGTGGTCGTATATGTTACTTGCCGAAGGGCTCGTTGACATCGTCGCGGAGTTCGACGTGAAGCCCTACGATCTGGCGGCGCTCGTGCCGATCGTGCGCGAGGCTGGAGGCAAGTTCACCGACATCAACGGCGCAGAGAGCGCGTGGAACGGCAGCTCGCTCGCCACAAACGGCGCGCTACACGACGCGGTGATTGCGGTCATTACGGGCACAGGATCGGGGTCAGAGGTGTCAGCGTGAGCGAGTCACAGATGCCTTCCCCCACCGCAAAGCATGTGCAGCCAGGGTGGAAGACGGTTTTGCTCGCACTGGGCATCGACACTGTGCTTGTTGTGCTGTTCGCCGCGCTCGGTCGAAGCAGCCACTCGCGCGAGGCGACACTCTTCGGCCTGTGGGACACAGCGTGGCCGTTTCTCGCGGGGCTTACGATCATGTGGGTGTCGGCTCGCATCTCGAAACATCCGCTGTCCCCAGTAAAGTCAGGCATTCCCCTGTGGATCGGCACCGTCGCGCTCGGCATGATCCTACGTGCGCTCACTGGTTCGGGCACGGCTTTGCCATTCGTCATCGTAGCCACTGTTTCAATCGCGGTGTTTTTGATCGGCTGGCGCATGATTGCACAGTTACTCGGCAAGCTCGTTGTGCGACAGGGTTAGCTCCAAGAACGGGCATCTAGCCCAAGCGTCCACTCGCACACGTCCCCAACGAAGCGGGTGTAGGCGGCGACCTCAAACTCGTCGGCGGAATTGACATATACCGAGTAGCCGTCGATCGCGATGAAAATGCGTACGCACGCCGCAAAAGGGTCATCGGCATGAAACTCCCCGACTTCAACACCGTCCTTAATGAGGTTCAGCATGTGGTCGCGATCCTTCGCCTCCTGCACGGCAATCGCTCTAGCCAACACATCACTAAACCGCCCCAGATGACGCGCATTCAGCCAGAGTCGGGCGAGGTCATTGGCCTCACCACTCGTCACGCGGTGCACGAGCGCAGCGAGACGCGAAGTGGGAGAGCCCTTCCCCGCAAACATTTGTTCCCGTTCTCCGGTCACAGCGAGTTCAAACGCCGCGGCCACCAGGTCTTCGACCGCCGGAAAATAGTGACTAATCAGACCGGGCCTCACACCAAGCTGATCGGCAACCGCCCGAAGCGTAACGCGTTCAAGCCCATCAGCGAGCGCGATTGACGAGGCATGAGCGAGAATCTCGGCGCGACGCTCCTCCGGTGGCTTGCGCGATCGGGTCGCCGTTTGCTGCACCACCATGTTCAACATGATAGCGCCGGGCACGGCATCTCACTGCTTAGTCAGCGAGTCGAGACAGCGTCTCAGCGACTCGATTCGAGAACCCCCACTCGTTGTCGTACCAGGAGGACACCTTGATGTGTCGACCCACCACACGAACGAGTTCTGAGTCGAAGATGGACGACGCTGGGTTGCCGACGATATCTGACGACACCAACGGATCCTCTGAGTACTCAAGAATGCCCCGCAGGCGCCCCTCGGCGGCCTCACGGTACGCGGCTCGCACCTCATCCTCGGTCACGTCACGCTCAACCATCGCCGTGAGCTCAACAATCGAACCTACAGGCACAGGTACGCGGATCGCATCGCCACTCAGTTTACCCTCGAGCTCTGGCAGTACTTTACCGATCGCTCGCGCTGCTCCAGTTGAAGACGGCACGATATTGAGGGCCGCAGCGCGGGCGCGACGGGGATCGGAGTGCGGACTGTCAACCAGATTCTGATCCTGCGTGTACGCGTGCACAGTCATCATGAACCCCTGCTCGATCCCAGCGAGCTGATGCAGCACCTGCGCGAGCGGAGCGAGCGCGTTTGTCGTGCACGAGGCATTTGAGATCACAAAGTGCTCGGCGGGATCGTACGCGTCTTCGTTCACACCGCGAACGAGCGTCACGTCGGAGCCCGAAGAGGGGGCGCTCACGAGCACTCGCTTTGCACCGGCGTCAAGGTGCAAGTGTGCATCCTTTGCTTTTGTGAAGCGACCGGTCGACTCTAAGACCACGTCGATACTCAGTTCACCCCATGGCAGCAGCGCAGGGTCGCGCTGAGCGAGAAGCCTAATGCGCCGATCCCCCACGACTAGTTCATTGCCCTCAGCCCGCATGGGTGTCGTCGCGCGGCCGTAGACAGAGTCAAAGTTGTATAGCTGCGCAATCGTCTTTGCGTCGGTGAGATCATTGATTGCGACCAGCTCCAGATCGCTCGACTGTTCCAGTAACGCACGCAGCACCCCCCTTCCGATTCGCCCGAAACCGTTGATTGCAATACGACCAGTCATGGCTGTCCTTTCTTGTACAGCTAAGGATCTCGCGCTTCGCGGTCTCGCGACCAGTGGCATCAATGCCACCTACAGAAAGAATCTCGCCAATGTCACTCACCCCGGGTGAAGGTACGGCGATACTCTGAAGGGGTCGTGCCGAGCACCCGTCGAAAGTGCAGCCGCAGATTGACTGCGGTCCCCAAGCCAACCTGCGTTGCGATGGTATCGACACTCAGGTCCGTGCTTTCAAGCAGCTCACGCGCGAGATCAAGACGAGCGCGCATCACCCACCGCATCGGGGTGTAACCGGTCTCTTCTGTGAAGCGCCTCGAGAGAGTACGCTCCGACACTCGGGCATGGGTTGCTAGCGTTTGGATTGTGAGGGGTTCGTGTAGTCGATGCAGCGCCCACTCGCGCGTGCTGGCAAGTCGTTCACCGTAGGTTTCGGGCACGGACCGACGCACAAACTGACCCTGTCCACCGCTGCGATACGGGGCTGCAACAAGCCGTCTGGCCGCGTGGTTCGCAGCAGCCATGCCGAGATCCGCGCGCAAGATGTGCAGGCAAAGGTCGATGCCCGACGCGGCACCCGCAGACGTCAACACAGAACCCTCATCGACAAACAACACACTCTCGTCTACCTGCACTTGCGGAAACTGGGCCGCGAAGATTTGTGCGTAGTGCCAGTGTGTGGTCGCTCGCTTTTGGTCCAGTAGCCCGGTTGCAGCGAGCGCAAACGCTCCCGTTGAAATGGCGGCGAGGCGAACGCCGCGTTCGTGGGCCTTCACGAGGGCATCGAGCAGCTTCTCGGGCGGAGGTTCCCGATCCGGATGTCTCGTACCCGGCAAAAATACCAGGTCGGCGTCGTCGAGAGCTTCGAGCCCCGTATCCACGGAGTACGAGAGGCCGTCGCCACCAGGAATCAGCCCCGGCTCGATTCCGCACACATGCACTTCATAGGGCATGCTGGCGCGGGTTGTAAACACTTGGGCTGGAATGCCCACGTCGAGCGGCTTCGCGCCTTCTCGCACAACGACGGCAACCTTTTTCACAGCTTCAAGCTTATTCGTCTGAATGAGCTTGCCGACGCCCAAGAATCAGACCGCGGTGCCACACGCCGGTACCATTGGGGGATTTCAGCCGAGCCGTCACGAAGCACACTTGAAGGTATGCAACCGACTCCCCCAACCGTTTCACCCTCACTCCATAACCGCGCAGCGAGCAGCGGCACTGACACTAGCACCGCCCGATTTGTGGGCGTAGACATCGCACGTTTTCTCGCGATTATCGGCATGATGGCAACACACCTGCTCGCAGTCAACGCAATGAATCCTGGCGCAAGTGAGCTGGATCAGACGATCGGAACATTCGCCGAAACATTCACCTCGGGCATCGCTGCGCCACTCTTTGCGCTGCTTGGCGGCTTAAGCATGGTGTTCGCAACTCGTCGACTGCTTCGAGAGAAACGGGTCGGCGGCGCTATCGCGGCGATCGCGTTGCGAGGTGCCATTCTTGTTCTCATTGGCATGCTGCTCGGACTCATCGAGAGCCCCATTGTTGTGGTTCTCGCCTACTACGGGGTCGCGATGTTGCTCTTGGCCCCACTGATAGCGGCCCGCAGCTGGATACTCGCCAGCTTGGCCACCGTGCTCGCAGTTGCGGGCGGCGCACTGAATGCAGCGGTCAGAACCGAACTTGGTGTCGTCGGTGAGGGAGGATCCGTCACGTTCGAGGCATTCTTCAATGCCCCCTCGAAAACCTCAGGGCGTTGCTGCTCACGGGGCAATATCCTGCAGTCACGTGGGTCGTATACATGCTCGTTGGTGTTCTGATCGGGCGCGCGTTCGTCGCGGCATCAACCAGGGGCTCACTCACTCGAATAGCCATTGCACTTGGCAGTATCGGTACGGTCATCGCGATCGCAGCGCAGCTCATTTCAGCCTTTGTCATCGCACACCTCGGAAGCTTCGGCTTCGAGGCTGTCCCCGGTGTTGAGCCTGAGCTGTTTACGACGCTTCTGACGACTCCTTCGTTTGGCGCTCCCATGAGTCCTCTTCCGTGGGCTCAACTCGTTGCGACACCACACTCTGGCTCACCGATGGACCTTCTTCGCACCATTGGGATCGGGCTCGCCGTAGTCAGCGTGCTCGTGTTGATCTTTGACGTCGCTCGGGGCAACCGAAAACCTTCTCGGGTCACCGACATTGTGCGGTCTGCGGGAGCCGCCTCGCTCACCATTTACACGCTTCACGTCGCTGCGAGCGGCATGCTATTCTCTGCGGTGCTCGCGGATGCAGAATCGACCATAGCAGCGAACGGAATGATGCCCTGGTGGGCTGCTGGCCCTTGGTCGTTTCTTATTCAGTTTGCGGGAGTTCTTGTAATTGGAGCGATCTTGTCGTTCACACGTCGCCGTGGCCCACTTGAAGCACTCGTTTCTGGTGTCGTAAAAACGGCGGTTCGGAGCTAGTCAGCGGCTCAACATCCTTTGACAGCAGCAGAGGCCACCCTTCCGGGTGGCCTCTGCTGCTGATAAGACTGTGTGCGATGTGCCCGGTGGAGCCGCGGGGAATTGAACCCCGGTCCACTTCGATGATTCCATGCCTTCTACGGGTGTAGTTCGTGCAAGCGTTCTACTCGGCCCCGCCCTTTGTCACGAACACCTAGTGCGACAGGCCCAGTTTCAGTAAAAGTCCCGATGCGCCCTGAAACACGACGAACCAGCAAGCCTCCTAAATGACGCCAGGAACCGGGGCGGAGGCACACCCGGCCTGACGGACTCGGTCTCGTGCTTAGGCAGCGAGAGCGAAGTCGGTGCGCTTAGCGTTGGCACCTATAGTTTGCGAAGGGCGTTTACGAGATAACTCCGCGTCCTCGACCCGCTTCTCACAGTCTCAAATCGACGTGTCGAAACCGATCGGCCCCGGGTATTACGGGGCGTTCACATTGCACACTGTTGAATTATCAAACCGGGAGTTAAACCCCGGCCTTACAGATTACCACGCCGCGGCACGAGCCGCGCGTCCACCCAGGGTCCTCCTAGAGCCCCGCCACAGGATTCAGTGCACCCCGCAAACCTCGTGAGAGCGCAGTTTTGCATGTTTTTTCTGCGGCAAAACCTGCAAAACTGCGCTCTCACGAGGGTTCTTGCTGCAGCGCTGCAGCCTTAAAGAGACCCGGGTTGTCACCCCGGAAGGAGATGACACTTCAAGAGGAGGAATCCGCGCAAAATCGTCCTACTAGATTGCCTTCTCCTTCAGGGGTGACGCAGCGCACACACGCCAAACGCCGCGCAGCTAGTTCGAGACAGCGCGCGGCACCAAGCGCTCCAGCTGGGTCACGTGCTCAGGGGTCAACTCTTCGAGCGAGGCAACTTCCAGCAGCTTCATCGTGCGCACAACCTGATCCGACAGGATCTCGATCGCCCGATCCACCCCGGCCCGCCCACCGGCCATCAGCCCGTACAGGTACGCCCGCCCGATCAGCGTGAACTTCGCGCCCAGAGCGATCGACGCCACGATATCGGCCCCGTTCATAATGCCGGTGTCGATCACAACCTCGGTGTCTTTGCCGACCTCGCGCACCACCTGAGGCAGCAGGTGGAATGGGATCGGCGCGCGGTCGAGCTGACGCCCACCGTGATTCGAGAGGATGATGCCGTCGACGCCCAGATCCACAAGCCGCTTTGAGTCCTCGACGTTCTGCACACCCTTCACAACCAACTTGCCCGGCCACATGCCGCGAATGATATCGAGGTCTTCGAACGAGATCGACGGATCCATCGCCGAGTCGAGCAGTTCCCCCACGGTGCCGCCGGTTGCCGACAGCGAGGCGAACTCGAGTTTAGGTGTGGTGAGAAAGTCCCACCACCACCAGGGCCTGGGGATGGCATTTGCGATCGTGCCAAGACTCAGCTGCGGCGGGATCGAAAACCCGTTGCGCTTGTCACGCAAGCGAGCCCCAGCGACAGGGGTATCAACCGTAAACATGAGCGTGTCAAAGCCCGCGGCCGCGGCCCGCTCAACGAGCGCGTAACTGATCTCGCGCTGCCGCATCACATACAGCTGAAACCAGTTGCGACCGTTAGGGTTCGCGGCCTTCACATCCTCGATCGAGGTAGTGCCCAGCGTCGACAGCGTGAACGGAATGCCCGCGGCCCCGGCAGCCCCGGCCCCCGCAATCTCACCCTCTGTCTGCATCAGCCGCGTAAACCCGGTCGGCGCGATCCCAAACGGCATTGCCGAGGTATCGCCAAACACGGTCGCGGTGGTGTCAACGGTCGACACATCACGCAGAATCGACGGGTGAAACTCGACGTCTTCGAACGCCTGGCGTGCACGGGCGAGCGATAGTTCTCCCTCCGCCGACCCGTCAGTGTAGTCGAAAGCGGCGGCGGGGGTGCGTCGCTTCGCGATGCTCCGCAGATCGTAAATGGTGAGCGCACTGTCGAGGCGGCGCTTTTTGCCATTGAACTGCGGCTTCTTAAACTGCATCAAGTCGAGCAGCTCCGCTGGCTTGGGAACCTGACGTTTGACCATACTGACAACCTATCTTGGCAAGTACTCGGTGAGGGGTGAGGATCGGACAACAACCTCGCGAAGGTCTTCGAGTTCACGGCCAACCTGGCCGAGTGCGCGGGCCTGCACCAGCATGTTACCCATCGCGGTAGCCTCGGTGGGGCCTGCGACCACACGCAATCCTGAACGATCGGCGGTGGCCTGACACAGCAGGGCATTCTGCGAGCCACCCCCACGATGTGAAGCACCGACACATCGTGGTCCGCAAGCCGCGTGGCCTCGTGCACCGCAGCGGCAAAGGCCTGCGCGAGGCTCTCGATGATGCAGCGAACAATCTCTGCCCGAGACTCGGGGGCGCGCTCACCGCGTGTGCCGTACCAGTTGCGGATGCGCACGGGAACATCACCGGCAGGCAGGAACACGGGGTCGTTGACGTCAAAGACGGGCACACCCGAGGGCACCCGCGCCGCATCACTGAGTAGTTCCTCCAGCAGGCTGGAGCGCTGGGCATCAGTAGCCGCTGGCTCCCAGAATCGCAACGACTCCGAGAGCAGCCACAGGCCCATCACGTTGTGCAGAAACCGCGTGCGCCCGTCGACACCGCCCTCGTTCGTAAAGTTTGCAAGCCGCGCCTCCTCGCTCAGCACTGGCGCGTCGATCTCAAGCCCCACGAGCCCCCAGGTGCCGCAGGAGACGTAGGCAAAGTCGCGGCCAGGGTTCGGGATCGCGGCCACCGCCGAGGCCGTGTCGTGCGAGCCGACCGCAACCACATTGAGGGCTCGACCGACACGGGCCGCGACATCAAGCGAGAGCTTACCGACGGCCGCACCCGCGTCGATGAGCGGGGGCAGGATCGCGCGCGGAATACCAAGGCTCGCTGCGAGGTCGAGATCCCACTCCCCGGTTTTCGCACCGAGCAGTCCCGTCGTTGAAGCGTTGCTGCGCTCGGAGTAGGCCTTGCCAGTGAGCCAGAAGTTCAGCAGATCAGGGATCAGTAGCATACGATCCGCGAGCGACAGCAGCTCACCCGCCGCCTGCTGCTCAACCACCAGTTGGTACACGGTATTGAAGTTGAGGTGCTGCAAGCCGTTGCGAGCGAACAGCTCTTCGGGGCTGATCCGCGCGTGCACCGCTGTAACTCCGGCGTCGTTTCGCACGTCGCGGTAGTGGAAGGGCACGCCGAGCAGGCGATCCCCACGAAACAGCCCGTAGTCGACACCCCACGAGTCAATTCCCACGCTCACGATCTCACCGGGCACCTCTCGCTCGGCCGCTGCAAGACCGAGCAGCACCTCGCGGTACAGCTCCAGGAGGTTCCAGTGCATGCCATCGCGGGTGTGCACCGGGTTGTTCGCGAAGCGGGCAATGTGCCGCATCTGCAACACACCGCGGTCAATACGGCCCAGGATCACGCGGCCACTCGTCGCCCCGAGGTCAACGGCGGCAACAACTCCGGGCTCTGCTGGACCCCCCACGGCTGTCATCGCAAGAACGCCGCTGCCACACCCGAGTCAACGGGAATGTGCAGCCCGGTCGTGCGCGAGAGTTCAGGACCCGTGAGCACGTACACCGCATCGGCGATGTTCTCGGGGACCACCTCCCGCTTCAAGATCGTGCGGTTCGCGTAGAACTGGCCGAGATCCTCCTCGTTCACCCCGTAGGTCGCGGCACGGTTCGCGCCCCAGCCCGAGGCAAAGATGCCGGATCCCCGCACCACCCCGTCGGGGTTGATGCCGTTGACGCGGACGCCGTGCTCCCCCAGCTCAACTGCCAACAGTCGCACCTGGTGGGCCTGGTCAGCCTTCGTAGCCGAGTAGGCGATGTTACTGGGGCCAGCGAACACACTGTTCTTTGAGGAGATATAGATGATGTCGCCGCCCATGCCCTGCTCGATGAGCGCCTTAGCCGCGGCCTTTGACACGAGGAAGGAACCCTTGGCCATGACGTCGTGCTGCAGATCCCAGTCTTTCTCGGTGGTTTCGAGGAGGGGCTTCGACAGCGACAGACCCGCGTTGTTCACGACGAGGTCGATGCCTCCGAAAGCAAGCACGGCCGCGTCCATCGCGGCCCGCACGGCGGCGGCATCGGCGACGTTTGCGGCGAGCCCAACCGCGACGTCGCTCGAGCCCAGATCGGCAGCGGCTTCCTGTGCCTTCTCAAGGTCGAGGTCGGCCACCACCACACACGCGCCCTCGGCCGCGAGCCGGGTCGCGATCGCTTTACCGATGCCCGAGGCGGCGCCCGTCACAAACGCGATGCGCCCCTGGTGCGACTTCGGCTTCGGCAGTCGCTGCAGCTTTGCCTCTTCGAGCGCCCAGTATTCAATACGAAACTTCTCGGCGTCACTAATGGGGGCGTAGGTTGACAGCGCCTCGGCACCGCGCATCACGTTGATCGCGTTGACGTAGAACTCCCCCGCGACCCGCGCGGTCTGCTTGTTGGCGCCGTAGCTGAACATGCCGACACCCGGGATCAGCACAATGAGCGGATCAGCACCGCGCATTGCGGGGCTGTCGGCGTCGGCATGGGCCTCGTAGTAGTCCCGGTAGTCCTTACGGTACATCTCATGAAGCTCGTGCAGGCGCGCGATTTGCTCTTCAACGGTGGCCGTCGCGGGCAGGTCGAGCACTAGCGGTTTCACCTTCGTGCGCAGGAAGTGGTCTGGGCAGCTGGTGCCGAGCGTGGCGAGGGATGCCAGCTTCTCTCGGGAAAGAAAGTCGAGAACTTCCGCGCTGTCGATGAAGTGCCCCACCATCGGTTTGTCGTGTGAGGCGAGTCCACGAACCGTGGGGGCAAGGGCAGCGGCTCTCGCCCGGCGCTCGGTTTCCGGCAGAGCCTCGAAACCGTCAACGCGGGCACCGAACGGCTCAGCAGATCCGTGCTCGTCGATGTACGCGGCGGCCGTGTCGATGATCCAGAGCGAGTTGCGCTCGCACTCCTCGCTCGTCTCACCCCAGGCGGTAATGCCGTGGCCGCCGAGAATGCAACCGACGGCCTCGGGGTTGGCCTGCTGAATCGCGGCGATGTCGAGACCGAGCTGGAACCCCGGCCTGCGCCACGGCACCCACACGACCCTGCCTCCGAAGATCTTGCCGGTGAGCGCCTCGCCGTCTGCGGCGGTCGCGATCGCAATGCCCGAGTCGGGGTGGAGATGATCGACGTGGGCCTTGTGCACGAGGCCGTGCATGGCCGTGTCGATTGACGGAGCCGCGCCACCCTTGCCGTGCAGGCAGTAATCGAGGGCCGCAACCATCTCGTCTTCGCGGTCGAGACCGGGATACACGTCGACGAGCGCGCGCATGCGGTCGACACGCAGCCTCGAGAGCCCGGCCTCCTTGAGCGTGCCGAGGTCACCACCAGACCCCTTCACCCACATGAGTTCAACCGGCTCACCGGTCACGGGATCCTGAGCCTCGCCTTTCGCCGAGGTGTTACCACCCGCAAAGTTCGTGTTCTTTTTGTCGGCACCGAGGCGGTTCGAGCGCGCAATGAGCTCCGCCGCGGTGTTGTGTGCTGCTTCGTTCGCCATGAGTTACGCTCCCCAGCTTGCCTGTGTGCCGCCGACGCGCTCAGCGGAGATTTTCTCGAAGTACCCTGAGGCCCCGTACGCTGCCATTGGATCCGCGGGCAGGCCGCGCGACTCGCGCCACTCGGCAAGCGCCGGTCGCACGTCCGTGTAGAACGCGTCCATAAAGACACCGTTCGCGCCGAGCACGTCGCCCGACTTTTGCGCGGCGGCGAGCGCCTCGCGATCCACCAAAAGTGCCCGCGCCGTCATTTCTTGCACGTTCAGCACGGAGCGAATCTGGCCCGGAATCTTGTCTTCGATGTTGTGGCACTGGTCAAGCATGAAGGCGACGGGGCTGTCGGTGTCGAGCCCACCCCGCGCAGCACCTCAAACAGGATACGGAAGAGCTGGAACGGATCGGCGGCTCCCACGATCAGGTCGTCATCGGCGTAGAAGCGTGAGTTGAAGTCGAAGGAGCCGAGTTTGCCGAGGCGCAGCAGCTGCATCACGATGAACTCAATGTTTGTGCCGGGCGCGTGGTGGCCGGTGTCGAGGCACACCATCGCGCGCTCCCCAGCGCCGCCACCTGCACGTACGAGGTACCCCAGTCGGGCACGTCGGTGTGGTAAAAAGACGGTTCGAAGAACTTGTACTCAAGCACAAGGCGCTGCTCCCCGACAGCCTTGCGTAGATTTGCTGCAGAGATTCGTGCAGTCGATCCTGCCTGCCTCGCATGTCAGCCTGGCCCGGGTAGTTGGAGCCCTCGGCGAGCCAGATCTTCAGGTCGCGGGATCCGGTCTGGTCCATCACGTCGATGCAGGCGAGGTGATGGTCGATTGCCTTTTGCCGAATGGCGGCGTCCTCGTGGGCAAGCGCACCAAACTTGTAGTCGTCATCTTGGAACGTGTTTGAGTTGATAGTGCCGAGCGAGACGCCCTGGTCGGCGGCGAAGCGCCCGAGGGCGGCGTAGTCGTCGACGTGGTCCCACGGAATGTGGAGAGCTACGATCGGCGCGAGCCCGGTCACCCTGTTCACCTGTGCAGCATCCGCGATCTTCTCGAAGGGATCACGCGGCGTGCCGGGCGTCGAGAACACTTTGAAGCGTGTGCCCGAATTACCGTAGGCCCAAGACGGAACCTCTATTGCCTGCCGCTCAAGCACAGCGAGCATGTCGGGAGTCAGTGTGTTGCTCATGATGGTCACTTTCTAGCGTTGTCGTGCTGAGTCAGCTGGTCTTCGAGGTGGAATACCTCGGTCAGTTCGAAAAATCCGGTGTCGGGAGTACCGCCGTGGGCGCCCTGAAGGTCTGCGAAGAACGGGGCCATCTCTGCCTGCCATCTTGCGTTCACCTCAGTGGCGGCCATCGCAGCCTGCAGCTCAGCGAGCGGTTGTTCGGCCTCGAGGTAGCCGATCAGCAGGCCGTCCTCGCCCACAAACAGTGAATAGTTGCGCCAGCCGGTGTCGGCGAGCGCCCTCAGCATCTCGGGGCACACCGCGGCGTGACGCTCGCGATACTCGGCCATGCGCTCCGATCGCAGTTGGAGTTGAAAGCAGTAGCGTCGCACGGTCACACCTCCCGGTAATCAATGCCGAGCAGCGAGGCTGCGGCGCGGTAAGTCTCGGCGCGGCGTCCTGTCGACAAGCTCCAGTGATGTCCGACACCGGTCCCTGACCAATCGTCAACCCACTCACCGGGGTCTCGCTCAAAGTCGACGCGAGTTGTGGTGTTGCCGATCGCCAGAAGAGGTCCGGGCACAGCGGTCCCCTCCGAAGCGATGAACGAGAGCGAGCCATCAGCGTCTTGCCCAAGACCGAGCAGTGTCACCGGCCCCTGCTGCACATCAAACTCGACGGAAACACCCCAACCGCGCTTGCCGTGGTACACGCCAAGCCCGCGCAGCAGCGGGTCCCGAGCGGACACCGAGAGGTGTGCGGGGCCGTCGTGCCCCATCTCTACCACGTTGTCTTCAAAGTTCAGGGCTTGGATCTCGCAGAACGATCCCCTGCCCGATCACCTGAGAGGCGAGCTGAGCCACGGTCGTGCGCAATTCGAATTCCCCGGTGGCAGGAATTCCGCGCGCGGTCAGCAGCGAGGCGCCAAGAATCATGCCCGCACCAATGCGCTCGTGCAGTTCGCCATCGAGTCCGCGGTGGTAGTAGGCGAGCGAGTCAAGGTCGAAGTCGTCGATGAGGCGATCGAGCGCCACCGACACCCTGGCACCCCAGGCAAAGTCTTCCTCTTTCACGGACGCGTCGACGGTGAAGATCTCGCGCGCAAGCACCATCCGTTCCTCGGTCTCTGACTCCGTCACTGCGTCGACCCGCACCCGCAGGTCGTCAAACTCCAGCACCTCAACGTGCGAGCCGAAGGTCGCGGGCAGCATCGTCAAATCGGTCGAAACGTCGAGCATGCCCGGGTAGAGATGCCCCATGAGGCCATGCCTCGCTTGTCGCAGCGCCGCGCGCACGTGCGCCGCCGCGATCCACTGTTCGATACGGTGCCAGGCGCTCTCCTGTCGCAGCCAGCCGGAAACCGAGCGGAACGGGATCCCGGCCCGGCGAAACACGTTGCCGACCTCGGGCACCGGGCACTGACCGCAGTACGCCAGCCATTCCCCCGTGCTGAAGTTCGCGTGATCCATCTTCTCGGTGGGCTGCAGATCAATGACCAGCACGGGTGCGCCAGCGCGCTGTGCGATTGGCAGCACCATCGAGGCGGTGAGGTAGGTGGTCAAAAACAGCACGATCAGGTCGCAGTCGGCGCGGCGCAGCTTTTCGGCGGCGACCGCCCCCTCCTGCGCGTCCGAGATGAAACCGACATCGGTCACCTCAGCGTCCATCGCAGAGAAGCGCTCCGACACGTACCGCGACGATTCCTGCAGCTGCGGCAGCAGCGCCGGAAACTGCTGCCAGTAGGTGCCGAGGCCACCCGCCACCAGCCCGATACGGGGTTTGCGGCGAGACGTCATGGGGAGCAGATCGGCGATGTTCCTATCGGGTGCGGGGTTCATGGTGTGACCGTTCCTGGGTAAAGAAATGCTTGGGGTGTGCGGGGCCGGCACACCGGCCCCGCGAAACAAACCGCGACCTAGAAGTCGTAGTCGTCGATGTTGTCCTTGTTGAAAACCGTCGGCGGCCCAACAATCACCAGGCCATCGGCACCAACCTTGCGCTCGCCCAGATCTCCGGCCTCGAACTTGTCGCCTTCCTTTCCGGTGATCGTGCCTGCGTCAAGGGCCATGCCCGCAAACGCTGCAACGTAGCCGAGCTGAGCCGGATCCCACAGAGCGAACTCAGTGACGGTGCCATCCTTGACGAACGGACGCATCTCGTTTGGCAGACCAAGACCAGTCAGCGCAACCTTGCCCTTGTACTCGGAGGTCGAGAGGTACCGAGCCGTGGCCGCGATACCAACCGTGGTCGGTGAGATAATCCCCTTCAGATTCGGGTACGCCTGCATCAGGCCCTGGGCCTCCTGGAACGACTTGGTGTCATCGTCATCGCCGTACACCTTGGTCACGAGCTTGATCTTGGAGTAGTCGGGATTCGACTTCAGCTCCTCCTCCATGTACGTGATCCACTCGTTCTGGTTCGTCGCGTTCGCGGTGGCCGAGAGGATCGCGATTTCGCCCTCACCACCAATCTGCTCCGAGATCAGCTTAAGCTGAATCAGCGCAACATCCTTGGCAACAACCTGGCTCACAAACACGTCGCGGCAGTCTTTATTGGTGTCGGAGTCGAACGCAACAATCTTCGCGCCACCGTCACGGGCTTCCTTCAGCGCGGGGCACACGGCATCGGGATCGTTCGCGGCGATCACAATCACGTTTGTTCCAGCCTGTGTTTCAGCGTTGATAAACGAAACCTGGCTTGATGCGCTCGCATCAAGCGGACCAACGACTTGGCTCGACTTGAAGCCGGCCGCTTGAGCGCCATCCTTACCGCCTCCCAACACCACATCGGTGTAGGGGTTATTCAGCTGTTTCGGAATGAAGGTGATGGTCTGATCCCCCTTACTGTCGTTATCTGAACCGCCCTTGTCTCCAGAGTCTGTCGAAGCACACCCGGTCAGGGCGATCGCTGTGACGGCAATCATTGATGCTGTGAGCGCGAGTCCACTTCGACCCCGCCGCGTCATTGAGAGTTTCATCCTGCGTTCCTTTCAAGTTGGCGTCAGACGCCGAGTGTTCCTGAACCGGAGGGCTCCGGAAGTTCTTTGTGTATTCGTCGATCATGCGACCTGCGTGTGAACGCCGCGCCAATGCTGGGCGTGACGACCGAGACAATCAGCAGCGTGCCGGTCACGATGATCAGGACCACATCTGAGACACGACCGAGTCGCAGCGCATAGTTGATCGTGCCGATCAGCATCACACCGGCAAAAACACCGGGGATCGACCCTTTACCGCCGAAGATTGAAACGCCGCCGAGCAACACCGCGGCGACCACGGTCAATTCAAGCCCCGAAGCATTGTCCGAGCGGGCACTCGAATAGCGCAGTGTCCAGTAGATGCCTGCGAGCGCCGACACACCACCGCTCGCGACGTAGAGCCAGAACTTCGACTTGACGATATCGATTCCGACAAAGCGGGCTGCCTCTTTCGAGTAACCCATCGCGTACAGGCCGCGCCCGAAGGGGGCGAAATGCAGCAGCAGACCGAAGATCACCACGATAATGAGCACCCCGATCATCACGGTCGGGATCCCGGTCGAACCGATCTTCGAGGTGAAGAACGCGGTGAACTCCGGCGGAAAGTTCGCCACGGCGTTGTCGCCGATCACGACGAGCGCGAGCCCTCGGAACAGCGCCAGCGTGCCGATGGTGACCGCCAGCGACGGCAACCCGACCACACTCACAAGGAAGCCGTTGAAAGCACCCGCCACGATCCCGATCCCAATCGAGATCGCAATTGCCGTGCCCATATCGAACCCCGCGGCCCACATGACACCGAGTGAGGCACTCGTGAGACCCGCGATTGAGGCCACCGACAGGTCGATCTCGCCGGTAATGATGATCAGCGTCATCGGCATCGCGATCAGCAGGACCGGGATCACATCGAGCAGCAGAAAGCCGACCGTCACGGGCGAGGCAAAGCGCGGGATTGTGAGCGAAAACAGCAAGATCGTTGCAAGCAGAATGCCGATCATGATCGCGTCGCGGCTCAGCAGCCAGCGAGCGATGCCGGTGCGTCCCTTTGGTTCACCGCTCAGCGTTTTTGAGGTGCTCGCGATCGTCAATGATGCCGAGGTCTCGGTGCTCGTCATTTTGTTTCCTCCTGCTTGGCACCCTCAGCTGAGTTGCTGACTTTCAGTTTTTGAGCGGTGCGGATCGAGGCAATCCGATCGATCAGGATCGCGGCGAGAATCAGCATGCCGACGATCGCCTGCTGCCAGAATTTGTCTACCCTCAAGGCCGTGAGGGCACCCGTGATTGTCGTGAGTAGAAGCGCACCGAGGCCCGCACCGATCACGGATCCGCTGCCACCAAAGATCGCGACACCACCGACCACGGCCGCGGCAACTACGTTGAGTTCCATGCCGGTTCCGGTGGTTGCTCCCACCGAGTTGAAGCGTGCCGCGTACAACACCCCCGCAAGACCCGCAAGCGCTCCATTGGCAAGAAAGGCCATCAGCACACGCTTCTGCACCTTGATGCCAAATAGAATCGCGGCTTCGGGATCCGACCCGATCGCGTAGAGGTCGCGCCCGGGCCGTGTGCCAATGAGGATCACGGCAATCACCGCGACCACAAGGATCGCGATCAGTGTGATGATCGGAAAGCCCAGGAAGCTGTCTACGGCAAGGTTGCCGAATGCATCGGGACGATCATCGGCAAAGTACTGTGTGCCGCCCGCCCACCAGTTGTTGATGCCACGGAACACGTAGAGTGTGCCCAGCGTAATAACAAGCGCGGGGACCTTGGCGACCGTAACCAGTAGACCGTTGACGAGCCCCAGCAGCGACCCGAACAGGATCCCAACCACAAATACGATCCAGATCGGAATGCCCTCTGCCATCACGAAGAGTGTGCCAGTGCCGTAGGCTACAAGCCCGAGCATTGATCCGACCGACAGGTCAATGTTTCGGGTGATGATCAGCAGGGTTTGGCCCGCGGCCAGAATGATCATGATGGTCGCATTGAGCAGCAGATCCTTTGCGCCCTGCGGTGACAGGAACAGCGGATTCGCCGCGTACGTCAGACCGATCAACGCGATCAACGCGATGGTAACGGGAAGCTCTCTGGCGCGCAGGATCGATCCCGCGCGGGAGCTGGCTTTTGCCGGCGTCTTCCCCGGCGTAATTTGTGCGGTACTCATTCGGGGGCTCCCTGCGTTGCATGGGCAAGGTTGTGGGTGGCGGCGTACATGACGTTTTCGGGAGTGGCATCAGCACGATCGATGGTGGCGGTGACTTGGCCCTCACACATCACAACGACACGATCGGCCATGCCGAGCACCTCGGGCAGTTCGCTCGAGATCATGATGATGGCGATGCCCTCGTTCGCGAGGTCGGAGAGCAGGCGGTGCACCTCAGACTTCGTGCCGACGTCGATGCCGCGTGTTGGTTCGTCGACGATCAGCAGGCGCGGGTGCATGGAGAGCCACTTGGCAAGCACCACCTTTTGCTGGTTACCTCCCGAGAGCGTCGAGGCCGTGTAGTCGATAGACCCCGTCTTCACTTGCAAGCGCTGGGTCCACTCCTCGGCAACCGCACGCTCGCGCGATCCGCTAATCAGCCCAAACCGAGCCAGGCGCTTGCGAAGCGCGAGCGTTGCATTGCGCCCCACGGAGAGATCCATGACCAGCCCCTGCTTGCGGCGATCCTCGGGCACAAAGCCAATGCCTGCGGTGATCGCGTGCTGCACCTTGCGCTTGGGCAGTTTCTCCCCAGCATCTGGACAGAACCGGAATCGTAACCGTCGACACCAAAGACCGCCCTGGCGACCTCGGAACGACCGGCGCCAACGAGCCCGGAAAGGCCGAGGATCTCGCCCGCGCGCACCTCAAAACTCACGTTGCTGAAGACCCCCGCGCTGGTGAGGTTCTCAACCTTGAGCACAACGTCGCCGATGGGCGCGTCTTCCTTCGGGAACAGCTGGTCGATGTCGCGGCCGACCATCTCTTTCACGATGCCCTCAATGGTCGCGTCGCGTGTCATGACGGTCGAGATGTACCGACCGTCGCGCATGACGGTGATACGGTCGGTGAGCGCAAACACCTCTTCGAAGCGGTGGGAGATAAACATGATCGCGGCACCGCGGTCGCGCAGCGCGCGAGCCACCGTAAAGAGCCGCTCGACCTCAACACCGCTCAGTGCGGCGGTTGGTTCGTCCATGATGAGCACACGCGCGTCGATGGAGATGGCCTTGGCGATCTCGATGATCTGCTGATCCGCGATCGAAAGGCCTTCTGCAACGCGGTCAGGATCGATGGGCACCCCTAACTGCGCGAATAGCTCCTCAGCCTTTGCGCGCATCGTGGCGCGGCTAATGAGACCGAGCGCCCCCTTGGGCTGGCGGCCGATAAAGATGTTTTCTGCGACGGTGAGATCGGGGAAGAGCGTTGGCTCTTGGTAGATAACCGAGATCCCCGCGTTTTTGCTATCGCCGACCGTTCGGAAGCTCTGCGGTTCACCTGCGATGCGAAATTCACCAGCATCGGGTGTGTAGAGCCCCGCCATGACCTTCACAAGCGTGGACTTGCCCGCGCCGTTCTCGCCAACGAGGGCGTGAATCTCACCCGCGTGCAGCTCGATCGTGCCGTCAGCGAGCGCAACCACCGGCCCAAATGTCTTGACGGCCCCTCGTAGCGAAAGTAGCGCCTCGCCCGGGTGTTCCGTCTGACTGGGTGCCAGATTCATGTGCGTCCTCTCCGTTGAGGAAAATGAAACGATTCATTTTCGACTGGGGCAAGACTATTATTTGACCGGTTTACTTGTCAAGTGGTTGCCTTCGACATACGCCAACCGTTATTGAAGCGTTTCAATGAGTGCCGGTAAGATACATAACTGTAAGCGATCCCACGACTGCAAGGAGGCAACCGCCATGAGCGTGAGTGTGCGAGATGTTGCCCGCGAGGCAGGCGTATCGGTCGGAACCGTCTCCAATGTATTGAATCGCCCCGACATTGTCTCCCCCGCCACCGTCGAGCGGGTCACCCTCGCCATCGAGCACCTCGGGTTTGTGCGCAACGACGCCGCCCGCCAGCTTCGCGCTGGGCGCAGCCACACGATCGGGCTCGTTGTGCTCGACACCCGCAACCCGTTTTTCACCGATCTCGCGCACGGGGCCCAAAACCGCGCGCTGACCGAGGGCTACACAGTGCTGCTCGGCGGCAGCGACGAGTCGAGCGACCGCGAATCAACGCTGCTCGATCTCTTCGAGGAGCAGCGCGTAGCGGGTGTGCTCATTTCTCCCGTGCGCACCGACCTCAGCCGCCTGTGGCGACTGCGCGAGTCAGGCACACAGGTGGTGCTGGTCGACCGCGGCAGCTCAGACCACTCGTTCTCTTCTGTGTCGGTCGACGACGTCAGAGGCGGCAGCGCAGCGGCTCAGCACCTCATCGACATCGGTCGTCGACGCATCGCCTTTATCGGCGGGCCGGTCGATATCGAGCAGGTCGGCCAGCGCCTAGAGGGTGCCCAGTCGGTTGTTGCGCGATACGCCGATGCAGCCCTCACCATCTACCCGACCGAGGCACTCACCGTGCTCGAGGGGCGGCGTATCGCCGAGCAGATCTCGGCACTGCCAGCCGCGAAACGACCCGACGCGATCTTCGCCGCCAACGACCTACTCGCGATGGGCGTCATTCAGGCACTGGTCATGTCAGGATCGCTCCGAGTGCCAGAAGACATCGCACTTGTCGGCTACGACGACATCGACTTTGCCAGCGCCGCGGTCGTGCCGATTACGTCGGTGCGGCAGCCATCATCCGAGATCGGGGCAACCGCCGTTGAGCTGCTGCTGCGCGAGACCGCGGGAGCCTCCGAGCGTGAACAGATCGTGTTCCAGCCCGAGCTTGTGGCTAGGGCTTCCACCCTCGGCTACCAGTGAGCTCCGTACCCATACCTCCCCAATTGCGTCGCCTCGCGACTGCGATCGCCCGTCACATGACACTTGGCGAGAGTGCAGTTTTACATGACTTCACAAAGCAAAAACATGCATCTTTGCACTCTCGACGGGTTTGAGACCAACAACTCGACGGCAAGGAGACCAACAACATGGAAGCAAGTTAGCTACTCCCCAGGTGCTTGCGCGCCGAGATGGCGCGCTCTGCCTCACGACGATCCTGGCGCTCGCGCAGCGTCTGGCGCTTGTCGTATTCCTTTTTACCGCGGGCGAGGGCGATCTCGACCTTTGCGCGGCCGTCTAGGAAGTACAACCGCAGTGGCACAATCGTCATGCCACCCTCGCGGGTCTTCTGGTACAGTTTGTCGATCTCTTGCCGGTGCAGCAGCAGTTTGCGTTTGCGGCGCGGTGCATGATTGGTCCACGATCCGTTGAGGTACTCGGGAATGTAGACAGCGTCAAGCCACGCTTCACCGCGCTCGATGAACACATACCCGTCAACGAGCGAGGCCCGCCCCATGCGCAGCGACTTCACCTCGCTGCCGGTGAGCACCATTCCCGCCTCGTAGGTATCGATGATGAGGTACTCGTGCCGAGCCTTCTTGTTCGAAGCAATCAGCTTCTCGCCGGTTTCCTTGGCCATACCTACATCCTTCCGTTCTCGCGCGGGCGCAATTCCTCAGACTATCGGATTTCAATCGCCGCCAACATGTCAGCCGACGCAGACGCGTCAGCCGGACAGAAACAACGGTTTCTATCCGGCTGATCCACCAGCACCGGATGGCGTGTAGAACCTCGGCAGTTACACCCGCAGGTATCGCGTGATCGCGATCTTCGCCGCAATCGACGACAATATCGCTCCAACCAGGATCAGGATCGGCGGCACTATCAGCGACTGATCCACCGTGATGTAGCTCGTAAACGGCACTTCCTTTGCCAGGAAATCCTGCACAAAGAACTTCACGATCGCCACCGAGGCACCACCCGCAAGCACCGCCCCGATAAGCGCGGCGATCACACCCTCCAAGATAAACGGCGTCTGAATGAAGCGGTTTGAGGCACCAACGAGGCGCATGATCCCGATCTCACGCCGCCGCGAGAACGCCGAGAGTCGAATCGTCGTTGAGATCAGCAGCATGGCCGCGACGAGCATCAGACCCGCAATCGCGATGGCCGTGTAGCTTGCGACCCCCAAGAACAGGAAGATGCGGTCGAGCAAACTTCGCTGATCCACGACGCTCTGCACACCCGGAATGCCGGAGAAGGCCTCCTGAATAATCTCGGACTTCGAAGGATCCTTGAGCTTGATCCAGAACGTCTGGTTCAGCTGCTCGGGCTTCGTGATGTCCACGATCGGGTTGCCCTTGAACTGCTTCGTGAACTCCTTGTACGCCTGATCGTGCGTCATGAAGAAAAAGTCATCGATAAAAGGTTTGAGCTCGTCAGACTTCAGCGCAGCTTCGACAGCGGCAATCTGTTCCTTGTCAGCATCCTTGCCAGAGCAAGTCTGGCTCTGCTCAGAGTTGGTGCAGAGATACACCGCCACCTGCGCGCGGTCGTACCAGAACGTCTTCATCTGCTGCACCTGCAGCTGCATGATGATCGCCGCGCCCACAAACGTGAGCGACACAAACGTCACCAGGATCACCGAGATGACCACCGACATGTTGCGACGCAGGCCACTCCAGACCTCGCCAAGTACCAGCCCAACCCTCATCGTACGGGCCCCACATCCGTCTGCTCGTCATCGTCTTTTCGGTCCAGTCCAAGGTGCTGTGCAAGATTGCCGGTCTCCGACATCTGCACGGGATCCATCGGCTGCCCCTGCTGCAAGAAGCTCGGGATCGCGGGCTCTTCGCCAGCGCGCCGCGTCACGTCGAGATCCTCGTCATCATCGCCCTCACCCTCAAACGGGCGAGGCTCTTCAAATGCCGATGCCTCGGGCGCAGCGGGTGGTTCCGGAGTTACCTCAGGCAATACAACGGGCGCAGGATCCGCCACAACTGGCGTTCCATCCGGTTGCAGCGCGGCCCGCACCACCGCCTCGCTGGTGCGCAGCACCTGAGCGCCGGCCTCCGAGAGATCAGCGATCGGTATCGACGCGGTCTCGCCGTAGCCGCCACCAACTTCGTCGCGTACGACGACGCCCTGCGACAGCTCCACCACACGCTGCTGCATGATGTCAACGAAGGTCGCCTCGTGCGTTGCCATGACCACGGTTGTGCCCGCCGCGTTAATCGCGCGCAGCAGTTGCATAATGCCGAGGCTGGTCGCTGGGTCGAGGTTACCCGTCGGCTCGTCGGCCAACAGGATCGCGGGCTTGTTCACAATCGCGCGCGCAATGGCGACACGTTGCTGCTCACCGCCCGAAAGCTCGTGGGGAAAACGCTTTGCCTTGTTAGCAAGCCCAACCATCTCCAGTGTGTCGGGCACGGCCTCCTGAATGAAGCCGCGCGACTTGCCAATCACCTGCAGAGTGAACGCAACGTTGTCGTACACCGTCTTATTGGTGAGCAGACGGAAGTCCTGGAACACCGTGCCGAGGCTGCGGCGAAAGTAGGGAACCTTGCGAGAGGAGATTTTGCTGAGGTCTTGCCCAAGCACGTGGATCTTGCCAAGGCTTGGCTGATCCTCACGCAAAATGAGGCGCAGGCAACTCGACTTACCGGACCCGGAAGCGCCGACAATAAACACGAACTCACCACGGTCGATCTTCAGATCGATGCCGTCGAGTGCGGGTTTGGCGGTGCCCCGGTACTTCTTGGTGACGTTTTCAAACAGAATCATGACGCCTCGACAATACGCCCGAACGCTGAATCACCTACTCAGGCGCGCGGGCGTTTTTTCCTAGCTCAGCTAATCCTGATGTTGTGAGAGCGAGCGCCAGCGAATGCCCGCGGCAATAAACCCGTCGAGATCGCCGTCAAAGACGTTCTGCGGATTGTTGACCTCAAACTCCGTGCGTAGATCCTTCACCATTTGGTAGGGCGCGAGCACGTAGCTGCGCATCTGGTCACCCCAGCTCGCGGTGATGTTTCCGGCGAGTTCCTTCTTTTTCGCGGCCTCTGCTTCGCGCTGCAGGATGAGCAGGCGCGACTGCAGCACACGCATGGCGGCTGCGCGGTTCTGGATCTGGCTCTTTTCGTTCTGCATCGAAACAACCGTGCCCGTCGGAAGGTGGGTGATCCTCACCGCCGAGTCGGTGGTGTTGACCGACTGACCGCCGGGACCGCTCGAGCGGTAGACATCGACGCGAATGTCACTCTCGGGAATGTCAACCGACTCCGCCTCGGGCATCAGCGGGATCACCTCAACCGCCGCGAAGCTGGTCTGGCGTTTGCCCGCAGAGTTGAACGGGCTCATGCGCACGAGGCGATGGGTACCGGCCTCGACCGAGAGCGAACCAAACGCGTACGGTGCGTCAAACTCGATCGTGGTCGATTTGATGCCGGCCTCTTCGGCGTAGCTCGTCTCCATGACTGTGACTCTGTGGTCGTGTTGTTCGCCCCAGCGTAGGTACATACGCTGCAGCATCTCGGCGAAGTCGGCGGCGTCGACGCCCCCCGCGCCCGCGCGGATCGTCATAACAGCGGGGTACTCGTCGTACTCCCCAGAGAGCATCGTCTGCACCTCGAGCTCCTGCACAAGCGCCTCAATCGCGGCGATCTCCTCGGTCGCCTCTGCGGCCGAGTCCTCGTCTTCTGCTTCGAGTGCCAACTCGACCAACACCTCAAGGTCATCGAGGCGCGCGGCGAGGCTACGCAGCCGCTTAACCCGAGCCTGGCGGTGGCTCAAGCCGCTCGTGACCTGCTGTGCCGCTGCAGGATCGTCCCAGAGATCGGGTGCTGCGGCTTGTTCTTCCAGCTCAGCGATCTCACGATCAAGCTTCGGCAGATCCATCACCGCAGCAATGTCGGCGTAGGTGGCGCGAAGCGCGCGGATGCGTGAGTTGAAGTCAAGTTCGAGCATGATGCTGTTTACTTTACCGCTCAATGCTTCGCGACAGGCCCCGCAACAGATCTGTGAACTAAATCACCGAGCCTTCAAGCACGAACGATCCGGCGGGTTCTCCACTGCGCTGCCACGCCTCGTGCAACAGGCTAACCCCTTCAAGCAGCCTGTCCTCCGGCTCCGTAAAGGGCAATCGCACGAAGCGCTCGAACGTACCCGGACTTCCAAAGCGGGGGCCCGGCACAAGCCGCAGCCCGAGGCGAGCACTGTGCCGACACAACCGCGAGCTCACCGGCTCACCGAGATCAACCCACACGCACGCCCCTCCCTCTGCCGCGGAGAGCGACCAGCTCGGTAGCAGAGCACCAATCTTCTCGGTGAGCATACGATGTCGGCTCGTCAGTTGGCGAGTGCGTTCCGCAAGAATCTCGTCATACCGCTCCATCGCCAGCAGAGCGACAACCTGCTCCCAGGTTCCGGTGCCAAGATCCCCCACTCGTCGCGCTGTCTCCAACTGGCCGATCAGGTCGGGGGCCGCACGGATCCACCCCACTCGCAGCCCGCCCCAGACAGTCTTGCCGAGCGAGCCCACGGTGATGATGGTGTCCTGTTGATGTGCCTGGTCAGCAAATGCCGCAAACGGGGTAATCGTTCGCGGTTCGCGCAGGGTGAGTTCAGCCGTTGTCTCGTCGGCGATAACGTAGGTTCCCTGTGCCGAAAGGGAGTCGATGAGCCTCGCCCGCAGTTCGGCTGGCATCGACAAGCCGGTTGGGTTGTGGTGATCCGGGATCAGGTACGCCAAGCGCGGTGCCGTGCGTGCCGCGGTATCAAGCACGGCATCAACGTCGTAGCCGTCGATACCAACGGGAAGCTCCGCGACAAGCGCCCCCGCGGCGGCGAGTGCCTCACGCGCGTGCGGATAGCTCGGTGACTCGATGAGGCTGCGATCACCCCGACGCAGCAGGGTGCGAGCGATCAAGAAGATGGCGTGTTGGGCACCGAGAGTCACCATGATCTGCTCGGGGGTCGTTGGCAGGCCACGAACCGTGTATCGATCCGCAATCGCGCTTCGAAGCAGTGGCAACCCAATGGTGTCGTAGCCACTGAGCTGAAACACTTCTGGGTGTTCTGCAAGCGCGCGGGCGCTGAGCTCTTCGATCCCCCGCCAAGGCTCGGGGCAGGCCCCCGAAAAGTCAAGGTTCTCGTTTGCCCCCGACGACCACAGCTCAGAGTTCTCGCGACGGGGCGCTCGAATGACGGTCCCCGAGCCTCGCCGCGAGACCGCCACTCCGGTTTCACGCAGACGTTGGTAGCTCGCACTCACCGTTGTGCGACTCACACCGAGCGCCTCAGATAGTGGCCTCTCTGCGGGCAGCGCAGATCCCGCGACAAGACGCCCGTCGCGCACCAGCATGCCGATTGTCTCGCTGAGTTCAAGGTAGCTGTGGCCGCCACCTCGCCACCTTCCGAGCAGTTCGGTGAGTTTGCGAGCTGAGATTCGCTGCACGATCATGAGGCCACTGTAAGCAGATTGGCCTCTTGCACGCAAGGCCAATTTGAAGTGGACTGGTTGACATGCCCAGAAAACTCCTGCAATTGATCCCCGGCCTGATCCTCTACGGCGTCGCGGATGCCTTTATGATCCGCGCGGCGATTGGCGTCGACTCTTGGACGGTGTTTGCCCAGGGACTGTCGGTCCACTCGGGGTTTGGCATCGGGATCGTCACAAATGTCACAGGCGTCATTGTGCTTCTACTATGGTGGCCACTGCGTCAGAAGCCGGGCCTCGGCACGATCCTGAACATTTTGCTTGTTGGTCCCGGCATTGAACTCGGGCTGTGGCTACTTCCCACCCCGAGGCCCTATGGCTGCGGATCGCGTACTTCATATTTGGCATGCTGCTCCTCGCACTCGCGAGCGGCATCTACATCGGTGCCCGCCTGGGTCCGGGTCCACGCGACGGCCTCATGACCGGCATCCACTTGCGCTTCGGCACGCCCATCTGGATCGGGCGCACCGGCGTCGAACTCAGCGTGTTACTTGTCGGATGGCTGCTCGGCGGCAACGTCGGCTTTGGCACTCTCGCTTTCGCTCTACTTATTGGCCCGCTGTGCGGCATCACACTGCCACTGTTTGACCGCCGCTGGCGGAATGACCCCAAGGGTCACTCCACCATGCAGCAGTCAGACGAGGGTCAGTCGCGGGATCCCGACTCAGCCACTACGTCTTCAGGGATCTTGTTGTAGCCAGTGACCGGCTGAATCTCGTCGAACCCAACAACCTTACGTTTGAATCCCTTGGTGAGGAAGATCAGGTATACAAGACCGATCACCGTCCAGATCACACCGCCGATGAGAGCGTCGAGGTGCAGGTTCGCCCACAGCAGCCCGGTGAGCAGCATACCGATTCCGGGCATCACGATGAAGCTGAAAATGTCTTTAAACGTGTGGCGACGGCCCTTACGAATCGCAAACCAGGCAATCACCGAGATGTTCACGAAGGTGAACGCGATCAGCGCACCGTAGTTGATGAACGCGGCGATCATTTCGAGCGTAAACGCCGCTGCCAGCAAGCAGATGGCACCGGTCAGCACGATGTTGAAGGTCGGGGTGTGGGTTCGCGGGTTAATGTAACCGAAGAACTTCTTCGGCAGCACATTGTTGCGGCCCATCACGAGCAGCATGCGCGATACCGAGGCGTGCGAGGCAAGACCCGAGGCGAGTGTCGCGCAGAAGCCAGCTGCGGTGAGCACAGCCTGCAGCACCGGCCCGCCCACAAAGTCACCTATGAGGGGCAGCGTGCTGTCTTCAACAAACTGCATGTCGCCGCCCGGGGCAAACACGATCCAGTCACCGAATCGCAACTGTGTGAAGTAGCCCGCGATGAGGAAGATGGCGCCACCAAGCAACACCGTCAGCAGGATCGCCCTGGGAACGATCTTGGGGCTCTTGGCCTCTTCCACGTACATCGTCACCGCGTCAAAGCCGATGAACGAGAAACACACGATGGTCGCGCCCATGAGTACCGCACCCATGGTGACCCCGTCATGGAAAAACGGCGTGATCGACGCGACAGTGCCAGCACCCTCGCCACCCTGCAGCTGAGCCCACACCATCACAACAAATACGATCATCACAATGATCGAGAACACCAGCAGAATCATGTTGACATTCGAGGTGCCACGCATGGTGAGGTAGATGATGCTGGTCACCATGATGCAGTAGAGCACGACCCAGATCCATCCAGGAATATCGGGGAACACCGCTTCGAGGTAGCTCCGAATAATAAGGCAGTTCACCATCGGCAACAGCATGTAGTCGATCAGCGAGGTCCAGCCCACCATAAAGCCGACATTCGGGTGAATCGATTCGCGCACATAGGTGTACGCCGATCCCGCGCTCGGAATCGCGCCCGACATCTTGCCGTAGCTCACTGCGGTGAACACCATCACGATAAGTGCCACGAGATAAGCCAGCGGAACAACATTGTTCGTGTCTCGGGCGACCATACCAAAGGTGTCAAACACCACCGTGGGGGTCATGTATCCGAGCCCGAGGCCGACGATGGCCCAGAGTCCCAGATTTCGCTTGAGCGTGCCACCCTTAGCCTTGGCGGGTGCAGTCATAGTTCTCTCCTCGATTTGGAGTTCACACACGAGGAGTTATCAGCGCCCCGTTGCAACTTGAAATCAATGGGCGCTGTTGCCCACCGCGTCCATCTTGCACCCAGGAGCCCGCTCACGCAAAACGGAGTGTGGTGCAAGATCCAAATACCGCAGATCCTGCGCCACACTCCGTAGTTTCTGCATTACACGCGTGAGAGACGTTTCTGCTTATTGATACGCACAACCTGCACAATGATCACCAGCAGCAGAGCCCCAACAAAGACGATCGACGCGAGCACATTGGCCTGCGCGGGAACGCCTTTCGCGGCCGCGGTGTAGATGAACTTCGGGAAGGTGCTCACCGCACCCGAGTTGAAGTTCGTAATGATGAAGTCATCGAACGACAGTGCGAAGCTCAACAGCGCCGCGCCGATGATGCCCGGCATGAGCGTCGGTAGCGTGATTCTGAAGAACACCTGACCCGGAGAAGCGTAGAGATCCCGCCCGCCTCTTCAATTGCCGGGTTCAAGCTTGCAACCCGCGCCTTCACCACCACAACAACGTAAGAGATGCAGAACATGATGTGAGCAAGGATGATTGTGCCAAGCCCTTTCTCCACTCCCATCGTCAGGAACTGGTACGCGAGCCCCGCCCCGAGAACAACCTCTGGAGTGGCCATCGGCGTAAACAGCAACAGCGAGATTGTGCTGCGGAAACGGAAGCGGTACCGCACGAGCGCAATCGCAATGAGGGTTCCCAGAACCGTCGCGACGACGGTAGAGACAGCGCCGACGATGATGCTGTTCCCGAACGCGGTACAGACCTCGGGTGCCCCGCAGATGTTTTGCCAGTTCTCGAGTGTAAATCCGTTCCACTTGATATTGTTGCGGCCCCGCTTCTCGTTGAAGGAGAAGATGATGACGTTGACAATAGGCAGCAGCAGGTAGATCAAAACGATAATGCTCGCGACCGGCACAAAGGCCCGACCCAGGCTCAACTTTTTCACAGGAGGTCCTCCGTCCCGCTGCGTCGCACATAGGCGATGATGAGGACCAGAATGACCACCATGAGCACAATCGAGAGTGATGCCGCCAGGGGTAATTCTGGGTTTGTAGAAAGTTCGACTCGATCACGTTGCCGACCATCGCCGTGTCAATACTGCCGAGAAACTGCCGCGAAGCATTGACGTAGTCACCCGACATCGGAATAAAGCTGAGCAGCGTGCCGGAGACCACACCGGGCATCGACAGCGGCAACGTCACCTTGCGAAAAATAGTGACGGGTGATGCGTACAGGTCGGCTCCCGCTTCAAGCAGTCGCATGTCGAGTGATTGGAGCGAGGCAAAAATCGGCAACACCATAAACGGGATGAAGTTGTAGACGAGCCCAAACACCACCGAGAAATCCGTGCCCATCCATTCAGTGGGCAAGATCTGCTTCCAAGACAACGTTCGCAGCAGGAAGCTGATGAAGAAGGGTGCGATCACAAGGATCAGCAGGATCCCCTGCAGCATCGGCTTCGAACGCACCCGCACTCCGATCAGATACGCGAGTGGGTAGCTGATGAGCAACCCCACGACAGTACCGATCAACGCATAGACAAAAGATCGGAGAATTTGTGGCCAATACTCCTGCACGGCCGCCCAGTAGTTCGAAAACTGCACCGCGGCAACATAGTCGCCGATCCCGCTCCCCTCCGCGGGAACCTGAAGCGAGGTGATGATGAGCTGAATGAACGGCGTCACAAAGAAAAGCAGCATGTACATGATGCCCGGAGCGAGCAAAACAAGCGCGACCCAACGCCCCTTCTTCGGAGCTTGCTCGACGACCTCAGTGTTGGCCGAGAACGCGGTAAATGCCATGAGCGTCTCCTACCCTGAGATCTTCGACTGCGCGGCAATCGTGCGGGTCGAAAGATCAGCGGTCAGTGCGCCGGTTTCTAAGCGGTCATCCGCGAGACCAAAGGTGTGAGATACCAGCCAGCTCAGCCACACCTCATCACCCAATTGAACTGACGGACCAACCTCAACGTTCTGCGCAAACACCTGCACCGCGCCGGCACCGGGCACCTCGACGGTGTACTGCGTGCTCACGCCTATGAACGAGACATCGGTGACCCGGCCTGGCCCCACCACGTTCACCGAGGCGTCCGCCGCGGGAGCCTGAGTGTGTATTCGCAGCTTCTCAGGTCGAACTCCCACCGTGATTGCGCCGCTGTCGCGAACACTTCGCGCTCTCGGCACCGTAATCTGTGCCCCGTTTTCGTGACTCGTTGTGATCGCCTGATCAGTCGATCCCGCAACCTTGACCGAAAACAGGTTTGACTGCCCCAGGAAGCTCGCTACGAACACCGTGCGTGGCAGGTCATACAATTCTTCTGGTGCGCCCTGCTGCTCGATCCTGCCCTTGTTCATCACGGCCACGGTGTCTGCCATAGTCATGGCTTCCTCCTGGTCGTGAGTGACGTGCAAGAAAGTCAACCCGACCTCCTGCTGAATCTGTTTGAGTTCCTGCTGCATCTGGCGGCGCAGTTTCAGGTCGAGTGCACCAAGCGGTTCATCAAGAAGCAATAGCGCTGGTCTGTTCACAATCGCGCGGGCAAGTGCCACGCGCTGTTGCTGACCACCCGAGAGCTGCACGGGTTTACGAGCGGCGAGGTTGTCGAGCTCAACCAGCTGCAGAGCAGCGTGGGCTTTGCCCAGAGGATCTGAGATCCCCCGCCGCCGCAAGCCAAAGGCCACGTTCTCAAGCACCGTCATGTGAGGGAAAAGCGCGTATGACTGGAACACGGTGTTGACCGGTCGTTTGTGCGGCCCGAGGGCGGTCACATCGCGACCACCAATCTTGATGCTTCCGGTCGTGGGTTCCTCAAGCCCGGCCACGAGCCGCAGCGTCGTGGTTTTACCACAGCCGGACGGCCCCAGCAGCGCAAAAAACGACCCGGCCGGGATGAGAAGATCCAGCCGCTCCACCGCGGTGAACCCTGGAAAGCGCTTCTGGATCCCGACTAGCTCAAGATCCGCGCCAGACTCAGCGAAAGACTGTACGGTCATGGTGTTACAGCCCCAATGCTTTCTGGAACGTCGTGGAGTAGCGGTTGTCTTCCTCGGGCGTCAGAATTCGGAAAGTGCGCAGCTTTTTCATGTCGGCCTCACTCGGAAAAATTGCCGGGTTATCTACCTGCGAGGGATCGACTTTCTCCATGGCCTCCTGTGCTCCCTTAACCGGGGTGACATAGGCGACGTAGGCAGCCACCTCAGCGGCAACTTCCGGCTGGTAGTAATAGTTGATCAGTTCCTCGACCTTCTTTTTGTTGCCAGCCGTCGTGCCGTTTGGCACGGTAAAGGAGTCGCGGGCGATGATGCCGCCAAATTCGGGTAGCTCGACGCCCCACTGCTTGTCGAGTTCAACGTTCATCATCACCACGTCTCCGGTCCACACGAACCCGGCGAGCATTGTGCCGGTCTCAAGGTCCTGCGTGTAGTCGTTGCCCTTCACATTGCTGATCTGCCCACTGTCGAGGGCATCTACGAGCCACTCCATGGCTTTGTCAAACTCGGCATCACCCCATTTGCCGGCAGGATCAACACCCTGTCCCGACAGGATCAGGCCAATGGTGTCCCGCATCTCGCTAAGCACCTGGACTTTGCCCTTGAGCTCAGGCTGGAGAAGGTCATCCAGTTCGTTCAGTCCCTTAGGGAGTGCCTTTTTGTTCCAAGCCCAACCCGTTGTCGGCAGCTGCCAGGGAATCGAGTGTTTGCGACCCGGATCCTCCGCCAGAGCATCCCATTCGGTGTCGAGCAGATTGCTCTTCACGTTTGGCAGGTTCGCGTAGTCAAACTCTTGCACCTGGTCGGCGAGGATAAGCCTGGCATCCATCCAGTCCGTCATCGTGATCACGTCGTAGCCCGTGAACTGATCGAGCTTCAGCGCGTCCTTGATTTTGCCGTAGAAGGTGTTGTTGTCGTCGATATCCTCGGCGTAGTTCACACTAATGCCGGACTCCTTCATGAAGGCTTCCAGTGTCGGGTTCGTGCTGCTCGACTCGTCAAAATCGAGGTAGTAGGTCCAGTTACCCCAGATGATTTCGCCCTTGCTGGATCCGCCCCCGCTGCCAGGGGCGCACGAGGCGAGAGCCGCCGTACCGAGGCCCGCGGCACCAATAGCTGCTCCCCTGAGTAGCTGACGACGGTTGAACTGAGCGCCGCGAAGCATACTCACGATGTTTCGTACAATCGGATCTTCGGGCAATTGCTGGGCCATGAGAGCTCTCCCTTGAGTTTCGGCGAATTCAACCGACATGGCGCACTTACGGCGACAGTGCCGGGTTGTGACTCGAATATGGCACAGACCCGGGGTCGTTGCAAAGGGCACACGCCAATTCAAGTTTTTCGTCACTCAACAGTTATGTTTCGAGCACCTTCCGCTTGGCAGAGTGCTGGAAATCTCTGTCTTTGCGGGCCAAAACTTCGGATTCCTTTGCCTTTTCAGGTTTTGAGTGCCAGAATCGCATGTGTGAGCAGCAAACGAAACACGTCGGCGCTCGACTCCACCTCGAAGGCGATCATCGAGCAACTCCAGCTCGATGGGCGTCGCTCGTACGCGGAAATCGGGAAGGCGGTTGGCCTCAGTGAGGCCGCCGTGCGTCAGCGTGTGCAGAAGCTCACGGAAGCCGGTGTCATGCAGATTGTTGCGGTGACCGATCCCATGCGGCTCGGTTTCAGCAGACAAGCCATGCTCGGCATTCGCGTTTCTGGTGACACCAGAGTCGTTGCAGACAGCCTTGCCGGGATGCCAGAGGTCAGTTATGTCGTGCTTAGCGCGGGGTCCTTTGACATCATGGTCGAGATTGTTTGTGAAGACGATGACGCCCTCATCGAAGTGTTGAACGAAAAGATCCGCACCCTCGTCGGTGTCGCCTCTACGGAGACCTTCGTCTACCTCCAACTCAAAAAACAAAAATACGACTGGGGAACAAGATAACCATGTCCTACGATCCCACTGCGGCAGTTGATACTGCTGCCCTTCAGGCCTCGGCTAAGCGCCACATGTGGCCACACTTCACGAACCGCAAGGTTCTGAATGACGGCATCCCCGTCATCACCCGTGCTGAGGGTCACCACATCTACGATGCGGCTGGCAAGCAGTACATCGACGGCCTCGCGGGCCTCTTCGTTGTGAACGCTGGCCACGGCCGTGATCGCATCGTGCAGGCTGCAGCGAAGCAGATGAAGCAGCTCGACTTCATGCCAATCTGGTCGTACGGCCACCCGGCAGCGATCGAGCTCTCCGAGCGTCTCTCCAGCTACGCTCCTGGCCAGATGAACAAGGTGTTCTTCACCACCGGCGGCGGCGAAGCCGTTGAGTCTGCGTTCAAGCTTGCCAAGCACTTCTGGAAGATCAAGGGCAAGCCGATGAAGCACAAGGTCATCTCGCGCTCGGTTGCCTACCACGGCACCCCGCAGGGTGCGCTTGCTATCACCGGCATCCCCGACATGAAGAAGTTCTACGAGCCTCTGACCCCGGGCGGCCACCGCGTGCCGAACACCAACTTCTACCGTGCAGAAGAGATGGGTGCACCGTCGAACGACCTCGAGGCGTTCGGTCAGTGGGCTGCAAACCGCATTGAAGAAGCGATCCTGTTCGAGGGCGAAGACACCGTTGCGGCCGTCTTCCTCGAGCCAGTACAGAACTCGGGTGGTTGCTTCCCGCCTCCCCCGGTTACTTCAAGCGTGTTCGCGAGATCTGCGACAAGTACGACGTGCTGCTCGTCTCTGACGAGGTCATCTGTGCGTACGGCCGCGTCGGTGACTTCTTCGCATCGAAGGCACTCGGCTACGAGCCCGACATCATCACCTCGGCGAAGGGCATCACCTCGGGCTACGTGCCCCTGGGAGCCATGATCGTCTCGGACAAGGTGTCGGAGCCGTTCAACTCGACCGAGAACACCTTCTACCACGGCTTCACTTTCGCTGGTCACCCGGCGGCAGCAGCAGCAGCCCTTGAGAACCTCGACATCTTCGAGGAAGAGGATCTCAACGGTCGCGTGCGCGAGAACAGCCCGCTGTTCCGTGCCGAGCTTGAGAAGCTGCTCGACATCGACATCGTCGGTGACGTGCGCGGTGAGGGCTACTTCTTCGGTATTGAGCTTGTCAAGGACAAGGCAACCAAGGAGACCTTCAACGAGGAGGAGTCGGATCGCCTGCTGCGCGACTACCTCTCCCCCGCACTGTGGGAGGCCGGCCTCTACTGCCGCGCCGACGACCGTGGAGACCCCGTTATCCAGCTCGCTCCGCCGCTGACCATTGGTCCGTCGGAGTTCGCCGAGATCGGCGGGATCCTGCGCAGCGTTCTGAAGGACGCTTCGTCGAAGATCTAGTTTGATCTGACTGGCTGACAGCGTCGGCCTCACTGTGGCCCACTCTGCTTCGGCAGGGCGGGCCACTCTTTATTGCAGGGACGGGTCATTTTCACGAGTAAGCTAGCTGATGTGAGTTCGACAGATCCGACAGATCAATCCTCACAGCAGCCTCAGAATTCTCACACTCTGCAAGACAACAGCCAGCCTCAGTGAGTGCCGCAACAGGCAACGATGCCGCAACACTACCAGCAGACAACCGTCCCGGGAGCTCTTCCCCAGTATGGCCAGCCCGTGTTCGCGCAGACACCGATCCCCCAGGCCAAGCTCAATGTGTTCGGCGTCACCTCGCTCGCGCTCCTCGCGTTCGCCGCTCTACTCAACGTCCTTACGCCAATCCTGTACCGCTTTGACGATCCGATGCTACTTTCGAGCATCAGCACGGCCTGCAACACCATTATTCACGTCGCAGCGGCAGTTCTCGCTCTCGTCGGTGTGCTTAAGAAGAACGCTCCTTGACTCAGGTGGACCGCCATCAGCTCGCTCGTCATGAGTGGATTCTGGTTGTTCTCATACGCCGGGTTCTGGGTCGTCTCGGTGATCCCGTACGGGCATTAATCCCTGCGGAATTCCTTTTACACGGCCAGATGAAGTCCCTGCGCGATCGCACGCATGATGAGATCTTGCACGTCTTCCCACTGAAACATCACCTGCTCGTACGTCACTCTGATTACGTGGTAGCCACTCAGCTTTAAAACAGCATCGTGGCGGTTGTCGAGACCTCGTTGTTCACCGACATGGGTTTTCCCATCGATCTGCAAGACAAGACGAGCTCCTAGCAGGAAATCAACGTGGTGTCCGAGTATCCACGTCTGCGCACGAACCTCCAATCTCAATCTGCGTGTACGACGTAGCACGAAACTCTCAAGACCCGAATCCGAAAACGGCGTGACAATCTGAGAAAGCTTTTTCGCGCGCCCAGTGAAAGGCAATCTACGGAGTTCCTCAAGTTCAACAAGGTTCTTATTGAGGGCCGACTCCCAAGTGGCGTATGCGTCTTCTTCAGCGAGACACAGCGCCGTCGTCGCAAGCACATTCCCGACCGGATCTATGAGGCTTCTTGGATCCCGCGGCACCACCGGAGCATTCCAGTGAAGCTTTGATTCCTGCCTAGTTTGGGCGGCTACCCCCGGCAGCTTTCTCGCGTTGGCTGGCATGCCTAGATGCAGGCATGGCTCATCCCGGGTCACCCACAACCCGAGCCGTTTCGCTTGAGTTACACAGGTCAAGACGCCCCCAGTTTCCGCGGCGCGAATCAAGGCGAACTCCGCCTCGGGCACTGCCAACCAACCTCGTCTCAATCGCCGTAGCCTACCTGCGCTACAAAGCTCTCGTAGCTGGCGATAACTGAACCCTTGTTCAACAAGGGCAAGTGAAGGCACAACACCGTCCCAGTACCTAATCTGCCGCCTCAGTTGAGCGTCTGTCTTTCGAGCCATACTCCCTAGTTTGCATCGGCCGAGTCTCGTCAATCGGTTATCCACAAAATGACAGCCTGTGAGCGAAGTTCCCTGAGAACCTGGGACTCCCGCGGCCCGCCATTCAGGAAGGAAAAGGCACCTAGCAAGGTGAATCCTCCTCAATTCCGCCCTATTTGAGTGCCATCTCCTTCCAGCGTGACACAACGCGGTCGAGCAAGAACACCAACCCCATAACGCAGAAGCGCCCCACCAAAAGGCGGGGGCGCTTCGCATTGGTCTGAAAGTTATCGACGCAGACCAAGGCGCTCGATGAGCGAGCGGTAACGCGTGATGTCGACGTCCTGGAGGTAGCCCAGGAGGCGACGACGCTGACCAACGAGCAGCAGCAGGCCACGGCGCGAGTGGTGATCGTGCTTGTGATCCTTGAGGTGCTCGGTCAGATCCTTGATGCGGCGGGTGAGCATTGCAACCTGAACCTCTGGGGAACCGGTGTCACCAGGCTTGGTTGCATACTCGTCGATGATTGCTTTCTTGACCTCTGCGGGCAATGCCATAGTAGGTCCCCTTTCAGTTGCTGCGCGGCGCTATCAGCAGGATGCTGGAGCTCTCTTTATCCGCGGCCGTTCTAACGGCAACCTGTACATACTAGCACCCGTAATCCCGACATCAACCCGAAACACAGTTGTGATGCCCGCTTCACGCCACGGTGACGGACTCGAAACAGCCGCGACAGAAACTGTTCGCAGGGACGATCCACTCGCCCGGGGAGACTAAAGGAGGCACCACCATGGAAGCCACAGATGTTTGGGCACTCGCGAGCACAGCGCTCGTACTCATCATGACACCGGGGCTCGCGCTCTTCTACGGCGGGCTCGTGCGGGTCCGCTCGGTCGTCAACATGATGCTCTTCAGCGTCAGCGCGATGGGCGTAGTTGGGGTCCTGTGGATCCTGATCGGCTACAGCATGAGTTACTTCGCCGACGGCGAGAGTGGCTTTGCTGGCAGCCCATTCAAGGACTTCGGGCTGGTGAACACGGATCCGGCATCCTTCATCGGGGTCGGCTTTGGCGCCGTCTTCGCGATGATCACGACGGCACTCATTTCGGGCGCCATCGCTGACCGTGTTGGCCTCGGCTCCTGGGTGCTTTTCTCGGGCGTCTGGGCGACGTTGGTCTACTTCCCGGTGGCAGCCTGGGTGTGGGGCGGCGGCTGGATCATGCAGCTCGGCACCTGGCTCGGCACCCCCGACGTGATTGACCTCGCGGGCGGCACGGCGATCCACATCAATGCTGGTGCGGCAGCGCTGGCCCTCGCGATCGTGGTTGGCAAGCGCCGCAATTTCGCGCCGGGATCGCACAAGCCCCACAGTATCCCACTCGTCACCATCGGCGCCGCGCTGCTGTGGTTCGGGTGGATCGGCTTCAACGCCGGACTCGCGACCGAGATTGGTGAGGCGGGCCTGATCCTGGTCAACACCCTCGCCGCTCCCGCTGCAGGCATCATCGGCTGGATCATCACCGACGTTGCCCGCGGTAAGAAGCCCGGTGTGGTCGGTGCCTCGTCGGGCGCCATCGCGGGCCTCGTCGCCATCACACCCGCCGCCGCGAACCTCTCACCACTGTGGGCGCTACTGCTCGGCCTGATCGCTGGTGCGGCCTGCGCCGTGGCCATCGACCTCAAGTACCGCCTGGGCTACGACGACTCACTCGACGTCGTTGGTCTCCACCTCGTCGCAGGTGTCATCGGAACGCTTTACCTCGGCTTCTTCGCCTTCGAAGACGGCCTGTTCACGGGTGGCAATGGCGGACTGCTGCTCGTACAAGCGATCTCGGTGGTCGGAGTCGCTACTTATTCCTTCGTGGTCTCCATGATCATCGCAAGGGTCGTCAAAGCACTCACTGGCCTGCGAGTGCCACGCGAGGTCGAAGAGGCCGGGATCGACACCTTCGCACACGGCGAGGAGGCCTACGACTACCTTCCCGACGCGAGCGCGGCACGGCAGCCCGTGCCTGTCGGAGGTGCCAGGTAGGGTCGAACCATGACGGCAACCACTCACGCAGACCCCACAGAACTCGCAGCAATCGCCAGCAGGATCGCGCGCACCGCAGGCAAACGAATCCTTGAACTGCGCGGCACCGGGGTCACGGTTGCCGCCACCAAATCAAGCATCGTCGACATGGTCACCGAGGCCGACCGCGAGTGCGAGCGACTGGTTGTCGCAGCGCTGCGGGAGGCCCGGCCAGACGACGGCATTGTTGGTGAAGAGGGGGCAGCAATCGAGGGATCGAGTGGGATCACCTGGGTGATTGACCCGATCGATGGCACCACCAACTACCTCTACGACCTGCCCGTCTACGCGGTGAGCATCGCGGCCACAGTGCCCGATGCCACCGCGTTTGCGGATGGCCGCCGCGCTGTCGCTGGAGCCGTCTACAACCCCTGCACCGATGAGCTGTTCGAGGCCACCGAGAACGGCGGCGCACGTCTTGACGGCGCGCCGATCCGCATCTCGGAAAAAGATGAACTTGCAACGGCGCTCATCGGCACGGGTTTTGGCTACACGGTCGAGCGGAAACACGAACAGCTCGAAATGCTCGGCAGAATCCTGCCCCGCATTCGCGATATTCGCCGTATCGGCTCGGCCGCCTACGACCTCTGTCTTGTCGCGGCCGGACGCCTCGACGCGTTCTTCGAAAAGGGCCTGCAGCCCTGGGACTACGCCGCGGCGGCCCTGATCGCGCGCGAGGCGGGAGCCACGATCCTTGGCCGCGACGACACCACTCCCCCTGGTGAACCGCTCATATTTGTGGCCGATCCGAGCCTGGTGAATGAATTGCGGACGGTTGTGTTGGATCACCCGCGAGAGTAACCAGTTCGCCCAGGCCTACCAAAAGGGACTCGGCGACTAACCTTCCCAGCCCGCGGCAAGCGCGGTCAGTGTCTGTGCGTGCTGCGCAAGCGCCGCCGCGGGATCCTCGGCGCGACCGACCGCGATCCCAAGCAGAAACGTCGTCAGCGGGGCTGCGGGCCGGGCAACGTCGTGGGCGACGTCACGGGCAACATCGAGCAGCGTGGCGATGTTGACGGCCTCGGGGTCAAGGCCGAGTTCCGCCGCCGCCGCGGCAAGCCAAGAGTCGAGTGCCTCAGGAGGCAGGTGTTGGGGGTTGCTCATGGTGTTCTCCTTTGTGCGTTCAGGGTTCGCGCCCGCTCAAGGTCGTCGGGGTTGTCAATGTCAACCGTCACCTCGGGTGGGGCATCGATCCAGAGTAGGTCGAGAGAACCGAGCAGTCTGCGCAGGGGGGCGTTGGCGACCTCGCCCCCAAGCTGGAGGGCCACGGAACGCAGTGCATCAACTCGGTACAGTCCTGCCAGCCACTGGGGGCAACCTTCGCTGTCACGAAGCGCAAGGCCGTCTGCGGAGACGTCAATGTGCTGCCCCACCAAGATCTCACAGACCTTGTCAGGCCGCACCAGGTCGCAGGAGAGCAATAGCCCCCATTCCGAGCGCAGCACCGGCAGGGCTGCCGCGAGCGCTGCCAGAGGTCCCGCGAACGGTGGATCTTCGCGCACAACTACCACCCCGTCGGCACCAGCGTGATCAGGGCCGACTACAACAACCCGGTCGGCTCCTGCGGCGCGCGCAGCACCCACTGCGCGATCAACCAGGCGCTCACCACCAAGCGTCAGCGTGGCCTTGTCAACACCTCCAAGCCGGCTGCCTCGCCCTCCGGCTAGCACAACCGCGTCAAAGCTCACGCAGTTCACGGTGCAACCAGGATCACGGGCACGGTATCGCCCGCAACAACGTCGCCACGATCGGCCTCAACCAGTGCGTACCCGTTCGCGGCACCGTGCCCACCCACCGCGTGCGAGACACCGCGGGGGTTAACTGCGGGGGCACAGCTCAGCATGGGCGCGCCGCCTGACTCAACTACCGGGCGCACAACAACAGGCAGCACCTGCAGCCGCCCCTCTGCCCCGCGCCAATCGGCCTCAGCAACGGCGGGTACGGGAATCCTATGCACTTCACTTCGCCCCTGCATCGCGAGCAGAGCTGGTCGTACAAACAGTTCGAAGCTTACTGCCGCGCTCACCGGGTTTCCCGGCAGGGCAAACACAAAGGCACCGCCGCTGAGTTTGCCCGCGCACTGCAGTTTTGCAGGACGCACCGCGACTCGCGCCGCGCGCACAGCGGGCTCGGCCTCCAGCGCGATTCTCACAACGTCGTGTGTGCCCGGCCCGATCCCACCCGTTGTCATAACGACGTCGAAGCTCCCGCCAAGTTCACGCAGCAGGTGTGCCAGCGAGGCAACCTTGTCATCACTGTGATGCACTTCAACAGCCTGAACTCCACACTCGCGCAGCAGACCGGCAATAAGCACAGAGTTGGACTCCGGGATCTGGCCGCGCTTGAGCGGCTCCTCCGAGCCTCGAAGCTCCGATCCGGTCACCACAACCGCCACACGAGGCACCTTGCGCACTAACACGCGCTCCACCCCCGCTGCGGCGAGCGCCGCGAGTCGAGCCGCCCCGAGCAGGTCACCCGCAGTCGCGAGCACACTCCCTTCTGAAATGTCTTCACCCCTGCGTCGCACATTCGCGCCGACCGCAACAGCGGCCTGCACAACAACGGAATCAGTTGCCCAGGATCCGTCGCCTTTGTCACCCCGAGTGAGTTCGACCGGAATCACGGTGTCTGCAGCGGTCGGCACTGGCGCACCGGTCATGATTCTGACGGCGTCTCCGCGGTCTAGGCTCGGATCCGAGGCGCCCCCGGCGAGCACCTCTCCCACGATTCGCAAAGTCATCGGGCTGTCAGGTGCCGCATCCGCAACATCTGCGGCGCGAACCGCGTAGCCATCCATCGCCGAGTTATCCCAGAGAGGCAGCGACAACGGGGATTTCACATCCGTAGCGAGAGTCAGCCCGTGTGCCTCGCGCACGGCTACCTCATCAATAGGCAAGGGCCCCACGCGCTTCAGCACCCAGTTCAGCTGCTCCTGCGCTGTGTTGACTCGCGCTGTGGACCGCACGGCACCACCTCTTTTCTCTGCATGACCACGGCAGATTTACGCGTGTGGTCTTGCTCTCAGTGAGTATCAATGCTATCCAAGGAGTGTGTCTCGCATAGCCGCACGTCGCAGAGTCACCCGCATGACCGTGGGTGGACCAGTTTCTCAGCGCGCCGATTTCCTCACCGTCGAAGAACCACTGGAGATTCGTGTGTTCGGTAAATCGCTGGCGGTGACCATGCGTACCCCCGGACACGACGTAGAACTTGCAGCGGGTTTTCTCGTCTCGGAGGGTGTGATTCACCACGCTGAGCACTACTCGACCGCCAGGTATTGCGCGGGAGCTAGTAGTGACGACGGCAACACCTACAACGTGCTTGACGTGACGCTGGCTCCCGGTGTCGCACCTCCCGACCCGAGCCTGGAACGCAATTTCTATACAACCAGCTCGTGTGGACTCTGCGGCAAAGCTAGCATTGACGCGGTTCACACGGCCTCCCACTACACGGTCGCCGAGGATCCGCTCTCAATTGATGCCGCGAAGCTCGCGACGTTTCCTGACCTACTTCGAGCCGAACAGGCGGTGTTCGACCGCACTGGTGGCCTGCACGCGGCCGCACTCTTCGACGCTTCAACCGGCGAGATGCTGGTGTTGCGCGAAGACGTTGGCCGCCATAATGCGGTCGACAAGGTTGTCGGTTGGGCGCTCATGCACGATCGACTTCCCGCCCGCAACTGCGTCCTCATGGTGTCTGGCCGCGCGAGCTTCGAGCTCACGCAGAAAGCCCTCATGGCGGGGATCCCGATGCTCGCCGCGGTCTCGGCTCCTTCATCACTCGCTGTTGACCTCGCAAACGATGCTGGCATGACGCTCGTTGGATTTTTGCGAGGCCCCTCGATGGTTGTGTACAGCCGCGCAGACCGCATTACCAGCAATACCGGCTCCGCCGATCCTGACCCAACCCCACCCCTTCAGAAAGCAGCGCAGCTATGACCCCCAAACCCCTCGAGAACGATTTTTCTGACGCTGACATCGAGATTTCGGAACCAAAAACTCACGCGGTGGGCATCGAGGGGGTCTATCACTCGATGGAACCCGCGATCAAGCAGATGGGTCTCGCGCGCACCGCGAAGCTCATGACAAAGATCAACCACAAGGACGGCTTCGATTGCATGAGCTGCGCGTGGCCAGACCCTGATCACCGAAAGGTTGCCGAGTTCTGCGAGAACGGTGCGAAGGCTGTGACGTGGGAGGCAACGCCGCTCAAGGTCGAGCGATCCTTCTGGCAGGAGCACTCGATCTCATCACTCGAAGACAAAACCGAGTATTGGCTCGGCATGCAGGGGCGGCTCATTGAACCCGTCTACAAGGCAAAAGGATCAGACCACTACGCACCCATCAGTTGGGACGACGCCTACACCGTCGTCGCGAAGCACCTGAACAAACTCGCGGACCCCAACGAGGCCGCGTTCTACACGAGCGGTCGCGCCTCGAACGAGGCCGCGTTTATCTATCAGCTCCTCGCGCGCGTGCTTGGCACCAACAACCTGCCCGACTGCTCGAACATGTGCCACGAATCGACCGGCACCGCCATGCTGCACACGGTTGGCATCGGCAAATCAACCGTTTCCTACAGCGACTTCGGCAAGGCCGACCTCATCATTGTGATGGGCCAAAACCCCGGCACTAACCATCCGCGTATGCTCACGGCGCTGCAAGAGGCGAAACAGCACGGCGCGCGAATCGTCGCGGTGAACCCGCTTCCCGAGGCCGGGCTGATCGGGTACAAGGATCCGCAACGCGTGCGAGGGTACCTCGGTAAGGCTACGCAGATGGCGGATCAGTTCTTGAAGATCCGCTCGGGCGGAGACATGGCGCTACTTCAGGCGATCTCGAAGCGGGTGCTTGAGGCCGAGGCGGAGTACCCCGGTGAGGTGCTGGATCACGATTTCATCGAGCGGCACTGCGACGGCTTTGAGGCATTTGCCGAGCACATGGCAAAGGTTGACGAGCGCGAGGTTGAGCGGGCAACGGGCCTCTCGACGGCCGAGATCGACGAGCTGGCCGACCACTATCTGAGTTCAGAGCGTGTCATTATTTGTTGGGCCATGGGGATCACGCAGCACCGCAAGGGTGTCGATACGATCCGCGAGATTATCAATCTGTTGCTGCTGCGCGGCAACATCGGAAAGCCAGGCGCGGGGGCATCCCCCATTCGCGGCCACAGCAACGTGCAGGGTGACCGCACGATGGGCGTGTGGGAGCAGATGCCCGACTCGTTCTTGGACGCGCTCGGCAAAGAGTTCAACTTTGATCCGCCGCGCGATCACGGTGTTGACGCCGTGCATGGTATCCGCGCCCTCGACGAGGGCAAGATCAAGGTGTGGATGAGCCTTGGCGGCAACCTGCTCGGCGCGATCTCTGACACCCACCTCGCCGAGTCGGCCATGCGCAAAACCGCACTGAGTGTGCAGTTGTCGACAAAACTCAATCGCTCGCACGTTGTGACCGGTGAGGAAGCGCTCATTCTGCCCGTGCTCGGCCGCACCGAGGTCGACGAGCAAGCCTCGGGTCCGCAGTACATCACGGTCGAAGACTCGGTGTGTGCCGTCCACGCGTCGCACGGCCAGGTCGCGCCTCTCTCTGATCAGCTGCGATCCGAGACCGCGATTGTGGCCGGCATCGCACACGCCACATTTGGGGATCGTCACGGCATCGACTGGCCCGCCATGATTCGCAACTACGATGTGATTCGCGATCACATCTCGCGGGTGGTGCCCGGCTGCGAGAGCTACAACGAAAAGACCCGCACCCGCGATGGTTTTGTGCTGCCAAACGGCCCGCGCGACTCACGCACCTTCCCAACGGAAACCGGCAAGGCGCGCATCACCGTGAACGAACTCGAACATGTCGAGTGCCCTCCTGGGCGGCTGATTCTGCAGACAGTGCGCTCACACGACCAGTTCAACACGACCATCTACAGCTTGAACGACCGCTATCGCGGCATCAAAAAGGGTCGCTACGTCATTTTTGTGCACCCCGACGACATCACGGCGCTTGGGTTAACCGACGGCCAGACGGTCGATATTTACAGCGAGTGGAAGGACCAGCCGGACCGGGTGCTGCGCGGCTTCCGAGTGGTCGCGTTTCCGACGGCACGCGGCTGTGCTGCAGCGTATTTTCCAGAGGCGAACGTGCTGATCCCACTCGACAACACCGCCCTCGAGAGCAACACCCCCGTGTCGAAGGCAGTTGTCGTCCGGCTCGAACCCTCAGCGACCCCCGCCGGAGTGGGGCGTCCCGTCACGGTGTAGGCATGCAGCGTTGTAGACGGGCAGGGTTGTAGAAAAGCAGCGGAGTAAACGCTCAAAAAATGCGCTCTGTCGATTATTTCCGGCGGATTCGCGAGCGCGGTTTTGTGGCCTGCGAGACGATGGCGATGGTTATGTTCAACTCGCCATCAGGAGGCATTTACTCATGGAACTGACACCACAATCAAGAGAAATCGTTGCCGCGACGGCGGGGGTCGTCGCAGAACACGCCAACGCAATCACCAAGGTCTTTTACCCAGACATGTTCGCGGCACACCCCGAGTTGCTCCGTGTGTTCAACGTTGCCAACCAGGCAATCGGTGAGCAGCCGCAGGCTCTCGCCGCCTCGGTCGTTGCCTTTGCCGTGCAGCTGATCGATCCGAACGCACCCGACTTCACACCGGTCATGCAGCGCATCGCTCACAAGCACGTGTCGCTCGGCATCAAGGCTCCCGAGTACACGATCGTCGGTCATCACCTGTTGAAGGCGGTAAAGACCGTTCTCGGTGACGCCATCACCCCCGAGGTTCACAACGCGTGGGACGAGGTCTACTGGCTCTTCGGCACCGCACTCATCGCAGAAGAGGCGAAGCTGTACGCACTCGGCGGCACCGACCCCGAACACCCCTGGCGGCAGTACCGCGTCGTCGAGCGCATTGAGGAGGCCGACGAGGTCTTTTCGCTGTTGCTCGCTCCCGTGTCTGGTGAGGTACCCGAGCATCGCACGGGCCAGTACGTCGCAATCGCGGTTGATCTGCCGGGCGGCGCACGCCAGCCGCGTCAGTACACGATCTCTTCGGGCCCGCGCGGTGATTCTCTGCGAGTGACCATCAAGCGTGTGCGCGGCGTCGACGGCAACCCCGATGGCCAGGTTTCGGGCTGGTTATTCGAAAACGCGAAGCCCGGCACGATCCTCGATGTGTCACAGCCCGCGGGTGACGTGGTGCTCGACGAATCAGATTCACCCCTCGTGTTTGTATCTGCGGGAATCGGCATCACCCCGGTCGCCGCGATCATGGAGGATCTCTCACGTCGCCAGCCCGACCGCAAGATCCGCATGTTCCACGCGGACAAGTCCCACAAGCAGCACGCACTCTATGACGGCCTCCGCCGTCAGGTGCTCGCGATGAAAGACGCGAAGGCGCAGAACTGGTACGAGGACGGTGCTGAGACCGCCCCAACCCTGCACCCGGCGCGCAGCGGCTTCATGGATCTTTCTGACGTCGAGGTTCCGGCCGAGGCCCACGCCTTCATGTGTGGTCCACTGCCGTTCATGCAGGTTGCACGCCACGAGTTGATCGCAAAGGGCATTCCGAGCGAGAACATTCACTACGAGGTATTTGGCCCCGATCTCTGGGCGCAGAATCCGGTGTAAGCCTTTACGGGTTTTGCCGCAGAGCGGCGGTCGATCCAATTTGGATCGACCGCCGCTTGAGCGTTCGCTACCTATTGGCGGCCGAGGGAGCGCCAATCCCCGGATCAATCTGAGTGGGACCGGCGGCTGACGGCCGCACGTCGAAGTCGAAGATCTCCGTGGGTAGGTACACCGTCGAGCATGAGTTCGGAATATCCACGACACCCGAGAGCCGCCCCTCTATCGGGGCAGCACCCAACAGCAGGTACGCCTGCTCGGGGCTATAGCCAAACTTGGTGAGGTAGTCGATCGCGTGCAGGCAGGCGCGCTGGTACGACAGGTGTGAATCGAGGTACTTCTGCTCACCGTCGAGCGTGACCGAGGTACCCGAGAACGCCAACCAGTGGCTGTAGTTTGGCTCAACATTGCCCGGCATGAAGATAGCGTTTTCGCTCACGCCATACGTCTCCATCCCGCCCTTGATGATGTCGACGCGCAGGTCAATGAACCCACCCATTTCGATGGCACCGCAGAAGGTGATCTCGCCGTCTCCCTGAGAAAAATGAAGGTCGCCGACCGACAGGTTGGCACCGTCTACGAACACCGGGTAAAAGACACGGGATCCCTTTGTAAAGTTTTTGATGTCTTGATTGCCACCGTTTTCGCGCGGGGGTGCGGTGCGAGCGGCTTCAGAACCGACTCGCGCCCACTGATCCCGAGCCAGCCCTCCTAAGACCGCGTGCTCGGCCTCGGGTGGTAACGCGAGCGGGGGAACACGATCGGGATCCGTGGCAATCAGAGCACCCTCGCGGTTATTCCAGGTGGCGAGCAGGCCTGCAGAGGGCGCGGTACCCATGAGACCGGGATGAATAATTCCCATGAATGAGACACTCGGAATGTGTCGCGAGGTAGCCGTCTGACCCGAGAAGTCCCAAATGGCCTTGTACGCATCGGGAAACTGGTCCGTGAGAAAGCTGCCGCCATTCCCCTTGGAAAAGATGCCAGTGTAGCCCCAACCCTGCCCGGCGAGAGGGCCCGAATCTTCCTGCGGGATCGGACCAACATCGAGAATGTCGACGATAAGCAGGTCGCCCGGTTTTGCGCCCTCAACCCGAAAGGGACCGCTCAGGGTGTGCACCGTGAGCAGGGGCGCTTCAAGAATGTCTTGCGCTGAATCGTCGTTGTGGATCGCGCCGTCAAACCACTCGCGGCAATCAACACGAAAACTCTCGCCCGGTTTCACCGTGGCCACTGGCGGAATTTCGGGGTGCCAGCGGTTATGCCCCAGCTTTTCCTGCTCCGTAAACTTTTTTGATGAGTCGAGCGGAAAAAGGTTCTTTGGCATCGTGGATACTCCTTTTGTTTGTGAGGGCTGGGCGCCTATGCCCTTGGTAGTTTCGCGTGAAGAGGGTTCTGGGTGACTCGCTGGGGTCGCGCCACTCCGCGCGATGGCAAGCGGTCGACCACTGCGGGTTCATGGGCGCTGCGCGCCGTGTGATCAAGGAGTTGGAAGGCGGCGCTACTCGTTGCAGAAAGATGCGGTGCCGTGATCACGCGCTTCGCGAGCCCGCCACAGTTGCGGCACTCCGCGGTTGCAGGCACCTCCGCCATCGAAAAGAGGGCGTCAAAGTAACAGCCTTCGGAACACCGGAACGTGTAAGTGGGCATTTATGTTCTTCCTCGCTCCATCGCGTGCAAAGGCTGAGGATGACAGCGGGGGCATCCCCTTCGTGCAGTGTTTGGTCGTGCAGTGCTTGACCATCTCACCGTTGAGCTGATCGAGCACTATCTGGGACGCTATCGAGCTTCATTTGAGAAGTCAATGACTTATTTCAGGCTTCTCGCTCCACGCTTGCGCAGGTAGAGCTCTATGCTGGCAGTCATGACGTATTTCAGGACCAGCGTGTTCTTGACGTCGGTTGCGCTTTTGGGAGCGGTCTCTCTTCTTCTCACCGGATGCGCTTCCCCAGCGAACACTGCGGAGGGCGACGAACTGCAGGGTGAGCTCTCCGTCTTTGCCGCAGCCTCGTTACAACCAGCGTTTGAGTCGCTGGGCGAATCCTTCACCACAAAGCACCCGGGGGTTACCTTTTCCTTCAGTTTTGACGGCTCCTCTGTGCTCGCCACTCAAATCTTGAGCGGTGCACCCGCCGACGTATTTGCGTCCGCCGACGAGGCAAACATGAAGAGAGTAGAGGAGCCCGGCCTCAACGTTGGCACACCAAGCCTTTTTGCAACGAGTGAACTCGTCATTGCGGTAGCACCCGGCAACCCGCTCGATATCAGGTCACTTGCGAGTCTCGCGAACCCCACTGCGAAAGGCACGGATCCAACCGTGGTCATCTGCGCAGCGGAGGTGCCGTGCGGAGCGGCCTCACGAAAGCTGCTTGACCGCGACGGGGTGATGCTCACACCGGCAAGCGAGGAACAGAACGTAACCGCGGTACTGACCCGGGTGCGAGAGGGAGAAGCTGATGCAGGCCTTGTCTACGCCTCTGACGTGCTGCGCTCAAAGGGTGAGGTCGAGGGCATCCCGATCAAAGACGCGGCAGACGCGGCCGGCAGTTACCTTGCGGTGCCGCTGCAAGACTCGAGGCTGCCAAAAGAAGCCACCGCATTCGTTGAATTCTTGAACACCGAAGAGGCACGCACACTGCTCACGAAACTCGGGTTCCGAACACCGTGAGACGATCAGACACACCAACTTCCCTGCCGGTTGCCATCTGGGCACCCGCGGGGTTGGCTGCTGCTGTGCTGTTACTGCCACTGGCTGCGCTCTGCATTCGGGTCGATTGGGTGCAGGTTCCCGCGACACTTGCCTCCCCGGCGGCGCTCAGTGCGCTTGGGCTCTCATTACTCACGGCTAGCATCGCCACGGTGCTCTGCGTGCTGCTGGGGCTCCCCCTCGCTCTTGTGATAGCGCGAGCACCAGGTCCGCTCGCGACCGCTCTTCGCGCGCTCACAACACTTCCACTTGTGCTCCCGCCGCTCGTCGGGGGTCTCGCGTTGCTTTCGCTGCTCGGACGAGGAGGTGTGCTCGGTGATTGGCTTGCAGAACTCGGGATCCGAATCCCCTTTACCACCGCGGCCGTTGTAATCGCACAAACATTCGTCGCACTGCCATTTCTGGTGATCTCGGTGGAGGGTGCGCTACGCAGCCTCGACAGTGGCTACGAGCACGTGGCCGAGAGCCTGGGCGCACGACCCTGGACGGTACTGCGCCGGGTCACTCTTCCACTACTCGCGCCAAGCCTCGGAGCGGGCGCGATCCTGTGCTTCACCCGAGCACTCGGGGAGTTTGGCGCAACCGCCCTCTTCGCGGGAAACTCCCCGGGCACAACCCGAACCATGCCCCTCGCAATCTACACCGCGTTTAATGGTGCCGGAGTCACGCAGGATACGGCACTTACGCTGTCACTATTGTTGGTGCTTGTGGCGATCGTTGCGCTAATGTTTACGCGCGTGCGCCCTGCCGGGTTGGCCTCATGAGCGGGTTAGAGTGCACGGTTCGGGTGCAACGCGGAGCCTTTGTGCTCAGCGCGGCTGTGCGGGCTGAGCCGGGCGAGGTGCTCGCCGTGATAGGCGCGAACGGCGCAGGTAAGTCAACGCTGCTCGGAGCGATCGCGGGCACTCACCCTATTTCTAGGGGGTCGGTGCGTCTGGGGTCGCGTGTTTTATGCTCGCGAGAAGACTCAGCCCCAGCGGTCTCGCTTCGCCGTGCAGCCCGTCGTGTTGGTTTCCTTGACCAGCGTGCACGTCTTTTTCCCCACCTCAACGCCCGCGCAAACGTTGCTTTCGGAGCTCGAGCTCAGGGTGTGAACCGGCGCGCCGCCGAGGCGGCAGCCGAAGAGTGGCTGGTGCGTCTTGGGCTCTCCGGTCGCGCTGATGCCAAAGCGAGCGAACTCTCTGGAGGCCAACAGCAGAGGGTCGCAATTGCCCGCACGCTCGCGGCCAGTCCAGAGCTTCTCCTACTCGACGAACCCTCGCGGCACTCGATGTCGCGAGCAGCACCGAACTGCGCGAACTGATCAAAACGGAGGCACTCCGCCAGCAGATCCCGGTGCTGCTTGTTACTCACGATCCAATCGACCTCATCACTCTCGCCGACCGTGTTGTGGTGTTTGAGTCCGGTGAGATTGCGCAGTCAGGAACCGTGGCAGAGGTGCTGGGGTCCCCCGCAACCCCTTTCGCTGCGGCGTTCACTGGGCGCGTGCTTGTTCGGGGCATCGTTGGAAGCAACGGAAGATTGAAGATTGCGGCCCCGCTTCGAGAGCTCCACGGAACCGGCGACCTTCCAGTTGCCGGTCAAGCGGCGGTCGCGAGCTTTGAAGCAGCAACTGTTCGAGTGGTTTCCGATCCTGAGCGAAGCGCCACCACTGAAAACTCATGGATCGGCACAATAGCTGTGGTTTCGGCTGGGGCGACCGGAGTGCGTCTCGAGTGTGCTGAATGGCCGGGGGTATACGCGGAACTGCCGGTTGCTCGAGCCTTTGAACCATGGATCACCGTGGGTGCCCGAGTTCGTTGGGAATTACCGATTGAGGCCGTGCGATTTGGGCACTCCGGTCATCTCGTGAGAGCTTACGATTTTCAGGACCAGCGCTGATGGTCATCAACCCCAGTGTTATGGTCGTGGGGCGGGCGCAAATGCGCGGCAAAATCCCAGGGAGGTGCTTTTGGTGTCGACGGTCCCCGTGAATCCCCCGCGGTCACGCCAGCTTCCATCCACTGGGCTGCTCGATGCCCGGCAGCGACCGCTACGAGACCTGCGTATCTCAGTGACTGACCGCTGCAACTTCCGCTGCGTCTACTGCATGCCAAAGGAATTGTTCGGGCGCGACTACCAGTTTCTCGAGCGCAATGAACTCCTGACCTTCGAAGAGATCGAGCGCGTCGCCCGAGTCTCAGTGAGCCTTGGCGTACGCAAGCTCCGCATCACAGGTGGCGAACCACTGCTGCGGCGCGGCATTGAGAACCTCATCGCCAAACTCGCTGCACTGCGCACCCCCGATGGCGAGCACGTCGACCTGGCCCTCACAACCAATGGCTCGGCACTGCCCGTCAAGGCCATGGCTCTGCGCGAGGCCGGTTTGCAACGGGTCACGGTCTCAGTCGATTCGCTCAAAGAGGACCGGTTTCAAGCGATCAACGACGTGAAATTTTCACTCTCCCGTGTACTCGACGGTATCGTCGCGGCAGAGCACGCGGGTCTCGGCCCGGTGAAGATCAACGCGGTTATTAAACGCGGTGTCAATGATGACGAGGTATTGGCGCTCGCCGAGCACTTTCGAGGAACCGGCCGCACCCTGCGCTTCATCGAGTACATGGATGTAGGGTCGTCGAACGGCTGGGAGATGGGCGACGTGGTTCCCTCCGCAGAGATCTTGCGCACCATCAACGAAGCGCACCCGCTCGAACCGCTCGAACCCAGTCACCCTGGCGAAACCGCGAAGCGGTGGCGCTACATCGATGGCTGTGGTGAGATCGGATTGATTTCAAGCGTGACCGGAGCGTTTTGTGGCACCTGCACCCGCGCTCGCATTTCCGTCGAGGGCAAACTCTTCACGTGCCTTTTCGCAACGAAGGGCACCGACCTCCGCTCACTACTCAGGGGTGGCGCAGACGACGAAGCGCTCGCCGCCGCGCTCACGGGGCTCTGGAACGAGCGTGACGATCGATACTCTGAGCTGCGCTCGAGGCTCTCCACGGAGAGTTCCCCCACCCGCCAACGCATCGAAATGTCTTACATTGGCGGTTGATCCACACAGGTCCTGTTAGGCTCGCAGTTCTGGAAACGGTAGCGAAACCGCGACCTGTGATCTCTCAACCTGCATAAGATGCAGTTTGCAGACCCCGGGGTCACAAAAGGGTGCAACTGATCCGCCCGCAGCGGCCCCTCGGTAATGGCAAGCATCATGTTAATCAAACCGAGGTGAACCGAGCACACCATGTCTTGATGCTCGGCGACCATTGACTTGAACGGGCACGAAAACAGATTCACTTCAAGGTTGGGGTGATCGGTTTCGGGGTCAAAACCGACCTGGTCAAGGTGATCTTCAAGAATCTCGAGTTGAGTTCTGATCGCTTCGTCGCTTGACTCGGCGAGCGAGTCCTCAATGTGTTGCCCCATCACAATCCGCTTAAACATGTCGGCCCGGTTCTGGGCTGATGCCAGCTTGCGTTCACCAATCTCATCGAGGTCTTCGTGACCGATCCGGGCCGAGTAGAACACTTTTGGGCGACCGCGGATTCTACGTTCCTCACTGTGCGCCAAAACAAACCCGTCTTCCACGAGTCGTTGCAGGTGCTCGTGAACCGTATTGTGGTGCAGGTTGACTTCCGCGGCGAGTTCCCCGGCGGTTTTCTCCCCCCGCTGCTGCAGAACAAAGAGCAACTGCACTCGACTCAGCGAAGACAGCGTTCGATAGGTACTCATGTGGTCAAGAGACACGGTCGTGTGTGCCTCTGCTGTCGATCCCCACCCACTCAGAGGTTCCGGCGGTGAAGTGCTGCCGCTTCCAGATCGGCACCTCGTGTTTGATTCTTTCGACCAGACGCTCGATAGCGGCAAACGCCTCCGCGCGATGGGCGGAAGATGCCGCGGCGACAAGCGCCGAGTCGCCTATTTCGAGCGAACCGATCCGGTGCACCGCCGCCAGTCGCAGGCCTGCGTCCGCCTGTTCCTCAGCAACCAGCTCCCGCAAGAACCGTTCGGCCTCCGGGTGTGCACTGTAGTCGAGTGCGTTGACGCCTTCGCCCCATCGTGGTTGCGAATCACCCCGTAGAAGACCACCGTTGCACCAAACTCAGGTGCATCAACCGCGTCACGCACCGCGGCTTCGTCAATCGGCTGGTCGGTTATCTTCGCATAAACCTCGGTCATCGTGCACTTCCTTCAAGTAGCTGTGGGGCGATCCTCGCGAGTTCTTGCACCCCTCCCCGTAGGAAGCGCACATCTCTGTTACCGCGTGCGATGAGAATTCTTGCGGCACGGATCGAACGCGGGTCACGCTCGCAATACACGATAGCGGGGGCTGTGACAGGTGCGGATCCGGCTTCCATTTCGTCCAGCGGAAGCGAGTCAGAATCGAGGATCCGTAGCCGTTCCCTCTCCTGAACCGTACGAACGTCGAGGAGCGCTGGTTTCCCTCCATCGTGCAATAACTCAAGGAATTCGGCGGCCGTCACGGAGGGCGGTTCGGGATCGGAGCCCGCACAGAACAGCTCATAGTCAATGAGCTCGGTCACCGGCTTCGCGGCGGGTTCTCGCTTGAACGCAAGTTCTCTGGTCTGTGCACGAAGTGAATCGTAGACCACCACTCTGCCGAGCAGCGGATCACCGATTCCAGCAATCAGTTTCAGCGTCTCTGTAGCAAGCAGCGAGCCGATCGTGCCGCACAGCCCGGGCAACACACCACCGGTGCCGCAGTCAACGACATCTTCGGGCGCAGGAGGGTTCGGAAACAGGTCGCGATACCCGGGGTGGTGGGGCCGCCACGACACCCCGACCTGGCCGTGGTACTGCAGGATCGACCCCCACACGAGCGGCAGACCAAGAAGCTCAGCGGCATCGGCAACGAGGTAGCGGGTCGGAAAATTGTCGCTGCCGTCGACGATCAGGTCGTAGCCGCCAAAGATATCGAGGGCGTTTTCTGCGGTGAGTCGTGTGTTGTGCTTCACAACGTGTATCGCGGGATCGAGAGCGCCCACAGCATCGGCGAGCGAGTCCACCTTTGATCTGCCGATATCTGCGGTGCCGTGCGCGATCTGCCGATGCAGGTTTGAGAGCTCAACACGATCATCATCGATTATTCCGATCGTGCCCACCCCCGCTCCGGCGAGGTAGGGCACACTCGCGCTACCCAGCCCGCCAGCCCCGACAACAAGCACACGTGCTGCACCAAGCCTGCGCTGCGCTTCTTCACCAAACCCGGGCAGCAGCATCTGACGCTGCGCACGCGAGCGCTGCTCCGCGGTCAGTTCCGGGCCTTCTTGCAGCAAGGGTTCCATAGTCGCCAGTCTAGATTGTGGTGCGAGCGAGCTTCACTGTTTTCGTTGAGGCCAGTTCTGCCGGTGGCACTCGAAGCACACCGGGTAGCATGTCGGTATGGCTCAGATCACCATTCGTTACTTTGCAGCCGCCGCAGAGGCCGCCGGTTGCGAAGAGGAGTATTGGGACCTCAACACAACAGACACCCTTGAGAAACTGCGCGTCTCACTCGGCGAGCGCTACGGCGAGCCCATGCGTAAGGTGTTGCGATCCGGCTCCTTCCTGGTTGACGGAGTCGTGCGGCGAGACGGTGCTATTGGCACCGTGGTTGACGTGCTACCCCCGTTTGCGGGCGGATGAGCACAGACAGGCGCCTTCTAGAGGCGCACCAAGAGGCCGTCCGTTCACTTCTCACACCGATGTTTGAGAGTCTCCGGGCAACCAACCCAGAGTGCGTTTCAGTTCACGCCTCCGAGTTGCTCGGCCGCGTCACGGCGAGAGAGATAACAACCGCGATTCCGCTGCCTCCGTTCGATAACTCGCAGATGGACGGGTACGCGGTCAGCTCGACAGACGTTGCTGGTGCGAGCCCCGAACACCCGGTCATTCTCGCGCTCGGCTACACAACGGCAGCCGGCGATATGCCCGGCGCTCACATGCCTCGAACAGCCTCCCCCATTATGACGGGCGCGATCATCCCGCACGGTGCCGATTCAGTGATCCCCGTTGAACAGACGCTTCCACCGAAATTTCCTCGGCTGAGCCGCAGGGGTGACCCGGTTCCAGTCGGCAGCGTAACTGTTGTGTCGGGGGCTCCCAGCGGCCAGTTCGTGCGCCGGTGCGGCGAAGACGCAGCGGTAGGCACTCCAATCTTGACCGCCGGCGTCAGGCTAACACCGGCGCGCATCGGTGCGCTTGCAGCAGCAGGTTGCACCACTGTTCAGGTTCTTCCACGGGTGCGGGTGCTGCTCTGCTCGACCGGAGATGAAATCCCGAGTGGTGCTGAGTCTCGTTCGTCGACCGCAACGGTTCAGCTTGAACTCGGCAAGATCCACGACGCGAATACACCGATGCTCGCCGCCGCCCTGCGCGAAGCGGGTGCCGAGGTGGACACCCTTCGCTGCGGAGATCAGGCGGCAGCGTTGCACGCCGCACTCACGGCCGCTTCGCCCGGCTACGACCTGATTGTCACGTCAGGTGGCATTAGCGCTGGAGCTTTTGAGGTCGTACGAGAAGCGCTTGCACCGCTCGGGGCTGAGTTCATGTCGGTTGCCATGCAGCCCGGCGGACCGCAGGGTCTTGGTGAAATTACACTTGCCGGGAGCACCATTCCCGTGGTCAGTTTTCCTGGCAACCCCGTGAGCGCTTTTATCTCGGCCGAGTGCTTTGTGCTTCCGCTGCTTCGAGAGCATGCCGGGCTGGCGTCCGAGCGCCCTCGTGAGCAGCGACAACTTGCCCACGACACAAAGTCGCCTCTCGACAAACTTCAGGTGCGGCGAGGCCGGATCGAAGCGGACGGCCGGGTCACGCTGAGCGGTCCCGGTTCCCACTTGCTGAGCGAACTAGCCGCCGCCGATGTGCTCGTCCAGTTGCCGCTCGGGCAAGACACCTTTCCTGAAAACACCCCCGTCGAAACCTGGAGGATCAATGATTGACTCGCCCCTTTCCGAGCCTCAACAACTCACTCATCTGCGCGGTGACGGTAGCGCCCACATGGTTGATGTCACAGAGAAGCCGGTGACTAAGCGCACAGCACGCGCTGAGGCCACCCTGGTCACTCGCGCTGATGTTGTAGAGCTGCTGGTCTCGGGCGAACTCCCCAAGGGCGAAGCCCTCGGCACCGCACGGATCGCGGGAATCATGGCGGCCAAGCGCACCTCAGAGCTGATTCCACTCTGTCACCCGCTGCCGCTCACAAAACTCGCCATCGATTTTGAGCCACTGGGTGACCGTGTGCGAGTCATCGCAACCGTCACCACCCGCGGGCTCACCGGAGTCGAGATGGAAGCGCTGACGGCCGCGAGCATTACTGCGCTGACCCTCTACGACATGATTAAGGCGGTCGACAAACACGCTACCGTTACAGACACGCGTGTGATCGCAAAATCGGGTGGCAAAAGCGGCGATTGGTCGGTGGAATGACGCGGCGCGCGGTCGTCATCGTTGCTTCTACCCGCGCCGCCGCTGGCCAGGCAGAGGATCGAACGGGTCCCCTCATTCGCGAGTGGCTCGCGGCCCGCGGATTCGAGGCCGCTGCGCCCCTTGTTGTCGCCGATGGTGCCCCAGTTGGTAACGCAGCGCGCAAGGCTTTGAGTTCCCGGCCAGCGGTCATCATTTCGACCGGGGCACTGGTATCTCGTCGAGCGACCAAACGCCTGAACAACTCACACCCCTACTCGATGTGCAGCTTACCGGCATCATCGAGGAGATCCGCCGCCAGGGCACTTCCGCGGTTCCCACCGCGATCCTCACTCGCGGTGTTGCTGGCTTCTCGGGAGATACCTTCATTGTGACGCTGCCAGGCTCCCCGGGTGGGGTTCGCGACGGCCTTGCGGTGCTTGATGGTGTGCTGGAGCATCTGCTCGGGCAGCGCCTAGGATCAGCGCGCGGAAACCACTAGCGCTCTTTCGTTTCAGGAAACACCTTTTTTCGAAATCGCACGCACGTCGTCTTCAAGATTATTCACTTGCTTCTCCAGGCGCCCGAACCGCCGATCAACCTCGTCAAAGCGTGAATCTACGACATCAAAACGCGCATCCATCACGTCGAAACGGGCGTCAATAAGATCAAACCTAGATTCCATCGCGTCGCATCTTGACCCCACCGATTTGAACTCAGAGGCGACGGCATCAAACTTTGCTGAGATCGTTCGGTTAAATGACTGTGTAACGAAGGTCAGGAGCCCGATCATGGTCGCACCGAACACCCCGATCAAGGTCCACACTTGAGGCTCATTCATTGTGATCATGCCTTTCATTCTGACTGATTTCAGTCAAGAATTCCAGAGCTAAACCACTGATCAAGCCACAAAAACTCAATCTGTGGATAAGCCGCGTGATTCTTCAAAAATGGGGGCTTGTTAGCGAAGTTCAACTCGCAAGAAGGCTGCTACACCCCGAGCATTGCCTCGATCGGCCCGCGGGCAAAAAACACCACAAAACCAACCGCTACAACCCACAGCAGCCAGTGAACCTGCTTCGCTCGACCACTCAGGGCATGCACGAGCACCCAGGCCACAAAACCGGCACCAATACCGTTCGCGATCGAGTAGGTCATTGGCATCACAGTGACCGTCAAGAACACAGGCAGCAGTACTCGGAAGTCCGTGAAGTCGATGTTTTTGATCTGCGCCATCATCAACGCCCCAACAATCACCAACGCTGCGGCTGCAACCTCGGTCGGCACGATCTGTGTGAGCGGCGTGAAGAACATCGCGAGTAAAAACATCGCGCCAGTCATGATGTTAGCGAAGCCCGTTCGCGCACCCTCACCAATGCCAGCACCCGACTCAATAAAGACCGTGTTCGATGACGACGATGTCAGGCCGCCCGCGATCGCACCAACACCCTCAACAACCAGCGCAGATTTCAGGCGAGGGAAGTTACCTTTCTCGTCAGCCAGCCCCGCCTCGCGCGAGAGTCCGGTAAAGGTGCCCATCGCGTCAAAGAAGTTTGTGAACAGTAGCGTAAACACCAGCATAACGACCGTCACGATCCCGACCCGCCCAAGGTCGAAACTGACGGCACCAACCAGGCTGAGGTCCGGAATGCTCAACGGTGCCCCAGTGAGACTCGGAACAGTAAGACCCCAGCCACCCGCGTGTTCCTGACTCGACCCAAGATGCCAGATCGACTCAACGATCACCGAGATCACGGTGCCCGAGACCAGACCAATAAGCAGACCACCCTTCACCTTTGCGGCGACGAGTACGCCCGTGAGAATCAGTGTGACCACAAAAATGAGAGTTGGGATCGTTACGACAGATCCGCCGATGCCGAGCCCGACTGGGGGCGAAGGGTTACCAGTGGCAGTCACGAAGCCAGCATTCACGAAGCCGATAAAGGCAATAAACAGCCCGATACCAACGGTGATCGCCAGTTTGAGTTCAACCGGTACAGCATCGAAGATCATGCGACGCAGACCCGTTGCAGCGAGCACCACGATCAGCACACCGTTGATCACTACAAGAGCCATGGCTTCCGGCCAGGTCACCTGCCCAACAACCGAGAACGCGAGGAAAGCGTTGATCCCGAGACCCGCTGCGAAGCTAAAAGGCAACCGAGAAACCAGACCAAACAGAATCGTCATCACGCCTGCGGTGAGAGCTGTAACCGCGCTCACGGCAGCGAAAGAGAGCTGGTTCCCCTCAACGTCGGAAGTGGTTGTGAGAATGATCGGATTGAGGATCACAATGTAGGCCATCGTCACGAAGGTCACCAGACCACCACGAATCTCGGTTCCGAAGCTCGACCCCCGCTCGGTGATCTGGAAGTAGCGGTCAACCGCTCCCCTCGCTACAGACTCCTGCTGATTCGCCTCTGCCACAGGCTTCTCCGATCCTCGATCCTGGGTGTTTCCTGAACAGGAAAACCCTAACATCCTGGGGAGCGGCGCATTGACGCGGCGGCGAACCCCAACACAAAAGGCCCCGGACAGAGTCCGGGGCCTTTTGTGTTGGGGTGTTAGCTCACACCCTGCAGATCAATAACAAAAATCAGGGTCTTACCCGAGAGCGGGTGCCCACCTGCAGTGCCATACGCCTGTGCAGGAGGCACAACAAGCTTGCGTCGACCGCCAACCTTCATTCCAGGAATGCCGGTCTGCCAGCCTTGAATCAGCGAGCGCAACGGGAAGTTGATCGATTCACCACGGCTCCAAGAAGAATCAAACTCTTCGCCGGAATCGAACTCGACTCCGAGGTAGTGCACATCAACGGTTGAACTCGCGAGCGCTTCCTCACCCGTTCCCTCGATGAGATCGATGATCTCAAGCTCAGTTGGTGCGGGGCCCTCAGGGGCGTCGATCTCTGGCTTAGTCTTCGCGCTTTCAGTCATAACTTCAATTCTCTCGGGTTCTGGGCCAGTTTCACCTCAGAGTTCGCTCAGAGGAAAGTCCTTCTTTTCCACCAACAACCTGTTTAGGCATCGCGACCCCGTTTCCACCCCAAGAATCTTCTTAGCAAAGCTACGGAAGAACAGGTACAACTTTAGAGAACACCACTAAGCGCTCGACTGTTCCGATACCCTGGGGAAGTGAGATTTGCGCACTTAATCAGCTCCCAGGTAATTCCCCCGAACTTGTTGTGGTTCGGGGGATCGATTCATCCCTGTCAGCAGCCTCGGTGTGATCGCAAGCTCGCTGCAGCAATTTATTGAGGCGGGTTCGGAGGCGCAGGATCGTGTGCGCACCGCCCTCGCGGAGCTTCCTAAAGACGCAGGGAAACCTCTCGACGGCACCAGCTTTGGCCCAGCTATTATCAATCCCCCATCGTGCTGGCAGTCGGCCTCAACTACGACGAACACGCGAGTGAGCTCAACCTCGATAACGACTCGGGGCCCGTACTGTTCTCTCTGTTTCCCAACTCTCTCAACGCACACAACGCCGAGGTACCGATCCCAACCCACCTCAGCGAAGAAGTGGACTACGAGGGCGAACTCGGCGTCGTCATCGGTAAGGCTGCAAAGAATGTCTCAGCCGAGGACGCTCTCGATTATGTGTTCGGATACACCGTGATCAACGACATCACGGCGCGCAACATCCAGTTCCAAGAGCCGCAGTGGTCACGCTGCAAATCGTTCGATGGCTTCACACCGGTCGGACCGGTGGTCGTGACCGCGGATCAGGTCCCAGATCCTCAGGACCTGCACCTCACGACAGATGTGGATGGGCTTCGCGTACAGGATTCCTCGACCGGGTTTATGATCCGCACCGTGGCTCAACTCATCGCCTCGATCTCGCAGTCACTCACACTGCTTCCCGGCACCGTTATCTCTACGGGTTCTCCGGGGGCGCTGGACGCTCACGTAAGCCCCCACTGTATCTTCGCCCTGGCACCGAGGTCACAGTCACGATCGAGAACATCGGCACGCTCACCTCGCACTGCGTACAGGCTTAGAAGACCATTTTCCCAAGGGAAGCTGCACTGACAATGTAGTAGCCTTCTTCTGCTTGGGGTGTTGTAGAGAGGTCCTGGCATTTCTCAAGCTCAAAAGTGGGAGTTTTTGTGGCGTACGTTGCGCGTTCTGAAGAACTGGCGGCTTGCAAGACCGCCGTTTTGCAAGGCCTCTCTATAGATATCGTGGGGCGCCTGGGCAGCGGGCGCTCCGAACTCATTAAGGCGCTCACCGCAGAACTACTTGATGCAGGTCGCAAGGTTGTCACAATCGCCGGCTATTCTGCGGCCACCAAGAAGCCGTTTAGAGCACTTGAGCTTGCTGGTTTTGGAACGGACAGCCAATCCCCAATAGCAGCGCTCCTCAAAGCGGTGGCTGATCACCCCAGCATCATCACGGTTGACGATGCCAACCTACTTGATGAAGACTCGTGGGCTGCCCTCGCGGCTGTGCACACGGAACTTGGAACCCCGTTTGTTATCTCGCGTGTGCAAGAGATGCCCTCGGAAGGTCACTCGGATCGCTCGGTCAGGTCGCTCGCATCGTCAACCATGATGCTTAGGCTGGAGCCGCTCACTTTCGAAGCGACCACAGAGCTGCTGCTTGAGCGGCTCGGTGGCCCCGCCGAGCTTGATGTCCTGTCGCGGGTGTACCGAAAGTCGGGTGGGCTTCCCGGCCTCGTAACCGCCATAGCCGACACCGCACTTCTCTCCGGTCGCCTGTCTCAAAAGGATCAAGTCTGGTCAATGACGGGTGAGTTTTGGGACGGCAATCTGACAGGCTCAGTCAAACATTTGCTTTCCGGCCTGACCCGCAGTCAAATGGATCTCATCGAGGCAATCGGACTTTTTGGCTCGCTGAGCTTGGACGTCGCTCTTGACATTGTCGGAGAAGAAGAGCTTGAATCACTTGAGGCATCAGAGGTCATAGCGATTGCTTCAACCGACGCGCGCACAAAACTTGCGCTTGATCCACCACTCATCGGCGAATGGGTGAGGCACGAACCTTCGTCATTACGACGCAGGCGAGTCACAGAGGCCCTCAAAGAGAAACTTCCCGCGTCAAAGCAGCTCACCCCTGCCGCCACACCGAGAGTCGACAGTGCATTGTCAACCGCAAACTCGGCTCTGGGCGTCACAGTGGCACATGAGCGCGCTAACCGACTAAGCATCGCTCGTGACGCATGGAAAGCCGACGGTGACTTCACAAATGGCCTTCGCCTCTTGCAGGAGCTTCACGCTTCGCCGTCGAGCCCCGAGGAAATCGAAGACGTCTACACAGCGTTAAGCGAGGAAGAGGGCGTCCCAGCAGACAGGGCCGAGTACCGTCAGCTGCGCATGCACTGGCTTGCCTACCGTTTGAACCGCCCCGAAGACGCCATCAAACTTGCGATAGATCTTCCGCCAGAGCTTCTCCCCTATTCCGAGTACTTGTGTGCTGTCGCACTGCGGGTTCAAATTGATGCCTTCGGCGTACCTGAAGATGTCGATGATCAACTCGCACAGATGCGACGCCCAGATCAGTTCGAATCGGGCTGGGTGGATATCTCAGAGGCATTCGTCCGTATTGTGCAGGGCAAGCCGCTCTCGGCGCTCGACGTTCTCAACAGAGTCACACCGCCGCCGCAGAGCGAGCTCGCCTCAATGCACGAGCTCATGTACCTTTGGGCACGAATGGGCAACGGAGACGTCACCTGGGGGTTCGAAGCCTCAATGAAGTTGCTCAACGCTGCGCTTGAGCGTTTCGATCTCACACTCACTCGCGCGTATGCGCTCCCCGCAGCGACGTGCCTTCACGCCGTCGGGCATTACGGAGCCGGTGAATCTCTGCTCGGAGCTGTGCTCACACTCGGACCACCGGCCGTTGGACAAGAACGCACACACGTCGCCTTACTGAGCTATGCAGCCGTCTTTAGCTGCCTCGGCGGACATCTCACCCTGGCAGACTCTCTCACTCGAGAAGCTGAACGACCAGCGGTTCCACCAAGCCCGTTTCCCTCGGCAACCGCGGGGCAGGCCCGTGCGTCGCTACAGAATCTCGCGGGTGACAGATCTGGTGCGGTACGCTCGCTCGTTGAGTCGTTCAAACAGCTGAATGACCGCGGATACTTACTCTCCGCGGTCGACGGTGGCCTCATCAGCGGCGCAATGATGGGAATTGGCGACTTGCTCCCCACTATCTACCCGTTGATTGACACCATGGAGGGAGAGTGGCGGTCGCGCTACCTCGACTACATCATGGCCGTCGCGAAGTCCGATGTGGTGGCGTTGGAATCCAGCACGGCGCACCTCGTTGACGCTGGTCGGTTAGCAGCTGCGCAGTTCGGTGCGACAGAACTGCGCCGATTGTACGTGGCAAGCCAAGACAAACCCGGCATCGAGCGCGCCGACAAACTCATCGAGCGTGTGGTGCGACTTCGAGACGACATCGACGTCTCTGCTGCAGCCTGGCTCTACGGTAAGCATTTTCGGATCATGGCCGACCTCAGCAGCCGAGAACAAGAGATAGCCCGTCTCGCTGCGAAGGGGCTCAGCAATCAGGCAATCGCGGATCACCTCATCTTGAGTCTCCGGACCGTCGAGACTCACCTCTCAGCTGCCTATCGCAAACTTGGCATTCGAAACCGCGCTGATCTTCTTGAGCTGAACTGGGATTGGGACGCATAATAGGTTGCCCATACGGAGACTGGCCCTGAACGCTTTCGTGTTCAAGGCCAGTCGGATTTCGCCATGGGTTAGCCACGACTCGTTGCAGTTCTGCAGCGGTGCGAGCGTTAGGGCGGTGGGGATCCAGGATTCCCACCGCCCTACTTTGCGTTCCGCAAGACTAATTCTTAACCGAATCAACCTTTGCTGGCGCTGGTTCAGTCTTCTCCGGGTTGCCCGGCACGATGTCAATCGCACCGGTCTCGGGAGCGAGACCCGCGAGTTTCAGGGGCTGCAGCAAGTCAGAGAGCTCTTCTTCGCCGAGCAGTCCACGAGACACAACAAGATCTGAGATCTTGGCGTTTGTCGCGAGTGCCTCCTTGGCAAGTTTCGCTGCCTCAGAGTAACCGATAACGGGCGCGAGCGCCGTGATGACGGTCACGGAACGCGACACCATGTCTTCGAGACGATCCTCGTTCGCTGTGATGCCATCGACGCAGTTGACGCGCAGGGTCTGGCAGGCGCGCTCTAGCCAAGTAATCGACTGGAAAATCGAGTGGGCAATAATGGGCTCAAACGCGTTGAGCTGCAGCTGACCAGCTTCGACGGCCATCGACACGGTGACGTCTGATCCCGCAACCGCGTACGCAACCTGAGATACGGCCTCCGGGATCACCGGGTTGACCTTGCCAGGCATAATCGAGGATCCGGCTTGGCGCGCAGGCAGGTTGATCTCGCCGAGGCCAGCCTGCGGTCCCGACGACAGAAGACGCAGGTCGTTCGAGATCTTGGAAAGCTTCAGCGCACTGCGCTTCAGGGCACCCGAGAATGTAATGAACACACCGGTGTCGCTCGTGGACTCCACGAGATCACCCGCGGTGACTAGCTCAAGATCCGTGATGTCGCGCAGGTGCTTGATCACAGCTTCTTTGTAGCCCTTGGGAGCGTTGATGCCGGTGCCGATAGCGGTGGCTCCCATGTTGACCTCGCGCAGCAGGGTCACTGCCTCTTGCAAACGCTCGATGTCCTCACGCAGTGTCACTGCAAACGCATTGAACTCCTGCCCGAGCGTCATCGGCACGGCATCCTGCAACTGCGTGCGCCCCACCTTGACTATGTGTGAGAACTCGCGCCCCTTGGCAGCAAAGGATTCAGAAAGCAGCTTCAGCTCTTCGAGTAGGCTGTCGAGCGAAAATGCGAGCGCAATCTTGATTGCGGTTGGGTAAGTGTCGTTGGTCGACTGACTGTGGTTCGTGTGATCGTTCGGGTTGATGAACGCGTAGTCACCCTTCGGGTGGCCCGCAAGCTCAAGCGCGCGGTTGGTGATGACCTCGTTGGCGTTCATGTTCGTTGAGGTGCCAGCACCACCCTGCACTACCCCAACAACAAACTGATCGTGCAGCATGCCAGTTTTGATCTCTTCGCACGCGCGGTCGATGAGAACCGCGCGCTGCTCGTCGAGCGCTCCGATCTCAAGATTGGCACGCGCCGCAGCTTGCTTTACACACGCAAACGCGCGGATGAAGTCGGGGTACACCGAGATTGGACGACGAGCAATCGGGAAGTTCTCGTGTGCTCGAGCCGTATGGACACCCCAGTATGCAGTTGCTGGGATCTCCAGGCTGCCAATCGAGTCCGTCTCCGTGCGAGTCTGAGCCGCCAGGTAGTCAGTCACCAGTTATCTTTGCTCCATAGTCAAAGGGTGCGGATGATGCCGCATGAACGTCCACAAGCCTATCCTCGAACGCTGTTCTCGGCCAATGCATCACGGGTTGCGATCAGCTTCGCGCGCGGGATCGTCACCTTCGTCCTCACTTGCGATGCCATCAATCAGGATCACGCCGGTCGTCGCATCGGCAACAGCCCCGTCTTGCGGAGCCGACTCCCCTGGCACCAGCAGTTCTTCGTCCCTTCGCAGCACAGAGATCGGCGCGGTGAGCGTTTCGGTCTGCTGAGCATGGTCATCGTCAACGCCGGGCCTCCCGACGTGCGTCACAGTGAACCGCAGGCCCTCATCACGATGGAAGCGCAATTGCCGCTCGACCAGCAGCCAGGTCATACCGATTCCAAACGCGAGGAAGGCGGCTACGGCGCTGATCACAAGCGTGGATCGTGCGCCCAGTGTATCTGCAGCGGCCCCTACAAGTGGCGCACCGATGGGAGTGCCACCCATCAGTACGGCAACGTACAGTGCCAGCACCCTCCCACGAACGGTCGGGTCGGTTGTGGTCTGTACAAAGCCGTTTGCGGTCGTGAGCAGCGTTGAAATGGCGAACCCAAGAAAGATGAGCGTGAGCGCAAAAGTCCAGAACGTGGGCATCACAGCGGCGAACACGCTGACGGCACCGATCCCACCCGCCGCAATAATCACAACGCGCATGCGAGCCGCGGGGCGTTTTGCCACCAGCAGTGCACCCGTAAGCGATCCGATGGCAAGAATCGAAGAGAGCAATCCGTAGTCGCCCGCGCCCCGCCCAAACTCAACGGCCATCGTTGAAGACATCACTGGGAAGTTCATGCTGAACGTACCAAGCAGAAACACCATCACAAACACAACGATCATGTCGTGTCGTGAACGTACGTATCGCAATCCAGCAGAAAGCTGCCGCAGCTGGGATTCACGCTGGTTTGCCTTGGGCGCTGACTTGGCCACCGTACGAATGAGCAGCAGCGCACCGAGCACACCGAGAAACGAGACCGCGTTGATCATAAATACCCAACCGGATCCAACGACAGCAATCAGCACACCCGCGACAGCGGGACCAACCAACCTGGCGGAGTTGAAGGATGCGGAGTTCAACGCAACCGCGTTGGAGAGGTTCGCGGGGCCCACGAGGTCAGATACAAACGCCTGTCGCGCGGTGGTGTCAAAGGCATTCACGATCCCAAGCCCCAGCGCAAACGCGTACAGGTGCCACAGCTCTGCCTGTCCGGTAACGAGCAGCACGCCGAGCCCCGCCGCAAACAGCATCAGCAGCGACTGAGTCACAAGCAACACGTGACGACGCTCGAAACGGTCCGCCACGGCCCCGCTAAAGGGCACAAGCAGCAGCTGCGGACCAAACTGCAGTGCCATCGTCACACCGACCGCCGAGGCGTTATGGGTGGTGAGCTCGGTCAACACGACCCCGTTTTGAGTGGTGGCCTGCATCCACGCGCCAATGTTCGACACGAGCGCCCCGAAGAACCAGATGCGGTAGTTGCGTACGGCGAGCGAGCGGAACATGTTTGACACTGGCGGGGCGACCTCCTCGGCTACCCCTCAACCTTACGCCGTGTCGTTAGAACTTACCGCCCATGTCGAGCAGGCGGCGGATCCGATCTGGAATCGGCGGGTGTGTCGCGAAGAGCTTCTGCATCACACCCGGCTTGAGCGGATCCGCAATCCACAGGTGGGCCATGCTCGAGCTCTGTTTTTGCATCGGCCGCCCGTACTCGGAGAGCTTGTGCAGTGCGCTCGCGAGCGCTTCTGGGTGCCGCGTGGTCAATGCTCCGGTGGCATCGGCGAGATACTCACGCTGCCGCGAAACAGCAAGTTGCACAATCGTCGCGATGATGGGTGCAACGATCATCGCTACAAGGCCGAAAATCAACACGACCGGGTTACCGTTGTTATTTCGCCCAAAGAACGCAACACGCACCATCACATCGGCGATCATGCCGATCGCAACAACGAGCCCATAGACAATCATCGAGACTCGGATGTCGTAGTTGCGCACGTGACCGAGTTCGTGGGCCATAACACCCTCAAGCTCGGAGTCCGTCATGATGTCGAGCAGCCCCGTTGTCGCAGCGACCATCGCGTGTTCAGGATCACGCCCCGTCGCAAACGCGTTTGGTGCCGGGTCGTTCACAATGTAGACCTCGGGCATCGGCGAACCTGTTGTGATCGCGAGGTTCTCGACAATACGGTATAGCCGCGGATTATCGGCCTCGGTGATGCGCTGGGCCCCGCTCATCGAGATCGCTTGCCGCCCGGCGGCAAAGTACTGAATCGCAGCGTACACAACCGAGATCACCACAACGGTGATTACGATGCCGGGCGATCGATAGATGTACGCGGCCAACCACCCGAGTCCACCGACAATCACGATGAACAGCAGGATGATAAAGAAACTATTGACCTTGTTGCGACGTATTGCGCTGTACACGGCCTACCCCGCTAGAACTGAATGCGCGGCGGCTCTGAGATCGCGGCAACGTCTTCAACCTCGAAGAACTCGCGCTCCCTGAAGCCCATGCCGCGCACGAAGATGGTGTTCGGAAAGACCTGGATCTTCGTGTTGAACTCACGCACCCCACCGTTGTAGAAACGACGCGACGCCTGAATCTTGTTTTCGGTGTCAACAAGTTCACTCTGCAACTGGAGGAAGTTGGTGCTGGCCTGCAGCTGAGGGTATGCCTCTGCTACTGCAAAGATGCTCTTCAGAGCCTGCTGCATGTGGTTCTCGGCTACTGATGCCTCAGCGGGCCCCTGAGCCGAAACGGTCTCGGCACGAGCCTGCGTGACAGCCTCGAAGACACCCTTCTCGTGCTCAGCATAACCCTTCACAGTTTGGACGAGACTCGGGATCAGATCAGCTCGACGCTTGAGCTGCACCGTAATGTCGCTCCACGCCTCGTCCACACGCACTCGAAGCGTGACAAGCGAGTTGTAGGTGATCCACACGTATGCGATCAGCAGGACAAGTACGCCAGCCACGATGAGCGTAGCAATTAATCCACCAGTCATGGTTTAATCCTAACGGAGTCTTCCCCTGAACTCGCTGGGGATCGGCCGCTCATTCACCTAACACTCGGGTCAAATATGGGTTAGCAAATACCCGGTCAGGATCAAGCTGATCCCGAACCGCCAAGAAGCGCTCGAAGCCGGGGTAGAGTTCTCGCAGTGAGCGAGCATTTTGGGTGTGCATCTTGCCCCAGTGCGGTCGGCCCTCGTGGTCAGCCAAAATAGCTTCGGCTTCCCGAAAATAGCTGCGATCACGCTCACGCCAGTAGAGGTGCACCGCGATGTAGCCGGTCTCGCGCCCATTTGCGGTCGACATCAACAGCTCGTCTGCTGCAGCCGAGCGCACCTCGATCGGAAATGAAACCCGATACCTGCGCTTGCCGATCATGCGACGCATTTCTCGCACAGCGTCAGGCACGGCTTCCAACGGCACTCCGTACTCCATCTCACGAAAGTGCACGCGCCGCTGCGTCACAAACACTCTGTGAGATTCGTCGCTGTAGCTGCGCTTACTCGACACCGAGCTCACAAGTCGATTGAGGCGTGGCACGGCTCGCGGAAACGCAGATCCGATCGCAGTAACAGCACCAAACGCGGCGTTGTTGGCGAGTTCCTCGTCGGCGAAACGCTGGAACCGTCCGAGCGGTTCAGCTTGGGCTTCCGGGGCAAGCCGCGTGTTGTTTTTGGTGCGCGCACCGCGGGTGTGCGGAAACCAGTAGAACTCGTAGTGGTCGGTCGTGCGCGATCGCTCCACGAACGTATCGAGCACCTCTTCAAGCGGCATCGGCATCTCTTCAGCGTGCAGCAAATACTTTGGCACGCACTGCAGCGTCACGGTAGCGAGCACCCCAAGTGCTCCGATCCCGAGCGCCACGGCTGGCAGCAACTCAGCGTTCTCGTCTTCGCTCACAGTGAGGATCTCGCCGGTTCCTGTGACGAGCGTCGCCGCAACGATAGCGGTTGCGAGCCCACCCAATTTCAGTCCTGTGCCGTGCGTTCCGGTCTGGGTGGATCCAGTGATGGTCTGGCGGTCAATGTCGCCCATGTTGTGCAGGGCAAGACCGAGTGGTGTCAGGATCGCCGGGAGCTCCCAGAGGTGCGTGCCTCCCCAGAGGGTGACCCGCGCACGATCCCGATCAGCAGAAACCAGCCCGCGCAGCCTACTCATGTCGAGCCGCACGCCGTCGGTCGCCCCAACTCCGGTGAAGCTATGGGACGCCCCAATCGCCTTCACCGCATGGCCAGTCTCCGCAGCCCGGTTGACTGCGAGCACAATCTGTTCGATGCTCCTTGGGGCAACCGCGAGCACTGGTTGGGATGACTCTGTTCTCGCCCAGTTCTGCCAGCGTATGGTCATAAGAAACAATGCCCCTCTCCCCGATAGCTCGGCATTGCGGGAAGCACAGAGCCATCCGCGGTCAACGGTACGATCTCGGTTGTGTGCTCAAGAGGTTCCCCAGACTTGGTGTGACGCAACCAGACTCGGTCCCCCGGTTCAAGCTGCCGCGCAGCCTCGCCCTGCAGCGGGGTTTGCACTTCGCCAGCTCCCTCACGAGGCTCGTATTTCAGGCCTTCCGGCCACACCGGCAAGGGCAGTCGATCGGGCGCCGCCGGCCCAGAAGCGATCCACCCACCACCGAGCAGCGTGGCGCGATCCCGCGTGGGTTTGCGCACCACATCGAGCGCAAACGCCATCGCCGGCGCGGGCGTAAACGTTGAGTAGTGGTCAAAAAGGTGCGGCCCAAAGAGACCGCTCCCAGCGGCGACTTCAGTCACGACGGACTCCGCGGCAGTGCGCTCGACTGATCCTGTGCCACCACCGTTCACAAACTCAAGCTCTGCAACCTCGCGCACTGCCGCGATGGCGGCCGCCCTACGCTCTGCAAGTTCTGCTCCGCTCGCCTTCTGGATTGTACGCAGCAGCGCTGCCTCGGCGGGCTTTCCTGCGGGCCGATCGCCCACTCCCGCGATCTGTGCTTCGTAGGCCATCACACCAACGAGTGTGAATCCCGCTCGCTGCTCGACCCGGGCAGCGAGGGCCTGCAGCTCGTGCGGTTGTCGAAGCGGCGAGCGTCTCACGCCAATGTGCCCGAACACCAGGTTGCGCCAGGAGGCATCGAGGTCGAGGCAGACCCGAATTGCGTCTCGTTGTGCAGGTGGGATCGCAGCATCGATGAGGTCGAGCTGATCCTCGCTGTCGATCATCACGGTGACCCGTTGGCATGCCAGGGCGCTCTCCCCCAACCGCTGGATAGCGGCTCGATCCGCCGTCGGGTACCCGACCACAACATCGTCGATACTCTCGGCAAGCCACAGTGCCTCGGCAAGGGTGTAGGCAAGCACCCCACGAAATCCAGGTAACGCGAGCACCGCGTCGAGCACACCTCTCACGCGAACTGACTTGCTGGCAACGCGAATCGGGATCCCACCAGCGCGGCGCAGCAGGTCGTGTGCGTTGTGGTGCAGCGCCTCGACACTCAACGCGACGACGGGCGCGGATCGGGACTGCGTGGCCGCAGTAAATGCACCCCAGTAGCTCTCCGGGTTGAGCCAGGGCTGCTGTGCAGCCCGCGTTCGAAGGTCTACCGCTGTGAGGTCGAGCACCGCTTCGGGGTCATAGTCGAAGTGTAGAGCGCAGCCGCCCACTATCGCTAGGGTTTCGTCGCCAGGGTGTTGTGCTCAGGCAGCGGCGACTACACTCTGCGGCGCAGCGCATAACTCGCGGCACCAACAGCGAGTGCGCACCACACAACAAGCACAAGCACACTTCGGCTCGTTACGCTGAAGTGCTGCGAGTCAAGTGTCGCTCGCATCAGGTCAGCCATTGGCTCAATCGGCAACCACTCATGCACCGCTTGCAACCACTCCGGCATGCGTGAAGCGGGGTAGCTAATCGGCGAAAATAGCAGCACCACAAACACCAGAGTTTGTGAGATGAGCTGGGCAACCGTGGGTTTGGCAACCACGGCAAGGCCGTAGCCAATTGCGGCAGACGTGAGCGACACGAGCAACGCAGCAGGAATCACCCACGGAGTCACCGACAGCGTGATCCCGAACTGCCAAGCCCCGATCACAACACCAAGCACCATTCCGGGCAACGCAATGAGGGTCCACATTGAGAGATCAGCGACAAGAAACAGAATTCTAGGCACCGGCAGCGTGCGCATCCAGTCAAAGGTTCCCTCAATTTTTGACTGCGCGACCTGCTGCGGTGTCATCACGAGCCCCACCATAATCAAGGTGACAGTCGGGGCTCCCGTGGCGAGAAACCGCCCCATCTCGGTCGTCACGTCGCCGATCAGCATTTTGTAACCAAGCACCGTGGTCATGGCAAGCAGGGCCTGCACCAATACCAGCAGAACCATCGAGTCTGAGTTGCGACGCAGTTGCCACTGCAGCAGCAGAGAGGTCTGACGAACGGGGTTCATGCTGTTGCTCCTTCTGCCTCGGTGTTTTCCGCACCAACCAGGCCGATGTAGATGTCTTCCAACGAGACGGGAGCGATCCCGTACCGCATCGCTTCGCCCGATTTGACGGTGGCCTCGGCCCAGCGAATAAGTTCATCGGCGGTCGAAGACGGGGCCGTGCCGACCCACCGCATCGCGTGATGGCGATGCGGTGTCACGACCCCCGGCCAATCTGGCTGGCGATCGATCATGTCAATCTCAAGTGTGAGGTGCCCTTCGAGGTCCGCCATCACTTCGCTTCGGGATCCCTCACGAATCACCTGCCCAGAGTCAAGAATGGCGACTCGGTCAACAACGTGCTCGGCCTCGCGCACGTTGTGCGTGACCAGCAACACCGCGGCGCCCTGATCGGCAAGCGCACGAATCTGCGTCCACAGAAGCTGACGACGCACGGGGTCTACATCATTGGTTGGTTCGTCGAGCACCACAAGTTTGCTCGGGGCAACCGCGGCCATAGCGAAGGCCGTCAGCCGCGCGACACCACCCGAGATCTTCTGCGCGGGCACGTTTGCCCACGCACTCAAGTCGAGTGCGTCGATGAGTCGAGCGGTATTAGCCTCTGCTGCGGCTCGAGAAAGTCCGCGAATTCTGCCCACCTGAGAGATGGCACGCGCTGGTGTGAGTCCGGTGATCGGCACATTTGCCTGAGCCTGCACGCAGCTGAGCGCTCGGGCCTTGCTCGGGTTTGCAATGGCATCAACTCCCGAGAGGGTGATGCTGCCGGAATCGGGCTTCACAAGACCCACAATTTGATTCACGAGCGAGGTCTTGCCTGCGCCGTTGTGCCCAAGCAAACCAACGACCTCTCCCGCGGAGACCTCTAGGTTGACCCCTGCACTCGCAATCGCACCACGTTTGCCGGGGTATCGCTTACAAAGCTCGCGTATTGACAGTATCGGATCGTGCATATTGAACCCCTTAGCCAGATATTCCGATCGGAATATACCTAACGGTATCACATGCCAACAGGTACGGAACTCCGTGTGGCAGCGTAGAATGCTCGATATGAGCACCCCTGGAGACGCACACTCCGAGTCAATCACGGCGGCGGCGAAGGCACTCGCAAAGGCCACCTCTCGCCTCGCAAAGGCAATGGGCTCACAGGCTTCTGAGCTTGTACCCGACATTCAGTCCGGGGTTTCTGAAAGTCTTCGCCAAGCCTCAGAAACGCTCAACCGCGCGGCCGAGCGTGCCGCGACACCAAAACCCGCGCAGTCTAAAGCCGCGCGCACACGTGAGGAGCTTCTTCTCGCCGCGGCCCAGGTGTTCGCCGAACAGGGGATCGAAAAGGCCTCTATGGGTGACATCGCATCGAAGGCGGGCTACACAAAAGGGGCGCTCTACGCGAACTTCTCTTCAAAACAAGACCTCATTCGTCACGTGGCACGCTCGACCGACCGGGTGACAGCCGTGGAACCCGAAGATGCGCAAGAATTAGACTGCGCAACCGACCTCCCGGGGTCTCCGACGGCACCGTCGACGAATCTGCTCTCGCAGACTGGCTGCAAGAAGCACAGAAGGACACCCACCTACTGCTTGCGCTCGAGCTTATGGCGTACGGGATTCGCCACCCCGAACTACGACAGGAGTTTGCAGATACGCTACTCACAAGCCATCACGCGCTCGTCACCCAGGTTTTCCGATTCCGGCAGGCTCGTTCCAGTTCAACACACGATTCCACCGCAGAGTCAGACACTCCTGATGAGCGAGACGTAGATACCGCGACGGCTATCCTCTCGATTGCCAACCACACCGCGCTCCTCAACCGACTCTCGCAGAGCGAGCCCTCGTCACCCGCGGCCACGGCTCGGATCATCGCACGGATCCTTGCAAGCAACGACCGAACCTAGTTAGTGCTTCAGATCCCGATCCAACTCTGTTTGCCGCTGTGCTTTTGCCAGTGCGAGCCGTCGACGCCAAGCTCGCACCCTCATAAACACTCCCAGGGTGATCGCAAGAAGGATCGCGACGATCAGCACTATCTTGGCAACAAGCACGTCCCCCCACTGGGATTCGAACCCAGACTGGATCGATTTTAAGTCGACTGCCTCTGCCTGTTGGGCTATGGGGGCCCTATTGATTCTGTCAGATATTCGGACCCACTCGTAACCGATCCCGACAAAATAGTAGGTCCCGTCGTTGGGCAGAACGACGGGACCTACGGCTTGTGTGAGCGCCAGGCGCTCAGGTTGGCTTATTTACTCAGTCGCGCACGCAGTCCTGCAAGCTGCTCACCAAGCGCGGACGGAACACGATCACCGAACTGCGCGAAAAACTCTTCGGTAAGGTCGGCCTCTGCGAGCCAGGAGTCGGCGTGCACCGAGAACAGTTCCTCGAGGTCGGCCTCTGGTACCTCGATGCCATTGAGGTTCAGCTCTCCCGCGGCGGGAACGGTACCAATAGCAGTCTCGCGGCCGGTCACATCACCCTCGACACGGCGGATTACCCAGTCGATGACGCGCGAGTTGTCGCCGAAGCCAGGCCACAGGAAGCGACCATCGGCACCCTTGCGGAACCAGTTGACCTGGAAGATCTTGGGGCCTTGTCGCCAAGAGTCTCACCCATCTTGAGCCAGTGGCCCCAGTAGTCAGCCATGTTGTATCCACAGAACGGCAGCATCGCGAATGGATCACGGCGCAGCTCGCCAACGGTTCCCTCTGCCGCCGCGGTCTGCTCCGAAGAAACCGTGGCACCAACGAACACACCGTGCTCCCAGGAGAGCGACTGGGCCACAAGCGGCACGTTGGTGGCGCGACGTCCACCGAACAGGATCGCGTCAAGTGGCACACCATCCTGTTCGTACCAGTCCTGTGCGAGCGTCGGGGTCTGCTGAATCGGCACGGTGAAGCGCGAGTTCGGGTGAGCAGCAACACGGCCAGACTCGGGAGTCCAGTCATTGCCCTCCCAGTCAATCAGGTGCGAAGGAACCGCATCCGTCTTCCCCTCCCACCACACATCGCCGTCATCGGTCAGCGCAACGTTGGTGTAGATGGTGTTGCCCCACAGGGTCTCCATCGCGACCGGGTTGGTCGTCTCGCCGGTGCCGGGTGCTACGCCAAAGAAGCCTGCCTCGGGGTTGATCGCATAGAGGCGACCGTCTTTGCCGGGGCGCAACCAAGCGATGTCGTCACCGATAGTCTCGACCTTCCAACCAGGAATGGTCGGCTGCAGCATCGCGAGGTTTGTCTTGCCGCAGGCAGACGGGAACGCCGCGGAGAGGTGGTAGGACTTGCCCGACTCGGTGTTGGTGAGCTTCAGCAGCAGCATGTGCTCTGCGAGCCAACCCTCATTGTTGCCCATAACGCTGGCGATGCGCAGCGCAAAGCACTTCTTCGAGAGCAGCGCGTTGCCGCCGTAGCCCGAACCGTAGGACCAAACTTCAAGGGTCTCCGGGAAGTGTGTGATGTACTTCGTGTCGTTGCACGGCCACGCAACATCTTCCTGCCCGTACTCAAGCGGCATACCCACGGAGTGAACCGTGCGTACCCACTCACTGCCTGGAGTGATGCCGTCAAGCGCAGCCTGTCCCATGCGTGTCATGATCCGCATGTTGAGCACAGCGTAGGGAGAATCGGTGATCTCGATGCCGAGCTGCGTGATAGCACCACCGACGGGGCCCATCGAGAAAGGAACAATGTACATGGTGCGACCGCGCATCGCGCCATCGAAGTACGGGTTGAGCTCGGCCTTCATGGCCTCGGGTGCAACCCAGTTATTGGTCGGACCAGCATCGGCCTCGTTTTCTGAGCAGATGAAAGTGCGGTCTTCGACACGCGCCACGTCGGCCGGGTGCGAGCGAGCGAGGAAGCTGCCGGGACGCAGGTCCTTGTTGAGTGGGATGAGAGTACCCGCCTCAACCATCTCGGTGGTGATGCGGTTCCATTCATCTTGCGAACCATCGCACCACACGATTGCGTCGGGCTTCACGAGCTCAGCAACAGTGGTCACCCACTCCAGAATCTCCGGGTTGGTGGTGGTGGCTTCGGCGCGCACGAGATCTGCGATCTCGATGACCTGGTTGGTGCCCATTGACGTTCTCCTCGGGTATGAACCTTGAGTGGTAAGAATCGGTGTCATATCCATTCTCGGCACTCCCGAAGCTGCAAGTTTACCGATTCGGGTGTAAATATTTTAGCTTTTTGACATATAGTCAATTTATGGCACCTGAAGCAACCCCCTCCATTAGCGAGGCAGAAGTTGACCGTCTTTTGCTCGGAAAGCGGCTGCGACACTTCAGAACACGTTCGGGCTTAACTCTCGATCAACTCGGCGAAAAGGTCGGTGTTGTCGCGAGCCAGCTTTCCCTTATCGAAAACGGAAAGCGCGAGCCACGGCTGGGTCTTTTGCAGGGCCTCGCCCGCGAGTTTGGCATTGATCCCTCGGAACTACTGAAACACGAGGCTCCGGATCATCGCAGCGCTCTAGAGATCGAGCTCGAACGCGCGCAGTCAGCCCCGGGTTACGCCCGCTTAGGTCTACCCCACGTGCGTACGCCACGAACACTGAGTGACGACACCCTCGAGGCCATCGTTGGGCTGCATCGCGAATTGGCACGGCGCTCCCGAGCCGCCGCAACGACCTCAGAGGAGGCCCGGCGCGCAAACACCGCCATCCGCCTGCAAATGCAGGAGCGCGACAACCACATCCCCGAAATTGAGTTGCTCGCGTCTGACCTCATGCGGCGCATCGGTCACGGCACGGGAGCTGTCACTCACCGCCAGGTCGCGATGCTGGCGGAAATGCTCGGCTTCACACTCATCTTCGTCGATGACCTCCCGTCAAACACACGAAGTATTACAGATCTTGAGAACGGACGCATTTATTTGCCGCCCGCCTCGATCCCCGGGGCCACGGCCTACGCTCACTCGCGCTGCAGGCCATGGCGCACCGGGTGCTCGGCCATTCCGAACCGGCAAGTTATGCAGAATTTCTCGAACAACGACTCCAGATCAACTACTTTGCGGCGGCCTGTCTGCTGCCGGAGGCACGCGCGGTCGAGTTCTTGCAGCAGGCAAAGCGCAATCGAAATCTCGCGATTGAAGATCTTCGTGACGCTTTCGGGGTCACCCACGAGGCCGCGGCCCACCGCTTCACAAATCTCGCCACCAGGCACCTCGATCTGCGGGTGCACCACTACCGCGCCGATGGTGCTGGTTCGCTCGTCCGCGGCTACGCTAACGACGGGATGCCGTTTCCTGCTGATGATTCAGGCTCGATCGAGGGCGAAGTTCTCTGCCATAAGTGGGGTGGCCGATCCGCGTTCAATCGAACCAACCGCACGAGCGAGTTTTACCAGTACACCGACACCCCATCAGGCACCTTCTGGTCGAGTGTGCAGACGGGCGACGCAGAGCAGGGCCCGTTTGCGATTGCCTGTGGCGTCACGTTCGACGACACACGCTGGTTTCGTGGCCGCGACACTAGCGTGCGCGCGATGTCGACTTGCCCTGACGAGTCCTGCTGCCGCATGGCCCGCCCTGAGCTACTGACTCGCTGGTCCGGCAAGGCTTGGCCGAGCGCGCGCATGCACGCACACGTGCTCACGCCGCTGCCAACGGGCACCTTCCCCGGTGTCGACGACACAGACATGTACGAGTTCCTGTCGCGGCATGCACCCCAGGAGAATTAACCCGCTGTCTGGCCACTCTGTCGACGAAATCATGACTTCTCAGCGGGGTGGGCAGGGCGAGTGATGTGCCTAGAAACACGGAAACCCCCGCTGACCTAGAGGTCTGCGGGGTTCCGTCGTTCAGGATCGATTACGCCTTGGGTCGGCTCGCAAACTCCTCGAAGATGGCGCGGGGCTCTTGCACTGCCTCGATGTTCACGACATCGCGTGCGAGGAAGAAGTGCCCAACCCAGCCACCGAACACGCGCCACTTGCGCTCCCACGTGGGGATCGCGAGGCCGTGGTAGAAGCGGTGAGCGAGCCACGCGAAGTAACCACGCATCGCGAAGTTGCCCGACTGGAACACACCGGTGTTGAGGCCGAGACCGGCGACCGCACCCTGGTTCTTATGGTTGTACTCGCGTGCACCCTCGCCACGGAGGTCCGCAACGATGTTCTTGGCGAGCAGACGACCCTGGCGCACGGCGTGCTGCGCGTTGGGAACGCAGAATCCACCGGGGCCGGGGGTCGCAGAGATATCGGGTACCTGCGAGGTGTCACCCGCGGTCCAAGCACCAGCGAGCTCTTCGCCCTCTTCGGTGGTGATGCGCAGGTTCGGGCTCGCGACCACGTGGCCGCGCGGGCCGATCGGCAGGTCGGTGCCGCGCAGGAACGGACGGGGCATAACACCGGCCGTCCACACGATCAGGTCGGACTCGTAGTTCTCGCCGGTGGAGAGCTCGATCTTGCCGTCGACTGCCGAGGAGAGCTGCGTGTCGAGGTGAATGTTGACGCCGCGACGAGTCTGATCCTTGACGACCCAGTCAGCGGTCTTCTGCGCAACCTCGGGCATGATCCTCCCCATCGCCTCAACGAGGTGGAATACCGTCTCGTCGAAGGTGATTTCGGGGTAACGGCGCAGCAGCGAGGTCGCAAATGACCGCAGCTCAGAGATGGTCTCGATGCCGGCGAAGCCGCCACCGACCACCGTAACGGTGAGGAGACGGGCACGCTCGGCTGATCCAACGGGCAGCGAAGCAGCACGCTCGAAGTTGCCGACCATGCGGTCGCGCACTGCAACGGCCTCTTCGATGGTCTTCATGCCGATCGCGTTGTCGGCGATGCCGGCGATCGGGAAGGTGCGCGATACGGATCCGGTCGTCACGACGATCTGGTCGTACTCGAAGTCGAATGCCTCCCCAACATTGGGGGTGATGGTCGCCGTCTTGGTGGCGTGCGAGATGCCGGTCACCTTGCCAGCGATATTCGCGGTCTTCTTGAGGTGACGGCGGCGCGCTACAACAGCGTGACGCGGCTCGATCGAGCCAGCGGCAACCTCGGGAAGGAACGGCAGGTAGGCCATGTATGGCAACGGATCAACGATCGTCACCTCAGCTTCGCCTGCGCGAAGAAGCTTTTCGAGCTTCCAAGCAGTGTAGAAGCCAGCGTAGCCACCACCAACGATCAGAATCTTCTTCGCCACGAAGCGGTCTCCTTGATGCATATGAGCAGAATTGGTCCCGCGCCTGGAACGGGGACACAGCAATTGATGGACGCAGTTCGCCCAACCCGTTTATTCTAGACCGTTTTGGGGGCCGACCTTGCGCTTTCAGCGGTCCATACCGAAAAAACCGAAAGTTTCAACCAAGTTCCACACAAAAGCCGAGGTTTCTGCGCCCTACAGGCTCCAGCCACTTCGCTCCAGCGCAATATCTCCGATGGGATTCACGCCGGGCCCAGCGGCCAGGGCGTGCCCCATGAGTGCGTGCAGGCACTTGACACGGGTGGGCATTCCGCCAGCGCTCACGCCAGCGAGCTCTGGCACTTCACCCACGGTATCGCGGTCGGCGATGTACTGCTCGTGCGCGCGCTGATACTGCTCACGCATCTCTTCGTCTTCCGCGAGCATCTCGTTGAACTCCGTCATCATGCCCACGGCTTCGAGTCGTGACGCTGCGGCAACGGCCTCCGGGTGACACAGATAGTAAAACGTTGGGAACGGTGATCCGTCGGGAAGTCGAGACGCCGTTGCCACCACCGCGGGGTCACCGTTAGAGGTGCGCGCGGCGATCCCGACCACGCCTCGGGCCTCTCGACCAAGCTGTTCGCTAACGGCCGCGATATCGGCCGGGGTCGGGTCAGCATATGGTGGTCGGCTCATTGTTCGGGATCCTCGTTGGTGGTGTCGGTCGGGGTCTGTTCAGACGCGGGATCTTGCTCAGCGGTCTTGTCAGATTTCAGTTCTTCTGGCGTGGCCTTGGTGGTTGCGGCGGTCAAAAATGAACCGGCAAGACCGTGCGCCCAGTTGCTCTGCATGCGGGAGAGCTTGGCCTCTGTTGTTTCGGTGGATTCGACGGGCAGCACCGTGTCGTCAATGACGTTCAGCTGGGTCTCCCCCGGCAGCACGTAAAACAATCGATCGCGCGCTTGGGATCGCACGTAAACGGGATCTTTCCACTTCGCGCGTTCGGCATCGATGTCGTCAACGGCTTTCTGCCCCTGCTTCACGCTCTCGCGCAGATCAGAGAGTTCCCGCTGCTGCTGCACAAATGTTGACAGGCTCGGGCTCACAATCACCACACCCGCCACAAGCAGCAGCACGACGAGCACGGTGAAGCCGCTGAAGCGCAGACTCGAGAACCAGGTTCCGAAGTCTTCTCTCCAGCGTTTCACCGCGCCGTCGTTACTCATGCGTACTGCCTAGATGCCCTTGCTTACGCAGAGAATCGCGGGAAAGCACTGCGACCGGCGTACTTTGCGGCACCGCCAAGCTCTTCTTCGATGCGGAGCAGCTGGTTGTACTTTGCCACACGATCGGAGCGAGCGGGGGCACCGGTCTTAATCTGACCGCAGTCGGTGGCGACGGCCAGATCGGCAATCGTTACGTCTTCGGTTTCACCGGAGCGGTGCGACATGACCGCCGTGTAGCCTGAGCGCTGCGCGAGCTGCACAGCGTCGAAGGTCTCGGTGAGGGTACCGATCTGGTTCACCTTGACCAGGATGGAGTTCGCAACACCCTTTTCGATGCCGTCAGCGAGGCGGGTCGGGTTGGTTACGAAGAGGTCGTCACCAACGAGCTGAACCCGGCTGCCAAGACGATCGGTGAGGTGCTTCCAGCCATCCCAGTCGCTCTCGTCAAGGGGATCCTCGATCGAGACGAGTGGGTAGCGGTTCAGCAGGTCTTCGTAGTAGGCGGTCATCTCTTCGGCTGAGCGCTTCTGGCCTTCGAAGGTGTAAGCACCGTCTGCGTAGAACTCTGAAGAGGCGACGTCGAGCGCAACGGCCACGTCGCGGCCTGGCTCAAGACCGGCGCGCTTGATCGCCTCAACGATCAGATCCAGCGCCTCAGCGTTGGTTGGCAGATCGGGCGCGAAGCCTCCCTCGTCGCCGAGTCCGGTCGAGAGGCCCTTCTCGTTGAGCAGCGCCTTGAGTGCGTGGTACACCTCAACGCCCCAGCGCAGTCCCTCGGAGAAGGTCTCGGCACCCAGTGGCACCGCCATGAACTCCTGGATATCGACGCCGGTGTCAGCGTGTGCGCCACCGTTGATGATGTTCATGAGCGGCACGGGCAGCGTGCTCGCGTTGGGGCCGCCGAGGTAGCGGTAGAGCGGCAGTTCTGCCGAAGCGGCGGCTGCGTGCGCAACAGCAAGGCTGACTCCGAGGATCGAGTTCGCTCCAACGCGCTGCTTGTTATCGGTCCCGTCGACCTCCATGAGGATCTGATCGATGATGCGCTGATCATCGGCCGCGAAACCCTCTACGGCGGGTGCGAGCTCCTCGAATACCGCATCAACGGCCTTGGTAACACCCTTGCCGAGGTAGCGATCCTTGTCGCCGTCACGCAGCTCGTAAGCTTCGAAAGCGCCGGTGGAGGCACCGGACGGTACCGCCGCCCGCCCAACCGAGTCATCTGTCAGGCCAACCTCGACCTCAACGGTCGGGTTGCCTCGTGAATCAAGAATCTCGCGGGCGATCACTGCGTCGATAAATGCCAAGGTGCGCTCCTAGTAGTTAGTGCCTGTGTGTACTAAACCTGTTGGTCGGCACGACTACATCGCGCCGACCAACAGTTTAGCGGGCACCAAACACTCAGGGCAGTTGCGACTCCCAGACAGCCGGGCCCTGCTCGGATGCCACGGGATCCATGTACAAGAACTCGAGGATGTTGCCGTCGGGATCTTCCATTGTTCGTGAGTACATGAAGCCGTAGTCGGATGGTTCTCTCGGCTCGCTGCCTCCCGCGGCAATGCCAGCGGCCAGGATGCCGTCAACGTCTTCGCGAGACTCGCGAGACATTGCGAGGATCACCTGGGCCGAGGCACGTGGATCCACGAGCGTCTTGTCGGTGAATCCACCAAAGTGCTCGCGCGTGAGCACCATGAAGTAGATGTGCTCGTTCCACACGATGCAGGCCGCGTTCTCATCTGTGAACAGCGGATTGATCTCACACCCTAGGGCTGTGTAGAAGGCTTTGGAACGATCAAGGTCGGTCGTCGTAACATTGACAAAGATTTGTGTGTCCATGGTGGCATGGTGCCACCGCTCGAGGTCTACGTCAACGGGTCACGGTCACCTTCGCAGCTAATCGCTAAGTGGCCGGAACTCTAGCTCGCTAGTGCTCTTGGTCTCGGGGCGCACCGCGGCGAAGCTCGTAAAGCCCTCAGCCGCGACCCTGGCGAGCAGCGTCTTCATGTTCTTCTGTCGCTTTTCAAGTCGCACGCGATGCCCGCGAGCCACAAGCTCACGCTTAAGACTCACCAGGGTCACAAAATCAGCGTCCGGGTCGAACACCAGGGCGACCGCTTCCGGGCCCGTACCCTCGGGCAGGGTCAGCAGATCCACAACCCGCTCAAACCCGATCGAGAAGCCGACCGCGGGCACGTCTTGCCCCAGGAATCGACCCACCATGCCGTCGTAGCGGCCGCCCCCACCGACGGAGCTGCCCGATCCAGGGTGGGCGACCTCAAAGATGGTGCCGGTGTAGTAGCCCATGCCGCGCACGAGTGTTGGGTCAAAGCGAACCGAGACGCCCTCGGGAAGCGCACCTTCGAGAGCGGCTCCGAGCGCGGAGAGGTTTTCTACGCCCTCGTTCGCTGCGCCAGTCGGCAGCACAGCCTCGATCGCCTCGCCGGTGAGCGGGATCCCGCCTGTTCCCGACTCGGTGCCCTCGAGCGCGGGCTCGACGGCCTTGAGCACGGATCCAAGCTTTTCGGCAGCGGCAGCGTCGACTCCGCGCAGCTCTTCAACGACACCCTCGGCACCAATCTTGTCGAGCTTGTCGATGGTAATGAGCGCACCATCATGGGTCTCCGACGCGAAGCCGCAGTGAGCCAACAACCCAAACAAAATACGGCGATCGTTGACGCGTATCACGCAGCCGCTGAGTCCCAGCTCGGCAAGTGCCTGCGAGGTCGCGGTGACAAGCTCGATCTCGGCGAGCAGTCCCGCCTCGCCGATGATGTCGATGTCGGCCTGCACAAACTGACGGTAACGGCCCTTCTGCGGGCGCTCGGCACGCCAAACAGGCCCGATCTGGATCGAACGAAACACCGGTGGTAGCTCGGAGCGGTGGCTCGCGTAAAACCTGGTGAGCGGCACGGTCAGATCGAAGCGTAGACCGAGGTCGGCAAGCTGTTCTGGGTTACCCGATTCAACCGCAGCGGCGAGCGTCTCTGGCTTGATCCCGCGCTTGAGAATCGAGAACGACAGTTTTTCGTTGTCTCCCCCGAGCCCCGCGTGCAACCGCGAGTAGTCCTCTACCGTCGGGGTCTCAATCTCGTCGAAACCGTGTGCACGATACACACCCTTGATAATCCCGAGCGCGTGTTCACGGCGGGCCTTGTCAGCGGGCAGGAAATCGCGCATGCCGCGCGGCGGGTTTACGGGGTTTGCCATGCAGGCCATTCTTTCATGTGCGCGGGCGGGTTTCAGCTACGGACAATCTTGTATCACCACACTGACACAACTTGTGTTACCGTTTTGGTACAAGCATTTAATTGCCCCCGATCTCTCCGCACACGAAAGGTGCTCTGATGGACCTGCTTCACCAAGCGCTTTACATACTTCACCTCATGTTCACAATGTTTCCAATGGAAGTTGCGCTCACGCTCGGTGTCATCTTCTTCGTCATCTCGTGGGTCTACCCACGCAGCCTGGTGGCACTTCCCGGCGGTGAGCATGTCGACCGCAGGCGTCTAGGCACCCTCGTCTGGGCGGGGATCGCAGGACCGCTCTTTGTGGTTGCGGTAGCCACGGTGACAACGACGATTGCCTACAGCTACGGCTTTCCGGACCCAAGCGGTTTCGCCGGCTGGTGGCGCCGCCCAGCTCCGCTCCTTGCCGCCGCGCTTGTTGTGGCCGTTGCAGCCGTGGCGCTTCGCGGTGAAGTTCTCCCCACCCCAACAGAACGAGCGATCTCGCCACGTCGACGCTGGTGGAGTTTCACATCACCCCCGCTCTTGTGGGGCACGGCTTCAATCGCAGCGTTGCTCGCCCTCACGACCACTTGGCAAATCGCCATCGGACGCTCAGCTCCGCCCGGCGCAAACCAGTTTGGAATGGCGCCGGTAGAAAGCGATCTGCCCGTCTTCATGGCACTCTACGGTGATTATGGCTTCATTCCCGGAGCCGGTTGGCCGAACCACCTCCCCACCTTGATCGTGCTCCTACTCACCGCCGCCGTGTTCTCATTCACGCTTGGTGCCGATGCCAACCGAGCAATCTTTGCGCGCTCCACCGCAGTAGAAGTGAGACGCGAGCGTGAAGCTACCGCACGCCTGCTTACCCTCATCACACTCGGCGGCCTCGCCGCGACACTCGGCGCAGTGTGGTCCTTCACCGGCTTCATTGGGGAGATCATAATCATGATGGAGAGTCATGATGGCAGCAACAACTACCTGGGTGGCGACGTTGCACAGGCCGTTGTTGGCACAAGCTACCAGGGGATTGCTCCGTTCATGCACAAAGGCGGCTATCTTGTACAGGGCCTGGGCGTCGCCCTCTTGCTGAGAGTCACAGTGGATACCATGCGTTCGTGGGTCGGAATTCGATCGGATCAGCGACGGCGCGCAAGTGAAGCGCGCGAGGCTGCGGATTCGGGAGTGAACAGATGACTCCCGTCTCAGCAGCACCGCCCCACACAGCCGACAGCATCGCCGACCTGTTCCGTGGCGCAATCCGCTCAGGGCAACTTGGCGATGGCGAACGCCTCCCAACCGTGCGGCAGACAGCCCGCGACTTCGCGGTTGCACCGGGCACGGCTGCCAAGGCATACAAAACGCTTGAGCAGGAGGGCCTCCTCGTCACGCGCACTGCTGCAGGCACGCGGGTGGCTTCGGGAGCATCGCGGGCAGCGGGCCAGACGGTCGAGCGCGCGCGTGCGCTCGCGGAGTCAGCCCAACAAGACGGGGTGAGCATCGACGACGCTATCGCGGTGCTGCGCGCGGTGTGGTCGAACCCAGTTGACTGACTCCACTCAGCCCGCTCAACCCCGCCTACCAAGCAGCCTGCCAATAGCCTGCGCGGTCGCGCGGGTCTGCGCAATCAGCTGGTCAGTCACGTCGAGCGCACCCCGCCTCGAGACCGTGACGGAGCCGAGCGGGTCGTTGCTCAGCTGCACGGGCACCGCGAGCGCCGAGACCTGCTCATCGTACTCGCCCTGGGTGACGCAGTAGCCGTGTTCGCGGATCGCCGCGAACTCCACCTCCAGCGCCTCGGGGTTCATGCTGGTGAGGGAGGTGTACCGCGCGAGCGGTCGCTGGCTGGTGAAATGCTCTCGCATCGCTCTGGGCAGATAGGCGTAGTACGCCTTCGAGATAGCGCCGACATGCGCAGGGAAGAGCTCGCCCGCGATCGGATAGTCACGGTGCGGTCCCTCCGATCCGTCGACGGCGACCACAGCACGCATGTGCGCGTGGTCTGCAACTGCGAACGACGCGGTCAGCCCTGTTTCTTCTGCCAGTCGCTCGATTGCGGGCCGCGTGATGCTCGCGAGTGAGGCGGTGCTCTGCCAGGCACGAGCTAGGTGCAGGACCCCGATCCCGAGCCGGTAGACGGGCCGGTGCTCATCTCTGCGAAGAAACTGCAGTTTCGCGAGGGTGTGGATCGTGCGCTGGGCACTCGATGTCGAGCAGCCGAGCAGCTGCGCGAGTTCGGTCACACCGATCTCCCTGCGATCCGCCCCGAAAATCCGAAGGGCCTCGAGAGCTCGTTCGACGCTGTCGAGCGTTTCAGTCATGCCTCAATTATCCCGTATAGCGGGATAAGTATTGTGTGTGCCTCGGCCATGCCGAATTCTCGTAGGAACACGGCACCCCATCGGAGCCGGATCGAGAAAGTGACGGAATCCAATGACGGACTGGCAGACCCGGCAAACCGCGCACCGAGCGGGAACCGCACTCGGCGACGAGCACCTGTACTTCGACACCGCGGCCGCGGCTCCCCCGTCTGCTGCAGCGGTCGAGGCGGCAGTCGAGTATCTCGGGCAGACCTCCCGCACGGGTCCCTACCTACCAAGCCTCCGCAGCGCGGTCTACACCCGCGTGGAGAAGATCCGCGCCGAGGTCGCCGCCTTCGTGCAGGCCGCGCCAGAGGAGCTCGCCTTCACCCGCAACGGCACCGAGTCAATCTGCCTCGTGGCCAGGGGCCTCCGCTGGCGTGCGGGCGACGAGATCGTCGTGCCCGACACCGAGATGCTGAGCAACATCGCAATCTGGCGGCTGCTCGAACAGGAGGTCGGCGTGCGCGTGGTCACGGTCGAGGGCGGTCACACCGGCGTGCTCGATCCCGCGCGGGTGCGCGACGCCATCACGGATCGCACACGGCTCGTCACGTTCGCCGCACTGTCAAACGTCACCGGGGCCGTGCAGCCGGTGCGCGAGATCTGCGAGGTCGCCGCGCAACACGGGGTGCTGAGCCACGTGAACGCAGCGCAGGCCCTCGGCATGATGCCGGTCGGCTTCGAGGAGTGGCGCTGCGACTTCATCTCGGCCTGCTCGCGGAAGGGGCTGCGCGGGATCGAGGGGTCTGGCATCCTCGCCGTGCGCGAGCACCTGCTCGAGAGCCTCACCCCCACACTCGTCGGCTGGTGGAACGCCAGCGTCGACGAGAGCAGCGGTGAGATCCGTTTCCCGCACTCGGCTCGCCGCTTCGAGGCGGGATCGCCGAACGTTCCGGCGATCCTCGCACTCGGCGCAGCGGTCGAGACCGCGGCAGGGCTCGGCATCGAGGCAATCCACGATCGAGTGCGCGAGCTCACCCGCCACGCCGCGAATCGTCTGCGGAGTATCCCCGGCGCGCAACTCTACGGCCCGGACGATGACTCCAACCGCCTGGGGATCCTCCCTTCAACATCGACGGGATCGACCCGCGCGAACTCACCCTCGCGCTCGAGCGCCGCGGCATCGTCATCGAGGCCGGCCACTTCATGGCCGCGCCGATCCTCGCCGCCTACGGCATCGAGCGCATGGCCAGGGCCTCGCTGCACTATTTCAACACCACCGACGAGATCGACCGCCTGGTTCTGGCGATCGACGCAGAGAGAGGAACCCGCTAATGACCCACGCACTCCTAATGAGCAGCTCCAGGAAGGACGCCCTCGGCTATCTCGAGCACGCGTCCGACCAGCTGCGCACCGTGCTCGACGGCACCAGCCGCCGAGTGCTCTTCATCCCCTACGCGGCCGTCTCCTTCTCGTATGACGCGTATGAGACGCTCGCGGCACCGCCGTTCGAGGCGGTGGACGCCCAGCTAACGTCAATCCATCACCACAACGATCCCGTCGCCGCGGTCCGAGAGGCCGACGTGATCGCGGTCGGCGGCGGCAACAGCTTCGCGCTGCTCTCCCGGCTCTACGGCGCCGGGCTCGTGGACGAGATCCGGCGGCGGATGACCGAGGCCGGCACGCGCTACATCGGCTGGAGCGCCGGCACGAACGTGGCCACGCCCACGATCCGCACGACGAACGACATGCCGATCGTCGAGCCGCCGTCATTCTCTGCCCTCGGGCTCGTGCCATTCCAGATCAACCCCCACTTCATCCCGGGGAAGCCGCAGGGGCACAACGGCGAGAGCCGCGAGGAGCGCCTGGCTGAGTTCACCGTGATCAACCCTGGCGAGGAGGTGCTCGCACTCGTCGAAGGCAGCGCGCTCCACGTCACAGACGGACACGGTGAAATTCTCGGCGAGCGCAAGGCGCTCGTGTTCACGGGTGGTGCCCCCGTGCGCGACATCCGCCCCGGGCAGCGGTTTGAGCTCGGCGAGCTCTCGGGACCGGTCGGCTGATGGCGCTCCGGGAGATTCTCGAGGTCACCGACCTCATGGACGATCCGAGACTCGACGGCGAGCGCATCGCCGCCCTGCTGCGCGGCGCGAACGCACAGGACTGCGAGATCACAATCGAGAGCACGCCCTACGAGTCACCGGAGGACACGAGCCGGGTCTGCGATTTCCTGAAGGTCGTGATTCCGGGCGAGCACGGAGCAGCCTCCGGAGGCGACGCGCCCACCCTCGGCATCATCGGCAGGCTCGGGGCCCAGCAAGCCCAGCCCGGCCGCATCGGCTTTGTCTCCGACGCCGACGGCTCGATCGTCGCCGTCGCGGCTGCTCTCAAGCTCCTCCGACTCGCTGGAGCGGGCGCGAGGCTTGCGGGAGACGTCATTGTCACCACTCACATCGCAACGCACGTGAGCATCATCCCTCGCGAACCCGTCGATTTCATGGGCGCGCCCATCTCTTCGGGCGGATGAACGATTTCGAGGTGGACCCCCGGATGGACGCGATTCTTTCCGTCGACACTTCGAAGGGAAACCGCCTCATCAATCACCGGGGCGTCGCCCTCTCTCCGACGGCGAAGGCCGGCTACCTGCTTCCCGTGGCGCCCGACCTCGTCACGCTCCTCGAGTACGCAACGGGCGAACCGGCCCGCACCTTCCCGCTGGCGCAGCAAGACATCACGCCCTACGAGAACGGGCTGCGGCATTTCAACTCGATCATGCAGCCCACCGTGGCCACCGCGGCGCCCGTCGTCGGCGTCGCGCTCACGGCGAGGGCGACCGTGCCCGGCTCTTCCACGGGCGCGAGCTACGAGACCCCACTGCTCGATGCCACGCGGTTCGCCGTCGAGGTCGCGAAGCAGTTCACCGCTGAGCAGATGTCCTTCTTCGACGAAGAGGAGCACGCGACCCTACTCGCCCGCTATGGCGAAATGACCCCCTTCCAGAGATAACCCGACTCTCCCACCGCGCTCCACCGATTCCCCTTTTCCTAGGGGCGCGGTGAGAGAATCCCCTCAAGAGAGAAGAAAAACATGACCGCACCCACCGATGCGAAAGTTGGCAGTGTCGCCGCAGCGCATCCCCGAGCCTTCGAGCTCGGCACCCTGATCGTCTCCGCCGGGCTCAGTCTGCTTGGCGCCGTGATCGGCGTTCACCTCATCACCACCCTTGGAATTTCCGCGAACACCAGCGTGATTGGCGCGGTGATCGCGATGCTCATCGGCCGCATCTCATTCCTCGGCCTGAGCAAGTTCCGCAGCCCTCAACGGCAGAACATCGTGCAGTCGGCGATCTCCAGCGCGACCTTCGCCGCCGCCAACGGCCTGCTCGCTCCGATCGCAATTCCCTACGCGCTCGGCAAGCCAGAACTCGTCTGGCCGATGCTGATCGGCTGCTCAATCGGCATCCTCATTGACGTCTTCATCCTGTACCGCGCGTTCGGTTCCCGCTTCATGCCCGCGTCCGCCCCCTGGCCTCCCGGCATCGCCGCCGCGGAGACCATCCGCGCGGGCGCACAGGGCGGAAGACGCGCGCTGATCTTGGTCGGCGGTGCCGCCGTCGGCGTTATCGGATCCTTACTCTCCCTACCGATGTCAGCTGCGGGCGTCGCGCTCATCGGCAATATCTGGGCGTTGCTCATGTTCGGGATCGGCCTGCTTCTATCGCAGTACGCGCCCGCACTCTGGAATGTAAACCTCGGCGAAATGTATGTCGCCCACGGCGTCATGATCGGTGCCGGCGTTGTGGCGCTACTCCAGGTGATCTGGATCATCGCGGGGACGCGCACCAAGCGCGTCAAACTCGCTGAGACAGGAAGGATCGAGGCTGTCGCCCACGACGAGTCGCTGCAGTACACAATCAACGGACCCAAGCTCGGGCGGGCGCTGGGGCTCGGCTACGTGCTGTTTGTGCTGGGGGCGCTCCTCATCGCACTCATCGGCGGCGCAATGTCCGAGCTCACGGTATGGGGTCTCATCGGGTTCGTGCTGTTCGCCGGAGTCGCGGCGATCGTGCATGAGCTCATCGTAGGGCTGGCGGCTATGCACGCTGGTTGGTTCCCAGCTTTTGCCGTCACGCTCATTTTCCTCATCTTCGGTCTGATGCTGAACACTCCGATCGTGCCGCTCGTGATGCTCGTCGCATACTGCTCCGCGACGGGGCCCGCCTTCGCCGACATGGGCTACGACTACAAGACCGGCTGGATCCTTCGCCGAGAACAGCGCCCGTGGAAAGCATACGAGCTCGCAGGCCGACGAGAGCAGCTGAAAGCCTCGATCGTCGCGATCGCGATCGCGATCGGCGTCGTGGCCGTCTCCTGGCAGGGCTTATTCGCCGAGGGTAAGCTTCCACCGTCGTCGCAGGTGTTCGCCGACACAATCATGGCCGGTGTCTCCGACCCGCGGATCGCGCTTACAATGGCGCTGTGGGCGATCCCGGGAGCGCTCATCCAATTGCTCGGCGGATCGAAGCGGCAGATGGGCGTGCTGTTCGCCACCGGTCTGCTCGTAGCCACGCCGAACGCTGGCTGGCTGGTGCTAGCGGCGCTTGCCGCCCGGCTGGCGTGGATGAAGTACCGCGGCGAACGCGGCGAGCAGGAACTCGCGCTCGTGGGAGCGGGCATCATCGCAGCCGACTCGATCATGAGCGTCGGCAAGGTGGTGGAGTTCTGATGCCCGCGCCCCGCTAGTGCGCCACCGGCGGCTCCGCACCGAAGCCCGTGAGTTCTCGCACCTCCATCTCGGCCGCGAGCTTCTTCGACTCGATTACGGGATCAGTAACCGACCCCAACCACCCGAGGAAGAATCCGAGCGGGATCGAGACAATGCCGGGGTTCTTCAGTGGGAAGATCGCGAAATCGACGCCGTCGCCAAGCATCGCTGTCTCGTTGCCTGATACGACCGGCGAGAGGGCGATCAGAATGATCGCCGATCCGAGGCCACCAATCATGCTCCACACCGCACCGCGGGTGGTGAACTTGCTCCAGAAGAGCGAGTACAGGATCGTCGGCAAGTTTGCCGAGGCGGCTACCGCAAACGCGAGTGCGACCAGAAAGGCGATGTTCTGCCCCTGTACGCCGATACCGCCGAGGATCGCAACGGCGCCAATCACGAGGGTCGTGATCTTCGCAACCCTTACCTCCTGCTTCGGGGTCGCCTTACCCTTCTTGATCACACTGTTGTAGATGTCGTGGGCGTACGAGGCCGACGCCGTGATGGTGAGTCCCGCCACCACTGCGAGGATCGTGGCGAACGCTACCGCCGAGATGAACCCGAGGAGCAAGGGCCCTCCGAGCACGAGTGCGACAAGGGGCGCCGCTGAGTTCTGTCCGCCAGGGGCAGCGGCGATTGTTTCCGGCCCCACCAGTGCGGCCGCACCAAACCCGAGCACGAGCGTGAACAGGTAAAATATACCGATCAGCCAGATCGCCCACACAACCGATTTGCGGGCTTCCTTTGCCGTCGGCACGGTGTAGAACCGCATCAGCACATGAGGCAGACCCGCCGTGCCGAGCACCAGAGCAAGTGCGAGCGACACGAAGTCGAGGGGGTTCGAGCCGTACTGCAGCCCCGGCGCCAGAATTGCGTCCCCGTTGGCATTCTCGGGGTTTGCAATTGCTGCCTCAAGCAGCGCGTTGAAGCTGAAGCCGTTGAGCGCCAAGACCCAGAAGGTCATCAACCCGGCACCCGCGATCAGCAGCACTGCCTTGATGATCTGCACCCAGGTGGTGCCCTTCATGCCGCCGATCAGCACGTACATGATCATGACCACACCGACCACCGCGATCACAAGCGACTGCGCAGTCTGGTCTTCCAACCCGAGCAGCAACGACACGAGACCGCCTGCACCGGCCATCTGCGCGAGCAGGTAGAAGAACGACACCACGAGCGTTGTCGCGGCGGCGGCCATACGCACAGGACGCTGCTTCAGACGGAACGACAGCACGTCAGCCATCGTGAACTTCGCGGTGTTTCGCATCAGTTCAGCGACGAGCAACAGGGCGACCAGCCACGCTACAAGGAAGCCGATCGAGTAGAGAAAACCGTCGTAGCCATTGATCGCGATCGCACCGCAGATACCGAGGAAGGAGGCCGCCGAGAGGTAATCCCCCGCAATCGCAATGCCGTTTTGAGTGCCGGAGAACGACCGCCCGCCCGCGTAGTAATCGGCCGCGGTGCGATTGTTGCGGCTCGCACGCACCACGATCACCATCGTTACAGCAACGAACGCCAGAAAGATGGAGATGTTGAGCACGGGGTTTTGCTCCGCCGCTTTCGGGGCAAGATGCAGGATCGTTGCGGTGTTCATCGTGCGCCTCCGTCTGTTGCGGGCTCGGGCGCGCCGTCGCGCTCCAGCAGTTCAAGTTTTGCCCGCAGCTCGGTTGAGGCGGGATCCAGGTGCCGGTTCGCAAACCAGACGTACCACATGGTGATTCCGAACGTCGTCACGAACTGTGCCAGGCCGAGCACGAGGCCCACGTTCATGCCAAAAAGCGGCTGCGCCATAAAGTCGTGCGCGTACGCGGCGAGCACCACGTAGCCGAGAAACCACACCATGAACGCTGCGGCGACGGGGAACACAAAACGGCGGAACCGCCGCTTGTACGCCTGAAACTCTGGCCTCGCTTGAAAGGCTTCGTAGTCGATCGGGTGTGTTGGTTCACCCTCTGTGTTGTGTGTCATGTGGCCTCCTTGCCGCACGGGTGGATAGTAAATACTCGTTCGGGGCTAGCCCGAGGTGATGCTGATTTGTGTCGTTGCTGGCGCGCGAACCGTGCGCCCGAGCGCCTCGATCAGCGCATCAATCACACTCGGATCCTCGATGGTTGCCGGAATCTTGTATGGCTCGCCATCGACAATTTGCCGGATAGTTTTGCGCAGGATCTTGCCCGAGCGTGTCTTGGGCAGTCGCTCCACGATCGTGACGTCGCGAAACGCAGCCACGGGCCCAACATGCTCGCGCACCATACTCACGAGTTCGGCGGCGAGCTCTTCACGTTGCACCTGCTCTCCGTGCTTCAACGCAACAAACCCAGCAGCGTGCTGCCCCTTGAGCTCGTCGTGCACCCCGATCACGGCGCACTCGGCGACCGCGGGGTGCCGTGTGAGCACCTCTTCCAACGATCCCGTGGAGAGCCTGTGCCCGGCAACATTGATCACGTCGTCGGTGCGGCCCATGACAAACAGGTAACCGTCCTCGTCGAAGTACCCCGCGTCGCCCGAGGCGTAGTATCCCGGGAACGCGGCGAGATACGAACTGATGAATCGCTCGTGGCCACCCCATACATCAAGCATGGCTCCTGGTGCGAGCGGAAGCCTGATGGCAATGTTCCCCTCGACACCCGGCGCGGTAATGTCGTTGCCCTCCGCGTCGACGATGCTCACGTCAAACCCCGGCATGGGCACGGTCGTGGATCCGGCCTTTGAGGGCAACTGCTCGATGCCGAGCGGGTTCGCGCAGATCGGCCAACCGGTTTCGGTCTGCCACCAATGGTCAACGACCGGCACGCCCAGGCCGTCGTTGATCCAGTGCCAGGTTTCGGGATCCATTCGCTCGCCAGCCAGGTACACCGCTCTGAGCGAAGACACGTCGTGCTGTGCGAGTTCGCGCAGCTCGGGATCCTCACGCTTGATCGCCCGCAGCGCTGTTGGCGCAGTGGAGAGGATCTTTGCGCCATACGACGAAACGATTCGCCAAAACGCGCCGGCATCAGGTGTGCCGACGGGTTTGCCCTCGTAAAGCACGGTGGTGCCGCCCGCGAGCAGCGGCCCGTACACGATGAAGGAGTGGCCAACGACCCAACCCACGTCGGAGGCGGTAAAGATGGTGTCTCCTGGCCCAAAGTCGTAGATGCCGCGCATGGCCCACGACAGCCCCACTGCGTATCCGCCGCTGTCTCGCACAACACCCTTCGGGTTTCCGGTGGTGCCAGAGGTGTAGAGAATGTAGAGCGGGTGATCTGCAGGCAGCGCCACAGGATCAGCCGGGGCCACACCGCGTTCCGCGTCATCCCAGTCGATCCAGCGCGCGGTCGAGTCCCCCACGTAATCGGCCGCCGACCCCGGAACGGCATCGCGATCCCGAACGATCACCGTCTGCACGCCAGACGCCGCGCCTCCGCAGATTTCAAGCGCCCGCCGCACGAGCGGCAGATACTCCACCGCACGATTCGGTTCAAGACCGCCCGACGCCGTCACTATGACCTTGGGCCTCGCGTCCTGGATTCTGATAGCAAGCTCGTTCGCCGCGAATCCCCAAACACAACCGAGTGGATCGCGCCTATGCGCGCACAAGCGAGCATGGCGGTAACCGCCTCGGGTGTCATCGGCAGGTAGATGAGCACACGATCACCAGCTTCGACCCCCTGAGCCAGGAGAGCCCCGGCGAAGCGCGCAACACGCTCGCGAAGCTCGGAGTAGCTGATGCTGGCACGGGTGCCGGTCATCGCGGAGTCGTAGATGAGCGCCGTGTTGTCACCGCGTCCCGCGTCAATGTGTCGGTCAAGCGCGTTTGCCGAGACGTTCAGTTCGCCACCCGGAAACCAGCGCCACTCCGTCAGGCTGCGCTCCTCGAGAGCAACCTGTGGCGGCACGACCCACTCGACGGCCTCTGCAGCCTCGAGCCAGAAGCCCGCGCGATCGTCTTGACTTCGATCCCAAACCTCGCGGTATCTCCCCGCAGCAGAGGGGCGTGCGTGATCCAACATGCATTTCTCCTTTGAAATACCGATCGACATCAGTGTCAATGACTTGCGTTTCAAAGTTAGAGATTTCGGCTACCATCGTGATACCCCGAAAGTAGGTATTGCAATGAAGCAAGACACAATGACGGCAGAACAATTGAGTCTCGACACCGCTGTGCAGTCGTTCGCGCAGGCCACGGGATTTGACGTTACGTTTGGCGGGTTTGAACACCGAGGAGTGGCAACGGTCACCTCGCTCTTTGGCAACCAGACCCAGAGCCTGAGCGGCCTTGAGGTTGCACTCGGGCTCGGACTGGGTGGCCGGGCAATGCACGAGTGCCGCCCACGCCTCACCTCCGATTACGCCCGGTCTTCAAAGATCACCCACCACTACGACACGCAGGTGCTCACCGAGGGAATCCGCATGCTGTTCGCGGTGCCCGTGATCGTCGATGGCTGCGTTCGTGCCGTGCTCTACGGCGGGTCGCGTACTGCCTCAGCCCGGGAAATGCCCTCGTCAACGCGGCATCGACGGTGACTGGGCTGTTTGCACGAGATATCCGCGTTCACGACGAAGTGAACCGTCGTCTCGCCACAATGCCCAAGCGAGTCATCGAGCACCGTGAGATACCAGCTGGGACTCTCGAGGAATTGCGAGAGAGCTACGCCGAGCTGCGAGGCATTTCGGCGGAGGTGTCTGATCCAGCCCTGCGTGCAAAGCTTGCTGCGCTAGAGGATCGCTTGGCACGTTTGAGCAAGGGCGCGGGATCGACACACTCTGCGGGTGCGACACCATCGACGGGTGTGCAGCTCTCTCCACGAGAACTCGATGTACTGGCGCACGTGGCCCTCGGCGGCAGCAACATCGAGATCGGGCAGACGCTCGGGCTCACCGAGGCCACGATTAAGAGCTACCTGAAAACGGCGACCACCAAACTGGGGTGCTCAAATCGGCACGCGGCGGTTGCCGCGGCCCGTAAGGCAGGCCTACTGCCGTAGCGTGCTATTTCGACTCAACCGCGAGCTTTGCTAGCCGATCAACGGCGCGTCGGAGAGCACGATCAGGGTCGATCCCCGTCGCGTTCGCCCGCGAAACCAGCGCCAGCATCGCATCACCGAGTTGATCTTCCGCGTCTGAGTCAAGATCAGATGCCGCACCCACTGTCGGTTCGATGAGATTTGCTCGTTTGAGCCGTTCGACCACCTTCGCCGCGCGAGCAAGCGTCGGCATGCCCGCGGGTATCCCCTCCAATGGGCTGCGGGATCCCCTCGCCTCACCCGCAGCGTCCTCCTTCAGGCGTTCCCACTCCGCGTGCAGTTCTTCAACTGTCATGTAGCCACGGTCGCCAAAAACGTGCGGATGCCTCGCGATAAGTTTCTCGTTCAGGGCATCAGCAACGCTTCGCAGGTCGTAGCCCTCGCCGTCGCGCTCCGCAATCGCAGCGTGAAAAAGCACCTGATAGAGCACATCACCGAGCTCTGACCGCACCTCACTGGCCGGTAGTTCGCGTTCAACCGCGTCGACGAACTCCGCTGTTTCCTCTACGAGAAACGGCATGAGCGACTCGTGGGTTTGCACCTCGTGCCAAGCACATCCTCCGGGCGAGATCATCGTGCGCACAGTCTCGTAGGCCTGCATAACATGCCGGGCGTCATCGTTTGCCATGCCGTAAGCCTAATCAGTCAACCTACCCCAGACGCCGATTCAGGGGTCATTCATCCCGCTAGATTGCGGTTGCTACCAGTATCCCAACACAGTTATCTATATCGAGAGCGACTTTGCCGTGCTGGACCCCGCCGCGGAGTGGCAGCTGGTGTGCCGCCTCTCCGATTAGTTTCGGCATCAAATCGCTACGAGGCTATCGCGGCGTATGCGCTGCGATAGCCTCGTTTGCATGAGCGAGCAATCTGGCAGCGTGACAGCGGATTTGGGTCGGGAGCCTTGGACCCCAAGGACTGGTCTCGCCAGGCGCTGGCGCAGCACCCGCTCCGCACTGAGCGCCTCACAATTCGCCCGCTTGAGGCTTCCGACGCCGACGACGTCTGGCGGTATCAAAAGGATGCCGAGATCCTGCGGTATATCCCCTGGCCCGAACGGACACGCGCCGAGGCTCGCGAGCACACCGAGCGCAGGGCATCGTCGGGTGAGTTACTAAAGCAGGATGGCGACCACGTGTTCCTGGCGGTGGAGCTCGCTGCCGGGCCCGAGGCAGGTCGGGTCATCGGAGATCTGATGCTTCGGGTCTCAAACACCGTCAAGGCAGAGATTGAAGTGGGGTGGGTCTTTGCAAGCGACCAGCAGGGCAAAGGCTACGCCGCTGAGGCCTCCGCCGAGGCAATCCGACTCGCCTTCGAGCAGCTCGAAGCGCACCGAGTGGTGGCGCACCTCGACGACCGAAACACGGCCTCCGCGGCCCTGTGTACCCGCCTCGGTATGCGCCACGAGGGCACCGCGTTTGCGCAGGAGTGGGAGCCAGACGGGTGGGTGAACCTTGAGCTCTACGCCTTGGACCACGAAGAGTGGTCTTGCCTCGACTCGGGATCACCGCAGCCACGCGCGGCTTCACCGACTCCGGTGCCGCCAACCGTTGCCAGCGAGGGCGCGCCCTCGCCGTTTCTTCTCCCCTACGATTTCGCGGGGAACCGCACGCTCCCTCTGCATACCGAGCGGCTAGAACTGCGCGCCTATCGCGAATCCGACGGTGCTGAACTCTGGGCCCTCATGAGCGACCCGGCGATAACGCACTATCTGAGCACCTATCCCCGCAATCTCACAGAGACTTCTGCCCTGGCACACAAAAACGCGCACTGCCTCACCCTGGACCGAGAGGGCGATGCCGTGAAAGCCGTCATCGCAGCAGACGGTGTGTTCGCGGGACAGATAAAACTGCAGGTGGCCTCGGTTGAGCTGCACGTTCTCGAGGTCGGGTGGACCGTTGCCCCGTCGTTTCAAGGCCGTGGCTTCGCCCGTGAGGCGGCCACCGCGCTGCTCGACGTCGCCTTCGAGAAAATTGGCGCTCACCGCGTCATTGCCAACCTAGACCCTTGCAACCGCCCCTCAGCCGCTCTCGCGACACGACTGGGCATGCGACCTGAACAGGTCAGCCGCCTGGACTGGCCCGAGGCGAACAACCGCTGGGTAGATAACGCGGTCTACGCAATCACCGCCGCGGAGTGGCGAGCACGGGTCAAGTAACCGCTGGCGCATCCTCTTCTAGCAGCGTGGCAAGCACCCGACCGGTCCAGGCAGCCACGTCGCCCTCGTCGCCAACGTGGCGCTGACCAACACCGGCGAGCGGGCTACGAGACGAGGCGGTGCCGCCCGGCAGCGGAATCTGCAGGCTCTGGCTCGCCTCGGTGTAACGCGAGCCGGGATACATGCGATTCATACGCATCTTTCGTGAGTCGAGCAGCTTTACCGGTTCGAGGCGCAGCGCGGGGCCCGCGGCGACCACCTTGGTGAGTCCGAGTCGGGATGCCCGGCGACGCAGCGCCGATACCGCGGCGAGCCGCTGCACCTCTTCGGGCGGTTCTCCATAGCGGTCGGTGAGTTCCTCGAGCACCAGGGCAACGTGGTCTTCGGGGGCTTGCGGGTGCGACGCCGCCGAGAACTTCTGATAGGCCTCGAGCCGCAGCCGCTCACTCTCAACGTATTCCTCGGGAATGTGAGCGTCCACCGGCAGTTCAAGCACCAATTCGGTGTTGCTCTGCACATCTTCGCCTTTGAACGTGCTCACGGCCTCACCGATCATGCGCAAGTAAAGGTCAAACCCAACACCCGCGATATGGCCTGATTGTTCGCCTCCGAGCAGATTGCCTGCACCGCGTAGCTCGAGGTCTTTGAGAGCGACCTGCATTCCAGCGCCGAGCTCGTTGTTGGTGGCGAGCGTCTCGAGGCGTTCGTGAGCGTGCTCGGTGAGGGGCTTGTCGGGGTCGTAGAGGAAGTAGGCGTAGGCGCGCTCTCGGCTTCGCCCGACACGGCCGCGCAGCTGATGGAGCTGGCTCAGGCCGTACTTGTCGGCAGCGTCAATGATGATGGTGTTTGCATTTGCAATATCGAGGCCGGTCTCAATGATGGTGGTCGAGACGAGCACGTCGTACTTGCGCTCCCAGAAGTCTTGCACCACCTGTTCGAGTTGGTGTTCACTGAGTTTGCCGTGGGCAACCGCGACACGTGCCTCAGGCACGAGTTCCGCGATCTGGGCAGCGACCCTTGAGATCGAGGAGACCCTGTTGTGGACGAAGAACACTTGCCCCTCGCGCAGCATTTCACGCCGGATCGCGGCTCCGATCTGCTTGTCGCTTCGGGGGCCCACAAAGGTCAGAATTGGGTGCCGGTCTTCCGGTGCCGTGGCGAGCGTCGACATCTCGCGAATGCCGGTCACCGCCATCTCGAGCGTACGCGGGATCGGCGTCGCGCTCATCGCAAGAATGTCGACGTTTGTCTTCAGCTTCTTGAGCTTGTCTTTGTGCTCGACCCCAAAACGCTGCTCTTCGTCAATGATGACCAGGCCGAGGTCTTTGTAGAGAACGTTCTCGGACAGCAGCCGGTGTGTGCCGATCACAACGTCGACGGTGCCAGCGGCGAGCCCCTCAATGGTTTCTTTCGATTCTTTGTCGGTCTGGAAACGGCTGAGTGGCCTGAGCTGCACCGGGAACCCAGCGAAGCGATCCTGGAATGTTTCGAGGTGCTGATTGACCAGCAGCGTGGTTGGCACGAGCATGGCAACCTGTTTGCCGTCTTGCACCGCTTTGAAGGCCGCGCGCACGGCCACCTCGGTCTTACCGAACCCGACGTCTCCCGCGACGAGCCGGTCCATGGGGATCGGCTTCTCCATGTCACGCTTCACCTCGTCAATGGTGGTGAGCTGGTCGAGAGTCTCGGCGAAAGGGAAGGCTTCTTCAAGCTCATGCTGCCACGGTGTGTCAGACGAGAAGGCAAAGCCTTTTGAGGCCACTCGGGCGGAGTACAGTTTGACCAGCTCCACCGCGATGTCTCGCACGGCCTTGCGCGCCTTCTTTTTGGCGTTGGCCCAGTCGTTGCCGCCCATTTTCGAGAGCGCGGGGGCTTCGCCGCCAACGTAGCGCGAGAGTTGATCAAGCTGATCAGTCGGCACGTACAGCTTGTCTTTCGGCATACCCCGTTTAGTTGACGCGTACTCGAGCACCAGGTACTCACGCAAAGCCTTTGTCGCGTCGCGACCGATCCCGGTTGGCACCATACGCTGGGTCAATTCTACAAATCGCCCGATGCCGTGGGTCTCGTGCACAACGTAATCGCCAGCGACGAGCTTCAGCGGATCCACCACATTCTTGCCGCGACGCTTTGCAAGTTTCTGTCCAGTTGCTGCCTGACTCGAAACGGCGCGGCCGAAGAACTCTGCCTCCGAAACCAACAGTAGTTTCGCTTCGTCGCTCTCGAAACCGCTCGAAGCAGTACCGGGAACCAAGTAGACCACACCGTCTTCGAGCACTTCTGGCAACTCGGCGACCAGCCGAGCCGCGGCTCCCGCCTCAGAAAGCACATCCCTGGCTCGTTCAACCAGGCCGATCCCCCGTGCAGTAACAATGGCGTGCCAACCAGCAGCAAGCCTCTCGCTCAGCAGACTAATCGTAGCTCCGGTAGCTTCCACGCTTGAGGGTTTCAGAACGGGGCCGCCGTTCACATTGATGGTGACGAAGTCGACGTAGTTCACGTGCTCCTCGGTGTCAGCTGACTCACCCTCGTCACGCACGAAACTCGACACTGACCACCAGGGTCGCCCATTTGAGGCTTTACGCAGCTGCGACATCGACAGCATTCCGCTGTCGTCGACCGGGATAGGCGCATCCGCGCCAGCCGTCGCTGCGCTCCAGGCAGCCTCCAGAAACTCGCGGTTTGTTTCTGACAGGCTGACGGCTCGGCTAGCAACCCGCTCGGGTGATGCCACCAACACGGCACCACCCTCGGGAAGCAGCGACGTAAGTGGTTCAAGCCCTGGCACGAGCTGCGGCAGCAAACTCTCCATGCCTTCAACGGGCATTCCCTGGCTCATCTTTTCAAGCAGTGTGCTCAGCGCCGGGTAGCGAGGCAACATCTCAGCGGCACGCTCGCGCACTTCAGGAGTCAACAGCAACTCCCGAGCAGGCCACAGTTCAAGTTCGGTGAGCGGATCCCCTGCACTGCGCTGGTCAGCGACCGCAAAGCGTCGAATCTGGTCCACTTCGTCGCCGAAGAAGTCGACACGAGCGGCATGATCTTCAGTCGGCGGGAAGACGTCGAGAATGCCACCGCGCACCGCAAATTCGCCGCGACGTGTCACCATGTCAACTCGGGTGTAAGCGAGCTCAACCAGATCACGCGCAACAGTTTCGAGCGGATCGGAGGCTTCACCGGCTCGCAACACAATGGAGCGGGCTTCAACCGCGTGGGGCGACACCGGCTGCAGCGCGGCGCGCACTGAGGCGACCAGGATAAGCGGCCCCTCTTCTGCGTGGTCAACCGACTCGCGCAGAACCCGCAGGGCTGCGGCGCGGCGCCCTACAGTCTCGGCGCTGGGGCTGAGCCGCTCGTGCGGAAGGGTTTCCCAGGCAGGGAACTCAACTGTGGTTGCCTCGGGTATGAGCGAAGCCAACGCGCTGCGCAACGAATCGGCCTCACGACTGGTCGCAGCGATCACGAGGAGTGGCCCACGATCCCCACCTTCTCTGCGCCTGCGCACAAGGCCCGCAATGAGCGGTGCGCGAAGCCCGTCTGTGACGGCAAATTCTGCGTCACGCTCACTAGCGTCGAGCGCTCGGCTAAAGGACTCGGAGGTTTCAAGAAGTCGATCTACACCCCGCAGTGTCATTTTGCGCTCCGTCCGTGGAAGCGCTGCTGGGCCGCAAGCAGTCCCGCTGTAGTGAGTGCCTCGGTCGCATCGGCAGCGTCTTCGAGCAGCACCGCGAGTGCGGCGCGCTCAGATGTGCCGAAAGGGCGCAACACGTAGTCTGCCGGGTCTTGCTGCCCGGGTGGTCGACCAATGCCGACTCGTACGCGCAAAAACTCTGGGGTGCCAAGTGCCTTGGCGATGTCCCGCAGGCCATTGTGGCCGCTGTGTCCACCCCCTGCTTCAGTTTGATGCTATCGAAAGGAAGGTCGAGTTCGTCATGGATCACGACAACCCGCTCCGGTGGCACCCCGAAGTAGCGCGCGAGCGCTGATACCGGGCCACCAGACGTGTTCATGTAGCCGTTTGATTTGGCAAGGATCAGCTTCGGGCCGCCGGGAACCAAACGCCCCTCTGCGACCCGGGAGTTTGTGCGGTGAGAGGAGAACCGAGCGCTCATGCGCTCAGCAAGCACGTCAATCACCATCTGGCCGACGTTGTGTCTGGTCGCTTCATACTTCGCGCCGGGGTTACCAAGGCCGACAATCAGCCAGTTGTCACTCACCATGCGATCTTCTGCTTCCTTCTTCTTGCGCCAGAACATGTGATCCCTCCGTAATTATGATCGCAGGAGCCACCGACATTGACGATGCACAACCTCTTCAAACAGACAAACGGCCCGTCGTGTCGGCGTTGAAGCGCCAACCCGACGGGCCAGAAAGTGTTCGAGAACTACTCGGCGGCTGCCTCTGCAGCGGCCTCTGCCTCTTCGTCTGCGGAAGAGCCGCGCGGTACAACAACGTGCACAACAAGCTGATCAGCATCGTCGAGCAGCACAGCACCCTTGGGCAGCTCGATGTCGCCAGCGAGCACCTGTGTACCCTCTTCAGCGCCCTCGATGTTGACAACAACGTTCTCTGGGATAGAGGTAGCGGGAGCGCTCAGGCGCAGCGTGTTGAGCTCAAGCAGCGCGTTGGTGCCAGAGAATGACTCGCCCTCAACGTGAACGGGAACCTCAACGTCAACGAGCTCGCCCTTCTTCACAACGATCAGGTCGAGGTGCTCGATGATCTGGCGAACCGGATCCTTCTGCACGTCCTTCACGAGCACGAGCTCCTTGCGGCCCTCGATATCGAGCTCGATGATCGCGTTTGCCTGGCGGATGATGAGGCTCAGCGGGTGAGTCTCAACCGAAACGTGAACGGGATCGGTGCCGTGGCCATAAACAACTGCGGGGGTGCGGCCTGCTGCGCGCAGCTTGCGAGCAACACCCTTACCGAAAGCATCGCGGTTGGTAGCTGCCAACTTGTTGGTCTGGCTCATATTTGAATCTCCTTGACGGGCTCTCGCCCAATGAGGGCGGCACAGCCGCCAGGATTGGTGTCTCGCACTTGCGTAGAAACGCAGCAAGATGGCCCGCTGAGGCGTTCCGTCCCGCGTCGATAACGGGCTCGAAGGCCCCTCGCCGAAGTACAGCTATTCATCTTACACGAGATACTGAAGAGTTCGAGAACATCGTCGGTGGAACAACTTACGGAGTTTGTCGCGGCTTCTCCTGAGCTCGGCGTCGAGAGCGGCTTGATGGATTCGATTGGGTGCGCATCACCGAGACACAGTTGTTTGGATTGCCGGTACGCGCGAGGTACCTCGCTATCGATCCAGGTCTTGAGCACGGTGTGATGGTGGATCTCGCCAGCCGTGTTGATCCTCCGCCATTGGCAAACGGTGCTCCCCGTTGGGCATCAACCTTGAGCTCAACACGGACCCGACAGACCAGGCCGTGACAAGCAACCTCCCGACAACCCGTGAGGAAGCGAAATAGCGATGGCACAGTTCCAGACTTCTTCTACGCACTTGCGCAACGGCGCGAGCAACGCCTCCATGCCGTGCAAGAAGTAACGGCTCTATACAGCGCCCGCTTCGGCGAGGCTGCCGATGCTCGGCCGCTCGACATCACCCTGTTGCAGACGCTGAGCCAACTCATCAAGCGCTTCTCGGGTTCGCTGCGGCATTTCAAGCATCGCCCGTAAGCCGAGCCCGATCTCCGCGGCGGAGACCTCATTGGGGCAAGAGCCAAACCAAATCCGAGTCGTTCAAGAGCTTCAGCCCCGCAAACTGATCCGTGGAAAAAGGCAGCACGATCAACGGCACTCCAAAGTGGAGCGCCTCCGTGACACTATTGTTGCCCCCGTGCGTGACGGCGAGCGCGGCGGACTCCAGCAATGTGACCTGGGGCAAGAACTCTTCGATAAGCCAGTGTGAGGGCAACTCTCCCAGCATTGCAAGATCGGCCGAGCCGTAAGCAATGGCCGCCCGCACGTTCGCTTCCTTCAACGCAGTCACGACCTTGGCGAGCACATCTGCTCTCACCGAGAGAAAGCTTCCAAAACTGACGTACACAAAGGGCTCGTCGCTGGCCGACAGCCACTGAGTCACACGTGAATCCTTGCGGTCCGCGCGCACAGAGGAGCCAATAAAGGTGTGCGGCGGCAATAGGGCCAGGCGATCCCGCGACACCAGCTCTTTCGGGTAGTTAAACACCAGAAAATCTCCGTGTTCGGCAAAGGCGTCGTTTGATAGCGGCTTGCCGGGCGCGAGTTCTTCGAGCACGCGGTTCCATTCCGCGGTGAACGTTTGACTCGTTGCTTCTGTGAGTTTGCGTAGACCTTCGAGCTCCGCTGGGGTCGGTGAGAACGCGTTCGGCCACGCCGGTGGCAGTCCGTACACTTCCCCGGTTGCGGGAAGTGGGAGCGCAGTCGGGTGACCCAGTACGACGTCAACGTGCCGGATGTCTGCTGCCACAAGGGCCAGACGGGCACTGAACGCGAGGTGGTCAACAATGATGGTGTCTGGTTGCAGAGCTTCCACAATGGCCAGAACCTTCCGAGCGGTGGCAAGAGGCTCCCACATGAGATCGTTCATGCGGGCTTTCGCCTGGAAGGTCAGCGTCTCAATCATGCCCTCACGGGTTGCGGCAAAGAAGCCGCGCAACGCTTCGTCCTCACCGCGTGGCTGTTCCTCGGCGCGAATCACACCGGGGTTTGATCCTTGGCTCAGCTGAAGACCAACGTGCTCAAACCCGAAAGATTCAACGATTGCCTGGGTGACGGATCCTGTCGCCACCACCACTCGCTCGTCTCGATCTCGCCAGCGGCTGCCGAGAGCCGCAAGAGGGTACAGGTGCGAGGCATAGTCGGGGCTGATAATCAAAAGCGTCATGAGAAAACGTCCAGTTCTTGTTGAAGCGTCATGCTGTCGTGATGGGTGCCTGAGTACACTCCGACGAGAGCCTTGGCCATGGCTTCGACGGTGTAGCCCTGCTCTACAACACTGCGAGAACGTTGGGCGCGCTCATCGGTGCGCTCATCGGCGGCGCGGTCAAGGGCTTCACCAATCGCGTCACGGAGTTTCGAGGGCACCCAAGTGGAGGTGAGAAAGCCGGTGTGTCCGTGTTCAACATAGGTTGCCGGGCCTCCGCCGTCAGGGGCAACGACCAGCAATCCGGCCGCCATGGCTTCGAGCACCGCAAGGCCAAATTCTTCTTTGAGGCTGCCGCACACATAGACGCCGTTCGGGGCAACAAACCCAGGGAGTCCAAAGCGGGCGGCCGCGATCCAACGCGACACGACCCCGTTGGGTCGATGCCCCGACAGCACGAGCCCCCGGCCATGCGCTGTTCCGGCTCAATGATCTGGTGGATCCGATCCAGCTGGTCTTGCTCGTCAATTGAAGGGCGTAGCAAGTTTCCCCCGATCAGAAGCAGGTTCGCGCGCTCGCGCAGTTCTGATCCGGCCCATGCTTCTACGATGCTGGCGGTTCCCTTGACCCGATGGAACCGACCGACACTCAACAGCAGTGGCAACCCACGCCGCTCGGGCGGGAGCCCTGCAACAGTTCACGAAGCTCGCTGAGCGCGGAGCTTGGAGTGCCGCCCTCGGAGAAGCGCCGCGCCTCGTTCACAGCCTCATCCGTCAGGGACAGATCGATTCCCTCTGGAACAGTGGTGTGTTTACCTGGCGCCTTCGCTACGTCGATGCCCATGAGATCCCGCATGTCGAACTGCAGGTTTGGCCTAGGGAAATAGACGGTGTGAGCCGAACTCGCCACGAGCCGTTGCAAGAGGTTCACTCTGAACCAAAAGTGCTCGGTTTCGTCAACGGATCCAAAGTTTTCCCGGGTCAAGCGGCCCGAGAGATCCATGGTGTTGATGAGCACGTGAGGGTCGGGAGCCGAGGTAAAGACGACAGGAATGTTACTCGCACGAGCGACTTCAAGCGCCGCCAAGCTGCCCACATCGGCCATGCGAAGGTGGATTACGTCCACCCGGCCCGCGGCCCGAATCATGCGAGCAATGCCTCTGCGCGCGGTCACCCTCAGCGGCCAGGCGTTTGCAGCCTGTACAGGATCTTGCAGCAGCGGGATGCGTGCATAGACGTGACCAGCAAGGCCCTTCCGCAACACTTCAAGGTTCTGCGCCGCCTCATGAATGTCACCTCTTGAGAGCGTCAGCACGCGCGTCACAGGAACCCGCTCGACTCCCCCGAGGCTCACCTCATCTCCCAGGCGATCCGAGGTGCCAACGAGCGCGTCCCCCAGCCTCACCAACAGCGTCGCGATTCCGCCATTGTCTCCGTTCCCAGCGTTGCTCAGCTCGGGATCAATGTCTGCGTGGAGAAACAGTTGCGCTATGGTCAGTCCTCCTCCAATCTTGGTGCCAGCAGGATCGACCGCGCCGCCCCCATCTGATGCGTTCGAGGCGATCACTGCGGCTTTGATATCTGCAAGCGCAAGCTTGGCCACCTCAGCGAGAACTCCGTCGAGTTGCGTGAGCTGTTCAAGCAGCGCACACTCTGTGGGCGCAGGCACTTGGTCTCCGAGCGCGGAGACCGCCGCCACACGCGCGAGAAGGCCTTCCCCAACGTCACCTGCAATGCGCGCAAGCTGAACCGCCACTGCGGAGCCCGGCACCAAACCGAGTGTTTCCACGAGTCGAAACCGCTGTGCTGGGTCAACGACCTCGGCCAGGGCGCTCTCAAGTCGGGCAGCGACTGTAGCTGGGGCCGCTTTCGCCCACTCCTCGAGGGTGCGTTGAGAAAGCATGCCAGTGAATCCGCCGGTAACCACCATATATATGAGAGGCCCGACAGCTTCAATGCGAGGCGCTCGAGATCCAAGTGCCCAGACTGAGTGCTCACGCACAAACCCCTGCTCGTGAGTGAGCATGCCCATCAATGCTTCGTCGACCTCTGGGTCAGGAATGCACGCAAGGGCATGGATCGCAGCAATCGCCATCACCTGATCGCTGGATTCGACCGTCTGCAACAGCACTGGAATGTCACTTACGCTTCCAGAGCGGGCCGCCGTCGCTGCGAGTTCGTCTGCGGAGCGAAGCGCTTCTAACAACCGATCGGCCTTGCGAACAGCTTCGAGACGGTTGCGAACGCGCATATTTGATGGTCCTCCGAGAATCTGTACGTTTCAACAGGACGCCTAAAGCGTATACCGTTTGAGGCGGTCGCAAACTGAAACTCTGCAACATTCAAGCCGAACAGAGCAGAAAAGTTACAACGTCCCTAGGAACCAAAGCACCCAGCCGCTAGTGTTCAGTTGTGAGTACTGCGCTGCGAGATCCACGCACCCCACGTCCCGAAGACGAGCGACTTCCTATCGGACGCACCCTGGGCTATGGCCTACAGCACGTGCTCACGATGTACGGTGGGATCATCGCGCCTCCACTCATCGTTGGCAGCGCGGCTGGGCTAAGTTCAGCAGAAATCGGAGCGCTCATTGCGAGCTGTCTCTTTGTCGGTGGACTCGCCACAATCTTGCAGACCGTGGGCATCCCGTTCTTTGGCAGCCAGCTCCCGCTCGTGCAGGGCACCTCGTTTGCTGCAGTCGCCACGATGGTCGCGATTCTCGAGAGCGATGGCGGTGATATCCAGCGTGTATTCGGAGCAGTGCTCGTGGCCTCGATCGTGGGGTTCTTGATCGCTCCAGTCTTCGCCCGAATCATTCGCTTTTTTCCGCCCGTGGTGACCGGCGTGGTCATCACCATGATCGGGATCGCCCTCCTTCCCGTCGCCGCGAACTGGGCGATGGGCGGCAATGCATCCGCAAAAGAGTATGGAAGCCCGGTCAACATTGGCCTCGCGATGGCCACTCTTTGCTCTGCTCTGCTGCTCACCAGATTTGGATCGGTGGCAGTTCGACGACTGGCCATTCTGCTCAGTATGGCCTTCGGGACCCTCCTCGCGGCCCTTCTCGGCACTGCCGATTTCTCGAGAGTCGGGCAGGGGTCGTTCTTCGCGTTCCCCCAGCCACTGGCCTTTGGCTGGCCGGCGTTTGAAATCGGAAGCATCATTTCCATGATCGTGGTGGTGCTCGTGATTCTTACGGAAACCACTGCTGACATTGTTGCGCTCGGCCAGATCGTCGGCACCAAGGTCAGCAAACGCCGGATCGCTGACGGCTTGCGAGCAGACATGGCCGCCAGCATCTTGGCCCGTTCCTCAACACATTTACGCAAAGCGCATTCGCTCAAAACGTCGGTCTCACCGCCATTACCGGCGTAAAGAGCAGGTTCGTTGTGACGGCAGGCGGCGGGATCCTGGTAGTTCTGGGACTGTTCCCCATTCTCGGTCAGGTGGTGGCCGCCCTGCCGACCCCGGTGTTGGGTGGGGCCGGGATCGTGCTCTTCGGTACCGTTGCCGCATCGGGCATACGCACGCTGAGCAAGATCGGTTACGAAGGAAACTTCAACCTGATCATCGTGTCTGTCTCAATTGCCGTTGGCAGTCTGCCAGTGGTTCGGCCAGACTTCTACGATGGGTTCCCGACTTGGTTCGCGACGATCTTCGATTCAGGCATCAGTTCAGCAGCACTGGCGGCTGTGGCGCTCAACCTCTTTTTCAATGAGCTCAGACTCACCCGCGCAAAGTCGAGAAACACGTCGGGCTCCCCCGCAGACATCTCCAGATAATCCGCGCGTCGGGCCGCCCGCGCCCATATACTCGTCTGATGGGTATTTATCGTGAGCTGGGGCGAAATCCAGGCGTCTTTCGCGTACTTGTCTCGCAGCTGACCGCCCGTTTTCCCTTCGGGATGCTCTCGATCATTCTGCTGCTGCACATTCAACTCGCGTACGGAGACTACACCTCTGCCGGCATCGTGCTCGCAACACAGAGTGCAGGCCAGGCGATTTCGGGTCCAGTTGCCAGCAGGCTCATGGGCCGCTGGGGCATGCGCCCAGTTCTGACACTCACTGCGATCCTCTGTTCAGGGTTGCTTGTCACCATTGCAGTGGTGCACCTCCCCTCGTCATCGTCGCGGGTTTGGCCTTTCTCGTTGGCCTGACAACACCGCCCGTCACCCCCGCAGTGCGCACGCTCTACCCGAAGCTCGTACCGGGCAATCAGCTCACTGCCCTCTTCTCACTCGACGCTGCCGCGCAAGAGCTCATCTGGGTCGTTGGCCCAGTCGTTGCGGTGCTCGTTTCTTCGCAGTTTGGCACCGTAGTAGGCCTTTGTGTCGCTGCGGCATTCATGCTGCTTGGTGGTGCCTGGTTCATTCTGAGCCCGTCAGTCGGCTCAGTAAAGATTCCCCGCTCGCGGCGAGGCCTCGGCGCGATTCTGCGGCGCCCAACCGTTATCATCTCCACAACCATCGGGTTCTTCTTTGTTGCGTCATTCGCGGCGATTGAGGCGGGGATCGTCTCGGCGTTCACCCCTGCGGGTGAAGGTGCTGGGCACGGGAGCATTGAGTCCGGGATCGTGCTCGCACTGTTTGCAGGCGGCTCCCTTGTGGGCGGATTACTCTTCGGTCACCGCCCTCTGCGCCCTTGGTCACTCCTACTCAGAATTTCCATCGTTCTGATCGGTACCGTCCTGTGCCTCGTCAGTTTGAACATCTGGTGGCTCAGCGCCGTGCTGTTTTTGGGCGGGATCGGCACGGCCCCCACTTTCGCTGCCGTTTCAAGCATGGTCAGCTCGACGGTGAAGTTCTCTGAGACCGCCGAAGCATTTGGTTGGATCGGAACCGGTCAGCTCGTAGGAGTTGCGGTTGGATCAGCGTTTGCCGGTGTCGCCATCGACGCAGCCGGAGCACACGGCGCGATCCTTGTCTCCGCCGGACTCTTACTCGTCTGCGTGATTGTTGCGGCCTGCACTATGCGCTGGGTGCCGGATCTCAAAGACGGTCACATCGAACCGCTGCCCGAGACCGGAACACTTTCGATCCCGCTCCCCTAACGATTACACGTCATTTGGGGTGCGGGTCAGTGCCCCCAAATACAATGAGGCCATGAAACGACACGGCTCCATCCTCGCGCTCATCGCCGCATGTTTACTCGTTCTGCCACTCTCTGCGTGTGCCATGCCTCCCGGCACCGTGAGTGACACAGGGCCACAAATCCCGCGCCGGGGGCTGCGGCGGAGCCTGGCGCGTTGTCGGATGCTTCACCGAAGATGACAGACGCCGCCACTGAATCGGGCCAGTCAATCATTCAGAACGGCGACCTCACGATTGTGGTGTCCGATCCAACGAAGGCTGCAGACAAGGTGACCACCGTCGCAGAAAAGCTTGGCGGTTACGTCGAGTCTCAGACAGTTTCGAAGGCGACAGGAAGCGAACCCGCTTCAGCTACGCTGAGCGTGCGGGTGCCGTCGGCGAAAGTCGATGAGGCGTTTGACGCACTCGCGGAGGTCGGAGACGTCACCTCACAGAACCGCAGTGCGACCGATGTGACGGCAGAACACGTTGATCTTAAGGCCCGTGTAGCCGCTCTCGAAGACTCGGTAACACGCCTCAAAGAACTCATGTCGGGTGCGGCAACAACCGGGGAGCTGATCGAGGCAGAAACAGCACTCTCGCAGCGACAGCAAGAACTTGATGGACTCAAGGCCCAGCTGAAGGCACTCGAGGGCCAGGTCGACGAGGCAAGCATTTGGGTGAACCTCACAACAGAAAGTGTGATCCCGGGCGGCCCCTCAAACTTCTGGGACGGGCTGCTTGCGGGCATTGCGTCGCTCGGTACTGCAGGCGCGGGGGCGCTGGTGGTGCTCGGGATCCTGATTCCTTGGCTTGTGCTCGGTGGCGTCATCGCGCTAATTGTGATCGCGATCGTGCGATCGAGGCACCGGGCAAAGGCGCGTCGCAGTGCGGCCCAGCCGACCGCGCCCCTGCAAGAACCGCTCGAAACCACCCCGACAGCAAATGAGGCACCCTAGAACAATGCGTGTCATCGACCTTAGCCACCCTGTCACAACTGGCATGCCGGTGTACCCGGGCGACCCCGAAGTCAGCATCACTCCGGCGCTCAGCGTCGCCGAAGACACCGTCGCAGTTGCGCATCTTGTGCTCGGCTCTCACTCTGGCACGCACCTCGACGCGCCATCGCACTCAATCGAGGGCGGGCGAACGGTCGATAACATTCCGCTCGAACTCCTGCAGGGAGAGGCTCTCATTCTGCGAACGCGCGTCGGCGCGAACCACTGCATTACGGTCGCCGACCTTGACGCAGAACTGCCGGAGCGCCTCCCAACCATCGTCTGCATCGCTACTGGCTGGGATCAGCATTTCGCAGACCAGCAGGCCATCAATCACCCTTTTATTTCGCTTGAACTCGCGGCAGAGCTGTGGGAACGCGGAGGCCGGGTGCTCGGGATTGATGCACTCAGCCCGGACGCGAGCAGCGATCCTAACAGCGCAACTCTGCCGGTTCACGAGCTCTGGCTTGGCCGCGACGGGATTATTGTCGAAAACCTCACCCGGCTCACCGAACTCCCAGCAAAGGTGGAGGTGGTCCTCGCCCCACTGCGACTCGCGGGTGTTGACGGCTCGCCGATCCGCGCTATGGCGAGGATCACAACGGATTTCGCAGATTCATCGCCACTCGACGGCTGATATGGGCTGCTCCCCTCCAGAAATACACGGGATCCGGACGCTAGTGCTGTGACCGCTGGTGTGGGAGACTTGCTATACCCACCACCAGACGAAGTCACTAAGGAGTGAGTCATTTATGGGCACGTTTGCCGTAATTAACCCGGCCACGGGCGAGACCGTTGCCGAGTACCCTGACGCTACAGCGGCGGAGATCGAGGACGCGCTTGCCTCGGCTCAGAAGGCTTACAAGGAGTGGTCGCGCACCACGACCGTTGCACAGCGTGCAGCACTCGCGCAGCGCGCCGCTGAGCTCTTTGACGAGCGTAAAGATGAGCTCGGCGCGATCATCAACCGCGAAATGGGCAAGCCGCTCGATCAGTCGATCGGCGAGGCAGAGTTCTCGGGCGCTATCACCGCAGCCTTCGCGAACAACGCTGAGAAGTGGCTTGCAGACGAGCAGCTTGAGGTAGAAGACGGGCTGAAGAGCTTCTTCCGCTACCAGGGCACCGGCGTGATCCTCGGCATCATGCCGTGGAACTACCCCTACTACCAGGTCGCTCGCTTCGCAGTACCGAACCTGATTCTGGGCAACACCGTCGTGCTGAAGCACGCCGCGCAGTGCCCCGAGTCGGCTCTCGCGCTCGAGAAGCTGTTCCTCGACGCAGGCTTCCCGAAGGGTGCCTACGTCAACGTGTTTGCAACACACGATCAGATCTCCGACATCATCGCCGACGACCGCATCCAGGGAATCTCGCTCACCGGCTCCGAGCGCGCTGGTGCGATCGTCGCAGAGAAGGCTGGCCGTGCTCTTAAGAAGTGTGTGCTTGAGCTCGGAGGCTCCGACGTCTTCCTCGTGCTCGACACCAACGATCTCGACCACGCGGTTGAGCACGCAGTTGGCGGCCGCATGGAGAACACAGGCCAGGCTTGCAACGGTTCGAAGCGCATCGTTGTTATGGACAAGTACTTCGACGAGTTCTCAAAGAAGTTCACCGCGGCGATCGCTGGCCAGTCGTACGCAGACGGTGACTTCGGTCCCATGTCGTCGGCTGCCGCCACGAAGACCCTCGCGGGTCAGGTGCAGGGTGCGCTCGACCAGGGCGCCGAGGTGCTCGTGGGCAACAACACCCCCGAGGGCAACCTCTACACCCCGAGCGTGATCACAAACATCACCCCGGCAATGGACGTCTACAGCCAGGAGCTGTTCGGGCCCGTAGCGCAGCTCTACAAGGTTTCGAGCGATGCTGAGGCTATCGAGCTTGCAAACTCCTCGCCATACGGCCTCGGTTCCGTCATCATTTGTGACGACCTGGAGCGCGCCGAGCAGGTCGGCAACCAGCTCGACGTGGGCATGGTCTTCATTGGTGGCGCAGGCCTCGAGGGTGCTGACGTGCCCTTCGGTGGCGTGAAGAAGTCGGGCTACGGTCGCGAGCTCGGCAAGGTTGGCATGCTTGAGTTTGCCAACAAGAAGCTCTTCCGCTTCGCTGGCTAAGCACTAATAACTAAGTGGGGCCCGGGATCTAGTTGGATCTCGGGCCCCAGTCGTCCCCAGCTTTATTTGTGAACAACCATCACATCGGTGTGCACGAAGTCATCGCCAACGAAGAGCAAGGGTTCTCCCTGGGCTTTGGCAAGAGCATAGGAATAGGCGTCACCCAAGTTCAGTTTCGCCCGATGTCCGCTGCCTCGTCCAAATTGTTGATACGCAGCGGCTGCGAACTTCGCTTGTTTAGTGTCAAACGGAATAATTTGCACACTGAAAACCCGCAATAAATCGTCCACGAGACTCTGCTGCTCTTGGGTACGCGCCAAGACTGCACAGGTTTCCACGTAGCTCGCGGCAGACATACTTGGCGCAGGTTCTGCGACCAACACTTCCACAAGAGCTTCGAATCCCGGCTCCTGACGAAGCACTGCTACAACCACTGACGTGTCAATAATCACGCAGGAAGCCCCGTCTTTGGATCATAAAGTTCTTGCTCCGCACGACGGGAACTCGCAATGGCTTCCGGCGTGAAGATACTCTGAGCCCGCGCAAGCAATGCTCTAATCGCTGGCCCACGCGTGCCCCAGTCATCGGTTTCAAGTTCGTGGAGACGGCGTTCCACGGCGTCATCGACGGCAGCGGTCTGACTCATGCCAGTGAGCGCGGCCAAGCGTCTCACCTTCGCGTGCGTCATTTCATTCTTGATGTTCAAGGACATACCCTGATTCTACCTTTTGGATCCATTGCGGTCTACCCTCGAAATAAGCGCCAGGATCTACCGTCAGCGTGGACACGCTTTCGTCCACTCTGGCGTTCCATGACAGTATCGGGTCATGAAACAACAGATCTGTGCATAACCCACAGGCAATGCTGCCTGTGGGCGAAGCGGCCAACCCCTTTGAGCCTTAGCGCTCCAGGAACGTCTGAGCAAAGAAGTCAGACAACTCCTGAGTCGCCGACAGCGGGAAGATGCCCGCGACGTAGTGGTCGGGGCGAACGACCACAACGGCACCGTCGCGACTCACACCGCGTTGCTCGAAGATGTCGTCATCAGCCTTTGCAGCGTAGATCTTTTCGTAGTCAACGAGCTGGAACGGGCCCGACAGCGGCAGGAACACCTTCGACACTTTCGAGATATCAACGGAGTGGTGATCCTGCTGGTACACGGCCTTCACATCGAACACTGAATCAACGTCGGCACCGAGCGGTGTGAAGCGTTGCAGCGGCGAGTCCTTCGAACCGAGCATCCACTCGGCCCACTGATCCAGCGCCTCGCCACCCACATCTGCGAAGGCGTAGACACGATAGCGACCGTCTGCGCGGTGGTGGTGCCCAATGTGCACGTCGACCGCGTCAGAAACACGGGTTGTAATAACAGACTTGAAGCGCTTGCCGATCGGGAAGCCCGTTGCCAACTCCTGGTGAGCACCCGGTCGCGTCAGCATCGACTCCGTGTACTCAGTCATGAACCCGGCTGGGAACTCCGCCGTCTGCACGTAGAACTCTTCCAGCTGCTTGGGCGAGTCAAACTCCTCGGGCTTGCGCGCCATGAGTCCCGACCACTCGCGGTCGAAATCGATGAGGTTCTGCGCGGTCACGCGGCGCTCGTCCGAGTAGGTCCGCAGCAGTGACTCCGGACTGCGCCCCTCAAGCACATACCCGAGCTTCCAGCCGAGATTCCAACCGTCCTGCATTGACACGTTCATGCCCTGACCCGCCTTGGCACTGTGCGTGTGGCAGGCGTCGCCCATCAAAAAGACGCGTGGTTTGCCATCGGGCGACGTTGCGGCATCGTCGAAACGGTTGGTGACACGATGGGCCACCTCGTACACACTGTGCCAGGGCACGTTGCGCACATCGAGGGTGTAGGGGTGCAGGATCGCGTTCGCCTGCTGAATGACCTCTTCGAGCGAGGTCTCACGCACCTTGCCACCGTCGTTCTCATCAACCTCACCAAGATCGACATAGATGCGGCAGAGGTGGTTGCCCTCGCGCGGGATGTGGAGGATACTGCCCGCCTCAGAGTGAATGATGCACTTCTTGCGAATATCGGGGAAATCTGTGACCGAGAGCACATCCATGACACCCCACGCGTGGAAGGACTGGTCTCCCTCGAGCGCACCCCCGATTGAGTGACGCACGGCTGAGCGAGCACCGTCAGCGCCGATCACATACTTCGCCCGCACGGTGATCTCTCCGGCGTCGCCGCCCCCCGCGGCACGCTCGGTGTTGATGCCAGCGCCACTGTAACCGGAGACCCGACGCAGTGTCACCTCGACGGGATACTCCCCTCGCCCGTCACGTTGAGCCCAACAAACTCGTAACCGTAGTCAACCTCGCCGCGCGCGGGTGAGTATCGCGCGTACTGCGCGAAGTAATCGATCACACGTGCCTGGTTCACAATCAGGTGAGGGAACTCACTAATCCCCGTCGGATCATCGGGTGTAACAGAACTGCGCACGATGTTTTCGGGCTGCGCGGGATCGGGGCTCCAGAAACAGGTCTCGGTGATCTGGTAAGCCTCTTTGATGATCTCTTCTGCGAAGCCAAATGCCTGGAACGTTTCCACACTGCGCGCCTGGATCCCGTCGGCCTGCCCCAGCACGAGACGACCGTCGCGGCGCTCAACAACGCGCGTTACAACGCTCGGAAACTGTGCCAACTGGGCCGCGGCCACAATACCTGCCGGACCCGAACCGACGATGAGCACGTCAATCTCTGCGGGTAGGTCGCTCGGACGGTCAAGGCCTACGCCAGCGGCCGGTTCGATTCGGGGATCAGTTGACACGTATCCGTGGTGGTGGAACTGCATTGTTACTCCTTCACGCGGGGAATGTTGTTCACTATCTGAATAGCAAGTCTGAATATCGCACACTCAGCATAAACGGCGGCGCGCGATCCCACAACACCCATTCTGCTCCTGGTATCGGGAAGAATAGTGACATGACCGAATCTCGCGCTGAGGGACAAGCCACCGCTGGCTCCCAGACGCTGTCCCGCGGACTCCAGGCCCTGGAACTACTCGCCGATGCGGAATCACCCATCTCAATCAGCGAGTTCGCAGAACGACTCGGGGTACATCGCTCAAACGCCTACAGGATCCTGCGCACCCTCGAGCAGCACCGCTTCGTTATTCGCGACAGCGCAGGTCTCATTCGCCTCGGCCCCAAAGTCACCGCACTCGCCCGTGGAGTTGCACCCGCGCTGCACACCGCCGCAATGCCCGCCGTCACTGAACTCGCCTATACAGTTGGCATGACGGCATTCCTCACCGTGCTCGATGCCAACGAGGTTGTCACACTCATGACCGTCGAACCGACCAACGTCGAGGCGACCATCGCACGCGACCCAGGCGTCAGCCACACGGTCGACCGCGGTGCTCCCGGGCGAGCCATCGAATCTTCACTGAGCGCCATCGAGCGCGAAACTCTGCTTGGCAGCCCTGAGTTCAGTGAAGCCGTGCTCAATACAAAACAGCAGGGCTACGCTGTAAGCCGCCACGAGGTGGTGAACGGTGTCAGCAGCGTGGCAGTCCCGATCCGCATTCCGGGCGAACCACCCGCGGCAATCGCGATCGTGCACTTCAACCTGCCGGATCCGCTCGACGAGGTCGTCGCCAAACTCAAAAACGCAGCCGAGCGGATCGCGCAAAACTACCGCTGATATCTTTCACGTCAGTGACACGCTACCCGTAAGATGTAATCGTCCAGCACGGTCGGCTCTCGCCCGATCTGGCCGGCAAAGGCGCTCGAAAAAGGGGCGCTGCTGCTTGGGTAGTGAAACCCAGCGAGACATACACGGATCCAAACCACTCTCATTCAATCAAGGACCTGTGATGTCAGCACCATCAACCAGCACCCTCACCCACGCCGTCGCTCAAGCGCTTGCCCGGCACACCACGCACAGCTTCGGGCTCATGGGCAACGGCAACGCTCACCTTATCGAGCACTTCGCCGAGGTGGGCATTTCGTACACTGCCGTGCGCCACGAGGCCGGCACCGTTGCCGCAGCGGACGCCTTCACTCGCGTTTCGGGCCAGCTCGCCATTGCGACAACCACTTACGGCGCCGGATTCACCAACACGCTGACCGCCCTCGCCGAGGCGGCCCAAGCCCGCACTCCCATGCTGGTGGTGGTCGGTGAGGCACCCAGCGACGGCCCTCGCCCTGGGACGTTGACCAAGAGCTGCTCGCCGCGGCCATCGGGGTGCGCACCCACATGCTCTCTGTGACCAACATCGATCGCACGGTGGATCGTGCTGTGTCGTACGCGCTGCGCAGGCGGCGCCCGGTGGTGCTCGGCATCCCCTACGACCTCGTTTCCGCCGAGGTCGTGACCCCCGTCGTTACAACGGGTGCGATCAGCACGGCGGGATCAGGCGATGCCGGCACACAGGGCGGGATCGACCTCAACGACCCGGCCACCATGGCGGCGCTCAGCGCCTCGGTCGCAGATATTCCGAACCCGGTAGCACCTGCTGCCACGGCAACTCCTCGCACCCCACGCCCGTCTGGTGTGGCGGGCCACCAACTGAAATCCGCAATCACTGCACTCAAGGAGGCCGAGCGCCCGCTGATCCTCGCGGGTCGCGGTGCCCACATTTCCGGCGCGGCCGCTGAGTTGAATGAACTCGCAGACACCCTCGGTGCAGTCACCGCCACAACGGCCCTCGCGCGCGGCATCTTCTCTGCCGAGCAGTACGATCTGGGGATCACCGGCGGTTTTGGTCAGGATCGCGCAATGGCCGTGATCACAGAGGCTGACGTTGTGGTTGTTGTCGGTGCCAGCCTCAACCAGTTCACCATGCGCTTCGGTGAGCTATTTGGGCCGGGAACGACCGTCATTCGCATCGACGACGACCAGGTGAACCCACCGAAATCAAAAACTCCGATCACCCATCTTCTGCTGCAGGGTGACGCGAAGGAGCTGCTGGGGTCGCTACTCGACCCGCTCACCGAATCAGACGTGGCGTCCAGCGGCTGGCGCGAGCGCGTAGCCGGCCTGGAACCCGGAGGCGCCCTGCGCACACGCAGCGACGGACTCGAGCAGCACCCGGACGGCCTCTGCACTGACGGCCGGCTCGATCCACGCAGTGTCGCCACCCGCATCGGCGAGCTTCTGCCTGCGGATCGCCACGTGACGACCGATGGCGGACACTTCATCGGCTGGGCCAACATGTACTGGCCGGTCACATCACCCGAGCGCATGATCATGGTCGGCACCGCCTATCAGACCATCGGGCTCGGGTTTCCAACGGTTGCGGGCGTTGCTGCCGCGGCAGCCGGGACAACCGTCGTGTTGAGCACGGGCGACGGTGGCGGGCTTATGGCGCTCGCGGATCTCGAAACCGCGATCCGCACGGCCCCAGCTGCGTGATCGTCGTCTGGAACGACGGCGCCTACGGAGCCGAGGTACACCTCTACGGCGCGATGGGGCTCGACGAGACCCCCATGCTGATCCCCGACGTCGATTTTGCGGGCATGGCATCGGCGCTCGGCGCTCTCGGCATCACCGTGCGATCGCTTGCGGATCTCGACGCGCTCGAAGAGTGGGTGAGCTCAGGATCAAGCGGCACGATCCTGCTCGACTGCCGTGTCTCTCGCAGTGTTGTGGCCGAGTACCAGCGCGAGATTCAACGCGTCAACGGGGTCGAGGTCACCCTCGTCGAGACTGAATCCCCCGCCGACTAAATCTCCTACTGCGCCGAGCGGGTGTCTTCGGTGATGGCGCCCGCCAATACCTGACCACCGCTCGTGAGAAGCGCGCGACGCCAAGGCAGCACCCCGTCGATCTCGATCTGGATCGACATGCTGAGGATCGTTCGGATCACAACGATGAGGCCCAGCACAGCTGCAACCTCAAGGCTCGGGGCCGAGAGTGTGTGGATAATGTCGGCTGCGACGAAGATTTCAAGACCAAGCAGGATCGAACCTCCGATCGAGGTGCGGAGAGTCTGGTAGGCCGCCTTGCCGCCCTTCCCACGACTCAGCGCGCGCACAGCAAGCACGGCCGCGATCCCGAACCCGACGACCACAACGACGACCCCGATAATTTCAATCACCGAGACAACGCCCGCAGACAGCTCTTCAGTCTCCATGGCCCCAGCGTACCGCGAAGCTCGCGGCGATAAATCAGGCGGCCAGGCCTCGCAGCAGGATTCCGAAGGCAGCGTGTGCCTGGTGGGGATCTTGCTGGCCCGCCGATACTCCCGCTGCAGCCTCGCGCAGTGCACCCACGAGGAGCAGCGCGACCGCAGCCACGTCGATCGCCGGGTCCACTTGGCCACTGCGCTGTGCAGCAGTCAGCGTCTCCCGGATCATGGCCGCACTTGCTCCCGAGCCGATGCCACGTTCGACCCCCGAGACAATCAACGTTGGGCCGGACACGTTGTAGAAGTGACCGATATTCGGGTCCGCAGCCAGCCGAAACATCTCACGAGCGTGGGCCGCAAGCTGTGCCTGCCAGTCTTCTGCCGCCGAAACCTCAGCGCGGGTGCGCTCCGCGAGTTCACTGCCGAGCCGGGCATAGGCAGCACGCAATAGTTCGTCTCTGCCACCGGGAAAGTGAGCGTAGATGGTGCCCCGGGAGATGCCAGAAACGGCCGATACCCGCTCGATAGTGGTGTCGGCGAGGCCAACATCTCGAATCACAACGAGCGCCGCGTCAACGAGCTCGGTTTGGGTGCGCTGTCGTCTGCGATCGCGCAGGCTGAGGGGCGCAGCACTCTCAATGCCGATGGTCATGCACCTCAGTCTAAGTGCAACAGCACAAAACTTACACCGCAAGTTCAAATACTATACTTTGAGTATAGATTTTGCCCGCGATGCGTGTTAGCGTATGTGCATCGACCGAAAGGAATGGCATGGTCAACGTAGATCTCGCAGCCGCCGAGGAGCTCGCCCGAGAGGCGCTCACCACGTACGGCATCACCGCTGATACGCCCCTCCAGCTCCTCAAAAACCGTGAGAACTTCGTGTTTTCCCTCAGCAGCAACGGCAGCCAGTACGTGCTGCGCGTGCACCGCCAGGGATACCACTCAGACGCCGAGCTCGGCTGCGAACTCGACTTCGTGCGTGCGCTGCACCGCGAAGGCGTTGCGGTTCCCGGGTTCTGTGAGGCACCCGATGGCCGCGGATTCTGCACCGTCGGGCACAACCACCCGGCCGGAGTACACCAGGTCGACCTTCAGTTACTGATCCCCAACCAGGGCAACTTCGGCGACGAGCGCACTGCCGTCGATGGCACAGCCACTATCGACGCGGCTGATTTCGCCGAGCTCGGTGGACTGATTGCGCAGGTGCACGAAGCAACGGATCGCTCAGGGTATCGAATGGCCGTGCCGCGCGATGACTGGGATCTCGACGGCCTCGTCGGAGAAGCGCCCGCCTGGGGCGATCCGCTGCAACTTGCCGAGCTCGCCGGTGAGGATCGTCAGATCGTTCAGTCGGGCATCGCCCGGATTCGCGAGGTGCTGGGCGACTACGGCAGCCCCACGCATCGTTTTGGCCCAATCCACGCGGATCTGACACCCGAGAACGTGCTGCGCACCGAAGCGGGCCTCGTGCTCATCGATTTTGACGACTTCGCGGCGGGCTGGCACCTTTTTGACCTCGCAACCGCGCTGCACTTTTTTGTGCCGCACCCCCGCTACGCAGAGTACAAGAAAGCCCTCTTCGCTGGCTACGAGGCCATTCGCCCCCTCGACGCCGCCGACCACGAGGTCTTCCCGGCAATCCTGCTCGCCCGTAGCCTCACCTACCTGGGCTGGGCCTCGGATCGCCGCGGCGAGCCCACCGCAGAGTGGCTTGCCTCAGACGTACTGCCATACACCGTGCGCCTCGCTCGTGAACTTCTTGCCAACTAAAGGACGCTGCACATGACCTCCAATGCCGAACTGATCGCACGTCGCAACACCACGATCGGCCCCTACTCCCCGCTCTTCTATACTGAGCCCCTACAGATGGTGTCGGCCAAGGGGGTGTGGCTCACCGAGGCGAACGGCGACCGCTACCTTGACGGATACAACAACGTACCTCACGTCGGCCACAGCAACGACCGGGTTGTTCGCGCCCTGTGCAAGCAGGCGGCGACCCTCAACATCAATACGCGCTATCTCAACTCGCGCATCGTTGACTATTCTGAGCGGCTACTCAGCACGTTTGGGCACGGTCTCGATCGGGTGTTCTACGGCAACTCGGGGTCTGAGGCGAATGAACTTGCGCTCAGGATCGCGAGACAGCACACCGGCGCGACCGGCCTGATCGTCTCCGACTACAGCTATCACGGCACCACCATCTCGCTCGCAGAGATGACCACGGGACTCAAAACCCGCGAGCCGCTCGGCGCTCACGTGCGCACGCTCAGGATCCCGGACCTCGACCGCGATCCGCGCCCCGAGGCGGAGGTGCTCGCCGACACCCTGGCCGAGCTTGACACGGCCATTGAGTCGCTACAGGAGGCCGGTTTTGGCGTCTCGGCCTGCCTCTTCGACCCGCTATTCTCGACAGAGGGCATGCCGCGGTTACCCGAGGGGCTGGTGCCAGCAATTGTTTCCCGCGTGCGTGCTGCCGGCGGTCTCGTGATCGCTGACGAAGTGCAGAGTGGGTTTGGCCGCACCGGCACCCACCTGTGGGGGCACGATCACGCCGGCATGATCCCGGATCTCGTGACGATGGGCAAGCCGATGGGCAACGGGCACCCCATGTCTGCGGTAGTCACGAGCGAGGCCATGCTCGACGAGTTTGGCTCGCACAATGAGTTTTTCAACACCTTCGCCGGTAATCCGGTCTCGGCAGCGGTCGGAGAAGCCGTGCTGCTTGAGATGGAGGAAGAACAGCTCATGCAGCGAGCAGCCACCCTGGGCGAGCGCGCCCTCGTGTCGTTCCGTGAGTTCGCGGATCGCCACGACTTCGTGCGCACGGCGAAGGGCTCCGGACTGTTTCTTGGCCTTGATTTTGCGATTGACGGCGAGCCCGCTCCTCAACTTGCCAAGCAGGTAGTTGAGGCCATGAAGAAGCGCAAAGTGCTGATTTCACGGATCGGTCGAAACGAGAGTGTGTTGAAGGTTCGTCCACCCCTCGCGTTCGGCCCGCAAGAGCTTCCCCTGTTGCTTGAGGCGCTCGACGGCGCACTCTCAGAGGTTTAGGTGTAGTCTCTCGGCAAAGGTGTGGGCTTATTACGAGCACAATTCTTGACCATCACCGCACAGTCGCGGTGAAGGATCACAATTCGAGGTGATACGCATGCAAACAGCACAGTCTCAAAACCTTTCACGATTGACCGCTCCCCCTGCGCAGGCCGACAGCCTCGCCGCGTTCCGCAGCCAGGTCTCTGCGTCGTTTGTACCGCTGCGCATCAGCACTGAGCGGCCGGAACCGTTTGCAGCCCGCATGTCGTCCGCAGACGCCGACAGTGTGGTCTTCACCGAGGTAGTGGCGCGCCCCCACCTCGTTGAGCGCACACCCGAGACGATTGCGAGCGGCGGCAGCGGCTACTACAAGGTGAGTCTGTTGCTGTCGGGCAGCAGCATCCTTGTTCAAGACGGCAAAGAACTCATCATGCGGCCCGGAGACCTGTCAATCTACGACACCTCGCGCCCCTACTCGCTGTTGTTCGGCGAGGAGTTTCGCAACCTCATCATGATGTTTCCAAAGGACCGGCTGGAGCTACCGATCCCGTTCACAGAGCAGCTCACCGCCGTATCACTCGGACAGCAGCACAACGGGCTGGCGCAGATCCTGACCGCATTTTTGTCGCAGTTTCCCGCTCAACTCACGGCGCTCGACACCCGCGTGCGCACGAAACTCGCGCATACCAGCCTTGATTTGCTGGGCACCATGCTGTCGAGCATCCTCGATGCTGACCCGGTGCAGCGCGACCCGCATCAGGTGCTGCTGCAGAAAATCTACTCCTACGTCGACCAGAACCTTTCGTCGCCGACGCTATCGCCGGGCAGCATCGCGGCCGCACACTACATTTCAACGCGGCACCTGCACGCGCTCTTCCGTCAGGCAGACACGACCGTCTCAACCTGGATTCGCGAGCGACGACTCGATCGCTGCCGCACCGACCTGCTGGATCCGGTGCTCGCAGACCGCGCGATTTCATCGATCGCCGCCCGCTGGGGTTTCACCGACGCGGCGCACTTTAGTCGTGTGTTCAAGGCGGCCTACGGCGTCTCACCAAGCGAGATTCGACGCACATAAGTAACCCTTCCGTAACACTGATTGACGAGCAGGGCACGATCCTTGTCTCAGACGGAACTGAGCACTCCACTCGGGCGCACAACTCCTTACAGTGAGGAGTGACGCTCAAGCACCGACGCTTGCCACATAAGATTCTTCGGAGTTCGGGTGTCATACCTTCAAACTCCGAGAGGATCTGGGCCAATGACGACCCTGAACATTGACACCCCTACAGCCGAGGCCATCGCAGCTGACACTGTTGCTGCGGACCCCAACGAGTGGCGCAGTTACGACGAGTTCGCTGCCGGCATTGACACCTTCCGCCTTCCCAACGTTGATCTGGCAGGCACGACGCTCTCACTCACACTCGATGATGGCACTCGGATCGACCTGGCCTTCGACGCCGACACCGTTCGCTGGAGCGCACGCGGCAGCATTTCTACCGATGGTGAACTCAGCGATCCCTACGACGCCGTGCGTGTGCGAGGCGACGTTGTGTTCGTCAATCTGCCGATCGAGTCGCGAGAGCGCGAAGCCATCACGATCGTGTATTCAGATTCGACGCACCGTGCGCTCGTCTCGCGCTCCGAGATCGCTGAGGTCGCAGTTGAGGGCGAGCCCCAGGTCGGCCAGACCTTCTGGTCGGGTGTCACCGACCGTGGCGAGGCCACGGGCGAAGTACCTGGCCCTTCCCGCGACCTGATCGGCAAGCGGAACCTCTACCGCTACAGCCCACACCACCTCTACGAGCACGTCTACATCTCAAGCGAGCGGTACGCCTGGCAGTGTGTGCAGGGTGTGCAACGCGGGCACGGCGACATGGACATGTCGACCGTATGGAAGTTTGCGGACGGTCTCTACCTGTTCTGCTTCCGCGAGTTCCGCATCGCCGTCGCGAGCGTCTGGCTGCATGACCTCGGATATCAGCTCATGACCACGGGCATCTTCCTCGGGATCAACGGCGACGGTCATGCCGAGCACTCGCGCGCTGGCGGCCACATCTATCCCATCGGGTCCGTCGACTACCCCGACGTGCAGCCGGTCTAAGACCCCAACCTTTTACCTTGAACCATCTGAGAGGCAACACCATGAAAAAACGAATTGTTAGCTTCGCCGCGATGGCCGCGGTCGCGGCTCTCGCGCTCTCCGGCTGTGCCGGTAGTGATGACGGTGGCGGCGAGGGCGCCCCCATCAAGATCGGCTCCGTGAACACACTGAGCGGCGCGGCGACGTTCCCCGAGGCGTCAGCCGCGGCGAAGGCAGTGTTTGATCGTGTGAACGCCAAGGGCGGCGTAAACGGTCACAAGATCGAGTACAACACCGTCGACGACAAGGGCGATCCCGCATCGGCAACCGCCGCAGCACGCGAGCTCGTTGGCAGCGACGAGGTTGTCGCCCTTGTGGGCGGTGCCTCGCTCATCGAGTGCGAGATCAACAAGGACTATTACAAGCAGGAGGGAGTCTACTCGATTCCCGGCATCGGCGTTGACACCGGCTGCTTTGACTCGCCCAACATCGCACCGGTCAACATCGGCCCGTTCAACGACATGACACTCACGCTGTTGAATGGCTCGGAGAACCTCAAACTCGACAACATCTGCGTGCTGCTCGAGATCGCAGGATCAACCAAACCCGCGTACATGGCAGGCGTTGATCGCTGGACCAAGATCACAGGCAAGAAGCCGCTGCTCATCGATGACACTGTTCCCTACGGCGGCTCGGACTACACGCCGTACATCGTGAAGGCGAAGGAGGCGGGCTGCAAGGCCATCGCCGTCAACGCGATCGAGCCCGACGCTATCGGCCAGGTCAAGGCCGCGCAGGCGCAAGGCTGGGACGACGTCACGTTCTTATTCTTGACAAGCGTTTACAGCGACAACTTCGCGAAGGCCCTCGACTGGACCGGTGCCGGCGCGCACATTCCCGCCGAGTTCTACCCCTTCACCGAGGACAGCGACATCAACGCCGACTGGAAGTCGCTGATGGAGGAGAACAAGATTCCGCTGACCTCGTTCAGCCAGGGCGGATACCTCGCGGCAACGAACTTCTTGAAGGTCGTTGAAGGCATGAAGGGTGACATCACACGGGAGACCGTCGCGAAGGCTCTGAAAGACATGGAGCCGATCGACAACGATATGGTCGCAAGCCCCTACCAGTTCTCGAAGGTCGCGGCTCAAGAGTTCGAGCCCGGCGCATGGCCCGTTGTGCTGAAGTCGGGCACAAACGCCTGGAAGAAGTCCACTGAAGACTGGCTGATGGTTCCGTCGAAGTAACTAGGATCACCATGCGTTCACCTATTCATATTCACTCTCGCAGAAGGGCACCGCTGTGAGCGGCGGCGCCCTTCTGCAGGGCGCTCTCGCCGGGCTCGCGGCGGGCGGACTCTACGCGGTTCTCGCTGTCACGCTCACGCTGATGTCTCGGCTCGTGCGCGTCGTCAACTTCGCACAGGCCGCAACCGGCATGTTCGCGGCCTTCTCTGCCGTCTGGTTTGCGAGTGAGCTCGGGCTGCCAACCTGGCTCGCCACCATTATTGGTGTGCTGGTCGGGGCGCTGCTCAGCGGCATTATCGGGTGGATCGCAGCAACCTGGCTCGCTGAGGCGACGGTCACGCTGCGTTCCGCGATGACCGTGGCGCCTCTGCTCCTGCTGATCTCGCTGTCGTTCATTATCTTTGGCAATAAACCGCAGCCGTTTGCTCCGGTGCTCTCGGGCCCGGCGTTTAAGGTTGCTGGTGTTGTAGTGAGCTGGGTGACCGTCGTGATGGTGGTTCTTGCGATCCTCGTGGCCGTTGCCTGTTCACTACTCTTGCGCCGCACCACGATCGGCACCAAACTTCGTGCCCTCTCGGAGCGCCCCACCACCGCCGAGCTGATCGGCATCGCGGCAAAGCCCCTCTCAATTGGGGTGTGGGCCGTCACCGGCGCGATCTCAGCGATCACCATCATGGTCATCGCCCCCTCGCAGTCAAACGACGCCATCAGTCTGTCGATGCTCATCATCCCAGCTTCGGCGGCCGCACTGCTCGGCGGCTTCAAACGACTCGACCTGGCTGTTGTCGGCGGTCTCGCACTCGGCATGATCACGGGCATTGTCGCCCAGATTCCCGATGTTTCGTTCATCCGCAATTTCATCCCGTTCTTCTTCATTGTCATCTTGCTGCTGTGGTCACAGCGTAAGGAGGTGTGGGATGCTGCTCGCTAATCGTCGTCTTCGCGCGACGCTCCCCATCATTATCGCGGTTGTTGGGCTCGGACTCGGTTGGGCCCTCAGCGTTGGGCTCTCGGGCTACTACGTCTTCCTTGGCATCAGTGCCATCACCGCGATCATTGCGGTCCTCGGCCTGGGAGTGGTGACGGGATCCGCCGGGATCATCGCGCTCTCTCAGCTGACCTTCGCTGCCATCGGCGCGTGGGTTGTTTCTTGGATGAGCTACAACGAAATGCCCGGTGGATTCGCCGTCTGGCTACTCGCGGGTGGCATCGCAGGAGGGCTCGCAGGGATCCTGATCGGATTGCCAGCGCTGCGCTTGCGAGGCGTGAACCTCGCCGTTGTGACGCTCGGCTTCGCGGCCGCGTTTGACGTGATGCTCGTGCAGATCCAGTTCCCCGGTTCGGTTGACGGTGTTGCCGTCGAGCGCCCCGCCCTCTTCTCGAGTGACCGCGAATACTTCTTCTTTGCCCTCATCGTGCTGGTGATCTGCGCCCTCGTGGTGTCGTGGCTGCAGCGCAGCCGCATCGGCAGCAGCTGGAAGGCCGTGGCGTTCTCCGAGCGCGGCACCGCTGCGGTTGGCCAGAGTGTCAGCATGGCGAAACTCTCGGCGTTTGCGGTGAGTGCGGCGCTCGGTGGGGTTTCGGGCGGCCTGCTCGCGGGTCAGGTGCAGCTGCCCTTTGCGTCAAGCTTCTCCCCCTTCAGTCGCTTGCGCTCTACATCCTCGCGGTGATGAGCGGGGCCTACCTGATCGACATGGCCATCTTTGGTGGAGTCCTTTGGGTGCTCGTTCCCGAACTCCTCAAGAAGTGGGGTGTGCCGCAGGACTGGGGTTTTGTGGTGTTCGGTTTGCTCGGGATCCAGGCCCTCACCAGTGGCTCGAACCTCGGTGAGGGCATCCGCGGCATCTTCCGTGCGCGCACGAAGAAGCGCAAAGAAGCCGAGTCTGCGCTTATCGCCGGTGACGTTGGCACGAGTGTGCTCGATGTGTTTGCTGTGCCCGAGGCCGCCGAGCCCGTTCCCGCCGATGCTCCGCCGGTGCTTGAGGTGTCGGGCCTGGGTGTGCAGTTTGGTGCGCTCAAAGCGCTCGACGATGTCTCACTGCGGGTGCGCCCGCGATCCATTATGGGCTTGATCGGGCCGAACGGTGCCGGCAAGTCGACCTTCGTGGACGCGGTTAGCGGGTTCTTGCCGCAGCACACCGGCAAGGTGTTGCTCGAGGGTGAAGACATCACCCGGAAGACCCCCGCCGCGCGGGCTCGCCACGGGCTGCGCCGCACGTTCCAGCAGGATCGTGTGCCGCCGCAGCTCACTGTCGAGTCGTACGTGCGCTTCGTGACGCGCACCCGCATTGACTACGACGAACTGAGCGATGCGCTCACGTTCTTGGGGTGCCCGTCTCCTGAAGAGCGGCTCAGCAACGTTGATGTTGGCACGCGCCGCCTTATTGAGGTCGCCGCAGCCGTGTTGGCGGGCCCCAAGGTGCTGATCCTCGACGAGCCAGCCGCCGGGCTGTCGCACGAGGAGCATCTGCTGTTTGGGCAGCGGCTCTCGCGGATCCCGTCGCGCTTCAACACCGCCATCGTCATCATCGAGCACGATCTCGACCTCGTGCGCACGGTGTGCACCGAGATCACCGTGCTCGACTTTGGCAGGGTGCTCGCGCAGGGGCCGCAGCAGGAAGTACTCGACAACCCGGCCGTGATCGCGGCCTACATGGGAGACGCGGAGATGAGCTCATGAGTGGACTGCAGCTTTCAGGCGTGAGTGTGAGCCGCGGAGCGGGACCCGTTATTTCGGAGGTGAGCCTTTCTCTTGAGGAGGGCAAAATTCTCGCTCTCGTCGGGCCAAACGGCGCCGGTAAAACGAGCTTGTTGGAATCGGTGTCGCGTGTGATCCCTCACACTGCCGGTGATGTGCTGCTCGACGGCCAATCAATCTCGAAGTGGGGTCGTGTGCAGCGATCCCGCGCCGGCATTGCGCACATTGAGCAGGGCCGAGCCATCTTTCCTTCACTCACGGTGCGTGAGAACATCATGCTGACCGCCCGGACGGAACCGGTTTTGCGGGAGGTGCTCGCTTCGTTCCCCGAGTTGGAAAAGCGGATCGACTCGCAGGCGGTGCTGCTCTCCGGTGGTGAGCAGCAGATGGTGGTGCTCGCGCGGGCGTTCGCGTCAAAGCCGCGCTTTCTGCTGATCGACGAGATGTCGCTGGGGCTCGCGCCCGTAGTGTTTATGCGCATTTTGCCGGTGATTCAGAGCATCGCCGCATCGGGTGTTGGTGTGCTGTTGGTCGAGCAATTCACGCACCTCGCACTCGGCATCGCCGACGAGGCCATGGTCGTGTCGAGCGGGCACGTGAGTTACCCGCAGGGACCGGCCAAGGCGCTCGAAGACGACGCCGAGTTGCTGCGACAGGCGTATCTGGGAGGGTAGTTGGGCTCGCTCAGGCCTTCTGCCAGGCGTTGGTGGCTTCCATGAGCTCGTAGAAGTGCATCTCCTCCCCCGTGAGATTGAGTTGTTCCCAAGCGTTGGTGATCCTCTCAGGGTAGAGACCAGTGAGCCGCATCACCTCGGCGGTGAACGCAACAGGATGAATACCACTTGCGGTTGTGATGCCCTGGTCGGTGACCACCGGTGCTGCGACGTAGTTGTCGCCGCCCGCGTAACCTGACATGTCGAGGTAGACCGCTGCGTTCGACGTGTGCTTTCGGTTGTCGAGTAGGCCGCCGCGCGCCATCAGATACGTTGCCCCGCAGATTGCTGCAACGGGAACGGAACGGTCCAGGAGCTTCGCCACCGTTTCGAGCAGACGCTCGTGACCTGCGTCGTAGCGATTACCTCCGGGGATGACCAGGGCGGCGAGGGGTTGGTCTGCGTTGCCGTCGGTGTTGTCAGTGCTGTCGGCCAGGAGTACAAGCTCGGCGAGGTCCGCCGTGGGTCGCACGGGCAGCCCGCCCAGCGATTTCACCTCGTCAAGTCCATCACCGACAAACATGAGCTTGAAGCGCCCGGGTTTGGCTTCTTCGGCCTGCGCAATTTGTGTGGTGAGGTAGGCGTACTCCCAGTCCGCCATGGTCTCGGTTACGTACAGGGCGATGGTGCTGGGTTGCATGGGTGGCTCCTTTTGTTGGGGTTTTGCTTGGCTTGACGTGGTTTGGCTTGACCTGGTTTGGTTTAGCTCTCAGAACGGCTCATCACTAGATGAAACGGCCGCTGTAAACATGACGCGGCTCGGAGGCGAGCTCTTTCGGACTCGCCCTGTCGGCGATATCCAGGTGAGCTCCCCCTCTTTTTGATGGGTGACTTGCCACCCCGAGTTGTGTTTCAGAACGTGGTGACCGCGGCACAGGTGCGCGAGATTATAGGTTGCGGTTGGGCCACCGAGCGCGGCGTCAACAGTGTGATCGAGGTCGCACCGCGACGCAGGAACCTGACAGCCCGGGAATCGGCAGCGCTGATCCCGAACTCGAAGAAGCCTTCGCATTTGCTCGGAGGGGCGGTAGCGGTTTACCGACAAGATTTGGGCGGTGTCTTCTTGAACCGCATTGCCCGTGGCGGAGGTTTGCCCCACGTTCACAACATCCCAGAAATCTGCCGAGCCGAGAAGCCATCTGGCCGAATCATAGTCGACTGGTCCGTAGCCTTCGAGCACCGGAGGAAAGGCTCCATTGGCTTGCCCCGGCGGCCCTTAAGCGCGGACTCATGAACCACAAGTTGCACTTGCGCCTTCACGGCTCCAGCCGCCGCAAACTCTTCGCCCGACTTCCCTCGGAGTACTAGATCAGCCAAAATGTCGGCACGAAGTTCATCTCGCGATCTCTGCGCTGATGCATGCTCCGATATCGCCTCAGAAGAAGCGCTAGCCCCTCAAGCGCGCGGCTCATCCGTGTGAGCCGGTCGTAGATCGCATACGCCTCGGCTGCGGGAAGATGCGCGATCAGATCTGCCATGCCGTCGTCGTGCTCGCGCACGCTCACCCGACATCGTTTGCGCGCCTCTGCATGGCGCTCATCCAGCGAAACCTCGGTGAACTGCTCAGCCAACCGCCGTGCGATTGACTTCAACCGAGAGGGGTCTCCTCAACGGCAAAAGCAAGAACCGCGTTCTCGTAGTCAGCGCGACGCCCTACAGTGCTCGAATCGTCACCCGACCCAATCACGTTTCCTGCGTCGAGAATGACCTCGGCGTGACGGTAAGAAATATGAGCATCTGCTAGCGCTTCGCTCACCCTCGGGTACGCACGATGCAAAAGTTCAGCCTGGCTCAGCTGTCGGTCTACCCCACGCTCGCCAACCCCAAGCACCATTGCGACTTCTGCGCGAACCGCGCGATACGCAAGTTCCCCGCTCTTTCCAGACGGGGTATCGGCACCCAACCCGTCACTCTCAGCAACGGCAAGTTGATACACCTCGGAGAGGATCGCGGTCCGCTCCGCCTCAAGCTCGCGCAATGTTTGTTCGGTCGTCTCAAGACGGTTCATCAGAACACCGAGTGCAAGAACGTAAGGGCTCTGCTCGTCGAAAACTCGACGCACAGACCCCAAAGATCCCATTCCCTGATTCGTGTTGCTGGACATGCCCCAAGCTTCCCAGGGACCTCTGACGTTGATACTGGTAATGCCCCGTTCCAGGGCTGACTCGCCCACTGACTGGCCCCGTGCCTTCAATTTGATCTGTCGTCCAGGAGCGGGGGTTACAGGACCCAGCCAGGCGAGCATGACCTCATAGGAGCCTGGTCAAGAGGCCTCTTCAACGTCCTGTCTGCCCGCCCGGCCGGTTGCCTCCCAACAGAAACCGGAAAGGCAGAACCATCATGACAAACATTGCTGAACCCTGCGACATCTACGCCGGGGTCGATACCCACGCCGACACACACCACGCGGCCGTGATCGATCAGAACGGGAAACACCTCGCAGACGCGCAGTTCCCCACCACGCCCGCAGGCTATGTAGCTCTCACTGCGTTCATCCTCATGTACGGCATCCTGGTTCGTGTCGGGATCGAGGGAACCAGTTCCTACGGGGCCGGCCTTACCCGTCATCTCACCTCTTTCGGGCATCACGTCATCGAAGTGATCCGCCCGAACCGGCAACTGCGCCGTATGAGCGGAAAGTCCGACCCGATCGACGCCTACGCTGCCGCGAAGACCGCGCTCACTGAAACGAAGCAGCCCACCCCGAAATCCGGTGACGGCACGGTCGAGCAGATCCGGTACCTGTTCGCTGCCCGACGCTCAGCGATCAAAGCGCGCACTGCCGCGCAAGTACAACTGAAATCACTCCTCGTGACCGCACCCTCGCTTCTGCGTGAACGGTTCCGTAACGTGACCGATGCAGCCCTCGTCGCTGACCTCGCAGACTTTGATATCCGCCCCTACCCCGAGCATCAAGGCATCGTGATCGCACTGCGAGCACTGGCACGCAGACACCGCTATATCTCGACTGAAATACACACCCTGGATCAAGAACTCGAAACCCTCACGAAGCACACCAACCCGGCTCTGACCGCAGCGCACGGGGTCGGAACAGTCACTGCCGCGCAGCTCCTCATCACTGCAGGCGATAACTCCGACCGGCTCCGCTCAGAAGCCGCGTTCGCGGCGCTCTGCGGAGTGAGCCCGATCCCCGCGTCCTCGGGCAAAACAACCAGGCACCGGCTCAACCGGGCGGAGACCGGCACGCAAACTCCGCACTTCACCGGATCGCGCTCGTACGGATGAGTCACGAGCCGCGCACGAGAGCATATGTCGAGAAGAAACGCGCGGAAGGGAGAAACAACAAAGAAATCATCAGGTGTTTGAAGCGAGCGATTGCGCGCGAGGTGTTCACACTCCTCACGAAGAATGTTGAGGTGCCTCGCGTGGATGATCTTCGGCCATTCAGGCAAGCGCTGGGGATCACTCTGCAGCAGGTCGCGGAACATTTCAATGTATGGCTGACCAAAATCTCACGCCTTGAGCGTGGCCTCACGCGTGATGATCAACTCGCTCAGGCATATCGGGAATGGCTCGAAACAAGCGCGCCTAAGAGTTGACAACAATAGGAGCATCATTCACGGATCCGGGATCAGACACGCCTCTCTCTCACCACAAAACAGTCGTGCGAAGTGGTCGGTTGAGGCGCGTTCAACCGACCACTTCGCACCACCGGATCAGGCGAGGGAACTCTTATCTCACCACCCGGAGCACTCCCCTAAAGTAGTCACGCAGCTCGGCAGTCCCCCTAAGCGGCAGGATGTCTGCGACATAGTGGTCAGGGCGCACCACCACAACGGCCCCGAGCGGCTCACCTCACGCTCATCAAAAATGTCATTGCCCGGGATCGCCGCAAAGACCTTCTCATAACTCTTCATGCGGTACGGCCCTCGCCGCGGGAAAAACAGCGGCGAAACGGAAAGCAGATCAACATCACGGTATCCCTGCTGGTACACAACCTTCACGTCGAACAGCGCGTCAGCGTCACCCCCAGAAGGCGTATACAACTGCAACGGCGACTCTGGGTCAGACAGCATCCACGACGCCCAGGCATCAAGCTGAGCTCCGGCAGGATCCGCAAAGGCATAAATGCGGTAGCGCCCGTCAGCCCGGTGCTGGTGCCCCAGATGCATCGGCACGGCGTCGCTCACCCGCATCACCTCGGCCGATTTGAAGCGTTTGCCCAGCGGAAACCCGGCTGCGAGCGCCTGCTGCGCAGAAAGTGAGGTAAGGATCGACGACTGGTACTGCGTCATAAACCCGGCAGGAAACTCCGCCGTGGCAATGTAGAAATCTTCAAGCTGCGAGGGTGAGTCAAACTCCTCCGGCCGCTTCGCCATGAGGGTCGACCACTCCTTGTCGAAGTCGATCAGGTTCTTCGCAATCACCTGGCGCTCATCGGAATACGTCTCAAGCAGTTTCCAGTCGCTGCGCCCCGACAGCACGTACCCCAGCTTCCAGGCCAGGTTCCAACCGTCCTGCAGCGACACGTTCATGCCCTGGCCCGCCTTCGCGCTGTGCGTGTGGCAGGCGTCTCCCGCAAGAAAGACCCGCGGGCTGCGGCGCCCACCCGGGTGTGACTCTGCATCGTCGAACCGGTCGGTGAGGCGGTGCGCGACCTCGTACACACTGTTCCACGAGACGTGCCGCACGTCGAGGGTGTAGGGATGCAAAATCGAAGCAGCCCGCACAATCATTTGCTCTACCGTAGTCTTGCGCACACTGCCGCCGTCAGCAGGATCAACCTCACCGAGATCCACGTACATGCGCACCAGGTTGTTGCCCTCGCGCGGGATCAACAAAATGTTGCCGCCGTCCCCCGACTGAATCACACTCTTGCGGCGAATGTCAGGAAAATTGGTGTCGACCAAAGCGTCCAGCACACCCCAGGCGTGAAAGGCCTGATCCCCCTCCAGGTGCCCTCCGATGGAGGCCCGCACGCGGCTGCGCGCGCCGTCGGCACCCACAACGGTTTTGGCGCGGATCGTGCGCATGGCTCCCGAGCAGGAGCCATCAGACCGGCGCAGTTCCACGACAACCGGATACTCCCCCGCTTCTTCAACGTGCAGGTCAGCGAACTCGTAGCCGTAATCAATCTTGCCGCGCGCGGGCGATCGCTCGGCGAACTCCGCGAGGTAGTCGGCCACGCGGGTCTGATTGACGATCAGCTGCGGAAACTCGCTAATCCCAACAAGAGTGTCTGGAGTCGTGGAGCTTCGCACGATGTTTTCGGGGTGTTCGGGATCGGGCGTCCAGAACTCAGTGTCAGTGAGCTGATACGCCTCTTGAATCAGCTGCTGCGCGAAACCAAATGCCTGAAAGGTCTCTACGCTGCGGGCCTGAATACCATCGGCTTGGCCGATCTCAAGGCGGCTCGCTCGCCGCTCAATGATGCGAGTCGTCACATCGGGAAACTGGGCAAGTTGCGCGGCGCTCATGATGCCTGCTGGGCCCGATCCGATAATCAACACGTCGACCTTATCCGGCAGGTCGAGAGGGCGGTTCAGACCAACACCGGCGGCGGGTTCGATACGGGGATCCGTCGTGACGTATCCGTGGTGGTGAAACTCCATGAGGATTCCTTAACTTCGTCGTCAAGTAGGTAGGAGGGAAAGGGAAACTACATTCCCGCGTGTTCAAACGCCACGGTCGGCAGGTCAACGATGTGCGCTCCGCCGTCGGCCACGAGCACGGAGCCGTTCATGTAGGACGACTGCGAGGATCCAAGGAAGCGCACGATTGAGGCGATCTCCGCGGGCTCGCCCGGACGCCCCAGCGGCACATCACGGGTCACCGCTGCGTAACCAGCTGCCCGATCCGCGATCTCTGGCGCGTGGGCTGCAAACTCGTCCATCTCGGCGTCAGCCATTGGTGTGCGCACCCAGCCGGGGCACACCGCGTTCACGCGCACCCCGTGTCGGCCGTAGTCTCGCGCCAGGGACCGGGTGAGTCCGATCAGCGCGTGTTTGCCGACCGTGTACCCCGCGACCGAAGGCCCCGCGAACAGACCGGCGAGCGACGACACAATGACGATCTCGCCCCCGCCGCTTCCCCCGTCAGCATTGCTGCGCCCTTCAACAGCACCGAGCAGTGCGGGCAACGATTCCCGCGCCATCACAAACGCCGTCGATAGGTTCACCTTGATCGCGGCGTCCCAGTCGTCATCACTAGTGTCTCCAACGGCCGCAAAGCCGTGACCCCCGGCATTCGCGACCAGCACATCAATCGTGCCAAAGCGCTCCACGATCTCGGCCACCGCGGCACGGGCCGATTCGCCGTTCGAGGCGTCCGCGACAACCGCAAACGCGCCGATCCTCGACGCAACTTCTTCGAGCGGTTCACGTCTGCGGCCCACCACCACAACGGTTGCCCCTCGCTTGCGTAGCGCTCCGCTACGGCTGCGCCAATTCCGGTTCCCCCACCGGTAATCACCACGACTCTCCCCTGAACATCGTTGTTCTGAGTACCCATGTGCTTCCTTGCTCTTCAGTTTTGATCGGGCGCGGCAAACAACCGCGTCTCCTCATCTTCGCGCGATCTCGCCACCACTGCGAGCAGCCGAGCGCTCTGGGCGAAGCGTCATTCGCACAGAATCAACACGGAGCAACAAGGGCGCAGCACCCACACACAACACCCGGGCTCAGGCCCCTGAAATACTGAGGATCAACCGTTCCGCAGACAACTTCCTACTTTGAACGGAGTCAACGATGACCCAGCCCCCAGCCGACCTCATTTTCACCAACGCCCGCGTCTACACTGCCAACTCGGCGCAGCCCTGGGCAGAAGCCATCGCAGTAACCGGTGGTCGCCTCACCGCTGTCGGCAGCACCGCGGAGGTCGCCACGCTCGCGGACGCCAACACCGAAATCCGCGATCTCAACGGCGCTTTTCTCATGCCCGGGCTTACCGACGTGCACAACCATCACTTTCTCGCGGGCAAGGAGGAGCTCTACGAACTCCACGTGCCCGGCGGAGCTCACCTCGACGAGATTCTCAACGCGGTTCGGGATCACGCGGCGTCGCTTCCAGCAGACACCTGGGTGGTGGGTGGCCCGTGGGCGAGCGACCGCCTGAGTGAGATCAACTCTGTAGAGGCGCTCACGCGACTCAATGAGGCCGCCGGTGGTCGCCCCGTCATGCTCTCCGACGACTCGCACCACAACCGCTGGGTCAACTCTCGCGCCATGGAGATCGCGGGGGTCGAGGCCGGGCAGCACGGGGTTGTGCTCGACGCCGAGGGCCGCGCAACCGGAGTACTGCTCGAGGCCGCTGGATTGCCCGTCGCACGCGCCCAGCAGGCCGCCGGAGCGCTGACGCCCGAGCAGGAGCGGCGATCCGCGCAGCGCGGCATCGAGATCCTCAATTCGTTCGGGGTGACGGCGTTTCAGGATGCCGGCGTCTCAACGCACATTCTTGAGGCGCTTCGCTCGCTCGACGCCGCGGGCGAGATGAACTCGTGGGTGGTGAGCTCGCTGCTCATCAACGATGAGATCTTTGGCTTCGAGGCCATCGGCGACGACCTGGTCTTCGACGGCGAGCGCTTTCGCACCGAGCACCACCGCCCCGACTTCGTAAAAATCTTTCTCGACGGGGTGCCGCCAACCCGCACGGGGGCGTTCATCGAGCCGTACCTGCCCGACGAGGTGCACGGGTCACACTTTCACGGTGACACGCTATTAGACCCGGCAGAACTCACCGATTGGCTGCGCCGCGTGGCCGACGCGGGGCTGTCTGCAAAGATCCACTGCACGGGCGACGCCTCGGTGCACGCAGTGCTCAACGCCGTCGAGACGCTTCGCGGCGAGGGCTACACAGAACCGCGCTACCAGGTGGCCCACGGCCAGTTTGTGCACCCCGACGACATCTCGCGCTTTGGGCCTCTCGGGGTTTCCGCCGACATCTCCCCTTCATCTGGGTACCCGGACCGATCGTTGAGGCGATCCGTCAGGTGCTGCCCCGCGAGCGCGCCGACCAGATGCAGCCGAACCGAGCGCTCATCGACGCTGGCGCGACAGTGGCCGGCGGCTCCGACTGGCCGGTGTCCCCATCACCCAACGCGTGGGAGGGCATTCACGGACTCGTCACCCGCGAGGATCCCAGCGGTGTTTACCCCGGCACCCTCTGGCTGGAGCAGGCCATCACCCTAGAGGAGGCCATCGCGGCCTTCACGATCAACGGTGCCGAGGCAATGGGGCTCGCAGACGAGACCGGTTCGCTTGAGGTCGGCAAATCTGCCGATTTTGTGCTGCTGGATCGCGACCCCTTCGAACACCCTACGAGTGAGCTCGTGCAGACCGAGGTCACCGAGACCTGGTTTGCAGGCCGCCAAGTGTTCTCGCGCGCATAACTCGCCTGCGATCCCCACCCCGTCACCAAAGGAGCAACCGCCGTGCACAAACTCATCGTGTTATACCCAGAACCCACCGACCGCGTCGCGTTCGAGGCCTACTACCGCGAGACCCATCTGCCCCTGTGCGCAAAACTACCCGGCGTGCAGAGCATCAATTTTTCGCTCGGGGTCACCCCGCCCGGCGACGGCCCCTACTTCGGAGTGTTCGAGGCAAGCTTTGCCGACGAGGCCGCGCTCAGCGCAGCTATGTCATCGCCGGAGGGCAGAGCGGTCGAGGCCGACGTGCCAAACTACGCGACCGGCGGCGCGACGGTGTTGACGTACCCCGCGGTGAGCTATCCGGTTGGGGCGTAAGTGCTTCTCACGGCAAGCTCAAGCTGCAGCACTCTTTCAAATCGCGAGTGCTGCCCTTACCGACGAGTGACCAGGTTACTCACGCGTAATTAACCTGGTCACTCGTCGGTAAGGGGTGCACTCATGAGCCGTCAAAACAACCGCTCAATCCGCGATCTCCGCGACAGCGTCGCCAATGCTGCGCAGGATCGTCTTGTCGTGCTGCGAGCGCGCACCCGGAACGATGCAAATTCGATCAATGGAGGCCTCCCGCAGGCGGTACGATCGGTGTCGCTCATACAGTTGCCAGTCGACGGGTCCACCATAGTCGTAGCCGACGCTGATGCCTGTAAAGGGTGCCATGCCGAGCAGCATGGGCACTCGCTCAATGGCAGCGTCGGGCACACCATCCACCTCGACGCTGAGTCGCCAGCGCAACTCGGGCAGTTCCTCGACGTGCAGCGTGATTTCGTGTGCCCCCTCGCCGAGCGAAGCACCGCGAGCCCGTTGCATGTCGCCGTAGGCGTTGTAGCTCAGCAGTAGTCCACCACCGTCGAGCGCGAGCAGATACCCGCCACCCTGGTCTCCGTGGGCCAACAGCACCCCCGCGCCACCTCGTCGCATCTCAAGGTCGATTTCGACGCGGAATGATCGCAGCACCGTCAGCTGTGCAGAACGGAAGCGCTCAAGCGGCGGGCGGAAAGGGACAAGAGTCACGGGTTCGGCAAGAACCGCTTCACTCGAAGGCCGGGTTTTGTGCAGGGTACCGTCGTCGTCGAGCGGAAAGACCGCGTTCTGCCAGGCCTCCGCACGCCAGCGCTCGGCGAGCTCGGCCACCCGGTCGGGGTCTGCAGAGGCAAGATCTCGGGTCTCGGTTGGGTCTGCGGCGAGGTCGTAGAGTTCCCACCGACCCCCACCGCCGCCCTCCGCACGTGTTGGCGGCACGGGCGACACCGCTTTCCAGTCACCGTCGACAAGGGCCCGTCGACCGACGCACTCAAAGTACTGCGTCTCGCGTCCCCCGGCAGAGGGATCCTCGAGCACATCCGCCACGCTGCGGCCGTCGGGATCCTGCGCGGTCACACCACCCCGCTGCGCGAGCGGGGCGACGCCCGCAAGCTCGAGTATGGTCGGGGCGAGGTCTGAGACGAACACAAACTGGTCGCGCAGCCCACGCGCCCGGGCCGGAGCCGAGGGCCACGACACAATGAGTGGCGCGTGCACACCGCCCTCATACGTCGAAGACTTGAACGAGCGAAAGGGTGTGTTCGAAACGCGTGCCCACCCAGTGGGGTACTGGCTGAACAGCTGCGGTCCACCAATCAGTTCGGGGTCACGCGACACATCTCGCACCCAGTCCTCTGGAAGCCTCGTGCTCACTCCAAACTGAGCAAAGTAGCTGCGTGTGCCGCTCGATCCACCCTCGGCGGTACCGCCGTTGTCGCTGGTCAGCACGATGATCGTGTTCTCAAGTTCACCGAGTTGCTCAAGGTGAGCCGTGAGTCGTCCGAGACTCTGATCCACCTCGTCAACAGCGGCCGCGTACACCTCCATGTGTCGGGCGAAGAGTTCCCTCTCGGCCGCGTCGAGAGTGTCCCACTCAGGGATCCGATCACCGTCAGCGAGCGCCTCGCTCGGCAGCGCCGCGTGCTGAGGAAATATGCCGAGTTCACACTGCCTGGCAAAACGAGCCTCGCGCAGGGCGTTCCACCCAGCCTCGTAGCGGCCGCGATGCTTCTCGATATCAACATTCTTCGCCTGAATCGGCCCGTGCACCGAGGTGTGCGCGAAGTAGAGGAAAAACGGCTTGCGAGTATCGTTCACTCGCAGCTCGTCGATCATGGCGAGTGATTCCTCAACGAGTTCGTCCGTGAGAAAGTACCCCTCGGGAAACTCCTGAATGTCAACGACGGAGTTGTCTCGCACGAGTCGGTGCGGATGGTGCAGCGAGGTGAAGCCATCCATGCTGCCGAAGTAGCGGTCAAAACCGCGCTGCAGCGGCCACGAAGAGCGATCCGCCGCGTCGTGCAGACGAGACTCCAGAGTCAGGTGCCACTTGCCGACCATGAAGGTGGCGTAACCGCCCGCCCGCAGAGATTCTGCGAGCGTCGGAGCGTCGGCCGGCAGCTCACACGTGAACCCGGGGTAGCCGGGATCCGTGTGGGCGACGAACCCGAAGCCCGCGCGGTGCGGATTCAGCCCGGTGAGCAACGCCGCCCGCGCCGGGGAACACATGGGTGCCGTGCGGTAGTTCGTGAACACCCAGCCATCATCCGCCAGGCGATCCACGTGCGGCGTTGGAATCTCACTGCCAAACGGCCCCAGATCGCTGAACCCGAGGTCGTCCACCAGCATCACAATCACGTTGGGGGAACCGGGGGCAGCCTGCGGGTGCGGCGGCCACCAGGGTTGTGAGTCTGACACAAACTCGGTCGCGCGCCCACCAAACGACTCGTAGCCGCGCCGCGCTTCCACCTACCCCGCCTTCCGAATGAGCTCGAACACCACGGTTCGCAGCTCGGCGAACTCGGGCCGTGAGCGGGTGGCAATCTGGTCTCGCGGCTCCCCAAAATCGATGTCGATAATCTCGGTGACTCGCGCCGGGCGCTCCCCAGCACCACGACGCGGTCTGAGAGGTACACCGCCTCGTCGATGTCGTGCGTCACAACAAGAATCGTCATGCCGAACTCGTCGCGAATCTTGAGGCACAGATCCTCCAGTTCGAACCGAGTTTGCGCATCGACCGACGCAAAGGGCTCATCCATGATCAGCACCTCCGGTCGGTAGGCGATCGCTCGAGCGATGGCAACGCGCTGCTGCATGCCGCCTGAGAGCTGCCACGGATACTTCGATTCTGCCCCCGAGAGTCCCACTGCGGCAAGGGCCGCGGTGATCCTTTCTTCGCGCTCCGCGGTCGGCAGTCGCAGGTGCTTCAACGGCAAGCGCACGTTTTTCTCGACGGTCAGCCACGGCATGAGAGAACGCGTGTACTCCTGGAAGACCAGCGCCATCTCTTGGGGCGGGCCATCGATCTGTTTACCGTCGATGCGAGCCGATCCCGAGGTGATTGACTGCAGGCCGGTGAGACACTTCAGCAGTGTGGTCTTGCCAATGCCAGATGGCCCAACGATGCAGGCGATCTCTGCCGTGCGTACGTCGAAGGTGAGGTCGGCTATCACCTCGACCGGCCCCTTTTTAGTGTCGTAGGTCTTTGCGAGCCCCGCGACACTCAGCCGCACCGGGGCATCAGCGAACGATGATGCGTTCATAGGTTCTTCTCCTGCTGTCGAATAGCGATGTACCAGCGCAGCACGCGGCGCCGGAAGAGTGAGAGCAGCGCGGTGGCGGCGTAGCCGATCACACCGAGCACCAGAATGCCCACCCACATGTCCGTAATCATGAAGGACTGCTGCGCGAGCAGCGTGCGCGCGCCGAGCCCGTCGGAGGAGCCGAGCATTTCGCTCGCCACCATCACAACAAACGCGGTAATGAGACTGACCTGCATGCCCGACAGAATCCGTGGACTCGCCTCGGGCAGGGCGACCGCAAAGACGCGGTCCCACCAGCCAAGCCGGTAGATCTTGCCGACCGCCTTCCGGTCGGGGTCAACGGCGTGGATGCCGTCGATGGTCGAGATGAGCACGGGAAAGACCGCCGAGAGGGTGATCGAGAGAATGCGGGTCTCGTTGCCGAAGCCGATGAGCGCCACAAAGATGGGCACGAGCGCGACGGGAGGGATGGCCCTGAAGAAGTGGATGGTCGGTTCGAGCAACCACGAGAGCCAACGGACCGTGCCGAGCAGCAGACCGAGTAACACGCCGATGACGCAGGCGAGAGCAAACGAGAGGGCCAGGTTGCCAGCTGAGGAACCGACGTCGCCCCAGAACGCCGGGGTACCGAGCAGTGTGACCAGTTGGTTCAGAATGGCCTGCAGCGGCGGAAAGAAGGTGTTGGTCGAGCCAGCCGACACGATCCACCACAGCGCAAGAAGCAGAATCGGCACCAGCACCTCTGCGCCAATCAGCAGCCACTTCGGCAGTCCACTGCGATTCTGGCGACGCGCCTCTCGTGTGCGAATGAGAACGGTTGAAGTAAACGACATCACACAGCCTGCTTTCGGTATTGCGGGTGCCAGTGCAGCAGGCGGCGCTCGCCCCACTGGCTGAACCCCTGCACGATCAGCCCGAGCATGCCGAGGATGAGCACGTAGGCGAAGAGCTGATCCTGGTTGCCGGTAATCTGGGCGAGCAGCAGGCTCTGCCCGAGCCCCGGACCACCGCCCAGCAGCCCCGCGACCACCGCCACAATGAGCGCGGTAGGCGCTGCCACCCGCACCGCTGTGCCAATGTAGGGCAGTGCGCTCGGCAGCACCACACTGCCAAGAATTTCGGATCGGCTCAGCCCGTACGAGCGCGCGGTCGCCTTGGCTACGGGGTCGGTGTCGAACACCCCGGCAGAGGTCTGCACCACGATCGACACAAAGCAGCCGATAAAGACCAGAAAGACGCCCATGCCACTCGTTGGCCCGAGCACCAGCACCACCACCGGCAGAATGACGATGGGCGGGATCGGTTTCAAGAATTCGAGTGGCACGCGGGTGGCGTGCATCGCGAGCGGCGAAACACCGATGCCGGCGCCAAGCGCGACCCCAGTGAGGGTTGCGATCACAAGCCCGAGAAGCGCCATGTACAGTGTTTCTCCGGTCGCCGCCCACAATGCAGGCGTGGCCAGGATCTGCGCAAGGGCACTGAATGCCTCGCTGGCGGAGGGCAGCGGCGACGCGCTCAACGGACCCACCGTGGCGACGAACTGCCACAAGCAGATCGCCGCCACGACACCGAGAGCGCCAATGCCGTATTGAAGCAGTCGAGATTCTCGCATGATCAGTGCATCAGTCCTTCACGATAACGCCGTCGAGATCGACCGGCTTCGACAGGAATCCGAGCTTCTCCATCTTCTCGTTCGGGCGGTTCAGGTCTTCAAGCGCAACCACCGTTGGCCACACCGGCAGCTTGACCTGATCAACTGTGAGCTTGGACTCGGTGTAGTCAAGCCCCGCCTGGATCGCTTCTTCGGCGTGCTCAGTGGCATACTCGTTCGACTTCACTATTGCGCGCTGGAAGGCCGCGATCGCGTCGGGCTTGGCCTCGATTGTGCTCGTGCCCGCAACCCACAGGCCGGTGGCTCCCTCTTCAAAGAATCCGACTGACGGGGCCGCGAGCTGCACTGCACCGGCGTCCTCCGCTTCAGAGGTAAACGGGTTGACCAATCCCGCAGCGTCGACGGTGCCACTCTTCAGCGCGGCAACCGCCGAGGTGAAATCGAGCACCACCCATTTCACGCCGGTCGCGGGGTCGATGCCAGCACGCTCCAACTCATCAGCGATCACAACTTCAAGCTGGGCCTTACGTGCCGGGATCGCGATCGTTTTGCCTTCGAGACCCTTGACGTCGGTAATGCCACTCGCGGCGCTCGCAAACAGCCCCGTGTCATCGAGCGCGGTCGGATCCGCCGCGGTTGCCGACCCCGGAGCGAACCCATCCGCAGCACCAACAACTTTGAGTGGCACACCCTGACTGAGCGCGTTCAGCAGCGGAATGCTCGGTGAGTAGGCAATGTCGACCTGCCCACTCTGCGCCGCAGCGAGCCCGGCTGGCGGGTTCGCGACGATCGAGGTCTCGATCTTGAGGCCCTCGTCTTCGAAGAATCCCTGTTTGATGCCGGTGATGAGGCTGCCGTCGGAGGTGAGTCCGATTGTTGCGACCTTCAGGGTGGTGAGTTCGTTGCCGGATCCTGATTTGCCGCTGTCTGAGGCGGTGTCACCTGAGCTGCAGGCGGACAGAGCCAGAGCCACAGCAGGAATCAGCGCGAGCGCTGCGATAAGGCGGTTGGTTTTTTTCATGAACGACTCCTTCGTCGGGGCGGGGTGGCGTAGATTCCCAGCCACTCGTTTAATCACCAAGTGGTGACTAAAGAGTAATCGCTCAACCACGATCAAAGATCACAGAGAAGTAACGATTAGTCACCAAGTGGTGACCAAAAACCAAATGTGCTTCTCCCCAGCCCCAAACTGCCTACACTCAAGTAAGAAGTTAGGAGACGCATGCCGAAGATCGTTGACCACGATGAGCGTCGCGCACACATCACCGAGGCCGTCACAAACATCATCATTCGCGACGGCTTTGACCGCGTCACCATGCGCGAGATCGCCGCCGAGGCTGGTTACGCCCACGGCGCCATCGCCCGCTACTTCCCCGACAAACAAAGCCTGCTCACCGCAGCCTTTCTGCACGTGTTTCTGGGAGCGCACGACCGCATCCTCGCGCGCACAGCGGGTTCGCGCGGCCTCACTGCGCTCGGCCTTATGTCACGAGAACTCCTCCCCTTTGAGGAGATGGGCTCAGAGATCTCGCGGGTTGTGCTCTCCTTCTGGGATCGCGCCGCGCAAAACTCCGAACTCTGGCAGCTGCATCACGAGTACATCGTGCAGCGCCGCGAGCTCATCCGCCAGTTTCTCACCGAGGCACACGAGGACGGCGAGCTCGCCGACAGCATCGACCTCGAAACCGCGGTCAACCAGGTGGCCGCACAAAATGCGGGCTGGCAAATGATGGCGGTCCTCGTCCCTGAGTCCGCCACCACCGAGAACTTGCAGGCCAGCATCGATGCAATGCTGGCCGGCCTGCGAGCTCCCGCTACAGCTTCTCGCTAGCGCTCGCCCGCCAAGACGAACTTCGCGCCGAGCTCACCGATGAGGATCGCGGGGGCGTTTGTGTTGCCGGTCGTGACCCGCGGCATGATCGAGGCATCGATAACCCGCAGCCCATCAACCCCGTGCACGGCGAGGCGCGGCGAGACAACCGCCAGGTCATCAACCCCCATCTTGCAGGTACCAACCTGGTGGTGGTAGGTGGCAAGGGTTTCCCGCACATAGTTAACGAGGTCTTCCCCGTCACCAATTTCAGGGCCGGGATAAATCTCTTTGGCACCCCACTCACCGGCGAGTGCCTCCTGACGGCCAATCCGTCGACACTGTTCGACCGAGGCGACAAGCGATGCCACGTCGTCATCGTGCCCGAGCGCATTAAGATCGATGAGCGTGGGATCTTCGGGGTTCGGACCCGACAGCTTGAGCTCACCACGGGCCTGCGGGGTCACCAGACCACCCAGCAGTGAAAAGCCATCACTTGAGCGGGGCTCAAGGTATTCACCGTACATCGGCACCGAAAAGTGGATCGGCTGCGTATCGGGGCGATCAAGCCCCTCACGGCTTTCCCAAAAGTGGTGGGTCTGCGTTACAGAGACCCACGGCTGCGGCGCACCAACCGGCTTCTCCGTCTCGAAGATGACCGGGGAAAGGAAGTGGTCGTGCAGGTTCTTGCCGACACCCGGAAGGTCAACCAAGGGCTCGATCCCAACCTCACGGAGTTCTTGCGACGGACCGATGCCCGAGCGCAGCAGCACACGGGGCGAGTCGAGCGCACCCGCCGCAAGAATCACCTCATCGGCGAACAGCTCACGGGTTTCACCGTTCTGCGCAAAGCGCACGCCGATCACACGAGGCACCTCATCAGAGCCCTCTGCGCTGCTTGTACCGTCAACACCGTCCGCAAAAATCAGCTCGTGCACCCAGCAGCCAGTCTCAACCGCCACACGATCTCGCACGGGCTTGAGATACGCCATATAGGTATTGAGGCGCTTGCCGTCAATCGCGGTGATCTGCTGCTGCGAGATGCCCTCAAGCATCGCACCGTTGTAATCGGGATTGTGCGGCAGCCCCTCCTGCACACCGGCATCGATGATCGACTGCTGGATCGGCGTAAGTTCGTAGTCATCAGTTACGTCAAGCAACCCCTCGGTGCCGCGGAGCGCGGGGTCCCCGTTGCCATGAAAGTTCTCGATGGCCTTGTAGACCGGCAGTACATCTTCCCAGGCCCATCCGTCGTTGCCAAGCGAGGCCCAGTGGTCGAAATCAACGGGAGAACAGCGCACCCAGATCATGGCGTTCAGAGCGTGGGACCCCCGAGCACCCGGCCCGAGGCAGGTGGAGGCGGTGGCCGTTAGCGCCGGGCTGTGGAACAGTGCGGTAGTCCCAGTCATCGGGGCTGTGCCACAGCTCAGGCATGCGAGCGGGGTCGTGAATTGCGGGGTTCGTGTCCTCGCCGCCCGCTTCGACCACCGTAACATTGACACCGGCATCAGCAAGTCGACGGGCAACAACAGCCCCAGCCGATCCCGCACCAACAACAATGACACTCTTCGGCACCGACACCTGATCAGACTGCTCCGACATCAAGATCTCCTTTCGGGGCACGGCACCCTTGCCGCACACGTGTATCCAGAATTCCACTCGCGCGCGCGAGGGTCGAGTCTGGCTTCAGGGCGTGCGCTCAAAGCCAAGCAGCAAGCCCTTGAAAACAAGACGAGCAGATGATCCAGCCCCGAACTCGAGACGACTCACTTCCGTGAACAATATGTACTCAAGTAACAAGGAGCCGAAGGTGAATGGTTTTTCGTCTACAATTGCAGACATTAAGGACCGTTTTCCCAAGGATGTGACCGTGCCAAAAATCATCGATCACGACCAGCGGCGTCGCGATATCGTCGAAGTCACCTGGAAGCTCATAGTAGAGGGTGGAATCGAAGCCGCAACAATGCGCGAAATTGCCTCTCGCGCCGGCTTCGCAAACGGAGCACTCAAACACTACTTTCCCGGCAAAGACGCCATCATCAGGGGCGCCTACGAGAAGTCACTCAAGAGCCTCGACGAGCGGCATGCGATTCACATTGCAGGCCTGCGAGGCATCGAGGCGCTTGAGCGATCGGTGCGCTACACACTTCCGATCGCACAGGAAGATGCGATCGCGGCCCGGGTGCTGATCTCGTTCTGGGAGCGCTGTGCATTCAGCACCGAACTTGACCAGGACTACGACGAGCACCTCATCGACTGGAAAAGCGGAATGATGCAGTACTTGCGCGAGGGGCGCGAAGACGGCGACATCGTTACTAAGACGCCAGATGAGCAACTAACCAACGAACTCATCACGATGAACATCGGCGCTACAGTGATGCGGGTCGTTAGTGCAAATCTCTTCAACCCCGACCTGCTCCAAGCACAGGTCACCGACTTTATCGCGCGACTGCGACGGGTTGATTAGCCCTCACTGACCGCAGTTGCGACAATCACTCGCGGGCTTCCTGGCAGCGCAACCATACGCTCCACGCGCCACCCTGTCGCCTCGAGCCACTCCTCAACCTGATCGACCGGGTACACAACGGTTCCGTCGATATTGAAGTACTCCCCCGCGTGCAGCGCATCAATGCGACGCTGAGTCGTGTAGCTATCGAGGAAAAAATCGAGCAGCATCAGCGTGGCCCCCGACGCTGCAGCCTCGCGACTCACCTTCAGTATCCGTCTGTTCTGCGCCTCATCAAAACGATGCAAAACGTGAGTGAGCAACACGAGGTCGTGCTCGCCACCGGGTTCTGCGGATTCGGTGTCCGCCGTTTCGACAGTAACACGATGCGCAAGCCCGGCCTCCTCAGCGTCCGCCGCAACCGATCCAACCATGTCGGCGGCATACACAAAACGAGTGCGCAACTCAGGGTTCTGCCCCATTGCAGCAAGAGAGAACCCGGCAGCCAACCCACCGAAGTCGAGGGCGCTCCGGTAACCCGAAAAATCAAACGCTCTGCCAAACTGCTCAGCGTGCAGGGCGTTGTAGGTCATCACGCCCTGCATAAATTCACCCCACCCAGCCTCGTCGAGATCAAGCACCCCCGCTTTGTCAGTATCGACGGTATGGTCATATCCAAGCCACTGCTTGAAGCTAATGTCCCCAAGAAACCCAATGAACGGTGTGAGATCAATTTCTCCCGCACCACCAAGATAGGTCGCGGCATCTTCTGCAAGCGAATATCTTCCATCCACTCGCTCAAGCAATCCGAAAGAGTTCATGGCATCTGCAAGTGTACGAACCTGTCGCTCAGCCCGCTGTGTGGCATTCGCGAGCTGCGCCGCAGTCTGGGGTCCGTCGGCAAGAGCCTTAAACAGGCCAATTCGAGCGGCGGCATCAAGTTGCTTGGCTCCCATGAAACCAATTGCGATGTCAACAATGCGTTCGGGGGTGGCTGCCATGAGGGTGTCCTTGGTGTGTAGGGCTGCCCTGCAGATGCGGGACAGCGGTGTCCGGATTCTTTACTTGCGGGAAACTCTACAGTCGTAGACAATAAATGTCCAGCGCAGTAGAGTCTTGCTCATCAACATCCGCTCTTCGCAAAACCCCGCCGCGCATTACAGCACTCAGCAGAAAGGGCCACCATGTCGCTCAGCTTCCGCCACTTTCCCGCCAACAAACAGGATCGGCCACCGGTCATACTGCTGCACGGTTTTGCATCGAACTCAAACGAGGATTACCTCTCCACCGGATGGGCAGAGTCACTCAATGAGGGCGGCCGATCCGCCATCACTATCGATCTCCCCGCCCACGGCAGCAACCCACCACTGACTTCCGCTAGCGAAGCATCCACAACAGCGACCGTCACCGCGATCCTCGACACAATCGACACCGCGATCTCACTTGAACACAAGAGCACCGGGTTCAGCGCAACCGGGTTTGATGTCATCGGTTATTCCCTGGGAGCGCGACTTGCCTGGGAACTCCCACTGGTTTCCCCACACGTGCGCCGCCTCGTACTGGGAGGCTTAAGCCCCACCGATCCGTTCTCAGCAGTTGATCCGACCGAACTTCGGGGAGCGCTCACCGGCACCACACCCCAGAGCCCACTCGTCGGCATGATGGCCAACCTCATTTCCGCCCCGGAAAAAGACACGGCGTCACTCGCGCTACTCATTCAGGGCCTCGCCACAGAGCCATTCACACCGCAGCTCGAGAGCCCGACAGTCCCCACCCTCTTTGTGACGGGCAGCCGTGACGCACTCACGCAGGGTATTGACGATCTGGCCGCGAGGCTCCCTCACGCCTCAATTACCCGAGTCCCCGGGGATCACCGCGAGGCCCTCGACAGCCCCGAGTTTCGCTCAACGGCAATCGAGTTTCTCTCGGCACAACACCACTAGGATCCCCAAACCCCGTCTGGCCGCACCTCGCGATCCAACCAGAGCTCTGCTGTAACCTCGCGCACACGGTCTACCCCAACCGCCTCCAGCAGCGCGATCGCCCCGAGGTTGTCCTCAAGCTGCCGAACGCTTGATGCCCCGAACAGCACATTGGCGGTTGCAGGATTGGCGAGACAGAACGCAATGCCGAGCTGCGCGGGTGTTGCCCCGAGGGAATCGGCGATCCTTTTCACCCTGGGATAGGCGGCAACGATGCGCTCACGAATTCCACCAACATCGGCACCAATTTTCCGATCAGGGCGGAGCTTGCCAACAAGGATTCCCCCTCAAACGTGTCAGAGGCTTGCAGCGCAAGAGTGCCATCACCGAACCACTCACCGTAATACGACCCTCCGCCATGCTTCGCCGCACAAGGCCGTACTTCAGCTGCGCAAAACTCGGCGGGGTGAGCGACTCTTCATCTGCCGTATCGAGTGCCAGCTGCAGGGCCTGGGCGGGCCAATTGTTCACGCCCCAGCTTGTGAAACTCCCAGCATCAAGCTCCGACTGCACATCTCGCACCACCTGAGCAATATCGACATCTCCAACAAAATCGCCAACAACAACGGTCTCGAACGACTCCGGTCCACTCCTGCCCGCGCCGATGCGGTCGAGCGAAACGCGCATTTGCTCAGCAAACCCGGTCTGCGGATACTCCCACAGCCAGAGCTTGCCGCAGAGCTGATATGCATCGCGCGCAAGACCAATCTCGCGAATCGCCTCACCGAAGAGCAAGTCCGTGCGCGAGGCCTCGGCGTGCGGTCCCATGTTGTAATAGGCCACGTCAAAGAAGCCGGCACCAAGATCAACCGCGCGTTGAATGAGCGCGAGGCGATCCTCGGTCACCATTCGATCCCAGATATTCCAGGACCCGAGAGCTACAACCGGAACAACGGGTCCTCCCGGCCCAAGCTGACGAACGGGAACCTCTACTGCGAGTGCCACAGGTGCCTCCTTGCACGTGACGCGGCGCGAGTGTTTCCTGAGCCGCGGTATCGACTTTTATTTTCTACGTTCGTATAATATCAGCCGTGAGCATCTTCTCACCACCAGACAAGCCCCACTCAACAGACACAGGAGTCACCGTGACCACACCCCGCACCATTCTCGTCACCGGCGGCGCAGGCGGAATCGGCCAGGGCATCGCTCAAGCCTTTCTCGAAGCCGGGGATCGTGTAGTTATCGCCGACTCGAACGCTGAGGCGGCACGCAGAGCAGCCGCCGCACTCGGGACAACAGCACTCCCACTCGACATCACCGACGAGCAAGCCGTCACTGCAGCATTCGAGACATTCGAAGCCTCAGGTGGCATCGACGTGCTCGTCAACAACGCCGGCATCCTGTCAGTGCACGGCACCGTGACGGAACTCGATCCCAACGATTTCCGCACAATTCTCGACGTCAATATCGTTGGAACATTCGTCATGACGCAGGCATTCGCCAGGCACCGCATCACCGCTGGAGGCGGCGGCACAATCGTCAACATCTCCTCGATCGGTGGCCGTCAGCCGACCCCCGGCATGGGTGCCTATGAGTCAAGCAAAGCTGCGGTTGACTCGATCACCCGCTGGGCCGCGATAGAGCTTGCCGACCACGGCATTCGGGTGAACGCGGTTGCCCCTGGCCCCGTGCTCACCCCAATGCTGCAGCAGGGCATGCCCGAGGGATCCACCGAGCGCGCGGCATGGGCAAACAGGATCCCGCTCGGCAGCCTCGCTGAGGTGGGCGACATCGCCCCCGCGGTTGTTTTTCTCGCCGGCCAGGGATCCAAACACATCACGGGGATCAGCCTGCCGGTCGACGGCGGGCAGTTGCTGACGTAAACCCACAAGCCCCTTCCTGAGGCACACTACGCCCGCTCAAACACAACCCTCCCATCAAGCACCGTAAGGTCAACCTCAACCTCCGGCAACCCGGCAGCCCCCACCGCAAAGGGATCCTCGGCGAGCACCACCAGATCAGCCACCTTGCCAAGCTCCACGGTCCCCTTCCAGCAGGCCGCGCGATCCTGCTGGGCGGGGATCGCGGTGTAGGCGCGCAGCAGTTGATGCAGGCGTGCTCGCCTGGAGCCGGGGTCACAGGCCGCCCCAGAAGCCTCGATCCTCGCCTCAGCATCAGCAATCCCTCGCCGCCAATCAAAACCAAGCACGGGAGCGTCAGATGACAGCACGAGCACTCCAGCTGCGAGCGCATCGGCGAACCGCCACGCCTCGTCCGCAACATCGTCACCCAGGGCAGCCGCAAGCCACCCAACGGTTTCGGCCGCAACTCCCGACTGCGCGTTGAGCCAGATGCCAAGCTCCGCCATGCGCTCGATCTGCTGCGATGTAGCGAGGTCCCCGTGAATGATCGTGTGCGCGAGATCGGCCGAACCCAAGGCACCCGACTCGGTGGCGGCCTCCGCAATCGTATCGAGCACCAGTTGGATCGTGCGATCCCCCGTGGCGTGCACTCCGAGCTGCAGCCCGGCCAGGTGCGCCGCCCGGACCATCGCTCGGAGGCCCGCTGCCTTCTGTTCGATCGTAGTCGCCGAGATCAGCAGATCGCCGTGTGTGCCGTCATCGTAGGGGTGATCGGTCCAGGCCTGACGCATGGGCGGAATGAGGTCTCCGAATAGTTTGACCCCTGAGATATTCAGCCACCTGAGATCGGCCTCTGCCCGACGCCGCGCTTCTTTTCGGATACCCGCCAACACCACGTCCAGGTCACTTGGGCCATCAAGAACTCCGTATAGCGCGAGCAGGGTCACCCTCTGCAGCAGCAGCCCTTCGGCGGCAAGTTCACGGTACACGTCGATCACTTCGCTATGAAAGCACCCCGTCTCACCGCGATCCTCCCCGGACCAATGCCGGGTTCGGTGTAACTCGTAATTCCGAGTTCGATGAGCAGCCGCCCAGCCCCGAGGATCGCGGCGCGGCGCCCGGCCCGATCACTCACAAGCGGCCCGGCAATCTGGGAAGCCGCCTCGGGATCAGGTGCACCAAAAAGGGTGTGCGGCCAGCGCGCGCCGAGCCAGCTGCCGTGCAGGTGCGAGTCATTAACCCCTGGCATCAGCGTGCGCCCACCGAGCTCAATTATCCGCGTCGAAGCTCCAATCCAAGTCTCAATATCTTGTGAGCTCCCGACCGCAACAATGCGCCCCGCAGAAACAGCAACCGCCTCGGCACGGCTCCCAACGGCGTCGAGCACAAGCACCGTTCCCCCTCGCAGCACAAGATCCGCATTCTCTGTCGCTTCCACTGGCCTGTCGGGTTCCACCGAATCAATCAGTGGACGTTCATTAACCAGTGGGGGCTCCACGCGCCGCATCATTGCTACTCCTTCGGGCAGTGCGACCGCAGAAGTGGCACTTCCGTTTTCGGTCAACGTATGTAGAATAAAAGCATATCCCGGCACCCCGCAACGACGCCAAGCCGGATCGACCAGGAACGGAACCTCAATGACGATCCCAACTTCCTCCCTCGCGGCCGTACTCACCGAGCACGGTGAGGCACTTGAACTCCGGCAGCTCCCACTCCCCCAAACGGTCGAGCCAGGGGCAGCGCTCGTGCGCATCACCTGCACCACCCTCTGCGGCACTGACATCGAGATTTGGGAGGGCAAGATGACCTTCCCCGGCATGTTGCCAGTGGTGCTCGGCCACGAGATGGTGGGTGAGGTGATCGCCGTCGGAGACGGAGCCACCGATGCGCTCGGCGAGCCAATTCGATTGGGCGACCGCATCGGCTGGTCGGAATCAGTGTGCGGCGAGTGCTTCGGCTGCACGGTGCTTCGCCAACCCGTTGCGTGCAGCAAACGCGGCTATGGCTTTCTGCAACGCTCAGATCGCCACCCGTTCGCCACCGCGGGCCTCTCGGAGTACGCGTACGTTACCCCGGGTGCCCAGAAGTTGCGTCTCCCGGACGAGGTGAAAGACACCTGGGCCTCGGCCGCCGGGTGCGCAGCAAAGACCGTGCTGCGCGCCTTCGACCGCGCCGGCGGAGTTCGCGCAGGATCCACTGTTGTTGTGCAGGGATCCGGTGCCCTCGGCCTGTTCGCAACCGCGGTCGCGAGCATTTCGGGGCGGGCACCGTGATTACGGTTGGCGCGCCCCCTTCGCGCCTCGCACTCGCTGAACGGTTCGGGGCAACCCATACGGTTGATATCGCAGACGGCTCCGAGGCGGTCATCGCCCGAGTCGCCCAGATCACTGCAAACCGCGGTGCCGACCTTGTACTCGACTTCGCGGGCGCCCCCAGTGTCGGACCCGAGGCGATCGCAATGGCGGCGCAGCGAGGAACCATCACGGTCGTCGGTTCGACGGGACCAGCGGGCGCACCAATCCCCCTATCAGCGATCATGAGCAAGGAACTCACCGTCGTCGGGTCTCTCAACGGCGACGTTTCCGACTACTACCGCTCAATCGAGTTCTTTCGTGTCTTCGCGGAGCGTTTTCCCTGGGACGAGTTGTTCTCGGAGCCCTGCGGCCTTGAGCAGGCGAGCGATCGCATTACGAACATGCACCGACTCGGTGAGGTGAAAGCCGTCATCGATCCGCGGCTCACTTCTCGCCCCTAAGCCGCCCAGCGCACCATCCAGCCACACCATCGGAAGGACAACTATGCACACCGCCCCCATTCCCCGTCGTCGCATTGGTCAGAGTGAGCTCGAAGCTTCGGTCTTTGCGCTCGGGTCCTGGCATGTCTACGATCGCATGCACTTTGAAGACGCCGTCGAGCTTGTGCGCACCGCCGTCGAGCGAGGCATCAACCTCTTCGACGTTGGTGTCTACGGGGTACCCGAGGGTCCGCCCGCGTTCACCGACGTGTTGTTCTCTGCCATTGTGCGGGCGGCGGGTATCAAACGGAACGACTACCTACTGTCAGAAAAGCTGTGGTTGGAGGGGTGGGATCACGATGCGGGGTTCAGGCCACAGCTTGAACGGGCCCTGTTTCGTGTTGGGTGCGAGCACGCCGACCTAGTGATTCTCGGCGATCTGCGTCGCGATGATGTCGCTCTGCGCGACATTGTGTTGAGCCTTACTGAGCTGCGAAGCGCTGGCCTGATTCGCGCATGGGGGGTCAACAACTGGTCGGCGTCGAACATCGCGACTCTGCTCGATATCTCCGCTGCCGAGGGTATTGCGGGACCCGAGATCGCGCAGTTGAAGTACAGCGTGTCGCGACGCTCGATTCCCGATGGCGAACCGTTTGCAGCGCTGTGGCAACGGGGGCTCTCGATGCAGGCCTCAGACGTGCTGGAGGGTGGATACCTCGCGGGCAAGGTCAGCACGGAGCGTGAGGTTGGGCGAGACCCGGGCGGGATCCGACAGCGCATCATCGACGACGTACCCGGTTTTGTCGCGCTCGCAGAGCAACTCGGTGGCACACCGGCTCAGCTGGCGATCGCGTTCACCCTCACGCACCCAGCCACGGCCAACACCCTCTTTGGCGCTTCGAGCGTCACGCAGCTGGAGGCGAACCTCGCGAGCCTGGAACTGCTCGACAGGGTGGGGTCCGACACCATCAGATCCCGCGTCGAACCGTTCTGGGCCGACCGTGGCCTCGTCAACCCGGAAGGACCATAACCATGAGCACAACAAACACACCGGTCGCCGCTGGCGCACCGACCGCCCTTGGCACGCCGACTGCCCTTGGCTTCCCGGCAATCACCCCGGTGCCGTTCGACGCGGAGGTCGAGCTCGCGCTCGGGGCCATGCCCCCACAGCCCCCGCTGAGCGAGGAATCCCTGCGGCTCTCCCGCGGCGCTAGCCCCGCCTTCCCCGACAGTGCCGCCGCAGTGGCGGGCCTCCCCATTACCGCAGAAGAACTGGTCATTCCCGGCCCCGACGGTGCCCCGGACCTCGAAATCACGGTGTTCGCACCGCAGGAACGAGCAGCAACCGCACTGCCTCTGCTCGTCAACTTTCACGGTGGTGGCATGATCGTTGGCCACCGCAGCTGGGAACACGGCCGTCTGGTCGACCTCGTTGCGCGACACGGGGTCATCGCGGTCAACGTCGAGTACCGCCTTGCACCCGAGCACCCGTTTCCGGCCGGGATCGAGGACAACTACGAGGCCACATCCTGGGTCGCGGCACACGCGGCGAAACTGGGCGGCGATCCACACCGCATTGTGGTGATGGGTGGCAGCGCGGGCGGCGGGTTCGCGGCCGCTGTTTCGCTCATGGCTCGCGATCGCGGCGGCCCCGCGATTGCCGGGCAGCTGCTGCTCTGCCCCATGCTCGACAACACCAACTCGACCGTGTCATCGCTGCAGTACGACGGCATCGGCACATGGAAGCGCGCAGAGAACCTGCTCGCCTGGCGTTGTGTACTCGGCGAAGAACTCGCGTATTCAGGCAATGCCCCCGCCTACGCAGCACCGTCAAGAACAACGGATCTCTCCGGGCTTCCGCCCGCGTTTATCGAGGTGGGTGCCGCAGAAATGTTCCGCGACGAAGACGTCGACTACGCGAGCCGCATCTGGGCAACGGGCGGCGAAGCCGAACTGCACGTGTGGTCGGGTGGCTGCCACGGTTTCGACATGTACACCCCGAGACCGAGGTCAGCCGCGCGGCGCTTGCCTCACGCGACTCGTGGTTGCGCAGGATCCTCGGTGGTGAGGCGCGTGGCTGACCCCGAGAATGCGCCGTACCGAGCGGCAGAACCCACGACTCGGCCAGCGCCGGTGCCCTACGACCCAGAACTCGCCGAGGGCCTCGCCGCGTTCATGGACCTCGTCGAGCAGACCCCGCTGCGCGCAGACACGATCCTCGAAAATCGCGCCCACTTCGAGACGGTGATTCCGGCGATCGAGGTGCAGGCCGCGGGGCGCGCGGTAACGTGGCAACACCGCGTCATTCCGGGTCCGCCCGGAGCGCCGGAGGTCGCGGTGACGATCGTGCGTCCCGAACACACCTCCGACGGACCCGCCCCGGGTGTGCTCGCGATCCACGGCGGCGGTTACGTGCTCGGCACCCGCTTCTTTGCGACCGGCGAGCTGATCGACCTCGCCGAGCGCTTCGGCACCGTGGGGGTCGCGGTCGAGTATCGGCTTGCACCCGAGCACCCGGCGCCCGCCGCGGCGGAGGACTGCTATGCAGCGCTGCGCTGGATGACCGAGCACGCGCAAGAGCTCGGCATCGACGCCTCGCGGATCGCCGTCACCGGCGCCTCCGCCGGCGGCGGGCTCACCGCAGCCGTCGCGCTGCTCGCCCGCGACCGCGGGGGCCCTGCGATCGCCGGACAACTCATTGGCTGCCCCATGATCGACGACCGCAACAGCACCGTTTCAAGCTGGCAGTACGACGGCCTCGGCGCGTGGGACCGCAATAACAACGATGCGGGCTGGGACGCCGCACTCGGCGAGGATCGCGGCACCGATCGGGTCACCGCTTACCAAGCCCCCGCACGCGCAACTGACCTCGCGGGCCTGCCGCCCGCGTTTATTGAAGTGGGATCGGCAGAGATCTTCCGCGACGAAAGTGTCGCGTACGCGAGCCGCATCTGGGCCGCGGGTGGTGAGGCAGAACTGCACGTTTGGTCGGGTGGCTACCACGGCTTCAGCGGGTTCTCACCCGACGCCATAGTTTCTCGGGCGGCGCTCGAGGCGCGCGACAGCTGGTGGCGACGGATCCTCACTCGATGAGCCGCCGTGGAGCCGGGCCATTCATCCGTTCGTCCCCGGTGGTAAGCCGATGGGCCTGCTCCGCATCACCCTCGTGCTCGGCGCATTGGAAGCCTTCGGTCCACTCTCCATGGACCTCTACATGCCCCAGCTGCCCCAGCTCGCGCGCACCCTCGATACCTCGGACGCACTCGCGCAGGCGACCATGTCGGTGTGTATGATCGGCCTCGGAATTGGGCAACTTATTGCCGGGCCGCTCTCGGACCGCTTCGGGCGAAAACCCCCGCTGGTGACTGGTGTGGTGCTGTTTGCTGTGTTCTCGGCGGTCTGCGCGTTTGCCCCGACGATTGAGGTGTTGCTGATCGCGCGCCTGCTGCAGGGGCTCGCTGGGTCCGCGGGTGTCGTGATCAGCATGGCCGTTGCGCGCGATCTGTTTCACGGGATCGAACTGTCACGTATGCTCTCGCTGCTCGCTCTAGTGACCTCACTCACGCCGATCATTGCCCCGGTGGTCGGCGGGCAGCTTGCGCGCATCATGGACTGGCGCGGTATCTTTTTTGTACTCGCGGGGGTTGGCGTGGTGCTCGTGATCGTGGCGCAGTTCGGTCTCAGCGAGACACTGACTGAGGGGCGGCACTCGGGCAGCGTGCTGGGCACGACGGGTGGTCAGATTGTTGCTGTGATGCGGGATCCTCTGTTCGTTGCGCTCATGATCGCGGCCTGCCTCAGCGGAGTCGCCTTCTTCTCATATTTGTCCATGTCGAGCTTTGTGCTGCAGGGAGAGTTTGGCCTCACACCGCAACTCTTCAGCTTGGTCTTCGCGTTCAACGCGCTGGCACAACTCGGGGGCGCACAAGTGAGTCGACTCTCGGTGGCCCGCCTCGGCACAGTGCGTATGTATCTGAGCGGACAAGTCGCGGGGGCAGTAGCCGCGATTGGGCTGCTCACAGCAACCCTCTTTGGGGCTCCCGGCCCCGTCGTCATCGTGTTGCTCGTTCTGTACCTCGGGGCTGCGGGTCTCGGCGGACCCAACGGCACAACCCTCGCGCTCGGTGGCCACGGGGCACGGGCAGGCACCGCCTCGGCGCTGTTCGGCATGGCGATGTTCACGGCGGGGGCCGTAGCCGCGCCGGTTGTGTCCGCGCTCGCTGGTACGTCTGCGCTTACCATGACGGGCAGTATTGCGACGGGGGCGGTGCTCGCGGCGATCCTCGGCCTCACGGTCGTGCGACGACTTGCGCGCGACGCGGGGTGAGTGTGCAACCGGTGCCAGTGCCGCGAGTGTGCCCGAATCGTCAACCGGGCTTCCGCGCGAGTCAAGCCGTTGTTCTGGGGGCAGCATAGAGTGGATCTATAACTCGAAGTGGAGGATCCATGAATACCTACGAAAGCCTGCTCGCAGCCATCACACCAACCAGCGGTGAAACCCGCGAGGTGTTTGACCCCGCAACCGGTGAGCTGATCGGCACCGCACCCGTTCAAGATGTTGCAGCCCTCGAGGCAACTATCGACAAGGCCGTTGCGGCTCAGGTGTCTTGGGCGGCGCTCAGTGACGACGAGCGCCGCGGGTACCTACACAAGGCCGCCGACGCGATCGAGGCGTCCTCCGAGGCACTCGCTGAACTACTTTCACGTGAGCAGGGCAAACCGCTGAACGGACCAAACGCTCGCTTTGAAGTTGGCGGTTGTGTTGTGTGGACGCGCACCCCGGCAGACACTCCCCTACCCGTTGAGGTGCTCGTTGACGACGACTCCGGCTACGCTGAGATGCACTACCGCCCACTCGGTGTTGTCGGGGCGATCTCGCCTTGGAACTGGCCGATGATGATCTCCATCTGGCAGATCGCACCCGCGCTGCGCATGGGCAACACAGTCGTCATGAAACCCGCTGAGACGACCACGCTTTCCGTCGTAGCACTCATCGCCGTCATGAACCAGGTGCTGCCCGAGGGCGTTTTGAACGTCGTGCCGGGTCCCGGCAGCACAGTGGGCGACGCACTTACTCGCAGCCCGAAGATCAACAAGATTATGTTCACCGGCTCAACCCCGGTCGGCAAGCGCATTATTGAAGCATCCGCAAACAACGTCACGCGGCTCACACTGGAGCTCGGCGGCAACGACGCAGGCATCGTTTTGCCCGATGTGGATCCAAAAGCCATTGCTGAGGACCTGTTCTGGGGTGCGTTCATCAACACGGGCCAAACCTGTGCCGCGCTCAAACGTCTCTACGTGCACGACTCCGTCTACGACGAGGTCGTTGCAGCACTCGCTGATGTCGCTGCGAAGGTTCCCATGGGCGTTGGGCTCGAAGAGCACAACGTGCTCGGGCCGCTGCAAAACCGCGCCCAGTTCGATGTGGTCGATCGGCTCGTTGAGGCCGCCAAGGCGTCGGGCGCGCGCGTTGTGCTCGGCGGCGATCCTGACCGCGCAGCCGTCGGCAACTTCTACCCAACGACTCTTATCGCCGATATCGACCCGCAGAACGAGCTTGTTCTTGAGGAGCAGTTTGGGCCGGCGCTGCCGATTATCCGCTACTCCGACATTGACGAGGCGGTGCGCCTGGCGAATGCGCTTGAGGTTGGCCTCGGGTCGTCGGTGTGGTCGTCGGATCGTGCGAAGGCGCTTGAGGTTGCCGCTCGGTTGCAGGCCGGCACCACGTGGATCAACTCACACGGTGGCCTGCACCCGATGATCCCGTTCGGCGGGGCAAAGCAGTCGGGTTACGGCCGGGAGTTCGGCGTTGAAGGTCTGAAAGCAGTGGCTGAGCCCCACGTCATCAGCGGGTAGGGGCTGGTTTCTGGGCCGGGCTTGGCGCCTGGTCTGGCTTGGTCTGCCCGGGCCGGACTGGGCCTGGCTCGGCCGGGTCCGGTCTGCCTGAGCCCGTCCGGCCCAGCCCGGATGAGCGTCCAGGTTACCGACGAGCGGCCCCCTTACCAACAGGTTTCTAAGGGGGCCGCTCGTCGGTAACCTGGGCGTTCGTGCGTAGTTTTCTGGCCTGGACTCACCACGTTCGAGTAGCTCACAGCGTTGAATACCTCACGGTGCCGAATAGCTCACAGCCTTGAGTTATCCACAGATTTCGTAAACCAGTCACGCTCGGCCTGCAAATCAGCCACGCTGGTGTCATGCCTCAATCCGAGCCCGTCACTCACAGCAAAATTGCCCACCTCAAACGCAGTCTTGTGCGCACACAAGACTTGTTGTGGTCTGGCCTCACCGAGCGAGACATCACACACCATGTGAAAACTGGCGACATCATACGGTTGCGCCGCAGTTGGTACACAGGTCAAGAGACTTGGACTTCAGCTTCAATGGCGAATCAGCACCTACTTGCCATGATCGCTGCCAGCGGCGCGGCGGAGACCACACCAGTTTTTTCGCATCGTTCTGCCGCGACGCTGCACGGTCTACCGGTGTGGTCGGCATGGATGGAGCGCGTTTTTAATAAACCCCCAGACAAACTCACAGACCCAAAGGTTGTGGCGCTCACCAAACCCGCAAGACACGGAACAGTCAGCGGTTTCCTGAGTATCCACCGCGGTGAGCTCGGCCCAGAAGAGGTCGGCAGTGTTGCAGGATTTACGTGCACTTCAGCAGTTCGGACCATCATCGATCTTGCACGAACGGAGCCTTTCGGAATCGCCCTCGCTTGCACAGATTCACTACTAAACAAGCTTTTCAGCACCAACAGGGTCATCGACGAGACATCTTGGCATGAATGGCGCGCCCAGCTCATTGCTTATACGCTCAACCACCCTCGGCGTCGTGGCATGGCAGTCGTGCGTAATCTCGCTATCCTCTCGGATCCGGGCTCGGAGTCTCCCCTAGAAAGCGTGAGCCGACTTCGTATGCACCAGCTGGGCATTCGGGTTGAGCTCCAGACACCGATCCCCGCCGAGAACGGTGGAACCCTGTACCTAGATTTCAAGCTCCCCGATTTCAACGTATTCGGGGAGTGTGATGGAAAGGTGAAGTATTTCAACACAGACATGCTCAATGGCAGGAGCGCAGCAGAGGTGGTTCACGAGGAAAAGCTACGGCACGATTGGATTGAGGGCACCACAAGCATGCGTGGAATTCGCTGGGGAGCGAAGGACCTTACGACCGCAGCGGTATTTGCGAGAAGGCTGCGTGCATTCCGGATCGAAGTGCCAGGCAGACCCACGCTGGAGTTCGGCAAAGACATCGCAACGTTTCTTGGCAGGCTTGCTTGAAAACGCCCCGGCGGTCGCTTCGGCTAACCACGATTGCACCGCTTACCGACGAGTCCACCCCTTACCAACGCGAATATATGTGGGCCGCTCGTCGATTACCTGGCCACTCGTGCGTCAGCCAGTCGCGGCAGGGGCACCCGGCAGGCCGCGCAAGGGTACGAGGCCCTGATTGCGGCGGATGTCGCGGTAGTTCCACTGGATATCGCGAGCCTTCGATAACCATCGCCCCAAAGCAACGAGGTCCACCTGCGAGGGATCCGTGTACCTGGCCTGCGCCGCTTGAAAGCTGCCCTCAACCTCGAGCCCGGCCTCTTCGAAAGCCTGCCCGCTCCAGAACAGCAGCTGCACCGAGACCTTCAGCCGCGAGTATCCCACTACCGGGTTGCCTTCGAAGAACCAGACCGGGTGAGCATGCCACACCTTACGATCCGCATCGGGCAGCTCACGCTCGATCACTTCGAGCAGCACATCGCAGATTGCACGCGCCTCGGAATCAAGCCCGTTTTGATACGCACGAATGTCATCAGGAATTGGGGTTGTCATGACCGCTCCGTCCCTCGAGGATGCTTCTCAACGTGGTCAAAAAACGTTGTCGCCCAATCTCCCAGACGGCGATACAGGTTTGTGTCGCTAACGGCACCTGTTTCTGAGTCAAAGTGTGCCGCGTCAAAGGTGTGGTAGAACTCAGGTTGCCCGAGCGTTGGCATGTCGAGGTAAGCGAGCACTTCGCGCAACTGGTGTTGGGAGAGCGCTGTGCCAAGCCTGCCAGTCGACGCCCCGATAATTCCTACGGGGATTCCAGGAAAGGCATTCTGGCCACCAGGTCGAGATCCCCACTCGAGCGCATTTTTAAGGGCCGCGGGCATCGAGCGGTTGTATTCCGGTGTCGCAATAATCAACCCGTCAACCTCTTTGAGAAGACGCTTGAAATTGATCGCAGATTCCGGAAACCGGCCGTCAAGATCGCGGTTGTACAGAGGCAACTCGTCGATACGAAGTTCGACAAGCTCTGCCCGATTACCAATGACCTCTTGCAGCCCGTGCAGCAATCGCCGATTGATCGATTGAGCCGACAAACTGCCAATGATGAAGCCGATACGCATCCGCCACTCTTTTCTTTGGAGTGTAGGGCATCAAAAACCGCCCCGACCCTGACACAAGCTTCGCGAACACAAAGCAAAATGTCTAGGGGCCGGGGCGGTTGATTCTGCCTAGCAGAGAGAACTACCAGCGTGGCTTACGTGGGCCGCGGTCGTTACCACCGCGGTCATTGCCACCGCCGTCACGAGGGCCACGATTATCGCGATCACCGCGGTAGCCACCGCCGCGGTTGTCACGGTCACCGCGGTAGCTACCTCCGCGGTTGTCGCGGTTGTCTCGATCACCGCGGTAGCCACCGTTATCGCGTGACCCACGGTCATCCCGGTATCCGCCACCACCACGACGGTCGGATCCGCGATCCCCGCGCGATTCCCAGCCCTTGCCGCGAGGGGCAGGGCCGTTATCTGGCTTCAGTTCGATCAGCTTGCCGCTGATGCGAGTCTGCTCAAGAGCAGACAGCGCTGAGGACGACAGCGATGCCGGCAGTTCCACAAGCGAGAAGTCATCGCGCACCTGGATACGACCGAAGTCGTCGCGGGTGAGCCCACCCTCGTTCGCGATCGCACCGATAATCTGGCCGGGGTTGATCTTCTGGCGGTGCCCAACCTCAATGCGGTACATGCGCAGATCGGAACGGCGCTCGCCACGAGGTGCCCGCTCAGGTCGGTCAGAATCGCGGCGGTCGCCACTATCGTCAAGGAACTTCGCAGCCTGCGCACGATCCCGAGCAAACTTACGATCGTCGGCCTCGTCGAGCAGCAGCGGGGTGTCGCCCTGTGCAACCACCGCGAGTGCGGCGGCAACGTCGGCCTCTGGCACATCGTGATTACGCACGTAATGGGCGATGATGTCGCGGAAGCGGTCGATGCGTGAGGTCTCGTCGAGTGCCGCCGTAATAGCGTCATCGAAGCGTGAGAGTCTTGTCGCATTGACCTCTTCGATGCCGGGAAGTGGCATCTGGGTCAGCGGCTGTTTAGTCGCTTTCTCGATCGACTTCAGCATGCGGCGCTCGCGCGGCGTCACAAAACTGACCGCGTCACCGGTGCGGCCAGCACGACCGGTGCGGCCGATGCGGTGCACGTACGATTCGGTGTCGATCGGCAGGTCGTAGTTGATGACGTGGCTGATGCGCTCAACATCAAGTCCACGAGCGGCAACGTCGGTCGCGACGAGGATGTCGAGCTTGCCGTCTTTCAATGCCTGCACGGTGCGCTCGCGCTGGGCCTGCTGCACGTCGCCATTAATCGCGGCGGCGGAGTAGCCACGAGCACGCAGTTTCTCGGCAACCTGCTCGGTGTCGTTACGTGTGCGAGTGAAGACGATAACGCCGTCAAAGTTCTCGACCTCAAGCACACGCGTGAGTGCGTCAAGTTTCTGTGTGTATGACACCACGATGTACCGCTGCGTGATGCTCGCGCTTGTCTGCGTCTTACCAGCGATCTTGATCTCAGCGGGGTCGTCAAGGTACTGCTGTGAAATGCGGCGAATCTGCGCTGGCATCGTCGCTGAGAACAGTGCAACCTGCTTCTCGGTGGGTGTGTCCGCGAGGATCGTCTCCACGTCTTCCGCAAAGCCCATCTTCAGCATCTCATCGGCCTCGTCGAGCACAAGATACTTGATCTGGCGAAGGTCAAGCGAGCCGCGCTTCATGTGGTCCATGATGCGACCCGGTGTGCCGACAATAATGTCGACGCCGCGGCGCAACGCAGAAAGCTGCTGGCCGTACGCTTGGCCGCCATAAACGGGCAGCAGGTGGACCTCTGGCAGGTGCGCAGCGTAGCTTTCGAACGCCTCACACACCTGCAGGGCAAGCTCACGGGTCGGCGCAAGCACAAGCGCCTGCGGGGTTCCCTTACCCGGCTCCATGCGCGACAGAATCGGCAGCGCAAACGCAGCCGTCTTACCGGTTCCGGTCTGCGCGAGGCCAACAACGTCTCGCCCCGAAAGCAGGGTCGGGATCGTTGCCTCTTGAATCGCTGACGGGGTCTCGTAACCAAGCCCCTTTACTGCGCGCAGGATCGGGGCGCTCAGCCCCAGGTCGTCAAACGTAGTTCGCGCGGCCTCGGCGGGTGCCTTCTTCTTTTTTGCCGGAGCCTCAGTTACGGTCTCAGACTCGGCAACGGTCTCAGCTGCAGAGGCATCGTTCGCGGGTGCTTCGTTCGCAGCGGCTTCATTCTCAGTGGCAGGCTCGGCTGCAATTGCGGTTTCGCTTTCCACTGCGGCCTCAGCGGCAGCGGGTGTCTCGGTCGGCTCGGCTACTTCGGTCGGCTCAGGTGTTTCAATTGTCTCGGGCGCCTCGGCAGGCGCAGTCGCCTCAGTAGGCTCGGTGTTCTCAGAAGAGGTCATCATAGTATTCTACCCCGGCCGGGCGCCAGCTCGTGCAGGCAACTACTCCGCTTGAAGCGCTCAGCGCTCGCCGGCCGCCCGCAGCGCGAGCCAGGCCTCACGGCGTTCGGCCTGCAGCACCGGATTCGCCACCGGAGAGGCAGCAAGCAGGCGTTGACTGTACAGGTGCTGTGGATCTCGGGTCACCCGTTCACCATCACCAATTTCCACCAGATCGCCGCGAAACATCACGGCAACCCGGTGGCAGATGCGGCGCACAACACCGAGGTCGTGGGATACAAAGAGGTACGAAACTCCGATGTCGCGCTGCAATTCAATGAGCAGATCGAGCACGGTTGCCTGCGTCGTCAGATCTAGGGCACTCACTGGTTCGTCACAAATAATCAGCCGAGGATTTCGCACGAGCGCTCTGGCTATAGCGATCCGCTGCCGCTGTCCCCCGGAAAACTCACTCGGGTAACGGTCGATCACGCTGCCCGACAGGTTGACCCGCTCGAGCATGTCACCAACAGTTCTTCGGGCTTCTGCGCGACTTGTTCCCGCGGCAGAAAGCGGCTCTGCCAGGATCTCGCCTATCGTCATCATCGGGTTCAGGGATCCGTAAGGATCCTGAAACACCACCTGAATGTCCGCGGCGAGCTGCCGCCTTGCTCGCCCCGAAAGATGCGTAATGTCTTTTCCATCGAAGGTGATGCTGCCGCTGGCCACGGGCACGAGGCCAAGAATCGCCTTGCCAAGAGTGGATTTGCCCGATCCTGACTCACCCACAAGACCGACGCACTCGCCGTCTCCGACTTCGAGCGACACCTCGTGCAACACACGTTTTGTGTTGCGGCGAGATCCGTACTCAACCACCACGTTTTCGGCCCGCAGAAGGGGTGCAAACTGAGTCATGCCTTGACCTCCGTCACGGTTGCGGGACCGCTGTCCAATCGCTGTGCAAAAAGTTCGTCGAGTTCACCGCGACTCTCAACACCGTCAAGGGACGCTGCTATGAGTCCGCGCGTGTAGGGGTTCTCTGCGTGCGCAAAGATCGGTTCGACGTCGTCGATCTCAACAATGGATCCCGAGCGCATCACCACCACACGATCACACACGTCTGCAACCACACCAAAGTTGTGCGTCACGATCACAAGTGACATTTGGTACTCCTGCTGCAACTCACGAAGCAGTTCGAGCACCTCAGCCTGCACAGTAACATCGAGCGCAGTTGTAGGCTCGTCAGCCACGAGCACCGACGGTTTGCCCGCAATCGCTCCCGCTATCAGGACGCGCTGTGCCATGCCCCCGGAAAGTTCGTGCGGGTACGACTTCATGACATGCTCGGGATCCACGATCCCGACCCGCTCAAGCATCGCGAGCGCGCGGTCTCGCGCCCGACGCTTGCTCATGCCGTGCACCGACCGAAGCGGCTCAATCAGCTGAAACCCGATCGTGTATGAGGGTCGAGGTTTGTCATCGGTTCCTGAGGAATGTACCCGATTTCGTGACCAAGTAGTTGCGCGCGGTCGGCGCGCGACAGGGTCGTGACGTCTTCGCCGCCGATCCAAATTGCGTCCGCGGTGTAGTAGCCCGACTTTGGCAGCAGATCCAGCATTGAGAACACGGTCTGTGATTTGCCAGACCCTGACTCCCCCACAATGCCGAGCACCTCGCCCGGGGCAACATCGAGTGTGATTCCGTGCACCACCTCAACCTCACCGCTCGGGGTCTCGTACTTCACACGCAAATTTTCGAGGCGCACAGCTGAGTCGACTGCCGCGATAGACGTCGACCCTGTTCTTGTATGCCGCTCAGCAACCGTTCGCTTCGCAGCATTCTGCGCCGCAATCCTTTTGCGCTCACGGCGGGAGAGCGTGACCGTTTTCACACTGATCACGTCTGCGAGTGTGGATCCCAACACCGCGAGCGCCGCGATCGTAACGCCGAGTGCAACCGAGGGCCAGAGTAAGAGCAGCGGATCCGTGCGCATCACACGGAAGCCCTCGCTCATAGCCGCACCCCAGCCGGGAGTCGTACCGCCCCCTATTCCCAAGAACTGCAAGCCGGCCTGCATGCCCATCGCCATACCCGCGGTGAGTGCGGTTTGAATGACGATCGGCGAAATCACCGCGCGAACAACGTGGCGCGCCACAATGCGTGTGTGCGAGAGACCCGCGACTCGAGCCGCATCGACGTACGCTTCGTGACGCACCGAGAGCACTGTCGACCGAGTCAGACGGAAGTATCCGGGGGCCATGAACACACCGACCGTGATCATGAGCAACGTGAAGTCGTTGCGTGTGCTCGCGGCAACAATGAGCAGAATGATCATGCCGGGAACCGCCTGAAGTGCGTCGCTGACCCAGGTCCCGATTCTGTCGGCTGCACCGCCAAAGTAACCCGCAGTCAACCCGGATGGCACACCCAGCACAACCGCCGTGGCAATTGCGACGACGGCACCCCACAGCGTAGCTTGGGAACCCCAAATGAGTCGGCTGAGCACATCACGCCCCGCGGTGTCACCACCCAGCAAGTGCTCTGGGCTCGGCAGGGCTCGCGTCAGGGAGAGGTCAACGGCGTTTGGGTCGTAAGGAGAAATCCACGGTGCGAACACGGCTACGAGCACAATGAGCAACAGCACTGCACTGGATATTGCCCCGGCTGGGCGTTTCAGGAAGCGCTTCAGTGTTGATTGGCGAGCAGTCCCACGAGAGTCAACGGTGATCACGTCCGTAGCGGTCGCAGCGTCAACGGCTTCAAATGTTTGGCCTGTGACGGAGTCTGTCAGCGGAGCGGTCACTTTACACGCGCCTTAGGGTTGATCCAGCCGAGCAAAATATCGAGCAGGAAGTTCACGATCACAACAAACACAACAGTGATGACCGTGATGCCAAGCAGCATGGGAATATCTCCATTCTGAGAAGATCCCTGGGTGAGCGCACCGATGCCGGGGAGGGCAAATATCTGTTCAACAACAATGGCCCCGGAGAGCAGCCCAACAAACATCAGTGCCAACACCGTGAGTGAGGCCGGTGCTGCGTTGCGCAGCAGATGGACAGTGATCCGCCACTGCGGCAGCCCCCTGCTGCGGAGCGTTCGCACGTAATCTTGCCGGTCCGCCTGAATAATCGCGTTGCGCAGCTGCTCAGCAATCATTACGACTGCCCCAACCGCCAGTGCCACGGCGGGCAACGTGATTGACTGCACCCAACCGCCAAACGACTGCTCCGGGGTTGTGTACCCAACCGCGGGAAACCACTTCAGCTGCACCGCAAACAGCATCACAAGCACCAGCGCAACCCAGAACCCTGGGAGAGCAAACAGCACAACAGCGCCTGCCTTCACGACTCGGTCGATCCAGGTGTTTGGTCGCAGCCCCGCTACCACTCCCAGCACCCCGCCGAGCACCGCCGAAATCAAGATCCCGACGGTGACGACGGAAAGGGTGACCGGAAGCTTCGTAGCGATCTGCTCTGAAACCGGCTGGAAATTGCGCCAGGAGTCGCCGAAGTTCCCCTGCAGCAGCTGCGCAATCCAGTCACCAAACTGCACAATGACGGGTCGCTCCGTGCCAATCTTCTGTGCCAGCGCCGCCTGCGCTTCCGGTGTCGCGGCGCTACCGAGCAGCCCGAGTGTCGGATCGGGGATCGCGGCGTGGGCGAGGAAGAACGTGGCTGTTGCCACGGCGATCAGCAGAATCACCCCCGACAACAATCGTTTGAGCGTGAAGGTCAGCATGGCTCTAGCCCTCGAGTTGAATGTGGCGCAGGGTCGGGAACATCATGCCGGTAACGGGAGTCACCGTAAACTCCTTCGTGGAAACATAGGAGTTATTCGACTGGTACCAGACGCTAAACCACGCCTCTTTGGTCACCATCTCGTTCAGCGCTTCGATTTCCTTGTTCTGAGCGTCACCAGGTTCAGCACTGAAAACCTTGTCAGCCTGCGCCTTAACGCCGGGGAACGCATCGAGACTCGTGGTTGGGTTGTACCACTGCGGCTCAGTGATCTGGCGTTCGACTGTGGCGACCGCGTTGCCGTCCATTGAGATGACACCCACAAAGAGTGGGTACGTCGGTGCTTTGGCCATGTAGTCCATGAACTGGTACTCGTCCCAGGTCACTTTGATGCCGAGCTCCCCAAATACCTGCTCCACCGCGGCCTGGTAAGGCTGGAATGGCGGCGCCATCGGCATCTTGACGGCAAAACCGTCGGCGTACCCGGCATCGGAGAGCATCTTCTTTGCGGTCTGAATGCTCGGCTTGTACAGGTCGTTCAACCTCGACAGATTGCCCGTGGTGCCGTCCGGGAACACTTGATTGGTGGCGGCACCATTGTTCTGCGCAATGGCCTTCAGCATCTCTGGCCCGTTGAACGCGTAGTTGAGCGCTTGTCGCACCTTCACATCACCCAGTGGTTTGCCCATTTCGGTGGCACCCGTACGGTCAGTGAACTGCAGACCGACCCAGGCGGAGAGGCCCGAGCTCACGTTCCAGTCGTTTGCCGCGGCAGTGTCGATGGCGGTTTGATCGCCGTAAATCACGTTGAACTGGCCACCCTCCATGCCATTCAGCATGGCGGTCGGGTCACTCAGGGGTGAGATGACCAGAGGATCGAAGGGAAAGTCTTGAGTGGCCCAGTGTTTTGCGACCTTGTCGAAGTGGTATTCGGCACCGGCAACCGTGTCTTTTCCGAGGGTGTACGGGCCCGATCCAACCGGAGTCTTTGCGAGCGACCCGTCGGCAATGGCTTTGGGAGCCATCATGTAGCTGCGACCGAGACCCATGAAGTAGAGGATGGTATCGTCGCGTTTTTTGAGGTGAATTGCGAGCGTGTCTTCGTCGACGGCCTCAAAATTGTCGACGTTCTGGTAGGCCTCTTGCGAGCGCACACCGGCTTTCAGATACTCAAGGCTCTTCACCGCGGCCTCCGAGTCGAACTTCTCTCCGTCGGAGAAGACCGCATCGCTGCGCAGGTCCATGGTGATCGTTGTGAAGTCGTCAGAGACTTCCCACTTTGTAGCGAGCGCGGGCTGCGGCACGCCCTTTCCGTCAACCACGACGAGTGGATCGTAGATTGCCGAAAGGTAGGGGCCATCAAACCCGATGTCAGCAAGCGCGGGATCCCATGATGTTACGTCAAGGAAGTTGCCAATTTTTAGGGGAACATTCCCTACCGGTGCAGCGGCATCTCCACCGGATGAGCCACCACTAGAGCAAGAGGTCAAGGTTAGTGCGGCAACCATGACGGCGGCGAGGCCAGTCAGTGTTTTCTTCATCATGTCTGCTTCTCTCGATCAATGAACACGTCTTTTGAGGTCGGGCTCCGTTGCTGTTCCAAACACTTGCCGCCAAGAACGATGTTCTTCTAGAGGGAAGAGGGTTGGACGTCACGTCGGTGTACCGCCACTTTTCATTCTACGCACGTTGACAATAAAAACAAGTAGAAATTTCTGCCTTCGTTTGGCACAAAAATCCACGACCTAGCGCGACCCCAGCAGATCGTATACGATTTTGAACACAACATAGAAGTTTGGAGATCACGTGCTCGACCAGAAAACGATTGAGTCCATCGCTGACGAACTGGTGCAGGCGGATCGCGACCGCACGATTCTGCCGAAGCTGACCTCACGCTACCCAGAAATGGTGATCGAGGATTCCTACGCCATTCAGAAGGTGTGGTCGGATCGACGCATTGCGGCGGGTGCACGGCTCGTTGGACACAAGATCGGCCTCACCTCAAAGGTCATGCAACTCGCAACCGGCATTTCAGAACCCGACTACGGTGTGATCCACGACGACATGGTGTTCGAATCCGGATCCGTGCTCGAGTTTGATCGCTTCTCAAACGTGCGCATCGAGGTCGAGTTGGCCTTTGTGCTCTCGAAGCCACTCACCGGCCCGAACGTCACCATCTTCGACGTGCTCGACGCCACCGCCTATGTTGTGCCCGCGCTCGAGGTACTCAACTCGCACCTTGAACTCGAAGGGCGCACCATCGTAGACACCATCAGCGACAATGCAGCGATGGGTGCGATGGTTATCGGCGGCCGCCCCGTGAAAGTTGATGAGACAGACCTCACCTGGGCCTCTGCACTGCTCTACCGCAACGAAACGATTGAAGATTCAGGTGTGGCCGGCGCGATCCTCGGCCATCCCGCCCTCGGTGTCGCCTGGCTCGCCAACAAGCTCGCGCAGCATGGACAGACGCTTGAGGCAGGCGAGATTATTCTCGCGGGATCCTTCACAAAACCGATGTGGGTGCAGCGCGGCGACACGGTTCACGCCGATTACAACGGTCTAGGATCGGTGACATGTCGCTTCACCTAGACCTGCCAGCCACGCTCCGCGATCGACTTGCCACGGCGGATCATCCACTGATCGGACTGTGGGCCTGCGCGGGCAGCCCCATCACCGCTGAAATTGTTGCGGGTAGCGGCTGCGACTGGGTGCTGCTCGACGCCGAGCACTCCCCAACGGTCTAGAGTCGGTGCTCGCTCAGTTGCACGCCATGTCGGCGTACCCGGCGACTCCCGTGGTGCGCCCACCCTATGGCGACACCGTAGCGATCAAGCAGTATCTCGATCTCGGCGTACAGAATCTTCTGATCCCCATGGTCGACTCAGCCGAGCAGGCCACAGAGATCGTGCGCGCGGTGCGCTACCCCGATGGTGCGGGTGGCGGGGTGCGCGGTGTTGGATCCGCACTCGCTCGGTCCGCCCGCTGGAATCGAGTAGAGGGCTACCTCGGTCGCGCAAACGAGACAATCAGCCTGACCGTGCAGATCGAGTCGGCGGCTGCGGTCGCAGATGTTGAACGAATCCTCGCGGTTGACGGGGTGGACGCCGTCTTCGTTGGCCCCGCCGACCTCGCGGCGTCGATGGGGTTCCTCGGGCAGCAGAACCACCCCAAGGTTGTTGAGGCCGTGCTGCACACAATCGCTGCAGCTCGGGCTGCGGGCAAACCCGCTGGTGTAAACGCATTTGTGGCAGCCGATGCCGATCGTTACATCGAGGCGGGCGCATCGTTCATTGCTGTGGGCGCTGACGTCGCGATCCTTGCCCGCCAGACAGAGGCGCTGGTGGAGCGGTTTCGCGGCGCGGGTTCGGGATCGGCCGCGGCACCTGCACCGCGCGCGAGCTACTAGGGCCATGCACTAAGTAGGGACCTCGGGGCGCACAATTCGGAGCCCCTCGAAGCGGTGAAAGTCGCGATCAAACGTGGCCACCGGGCACACGAAAGCTAGTGCCACGGCCGCGATGTAGGCGTCCGGGATGAGGTTTGATTGCGCTCCGGCAGACTCGACTGCTCTGCGGAACACGTCGTGCCCATTTGGCAATCCAGGTGCTTGTTGGTAAGCAGAGCTTTTGGTGAGGGCGCTCATAAACGCCAACGCCTCACTCGGCAGAGCTGGTTCACTAAAAATGCGCCGATTAGTTACGATGCGCAAGAACCCCACCCATACGAGGTCTGGAACGATAACCGCCGACTCAACCTCGAGCGCTCGCAAGAGCCACGGCCGGGCAATCGTGTGGTGGGAGTGGTCCTCGCGGAAAGCCGCAACTAACACATTGACGTCGAGCACAATCATGAGGCTTTGAGTTCCTGAGAACCGGTGTCAATCTGCTCATCGGCCTCATCGAGAGCATCAAAAAGATCTCGATTCGAGGTCGAATCGATTCCCTTCTTAACACCGCTGCCCCCTCGAAACACAGGAAGATCCACCATCTCCGTGGGCACGGCCTGTGCAGCCATATAGGCCCGCAAAGCCTCTTCCACGTACTCCCCCAGGGTTTCTTGCCTGCGGGCAGCATTGCGTTTCGCCGCTTCGAGAAGAGGCTCTTCGATACGCAGTGTGGTCCTCATGCATCAATGATACGCGAGAGTCACATCAGGTGCATCAGCTGAAATCTTGTGCTTAGCTGTCAAGATAAACCTATGCAGAACGCGGCGAAGTACGAAGAACTCCTCACATTCGTCAACGATGAGCTTCGCCCAACAAGACGCTTTTATGACTACTGGCAGACAAACGCCTTTGCAGACGAGTGATTGAAAGCTGTCTCGGCGCTCGAAATCGAAGCCGAGCATGCGGCTCCGGCACTGCTACCAATTATTGAGCGTGGAATCACGCTGCTCACGCGAGCAATCATCAAGGCCGATGATTCCTCCGGCATGCTTGGCAGCCTGATCCGATCCCTGTTGATCACCCACGCTCAAGCAGTTCTCACCGCTGCCCCACCACTCACCCAGAAAGAACAATCTCGCCTCATCAAGTGGATCATCAAGTATCGCTACGGCGGGGAACAGGACTTTTTTCGACCCCGACATCGTTGCCTACGCCCCTGCCCTCTCCGAGGAGAGCATCAAACAGTACCGCGAGGCAATCGGCGATATCGATCTCGGAGAGTATGGTCGATATCCACTAGAGCGCCTTGCGGTGCTCGATCGTGATCCAGTGACTATTGTCCAGACCATTGGTGGAGAGCCACACAACGCTCACGCAGCCAAGCGCATTGTTGAGAGCCTGAGCGAAGCTGGACTCGTAGATCACGCACTTCACTACGCGCGGCTTGGCGTTGAACTCAATACCACGGGGTCGGACAGTGCGCTCGTCAATTTACTCGCCACTGATGCGTTTGAACGCGGTGAACACGTCGAGGCCGTTGAGCTTAGAAAAGCCTGGTTCACAAGGTTCACGACACTCAAGAACTTCCGGGAGCTCCAAGGGACTGCCCAGCATGCGAGGCTATGGGACAAAGAGCAGCATCAAGCAGAGTCTCGAATAGAAAGCACCGATCCAATTGGGTACACGAACTATCTGGCCGACGAGTCACGCAACGATGAGGCCTGGGACTACGCGCTGCTTCATTTTGCCCGAATCTCCCCCTCTGACGCTGACGCTTCTCATGCAGGCTCTTACCTCATGGGGTACTCGGCTGAGTCAAAAACTCGCGCAAAACACTTGGTCGAGCTCTGGTTACGGCTTTGTGAGGATCGAGCCTACGCACACCCCGCAGACACCATCCCACGCTACAAATTGGTCATCTTAGAGATCTTGCGTGTAGCCGACACAAAGAACTACTCCTGGGCTGTCACTCAGCTCAAAAAGATGAAGCGGGTCGCTGTTGCTGCGGGTCCCTCACACGTCGATGCCTTTGCGACATTCATGGCCGAGCTAGCTGAGCAGAATCGGCGACGACCCCGCTGCATTGAGGCGTTTCAGCGCGCAAGGCTCATCTGAGTCGCGCCGCAACTCCATCAATCATCCGAGATACATCAGTCTTCTCCTGTTGCTGATGGGTTTAGAAGTGATCAATGTAGTTCTGGCGCGACAGAACTGGCATTAGTGCCAGGCCTATTCCCAAATCACCCGAAATCGTATACGATAACAAATATCACAACGGGCGGCGGCGCAGAGAGCCGCTCGCACCAGGCGAGACAAGCGAGGTTGCTTTGGCTGAGACGGAATCCACAACTGCGATGCAGACCTTTGGGGTCGAGACCCCCGGCAAGATCATTGCCGTGCATCTCAATTACCCATCCCGCATGCAGCAGCGCGGGCGCACCCCGGCGCAGCCGTCCTACTTCTTGAAGCCTGCCTCCTCACTCGCGGCGACCGGCGGCACAGTTGAGCGTCCCGCGGGCACCGAACTTCTCGCCTTCGAGGGCGAGATTGCGCTCGTTATTGGCACTCCCGCACACCACGTCTCCCCGAGGACGGCTGGAAGCACGTGTCGCACGTTACCGCGGCAAACGACCTCGGCGTCTACGATCTGCGCGCGGCAGACAAAGGCTCCAACGTCCGTAACAAAGGCGGCGACGGGTTTACCCCGATTGGGCCAAAAGCGATCCCAACCGAGGGACTCGGCGAGGGCGACTGGCGCGTGCGCACCTGGGTGAACGGCCAGCTCGTGCAAGACGATACGAGTGACACACTCAAGTTTCCCTTCGGTCGCCTGGTGGCCGACCTGTCGCAACACATGACCCTCGAAACCGGCGATGTGATCCTCACCGGCACCCCGGCGGGATCATCCGTCGTGGTGCCGGGTGACACCGTTGAGGTTGAGGTTGACGCCCCGAATGCCCCAGGCGCACCCACCACCGGCCGCCTCGTCACCACCGTGACGCAGGGCACCGTTCCGTTCGGCGACTTCGGTTCGAAGCCTAAGGTCGACGACCTGCAGCGCATCGAAGCCTGGGGCAGCGAAGAGGAACACACCGCGGCGGTGGCAGCGGGACGGGCAAGGCCCCTCGACGGCGACAACAGCGGCTCAGGATCACCCCTCACCGACACCATTCGCAAGCAACTTGAGGGTGTCGCGGTTGCGACAGTCTCGGCGGCGCTGCGCAAACGCGGCTACGTCGACATATTTATCGACGGCGTGCACCCGAACCACGAGGGCGACTCGATTCTCGGCACCGCAAAGACGCTGCGCTTCATCCCCTTCCGCCCCGACCTGTTCAAGACGCACGGCGGCGGGTTCAACGCCCAGAAGCGCGCGTTCGACACGGTCAACCCTGGCGAGGTGCTCGTGGTGGAGGCCCGCGGCGTGCGTGAAACCGGCACCGTCGGCGACGTGCTTGCACTCCGCGCACAGGTGCGCGGAGCCGCCGGGATCGTTACTGACGGTGGTGTGCGCGACTTTGCGGCAGTGCAGGAGTTCGACATTCCCGTCTTCTCGCGGGGCGCGCACCCGAGTGTGCTTGGACGCCGCCACGTGCCCTGGGAGACGGACGTCACCGTCGCCTGCGGCGGCGCAGCTGTGCAGCCGGGCGACATCATTATGGGCGACCGCGACGGGGTTATTGTAATCCCGCCCTTCTTGCTCGAAGAGGTCGCCAGCGAAGCAGCGGCTCAGGAGAAGGCCGACGCCTGGGTCGCCGACCAGGTCGCGAAGGGAGCCCCGGTCGACGGACTGTTCCCGATGAATGCGGAGTGGCTCGCCAAGTATGAAGCAGAGCAGGCCTAGACCATGCCCGAGGAGTCCAAGTCAGAACGCGCGTACCGCCTGATCCGGGAGCGGATCGACGGCGGACAGTACGTGCCGGGCTACCGGCTTGTGCTCGCCCCGATTGCGAATGAGCTCGGCATGTCGGTGGTGCCTGTGCGCGAGGCGATCCGGCGCCTCGAGGCCGAACAGCTCGTCACCTTCGAGCGCAATGTCGGCGCGCAGGTCGCGCTGATCAAAGAGACCGAGTATTTACACACGATGCAGACACTCGCTCTGGTCGAGGGATCGGCGACCGCGTTGGCAGCCCCGGGCATCTCGCAGGATCAGATTCAACGGGCCCGCGCCATCAATCAGACCATGCGCGAAACCCTCAGCTCCTTTGATCCACAGCGCTTCACAAACCTCAACCTCGAGTTTCACAGTGTGCTCTTCGAGAGCTGCCCGAACCCGCACATTCTCGACCTCGTGCATCGCGGCTGGAATCGCATGAAGGTGCTGCGCAACTCCTCCTTCAGCTTTGTTCCCGGCCGCGCACAGGAGTCGGTTGAGGAGCACGAGCAGATCCTGAAGCTCATCGAGCGGGGTGCCTCCAGCATCGAAATCGAGATGGCTGCCCGCGCGCACCGCACTGCAACCCTCGACGCCGTGCTCGCCTACTCGGAGGACCAAAAGCACGGCGAATCCCCCGATACCCCACACGCGGCCAAGCGAACACCAGCACCGGCCGTCTAACAACCTTCACACACCTATCAATCACCAGGACTGGAGAGAAATCATGACCTACCAGAAGCCAGCAGACCTGCCAGAAAAGATCCAGCTATTCATCGACGGCGAGTTCGTTGACGCCGAGGGCGGCGCGACCTTCGACGTGATCGAGCCGGTGTCGAACGAGGTCTACACCCGTGCCGCATCCGCGAGTAAGACCGATGTTGACCGCGCCGTGGCGGCGGCGAAGCGCGCCTTCGACGAGGGCCCGTGGCCGAAGATGCTCCCCCGCGAGCGCTCGCGCATTCTGCACAAGGTTGCCGACATCGTTGAATCGCGCGACGACCGCCTTGCCCTGATCGAGAGCTGGGACTCGGGCCTGCCGATCACCCAGGCGAAGGGTCAGGCCCGCCGCGCGGCCGAGAACTTCCGCTTCTTCGCCGACCTCATCGTCGCCGAGCACGACAACGTGACGAAGGTACCGGGTCGCCAGATCAACTACGTGAACCGCAAACCCAAGGGTGTCGCTGGCCTCATCACCCCCTGGAACGTGCCGTTCATGCAGGAGTCGTGGAAGCTTGCTCCCGCGCTCGCGACCGGCAACACCGTTGTGCTCAAGCCCGCGAGCTACACCCCACTCTCAGCGGCACTGTGGCCCGAAATCTTCCGCGAGGCCGGTGTGCCCGACGGCGTCTTCAACCTCATCCTCGGCTCCGGCGGAGTCGCGGGCGATGCACTCGTGAAGCACCCCGACGTGCCGCTCATCTCGTTCACCGGCGACAGCTCGACCGGCGCGATGATCTCAACGAACGCTTCGCCGTACTTGAAGGGCCTCTCGCTTGAGCTCGGCGGCAAGAGCCCCTCGGTGGTGTTCGCCGACGCGGATCTCGAAGAGGCACTCGACGCCACCGTGTTCAGCGTGTTCAGCCTGAACGGTGAGCGCTGCACCGCGGGATCGCGTGTGCTCGTCGAGCGCTCAATCTACGACGACTTCGTTGCCCGCTACGCCGAGCGCGCGAAGAACATCGTGATCGGGCTGCCCTCGGATCCCGCAACCGAGGTCGGCGCGCTCGTGCACCCGAGCCACTTCGAGAAGGTGATGAGCTACGTCGAGATCGGCAAGACCGAGGGTCGGCTCGTCGCCGGTGGCGGTCGCCCCGAGGGTTTCCCCGAGGGCAACTACGTCGCGCCGACAGTGTTCGCCGATGTGAAGCCCGAGGCCCGCATCTTCCAGGAGGAGATCTTCGGGCCGGTTGTCGCAATCACCCCCTTTGACACCGATGAAGAGGCGCTGCAGCTCGCGAACGACACTAAGTACGGTCTCGCCGCCTACGTCTGGACCTCGAACCTGAAGCGCGCCCACAACTTCGCGCACGGCATCGAGTCGGGCATGGTGTGGCTGAACTCGAACAACGTGCGCGACCTGCGCACCCCGTTCGGTGGCGTGAAGGCATCGGGCCTCGGCCGCGAGGGCGGCTACCGCTCAGTCGATTTCTACACCACGGCGCAGTCGATCCAGATCACGCTCAACGAGGCCCACAGCCCCCGCTTCGGCGCCGGCAAGTAGCCACCACCGCAACTCCCCCAAACGTGCAGTAACGAATAAGGACCAAGGAAGGACCGAATTATGTCTGAGCTCAAAGGTCGTGAAAAGACCTCCTCTGGCTTCTACGTCACTAAAGAAGCCCCGATCAGCACCGACAACCCCATCAAGACGCCGAGTGTGCCAGCGCCCGACATTCTGCGCTGCGCGTACATGGAGATCGTCGTCACTGACCTCGCCAAGTCGCGCGAGTTCTACGTTGACGTGCTCGGTCTCACCGTGACCGAGGAAGACGAGAACACAATCTACCTGCGCTCGCTCGAGGAGTTCATCCACCACAACCTCGTGCTCCGCAAGGGGCCGGTCGCCGCCGTCGCCGCATTCTCCTACCGCGTGCGCACTCCCGAAGACATCGACAAGGCCGTCGCGTTCTACACCGAGCTCGGCTGCCGCGTTGAGCGCCGCAAGGAGGGCTTCGTCAAGGGCATCGGTGATTCGGTGCGCGTTGAGGATCCCCTGGGCTTCCCCTTCGAGTTCTTCTACGAGGTAGAGCACGTTGAGCGCCTGGCTTGGCGCTACGACCTCTACACGCCGGGTGCGCTCGTGCGCCTCGACCACTTCAACCAGGTCACCCCCGACGTGCCCCGCGCGGTGCGCCACTACCAGGATCTGGGCTTCCGCGTCACTGAAGACATTCAAGACGAAGACGGCACCGTCTACGCCGCCTGGCTGCGCGCCAAGCCGACCGTGCACGACACCGCAGCAACCGGTGGTGACGGCCCCCGCATGCACCACGTTGCATTCTCGACGCACGAGAAGCACAACATTCTCGCGATCTGCGACAAGCTGGGTGCGCTGCGCCTGTCAGACAAGATCGAGCGTGGCCCCGGCCGTCACGGCGTCTCGAACGCGTTCTACCTGTACCTGCGTGATCCCGACGGCCACCGCGTCGAGATCTACACCCAGGATTACTACACCGGTGATCCCGACAACCCCGTCGTCACCTGGGACGTGCACGACAACCAGCGCCGCGACTGGTGGGGCAACCCGGTTGTGCCCTCGTGGTACACCGACGCGTCGCGCGTGCTCGACCTCGACGGCAACCTGCAGCCCATTGTGGCTCGCACCGACGAGTCCGAGATGGCCGTGACCATCGGCGCCGACGGCTTCTCGTACACGCGCGATGACGAGGGTGAGAAGGGCTTTAAGCTCGGCAACACTCTGTAGAAATAGACAGCAATCGCTCAAGCCGTGGTGCACTTCTCCGGTCAGGAGGGGCGCACCACGGCTCAGTATTTTTTTGGGGTCAGGATCCCGCACTCACAGACACACTCGCTTTGGCTACGGAGTTCTTCGGCAGTTCTACCTCGTTGAATCCGCCGTTCGGCCTCGACGACAATGGCGTGCGCATCCGACCACTCGGACCGAGCCGGGATGACCTCAAAGGTGAACACCAAGTGACGAATCACCGACAAACTTGACCTATCAATCGATATGTTTCAATATAGAAGCATGTCGAATCAAGAAGTCGAACTAGTCATCGTCGGGTCTGGTCCCGCCGGGTACACAGCGGCAATCTATGCCGCGCGTGCGGGCCTCGCTCCGGTGGTGATTTCTGGTTCGGTCACCGCTGGTGGCGCACTGATGACAACGACGGAGGTAGAGAACTTCCCGGGCTTCATCGACGGAGTTCAGGGTCCAGAACTGATGGACTCGATGCGAACGCAAGCAGAACGCTTCGGTGCGGAGATCGTCTACGACGACGCGATCCGTCTCAATCTTGAAGGCGATGTGAAAATTATCGAGACCGGTGCCGGAACCACGTACCGGGCACGGTCCGTGATCCTGGCGATGGGATCCGCGTACCGCAAACTCGGCCTTCCAGAGGAGAGCCGGTTGTCTGGTCACGGGGTTTCCTGGTGCGCTACGTGTGACGGGTTTTTCTTCCGCGAGAAGGAAATCGCCGTGGTCGGGGCGGGGACTCTGCGATGGAGGAGGCTCTTTTTCTCACCAGGTTTGCGTCGAAGGTGACTGTCGTACATCGCCGGGACGAGTTCCGAGCATCGAAGATCATGGCCCAGCGTGTCATCGATCATCCGAAGATCGAGGTGGCTTGGAACAGCGAAGTCGCCGCGATCCTTGGCGATGAGCAGGTGACCGGGCTCCGGCTGCGCGACACTGTCACCGGTGCGGAAAGCGCACTCGACTCGACGGGGGTATTCGTGGCGATTGGGCACGATCCGCGCTCCGAGCTCGTAACCGGACAGGTCGACACTGATGTTGACGGGTACGTGCGGGTCTCGCACCCGTCAACACAGACAAATCTGCCCGGGGTGTTCGCCGCCGGCGACTTGGTCGACCACACCTACCGGCAGGCGATCACCGCCGCGGGCACCGGCTGTGCTGCTGCACAGGATGCACAGCACTTTCTTTCGCACAACGCTCCCACCCCGGTCGCAAAGTCAGTCATGGAGGTCTCCACATGAGCAGCGTTATCCAGGTCACCGATTCCACCTTTCAAGCTTTGGTAATCGACTCCGAGCTACCTGTCGTGGTTGACATTTGGGCAAGCTGGTGCGGCCCTTGCAAAGCAATCGCCCCAATTCTGGAGCAGCTTTCCGAGGAGTATGCGGGCAGAGTGAAGATCGCGAAGATCGAGGAGCTACTCGGATGACCAACACGATGACCCCTACCGCCCCAAAACGGCTCTCCACACTCGACAAGTGGCTGCCGTTGTGGATTGGCCTCGCGATGGTCGCGGGGCTGCTGCTTGGTCGTTTTGTGCCTGCATTGTCGGGCCTGCTCAGCATGCTCGAGGTGGGCGGGATCTCCGTGCCGATCGGACTCGGGTTGCTCGTAATGATGTACCCGGTGCTCGCGAAGGTCCGCTATGACAAGGTCGCCGCTGTCACTGGGGACAAGAAACTGCTGGTCTCCTCGCTCGTACTGAACTGGCTTGCAGGTCCCGCCGTCATGTTCACTCTCGCGTGGATCTTCCTACCTGATTTGCCGGAGTATCGCACGGGCCTAATCATCGTGGGCCTCGCGCGCTGTATTGCGATGGTCGTGATTTGGAACGACCTGGCATGCGGGGATCGCGAGGCCACCGCGGTACTTGTCGCAATCAACTCGGTGTTCCAAGTCGTCGCGTTCTCGCTGCTCGGCTGGTTCTACCTCACCGTACTGCCCGGCTGGTTGGGCCTAGACTCGCAGGGGCTAGAGATCTCGGTCTGGCAGATTGCTCTCAACGTCTTGGTGTTCCTCGGTGTGCCCTTGGTGGCCGGGTTCGCATCGCGGTGGATCGGCGAGAAGCGCCGTGGCCGCACCTGGTACGAGGAGAAGTTCCTCCCGACTATCGGCCCCTGGGCACTCTACGGGCTGCTGTTCACCATTGTGCTGCTGTTCGCACTGCAGGGAGACGCGGTACTGGCGAAGCCCCTAGATGTCGCACGTATCGCACTGCCGCTGTTGGTCTACTTTGGGCTCATGTGGTTCGCGGGTCTGCTGCTCGGCAAGAGCCTCGGACTGGGGTATGCGCGATCCACAGCGCTCGCTTTCACTGCCGCCGGGAATAACTTCGAACTGGCGATCGCTGTCGCGATCGGCACCTTTGGGGCGACCTCGGGCCAGGCACTCGCCGGCGTCGTCGGCCCGCTCATCGAAGTTCCGGTGCTTGTTGGCCTCGTGTACGTCTCACTCTGGGCAGCACGCGCCTGGTTCCACACCAACCCCTACGAAGGGAACGCATCATGAGTCCTGTTGGCAACACGGAGGCGTGCCTACCCTCCACCAGCCACCCCATCGGTCTCGATACCGCAACGGCAGTTGCCGGTGCTTTGAAAGCACTCTCGGACCCGCTCCGGCTCCGAATGCTCTCGGCGATCGCAACAGATATGCGCGGTGAGGCCTGCGTCTGCGACCTCGCAGAACTCGCGGATCTCTCCCAACCAACGATCTCTCACCATCTGAAGGTACTCAAGGAGACCGGGATACTGCTCTCGGAACGACGCGGTACTTGGGTCTACTACCGGATCGCCCCGGCACGGCGCGAGGCAGTCACCGCACTCCTTGACGCATTCGCAGCTACAGCGAACCTTGACGTAGTTGAGAACTACGCTGAGCGTGCCGAGGCCCTGCGCACGATGGACGCCCGTGTGAGTCGCCTTGCCGAAGAACTCGCGGAAGAGCTGACCGATCTGAACCGGGACCTTGTCGTCGCGATCGTTCGTGAGTCCTACGCAGGCCTGGTGCGCTCAGCAAAGCTGACACAGCACCTGATCCCTTTGACTGAGAAATTTGCCCGCCAGCGCCTAGCCGATTTAACTCGTGACCGCGAATCCAGCGTGCAACAGGTGCTGTTCGTATGCGTCGCAAACGCGGGCCGTTCCCAGCTCGCCGCAGCGATCGTCAACCAGCTCGCAGAGGGCAAGGTCATCGCCAGATCCGCGGGGTCGACGCCAGCGGCGGATGTGCATCCGCACGTCCGTTCCCTACTTGTTGAAATCGAAGGCGAGCAAGAGACCTCGGCGGCGTTCCCGAAACCATTGACCGACGACGCCGTGCGCGCGGCAGACGTCGTCATCACCATGGGCTGCGGCGACGTGTGCCCAATCATTCCCGGCGTCCGTTACGAAGATTGGACCGTCGGAGACCCCTCACTTGCCTCACCCGAAGGGGCGGCCGCCATCCGCGACGATATCGAGAGACGCGTCCGTGACCTCCTCTCCACACTCACCGACTGAAAGAAGCGAACCCCACATGACTTCGCAGAAACCCTCCGTGCTCTTTGTCTGCGTGCACAACGCAGGCCGTTCTCAGATGGCTGCCGGCTGGCTCCGCCACTTCGCTGGCGATCGGATCGAGGTACGGTCGGCCGGCTCGATGCCCACCGATCAGATCAATCCCACCGCCGTTGCGGCGATGCTCGAAGAGGGCATCGACATTACCGCTGAGCAGCCGAAGGTCCTCACGGCTGAGGCGGTGGAGGCATCTGACGTGGTCATCACGATGGGCTGCGGCGATGCCTGCCCGTTCTTTCCAGGCAAACGCTATGAGGATTGGAAACTCGACGATCCCGCGGGCCAAGGCATCGATGCGGTTCGTCCCATCCGTGACGACATCAAACGTCGGATTACGAATCTCGTTTCGGATCTGATCGAAGACTGATGACGGCCGCAGGATCGGCTCTCCCGCCTCTCGCATGAAGTTCGGTGGTGGCCAAGCGGGTCTCGCCGCGGGCTACTACCTCCGCCGGGCCGGAATAGGCTTTGTGATTCTCGACAGCGAGATCAACCCGGGCGGAGCCTGGCAACACGGGTGGGAATCGTAGCGTCTTTTCTCACCCACAGAGTACAGCCCACTGCCAGGATGGTGGATGCCTCAGTAGAGCGACCTGTGTAGGTCACGAGTGTGGACTGCGACAGTGACGGATTTGTTGTAGAGACTAGTCACGGTACCTGGCATGCCCTCTACGTCGTCAGTTCGACCGGGACCTGGGGCGCGCCATATCCGCCTGCTTATCCTGGTAGCTCAGAATTTGCTGGCGAGCAGCTACATCCTGTTGATTACCGTTCGCCGGAACCCTTTTGCAGTAAGCGAGTGGTCGTGGGTGGAGGGGGAAACTCAGCCGCTCAGATTCTCGCCGAAGTTTCCATGGTCGCTGAGACAACCTGGGTGACACAACGAACACCTCGCTTTTATGCCCGACGACGTCGACGGACGTGTGCTATTTGACGTGGCAAGCCAACGTGAGGCTGCCAAACAGGGAGGGATCTCGATCCCCGGTGTTTCCGCACTCGGTGATGTGGTCATGGCGCCAAGTGTGAAGGCTGCCCGGGACCGGGGAACACTGCATGCGGCTCCGATGTTTGAACGACTCACTCCCACTGGTATTGAGTGGTCTGACGGCACAGAGTGGCAGTGTGACACGATTATTTGGTGCACTGGATTCCGGCCCGTGCTCGATCATCTCGCACCCCTTGGCTTGACCGTTGAGCGAGGGCGACCCCGGACGCAGGGCACTCGCTCTGTCGATGAACCCCGGTTGCATTTGCTGGGCTACGGAGATTGGACTGGCGTGGCATCCGCCACCATTGTGGGTGCGGGCCGCACCGCGAAACTCGCTGTCGCTGATATCGTCGCGGCCAGGTAAATGAGAATCGGTCTACGTGCTGTCACGTGATCCTCTACTCAGAAAAGGGCAGTCCTCCCCGAAAGGAAGACTGCCCGGTGGCTTAGCTATTCAGCGCCGGAGTGAGTTCGACAGGTACGGGGGCGACGCTACAGCATCCGCCCCCTGCTGTTTCCTCCGGAGCGTCAAACAGTCCCGCACCACCGCACACGCCGGTGTCAGGGAGCACAAGCTCTACGCGCTGCGCGCCCTCGGAATCGCCCGCCAACTCGGCAGCAACGCTCCGGACCTGCTCAAACCCGGTGAGCGCAAGGAACGTGGGTGCTCGACCGTAGGATTTCGCTCCAACGATGTACAGCCCCGCGTCGGGGTGGGCAAGGTCTGTTGCACCCGTCGCGCGGATCGAACCGCACGAGTGAACATTTGGATCAACTTCGTTGGCGACTCGAGACGGTGCCTGCAGACGAAGGTCCATATCCAAGCGAACTTCCGCAAGAATCGAAAGGTCGGGGCGGAACCCGGTGAGCACAATGACGTGGTCCGCGGGTTCAAGCGTGCGTCCATCCTCTGCAGACAAGATGGCACGAGCACCCTCCAGCGCCACTGATTCCGTGCGGAACCCGGTGACGAGGTTTACAAGTCCGTCTGTAACGGCCTCCTGTGCAAGCCGTCCCAGGGCACCACGCTCAGGAAGCTCGTCCGCTGCACCTCCGCCGAAGGTATTCCCGACAACGCCGCGACGCAGCACCCAAGTTACTTTGGTAGCTGGGTCTTGCTTCGCAACACGAGCAAGCTGCGTAATCGCGCCCTTCGCCGACGCGCCATTGCCAACAACCACAACGTGCTTTCCAGCGAGAGCCTCTACGTCTTCCATTGACGGAATCTGATAACCGAGGACACCGGCTTCAGCGGCGGACTTCTCACCAATCGCGGGGAACCCATCTGCACCCGCCGGGTTTGGAGTCCTCCAAGTGCCAGACGCGTCTATGACAGAAGTTGTTTCAATGCGCTCCTCGCTACCATCTGAGTTCACGACGTGCACGACAAAAGGCTGTTCGTCGCGACCCGCATCCACGGAGCGGTCACGACCCTTCTTGCCTACACCCACAACTCGTGCACCATAACGAACTCGATCGCCTAAAGCGTCAGCCAGAGGAGCAAGGTACTCCGATACCCATTGCCCTCCGGTCGGGTAGGCTTCGCCTGGCTCGACCCAGCCGGTCGTTGCGAGCAGTCGCTTGCTTGCGCTGTCCATAACTTCGGCCCATTTTGAGAAGAGTCGCACATGTGACCACTCAGATACTGCCGAAGCTGGGCCGGTCCCTGCCTCAAGCACCAGAGGTTCAAGGCCGCGCTCGAGTAGGTGGGCTGCGGTCGCAAGTCCCTGTGGGCCAGCTCCGATTACGACAACTTGGTTCATCACACATCTCCATTCATCGATGATCTTCGATATGTAGAAACTTACAGTTACGCATCGACAAATGTCAATACGTGGGGCAGGATGGTGGCATGTGTACTTTGCAAGCTCTCGACACTACCGAGGTTCGGGCAAGCTACTGCGCGGCCCCTACTTACCAAGTCATCGGAGACGATGAGGCGCAGCGGCTTTCCAAAGTATTCAAGGCACTGGGGGACCCAACACGAGTGAGGTTGCTGTCCCTTATTTCAGTAAGCGCAAACACAGAGATGTGCGTGTGTGATCTGACGGCACCGGTCGGTCTTTCACAACCGACAGTCTCGCACCACATGAAGCAACTTGTTGAAGCGGGTCTCGTTACGCGGGAACAGCGAGGCCGGTGGGCCTATTACAGCCCCGCAACCTCCGTGCTTACCGCAGCAACTGAAACACTCACGAACTCGACCCGATAGCGCACACACATCAACCCTTTACCCAAATACGCGACGGTAAGATTACGTCGATGAGCCAGATCCAAGCCGCCCCTGTGCCAGTCGATGATACACTCACCGCCGATGAGGCGTACAGAATGGCCACGGCTGGCACGCGCATGGTATTCAGAGGTGATTACCACAACGCAAGGCAGCTACTCAGCGCGATCGCGCGGCGCGTTCCCGACGGCACGGGTTCACGCAAACGCGGTTCGGGATCGACCCAGCGCACCACAGCTCAGCCCACCACGGCCCTATCTACCACAGTCGAGCGCTTCTACAAATACCGTCAGGCCCGCACCCAGCGCGCCCGCGTGCTGTCGATGCTGCTGGTGCCGGTGATCCCTGGCCCCGAGATAGACCTCACCCGCGCCCCTGACATTTCCGACGCCTGGACGAACGCCTTCGGATCTCTCAAAGAGCCCACCGCTGTGAGTTTGCAGGAACTCCTGGGAGCCATCGGCGCTGAGCAGTGGCGCCGCAAGGGAGTGTACGTTGAGGCCCTCGGAGCGTGCATCCACCCCCACTACGGCACCTTCGCCCCCGTGCGGGGCGAATACCTCGATCTGGTGGCCCGGGCCGAGCTGCCTGCCACCAACAAGGCTTTCGACATCGGCACCGGCACCGGCGTGCTCGCCGCGATCCTGGCGAAGCGCGGCGTAACCGAGGTGATCGGCACCGACTCGCAGGAGCGAGCTGTGGCTTGCGCAAACGAAAATTTCGTTCAACTGGGGCTGCAGGATCGCGCGAGGGCCGTGCCGCAAGACATGTTTCCCGAGGGCCGCGCCGACATCGTCGTGTGCAACCCACCTTGGCTCCCTGGCACCCCGCAGACCCCGCTCGACTACGCGATCTATGATCCGAAGTCGGCCATGCTGCGTGCGCTCTTACGCGGCCTAGCCGAACACCTCACGCCCCGCGGCCAGGGCTGGCTCGTGATCTCGGATCTGGCCGAGCGCCTTGGCCTGCGCAGCCGAGACGAACTGCTGAAATGGATCGACGAGGCCGGACTGCGCATCGTTGGCACCGAAGAAACGGTCCCAACGCACACACGCGCAGCCGACCCCAGCGACCCCTTTCACGCCGAACGATCCGCCGAGATCACCACACTCTGGAAACTGATGACTCCGTGAACACGCGCGCGTCCTCTGGCAGCTCTGTGAAGCTCTCGAGATCGTCCACCAGCATTGCCGTCGGCTTGCCAATCGGATAGCATCCTTGTGAATGCTCAGTGTCTCCCCTGAGCGACAATGAAGTCACGGCAAGGCCCAGAGGTGATAGGCATGCAGCAAACGCACGACGCCGCCCCCGCAGCGATGCGCACCGACGACTTGAGCACGTATCAACGAACCGTTGACAGTTCGTTCGTGCCACTCGACATCACCCCGGAGACCAGCGGACCGTTCCTGGCTTCCCTGCGAGGAGTTGGTGCGGGTGATCTTGCGTTTACCGAGGTCCACTCGATACCGCAGGTGGTCGAGCGTACGCGAGAGGGCATTTCTCGCGGCGGCAGCGGGTACTACAAAGTGAGTCTGTTGCTCTCGGGGTCGGGGATGCTTATTCAAGACGGCCGCGAGGTCATCATGCACCCTGGCGACATCTCTTTCTACGACACCTCGCAGCCTTACTCTCTCGTGTTTGGCGAGCAGTTTCGCAATCTCATCATGATGTTCCCGAAGGATCGACTCGAGTTCCCCGAGGCGTTCACCACCTCACTCACTGCGGTCTCACTCGGCTCAGAGCACCCACTCGCCGAGGTGGTCGCCAATTTCATATCCAAGTCTGCGCCACACCTCCATCTCTTGCCGGCCTCGGCAAGATACAAGCTCGCTCACACCAGCCTCGATCTTTTTACCTCCGTACTCTCAGCGATGTTCGACACCGACGCGGTTGCGCAAGATCCTCACCACACCATGCGCCAGCGCATCTACGACTACATTCGCGCAAACCTCACTTCGCACGAGCTGTGCCCCGGAAGCATTGCGGCAGCAAACTACATCTCGATACGACACCTCCACGCGCTGTTCCAGGAAACAGACACCACTGTTTCAACCTGGATCAAAGAGCGTCGCCTCGAGCGTTGCCGCGCTGACCTGCTCGATCCAGCTCTCGCAGATCACGGCGTCGCAACGATCGCCGCGAGCTGGGGGTTCGTTGACGCCGCACACTTCAGCCGCAACTTTCGCGCGGCCTATGGTGAGTCACCAACGGCCCTGCGGCAGCGGGGTTAAGGCGCCACACAACGTTCACCCCTCGGGGTCCATCTCTTGTCTGGGTGTGCACGACTCGCGTTTCTCGGTGCCATTCGCGGCGCGCTCACCGATACTGAGATGAAGTATCCGAGTTCAACGAAGAGTGAGGGACCCTCCCCATGGCACACATTCCCGATGCCTCTCACACACACGGCAAGCGAGTGAGTACCCCCGTTACCGCGCAGCACCCGCTCGATCCGCTCAACGAGGCCGAGATCACCAAGGTACGCAGCATTCTCGACAGTGCTGGCTACCTGACAGAGCACGTTCGTGTGGCGATGCTACTTCCGCTTGACCCACCGAAGAGCGCTGTCACCTCGTGGCGGCCCGGAGACACCTTTGAGCGCCGGGCGGTTGTTACGCTGCTAGATCGTTCAACCGCCGAGCACGCCGAAGTTCGAGTCTCTATCAGCAACAGCAGCGTCGACGACTACCGCGTGCTCGCAACAACCGAGGAGCCCTACGGGCAGGCCGCGATCCTCATGGAGGAGTTCATCGAGGTCGGTGAGATCGTGAAGGCTTCCCCGAGTGGCGCGCAGCTATGGATCGCCGCGGACTTTCTGACTTTATTGACGGCTGCTTCTGCTCCCCGCTCGCTCCGGGCTACTTCGGCAAAGACGACGAGAAGAATCGTCGTTTCGTGCGCTCATTCACCTACCTGATTCCGAACGAGGGCGACAGCCCGTGGGCGCACCCCGTCGAGGGCTTAATCGTGCGCGTCGACCTGACCGAGCGCAGCGTCATTGACGTGTACGACGAGGGCGACGTACCGACCCCGATGAAGCACGGCAACTACACCCTCGATGCGCAGGGTCCCGCCCGCACGTCGCTCAAACCAATCGACATCACGATGCCCGAGGGCCCGAGCTTTTCGGTCGACGGCAACATTGTCGAGTGGGAGAACTGGAAGCTGCATGTCGGCTTCAATGCCCGCGAGGGTCTGGTGCTCAACAACGTGTCGTGGCGAGACGGCGGTGAGGATCGCCCGGTGCTCACCAGGGCGAGCGTGCCCGAGATGGTGGTGCCCTATGGCGACACCGACGAGACGCGCTACTGGATCAGCTACTTCGACGCCGGCGAGTACTTACTCGGCCGCAGCGCCAACTCGCTCGCCCTGGGCTGCGACTGTCTCGGGGTCATTCACTACTTCGACGGTTTTGTGAATGATGATCTCGGCCACGCGGTCAAGATTCCCCAGGTCATCTGCATGCACGAGGAAGACTACGGAATCCAGTGGAAGCACACCGACCTCGACGGCAACACTGACACGCGCCGCAGTCGCCGCCTGGTTATTAGCTACTTCGCAACGGTCGGCAACTACGACTACGGGTTCTTCTGGTACTTCTACCTCGACAGCTCGATCCAGTTCGAGGCGAAGGCCACCGGCGTCGTCTTTGCGGGTGCGGGCATTCCCGGCAGCGACAACCGATTCAACACCGAGGTCTCCCCCGGCATCTTCACGCCGGTACACCAGCACATCTTCTCGGCCCGCCTCGACGTGGCTATCGACGGCGAAGACAACATCCTCAGTGAGATCGAGGCGGTGCAGATTCCTACGGGCCCTGAGAACCCACGCGGCAACGCATTCACCTGGTCTCACACGCAACTGAAAACGGAGCAGCAGGCCCAGCGCATGGCGAACGGGGCTATGAGCCGGGTCTGGGAGGTCGCCAGCGCACACCGCAAGAATCACGTTGGTAAGCCCACGGCCTACTGGTTGATCCCCGAGGGCAAATCGGCACTACTCGCGCAGCCCGACTCTTCGGTCTATGCCCGAGCCAACTTCGCCACAAAGCACCTGTGGGGCACTCAGTTCACCGAGGGAGAGCTCTACTCCGCTGGCCAGTATCCCAACCAGAGCTCGGGTTGGGAAGGACTTCCCACCTGGACGAAGGCGGATCGCAGCCTCGACGGCGAAGACATCGTGCTGTGGCACTCGTTCGGCCCGACCCACTTTCCACGAACCGAGGACTGGCCCGTGATGCCGGTGGACTACTCAGGCTTCTGGTTCAAGCCGCACGGTTTCCTCGACCAGAATCCCACGATGAACCTGCCCGAAGATTCACGCTCGTCGTGCGCCATGACAGAAGACGGCTGCTGCTCGGCGGGGGCCTGCGGCTGCTGTTCTGGTGAGGAATGCAAGTGCAGCAACGAAAACTGCGGCTGCGGCAAGTAGCCGAGTGACCAACTGGATCAGAACAAACCGTAAGGAATAAAGCATGTACACCTACGACAGCCTCTTGGAGGCCATCGCTCCAAAGTCGGGCGAGACCCGCGACCTGTTCGACCCCGCCACGGGCGAACTCATTGGCAAGGCCCCGGTCAATACCGCCGCCGATGTTGACAGCGCCATTGACACTGCCGTCGCGCACCAGGCGAGCTGGGCAGGGCTCAGCAACGAGGATCGCGTGGCCTACCTCCACAAGGCCGCCGAGGCCGTCGAGGCGAACTCCGAGGCCCTCGTCGGAATCTTGTCGCGCGAGCAGGGTAAACCACTCAACGGACCAAACGCCCGCTTCGAGGTCGGTGCGTGCGTCACCTGGCTGCGCGTCACGGCCGACACTCCCCTGCCGGTAGAAACCGTCATCGACGACGGCGATACCTTCGCTGAAATGCACTATCGTCCGCTGGGAACAGTGGGGGCCATTACCCCTGGAACTGGCCGATGATGATCGCGATCTGGCAGATCGCGCCCTCACTGCGCATGGGCAACACCGTTGTGCAGAAGCCGTCCGAGTACACAACTCTGTCGGGCCTCGCTCTGAACTTCATTCTGAACACTGCACTGCCAGAGGGCGTGCTGAACACCGTAGTCGGAGCCGGTGACCTCGGCTCGCGCATCGTCGAGAGTGAACAGGTCGACAAGATCATGTTCACGGGTTCGACCCGCACCGGCAAGAGGATCGTCGAGGCCAGCTCGGGCAATCTGAAGCGCCTGACGCTCGAACTCGGCGGCAACGACGCGGGTATTGTGCTCGACGACGTGGACCCGCAGGCGATCGCCGAGGGGCTTTTCTGGGGAGCCTTCATCAACACCGGCCAAACCTGCGCCGCGCTCAAGCGGCTGTATGTGCCCGATTCGATCTACGACGACGTCGTCTCGGCACTCGCCGACTTCGCCGCGAAGGTTCCCATGGGCGTTGGCCTCGATGAACAGAACGCGCTCGGTCCGTTGCAGAACGAGATGCAGTTCAGGGTCGTGGATCGCCTCGTCGAGGCGGCGAAAGCCTCCGGCGCAAGGGTTGTGCTGGGCGGCAATCCTGACCGCGATGCGGTCGGCTACTTCTACCCCACCACGCTCATCGCAGATATTGATCCGAGCAACGATCTCGTTGTCGAGGAGCAGTTCGGGCCCGCGTTGCCCATCATCCGTTACTCTACGGTTGACGAGGCGATCCGCCTCGCCAATGAGCTCGAGGTTGGGCTCGGCGGCTCCGTGTGGTCATCGGACAGGGATCGCGCTCGCGAGGTTGCCGCTCGGATCGAGACCGGTACCGTGTGGATCAACTCGCACGGCACGATCCACCCCGCTGTGCCCTTCGGCGGCGCAAAGCAGTCAGGTTACGGCCAGGAGTTCGGCACCGCCGGTCTCAAGTCCGTGTCGCAGCCGCAGGTGATTCAGGGCTAGTTTCTCGCTTCAGCGCGGTGTGCGTCCTGCTGGTCGAGGCGCACACCGCGCTGTTGTGTGCGGGATCCGCCGTGCGGCATCCGCTGCGCGGGATCGCGACAGGTTGCCTCGCTCCGTTCAGTGCATGAGCAGCATGGCAGAAAGCATGGTCGCCATTCCTCCGGCATCGGTTGCAAGAATGCCTTTACGGCGGCGCAGCGCCAGTACCGCAAGCACCACTAGGGCGGCAGCGAGCGCGCCTATCAAAATGAGGGGCAGGGATCCCGTCAGCGTCGCGGTACCGTGCACTCGATGCGAGTCCGGCGTCGCAGACACTGCCCCCGCGGGATCAGGCGTCCCGTGTGCAAGCAGCAGCCAAGCGGTCGCCGGGTAGGCAAGCGCCGCACTCACAGTAACGGCGCGTTCGAGACGCTTGTGCGATCCGGCGTTCGACAAGTCGCTGGCCAGCACTTTGTCCCCGCACACAAGCGGTCCCTGACCAAACCTCAGTTTGATCCCGAGCAAGAGCCCCATGGCAAGAAGCGCGCCCGCCCAGACGACCACAGGCACCAGCCACAGAAAGGCCGCGTCGAGCATCGCAAGCAGCATGACAGTGGAGGCGGCAATGGCGATCCAGCGCTTGGTCATAACTGCTCCGCTGAGACACAGGGCTCCGGCGCCCGCCATTAGAACTCCAGCAGCAATGCTCACGCTCCGACTCTATGCCGTGGCGATCTCCAGCCCGTGCACGAATCCAGGCTCATCGCGCAGGTCGTCGCACCCAATCGCACAACTATCCATTTGGACAGCCCTGCGCGCATTCACACGCCCCGTGCACGCTCAGCACAGTCCACCCCTTCACGGCAGAGAGGTTCGTATCTAAACTCGAAAGGCAACACGCCGAAGTCACTTTGGCGCACCGGCAATGTCGCCAGCCCTGAAAGGACGAGTGTCATGAGCGCTCACGAGACAACACAGCAGCAGACAGCCCCGCACGACCCAGGACTTAGTCGGCGCACGCTGGGAGTGCCATCGATCACGCTCATGATCATCGCTGCCTCCGCCCCACTCACCGTTGTGGCGGGTGGCGTCACCACTTCCTTTGCGGTCACGGGCTCCCTGGGGGTGCCACTCGGCTTTCTGCTCATCGCCGTGATCTTGACCGTCTTCGCCGTCGGCTACACGGCCATGGGCCGCTTTATCACCAACGCGGGCGCGTTCTACGCCTACGTTGCGCAGGGGCTCGGTCGCCCACCGGGTGTCGGCGGATCCCTCGTCGCGCTCGTGTCGTACAACGCGATGCAGGTTGGCATCTATGGCCTCTTCGGTTTCCAACTGTCGATGTTCATTGAGGCAAAAACCGGCTTCGCCTCACCCTGGTGGGTGTGGGTGCTGCTGTGCATTGTAGTTGTGGGTGTGCTCGGAGTGAACCGAGTCGACCTCTCGGCAAAGGTGCTCGGCACACTCGTGGCGCTCGAGTTTGTCGCGGTCATCCTGTTCGATATCGTCTCCTTCAAGACTGCGCCGGAGGGCATCTCGACAGCCGCGCTCAACCCGAGCGCACTGTTCGGGCCTGCGCTCGGCATCATCCTCGTGTTTGGTGTTGCCGCGTTCATGGGCTTTGAGAGTGGCGCCATCTACGGCGAAGAGGCGAAGGATCCGAAGCGCACCGTACCCCGCGCGACCTACCTGGCCGTTGCGCTGATCGGCCTGTTCTACGCACTCAGCGCGTGGGCGTTTTCGGTCGGGATCGGACCCTCGCAAATCGTCGCTGCCTCGCAGGAGTCAGGGCCAGATCTCATGTTCATCTTTATGACGGATCACACGAGCGTCATCATTTCCGACATCATGTCGATCCTCTTCATTACGAGTCTCTTTGCCGCTCTGCAGGCGTTCCACAATGCTGTCGCCCGCTACCTCTATTCGCTTGGCCGAGAAGGTGTGGTCTCACACAAGTTCAGCCACACGAGCAAGTCGGGGGCACCCTGGGCCGGCTCAGTTGCGCAGACCGTCATCGCGGTTGTGATTGTCGCCGGTTTTGCGCTGGCGGGTGATGCCTTCGGTGCGGCCGAGGCCATGTTCGGCGACACAGCATTCTTATTCCCTGTACTCACGATGTTCACCTGGCTCACCAACACCGGTGCCGCTGGGCTGGTGCTGCTCATGTCACTCACCGCGTTTGCGGTCATCGGATTCTTCCGCAAGCGGCCCGCCAAGCTGAGCGTGTGGACCACGGTCATTGCCCCCGCACTTTCCGGAGTGCTGCTTGCCGCGATGTTCGTGGCGATCCTCGCCAATTTCCCGTTGATGTTAGGTCAGGTAGATGAGAACGGCGTCGCCCATCCAGACCTTACGACGTTCTTGCTGCCGGGGTTGATTATCGCCGCGCTGATAATCGGAATTGTCTGGGGTCTGGTGTTGCGCTCCAAGAGCCCAAAACTCTATAGCCAGATCGGCCACGGTACGGAGCCGGGCGCCTACGGCACTGCCATGATCGACGTAGTTGGTTCCGAGGAGGTTGGTGGGCGGTAGCGCCCAACATCTCGCTTCCCATCACCGAAGACGCCCAGAGAACCTAGTTAAGGTAACCAGATGAGCACTGGAGCATCATCCCCCAGCATTCTGGTCTCGGGCGTCTCTCGTTCGTTTGGCAGCACCACCGTGGTGCACGAAGCGAACCTGAGCGTACACCCGGGCCAGATCACGGCCCTGGTTGGCCCCAACGGCAGCGGCAAAACCACGCTGATGCTCATGCTCGCGACGCTCCTCAAACCCGACAGTGGTGAGATTCGCATTGGTGGGCATGACGCTGTCCAGAACCCCAGAGCCGCCCGCGCAACGCTTGGCTGGATGCCCGACGCCCTCGGGGTTTGGGACAGCCTTACCGTGCGTGAGACACTGATTGCTGTCTGCGCAATGTACGGAATCTCTGGACTTGCAGCGGGCGAACGCGTCGAGGCGCTGCTGACCGAAACCGCGCTCACGGCGCTCGCCGGGCAACGCAGCCACACACTCTCCCGCGGCCAAAAGCAGCGCCTCAGCCTTGCCCGTGCCCTCGTCCACAAACCCAGCGTGCTCCTTCTTGACGAGCCAGCCTCAGGCCTCGATCCCGAGGCGCGCCTCGCACAGCGGCAGGCCCTTGAGAAGCTGTCAAACGAAGGCACCGCGATTCTCATCACCAGTCACGTGCTCGATGAACTGGAGCAGTTGGCAAACGACGTCGTGTTCTTGCGCGAGGGTCACACCAGCACAGATGAGACCGTCGCCGATGCCATGCGCCACAACACACGCTGGCGGATCCGCGCCATCGATATCACCACACTCGATGAGGCGCTGGCAGCGTTACACACCCCGGTCACACCCCAGGCACTTCTCAGCGGTGAATCTCGCGTCGTGGAACTCACGAACAACGCTGAAGCGGCTGAACTACTGCGTTCGCTTGTCACCGCGGGGGTGCAGATTATTGAGTTTTCTCCGGCCACTGGATCTCTCGAGCAGGCTTTCCTGCGCTTTAACCAGGAAGCCACACAGTGAACACGAACGTGCCGAATCCACCTACGAGTATCACCTCACCCGGGTTCTGGCGATCCACATGGATTATCGCCGCACTCGAACTGCGTCAGCGTCGCAGATCACGGGCTTTGTGGGTGCTCGGCATTGTCTGGTTTACTCTCATCGGGATTGTCACCGGAGTCACTTGGTCAGTTCTGTCACTCACAGCGAGCACCTATGACACCGAGGTCGACAGCTACCCGCTATTCTCAATCATCGCCTACTTTGTACTGTTGTTCGGCACACTCGTCGCACCGGCAATTTCGGCGGGGTCGATTGCCTCGGAGAGGATCGGAGGCACACTCGCCACCACGCAGGTCACCCTGGTGGGTGCCTGGCCGATCCTGCTCGGCAAAGCACTCGCCGCGTGGGTCACCGGCGTTGCGTTCCTGGTTGTCGCAGCACCCTTTGTGATCCTCAGTGTGGCACTCTCGCAGGCAAGCCCGCTCCAGATGCTCACCGCTCTGGGCGTCTTGGCGCTACAAATCGGTCTGTTCACGGCAATCGGGGTCGGGCTCTCAGCGATGATCTCATCGCCCCTCTTTTCCATCGTCACCAGTTACCTCGTTGTCGCTGCGCTGTCAGTTGGCACACTCATCACGTTTGCGCTCGCCGTCGGGTCAACGACGGAGTACGTCAAGATCAGCTATCAGGTCACGTCTGAGAACTATGACATGGCGGCGTCGAAGTGCTGGGACGACGCCTATGACGCGGATACTGCCGATGACAATGGAGATGAAGCTCGTCAAGCTTTGACTAACAAGTGCATCAACGCGATCCCCGAGGACTGTGTGACAGAAACGACCACCACGTCGATCGTGCACGCGGAGCGGTTCTGGTGGATCCTCGCTATGAATCCCTATGTGGTTGTCGGAGATGCGGTGTCAGTTCGCACGAACACAAGCTACCCGAGTGACCTCTTTGGCCAGGTGTCGTACGGGGTTCGCACACTGCAGAAACCCAACGATGAACAAACATCTGGCTGGGATTCTTGCGGCCCGAAAGCTTATTTCGGCCAGGATGGCATTGCAGACGAAAGCATCCAAGACCAGTTGAAGGGCACAGTGCCGGTGTGGTGGATCGGACTCGTACTGCAGTTGGCGCTTGCGGGAGGCATCCTCTTCGGTGGCTACCATCGGCTACGCACTCCAGCGGCGAAGCTTCCGAGGGGCACGCGGATCGCGTAGCGTCGTCAAGCAAAAGCAGTTATGCCGCGCTGGCCTCGTGAATCAGCGCGGCAAGCAGCGCAACTCGGCGCGGCACCGACGCAAGATCGAGCCATTCACTAGGGCTGTGATCACCACCACCAACGGGCCCCAAGCCATCCAGCGTCGGCACTCCGAGGGCAGCCACGCGGTTCGCATCCGAGACACCGCCCGTGTGAGCTAGCCCCGGCTCGAAACCGAGCTGTTTCGCGAGTACAAGCGCAGAGGCGGCTAGCTTGTTGCCCGCCTCGCTCTCTTCCATCGGCGCACAGTAGTCGACCTCGCGCACCTCGATGCTGGTGCCAGCAACGGCAGGATCGGAGGCGCGCTCACGCAACCGCTCAAGCGCCCCGTCAAGCACGTGCTTCTGCACTGCACGCATCTCGACGTTCATGGTCGCGCGATCCGGAACGATGTTGATTCGCTCGCCCGCACGCAGCATGCCAACGTTCACCGTGAGCCGCTGGGTGGGATCGGCGAGCGCCTGCAGAAACACGGTGAGGTGGGCGGCCTCAAGCCCGGCGTGCGCACCGCGCTCGGGTTCGATGCCCGAGTGGGCGGCTACGCCGTTGATCGTGATTTCGAGGTCGACCGCACCCTTACGAGCAACCACTAGGTCGCCGTTTTCGCGGGCGCACTCGAGGCAGAACGCGGCGTCGGCGCCGTCTGCAATGCTCTGCAGGGCTGCGCCACCAACGGGTGAGCCGATCTCTTCGTCGGGCGTAAAGACCAGCACGAGCTCCCCGTAGTTGTCGGCACCCGCCGCGACCAGGTGAGCCGCTGCGTGTAGGCCAGCAACGACGCCCGCTTTGTCGTCAGTTACCCCGGGCCCGTGTGCCATCCCATCGGCATCAACCGAAAACGGGCGCTCGGCGGCATCTCCGCGCTCAAACACGGTGTCCATGTGCGCAAATGCCACGATGCGCCGCGATCCGCTACCCCGCTTGCGACCAACGAGAAGGTCGCCGTAGGCAGCATCCAGGGTACGACGCTCAATCGCAAATCCCAATTTTTCCAGACGCCGCTGTACCCAGTCGGCGACACGGTTCACTCCCGCAACATCGTGAGATCCAGAATCAATCGATACGAGATGTGCGAGATCTTCCTCATAAGTTTGGCTCGCGGCCTCGGTGCGGCGCAGCATTTCAATCGCAATCATGTGCGAGTCTCCGATCCCAGTTACAACATTGACCCCGTGCGAAGTACAACGTAGCACTTTCTGAATCAAACGTTTCAGAATTTGCAAATAAGAGCAAATCGTGTAATGTTTCGATCAGCTCAACGACGAGAATAGGAGATCTCTCATGCGCTTCACCAAACCCGGTTCCATCACCATCGCAGCTTCGGCGGCCCTCACTCTCGCCCTCACTGGCTGCACCGATGCCTCGAAGGAAGCGGCGAACGACGCGAAAACCGCGGAGACTCCAAAACTTCCCACGGAGACCATTTCAAAACTCGACGCGGACCCGACGCTTGAGGCGCTTCTCCCCGCAAACATCAAGACGGCCGGCACACTCAATGTTGCCACCGATCCGACCTACGCACCGTTCGAGGTATACGCCGAAGATAACAAGACCGTGGTAGGTCTCGACGCAGATCTCGCTGAATCACTCGGCCAGCTACTCGGACTCAAAGTCACCTTCGTGCCCTCCGGTTTCGACAACATCATCCCGGGTCTCACCTCGGGCAAGTACGACATGGCCATGTCAGCATTCTCCGTCACCGATGAGCGCAAGCAGAACGCAGACTTTGTCGTTTACCACCAGTCAGGCAGCGGCGTGGCTGTGCCTAGAGGCAACCCCGAGAAGCTCTCGATGGATCCGATGACTCTCTGCGGCAAGACGATCGGAGCGGAGAAGGGCAGCACACAGGGCATGGAGATTATGCCAGACTTCACCAAGCAGTGCGAAGAAGCGGGCAAAAAGCCAATCGACATTAAACTCTTTCCCGGCACTGACAAGGCCATCACCGCCCTCTCATCGGGACGCGTGGAGGGTGTTGTTTCGGGCGCCACCGGCCTCGGCTACCAGGCCAAGATCACCGGCGCATTCGACCTCGCCGAGGGCGGCGACTACGAGCCGAAGCCCACCGGGCTGGTGCTCCCTAAGGGCTCCGACCTCACCCCCGCGATCACCGCAGCGATGGAGAAGCTCGTCACAGAGAAGTCCTACCGCGAGGCGTTCCAGAAGTGGGGCATCAACGACAGCAACGAGGTCACCCCGGCTCAGGTCCCGGTGAAGTAACCCCTGATCCGCAGGCCCACCCCCGCCGCCACAACCCGAGAGTCGCAAGTCATGACTAGCACCACGCTCACTCAACCCGTTCTCGACGACGCCGACTACGCAATCGCCAACAAAAAGCACCCCTGGCGTTGGATCTCGGGCGCCATCATTCTGTTTCTCTTCGGAATGCTGATCTACTCGGCGGCGACCAATCCTCGTTTCCGCTGGGACACCATCGGCCTCTACCTGAGGGACACGTCGATCGCACAAGGCATTCAGATCACCCTGCTGCTCACCGTTGTGTGCATGCTGCTCGGGATCGTGCTCGGCGTCATTCTCGCGGTCATGCGCCTCTCGGTAAACCCGGTGGTTCGCGGGCGGCTGGCTTCTACGTGTTTGCTTTCAGGGGCACCCCGGTGCTCGTGCAACTGCTGCTCTGGTACAACTTGGCCGCCCTGTACCCCGACATTACGTTCGGCATCCCAGGGGTGCACCTCGACGCAAACCACATCGTCACCCCACTCATGGCCGCGATCCTCGGCCTTGGTCTGAACGAGGCCGCGTACATGTCGGAGATCGTGCGCGCGGGCATTCTCTCGGTGGATCCGGGGCAGTCCGAGGCATCGGGCGCGCTGGGCCTGAATCGCCTGCAGACCATGGTGAAGGTTGTGCTGCCGCAGGCCATGCGTGTCATTATTCCGCCGACCGGCAATGAGATGATCGGCATGCTCAAAAACACCTCGCTCGTAAGTGTGCTCGCGGTGTCGGAGTTGCTGTATTCAACGCAGGTGATCTACGCGAAGAACTTTCAGGTCATCCCGATGCTGATCGTCGCGAGCATCTGGTACATCATCATGACCACGGTCTTTACGGTCGGGCAGTCCTGGCTTGAGAAGCGGTTCTCACGTGGCTCGACCCGCAATGTGCAGCTCAGCTGGACAGACCGCCTTCGCAAGGCGATGCGAACTCACGATCCCGTAGCGACAGGAAAGACGAGCAACCCATGAACGAGGCAACACTGAACCCCATGGTGCGCATGAAGGGTGTGCGCAAGAGTTTCGGATCTCTTGAGGTACTACAGGGCATCGATCTCGACGTGGCTCGGGGCGAGGTCGTGTGCCTCATCGGGGCGTCAGGATCGGGCAAGAGCACCCTGCTGCGCTGCATCAACCACCTCGAGCAGCTCAACGGCGGTCGCATTTGGGTCGACGACAAAGTAGTTGGTTACGATCTGCGCGGCAATACTCTGCACGAAAAGAGCTACAACGACATCTGCCGCGACCGCACGCAGACCGGCATGGTGTTTCAGCACTTCAATCTTTTTGGCCACATGACCGTGCTCGACAACATCATGCTCGCACCGCGCACCGTGTTGAAGCAGAAAACCAGCGAAGTGCTTCCCCGGGCCCTCGCGCTACTCGACCAGGTCGGACTTGCCGACAAGGCAAAGGCCTATCCCCGGCACCTCTCGGGTGGCCAGCAACAGCGCGTCGCGATCGCACGGGCGCTCTGCATGGAGCCCAAGTTGATGCTGTTCGACGAGCCAACGAGCGCGCTCGACCCCGAGCTGGTGGGCGACGTGCTGAAGGTCATGCGGGATCTCGCAAACTCTGGCATGACCATGATTGTGGTGACACACGAGATGGGCTTCGCAAGAGAGGTCGCGGATCGTGTGGTGTTTATGCACGGTGGCCTGATCGTGGAGCAGGGACCACCATCCGAGGTGCTCGGCGATCCGCAACACGAGCGCACCCGCTCGTTCCTCTCGGCGGTGCGGTGAGCGCTGGGCGGGGAGCTCTGCGCGCTGCGTTTTGAGCGGGGAGCGCTATCTTCCCGCGAGTGCACGCCTTACCCGCGAGCGCCCAGGCTATCAACGCGCGGGCAACCGGGCCACTCGTCGGTAAGCTGGACACTCGCGACCCGAGAACCCGTTACAAGGTTGAATCGGGCAACGGCGAGCGCTCGCACGCGCCTCAGATCAGATCGAGCTGCTGCACCGTCTGTTCGATCTGCTCAATGCGGTGGCGTGCAGGGTCGCCAATTCTGTGCACGAGAGTCTCGAAGAGCACCTCGACAAGCGCCATGACTGGCACCACCGAGTCGAACGGCCCACGCTCCGAGGCGATGCTCGTGAGCACGGCATCGGCGTCAGAGGCACACGGCGACACCCACTTGTCGGTAATGACAACAACACCGGCCTTTCGAACCTTTGCGTAGTGTACGAGGTTGCGCGTATCAGCCTCGTAGCGCCTGAAGTCAAAGGCTACGAGCACGTCTTTCGACTCAAAGCCCGCCATCGTTGCACCGCGCAGGCTCGCCATTTCTGGGACCATCTGCACATTGGGACGCAGTTGCTGCAGACTCGCCGAGAGGTACTCCGCGAGAAATACGCTGTAACGACCTCCGACAAGCCAGATGCGCCGCTTCGGATTTGCGAGCATTTCAATGGTGGTCTCAAAATCGTGCCCTGACAGTCCCGCGAAGGTCGCTCGCAGATCTTCAACCGAGGGCTCAACAAACGCGGCCAGGTCGCCCGCGGGTGCTACGCGCTTTGAGCCGGTGCGCTCGTACAGTGTTGTCGGGGAGGCACTGCGCTGTTCGAGCTCTCCGCGAAGCGCCTTCTGAAAGTCAGGAAATCCACTGTAGCCAAGGCGCGTCGCGAAACGCACCACGGTGGCCCCACTCACCTCAGCAAGGTCAGCCAGGCCGGCCACCGTTTCAAAACCGGCAACGGGATAGGCAGCAAGCAGGGTCCGCGCAACTTTGCGCTCCGAGGGGTACAGTCCCCCATGCGCTCGCGGATCCTGGAGGCTACGGTGTCCTCGGAAACCGCAGCACTCTCAAAGCACAGACTCGAATCGCGCGTGTGTTTCGGCATTTCAGCCCTTCGCTCTGGGTAGGTAACGTCTACTGCAACAAGCTCCTCTGCTCATCGCACCGACATCGGCTGTCGTGAGTCTACCAACGTGATCGGCTCGCGGTATCCATGAATAGAGCACACGAAGAGCCTTGCTGCAATTTGAAACATATGTTTCCGCCTTGAATGAATCACTTATTCATGAAACACTTGAATCTACGTGATGAAGCCGGACTTCTCGCGTGCACCCCTCAACGCCGAGACCGGAGATCGATTTGTCATCCTTCACCCCATTACGTCGCAAGCTTTCCGCCATCGCACTCACCGCAGCACTGAGCCTGGGTGCACTCGCAGCGATCCCGACAACCGCAAGCGCAGCACCAACCCAGGGGCACGTGGTGCTCATTGGCGGCGCAATCAAGCCTGGTGACACACCGAGTGAGGCCATCATCCAAGAGATCGTCGATCTCGCACAGGCCCACGCTGGTGTGGGCAACACACCACGCGTTGCGATCCTGACCGCCGCATCACCCGTGGCCCCCGACGCGGCCGAGGCCGCAGACGGCGACACCTACGACAATGCCACAGCAAACGGGCTCTACTACAAGAGCTGGTTCGAAGCGCACGGCGCAGAGGTCTACCCGGTACCGATCGACGTCAACCAGGTCGAAGATTACGCCGGAGATCCCTACACCGCCGCAAACGCGTTCGACACGACGGTGGCCAACGAGATCCGAAATTCTGATGCCGTGTACTTTGGCGGCGGTGACCAGACTCGCTACGTTCGTTCGCTCTTCAATTGCACGGCTCCGGATCAGGCAGCCGCCGATAAATTCGCGTACACCGCCTGCACCGACACTCCCGCCATGGCAGCAATCCGCGAAGTTGTGGAGAGCGGCGGGGTGGCCGCGGGCACGAGCGCCGGGCTCACGATCCAGCAGGGTGCCGACATGATTTCGGGTGGGGATCCTTACCAGTCCTGGCGAGACCCTGCCGTTACTGGGTGGTTCGACGACAACAGCGCAGACGCCTCAACACTCGCCTACATTCCGGCGGGCGGCCTCGGATTCTTCACCGAGGGCCAGCTCGACTCGCACTTTGCCCGCCGTGACCGGCAGCCCCGACTCGTGAAACTCTCGCTCGAGACACAACACGAGCGCGGATTCGGCGTCGAAGAAAAGACCGCACTTGTGGTTGACCGCGGTGCCCGCACCGGCAAGGTAATCGGCGCGCTCGGGGCGACCATGCTTGATGTCTCTGACGCTACTTTCGATGGCAAGAGCACCGCCGGGGTGCGCTATTCATACTTCATGACAGGATCCACGATCGATTTCGCTACCGGATCCATCACCCTCGCGGGCACGGAACACACGGGTCCAGGCACAGCACCCGCCCCCGCAGCCGAACCCGACATCTGGAAGTCGTACGAGTGTGACTCGAACCCTTACATCTTCGGCACACTGAGCCTGGCGCAGTCGTTTGTGAAGTCGAGCGTCTCACGCGCCTCCGGCGACAGCTGCGATGCCGCCGCCGAGTCGCCTCGATTCCGCACCACCTTCAATCGTGACGACCGCACACGGTGGAGCGACGACGGCAGCTTTGTTGACGTTGCCATGTCGATCGCCGAGATTCCCTCGTTCACCGCGACCGCTTCGGTTTCAGGATCAACGCAGCTCACCGTGGGCGACACCGCCAGCATCGCCGTTTCGGTCACCAACACGGGAGGCGTTCCACTCTCAGAGTTCAGCATCAATGGTGTTCCCGCGGCTGCCACGACGGTGCTACCGGGAGCCACGGCGATCCTCACCGCTACGCACACCGTGACCGAGGGGCGGCAGACCATTGCTGCAACGGTCGCCGCGAATGCCGTTGACACGAACGGCGCCAACCTGAACATGACGGTCGAGTCGCAGGCAGTGTCGGCCGAGCTGAGCGGGACTGCAAAGCCGGTCGACCCGGAGGGTCCCAAGAAGCCCGGCACCGAGAAGCCCGACCCAAAAACCCCGGTCAATGGACCCGCCAACCCACCGCAGGCACTGGCCACTACGGGAAATCCCGCTTCTCTGGGCGCAACGAGCGCCATCGCCTTGCTTGTCGCTGGCGGCGCGGCACTGGCTTTCACTAGGCGGCGAACCAGCTCCTAAGTCGAGCCGAGCTGGCTCACCAACTGATTTGGGTCGCTCACCAGGTGCGGGTTGCTCAGCCGGTCGAAAACCTCGTTTTTGAACCGGCTGAGCGACCCGCACCGGTTTAAGGGACCGTCACGCCACTAGTTCACACCCATAAACATGTAAGCGCGGGTGATCTTGCCCTCAGCATCCCGAAACACGGTGTCTACCCCGCGGCCAACAACCTCACCGTTCCGGGCGGTCATAGACCATCTCAGCAGCAGGGCATCGCCCGACTCGACCTGCTGGTCGTAGCTAAAACGAAGCCCCTTGCCCGCAATGAGGCCGTCGTGCACCCCAGCAATGTGGGTAGTGATCTCGTCGATGCCGGTGAGCGTGATTCCGAGCGAGGAGACAGCAAGCTGCCCACCCGGGGACCAGAGGTGTTCAATGTTGGTGCGGCGAGTTGCGGGATCCGGCTCGATCCAGGTGTCAAGGTAACGAGCATCGAAGTCGGTCAATTGGCTAGTCACGGGATGTTCCTTTGTTCTGGGATTGATTGTTGACAGCGTCAGCGTACGTGACGTTTGTGGACAATGTCAACTCAGATTGTTAGACTCATTCCATGAGCCCCCGCGACCCAGGACCAACGCGCGCCGCCATACTCATGGCCGCCTCCGATCTACTTGAAGGGGGTGGCCCAGACGCGGTCACACTGCGCGCGGTCGGTGAGACCGCAGGCGTCTCGCGATCCGCCGCCTACCGCCACTTTGACGACAAATCAGCCCTGCTCAGCGAGCTAGCTCGGCAAACCCTCGACGGCATGGCCGCGGCGATTCGGGCAGCCGCGATCGACAGCGACAGCCGGGTGAACCTGCGGCTGGGCAGCGGAGCCTACGTCGAGTACGTCCTCAATTTTCCACACCACTACCAGCTAATCTTCGGCGACACCCCCATCTCGGCACCAGCGCCGGAGCTCGAAGCTGCGGCCGACAGCGCCATGCTCGCACTGCAGACCCTGGTCGAGCGCGCGCAGGCAGCAGGCCAGCTAGGCGGCGGCGCACCGCGCGAACTCGCAACGGTACTGTGGGTACTGCTGCACGGGATCGCGGCCCTGCAGATCACGGGCCACCTTCACGAACCCCGCACGCTCGACGGCGACACTCGACTAGGCGAGCTGCTGGATCTGGCACTCGCGTCGTTCAGCCCTGCTGACTAGGAACACCTCGACAATACACCTCGCGACGGTGCCCAGCGCGGAGAATTAGCACCAGCACTTCACCCTCGTAAATGTCGTAGATAATGCGATAGTCCCCCGTGCGAACGCGCCAGGATCCGCCGCTATTCACGAGTGATTTTGCAGCCGGCGGGCGGGGTTCCTCCGAAAGAAGCTCGATCGCCGCCTGTACTCGGCGCCGTGCGTGCGGATCTAACCTCTTGAGTTCGCGCGCCGCCGCGGGCGAAACCTGCACTCGGTAGCTCACACGAGCCCAAGATCCGCTTTGACCTCTTCCCAGGGAATCGGTGTCGCTCCGGTATCTTCCATTTCTTGCCGCGCCTGACGCGCTGCTTCAGCGTCTTGAAAATCTTGGAGCTCGTCGAGCAACTGCTGAAACGCCTCGGCATCAACGAGCACCGCGTATTTTCGCCCGTGCTTTGTCAGATACACGTTCTCACGCGCAAGGTGCACACGATCCACCAGCGAGCCAAGTTGCTGCTTCGCTACGGAAATCGGAAGAGTGACAGACATGGCCAAATGTTACCATTCAACCCAATTGATCAAAAGACCCCATTTCACTTCCTCACCCGTCCGGCATCCCAGACAAGACCCCGAGTTCTCCATTCCAGCCGCACCTCGCACACGCTGAGATAGAGGTATCGCGCTCCCGCACACGCAACGCAGCGCACAGCGAAAGGATCACCATGGCCCTCCCCGGCGCACGCCCCGTCCGCGCTCCCCGCGGCACCGAGATCTCAGCGAAGAGCTGGCAGACCGAAGCTCCACTCCGCATGCTCATGAACAACCTCGACCCCGAGGTCGCCGAGCGCCCCGACGACCTCGTCGTCTACGGTGGCACCGGTCGCGCCGCCCGCAGCTGGGAGGCCTACGACGCCATCGTTGACACCCTGCGCGACCTTGAGGACGACGAGACCCTGCTCGTGCAGTCCGGCAAGCCGGTCGGCGTCTTCCGCACGAACCCCTGGGCACCGCGCGTGCTGCTCGCCAACTCGAATCTGGTGGGCGACTGGGCGACGTGGCCCGAGTTCCGCAAGCTCGAGGCAGAGGGCCTCATGATGTACGGCCAGATGACCGCGGGCTCGTGGATCTACATCGGCACGCAGGGTATTCTGCAGGGCACCTTCGAGACCTTCGCCGCCATTGGTCGCAAGCTTGCGGGTCTTCCGGGAGCAACCGAGAAGGGTCTTGACGGCACGCTCGCGGGCACCATCACGCTTACCGGGGGCTGTGGCGGCATGGGCGGTGCCCAGCCCCTCGCAGTCACCCTCAATGACGGCGCCTGCCTCATCGTTGACGTCGACAAGACCCGCCTCGACCGCCGCGCGGGCAAGCGCTACCTCGACGAGGTCGTCACCGATCTCGACGAGGCACTTGCGAAGGTGCAGCAGGCCAAGGACGAGCGCCGTGGCTGGTCCGTCGGCCTCGTGGGCAACGCTGCTGAAGTCTTCCCCGAGATCCTGCGCCGCCAGCTCGCGGGTGAAATCAACATCGATATCGTCACCGATCAGACCAGCGCCCACGATCCCCTCAGTTACCTGCCGATTGGCTACACGATGGCCGAGTGGCAGGATCGCGCTGCGAAGGATCCCGAAACCTTCACCCGCGATGCGCAGGCTGCAATGGCTGCACACGTTAAGGCGATGGTTGAGTTCCAAGACGCGGGATCCGAGGTGTTCGACTACGGCAACTCCATCCGCGACGAGGCCCGCAAGGGCGGCTACGACCGCGCCTTCGAGTTTCCCGGTTTCGTGCCGGCCTACATCCGGCCGCTGTTCTGCGAGGGCCTCGGACCGTTCCGCTGGGCCGCACTCTCGGGCGATCCCGAAGACATCCGCGTCACCGACGAGGCGATCCTCGAACTCTTCCCCGAAAACGACCACCTGCGCCGCTGGATCCGCGCCGCACAAGACCGCGTCGAATACGAGGGCCTGCCCGCCCGCATCTGCTGGCTCGGCTACGGCGACCGCGCAAAAGCCGCTGTGCGCTTCAACGAACTCGTCGCAGAGGGCAAGCTCAAAGCACCCATCGTCATTGGGCGCGATCACCTTGACTCTGGCTCCGTGGCCTCCCCTACCGCGAGACCGAAGCGATGGCCGACGGCTCAGACGCGATCGCCGACTGGCCACTGTTGAACGCGCTCACCGCGGCGTCTTCCGGCGCCACCTGGGTATCACTGCACCACGGTGGTGGTGTCGGGATCGGCCGCTCTATTCATTCGGGGCAGGTATCCGTTGCCGATGGGACTGCTCTTGCTGCTGAGAAGCTGCAGCGACTACTGACGAATGATCCGGGTATGGGAGTGATCCGTCACGTTGATGCGGGGTATCAGCGGGCTAGTGATGTCGCTCAGGAGCGTGGAGTCCGGGTGCCGATGTCGCCGGTGATTCGGAATACTGAGACTGCTTGGTAATCCTTCGGGGTGGGGAGCGGTGTGCGATTCCGTCGCGACGTTGCGTCTTCAAGATGTGCAAAATCGCACATCTCTCAGCCGCAAAAGCGACAGAATCGCACACCGCTCCCCACCCCTCACCTCTGCCACTCGCGCAGCACCTCCCCCGTCGCTCACTCTCACATGCAAAGGTTGAGACCATGACCTCTCTTCTCATCGACAACATCGGCGAACTGACCACGAACGACGATGCCCTCGGTAATGGCGGGCGACTGCACGACGCGGCCGTCGTCGTCGAGAACGGGCGGGTCGCATGGGTGGGGCCTCAGCGAAGGCACCGGCAACCGACGAGCATTTCGATGCCGCGGGGCGAGCCGTGCTGCCCGGCTGGGTCGACTCGCACACGCACATGGTGTTCGCGGGGGATCGCACCACTGAGTTTGAAGCGCGCATGGCCGGCGAGGCGTATGCTGCCGGGGGTATCAACGTGACAGTGGAGGCGACTCGGACCGCCAGCGATGATGAACTTGCCGCGAATCTTGCGCGCCTTGTTGCCGAGGCTCGGCGCGGAGGCACCACCACGATGGAGACCAAAACCGGGTATGGGCTGACCATTGATGACGAGGTTCGTGCAGCCAGGCTCGCGGGCGAGCACGTCGACGCGGTCACATTCCTCGGCGCGCATGTGGTGCCCGAGGGCGGGGATCCCGACGCTTACCTCGGCCTCGTCACCGGACCGATGCTCGCAGCAGTCGCGCCACATGTTAGCGCGGTCGACGTGTTTTGTGAGGCCGGAGCTTTTGATGAGGCCTCAACACGGCGCGTACTCGAAACGGCAAAAACGGCGGGCCTTGCAACGCGCGTGCACGGCAATCAGCTCGGGCACGGGCCTGGCGCACAGCTCGCAGTCGAGCACGGCTCGTTGAGCGTAGACCACCTCGGGTTTCTCACGCCAGCAGACATCGAAGCGCTCGCGGGGTCGTGGAACAGCAGTAACTCCGGCAGTAATTCTCGCGGCACGGTCGCCACGGTGCTCCCAGCCTGTGACCTGTCTACACGGATGCCACTTGCACCAGCGCGGGAGCTACTCGACGCGGGCGCGATCCTCGCCATCGCTTCGAACTGCAACCCAGGGACCTCTTACACCTCATCGATGGGCTTCTGCGTGGCAACGGCGGTGCTGCAGATGGGGCTCTCTATCCAGGAGGCAGTGCGGGCCGCAACCCTCGGCGGCGCAATCGCGCTCGGGATGCACGAGAACGGCTGGCTTGATCCGCGAGGCACAGCGCAACCGGCGGTCGGCAGTATCGTTCCGGGGCGAGAGCAGACCTGCAATTGCTCGATGCCCCCTCCGCAACCCACCTGGCCTACCGCCCCGGCATGCCACTCACGAAAGCCGTGTGGTGCGCGGGTGTTCGGGCCGCTTGAACCTATACCAGCCCGTTATTCCTTCTCCCACTGAACTAACCCTTGAACGGCGAGATGCCGACCAGACTGCTGTTTTGCCGGTTATTGCTGCTTTGCGGGCGAGGTCGAATCACCCGTTCAACCTTCGACATCCCGCAAACGCCTAAAAAAGTCGATGCCAAGCTGGTGCGCTGAGAGCCCATATTCCAGGGTCGCAACTTGATAACCAAACACGTGAGCCTGTTCTGCAGGCACGCTCACTTCCTGAAGATCAGCGCCCAGTGCGCTCAACTCGGCCCGATCCTGCTCAAGTCGCTGCACGATGTCACTCAGCACTGCCCGGCGCACCTCTGGCGTGTCAAGAAGTCCCAGGAAAAACAGTTTTGAGAGCGCAGCAGTCTCGACGTTTGATCCCGTAATGGGACCCGTCAACCATTCGAAAAACACTTCGACCCCAACCGCAGTCGGTCGATAAGTCTTCTTCTTCCTCCCACTCTCAACCGTCGCCTCAAACTCGACCTCACCACGAGCCAGCAGCCCGTTGAGCGCTCCACGCAACGCCCCCAAACTCGCTCGATAGATCAGCGAAGCACCCTGCTCGAAGTGTTTATTGAGCAGGTACAAGGTTTGCGGGCCTCCAAGCATCAAGAGTCCTAAAATCACGTTCGCCAAGTTGTCTCCTTCATGCAACAATATTACTTAAAGTAATATCTGTACTCGCGGAAGACACCCACATGACATCTTCACTAAGCGCATCTGCAACGATCGCCTCTCTCAACGCCCACTTTACGCGCGCCGCTCGCAGACGAACGCGAAGGGGCCTCCCTTCTCCACAGGTGCTGGTCAAGGCCCCCGGCTTCGAGTACAGCTTCGGCGATCGTGCACTTCCGTTCCACACCGCTTCCATCGGCAAACTCGCAACCGCAACCATGATTATGAAGCGGATTGCCGCTTCGGAGTTTGAGCTCTCAACCCCCGTGGCCGAGTTACTTCCCTCGCCCATAATCTCTGGACTCTTCTCCGGCACAGGCGCGACAGTTCAGCATCTCCTCGCGCACACTTCTGGAGCCGCTGACTATTTTGGAGGCCCCACCTCGCAGGGGCCCAACTTCATAAAACTTGTTTTGGACCAACCAGACCGCACCTGGAAACCAGAGCATCTTCTTTCGTTTAGCCGCGAAAAACAACAGCCAATCGGGGTACCCGGTGAACGGTTTCACTACTCAGACACCGGCTATATTCTGCTTGGTTTGATCCTCGAGGCCGTCACCGCAAAGCCACTCACGAAACTCCTGAGGGAGCAAATATTTACTCCCGCCGATATGAAGAACAGCGTGTTCTGGCTACGCGAACCGGGGCCCACTCACATCTCCCCCGCTTGGCTAGATGGCGTTGAGGTCAGTGGCTTCAGAAGTCTCACATGCGACTGGGCTGGAGGCGGGATCGTCAGCACGCTCGACGACCTCGCGCGTTTTGCCACCGGCCTCGCCGACGGAACACTTCTCACGGCAGAACAGCTCACGCTCATGACCACACCCCAGAACCGGTTTCGCAGGGGCATCGAGTACGGCTTGGGGGCCATGCAGTTGCGGTTCGAGGGTTTCATGCCGCTACTTCGCGGTCTCCCAACTCCCGTCGGTCACATTGGGGTTCTCGGCACGCACTGTTTCATAGACCCAGAAACCGAAACGACGGTGGTTCTCAACTTCCACGACACTCGCGAGATGGTCGCTAGCTTCCGGTCTCACATTCACATTGTACGACAACTCCATAAGCTTCGGACCTAAATAGCTAGCCTGCCAATCCCCAACACCGCGCGCCGCAGCAACCGAACTTGGGATCATGCCGTTTGGGGTTCGTGCCGCACGAATTCACTTGCTCAAAAGCACTTTCCGCAACTTTGCCTAGGCTTGCCTTCGATGCGGAATCCTCAAAATGGGTGCACACTGCATATATGAGCCATTTAAGCGTTGCAATTCGCAATTACCCCGCGGTGGCCGCGACTCTCGTTGTCGCCCTGTTCGGCCTCGTGTCGCTCGCCATGCCAGCGCCTCTGACGCACGCGGCCCCCTTTGTGATTGGAGCCTACGCGCTCATCGTTGCCGCTTGGCAGGCCATCAGCATGGTGCGCAAGCTCCTCAAGGGCAATGCCGGGCTCGACATTCTCGCGGTCATGGCCATCACCGCTGCCGTGCTCGTTGGCGAACCGTGGGCTGCCCTCGTCGTTGTGCTGATGCTCACCGGCGGCGAGGCCCTTGAGGATTACGCGCAGAATCGCTCGCGCAGAGAACTCGACGCACTTCTCAACCGAGCCCCGCGTCAAGCGACCCGCGTTCTCACCCCGGCTGGTGCTTCCTCCGAAGAGCTTGAAACCATTTCTATTGACGAGGTGAAGCTCGGAGACACTCTGCTCGTGCGACCGGGCGAACTCGTTCCCGTTGATGCAGAATTACTTTCCACAGATGCCGAGTTCGATGAGTCGTCGCTCACGGGCGAGAGCCTTCCTGTGCATCACGCACAGGGCGACAGCATCGCCAGCGGTGTAGTGAACGGCACAACAGCGGTGCATCTGCGCGCGACCGCGCTTGCGGCAGACAGCCAGTACCAGCAAATCGTGGCACTCGTAGAGGTTGCGCAACAGAGCAAGGCCAAGGCGGTAAGGCTTGCCGACCGCTACGCGGTGCCCTTCACGCTCGTCTCAGTGGCTATTGCGGCGATTGCCTGGGTAGCAAGTGGGGATCCCGTTCGCTTCGCTGAAGTTTTGGTGGTAGCAACTCCGTGCCCGCTGCTGATTGCGGCGCCGGTGGCTTTTTTGGGTGGCATGAGCCGAGCGGCGCGTGCCGGTCTGATCGTAAAAGGCGGTAGCACACTCGAGCAACTCGCAAGAGTGCGATCCGTTGCCTTCGACAAGACTGGAACACTGACAACGGGGCACCCCGAGCTTGAGCGTGTGGAGCCAGCATCAGGACACTCTGCCGAAGAGGTGCTGCAGTTGGCGGCGACGGCAGAGGTCTACTCGTCTCACGTACTCGCTGCAGCGGTCATCACGACCGCAGAAAAGGCCAATCTCACTCCTTTGCCGGTAGAAACGGCAGCGGAGAGTGCAACAAACGGGGTTGAGGCAACCCTCTCGCCCAGTTCCTCGGAGCTTGCGACGGCCCCGACTTCCAAAGAGGCAGAGCACTTGAACCGCGGGCTGATCCGCGTTGGTAAACCAAGCTGGGTTGGCCAGTTCGCACCAGATCTTCGCCAGGTCGAACTCAACCCTGGAGAACTGGCCATTTACGTTGCACGCGATGGCCACTACGTCGGTGCGCTCATCATGCGCGATGGTTTGCGCCCAGATGCCCTCGCAACAATCACCGAACTTCGAGAACTCGGCCTAGAGCGAATGCTCGTGGTTACCGGCGACGTCGCGAAGACGGCACGACCAATCGCTGCGGCCCTTGGCATCGCCGAGGTTCACGCCGAGTGTCGCCCACAAGACAAAGTACGCATCGTTGCAGAGGTGCAGCCGCGGCCGCTACTCATGGCCGGGGATGGCCTCAATGACGCGCCAGTGCTCGCCGCCGCAGATGTTGGCTTTGCTATGGGGGCTCGCGGCGCGACGGCGGCCAGCGAGTCTGCAGCGGTCGTCAACCGCTTCGATAGTCTCGCCAGCCTATCGACAGCGGTTCGCATTGGGCAAGACACCGTGCGAATCGCTTTGCAGAGCATTTGGCTCGGGATCGCCATCAGTGTCGGACTCATGCTTGTCGCCGCGTTCGGGTTTCTCCCCGCGTTACTCGGCGCTTGGATGCAAGAAGCCGTGGATCTGGTGGCGATCCTGTGGGCTTTGCGAACGATAGCGCCTAAATCTAAGAGGCAAAGATCAGCACCCCCTCAAACGCCTACGCGGGAGGCCCCTACGCGCCAATCTTCTCCCGCACCGCACGCGGAAGCGACATGAACACCAGCTCATACGACTCCGCTATCAACTCTTCAAGCAGGCTGACCTCAACTGACCCGTCGAGGGTGATCGTGATCCAGTGTTGTTTGTTCATGTGGTAGCCGGGGTGGATCGCCGCAAAGTCTCGCACCAGAAGCTCATTGCGCAGCACGGGGCCTTTCAGCGTGAGCCTCAGCTGTTCGCTTTCGCGCTCGGGTTCGCCGAGCAGCGCAAACATCTTGTTTGCGACTTTGTACACACGCGCTCCTGGCCCGAACGGGTAACTCGACTCCGATCCGGCATAGCGTTTCAAACAGGCATCAACACCGGCGTGCGAGCTGAGATCAGGTTCGGCTTCAGTCATGGCAACAGTGTACGCAGCGCCGGGGTTTGGGCCACAACCGCGGCAGTTTTACTGCCAGGCTTCCTGAAGGCGAACAAGACGTCGCCTTGCCGCAAGCTCGGCGGCACTCCTCGGGCCGATCAGGTATTCGGCACCGCTCAGCACGAGTTTTGTCGCCGTGTGGATCGGAAGTCGGTCGCGCTGCGAGAGTCCCAGCATCTCACGATGCCGAGGCTGCAGGGTCGAGACTGCAGCGCAAAACACGACCCGGTAAGAGGCCCGCAGCGCCCTGCTCAACGGTGGACGACGAATAAAACGCACGATCTCGCTGACTTCGGGGCCGCCTCGAAGTTCCCCTTTGTCGGTCGCGTCGTCGATGGCGGCCCGTAGGGCGGCCGCACTGCGGGGAGGATCGGAGACGTTCATCAGCTCAGCAGCTTTTGCCCACTCGGCGACGTAACCGTCCGCACCGCCCGGGATCGATCGCCCCCAGTGCTCGTGCGCCGTGAGAAACGCATCAGTAAAAGCGATGTGCACCCACCGCGCAAGCTCCGGATCGTTCGCAGAATACGACCTGGTCACACCGCGACCGTCGGTGTATTCACCGCGCACCCGCTCGTGCATCGCCTGTACCATTCGAGTTCCAGCGATTGCCTGTGACGTGCTCCCAAAAGTGACGGTGTGAATCCACTGGATCGTGCCAGCAAGCCGCCCGAGCGGGTCCTCTTGATAGCGCGAGTGATCCCGAACCCCAGCCAGAGCCCCCGGGTGCAGTGCCTGCAACAGTAACGCTCGCACTCCCGCAACCAGTGTAGGCATGCTGCTATGAACGACCCAGGCTGCGCTGTTCTCACCGAACAGCCCCTCGTCTTCGCCGTCTTCGAGACGTACCAACCATGTGGGGAGTTGTTTGGAGTGGCCTGAAAGTGTCTCGATCAGCCGCGTACGCATCGGCGAGACCATTCGTTCGAGAACCTGGCTCATAATGTCCATGCTAACTGCCATGCCCTGAGAAGAAACGAGTCTTGGAAAGACTGGAAACGTTGAGAGGTGACGAGGTTCAGGGGTTCGCCCTTGACCTCGTCACCTCTGGGACTCACTAGGCAGTTGCGACCCGTGACTTCGCCTCATCGCTAGTGTTGTCAGTTTCAACCGAGCCTTTGAGCTTGCGTGGCCACCAGAAGCTGTCTCCGCAGAGGAAGGTCAGCGCAGGCACAATCACGGTGCGCACAAGCAACGTGTCGAGAAGCACACCGATGCAGACAATGACTCCAATCTGCGTCAGCGTAATCAGCGGCAGAACTCCGAGCACTGCGAACACGGCCGCCAGCAAGATACCCGCACTCGTGATCACCCCACCGGTCGCTGCGAGCGCGCGGATCATGCCAGCACGGGTGCCATGTGCATCCGCTTCTTCTTTCGCGCGCGTTACAAGGAAGATGTTGTAGTCAACCCCGAGTGCAACCAAAAACAGGAAGCTGAAGAGGATCACGTTTGTGTCGACCCCTGGGAAGTCAAGCACTGTCTGAAAGAGCAGCCAGCTTGCCCCAAGGCTCGCAAAGAATGACCCCACCACGGTCAGCAGAAGCAGCACTGGTGCGACCAGTGACCGCAGCAGAACCAGGAGCACGAGGAACACGATTGCGAGGATGAACGGAATAATCAGAGCCTGATCACGCTCTTGGGCGGTCTGCGTGTCAAGCGCTTGTGCGTCGAGACCACCAACGAGCGCATCTGCTCCACTCACATCGTGTACCGCGTCGCGAAGATCAGTGATCGTATTGAGAGCCTTAGCGGTCTCTGCCTCAGCTTCAAGCACGGCTGAGATCTCAGTAATGGTGCCGTTTGATTCGCCAACCGTGGCAGAGGCAACACCATCAACTTTCTTGGCGACCTGCGCAACTGCGTCGGCCTGATCGGCATTCGCAATAATGACGGCGGGCGATCCGCTTCCGCCCGGGAACGCATCGGCGATAATTTCTTGGCCCAGCACTGCCTCGGGTGTGGCCCGAAACTGCTCGGTCTGCGAGAGCCCGACCTGGATATTGGCGGTCCCCAGCGAGAGTCCACCAAGAATTGCGAGTCCGAGGATAGCCACAAGAAGCGGCTTCTTCGATACAGCGGTGCCGAGTTTGAACCAGACTCCACGCTCCTGGCGGCTCTTCGCACCAAACTTGGGAATGTATGGCCAGAACAGTCCGCGACCAAAAAGCAGCAGTGCAGCCGGAAGCACCAGAAGAGCAAACAGCATCGCAACAACCACACCGGTCGCACAGGCAATGCCGAGGGCGCGGTTTCCGTTGAGTTCTGCGAGCAGCAACGTCAGGAGGCTGAGCACAACCGTGCCACCACTCGCGATCACCGCGGGGCCAGCACCACGCAGCGCGCGTGTCATGGCATCACGACGATCCTCAAAATGGAGCAACTCGTCGCGGTAACGAGAGATGAGCAGCAGCGCGTAGTTTGTTCCAGCACCAAACACGAGCACCGAAAGAATGCCAGTGGTGGATGCATCCAGTTCAATACCGATGAGGGCGGCAACTCGCGTCGCCACAATTCCAGCGAGTCCATCCGCAAGGCCAATGACCACCAGCGGCACAAGCCAAAGCCACGGGCTGCGGTAGGTTACGATCAGCAGAATACCGACCACCATCACTGTCGTCAGCAACAGCGTAAAGTTTGCACCGTCGAACACCGCAGCAATATCTACCGCAAAACCTTCAGGGCCCGAGAGCTTTACGGTCAATCCTTCGGGCATGTCTGCCGCGGCAGACTCGCGGATTTCTGCGGCGCGTTCCGCCTGCTTCTCAACGTTCTCCTGAACGGCGAGCGGCACTACAATAATGGCGACCTTGCCATCCTCGGAGAATGTCGCGGGAGGCACAAAGCCATCTGTAGAAACCTCGTAGAATGTTGGCGAAGCCTGCATCACGAAGTCTTTTTGCTCCGACGTGAGCTTGTTCTCATCGTCGTTGCTGTAGACAAGAATCGCTGAGGTATTTCCGGCTCCGGGCAACTCCTTTTGGAGCGCAGTAACTCTTGCTGATTCGACCGAATCTTTCAGGCCAACCCCGGGTGAGGTCTCGCCAGACGAACCCGATCCAACCGAAAAGAGAAGAGCAGCAATAATGCCCGTCATCACAAGCACGATCCAAGACGTGCGTTTTCCAGTGACAGTACTCAAAATGTGTTTCACAACTCTGCCTTAGTTAGATTTTCTAATTACTAGATAGTGCAGCTAAACTATCGGAAAATAGGAGTCCTCGCAAATGGAAAATAAGAAGGGTCAGCCCGAAAGACCCAGGGTGCGAAGCCAGAGCTTGAAACTGCTGAACATCCTCGAAATCAGCGGCGCGTTTGAGAAACAACTTGCCAAAAAACTCAATGTCAACGGCACCGACCTTGAGACCATGGAACACCTGATCAAATCAGGCCCCTCAGCCCCACCGAGATTGCGCGCCGCCTCGACATCACCACCGCAGCGGTGACCTCGTCGATCGACCGCCTCACTGGCCTCGGCCACGTTGAACGCACACCAAACCCCACCGACCGGCGCGGAGTTATTGTGACGGCAAAACCCGACTCTGCCGCGCAAGCGATGTCGTTCTTACTGCCGATGATCTACTCGGTCGATGGTGTTCTTGACCGCTTTAGCGAAGAAGAGCAAGAACTGGTGGGGCGCTACCTTGAGCAGGTTTCAGCAGCCTACGCTGAGCATCTAGACGACGGCGCTCACTCGCCCGTGGATGCGTGATGACAGCGTCTCAGCAGTTCCTCGCACGACAGCCGCGAGTTCGGGCAGTTTCCCTTCAACGACGGCGTCCTCCAAAAACGTGACCGCAATTGCGGCAACGGGCCAGCCTCGATGGTCAAGCACAGGCACCCCCACCGAGGCAAACCCCTCAGAAACCGAGCCACGCTCAAGCGAATACCCTCGGGTCTGCGTTTCGTCGAGCACTGAACGCAACCGCGAGTAACGGTCAATAGTGTCGGAACCAGCCAGGCGATGCACAAACGCCGAACGATCCGGGTACAGCGCTCGCGCTTGAGCCTTGGGCAGCGCCGCAAGGATCGCCCTTCCGCTTGCGGTCACCTGCATGGGCAGGCGCACATCCACATCTGTCACAAGGCTGGGCGAGCCTGGAGCCCGCTCCTCAAGCACGTAGAGCACATCGCGACCGTGCGGCACAGCGAGGTGCCCGCTGTATCCAACACGATCCACTAATTGTGCCAGCAGTGGCCGCCCCAAACGCGCGAGCGGTTCCTGCCTCGCGTAGGCCGAGCTCAGTTCAACGGCAGCGATCCCGAGCCCGTACCGCTTTTCTTCGATCAGATGCATCACGTAGCCGTGCTCTTGGAGCGTTGCCAGCAGGTGGTAGACCGTGGATCTGGGCAGCTCAAGCTGAGTAGCGATAATCGATGCGGGCAGCGGACCGCGCGAGCGCGCGAGCAGGCTCAGTATCCGCAGCGTCTGATCCGCAGCGGGCACCTTCACGTCACTCATGCTCGCAGCCTACCGGCTAGGCCAGCGCGGCTCCAACGGCACGCTCGACCGCCTCACACACGGCACCGCTCGCCACAAAGTCGTGCGCGGCAGCGATGGTCGGCGACAGGAAGGCGTCAGTGTCGGGTGCCGAAATTTCTGTGCGGAAGAGGGCGTGCAATGCGGCAGTTGCCTGGCCGGGCTCACCAACTTCGGCGTCAGCGGCACGGAAATCGAGTGCGCGCGTCGACGCGAGCAGCTCGATCCCGAGCACCCGCGACAACCCATCAAGCGCACGACGCAGCTTACGTGCGGCGTGCCAGCCCATCGAGACGTGATCCTCTTGCATCGCAGACGATGGGATCGAGTCGACCGAGGCGGGGGCCGCGAGCCGCTTCAACTCGGACACGATACCTGCGGCGGTGTACTGCGCGATCATGAGGCCGGAGTCGAGTCCAGCGTCGGCCGCTAGGAAGGGCGGCAGGCCGTGATTGCGCGAGACATCGAGGAAGCGGTCGGTGCGGCGCTCGGAGATGCTCGCGAGATCTGCGACGGCAATCGCGAGGAAGTCAAGCACGTACGCGACTGGCGCGCCGTGGAAGTTGCCATTCGACTCAACACGGCCGTCGGGCAGCACTACCGGGTTATCGATGGCCGACACGAGCTCGATCGAGGCGACGCGCGCCGCGTGATCCACGGTGTCGCGCGCGGCGCCGTGCACTTGCGGGGCACAGCGCAGCGAGTAGGCGTCTTGCACACGAGTAAACTCCCCCTCGCGCGGTCGCTGGATCAGTGTGGATCCCTCGAGCACCCTCAGCATATTGGCGGCGGCGGCGGCCTGACCGGGGTGCGGACGCAGAGCTTGCAGCTCGGGCGCAAACACGGCGTCCGTTCCGGTCAGCCCCTCGACGCTTGCGGCGGCAGCAATGTCGGCTACCTTAAGCAGATCAGTCAGGTCGCGCAGCGCGAGGCAGAGCATGCCGAGCATGCCGTCGGTGCCGTTGATCAGGGCGAGCCCCTCCTTTTCGGCGAGTACCACGGGCGTGATATCGGCAGCGGCAAGCGCGTCGGCGGCGGCGATGGGCGCGACGTGCGGATCCTCACTCACCCGAACCTCTCCCTCACCCAGCAGTGTGAGCGCACAGTGCGCGAGCGGGCTAAGGTCACCGGAGCAGCCGAGCGAGCCATACTCGTGCACGACCGGGGTGATTCCTGCGTTCAGGATCGCGGCGTAGGTCTCAGCAACGACCGGTCGCACGCCGGTGCGGCCACTCGCGAGGGTATTGAGGCGTAGCAGCATGAGCGCTCGTACCACTTCGCGCTCAACCTCGGGTCCGGTTCCCGCGGCGTGCGAGCGGATCAGACTGCGCTGCAACTGCTGTCGTTTCTCGACGGGAATCTGCACTTTAGCGAGGGCACCGAACCCTGTGGACACCCCGTAGTGGGCTTGGTGTCGTTGGCGAGATCAGCAATGACCTGCTGGCTCGCCGCGATGCGGTCGAGCGCACCTGCACCGAGCACTACAGGGGCATTCTCCCGCGCAACTGAGACAACGGCGTCAACGGTGAGCGGGGCCTCGCCGAGAGTGACGGGTGAGGGCGCGGTCTGTGAGTGATGGTTCATACATCGATCTCAGCGCACCGAGACCGAACTCGGCAGAGGCTATAGACTCGATCAGTCTGGGATACCAGACGAGCATCAGAGGAGAAACTATCACGTCCGGGATCACAGACGGGGCCGCGAGCCTTGCGACCCCGCGGACACGCACAGTTGCTAGCGTCGCAGATATGAGCACCGATGCCCCAGCTTCCGCGTCCAGCACCACGCCAACCGCGCTCTCACACGACCCCGAGTGGCCGCGCACCGGAGGCTGGGAATCACCGACGCCCTCCGAGCAGATTGACCTGGCTCTCGTTGGCATCCCGACCTCACGCACGTCGCTTTCCCCCAGCAACGCCCACGAGACCCCGCGGCCATTCGCGAGGCACTGCGCCGCTACTCAAGTCATATCGTTGCGACGGGCACGCTCGAAACGCGAGGCCGAGAGATTGACCTTGTGCTCGACGAGGCCCTGCACATCGTTGACGCCGGAGACGTTGAAAATCCCGACTCCGAGGCGGGCGAGATCACCGCGGCCGAGAGAATCGCCGAACTCTCGAGCCGTTCCGAACTCGTTGTAGCCCTCGGCGGCGACAACGCACTCACGGTGCCCGCTGCTCTCGGAGTCGCGGGTTTCGGCACCGAAAACGACCGTCTCAGCACCGCCGGTCTCATCACACTCGACGCGCACCACGACCTGCGCAATGGCCGCAGCAACGGCTCGCCAGTGCGCAGACTTGTTGAGGCCGGGCTCGATCCTCGCCGCATTGTGCAGATCGGGATCGCGGACTTCGCGAACTCCCGAGCCTATCGGCAGCGCGCCCGCGACTGGGGCATCACCGTCATTCACCGCGACGAACTCCACGAGCGCCCGCTTCGCGAAATAGTAACCGAGGCGCTTAACGTCGCGGGGTCCGCTGGTGGCCCGATCCACGTTGACCTCGATGTTGACGTGTGTGACCGCTCGGTTGCCCCCGGCTGTCCGGCTTCAATTCCTGGCGGGATCCAAGCGCACGAACTGCGCACGGTCACCCGCTTGCTCGCACAAGACCCCCGTGTGCGTGGCATCGACCTCGCTGAGGTCGACACGACCGCCGACACCCCTGATGGTCGTACCGTGCGCCTCGCCGCGCTCTGTGTTCTGGAGGCCGCGGCTGGCCTCGCCCAGCGACTCGGGCGCTAGAACACCCTTCTTTCTCACGTTCCTTAGGCACATAGAAAGGTGCTGCAGTGACCACCACCAACACCGGTCGCAACGACGCGATCGTTTCCCCCCACACCGATTCACACGAGTCCCAGATAGCCCAGAGGCTTCACAAGACGGCGGCTTGAAGCGAGGCCTCTCGTCACGCCATATCCGCTTCATGGCACTCGGCTCGGCCATCGGCACGGGCCTCTTCATGGGGTCCTCGGGCGCAATCCAGACCGCGGGGCCCGCTGTTCTACTCGCCTACATCATCGGCGGCGCTGCCGTGTTTATGGTGATGCGCGCGCTCGGTGAAATGATTGTGCGTCACCCGGTCTCCGGCTCATTCGGCCAGTATGCATCCCGCTACATCCACCCCTTCGCGGGCTTCCTCGTCGGCTGGACGTTTGCGTTCGAGATGTTCCTTGTTGCGGTCTTCGACGCGACCGCAATTGGCGTCTACATGGGGTTCTGGTTTCCGCAGGTTTCGCAGTGGGTGTGGGTACTCGCGGTGGTGTTTTTCATCGCGGCCATCAACATGGTTGGCGTGAAGGTGTTCGGCGAGCTCGAGTTCTGGTTTGCCCTCATCAAAATTGTCGCCATCATTGCACTCATTGCAGCGGGTGTGGCGGTTATCCTCTTTGGCTTCGGCATCGCTGGCCACGACCAGATGGGACCGCAGAATCTTGTGGATCACGGTGGCTTCCTGCCCAACGGCATCTGGGGTCTGCTCGCGTCCTTCACCATCGTCATGTTTGCCTTCGGCGGCATTGAGATTATTGGTGTCACGGCCGGCGAGGCACAGAATCCCAAGCAGGTTATCCCGAAGGCGATCAACTCGGTGCCGATCCGCATCCTGCTTTTTTACGTGCTCACGCTCGGTGTCATCATGATGATTCAGCCGTGGACCGACATCACGGGCGCGACGAGCCCCTTCGTTTCGATCTTCGAGTCCCTCGGGTTCCAGGCCGCCGCCGCGGTCTTTAACGTGATCCTCATCACGGCAGCGCTCTCGGCGATGAACGCCGATATCTTTGGTGCCGGCCGCATGATCCACGGCCTGGCCGAGCAGGGTCAGGCTCCGAAGTCGTTCCTCAAGACAACGAGCAATGGCGTTCCGATTATGACGGTCATCAGCATGATCATCGCGCTGCTGATCGGGGTTGTTCTCAATTTCTTCTACCCCGACCAGGTGCTCTTTTTGCTGGGCGCACTTGCGACGTTTGCGACCGTCATGGTGTGGCTCGTGATCCTCATCGCCCACATTCGCATGAAGCGCGAGATCGCTCGCGAGCAGCGTCTGCCGAGCGAGTTCCCGGTGCCGCTGTGGCCAGCGGCCTCGTACCTGACCGTCGGGTTCATTCTCTTTGTGATCGTGATGGTTGGCATTGTGCCCGACTCGCGACCCGCCCTGTGGGTGGGACTCATTTGGGTCGGGATCCTGACCCTATGCTACTTCGGCTTTATTCGAGGCCAGGGCCGCAAGCCACACTACCTCGTTGACCAGACCGAGCCGATCACGGTGCTTCCGCCGAAGCGCTGAAGCACTCCCCATCCCCGTCCCCGCAGCTGTACCAGATTGTTCCTAAAGTCGCGAATAAGAACAATCTGCGTACAGCTGCGGCGGGGACAGGGTGAGGGGCAGCGGGCAGTCGCGGATTGGAAAATCACACCGATACTGGCACGGCAGCGCGCCGACGCTTTTGTAACACGAGGTACGCGATCCACGTGAGCACCAAACAGGGCAGACCAAAGATGAGCGTTGCCCGAAACTGCTCGGTAAAGAGTGTCGACACCATGATTGCGATCATGAGTAGTGCGCCGAGCACGGCCCCAATGCGGGAGCCCCGAATCTGATACCCGAGGTTCTCGCCATCGGCCGAGATCTTGCGACGGAACCAGATGTGGGTCACAAAGATCATAAACCAGGTGAAGAGCGCGCCAAACATCGAGATCGCGAGCATCATGGCGAAGGCATCGCCCGGAATCAGCAGGTACACGATAGTCGCCACAGCGATGCCCGCGCTCGACAGCATCAAAGCGTTCAGCGGGGCACCGTTTGCACGCACCTTACCGAAGACTTTCGGGGCCTCCCCGCGCGCGACAGCGAGAACATCATGCGCGTCGAGATGTAGAGCTGGCTGTTCATCGCCGACAGGGCCGCAACAATCACCACAAAGTTCAGGATCGAGTCAGCGTACGGGATCCCGATCACCTGCATCACGGTCACAAACGGACTACCGCCCGCGAGAATCTCGGAGATCGGTGCGATCGAGACGATGAGCGTCAACGTCAAGAAGTAGAACACGAGCAGCCTGAACATTGTCGCCCTGAATGCCTTCTTCACGGCCTTCTCGGGTTCTTTCGCCTCGCCCGCCGCGATCGCGATCATCTCGATGCTGAGGTAACTAAAGATCGAGACGATCACGGCGAACCACATGCCGGAGAGTCCGTTTGGCATGAAGCCCCCTCGGCGGTCCAGTTTTTCACCCCGTAATCTTGGTTGCCCGAGAAGAACACCAGCCAGGCTGCCACCACCACAAAGGCGAGGATCGCAAACACCTTCGTCGCCGAAAACCAGTACTCAAGAGTGCCAAAGTTCTTCACGTTCATCGCGTTCACGCCGATGAGCGCACCAGCAAATAGCAGCACCCAGACGAGGGGCGGCACACCGGGAAACCAGAACTGCATGTACTCGCCGATGGCGGTCACCTCGGTGCCGACGGCGAGCACAATGCAGATCCAGTACATGTAGCGCGTCAAGAAGCCGTAGAGCGGCCCCAGATAATGTTCGGCGTATGCACCGAACGACCCCGAGGTGGGGTGCCGCACGGTCATTTCGGCGAGTGCCGCCATAAGCATCAGCGCGATAGCTCCTCCGATGAGGTAGCTGATGATGACGCTCGGGCCCGCGAACCCAATCGCAAACTTGCTGCCGAGGAACAAGCCTGTGCCGATCGCACCTCCCAGGGCGATCATGCCGAGCTGCCCGGCGGTCAGAGTCTTCTTCAGACCAATTTCTCGGGTCTGAATGTCTGAAAATTCAGCCATGTCAGAGTCCTCTCTGTATGCGTCTTTGCAATTGGGTTTGTGGAAACGAAAGTGGGCCTAGGTGACCGCACCGCGCAGCTGAAACTCGGGGTTGTTCCACGGTTCTTCGGCGAGCACCTCACGCAGGGTTTCGACCGCATCCCACACGTCTGCGTAGCCGAGATAGAGCGGGGTGATCCCAAAACGCAACACCTCGGGTTCGCGGTAGTCACCAATCACACCGCGCTCGATCAGTGCCTGCATTACGGCGTAACCCTCGGGGTGCTGAAAACTCACGTGGCTGCCGCGCTCCGCGTGATCGCGAGGTGTGATGAGGGTGAGTGAGCTGTTCGGAATCCGTTCTTCAACCAGCTGAATGAACAACGAGGTGAGCTCAAGCGACTTTGCGCGCAACGCCGCCTCGTCAACGCTGAGAGCGATATCGATGCCGACCTCCATCGTGGCAAGTGAGATGATCGGCTGCGTGCCGGTCAGAAACTTGCGACCTGTCGCCGCGGGAGCGAAACTCTCAGCCATGTCGAACGGCTTGGCGTGACCCCACCAGCCCGAAAGCGGCTGGCGTGCCCGAGCGAGGTGACGATCAGCCACCCACACAAACGCGGGTGAGCCGGGACCGCCGTTCAGGTACTTGTAGGTGCAGCCAACAGCGAAGTCTGCACGCGCCTCGTCAAGCGCGACCGGCACGGCACCGGCCGAGTGGCAGAGATCCCAGATCACGAGCGCGCCCGCAGCGTGCACCTGCGCGGTCACCGTTGTCAGATCCCAGATGCGGCCTGTGCGGTAGTTGGCATGTGTCAGCAGCACCACGGCCACATCATCACCGAGCGCCGCTTCAAGCGTGAGGTGCTCATCGATCAAACGCAGTTCATAGCCACCGTCGAGCAACTCAATCATGCCCTCGACGACATAGAGGTCGCTCGGAAAATTCTCGCGCTCAGAGATGATGACACGACGCTCGGGATGATCTTCACGCTGCATGTCAAGTGCGGCACCCAACGTCTTAAACACATTGATGGAGGTGGTGTCGGTCGCGACGCACTCCCCCGCGGTGCCACCGATGAGGCGGGCAAGTTTGCCGCCGATCCTTACCGGCAAATCGAACCAGTGGTGGGTGTTCCAACTACGCACGAGGCCTTCGCCCCACTCCTCTGCGATCACCTGCGCCGCACGAGCAGGCGCTTCCTTGGGCAGCACTCCCAGGGAGTTACCGTCGAGATAGATCACGCCCTCGGGGAGGCTGAAGCGGTCACGGTACTCAGCCAGCGGATCGTTGCGGTCGGCTGCCACGCAGTCTTCGCGATTCTGAAAGCGGGTGAGGGTCTGGGTCATGGTGTTTCCTTAGGTGTCGAGTCGAAAAGGGTAAGCGATTGAGGTCAGTTGGCGTAGCCGAGCACCGCACGCACGGGGGCCGCGTCTGCTCCATGCCACGGCACGGGAAGCGCCGCAAGTTGCGCAACGCCCTCGGGGGCTTGCGACAGGTCGAGCCCCTCAAGCATCACGATCCCCGCGTCAACTGCGGCGTGGTGCGCGAGCAGTGCCTTGCTACGTTCAGGATCAAAGGACGCGAGATCGAGACCCAAGAGCCGGCCGCCCTGCCCGCCGAACCAGTTGATGAGCTCGGGATCAACGCCTGGAGTTTGAGTATCCCACTGTCTCATGGCGGTGGTGCGGTGTCGCAGCAGCAGTCGTTCGATGGGACCACACTGAAGATCCTGCTCTGAGAGCTTCACGATCCTCTCCCGCACCCCGGCCGCGGGAGCAAAACCGTGGGCACGGTGGCCCGATCCACCAAACTACTCACGTCAATGACCATGCACTTACCAAGGCAGGCATCAATCGGGGTACTCTCGATGCTCGGCGCTCCCTCACGTACGTGCGAGGGAGCGTCGATGTGCGCCCCAATATGGGTTGTGGTCGTAACGGTGCTCACCGAGACAGAGTCTCCGTCCGACAGATTCCACCGAGGGTCGCGCCGAAACCCTTGATCTCCGGGCCAGACAGCGGTGCCTGCCTCAATCTGCGGGCTGATATCGACGTAACGCACCAAGCTTCCCTTCGCTGCGAACGAGTGTGCAACCTCGATTGTGGCAAAATTATCGATTGTAAAGATGTCTTTTCGGATGAAATCTGAACAGAAGCGCAATAAATGAATTTTCATCGAAATTCTCACCCAGAAACGAGCACGCCTTGGAAACACTTCAGCTGTCAGATGTCGACCGCCGCATCGTCGCGGCGCTCGCGCAGTTCGGCCGCATTCCCTACAAAGACCTAGCCGTGGAGGTAGGAATCCCTACCTCCACCTGCCACGGTCGAGTGCGGGCGCTCGAAGAGCGCGGCGTGATCCGCGGGTACCGCGCCGATATCTCTCCCGAAGCCATCGGACAGAGCGTGAGCGCCCTCATTATGCTGCGGGTACATGGTCACCAACGCGACCAAGTTCCCGCCCTCAGCACACAACTGCAGCGCATTCCCGGTGTACAGCAGGTGTTTCTCATAGGGGCGACAAAGACCTGGTGGTGCACGTCGCGTGTGAGAGCGTGCCTGCCCTACGCACGCTCATTGCCGAACATTTCGGGTCCAATTCAGCGCTCGCCCAGACTCAAACGCAGATTGTGTTCGAGCACCTGCCTGGCCTGACGCCGATCTCAGATCCCTCCTAAGCTACACGCCAGTCCACGGGAGTCGTTCCCTGCGCTTCGAGCGCGGCATTCGCCCGACTGAACGGTCGGGATCCAAAGAATCCGCGCGACGCGGAGAGTGGCGAGGGGTGCGGACTCTCGATGCGCGGCACCTCGTTGCCGGTTTCAGGGTGTCGCAGCATCGGCGCGAGAGATCGTGCGTCGTTGCCCCACAGAATCGCAACGAGTGGGCCACCGCGGGCCACCAGCGAGCGGATCGCCAGCTCGGTAAACGCTTCCCATCCTTTACCGCGGTGAGATCCCGCGTTGCCAGCACGCACCGTCAGCACCCTGTTGAGCAGCATCACGCCGTGATCCGCCCACGCAGTGAGGTCACCGTGTGTGGCCGGCGGTATCCCAAGATCGTCGTTCATCTCGCGGTAGATGTTTTGCAGGCTGCGTGGGATCGGACGCACATCTGGCGAGGTTGCGAACGACAGCCCAATCGCGTGCCCTGGGGTGGGGTAGGGGTCCTGCCCCACGATCAGCACACGCACGTCCGCGAGCGGTCGCTGAAACGCGGCGAGGATCCGATCCCCCGCCGGCAAAATCTGCTGCCCCGAAGCACGCTCGCTGTTCAGAAACTGACCGAGTGCCGCGAGTTGCTCCCCCATTGGAGCGAGCACCTCTGCCCAATCAGCCGCGATAATGCCGTTTTCGGCCATCTCTCTAAGTGTCATTGCCATGGTCATGCTTTCGGCACGAGCGGACCGCGGTGAGTGTGGAACACACTCGACTGCGCAACCGGCCGCAGCACAATAAGGTCTTGGTTCACATGCGCGGGCTGTTCGAACGAACCCGCAAGTACGTTTGCCACGTCCTCTGCCGTGAGCGGAGTGACGTCAACGTAGGGCTTTGCGGCGGCTTCGGCGTCACCGTGCAGTCGATTGAGCGTGAACTCCTCAGTGTGCACCAGCCCCGGAGCCACCTCGATGACGCGAATTGGTTCGCCCGCGAGTTCAAGACGCAGCACGTTGGTGACCGCGTGCGCGGCAAATTTCGCGGCGTTGTAGCCACCGCCGCCAGGGTACGCATCGTGGCCGGCGGTCGAGGTCAGGTTGAGGATCGTTGCTACGCCAGCCTCACGGCCGCCTTCCCTCAGCACGGGCAGCATCGCGGCCGTGACCGTGCGCAACCCGATGACATTGACCTCGAACATTCGGCGCCAGTCGTCGTTGGAAGAGTGCTCGACGGAGTCCACACCGAGCGCACCACCCGCGTTGTTCACGAGTCCGGTCGCGCCGCCCGTTTCGGCGACCTCCGCCGCCATCCGTCCAACCTGCGCTTCGTCGGTCACATCGCACACGATCACATGTGCGCCGGTCTCTGCGGCGAGCGCTCTGAGCCGATCCTCGCGACGGGCAACCGCCACGGTCTGCCACCCGAGCTCCGCAAACCGCCTTACCGTTGCTGCCCCGATTCCCGAACTCGCACCGGTCACCACTACACGCTTCAGCATGCCGACCTCCGCTTTCGTATCCACGACATCGAGCATACTGTTTCCACACATTCGCTATCGGAGACCTGACTGCAACTGACCACGATCAAGGTGTCCCTCGACTCAGGTACCATGAGACAACTCTTTCCTCTTTTCAATGGCGATGGTGAGGCCTCAGTGTTCGGTTCAAATGACCTCATGTGCGAAGCGCTAGAAGTGACCGTTTCTTCAGTTCCCATCAATGAGCGTCGTCTACAGTTGGGCGAGAAGCTTCGTCGTGCACTCAACGCCGACATGTTTGTTTCATACGTGTGTGACGCAGACGGCCCGTACTCAGATCCCGTGCAGATCAATCTAGGGCAGGACGGCCTCAACGATTACGATCAACATTTCAGGCACGTAGACGCAATCACTCCACGTTTATTTAGCAAACAGCGCACATCAACGCTTGCCATTGCAAACTTTTCACCCAACGAGTTTGTGACCGATTTCCTGCGCCCCCGCGACATGTATTTCGGCATGAACTATTTCGCCGCCCACAATGGGCCGGGTTCCATTGACCTGCGTTTCTGGCGCGGCAGACACTCTCAGCCCTTCAACGCCGAAGAGACGAGGTTCCTACACAGCTTCGGGAGCCTTATCAGCAGGCTCTGGGATCCTCCACCGTCGACCTCTCCAAAGATATTCACCCCTCGTGAAGCACAGATCGTAGAGCTCGTTGCAGATGGGTGGAGCGACAAGCAGATCTGTACCCGTTTGGGCGTATCTTTAGCGACTCTTCGCACGCACATCGCGCACTGTTTCCAAAAGACCGGCGCTCAGAATCGGGTCGGGCTCGCGAACTACTACCTTCGAGTACGCACCGAGACCTCTCATACGGCGCGTCAGCAGAAATGACGATGGTGGGTCGGCCGGAGTTCCCGAAAACTGGTTGGTGACTTATTCATCGACCAAAGGAGCAACGATGTCTGCCTCCAACGTCCCCACAACACACTCCACGCACACCACGATTCTGAACCGCATTGACAGGTTTCCGCGCTGGGGACTGAGCACTGCTTCGGTTGTCACGATCAGTCTCGGAATGCTGTTCGTACAGTACGACATCTTCAACATCAATGTTTCCTTTGTGCAGACCTGTTTGCAGATCATCGACCAGTGCTCACCAGGAAACTCTGACACGTTTATCGGTCTACCCATTTTCATGAGCCTGCTGGGTTACGGGGTTGGAGCGCTAATCCTTGGCCCTCTCTCTGACCGCTTTGGCCGACACAGCATGTTGATCGTGTCAATGGTCATCACCGGCGTTGGTTCGCTGTACTCGGTGCTGTCATTTGATGAACTTAACTTCATGCTGTCACGCCTCATCACCGGCATTGGGGTCGGTGCTGATCTCGCTATCATCAATGTGTTTGTGAGCGAAGTGTCACCCCGGCGCATGCGCGGAAAATATACCAGCCTCATGTTCATCATGGCAGCGTTTGGGTCTGCTCTCGGGATTTGGTTAGGCCTGATCCTCACCACCCCAATGACATCATGGCCTTCCGGACTCCCCTTTGCACTTGCCTCAGAGAACTTTGATCAGGGTTGGCGCTGGGTGTACGCGATCGGCGCTGCACTCGCAATTATCTCCATCTTCTTGAGGGTTGCCCTCCCAGAGTCGCCACGCTGGCTTGCAGATCGCGGCCAGCTTACGGAGGCGGCATCGGTTGTCACGCGCATGGAGAAACTCGCAACACGAGTATCACCGCTGCTCGCCGAAGAGGACCTACCAGTCTCCGCCGTCGAGCATGCTCCCGGGACACTCCGTGCGATCCGAGAGCTATTCAAGTCACCCCGTTACTTAAGGCGCCTCGCCGTGCTGGGTGTTGCGTGGGGGCTCGGGTATCTCACGATCTACGCGTTCTCTGGAGCATTCACTTCGGTGCTCGTGAGACAAGGGTTCACCGCCGGTGAAGCGGGAATGATATCGGCGGTTGGGCTGCTGGGGTTCATCGCGGCTGCGTTCGTAGCGCGAAGTGTTGTGGATCGCCTCGAGCGGAAGTGGTGGATGCTCGTCGGTGCCGCCATCACTGTTGTTGGTGCCGTCATCATCGCAGTCGGTAACGGCATTCCGTCCGTCATGTTTGCAGGGGCGTTTGTTCTCTTCTTCGGCCAAAATCTCTGGATTCCTGCGCAGTACACCCTCACGGCAGAGAGCTTTCCAACTCGGTTTCGAACAACTGCGTATGCTCTTGCCGACAGCATCGGCCACGTGGGCGGAGGCCTCGGCGTTTTTCTTCTGGTCGGATCGCTCGGTCAACTTCCACTCCAAGCCACGATGCTCGGACTTGTTTCGTTCCTCGTCCTTGGGTCGCTGGTGAACCTGCTGGCTCCGAATACACGTGGCAAGAACCTGGAGGCTATCTCAGCATGAACACCGGCCACTTTCACGGTGAGCAGCAGCTGAAACCGCTCCAGGATCCTCAACCCGGAACCTGGATCGAGATAGCGACGCAGGCCCATATCGACACGCAACTCCAAGACTTCTCTGGCGCGCCCGTGCCGATCGCAGTAAAGGCCAATATCTCGGTGAAGGACTTTCGCAGATCGGCTGGCTGTGCAGCCTTCGACGGGGTAGCAGAAGAGGCCGATGCCGAGATCGTTGCTCTCTGCCGCCAAGCCGGTGCAGTCGTCGTTGGAACAACGAACATGCACGAGCTTGCGTTTGGCATTGACTCCGCAAATGCCCACTACGGTCCTGTGCGATTACCTGGGCACCCGAAACACTCGGCGGGTGGTTCTTCCGGAGGAAGCGCGGCGGCCGTTGCAAGCGGAGAGGTTCCACTGGCCCTCGGCACAGACACTGGAGGATCAATTTCAATTCCCGCTAGCCACTGCGGAGTGGTTGGGTTTCGGCCTAGCACTGGCCGTTGGCCGGGAGCGGGAACGATCGGGCTTTCAACGACCAGGGACACTCCCGGAATGTTTGCCAACTCGGTTGCGAACATACAGCGTTTCGACAAGGTTGTCGCGGAGTCTCCAGACGTCTATCATGCAACCACCTCGAAGAGCCGACGCCTGTGTCGGCCCCGAGTTGGGCTGCCAATCGAACTCATCATGGACTTACACCCCACTACACACAAGGCATTTTGGAGCACAATCGATCAGTTAAGAGACGTGGCTGTTCTTGATGAGGTGTGCCTCGACGATATCTTCGAATTCACTCATGCAGCCGAGATGCCCCTCGTGCTCTGGGAGTCTCGCCGTCTGCTCAGCAGCATCGCTTCTCGTGTTCTCGGGGTCAGTTCGAGCGCCTCATTTGAGCAGCTCATAGCTGCGGTCACGAGTCCCGATGTCAGAGCAATTCTCGCCTCAGAACTCGAATCACCAGTGACCCCTGACCAGTACGCGGCAGCGCAGAGACGCACTGCACAGGCGAGAGCCGCCTACGCGAAACAACTGGAATCGCTCGAGCTTGACGCTCTGATTTTCCCCGCGACACCAGCTCCCGCACCCCTCGTGGTGACCGATCGGTCCGTAGATCTTGTTAAGTATGAGAGCGACGCGTTCAAGCTCTACACACGCAACACAGGCCAGGGAACGATCCTCGGAGCACCCATGGTGACTATTCCAGCCAACGTGCCCGCTGGCTCACTGCCGGTAGGGATCACCGTCCAAGGCCGCCGCTTTGACGATCGCGCCACACTCGCACTAGCGTCCCTACTCGAATCCGCCATTTCCAAGGCGCGATAGCCGACAATTTCCCGCAAAAGTTACGCGTCGTGTCGCGCACCATTGCCAACCCCAGTTGCGCTACGTACGCTCGATCTCAGCACTCCCGCACCACGCCAAGCCACACCACCAAGGAGCTAACATGACCGAGCAAGCCGCATGGGGATTTGAGACCAAGCAGATTCACGCCGGGCAGCAGCCCGATCCCGTCACCGGGTCGCGCGCACTGCCGATCCACCAGACTTCGTCCTTTGTCTTTGACGACACGGAACAGGCCGCGAACCGCTTTGCGCTCGCCGAGCTCGGCCCCATCTACACCCGCATCACCAACCCCACGCAGGCCGTGGCCGAGGAGCGCATCGCCGCGCTCGAGGGTGGCACCGCTGCGCTTCTGCTCGCTAGCGGTCAGGCAGCCTCAACCTTTGCCGTGCTGAACATCGCAAACGCGGGCGACCACATCGTCTCGTCGTCTTCCATCTATGGCGGCACCTACAACCTGTTTAAGTACACACTCGCGAAGCTCGGCATCGAGGTCACGTTTGTGGAGGATCAGGATGACTCTTCAGCTTGGCAGCGTGCGGTTCGCCCAAACACTAAGTTGTTCTTCGCGGAGAGCATCGCAAACCCGCGCTCAAACATTCTCGATATTCGTGCTGTCGCAGATGTTGCCCATGAAAACGGCCTGCCCTTGATCGTGGACAACACCGTGGCAAGCCCCTACCTCGTGCGCCCGATTGAGCACGGCGCTGACATCGTGCTGCACTCCGCAACGAAGTTCCTCGGCGGTCACGGCACCACCCTCGGTGGTGTCATCGTCGACGGCGGCAAGTTCGAATGGTCAAAACACGTCGACAGGTTCCCAGGACTCACCGAGCCCGATCCCTCTTACAACGGCGTCAGCTACACGGGTGCCGTTGGTGACGGCATCGCCTTCATTATCAAGGCGCGCGTGCAGTTGCTGCGTGACCTCGGTTCGGCCATCGCGCCTCTCAGCGCCTGGTTGCTGCTGCAGGGCATCGAGACACTCTCGCTGCGCATCGAGCGTCACGTGCAAAACGCCCAGGAGGTTGCCGAGTGGCTTGACTCCCACGAAGATGTCGCCACCGTCTATTACTCCGGCCTGCCAACGAGCCCCTGGTACGCGGCCGCAAATAAGTACACACCAAAGGGTGTTGGTGCCGTGCTGTCTTTCGAGTTGAAGGGTGGTGTCGACGCAGGTCGCGCTGTCGTTGAGAACGTCGAGCTGTTCAGCCACGTTGCTAACATCGGCGACGTGCGCAGCCTCATCATCCATCCCGCATCAACGACGCACTCGCAGCTCACTCCTGAGCAGCAACTCACTGCGGGCGTCACCCCGGGTCTGGTGCGCCTCTCAGTAGGTCTCGAAAACATCGAGGACATCAAAGCCGACCTTGAGAAGGGTTTCGCCGCAGCCCGCGAGGTTGTGGCGGCCTCTTCAGCAAACGCGTAACCCTAAAAGTCAGGGGTCTGTAACAAAACTCCGACCGGTGCAAGAACCCGGCAGAATGGGGAGTTATGGACTGGCAGACCCCTGAGGATTCGTTCCCCACCGACTTCATCACCGACGCACAACTGCGTGCGCTCATGGGTCGTCCGCCCATCTCGGGTGGATGGCGCGACGGGGATCCCGTCGGTGAACGCAAGTTCGTGAGCATCGGCTCGGTCATAACCGAGCAGGGTGAAGAGATTCCTAACACCCGTATCGCATACGAATCCTTCGGTGAACTCAACGAGCAGCGCGATAACGCCATTCTGGTCTTCCATGCGCTCACGGGCGACAGCCACCTTATCGGTTCGGCGGGGCCTGGTCATCCCACCGACGGCTGGTGGACTGAAATCGTGGGGCCGGGCAAATCGCTCGACACCGATCGCTACTTCATCGTCGCGCCTAACGTGCTTGGCGGCTGCCAGGGATCGACCGGACCGGGATCGCTGTCCCCCAGCGGCCACGAGTGGGGTGGAAGTTTTCCCTATCTCACCATTAGGGACCAGGTCGACGCAGCAGCACGATTCGCCAGCGAGCTTGGGATCGAGCGGTTCCACACCGTCATCGGCGGTTCGATGGGTGGCATGCACGCTCTCGAGTGGGCCATCTCGCACCCGGAGCGCGTGGAGCGACTCGCGGTCATCGCGGCTCCCCCGGTCACAACCGCCGACCAGATAGGCCTCAATCTCGTGCAGCTTGAGGCGATCCGGTCCGATCCGTATTATCACGGCGGCAACTACTACGATGCCCCAGACGGCACGGGCCCCACCATGGCCTAGCAACAGCGAGACGCCTCGCATTGCTCAATTACCGAAGCAACACCGAACTCGACGATAGGTTTGGCCGCTCCTGGCAGTCGGCGGTGAGCCCGCTCGGCAAAGGTGGCCGCTTTGCGGTTGAGTCGTATCTTGACTTCCACGGCAACAAATTCACAAGGCGCTTCGACGCCAACAGCTACGTCACACTCGTGCAGGCGATGAACTCGCACGATGTGGGCCGGGGGCGCGGCAGTGTGCGTGCTGCTCTCTCAACTCTGCAGCTACCGACACTTGTGCTCGGGATCCCCAGCGATCGTTTGTTTACCCTTGAGGGCAGGACGAAATTGCGCACCACACACCCGGCAGCCTCGACGGAGATCGCGCCACTCGCATCGACTCACCCTTCGGCCACGACGCGTTTCTCATCGAGTTTGCCTTGGTCGGCGCCCAACTTGAACGGTTACTTTCGCAATAGTTTTCGCGACAGATTCTCGTTCCCAACAGCCTCTCAATTTCCGGGCGTATTGTGTGGACCATAGTTCCCGCTCCCCCGCTCTGAGAGGCAGAATTGTTCAGCATTCTCGCGACGCGCACATCACGAAGCAGTCTTGGTGTGATCGCGATTGTGACGCTCCCGTTGTGTCTCGTGTCTTGCGCGAGCACGCAGGGTCTCGGTGTACCCGCAGCCGAGTTGCGGGCGGCCACCGGCTCGAATCTGCTCACTGTTCCCTCGGAGCACGTCTACGAGGTAACCGACATCGAACTCCTTGGACCCGCCGCCACATCGGAGCTGGGCAAGTCCGTCCAAGACAAGGTTGAGCCCTCGGGATTCATGGTGATGCACGACGGCGTCATCACGCAGGCCGAACTTTCGGTCAGCGTCGCAGGTCTCCACGAGGCCTCGTTTGTGCTTACCGAGCCGACGGTTCTTCGCCGCGAGGGCCGTGATGACTCGGTTGTCTACGCAACCGGCACACTCTCGGTAGAGGGCATCGAACAGCATTCAACACAGCTCAAGCTCACTCCGAGCGAGATCAGCGATAAGTCGGCGGAGTTCGATGTGAGCTTCGCTGTGCCAGCTACTCTCCTCATCGCGGGAGGCGCAACCGGTTTTGGCGATGTGTCGGCTCACATCTCGCTCACCGCTAAAGACCAGAACTAAAAGAACCGCCGCCGCCTCGTGGCGTCGTGCACTTCGCCCACGAGTTCCTCGATCACGTCTTCAAGAAAGACCACACCGATTTCGGTGCCCTCGCGGTCGAAGATGCGCGCGAGGTGAATCCCCTTCGCCTGCATGCGCGCGAGCACGTCTTCAAGTTCGGTGTTTGCGTGCAGCGACACCATCTCACGAATCCGTTTCGCCGGAATCGGCTGTGTGATCCGCTCTTCGCTGAGGCGAACGAGATCCTTAATGTGCACGTATCCTGCGAGCTCATCATTCGGTCCCGCAATGGGGTAGCGGGAGAAGCCGTGCTTGGCGACCGCCGTTTCGACGTCTTCTGGTGTGGCGCCCACGGGCAACACCACCAGTCTGTCACGCGGCACAAGCAGGTCTTTCGCCTGCTTCGTCGTGAACTCGAACGCCGCTGTCAGGGCACCGCTGCGATCTTCAAGTACCCCCTCGCGAGTTGAGTGACTGACAATACCAGCGACCTCTTCAAGCGTGTAAGTACTGTTGGTCTCAGACTTGGGCTCTACCTTAAATAGCCGCAGCACGCCGTTCGCAATCGCGTTCAGGGCGGCAATCACGTGACGCAGCACTCCTGAGATCCACACCAGCGGTGGCGCGAGCAGCAGTACAGCCTGGTCAGGCATCGAGAACGCGGCGTTCTTCGGCACCATCTCACCAAACACCACGTGCAGGTATGAGACACCGAGCAGCGTGAGCACAAAAGCAACTATGCTCACAACTTCAGCCGACATTCCCGTCCAGGCGAGCGGCCCCTCAAGCAGGTGGTGAATCGCGGGTTCTGAAACATTCAGGATCAGCAGCGAACACACGGTGATGCCGAGCTGGCTCGTCGCGAGCATGAGCGTGGCGTGTTCCATCGCATACAGCGCGGTCTTCGCGCGCTTCGATCCGGCCTCAGCCTTGGGTTCGATCTGCGAGCGGCGAGCAGAGATCACCGCAAACTCCGCACCGACGAAGAACGCGTTTGCAATCAGCAGCAAGACCAGCCAGAGAATGCCTAACCAGTCGCTCATGAGGCGCTCTCCTCACTCGTGATCGGGCCTTCGGGGTCGCTTGACCCCGAGCTGTCAGGATCGGCGAATCCAGCTGGGTTCGGAGCACTCTTGAAGCGCAGACGCGCGATCCTGCGCCCGTCCATGCGTTCAACTCGCAGCGTACCGCCGTCTGGCAGTTCGACCTCGTCGCCCTGTTCTGGAATACGGCCGAGCTCTTGCAAAACGTAGCCGGCCACAGTGTCGTAGTCGTCGTCCTCGGGAATCACGATGCCTGTCTGTTCCAGCACCTCGTCGGGGCGCAGATCTGCAGGGAAGGTCATCTCATCAGCTGTGCCAACAACACCGGCTGCGGCGCGGTCGTGCTCGTCGGCGACCTCACCAACGATCTCTTCGACCAGGTCTTCAAGGGTCACGATACCCGCTGTGCCGCCGTATTCGTCAACCACGATCGCGAGCTGGAACCCTGAGGTACGCAACTCCTCGAGCAGTTGGTCGAGTCGAAGTGTATCGGGCACACGCACCACGTCTTCGGCGAGCGCAGCCACGGGAACTTCGGCGCGCTTCGCGCGAGGAACAGCAACGGCCTGCTTTACGTGGACAACCCCGATGACATCGTCGCGATCCTCGTCGATAACAGGAAATCGTGAGAGACCGGTGCGACCGGAGAGTTCAAGCACGGCCTGAGCCGGTTCAAGGCGCTGCAGGCTTTCGATTTTGAGTCGCGGGGTCATCACGTCACCCGCGGTGCGCTCGGCAAAACGAAGCGTGCGGTCGAGCAGAGTCGCAGTATCGGCCTCTAGCAGGCCAGCGCTTGCAGAGTGCCGCACGAGCGAGGAGAGCTCCTCGGCTGAGCGAGAGCCCGACAGCTCTTCTTTCGGTTCAATACCCATGCCCCGAAGAATTCCGTTGGCGCTACCGTTGAGCAGTGCAACGGCAGGTTTAAACGTTGTCGTGAAGGCAGCCTGCGCAGGCATGACCACTTTCGCAGTCGCGAGCGGCTTCGAAATCGCAAAGTTCTTCGGGATCAACTCACCAACGATCATCGAGAAGACCGTAGCGATCAGGATCGCGAGCGGCGCGCTGATGGCTCGACGAAACTCTTCGGGCACACCCATCGCACCCAGCGGACCGTCAAGAAACCCGCTAATGGCGGGTTCAAGGGTGTAACCGGTGAGCAGCGTCGTGAGTGTGATGCCGAGTTGCGCGCTTGACAGGTGGGTCGACGTGCGCGAGAGCCCACGAATGACTCGGTCAAGGCCCGACTCGCCCCCCGATCGTCGCCGCTCAAGGTCTTGCCGGTCGAGCGCAACAAGAGAAAACTCAGAGGCAACAAAGACACCGGTGCCCACGGTGAGGATCACGCCGATCCCGAGCATTACCCACTCGTTCACAGCTCGCCTCGCAAGAGGATGTGATGCCGCGCCTTAGCGCGGCAGGTACTCGGGGGTCCGACTGTCTTCGAGAATCTGATTTCATGATCAGATCCACCCTACACATTTGCGCCTGGGGATACACCCGTGTCGCATAGAAATTTGCGAGTAGCGCACCTGAGACCGCGGGAACGAGCTCTCACTCGCTATGGGCTGACAAAAATATGTAGCTGGCGAGATCCCAAACGTCTCAACACCGGGTTTCCTGCCACTGAGAACCTCAAGATTGCCGCAACAAACGCAACCCTGATAGCGACAAAGAGGCACGAAGCTCGCGAAAGGCGTAGGCTTGAACACGGTGCGGCTATGGTGTCGCTACCCCTGAGATTCACTTTGCCGATGAAGGCATGAAACGAGAGGAAGTCGCTTTGGCTGAGCGCACGGAAACCAGCGAACAGGCTGGTTCCGCAGAAGACTTCGGTGCAAACGCATGGCTTGTCGATGATCTGTGGAAACAGTACCAAGTCGACAAGAATTCGGTGGATCAGTCATGGTGGCCGATCCTTGAGCAGTACGCGGCTTCCCCCGGATCATCACATCCCGCCGTGTCGGTTCAGTCACCTCCAGCTGCCCCAGCACCAGTTGCAGCATCCGCTCCCCCGCAACATCCCCCATCACTACCCCGGCACAGCCGGCGCGCACAACGAATGTGGCGCCACGACCGGCCCCCATTCCAGCGGACGCGCCCCGTTCGCCGCGCCGCGCCGCGCCGGAGACCGCGCCCATTGCCGTCATCGAAGACAGCGTCACACCGCTGCGTGGTATGGCCCGCTCGCTCTCCAAGAATATGGACATGAGCCTCACCGTTCCCACAGCAACGAGCGTGCGCACGGTTCCGGCGAAGTTGCTCATCGACAACCGCATCGTCATCAATAACCATCTCCGTCGCAGTCGCGGCGGCAAGGTGTCGTTCACGCACCTCATTGGCTGGGCCCTGATCCAAACCCTCAAAGAGTTCCCCAGCCAGAACGTTTCCTACGCAGACATCGATGGCAAGCCCTCGATCATCGCGCACGCGAGCATTGGACTCGGCATCGCGATCGACGTTCCAAAGCCCGACGGCTCGCGATCACTGCTCGTTCCCTCTATTAAGCAGGCGGAGTCGCTCGACTTTAACGAGTTCCTTGCTGCTTACGAAGATCTGGTAAAGCGAGCACGCGACAATAAGCTCGGTGCCGATGATTTCCAGGGCACCACCATTTCGCTCACTAACCCTGGTGGGATCGGCACCGTGCACTCCGTGCCCCGCCTCATGCAGGGCCAGGGCAGCATCATTGGTGCCGGTGCACTCGAATACCCCGCCGAGTTCCAGGGATCCTCAGACGACGTACTCACAAACCTCGGTATCGGCAAGACGATCACGCTCACCAGCACCTACGACCACCGTGTCATTCAGGGTGCGGGTTCCGGTGAGTTCCTGAAGCACGTGCACGAGCGCCTCATCGGTGGCCACAACTTCTACGAAGACATCTTCGCCGCACTACGCATTCCATACAAACCCGTGCAGTGGGCCTCCGATATTCACGTCGACATCTCTGGCGCGATTGACAAGTCGGCTCGCGTGCAAGAACTGATAAATGCGTTCCGCGTGCGCGGGCATCTGATGGCAGATATCGATCCGCTCGAGTACCGCCAGCGCACCCACCCCGACCTCGAAATCGAGTCGCACGGCCTGACCTTCTGGGATCTCGACCGTGAGTTTGTCACCGGCGGCATCGGCGGTAAGCGCGCCATGAAGCTGCGCGATATTCTCGGTGTGCTGCGTGACTCCTACTGCCGCAAGATCGGCGTTGAGTACATGCACATCCAGGACCCCGCGCAGCGCAAGTGGATGCGCGAGCAGCTTGAAGTGCCGTACCAGAAGCCTAGCCACGATGAGCAGCTGCGCATCCTCGAAAAGCTCAACGAGGCGGAGGCCTTCGAGACCTTTCTGCAGACCAAATACGTTGGGCAGAAGCGCTTCAGCCTTGAGGGCGGAGAGTCTGTTATCCCGCTGCTCGACGCTATGCTGATCGACGCCGCCGAAGACGGCGTCGATAGCGTCGATATCGGCATGGCACACCGCGGCCGCCTCAACGTACTCTCCAACATCGCGGGCAAGACCTATGGTCAGATCTTCCGCGAGTTCGAGGGCGCGCAGGCCACGAAGTCTGGCTCGGGTGACGTCAAGTATCACCTCGGCACAACGGGAGTTTTCACGGCCCCAACGGCACGCAGGTGCCAATCCACCTCGCCGCGAACCCCTCGCACCTTGAGACCGTCAACGGTGTGCTCGAGGGTATCGTGCGCGCGAAGCAAGACCTGAAGCCCATCGGCTCGTTCACCACGTTACCCGTGCTGATCCACGGGGACGCGGCGATGGCCGGTCAGGGAGTGGTCTACGAGACCATGCAGATGTCGCAGTTGCGTGGTTACCGCACGGGCGGCACGATCCACATCATCATTAACAACCAGGTTGGCTTTACGACGCTGCCCTCCGACTCACGCTCAGCGGTGTACTCGTCCGATGTGGGCAAGGTCGTGCAGGCGCCGATCTTCCACGTGAACGGTGACGATCCCGAGTCCGTCGTGCGTGTCGCGCGCCTCGCTTACGAGTTCCGGCAGCGCTTCCACGTTGATGTGATCATCGATCTGGTCTGCTACCGCCGCCGCGGTCACAATGAGGGCGATGACCCTTCGATGACCCAGCCGCTCATGACAGACCTCATCGAGGCGAAGCGCTCGACCCGCCGTTTGTTCACAAGCTCCCTCGTTGGCCGCGGTGACATCACCGAAGAAGAGTACGAGAAGTCCAAACAAGACTTCCAGGCCCGCCTTGAGGTCGCGTTCCAAGAAACGCACGTTGCGCAGACTGGCGCAATTCCGGTGATCGACCAGAGCGGAATCGGCGAGGTCAAGGAGGTCGGTGGCCCCGGTCCCGCACCGCTGCTGACCGCCGTCGATCAGACGGTCATCGAGCGCATTGGTGATGCCTTCGCTAACAAACCTGCGGGCTTCACAGTGCACCCGAAACTTCAGCAACTACTCAACAAGCGCGCAGAGATGAGCCGTGAGGGTGGCATCGACTGGGGCTTCGGAGAGCTACTCGCGCTTGGTTCGCTACTCATGGAGGGCACCGCGGTCCGCTTCGCGGGTCAAGACGCGCGCCGTGGCACCTTTGCACAGCGCCACGCTGTGTTCCACGACCGCAAGAACGGGCAGGAATGGATCCCGCTGCTCAACCTCTCCGAAGATCAAGCGCGGTTCTGGATCTACGACTCGTTGCTTTCTGAGTATGCGGCACTCGCATACGAGTACGGTTACTCCTTGCAGCGCGAGGATGCCCTTGTGCTCTGGGAGGCTCAGTTCGGTGACTTTGCCAACACTGCCCAGGCTGTCGTAGATGAATACATCGCCGCTGCCGAGCAGAAGTGGGGCCAGCAGTCATCGGTTGTCATGCTGCTGCCGCACGGCTACGAGGGCCAGGGGCCCGATCACTCTTCCGCACGCATCGAGCGCTTCCTGCAGATGTGCGCCGAAGACAACATGATCGTTGCTCGTCCCTCGACACCGGCGAACTACTTCCATCTGCTTCGTCGACAGGCCTACGCGCGCCCCCGCAAACCGCTCATCGTGTTCACCCCGAAGTCGATGCTGCGCTTGCGTGGTGCTACCTCAAAGGTCGAAGATTTCACCAGTGGAACGTTCCAGCCGGTAATCGACGACCCCCAGGTGCTCGATCAAGCAGCTGTCGAACGCGTCATCTTGGTGTCGGGCAAGACCTACTACGATCTGCGAGCTGCCCTCGACAAAAACCCCAACCCTCGTGTCGCTCTCGTGCGGGTAGAGCAGTTCTATCCGGTTCCAGCCCCACAGCTGGGTCGTGTGCTTGCACCGTACTCGGGGCAGAACTGGTGTGGGTTCAGGACGAGCCAGAGAACCAGGGCGCTTGGCCCTTCATCTCGCTTGAACTCTCGAAGCACCTTGCAAACGACCGTATTCGAGTGGTATCTCGTGCAGCCTCGGCGGCGCCTTCAACTGGTTCCGCAAAGGTGCACGCGGTCGAGCAAGAGACGCTTATCTCAGAGGCACTTCGCTTCGACACAGGCGCGTAGGTCGGGTTCCGGTGCAGCCGCCGTCGCTCATAAGCCCGTCGCGATCCCCCATATTGGGGGATCGCTCAGCGTATTGCCTCGGCAATTTCGATGGGTATACTCAGCGTTGGCGAGCGACTGCCACCGGAAGCCGAACTTGCAAACCAGTTTGGGGTCGCGGTTGCGACCCTGCGCAAAGCGCTCGCAGAATTGCGCATGGAGGGTATTGTAGAGACCCGACGGGGTCGCAACGGAGGCACCTTCGTGGTACTGCCGCCGTTCCCCTCCGCTCATGAGTTGAAAGAGTCACTCAAACGCACGAGTCTCGTGGCCCTACGTGATTTCTTCGACGAACAAGCGGCGGTAGCTGGAATGGCCACCCGGCTTGCAGCGGAGCGCACACCACCAACCAGTAGCACCCGCCTGGCCGAGTTTGCGTTTCAGGCTCGTGAGGCTCGCAGCGTACGCGATCGCTCAATGGCAGACAGCCGGTTCCACTTCGAAATCGCGGTGCTCAGCCAGTCTCAACGACTGCTCACGTCCGAGCAACGCCTCCAGTCCGAGCTCTCCCCCTTTCTCTGGTGCGATGCGATCTGTCCACCCTCACCACAACAAGCGTTCACGCAGCACCTCGCTCTCGTCATGGCAATAGAACAGCAACGGCCTGAAGAAGCCCAGCGACTCGCTGTAGAGCATGTCAGGGGCAATATGAAGCTGATCATCGACGGCAAGCTGGCTCTTCATCGTACAGCTGCTCCGCACGAACTGGAGTCGGCACAGTGACGGTCTCCCCAAGCGTGCAAGGCGTGCTTGAGCAACTCGATACGTGGTTCGCAGAGCGATTCACTCGCCTCGATTCAGTGCGCGACGAACTGCTCAATTTTCTGCGGCGCGATTCGGCCGGTGCACTCGACCTCAGCGAGTCAGTTCGACGCAAACTGAAAGCTGTGGCGACACGTTTTCTTGCAGAGAACGCCTCCATTGACGGGTGCGGACTGGTTCTCGCTCACTCCGCCCTTGGCACAGAGAACGGACACCTGGAGTGGTGGGTGCGCGAAGACGAGTCCCGCTTCGCACGATACTCTTTTGGCGTCGTACCAGGAGCAGACCGCTACTACGATTACGACCACCATCAGTGGTTCATCCGCGCCTTCCAGCAAGGGGCCCCTGCGCTCGTGGGTCCCTACATCGACTATCTTGGCGTTGAGTCCTACGTCATGACGCTTGCGGTACCCGGTGAGGTTGAGGGCCAGCGCGTGGGAGTCATCGCCAATGACATTCAGGTCGAAGATCTCGAGCGCGCCCTGTTGCCAGTCCTGCTCGAGTGCACCACCCCGGTTGCTCTCATGAGCCACCACGGGACGGTAATCTGCAGTAATTCCTCCCAGTTTTTGCCGGGCGACTGGGTGTCACCCAGCCTTAACGGGTTCGGGCGGCTGCCGCTTCATGTCCCCTCCGATGAACTGCAGCTGCTGTACGCGATTTGACCCGTTTGAGTCTGCACCGCCACGATGGTCTACGTCACCGCACGGGCCAGCTGGGCTGAGCGTCCAGATAAACGGAGAAAGACCCCAAAACTGTCACGGAGTTCTGGGGTCTTTCGTCTCTACTCTGGGCGTTCGTGGGCCAGCACCGACGCTAGGCCGCACCCTCAAACATCGAGGTCACTGAGCCGTCTTCGAAGACCTCGTGGATCGCCTTCGCGAGCAGCGGTGCAATCGGCAGCACCGTCAGTTTTTCAAAGCGCTTCTCGGGCCGACCGGCAGGGTGTCGGTGACAACAACCTGGTCGATGAAGTCCTGTGATAGATACTCGGTTGCCTTGCCCGAGAAGATCGCGTGGGTGCAGGCAATCGTCACACCGCGGGCCCCGCTCTTTTTCAGTGCCTCGGCGGCCTTGGCAATGGTGCCGCCCGTGTCGATCATGTCGTCGACAACAACACACCAGCGATCCTTCACATCACCAACGATCTCGTGAACCGAGACCTGGTTTGGCACGAGCGGGTCACGACGCTTGTGAATGATCGCAAGGGGTGCACCAAGCTTGTCGCTCCAAATGTCGGCAACACGCACGCGACCCATGTCGGGCGAGACAACAGTGAGATCGTCACGGTCGATGGTCTTGCGGAAGTGCTCGAGCAGCACGGGCATAGCAAAGAGATGATCAACAGGGCCGTCGAAGAAGCCCTGGATCTGCGAGGCGTGCAGATCCACAGACATGATGCGGTGCGCACCAGCAGCCTTGAAGAGGTCAGCGATGAGGCGCGCAGAGATCGGCTCGCGTCCGCGACCCTTCTTATCCTGGCGGGAATAGGGGTAGAACGGCGCCACGACGGTGATGCGTTTTGCCGAGGCACGTTTGAGGGCGTCTACCATGATGAGTTGCTCCATGAGCCACTCGTTGATTGGGAAGGTATGTGACTGGATCACAAACGCGTCGGAGCCGCGCACACTCTCGTCGAAGCGCGCGTACAGCTCGCCATTCGCAAAGGTGCGCGCATCGGTCGGAACAAGTTCAGCGCCGAGTTCGGCCGCCACCTGCTCAGCGAGCTCGGGGTACGCCCGGCCCGTAATCAACACGAGTTTCTTCTGCCCAGTCATCTCGATGTTGCTCATCGGCGCCCGTTTCCCATCTCAGCTATTTTCACCGTGGTTATGTGGAGTTGTTAGAGTTCGTCGTTGTTCGCGTGTTGTGCACGCTCGGCTGCGGCCGCTGTGCTGGTGCCGGGCCGATTCTCGGCGACCCAACCCTCAATATTGCGCTGCGGTGCAACACTCATGGCGAGGGATCCTGCCGGAACCGTTTTGCGAACAACCGTGCCCGCCGCCGTGTATGCACCATCTTCAATGGTAACCGGAGCGATAAGCACATTTTTCGATCCAACGCGCACTCCGTCACCAACAACGGTCAAGTGCTTCTTCACACCGTCATAGTTGGCAAAAATTGTGCCTGCACCAATGTTGGCATCGGCACCGATCTGGGCGTCTCCAACGTAGGAGAGGTGCGGCACCTTACTGCCATCGCCGATCTTTGCGTTCTTAGCCTCAACGAACGCGCCGATCTTGCCGCCCTCACCCAGTTCGGTTCCAGGGCGAATGTAGCTGAATGGGCCCACCTGCGAGTTTGCGGCGAATACCGCGAGAGTTGCCTCGCTGCGGCGAATATGAGCTCCCTCACCAACCTCGCAGTCGACGAGCGTGGTGTCGGGACCGATAATGGCTCCGGTTGCAATGGAGGTGGCACCGTGCAGGTAAGTGCCGGGCAGGATCTCGGTATCTGGCTGAATGGAAACGTCTGCGTCGATCCACGTCGTTGTCGGATCTTGAATTGTCACTCCCGCGCGCTGGTGATCGCGCACGATTCTCGCGTTGAGTTCACGCCCCGCATCGGCAAGCTGCACACGATCGTTTACTCCCGCGATAAGCCAGGGATCATTCGTGGCGACCGCCTCGACAAGACCGCCGCTCGCCAGAATACGCGCGGCAGCATCGGTCAGGTACTTCTCACCTTGCGCATTGTTCGTGTCAATCTCAGAGAGTGCGCGCTCAATGTCTCGGCGCGCGAAGACGTAAATGCCGCCGTTGATCTCGGTGATACGACGCTGGGCTTCGCTCGCATCTTTCTCTTCAACGATGCCGGTCACGGCCCCCTCAGAGTCGCGCAGAATGCGTCCAAGACCGGTCGGGTTGTCGTAGATTGCTGAGAGCATGGTCATCGCACGGCCGTCTTCAAGGTGGCCACGCACGAGGCGGTCAATCGTCGCGGCATCGATCAGGGGCACGTCGCCCGAAAGCACCACGACGGAACCGTCAAACTCTGCGGGAAGCGCGGCGAGCGCCTGCTCTACCGCACGCCCGGTTCCCGGCACCTCGTCTTGACCGACCATGACGGTATCCGGTGCGTGATCCAGAATTGCCTCGGTTACACGCTCACGCTCGTGCCGTACAACCGCAATCACCTGCTGCGGTGAAACCGCTGCAGCGGTGTCGAGCACGTGGGCAATAAGTGAGCGTCCGCCGATGCGATGCAGCACCTTCGGAAGCGAAGACTTCATGCGTGTTCCCTGCCCCGCTGCAAGAATCACAACCGCGAGTGAGCGTTCTGCCATTTGAGCTTGCCTCTCTTAGGGTCCTACACCTTGCCGGAGCTCTCGTTATACCTGCTCCTCAGCTCCCGACGCACTGAGAAGCTTCGCTTTACTGTGTTCTGGCGGCGCTTGTGAGCGCCACACGGAGCAATAAAAAAGAGCTTCGCTCTTTTTTATCGCTCCGCCCCCAGGACTCGAACCTGGACCTAACAGCTCCAAAGGCTGTCGTGCTGCCATTACACCAAGGCGGATCGTGCAGATATTGCACTCGTATAGTCTGCCAGATTCCAGAGGCTCGCGTGGACCACCTCGCACCCGGATAATAGAACAATGAAACACGAGGACGAGGTCGACCGCATTATTGCCGATTGGAGCAGGGCGCGACCAGACCTAGATCTTGCTCCGCTCTCCGTTTTCTCGCGCCTTTCTCGCATTGCGAAGCACCTCGATCGCGCCAGAGCACACGCATTTGAGCGTTCAGGATTGAGTTCGTGGGAGTTCGACGTGCTTGCCGTGCTGCGGCGCGGCGGCGAGCCATACCGCCAGAGCCCCAAAACCCTCGTGCAGCAGACAATGGTCTCGAGCGGCACGATGACGAACCGGATCGACCGCATGGCCGAGCGGAAGCTCGTACGTCGACTCACCGACCCCAACGACGGGCGAGGCGTGCTCGTGGAGATGACACAGCAGGGACAAACTCTCGTAGACGCTGCAATGACCCGTCTCAGCGATGCCGAAGAAAGGCTACTTGCGGGCCTCCCTCGCTCCGAGAGAGATAGGCTCGCCGCGCTCCTACGGCGCCTTGCAGCGAGCGTTGATCGCTTCGAGTCTCCGGTTACAGAGCCGATCACGCTGCCTGCCCTGGATTAGGGTGCAGCAGACCGGGGATCGCTACGAGTATTGCTCCGGCGCAACACGCATTGATCCCGACCCACCGGCCTCAAAAGCAGCGGCGTAACCCAGCAGTGTCGGGTCAGAATAGGCTGCACCCGCAAAGGTGAGTCCGATCGGCATGCCGATGTCACGCATCAGCCCCATCGAAACGGTCACCGTCGGAATGCCCAGGTGGCGCAGCGCATAGTTTCCATTCGAGAAGAACACCCCGTTCGCCCAGGCGCGATCCGCTGCCGCGAGATCAACATCCGCGTTGGCTGCCCCCACGTCGGCATTCGCAGGAAACACGACAGCGTCGAAGCCGCGCTCAGTCAGCCACGATTCAAATAGCGACTCACGAAGTTGTACGAGCGCCCGCAATCCGTCAGCAAAATCGCTGCGCTCACGGGGGTCCGAGATGCCCGCGCGCGCGGCAGCCACAGTAGCCCGATAGCGATTCTCGTAGTCCTCGACCTCCTCGTAGCGGTCGGGCAGCGCGCCGGGAGGCTGCGGGAAGATCTGATCCGGATCCACAACCCCGAGGTTCGGAATCGCGGGATCACCGTTCGCCCGCAGGAAGTCGTCCCACCCAAACCCAAGAAAGTGGGTGAACTCCGTGTCCATCCACCCCTCAGGCAGCACTCCGAGCTCGCCGACGTTTTCTTGCCCTGGGCGGTCACCCTCGTAGCGTTCGATGAGCGGAAAATCGGTCACTACCACCTCGGCACCGAGTGCCTCAAGGCGCTCTTTCGCTATCCCGAACTGCTCCAGCGCCGACGGACGCACCTCGATCGGATAGTTAGAGTCTTGTCCAAGGTACATGGCGGGAACGGCGAAACGCTTGCCACGAAGCGCGTCTTTCTCCACCACGTCGAGGTACGACGCGGGACGGTGCTCGCTCGGCTTGGGCAGCGGGACGACTGACTGGTTACGCCAGAAATCGCCGCGCGTCACGTCATCGTCTTGCACGAGCACATCGAGCAAACGCAGCATGTCGGGCATCGAGCGGGTGTGCGGCACAACCACATCGCGCGCCGGAAACAGCGGCCAATTGCCACGAATCGACAGAATGCCCCACGACGGCGTGTAGGCGCACAGACCGTTGTTTGAAGCCGGGCTGCGACCCGAAGATACCGTCTCTTCTCCCATGCCAAACACCGCGAGGTTGGCGGCCGTTGAGACGCCCGAGCCATTGGAGGAACCCGAGGCATAAGCTGCGGCCAGATAATCCCGGTTGTATGGGCTCTCTGCGCGACCGTACACGCCACGCTGCATGCCGCCGTCGGCCATTGGGGGCATGTTGGTTTTGCCGATCAGCACAGCCCCGGCCTCACGTAATTTGGAAACCGAGAATGCGTCCCACTGCGCAATGAGGTTCTTGAACGCGGGTGATCCCGAAGCGACTGTGAGGCCTTTGACCATGTAGGAGTCTTTGACAGTAAAGGGCACCCCCTCCAACGGGCGGGCGGTTCCCGCGCGCCAACGGCGATCAGACTCAGCCGCCTGCGCAAGCGCATCAGGGTTCGCGACGGGGATCGCGTTCAGCCCCTCGGGTCCGCGATCAAACGATTCAATGCGTTCAAGGTAGGCCTCGGTGAGCCAGGTGCTTGTAATGGCACCCGTTCGCAGTGCCTCAAGCACATCTTCGATCGTCGTCTCAATGAGATCAAATCCCGCACCCTGCTGCCCCATTACCGCCCTCGCTTTTTCCTACCCGTGTGAAGTATCCTGAAAATAGTTTCAGTTAATGGTCGCGCATTGTCAAGCGCGGCACACGAGGGAGCACCGTGGCACGGGACAGCATTGAGAGCCGAGAACGCATTCTGGAGGCGTGCGAGCGTTGCATCGCCCGTTCCGGGCTAGCCGCGTTTCGAATGCAGGATGTGGCCCGCGAGGCGGGAGTGTCGATTGGCTTGCTCGCTTACCACTTCGGGACCGCGATGGTTTGCTCCAGGCAGCGCTCGATCACGTGAACGCTGGAGCCGCTGCGCGCGCGGGGCGTGCACCAAGTCACACCAACCCAGCTGGCCGGTTAATAGCGCTTCTCTGCTCAGAGTTTGGTGATGATCCGCAGATTCGTGCGGGCTCCATCGCGTGGAACGAACTGCGTGCCGCAGCCGTGTTTGAGTCAGCAAGCGCCGATGCTCTCGCACGGTCCACTGCTGAATGGCAGGAAACGGTACGTGCGCTGGTTGCCGAGATCGCGCCCGAGTTAGATGCTCCCGCAGTCGCGCTCACGCTCACCGCGCTTGTCGAGGGCCTGTCGGGGCGATGGCTCACTGCACAGATTACGTCGACAGAGGCCCAGGCGACCGTACAGCAGGTGCTGATCCAGCTCGGTCTCACTCACACCGAAACGCACTAATCAACGTCTCAGCGCAGCCCGCGCTTCGACACGATCCCCTGCAGAATCTCTGCCAACCACCTCGCGGCGGGCAACACCGAACCACGACGAGTCGCAAACGAAACGTGCCGCTCCCCCAGGTCCTGCACAGCAGGACGCAGCACAACACCGTAGTCCGTGTCCACCGCAGCGGCCGTGGTGAGTGCACAACCGAGGCCCTCTGCGACCAGCCCATGAATCATGGTGAGGTCATCGGTTCGCATCAGTTCTCGCGCGTGGAACCCGAGTGAGTGACAGACGCGGCGAATCACTCGGTCCGGGGCTTCATCGTCGCTCCGGCTAAACACCCACGAAACCTCGGAGAGCTCAGCAAAATCGAGCACCTCCTGCGCAGCAAGCGTGCTGTTGCGCGCCACCATGACTCGATAGGGCTCAGCAATGAGCGTTTCGAGCGACAAATCCGGTGCCACAAACGCGGGCTCATCAGAGACGTCATAAATGAGACCCGCGTGCACCTCACCACTCCGAATCATACGCACCACGTCAGTCGGCTCAGCCTCGACCACTTCAACACGCACCAGGGTTCTGTGCTGCAGTTCGGCAATCGCGGCGGGAAGAAGACGTGAACCGATTGACGCGAAGGTGCCGATGCGCAGGGTGACGACCCCCGCGTCTCGTTGATCAGCCACCAATTGCTCGGCGCGCTGGATACGCCGGAGCGCCGGAGCGATCTCCTCAGCGAAGGAAACCCCGAGCGGTGTGAGGACGCTGCCGCTTCTGCCGGACTCCACGAGGCGCGCCCCGAGATGGGCCTCTAACCCGCGCAGGTGATGGGTAATCGTTGGCACCCCGTACTGCAGCGACTCAGCCGCCCTCGTCAGACTGCCGCACTCACGCACGGCAAGGAGCACTCGAAACTGCTGCAGCGTCATCATACGCACGAGCTTATGTCATAGCCAATATGTCACAGATATCTAAATCCTGATATAGCGCAGGTTGCACTGCGTACCTACGATTATCAGCATGTCGCTGAGCTATGCCCCCGTGCCCACCCCAGAAGCAGTGGAGACCCCGCGCCAAGACCCCGCTTCCAGTGGCATCTCGGCTCGGCAGTTTGAGGCCCCCTATGCCGACGCGCTTCGCGCTCTTGCCACACACGACTGGCAGCGCATCCACGTTCCCGCCCACCAGGCAAAAGCAGCGAACGCTCCAGGCGTCGCAAGCCTGGTGGGCGAAGATGCACTGCGCATGGACTTCCCTATGCTGTTCAGCGGGGTGGATCAGCAGACTTGGAGGCTCGTGACCCCCGGACGAACGACTCCAATCATGCGGGCCCAGGAGCTTGCGGCGGAAGCCTGGGGTGCAAGCCGGACCTGGTTCATCACCAACGGAGCTTCGGGCGGCAATCACATCGCAACAGCGGTCGTGAAGGGCCTCGGCAATGAACTCGTTGTGCAGCGCAGCGTGCACTCGAGTGTTATCGATGGCATTACCCGTGTTGGATTGACCCCGCACTTTGTCACGGGTGCCGTTGACACCGGACTCGGTGCCGCGCACGGCGTGACAGCCTCACAAATCGATGAGGCCCTCACCGCACACCCCACAAGCTCAGCGGTGTACATCGTCACCCCAAGCTACTTTGGGGCCGTTGCTGATGTCGCCGCGATCGCCGAGGTCGCGCATCGCCACGGGGTGCCGCTTATCGTGGACGAAGCCTGGGATCCCATTTCGGCATGCATCCGAAGTTGCCCACAAACGCAGCAAGACTTGGCGCCGACCTCATTATCTCCAGCACGCACAAAGCCGCTGGCTCACTCACCCAGTCCGCGATGATCCAGCTCGGCCATGGCCCGTTTGCTGAGAGCCTCGACTCACTTGTCGACCGAGTAGTGCGTTCCTTCCAATCCACAAGCAGCAGCGCGCTTCTACTCGCCTCACTCGATGAAGCACGTCGGCATCTTGCTACCCGCCCCGACGCCATCGAGCTGGCACTCGCCTCAGCCCAGCGCATTCGATCCCTGGTGAGCGCTGATCGCCGCTATCGCGACGCCACCCCCGACATTCTCGCGAGTCCTGACGCGATCGCACATGATCCTTTTAAGATCGCCATTGATACCCGCGGCGCTGGCATCACCGGCCCAGACGCCCACTACCAATTGCTGCGCGATCACCGTGTGTACTGCGAACTTTCCACACCGTCAGCTCTGCTCCTGCTCGTTGGAGCGACCTCACCTGTCGACGTCGACCGGTTCTGGAGCGCGCTGCAGGCCCTTCCCGAAGCCGAAATCGAACCGGAACGCCCCATCGCACTGCCTGCAAACTGTGAACGGGCAATGGGCCTCGGAGAGGCGTTCTACAGCCCGGTTGAGACGGTATCCTATTCCGAGGCCATTGGTCGCGTCTCCGCTGATTCGCTGGCTGCCTACCCGCCCGGGGTTCCTAATGTGCTTCCGGGCGAGATCTTGAGCGCCGAAGTCGTGTCGTTCCTGCGCTCTACCGCAGCTGCGCCATCTGGCTATGTTCGCGGTGCCGCAGACCCCGCGCTCACAACGTTCCGCGTTGTGGCCTAGCCCTTCCCCAAACAACCCCCAAAAACGCCGTGCACCACGGCAGACACAAAGGAGTGCCATGTCTACTACCGAAGTAGCAGCGCCACACGACGAGATGCAGCGGGGACTCAAAAACCGCCATCTCCAACTCATTGCAATCGGAGGGGCGATCGGCACTGGCCTCTTCCTGGGCTCGGGCAAGCTCATCAGCGTGTCGGGCCCCTCGATCATCTTTGTGTACATGGTGATCGGGTTCTTTGTGTTTTTTGTCATGCGCGCTCTCGGCGAGCTGCTGCTTTCCAATCTGCACTACAAAACCTTCGGCGACATCGCAAAGGACATGCTCGGACCCTGGGCCGGCTTCTTTGTGTCATGGAACTACTGGTTCTCGTGGGTTATTGCCTGTGTCGCAGATATTGTCGCTATCACCGCCTACGTGCAGTGGTTCAATCCGAACATTCCCGCATGGCTCCCCGCGCTCATCACAGCGGTCATCTTGACAGTTCTCAATTTGCAGCCCGTCAAGATATTTGGCGAGACAGAGTTCTGGTTTGCCATTATCAAAATCATTGCGATCCTCGGTCTTATCGCGGTCGGCCTGATCCTCGTCGTCACCAACTTTCAGAGCCCAGAAGGCGACGTCGCCGCTTTCTCAAATATCTGGAGCCACGGCGGCATGTTCCCAATGGGTGCGAGCGGATTTGTGCTCGGTTTTCAGATGGGCATCTTCTCGTTTATTGGCGTCGAGCTTGTGGGAACCGCTGCCGCAGAAACCGAGAATCCACGCAAGACTCTTCCCAAAGCGATCAACTCGATCGTTGTGCGTATTCTCATCTTCTATGTTGGCGCTCTCGCCATCATCATGAGCGTTACACCGTGGGACAAGATCGAACCCGACAAGAGCCCCTTCGTGTCTACCCTCGCTGTTGCTGGGTTCGGGCTCGCCGCATTTGCAATCCAACTCGTTGTGCTCACATCAGCCGCTTCGAGCGCAAACTCTGGCCTGTACTCCGGCACTCGCATGCTATTTGGTCTTTCCAAAGACGCCCACGCGCCCGCAGCTTTCTCGAGGACGAACAACCGCGGGGTACCGACCAAGGCGGTGTTCTTCACCTGCGTATTTCTGTTCTCGGCGATCCCACTTCTTTTCGCGGGTGACGGTGTCGTCGCTGCCTTCACGTTCGTTTCGTCAATGTGCGCCACACTCATTTTGTTCACTTGGGGATCGATCGTCGTGAGCTATATCGTGTATCGCCGCCGCTTCCCAGAGAAGCACGCGGCCTCGAAGTTCAAGATGCCACTCGCCGCGGTCGCCCCCTGGCTCGTACTCGGGTTCTTCGTGTTTATCGCGGGCACACTGCTCTACGGTGACGACACTCGCCCGCCCTTCCTCGCGGCCCCCATCTGGTTCCTGATCCTGACCCTGCTGTGGCAGCTACGCAAACGCAAGCTCCTCCGCGACGGACGCCCGCTCACCGCGGCTATCCCCACAGTTGCACATCCCTTGGACGAGGAGTAAACCCCGGGAGCGCAAGGGCTCACGCACGCGAAGCGGCGCCGATAGGATGAGCTAAGGCGCATCTTCGCACAGGAAGATGCTGACTGTTGATCAGCGGCCCACCAAGCCAACACAGCGATGGCCGATTCCGCCGCACGCACAGGAAGTAGAAACTGACGTGTCGAACTCCAGCTCGCAGACAGAGCACGTAAAGCTAGAGCGGGGACTTTCAAACCGCCACCTCCAACTCATCGCTATCGGTGGCGCGATCGGCACCGGCTTGTTCCTGGGGTCCGGTAAGGTCATTAGCCTTACCGGACCCTCGGTTCTCTTCATCTACGCGGTCATTGGCTGCATGATGTTCTTTGTGATGCGGGCCCTCGGCGAGATTCTGCTGTCGAACCTGAACTACAAGACGTTCGGCGACATCGCGAAAGATCTGATCGGACCTTGGGCGGGGTTCTTTGTGTCGTGGACCTACTGGTTCACCTGGGTTGTCATCTGCGTGGCCGACATCATTGCAATCACGGGTTACGTTGCCTACTTCAACCCCTCGATCCCGAGTTGGTTGCCCGCGGTACTCGCCGCGGCCTTACTCACTCTCCTCAATCTACAGCCGGTGCGATTCTTCGGTGAGTTTGAGTTTTGGTTCGCCCTCATCAAGATCGTCGCGATTCTCGCCCTCATCGCCACCGGCATCGTGCTGCTCGTCACCGGATTCCAGAATCCCGATACTGGCACGAGCGCCTCACTCGCGAACCTCTTCAACGACGGCGGTCTATTCCCGTTTGGTCTCGGTGGCTTTTTGCTCGGCTTTCAGCTCGGGATCTTCTCGTTTATCGGTGTCGAGCTAATCGGAACAGCAGCGGCAGAGACGAAGGACCCACACCACAACCTTCCCAAGGCCGTCAACTCAATCGTGCTGCGTGTGCTCATCTTCTACATTGGCGCGCTCACCGTGATCATGGCGATTACGCCGTGGCGGGATCTTGACCCCAACGACAGCCCGTTCGTCACGACGCTCGCCTATGCGGGTTTTGGCGCTGCCGCGCTCGCAATCAATTTTGTGGTACTTACCTCGGCGGCCTCCAGCGCAAACTCCGGGTTCTACTCGGGCACCCGCATGATGCACGCGCTCGCTCGCGATGGTCACGCCCCGCGCAAGTTTGCTCTGACAGACGCGCGAGGGGTGCCCCGCCGCGCGGTGTTCTTCTCCTGCGTCTTCCTGTTCTCAGCGACCCCGATCCTGCTCGCGGGCGATAGTGTTATCGAGGCGTTCACCCTGGTGAGCTCGGTGGCGTCAACGCTGATTCTGTTTGTATGGAGCATGATCTTGATCAGCTACCTGATGTACATTCGCAAGTTCCCCGAGCGTCACGCGTCTTCAAGGTTTCAGGCACCTCTGCCCAAGATCGGCCCCTGGGTGGTACTTGCTTTCTTTGCATTCATCGCGTCCACCCTACTGCTGGCTGACGATACCCGGCTGCCGATGCTCTGCACCCCCTTGTGGTTCGTCGTCCTCGCTGTCATGTGGCAGCTCCGCAAGCGCACACTCCTGCGGGAGGGCCAGCCAATCACGCACGCTGTTGAGTTACCGGGCACGGGTGAAGACGCCGAGGACCTCTCAACTCGGTAGTGGTCGCCTCCTAAGCGAACGCCGAGACTCCTGTGATCTCGCGGCCAATAATGAGCGCCTGCACTGTTTCTGTGCCCTCGTAAGTGTGGATTGACTCGATGTCTGCGAAGTGCCTCGCCACACGATTTTCGAGCAGAATACCGTTACCACCGAGCAGGTCTCTCGCGTTGGCACACATGGCACGCGCGGTGCGAGTCGCCGTGTACTTGCCGAGCGATGCGCCGGGACCGGTCAACTCGCCCGCCTCTTCTGCGCGGGTCAGCTGCATCAGCAAGGTCTGCAGTGAGGTGAGCTGGCTCAGCATCTCAGCAAGTCGGGCCTGCACAATTTGTGACGCCGCGAGTGGACGCCCAAACTGAACACGCTGCTTAGCGTAGTGCACGGAGGTCTCGTAGACGGCGGTTGCGTGACCAAGCGCCGCCCAGGCGACACCGAGCCGGGTGGCCCGCAGGATCCGCGAGGTGTCTTTGAAGCTGTTCGCACCGGGCATCTTGGCGTCCGCGGCGACGCGCACGTTGTCGAGTTCGATCTCAGCCTGCCAGATGGCCCGCAACGAGGCCTTACCCTCGATCGTCGTTGCGTTGTAGCCGTCGGCATCCTGTGGCACGAGAAACCCCTGCACTTGCCCATCGTCGCCGCGGGCCCAGACCACCGTAATCTGGCCGACACTACCCGACCCGATCCACTTCTTGTGTCCGTTGATCAAGAACCCGTCTTCGCTCGACTCGGCGCGGGTCTCAAGAGAGACGGAGTCCGAGCCGTGACTCGGTTCAGTGAGTGCAAACGCACCCAGTTCTCTTCCGCGGGCAAGAGAGTCGAGCCAGCGGTCGCGCTGCTCCTCGGATCCGCAGGCCGCGATGGAACGCAGGGCGAGAGCCCCCTGCACTGCGACGATGGTCGCGATTGAGCCGTCTCCCCTGGCGAGTTCCATTGTGGTGAGTCCCGCAGCGAGCAGACTCTGCTCTGGAAACCCTGGTACATCGATGCCGTCACGCAGAAGGTCGAGATCTCCGAGACGTTTCGCGAGATCGAGCGGATATTCCGCACGATCCCAGTATCCCGCGATCACCGGCCGCACCTCTTGCTGCACAAACTCACGAGCGCGATCACGGTAGGCGCGATCCTCGCTTGAGATACCCCGGAAACTACCCGCGACATCGGCGTCGATGGGCTCCCAGAGCTCGTACTCCGGTTCCTCGGTTCCCTGGGCAATTGTCTCGGTCTTCGTGTGCAGCACGGGCACTCCTCTCTCGGTAACCCCGCTTCTCACAAGCGGCTCCTCTCTTGAGAATGCCTGAGACTGCGTTCCAGGTCAAGCCTGCATTGACCAAATTGATCATATTTTTCAATAAATGCCACTGAAACCGAGTACCAAATCACCCTCTGTGCTAACTTCGCCATATGGCCACAAAACAGCCGTCCACAGCAACGATCAGACGCGACGCCCCTGAGAACTCGGTTGCTGCGATCCGCCGCCTCACGGAGCAGGGTTACGACAGCACCACCGCTGAAGATCTCGCCGACGCCGTTGGTATGAGTCGCAGCACATTCTTCCGCCGCTTTGGCAGCAAGGACGATGTGGTGTTCGCGGATCACGACCACGCGCTCGCCCAGCTCGAGCATTTTCTTGAGTCAACCTCGCTGCCACCCAGCGACGCCGTCGTTGAGGGAACCGCCGATGTACTCCGTCTCCTGGTTCGGGATCCGGAAGCAGCCAGGCTACGCTTCGAGCTCATGCGACTCACACCCGCGCTGCGCGACCGCGAGCTAGTAATTACTCACCGATACGAGCGAGTGTTTGCCAACTACCTGCGGACAAGCTTGCCCGCCGAGTCAGCAGCCTGGGTGTCAGCGGCGATTGCTGCGAGTCTCGTCGCCGTGCACAACACGACCCTGCGACAGTGGCTGCGTGATCCTCACCCCGACATTGTGCCTCAGCTCTGTCGCGAGCTGCGCCAGCTCGTGTCAGCCTTCGCTCCCTGGTTCTTCGCGCCCGGCCCCTCCGAGGGCACCAACCGCGTCATGGTGGCTGTCTACGACACGGCGGCTTCACCCGAGGGAGTGCTTTCCTCGGTGGCCGCCGTGCTCGATGCTCAGTGACCCCGCGCGATCCACTCCTGCAGGTGCGGGGCTTCAGCGCCGATCGTGGTGGTGTCACCGTGACCCGTATAGACGACGGTCTCGGGCGCTAGAACGAGCAGTCGATCCCGAATCGAGTCAATGATCGTTGGGAAGTCGCTGTACGAGCGACCCGTCGCGCCCGGCCCGCCCTGGAACAGGGTGTCTCCGGTGAACACCGCACCGAGCGCCGGCGCAACGAAACTCGTCGAACCTGGCGAGTGCCCTGGCGTGTGCACGGCGGTCAGTTCGATCCCCGCAATCGGAATGGTCTGGCCGTCGGCAAGCTCAGCGTCGGGAGCAGCATCGTAGACGGCGTCCCACAGCATCCGATCCGCAGGATGCAGATAGATCGGTGCCTGTAGCAACTCCGCAGCCTCGCGCGCGGCACGAATGTGGTCGTCGTGTCCGTGAGTGAGCAGGATCGCAGCAACGCGCCGCGTGCCAACCGCATCCGCGATCTCCGCCGCATCGTGCGCGGGGTCGATAACTACCACCTCAGAGTCGTCACCGACGATCCAAACGTTATTGTCAACATCCCAGGTGCCACCGTCGAGCGAAAAAGTGCCGCTCGTAACGTGGCCCTCAATTCTTGCGACCATTAGAGCTCCACCACCGATCGCAGTACGTTGCCGTCGCCCATTCGGGCAAAAGCAGCCTCCACGTCGCCGAGCCCGATGCGCTCAGTCACAAAACCCTCGAGATCAAGTCGGCCCAGCTTGTACTGCTCGATCAGCATCGCAAAGTCGCGGCTTGGCAGGCAATCGCCGTACCACGAAGACTTCAGCGATCCACCGCGGCCAAACACGTCGAGCAGAGGCAGCTCAAGCTGCATCTCTGGTGTTGGAACGCCGACCAGCACCACGCGACCCGCGAGATCCCGCGCGTAGAAGGCCTGCCTGTAGGTCTCGGGGCGACCGACCGCGTCGATCACCACGTCGGCACCAAACCCGCCAGTGAGTTCGCGAATAGCATCGACCGGGTCGATCGCGCGAGAGTTCACGGTGCGCGTCGCCCCGAAGCGCTTCGCCTGTTCGAGTTTGGCGTCGTCAATATCAACAGCGATGATCGTCGTGGCACCAGCGAGCTGGGCACCAGTGATCGCTGCCGTACCAACACCACCGCAGCCAATCACGGCAACAGATTCGCCGCGCTTCACCTCGCCAGTGTTGATCGCGGCGCCGATCCCCGCCATGACCCCGCAACCGAGCAGGCCAACGGCTGCCGCGTCCGATTCTTCATCAATCTTTGTGCACTGCCCGGCGGCGACAAGCGTCTTCTCAATGAACGCGCCAATGCCGAGCGCGGCAGACAGCTCTGTACCGTCTTCAAGTGTCATCTTCTGCTTGGCGTTGTGCGTTGCGAAGCAGTATTGCGGCTGCCCCTTGGCACACGCGCGGCACTGCCCGCACACGGCACGCCAGTTAAGGATCACGCGATCCCCACAGCGACCTCGGTCACTCCCTCACCGACCGCCGCAACGCGGCCCGTCGCCTCGTGGCCGAGCAAAAACGGAAACTCATCATTGATGCCGCCCTGCTGATAGTGCAGGTCGGTGTGGCAGACGCCACTCGTGATGATGTCAACGACGGCCTCGCCCGGACCGGGATCCGGGACCAGCACTGTCTCGATCGTGGCGGGTGCGTTTTTCTCTCGAACGACTACGCCTTGTACTCGGTACGCCATGTGGAGCCCCTTCGGAAAGTTCTGTGCGCGACGACACTGTTCCCTCAGGATATCTGAGCGGGCGTGAACCCCGGAGCCACTCCCTAGATTCGCACAAGCATCTTGCCGGTGTTCACACCGTGCATCATGCCAAGAAAGGCATCAACCGTATTCTCGATGCCGTCGACAACGGTCTCGTCGTAAGTGATTTCTCCCGCCGCAAACCACTCGGTCATGCGCGCGTTGAACTCCTGTGACAGGTCCAGATGGGCAGCGAGCGTGAACCCGCGCAGGGAGAGGGCTCTTGTGATGATGTTCGACATGTTGTCGGGGCCGGGGACCCGATCGGTTGAGTTATAAGCGGCGATGGCGCCGCAGAGAGCAAGGCGTCCTCCATCGTTCATCACATCGAGAGCCGCTTCGAGGTGGTCTCCGCCCACGTTGTCGAAGTAAACGTCTACTCCCCGGGCACAGCCTCGGCGAGCTGCTCGCGAATCGGGGTGTCCTTGTAGTTCAGGGCAACGTCGTACCCGTACTTCTCGGTGAGCAGCCGCGTCTTTTCTAAACTTCCCGCCGATCCGATGACCCGCCTTGCGCCCAGCAGGCGCGCGATCTGCCCGGCTGCTGTACCGACGGCACCGGCTGCACCAGAGATGAACACGGTGTCCCCCTCACGCATCTGCGCGATTCTGGTGAGTCCGACGTAGGCCGTCAGCCCGGTCATCCCGAGGATGTGCAGATAGAGGGAATTCGGCACGCCTGTTATTTCGGAGAGGGCTCGGAAGCTCGCAGCATCGGCCTGGATCGCGTCAGACCAGCCGTGCTGGTGCAGCACCAGCGTTCCCACGGGCAGCGAGTCTGCGGCAGACTCGACGACTCGACCAACGGCCCCACCGGTAATCCGCTCGCCGATTGCGTACGGGGCAACATAGCTGCGCACATCGTTCATGCGACCACGCATATAGGGGTCTACGGAAACAAACTCGTTGGCGACGCGAACCTCACCCGGTTTAAGTTCCTCCAGCGCAATCGACGCAACGTTGAAGTTGTCGTGAGTTGGCCAGCCCTTCGGGCGAGCGGCAAGCTGAATTTCCGTGCGCGTGGTGGGCTGCATACAAACCTCTCTAGCAAGACGCGGTGTGGCTCCGCCTGATGACCCCGAGCCTACAGAGCCAACGAAATAACCAGCAGGATCACCGCTACAAGCGGAATCACCCCTGTTTCACGGCGGCACCGCGCTTATCAGGCGATGACGCGAACAGCACTGTCGCGGCGGCCACCATCGACCCCGTTCCCGCAAACCTGTTCGTCCGTCACCCCTGATTGGGAACGCTGGGTTCAGCGTACCGAACGCACTGGGTACTAGGAAAGCTGTTCCGAGATCTCCAGCCAGCGCTCCTCAAGCTCGCCGACCTCGGTCTCGGTGAGCCGAAGCTCGTCGCCGATCACACCGAGCCCCTCGTAGTCGCTCTGGTCGTGCTCGGCCATTCGGGCGTGCAGTTTCTTGACCTCGCCCTCGAGTTTCGCGATTCGGCGCTCCACTGCCTGCTGCTCTTTTTCCACAGCGCGGCGCTCGGCACCGCCCAGGGCGAGACCGCCACCATCGGCCGTCGTTGATCCTGCCCCTGTCGGCGTTGCCGTGGTCTGGACGGAAGCGGCCTCTGCCGCGCGCTCCTCCGCATCACGAAGTCTCAGGTATTCGTCGACCCCGCCCGGCAGGTGCTTCAGCCGGTGTGCCAGAATCGCATACTGCTGATCGGTCACGCGCTCCAAGAAGTAGCGGTCGTGCGACACGACAATGAGCGTGCCCGGCCACGAGTCGAGCAGATCCTCCATCGCCGCGAGCATGTCGGTGTCGAGATCGTTGGTCGGCTCGTCAAGAATCAGCACGTTGGGCTGGTCGAGCAGAATCAGCAGCAACTGCAAACGGCGCTTTTGCCCACCCGAGAGGTCCTTCACCGGGGTCGACAGCTGAGCGCTCGAGAACCCCATACGCTCAAGCAACTGGCCGGGTGTCAGTTCTTGCGCTTTCGACCCGGTGCCGACGGTGAAACTGGTGCGCAACCGCGAGATGACGACTCGCACCGGTTCGTTGAGGTGCTCCTCAAGCTCGTTGAGCTGCTGGGTGAGCGTCGCAATCTTGACGGTCTTACCGTGCTTCACACGCCCCGAGGTTGGCTCGACATCGCCCGAAATCAGACCGAGCAGCGTCGATTTACCGGCACCGTTCACGCCCAAAATGCCGGTGCGCTCGCCGGGAGCGAGCAGCCACTCGATATCTTCGAGCACCACCCGGTCCCCATACGAGACCCCGGCATCAACGATGTTCACAACCTCTTTGCCGAGGCGCGCGACGGCCATCGACTGCAACGACACTCGATCCCGAATCTCGGGCACATCGGCGATCAGCTCGTTTGCGGCGTCGATGCGGAACTTCGGCTTCGACGTGCGCGCGGGCGCTCCCCGTCGCAGCCAGGCCAGCTCTTTGCGCGCAAAGTTCTGACGCTTCTGCTCGATGGTCGCGGCCTGACGATCCCGCTCAACGCGCTGCAAAATGTATGCCGCATACCCGCCCTCAAACGGCTCGACGATGCGGTCGTGCACCTCCCACGTCGCATTGCAGACCTCGTCGAGAAACCAGCGATCGTGCGTCACAACCAGCAGCGCACCCTGGCCCTGTGGCCAGCGGCGCTTCAGATGGTTTGCGAGCCAGGCGATGGCTTCGACGTCGAGGTGGTTCGTCGGCTCATCGAGAGCAAGAATTTCCCACTCGCCCACGAGTAGGCGCGCGAGTGCCACGCGCCGACGCTGCCCGCCCGACAGCGAATCAACCGGAGCTTCCCAAGCAAGATCTTTCACGAGCCCCGCGATCACCTCACGCGTGCGCGCGTCCCCCGCCCACTCGTACTCGGGTCGATCACCGACAATCGCGTGGCCAACGGTCTCACCGCTCGCAAACACATCGGCCTGATCTAGCACCCCAATGGTCGTGCCGCCCCGCATGGTGACCTGGCCGGCGTCGGGATCACGCCGCCCCGCCAGCATCATGAGCAAGCTTGATTTGCCGTCGCCGTTGCGCCCCACAATGCCAATGCGATCGCCCTCTGCGACGCCCAGCGTCACTGAGTCGAACACGACCTTCGTCGGAACCTCGAGATGTAGGGACTCTGCCCCAAGAAGATGAGCCATAACTTCTCAAGCGTAGTTCACGCGGCTGACACTGAAAGCCGCGCCCACCGTACGCGGCAACTGTGAAAGAGTAAGAGATCTCAGTGAATCATGAATTGGGGACATCGTGAGCGCAGCTGGACGGGGAGCAGACCAGGATCACACACCTACTGAGTCCGGCGGAGAGCGCGAACAGACCCAAGCTGCCCCAGCCGACGTGGGTTTCTGAAGACCGGCGGGATCCTCGCTGCGGGCATCGCCATGGGCGGCGGTATCGGTGGCGCTGCCGTGCTCGCAGCGCAACAGCAGACCTCGGGTTCCCATACATTCCCGAGGAGTTCGCCGTTCCGAAGCCCCGCAAAGAGCCGGGATTCGATCACCTCGTTGTGATCATGGGCGAGAACCGATCGTTTGATAATCTGCTCGGCCACCCCTACACACCCGACTCGCCACCAGCGGGCGGCAGTTTTGAGGGGCGCGAGGGGCGCAAACCAAGCGCGCGCGAGCGGGACCAGATCATGGGATCATTCACCCCGGAGATGCTTCCCGTGCTGTCCACCCTCGCCCGCGAGTTCGGAGTGTACGACAACTGGCACGCTGCCGTACCGAGTCAGACATTCTGCAACCGCAGTTTCTTCCACGCGTCCACGTCTCACGGGTTCGTCACGAACCTGGGCGGTGAGGGCTACCGCAAGTGGCTCAACGCGGCCCCCACCCCGACTGTCTTTAACCGGCTCGAAGAGGCGGGCCTGACCTGGAAGATCTACTTCGACGAGATGCAGCTTGTCTCCTTTACGGGGTTCATTCATGCCCGGTCCTTCGCAAGTACTGGAACACCGAGCATTTCGCGACTATGCGCCAGTTTCACGAGGACGTGAATACCGGAAACCTCCCCGCCTACGCTTTAATCGAGCCCCGCATGATCTTCGACCACAACGATTTCCACCCGCCCGTGGGCCGCATTCGTGAGAACGGGGTCGACGGTCAGGAGATCTACAACGGCGCAGTCTCTGACGTGCGCGCTGGCGACGCTCTTATTCACGAAATCTACTCGGCCATCCGCACCTCCACCGCTGAAATCGGCTCTAACTATCTGAATACAGCACTGCTCATTACCTTCGACGAGCACGGCGGCACTTACGATCACGTTCCACCACTGGAGGGCACGCCACCAGACGGCAGCGGCGCTGGCGAGATGGGGTTCACCTTCGACAGACTCGGCTGCCGTGTGCCCGCGGTGGTGGTGTCCGCTCACACTGAGCGCGGATCCGTGTTCTCCAAGCCGATGCACCACGGCTCGCTCGCGGCAACGCTCTCAGAGCGCTTCAGTTTCGAGCCGCTCACCCGTCGCGACAACGGGGCACCAACACTGTTTGGCGCTTTCAACCGAAAGGTACCCCGGCACATTGCCGACTGGCCACAGACCTCACCCGCCTATGTGCCGCCGAATCCTGAGGTGGGACCGCACCCCGCTGACGCGGCTCCAGACCGCCCGTTGAGCCCGCCCGCCCGCGGGCTCATCGGCTTGCTGATTGAGCTGTTTGGCACGTTCGAAGAGAAGTCCCACCCGCCTCAACCCTTCGGAGAGGCTTACAGAGTGCTCACCAAGTACGGCAAGGGCCTGTTCGGGCCAGCGTAAGCCGCTTATTTCGTGGCCGGCCGAAGCGTGAGCGTGTCATTGGTTACGTCTTTGACAGCTTCCGACGAGTATGCCCATGTGTACTGTTCATCGCGAGTCCATCCCTCCGTCTGATCGGTGTAGTTGGGGTGGAACGCATGGCCGCTTTGCCCCGTGAGGTTCTGCCAGGTGGAGGCATCCCAATCGCTGGGGTCCATGACGGTTCGCATGGACGGCACGGTGGTTGTCTCATAGCCGTCGTCGAGCGACCAACCGGTTGCGTTCACAACCCCAGACCCACCACCAACCGGATAGGGTCCGCGGTTGAACAGCCACTCGATCGGAGCAATACCGCTCTGCCCAAATGTACCGCTCGTCAACGACAGCGCGTGAAGCTTGCCCCAGTTCCAATTTTTGGGGTTGTCGCCCTGTAGCTTAACGAGTTCTTCGTACGCTTGCTTCGCGGCCAGCTCAAAGAACTCCTGCCGGTTGCTCGCGTTGCCGTGCTGAGCACTCTGCCACCACTTTGAGTCGGGATCATTGAGTTGCTGTTCGAAGACGACGGCAAACCTCGACTGGCTGCTGCGCGGCACCGTCACATCGAGCTCGTCAACCATCTGCTCGGTAATGCTGTTCCAAAGCACGTTTGCAAACGCCGCAGACGCCGAGTCAGGGTCGTTCTGCCCGTCCCATTCTTCAAGCATCTTGATGGCCGTGTTCGCACCGTCATCGTCAACAGAGACGTCTGCGTAGGCCTGCTGCAACGACTTTCTGGCTGGGAACTGGTTATCCATCTGGATCTCTGCCATATCGGCAGCAGTGACGGGGCCATCCTTTATGTGCCCCTCGAGCAGTTCCACGATGCGTGCAGCACGATACCCGTAGTCCCAGTCTCGACTGAGAAAGTATGGGTAGTCATCGTTGACGATCGCGTTGTTCGCGGTGACGATGTATCCAGACTTTGGGTTGTAAGTGGTGGGCTGATCCTCGAAGGGGATGAAGCCCTGCCAATCGTAAGCGCTGTTCCACCCGGGCTGCGGTAGCCAACCGTCCCCGGCTCCTCGAATCGGCAGCTTGCCTGGCGCCTGATACCCAATATTGCCTTCTACGTCGGCATAAATCAAGTTCTGGGCCGGCACGTCAAAGAGTTTTGCTGCGGCTCGGAACTGCGTGAAGTCCGTGGCCGTGTTCAGTTTGAAGATGGCTTCGGCGGTGGTGGTCACATCTAGGGCCGTCCAGCGCAGGCTAAGCGCGTACTCGTCAGTTGTGATGGCTGCGTCGCTCTCGGGTTCAACAGCTTTCTCAGCTGAGCCGGTCCCCTGACCGATCCTCGGGTTTTTCGCAATCTCCGTAAAGTCTGGAGTCAGGCCCGAAACGATCGGCCCGTGCTTAGTTGACCGCACCTCAAGCTGAACGTCATCTGCGCCCGCCACCACAATCGTTTCGTTCCGGCTCTCGATGGGGTGCTCTTTTCCGTCCTGCCAATACGTATCACCCGAAATGCGCTCAACGTACAGATCCGCAACGTCAGTCGTGAGATTAGTGAACCCCCAAGCGACCTGCTGGTTGTGTCCAATAACGATGCCCGGGAGACCCGAAAAGCTGAAGCCTGCAACATCAAAAGGGCACTCGGTAGTGACCGTCTTGCACCGCAATTGCATTTGCGTCCAAACCGAGGGCAGTGCTGCTCCCAGGTGCGGATCGTTTGCGAGCAGTGGTTTGCCCGTGTCAGTGTACTCACCGCCAACCACCCACGAGTTTGAGCCAATCCCCTCCCCCTGGCTCGCCACCAGAGCATCAACTTTTTCTACGAGGTCGTTGAGGGGTGTAAGCCCTTCGGCCATGGCAAGCTGCTCGTTCGTCGCTCCCTCAGCCACGGATAACGACACCGCGCTTGTGGCATCGGTACCGTCTTGCGTTGCGTCCCCCTGGCCCGGTTCTGCAGCTGCTGCCTCAGCGGACTTCTTGGTCTCCGCCACGACGGCGGCGCCCGCAGGGTCATCAGCAAGAATCACCGGGTGCTCTGCAAACGGGTACTCTGGATAGAGCGCGTTCAACGTGGAGGCATCCAGCTTCTGGGCTAGCAGCGCACGCTCGGTTTCGTCTTCGATGTTGGTGCGCAGGTCCCAAGCCATGGCCTTGAACCAGGCAATGGAATCTGCTGGCGTCCAAGGCTCGGGTGTATAGTCGGCGTTCTGCAACCCCAGAACGGCATACTCAAGTGATAGCCCAGCTCCTTGCCGCTCTTGCATGTAGGCGTTGACCCCATCGGCGTACGCTTGATAATACGCGAGCGTTTCTGGTGGCAGCGCTGCCGCTTCCTTCTCGGCAATTCGGTGCCAACCGAGGGTCCGCAGGAACTTGTCAGTGCCGAGTTGCGATTCTCCAAACAGTTCAGAAAGACGGCCAGCCGTCATGTGCCGCCGAAAGTCCATCTCCCAGAACCGATCCTGAGCGTGCACAAACCCCTGCGCGAAGAAAAGATCTGCGGAGCTTTCTGCGGTGATGGTAGGAATGCCTCGCGAATCGCGCTGCACGGTTACTTCAGCTCGCAGCCCAGCGTTTCCGCCCTTCGGAGCGGACATCGTGATTTCTCCGGAGCGCTGCGGGAATGACCGCGTGACCGTCCACGTGCCGAAGCCAACAGCGGCGAGCGCGAGCACCACAACGACGCTTAGCGTTACGAACAATGCCCGCCGGAGTCGGCGCCTCGGGCGCTTCTTCTTGCGTTTGCTGGGCGTCGCCGTTTCGGGTTGGGTAGATTCGGTCGGTTGGGCTGAACCAGACGACTGCATCGGCTTCTGACCTCCGGGTGTGAGAGAGTGATGCGTTCAGCCTATCTACTCCCTCAGACAATCAAGCGTTGCCCGGCAGAGCCATATTCGTTAGATGCTGCAGCAGCCCCCACCGCAGCAAGCTCCACCCTCGCTGTCGCCGAGCAGATTCAGAATCTCTTGGGTCTCAGCGCTCGCAAAGTCTGCAGCTGAGGCGAGGCCCGCCTCCGGGTTCAGAACCGGAGTTGTCTCCGTTGCCACCTTGGTATCAACCGTGTTTTTCTGCTCTGTCATGATGCCCTCTCGAGTGTGTCTACTGCTGAGCTGTTACTTCTCCGCGCACGAGCCCGAGCACCTGCTCGAATGCCCCGCAAAGGCGTCCGCTGATTGCGCACCAGACACCCCGTACTTCTCTTCAATTAAGAAGAAAGGTACGCCAGAAATTCCGAGCATCTGCGCTCGAGTAATGTCGCCATCCACGGCTTGGCCGTACTCTTCGCTATCGAGGGCCGCCCGGACCTCGTCAGCGTCCAGCCCGGCCTCGGCGCCGAGCCGGGCAAGCGCATCGGGATCCGACATGTCTTCCCCCTGCTCAAAGTAGGCGCGAAAGAGCCGCTCCATCACGGGGGCCTGCAGTCCACGCTCCTTCGCGAGGTGCAGCACCCGGTGCGCCCGCCTGGTGTTTGCGTGCTTCACCTTCCCAAAGTCGAAGACGACACCCTCGCCCGCTGCCATCTCGGTCATCTGGCTCAGCATCTGCTCAACCTGCTCGCGGGGCATGCCTTTGTGCTTGACGAGGAAATCAATCTCGCTGCCCACAAAGTCGAGCGGGGTATCTGGAGCAAGCTCAAAACTGTGGCTCTCCACCACAACATCAACCTCGAGGTGTTGCGCTTGGAACGCTTCAACACCTCGCTCGAAGCGGTGTTTGCCGAGGTAACACCAGGGGCAGGCAATGTCGGACCAGATATCGACGCGGATCGTTTCACTCACGCCGGGTGTAACCGTGCGGCGCGCATCGCTATTCCCGGCGTATCAGTGCGTGTCGAGCACACGAGCACCCACGACCGGACCGGTCACAGTGAGGGCACGGTGACCAGCACGGGTCAGCACACCTCTGAGTTCCGCCGCCTCTTGCGCGTCACTCACGAGAAAGGCCAGGGTCGGGCCCGATCCCGAAACGATACCCGAGAGCGCTCCGCGCGACTCCCCCAGTTCCAGCACCTCGATCAGTTCAGGTGCCAGCCGCAGTGCGGCAACCTGCAAGTCATTATGCATTGCTTCAGCGAGCGTAGCAGCGTCGCCGACACGCACAGCCTGCAACACCTCGGTATCGACCTTTACGTACTCGGGCTGCGGCCCCAGGTCACCATAGTGATCCTCGCGGTGCTGGTCGAGGGTGCGATACACAACCGGCGTGCTGAGACCCATGTCGGGGAGGGCGAGCACCCAGTGAAAACTACCCTTCGCAAGTGCGGGACTCAGTTCGTCGCCGCGCCCCGTGCCGACAGCCGTACCGCCCTCAAGCGCAAAGGGAACATCTGCACCAAGTTTTGCCGCCAGGACATGCAGTGTGGATCGGCCAACCGCTGTACCCCACAACTCGTCGCAGGCAACGAGGGCAGCCGCGGCATCGGCGGATCCTCCGCCCATACCACCAGCAACCGGAACACGCTTGAGTACACTCAACTCGACACCTCCGGTGTAGCCGGTGTGTGCTGCAAGCATTTTGGCGGCTCTCAGCGCCAGGTTGGAGTCATCGAGCGGGATCCCGCTCACGTCTACAGAGCCGCCGAACCGAATGGTGAATTCGTCAGATTCGGTCGCAGTAACTTCTTCAAACAGGGAGACCGCTTGGTAGAGCGAAGCGACATCATGATAGCCATCGTCTTGCAATGCCCCAACTCGAAAGAACACATTGATCTTGCCCGGTGCCCTCACGGTAACTGATCGTCGCTGGTTCGTCCCCATAACTACCACGCTAGCGCAATGCCGACTGCCTAAATGACCAGGGCGTGCGCCCGGGCGATTGCTAGAAACTCAACGATGCTGAGTTGCTCCGCACGGGCGGTCGGTTCAACCCCCGCGGCCTCCAAAACCGAAACGGTTTGTTCCATTTGACCGAGTACGGGCTGCAGCGCCTGCCGCAACATTTTGCGTCGCTGCGCGAACGCTGCATTGACGAGCTCAAACGTGAGCTGGCGCTCTGCTTCAGCGCCGCGCGGCACGCTACGTCGCTCATATGAGACCAGCACTGAGTCAACTCCGGGCACCGGCCAGAAGATACGTCTACTTACGGTTCCAGCGATCCGCCACTTGCCGTACCACGCTGCTTTTGCGCTGGGCGATCCATATTCTTTTGAGCCGGGACCAGCGGCTATGCGGTGGCCGACCTCGGCCTGCACCATCACGAGTCCACCCCGAAGCGCGGGGATCAGATCGAGCAGGTGCATCAGGATTGGCACCGACACGTTGTAGGGCAGATTCGCGACGAGAATCTCGGGTCCTGCCGAGACAGCTTCTTCCGTGGCTTCGAGTCCCAACTGTTCAGCGGTGACTTCTAGCGCATCACTGCGAACAACTCTCAAGCGCTCGACAGCGTCAGGCTGCATCTGACTCACAGTTGTGGGCAGTTCGGCGGCCAGTCTGTGGTCGATCTCAACCGCGGTGACTTGAGCACCCGCCTCGGTGATGCCAAGCGTGAGCGACCCGAGCCCCGGCCCTACCTCGATAACTTGGTCACCGGGCTGTACGCCCGCGAGCCGCACAATCTTGCGAACCGTGTTGGGGTCGATAACGAAATTCTGGCCGAGCTTTTTCGTCGGAGAAACCCCCAAACGCTCCGCAAGCTCACGAACCTCGCGCGGGCCGAGAAGAGCAGCGTGTCCTTCCGCGCCCGCGGCTACGTCCGATTGGTCGCTCATGCGGCGGTCTCCCCCGCCCCGTGGGGTCCCAGTTACCGTATACACGCTCCGTGTTGGCGGCAACACGCGCACACAAGGCCTCAAGGTCTTCATCGAGGACTTCGGCGATACGCCGGACCGTGTACGGGAGCAGATAGGGAGCATTCGGGCGACCGCGGAACGGTTCAGGCGTCAAGAAAGGCGAGTCGGTCTCGGTGAGGATCAGCTCGGACTTTGCAACGCTGAGCGCCTCGCGCAATGCGGGAGCGTTCTTGAAGGTCATGGTTCCCGCGAATGACATATACCAGCCATTGTCGTTGCAGATACGAGCGAGCTTCGCGTCGCCCGAGAAACAGTGGAATACCGTCTTTTCGGGCGCTCCAACTCGCTTCAGCGTTGCCACGACCTCGTCGTGCGCATCACGGTCGTGAATCTGCAGGGCAATTTTGTTGGCTTTCGCGATCTCGATGTGCGTCTCGAAGGACTCGATCTGCGCGGCGCGACCGTCTTCTCCCGTGCGGAAGAAATCAAGGCCGGTCTCTCCCACCGCCCGCACTCGCGGCTGCGCCGCAAGGCGAGAAATCTCGGAGAGATGCGCGCTCAGTTGCCCTTGTTCGAAGAGCTTTGGAGCTTCGTTCGGGTGCAGTGCAACCGCAGCAAGCACTCGTGGGTCGTGCTGCGCGAGCGCCGCACTCCAGCGGCTCGTCTCGAGGTCTGTGCCGACTTGCACAACACCGCGAACACCAACGGTAGCCGCCAAGTCAAGAGACTCCGTCGGATCAAGTTGATCGAAACCATCCTCAAATTCGAGGTGAGCGTGGTTGTCGTAGAGAGCAAAAGGTAACGGCTGAGGGCTGTCGGGCCGGGTCAAGTCCCGGCCCTCCGTCTGGTGACGTTTACGCAGCCCCGCAGGGGGCATCTCGCTGCTCACTCTTTCGTCTCGGTTTCAATGCGCGGGAAGAGCACCGCGAGCGAGTGCTGCGCGGTTCCTGGTGAGAGCTTGCCCCAAGCACCAGCCTCACGAATCGGCTGCGCTGACAGCGCGCCCAGGGCTTCTTCAGCGCCGAGCGCTGCCCAGAGCTTGGACGTTGCCTCGGGTAGCACGGGCGAAAGCAGCACCGCAAGCACACGGAGCCCCTCGGTGGTCGTGTACAGCACGCGGGCAAGGCGATCACGCTGCGCAGGATCTTTCGCGAGCACCCACGGCTCCTGCTCGGTGATGTAACCGTTCAGGGCGTCGACCAGTTCCCACACCGCAGCGATGGACTCGTGGATCGCAAACGCCTCGATGTGTGCGTCAGCGCGGGTTGTGGCGGACGCCGCCAGATCCCGAATCACCCTGTCTGCGTCGAGCTCTTCACCCGGTTCTGGCACACGACCGTCGAAGTACTTCGCGTTCATCGCGAGCACACGACTGGCCAGGTTACCGAAGCCGTTCGCGAGTTCAGCCTGGTAACGTGCCGCCAGGTCTTCCCAACTGAACGAGCCGTCGTGACCAAACGAGATTGCACGCATGAAGTAGTAGCGGAACGCGTCAGCCCCAAACGTGTCGGTGATCTCGTTGGGAGCAATGCCCGTGAGCTTCGACTTCGACATCTTTTCGCCGCCAACAAGCAGCCAGCCGTGAGCGAAGACGTGATCCGGCACCTCAAGCCCCGCAGCCATAAGCATTGCAGGCCAGATAACCGCGTGGAAACGCAAGATATCTTTGCCCACGATGTGGGTGCCGGGCCAGCGCCGCGCAAACTCCTCGTCGTTTGCACCGTAACCGGTCGCTGTGACGTAGTTGAGCAGCGCGTCGAACCAGACGTAGGTGACGTGCGCGTCGTCCCACGGAATCGGGATGCCCCAGTCGAAGGAAGTGCGTGAGATCGAGAGGTCTTCAAGGCCCTGCTGCACAAACGCGACAACCTCGTTGCGGGCACTAGCTGGCTGCACAAAGTCGGGACGCTCTTCATAGAGCGCGAGCAGCCGATCCTGAAACGCGCTCATCTTGAAGAAATAGTTCTTCTCTTGCAGCAATTCAAGCGGCTTTGAGTGGATTGCGCAGACCTTCTGGCCTTCGAACTCCCCCGCGCCATCCACAATCTCGCTCTTCGGCTTGAACTCTTCGCATCCGACGCAGTAGAGCGCTTCGAACTCACCGGCGTACACGTGGCCGTCGTCGTACAACTTCTGCAAGAACTTTGCGACGCCTTCCTCGTGGCGCGGTTCGGTCGTGCGAATAAAATCGTCGTTGGAGATGTTGATCGTGTTCAGCAGTGGCTTCCAGGATGACTCAACGAGGCGATCCGCCCACTCCTTCGGCTCAACACCGTTTGCCGTCGCCGTGCGCAGGATCTTTTGCCCGTGCTCGTCGGTTCCGGTCAAGAACCACGTGTCGTCACCCGCCTGGCGGTGCCAGCGTGCAAGCACGTCGGCCGCGACCTCCGTATAAGCGTGCCCAATATGTGGGGCATCATTCACGTAGAAGATGGGCGTGGTGAGGAAGAACGAATCGGGCTTGGCCATGGGGTCCATTGTATTGGGAACCACCGACACGGACGCGCTGTGTTACAAGTGAGGGACTTCCGCCCCCAGTCAGGCCCCCGCCACCACGATCTGGGGCTCGTGACGCACCGGAAAGTTCACGGAGTTCGCGATGAAGCAGTGCTCACGAGCACCGGCGTGAGCGGCACGTGCCGCTGTCACCATTGAAGCGTCGGCGACAGTGACTCGCGGCCGTAGCACCACCTCTGTGAAGGCACCGCCCAGCCCCTGCTGCTGCATTGCCCCGCTGGCTTCGTCGGTGTAGCCGGTGACCACCACGCCCGCGCGCACCGCCATGTGCAGGTATGACAGCATGTGGCACTGCGCGAGCGCCGCGACAAGCAGTTCCTCGGGATTCCATCTCTCAGCATTCCCGTGAAAGGTGGGATCGGCTGACCCTTCCAGCGGTTCTTTGTTTGCGGCGTGGATCAGCAGTTCACGTCCATACTCGCGATACCCGCTGGTTCCGGCACCACGATTGCCACGCCACTCAACGCCGACCCTATATTCGTGCAGCCCGTTCATAATCACAGTGCAAGTATCCCGCGGTGAACGCCACTTTGTAGGAACAAACTCAACTTCGCTCCCCCTCTCCCAGAGTAGGATCGAACTTATGACTGAAGCGACCCTAAGCCCTACAGTTCCTATCGGCCAAGACACGATCCCCCAGCAGCGTCGTCTCGTCACCGAGATCCCCGGGCCCCGCTCCCGCGAACTCCAGGAGCGACGCAAAGCCGTTGTGCCGCCGGGTGTGCACAGTGTGCTTCCCGTGTACATTGACCGTGCGCACGACTCAATCATCGTCGATGTCGACGGCAACCACATCATCGACGTGTGCGGCGGCATCGGCGTCACCACCGTCGGCCACACCGACGAAGCGGTGGTCGCGGCGGCTACGGCACAGCTGAACAAGGTTACGCATACCCTATTCACGATGACCCCCTACGAGCCCTACGTACAGGTCGCCGAGCACCTCGCCAAGAGCATCGCGGGTGGCGAGGGGTACAAGACGCTCCTCATGAACTCGGGTGCCGAGGCTGTCGAGAACGGCGTCAAGATCGCCCGCAAATACACCGGCCGCCCCGGTGTTGCGGTACTTGAGCAGGCCTACCACGGTCGCACCATGCTGACCTCGACCATGAACTTCAAGGCTGCCCCTACGCACTCGGCTACGGCCCGCGCGCGAGCGATGTATACAAGGCACCGAACTCGTACCCCCTGCACGATGGGTTGAGTGGCACAGAGGCCGCAAAGCGCACGATTGCATACCTCGAAAAGACCGCCGGGGCCGAGGATCTCGCCTGCCTCGTCGTCGAACCGATTCAGGGCGAGGGCGGCTTCATCGTTCCCGCCGACGGCTACCTGCCTGCCTTGGCCGAGTGGTGCCGCGCAAACGGCATAGTGTTCATCGCCGATGAGGTGCAGGCCGGCATGGCCCGCACCGGCACCATGTTCTCCATCGAGCAGTTTGGTGTTACCCCCGACATCGTGCTCTCCGCCAAGGGCATCGCTGGCGGGCTCCCCCTCGCCGGCATCACCGGCCGTGCAGAAATCATGGACAAGTCGCAGCCGGGCGGCCTGGGCGGCACCTTCGGTGGCAACCCGGTTTCATGTGCGGCAGCGGTCGCAGTGTTCGAGCAGATCGAAGAACTCGATCTGCTCGCAGAAGCAAAGCGCATCGAGGAGACCTTCGGGGCGGGACTCCGTGGGCTCCAAGCGAAGTACAACTGCATCGCCGAGGTTCGCGGCAAGGGTGCCATGCTCGCCATCGAAATCGTAAAGCCGGGCACACTTGAGGCGGATTCTGACCTGGTTGCCAACGTGATCGCCGCCGCTGCACAGCGCGGCGTACTCTTGCTCAGCACCGGCGCCTACAACCAGGGCATCCGTTTCTTGCCCTCGCTCAAGATGGGTGACGAGTTGATCCACGACGTTATTTCGGTGCTCGACGAGGCATTTGCCGCCAGCGTCTAGTTCACGCGACGCACCCTCGGCAGTTCAGCCGGTGCTCACACCTCAGCCGGTTGGATCCTTCCGATCCAACCGGCTGACTCGTCTGTACAGACTGAAGTGCGCCCGACTCCAAGCTCTCAGCCGCACCAAGCCCCAGCCAAGGAGCTAGTCAAGCTCTATTCCAGCAGCCTCAATGCTGCCGGTGTCGATTACGTCGCCCACCGCGTGCACGTCGATCACGATTACGGTCACGTTGTCGCGCCCAGCATTGTCGAGAGCTTGTTTCACGAGCGAACGGGCGGCACCCTCAGCGGTGCGCGCGTTCGCGAGGAAGTGCTGGATCCCAATATCGGTAAGTTCTTTAGTGAGGCCGTCTGAGCAGATCAGGATGCGTTGGCCAGGGATCAGGGCGAGCGAAGTGTAGTCGGGTACCGGGGCCTCGTTGAACCCCACGGCACGAGTAATCACGTTAGCGTGCGGGTGAACCTCAGCTTCTTCTTCGGTGATCGCACCGGTGTCAATAAGGTGTTGCACAACCGAGTGGTCGACGGTGACCTGACTCAGGGCTCCCTTGAAGTATTGGTAGACGCGCGAATCACCGATATTGAAGACCTTCCAGGTAGGCTCACTGGCTTCGGTGCCGATAACAACTCCGGTGACGGTTGTGCCCGCCCCCAGCTCAGTTTCGCCGGCGTCAAGCTCGATGTCGTCTACCGCGTCGCCTAGCACACCGTCAATGTCCTTCTCAGACACGGTGCGACTTCCGCCAAGCTCGGCGAGGCGTCGCACAACCGCGGCGGATGCAATCTCTCCCGCGGAGTGGCCTCCCATGCCGTCCGCGACCGCAAAGATCGGCGGAACAGTAACGAAGCTGTCCTGGTTAGTCTCGCGGCGAAGGCCTACATCAGTGAGCCCAAACCACGAAAGCTCGATCTCAAGATCGCAGTTTTCGCGATAGCGCAGCCGCTTGCGGGTGGCATTCTCACCCCGAGCAGTCACTGTAGATTCCCCTTAGACACCCGAGTATCCTATCGCGCCCCGGTAGTTGCCCGGTGATTCGCAGCTGAAGCGGGTGCCCCGAGTTCTGTTAGCAGGGTCAATTGCCCGTTCAAACCACGCCTCTTCAGATCGATTCCGGCCTCTGCGGCCCAAGCCACGAGGTCGTCTTCCCCTGAGATTTCAGGCCGCGCAACTGCGAGCCGACGCACGAGGTCTCCCTTGGCCGCTTTGTTGAAATGATTAAGCGCGCGTGCCTCCCCGTTCGGACCACGCTGAGCGACGCGCAACGACGCGCCTGCCCCGTCGGGCAGGGGCGCAAGTTCGGCATAGTCTTTTGACCGCAGGTCAAGGATCCAGCCCCGCTCCGCCCAGTCGTCATCCGCGTGGGCCACCCGCCAGGCCGCCTTGAGGCTTGTGCCAAGGCCTGGCAGGCGCGAACTTGCCGAGAGCCTGTACGCGGGGATCGGATCGCCCGCCCCAACGAGTCCAAACAACGCAGATTGCACAAGCACGTGTGTGTCGAGCCACTCGCGTGCGCCCCCGTCGAGTGTCGCAACATCAAGCGCGTCGTAAAGCACCCCCGTGTAGCGCTCGATCGCGGGCAATACGCCGCTCTCGCCGAGTTCCAGATTGTACTCAAGCTCAGCCCGGTTCTTCACCCCCAATTTGAGGGGTTTCGCCGCTGCTTCAGGCTCCCTGCTCAGAGCCTCAAGGGCCGCACGCACTCGCTCACGCGCGTCTCCCAGGGCGGAAGAGGCACGCAAGTCATTAGGAGTAAGGATCCCGGAGCCACCTACACGCTTCGTTTCAGAGGGTGGGAGCAAGATCTGCATGGGTCTCCTATCGGCGTGAGAAGTCTTGAATGGGAGATCCTGCGACCGCGCAGGATGTCGGGAAAGACAAAGGCCGTACGCTCATGGGAGCGCACGGCCTTGTCTTTATCGCTAGAGGTTAGGCAGCAACAGCAGCTTTACCAGCAACGATTGTCACGGTGTTGTGGTCGACCGAGAGGAATCCCCCGCTGCGTCCACGGCGATCTTCTCTCCGCTGGCAGTGGTCACACGAATCTCACCCTCGGCGAGGATCGCAAGCATGGGCTGGTGCCCCGCAAGAATACCGATCTCGCCTTCAGTGGTCTTCGCAATGATCTGGGTGGCAGCGCCCTCCCAGACACGTCGCTCAGCTGAGACGACACTCACGTTGAGTTCGGCCATGATTAGCCCAGTTCTTTCTGCATCTTTGCCCAGTTCTCTTCGACATCGCTGATGCCACCGACGTTGAAGAACGCCTGCTCAGCAACGTGGTCGAACTCACCCTTGGCAATAGCGTCGAACGACTCGATCGTGTCCTTGAGCGGAACGGTCGAACCCTCAACACCGGTGAACTTCTTCGCCATGTAGGTGTTCTGCGAGAGGAACTGCTGGATGCGACGTGCGCGCGCTACGGTGATCTTGTCTTCTTCAGAAAGCTCATCGACACCGAGGATCGCGATGATCTCCTGGAGTTCCTTGTTCTTCTGCAGAATCTGCTTGACCGTGGTGGCCACGCGGTAGTGGTCCTCGCCCAAGTAGCGGGGATCAAGAATACGCGAGGTTGAGGTCAGCGGATCCACAGCCGGGTACAGACCCTTCGACGCGATCTCACGCGACAGCTCGGTCGTTGCATCAAGGTGCGCGAACGTCGTGGCGGGAGCCGGGTCGGTGTAGTCATCGGCGGGAACGTAGATCGCCTGTAGCGAGGTGATCGAGTGGCCGCGGGTCGAGGTGATGCGCTCCTGGAGGATGCCCATCTCGTCGGCGAGGTTCGGCTGGTAGCCCACAGCGGAGGGCATGCGGCCAAGCAGCGTCGAAACCTCGGAACCAGCCTGCGTGAAGCGGAAGATGTTGTCGATGAAGAGCAGCACATCCTGCTTCTGCACATCGCGGAAGTACTCCGCCATGGTCAGCGCCGACAGCGCCACACGGAGACGCGTCCCCGGCGGCTCGTCCATCTGGCCGAATACAAGTGCGGTCTTGTCGAAGACGCCCGCTTCTTCCATCTCGTGGATCAGGTCGTTACCCTCACGGGTACGCTCGCCAACACCGGCGAACACGGACACACCACCGTGATCCTGCGCAACACGCTGGATCATCTCCTGGATCAGAACGGTCTTGCCAACACCGGCACCACCGAAGAGACCAATCTTTCCACCCTGTACGTAGGGGGTCAGGAGGTCGATAACCTTGATGCCGGTTTCAAAGAGCTGAGTCTTCGACTCAAGCTGATCAAAAGCGGGGGGCGTGCGGTGGATGCTCCAGCGCTCGGAAACCTCGATCTTCTCGCCGTCAGGCAGGTTCAGCACGTTGCCTGCAACGTCGAACACCTTACCCTTGGTGATGTCACCAACGGGCACCGTGATGGGGCCGCCGGTGTCAACGACATCCTGGCCACGGACGAGTCCGTCAGTCGGCTTCAGGGCGATCGCACGAACCAGGTTGTCACCGAGGTGCTGAGCAACCTCGAGAACGAGTGTGAACGACTCCTGACCCTCACCAAGGCTGATGGAGGTCTCGAGCTTGTTGTACACGGCGGGAATCGCATCGTGCGGGAACTCAATATCGACGACGGGCCCGGTTACTCGAGCGATCCGCCCGACAACCTGTGTCGCCACTGCGGCGGTTTCGGTCATGATTCTCTCTCTTCGTAGCGTTTAGCCGGACAGCGCGTCAGCGCCGCCCACAATCTCGGAAATCTGCTGGGTGATCTCTGCCTGGCGCGCATTGTTTGCGAGGCGAGTGTAGTCGCGAATGAGCGTGTCTGCGTTGTCGCTCGCGGACTTCATCGCCTTCTGCGTCGCAGCGTGCTTAGCGGCGGCCGACTCGAGCATCGCGTTGAACACGCGCGACTCGATGTAGGCGGGCAGAAGCTGCCCAAGAACTGCATCTGCGTCTGGCTCGAACTCGTACAGCGGCTCAGGCGCGTCAGTGGCCTCGGCAACACCCTCGACGATCTGCAAGGGCAGAAGTCGGTGAACCTGAGGCAACTGGCTAACCATGCTGATGAGGCGGTTGTACACAAGGTGAATCTCTTGTGCGCCGCCTTCTTCAGCCGGACGCGCGAAGACGTCAAGAAGCGCGTCAGCGACCTCTTTACCTGTCTCGAAGCCCGGGTTCTCGGTGTCACCAGTCCACACTCGCTCAGAAGCACGACGGCGGAACGAGAAGTACCCCTGGGCCTTGCGACCGATCAGGTAGTACACAACGTCTTTGCCCTCTTCGCGGAGAAGCTCACTGAGCTCCTCTGCTTCTCGCAAAACCTGCGAATTGAAAGCGCCTGCGAGGCCGCGATCCGAGGTGAAAATAACGACGGCTGCCCGCTCAACCTTCTCTGCCTCAACGAGCAGAGGGTGTTCGGTGTTCGAGTGTGTGGCGACGGCCGAGACGGCGCGAGTGATCGCGGTCGTGTAGGGCGTCGAAGCCTCAACGCGTGCCTTCGCCTTTTGAATGCGAGATGCCGCGATCAGCTCCATCGCACGGGTGATCTTCTTGGTCGTCTGGGCAGAACGAATTTTCTGCCGGTAGACCCGAAGTTGCGCTCCCATGTCTCTCCTGTTTCGGTCGGGGCTGGCTGGTTGTTAAGAGTTCGGGGTCGGTGGGGGCTTTCGCCCCCACCGGGATGCCCTACTTCTTGGAAACGACCAGCTGCTCCTGCTTGATCTCGGACTCGTCGATGGCGTCGAACTGCTCGGCCAGCGACTGTCCAGCCGAAGTGCGGAACTCGCTCTTGAACTTCTCGACCTTTGCCTCGAGTTCAGCGACGATGTCGTCATCGAGCACGTTAGTCTTGCGCAGCGTGTTCAGAGCTTCTGAGTTGCGCGACAGGTAGTCGAGGAACTCACGCTCGAAGCGGAGAATATCTTCAACCGGAACATCGTCGAGGAAGCCCTTGGTGCCGGCCCAGATCGACACGGTCTGCTCTTCAACCGGGTACGGCGTGTACTGCGGCTGCTTGAGCAGCTCGGTGAGTCGAGCACCGCGTGCAAGCTGGCGACGGCTCGTCGGATCGAGGTCGGATGCAAACATCGCGAAGGCCTCGAGCGAGCGGTACTGAGCAAGCTCAAGTTTGAGCGTGCCGGAGACCTTCTTGATCGACTTCACCTGAGCGTCGCCACCAACACGAGACACCGAGATGCCCACATCAACGGCGGGGCGCTGGTTCGCGTTGAAGAGGTCGGACTGCAGGAAGATCTGGCCGTCGGTGATCGAGATCACGTTGGTCGGAATGTATGCAGAAACATCGTTTGCCTTGGTCTCGATGATCGGCAGACCGGTCATCGAACCCGCGCCGAGCTCGTCGGAGAGCTTTGCACAACGCTCCAGCAGGCGCGAGTGCAAGTAGAAGACGTCACCGGGGTAAGCCTCGCGGCCCGGCGGACGACGCAGCAGTAGCGATACCGCACGGTAGGCCTCAGCCTGCTTGGAGAGATCATCAAAGATGATGAGAACGTGCTTGCCGTCATACATCCAGTGCTGGCCAATTGCCGAGCCGGTGTAGGGAGCAAGGTACTTGAAGCCTGCGGGGTCTGAAGCGGGAGAAGCCACGATCGTGGTGTACTCCATGGCACCAGCGTCTTCGAGCGCGCCCTTCACAGAGGCGATCGTCGAGCCCTTCTGGCCGATAGCAACGTAGATGCAACGCACCTGCTTAGTGACGTCGCCGGATTCCCAGTTCGCCTTCTGGTTGATGATGGTGTCGATCGCGATAGCTGTCTTACCGGTCTGGCGGTCACCGATGATCAGCTGGCGCTGGCCGCGGCCGACTGGGATCATGGCGTCAATCGCCTTGATGCCCGTCTGCAGCGGCTCGTGAACCGACTTACGCTGCATAACGCCGGGCGCCTGCAGTTCGAGTGCACGACGCCCCTCGATGTTTGCGATCTCACCAAGGCCGTCAATCGGCTTACCGAGTGGATCAACCACGCGACCGAGGTATCCCTCGCCCACTGGCACCGAGAGTACCTCACCGGTGCGGGTGACGGGCTGGCCCTCTGCGACGTCGGTGAACTCACCGAGCACCACAACGCCGATTTCGTCTTCGTCAAGGTTCTGAGCAAGGCCGAGCGTGCCGTCTTCAAAGCGGACAAGCTCGTTTGCCATTACGCCGGGAAGTCCAGCAACGTGTGCGATGCCGTCAGCGGCGTCAACAACGGTGCCGACCTCGGTCTTGTCAGCCTGCGCCGGTTCGTATGACGCAGCGAAGTCTTTCAGCGCGTCACGGATCTCGTCCGGGCTGATTGAGAGTTCTGCCATTTCGTTTCCTCTGTCTGTTCCGGAGGTTTCGCCTCCGGTATTTGAAGTAAAGGCCTAAGCCGCGAGCTGCTGTCGGAGGTCGTCCAGGCGTGCCCGAACGCTGCCGTCGATCACGTCGTCGGCGAGCTGAATGCGCACACCGCCGAGGAGTTCAGGATCAATCACAGTCGTGACCTTAACCGGGCGACCTGCGGATTGCTCTAGAAGGCGAGCCAATCGATCCTGCTGTTCCGTGGAAAGCTGAGCTGCGACGGTAACCGTTGCGAGTTCGAAGCCTTCTTGATCGGCGGCGACCCGAGCTGCCTGACGCAGTGCTACGTCAAGGCGACGACCACGCGGGTTGGCAGCCAAGTGGCTGACAACCGAGATGGCGGAGGCCGAGGCCTTATCCGCGAGCAGTCGCTGTACGAGGCTGACCTTACCTTCTGCCTCGATCAACTTGCTGCCGAGGCTGAGCTGAAGCTCGTGGCTGCGATCAACCAGATCTGCCACCGCGAGCAACTCTTCAGGTAGTTCGGCATTGGCGAGAGCCTCGGCACGAAGGCCAAGCTCTTCGACACCGGCGACAAACTCGTCGGTGTTTGACCAAGCTTCAGTGACCGCTGCGACGAGAACGCCACGCGCGCCAGCTGAGAGCGAACCGAATAGGCGCTCCACAAGCTGGGTCTTGCTCTCGGTTGTTGCCGAAGCATCACCCAGCACAGCTACGAGAGCGGGTGCCTTTGCGATGCGGTCGGCAGCCTCAAGCAATTCGCTGCCGGCAGTCTTGCTCAGCCGTCCCTGCAGTGAAGCCCGGGCCTTGGCGAGAGCCTCGCGTGACGCGCTGCCCATTACTTGGCTGCCTTCTCTGAAGCTTCGAGATCAGCGAGGAAGCGATCAACAAGCGCGGAGGCCTTCTGATCGTCCGAGAGAGACACACCGACAACGCCCGAGGCGAGGTCGATTGCGAGCGATCCGACATCCTTGCGCAGTGAGACAGCGGCGCTCTGGCGCTCTGCCTCGATCTGGGCCTGGGCGGCCTGGGTGATGCGTGCCTGCTCGACAGTCGCATCTTCCTTGGCCTTTGCCACGATCTTGGTGGCGTCGGAGCGAGCTGAATCGCGGATCTCGCCAGCTTCCTGGCGAGCACCTGCGAGCTGCGCGGTGTACTCCTGCAGCGCGGCCTCGGCCTTAGCCTGTGCCTCGTCTGCCTTGGCGATATTACCTTCGATGGCTTCTGCACGTGCGTCGAGCATCGCCGTGAGCTTCGGAAGGAAGATCTTCCAGAACGCAACGAGAATGATGACGAAGCAGACTGCCGACCAGACGATGTCGTATGTAGCAGGAAGTAGCGGGTTTTGAACCGCACCTTCCTCAGCAGCGGCAAAGATCACTGCGTTGAGCATCAGTGCCTCCCTTTCGAGACTTGAGGAGGTGGACTAGTTCGTGAAGATGAAGTAGGTAGCGATACCGATCAGCGCGAGCATCTCGGTGAAGGCGATACCGATCCACATCAGGACCTGGAGACGTCCAGCGAGCTCGGGCTGACGAGCAACACCCTCGATCGTCTTGCCAACAACGATACCCACGCCGATTGCGGGGCCGATAGCAGCGAGACCGTAACCGACGGTTGCGATGTTGCCATTGATTTCAGCGAGAACAGACACAGTGTGTGTTTCCTTCCGTATTTGAGTGCGGCGGAGGCCGAACCCGATTGGTTAGTGCTCTTCAGCCAGCGCGAGCTGGATGTAGACAGCGGTGAGAAGTGTAAAGACGTAGGCCTGCAGCGCGGCGACCAGAATCTCAAAGAGAGTGAAGGCGAAGCCAAAGGCAAAGGTGCCAACACCGAACAGCTTGAAGATACCGTCTGCGCTGAAGAGGAAGAACTGCGTCGCGGCGAAGAAGAGCACCAACAGGAGGTGACCGACGAGCATGTTCATGAGGAGTCGAAGCGCGAGGGTGATCGGACGCATGATGAACGTCGAAAGAAACTCGATCGGGGTCACGATGATGTACATGACCCAAGGCACACCGGCAGGGAACAGCGAGTTCTTGAAGAAGTTGCCCGGGCTCTTCTTAATACCCGCGTACATAAACATGACGTAGGAGATCACGGCGAGCACAATCGGGAAGCCGACAACCGACGAACCAGCAATGTTCATGAACGGTATGATGCCCGTGATGTTGAAGGCCAGGATCAAGAAGAACATGGTCATCAAAAGCGGCAGGAACCGGCGACCATCTTTTTTGCCGAGGAGATCCTCGGCAATGTTGATGCGCACGAAGTCCATCGCCATTTCGGTGAGGGACTGTCCACGGGTCGGGATCACGCGCATACGGCGGGTTCCGAGCCAGAAAAGTACGAGCAGCACCACAGTCATGATGATGCGGATGAGCATGATCCGGTTAATTTCGAAGGGGTGCCTTCAAACCAGAGCGCCTCGGGATAGAACTCGCTCAGAGACGGTGGGTGAAACTCACCATCCCCAGATGCCAGCAGACTGGAGGTCACGAATTGCGTAGCGTTTGCGAACAGCGCCATTCTCCTGATTCGGGGTACAGCTCAAGTCTGCACTTCGTCGAACGATGGTCGTGCCCCCGGCACTTCTAGACACACCACTATTCAGCGGCCTGGCAGGGACAAGCACAATCCTAACAATGTTTTGAGGCCAAACGAAACCGAAATCAGGATTCGGGTGCGTCAGAAACGTAAGGAATGCGCGATTTTGCAACCACCAGCACGTCAATGATCACTGAAACCAACACTCCAGAGATGATCCCAAAGAACATAATCGTCGGATCAAGCCAGGGCTGATCACGCAGAAGAACAACAGCGACGATAAACCCGATGAACTTCACGACCCAAGATCCCAGCACAACACTGAAGAAAATAATGATGTACGAGGGGCTCTCGATGAAGCGGTTCGCGAAGGCGATACTGCCGACGGTAATTCCGAGCAGCACACCACCAATTGCGGCGCCAAGCACCCCGCCAACGAGCCCACGGGAGTCGGCTACGAGCCATCCAATCACAGCGAACACCACAATGAGCGCGACGGTGGCAATGATGCCCCAACGCAGCGCACGCAGCAGGATCGGCTGGGAGGTGGGCATCGTCCCGGTTCCCGATTCATTCGATTCGGGCAGCACGGGGTTAGTCACTCGACGTTCCTTTCGTTTGCGGGCCCGGTAGGGGCTCCGCGATCTTCTTTGGTTTTGCGCGCTTCAACGTTATCAAGCCGCGCTGGGCGGCCGCGTCACGCACCCGCTCGGCTGGGTAGAGCAATATCAGCAAGGTCGCTACTCCCCAACGACGAGCACAATAATCGGCCAGAGAAAGGCCTGTGTCGTAAACACGAGCAACATGGCCACGGAGAGCACCGCAGTGCCGAGGTAGAAGATCAGCACAGCCTGCAGCGGCGAGTGGCCCATATCGAGCAATCGGTGGTGCAGGTGAAGGCGATCCGCAGTGAACGGACTCTTGCCCGCTTTCAGACGCCGGATCACGGCGAGCGAGAAATCAATGAGCGGCAACGCGAGGACGGCAATCGGAAGAATGATCGGCACATAGCTCGCCAGAACAAGCTTCATGTCGAGATCGGCGGGGTTAAGCTGCCCGGTAACTGAAACAGTAGAAGTAGCCATAAGCAGCCCCACGAGAAGCGCGCCTGTGTCTCCCATGAACATGCGCGCTCTGTGCCAGTTGAACGGGATAAAACCGACACATATACCAACGACAATCGCAGCGATGAGGCTCGCGAACGTCACCGATTCAAGTCCGGCTGCCTGTGCGCTGAGCATTCTGGTGTAAACAAAAAATGCCGAGTTGGCGATAATCGCAACTCCCGCTACTAAGCCGTCAAGTCCGTCAACGAAATTTACCGCGTTCATAACGAGTGTCATAAGGAACACGGTGATAACGAAGTTCACCGCTGGCGAAGCAATGAACACAGTGTTGCCCACTGGCAACGACACGATCTGCAGGCCGTTCCAAGCAAGCAATCCGGTTGCAATGAGCTGAGCCGCAAGCTTGATCATCCAGTCCAGGTCGAGCAAGTCGTCAAGAATGCCAACTCCCGCAACGATGGCGCAGGAGCCAATGAGCGCCCAAATTTCATTGGTGCCCTCAAAAAGTGGGGCAAACTCGCTCTGGGTTGCGGCGATCCCGAACGCCGCAAACACCCCCAGCAACATCGCGATGCCACCAAGCCGGGGCGTGGGTGTGCTGTGCACATCGCGCGCTCTCACCTCGGGCGCGAGTTTGAAGCGTTGGCTGACACGGAGCACCACAAATGATGCCGCCGCAGTCACAACCGCCGCAATCAAAAACGCTATGAGATAGGGCATAGTTAGGCTTCCATCGCCACCTCGGGCAGCAACTCAGCGATCGCCTCACGAGTCACGGCTCCCTGACGCAAAATGCGCAGTGTGCCGCCCTCTTCAGTGAGCTTGGTTGCATCGATGATCGTGGAAGCGAGACCTTCCCCGTCGCTCTCCCCCGCCTCGAGGTAGACGGCAACCGAATCCCCGAGCATTTGACGGGCGGCCTCGGCGGTTCGCCCTGCCGGTTCGCCGTTTCTATTTGCCGACGAGACCGCGAGGGGACCAGTTTCCCGCAGCAGTTCAAGGGCAAGGGGGTGATTCGGGATCCGCAGCGCCACCGTACCGCCGGTGTCACCGAGATCCCAGCTCAGCGACGGGTTCGCCTGCGTAATGATGGTGAGCGCACCGGGCCAGAAGGCCTCAGCGAGCTGGGTCAAAGGTGTTGTGACCTCGGCCGCGAGCGCTGCAAGTGTCTCCGAGTTTGGGATCAGGACCGGCGGTGGCGACTGTCGGCCACGCCCCTTCGCGTCAAGCAAACGTTGCACAGCCTCAGGGCTGAATGCATCGGCTGCAACGCCGTAGACAGTGTCCGTTGGTATCACAACGAGTTCACCCCGCCCGAGGGTATGCCGCGCGGTGCGGGTGCCCGAAAGCAGTTGGGAACTATCAGAGCAGTCAAACACCTCGGCCATAACTCGCAAGTTTAGGGCACGTTGCTTATGTAAACCCCGCTAAACCTCATCGAGAATGGCAGTTGTTGTGCGGTCTCGTCCGGTGAGGTCCGGGTGGGTGGCGGCTGCGTGCCAGCCAGCAGCGGTCAGCAGCCTCTGGATTGCCGCACCCTGGGTTTCCGCATGCTCCAACACGAGGAGGCCGCCAGGCAGCAACAGACGCTGAGCCACACGACTGATGATGCGCACGATATCAAGGCCGTCGGCGCCGCCGTAGAGCGCTAGTTCGGGGTCGTGGTCACGAACTTCAGGGTCCCGGGGCACCATGTCTGCGGGAACGTATGGCGGGTTCGAAACGAGCACATTGACCCGACCCCGCAACGGCGTAAAGGCTCGACCAAGCTGCGTGGATTCCCAGTCTGGGCGGTCGAGGTCAGCGATGTCACCGAGCAGCAACTCGACGCGGCCATCTCCGAGGTCACCCACATTACGACTCGCCCAAGCGTGTGCCTCCACACTCTTCTCGACGGCCCACACACGAGTGTGGGGCACCTCTTGTGCGAGCGACAGGGCAATGGCGCCGCTGCCGGTGCAGAGATCCACAGCGATGGGTTCTGCATCCTGCACTTGTTGCAGAGCATCAATCACGAACTGCGCGACAGACTCTGTTTCTGGCCTCGGGATAAAGACACCGGGCCCGACAGCAAGCTCGATACCGCGAAATGGCGCCTTCCCGGTGAGATGCTGAAGCGGCACACGATAGGCACGCTCCCCCGAGAGACCACGAATGGTGTCGGCCTGCTGCTCAGTAATTTCAGAGCCCATCACCGCGAGCGCCTGCACACGACCACGGGGTTCTCGCAGCACGTGTCCAACAATGAGCTCGGCGTCGGCTGCCGGATCCTCAATGCCGGCGTCAGCCAGTTCAGCGCGGATTTCTTTGAGCAGTGCGTTCAAGTCGTGTGTCACCGCTCAACTCTGCCACACTCACGGTCATGCTTCGTCACAGTACATAACATGGGAATAATCCTCAGATAAGCTGACGCTATAGTTTGTGAAGGATTTTTGGTCGAGCACTCGAAGGAGCCTCTCATGGCAAGGACGTACGAAAACATTACGCAAGCATTCGGCAACACCCCGCTGGTGCGGCTGAATCGCGTCACTGACGGGGCGACTGCTGATGTCTACGCGAAGCTCGAGTTCTACAATCCGGCGGGTAGTGTCAAGGATCGTATCGGCATCGCCATCATCGATGCTGCCGAAGCTTCAGGCGACTTGAAGCCGGGCGGCACGATCGTCGAGGGCACGAGCGGCAACACTGGAATCGCGCTCGCGTTTGTCGGGGCCGCCCGCGGCTACCGCGTGATCCTGACCATGCCCGAGACCATGAGCGTTGAGCGCCGCAAGCTTCTTGCCGCGTACGGCGCAGAGATTGTGCTCACTGAGGGGCCACTCGGCATGAAGGGTGCGGTCGCCAAGGCCGAAGAGATTGCCGCGAACACCCCCGGGGCTGTGCTCGCGAAGCAGTTCGGCAACCCCGCGAACCCGGCGATTCACCGCGCCACCACAGGGCCCGAGATCTGGAACGACACTGACGGCACCGTCGACATTTTTGTGGCGGGGATCGGCACCGGGGCACCATTACCGGAGCGGGTGGCTATCTCAAGGAACAGAACCCGAACGTCAAGGTCATCGCGGTTGAGCCCGTCGACTCGCCACTGCTGACCGAGGGCAAGGCTGGCCCCCACAAGATTCAGGGTCTGGGTGCCAACTTTGTGCCCGACATTCTGGATCGCGACGTCTACGACGAGGTCATCGACGTGACGCTCGCCGATTCCATCGCGAAGGCTCGTGCGCTCGGCACCGACGAGGGTATCCTCGCGGGCATCTCGGGTGGCGCTGCTGTATGGGCCGCGACCGAGATTGCAAAGCGTCCCGAAAACGCTGGCAAGAAGATCGTTGTGGTTGTGCCAGACTTTGGCGAGCGCTACTTCTCGACGGTGCTGTTCGAGGATCTGGCGGTTTAGTTTCAACTTTAGAAGGACGATGTGAGCATTTTTTCTCGCATTCGCGAAGACATCTCAGCGGCCCGCGCGCACGATCCAGCAGCGCGCGGACCGCTTGAGGTGTTTTTTGTGTACTCCGGGCTCCACGCGGTGTGGTGGCATCAGGTGTCTCACAAGCTGTGGAATCGCGGCTTCCGCTTTTTGCCGCGCGCCATCTCTCAGATTGTCAGGTTCTTTACCGGGATTGAGATCCACCCGGAGCAACCATAGGCCGTCGCTTGTTCATCGATCACGGTATGGGTGTGGTGATCGGCGAGACCGCGATCGTTGGCGACGACGTGCTCATTTACCACGGGGTCACACTCGGCGGTACCGGCCACCACGGTGGTAAACGCCACCCCACGATTGGGGATCGCGTGATCCTTGGGGCTGGTGCGAAGCTGCTTGGCAATATAGAACTCGGCCACGACAGCGCCGTGGGCGCAAACGCGGTTGTGGTTCACTCTGCTCCCCCGTGGACGACGCTCGTGGGAATCCCGGCTCACGGTCGCCCTCGCCGCGGCGCACCGGCCGAGATGCCGGACGCCGCGGACTTTTACGTAATTTAAGCATCGTCACGCGAGCATGCCGCGCCAGACAACTCTGAGCGCGGCTTGGCAGCGGTCACGTGTTGCGGACTCACTCAGCGAGTCTCCTCGCACCACGATCTGATAGTAAAACACGCCGGTCATCAGATCGCTGCAGGCGTCGAAGTCGAGATCCGCTCGCAGTTCACCTCTCGCCACTCCTTCCCGCAAGAGCTCCAGGAGGCCTGCTCGACGGCGAGTGATGTGATGTGTCCAGTAGGTCTGCTGAAGCTCACGATCCACAAGTGATAACCGCAACCTCGTGCGCAGTCTCTCTTCGGAGTACCCGGCCTCTGCATCATCACTTAATAACGCCTCGAGTAGATTCTCTAAAAGGTCCCCTGAAAGGCTGATGCCGTAAGGGGTACGACCGCGGTCCAGAGCCGCTGCGATGAGCTCGGTTACCCCGGGCCACCGGCGGTAGATCGCGGCCTTGCTTACCCCGCTCGTCTCAACAACGCGCCGCACAGAAATGGTCTCGCCCGATTCCAGCAACTGCGAGACAGCCTCAAGCACACGCTCACCGAGCATCTGGGTTCGAGGCCTTCCCGGGCGGCGCTCAACCGAGGTATCAGCCACGCTCTGGCGCAAGCGCTCGTTCACGAAGGGCGTCAACGAGCGTGTCAGTGAGGCCCCCGACGCGCAACGGCTCAAGCGGATCACCGTGACGCTCAGTGAGCGTATCGAGCGCCTCGCGCATCGGCGCATCGGAGAACACTTTGCGGGTCGCCGCTCGGGCGGCCTCATTGAGGTCAAACCCCATGCGCTGAACAAGCGGAGCAAGCACGGGCGAAATGCGTATCTGAATGGCTTCGGAGTTAGCCCCCGTGGCCACATAGTCGGCAACGACGCTTTCCCGGCTCGCGCCGAGCGCTAGCAGCAGCGAAGCTGCCAGCACGCCCGTGCGATCCTGCCCTGCGGCACAGTGGAACGCGACGGCCCCCGGCGCATGAGCAATCACCGCGAGCGCAGTCACGATTTGCGGGGCGGCAGTTTCAAACATGCGCAGGTACATGGGCCCATAGGAACTTTGATCCATCATGGTGTTGCGACTCTCGGTGCCGTCCGAGCCGCTGGCCTTCTCGACCGCGCTCCCGATACTCGCCATGAGTGGCACATGATGGTAGCTCACTGCGCTTTGTTCGCCAAGCGGGCCTCGCCCGGTAATATCGAGCTCGTCTTGCGAACGCAGATCGATCACGGCCCGCAATCCGCCACTCACGAGCCCTTCGACATAGCCCGCACTTGCCGTCGCGAGGTCATCAGCGCGGATCGCGAACCCCTCGCGCACCCGTCCGCCCCACATCGGGATGCCACCCAAATCTCGCAGGTTGACGGGTGGGGTGAGTGGGATCGCGCGCGATCCCACAGTTGCGCTTTCGTGCAGCGAGCGTGCGGTGACACTGTCAATGAGGGTCATGTGATCTTCCTTCGAATAATGGCGCTCAGTTGATCAATGACGGTCACGAGCACAATGATGCAGATAACGATGGCGCTGAGGTGACCGTAGTCATACATCTTCATTGCCGTGGTGAGTTCGAGGCCTATGCCTCCGGCACCCACCATGCCGAGGATCGTCGCGCCGCGCACATTGCCCTCAAAGAGTAGGAGTGTGTACGACACGAGAAGCGGAGCAGCCTGTGGGAGCACTCCGTACTGGGTGACCTGGCGAGGAGACGCTCCCACCGCGCGCATCGCGGTCATCGGTCCGTCGTCAACGGACTCCATCGCCTCGGCGAAGACCTTGCCGATCGAACCGATCGATCCAACTGTCATTGCGAGAATGCCTGCGAAGGGTCCGAGCCCGACCGCCGAGACAAACATCAGCGCAAACACCAGGTCAGGCAAGGATCGGATCACGTTCATCAGCCAGCGCGTCGGGTAGTACAGCCATTTCGGCGCAATGTTGGATGCTGCACCAAACGCAACAAACAGCGACAGCACCGCTCCCAGCGCCGTGCCAACAACCGCCATCTGTAGGGTTTCGATCAGCAACGACACGATAGTGCCGATTTTCTCCCACGTCGGCGGAAACATGCGTGAGACGAAGGTCATCATGTTGACAGATCCCTCGCCGAGCTTGGCAAAGTCGAACTTTGCCCCGACAAACGACCAGACGAGGATCAGCACAACCAGTGGCAACCCGAGCATAAAACGTGCGCGTGGCGCCCGGAACGCGCGCTCGAGCCGTACTCGCTCGGCAGCATCGAGCTGAGGGTGCTGGGGGGTATTCTTCCGATCCGTGTCAGGCTGCGAGAGCACCATCTAGGTCTCCTTCCTCAGCGTCATGGTCATAGAGCGGTTGGAGAATCGCTGCATCCAGCTGACGGGTGGGCGCCGAGACGAGCACCTCGCCATGACGTAACCCAACAATGCGGTCGGAGTGCTGCAGCGCGAGCGGCAGCACGTGGAGACTCACCAGCACGGGAATGCCGTCTTCCCTGGCAATCTGGTGCAGCAGTTCAAGCACCGCTTGAGACATCTTCGGGTCGAGCGACGCGACCGGTTCATCAGCGAGAATCAGCTTTGGGCTCTGCATCAGGGCTCGAGCGATGGCGACCCGCTGCTGCTGGCCTCCTGAAAGCGTTCGGGCCTGATCCTTCGCTTTGTGCGCGATCCCGACCCGATCCAGTAGCTCCAACGCCCGCTTGCGATGCGCGCTCGTAAAGCCGCCGACAAGATTCAATGGCCCCGCGTTGTGCAGAGCTCCCGTCAACACATTAGTGAGCACACTCAATCGCCCAACGAGGTTGAACTGCTGGAACACCTGACCGACCGATGCCCGCACGTCGCGCAGTTGACCACGCTGCAGGTTCTTGAGATCGAACCCCACCACCCGAGCTTCGCCACCGCTAACGGGAGCAAACCCGGTGAGGCTCTTCATGAGCGTTGACTTACCAGATCCCGAAGAACCAAGCAGGGCGACCATCTCACCCGCAAAGAGTTCCAGGTCGACCCCGTCGAGCACTAGAGGGTCATCACCGTAAGCAACCTTGAGGTTGCGCACCGAGACGAGAGGCAACTGCTGCCTGGGATCTCCAGTGCTGGAGACCGTGTTGTGCGCGTCGCGAGCCACGGGTTTGCTCAGTGTCATAGACATCGTTGATCCACCTGCCTATTTGAGGTCCGAGATGTCAACGCCAGCGATTGCGGCGATGTCGACGAACGGCTGGAACATCTCCTTTTCCGGTTCGAGAACCGGTTCGGTGCCCTGCATCGCCTCCATCATCGCTCCGAGACGCTTGCGGTTTTTCTCGGTGAAAACCTCGGGTAGCCCTTTCAGAAGCAGGTCACGCTTGTCGGCTGCGAGGTTCTGGTCGGCCAGCACCGCCACCGAAACCGGCATCGAGGCGCTCTCACCGATCGACCGGGTTTCCCCCTTTTCAAAGGGGAACATTGCGTTGCCTTCGCCAGCCATCTTCGGGAAAATTGTTGAGGTGCAAGCGACATCTGCTTGCCCTTCCTTGAGCGCGGTAAAGCTCATGTCGTGCCCACCAGAGAACATGCCCTTGTAGTCTTTGTCTTTTTCAAGGCCTGCCTCATGCAGCATCGCCACCGGCATGAAGTATCCCGAGCTCGAAGCCGGGTCCGCGAACGCAACCACTGTTTCGGGAGTGATGTCTTTGAGCGTCTTGAGCTTCGAGTTGTTCAGCACCAGACAGGTTGACACCGGTTCGTCGTTGCCGGGCCAGGCGATGAGCGCGTCGACCTCACCAGTGTTGACGGCGAGGGCAGACGGAAAACCGCTCATAAACCCGATGTCGACGTGGTGATTGCGGATGGCTTCAACGACCGCGGTGTAGTCGGGCACGTCTACGATTTCGACATCACGGCCGGTTTCTTCTCCAACAAGAGCCGCGAAAGCCTTAATCGGGTTCTCTGCAGTAGGGTCGTCGCCGAGGGGTGTCGCCGCAAAGGTGATCGGCGAGTTCGGGTCAGAGGCTGTCGGGTCGGCCTCTGCGGGGCTCGAACACGCGGTGAGTGCGAGGGCGCCAATGGCAAGGATTCCGAGGGCGCTCGTGGAACGGATACGCATAGGTGTGCCTTTCGGGGAGGCGGGTTTTCCCGCTGTGGTGTCGAAAATTGCGACACTCACAGCACACCAGTTGAAGGTGTCCGGTAATTACGAGAACGGCATACTCGGAATAGAACGAATAATGAACAGTCGTTGAACTCGTGAGCTAGCGCAGCTTGCGGCCGTGTTCCTGCATCCAGCGTCTGGTCTTGCGCTGCTCCACCACAATCATTGTGAGCCCCAGCGCCCAGAGTGGGATCTGAACGGCGAACGCTACTTTAAACGCACCGAGCGAGTAATGCTCGGGTGATCCTGCACCCTGCCAGTCGAGCACAAGACCGATAAACAAAATCACAAGCAGCGAGGCAGTAAACCCGGCCGTATTGACGAGACCGGTACCGAACCCGGCGAAACTGCGAGGTGTGTGGGACCGCGACACTTCAAACGCGATCATGGAGGCAGGACCACCCAGGGGCATCACCACGAGCAACACGATCAACAGCCAGACAGGCGGTGTACCTGCCCAGAGGATCACGGCGACCCAAGCGGCAGCGATTGCGAGCGTAATACCGACGTTGATCCACACCCTGCGCTCAATAAAGCGGGAGCTCATTGGGCCGAGGATCAACCCGGCAAACATCGATGACAGCACCGTAAGCGAGAGCAGACCACTCGCAGCGGCGGGGCTAAGCCCCACACCACCCGTAAGAAACGGAGTGCCCCACAGCAGCAAAAACACGTTGGCGGCAAACGGGGAGGTGAAGTGAACCCAGTACGAAAGCCGCACGCCAGGCAGACTCAACAGACGCCGGGTCTTCACCCAGAACCTCACCGGGGCGTCCCAGACGCGCTTCGGTTTGGGGCGAGCGGCGTCACTGGCCTGGATAGCCATCATTTCTGTGGCGGGAGGTCCGATAAGCGAGGTGCCGGTGGTCGGCGAGGTGGCCAGCGAACGCGCTTCGTTGGTGAGTCGCCCTCGACGCCCGGTCATACGTTCAAAGGCGGTTCCCTCGCCGGGCCGATCCCGCAGCACAACAGTGGCAAGCAGGGTGACCAGCAGGCCTGTTGCCGCGATCCCGCCAAAACCTGTCATCCAGCCGAAAGAACTCACGGCCCAGGCGAGTGGAATCACCGAAATAAGCTGCCCCGCTTGTCCGATGAGCCCTGTGAGCTGCCCGAGAGTCGCAAGCTGACGCAGTGCAAACCACTCCGGTAGCAACCGCATCACGCTAATAAAGGTGCACGCATCCCCTGCCCCGACGAGTATGCGGGCGAGGATCGCGAGGCGCACGTCGGCGACGGTCGCCATGACCACCTGCCCGACAATCATGAGCACACCACCCGACAAGATCAACACCGTCGAACCCCATCGGTCGAGCATGACCCCAACAGGGATCTGCAGGCCCGCATACACAATCAGCTGGATCACGGGGAACGCCGCGAGTGTGGTTGCGTCGATACCAAAGTGATCCTGCGCCGCAGGACCAAGCGCCGCGAGCGAGGAGCGGTTGATAATCGCAACCGCGTACGCGATGGCCGCAACGCCCCAGACCACCCACGGGAGCAGGGGTCTGGTGGCGGTTCGCATTCTGGCCATCTTACTCCGCTCGGTCGCCGCTCGGGGTCCCGCCTGTCATTCACCGCAATCGGGTCAGTCACGGGGTGGGAGCGGCGGGCCTTCTGGAAAGTCGCTGCGAGTGAGATCCATGAAGAGCGCGTCTTCAAGTTGTCCCCCCGAACGCACCTGATAGTCCCGCAGAATGCCAATGCGCCGGAAACCAAGACGCTCGTAACTGCGGATCGCACCAGCGTTGTTTGAATTTGGATCGAGGGTGACGCGCGTGATCCCGTCGGCGAACTCGCTGCGGATCGCGAGCGCGAGGGCTTCCTCGCCGATGCGGCGGCCACGAAAGCGGGTGCCGAGGAACAGATGCATGACCGTCGTCGGATACTCTGGGTCATCTCCCCGCAGCACAAACATGGCGCCCGCGCATTCCCCCTCGACCTCGATGATGCGGGTGATTTCTGGCTCATCGATGAACTCTTTTTGCACCCGCTCCGGGGTATAGCCAACCCACCACAGCGATACCTCGGGTTCGGCGAGAATTGCGGTGAGCGGGGCAAGATCACCGCTGTGCGGGGTTCGGAGTGTGACAAGTGGGCCGACGAGCGGGGCGTTGACCTTTGTAGATGCGTCTGACATGGATTCAGCGTAGCTGGTGGGTGAGGTGTTCGGGAGTCCTTTCTACAGAGTGCACCCCTTGCCAGCGAGTGCACCACTTACCCACCTGTTGGAAAGGGGTGCATTCGTCGCTAACCTGGACACTCACGGGAAGAAATGGCGACAGTCGGGTCGGCGGGAGCAGAGGAGCCGGGTCAGCCATAGCCGGATAGGGTGACGGTATGAGTTCTCGCGCTTTCGTCGCCCTTCCAAAAGCGTCGCCCGGTGATCGGGTCGCGATCCTCTCCCCCGCGTTTGCCGCACCCGCGGTGTCGGCGGCAGTGCACGAACAGGCGATGGTGCGCCTACACGAAATGACGGGGTTGATCCCCGTCGAATCCCCAACCACACGCCAGCTTGGTGCGAGCGCGGAGGCACGGGCAGCCGATTTCACAGCGGCGTTCGCCGACCCGAGCATCAAGGCGGTGCTCGCGACGGTCGGAGGTGACGACCAAATAACCGTGGTTCCCCACATTGACCAGCGGGTGCTCGCGGCAAACCCCAAGCCGTTCCTCGGCTACAGTGACAACTCAAATCTGCACAATCTGCTGTGGCGACTGGGGGTGCCAAGTTACTACGGTGGATCCACGCAGGTACACCTTGGTGCGGGACCTGGGATCGATGAGGTGCACCTGCGTTCGCTTCGAGCAGCGCTGCTCGATGGCGGAAGGATCCAGCTCACTGAGCCCGGTGAAGCGGAGGACTTTGGTATTGACTGGGCGGATCCCCGGGCGCTTCACGGTTTTGGTGTTCGTCAGGCCACCGAACCTTGGGGGTGGGCGGGGCCAGAGCGCGTCGCTGAGGGCCGCAGCTGGGGTGGCTGCATCGAGGTCATCGACCAGCTCGCGATTGCAGGTCGCCTGCCCTCAGCGGTCGACCTGAAAGGCGCTATCTTGCTGCTCGAAACAAGCGAGGTGCTGCCGGATGCAGACCAGGTAATGCGTTGGGTTCGCGCCCTCGGTGAGCTGGGCATTCTTGAGGTTGTCGCCGGAGTCATGGCGGCGAGGCCGCCCGTGACCAGTCTGACCGTATCGAACCTGTCAGCGGAAGAACAGGCCGAGCGTCGCAATGCCCAGCGCGACAGCATCATCGAACAGGTCACCCGCTACAACCCCGAAGCGGTGATCTGCGTCGGGGTGCCGTTCGGGCACACAAGGCCTCAATGGATCGTGCCCCACGGGGGCAACATTCGCCTCGATGGCACCACCCAAACGGTGACCGCCGACTACAGTTAGCCAGACCCCAGGTCAAATCCCAAGCGAGAGCTCACTTTTGCATGATCTGCCCGTGCAGAATCATGTAAAAGTGAGCTCTCGCAGGAAGTTACAAAGCCTTATGAGGGCTAGGAACCCAGGTCCGCGAGTCGAGCCTCTTCGTCAGCCTGTATGCAGGAGTCGATAACGGGCCAAGGGCTCCGTCCATCACCGCGTCAAGGTTGTAAGCCTTAAAACCGGTGCGGTGATCCGCGATGCGGTTCTCTGGGAAATTGTAGGTTCGGATGCGCTCAGAACGATCCATCGTGCGGATCTGGCTCGAGCGGTGTGCGCTCGCCTCGGCCGCGGCCTCTTCTTGCTTGCGGGCAAGCAAGCGGGCACGCAGCACGCGCATGCCAGCCTCGCGGTTCTGCAACTGCGACTTCTCGTTCTGCATGGCCACAACAATGCCGGTCGGAATGTGCGTGATGCGCACGGCGGAGTCGGTGGTGTTTACGGACTGCCCACCAGGACCGCTTGAGCGGTACACATCGATCTTGAGGTCGTTCTGCGCGATGTCGACCTCTTCGGGGGCGTCCACCTCGGGGTACACGAGCACACCCGTCGTCGAGGTGTGAATGCGACCCTGCGACTCGGTCACTGGCACACGCTGCACGCGGTGCACACCACCCTCGTACTTCAGGTGTGCCCAGACGCCCTGCGAGGGTCAGTCGCGTTCGACTTGATCGCGATCTGCACGTTCTTGTAGCCACCAAGATCGCTCTCGTCTTTCTCGAGAATCTCGGTCTTCCACCCCTTGGACTCGGCGTAATACATGTACATGCGCAGCAGGTCCGCTCCGAACAGCGCCGACTCGGCGCCACCCTCACCGCCCTTAATCTCAAGAATCACGTCGCGCGCATCATCAGGGTCGCGCGGGATCAGCAGTCGACGGACCCTCTCCTGTGCTTCAGCGAGCGAATGTTCAAGCTCGGGGATTTCCTCGGCAAACGCCTCGTCTTCTTTTGCAAGTTCGCGCGCGGCCTCGAGGTCTTCGCCAAGTTGCTGCCAGTTCTCGTGTGCAGCCTTGATTTTACTCAACTCGGCATAGCGCCGGTTGACCTTCTTCGCGCGTGCGGCGTCTGCGTGCAGCGCGGGATCGGCGAGCTCTTCCTGCAGTTGAGCATGCTCTGCGAGCAGAGTATCGACCTGTTCAAACATTGGTGGCCTCTCTCGTTCTCAGCTTAAGAGAGTCGCCCTGAGCGCTGAATGTCAGCGAGCAGCGCAGCGTTCGAGGATGCGGCACGAACACGCTCAAGCACTTTGGCCGAAGCACCGTTCTCGGCAAGGGCAAGCCGCACTGTACCGAGAGCCTTCGCTTCTTCTTGACCAAGCATCGCGCTGGCGTGCTGGGTGTGTGATGCCGCAATGTCGACCACCGGGGCCTGTCCCATGGCGGTCTCAACAAAACGAATCTCGCTATTGACTACCTGACGAACCTCGCGCAGCAGTGCCTTATCGGAGTCGACCTTGGTCTTGGTGAGCGCGGTTGCGAGGATTGTGAGCGATCCACCGTTCTCGACATTACGAGCAGCAGACAGCAGACGCTTGATCTGGCCAAGCGCGTATTCGTCAGCGGACTCACTCGTGCCACGACCGCCACCGGGCTGGGTCTGCGCGTAAGCCCGAGCCAGGCGGTTGAGCGAGTCAAACAGAATAACGACGTCGTGGCCAAGTTCAACAAGGCGGCGTGCGCGATCCACCGCAAGTTCAGCAATCGTCGTGTGGTCTTCAGCCGAACGATCGAACGTCGCAGCGATCACTTCACCGCGGATCGTGCGCTGCAACTGTGTAACCTCTTCTGGCAACGCGTTGGAGAGCACCATCATCAGGTGAGCATCGGGCTTGTTCTCGGTAACGGCTGCAGAGATCTCGTCGAATACGCGGGTTGCCGGAATCTGAGCGGGCAGAATGAGTAGCCCGCGCTGGCCAAGACCAATCGGTGCAACGAGGTCGATGCTGCGCCCGATCATCTGGTGCGGAGTCAGTTCCATGCGCAGGCGCTCCTGCGGGAAGATGGGCGTCATATCTGCAATGTCGACGCGTTTCTCGTCTGCGTCAACGGCACGTCCGTTGATCGAGTCAACCTTGACGATCGCGTTGTACTTCTGACGGCTGCTGCCCTCACCCTCGCGCGGCTGACGGATCGAACCGACCACAGCGTCACCGCGGCGCAGGCTGTACTTCTTCACCTGACCCAGCGAAACGTAGACGTCGCTTGTGCCGGGCAGGTAACCGCTCGTGCGCACAAACGCGTAGTTGTCGAGCACGTCGAGGATACCCGCGATCGGCAGCAGCACGTCGTCTTCTGCGATCTCGGGCTCGAAATCATCGCCCTGGCCGCGGCGCTTGCGGTCACGCTGGCGGGTGCGGCTTGAGCGCGTCGCGCTCTCGTCCGTTGCTTTGTCAGCGTTGCGGCTCGCGCTACCATTACGGTTACCGTTCTGGCCCTGGTTGCGGTTCTTGGAGTCGTCTGACTCGCCTGCGTTCTGTTCTGCGTCGGCAGCGGGAGCGTCAGCCTCAGTCTTCTGACCGCGACCGCGACGATTGCGGGTACGACCGTTCTCAGAGGCAGCGTCGACCTGCGACTCGTTGGAGTCGCCCTTGGAAGCCGCAGCTTCGCCCTCCGTGTCAGACGTGGCAGCCTGAGCCTTGTCGGCACCTTCGGTATTCTGCGCAGCCTCGGTAGTCTCGGCTGCATCTGCAGCGGGAACTTCAGCCTGCACGCGGCGACCGCGAGTGCGGCGCGCGGGAGCGGCTGGAGCTTCTGTGACCTCTGCAGCGGCTGCGGGGTCAGCGGGAGTTTCAGCGGCGGGAGCCTCAACAGGCGTTGCAGCTTCAGCGGCGGGCTCAGCGGGAGCCTCAACAGCCTTCTTACGCGCACGAGTCACCCGCTTCTTCGGAGCCTCCTCAGCCGCAGGCGCAGCCTCAGCCGCAGGCGCAGCCTCCGCAGCCTCCGCAGCCTCCTCAGCGGCAGGCTCAGCGGGAGCCTCAACAGCCTTCTTACGCGCACGAGTCACCCGCTTCTTCGGAGCCTCCTCAGCCGCAGGCGCAGCCTCCGCAGCAGGCGCAGCCTCCGCAGCAGGCGCAGCCTCCGCAGCAGCGGGCTCAGCGGGAGCCTCGGCAGCAGGAGTTCCTGCGGACGCCGTCGCGCGACGCGACGTACGGCGGCGCGTGGGAGCTGCTTCAGTTGTCTCTCCGTTCTCCGCCGCGGGAGTGGCATTTGTATCTTCGGTAGTTTGTTCCATGGTTTTCTTCCTCTCGGAACGCCGCCAGAAGAAAGCACTCACTCGGCTTCTCCTCCAGACGGGGTGCACAGATGTGCGTCGGGATCACCGAGCTAATAGTCGGTGAGGAAAACGATTCACCACCCTGAGCGTCAAACAAACACCACATACGTGGAGTTCTTCGCTCTCGCTGACGCCGCCCCAGTGAGGGTTGGCACACAACTCATCTTGAGTGCGCAGCTACGCGGGAATCGTCTCCACTGTAGCACCCTTGGAGTCAACCGCAAGCAGCAAAACCCGCCAGTCGTCTGCACGAGCGGCAACCAGGTCGGCCGCGGCTAGGCGCTCGGCCGGCCCGTTTGCCAGCACCAGCACTGACGGTCCGGCGCCTGAGACAACCGCGGGGTACCCGGCTGCACGCAGCTCAGAAATGAGATCTCGCGTCGGTGGCATGGCCTCACCGCGATAGTTCTGGTGCAGGCGATCCTCGGTTGCTTCAAGCAACAACTCGGGGCTCTGCGTCAGCGCGGCAATCAGCAACGCTGATCTCGACACGTTGAACACCGCGTCCTCGTGAGGCACCTGCTTCGGCTGCAGGCTGCGCGCGAGCGCGGTCGACATCGTAAAGCTGGGAACGAGCACAAGCGGGAAGACTCCACGATGCACCATGAGTCGCTTGAATTTAGGGCCAGTTTCGTTTGTCCAGGCAATTGTGAGCCCGCCGAAGAGTGCCGGGGCGACGTTGTCGGGGTGCCCCTCAAGTTCGGTTGCAAACGCAAGCAGTTCTTCTTCGCTCAGCACGAGGGGCTGATCCGGCTCGCTTTCGAGCAACCCCTTTGCGATCATGACACCCGAGACGATGGCGGAACCCGAGGATCCCATGCCACGGCCGTGCGGAATGCGATTGTGGGCAGAGATGTTGAGCCCGGGCATGTCGCGCCCCAGACGCTCGAACACGTGGGCGGTGGCACGCACCACAAGGTTCGTCTCGTCGGTGGGCACCTCCCCTCACCAACGCCCGTCACGGTGACGGTGGCCCCGGGTGTGTCGCGGGTGGTCGCGGTCAGCTCGTCACCGTAGGCGAGCGCGATGCCGAGTGTGTCGAAACCGGGTCCGAGGTTCGCGCTTGTCGCGGGAACGTAGGTTTTGACGGTGCGAGGGGCGCTCATGCCTGGCCCTCGAGACGCAGCATGCTGGTCACTCCAACAACGAAGCTGCTTGCGCGCAGCGCCTCTACTGTGGCGGCAAGATCGGCCTCGCGTGCGACGTGGGTGCCGATCACCAGTGTTGCCTGGCCAGCGGTGTCTTCGGCAACGGACTGGGTCACGCTCGCCGCGGAGACACCGTGCTCGGCCAGAATACCGGCGATAGCCGCAAGAACACCGGGCTGATCCTGCACATCAAGCATGATCTGATAGGCGGTACTCACCTCACCAACCGGCAGGATCGGGAGTTCAGCGTGCAGCGATCCGGGTAGACCAGGCCCGCCGATCACGTGGCGTCGTGCAGCTGAGACGAGATCCCCCATCACGGCCGATGCCGTCTCGGCACCACCGGCACCGGCACCGTAGAACATCAGTTCACCGGCGGCCTCGGCCTCAACAAACACCGCGTTTTTGCCACCGTGCACGGCAGCAAGCGGGTGATCGCGATTGATCAGTGCCGGGTAGACGCGCGCGGATACTCCGTCGGTGCCATCGGCAGAGGTGATGCGCTCAGCGATCGCGAGCAGCTTAATCACGTAGCCAGCCTGCTTTGCAGTCTCAACCTGGGCCAGGGTGATACTTGCGATCCCCTCGCGGTACACGGCTTCGACCGGCACCTCAGTGTGGAACGCGATGCTCGCGAGGATCGTAGCCTTCTGCGCCGCGTCGTAACCCTCAACGTCAAGAGTAGGATCTGCCTCGAGGTAGCCAAGCTCGGCGGCCACTCGCATGGCGTCTTCGGCGCTGTCACCGAAGCGATCCATGCGGTCGAGAATGTAGTTCGTTGAGCCGTTGACAATGCCGAGCACGCGGGTGATGTGGTCGCCAGCGAGGCTTTCGCGCAGCGGGCGCAGGATTGGGATCGCCGCGGCGACCGCTGCCTCGTACGAGAGTTGCGCGCCGACCTGCTCGGCGGCATCCGCGAGCTCGCGCCCGTGCGCGGCAAGCAGCGCCTTGTTTGCAGTGACAACATCAGCGCCTCCCTGCAGCGCCTCAAGAATCAGCGTCTTGGCTGGTTCGATGCCGCCCATCAGCTCGATGACAATGTCGGCGCTCTGCACGAGCCGCTCGGCGTCAGTCGTGAAGAGTTCCCGCGGCAGATCTACGTCGCGCGGAGCATCGATGTTACGCACTGCGATGCCGGCGAGCGTCAGCCTGGCCCCGGCGCGAGCGGCAAGCTCGTCACCATGCTCCAGGATCAGCCTGGCCACCTGAGCACCAACCGAGCCACAGCCCAGCAGCGCCACACGAAGGTCGCGGTATCCGTTCAATTCGTTTCTCCGTTCTTCAACCAGCATCTGAACTCAGACGCTCTGCGTAAGTAAAATCAGACGCTTCGTGCGAGTAAATCGTCTTCGGTCTCGCCGCGCACGATCACGCGGGCTTCGCCGTCGCGCACCGCAACAACCGGTGGGCGGGCACATAGTTGTAGTTGCTCGCGAGCGACCAGCAGTAGGCACCGGTCGTGGCGACCGCGAGGGTATCGCCGGGCTGCACGTCGCCGGGCAGCACATCACGCTGCACCACAACGTCGCCGGACTCGCAGTGTTTGCCGACGACCCGCACGAGCGCCGGGGCGGCATCGCTGACACGGTTCGCGATGCGCACCTGGTAATCGGCACCGTAGAGGGCAGGGCGCGCGTTGTCACTCATGCCGCCGTCGACGCTCACATATAGACGCTCAGCAAAGTCACGCTCGGCAGGATCCTGTTCGGCGTCACTTCCAGCAAGTTGCACTGGCTTCGTCGTGCCAACCGTGTAGAGCGTAACGCCAGCTTGCCCAATGACTGCGCGGCCCGGTTCAAAGGCGAGCTTCGGCAGGGCGATGCCGAGATCCTGTGCGCTCTGCGCCACAATGTCAGCAAGCTCGCGGGCGATCACGGCGACCTCGGGGGCGTTGTCGGCCTCGTCGCTGGTGTACGCGATACCAAAGCCGCCACCCAAGTTGAGCTCAGGGATCGGGCGACCAGCAATCTCGGCGAGCTCGCCGTAGACGCTGAGCAGGCGACGGGCAGACTCGCGAAAGCCCTCCGTTGCAAAAATCTGGGAGCCAATGTGGCAGTGCAGGCCAACAAAGTCGAGACTGCTGTGGTTCAGGATCGCGCGCACCAGGCGCGGCGCTTCGCTGAGGGGCTGGCCGAACTTCTGATCCTCGTGTGAGGTCGCGAGGAACGCATGTGTCGACGCGTGCACGCCGCTGTTGACGCGCAAACGGACCCGCTGCACACGGCCGGCCGCGGCAGCCGCCTCGGCGACGCGCTCGGTCTCTATCTCACTGTCGATCACAATCGTGCCGACGCCCGCTTTGACTGCGCGGGCGATTTCTTCAACCGACTTGTTGTTGCCGTGGAAGCCGATCCTCGCGGGATCAACCCCTGCTTTGAGCGCAACCGCGAGCTCGCCGCCGCTCGCAACATCGATGGCGAGACCTTCCTCAGCCATCCAGCGTGCAACCTCAACACACAGGAACGCTTTGCTGGCGTAGTACACGGTGGCCTCGGTGCCGACACGACGAGCCTCAGACTGTAGCGCTTCACGAATCTCGCGTGCGCGGGCGCGGGCCGCGTCTTCGTCAACCACATAGAGCGGTGAGCCGAACTGCTGCGTCAACTCGGTTGCGCGAATGCCGCCAAGCTTCAACTGCTGGCATTCGCGGCCACGCCGTGCGGTTGGCGGAAACACGCGCGGGTCGATGGTGTTGGGGTCGTTTGCGAGTTGGACCTGATTGGCTTCAAGAGTCATTGTTTGTGTTTCCTTGGGTGGGATCCCATAATCTCGGCAAGGCAACGCGCTCAGTGCACTGTTTGTGCGGCGCAGAATTTGGCGAGCGGACCCGGATTGGCCCCTGAAGCCGTGCGAACACGGGGGTCACCCGCGGTCGAACGAAATAATTCTAGTGGATGCTGAGCCCAGACCTGGGAATATGAATAGGTGAAGGGTGTCTAGCGTTTGATGACAAAGGGCCGCAGGTTGAGTGGCTTACCGTCGACAGCTGGTTCTCGCCCCGCCACGAGATCCGCGAGCACCTCACCAGTAACAGGCCCCAATGACAACCCGTGCATGTTGTGTCCAGCCGCAACCAGCACCTCGGGGCGGTTCGGGATCGCGCCCAGCAGCGGCATGCCGTCGGCGGTCATGGGCCTCGCTCCGACCCACTCGTCGGTGCGGTGCTGCCAGTCGGCACCGGTGATGAGGCCGCTCGCAGCGCGAGTGAGCACGTCAATTTGGTCAGCATTGAAGCGGTCAGGGCGACCGTCAAACTCCATCATCCCCACGACTCGCAGTCTGTCGTGCATCGGAATCACAACGCAGTGACGGTCAATAGAGTGCACGAGCGTCTGCGGCATTCGCTCCACGGGAACGGTGTAGCTGTATCCCTTGCCCGACACAATGCTTGTGCTGCGCACGCCCGAACGCTTCAATATCGGCGTTGTCCATGCGCCCGCCGCAACGATGACGCGATCACCGCTCACACTCACCTCAGCACCCGAGGCATTTTCGCAGACAATACTCGCCCCTTTGCCAAGGCGCAGCGCGGTCATACCGGTGTGCACCTCGGCTCCAGCAGCAGTGACATGACGGATCAGGCTAGCCACAAATGTAACGGGATCCAAGGATCGTTCGGCTGGCAACATGAACCCGGCCCGGATGCCGGGGGCAACTGTTGGTTCTGCGGCGCGCAGAGCCGAACCCCGCAGGATCGGCTCTGGTTCTTCGCCCCAGCCCTTCCGGGCTCTGCGGCGATACTTCTCGTGTGCTGCGAGCAGTTCGCCCTCGTCAGAGCAGGTCATCAGATACCCCTCGCTGCCGCCAGAGGTATCGATCCCGTCAGCAGTCATACGATCCAACGCGGGAAAAATGCCGTGAGCAAACTGCGCGAGCGCAGCCGCACCGTGAGCAGAGCGTTTCTGAGAAGAGGCCCGCAGAAAACCAAGACCAAATCCTGCAAGCTGCGGCAGTTTGAGAGGGGCGATAGAGAGGTAAGAGGATCGAGTGAAAACCCCAACGGTGACATCGCGGGCCGTGTGCGGTGAGGCGAGCGGCGCAACCTGCTGCGGGGTGAGTTCACCAGCATTGCCGGTGGCGGCACCGCTGCCGAGCTTGTCACGCTCGATAATTGTGACGCGGTGCCCCTCACGGAGCAGTGCGTACGTCGCGCTCAGCCCAATCAATCCGCCGCCAACGATAACCACGTGCTGGGAGCCCAACTTGTTCATGTTCGTTCCTTTCAGCGAGTGATGCCCGCAGTAATAATGCTTTCGGCCCATTCGCGCACCCACGCCTCGCTCGTCGTTGCTCCCTCGGTGCACACAGCGAGCACTTCAGCCTGCTCACGACCCGGGCGTATAAACCAGGCAACATCGTGCCGCATGCCGGTAACCCATCCGCTCTTCGATCCCCAGTCCGCAAGATGCATCCCTGCGAGTGTTCCCTCATGACTCACGATGAACGGAAAGCGCTGTTTACGCAGATGCATCAAGAGCAGCGAGGTGCTCTCCGGTGTGAGCACCCGGGCAGTAAGAATCGCGTGCAGCATCACTGCGAGGTCACGAGCAGTCGTTTCGATCGTGAGTCCCGCGTTTCGTGCTGAGTAGTCGCAGATCAACCGCCCCATGCGCGAGTTGCGTCCACCCAACTGCTGAAGGGCTCCATTCACCGCGCTGAGACCCACCAACTCCGCGAGCATATTGGTGCCCTCGTTCGAGGACCACTCGATCATGCGCTCCAAGCATTCCCCGAGCGAAACTGGGGTGTTCTGCGCGGGAAATCCCTCGTCGACCTCGCCAGCGGGAAAACCAAAGTCGGGGGCACCCGTCACAGCACTGGCAAAGCGATGCTGGCTCGGCAACACGGTTGTCAGCAACAGCTCACCACAATCGACTCTCTGCAGCACAGCCACCGCGACTCCAAGTTTCAGCGTGCTCGCTGCGTAGTAGACGCGGTCGCTATCGCGCTCGCTGAGCAGGCGTCCGTCGCTATCCAGATGACAAAAACTGGTGTGTGTCACCCCAGCACCTCTAGCCGGGGCTGCTGCGCATCAGCGACGAGTTTCGCCTGCACGCCAAGCGGCACGCAGTCAACGCCAAACCCGTGCCCGAAGGGCAGACCCCACACGAGCGGGATGCCAAGCGGAACCAGCAGTTCTTCGGCGAGCGCACGAATCTCGGGCAGCGGACTGCACTCGTGCCAGGTGCCAAGAACGATTCCGGCAGCCCCTTCAAAGTACCCAGATCGCAGCAGATTCACGAGAAAGCCGTCGATCCGATACGTCTGTTCTGAGACATCCTCGATCAACACGATCCTCCCCTTCGCGCTACGCCCGCCCGGGCGCGAACCCGTGGTCATTGCGAGCAAGCTGAGGTTTCCACCCGTGAGCGTCCCCTCGCCGACGCCCTGAACCATCGTGTCTGCGCCTGGGGCAGACAGCGTCTTCCCTCGTGTCGGCAAAAATAGCGAGCGTTTCAGCGCCGTGATATTGCGAGGATCATCCATCAGTTCGCCGGTCCCAAGCATGGGCGCAAACCACGTCGCAACGCCGAGTTCACGCTCCCAGAACTCGTGCAGCGCGGTGATATCGGAAGAGCCGATCAGGGGTTTGGGGCGCGCCGCCCGAAGCGCCCCGACGTCAAGCAGGTCGAGCAGCCTCACAGCACCGTAACCTCCGCGCATGCAGAACACCGCGGCAAGGGAGTCGTCAGTGTAGGCACGCATCAGGTCTGCCGCGCGCTGCTCGTCACTGCCCGCCAGATAACTACCAGCCCGCGGGTGCGTGTCGAGCGCATGCTCCCCCACCACCGGCACAAGACCCCAACTCTCAACGAGAGCAATAGCCTCGCGCATCCGGTCAGCAGGAACCGCGCTTGAGGGCGTGACCAGACCGACTCGGTCACCCACTTGCAGGGGCCGGAGCCCCGGGGAACCGTGCGGGTGATCCCCCGCAGTGTGTGCAGCACTCATTCGTTACTCAACTTCCTCAACCTCGACCTCGCGCAGTTCTCGGGACGGCACCACCGAGAGCAGCTTTCGGGTGTACTCGTGCTGTGGATCAAGCAGCACGTCTTCAACCGTCCCGTGCTCAACAATCTCGCCCCGATACATCACCGCGACACGATCAGCGATGTTCCAGGCAAGACCAAGGTCGTGCGTAATCACGAGCGCCCCGAGCCCCAGTTCACACCGCAATCGCAAGAGCAGCGCGAGCACACCAGCGCGCACTGAGGCGTCGAGGCTTGCAACCGGCTCATCGGCAACAATGAACTCCGGCCTCAGGGCAAGCGCCCCGGCAATCACGACCCGCTGACGCTGCCCTCCAGATAGCTCCTGCGGAATCGCTTGGAAATACTTTTCTGGTGGGGTCAGTTCAGCATCTGCAAGCGCCTGCGCAACGATCTCACGTTCGTCGCCCCGCATGCGGTGCAGCCTCGGCCCTCAGCAACCGCTTCGTAGACGCTCTGTTTCGGGTTCAGCGCGGCCGAGGGGTCTTGAAGCACAAATTGCACCCGACGACGGTAGGCTTTGAGATCTTTTCGTCGTGTTGGCAGAGGTTTTGAGCGATACATGAGTTCACCGGAGGTAGGCTCCTGCAGCCCGAGCACTGTACGCGCGAGCGTCGTTTTTCCAGATCCTGACTGCCCAACGAGGGCGATAATCTCGCCCGGGCGGCACGTAAGGTTCACATCTTTTACGGCCGCATGCGCACGCTCACCTCGACCAAACGTGACGGTCAGGTCTCGCGCCGCGATCACGGCGTCCTCGAGCGAGAGCAGCGTGGTCGGAGTTGCCGACACCGCAGCGGGCTCTGGCATCTCGCGGGATCCGGGGCCCTCAGGTCCGGGGGCATCGGGTGCGGTGTAGCTGGGCAATGAGAGCCTCGACGACCAGTCACCAATCGTGGGGAAAGCCGCAGCAAGCGCCTGCGTGTGCGGGTGCTTCGGTGCTGTCATCACCTCGTGCGAGGGGCCCTGCTCAACGATCTGCCCCTGCTGCATGACCACAATCTGCTCGCACGTTGCCGCGAGAACAGACAGGTCGTGACTGATCATGATGAGCGAAAGACCGCGCTCCCGAACCTTCTCTTTGAGTAGGTTGAGGATCTGATCCTGCACAATCACGTCGAGCGCGGTTGTCGGCTCATCGGCAATCAGAATCTCGGGTTCACAGGCGAGCGCGAGTGCAATCATGACGCGCTGCTTCTGCCCACCCGAGAGTTCGTGCGGGTACGAGCGCGCTTTGAAACGGGGTAGATCAACTTGCTGCAGCAGTTCCACGACACGGCGATCACGCTCCGCCGCTTCACTGTACTTCTTACGTGCGCCCGTCGCGTGCAGCATGAGCGCCTCAGCGATTTGGTCGCCGATGCGCTGCACCGGGTTCAAGGAGTGCATCGCCCCTTGAAACACAATTGCGGCTTCGGTCCAGCGAACTGCACGCAGACGCCCCAGCTCATCTCCGCAATCGATTCGTCGCCGAGCATAATGCGACCCTCAATTTTGGCGTTCGGTGGCAGCAAACGCAGCACACTCATTGCGAGCGTTGACTTGCCGCACCCGGAAGCCCCAGCAAGGCCGATCGTTGAGCCGACCGGCACGTCAAGATTTACTCCGCGCACGGCCTCTACACGACCGCGCTCTCCCTGCTCGTGAGTGGAGTAGCTGATCCGCACATTCTCAAATTTCAGATTCGGCATTATCGACCTCGCAGAGTTGGGTTGACCACGGCTTCAAGCGCGCGGCCGGCGAGTGTAAAGGAAAGCACCACAATCACAATGGCGATGCCTGGCGGGAGCACAAACCACCAGTACCCCGCGGTCGCGGCCCCGGTATCAAGCGCCATCTTCAGCATCGACCCCACGAGATCGTGGACGGGTCGCCGAGGCCCAGAAAGGACAGCGTCGACTCAGAAATAATCGCTGAACCAACGGTCAGCGTGGTGTTGGCAAGCACGAGAGGCATCACGGCAGGAAGCACGTGTTTCCACAGGATGTGGCCGTCGCCAGCACCGAGCGCCCAGGAACGCTCAATGTAGCCGCGAGACTCGACCGTGAGCGTCTGTGACCTCACGAGACGCGCGGTCGACGCCCACGAGGTCACCCCGATCGCGATGATGATTGTTGTCACCCCGCCCCAGCACGCTGGAGAGCACAATCGCGAGCACGAGTGACGGAACCACAAGGAAGAAATCCACGATGCGCAGCAGAATTGCTTGGGTCGCCCCGTGAAAGTGACCAGCCGCCATGCCAACTGCCGTACCGATCACCATCGAAACGAGCGTCGCCGCAAACCCAACAAGCATCGAGGCCCTGCCACCCCACACGAGCATGGCGAGTACACTGCGGCCCGAGGGATCGGTACCGAGCAACATTCCGTTGCCGGGCGGTTGGTTCTGCGCGTTGCTGAGCTTCGTGACGTCGAGGGTTTCGGCGGGAAAGAGCACCGGAGCAAACACCGCAAGCGCAATCACCGCGGTGAGGATCACAAGTCCCACAACACCCGAGCGGTGCGTTGCGAACTCCCTCCACACTTCTTTGAGCCGCGCACGCCGCCTGGCAGCAGCGACGTTTCTGACGCGACGAGGGGGCGTCGCGTGTTGTTTCTGTGTTGCCATCTGTGTCATGCTGCACGCAACCTTGGGTCGAGAAGTCGATACACGATGTCGGCGACGAAGTTCATCACAATAACGATCGAGGAGAACACCACGAAGGTGCCCTGGAGCACGGGGAAGTCGGGGGCTCCGAGCGCCTGAAAGGTGAGATAGCCGAGACCCGGCCAAGAGAACACTGTCTCAACAGACACACCGCCGCTGATGAGCCCACCAATCGCTAAGAACACGAGTGTTACCGTCGGCAACAGAGCATTCGGTACCGCGTGTTTACGTCGCACCTTGTCTTCGTTCAGACCTTTCGCGCGAGCGGTCGTGAGGTAGTCGGAGGTCATCTCTTCGAGCAGTGAGGCGCGCATGACCAAGAGGTACTGCGCGTAGACCACAGCCGCCATTGTGATAGCCGGCAACACCATGTGGTGAGCGACGTCGAGAACCATACGCAACCCCGTGTAGTCGGATCCCGCAGTCACCATGCCACCCGAGGGGAACCAGTTGAGTCCACCGGCGAAGGCGAGCAGCAGCAGCAGACCCAGCCAAAACGTCGGCACCGACCACAGCGTCAGGGCAATGCCCGTGTGCGTGCGGTCAAAGAGGCTGCCGCGACGCCAGGCGGATCGCTGCCCGAGCCACAACCCGAGCGTAATCGAGAGCAAAAACGCAGTGCTGGTCAGCAGCAGTGTGGGCCCGATGCGGTCGGCGATGAGCTGCGATACAGGCTCGTTATAGATGTAGGAGTAGCCGAGGTTACCGGTCAATAACTCGGTGAGGTAACGCCAAAACTGCGCGAGGAGGGGCTGATCAAGCCCCATCTCGCTGCGCAATATATCGAGCTGCTCGGGGCTCACACGTGTTCCCTGTGTGAGCGAGCGTGCAGGATCGCCGGGCAGGATCCTGAATGCAAAGAATCCGAGCAGCACCACCATCACGAGCGAGATGGCTGCACCACCGGCCTTCGCAGCAATGTATCTCGCCCAGGACGCCCCTGTCGTGGTTCGTCAATGTCAATGGTGATCACGTCGGTGGTGGCACCCACCGGGGTGCCACCCGATTGGGGAGAGCCGTTTGCTCCCCCATCAGCGCTGGAGTGGTCATTGATGCTACTCCCGGTCGTCAGTCTGTGAGCGACGGCGCGCAAAGATAATCACACCGCCGAGCACTACAACCGCGGCAACGCCTCCGATGATCCACCAGGTTGCCGATCCGCCGCCGCTCTCGGAGCCTGTTGCCTCAAGCGGTTCCATCGAGTAAACGCCCCATGGGCCGTTCTGGCGCAAGAACACACCGTCTTTCGCGGGCTGCAGCTGCGGCGCTGAGAAGCGGTCAGAGCGGTAAGCCTGCAGCTTAGCGTCGTAGTACATGATGTTATTGACGGCGGCGTCGTACTTCAGCTTCTGCATGTCAATGACGATCTCCGCGCGTTTGTCGGAGTCGGTTTCTGCACGCTGCTGGGCATACAGCTTGTCAAACTCTGGGTCACACCAGTTCGATTCGCTCGTTGATCCTGAACCGTCTGCGTTCGGGCGCGAGCTGCACAGGTTAATCGACATCATGTAGTCGGGATCGGGGCCCATGCCCCAGCCCGTGAAGTACATGTCATAGCGGCCGAGCACCGACTCGTCGTTGACCTGAGCGTCGGAGAGCATTGAGATCTTCGTTTGAATGCCGATTTCTTCGAGCCATGGACCAATAAAGTCAGCAACCTGCTGGTGGCTGGAACTCGAGGAACGCCCCATAATGCGCAGTTCGATGGGTGTGCCAGTTTTGTCGAGACGCTGCCCGTCGGCGTTGAGTCTGTATCCGGCGTCGTCAAGCATCTTCTTTGCGGCGTCGGGGTCGTAAGCGAGTGGAAGGTCTTGAGGCGCGCTGTCCCAGTGGAACTTCGCAAAGATCGGTGGCACCGTGCCAGTGCCGGGTAGACCTCGCCCGAAAGAAATCTTTTCGCGGATCGTCTCATTATCGATGGCACGCACGATTGCCTGGCGCACAACCTTGTCTTGTAGCACGGGGTTGCCGTCGCCGAGGTATTTTCCGTCAATGTCTTTCGCCCCGGGGTTGATCGCCAAGGCCGAGAAGGAGTTTCCGTTCGCAACAAGTGTCGTAATGCCCTCAGCCCCCTGCAGCGACTCGTACTGCGCATTTGTGAGATCACGCATCATGTCGATCTCGTTGGTTTTGAGGGCTTGCACCGCTGCGTCGGTGTTCTTGTAGGGCACCCAAACCAGGCGATCAATCTTTGCTTTACCCTGACGGTAGTTGGGGTTGGCCTGCATGGTGACGCCGCTGGTCTTCGAAGACTCGACAATTGTGAACGGGCCCGATCCCACAACATCTTTGGTGTTCTCGTACGCGGCCGGATCATCAATCTTTTCCCAGACGTGACTGGGCACAATCGGGAGATCAGCGCCGGGATTGGGGGCCTGCGGAGTCTTCATCTTCATGACCACGGTCTCGTCATCGGGTGCTTCCACGGTGTCAATGTTCTCGACTAGAGGCCCTTCGAGGTCTTGAGGGAGTCGTTGTCTTGAATCGCTTTGATTGTCCAAATGACATCGTCTGCCACGATTGGTTCGCCGTCAGACCACTTTGCACCGGGCTCGAGATGGAACGTCCATTCGGTGCCGGGCTCGTTCACCTCCCATGACTCTGCGATGGCGGGAGACTCGGCGTAATCCTCGGCCGCCCAGGCAACGAGTGGCTCGTAGTTGTACTTCAGCAGGTCGTCGCCAACCGACAGCACATTGATAAACGGGTTCAGCGAGTCAATATCGCCGATCAGGGCGATGCGCGCCTGTGAGCTATCAGCGGCCGTTGCCGCAGTTGCCGCAACCGTCGAGCTCAGAGCGAGTGCGCTCGCACCGATAATCGCCAACGTCGCTCGCGAGAACCCTCGCAGTCGCGCACTACCGGTTTTTGTAAGTGTTACTTTCAACATCCACTCCCTTGTGCTTATGTTTCATAACTTGCGAATCTCAATTTCGAGAAAAGCGGGCCACCTGCAAGAATCATGTCGCACTAACTCAATAAAATCAACAACTATCTTCCGCGAGCGAGTATTGCTATCGTAACTCGAAATGCAATTTTATGATTCATAAAACTGGATTGTAAATTGCGCCATCGACCAACACCGGGAGCAACATGTCACAACCCAACACCGCACAGCGATTGAGCGCAGCGGAACTGTGCGCGCGCCTTATCCGCTTTGACACTTCTAATTACGGGGAGGGCCACAGCGCAGGCGAACGCGACATTGCCTCCTGGATTCACGCGTCACTCAAACACGCCGGATACGCACCCCAAATAGTGGGTCCCACACCAGCCCGAGCTTCGGTCGTGCTTCGCATCAACGGCAAGGATCGCTCCCTTCCAGCCTTGCTGGTTCACGCCCACACCGATGTCGTGCCGGTCGAACCATCGCAGTGGTCGGTGCCCGCGTTTGCAGGTCACATCTCAGACGGCTATGTGTGGGGCCGCGGGGCCGTAGACATGAAAGACATGGCGGCAATGACACTCAAGACGCTCCTGAATTGGGCCGAGAACGGGATCCAACCGCGTCGTGACATTGTCGTTTTATTTGTCGCAGACGAAGAATCCGGCGGAGAGTTTGGTGCCACCTGGCTCGTCGCGAACAGGCCAGAGCTGTTCGCTGGTGTCGAAGCCGCCATCGGCGAATCAGGCGGAGAAGCCATTCCGCTTGTCACTTCCTCTGGCGAAACCCGTCGTTTTTATCCCGTTGCCACCGCCGAGCGGGGCACTCTTCAGATACGCATTCATGCAACAGGCAAGGCTGGCCATGGTTCCAGACCCCAACCGGGGCACGCTCTGCAGCGAGTGATCGCGGCCTGCGACCGAGTGAACTCCTATGAGTGGCCGCTGCACCTTACTGGTACGGTGCGAGAGTACATAGAAACCATCGACCGCGCTCTCGGTAATTCGCCTGATCTGAGCGACGAAGAAGGAGTTACCTTGGCTATCCAACGCCTCGGCCCCGCTGGAGAGGTTGCACTGGCTACCACTCGCTGTACTGCAACAACGACCGTCATCAACGCGGGGGTTAAGGTCAATGTGATCCCAAGCCACGCGGAGGCCCAGCTCGACGTACGTTGTTTGCCCGGCACGGAGAACGAGGTCATTGCGGTGCTGGATCAGCTCGTTGGGGATGATGCCGAGTGGGAATTCCTCGCCAAACACTCACCGGTGAGTGCGCCGTATCCCTCGAGCTGGTTCGACGCAATGCGCGACGCAATCCAGTTCTATGATTCCGAAGCCATCGTTCCCCCGATGTGCATGGGCGGCGGAACTGACGCGAAAGCATTCGCCACACTAGGCATTTCTGGGTATGGTTTCGCACCACTCGCGATCGATTCAGAGGGGCGTCGCCCTTCTGGAATGCACGGTGCCGACGAACGCAACCCCGTCGAGTGCATTAATGGCGGACAAAAAATGCTTGAAAGGTTTTTGACGCGTGTCTGATCACCTCGAATCAGCCCAGCAGCAGCTCGCACTGCTCACACAAGAGCGCGTGGAACACGGGGTTGCGCCGGGCTCAGTCATCACCCTGGCGTGGGGCAGGGATCAGGCAACGAGCAACGGCACCGGTACAACAAAGCAGCGCACACTGCTGCTGGGTTCGGAGACATTGGCGACGGAGAGGCCCCCGATCACAACACCGTATTTCGCATCGCCTCATGCACAAAGTCGTTCACCGCGGTTCGCGCCCTACAATTGCGGGACTTGGGGTTACTCGACCTCGACCGCCCCATCACAGAACTTCTGCCATACCCAGTGCTGATCCACTCACCGCAAGCGGACTCGCCTATTCCGACTCCGCGCATGCTTCTCACGATGTCGGGTGGCCTACCAACCGATGACGCCTGGGCAGACCGCCTCGAAGCCATGGCGGGCGAAGATTTTGATGCCATGCTGAGTCGCGGGATTCGCCTCAATGCCGTTCCAGGCACCCAATACGAATATGCCAATCTGGGCTGGGCGATCCTCGGCCGCATCATGGAGTACCTCGACGGCCGCCCTCTCACCACACAGGTCGCGAGAGAAGTGCTCGATCCCCTCGGTCTGGACGGGGTGCGTTTTACACCCCCGCCCGGACGCCGAATCGCCCAGGGTTTTGCAAAGCGTTCGACCGGCTGGGAACCGCAAGCAGTAACCACACCTGGCGCGTTCTCAGCCATCGGGGCCTCTTTGCCTCTGGCAGTGACCTCCTGCACTGGATGAAATGGCTGTCGAGCGCTTTCTCCTACGAGCCAGGCGCTCACGACGAAGTGCTCTCAGCGGCGAGCCGTCGTGAAATGCAGCAGTTGCATCGCGCGAACCCAGCGGGTGCCCCCGGAGTAACCAGCGGCTACGGGTATGGGGTGGTGGTAGAGCACTCTGGTGCGGAGGGGCATGTGGTTTCCCATTCGGGAGGGTACCCGGGATTTTCAGCCCATATGCGGTGGAGCCTTGACCACGGCCTCAGCGTGTGCGGACTTGAAAACGCTGGATACGCGGGAGTGCACCACGCTGTGCGAAAAACCATGAGTGGCCTACTCACCGGCTCCAAAGCACAGTCCGTGATCGCCTGGCCTGAAACGCAGAGCGCGGTTGCGCGCGTACGGGAACTTTTAGAGAACCCGAGCGATCAGCTTCTCTGGGAACGGACAGAATCAGAGCTGTTCGACAGTTGCGTTGCGCTTGATCTTCCGATTCAAGATCGCCGCGATCAAATTGTTCGGCTCCAAGCAGCCAGCGATGCACCTCTCACACAGACCTCCCCGGCCTTCCCAACCCCAGCTAGCGCACACTGGGAACTCCGCGGTAATCCCAATACACTACGGGTAACGCTGCAGATGACACCGCTCAACCCGCCGCGGGTGCAGCGAATCGACGTGTCACTTAGCGAAGCGGATACACCAACATGAACCTTGATCCCCCTCAGAAGACACCGGAACACCCTCGGTTCGCAGACCCGCGCGCAAGAGCGCATCAATTCTCAAGTCACGTTTGTTGCAGGTCGAGCAGACAGCATTCGAAACCGCCCTAGCGGCGTTCCGCGATAACTCAGCGTTCGAGCGCGCTTCAGCGCAGATCGCCCGCAGTCGGCGCCGCTTTGTCATCGGCAGAGGAAGTTCACAGAGCCACGCGTTGACATTTGCAGCGGAACTCAAAGCCTCACTGAGCCAGGTACACCCCATCATCGCTCCGGCAACCGACCACCTAGACCTACTCGCCGATGTCCGGCCCACCGACGTACTTATTGCGTTCTGTCTCAGCCCCTACCGCAGGGATACCGTAGAGATCAGCAAACTGTACGTGGCGTCTGGAGGGACCCTCCTACTCATTACGGACAGCGCAGACTCACCGCTGAGCGCGTTCGCGTCTGAACAAATTATCGTTCCGTCAGCAGCTCGCGAGCCCGCAGCTTCAAGCCTGGCGGTGTTCCTTGCCATACAGATCCTCGCACAGCTTGCCTCAGCCAGTTCGAAAGGGGCGCTGCGTCGCACGCAAGAACGCGAACGCATCAGCGAGCTCCTCGAACTCCACACCCCCGATATGCGCTGGATCGGGAGGGGCTCAGAGCCACCCTCCGGCAACGGTTTTGGGTTCGAATAGCACGGCAGCAATCGACCAGCTCGTTGTGTGCCACGGCGACGCCTGCGCCCCCAACACACTAATTGGGAGCGCAGGCGAGTTCGCCGCACACGTAGATGTCGCTCGTCTGGGGTCGCGGATCGCTGGGCCGATCTTGCCGCCGCCACAATGTCGCTGGGGTGGAACTATTTAGGCCACAACGAAGATCTTTTTTGGAGCACCTACGGCTGCGATCCTGACCACCAACGACTCAGTTACTACCGCGAGCTCTGGAACGCCTAGCTACCAGCGTTAATGGTCGCCTTCGTAACCGCACCAGCCTCAACTCCCGCATCCTTGAGAATCTTCGTGTAGGTTCCGTCATCAATGAGTGACTGCAAAGCCAGTTGAAGAGCCTCCCCATAGGCGATCCCTTATCAACCACAAAACCATAGGGTGTCATGTCGAATGCCTCTCCGGATGGCTCAAGCTGGTCGTTGCTCTGCGCGATCGCGTCGAGCGAGACGGGTGAATCGGCGGAGAAGGCTTCGGCCTTACCCAGCCTCACCGCGTTGGTCACCTGAGCCTGGTCATCAAAAGGCACCATTTCGATTGGTTTTTTACCGGCGGCCTCACACTCAGCTGATTTTTTTGGCAACTCATCGAGGTGTTGAAACGAGCCCTGCTTCACCGCAATCACGTGCCCGCACGCATCGTTCGGGTCGACCAGTTTGCCCGTAGGCGCCACCCAGAGCACTCCCGCCTCATAATAGTTCACAAAATCGACAACTTTCTGCCGCTCTTTGTTGTCGGTGAAGGATGCCGATCCCATATCCATCGCGCCCTCTTGAATGTTGGGAATGATGGTCTCGAACGAGGACTCTTGCCACACTGGCTTCAACCCAAGCTTGGATACAACAGCCTCGGTAAGGATCACAGCCCACCCGGCATAGTTGTTGTTTTCATCGCGGTACTCGTTCGGCGGGTACGGCGTGTGAACACCGATAACAGCTTCACCGCTCTCTCGAATATCGGCCGGCACCAAGTCGCTCGCCGCCTTATCAACCTCAACACTGACGCGTTCGGTGCCACCCTGAGTTTCCCCTTCAGTATTCGTGACGCAGCCACTCAGAGCAAGGGCAGCCACCACCGCAGCGACGGGCAAGAGGTGTTGAATCTTCATCGATTCTCCTATATGTAAGTATGTTTTCATATTACGAACTTTCAGCATAATACAAACGCGCCCGCCAGATCGAAGTCCAGCGGGCGCGTTTGGAAGGTACGAGCGAGCTACTAGCCAACTCCCTCAAGCATCTCAGTGTGCGTATTGCCCACGTTATTGAGAACCTCGGGGCGGTTCACCTTGATCCACCAGAAGCGCACAAACGCGAGCAGCATGGTCGCCACAAAGATGTATGGAATCACATTGATCGGAAACGCGGGAACGGGATACACGTTGGCGACAAACACGTACGCCATCGCCACGACCGCAACAACGGCACAGATCCACACGAGTGTGTTCTTCATGCCCCTGCGCCTCGTGTACACGACCCCCGCAATTGCGACCAGCGCGTACGCAACCATGTACCCGTAGGTGCCGTACGTATCGACCCACACGGTGATGTCCATGGGGTGCGTTCCCATGAGCAGCAGAATAACGTCGAGCAGGATCGCCGCCGGTCCTGCAACGAGCAACACACGGTGCGGGTGAGGTGTGTCTCGTGGGTGCGCCCGAAACGCTCGGGCACAATGCCTTCTTTGCCCATAACGTAGACGATGCGCCCAACCACGTTCAGCGGAGCAACAACAACAGCGAAGAACGAAGCGGCGACGCCAAATACCAGGATCGGCGCGAACCAGGCTGGCATGCCGATCCGCTCGTTGATCGACTGCAATGGGCTCGCGACCTCACCCAGCTCGTCACCGAGCACCGCGATCTGCGTGTAGGCGGCGAACACGTACAGCACACCCACAACGACGGCACTCCACATGATCGCACGCGGGATCGCGGTGTGTGGGTTGCGTGCCTCGCGACCAAGCGCGTCAGCTGAAGAGAACCCAACGAAACCGAGGATGCCCAGCACCATTCCGGCGGCGACACCTTGGAACGGCACACCTTCAAACGAGAACTGGGAGGGATCCCAAGCGTCTGGGCCAAGCCACACGAGCGACGACACGAGCAGCACCATGATGATGAACACCGACACGAGTTCAAGCACGAGCGAGATGCGTGCCGAAATGCGAATGCCGCGGATCGTGAAGAACGTGGCGAGCCCACCGATCACGATGGCGAGCACAATCAGCCACACGGTTCCGGTAGCCGGGACACCGAAGATCTGCAGCAGATCGGAGGCATACGAAACCGCGCCACCGAGGGAACCCGCCGCGATCCCCCACGAGCCAATGAGCAGGGCAACACCGGCAGCGAACGCACCGGTCGGGCCGAGACCCTTCGCAACGTAGGTGTAGAGCGAGCCCGCTGAGGCATGCTGGCGCGCGAACATCGACACGATGTAGCCAACGCAGAGGATCACGATCGTGGCCAAGAGGAAGGCCGACATTGTGCCGTTGCCTGCACCGAGGAAGATCGCTGCCGCGGTAAACGCGATGACGGCGCTGGGGGCGATGCTGGCGATGGCCTGGGCCGCGAGTTCGGGGCCCGACATCACCCCTTCGCGCAGGCCAGCATCGACCTTTCGTTCGGTTGTTTGTGTCATGACATCTCTCCTTTGAGTGACGGAATCTTGTGAGAAGTGGGTTACGGGATCAGCAGCGTGCGCAGCACGCCGCCAGCTTCAAGATCGTCGAGCGCCTCGGGCGCCTCGTCGAGGGGACGGCGGCCCGAGATGAGCGGATCAAGCATCAGCTGCCCGTCCATGTAGCGGTCGACCAGGGCAGGAATGTCGATGGAGGGGCGCACGGAACCGTAGTTGGAACCGAGGATCCGCTGATCCGCTTCGGCGAGCACGAGCGGCTCGAAGGAGGCCTTCGCACCTGTCGGGGCAGGCCCACAATCACAGCTGCGCCACCGAGACCGAGCATCTGAATGGCCTGTTCGGTTGTTGAGGTGCGCCCGATGGCATCGAACACATAGTCGGCGCCATCCGGAAGGAGCTCGAAGAGTTGCTCAACCGCGTCGCGCTCGGAGGCATCGATGCGATCGGTCGCACCGAACTGCAGCGCCATTGTAGTCTTCTCCGGGACAACATCGACAGCGATGATGCGCTCGGCGCCCGCAAGCTTCGCACCCTGCACAACGTTGAGGCCGACTCCCCGCAACCGATCACGGCGACCGTCGCACCGGGCTCGACGGCGGCGGTGTTGAGCACGGCACCAACACCCGTCGCAACGGCGCAGCCAACCACGGCGATGACGTCCAGCGGAGCATCGTCACGAACCTTGATGGCACCGGACGCCGGAACGATCGTTTCTTCGGCGAAGGAGGAGACGCCGAGGTAGTGGTGCAGTGGTTCCTCCCCAGGCTGAGCCGCGAGGTGCCGTCGAAGAGCACACCCTTCGGCGCGACCACGGTAGCCACCTTCTGGCAGCGCGCCTCGTGCCCCTGCAGGCAGTAGCGGCACTCACCACACGGCGGCACCCAGCTCAGCACCACGTGATCGCCAACTGCGAGCGAGGTCACCCCCTCACCCAGTTCTGTGACAACGCCCGACCCCTCGTGCCCCATCACCATCGGTGCCGGAGCATCCCACTCGCCACGCTTCACGTGCAGATCAGAGTGGCAGACACCCGCCGCCGCAATCTTCACTCGCACCTCGCCCGCTCTGGGGCAGCGAGCGTGACGTCGGCGATTTCGGCGCGGGTTGCGGGATCGCGGAAGATCACGGCTTTCATGGAAACTCCTTTGTTGCTGAGTGCGTTTGCGTGCGCACACGCTCGTGACGAGCCACATGGCATGTTCTCGCCACGAGCGGTGACTTGGACGATGCTACGTAGTGTTTTGGTGTACTGTCACTGCGCCAATTGCTGAACTTGCTTCAATAGATTCAACACTTGGTACACTTTTTGCATGTCGCTCGACTTGCAAGCCATCGTTCGTGCGGTGGGCGGCGAGTGCCTGCATCACCGCATTTCGGATCGCGCCCGCGTCGACGGGGTCGCCCACATCGACGCGTTTGTGGTGGTCGGCAACCCCGACTATGCGACGCTTGTAACCGGGTCATTCAGTGAGCTTCATGATCGCCTCGGGGATCCTGCGCCTGCGAGCGATCCCCTGCTCAACGCCGTGTTTGTGACCCACGAGAACTCGGCCAAACTTCGGGCACTACTCGCGCGCCACCGCATGACCGGGATCCTCGGCACGCACCTCGACGGCGCCGCGTTGCACGCGACCCTGACAACCCTCATCTCCGAGGATCGCGCGGCCTCCGACCGCCTCGTCGCCGCCGGCATGAACGTGCTGACGCAGGTCGCACGCAGGGGTGGCGTCACCGCAGTAATTGCCGAACTTGCACGCCGAATTGATGGCTGGGCGGTACTGCTCGACACCCAGGGCCAGCTCATCGCGAGCGCCGGGGCCGGGCGATTGCACATTTCCGATGCCGTCGCCGTCGCGCTCGGCCGCCCGGTTCGGGTGCGACACGAGGGCCTACAGGTGCACCAGGTTGGTTCAGATCGGGACCTTGCCGGGCACCTCGTCATTGCGACCCGTTCTAGCTCGACCAGCCGTTCCCGCGACCTAGCGACCCAAGCCGCGGCACTGTTCGACCTGCTACTGCGCACCCACGACCCCTCACGAACAGAACGCCTCGGCAGAGGCGCTCTGTATGGGATTCTGATCGAGGGCGGCTCAGAGTCCAGCGCCCTGCTGCGGCGTTGGGGTGTGCACGAGTCGAGCCTCACCGCCTTTGCCCTCGGCACGCGCACACGCACTATTGACCTCGAGCGCACGCTGCGACGCTGGTTCGACGAGTTGGGCGCGGAGCACATCTTCGCTGCCGGACCCGACGGCGTTCGCGGCTTCGTGCGCGACGACCTTGCCGCGGAACTCGCCTCGCGGGTGAAAACATTCGAATCAATGGGCGGCCTGGTTGCCCTTGGGCTCGGTGATCCTGCCCTCACCGAACAGCTCAACTGCAGCGCGGCGCAAGCACGACAGGCCCTCGAGACCGCTCTCGAAGAGGGCCACCGAGTTGTCCACTACTCGCGGCTTCCCGCGGTGTCTCTCGTGTTGAAAGGCCTCAGTGGTGCGCCGCGGGATCAGCTGGCGAGTGTGCTCGATCCCCTCTTGAATAGCGACGGCACCCCCGGTGAGCTCGCCCACACCCTGCGCGTGTTTCTTGCCGAGCACGGCGCGCACCGCCGCAGCGCAGAGCGCCTCGGAGTGCACCGCCAAACTCTCGTCGCCCGCATCCGCCGGATCGAAGACATCACGGGTCTGTCGATGGACCAGGCCGACGACCGCGCGACCGCCTGGCTCGCACTGCGGGCGGCGGGACTGTGAGCGCGTTGTAGCACTCCCTAGCCGGGCAGGCGAGGAATGGCCGCGACCAAACGCTGTGTATAGGGGTCAGCCGGCGCCCGCAGCACCTCAGCGGTCGGGCCCTGCTCAACGATCCGCCCCCGGTCAAGCACCGCGGTTCGCTCGCACGTAGCCGCCACCGTGCCCAGATCATGGGACACCATCACCAGGGCAAGCCCGGACTCCTCACGCAACGACCTCAACAGGTCAATGACCTGCGTGCGGGTGCTCACATCGAGCGCACTCACCGGCTCGTCGGCAATCAGCACCCGCGGCCGCACGACCGTCGCGCGCGCAATCGCGATCCGCTGTCGCTGACCGCCCGAGAACTCGTGCGGGTACCGTGTCGCCGCATCTGCCGGAAGCCCCACGGTCTCGAGCGCCCGCGTAACCCGCGGCCGTGCTGCGTCACCACGCGCTATGCCGAGCGACTCCAGCGGTTCGGCAATGATCCGATCCACGCGCTGCCTCGGGTCAAGCGACGAGTAAGGATCTTGAAACACCGCCTGCACACTCTCGCGAAAACGACGCATCGCCGCGCGATCCCGAAGCTGCAGCGCGGTCCCATCAAACCGCACCTCACCACTCGCGGGAGCCACAAGCCCCAGCAGCAGCGCCAGAAGCGTAGACTTACCCGCACCCGATTCACCGACGATGCCGAGAGATTCACCGGCTCGAATCATTACGCTCACGTCGTGCAGGATCACGCCCCGCCCATACGAGAAACTTACGTTGTCGGCCTCAATCACCGTCATCGCTGCTCCTTTTGTTGTGGGCGGTGTCGGGATCGGGATCGGCGCTGTCAGGATCAGGGTCCGCACCCGCGTCAGAGATGCCTGCAGCAGCCCCGCCTCACCCAGTGCCGCATCAAGCGCCCGCGCGTGAGCCACCAACTGCACAGTGTAGGGGTGCTGCGGATCACGAACCACCTCTGCAACAGCTCCCTGTTCTACCACCACACCGTCACGCAGCACCAGCACTCGATCGACCATTCGCGACACCACCGCGAGGTCATGGCTAATAAACAACAGTCCCATGCCGCGCTCCACCACAAGCCGTTCGAGCAGCGTCAACACCTCGTCTTGCACCGTCACATCGAGCGCGGTTGTCGGTTCATCGGCGACCAACAGCCGCGGCTGTGCGGCGAGCGCGAGGGCGATCGCAATACGCTGCCGCTGGCCACCAGAGAGCTCGTGCGGGTAGGCGCGTGCGATCCGCGGTTCTGCGAGGCTCACCTCAGCGAGCGACTCAGCAACGGCGCGCTGCAGTTCAGCTCCGCGCAGCCCGCGGTGCCTGCGTAACGGCTCAGCAATCTGTTTTCCGACGCGCATCAGTGGGTCGAGTGCGGTCAGCGGTTCCTGAAATACAATGCCCGCGACCGCACCGCGCAACGGTCTGAGCTGCGCCTCACTGGCTCCGAGTGTTTCAACCCCGGTAAGGCGCACTGATCCTGTGGCGAGAAGCCCCTCGGCGAGCAATCCCGTGAGTGCGAGCGAGGTGAGGGACTTGCCGGATCCCGACTCCCCAATCAGCCCGACGCGTTCACCGGGGGCAATCTCAAACGAGAGATCGCGCACAAGTTCGGTGTCACCCGCGTGGATCGAGAGTGCGTCAACACGCAGAAGTTCGGCTGTCTGCTGCTGTTGAGAGTTCCTCCCAGCAGAGTGATGCTCAGTCACGACGACTCCTTCCGCGGCGGGTCGGGTCAGTGAGGTCGCGCAGACCGTCAGCAACAAAGTTCACACCGAGCACCAGCACAACAAGCGCAATACCCGGCGCAATGGCACCGGCTGGCGCGTTGAACACAGTCCCCTGCGCTTCCTGCAGCAGCCGACCCCACGAGGCGTTTGGTGGCGGCGCGCCGAGCCCAAGGTATGAGAGGCTGGCTTCGGCGAGCACCGCGGCCCCGAACTGCAGCGCGAGTGTCACCGCGAGTGTGGGCGCAATGTTCGGCAGCACGTGCAGGCGAATGATCCCGAGAGTGCGCGTACCACTCGTGCGCGCCGCGGTCACGTACTGCGACCCCACGACTCGTTTTGCGAGCACCCGCGAAATGCGCGCCACCACGGCCGACATCGCGAGCCCAATCGCAAGAATCGCAGACCCGAGTGAGGGCGGCTGCAGCGCCACAATCAGCATCGCCGTGAGCAACACGGGGAACGCGATCGCGACATCTAAAAACGCGGCAATCGCGTCGTCAAGCCACGGCAGCGCAAACGCCGCGATGAGACCCAGCACAAGCCCCAGCACGGCAGCGATCAGCACCGAGCCGATTCCCACCGTAAGCGCGATCTGCGCCCCCGCCATCAGTCGGCTGAGCAGATCACGACCCAGCTTGTCGGTGCCGAGCAGGTGCTCGGCACTCGGCGGCGAGAGCCTGCCACCGGAGGTATCGTCGAGGGGTAGGGCAACCACACGAGCGACACGAGTGCAACGATCACCACCACAGACACGAGCGCGATCCCGAACCACAGCGTGGTTCTGCGAGTTGTTGCCGCGCTCATCCGTCGACCCCCACACTGCGCCGCAAGCGAGGATCCACGAGGCGCTGCGCCAGATCCGCTCCAAACCCGACGAGCAACACCAGCAGTGTCGTTATCACCAGCACACCCTGAATCGCCGCAAAATCGTGCTTCGCGATGCCGTCGACCAAAAAACTTCCGAGGCCGGGGAGCGCGAACACACTCTCTACCACCACGGCCCGAGCAGCGTCGATGCAAGTTCAATACCCAGAACCGAAATCACTGGCACAACGCCATTGCGCAGCCCGTGCCGCCAGAGTGCCTCACCAAAACCCGAACCGTGGGCGCGCGCCGTGCGCAGGTAGTCACTGCCGAGCACGTCAAGCGTCGCCGACCGCACATAGCGTGTGAGCGAAGCTCCCATCACGCACGAAATTGCGATGGCTGGCAGTATCAGCGAAGAGAACGCCCCCGAGGTATCGGCCCAGCCGTCGCTCGGAAACCCTCCGGTCGGAAACCAACCGAGACCCAGCCCAAAGATCCACACCAAAATAATGCCGACCCAAAACACCGGCACCGCAATGCCCAACTGTGCGATCCCCGAGAGCACCATGCCGTACCAACGGTCGGCGTGCAGCGCGCTCAGCACTCCACCCAGCAGCGCAAACACGCTCGCGAGTACAAAGGCCATGAGCGTGAGCGGGATCGTCACCCCAAGTCGCGACACGAGCTCAGGCCCGATCTGCGCGCCAGTGATGAGTGATTCACCCAGGTCCGGTCGCACGACCTGCCCCATCCAGTTCACAAACTGGGTGAGGATCGGCTGATCCGACCCCACCTGAGCCCTCGCGGCCTCGATCTGCTCTGGTGTGGCATTGACCGAGAGCAACGCGTTTGCCGGGTCACCCGGCAGCAGGCGCAGCAGCACAAAGATCGCCACCATTGCCAGCAGCAGGGAGGCCACGAGAAGCGCACTGCGGCGAAGCACGTAGTGAATCATGTGGGTAATGTTGAGTTCTCGCGGTTATTTCTTGACGATGTTGTACGCGAAGAACTGCGAGTTGAGGCCGTTTACCGGATACCCCGACACATCGTTCGAGGCCACCACAATCTGCGGGTAGAGGTACAGCCAAGCGCTCGCGGCGTCACCCGCGATCTGCCGGTTTGCCTTTTTCAGCAAGTCGGTCTGCTCTGTTTCGCTCGTTGCCTGTTCGGCGTCGGCGATCCACTTGGTGACCTCCGCGTTGTTGTAACCCCAGTAGAAATCGGGGTTGCCGTACCACACCACATCGCGATCATTTACGTGCTCTTGCAGGGTTGCCTCGAAGTCGTGCTCCTTAAACACCTTCGTGTACCACTCGTCTGCCGTGATGGTGTTGATCTTTACGGTAATGCCGACCTTCTTGAGCTCGGACTGCAAAAACTCGGCGACGGCGGGGTGAGGATCGTAACTCGGCGTATCGAGGGTAAACTCAAAGCCCTGCTCGAGCCCCGCCTCTTTCAGCAGTTTCTTCGAGCGCTCGGGGTCGTAAGGATTCAGGTCGTTGAGATCTTCGTACCAGGGGTCGCTCGGCGGCACCATCGAGCCGATAAGCGTGCCGTAGTCACCCCAGATCGCGTTCAAAAGCTTTTTGCGATCCACTGCGGAGTACACCGCCTGGCGCACCTTCGTGTCGTTGAAGGGGGCTACGCGATCGTTAAACGCAAGCAGCTCCTTAGTGGTCGACTGCCCCTCGCTGATGGTGAACTTGCCGCCCTGCTCAAACTGCGGCAGCGAGTCGGGGTTCTGCACACTCGTGATGAGATCAATGCGCCCGCTCTGCAACGCGGAGTCTTCTGCAGTCGCATCGGTGAAGTAGTTGAACACCACCTTCGCGTTCTTCGCTTTCTCACCCCAGTAATCGTCTGAGCGGTTGAGCGTCAGTGTGCTGCCGCGCTTCCACTCGCCGAGCTGGTACGGGCCGGTGCCGTCGGCAGTCTTCTCAATGTCGGTGGCGTCTGCGTTAATGATCCAGACATACGAGAGGAGGTACGGGAACGAGATCGAGCGCTGCTTGAGAGTGAACACAACGGTCTGGTCGTCGGGTGTGTCGATCTTGTCGATCACCTCGAAGTTTTTCTTGCGCGCCGACTGCGAATCGGCTGCGGTAACCGCTTCGAGGCTCGCCTTTACGTCTGCAGAGGTGAGGGTTTTGCCCGAGTGGAATTTGACTCCCTCACGAAGCTTGGCGGTGTAGGTGAGACCGTCGTCGCTTGCTTTGATCTCTGTGGCGAGCAGGGGTGAGGTCTTACCGTCGTCGTCGAGCCTGAAAAGGCCCTCGTAGACGTTGCCGGTGAGCGCTTCGGTCACCCCCTGGCCGCCGCCAGCGGTGTTGCTGAGGTTTACCGGTTCGTAGAGTGAACCGATCTGGATCGTGGCAGACTCGCTGTCGCCTGCGCCATTTGTGCTCCCCGCACCACCGTTGGACGAGCACGCCGTCAGCACCAGCGCTGCTACAGAGAGCGCGCCTAAGGCGAGCAGGAGGCTTTTGGGATTTCTTCTCATGGCGTTCATAATCGCGGTACTTTCCTTGGAGCTTTGGGAGGATACGGGAGTGGCCTCGCGGTGAGCGGCTGAGTGCTTCGCTCCCGCAGCCGTGTACTGAGAGCGGGTGTCTAGATCGCGTCGTAGATATCGAAGCCGTCGCGAAACACAGGAATTCGTTCGCCCGCGATCACGGGCCAAGGAAGTCTGTTTTGTGGGGGCGGCATCGGACAGTTGTACTGCGCGGAGAATCCGCAGGGCGGCACAAAGGCGCGGTTGAAGTCAAGGATCACGCGGTCAGGTGATTCGGTTCGCTCAACAAAGAGAAAGCGTCCCGCACCGTAGGTGCCCGACTCGTCTTGTTTGCCGTTGGTCGGGTCACCAAACACCAGCAGGAGCGAGCCGTCATCGTCAAAAGCTGAAAGCGTGAAGCGCTGACCGTTACGCTCGAACGTAATGTCGCCGGGAACAACCAGTTCACGCGTGCCACCCGCATCCCGAATGTGCTCAAACGGGATCGTGCGCTCTGCATCTACCGCCGTAAACGCAGCCTCGACCACCCAGTCTGGGTTGTACGGGAACGTCTCGGTGCGCTCAAACGCCCGGATCGCGGGAGCATTGGCGTTCCACACGCGAAGACCGTGTTCAATGGCACCGGTGTGAATGTTGCGTCGTTGCAGAGGTGTGACGGTGATGTCGCTATCTGCAGCGGCCTGTTCAGCATCGAGCAGTTCCTTTGCCGTGGCCTCATCAGCGTGCTCCGGAAACCAACGTGTTTCCGTCAGGCTTAGGTTGCCAGTAGCGGAGGTGACCGCTGTTGCGCGTTGTTCCTTCCACGCTTCGTGCAACAACTCAGCCTCAAGAAGTGCCTGCTGATCACTGGATGATCGTGTTTCCGTGCTCACGTATGCTCGTCTTTCTACAGCCCCAACATATAAAGTTTGTGAAAGTGTCACATTCACACACCTCAAGTATTATGGCACAAGCGTTGTGTGGTCGTGCTGTCTCCGAAACTGTCTGGCTAGAACACACGACCTGAGCTATCGATCGTTGGGAGTTTGTCGCTTGGCCGGGGAGTCAACCGACAATTCGGCACAGCTCGAAGAGCCGTAAGGGCAGGCTGACCGAACAAGGCGAGTGGTAAACCCGCGAAGCCATTCCCTACCCGCAGGAGCCAGGCTGTTGCTGCTTCGAGTCAGAGAAGATGCCCGGGTTGAGGTCCGCCTTGATTCTCGCCGAACCGGTGCTTGAGAGCGTGATGTCCGTCAGGGTAACCCCCGCTGGCAGCTGATCCCGAACGCACACCGTTTGCGGTTGCAGGATCGGGTCGAGAAGCGTTCCGGTAGCGTCCGCGAGCTGCTCAGCGGTCAGGTCGAACCCGGCCGCGTTAACACCCTGCGGGTCGATCTCAACAGCACCATCGTTCACCTTGAGGCCGAGTTTTGCGGTGAGACCCACTTCTTGGCCGAACAGTTCGATCGAGCGGCCGACCACGAGTGAGCCGTTCTGTACCTCGCCCGTCTGGGCGACACCGCTGGTGAGCATCTTGACGACACTGCCCAGCTGGTCTTTTGGCACAACAAGCTCGACTGTGCCGTTGGTGATCTTGCCCGAGAGAGGGTTGAAGGGCACCTTTGCTGCTTGGAAGGTAGCATCGGTCTCCACTCCGTCGAGAAGCGGCACCTTGTCGATATTGATCGTCACGTCACCAACACCACCCTGGACCGCACTGAGCAGCGCGGAACCGCCAAGATCGACCTCAACGGGATGATCGCTCGTCAGCTTGAGCTGACCACGCACTACATTCTCAATAACACCGGGAATGATCATGCGCAGCGCGAACTCAGCCCCACAAACCAACACCCCGAGTACCACCACAACACTCAAGATTCGCAGCCACCACCGCGGTTTGCGCTCGGTCATTGTGCTCTCCCTCGTGCCCGGACTATCTACCCTGACCCGGCAGTCTACAGACGCTCGGGTGCAGAAACTCCGAGAAGGTCGAGCCCGTTGCGCAAAACCTGACCCGCGGCGTCATTCAGCCAAAGACGGGTACGGTGCAGATCCTCAACCGGCGCGTCTCCCAGGGGGATCACTCGGCAGTTGTCGTACCAACGGTGGTATGAGGCGGAGAGTTCTTCGAGGAAGCGCGCGATGCGATGCGGCTCACGCAATTCTGCCGCGCCCGCGACAATGCCGGGGTACTGCTGCAGCTTGCCGAGCAGTTCAGCCTCGGATGGGTGTGTGAGCAGTTCGGGAGCAAACGCCGAGCGATCGATGCCAGCGGCGGCGGCGTTGCGGTCAACCGCGCAGGTGCGCGCGTGGGCGTACTGCACGTAGAAGACCGGGTTGTCATTTGTGCGGCTGCGCACTTTTTCGCCGTCAAGCGAGAGTGGCGAGTCTGCCGGGTAGCGCGCGAGCCAGTACCGCAGCGCGTCGCTGCCGAGCCACTCAAGCAGGTCGTTGAGTTCGATGATGTTGCCAGCACGCTTCGAGAGCTTCGCACCGTTGAGGTTGACGAGCTGGCCGATGAGCACGGAAATATCGGTCTCGGTGTTGTCGCCAGCAGCCCCCGCGATTGCCGTGAGGCGACCGATGTAGCCGTGGTGGTCTGCCCCAGCAGGTAGATCTTTTCGCCGAAGCCGCGATCCTTCTTAGAGAGATAGTAGGCCGCGTCTGCCGCGAAGTAGGTAAAGATGCCATTGCCACGGGTGAAGACACGATCTTTATCGTCACCGAAGTCGGTTGTGCGCACCCAGATCGCGTCGTCGTCTTCGAAGACGTGTCCCTGTTCACGCAGGCGGTCAATCGCTGCCGCGATGGGGCTGGGTTCACCGTTTTCTCCGGGCGCGTGCAGCGACCGCTCCGAGAAATACACGTCGAAGTGCACATTGAAACGCTCGAGGGAGTCTTTGATCTCGGCAAGCTGTAGCTGGTAGCCGAGCTCCTGCGCCTGCTCAAGAGCTTCGTCACGATTCTTCGCTGCTATCTCGGGCAGGTTCGGGATCTGTTCGCGAATCTGGCGACCGAGTTCACCGATGTAGGCACCCGGGTAGGCGTCCTCTGGAGCCTCTTCGCCGAGCGCGGCAGCGAGCACCGAACGACCAAACTTATTCATCTGAGCGCCGGCATCGTTGATGTAGTACTCGCTCGTCACCTCGGCACCCGCAGCACGCAGCACGCGCGCAGTCGAGTCCCCGAGGGCTGCCCAGCGGGTGTGCCCCATGTGCAGAGGGCCAGTGGGGTTTGCCGACACAAACTCGAGGTTGATGTGCTGGCCGGCGAGTGTGTCGCTGCGACCGTACTGCTCACCCTGCTCGACGACCCTCCGGGCGGTTTCGCCAGCGCTGGCAACGTCGAGCGTGATGTTGATGAAGCCAGGGCCTGCTATCTCAGCCTTTGCGACACCCTCGATTGCGGCCGCCCGATCGGCGATCTCAGCGGCAAGTTCGCGCGGCTTCTGGCCCAGACGCTTCGCGAACTTCATTGCCGCGTTCGAAGCCCAGTCACCGTGCTCACGGTTCTTGGGGCGATCAACGGCCGTATCCTGAGCGGTCGCGACGATGTCGCGTGCGTCGTCACCACCGTGTGCAGCGATGATGTCGTTGAGGATCTGGGCAAGGGCTTCGGCAAGTTCTTGTGGCGTCACAATCGTCCAGTCTACTTGCGCTAGGCTGGACAGGTTGCAATGCTCGCCTCCGTAGCTCAGGGGATAGAGCGCCGGTTTCCGGTACCGTAGGTCGGGGGTTCGAATCCCTCCGGGGCACTGTTGTGATGAGTCGGGACATATGTCTCAGATGAGTCGCGACATGCGACACAGTTAGCGGGAGTGAGGCCAGCGGCCTGGCTCCCGCTGCTGGTTTCTCCAGTATTTGCGTGTGGGGTCGATGATGTGGGTGGCTATGACGTCGCTTGTTTCGAGGTGTACGACGGTGACGGTGTGTTTAGCGATGAGGATGAGGACTCGTTTTCGTGCGTGTGTGACACCGATTCCGAGGTGGTGCATTTTTCCGGCTCGACGGAGTGAGATTTTTCCGGCTTTGTCGACGTGGTCGTATCTGATGCGGTAGTTCCCGTCACCTGTTGAGGGGCGTGCGGGAGGGCTTTGGGAAGTGCTCGGTACGCTTGTCCTGGGGTGTGGCGGCCGAGGGCGCGGTGGGGGCGTTGCTCGTTGTATTCGTTCCGGAATCGGTCAAGCTGGGTTTGCAGCTCGTGCAGGGTTGTGGCGGGTGGCTGTTTGGCGAGCCATCGTTTTTGGGTTTGGTGGAAGCGTTCGATTTTGCCTTGGGTTTGTGGGTGGCCCGGGCGGCCATTCTTTTGGGTGATACCGAGTAGTGGGAGGACGTGTTCGAAGGCGTTGCGTCCGCCCACAAATCGGGCGGTGTACACGACGCCGTTATCGGTGAGTGTTGAGGCTGGGGGTCCGTGTTCATCTGTGAGGGCGAGGAAGGTGTTCACGACGTGGTCGCCGGTGACGCGCGCGTAGGCTCGGTTGTCAAGGAGGTAGCGGGAGTGGTCATCGAGCCAGTTCAGGATTTCTGTGTCGGTGCCGTCAGCGAGTGGCCAGTGGGTGAAGTCTGATTGCCAGGTTTCGTTGGGGAAAGCGGCTTCAAAGCGGGTGAAGGAGTTTTTGGGGCGTTTGCGGGGTTCTGGGGTGATGAGGCCTGCCTGGTGGAGGATACGTCGGGTGGTGGATGTGGAGGGTGGGGTGTGGCCTTCTTGTTCGAGGTGCCAGTTGATGGTGACTGGACCCGCGTCGTGCCCGGCGGCGGTGAGGTGTCGTCGGAGCGTGATGATGCGTTCTCGGAGGTGGGGTGGGGTTTGTGTGGGGTTGGTTTTCGGGCGTCGTGAGCGGGGTGCGATGGCGTCGATGTCTTCGGTGCGGGCTCGTTTGAGGAGGCGGTGGAGTTGGCGGCGGGAGATGCCGTAGTCTTGCGCGGCTTGGGTGATGGTGAGTTGTTGGGTGAGTATTTTGAGGATGATGACGCGATGTTGGGACACGGTGTTGAGTGTGCCGTATGTCGCGACTCAGGTGTGCCGTGTCTTGTGTGACTTATGTCATGAACTCAGACACCTCCGGGGCACTGTAGCAATGGCTTCCACCGCGCTGGCGGTGGGGGCCATTTTTCGAATGCGAACCCCATATCTGAGTTACGGATAACCGTCCGAAGCCTCTTTTGCCGATAACCCGAAAAACCTCATGGTTTTCGCCCGAGCGATTTTCCGGTGTTGTTGCGTGCGCTTGTGCAGTACAAGGCTCCGATGCGTGTGTGCGCGATTCGTCATTTTCCCAAGATGGTGGCGTGATGACCTGAGCTGACTTCGATGGTTGTTCACCAACGGGGCGGGGCGGTCGCTTTTTTCTCGTCCTTCATTTACACTCAGTGAAATGAAAGTAATTGATCTGTTCGCAGGTGCTGGCGGGCTGAGCCTTGGTGCAGCGCGGGCGGGTTTTGAAGTGGCGGCGTCCGTCGAAATCGATCGAGCTGCGTTGGCGACACACAGAAGGAACTTTCCAGGGACAAAACACCTTGATCTTGATATTGCTAAGTTGAGTGGCGAGACGCTGCTCTGTGAGAGCGGTGTCAGTGCCGGACAATTGACCGGGTTGATTGGTGGGCCGCCCTGTCAAGGCTTCAGCACCATGGGAAAGCAAGACGTTTCTGACTCGCGGAACGACCTCTTCCAACACTTTTTTCGGTTAGTGTCCGAGACAAAACCGACCTTCTTCATTGCAGAGAATGTACGTGGCATCTTGCAGCCACAGTATGATTCGATTCGCGAAAGGGCATTCTCACTGGTGCGAGATGATTACAAACTCTTGCCTGCATTGGAGGTTTCTGCGAATCAATGGGGGGCACCTACCTCCCGCAAACGGGTGTTTTTTGTCGGTGTCGCAAAGAATGCGCCTTGGACGCTAGATGCGGCTGACTTTGCTCTTGCTTGTAACGCGGTCGAGGAAGTGCGAGTTGCGGAGGCTTTGCAGGGTCTTCCTGACAAGATTGACCCCTCCTGGCAAAAGTACGAAGATTCCTGGCAGGCGCGTTCGGCTTTGACCATGGATTCGGAGTTCTTGAAGCGTGTTCAGGGAATGATCCCGCGTGGTGTTGGACACCCGGAAGATCTTTATCGTTACCATGATCGGGGTGAGGTGTCCGGAAACTTTGGCACGAGGCATTCTGCAACGGTGGAGGCACGGTACGCGGCCTTAGCTCCTGGGGAGAAGGACCAGATTTCAAAGTCGGTGCGGCTCAACACAGAAGGTTTTTGCCCGACTTTGCGTGCGGGGACTGGGTCCGACAAAGGCAATTTTCAAGCAGTGCGGCCCATTCATCCATGCGAGCCGAGAGTGATAACTGTTCGTGAAGCTGCCAGGTTGCAAGGCTTCCCTGACTGGTTTACGTTTCACACAAGCAAGCATCAGAGTTTCCGACAGATAGGAAATAGCGTGAGCCCGCTGGTCGCGGAGAGAACTATGTCCTTGATCTATAAGAAGGCACGGCAAGCACCTGTACCAAGTATGGACGCAGGCTCGACCAGAAGCTAAGCAAAGTCGCTCCATCGGGAATGGAACCGTAATTATGGAGGGAAGTTTGAAGGCGGCGAATTGTGAAGTGATCGCTAGCCTCAGAAGTTTTTCCAATAGCATCTGTTGTCACCTCTTTGACGCTTTTGTCTATATGGTCATTGTTAAAAAGATGATCTCGGCACACTTCTACCCATGTGGCAAGTTTTGGATCCTTGCCAGGATTTTGCACCTTCATTACTCTGATGTACCTCAAAGCGGAAAGCTCTATCAAGGCTCTCATTAGAAATGCGACGCTGAGAGGGCTCTCTTGCAGCGTAGTGCGAGAAAGCTCGAAAAGGATCTGACGTATTTTCGGGTCGTCAGCAGGAGCTAGGGAATTGAAATCAGATTCTAAGCAGAGCGTTTCGTGTTCAAGATATGGTGCTAGAGGTTTGGTGTTCAAGGGCAGCTCAGTGAGCTTGGAATCATTGCCATCCGTTGTTGGTGAATCGCCCCTCTGTCTCATAGGGTTTATTTTCGGCGTCGCCTGGTTGCTGCCGCGACCTGTCGGTGTTGGGCTCAGAATCTGACTCGGGTTCGGCGTTAAAATTGGTGAGTCTTGTAGTCTGTTTTTTCTTTTCCGGCAGTATTTGCGCCATGCCTTATTCATTACTTCCATGACTTCAAGCACTTCTGTGTAAATACTTGAGCTCTCGCGAACACCCTGTTTGTCACTGTTCCAGGGCATCTTTTCGCTGGGACCTTCAAATTCTGCAATACCGACAAGTCCGAAGTAATCTGAGTGAAAACGGCTAACCTTCCAGCCCACAGTAGGGGAGATCTCATGATGGAGCACGCCACGGCCCTGGCAGTAGACATGCCAGCCGTAGTCTTTAACACTCAACTTAGATTTTGTCGACTTGCCTCTGTTTTCATACTCCGCGTGTTCCCCAATGGTGAGCGTGACGGTGACATCGTCAATTTCTAGCCTTTTGACGAGAGAGGGAAAAGGTGTGTCGGTTTTCAGGGTTGGAAGTATCGCCTCCACGGACGCTCCGTTCACGGTGATGCAAAGTGGCTTATCCTGGATAAGGTGGCCGTACCTGAGTCCCAACTGTCCCATCAAGTCGAGGTCAAAACTGATGGATCTTACCTCTGTGAATGTTCTTGGCTCCAGGTCGCGAACATCTATTGTGGTCCCAGTGGCCGACTGTTCCACTGTCAATGCCTCCACGGGCAAAGTCCAGGTGTTTTCTGATTGCTCGATTTCGGTGACGCTGAGTGGGATCGAGAAGGAGCCGTCAGCGTGAACCGTATCAATGCGACACGTGTTCCCAAGTGTCACAAGTGCCCGGAGTAGCCCTTGACCGAAGTTCCCAATTGAGGTCTCTTCATGGCTGTCGTCAACCTTACCGAACCGAAGCAAAACGTCCTCGATTTTTGCGCTAGAAATTCCTGCCCCGTTGTCTGAGATGACGATCTCCGTGTCGTTGACTGTCACATCTATTTCAGAGCTGCCAGCGTCAATGCTGTTGTCGATCAGCTCCATCAAGCAGGCTCTCACATTCAGATCACTGCGCAGCCCCTTAATGTGCGAACTCGGCGTTGGCAAAAGGTTTGCGATCATCGACATCAGATTGTTCTCCTTTGAGTAAGCACTAAGCGTCAGTCTACTTTCAACTGCGCGCGCTTTTCCATCCTGTGAGTGTCGCGCAGCTTACGCATCTTCTGCACGTCACCGGTCTAGACCAAACACGGATGCAGTTTGGACTGGTCGCCACTATGTGGATGACTCAGAAGAAAAAGTATCTGCGGTGTGTTTTGTCAAATCGTTCTGAGCCGGATGTGCAGGAAAATTGAGCCACCCGCGCGGCTTAATTTGAGCCATATGCGCGGCCCAACCAGCTCGTCTGCCCTGTGTTGAATTGTGCGTGGCGTTGCGGTCTACTTCATCGTCGCGTTCGCGACCCTGTACGAGTCACCTTTGAAACGGACCATCCTGCCGTGGTGAACGGTCCGGTCAATGATCGCGGCAGCCATCTGGTCATCCCCAAATACCTGCCCCCACCTTGAGAACTCAAGATTCTACGTTTACACGATGCTGCGTTTCTCGTACGCGTCAGCGATCACTTGGAACAACAGCCTCGCCCCTTGGTTATCGATCGGGAGATACCCGAGCTCGTCAATGATGATCAGCTCATGCCAGTCGATCTGCGCGAGCTGTTTCTCTAACAGGCCTGCGGCGGCGGCCTGTCGAAGCTGCGCAACGAGCGCTGCCGCGGTCATGAATTTCACCCGCACCCCTTCCTGGCAGGCCCGGTGCCCCAGCGCGATCGCAAGATGAGTTTTCCCGGCACCCACTTCGCCGTAGAGCACGAGGTTCTCTCTGCTGTGGACGAACTCGAGGTTCTCGAGTGGGGGCGGCCCCAGTCCGGAGGCCAGTGCACGTTCTGCCAGTCATACCCCTCCAGAGACTTCAACACAGAGAATCCGGCTTGACGGATCAGGCGTGCCCGTTTCGAAGACTCCCGTGACTGCTGCTCCTGAGTGAATAGGCGGTGCAGGAACCTGCGCTGGCTCGCGCCCGCTTCCTCAACCACCAGATGGAGGACGCTCTTGGTGAACGGGAGCCCCTGCGCCAGCGCCAATACTTCCGCGGCGGTTGGTGGCGGTGTCGTCTCCGCAGGGCGCCCCGACGCAACACTGCCACCTCGGTGCTGTGCGTACTCATGCGCTTGTTCGTTCGGTAAGCCGGTCGTACACGCGAAGGTCGACTCTGCCCGCCCCGGGCTGGGCCGGTTCGGTGGTGCGTGTGGCACCCATTTCAACTTCTGCTTGGTTGATCGTTCGACCACCGGCAGCGATCTTCGCCATCACCTCGACCATCGCTTGAAACCCTGCCTGCCCGCTCACGTGCTGCAGTATCCGCAGGAGCCTGCGGGTCTCATGCGGGTCAGCCTGATCAAACACGTGCAGAAGCTCGGGCGGGAGGTGTTGGCGTAGCGGCGAGTTCCGCAACGCCCCGGGCTTTCGCGAAAGCCCCGGGATCAGCTGGGCCGGGTCATGGACCATCGTCGAGGTCGCCCCGTACGTGCGCGGATGCTCCGTGATGACCGTCCCGGTGAGCGTCGCGATGAGCACGGTGAACGCGCGCAACCCGACCTGCACCTACTGGCCGGCGTACTCGTTCCCCACGTGGTACTTCACCTCGTTGATCTGCAAGTTCCCGACGAGATCGACCCGGCGCGACGGCCACGTACACGCATCAAACCCGATGCCAGGTAGCGGCAGCATCGCCTGCCGATCGTCTTGAAACCATGCCCCGATGGTGTCATGCTTACGGTAATGCGTCGTCGCGAGAAGCCCATCGCAAGCGCTCAGCAGCACCGTGGTGAGCGCCGGCAAAGACTCCACGTGCGGGAGCCGGACCAGGAAGTTGCGTCGAATGTACCCGACCGCGTTCTCCACGCTCCCTTTCTCATTCCCCGAGCCCGGCGACGTAAAGCGCGCTTCCACCCGGTAATGCAGTTTGAACAGCTCGAACAGCCTGGTTGTGGTCACCCGCCTCACCCAGTCACGCTTACCGACCCCGGTTACGTTATCAAACACGATGGTGGGGGGGGCACCAGGCTGACATGCTCAAAAATGTGCCGTAGCCCCTCGCACACACACTCCGAGGTCTCTCCGGGGAACGCTGCCGCGTACCTCGCGTTCGAGTACGGGAACGTCAGCACGAGCACATGCACCCGGGTGCGCACCCCCTTGGATCACCACGTCGGCTTCGCCGAAATCTGCCTGCGCGATCCCAGGCTCCCACCACAGCTCGTTGAACCCCTCACCAGGCTGGCGGCATGACTGACGCCACCTCTTCACCCATCGCTGGGGCGTTGTACACCGGTCATGGATGGCAGCATGTGTGGTCCAGATTGACCGCGAGCCTGACCCGCATGCCCAAGGCCCCAGCGAAATCTGCGCTGACCGAGGCGATGCGCAGAGTTAGCCCGAGGCCGCTGCGCGAGCTGTTCACCCTCGTCGCTGGCCCTGCGCCACCCAGGTCTCCTCAGCGGTGAGATTCGCCGGCCGACTCGTTGTCGCGATCGATGGCACCCAGGTCCAGGTCGCAGATACCGAGATGAACCGGCTCGCGTTTCCCAAGCCTCCGAGCGGCCCGAACGGAGAAACCGGATACCCGACAGTCAGACTTCTGACACTCATCGCCACAGGCACCAGATCGGTGATCGCGGCCGTATTCGGATCCGATCACGTGGAAGAACTCAGCTACGCCGACCAGCTGACAACGGCGCTCCGCCAGGAATGTTGCTCCTCGGGGCCGGAACTTCACCACGTTCAAGCACTTCACTCGAATCAACACTGCTGGAGCCGATTTCCTGATCCGCGGCAAGACCGGTCGCGCGCAGGGCGTAATGAAACTCTCTTCCCGGAAGGAGACACACCCCAGCTACAGCTAGGCAACTTGAGCAGTCTCGGTGACGATCCTCAGCAAGCGCGCGTAATCACCGATTGCTGAAATGACGCTAGTCCTTACCTTCTCCCGTTCAGTTCTTGGGATCCTCCATGTGCAGCAAGATTGCCCTGAGCACCCTTGCCACGACTCAAATCGATGCACTAACCCGGAAGACCTGCTCACCTCTCGGCTGCATTAATAACCCGCCCCTTCCCTGGGGTTCTTGGATCTACGTACACCGCAGAAGATTCACTTGGCCCGCCTGCTTCTGGTTTGCTCCCAAACACCTGCATGCGAAGATGTAGAAAGACATCGACCACGAACCTTCTATTCAAGACTTGGAGTGCCCGTGTACGTTACACCCACCGTATGGCTCATCACGATCGCGGTAACCATCTTGTTCTTCGTGTATGAGTTTTTTGCGCACGTTCGCACACCGCACGCGCCAACCATCTTTGAATCCGCGCGCTGGTCAGCGTTCTATATTGGACTCGCGCTACTTTTTGGTGTGGGAATCGGCATCGTGAGCGGTTGGAAGTATGGCGGAGAATACTTCGCTGGCTACCTGACTGAGAAGGCGCTCTCTGTCGATAATCTGTTCGTCTTTCTGATCGTTATGTCTGCGTTTGCGGTGCCAAAGATCTATCAGCAGAAGGTGCTGATGATCGGGATCGTGATCGCTCTCATCATGCGCGGTATTTTTATCGCCGTGGGAGCGACGCTCATCTCGAACTTCTCGTGGGTGTTCTACGTTTTCGGTGCCATGCTGCTTTTTCTCGCTTATCGTCAGGCGTTCACCCACGGCGATTCAAATCCCGCGGAGGGCCGATTTATGCGCCTGGTGCGCCGTGTGCTTCCGGTGAGTGACGAATACAACAGCGACAAACTGTTCGCACGCATTGATGGGCGCATTTTTGTTACTCCCATGTTTCTCGTAATCATCGCCATCGGTTTTGTCGACCTAATCTTCGCGGTGGACTCGATTCCCGCCATCTTTGGTCTCACCGAGGAGGCCTACATCGTCTTCACGGCCAACGCGTTCGCCCTGATGGGTCTTCGCCAGCTGTTCTTCCTCATTGGAGGCCTTCTGGAGCGTCTCGTCTACCTCGCCCAGGGGCTTGCGGTGATTCTCGCCTTCATCGGAGTCAAGCTCCTGATTCACGCACTACACAAGAACGAATTGCCGTTTATCAATGGCGGCAACCCGATCAAGGTGATCCCCGAGATCCCGATCTGCTTGTCGCTGCTGTTTATTCTCGCCACGATCGCGGTCGCCACTGTGGCGAGCCTCGCGAAGACGCGACGCGATTCGAAGGATGTCGCGTAAGACACTGTGCCATGAACGCTTCTTGACTTCAGAAGCAATTGAGAAGACAGTGATTTCTCACCAACTCCGGGCTACAAACAAAGTGACGGGGGCACTGTAGCAATGGCTTCCACCGCGCTGGCGGTGGAAGCCGTCTTGTTTCTCGCTCAGCTCTCCTGAATAGACGGGAAAACCCAGCTACCATCAAGGACCTCTGCCCGCGGTCGGTACAGGCGCACGAGGTAGTTCCAGCCTTCAGGCGTGGGAATAACGTTGGGCGTTCCGATCGGCCAGTCCCCGAAGCGCACTGTCACCGATCCATCTGCGTTGCGCGCTCCCGTGATGTTGTTGATCGTGTAGACGCCGGACTGGTTGGGCTCAAAATAACCGGCGGCGTTATACACGGAAATCGACCAGAAGCCGTCGACCGGCACATCTGGCACCGTGAGTTGGTAGGTTCCCGCAGGTAACTTCGGGTTCACCCCGATATAGCTGGCCTCGCGCGATGGCAACCCACCCCAGCCAGCCGCTGTTCCGATGAGATGTCTGATCGGATCGGTCTCTTCGCGAGTTCCGAAGGTCCGCTCAAACCCGGTGAGGTTACTCGCAAGGACTAGAAGCGCGTTACGCGTGTCTGTGAACGACTTCTCGTCGTAATCTGGCATCTCAAATGAAATCGCGGAGTTGCTGCGGAGCTCCAATTGATCCTGAATCTCGGCAACGGCGGCGAGGTCAGCAGGATCGTTCGGATCCACAAGTGTTCGCACCGCAAGCACCACGTAGGGCGAACCGAACTGTTGCTGGGTCAGTTCGTGAGTGCCCACTTCGTGGTATATCCGGTTGATGTAGTGATCCTGATTCACCACCATGGCCGAAAGATAACGCTCCCCGTGCTCGGGAATGGCGAACAACGCCCCCTGCGAGATATCAACCACCGCGAAGCTGTAGAGCGTGTCGCGGTTCAGCCGGATGACAGTCTGATTGTCAATCGCGGCCGGTTGTCGGTTATGCAGGAAACGATTCACCCCACCAGCATCTCGCTGTAGGTCGTGAAACATGCGATCGTTCTCGGCACGGACAAAGTTATCTGAGTTCACAATGGCTGGCATGACGCCATCTTTACACGGCCGCTCAACGAAGCACCAGGGGTTTCATAACCTGCATGTTGGGGTTAAGTGAGCCACGAACCCGCGCAAAGTAACGGCGAAACATGGCAATTGCTAGTGTTTTTTGCTCACGCATACTGTGACGCTCGAGGGACGATGGTGAGCTTTGCTCGTGGCGGCCGGGCTGAACACACCTGAAATAACTACGCAGACAACTGCTGATTCACGCAGTATCCCTGCAAGGGTCACCTCAGAGGGGCCTCAACGCCGCACAGCTCGGATTCAGAGGCGGTCTCAACTGTTGCGCATCTGGGCTGACAGGCAAACCTTCTTGCACAGGCAGCGCAAGTGACGTTGCCGTTTGGAACCCGTCAACTCTCGCACTCCTTGACCGGTGTTGAGTTCATCGCTGTAATCTTACCTACACGTTCGGGTGCTGTTACCACAGCAGGTTTGGGTATCCACGGGCACGCATTGGGCCAGCACGGTTCTTCTAGATAGCGAGAGGCTCTCACTGCCTGCAAAACCAGGCCAACCCACGGCGCCTTCTCAACGGTAATGAGGGGGTACTAAGACAACTAACTGCGCCCTGCGGTTTGCACGCATGACCAAGAGCATGGCGCCCATGACAAGCGCGGCGAGAGCCCCTCCTGCAGCCAAACCTACGGGCGATTTAACTCCGGTTGTGGCCAGCATGCTTGTATGAGTCGACGTTTCAGCAGAAGCTGCCGGGAGGTGACGGGAAGAGTCACCGGGTCGGTAGAAGGAATTGATGCACCCTGGGTTTACCAGAGGTACCCAAAGAGGTCCCAAAAGAGTATTCTTGCCTCATGGGATAGCTATTCACGGTTTGTCAGCACTTGAATAATTCAGATACTGGCGAAACATTGGGAAGGAATAACAATGAAGTTATCATTTTCTCCGCGAGCCAGAATATTTGCCGCCGCCGCAGTTGTTCTGGCGGCTGGTGTGGGCGCCACGCTCGCAGCATTTACTGATAGCGGCAATGTTGAAACGACGTTTACCGCTGGATCGTTGGATCTTAAGTTCGACGGCGATGAGGATGGCAACCCGACCAACTATGTTGTTGATTTCAGTGCAGGATTCGACAACCTCGCGCCGGGTGACACGGTTACCCGCGACCTGCTGGTTTTCAATTCTGGAACACTGGACGCTCTACTCAGCCTCGGGACACCACAGATCACAAACTCCGCGGGAACACCTTCGCCGGCTCTGCAAGATTCACTCACCATGACTATCACCGACATAACTGTTCCGGCTTCTCCGGTTTCTGTCTATGACGGACCCCTCCCAAATTCAGGGTTCACTTCCTTGGACATATCCTCAGGTGGCGCCGCAAATGGCAGGACCCTTCAGATGGAAGTAACGCTTGACTCTGCTGCGCCTCCCTCGGTCGGGGACAAACCATTACGGTCGTGCTTCCGTTCACCGCGACCCAGTCATAGGCTTGAACGACATGAGGATAAGTCCATCGCGGCTGTTTACCCGAGCGACTTGGCAAGCTAAAAGCTTTGAGAAAGGGTCACAATGCAACACGCGGACTTTCTCTCTCAGGGTGGGATCGTTACTGACCCCACCGGAATTACATTTGGGAACATTCAACCGGGCGATGTAAATACTGCTCAGGCCACCTTAACTAACACGCGTGACGCGCCCATGAAGTTATCGGGTCTGCTTCAGCAGTCAGGGGACCTTTTTGAGGGAGAGAACCCTCTCACTGTTCAATTTCGCATTGATGGGGGTGAGATATGCCCCAACGAACCAAACGCAGTTTTGCCCCTTGGGAATGTCAGTATTTCGGTGACTGGAGAAATGCCCTTACGGCAGGAAATGAATACCAGCTAGCGACTGGTCAAGCCACTTACTACTTCACCGCGAATGAGATCACGCGAGAGGCTTGCTTTGGTAGCGAAACACCTAAGCCCACTGTTTCTGCTCCGCTGCCAGGTGGAGAGGGACTCCCTGTTACAGGGTCACCGTATGCACCTTTCATATCACTCGGTTTCACGCTCTTATTGAGTGCCGCGGTGCTGTTCTTTGTTCGTAGGCTTTGGAGGAGCAGACGATGCCAAAAGCCCACCTGAAAGGAACTCAAAGCGTCGCATCACTCACCGTTTCCAAGCGGAGGATCGTGGGTGCGCTGTTTGCGGTCTTGCTGGCACTTTTAACAACGATTACAACTGATCGCGCCAGTGCGTTGTTTAGTGACACTGGTGCTGTTCAGACGACCTTTGCCAGCACGGCCGCAGTTGAGCTCAGATTTGTTGGGGTGGCTGCCGGAGAGGGATACTCTCTGGGCTGGACCGCTGATGGAAATCTCTATGCGTGGGGCAGCAACGCGCAAGGGCAACTCGGACTCGGTGATCGCACGGCTCGCCTGCAACCCACACTCATTCCTTTTCCTCCAGGGACCCAGATCGTGGAAGCCTCCGCAGGAATCGACATGACCATCGCACTTACTTCAACGGGCGTTGTGTACACCTGGGGAAATCGGGATGTCACGGCAGGAACGGACCGACCTGAAATTGTGCCGTCACTCAGTGCCCTAGGGGTAACGGGAGTATCTGCAGGAGGCTATTTCTTTCTGGCATGGACTTCAAGTGGACAACTGTACTCGTGGGGCAACAACGGTTCAGGTCGGCTGGGACGGGCTGGGACGGGGAATGACAATACCCCCGCACGCGTGACTGCCCAATCACTCAACTCGAGGGTAGTGGTTGGTGCAGACGCAGGACGTGCAATGGGGGCGGCATGGGTAAGCGGAACCACAGGCACTACGCGAGTTTCGTTTTGGGGAGACCTTTTCGGATCCACGACTGGCCAAAGTGGCCTAGGGTTGCCAGAGGGGCAGTCGGTGCAAGGCCTCAATGTTGGGAGTCGGTACGCATTCGTTTGGACATCCAACGGCGAGCTGTATGGAGGAAACACGAACTCATTGAGCCGAGTTGCTGGAACAACCAGCTCCTTTATTGTAGGTGCCGAAGTGAGCGTGCCCTCGGCGGGAGCACTGAGCTACTTTGCCTGGGACCAAAACGGGGCGCTCCTCGCGTGGGGACTCAACTCTTCTGGCCAGTTGGGTCTCGGTGATGTCGCAGACCGAGCTAGCCCAACCTCGGTGAGCCTTCCTCCGGGGGCAAGCGTGTCTTCGCTCAATGTCGGATCAAACCACTCACTTTTTGCGGGTTCGAATGGCGCCTTTTCTAGTGCGGGAAGTAATGCCCAGGGTGCACTCGGCGACAACACTACTGTCCCAAGAAACACGTTCAGCGTTCCTGTCATCATACTGAGATGGCCGTGACCAAGAACATGCTTGACGCTCTTCACCGTGGTAGCAAAATACTGCTTAACCTTGCAGCAGTGCTTGGGGTAATTTGTGCGCTCGTTGCGGTGGTGGCTATTGTCTGGGGTGTTCGCCCGATTGTATTCTCAACGAATTCAATGTCGCCAAGCGTTCCCGCTGGCTCCCTTGCGTTTACGATCCCCGTCGACTCGGCAGTGATTGCTCCCGGAGATATCGTCAGTGCACAACGTCTTGGGGATGGAAAACTCGTGACGCATCGCGTAGTTTCAGTCGATCACAAAGAATCGAATACAACACTTATAATGCGCGGAGACGCAAACAGCAGTAACGACGCTGCTCCATACGACGTCTCAGATGGTGCCCAAAAAGTCATTTGGCATATTCCTCATGCCGGCGGGCTTGTCACGGTATTTCAATCTCCATGGATCATCGGCGGCGCCCTGGCCTTGCTCGTTATCGCACTGATTCCTAACAAGAAAGACAAGGACCGTGCTGTTGAGAAAACCCCACCGTCGTAAAGGCAATGGCCCGCGATTTTCCTGCGCTGATGATAGATGCGTTCAACGAGATATTACCGGGGTGGAGCGCGACCATCTCACGCTGCTCAATCTCAAGGGTAAGGCGTGTAGTCAGGCAGAGCTCTCACTCTGGCTGACCTCAGACATCCTCACCGCCGCGCAGAGGTAGAGACACCTCAATGTGCAGCCAGCGGTAGCAACAGCAACCTCCCCGCAACGATATTGCAGCTAAATACCAAGACTGAAAGGTGAGACGGAATAGCATGTCTCACATGGAACAGCGACAACTCGGACACTCACCGAAGCTTGCCTCGGTCGTGGGGCTTGGCACCTGGCAACTCGGCGCAGACTGGGGCGATGTCTCAGAAGCAGACGCTTTTACGGTGCTCGAAACCGCCGCCGCGGGCGGAGTAACGTTCTTTGACACCGCTGACGTGTATGGCGATGGCCGAAGCGAACAGCTCATCGGCCGTTTTCTCGACAGCAACAACCTGCGCGAGCGCATCACCGTCGCAACCAAGATGGGCCGGCGGCAGGAACAGGTCCCTGAGAACTACATCCTCGAGAACTTTAGACAGTGGATCGATCGCTCCCGCGTCAATCTCGGGGTGGATCAGCTCGACCTGGTGCAGCTGCACTGTCCTCCGAGCGCGGTGTACTCCTCCACAGTCGTCTATGACGCTCTCGATACCCTCGTTGAGGAGGGTGCCATCACAAACTATGGTGTGAGCGTCGAAACCGCGGCCGAGGCACTTGAAGCAATCAAGCACCCGGGTGTCGCCACCGTTCAGTTGATCGCCAACGCCTTCCGGCTCAAGGCCTTCGATCAGGTTATCCCCCAAGCCGCCGCCGCGGGCGTGGGCATCATCGCACGTGTTCCCCTCGCCTCAGGACTGCTGTCGGGGCGATACAGCGAAACCACTACCTTCGCCGAAAACGATCACCGCACCTACAACCGCGCAGGCGAAGCGTTCGATGTTGGTGAGACGTTCTCAGGTGTCGAATTCCCGACGGGGATCGCGGCCGCACGCGAGTTCTCTGCGCTCGTAAGCGAGCTGGCTCCTGCGGGTACTTCACCTTCCCAGGCCGCCATTGCGTGGCTCTGGCAGCAGCCGGGCATCACCACGGCCATTCCCGGGGCGCGCAACTCCGAGCAGGCACTGGCGAATGCCCAGGCCGGGCAGATGCCCGAACTCGGTGACAGGTTCACCGCTGGAGTGCGTGATATCTACGACCGTCTCATTCGAAGCTCTGTGCACGGCCGTTGGTAGCCGTCACCCGACCCCCAGGCAATCCACGCCACAACACACACCGAATACGAACCGGTTGGGTGTGGTTCGTTGCCCTCCTGGCGGTTACGCTCACGCTGCTGGTGGTGCTGCACCCGTTCGTACACGGGTCGCTCGGCACAATCATCGCGACCTCCCTGCCCTGGCTCGGCTGGATACTGCCCCTGCTCGGCATAGGCGCTCTCCTCTCGCGGAGCAAGCGGGCCTGGATCTTCGTCGTGTTGCCAACACTGGTGTGGGCTGCGATGGTCGGGTCCGTGTTGATCCCTATAGAAGCTGCTGGAGCCGACACCAAACACCAGCTCACCGTGGCCTCGCACAACGTGGAGGGAAACTCACACGCCGCAGCGCAGTCAGCACGCGACCTCGTCGCCGCTGGCGCTGAAGTGATAGCTCTTGTCGAACTCGCCGGGAACGACCGCGAAGCTGCGGACGCAGAGCTTGCCGAGTCTCACCCCTACTCGTACACGGTCGGCACGGTGGGCCTCTGGAGCGTGTATCCATTAGATCTAGAACAGTCGCTCGACCTCGGTCTCGGCTGGAAACGAGCGCTCTCCGCAGATGTCATTACCCCGTCAGGAACAGTGAGTGTCTACGTCGTCCACGCAGCATCGTTCCGCCCAGGAGATCAGCACGAACGCGACACGATGCTGCAAAGCCTGGGCGCTCTCATCCCCAAGGATCAGGCGAAACACCTCATCGTGATGGGTGACTTTAACGCTGCAACGTTCGATCCCGCGATGGCAACGATCCTCGAAACAGTCGAAGAACCGCACCAGTCCGATCTGTCGTGGGGATTCACCTGGCCCACAGAGTTTCCGGCGGCGAGGATCGACCACATCCTCGTTCGAGGTTTCACTCCCTTGGAAAACCACGTTCTTTCTGCCGGAAACAGCGACCACAAAGCCGTTCTGGCAACCCTGCAGTTTGACTAGGTTCTCAACCGTTTCTCAACTGGCCGAAGCTCCCCAGTTTCACCGCCACCACACCGAGAATCACGAGACCGGCACCAAACCACTGCAGCTCTGTCGGCACGATCGCGAGCAGCACGATGGGCCACACGATCCCAAACAGTGGTTCGGAGTACCCGTGAAGCTCGCGACGGTCGCCCCGAGGCGACGGGCCGCGGCCACACCCAGCACGTACGAAATAACGGTCGAGATCAGCACCAACCCCGCAACCACGAGCAGCGGCGAGACCTGAACATTGAGAAGCACCGCCGAGTTGGTCGTCACGGTGAAGGGAAGCAGCCCTGTCGAGCTCACCACTATAAGGCCAACTGCGCCGATGCAGAGCCCGAGCCCAACAAATGGAAGTGGCGGAATCCCGTGGTCAACGGATGCAGCGGCAGCGAAGTAGGCCGCGTTGCCAACCGCCGCGATAAGGGCGAACAGGATGCCGAGCGGGTGAAGCCCACCGCCGGTTGCGATTCCAGAAACCGCAACGAGACCAAGCACCGCGATGGCCGCACCAATCAGGGTGAGGTTTGAGGGCCGCACTCGCGTGCGCGCCCAAATCCAGAACACCAGCATCACGGGCCCCAGAAATTCAATAAGCAGAGCAAGGCTCGGTGGAATGAACTCCACCGCCATGAAAAACGCGAGTTGGCAGGCGACCACTGCCAACAGACCAAAGAGCAGAAGTGGCGCCCAGGCCCGACGCACGCTGCCCCATTTGCCACGCAGCATCAGGATCGTGGGTACCGCAAGCACGAGTGCAGCGAAGCTGATTCGCATGGTCACTGCGGCTCCTGGACTCCAGCCAGCTGACATGAGTGCGCTCGCGAAGGTACCGGACAGTGCAAAACTCGCGGCCGAACCCAGCGCCAGCAAAAACCCGGCCACAGGAAAAGACCGAACTGCTGTCACGCTTGTTTCCTCACCTTCAAGGATCGATCGCGCGGGCTCACGCGGTGCACCTGTTCCTAGAGCCTACTCCGCGGCGATCCACCACGGTGAGGCGAAAGCTCGGGCAACCCCTCAGCGGTCGTCGAGAGCCTTACCGCCGCGATCCACCAGACCCCAGGTCGCGGTGGCAGCGATCAAGAAGAACACCGCGAACACCACAAACGTGAGCCCTGCTCCCCAGCGAGCAACAGCACCGGTACCAGTAGGGGTGCGATGATCGAGGCGATCCTGCCGATCCCGCCGCCCAGCCTGAACCAGTCGCCCGCAAGGAGGTCGGATACAGTTCGGGGTGACCGCGTAAAGCGCACCCCAGGCGCCGAGATTAAAGAACGAGAGTGCCATGCCCGAGGCGATGATCGCAGCCTCCGCGTGCACCGTGCCGAACACGATTGCAGACACTGCAGACCCCATCAAGAACACCGACAGCGTGAGCCGCCGCCCCCATTTTTCAATGAGCCAGGCCGCAACGGCGTACCCCGGCAGCTGCGCGAGCGTAATGATCAGGGTAAACCCGAATGAACGCACCAGGCTGAACCCGGCATCGACGAGAATGCTCGGGATCCAAATAAATGCGCCGTAGTACGCGAAGTTCACACAGAACCAAACCGCCCAAATCGAGATGGTGCGGGATCGGAACTCGGTTGACCAGAGGGCAGCGATCCGGCCACCATTGGCCACGGGAGTCAGAGCGGGAGCAGGTTCAGCATCATTCGTGCCAAGACTTGCCGCGTATTCCCGACCCCTCGCCTGCCGCTCAAACGAGGCGACGATCCGCTCGGCTTCCTCTGCACGACCTTTGCCAAGCAACCAGCGCGGCGACTCCGGCAACCCCAGCGCACCGCGAGCGCGTACATCGCGGGAACCGCTCCGATTGCGAAGGCCCACCGCCAGCCGTCATCAGACGCCGGCACAACGAAGTAGCCGATTACAGCCGCGGCGGTCCAACCGACGGCCCAGAACGCCTCGAGAATCACGATGAGCCTGCCCCGCATGCGCGCGGGCGCGAACTCACTCACGTAGGTTGAGGCGACGGGGAGCTCGGCTCCGAGCCCGAGCCCGACGAAAAAGCGCAGCACCAGAAGCGCGGCGAGGCCACTCACAAGAGCACTCGCCCCTGTCGCAACACCGTAAACGAGCAGGGTGAGCGCAAACACCTGGCGGCGACCGATCCGATCCGCAAGCAAACCGCCGAGGCTCGCACCCACGGCCATGCCGGCGAATCCGATCGCGGCGATTAGGCCCCCTCTCCCTTTGTGATGCCCACTGCTGTGTGAGCGCGGCAAGAATAAAGGAGATGAGGCCGACATCCATGGCGTCGAGTGCCCACCCGATCCCTGATCCGGTGAGCACTCGACCGTGTTTGCGCGTAAACGGGAGAGCATCCAGACGCTGTGCGATGCTCCGACCCGACCCTGCTGAGTTTTCGGTCATGGGATTATCGTAGAGTGCGCACCGCCCAAATGCCCTCCCTTGAGTTGGCTACGTCTGCACTTCTCTCTGATCTGACACGACCGGATCCGGCATGAGCGCTAGCGCACCGGGACCGAGCTGTCTTTGTTGCAGGTGCGCGAGCATCTCCTGATGCTGGTGATACGCGTCAACGTCCCACTCGGCCTCTGCCATGGCGACTTTCCAAAGTCGCTTAGGTAAAGGAGGTTCGTCGCCACCCGCCGCTGGCTGGGAATGTCGATCGTCACGAACCACGTTATATAACGAGAGCAGAAACCTCGGCACGGCAAAATCTACAACTGAGGTGCCAGTTGGTTCCAGGTCTTCCATGCGCGAAGGAATTTCGTCGAGCGGCACACTATCGGCGACAAGCCGATCGTGCCGCCCGACAAACCCAAGCTGATTGGCGCTCTCGGGAATGAGCTGCAATCCGTCACGGGCAAACTCTGCTCGCCGCAGGTAGACGAGTTGATCGTGGTTGACCCTGGTCATGTTTCCCTCCCTGTGTTGGGTTGCGCCTCACCACCTTCAAACGCGCGAGCTAAAAGCCATCCTGCGTCGGAGTTTCCCAAGCACTAGCGCTGCCCCACCCGTTGCGCACAGGAGTAGCACTGACACCAACATTCCCGCCGCCAGGCCTGGCGAGCCGGTCATCGCGAGAGGGGTATCTTCTACCGTCGTGCGGTCGGTCGAGGAACAGGCCTCGTCCCCACCGGCACCATCACACTCGGCCGCTTTCACCTTGGCCGTATTGACCACAGAACCCTGCGCGGAGTCATTCACTCGAACCGTCACGTGCATAACCCGTGACTCGCTGGGCTGCAGATTGATTCCTGTCCAGGTCACACCACGGGTAGCGGTGTTGTATGTTCCGCCGTCTGTTGCCGAAACGAAGCTGACGTTTGCGGGCAGGTTGTCGATGACCGTTGCGTCGCTCACACTACTCGCGTCAGACGAGTTTCCGACCGTGATGTCGTAGGTGAGGTCGTCGCCCGGCCTCACAGTTTCGGCATTGTCTGTCTTCAGAACCCACACCTCAGCTACGGTTCGGTCAATATCGGTCGACTCACACTCTTTCCGCTCTGTCTCGGGCAGATCAACGCACTCGCCGTCGGTGGTAACGGTCGCGGTGTTGACAATCTTGGTGTCTCCCGGCAGTCCGGTGTGTACCTTCACAGTCACAACAATCGTGCGCGTCTCTCCATTCGCAATATCACCCAAGTCCCATTCGAGCCCCAGCGGGTTATCCACCGACACCACACCGACGATAGAGGTGGTAATAAGGTCAACATTTGCGGGGAGCACATCGCGCACCCGCACGTTTCGGGCGGTATTGCCACTCTTGTTACTGACAACCAACGAGTAGTTGAGCGTCTCTCCCGGCTTCACAATGACCTTGCCGTCGTCCTTCACAATCTCGACCCAGCCATCGTCTGGCTCCTGCTTGTCGACCTTGACGAATCCGGCATCGATCGTGCGATCAATGTACGGCGCCGTCACGCCATCCGAAGGCTCCGCAACTGTCGTATTGCCCTGATCAACTCCGAGGTCAAGGACCGCTGTCCACCCGGTGTTTGGATCCGCGTTGGAATCGACCTTGGGATCGGTCCCCGACTCCATACTTGTCGTTTTGTATCCCTCGGGGCAGTGAAATGCACGGTGTACTGACCCGCGGGAAGATTGTCAAAGTGGTAGTAACCGTTCGCATCGGTCAGCGTGGGCAGCACTTCAGCTCCGGTGAGGTCAGTCACCGGGTTGCCCTTGGCGTCAGCGAGCGTTACGGTGACCCCGGGCAGCACCTGCTCATCGGAGTCTTGTACACCGTCGCGATTGGCATCGATCCAGGTGTAGTCGCCGATGGCGAAGCTGTCAGCCTTGGTGAGCTTGGTGACAGTATTCACTAGCGAGAACCGGAACGTGCCCTCACCCACAATTTTGAGATCAACCGATGTTCCATCAGGAGACACCACAACATTCGGGTTGGTAGTGGCCGAGAACTTCGGCGCGCTCCATTCATACTCCGGGGTATTTGTTGGCATAACCTCTTCCAGGTGCACCTCGGTGCCCTCGGGTAGGTCACTCACGCCCTGAGGCGCACCCCCGGCAAGCAGGTCCAAACCTACCTCGCGGGACGTACCCCGGGCTCGGTGATGGTTGCGGTCACACGGTAGCTCGTCGCTACGGGGACTTCTGCTGCGCCGTCTCCATTCAGGTTCTCCTTGACAACAACAAAGCCGCCCCGCCCATCTCCCTGAGCGTTGCCACCACCTACAGTCTTGTACTCCACCGTTTTACTTCGGACAACTCCGTTGAGCGACGCAGTGTTGTTAAATACGTCACCGAGCACAAGGTTGCCGGGGTGGTTTACAGAGGTCACATAAGAGAACCGGTAGATACGGTCCTGCTGAATTGGCTGCTGGAGGGTGGCGGTAAACGAATGGGCGTCTTGAGGAACGAGCGCCCACTGGGTCGACGGAACGCTTACCCAGTTCTGTGCGTTCCAGCCTGCTTGCGTGGCCTCAATACTCGTAAATTCCGGGGCTTGTGTACCCGACTCAACCAGCGTCAGTCCATCCGAAAAAGTGTCCTGAATAGTCAGCGGGTTTGTCTCTCCTGCAAAGGACCCTGGAAAATCGACAACCCACTTAATTGCGGAGCGCTCAGAGTTTGCCCAATAGCCATGTTTTCCCGGCTCGCTGGGAACTGGCCCAAAGTCCTGTGGTCCAATTACAGAGTTCTCTGGCAAGGAAACAATAACGGGGTTGCCGTCTACGAGAATAGATACCGTCGACTCAGTCGTCTCGGCAACGGCATCAACTCGGATCCAGAGCGAGCCGTGCACGTTGTCGTGTGTGTCTACATAGTCGCTCAGCACACAAACGAGCTTGGGGCCGGCGGAGCTGGTAATCGGAGTCAACGTACAAGTGCCTGCAGACTCATTGCTACCGGCCACCTTCAGATCGATGACCCCTGCGGTCGCTTGGAAGGTCTTAGGCAACTGCATCGAGAAGGTGTCCCCGGCGCTGGCGTTCAGGCCCTGGAGACTCCAGTCGAGGTCGATCTGCGTGACCTGCCGAACCAGCAGCGGGGAACCCGGAGCCGTTACGTTAGTAATAACGATCGAGTCAGGATCAATCGCGTGTACTTCGGCGGCTTCCGCGGAAGCGCTCGGAAGCAACGCACCGGCAACCATGCCTACCGTCGTCACAAGGGCCATCGCGACTCGGCTCACACCCTTTCGTTCTCCTCTTGGTTTGAGCCTCGATCGTCCAAACTTCATGGCTGCCTTTCTTAGGTTCCCCCGGTTGTAATCAGTGTTGAAGGACCAATGGACGCACTGCAGAATCGCGCGCTCCAACAAAGCCCTTCACACACAAGAGTTCGCAAAAATCGTTTGGTTCCGATTTTTCGAAAAAGTTTCGAGTTACCCGTTCCCCCAAAGTAACCGGCACAGATAGGCGAAGTTGCCACTCAATATCCGTTCGTATAGTCTGACTTCGCTTACAGAGAAAACACCGACAGCACGCGGAGAAACCACCGATAGTGCACTCTGAGAGCTATTTAGTCAATGCCGGGGGCCTAAATACCGTGTCAGAAGCCAACTTTGCCGTTGCTACGGAAGCGGATCTCGCCTCCTATTTCACGGCCTCAAGAACCGGGCTCGTGAACTTTGCCCAATCGCTCACGCGCGACCGTGGACGCTCAGAAGATATCGTCGCAGAAGCTTATATACAGGTGGTCGGAATGATCCGACGTGGCAAAGGTCCCACAGCCGAAAAACTTGAGCCCTACGTAAAGGTCTGCGTGAGAAACGAGGCCTTTCGACAGGCTAAACGCAACTCGAACGAGGTACCAACGCCCATTATCGAGGCACTCGTTGACGAGATGATCGAGACCGTCAGCGAGCCTGATCACAACGGGACCTGGGACGAAGAGGCAGCAACACGGGCGTTTCACACGCTGAGCCCCCGCTCGCAATCCATCCTGCGCCTCACGACGATTCAGGGCCAGCGAGTCTCTGCTGTGTCAGAACAACTCGGGATGAGCGAACGAGCCGTCGTAAGTGCCGCCTTTCGCGCCCGCCAGAATCTTCGCACTCGCTACCTGGTGGAGGTTACGGCGGACTCGCACAACTGCCGGGACATTCGGATTGACTATCTCGCTAGTTTTGCGCGCGACCAGGCATCCACCCGTCGGGAAAAGAAGATCTCCGCCCACATTCAGCACTGCTCCTCGTGCGAACAGACTCTGCGGCGTATGCGGGCCCTCAGACTCCCAGCTACGGTGATCGTTGGGATCGCGGCCACAGCTTCAGTCATGTCGCCTCACGCCGGGTCATCGGCCCAGGCTGCTGAACTTGCACAGAAGGACCAGGCGCTCCAGGCTATCGGTAGCGGCTCAGGATCAGCCACCCCAAGATAATTTTGGGCGCCTCCATTTTGGCGTTACTCACGGCCGCTGCCTTTCTCTTCGTCTTTGTGCAACCACGCGATTCCACACCTTCGACGTCAGATAACACAGCCTCACAACTAGACTCCACAAATAGCGACGAATCGGCGGGCTCTTCCACTCAGCAGCGAGACGGCACCGAGACCCATCCCACAGACACGTCTCGCCCGGGTTCCCCTAATTCCACCAGCACCTCCGATAGCGATCAAGAGGCCTTTCCGGACGGCGTACACAGTGTTAAGTGGGGAGACGCTCCTGCAAACTACACCGCTGGGCAGACGGGAGCACGCTTGTTGTTGTCGGTTCGGTTCGACAACTCGGGCACTCCAGCAGACTACGACGTCGTCGTCACACTGCCCGAGGGTGTCACACTTGTTCGTGCTTCGGCTGGTTGCACGGCAAACGGCTCAGAAGTCAGGTGCGACCCACCCGATAATCTGAGACCAACGGACCTCTTCAGCCTGCAGTTTTATGTCGATCTTGACAGCTCCTTCTCAGGAGGCTTGCCGACCGCGGACCTCGTGAACAGCGGGTCGTAGCTTGCACCGAACTACACCCGACGGTAGGCGAGGTCTCGGATCGCCCGCCCCTTTGCCGCACCCTTCTGTTCAAAGGCGGTCAACACTCGTCCGTCGAATCGCTCGGCCCAGTCTCCCGCGAATTCGCGGGTGAAATCGGGGGCTGCATCGAGCACCTCACGCATTTGCTCGGCATAGTCCTCCCAGTCGGTTGCGAGCCGCAGCATGCCGCCGGGGCGCAGTGCGTGCGCTGAGATCCTCGCAAAATCTAGGTTCACCAGGCGGCGCTTCTGATGCCGAACCTTCGCCCACGGGTCGGGGAAAAACACCCACAGTTCGTCGACAGAACCGGCTGGTAATCCCTTCTCAAGCAACTCGGGAGCATTCACCTCAGCCAGCCGAAGGTTGCTCAGTTCGGCGGTCTCCGCACGAATAATCGTGCGTGCGAGACCGGCACGAAACACCTCAACCGCAAGGAAATTCTTCTCGGGGTGTTCCGTTGCAGCGTGCAGAATGGCGTGCCCCTGCCCAGATCCAACCTCAACAACGAGCGGGGCCTCACGACCGTAGAGCTCCACAAGATCAAGTGTGGACCCCTCAGCGACGCTGGTAGCCGCAAGCCCTCGCGGCACGTCGATCACGTACTTGGTGTGGTGTTCGACCCAGGCACGCTCTTGCGACGGGGTCATCCGCCCACTGCGGCGCACAAACGACACCGGCTTGTCTCGAAACGTGTTCGGCTCAGAGTTCTTCTGCGGCAAAGGCTGCGCGGGCTGTTCAGTCACCCCACAACGCTAGCTGGGCCTTCGCGGCAGCGCAAAGTGTGCGCTGCCGCGAAGGGTCAGTCTTGTGGGTTGTTGGGTTCGTTTGAACTCCGACGGCGCCGCAACAGCACGAGCGTCGCACCAACACCGAGAAGAACCGCCGCCGCGATTACGCTGCCCCAGAGCGGTGCACCGCCCGTGATGGAGAGCCCGCCGGCTCCCGGAGTTGATCCCGGACCCGTTGTTGTGCCGGGGCCACCCGTTGGGGCACTGTTGGTGGTGTAGTGGGCGGAGTTGCCGGCGGCATGGGCGGTTCTTCTGCCGCGGTGAAGTCCGCTTCGGTCGAGTTGTTCTCGAGCGCGGGATCGGGCACGGGTCCCGTGACCGAAGCGCTCACCGTGCCAGTCTCACCGTCTGCCCCAAGGGTGAGGTGCAGCGGAAGTGTCGTAGAGCTTCCCGAGGCGAGCGGACCCGTCGAGGTGCAGGTCACGTCATCGCCCTGAGCCTCACAGCTCCATTCTGTGGCCGCGGCAGCCGCGGGAGCGTTCGCGTCACGAGTAGCCGATCCATCGATGCTGATTGGAAAATCGGGGGTCGAAGACACTTTCACAGTCGCCGGAGACTCGCTCGGACCGTTGTTGGTCACGGTCAGCGGGAGTGGAATCTCAGAGCTTGGTGTGCCCGTCTTGCCGGTCATCGCGACAGCCAGGTCCGCCACGCTGAGGGTCACACCCACCGGCGTTGGCTCGGCAACAAATGCCGCGCCCGTGTCTTCACGCACCGCTGAGAAGGCAACGGAGTTGAACGCGGTTTGTGCGGCGGGAGTGTCTTGGCCAATCTGCATGGACCAGTCAAAGACTGCCTGGTCCCCTGCGGGAAGTGAAGTGCCGGCGTCCTGCACAAACTTCAGCGCGCGCACGGCGCTGAAATCGCTCGGGGTTGCCGTCCAGTCGTCCACACAGTTGATCGCCGTTGGGTTCACCTCGGGTCGACACGGGTTAGTAGACTCAGAGTACTCAACGCTGAACCCTTCGGGAATCGTTACAGCACCCTGCAACACAGGGGCAAACTGAGAACCGCGCGGGATCGCTGCAGCAGCGGCACTCACACCGGTGTCGCCGACGAACGGCAGGATGTCGTAGAGCACAACGTCGTTGAGCGCCACGTTACCCGTGTTCGAGATCGGCAAGCGATAGGTCACGTCACTACCGGCTTCGGTCTTTCCGACTGTCGGTGCGGTGACAAAGTCGCTGTCGAGCGACCCCTGAACGGAGAGAGTCGAACTCAGCGAAGCTCCCGTTCCGGTGGGTGCCGTCGCGCTGCCACGAAAGGCGATGGAGTCAACCGTACCACCGGGCAGTACACCCCGGTCGTCGCGCACAATGCCATCCCACTGCGATGCGGCGGAGTCGAGCGGCACGTAGCTCGCAAACGGCGCCGTGCTAATAGGTCCATCCGCATCACCAAGATACATTCCCGCTGAGATCTGGCCCGCGGGAGCAGTGGTCACCACAGTGCTTATGACAAGGCCACAGTTGAGGTAGCCGCTTGGCTCGAGCGCCGGTGCTCCCGGCCAGGTAATCGTCAGCACATCTTGGCCGTCGACGGCATTCTTTTCCACCGAAGTGGTCGGGTTCTCGTAGCCTGCGGTCGGCGTGCAGCCCCACTCAGAGCCACTCCACTTGACTGGGTTATCCGCGAGCTTTGTGCCCTTGGGAATAACAAAGGCAACAACAGGCTGGAGGGCCCTACCGCCGGGCGAACCATTGCTAATGTACGAGTTCCACTCCACGGTGTCTCCTGGCCGGTACACGGTCGAACCCGTAGGTCCCTGCAAATACACGTTCGCGTAGATGAACGGATCAACGACTTTGTAGCTACCGCACCCGGAAGCCGGGTAGGTTGTTCCGCTAGCTGAGGTGAGCGTCGCAGTTGCGCACAACTGCACGCTCGTAGCATCAGGGTCTGTTGTGACACCCTGCAATCCGCTCGAACGGCTCGACACCGGTTCGAGCGCCCCATAATCAATCTCGACGTGAGTGAGTCGCGCGTCTTCCGGCAGACCAAGCGTTTGCAGCGTCACTTGCTCGGAGTCAGAGGCAGTGTAGCTTCCTGTGGCACCCGACGCGGCCGTCCAGCGAAAGGTTTCGCCGTTATCCAAGTAGGTGCTTGTAAAGATGAACGCCGCGGGCAGGTCAGCGGCGATATATGCGTTCGCCGCCGCTACTGTGCTGTTGTAGTTGTTCAGATAGAGGCTGAACGAATACGGCGCACCCCTCGCCACACTGTTATCAATGTAGCTGTAGTTTGAGGTGAGCACCTGCACATAGGGCTGGATCTTCTCGACAAATGTCTCAAGCGTAACGCTGTCGCTCCGCGAAACGCCCATGGGCTTCCCCGACATAGAAGTACCGGCACCCTCAGTGAGCACTTGCACGGTTTGTCTATCGCTGAACGCCGTCGAGGGAAAGCGCACTTTCATGCTGACGCTTCGCTGACCCGGCTGATAGCTGCTGTTATTTGCCGGCAAATTTTCCCAAGTTACAACGTTGCCAACGACACTCGCTGCGGCGGGTTCTGCGGAGACAAACTCCGTGCCCGGTGGCAGCGTTATTTTGTATGTGTCGAGTGAGTCGATTCCCTCGACGCCCACGGCCGAGGGATCCGTCAGCCCGATGTATCCAGTGAACGTGAGATCCTGATCGAGATAGTTAAAGCTTCCGGTGTAGAGCTGCGCCGCCAAAGTGCGGTTCGGTGCACTGAGGCTCATGGAGGCGCTGGCGGAGCTGGCGGGCAGATTGCTGCCGCTCGCGTTCACATCAACCTTGAGAGTCGCACCGTCGGGTGTTGTCTGAGTCGTGGGGTCATGCTGATTCCCAAAGAGCCGGTAGAGCCCGCGGGCAAGGACGACTTCATGGTGAACTGAGCGGTCCCGTCGAAGGTGATGCTCGATGATTCAACATCGGGAGAGTTGGTGAGTGACGGAGTATGCCACCAGTTGTATCCCCAGTTGGGGGCACTCGCGTCCACATATTGCGGCAGCGGCACCTTGATGACCGCGCCCTCACAGGGCACAGCACCAACACAAGAGTAACCGATAGTGAAACTCGCGTTGGTGCCCGTCTGAGCGCTGGGTGTGTCAGCGGTGATAGATACCGTCAGAGAAGACGGATCGGCGGCGAAGGCCGTCGAAGTTCCAATACTGAGCCCGGCTACGGCAACGAGAATTACACAGATTCCCGCCCAAACACGTTCAGTTTTAAGCCGCGAATTTGCAGCGGTCATCCAGTTCCAAACTCTTCGTTGCATGCCGTTCACCCTCGACCTCCAAGGTTGACAGAAGCGCGCATTCCTTTAGTAGATGTGCAAAATTCCCTGATTTCACACAGGCAGCACCTCTCAGCCCAGTCCCCACTAGGCTTCAATGAGAAGTGTCAAGCTCGCCGAGCCTACATCGCAAAACCTAAAGCAAGCCGACAATACATGAGAGGATACGCTTAGATGTATCCGAGCACCGATGAGTAGGGGCGAAACAATGGCCAGGCAGATCCTGTTGGTAAACGGTCCGAACCTCAATATGCTCGGAACTCGCGAACCCGAGGTGTACGGTTCCGAAACGCTCGCTGACGTCGAAGCGCTTACCGCTCGTGTTGCCGCTGAGTTTGGCCATTCCGTACGTGCGGTGCAAAGCAATCACGAGGGTGTGCTCATCGATGCGATCCACGCTGCCCGCGAAGACTGCGCCGCAATCATCATCAACCCGGGTGGGCTCACCCACACCTCCGTCGTGCTGCGTGATGCTCTCTCAGCCGCGGCGCTGCCAGTAGCAGAGGTACACATCTCAAATGTGCACGCACGCGAAGAGTTTCGCCACCACTCCTACGTTTCGGGCATCGCTAGCTGCGTCGTTATCGGCTGTGGCGTGCAGGGCTACGAGTTTGCGGTGCGCAGGATCGCGGCACTGCTCGCTGGCTAGTTCTCGTCTGAACGGGTAGGCGATCCTCGCCGCCGTCTCGGCATAGGCACCAGAGCGGGCGTGCTGGCCCGATAAGCCTGGTAGTCGGGATCATCGCCCCATTTTCGCTGTGCTTTCTCTTCGAGCAGCGGGATTCCACTCACCTTGGTCAATAGCACGATCACAAACACTGGAGACAGCAGTGCAATCCACTGCCAGCCCTGCAACACTGGCACCGCGATGACCAACACTCCCACCCACAGCATAATCTCACCGAAGTAATTGGGGTGCCTCGAGACAGACCACAGTCCCGATTGAATGAACTTGCCCTTGTTACCAGGGTCAGCCTTAAACCGGCTCTTTTGCAGATCAGCCGTCACCTCAATACTGAAACCAATAGCCCAGATGGCGAGCCCCACCCACGTTGTCCAGTCGAGCGGAGCGCGTTCAGATGACGAGATGGAGATCCATGCTGCGGCGGCGGTGAGGCTCACCCAAAGGCCTTGCACAGTCCAAACGCCCAAGAATCGAATCTTCGAGGTCTTGATCTCATCGAAGCGATCATCGCGCCCCGATCGGCGATTGCGCATGAACAAGAAGCTGCCAAGGCGAGCGGCCCACACAATTACAATCGCGCCAAGGATAATGCTGCGCGGATCCAGTCCGGGCGAGAGCACCAGCAGCAAAATTGTGACCGAAATATAGGTGAGTGCTCCTGTTGCATCGAAGTAACGGTCGGTCTGCGCAATTGCTGCCGGAATATAAGCAAGCCACTGCACCACAAACGCGGCAATCACGGCGAGCGCAAAACCGGGAAGGTTGTTGGATCCGCCGAGCGTCCAACCGTGCTGGCTACCCGCAAAAGCAAGCAGCACGCCCAACACAGTAGCAATCACAATGAGCACCAGCGAGCGTGTTGTTTCTTTCTTCTGCGCCACAGTGTTTTGTGTCACGGTGTTCTCCTCCATGTCCCAATCCTCATTACCGTTGTCTCGTTGAGGCATACAGCTCTTCGATCACTTCGCCTGCTTGCTGCAGGAGCGCCTGCCGCTTCAGCTTCATAGTTGGGGTAACAAACTCAGCGAGCTGATCCGCCCCAACAAAAACCGCGGCCCACGTACCCACTCGTTCGGAAGGCAGGCCGCCCGCGTTGGCCGCATCGACCGCGTCCGAAAGCTGCTCCGTGAGACGCCCGTCTTGGCAGACCGTTATGCCCGGTTGCTGCAGGGCAGCGGGAGCAGCGTCTCCTCGCTCTGTAAACCACTCAGTCACCGCTTCTGAGTCCATCACGAGCAGACCCGTGAGAAACGGGCGATCAGTGCCAATAAGAACAGCGTGGGCAACGAGCGGGTGGGTTTCAACCGTCTGTTCCCAGTGCTCGGGCGAGATGGTTCGCCCAGTGGAGGTCACGATGACGTGCTTCAAACGGCCAACCAGTGTGAGTGAGCCGTCGGCACTCAGCCAGCCAAGATCTCCTGTGCGGAAGTAGCCATCGACAAAAGCGTCAGCATTGTGCGCCGGATTTCGGTACCCGGCGAACACTCCCACTCCCTGCGCGAGCACCTCCCCGTTCTCGGCGATCCTGACCGAGTTACCCGGCAGTGGTGGGCCAACAGATCCGGCGATGAGGGATCCCGGGCGCCCTCCCGTAAGCGGCGCGGTGGTTTCAGTGAGGCCGTATCCCTCGATCACGGGAACGCCGATTCCTCGGAAGAACCGCGCAAGCTCAGGGCGAAGGGTCGCGGCCCCAGAGAGCAGATATTCGATGCGGCCGCCCATTACCGAACGAAGGCGCTGATAGAAGACTCGGTCAAACACGGCTCGACGCAGGCGTAGTGATAGGGGAGCCCGAAGGGCAGTATCCCGGTCCGCCACCTCAAGATACTCGCCCCAGGCTACGGCGGCCCGATGGGCGGCCCGCCACAGCGGCTGGACGCGCTTCTCACGAGCCGCCGCAGCGGCAGCACCCTCGATCTTCTCAAGCACTCGCGGCACAACAACCAAAAAAGTTGGCTTCAGGATCGCGAGCGCCTGCACCACCTCTTTAGGATCTGAAAGGTGCGCGATCCGCATTCCGTTCGCAATACAGATGAGCTGAAGAGCCCGCCCCAGCACGTGAGTGAGCGGCAAAAAGAGGATCGTGTTTCCGCTTTCTTTTACGACCTCTGAGTAAGCGGCGGCAGTGTTCATCACCTGTCCGACCAGGTTGCGGTGGGTAATCACGGCGCCCTTTGGGTCCCCGGTCGTACCTGAGGTGTAGACGATCGTTGCGACGTCATCGAGGGTTGCATGCGCTCGCCTGCTCTGCATTTCGGAGTCGGAGATGTTGTTCCCCAGTTCAACAAGCCCCTGCAGGGAATACGTAGATCCCTCGTCCATCACCCAGACAGCGTTCGAATCGGCGGTACTCTGCTCCAGCCCCTCCGCACCCATCGCCCGAATGAGCCGCTCGCGGTGGTCCTCTGAACCAGCAAAGGCGAGCTTCGGTTGTGCGTCGGCAATGATCGCACTGAGCTGTTGGAGAGTGGCGGTGTCGTACACCGGCACCACAACGGCCCCGCAAACAGCGCGGCTTGGTCAACCACGGCCCACAGGTACTGCGTTGGGGCCATGATCATGATGGTGTCCCCTGCCGCAACACCGCTCGCAATGATCCCTTTTGCGAGGGCAGAAACCTCGCGCATGAACTCACGTGTGGTGATCTGTCTCCAGGGTTCATCAAGGGGCGCATCGTGCTCGCGTCGCTCGAACGCTATATGGTCCGGGGCCGCAGCATCCCGTCGCATCAACAAATCGGTGACGTTTGAGATGGCTTCGATGTTCACGCTCTGCGGAGCAGAAGCGTGCTTCGTAAGCGTCTGGCTACTGGTTTCTGGCTGACTCGTCACGCAACGAGCGTATCGAACACTCACTAGATAAGCTAGCGAAAATTTGGGGCTTGACGATTCCAATACTGTTTACGGGAGCAATGGGAATATATCAAACAGGGTTGGGTTGTGCGCGTGAACAAGCACCGCAAACACCACCGCGTCGAAGAGCAGGTGCACGGTCACGACGTAGCCGAGCGAGCGGGTTCGCAGAAAAATGTATCCCTGCACCAGCGCAAAAGGGATCGTGAGCATCGGGCCCCAGGCGCGGTAACCAAGTTCCCACAGAAACGAAACAAACACAATGGCCTGCAGCGCGTTTGCTACCCATACGGGAAAGTGGCGCAGCAACAGGGCAAAGACCGTGCAAATAAAGAATAGTTCATCCCAGATCCCGACGGCGCCCACACCGACAAAGAGCCGTGCAATCAGATCTGGGCTCGTGACCTCTGGCCAGTTTTGGTATACCCCGGAGCCAATAAAGTATGTGGGCAGGATCAGCCACCCCAGCACCAGCACGGCTACCAACCAGCTCCAGTGCAGAAACCCCCATTTGCCACCTGCACGCCAAGGAAAACCCGTTGCGCGATCCTTATAGATGTATCGAGAGATCAGGTAGGGCGCAAGCACCGCCCCGCCAAGCGCGAGCGTGAACTTCACCATCGACCAGGTGTCAAGCTGGGCCGCAAGGGGAATGAGGCGCACAATTGCGAGCCCCACCACGATCAGTGAGAGATCGCGAAGCAGCGAGGGCGTCAGCTCGCCGTTCGGCGTTTGCAGCTCATGCGGTCCGCTTCTATGCGCTGTGCACCATGCAAGCGCCAACCCCAATGCGGCGAGCGCGATCCCGAGCCAGATCGCATGGAGCACGAACCAGGCGGGAGCAGCGAGACACACGGTGAGTGCTGATATAAGCTGCAGCGGGCGCGCAGCGGTTCTCTGAACCTGAACCCCCGAATCGCGCATGCCCTGAGCCTAGCAATTCGCCTCTTCTGCGGCCCCTCAAGTCCGCATTGTCGGTGGCCCGCGATACCCTATTTCTCATGAGCAACATTGAGCCTGCCACCGGTGCCGCTACGCTCCACCCGGCCGATTCACACGACCGCATTCGTGTTCAGGGCGCCCGCGAGCACAATCTCAAGAATGTCAGCGTTGAGTTACCTAAACGACGCCTCACAGTGTTCACCGGCGTATCGGGGTCGGGCAAGAGCTCACTCGTATTCGCAACCATTGCGGCCGAGTCGCAGCGACTCATCAACGAAACCTATAGCGCATTTGTGCAGGGGTTCATGCCGAGCCAGAGTCGACCCGATGTCGACGTACTCGAGGGACTCACCACGGCAATCATTGTGGATCAAGAGCGCATGGGAGCAAACCCGCGTTCAACGGTCGGCACCGCGACCGATGTGAACGCCATGCTGCGCATCGTGTTCTCGCGGCTGGGCTCACCTCACATTGGCTCCCCTAACGCGTTCTCATTTAACGTGGCCTCGATCAGTGGTGCCGGCGCGGTCACCCTCGAAAAGGGCGGCAAAACAGTCAAGGAGCGCCGCAGCTTCGAGATCTTGGGTGGCATGTGCCCGGAGTGCGAGGGGCGCGGCACGGTAAGCGACTTCGCTCTTGATGAGCTCTACGATGCGGAGAAGTCCCTCGCTGAGGGGGCTCTCAAAGTTCCCGGTTTCAGCATGGACGGCTGGTACGGGCGCATTTTTGCGGTGGTGCTGCCGATGGACAAGCCAATTCGCAATTTCTCAGCCCAAGAACTTGAGATTTTGCTCCACAAGGAGCCCATCAAGGTAAAGGCCGAGGGGGTCAATGTCACCTATGAAGGCCTGATTCCGAGAATTCAGAAGTCGATGCTGTCGAAAGACAAGGAGGCGATGCAGCCGCACATTCGCGCCTTTGTGGATCGCGCGATCGTCTTCACCGCTTGCCCCATGTGCGATGGCACCCGTCTGAACGAAACCGCACGGTCCTCGAAGATCGACGGTGTCAGCATCGCCGACGCCTGCTCCATGCAGATCTCAGACCTCGCCGAGTGGGTTCGAGGCATTGCCGATCTCGGCTTGGCCCCGCTGATCGCCAAACTGCTCGACACGCTCGATTCATTTGTGCAGATCGGGCTCGGCTACCTGAGCCTCGATCGCCCAACCGGCACGCTGTCTGGCGGCGAATCGCAGCGCACCAAGATGATCCGCCACCTCGGTTCCAGCATCACCGATGCGACCTACGTCTTTGATGAGCCCTCGATCGGCCTGCACCCGCACGACATTCAGCGCATGAACCAGCTGCTGCTTAAGCTGCGCGACAAGGGCAACACGGTGCTCGTGGTGGAGCACAAACCCGAGATGATTGCGATTGGCGATCACGTTGTTGACCTTGGCCCGCGCGCCGGAGCCAACGGTGGCGAGATCTGTTTTGAGGGAACCGTTGACGATTTGCGAGCCTCAGACACGCTCACGGGTAGACATCTTGACGACCGGGCACAGTTGAAGAGCAGCACCAGACCCGCAGCCGGATCGATTGAGGTACGCGGCGCGCAGCAGCACAATCTGAAGAACGTAGACGTCGACATTCCGCTCGGTGTGCTGTGTGTCATTACCGGTGTCGCCGGTTCAGGCAAGAGCTCCCTCATTCACGGCAACGTGTCAGGGCGAGAAGAGGTTGTCGCTGTCGATCAGGGGGCGATCAAGGGGTCGCGCCGCTCCAACCCCGCCACCTACACTGGCTTGCTCGATCCGGTGCGCACCGCGTTTGCAAAGGCAAACGGAGTGAAACCCGCACTGTTCAGCGCAAACTCCGAGGGCGCCTGCCCCGAGTGTAAAGGGGCGGGCATCATCTTCACCGATCTCGGCATGATGGCGACAATGGAAAGCCCATGTGAGGTCTGCGAGGGGAAGCGCTTCGCTGCCGAGGTGCTGGAGTACAAACTCGGTGGCAAGAATATCGCCGAGGTGCTCGATCTCAGCATGGCTGACGCGCACGAGTTCTTTGCCGCCGCAGATTCCAAGGTTCCGAAGGCGGTGAAGATTCTCAGCGGCCTTGTCGATGTGGGACTCGGTTATCTTACGCTCGGGCAGCCTCTTTCGACGCTGTCGGGTGGTGAGCGCCAGCGCCTCAAGCTCGCGATCCACATGCTCGATGATGCCGAGGTCTACGTGCTCGACGAGCCCACCACCGGTCTGCACCTCGCCGACGTCGAGCAGTTGCTCGGCCTACTCGACCGCCTAGTTGATGCGGGCAAGAGTGTCATCGTCATCGAGCATCATCAGGCAGTCATGGCTCACGCCGATTGGATCATCGATATCGGCCCAGGGGCCGGCCAGCAGGGTGGCACCGTGGTCTTCGAGGGCACCCCGCAAGACCTCGTCATTTCGAGGTCGACCATTACTGGTGAACACCTTGCGGAGTATGTGGGAGCGGTGTAATTTCATAGCTACCCCGCGCCTCGCTACAGAATCACAACATCGATTTATCGTCCCGAAACGAGATCAGCAAGAACCTCGGCAGCGCGTTTCACGGCCAGACCAGCCGACTCGACGTTCTCATGTCTCATACGAAACGTCGGGCCAGCCACACTCAGTGCGGCGATAATCGCACCGTCCACTCCGTGCACAGGGGCAGCAACGACCGTGGCGTCGGGGTTATCAACGGCCTCTCGCACAACATACCCGACGTTGGGTGTACGCTCAGCAAACACTTCCCCGCCGCAGATCGATCGAGTGAGGCGGTCCTCCCCGCCCAGCCGTCAAACCCAACGTGGCGAATGGGCAGCGGACTCTGTACCTCTCTCAAAAACGTGCAGGTGTTCGAGGGTGTTGGAATGGCTAGGTAACTTGATTCGAGAGTTTCCTCGGTGAGTCTCTCCATGACGGGACCGGAGATATCCAGCAGCTGGGTGTCTCGGCTCGTAACAGCGGGCACTCGCGAATCAATAAAGCGCGACCCAAGGGCATACCTGCCGTCATCGGTGCGCCAAACGTACGACCACTGTTCGAGCGCTCGCAGCATTCTCATTGCGGTGCTAGCGGGCAGCTTACTCGCACGCGCAAGATCACTCAACCCAATCGGTTCACGCTCTGTAACCAGGGTCAGGATCTCAAGTGCACGATGAACAGACTGGGGGCCTCGCATGTTTACGACGCTAGCTGGAGTGTCTTCGTCTTCTTCGGGCACCGCCGACCTCCTCATCCGGATGGAATCGATTGCGACTCCCACGGTTCCCCATTCTAGGGTTCAATCGACCGCGATCGATTACGCAGAAACATCCCTTACCACGCGCGAAAATGCGGGTATCAACGCACGCGCAATATCCACGTCCCCTCGCAGGTCCCGATCTATCATGTCAGCAGGAAGCTGCTGAGCCAGCTCGATGAGGGCGCCAAGGGGCCCCGCATCAGCCCCTTCTGTTTCCTTCCTCAAGCGGATCGCACGCACCGCCACAATCATCTCGGCCGCCACCATCACCTCGTACCCTTCAATGGAGCGTTCGAGTTTTCCAAGTGCCGTTGGTGCAAACGTTGCGTCTTCCTCCACCCCACAAGAAAGCACTGCATTTTGTGTCGAGACGGGTGAGGCGCTGGCCATCACCTCCCCATAGCGCTTGCCGCCAGGTACTCGAGCACCATAGTTCCCGACGAGCCGCTGAGGTTTGGTGCCAGGAATCGTGGGAGCCCTGTGAAGGTGTCGTCATTCAGAAACCTGACGCGCGCAAGCAGCATTGGTGCGGTCTGCGCAAGACTCATCGAAGTCGCATCGAGTTCGTGCGCAAGCCACGCTTCAAAAAAAGCACCGTGGTGAACGGCGCTGCCGGAATCCTCAAAAAACCGAGGGTTCTCTTGCGCACTGTTGATCAGGGTCTCAGCGGCCTCAGTGAGCCGCCGAACACTGCTCGAGAGCACACTAATAACGGGCAGAAACCCCCTGAACGCAAACGGGTCCTGAATGCGCGAGGGATCCCATGTTGTGTCTCCGATCAGGGCAGCAATGAGGGCCGCGTTGTCTGCGGAAGCCGGGCTCGCCACCGCAAGAGCTGCCTGCCATGAGAACGCTGACGGGTTCGCCCGCAGCGCCCAGGCCGAGAGCACAAACGTAGCGATTGCCGCGTCGACAACACCCGCAAGGCGCGAAACTGTCAGGGCCGCACCACCAAGCGTGAATGCGTTCGAGCTCATGAACGGTAGCGCACTGTCAGATCGTATAGGGCCAATCGACTCAAAGGATCCAATTGTTGGGCGCTCACCGACCAAAGCAAGTGCGGTACCGGCAAGAGCGGGGAGATCCCCCGTTCCAATGCCGCCATACTTTCGGATCTCGGGGAGGGCGTTTGTGAGCAGCATTCGTTCGAGGCCATCGATCACGGTAGGGGCAACTCCCGATCCGGGATGCAGGAGTTGATTCAGACGAACGGCAAGCATTGCTCGGGTTGCATCTTCACCAACAGCTGGTCCTGCGTCGACCGCGTGGCTGCGCAGAAGGTTCATCCCGTGGGATTCGGGATCTCCCTCAGCGGATGCAGTTCGATTCGCGCCCACTCCCGTCGAACGGCCATAAACGGGTTGGTGTTTGGCGATCCTATTTGCTGTCAGATAGTACGCCTCAATGCTCTGCCTTGCCGCAGCCGAAACGCTCACCGCAGCGCCCTTGGCAATGGAAACAACGTGTTCCGCGGTCAATTTGGTCGGGAGAGTGATCATGTTTTTTCCTATTCGGGCACGAGCCGGCAGCTTGACGAGCGCCAACATTTACTACATTATGAAAATGTACTTTTTCGCCAGGTGACAATTTCACGTACACGAGTCATCATAGCCACAAGCCAACGAAGCCTGACGCAACAAATCGTTCAGCGAAATAGAAAGACAAAGATGTCAGCATGATTGAGTTCAAAAACGTCGTGAAGACCTACGACAACGGCCACACTGCAGTTTCAGATCTGTCGTTTACCGCCCCGACCGGCAAGATCACCGTTCTCGTCGGCCCCTCTGGTTGCGGGAAAACAACCACACTCCGAATGGTGAACCGCCTCATCGAGCAGAGTTCGGGATCAATCCTGCTCGACGGAGAGGACAACGCCAAGACAGACACGATTCGCATGCGGCGCAAAATTGGATATGTCATTCAGAACGCGGGGCTCTTTCCGCATCAGACAGTCCTCGACAACGTTTGCGCGGTTCCATTTCTCGAAAAACAGGAGAAAAAGGCGAGCCGCGAGCGCGCCTTAGAACTGTTGACCCTCGTAGGCCTCGATCAGAGCTACGCCAATCGTTACCCCTGGCAGTTATCCGGAGGCCAACAGCAGCGAGTCGGCGTGGCCCGAGCCCTCGCCGCCGATCCACCGTTCATGCTCATGGACGAACCGTTCAGCGCCGTTGATCCGATTGTGCGCAAACAGCTCCAGGCGGAGTTTCTCAAGATTCAGGCAAACCTCGCCAAAACCATTGTGATGGTCACGCACGACATCAACGAGGCCCTAAAGCTTGGCGACCAGATTGTTGTGTTGCAGGAGGGAGGCATTCTGGCCCAGATCGGCTCCCCCGCAGAGATCCTGGCCCACCCAGCAGGCCAGTTCGTTGCTGACTTTCTCGGAGAGTCACGCGGGTACCACGCCCTCAACTTCGAACAGATTTCGACGCTGCTGCTTGATGATTCCCCCAAGCTGCGTCTCGGCGATATCGCTCCGAGCCATCTTCACGGTTCTTGGGTGGTGGCGTGCGACGGCAACAATCGCCCGCTCGGGTGGACTCTCGCTGGGGATCGTCACGTTACGGCAGAAGACATTAACCTCTCCATGACCGTTCAGCATTCCACCGGCAACTTCAGGGAGCTGCTCGATGCCTCGCTGGCGAGCCCCAACGGTCGTGCAATCCTTACAGACGACAACGAGCAGTACCTCGGAACCCTCAGCTCCGAACTAGTGATGCAGCGCGCAACCCAATCGCTCCGGGCGGAAGAAACTCTCGCATGAACCTTGATTGGATCACAAACAACCTCGCCCTCATCGGCGATCTGACAGCAGCCCACCTCTGGCTCACGTTACTACCAACGGTCATTGGGCTGGTGCTCTCAATCCCGCTGGGATACCTCGCATTTACGCATCGCAAGTGGTACCCGACCATCGTTGGCGGCACGGGGCTGTTCTACACCATCCCCTCCCTTGCGCTCTTCATCCTGCTGCCAAAGCTGCTGGGAACCCAGGTGCTCAACCCGATGAACATCGTTGTAGCACTGGTCATCTACACGGTGGCGCTTCTCACACGGGTCGTCGCTGACGGGCTTGACTCTGTGTCACCAGACGCAGTGCAGGCAGCCACCGGCATCGGTTTCACTCGAGCAGAGACATTCTTCAAGATCCAGCTCCCGATCGCAGTCCCCGCTGTCATGAGCGGCCTCCGGGTCGTTGTTGTCTCAAATATTTCAATCGTCACAATGGCGGCCGTCATCGGCATTGCGCAGCTAGGATCCCTGTTCACGATGGGATTCACACGGCACCTGTTTGTGCCCATCGTCGTGGGGCTCGTTGCATGCCTTCTCCTTGCCCTCGTGCTTGATCGCCTGCTGGTACTGCTCGGCAGGGTCATGACCCCGTGGGGTCAGAAAGGAGCTCTGTAACGATGGATATCTTCGCTTGGCTCACAGATCCCGCGAACTGGTCGGGGCTCGGATCAATCCCGTTTCAAACGCTCATGCATTTGCTGTACTCGGCCATCACGCTGGTGATTGCTGCACTCATTGCCGTGCCCCTCGGCCTGTATGTTGGGCACACGGGCAAGGGCGAGAGCCTGATCATGGGCTCGGTCAATGCAATGCGAGCGTTACCGACGCTCGGCCTGTTAATTTTACTTGTGCTGCTGCTTGCGCCGAGGATCAGCAACAGTCTCGCCTTCGTTATCCCCTCTCTTGCCGTTTTGGTGCTGCTTGCGGTTCCTCCCATCCTCAGTGGGGTCGCGAGCGGGATCCGCGCGATTGACCGCTCGGTCATCGATGCGGCTCGAGGTATGGGCTACTCAACGAGCGAAATCATCTGGAAGATTGAAATGCCGTGCGCGCTCCCCCTGACTCTTTCTGGGGTTCGCGGAGCGACACTTCAGGTCGTTTCTACCGCAACCGTCGCCGCCTACGTGTCGCTCGACGGCCTCGGTCGGTTCATTATCGACGGGCGCGCCGCGAACGACTATGCAGAGATGGCCGGTGGCGCGATCCTGCTCGCGGCACTCGCGATCCTTTTGGAGCTTTCATTTTCCATCGTCAGCAAATTTGTCGTATCACCGGGACTCACCCGAAAACAAAAACGTCCTGCCGCGGCCGAGCAGTTCGAATCTGCAACGACAGCAATACAGGTTGTGTAGCCAGTCCATCCCCTTACACAAGGAAACAGCATGAATATTTTGAAGAAGAGAACCCTGTCCACTTTTGCCTTAGTTTCGGCCGCGCTGATATTGACGTCATGCAGCAGCAGTGATCCGATGGCAACGAGTAGGGGCGGTTCGTCAAACAGCGACACCGTAGTCGTTGGCTCGGCAGACTTTGCAGAGAGCCAGCTCATCGCCACGATCTACTCCCATGCCCTGCAAGACACGGGCATCAAGGTCGAGGAGAAACTCAACATCGGCAGCCGTGAGGTGTATATGGAGGCGCTGCGCGACGGTTCGATCAATTTGCTACCCGAATACAACGGTTATCTGCTTGGCGAGCTCGATGCTGACGCCGACACCTCGGATCGATCCACAATTGATGCGCAGCTCGCAAAACTGCTGGCTTCCGAGGGCATCGAGGTGCTCGATGCTTCGAAGGCCGAAAACACCGACGTTCTTGTTGTGGACCCCACGGTTGCCAAGCAGCACAAGCTAGAGAACATCTCTGATTTGCAACCAGTAGCGGGTGAGCTGGTGCTCGCGGGACCAGCCGAGTGGAAATCACGCTACGTAGGGCTCCCCGGTCTCGAAAAAGAGTACGGTCTCTCCTTCAAGGAATTCAAGGTGCTCGATGCGGGTGGGCCACTGACACTCTCTGCTCTGCAGAACGGGCAAGCTCAGGTTGGTGATCTCTTCAGCACCGACCCAGCAATCGAAGAGTCAAAGCTTGTCACGCTCGTCGACGACAAGGGCCTGTTCTTGCCAGCGAACATCCTCCCTGTGATCCGCAAGGACGCCGCAAGCAAAGAGGTCACAGAAGTGCTCAATAGGGTCTCAGCGTCGCTCACCACCGAAGACCTGATGCACATGAACGGCCGCATCGCAGCCGGAGACGACTTTGGAGCAATCGCCGACGATTGGCTCAAGGAGAACTAGCTACTTCCACACCGACAAGCCCTGATCTCGTCGAGATCAGGGCTTGTCGGTGTGGAAGGGGCTAGCGGGCACACTACCCGAACTGGTTGATCGCTCGGATCAGGCGGTGTAGCTCTCCGACCGCCCGGGGCGCGGAGTCAAGATGATGCGCGGGAGCGCCAAAAGATCTCGCTCGTCTCGCTCCACCTCTAACGGTTCGGTCCGTTCGATACCGCCTTCAAGACACAGTCCCGAGAAGTGGTCGTTCAGACTCGTCATTTCTGCGTCGCTCAGTTCCCTGTTCAATCGGAGAATCAGGCGGTCCCCCACCCAACGCAGCGAGTCATAGTTGCGCCAGAACCCCGTGATCTCAGCAATGGCATCTTCAACCGAGTCGGTAATCAGCACACGATCAAGATCGTCGATGGAGATCATGCCCGTTCCGGCCATCTCTTTCATCGCGAACTGAGCAAACCCTCGCCAGAAACTGCCCCCGGGGCGATCAAGCAACACGATCGGCACTGGGATCATTTTACCGGTCTGCTGCAGCGTGAGCAGTTCAAGCGTTTCGTCAAGTGTGCCAAAGCCGCCGGGCAGGCATACAAACCCACTCGACTCTTTCACCAGCATGAGCTTGCGAGTGAAGAAGTATTTCATCGAGACGAGGCGGTCCTTCTCAGCAACCGTCGCGTTGGGCTGCTCCTCGAACGGCAGACGAATCGATACCCCCAACGAGTGTTCCGATCCTGCCCCCGTCGCGGCAGCCTCCATAATTCCGGGCCCTGCACCGGTCACCACAAACCACCCCTGATCGGCAAGGCCCGAGCGGTGGCCTCAGCACTCAGCCAGAGCGGATCATTGGCATGCGTGCGAGCCGATCCAAAAATCGACACTTTGGGCACCCCGTGGTGCGGCGCAAACAGTCGGAACGCCGCACGCATCTCTTCAAGCGCAGCGGCCGTGATCTTGATGTCGAGCCGGCCAGCCTCATCTTGGCCGAGGCCGATTCCCGCCGCCAGAATGCGTCGGATCAGGCCGCGCTGATCCGTAATTCCGGCCTCGGTCATGAGCGAGGTGATGGCCTCGTTCAGAGCTTCAGTCTGGGTCTCGTTCATCAGCTTCTCCACGTTCCCAGTCTAGGCAAACGGGCTTGCTGAGCACGGCAAACACACCACAGCGTTCACCATGAGCGTCCAGCCGATCGCGTCAGACGACCTCGGCGTCGTTGGCTGCCGCGTACTCCTCAGGTGTCTGCAGCGGGCCGAGCTCGGTGACGGCGACCTTGAACAGCCAGCCCGTACCGTAGGGCTCCGCGTTGATCATCGCGGGATCGGCCACGGCCGCGTCGTTCACCTCGATGACTTCGCCCGTCGCGGGCGAATACAGTTCTGACGTCGACTTGGTCGACTCAATCTCACCGCAGACTTCGCCGGCCGTGACCGTGGAGCCAACCTCGGGCAGCTCGACGTACACAACCTCACCGAGCGCGTCGACCGCGACCTCTGAGACCCCACGACCGCCGGGCTCTCGTCGTTGATCCACTCGTGCTCGACCGAGTACTTTAGTCCGCTGCGCACTGTGCTCATGTGTTGCTCTTTTCTGTGTTGTTTGAGTTGTCGAAGAAGGGGTGAGGATCGGTGTGGCGTGGCTACACCGACCGCGTGTAGAACGGCAGTTTGACGACTTCGAAAGGCTGTGGTTTACCCCGCAGATCAACCTCGAGTGCGGTGCCGGGCTCCGCGAACTCGGGCCGTACGTAGGCGAGCGCGATCGGGTACTCAAGGGTGGGGCTCAGTAGGCCACTTGTGATCTCACCAACGACTTCGTCGCCCAAGACAACCGCATACCCAGCCCGGCCAGCGCGCCGACCGGATCCGCGCAGCCCCACGAGCGCCCGTTCGGGTCTCGCTTCTCGCATAGCCTCCAGCGCCGCGCGCCCCACAAAAGGCTCCGGTTTTTTGAACGAGACGACCGCCCCAAGCCCTGCCTCAAACGGATTCGTCGTGAGGCTGAGTTCGTTGCCGTACAGTGGCATGCCCGCCTCAAGCCGCAGGGAATCCCGCGTCGCAAGTCCCGCCGGGATCAGTCCGAATGACTCGCCCGCCGAGAGCAGCGCCCGCCACAGCTCAACGGCTCGCTCGTTCGGTACATACAGTTCAAAGCCGTCCTCTCCCGTGTAGCCGGTGCGCGCGAGCAGCACATCGATGCCTGCCACGCGCGCCTCTTCGGCAGAGTAATACTTCATGTCGAGGGAGGCCCGCTGTTCGGGTGCCATGATTCCCTGCAGGATCGCCACTGTCTTTGGCCCCTGCACCGCAATCAGGCTGGTCTCGGTAGAGACATCACGCACTTGCACATCAAAGCCGCTTGCCCGCCCCGCAGCGCCACCACCACCGTCTCAACGTTGCCTGCGTTCGGCACAACCAGAAACTTTTCGTCAGCGAGCCGATAGCAGATGAGATCGTCAATGATGCCGCCGCCCTCATCACAGAGCAACGAATACTTGGCCCGACCCACGGCAACCGCGGCAAAGTTGCTTACAAGCGCGGTGTTCATAAACGCGACAGCGTCGGGCCCTCAACCCACACCTCGCCCATATGCGAAAGGTCAAACAGTCCGGCGACCTCGCGCACAGCGCGGTGCTCCGCAAGTTCCGAGCCGTAACGCAGCGGCATGTCCCAGCCACCAAAGTCGGTGAAGTGCGCGTCGAGCTTTTGGTGTTCGGCGTGCAGCGGAGTTTGTTTCAGCGTGGTCGTTGTCGCCGTAGTCGCCTCAGTCATGATGCGGTCCCTTCGAAGGCCTCGGGTGGCGGACACGAACACACGAGGTTGCGGTCGCCGTGTGCGTTGTCGATCCTGCCCACCGGAGGAAAATACTTGTCGACACGCAGCCGCGCTACCGGGTACGCGGCCTGCTCACGCGAGTAGGCCCGATCCCAGTCGTCTGCGGTGACCACCCGGCGGTATGCGGCGCGTTCCGCAACGGCGAGGCCTCAAGCGTGAAGTCGCCCGCAATCACCTGGTCAATCTCGGCGCGGATCGTGCGCATCGCCTCAATAAACCGCTCGATCTCACCGAGGTCCTCCGATTCCGTTGGCTCAACCATCAGTGTGCCCGGCACGGGGAAGGCGAGTGTTGGGGCGTGGAAGCCGAAGTCGATCAGGCGCTTCGCCACGTCTTCCGCGGTCACCCCCGACTTCGCGGTGAGCTCACGCAGATCAAGGATGCACTCGTGGGCAACAAGTCCGTGATTTCCGGTGAACAGCACGGGGAACACGTCTGTGAGTCGGGAGGCGATGTAGTTCGCGTTCAGCAGTGCGGTCTTGGTCGCCTTCGTCAGCCCAGCGCCGCCCATCATCGCGATGTACGCGTACGAAATCGGCAGCACCCCGCCGACCCGAAGAGCGTCGCCACAACCGGCGCTCCGCCGACCTGGTGGATCGCTGTCGGATCGCTCGGCAAAAACGGCAGCAAATGCTCTGCTACACCGATCGGACCAACCCCGGCCCACCACCACCGTGCGGAATCGCAAATGTCTTGTGTAGATTGAGGTGCGACACGTCGCCACCGAAGCGTCGGGGCTGTGCGAGACCTACCAGAGCGTTCATGTTTGCACCATCGATGTAGACCTGTCCACCAGCCGCGTGCACCAGTTCACACACGTCACGCACGTCGGTGTCGTAGACACCATAGGTCGACGGGTAGGTGATCATGATCGCGGCGAGCGCGTCACGATTCGCCTTGATCTTTTCGGTGAGATCTGCGAGGTCGATCGTGCCGGTCTCGGTGTTCTTCACCACAACAACCCGCATGCCGGCGAGCACCGCCGAGGCGGCGTTGGTGCCGTGGGCAGACGCCGGGATCAGGCAGACATCACGATCTTTGTCGCCGTTCGCCAGGTGATACCCGCGAATCGCGTGCAGCCCGGCGTACTCCCCCTGAGCGCCCGAGTTTGGTTGCACCGAAACCCCCGCGTAGCCAGTGATCTCAACGAGCCAACTCTCCAGTTCAGCGATCAGGTCCCGCCAGCCTGCGCTCTGCTCGGCGGGTACGTAGGGGTGGACGCCCGCGAACTCAGGCCACGAGATCGACTCCATCTCGGCTGCAGAGTTGAGCTTCATGGTGCACGATCCAAGCGGGATCATCGTGCGGTCCAGCGCGAGATCGCGGTCCGCGAGTCGGCGCAGATACCGCATCATCTGCGTTTCTGAGCGGATCGAGTGGAATACCGGGTGGGTCAGGTAGTTGCTCGTGCGGGTGAGCGCGGCGTCGAAGCCGTAGTCGCCGGGTGTCGCGCGCTCGGTTACCGTCACCCCGAATGCCTCAGCAACGGCCTCGATGTGAGCCGCTGTGGTGGTCTCGTCGGTCGAGATGCCAACGGTGTCTGCGTCAACGCGGCGCAGGTTGATCCCTGCCTCTGCCGCTCGCGCGATCACGGCGTCGGCTTCGCCCGGCACGGCGGCAAACACTGTGTCGAAGAACGAACCAGAAGCCAGCGGGATCCCGGCCGTGCTCAGCGCTGCCGCCAGCGTGCGGGCGTGCGCGTGGGTGCGCTCGGCGATCCCCTTCAGCCCGCCCGCACCGTGGTACACCGCGTACATCGACGCCGTGATCGCGAGCAGCGCCTGCGCGGTGCAGATGTTGCTCGTGGCGCGCTCACGGCGAATGTGCTGCTCGCGGGTCTGCAGTGCAAGTCGGTACGCGGGGCACCGGTGGAGTCCTTCGAGACACCGACAAGTCGCCCGGGCAGTGAGCGCTCAAGCCCTCGCGAATCGCGAGGTACGCCGCGTGCGGCCCACCAAAAAAGAGCGGCACCCCAAAGCGCTGCGTGTTGCCGACGGCGACATCGGCCCCCTGCTCGCCGGGTGGGGTGATGAGCGTGAGCGCGAGCAGATCCGCAATCACCGTGGCCATCGCGCCGCGATCCCTCGCCTCCGCGATCACGGCCGCGTGATCCACCACCGCACCATCGTTGCCGGGCTGCTGCAGCACGATACCGCTGATGTCTCCGTCGGGCAGTCCCTGGGTGAGGTCCGCGACCTCAACCTCGATGCCGAGCGCTTCCGCGCGGCCCCGCACCACCGCGATGGTCTGCGGAAAGATGTTTGCGTCAAGCACCGTCTTCGCCGTCGCGGGCGCCTTTTTGTTCGCGCGTCGCATCAGCAGCACGGCCTCAGCGGTCGCGGAGGATTCGTCGAGCATCGACGCGTTTGCGATGGTCAACCCGGTGAGATCCGTGACCATCGTCTGGAAGTTCAGCAGAGCTTCGAGCCGGCCCTGCGAAATCTCGGGCTGGTAGGGCGTGTAGGCCGTGTACCAGGCGGGGCTCTCGAGCACGTTGCGGCGGATCACGGGCGGTGTGTGGGTGCCGTAGAAGCCCTGGCCGATCATCTGGGTGTGCGTCGTGTTGCGATCCGCAAAGCCGCGCAGCCTTGCGAGGATCTGCTCCTCGCTCAGGCCGTCAGCCAGTTGCAGCGGTTCGTCGCGCCTGATGGAGTGTGGCACGGCGGCGTCCGTCAGTTCATCGAGGCTGCCGTAGCCGAGGCGCTCCAGCATGGTCGTCGTGTCGTCGAGGCTCGTCACTCCGATGTGCCGATCGGCAAAGGGGCGATTGGTGGGGGTAATGGTCACGGGATCTCCAGGAGTAGCGTCGCGCGGGCGCGACTAATGGTGATCCTCCCCACTCTGTTGGGAACCTGAGAGATTCGAAAGCTTCGAGTGTCTTGCGGAGCTTCCTTGCACCGTCGGTGAGTCTGCGACGCGAGCGACGCACACTACTTTCCAGAGTTGCCTTGCCATAGCGGTACGGATGCCTGAGAGATTCCCGGGGAGGTATTGCTCCTTCGGCGCCGGGTGCAAGCCCCGGACTCTCCCGCCATAGCTCAGCGGCCTATATTCACGAGTGCTGCCAGCCTATACCAGCGTGGCCCTTGGTGAAGCCCCGGTGCCGCCCTTAACACGGCCTCGATGCGGCTTCGCCGCTGCCTCGATACGGCCTCGACACGGCCTCGACGCACCGGGAGACCCGCAAACCCCACGCAATCCCTGCACGAGAGCTCACTTTTACATGTTTTTTACTTCTAGAAACATGTAAAAGTGAGCTCTCGGATGGGTCGTGTGGCGCAGCAGCGCGCGGCTCGGGGCGCCGAGTCTCGAGGCTCAGAACTCAGAACTCAGAACTCAAGACTCAAGACTCAAGACTCAAGACTCAAGACTCAAGACAAACCTACGGCGTGAACACGTCAGGCGCGCCCGACTCCGACGCGGGCATCTCGGCGGCGATGCGGTTCGCCTCTTCGATCAGCGTCGCGACGATCTCGCTCTCGGGCACGGTCTTAATGACCTCTCCCTTCACAAAGATCTGGCCTTTGCCGTTGCCCGACGCAACCCCCAGATCGGCCTCGCGGGCCTCGCCGGGACCGTTCACAACACAGCCCATCACGGCAACGCGCAGCGGCACGCTCATGCCCTCGAGACCCTTCGTGACCTCTTCGGCGAGAGTGTACACATCGACCTGCGCACGCCCGCACGAGGGGCACGACACGATCTCAAGCTTGCGCTCGCGCAGGTTCAGCGACTGCAGAATCTGCAGACCAACCTTCACCTCTTCGACGGGGGTGCCGAGAGCGACACACGAATCGTGTCGCCGATGCCCTCGGAGAGCAGAATGCCAAACGCGGTTGCACTCTTGATCGTGCCCTGGAACGCCGGGCCCGCCTCAGTCACACCGAGGTGCAGCGGCCAGTCGCCACGCTCTGCCAGCTGGCGGTACGCCTTGACCATCACAATCGGGTCGTTGTGCTTCACCGAAATCTTGAAGTCGTGGAAGTCGTGTTCTTCGAACAACGACGCCTCCCACACGGCACTCTCAACGAGCGCTTCGGGGGTTGCCTTGCCGTACTTTTGCAGCAGCCGAGGGTCGAGGGATCCAGCGTTCACGCCGATCCTGATCGAAGTGCCCGCGGCCTTGGCCCGCTTGGCGATCTCGGCAATCTGGTCGTCAAACTTGCGAATGTTGCCGGGGTTCACGCGAACCGCCGCGCAGCCCGCGTCGATCGCCGCGAAGACGTAGGCCGGCTGGAAGTGGATGTCGGCGATGACCGGAATCTGGCTCTTCATCGCGATGATGGGCAACGCCTCGGCGTCGTCGCGCGACGGACACGCCACACGCACGATGTCGCACCCCGACGCCGTAAGCTCTGCGATTTGCTGCAGGGTCGCGTTGATATCGGTCGTCGGAGTGGTGGTCATCGACTGCACCGACACCGGGGCGTTGCCACCGACCATAACTGAACCGACTTTGATCTCACGCGACTTGCGCCGCGGCGCAAGAACTTCGGGGACCTTCGGCATTCCTAAATTGACTGCTGCCACGCCCGCAATTCTACTCGGCGTAACCTGGGGCCGCTGGGAGGTCGAAGAACTCTTCTAGGGTAACGATGCCGGTGGCATGCATTTCGGCGGCGAGTTCTGGCCCCACGTAACGGAAGTGCCAGGGTTCTGGCATGAATCCGGTGACCGCTTCTTTGCCCTCGGGATAGCGCACAATGAAGCCGTATTCGGCAGCGTGTTCGGCGAGCCATTTGCCCGCCGCGGTCTCACCGAAGCAGCCCATCAGGTAACAAGAGCCGTGGTCATCAAGGTCAATGACCAACCCGGTCTGGTGTTCCGAGTGACCTGGCCTCGCTGAATAGGTGTCGGCGGCGGCCTGGCCGTCGCGCGCCACGTAGCTGTTGTAGAGCGCGACCTGCGTACCGTAGTCACGGTACGCGCTGATGATCCGCACCGGCATCCCGGCATCCGCTGCAGCAGCCGTCATTGCTTCGGCAGCACGCGCGGCGGGTTCCCGAAGCGGCTGGTTGAACTCGTTCTCGACCCCCTCCGGCATCGACAGGTCGCTGGGCGCAAAATCGATGGGATTCAGCGGCCGCAATTTGTTGCTGACCACCCAGATCGACATCGGATCATCTACGGAGTGCGCAGCCTTGTCGAAGGCTGGTTCGACCGGCTTCGTTGGCTCCGCAGTGCGAGTTGGCTCAGGATCCGGCGCGTGCGTTGTGGGTTTCCCAGGCTTGGCGGGTTCAGCCGCGCACCCGGCAAACCCCGCACTGACTCCAACTATGATCGCCACGGCGAGTGAGACCCGCATCACCGAAAGCCGCCTTAAATAAGCCACGTCCCCGATGTTACTCGGCCCCTTCGTGCTTCGCCGACTGCCAGTTCCCTCCCACGAACGCTAGTCTCAGCATGTCAGCCGGTGCTCACACACCCACCGGTTCAATCAGCTCGTTTCTATCCGGCTGAGTTCTCAGCACCGGCTGATGCGTTGGCACTCACACCACGCCAGCTATCCTGGTCAACATGGTGGATCAGGATCAGCCCGGCGCACACAACACTCCCGCGGAGGGCGCGCCGGATCCTCACCCCCAAACGAAACCCTCCAAAATGTCGCACCGCACCAAGATCCTCATCGGCGCGGGCGCAGCGCTTGTGCTAATCCTGGCCGCAGGAGGCACCGCTTTCGCCCTGCTCAACCCGTCGGCCCCGAGCCAGCCAAAACCGCCGCACCAAAAACTCCAAAACCGACCGCGACCCCGACCCCGACACCCACCACATCCGCAGCCCCCAAATCCGTCAAGGTCATCGCGATGGGTGACATGCTGCCCCACGACTCGGTGAATGCCAACGCGCTACAACCAGACGGCAGCTACAACTACGCCCCGTTTTTCGACGGCATCAAATCTGAGCTCGACGCGGCAGATCTCACCTTCTGCAACCTCGAGGTGCCAACAGCGGGCGTCGATTTTGGCATCAGCGGCTACCCCACGTTCAACGCACCAACAGAGTTCTCCCGCGATCTGCACGGCGCCGCGGGCTGCGACCTGGTCAACACGGCCACAAACCACACCGCCGACAAAGGCACGGCAGGCATCGCGGCCACCAGAAATACCTGGGACACCCTGACGCCCTCCTACGTGTCTGGCTCAAACCGCAGCGCGGAGGAGCAGCAAATTGTCCCGGTCGTTGAAAAAGACGGCATCAGGATCGCGCTCGTTTCGTTCGCCGAGTACTCGAACGCGCCGATCGACGGTATCTCGCTCAACCTTATGAGTAACGACGCACTGGTAGAGCAGCTCATAGCGAAGGCCCGCGAATCAGCCGACGTGGTCGTTGTGTCCGCGCACTGGGGTACCGAGGATTCGCACGAGGTCAACGCCCAGCAGCGCGACTTTGCGCAGAAGGTCGCCAATCTTGGCGCCGACGTGATCATCGGCACCGGACCGCACGTGCTGCAGCCAACAAGCTGGTTGAACCGCGCAGACGGCGGCAAAACACTTGTCTGGTACTCGATTGGCAACATGCTGAACACACAGCTCACACTCGATCAGCGCACCGGGGTGATCGCTGGGTTTGAGCTCACCAAAGATGGTGACACTGTTCAGGTGACGAACCCAACCGCCGTGCTCACCTACATGCACTACGACTGGACGCCAGCCCAAGAGGCGGCAAACGATCTGCTCGCGCGCCACAATCTGAGCCTCACACCGCTGGCTGCGGCCGACGACTTACTCGCCCGCACGACCTTCGGGTTTCAGTGGCTCAGCAGGTCGAAGCATCGTCCACGATCCTCGGCCCTGATGTCACCGTGCTGCCCCAATAGCCGCATTGGAGAAAGCAGCCGAATCTACCCGAAGAACGACACCGGCTTCACCAAGTCTGCATACACAAGCAGCAGCGTCATAAATCCTCCGACCACAACCACCGCGAAGGTGATCGGCACCATCTTGGCTGTGTCGATGGGACCAGGGTCGGGCTTGCGGCGCAACCGCGCGATGCCGCGCTTGAGCCCCTCGTAGAGCGCACCAGCGATGTGACCACCGTCGAGCGGCATCAGTGGAATCAGGTTGAACACAAACAGTGCAACGTTCAGCGATCCCAGCAGACTAAACATGACCTGCGCGCGTGCGGCAACAGGCGCATCATCAACGCTCACAATCTCGCCAGCAAGTCGCCCAACACCCACCACACTCATGGGCCCGTTAGGATCACGCGCCTCACTGCCAAATGCCGCGTTCCAAATGTCGACCATGCGCTCAGGCAGGTGCAGCACCATGCCCGCGACTCGAGAAACGTTGTCACCAACAAATGGCGGTACGTCGGCGACGGACTGCGGCACCATCTCAGAGGCAGGAGTCGCCCCAATCATGCCAACGGTTTCGTAGACGGGTTTGCCGGTGGCGTCGACCTTGGCTTGACCGCCGGCATCAGTGGCCTGACGCTCGTTCGCGACAGGAGTGAGTTCAAGCTCCATCTGAAAGGCTTCGCCCTGGTCGTTCTTGCGCTCGATCTTCACCGCGAGGTGTTTGCCAGGCGACTCACTCACAAGCGTGCGGAACGCGTCCCAGTTCTCTACAGGTGCACCATCCACCGAAATCAGTTTGTCCCCGGGCAGCAGACCGGCCTCGGCCGCGGGTGCTGCGGGATCACCGCTGTCACACTTGGTGGCACTGCTCGATGCGGGCACGAGGCACTCGTTAATTGAGCCGAGCGTGGTGCTGTTTTGAGGCACCCCAAAGCCAACGAGCACGATGCCGAAGAACACAAACGCAAGGATCAGGTTCATGACCGGTCCACCGAGCATCACAACAATCTTCTTCCACACCGGAAGCCGATAGAACGTGCGGTGATCCTCGCCCTCCGCAATGGTCTCCGCGCTTGCCTCGCGCGCGTCGTCGACCATGCCAGCGAGTCCGTGACGCAGTTCGGTCGGCTCGACGTCACCGATGCGCTCGAGTTCAGACACGATGTCGGCGTGCTCGACCGACCCGCGAGTACGGGGTGACCCTTCCTGCACTACGGAGTTTAAGAACCCCGTAGTCGAGGCGCGCGCGGCCTCTCCGGGCTTTTTGGGCGGGTACATGCCGGTCATGGCAACGTAACCGCCGAGCGGGATCAGCTTGACCCCGTACTCGGTTTCGCCCTTGCGCTTAGACCACAGGGTCTTGCCAAAACCAACCATGTACTGCGTGACCTTCACTCCGAAGAGTTTGGCCGGCACTAGGTGTCCGATCTCGTGCAGGGCGATCGAAACGGCGAGTCCGATCACAATGATCAGGATCCCGAACACATAGAGCAGCACTTCAATCACTGTTTAAGATTAGCCCCTGCTGCTGTGTGGTTGCAGTGGTCTAGCGTGTTCGTGCTGCAATCACTTTCTGAGCCGCTTCGCGGGCCCAGCGTTCGGCTTCAAGCAGGCTCTCAAGGGTGAGCGATTCGGGAGCGGTGTGCAACTCCAGCACGTCTTGCACGGTGTCAACGATGTCGAGAAAACCGATGCGTCCCTCATGAAAAGCATCGACGGCTTCCTCGTTCGCGGCGTTGTACACCGCGGGGTAAGTCTTCCGAGCACGCCCGACGGTCTTTGCCAGTTCCACCGCTGGAAACGCATCAGAGTCTAACGGCGTAAATTGCCAGGTGGCCGCAGTCATCCAGTCGAGCGGTTCAACGGCCCCAGCGATTCGCTCAGGCCAGCTCAGCCCGAGGGCAATGGGAAGTCGCATGTCGGGGCGGGAAGCCTGCAGGATCGTGGATCCGTCAATAAATTCAACCATCGAGTGCACGATGGACTGCGGGTGGACCACCACGTCGATGCTCGAGTACGACACTCCGAATAGCAAGTGCGCTTCGATCACCTCCAGCCCCTTATTGATGAGGGTCGCCGAGTTCGTTGTGACCACCCGTCCCATGTTCCAGGTGGGGTGATTCAGCGCCTCAGCGGGGGTCACTTCTCGCAGCGAGTCTCGGGATCGCCCACGAAACGGCCCGCCCGATGCAGTTAGCACAAGCCTACGTACCTCGTCGTTCTGGCCGGACCGCAGCGCCTGCGCGATCGCTGAGTGCTCGGAGTCAACCGCCACAATCTGTCCGGGAGCAGCGAGACCGGTGACGAGCTCACCGCCAACGATCAGCGATTCTTTGTTTGCAAGGGCCAGGGTTCGCCCAGCTTTGAGCGCGGCGATTGTGGGTCCGAGACCAATCGACCCGGTGATGCCGTTCAGCACAACATCGGCGGGCACATCGCGGATCAGAGCCTCGGCCTCAACAGCTCCAAGTGCCGTGTGCTCAACATTAAACTCTTCGGCTTGCTGCCGTACCCGGTCAGCTTGGCTTCCGGCGACGAGCCCCACAACTTGAAACTTCGAAGGGTTCTTGCGAATCACATTGAGAGCCTGCTCGCCAATCGAACCGGTGGACCCCAGAATCACAACACGCTTCATGATTCCATTCTGTCAGGCTTCTGCGCGGCAGCAGCATCAAAAAGTGCCCGGGAGTTTTCACTCCCGGGCACTCAATCAACCAGCTGTATTACTTCGCTTCGGAGACAAGCTCCAGAACGAAGGTGCGGGTCATGCCGTCCTTGTACCCCTGCTCAGGCGGCACAGTCACCTGAACGATAGAACCGATCTTCTGCCCGACCATCGCAGCGGTGAAGCCCTCAATGAGCGCTCCCTTGGTGGTGTCAAACTCGATTCCGGTTGCGGTCCAGTTGCCGTCAAAGCGCACTGCACCGTTCCAATCGACACCAACGTAGTTGGTCATGACTTTGTCACCCTCTTTGATCTTGGCACCCTTGCCCTCTTTCAAAACCTTGATCTCAAGATCTTTCGGAGGCTCGATGCACTTAGGAATCTTGATCGTGGGCTCGGACTTGCCGTCGCCCAGATCGACCTCGGGGTACTTCTTGTCGCGCGGCTTCAGCTCATCGCAGGTCTCGGCAGTCTTCTCCGTGCTCTCAGCCTTAGCGATCTTGCCAAACTTCATGACCATGACGAGAGAGTCTGTGTTCTTAACGCCTTCAAGGCCAGCGTTTGCGGGATCCTGGCCACCAGTTACCTCCTTGACCGGAGTCACAAAAGAGATTTCCTGCCCGGGAATAGCGCACCGGAACGCATCGTAGGCCCACTCACTCAGACCATCTTTCGCGACCGGAACTGCGCTCTCGGGGGCCTGCTGAATAACCTTGCCGTCAACACCACTGAAGATGGTCATAGCAACATTGATCGAGTCGGTCGCCTTCGGCAGATCACCTTTGCCCTCTTCCATGACGGTGCGCTGGCTCTCTTTGGCCTTCACCGGCGTCTTAGAGGTGAGCTTCAGGTCTTGGCCGACCTTGCCCGAAACCTTGACAGAGTTGCTGGCTTCACCGCTCGGCAGACATTCCTTGCCGTTAGCGTCTTTGGTGGTGCCGCCTCCAGCCGCGCAGCCGCTCATAAGCAGAGCTGCGACAAGTGCGACGGGGATCAGTGTGCGCGTGCGCTTCACGGGAGTCCTAACGTAGATAGCGTGCGCAAAACGCGCAGGTCGTCTCTAAGTGTCTCGCATTTGCTTATCTTTTGCCTGAGGACAGGCTGGATGCGTGCTGAACTCCGTGGCCCGCGCAGCAGGAGGCTACTTGTGGGACGAAACGCTGGCCCGAAGAATTGACCTCGCGGCCATCACCGCTAGCACCAACACGAGCACCATCGTCGCGGCGTCGCACACAATATAGATGTAGTGCCACGGAGACTGACCCGGCGCGGCTCCGGCGAGCACCTCGTCAGTACGAGTGTTCAGGGGCGGGCGCACAAACGCAACCTTGGCCGCGAACACACACACTACGCCGAACCAGACGAGCAGTCGCGACCCCGCGATACGGGCACTCTCGGGCCAGAACGAGAGCAGGGTGAGCGCCAGCAGGATAACTCCCTCCACGATGTTGAGGGTCGCAAACACGAGGCGGCCGATCCCGAGCCCCAGCGGAATCGTGATGCCGGGTGCTTGAAATTTCAGCGGGGCTTCGATGAACGAGATGGCCGCGATCATGCCGAACCAAAGCACCGGCAGGGCAATGCGCCAGAGCTCAACCTTGATCAGTGTCCGTGTCAGTTCTGCGTTGGGGGTTGTCGCTGAACGGTTCACGCCAGTACTCCTTGCTTCAACAGTATTTTATGCCGGCTCAGGCGCCACGAGCAGCGAGGGCAGCAGCGTACAACTCACGTGACGACAGTCCCGTCGCCTCAGAGACCGCTCGTGCGGCGTCTTTGAGTCGCTGACCCGCAGCGACGAGCCGCTGCACTTCTGTGAGTGCGTCATCGGGAGAGACCACGGTCTCGGGCGCGCCGCCAACCACAAGCACGATCTCGCCGCGCACTCCCTCACTCGCCCAAGCAGCGAGCTCACCGAGCGAGCCGCGCCGAACCTCTTCGTGCATTTTGGTGAGCTCACGACAGACCGCGGCAGGCCGATCCTCACCGAATGCGGTTGCGAGGTCGCTCAAGCTCGCAGCAAGCCTGACAGGGGCTTCAAAGAAGACAAGAGTGCGCCGCTCTGCGGCGAGGTCGCGTAGGGCCCGGGAACGCTCTCCAGTTTTGCGAGGCAAGAACCCCTCGAAAGTAAAGCGATCCGTCGGCAGTCCGGCCACCGCGAGAGCGGTCACCACGGCGCTAGGCCCGGGAATCACGGTGACCTCAACTCCGCGCTCTGCGGCCAGCTGTACCACACGAAATCCGGGATCCGACACGGTCGGCATGCCCGCGTCGCTCACAAGCACGATATCTTCGTTTGCCGCGCGATCCACGAGGGTCGCCGCACGCTCGTGTTCGTTGTGATCGTGCAGGGCGATGAGTTCGGGGCGGTTCTCGATGCCGAGCAGCCGCATCAGTTGAATCGTGTGGCGGGTGTCTTCGGCCGCTATGACAGTGGCCTCGGCCAGCGTTTCACGGAGGCGAAATGAGGCGTCCCCCAAGTTTCCGATTGGGGTCGCTGCGAGCAGAAGCATACTCCAATGGTACGCGCAGCCGGGAGTTGCCAGGTGCCAGTGTGGTCACCCTGACACAATGTCTTGTTATGAGCACCCCCGAGATGCCCACAGTGTCCACCCCTCCGCCGCACCCGTACGCCACGGTGCCGAACAACAGCAACGGTCGTGGTTTCGCGATCGCGGCGATGGCCGCCGGGCTGCTTTCACTGCTGACCACAGTGGTGGGGGTGTTTTATGGCGCCATGTTTGTATTCGTAGGGATCGGACTCGCAATCATTGCGATCGGGCTCGGGATCACGGCGCTCATTCTCAAGCAGCGCCCTATCGCACCAAGCATCGTTGGTCTCGGCTCCGGTGTCCTATCGCTTTTGTCGGCGGTTGTTGTCGGAACTCTTGTTATGGGAGGAACCATCGCGGCCCCCGTCAACCAGGAGGCAGGCAGCTCAAACAACTCAACACCATCTCAGGGAATCGAGGCGAAGTGGCCATCTAACATGGCAAGCGGTGGTGTTCTGTTTCTCGGCGGCTCAGCCGGTGGAGGCGAAGTGGCGACCTCTGCGGCACCTGCAAACGGCGCTGCTCCCGACACCAGCCTGACCGGAGGAAGCGCTGCTCCGAAGAACCAGATCCAGCTCTATGTCGACTACATGTGCCCGGCGTGTGGGGCGTTCGAAGCGACCAACCTCGACACCATCGAATCGGCACTCGCAGGCGGCGATACAAGCCTTGAGCTGCGCCCGCTAACGTTCCTTGACGGCGCTTCGCAGGGCAGCTACTACTCCTCGCGAGCTTCGGCTGCCCTTGCCTGCGTTGTAGATTCGCAGCCGGAACTCGCTTGGAAGACACACACCGCCCTGCTCGATCCCAACAATCAGCCAGAAGAGGGCACCACCGGCCCCGATAACAAACAGCTCATTTCAATGCTAAACAAGGCAACAGGTGGTCTCAGCGACACGACGCAGTCCTGCATCACCGAAGAGACCTACGTGCCGTTCGCGCAGGGACTGAGCGCATGGCTTCTCAACAGCCCTGTCCCAAACGCGAAGGACCCCAGGCTCATGGTCTCCAGCACACCGACTGCCGTCGTGAACGGGACCCCCTACTCTGGCAGCATCACAGATGCTGCGGCCTTCAAGAAGTTCTTGACGGATCAGGGCGTCACGCTGAAGTAGGCACGCTGCTAGGCTTGGTCGGCTATGCCCCGTAACCATTCCAGCGCTCCCGGCGATCCCGCCCCCGTCACCCTTCTCGCGCAGACGGGCCTCGGTTACTTTCCGCTCGCGTTCGTGTCGCGGTTGCCGTTCGCGATGATGGTCATCGGTGTCCTAACACTGGTGGTATCGGTACGCGGATCCGTTGAGCTAGCTGGGCTTAGCTCGGCACTCGTGGGGATCGGCGCCGCGCTCATCGGCCCCCTCATTGGGGCGGCTGCAGATCGCTTTGGGCAGCGACCGACACTGCTACTCGCAGCGGTTGTGAACAGTGCGGCCCTCGGCCTGCTCGCCTGGGTGACTTACAGCGACTCACCCGACTGGGTCATGATGGCGGTGGCGTTTGTTACCGGCGCCTCTGGCCCACAGACGTCGCCCATGTCGCGGTCCCGTTTAGTCTCAATCATTCAGACAGCGTTACCGTCTGAGCGACGCCCGCGCACCATCTCGACCGTGCTCGCTTACGAATCCGCCGCTGACGAGATGGTCTTTGTCTTCGGCCCGGTCGTGGTTGGGTTGCTCGCAACCACTGTTGGGGCGTGGGCCCCGGTGACGGGTGCCGCGATCCTCACCCTCGTGTTTGTGGTGGCATTTGCGCTGCACCACACAAGCGCCCCCGCCCGTTCCAAGGCAGAACGCGCGGCCACGCTCGCGCCGGCGTCAGAGCTCGTGCGTCCCACGCTGCTCGTGGTGGTGCTTGGCATCTTTGCGGTTGGGCTGGTCTTCGGATCGACGTTCACCTCACTCACCGCGTTTATGCAGGAGCGGGGTTCAGCCGAGTCAGCGGGCCTGCTCTACGGTGTGATGGGGGTCGGGTCTGCGATCCTCGCTCTTTGCGTCGCACTATTTTCACCTAAGTTCACGCTGCGTCACCGCTGGTTGGGATTCGCGCTCTTTTTGTTGGCGGGCGAGGCTCTGCTCGCCACCGCAGACAGCATCGGCACGGTGCTCATGAGTCTGGCACTCACCGGGATCGGGATCGGCCCGCTGCTCGTAACACTTTACAGCTTCGGGGCTGCTCGCAGTCCAATCGGGCGGTCGGCAACGGTCATGACGATGCTCGGCTCAGGCATCATGCTCGGCCAGTCTCTCGCGGCGGCGATCACGGGGGCCGTCGCCGAGAACGTTGACGTTGCGACCGCCATGCTGTTGCCGCTGGGAGCCGCGGTTCTTGTGACGCTCACCGGGGCCGCAAACTGGCTACTTACGCCGTCGAGCCGCTACTCATCTTAGGTCTCGGCAGGTGCCACCCGCGCGCCACCGAGGTAAGGCGAAGCGTGATGGCGAGTGCTCCCCCGATCAGTGAGGCGAGTGTTGCGTCCCCTCCGAGTGCCAGCACGGCGACTGCTGTGCCCGCGCCTAGAAGAGCAGAGACCGCGTAGAGCTCCCTGGTCAGCACACCAGGCACCGTGTTGACCAACACATCGCGAATCACTCCGCCACCGATTGCCGTAATTACACCAACGAGAATCGAGGTGAGTGTGCTCTGTCCCGAAAGGTAAGCGACCGCGGCACCATTTGCCGAAAACAGTCCCAGCCCGAAGGCGTCGAACACCACCTCAAAGTGACGGATGCGCGTGACGCTCGGGTGCAGGTAAAAGACCACGAGCGACCCAACAATCGCGACCGTCAGGTTCTGCCAGTGCAAAAACGACAGCGGCGGGTGCACTCCAAGCAGCATGTCGCGCAGAATCCCGCCGCCCACACCCGTAGAGGCACCGACCACCACCACCCCGAGAATATCGAGTCGGCGCCGCACACCAACCAGCGCTCCCGAGATAGCGAAGGCCAGTATGCCGGCGAGTTGCAACACTTCATACACGATCGAGGCCATCACAGGGCTTGAGTGTAGCGGGTTGGGGTCGCTTCCAGCGCGCGGAATAGACACGATTCCCAGGCCGTTACACTTCCCGGTATCACCGCCAGGTGAAAGAATGGGAGTTATGCCTTCGCTCAGCCCCGCTGAGGTCGCCGAACTACGAGCGGCCTTTCCTTATTTCAATGCACCGCCCCGCGAAGATGGGCGAACCGTCGCTTATCTTGACGCTGCGGCGACATCGCAACGACCGGGTACGGTGCTTGATGCGGAGCGCGTGTTTCTTGAGACCGCGAACTCCGCCGTACATCGGGGCACAAGTGGAGCGGTCGGTGCGGCCACGGCCGCGTTTGAAGGCGCTCGCGCGGCCATTGCCGCTTTTGTTGGCGCTTCCACCCCCGAACAGATTGTGTGGGCAGAGAACGCGACAGATGCCCTCAACATCGTGGCTCTCGGAATCGGCGAGGCAAATGCCGGACTCGGTGTTGCCGGCAGTGAGCGGTACCAACTTGGAATGGGAGACGAGATTCTCGTCACTGAGGCCGAGCACCACGCAAACCTCATTCCCTGGCAGCGTCTTGCGATGAAGACCGGTGCCTCACTGCGCTACATTCCAGTGCGCGAGGACGGCACCTGGACGCTCGACGATGCACGGGAGGCACTCAACTCACGAACGCGTGTCTTCGCGTTTGCCCACGTCTCGAACGTGACCGGTTTTGTCGCGCCCGTTGCTGAACTCGCGGCCATCGCCCGTGAAGTGGGTGCCATCACAGTGCTTGATGCGTGCCAGTCCGTACCTCATATTCCCGTCGATTTTGAAGCACTCGGTGTCGACTTCGCGGCGTTCTCCGGCCACAAAATGCTGGGACCAAACGGGATCGGCGTGCTCTATGGGCGCCCAGAGGCTCTTGAAGCGCTGCCTCCATCGCGCACCGGCGGATCCGCAATCACCCGTGTCACGATGGAGGCTGCGGAGTTTATGCCTCCTCCGCTACGCTTTGAGCCGGGAACTCAACCGGTGTCGCAGGTTGTCGGCCTCGGGGCAGCCGTAGCGTTCTCTGAGGAGGTTGGAATGCGGCGCGCGGCCGCACGCGAGCACGAGTTGGTGACGCGGCTGGTTGAGGGGATCATCGCCACCCCTGGTTTGCGTTTACTTGGGCCGGTGGATCCCGCTGAGCGCGTGGCGCTCGCTGCCGTCTCCGTTGATGGTCTGCACGCCCACGATGTCGGGCAGTTCTTGGACGAACAAGGAGTGCTCGTGAGAGTCGGACACCACTGCGCTCAACCGCTACACCGCGCGCTCGGCATCACATCAAGCACACGAGCGAGTGTGCACCTGACCACCACCGAGGACGAGGTTGATCGTTTTCTCGACGCGCTCCGCGGCGCCCAGCGGTACTTTAGCGTGGAGGTGGCGGCATGAGCGCGCTCGATGGACTGTACCAAGAGGTTATTCTCGATCATTCGAAGCGCCCCATAGGCAAGGGGGCGCTTGCCGCGGGTTCCAATGAGCTGACTGCTTCGCATCACGAATTTAATCCAAGTTGTGGTGACGAGATTGATCTGTCGATTGCCGTCGACCCGGCTTCGGGACTCGTTACCGGTCTGGCCTGGGAGGGTCAGGGCTGTTCGATCTCCATGGCATCCGCGTCGATTCTCGCGCAGCTTGTGCGAGATGAGCAGCTCACACTCTCCGACGCACAGTTGCGGATCGATGCCTTTCGCGAGATGATCCAGGCCCGTGGTGAGGTCGAGCCCGATGAAGATCTGCTCGGCGATGCCGTTGCGCTGCAGGGCGTCTCGAAGTTTGTGATGCGAGTGAAGTGCGCCATGCTCGGGTGGGTCGCTCTTGAAGCCGACCTGAAGAAAGTGGCGGCGCAACAGGGGTAACGGTCTACTTCGCTCACAGCTAGCCATTTTTGGCTAAATTTGAGCATTTCGGTCTCGTCGCTGTGGACAACTCAGGTCGAGGACCTGTCGCGGCGCATGATCGATTCATGAACGATCCAACTTCCACCGCTGCCACTGTTACTCCCCGTATCTTGAAGTGTGAGAGCACGGCAGATTTTCTTGCCGCGCTTCCACAACTTGCTGGGTTCACCGCGACTAACAGCATTTTCATTGTGTTCTTCTCTGGGAAACGCTCGGGTAGTGCAGCTCGCATTGATCTTCCCACGAGCGAAGAAGCAGACGACATCCCTTCGCTGCTGGACTTCTTGAGTTCTGTGCTGCACAAAGCGGGAGCAGCGGGTAACCCCGATGCTGCCCCCGGCATCGCGATCACTTGCGAGCAGACGTTTGTAGACGCCGGGGGCACACCGTGGCGTAAGTTTGCTCGACGGCTAGAGCGACATCTTGAGCGAGACAGCATCCGTTTGCGTGAACTGTGCTGCCTCGCCCCAGACGGTTGGGCCAGCTATCGCGATCCCGTTGCACCTCGCGCGGGGCATTCACTCAACGCCATAGAAGAAAGCCCCATCACTTTGGAAGCGAGGGTGCGTGGTGTTTATCACCCCAGGCTTTCCGAACTCGGCACAATCCCCGAGGCTAGCCCCGCCCAGCTGGAGAAGGTCGCGGCTGCCCTCGAGGCACTCGCACCATTTCCCGCATATACGCAGGGAACCAGCACCCCGCCGCAGGTGACAGCGCACGATCCCACCACCATCGTTACATCGTTACCCGCCTGGTTCCATGACACCGCTGAGGTGACCCGTGCCCTCAGAGATGAGACCACTCCGCTCAGCACCAAGCTCAAAGCTCGACTCATTCGCACGGCCAATACCCCTGATCGTTGGCTACTGCTCACGCTTGGTATTCTCACCCGCCCAGAGTTTCCGTGTGAACTCGCGCAAGACATGTCTCCCGAGTCGTTCACCGGCATTGCCATCGATCTCGACGCAAAAGAAACCGTGGAACCTCAGGTTGGGTGGTCAATCCGACGCATGCTGAGCAGCATTTGCCCAGATTTCAGTGATCGAGAGCGACTCTCCATCATCCGCGATCGGCTACTCACGCTCATCTCAGAAACACCCCGGCAGGATCGACCAGGCCTTCTAGCGCTGAGCGCATGGGTGTGGTGGCTCACGGGCACGCAGACGGTTTCGCGCAGGCACATCGCAGAGGCGCTCTGTATCGACCCCAAACACGAACTCACTCTGATGGTGCAACGACTGAGCGAGTTGCCCCTCTACACGAGGTTTCTCGGGTCAGCCCATGCAGCCTAGGGAATGGGACCTTCACCGCCCAGGAGTTCTTGCCCCGCGAGCGGCAAGAACCTCCGCCCTCAAAACCTCTACGATCCTTTCGATCGCGTGGTTACTCAGAGGGCTCGGAAGCGTGAATCGGATTGCGGTCTGGGCAAGAGTCGGTTCCATGCCGAGCGCAAGCAGCACAGGCGAGGGCTCGTCCTTCCCAGCTGCACACGCAGAGCCAGAAGAAACTGCAAAACCCGCTACGTCGAGCGCAACGAGCATTGATTCTCCGCTCACACCAGGCACAACAAACGAGGCGTGGCCTGGCAACCGTTCCTCAGGATCTCCTGTCAGTCGGGCCCCAGGCACATCGGCGAGCACTCTGGCGAGCAACTCATGCCGGCTAGCAGCGAGGGCAAGGGATCGGGTACCGACATCTTTGTTTCCAGCTCTTACGGCGGCCGCAAAGCCGACTATGCCGACAACATTCTCGGTTCCCGAGCGAGCACCACCTTCTTGCCCGCCACCGTGCAGAATCGGCTCCAGCCGAAGGTGCCTCCTCACGAGCAGGGCGCCGACCCCTTGAGGCCCACCGAATTTGTGAGAAGCAACCGTCATGGCATCGACGGCGGGCCCCGGCCATGCGTTAGCAACCTGGCTAAAAGACATGGGCAGGGACGCGGCTGCTTGCACGGCATCCGTGTGTACTGGAACACCGAGGCCTTGAGCGTGCTCGGCAATCTCCTGAACAGCTTGGACCGTACCGATTTCCGCATTGGCGAGACCAATGGAGAGCAGAGACGTATCTGGGCGCAGAGCCGCAGCAACATCCCCGGGTCAACTCGCCCAACTGCGTCTACCGGCAGCAACGAAAGCTCGAAGCCAAACACCCGCTCCAGGTAGCGACAGCTCTCCAGCACGGAAGGATGCTCGATTGCTGTCGTGACGATGTGCCGTCCTCTTGGATTCGCAAGCGTAAGCCCGATCACAGCAAGGTTGTTTGCCTCTGTTCCGCCCGATGTGAAGATGACCTCATCTGCTCTTGCACCAAGGGCATGTGCGATTTCAGAACGAGCGCGGTCAACGATCTGGCGAGCACGGAAACCCGACGAGTGCACGCTTGAGGCATTGACGGCGTCATCAAACGCGTCCACCATGGCCGCGCGCGCTTCAGAACGCAGTGGCGCAGTCGCCGCAGTGTCAAGGTAGCCTGACTCGACCACATCTTGCTGACCTGCGCTCCCTGCAGAGTGCGCTAGTTGTCCTCTCATTGCGTGTGCCTCCAGTCAGCCAGCATCAAGACCGAGATCGAGGGCACGCGCGCCGTGCGTCAGCTGACCAACAGAAATCACGTCAACCCCCGTCGCAGCAATTGCAGCAACCGTTTCAAGTGTCACGCCACCGCTTGCCTCGGCAATGGCGCGACCCGCGATCATGCCCACACCGACCTCAAGTTCAGAAAGAGAGAAGTTATCGAGCAATACACCGGTGACGTTTGCCGCGAGAACCGGTTCGAGTTGGTCGAGGCGGTCCACCTCAACGATGATTGCCGTCGTGTGGCCCGCCCGCTCACGAATTCCCTGCAGCGCAGCGGTAGTCGTCTCGGCATCAATGGCCCGAGCGCCACCAGGTGGTTGTCCTTGACCATGATCGCGTCCGAGAGACCGAAGCGGTGATTCGTCCCACCACCGGCACGCACCGCATGCTTTTCAAGAGCGCGCAGGCCGGGTGTCGTCTTCCGAGTGTCTGCGATATGAGCATGTGTGCCAGACACGGCCTCAACAAACTGGGCCGTCAGGGTGGCGATACCACTCATACGCTGTGAGAAGTTGAGGGCCACCCGCTCCCCCGTGAGCACACCGCGCGCGGGTCCTGCCACCCTGGCGAGCACGTCACCCGCCGCGAACACCGCACCCTCGGCGGCGAGCGCCGTCACCCGGGTACGCGGGTCAACTTGCCGAAACGACTCCTCAACCAAAGCGCCGCCCGCGAACACCCCGGGCTCCCGAGCAACCAAACGTGTGTCGATCAGGGCGTCCTCGGGAATCGCGAGCTCCGTAGTCAGATCCCCCAGGGGGCGTCTTCTGCGAGCGCGACGCTCACGATGGATTCAATTGCGTGACGCGTCAGCACGATGAAAAGCTCCTCAGCTCGGGGGCACCGGTCGGGTGCAGGGAAGGTGGTGAAACAAAGCGGAAGGCTCGGCGAGTTGCCTGCTCCGGGTCTGAACGAGGATAGTCTCGGCGCTGATGCGCGCCTCGAGACTCGGCGCGTGCGTTCGCCGCCGCGTGGATCATTGTGGCGAGTTCGGCTTCGGGGCCACCGTGTTGGGCAATCAGTCTCGCTGCCTCTGCCAAGCCGTCAGCCTCCCTCTCGATACCGAGGCCGTTCTCAAGAGCGGTCATTATGCAAGAGTCAGGGGAGCCCAGAGGCAGATCTTGCAGCTCGTACGCTCGCGTTGGGTGACCGCAAGTGAGGTCACCACTGCGTGGAAGGTTCAGCATGGTCACCTGTGCAGAACCAACCAAGGTTCGCGCCCCATCACCGCGCAGCTCCCAGGCATCAGTCTTCGCCTGGCTCGCCGCACGACCAGCTCGGGTTCCAAACACCAGCCCTTCAAGCAGCGAGTTCGAAGCAAGACGATTGGCACCGTGTACCCCAGTTGACGCAGCCTCACCCACCACATACAACCCAGGTACGCTGCTGCGACCGTCAAGGTCGCTCAGCACACCACCCATTGTGTAGTGCGCGGCCGGAGAAACAGGGATCGGCTCGTGTGCCCAATCGAACCCCTGCGCGGCTACGGCAGTCGATATCCCGGGGAATCGCTGAGACAACGTTTCAGGACCGCCCTCGCGCTCGATGCCCGTCGCGTCAAGCCACACAGCCGAGTCGCCGCGACGCTGCAGCACACGGTGTATCTCACGCGAGACCACGTCTCGAGGAGCAAGCTCCGCGAGCGGGTGCAGCCCCCGCATAAAACGTTTCCCCGAACCGTCAAGCAGCACAGCGCCCGCCCCACGAACCGCCTCGGAGACGAGGCTTCCGGTGCCGACAAGAACCGTTGGGTGAAACTGCACAAACTCAAGATCGGCAACGACGGCCCCAGCGCGGGCCGCAAGCACGATCCCCTCGCCCCGCGCCCCCGCGTGGTTCGAAGTACGGGGATATAGTGCGGCATATCCACCGGTCGCCAACACCACTGCGTCGGCAGAGATCGTCACAAGAGATCCGCTATCCTCACCCGCACCAACGGACGCGAGCACGGCCCCCGAAACCACACCGTCATGTGCCACAAGCGATACAGCACGGCGTTCCTCAAGCAGCTCAATCTGGCCGCCCGCAACCGCGGTAAGCAGCTGCGACGTCAAGAATGTGTGCAGCATCGCGCCAGTGCGGTCACCCCCAGCGTGCACAATTCGCGAACAGCCGTGCGCCCCTTCCAACCCCAGCCGCGGCGACCCGTTCTCCTCACGGTCAGCTGCAAACCCCTCAGTCAGCAATGCGCGAACGGCGTCCACACCTTCACGAGTGAGCACCTCAATAGCCTGCCGATCCACGAGCCCCGCGCCAGCAGCAATCGTGTCGATCACATGGTCGGCAACACTGTCGCCAGCACCGATGGCGGCGGCGATCCCACCCTGCGCCAGCGCGGTGTTACCACCGGCAAACTCGCGCGCTAAAGCCCCTGGCTCCCCCAGTATCCTGCCCGGCGTAGCGAGTGTCACCTGCACTCCAGCACGCACGGCCGCAAGCGCGCAGGAAACCCCCGCTACGCCCGACCCCAGCACCAGTATCACGGTCGGGCCGCGAGCATCCGCTCGAGGGCGACCCGTGAATCGTGCGAAACCCCGGCTGAAACGGAGACCCGGTTCGGTTGTTCTCCGGCGAGCAACCCCTCGAGTGTCCAGGCAAGGTAGGCGGGGTGGATCCGGTACATCGTTGAGCAGGGCAAACAACGGGATCAAGGCAAAAGACGGTGAGTTCCGGGTACTGCTGTTGCAATCGATTCACGAGGTTAATTTCGGTTCCCACAGCGATCACGTCTCCCGGAGAGGCCGCCTCTATCTGCTTGCGAATGTACTCGGTCGACCCCGCGCCGTCCGCTGCTTCAACGACGGCAGCTGGGCATTCGGGGTGCACGATGACACGCACACCGGGGTACTCGGCACGTGCCTTTTCGATCTGCGCCACAGTAAATCGCTTGTGAACTGAACAGAACCCGTTCCACAGAATAACGCGGGCGTCGCGCAGTTGCTCCGCCGTGTTACCACCCAGGGCAAGGTGAGGGCGCCAGAGTGGCATGCGGTCTTCTGAGACACCCATCTCCTTTGCGGTGTTTCGCCCAAGATGCTGATCCGGAAAAAACACGACACGCTGCCCCCGCCCGAAAGCCCACTCGAGCACCGTGCGAGCGTTCGAGGAGGTGCATACGATGCCGCCGTTTCGTCCGCAAAATGCCTTGATCGCGGCCGACGAGTTCATGTAGGTCACCGGAATCACCGGTTGTAATCCGTCTTCCCGAGCGGGTTCGTCGAGCGCCACCAGTAGGTCGCGCCAGCAGTCCTCAACCTGGTCGATCGTGGCCATGTCTGCCATTGAGCAACCCGCCGCGAGGTTGGGCAGGATCACCGCCTGTTCGGGGCCCGAAAGAATGTCTGCGGTCTCAGCCATAAAGTGCACCCCGCAAAACACAAACGCTTCTGCCTCGGGGTGGTCCTTCGCGGCCTGCGCGAGCATAAACGAGTCACCCACGAAGTCGGCGTGTTCAATAATTTCGTCACGTTGGTAGAAGTGGCCCAGGATCCGCACGCGATCTCCCAACGCCTCCTTTGCCGAGATAATCCACTGCCGAAGTTCGTCATCTGAAGCGCTCGTGTATTTCTCTGGCAGTGCCCCCTGCCGCGGTGCGCTTCCGGGAATCGTGTCGCCAAGTGACGCTCCAGGCCCGTAACCTGGCACGCGGTCAATCGCCCAGGGATCCCGCACCAGGCCCGAATCGCAGCTGGAGGATCCGGTCGCTCGCAGCGCAATCGGTTTTCGAGACGCAGTGTTGCGTCTCGTTTCTTCTTGCTGGGCTGCAAGGCGAATGAGTTCGTGCACGCTCGTCATGGCCTGCTCCTCGGGGGTGTTTGGTGTGGGGATGTTTGCTGCGGATGTTGCTGTTCTGGTGTGTTCTCTGAGGGGGCAGCTTCGGCCGCAAATCGGTACAGTCGGGCCGGTCGGTAATGGGTGCCAGTTTCGCGCTCACCCGTGTCAACGAGGTAGCCCTGCGCGAGCGCCTGTCGTCGAAAGTTTGCGGGATCAACAGCCTGCCCGCGCACTGCCTCGTGGACTTGGCGCAGTTGTGCAAGAGTAAACGTTCGCCCAAGAAAGCGGTGTGCGACCGCAGAGTATTCGGTTTTGGACCGCAGCCTCGAAAGCGCGTAGGCGACGATGTCACCGTGATCAAAGGCCAGCTCCGGCAGCCGGTCAGCAGAGAACCAGGCGACGTTCGAGTCCGGTTCATCTCGGCTCTGGTCGGAGTGCAGCGCTGTGACACCGTTGGGGTCATCCCAGCGTCCCCTTTGTGAACGGCTGTGTTCTGGCTGCGGCGTGGCGGCAGGATCAGCGGCGAGATCCCCCTCGCCGTACAGCGCCCAGTAAGCGATAGTCACCAACCTTTGCGCCTGAGCTGATCGTTCTACACCGCCGAACGAGTAGAGCTGCTCAAGATACCCGGGCGCCCTCAGTACCGCATCATGGAGAGTGCGCAGCGCGGTGTCGGCCAGGGTTTCATCCCAGCGCGTCGGTCCGCCTGGCAACGCCCACATGTCACGGAAAGGGGCACGAGTACGCCGAACAAGCGGAATCCACAGTGCGGTCGGATCCAGCCCCTCGGACGTGGATGAGTCGAGGGTGGCATCTTTCGGTGGGGCAAGCGCAAAGGCAACCGTTGAGACCGCAACGGCGGGCGGCAGCGTGCGACGCTCGCTCACACTTGCACTCTCATATTGCACGGCACCCCCTCGCTCAAATGAATTTTGGCTTATAGTCAACCTGACCATAAGTCAGCATACGCCTACTTTGTGGGCTGTCAACCTGGGATAACAAAAGAATCTCGAACAAATTGTTGCCCCCAAATGACACAAGAAGGTCACGATCCTGTTACGTCACTCCGGCATAGGGTAGGCTCAGGCTGTAAGACCAGTAATGCCGAACGTTGGGAAACCAAAGCACGTTTTATTTGTTGCCATTGCGCAGCACGCTACCAGTCTCCACGTCGGCACCGTCGCCGTGGCACACAAAGACCGCATCGCGGTCAGCAACACGAAGGAAATACAGATGGCCACTGGCACTGTGAAATGGTTCAACTCCGAAAAGGGCTTTGGATTCATCGCCCCCGATGATGGCTCAGCCGACGTTTTCGCGCACTTCAGCGCGATCGCTGGCAACGGCCGCCGCGACCTGTTCGAAGAGCAGCGCGTAGAATTTGATGTCGAGCAGGGCCAGAAGGGCCTGCAGGCAACCAACATCCGCGCTCTCTAAATCTTGTAAGATCTAGCGTCGCAGACGTAAGAAGGGTGGGGCTTCGGCCCCACCCCTTCTTTGTTTTCATTGCCGCAGCGCCACCGGCGTCCACCGATACTCAAGCTCAGGGCGACCTGGAGTGCCATAGCGCGGCTCTCGCGACACCTGGCGCGTGCTAGTGAGGTACTCGAGGTAGCGTCGAGCCGTGATGCGCGAGATCCCGAGCACCTCGGTGAGTTCACCCGCAGAGACAGCCATGTCCAAAGACTGCAGGTAGCCAACCACAGCTCCGAGAGTGTCCTCCGATAGCCCCTTGGGTAATTCTTGTGCAGAATCGCCGCGAAGCCCAGACAGCGCCGCGTCAATATCCCCCTGCAGCACCGACTGTTGCGATCCTGTATCTATCGAATCACCACTGAGGTCATTAGCGAAACGCCTGTAGCGCCCGAGTTTGTCGGCGAACATCACAAAGGTAAACGGCTTCAAAATGTACTGCACCACACCAAACGAAATTGCCTCGCGTACAGTTTCGAGTTCACGTACCGCCGTAACGGCAATGAGGTCGACGCGAAGCGAAGCGGCCCGAATGCGGCGCGCAAGTTCCATGCCATTAAAGTCAGGCAGATTCATGTCGAGCATCACCACGTCTACGTTGGCGCCAGCACCGGGGGCGAGCACCCGGAGAGCTTCCGCGCCAGAGCCCGCGATACCTGCAACCTCAAATCCTTCAAGACGCCCGACATACGCAGCATGAGCCTCGGCGGTCATTGCTTCGTCTTCAACAATCAGTACGCGCAGTGTTCGCATCAGCGTTGATCCTTTCGCTCGCTACTCGTTGTGCACCCGTCAGGATCAGCGGAAACGGTTGGCAGTACAACAGTGAACCTTGCGCCTTCATCCGCCGCCACCCCGTCCTCCAACCGCAGGGTTCCGCCGCGTCGGCGTACTGCTTGGTGCACAAGCGCGAGCCCAACGCCCCGCACGGCTGTTCCCCCGACCCCGTCACCCTTTTTGGTGTAACCCCGTCGCAGCACCTGTTCGGGCGCAACTCCGCCAAGTCCGGCACCACCGTCAGTAACCCTCACCACAAACTCTCCTGGCACGGCCAGGAGTTCGACCTCTACCCAGCGTCGCTCAGCCGATTCTTGATCACCAGCCGCCTCCATGGCGTTGTCAATGAGGTTACCAATGATCGTCACGGCATCTTGCACGTCGATCATTCCTGCAGAGATGTGACCATCCGCAACGATGCTGAACTCGATGCCACTCTCCGAAGCCTGAGCACTCTTGCCAACCAACAACGCGGCAAGCACGGGCTCATCGATGGATTGCAACACCTGATCGGTGAGTTCCTGATCCACCTTCACATCCTCAGCAGCGAACCGAATAGCCTCGTCGCCCCGCCCGAGTTCAACCAGCGTCACCATCGTGTGAATCCGATTGGCGTGCTCATGCGTTTGCGAACGAAGCGCGTTCGACATCGTCTGCAGCGAGTCCAGATCAGAGGTGAGCTTCAACAGTTCTGTGCGGTCTCGCAACACAACCAGCGTGCCGAGCGAGCCGACCGATCCCCCTGTAGCTTCGTCACTTACCACCGGTCGGTGACTCACCAGCAGCACCCGATCCCCCACTGTCACGATCTCGTCTTCGACCACATTCCCGCTCGCGAGCATCTCGGTGAGTTCGTGTGGCAGTTCTCCGACAGGCACGCGCTTGCGCGATCGCACGTTGCCCGGCACAACAGAGACACGCAGTGCCGACCCCAGTAGCTCGCGTGCCCGGTCGTTGTACAGCACGAGTTCCCCATTACGCCCGAGCAAGAGCATGCCGTCATCGACCGTGTGCAACACAGCATCGTAGAAGGCGTACATCTGACCGATCTGCTCTGGTCCGCGACCAAAGGTCACGCGGCGAAGATACCGGCGGATCCCAAACGCCATAATGGCCCCGACAGTGAGCATCGTACCCGCGATCGCAATAATGAGCGGGATCCGTTGCAGCAGCAATAGGTTGCTGTGTTCGACCGTTACCCCGGTCGAAACAAGTGCAACGACACTGCCGTCTGAGCCGTGGATGGGCGTAATACCCCGGATCGTCACACCGAGGGGACCGTTGTTCGTTTGGTTCACAGTGCCGTGTTTGAGGGCCTCGTCAATGGGGCCCGCAAACTTGCCGCCAATCTCCGAGGTGTAGCGATGCGTATAGCGGGTGCGATCGGTGTCCATGAACGTCACAAAATCGACGCTGCTCTTCGACATGACAGCCTCTGCGAAGGGTTGCAGCAGTTCCGTAGGGTGTGAGGTTTGCACCGCATCAATAACAAAGGGATCAATCGCGAGCGCAGCCGAGAGTGAAGCGGTGCGCTCTTGTGCGACGCTCACGGCTTGCCGGGTCGCATCCAAATACAGCGCGAGGGTGAGCGCCACAACAGCCAAGAGGGTCAACGATAAAAGTCCCATAAAAAAGCGTGTGGCAACACTCCATTCCCGCATTGCTTCATTCTGTCATTGTCACCACGACTTCAACTAGCTCACACCCGTTGCGAACACTATGACCACAACGCCTCGCTTTCTTGGGCACACCCGCAAACTAACAACAGCAACCAGCCATTCCCACAAAGGAGTCGTCATGGCACAAGCGCCCGCCATTCAGCCAGCAGGCAAGACCAAAAAGCGTCGAGGCATCGACAAATCGCATTACCTCTACATTGCCGTGATTATCGCGGTCGTCGGCGGTGCGATTGTCGGGCTGATGATTCCAGAGTTCGCAAAATCACTCAAACCGCTCGGCGACGCGTTTGTGGCGCTCATCAAGATGATGATCGCCCCCGTCATTTTCTGCACCATCGCGCTCGGCGTGGGTTCCGTCGCGAAGGCCGCCACCATCGGCAAGGTCGGCGGTCTTGCGCTTGGCTACTTTGTGGTCATGTCGACCTTTGCGCTCGGGATCGGCCTGTTCGTTGGCAACCTGATTCATCCGGGCGATGGCCTCGATCTCAGCAATATGCACTACGACGCGCCAGCCACGGCGGGCAGCGCCGAGGGTGGCACGCAGTCGTTCCTCATGGGAATCATTCCCACATCGCTGCTCTCCTCGCTCACGGCCGGCAACATTCTGCAGACCCTGTTTGTGGCGCTGCTCACCGGCTTTGCCCTGCAAAAAATGGGCGACGCTGGCAAGCCGATCCTCACCGCCATCGGTCAGGTTCAGGTTCTTGTGTTCCGTCTGCTCACCATGATCATGTGGGTGGCTCCGGTTGGGGCGTTTGGGGCGATCGCGGCCGTGGTTGGTTCGACTGGCCTCCAAGCTATCGTGAGCATGGCGACTCTGATGATCGCGTTCTACATCACCTGCATCCTGTTTATTGTGGTCGTGCTCGGGTCCCTGCTGTGGACGGTCGCCCGCGTCAACATCTTTCTTCTCATGAATTACCTCGCCCGCGAGTACCTGCTCATCTTCTCGACCTCGTCGTCTGAGCCCGCCCTGCCCCGCCTCATCGCGAAGATGGAACATCTCGGTGTCTCCAAGCCCGTCGTTGGTGTCACCGTACCGACCGGGTACTCATTCAACCTCGACGGCACCGCGATCTACTTGACGATGGCCGCGCTGTTTGTGGCGACCGCCATGGGCAAACCGCTGGAACTCGGCGAGCAGATCTCGCTGCTCATTTTTATGATCATCGCGTCAAAGGGCGCGGCTGGTGTGACGGGGCTGGCATCGCGACCCTCGCCGGGGCCTGCAGTCGCACCGCCCCGACCTGGTCGACGGTGTTGGTCTGATCGTCGGCATTGACCGCTTCATGTCTGAGGCCCGCGCGCTCACAAACTTCACCGGCAACGCAGTCGCGACCGTGCTGATCGGCACCTGGACGAAGAGCGTCGAAAAACAGCAACTCGTTGAGGTGCTCGCAGGCCGCGCCCCCTTCGACGAGTCTATGATGACAGCTCTCGACCACGGCGCCCCGACCCCGATTGTCGAGGCTGAGCGCATGGTCGCCGACCCCCCGGCTCCCGCCCAGCCGTCCAAGATGCAGGTATCTGAGCCGGCTGGCTAGGCACGATCGCACCTAGCGTGTACCCAGATGGTCCTTATTCTCGAGGATAAGGACCATCTGGGTACACACGACCAGACGGGCGAGGTCGCAGAGTCGCAGAGTCGCAGAGTCGCGATTTTGTACAGTCACTACTAGGCGCTCGACAGCCGCCGCGATTCCCCGCTAGGTTCGGGATCACCAACCGTGACCCGAACCAGCAAGGGAACCATGTCAGCGCAGACTTACCCGCAGCTTTTCACCCCGCTCAACCTGGGCTTCGTGACACTTCCGAACCGGATCCTCATGGGGTCAATGCACCTCGGTCTTGAGGAAGCGCCGGGTGGCTTCGAGCGCATGGCCGCCTTCTATCGCGAGCGCGCGGCAGGCGGTGTCGCCCTCATCGTGACGGGTGGCGTCTCTCCCAACGATGTGGGCAGACTCACCCCCGGGCCGCCATGCTAACGACCGAGGCTGAGGCCGCCGAGCACCGCGTTATCACCGAGGCCGTGCACGGAGCGGGTGGCAGGATCGCGCTGCAGATCCTGCACGCCGGGCGTTATGCAGCGCACCCGGATCTTGTTGCTCCCAGCCCGATTCAGGCACCGATCTCTCCACTCGTGCCGCGGGAACTTTCCCACGAAGACATCGAACGCACCATCGCCGACTACGTGCGCACGGCCACTCTCGCCCAGCAGGCAGGCTACGACGGTGTGGAGATCATGGGGTCCGAGGGCTACCTCATCAACGAGTTCATCGTGCGTCATACAAACAAGCGCGACGATGAGTGGGGCGGATCTTATGAGAACCGCGTGCGCTTTCCCCTCGAGATCGTGCGCCGCGTGCGCGAGGCGGTCGGGCCAAACTTCATCATCATTTATCGGCTCTCCATGCTCGATCTGGTGCCCGAGGGGTCGACACTTGCCGAGGTCATCGAACTCGGCCAAAAAATCGAGGCAGCTGGTGCCACGATGCTCAACACCGGTATAGGGTGGCACGAGGCGCGGATACCCACCATCGCGACCTCGGTGCCTCGGGGTGCCTTCGCCTGGGTGACGAAGCAGCTGATGGGCTTGGTCTCAATTCCGCTCATCACAACGAACAGGATCAACACCCCGGACACGGCCGAGCGGATCCTCACGGACGGCGACGCCAATATGGTGTCGCTCGCGCGCCCGTTTTTGGCAGACCCCGCATTCGTCGCGAAGGCCGCCGCTGGCACACCGGAGCGCATCAACACCTGCATCGGCTGCAATCAGGCCTGCCTCGACCACACTTTCTCGGGACGCATCGCTTCGTGCCTCGTCAACCCGCGGGCCGCACACGAGACCGAGCTGATCATCGGGCCGACCGTCACGCGCAAGCGAATTGCCGTTGTGGGTGCGGGCCCCGCCGGTCTCGCCTTCGCCACCACCGCGGCCTCGCGCGGGCACGCGGTCACTCTATTCGAGGCCGCCGACATGATCGGCGGGCAGCTCAATGTTGCCCTTCAGGTACCAGGCAAGTTCGAGTTCGCCGAGACGCTACGGTACTTTGGCCGGCGGCTCGAAGAAACCGGAGTTGAGCTGCGCTTGGGGCACCGCGTGACCGCCCCAGAGCTTGCCGCGGGCTCGTTCGACGAGGTGATAATCGCTGCGGGTGTCACCCCGCGCACTCCCGAAATCCCCGGACTCGACCACCCGAGTGTGGTCAGCTATCTCGATGTGCTGCGCGATCGCAAGCCCGTCGGTTTGACCGTCGCGATTCTCGGAGCGGGCGGAATCGGCTTCGACGTGGCCGAGTTTCTCACTGCACCAGCAGACGAGGATCCGCTCAACGTTTCGGAATTCCTGGAGCACTGGGGTGTCGACACCGCGTATGCCAATCCGGGCGGAATCACCAAGCCCATTGAAGAGGCACCCCCGCGACAGGTCACGATGCTGCAGCGCAAGGCCTCGAAGATCGGGGCGGGCCTCGGCAAAACAACCGGCTGGATCCACCGCACGGAGCTCGCTCGTCGTGGCGTGCAGATGATCCCGGGGGTGAACTATCAGAGGATTGACGACGCTGGTCTACACGTGCGCCTCACCGGCAAAGACGGCGCAGTGCACGATCACGTCATTGCAGCAGACACCTTTGTTCTATGCACGGGCCAGGATCCGCTGCGAGAACTACACGACGAACTGGCCGAGCTTGAAACTGGGTCCCACCTCATCGGGGGTGCCGATGTCGCTGCCGAACTCGACGCGAAGCGGGCGATTGACCAGGGCACACGGCTCGCGGCGCGGCTGTGATGTGGCCACCACGCACTCCCCCAAAAGCACTACGGTAGATCCATGACCGCCAACGAAGCCAGTCCCGCGCTCAGCCTCACCCCTCGCAGGGGAGCCGCAGAGCGTCTCTCGCGCATGATTCAAGTGCCCACCGTTTCAGCAGAAATGGAGCAGCGCGGCGTAGAGCCATTCGAGCGCTTCGTCGCCCTGCTTGAAGAACTGTACCCACTCATACACACAACCCTCAGCCGCGAACAGATCACTGACCTCGGACTCCTCTTCCACTGGCGCGGCATCGACTCGCACCAGGACCCCGCCGTGCTTATGGCTCACTTCGATGTTGTGCCGGTCGACGAGTCAGACACCTGGAAGTATCCCCCGTTCGAGGGCCGCATCACCGACGGCTACGTGCACGGGCGCGGCGCTCTCGACGATAAGGGGCCACTGCTCGTGACGCTCGAGGCTGTCGAAAATCTGCTTGCCGCCGGGTTCACCCCCGCGCGCGACGTCTATCTTTCGCTCGGCGGCAACGAAGAAACCTTTGGCGACGCCGCCGAAGCAATCGCCAAAACATTTGAGGATCGCCGGATCACCCCCTGGATTGTGCTGGATGAGGGCGGAGCGGTGGTCGACGCTCCACTTCCTCTGGTCCGGGGTGTCTCTGCTATGGTCGGCGTCGGTGAAAAAGGCGCAACAACCGTGCAGCTGAGCACTAGGGGCGATGGCGGACACGCTTCTGCTCCGCCCACGCTCACCGCGGTGGGGCGAATTTCGAGAGCCGTGCAGCGGCTCACTCCCAGCACCTTCCCTGCCCGTACCCCAGCGGCGGTTACGCGCATGCTGAGTGATTTTGCCGCCCGATCCCGCGGCCCCGCACGTCTGCTCTACCGCGCACTCGCGGCTTCCCCTTGGCTTACGGCGCGCGTCTTCACGTCGCTCGGCGGCGAACCGGCGGCGATGGTGCGCACGACCGTCGCACCGACAATGTTCTCTGGCGGCACCGCCGCCAACGTGCTGCCTTCACAGGCGAGCGCCACCATCAATCTGAGGATCGCGCTCGGCGAATCGGTGCAGAGCACCGTGCGCAGGATCCGCCGCCGCGTGAAGGATCGGCGCGTCATCGTCACGGTGTTGGAGGGAGGCGAGCCCTCCCCTGAATCAGCAACCGACAACGAACAGTTCGCGCTGATCGCGCAGGCCGTTGGCATTTCTCACCCGGCCGCTCACACAACCCCCTACGTGATGATGGCAGCGACAGACTCGCGTCATTTTCACCGCTTCGCCCCCGCGACTTACCGCTTCGCACCACTCGCGATGTCGGCAGAACTGAGGGCGACAATCCACGGTGTCGATGAGCGGGTGTCCATCAGCGAACTGGAACGCGGGGAACTTTTTCACCGCACCCTCATCGAAAACCTGTAACGGATCACGAAGAGAATGAGCATGAAGAAAGTTACCCTCGGTGCACTCGTTGGTGTCGTCGGTTTTCTCGCGTTCGTTGAGCTGACAAGCGGCTTCATACAGGGCTACTACACCCCCATGCTGAGCAACATCGCTCGTCACCTCGATGTGCACGACGCCGACGTGAACTGGCTTGAAGGGTCGCAGCTGATGCTCTCGGCACTGGTTGTACCGGCGCTTGCAAAACTCGGTGACATGGCTGGCCACAAGCGGATCTTGCTCTGGTCAACCGCTGTTACGGCGTTCGCAACGCTAGCGCTGCCATTCACCGAGTCGTTCGCTCTCTTTCTCGCGGCCTGGACGCTGCAGGGAGTCTACGTCGTGTGGTTGCCCCTCGAAATCGCACTTATCTGGTCGCGCTCTCACAGCATGGAGAACCGCTCGCTCGTCACCGCTCGCGCCGCCGGCATTTTGGTGGCGGCGCTTGAGTTAGGTGCGATCACGGGCGCGCTGCTCGGCGGGCAACTCATCGACACACTCCCGATCATGACGGTGCTGTTTGTGCCGGGTGTTCTCGTGACGATCTGCTTCTTTGTCATTCTCTTTGGGGTCAAAGAATCGCCTGACCAGCTCGGTGGTCGCCTCGACCTCGTTGGCCTGAGCCTCATCTCGCTCGCGATCCTAGCGTTCACCGGCGGTCTCAGCCTGCTCCGTTTAAACGGCGCCGGTGATCCTGCTGCCTGGGGTGTGGCCCTTCTCGGGCTGTTGCTGGTTATTCCGTTCGCCCGTTGGGAGCTACGCCACCCTGATCCACTGATCGATGTGCGCCTCTTCCGGTCCCCCGCGCTCGCCCCGGTCTTTCTGACCGCGGCACTCTTCGGCATGAGTGTGCTCGGCGCGCAGGCTCCCCTCTCAACCTTCTTGCGCACGGACCCCGAAGTCTACGGCTACGGGATCGGCACCACGGGTTTTGTCACGTCACTGGCGATCGGTTTTTACCTCATCTCGATGGTAATCGGGGCGCTGCTCTACCCGCGCGTGGCTCGCCTACTCACGCCGCGCCTCGCGCTTGTCATCGCCGCAAGCATGGTAGGTGTTGGTTACCTCATGTTTGTACCGTTTCACGCAACGTACCTGCAGATGGTCATCAACATCATGATTGCGGGCCTTGGCTCTGGGGCGCTTGTCGCAGCGCTCCCCGCGGCGGCGGCATCGGCAGCCCCCGCAACACAAACGGGAGTTGCAACCGGGCTCACCAATTCAACAAAGACGATCGGTGGTGCCGTCGCATCTGCCATCTTCGGGTTCGCGCTCATGCACGGTGTCTCGGGCGGTGCGGAGGGTGGCACCGCAGGATCCTTCTCGGGTTACCTCACCGTGTGGCTCGTGTGCAGCATCTCGGCGTTTGTCGCTGCCGCTGCCCTTCTTTTTATTGTGCCGAAGAACGCTTTCCAAGATCGCCCTGTTGAGAAGGTGGAGAGCTAAACCAACACCTCGCGGGCGACTCGCAGCGCTGACTCGACCTTCCGGGCGAGGTCGTGTCGGCCCGCGCCGAGGCTCGACCAGCGCCACACGGCGCCGAGCAGTGCTGCCGCGTATCCGGCTGCGACGATCCTCGCCCGCGCGGCATCCGCACCATCACGCTCTAGGCGATTCGCCACAGCGTCGGCGATTCGCAGCTGTCGCAGCGCCTGCCCCGTACGCAGTTCAACTTCGACCCCCATGTTTCGGGCGTCGACAATAGCGAGGGCGAGTGCGTCGGGGCGGTGCCGTCGGCGAACGCGTCGAGAGCCTCGTCAAGAGTGAGCTCAGGATCCTCGACCCGCTGCACAAGCGCGTCGATCTGCTCGTCGAGCACAAACCACAGTATTGCCGACTTGCCCTCAAAGTAGTTGAAGAAGCTCGAGCGACTCACTCCCGCGCGCCGGGCAATCTCGGTGACGGAGGTGGCCTCGTAGCCCTGCTCAAGAAATAGCTCGCACGCGGCATCCGTGAGCACTTCACGGGAGGAGGCGTGCGGGCGCCCGCGCGGATTCGACATGGTCAGCAGCTTATCGGCATACGTCATGCGCTAGGGTTTGCTTGTTGCACTCAATCCAACAACCAGGAAGCTCTGTTCCATGACGCGCACATTTCCCCTTCGCCATACACTGCTGTACGGCATCGCAATGACATCGGTCGCCGCACTCGCGGCGGTTGTTCTCAGTTCTTGCGCGAGCGAAGCAGGCACAGCCACCGACACAAAAACCGACGGTGGCACCCTCGTCTACGCGACGGGAGACGCTGAACCCAGTTGCCTCGACCCCCACGTCGGCGGTAACTACCCTCAGGCCCTCATCTCAACTCAGTACCTTGAGCCGCTCGTTGGCCGCAGTGCAGACGGCACAATCAAGCCCTGGCTCGCGACCCACTGGGAGACCAGCACAGACGGTCTCACCTGGGACTTCACGCTGCAAAACGACGTCACCTTCACCGACGGCACCCCACTCGACGCCGAGGCAGTGAAGGCGAACATCGAACACCTACAGGATCCCGACACACAGTCGTCAACGGGCTACCTCGCGGTCGAGAAGATTAAAAAGATCGAACCCATCGACGCAACCCACGTGCGCTTCCACCTCTCAAAACCTGATTCGGCCCTGCTCGAATCGATGAGCCAGCAGTGGACCGCAATCCAATCCCCCGCAGGCATCGCTCGCGGCATGGAAAAGAACTGCGCCGATCCAATCGGCACCGGACCGTTCACCGTCGAGAAGTGGACACCGCAGCAACAAGTCATCCTCGTGCGCAACGATGACTACAAAACGCCAGGCCCCGAGGCCGACCACAAGGGCCCGGCACACATCGAGCGCATCGACTGGCGATTCATTCCCGATGCGGCGACCCGCTATGCCGCGCTCACCTCAGGTGAGGTGCAGGTCATCGATAACCCGCAGCCCGACGCCATCGTCGCGGCGGAGAAAGACGGCTCCGGCATTGAGCACATTGACGCGCCGCGTCCCGGATCCACCAACCGCATCGAGCTCAACTCCGGGCAAGCCCCATTCAACGATGTCAAAGTACGCGAGGCCTTCATTCGGGCGGCAGATCCCAATCCCGGCATTAAGTCGCTCTACCTCGGCACGGTAGATCGCTCAACTTCACTGCTCGCCAGCACAGAACCGACCGCGATCAGCGACAGCGACCTCTTCACCACTGACAAGAAGCAGGCAGAGAAGTTGCTCGACGAGGCCGGCTGGACCACAAAAGACACAGACGGCGTGCGCACGAAAGACGGTAAACGACTCACAGTGCGTTTCCCGGTCAGCACGAACCAGTCAGTGGCAGCAGAGCAGTCGCTGTTCGAGCAGATCCAGGCAAACGCCTCCGCTGTTGGTTTTGAGGTGGTCCTCAATCCCGTTGATCTGAGCACCTGGTACGGCGCGCTCGGCTCAAACGAGTACGAGGCGGTCAGCGCACCCTACACAAAGGTCGGTCCAGATGTCCTGCGCATCCTCTATCACTCCGGCGGCATCGTGCCGGCACCCTCCGGCTACTTCGCCAACCACGCGCAGCTCGCGAATCCCGAGGTCGACAAACTGCTCGACGAGGCCTCCGCAACACTCGACACAGACAAGCGCACCAAAATCTACGCCGACGCGCAGCAACGCATCCTTGAGAGCTACACCGTTCTGCCGCTCTACGACCAGCAGAACCACTTCCTCGTGAAAGGCGCCACCGGCGTCACAACACTCGGCACGGTCGCAACACCAACGTTCGTGAACGCGCGGGTCGGGGGCTAACCGAAGTGAGGGCGGTCCTCGCGCGATTGGGCTCGGCTGTGCTGGTGGTGTGGATCACCGCCACGGTCGTGTTCGTTGCGCTGCGGGCGACGGGTGATCCGCTTGAGGCGATCCTCGGTGGCCCCGGATCACAAGCGGGGCCCGAGACCGTCGCACGTGCGACACAAAACTACGGCCTGGATCAGCCTGTTGTTGTGCAATACCTCGCGCAGCTGTGGCGGATCGCCACCCTGCAGTTCGGCGACTCGTATGCGCGCAAGCAGCCCGTCTCTGAGTTGCTCGCCGAGAACGTGCCACCGACCGTGCTGCTCGCCACCCTCGCGCTCCTGCTCGCCTGGGCGCTCGCGGTCGTGGGGTTGTTGATCGCAGCGACGGCTAGAGGTCGCTTCGGTGGGCTTGTGCGCTCGGCGCTTTCGGGAGTCGAAACCGTGGCGAGTGTGGTGCCGCAGTTCTTTTTGGGGGCGGTGCTCATTCTCGTGTTTGCAAACGGGCTGGGGTGGCTACCGGCCACCAGTTCGGGATCGAGCCCGGCCGGTCTTGTGCTGCCGGTTGTGACACTGGCGGTGCCTATCGCTGGGTACCTCGCACACGTACTCCACGGATCTCTTGCCGAGGCCGACGCAGCCCCGTTTGCGGTGACCGCACGCTCGCGCGGGTCTTCCGAAACGCGGGTGTTCTTTCGGCACACTCTGCGCCACGCAGCGCTGCCCGGGGTGGCGCTCTCGGGTGGGCCTACGGTTCGCTGCTGAGCGGTGCCGTTGTGGTTGAGGCACTGTTTGCGCGGCCCGGCCTCGGGCGGCTGCTGCTCGAAGCTGCCGCCGTGCGCGATGTGCCCGTGGCAATCGGGGTGGTCACCGTGATCGCGCTGCTCTATGTTGTGGTGATGCTGGTGTCGTCGTTGCTTGAGCACGTGATTGACCCGCGACTCGCGAAGGCGGTGGTGGCGTGAGTGCGGCAACAATCCTGCGACTGCAGCAGAAGACCAGCCGGTCGTTCAACGGTCTCGGCTGGCCAAGCTACGTCGCGCTCGCGATCCTCGCGATCACGGCTGTCGCCGTGTGCGCCCCGCAGATCCTCGCCCCGGGCAACCCGCTCGCTATCAACCCCGCCGATGCCCTGCAATCACCGTCACCAGTTCACCTCTTCGGCACCGACGAGTCAGGCCGCGACCTCTATACCCGCGTCATTCACGGCGCCGCCGCATCACTCGGCATAGGCCTCGCTGCCACGGCTATCGGAGTTGGTCTCGGCGCGATCCTGGGCTTCACCGCGGGTCTCGGCCCGAAGCTAGTCGATTCCGCCCTAGGCAGGGTCTTTGAGGTGCTCTTCGCACTCCCCACACTAGTGATGGCACTGCTGTTCATCACAATCATCGGCGGGGGCCCCACGGCATCCATCCTTGCGATTGGCCTAGCCACTATCCCGGGCTACGCCCGCATGCTGCGCTCAAGGGTTCGTGGCATCGCACAGAGCGGCTACGTGGAGTGGGCGCGGCTCGACGGTGTGAGTCCCCTGCGAGTGTTCACCCGTCACATCGCCCCGAACTCACTGTGGCCGCTCGTGTCAGCGGCGACGCTCGGGGTCGGACAGGCCATCGTGTGGGTATCGGCACTCGGGTTCCTCGGGCTTGGAGCGCTGCCGCCCTCACCCGAGTGGGGTGCGATGCTCAATTCTGGCCGCACCTACATCGCAACGGCGTGGTGGATGACGGTGTTCCCGGGGCTCGCGATTGTCGTCACTGCCGCGGCGCTCACGGCACTGGGTCGTCGCCTTGCAAAGTTGGGGATCGCATGAGCGTGTTAGAGCTGCAAAGCCTCGGAGTGCAGCATCACAATGATCAAATTCTCGACGGCATCAGTCTCACTGTCAACGCGGGCGAGTGCGTCGCTGTTGTCGGTGAATCGGGAGCGGGCAAGTCTGTTCTCACACGCACCCTGCTGGGTCTTGTGCAGGCCGAGCCAAAGTGGCGCGTGGACGCAAAGCAGTTCATCATCACGGGGCACAATATGCGTGAGGCCAGTCAGCGAGACTGGCGTGCGCTTCGAGGGGCAGAGATTGGGCTAATTTTGCAGGATGCGCTGCAATCGCTTGATCCGCTGCGCACCATTGAGGCCGAGGTGGGCGAGGCCCTTGAGGTTCGGGATCAGCGTGCGTTCGGTCAGGGTCGCCGCCTGCGGCGAGCGCGGGTGCTCGAAGCACTCAAACGAGCGGGACTACCGAAGGCCGAGCAGCACCTGCGGCAGCGATCCGGCGAACTCTCCGGCGGCATGCGGCAGCGCGCGCTCATAGCGTCGGCCATTGTGTGCAACCCCCGGCTTCTTATTGCCGACGAACCCACCACCGCACTCGATCCGACAACCGCTGCTCGTGTGCTTGAGCTCTTCTCCTCCATCAAAGCGAGCGGCACCGCCTTGCTACTCATCAGTCACGATCTGCAGAGTGTTGCGCAGATCGCCGACCGCATCGTAGTGCTGGATCGGGGCAAGATTGTCGAGTCTGGCAACCGCGACCAGATCCTGAACCACCCGCAACACCCCGTTACCCAACGGCTGCTCGCCGCGGCACCGTCCGGGGCCAAGCCCGGCGGGGCCGTTGTACCGGGCAAACCACTCATCACAGTGAGCGACGGCACTCGCAAGTTTGCGTTGGGCAAGGGCCACACGTTCGCGCTCTCTAGAGTCAGTTTCGAGTTGCGTCGCGGTGAGGCCGTGGGCGTGCTCGGTGAGTCCGGTGCAGGAAAGACCACACTCGCGCGGGTGCTTGTGGGGCGGAGCGACTCGATTCAGGCGAGGTTGAACGCACTGCGACACGGGTCCGGCTGATTCCGCAAGATCCACTGGCAACCTTTGATCCCAGGTGGCGGGTCGAGCGCATTCTCGCGACCTCTCTGCGACTGACGGGCACTTCGGTGGCTGAGCTACTGCAGATGGTTGACCTTGATCCGGCTTTGGCCCACCGCCGCCCCTGACTCTCTCGGGAGGCCAGCGGCAGCGGGTTGCCATCGCGCGGGCGCTCGCCGCCGACCCCGACGTACTGGTGTGCGACGAACCCGTGTCGGCGCTCGATGTCTCGACGCAGGCTGGTGTTCTGAATTTGCTGCGGCGGCTGCAACACGAGCGTGACCTCACCATCGTGTTTGTCTCCCACGATCTCGCAGCGCTGCGCACGGTCTCTGATCGAGTACTCGTGATGCAAGATGGCCAAATCGTTGAGCAGGGGCCGACGGAAGAGGTGTTTGCCCACCTGCAGCATGCTTGAAAGCTCAGTTTTGCATGTTTCTAGGCTCAGAAATCATGTAAAACTGGGCTCTCAACACCACTGGTACACAAAGACACCAGCACCCTCAGCGAACCGCCGCGACCTCCGAACCAATCACGATCCCGGTGCGCAATTCGGCGAGCGCGGCGAGCACAGCAGCCGCGGCTTCAGGATCGGCAACCCGCTCGCGTGCCAGCGATTCGCCCTCCCCCACTTTGATGCCCAGATCGTCGGGGCCGAGCACAGCAAACACGTCTTCGTCAGTCACATCATCACCGAGAAACAGCACGGGTGCGGCTGGCAGCATCTCGCGGATCAGCAGCAGCGCGCTCCCCTTGTCGGTGTTACGCACTGAGAACTCGCGCACCTGTTTCCCCTCGCGCATCGTGATGCCGGGCACGGTCCCCAGTTCGACAGCAGCAGCCAGCAGCTCAGAGGCGCGATCCGGTTCAGCAACCTCGCGCGTGTGAACCACGATTCCGTAGGGCTTGCGCTCCAGTCTCACGCCGATTTCATCACGAAATACCCTGTCGAAGCGGCGCGAGAGTTTACCGAGACGCTCCTCCTCGTCGGGCGTCAGCGATCCCGCGTCACCCACCGCGTCAAGCCCGGTAAGTTCTGCGCCGTGTGAGGCCGACAGAATCCAGGAATCCGATTCGAGACCGGTCACCCTCAGTCCCTCGACCGAGCGACCTGTGAGCAAAATCACCTGCACATCTGGTGACTCCTGCAAGACTTCTAGTGCCCGCCGCGCGCGGGGCAGGATCCGGGCATCTTGTGGCCGCCCAACAATCGGCGCAAGGGTGCCGTCAAAGTCGCTCGCGACGATCAGCGACGGAACCGTTGCGAGTCGCCGCAGCCGAGCACGCAGAGCGCTCGACACAAACACCTCGTTTGGTGCGGAAAGCTCCGCGGTCTCTCCCTCGCGTACCCCCTCGGCCTGCTTCACGTGCGCGTCAGCCGCCGCCGATACCGCTTCGAGATACTGGGTCGCCCAGTGCGCCACATCGTTGTCGTAGACCGCCTTACGCAGCGAGCGCATGCGTCGTTGCTGTTCCTCACGGGGCAGGTGGATCGCGCGCAGCATCGCGGCCTTGAGCGCCTCAATGTCGTGCGGGTTGATCAGCAGGGCGGCTCGGAGTTCGTCGGCCGCGCCGGTGAACTCGCTCAAGATCAGTGCGCCGCCCTCGTCTGCACGGCAGGCAACGTATTCTTTCGCTACGAGATTCATTCCATCGCGCAGCGGGGTCACGACCATCACGTCTGCGGCGAGGTAGAGCGCCGCCATCTCTTCGCGAGAGTAGCTCTGGTGCAGGTAGACGAGCGGTGCGTGCCCGATGGAGCCGTGTGCGCCGTTGATGTGCCCGGCCGTCACCTCCACCTCTTCACGAAGTTGCTGATAAGCCTCGACCTGCTCGCGGCTCGGGCTCGCCACCTGCACGAGCACGGTATCGTGGGCGTTAATCTCGCCGTCTTCAAGCAGTTCCTCGAATGCTTTCAGGCGATGCCGAATGCCCTTCGTGTAGTCGAGGCGATCCACCCCGAGAAGGATGGTGCGATCCTGCCCCAGCTCTTCTCGAATCTCACGTGCCCGCTGTTGCACCTCGGCGCGCGAGGCCAACTCTTCGAATCCACCCGCGTCGATAGAGATCGGAAACTCCTGCGCGAGCACCGAGCGAGAGGGGTGATCGGGTGATTCGGGCAGCACGATCGTGTTGCCGCGCGCGGGTACTCCGGCGTAGCGCTCGCTGGCCTGACGGAAACTCACGGCGTCTTGCACGCGCTGGAACCCGATGACGTCGGCCCCGAGTAGGCCGCGCACAATCTGGCGACGCCATGGTAACTGAGCGAACAGGCTGCGCGGCGGAAACGGGATGTGTAAGAAGAACGCGATGGTGAGATCGGGGCGCAGTTCTCGCAGCATCTCAGGCACCAACTGTAGTTGGTAGTCGTGCACCCACACGACCGCGTTGGGTGCTGCCTCGAGAGCGACCCTGTCGGCAAAACGCCGATTCACACGCTGGTAAGAGTCCCACCAGGTGCGGTGGTAGACAGGAGGAGAGATAACGTCGTGGTACAGCGGCCAAAGAGTGCCGTTCGAGAAGCCCTCGTAGTAGGTTTCAAGTTCTTCGCTGCTGAGCGGAATTGGTGCGAGGCGCATTGAGCCAATTTCAAACGGCTCCACCTCTTCGTCCGCGCTACCCGCCCACCCCACCCATAGGCAGCCGAGTTCTCGCACGATCGGTTCGACCGCGGTCACGAGTCCTCCCGGCGAAGGCGCCCAATCGGTCGTACCGTCCGCCTGCACAACCCGATCGACGGGCAGACGATTAGACACCATGACAAGCTCGCGACCCTGCGCGACCTCACTCAATTCAAACACTCCAACGCCCCCAAAGGTACTGCGCTCGACGAAACTGAAGAATCTTCTTCAGTCTACTCAGAAGGTTCGGCAGAAGCTGCGAGGTGCTCAGAGGCCATCCAAGGTTCGTGACGTTCTTCTGCCCCGGCGGCGTGAACAGCGTCGCAACCCAGGTGGTGATCGGAACGGCGAGGATCAACCCGATGCTGCCGCAGAACGTGCGCACGAGTTCGACCGCGATGTCTTCACGGGTCAGCAGCGACAACACAGGGCGGTCGTAGAGGTACAGCAGCAGGAGCACGCTGAGCGCCGCCCCCACGTAGGCAAAGAACACCGTGTAGACCGTGGAGGCGATGTGGTCGCGGCCGATCCTCATGGCCCTGGCGAAAATCTCTCGCCGCGGCATGCCAGGTGCTGCCGCGCGCAGTTCCCACACGGCAGAAGACTGGGTGATGGTCACGTCGTTGAGGATCCCAAGCCCGGCAATAATGATCGCGCAGGTGAGCAGTCCGCGAAAATCAATCTCGCCCGTGACAGCGGCGAGAAAGCCGGATGACTCGTCTCCGATGCCGCTGAGCCGGGTCGTGTGCACCGCGACGAGCGAAATACCGGCCATGATCAGGATCCCGCACAGCGTTCCGATGAGCGCGGCCGTCGTGCGCATGTTGGGGCCGTGCACAAAGTAGAGAATCACAAACATGATGGCGCTCGCACCCACCAGAGCAACCGGCACTCCCGGTTGCCCCGAAACGAGGGCGGGGAGAATAAACGCGAGCAGCAGAAACGCGCTGATCCCCAGCGCCACGAGCGCGAGCGCACCACGTAGCCGACCGACCCAGATCACTACGGCGGCAAACAAAAGGCCGAGGATCAGCAGCGGCAGACCGCGAAAGACTCCCGACACTCCGTAGTTCGTTTGGGCGACCTCGTAGCTCTGGGGTGCCTTTTTTTCGGCTTCGTCCGTGTTTTGCGGGGTTGGTGGGGCTGCCGTCGGCGCTGGGGCTGTCGGGGCTGTCGCATAGGCGATCAGTTCGAGGCGATCCCCCTTCTGCAGACCCGCTGACGCGAGAGCTCCTCGCACGGGCACGTCGATTGTGCGCCCCGCATCGGGTCCGGTGTGAACACCAACGGTCACCGTGATGCAGCGGTCTCGCGGGGTCTCTGGATTCTTTGAGTTTCCACCCGTGCTGTTGGTGCCCTGGTCCGCGCTTCCGCTCTGGCCGGCACTCCCGCTTTGGCCCAGCGCGGCACACCCGTCCTCAATGCTCAGCACTTCGCCTTGCTCGTAGGTTCCGGCTGCCCCCATGGATCCGCTGCGCTCGGCCACCTTCGCCACTTGATCCGCGTTGGGCCACAGCAGGATCAGCCCCAGCACGGTGGCGAGTGCAACGACGGCGAGCAGACTAAACGTCACCACCTTCACGCCTCGGCTGAGGGCTGGTATGTCCTTTGGCAGGTCGTGGGAGTGGGCGTGGTTCTCTAGTAGCGCTGTCTCACTGGCCTGCCCCGGCTGCTCCGCACGCCCCTCGCCCTCCGAGCGCCACCCCCATTTGAACATGATTATCAATATATCAAAGTGCCGCGCTGCGCCTCACCGCTGAGCATGCACCCCACCGCCAAGCCGCCAGCCCGCCAGCCCGCCAGCGAGCGTGCACCCCGCACCCGAACTGACAACCTACCACCGAGCGTGCAGCCAACAACCGCGGGCTCGGCGCCGAGAAGCAAGCTCGGCGCCCGCCCCGCATCTCCGCATCCAACCAAAAAGCTCCCGGAAACCGCAAGGTTTCCGGGAGTTATGGTCGGGATGACAGGATTTGAACCTGCGACCCCGTCGTCCCGAACGACGTGCGCTACCAAGCTGCGCCACATCCCGATTGCGTTTTCACGCAGGGATTACTCTACCGGTTTCCGAGGCAAAAGCGAAAACCGCTCGCCCGTCGCGCAGGCCACACACCTAAACCGTCAACGACGCCAGCATCACAGGGTCAAGCTGCCCTGGCCAGGTACCCCAGAGCACCTCGGAACCGGCCAACGGTGTCGCCTCTCGGTCCAGCCCCCGAAACACGTCGAGCGTCGCGAGAGGCGCTTCGATCCTGACTGCTCCCCCTAGCACCTCGACTGAGGCGGCCCACAACTCGGGCACGGGGCTTCCCGCGGATCCCGAACCGCGAACGTGGGTAGTAGATCCGCGCACCGTGCGCTGACCCTCGGCATTCTCCGCCACGAGTTCCGCCTCGTGCCCGCCCTGCGCGATCGCAGCAGCAAGAGCAGAGCGATACACGGGATCACCGGTCGCATCGCTCACCCAGCGCGTGCCGAGCACACCGTGCTCCATGGTGCCGACGAGAAACGGTTCGCCGTCCTCCAACTCAGCACCACGGTACGTGAGCGGCACGTGATAGACCGTGTCATCACCCGCGCTCAACAGGTGCCCCTCGACCCCAACTTCACCCTCGGGGTCGTCAAAGCGATAAGCACCGAGTGAGGTCAACAGAGCAACATCACCAGCAAACCAACTCTGAGTGGGCAGCCACTCGGCGAGCAGTTCGAGCTTCGAGGGCCGCAGTGTGGTCGAGGCGTAAATCAGAGACATGCTCAGATCCTACGCCCGGACCTCGCACCCGCAACACATCAAAGCGATTCGGGATCAGACCCTCAACGACTACTTCTGGTTCTTCACCCGCGAAGCCGCACGTGCACGAGCACTCGCGTCGAGCTCGACCTTACGAATACGCACTACCTCGGGGGTCACCTCGACGCACTCGTCTTCACGAGCGAACTCGAGGCATTCCTCGAGTGTCAGCTGACGCGGCGGCGTCATCGACTCGAAGTTGTCTGCGCTGGCGGAGCGCATGTTGGTGAGCTTCTTTTCCTTGGTGATGTTCACGTCCATGTCTTCGGAGCGCGAGTTCTCGCCAATAACCATGCCCTCGTACACCTCTTGGGTGGGCTGCACGAAGAACGACATGCGCTCCTGCAGGTTGATGATCGAGAACGGCGTGGCCACACCGGCGCGGTCAGCAACGATCGAGCCGTTGTTGCGCGTCACAATGGAGCCCGACCACTCGTCGTAGCCGTGCGAGATCGCGTTGGCGATGCCGGTGCCGCGGGTGGTGGTCATGAACTCCGAGCGGAAGCCGATCAGGCCACGCGACGGCACGATGAACTCCATGCGCACCCAGCCGGTGCCGTTGTTTACCATGTTTTCCATGCGACCCTTGCGAGCGGCCAGCAGCTGCGTAATAGCGCCGAGGTGCTCTTCCGGCGTATCGATCGTGAGGTGCTCGTAGGGCTCGTGCGTCTTGCCGTCGATTTGCTTGGTGACCACCTGGGGTTTGCCCACGGTCAGCTCGAATCCCTCGCGGCGCATGTTCTCAACAAGGATCGCGAGCGCAAGCTCGCCACGACCCTGAACCTCCCACGCGTCCGGGCGCGAGGTGTCGAGCACACGAAGCGACACGTTACCGATGAGCTCGCGGTCAAGGCGATCCTTGATCATGCGGGCGGTGAGCTTGTGACCCTTCACCTTGCCGACGAGCGGCGAGGTGTTGGCACCGATGGTCATCGAGATGGCCGGCTCGTCAATGTGAATCGCGGGCAGCGGGCGCACGTCTTCGGCATCAGAGATGGTCTCACCAATGGTGATGTCTTCGATACCGGCAATAGCCACAATGTCGCCGGGGCCAGCCTTCTCCGCCGGGAAGCGGGTTAGCGCCTTGGTCAGCATGAGCTCGGTGATGCGCACGTTCTGCACGCTGCCATCGAGCTTCACCCACGCAACGGTCTCACCCTTGTGGATCCAGCCGTTGTGCACGCGCAGCAGCGCAATACGGCCGAGGAACGGCGAGGAGTCAAGGTTCGTGACGTGCGCCTGCAGCGGTGCTTCGTCGTCAAATTGCGGGGCGGGCACGCGGTCGAGGATCGTCTCGAACAGCGGCTCAAGATCGGGGTTGTCGGGCAGCTCGCCGTTCTCGGGACGGTTGTGGCTCGCAGCGCCCGCGCGGCCCGAGAGGTATACGGTTGGCACATCAAGCACCGCATCGATATCGATGTCGGGGTGATCCTCTGAGAGATCTGATGCGAGACCAAGCAGCAGATCCTGCGCCTCGCCCTCAACCTCTTCAATGCGACCATCGGGACGGTCGGTCTTGTTCACCGCGAGAATCACGGGCAACTTCGCCTCAAGTGCCTTGCGCAGCACGAAGCGGGTCTGCGGCAGCGGGCCCTCGGATGAATCGACGAGCAGCACGACACCGTCAACCATCGACAGGGCGCGCTCCACCTCGCCACCGAAGTCGGCGTGGCCCGGGGTGTCTACAACGTTGATGATAATGGGGCCATTCTTCGCGTGCACACCCTCGTAGGTGATCGCGGTGTTCTTGGCCAGGATCGTGATGCCCTTTTCGCGCTCGAGATCGTTCGAGTCCATGACCCGATCGTCCATCTCGGCGTGCGCGTCAAACGAGTTTGTCTGGCGCAGCATGGCGTCAACGAGCGTTGTCTTGCCGTGGTCGACGTGTGCGACAATTGCGACATTGCGGAGGTCTTCGCGTGTGGCGAGAGCCATATAAGTTGAGTCCTAACGAGACGAACGGAGCGCCGACGCGGCGGGTTGCCGGGCGCGCTGCGGGATCATCCCGCGAAGGCACCAAAGAGGCCGACGCACCAGTTTAGCGGATTTCACCTGAACCTCCACCATGAACTTCGCATATGATCGTTAGGATGACCGCTCGGCCGCGCCTCACCCCAGCTCTCCTGGCGGTACTCTCGTTCCTCGCCGCGATCGGACCGTTCGCCACCGATCTCTATTTGGCATCATTTACAGACATCGCGCGTGACTTGGGCGCCCCGGCTTCTTCGGTGCAGCTCACACTCACCTCATTTTTACTGGGGATGGGGATCGGCCAGCTCATTCTCGGCCCACTCTCCGACCAACTGGGCCGCCGTCCCGTGCTGGTCGTCTCGCTGAGCGTGTTTGCGCTCGCGAGTGTGTTAATGGTGTTCTCCCCCAACATCATTGTGTTTATTGCGCTGCGCGCCCTGCAGGGCATCACGGGCGCTGCGGGTGTGGTTGTCTCACGCGCGATCGCTGTTGATCTTTCAGAGGGCGCGGCCGCAATTCGGGCCATCAGCCTGATCGCCATGTTCGTGGGCCTCGGCCCGCTGGTCGCACCACCCATCGGCGGTGGCATTTTGCAACTCGGCGACTGGCGCACGGTGCTTGGCACGCTCGCCGTGATCGCTGTCGCGATGTTTGGGCTCGCATTAGCGTTTGTGCCCGAATCGCTTCCGCCCGAGGCACGCCGCAGTTCGGGACTGCGCACCGCCCTGCAGAGCTTCGGATTCCTGCTGCGCACCCACGAGTTCCTACTGCTCATGTGCGTGTTCGGCCTGGGCTTCGGCAGCATGATGGCCTACATTTCAGCCTCGCCGTTCATCGGGCAGTTGATCCTCGGCATGCCACCGTTTGTGTACGCTCTGGCGTTTGCTTCCGGCGCGTGCGCGATGATCCTCGCGAACTCCATCAATGCTCGCCTCGCGGGCCGGGTGCGGCCGCAGCGCATGCTACTGCTCGGCACGAGCCTGTCGCTCGCGGCGGGCATTGCGCTGACCTTGTTCGCGGCGACTGACACCCTCAGCATTCCGGCATTTATTGCCTGCGCGTTCACCCTCACCGGCGGCACTGGACTGATCATGTCGAACGCCAGCGCCCTCGCCCTGACGCTCGCAGCGCGCTCACGCGGTGCGGGATCCGCACTGCTCGGCGCCGCACAGTTTACGGTCGGTGGACTGGCGTCACCGCTGGTTGGTGCGTGGGGCGAGCACACGGCCCTACCAATGGCGGTCTTTGTGCTCGCAGCCTCCACGCTGGCGTGCGCAGGCGCGTTGGCCTACGCACGCCAGGTGTAGCTAGCGGGACGGCAAGCCCGTTGGAGCCTGGCCCGCGAAAGGCCCTTCGCCGTCGGTTCGCTTCCGAAGGTGAGGCACGTGGTCACCAGGCTCCATACCCAGTTCAATGTTCGCCCCGGGAATCGCGGCGAGCAGGTTCTTCGTGTACTCCTGCTGCGGGTTCTCGAAGACCTCTTCAACGGTCGCCTGCTCGACGATCCGTCCCTGCTGCATCACGCACACGCGGTCCGCAATCAACCGCACCACCGCAAGGTCGTGTGTAATGAAGAGGTACGTCAACCCGAGTTCACGCTGCAGTTCGGCGAGCAGATCCAGAATCTGTGCCTGCACCAGCACGTCAAGCGCCGACACGGCCTCATCGAGGATCAGCACGTCAGGCTTCAGCGCGAGTCCACGAGCGACAGCCACGCGCTGGCGTTGGCCACCCGAGAGTTCGTTCGGGTAACGCGTAGCCATGTCACGCGGCAGCGACACCTGGTCAAGCAGCTCATACATGCGCTCACGACGGCTGGCGCGATCGCCGACCTTGTGAATGTTGAGCGGCTCCATGATGGTGTTGCCGATGTTGGTCAGCGGATCCAGCGAACCGTACGGGTCTTGGAACACGGGCTGTAGCGTGCGACGCAGATCGAAGAGCCGCTTGCCAGAGATACCCGCCATTTCTTGGCCAGCGATCTTGATTGACCCGCTGGATGAAGTCTCGAGCTGCAGGAGCATCTTCGCGATCGTGGATTTGCCCGATCCCGACTCACCAACAAGCGCCATCGTTTCGCCGCGCTTGACCGTGAAGGTGGCGTCGGAGACAGCGTGGAACTCTTCAGACCCAAAGTTTCCCTTACGAATCTTGTAGACCTTGCCGAGGCCGTTGACCTCGATCATGGGTTCACCTTGGGCGACATTCTTTTGATCTCCGCCCGCGAGAGTGGAAACATCAAACGAATCAGTCGGAGCGGGAGGCAGCTCGGCGTCGGAGCCGATGCGGCGCGAAGCGAGGCTCGGCGCAGCAGCAACGAGTCGCTTCGTGTACGGGTGCTGCGGGTGCTGCAGAATCTCGCGGCTCGGGCCCGATTCCACGATGTTGCCCTTGTACATCACGATCAGCTTCTCAGCGCGCTCAGCGGCAAGGCCGAGATCGTGAGTAATGAACACCACGGCAGTGCCGCGCTCACTCGTCATCTTGCCAAGGTGATCGAGCACCACTCGCTGCACGGTCACGTCGAGCGCCGAAGTCGGTTCGTCTGCGATGAGCAGCTGCGGGTCGGCGGCGAGGCCGATGCCAATAAGCGCGCGCTGCTTCATGCCACCAGAGAACTGGTGCGGAAACTGCTTCATGCGCTTTTCGGCATCTTGCAGACCCGCCTGCTGGAGCACCTCAACGGCACGCTCCTTGACCTCTTTACGTCCATTCGCAAGGCCGTTGGCACGGATGGCCTCTTCAACCTGGAAGCCGATAGACCACACCGGGTTGAGGTTTGACATCGGATCCTGCGGCACAAGACCAATTTCGCGGCCGCGAATGGTTTCCATGTCACGCCGGTGGATACCAACAAGCTCGCGCCCGTTCCAGTTCACGGATCCCTCGGTGATGCGACCCGTACCTGGCAGCAGGTTGATGACGGCGTGCATTGTTGTGGACTTGCCGGACCCTGATTCCCCCACAATCGCGACGGTCTCGCCGGGGTACACGTCAAAGTTGACCCCGTGCAGCACCTCGTTCATCGTCTTGCCGACTTTAAACGCAACCTTCAGGTCGCGCACGCTGAGTAGTGGCTGTTGCTCGCTCATCGCTGTGCCCTCGCCTTCGGATCGAGTGCGTCACGCAGTACCTCACCCAGCAGGATGAAGGCGAGTACGGTCAGGGTGAGCGCGATGGATGGGAAAATCAGGTTCTCCGGTGCGGTGCGCAGGTCCCCTGGGCCTGAGCAATATCGTTGCCCCAGCTAATGAACTCCGGCGTTGGCAGGCCGACACCCAAGAAGGAGAGCACTGCCTCAGCCACGATCGAGGCGGCCAGCGCGAGCGTTGATACGACGATCATTGGCGCCATCGAATTCGGGAGTACGTGGCGCCACAGTGTCCGCCACGGACCAAGGCCCTGCGCGGTAGAGGCGGTGACGAAGTCTGCCGGACGAATACGCAGCACTTCAGCGCGCAGCACGCGCGCGCTTGAGGCCCAGGCGAAGATACCAATGGCAAGCGAGATCACCCAGATGTTTCGGTAATCCCTCAGGACGCTCATCACGATCACTGCCGCGAGGATGTAGGGGATCGAGAAGAAGATGTCGCCGACACGCGACAGCACCGCGTCGACCCACTTGCCAAAAAAGCCCGCGATGGCACCCATCACGGTTCCGATCACAAAAATGAGCAGTGTAGAGATGAGACCAACGGACACCGAGGTGGAGGTGCCGTACACGATGCGGGCGTAAATGTCACAGCCCTGCTTGGTGAAGCCGAGCGGGTGTCCGGCTTCAGGACCGGCGTTACTCAGCGAGAGATCGCACTGCCTCGGGTCGGCCTGCGTAAACAGACTCGGAAAGACTGCTGCGGTGATGACAAAGAGCAGCAGGGTGACTGAGATGTAGAACATCGGTCGCTTGCGAATATCGCGCCACGCATCTATCCAAAGGCCGGAGCGACGCTCGTCGAGCTTCGGAACATCTACCGCAGCGGTAAACGTGTTCTCGTCGAACGGCGCAACGAAGTGCTCGTTTCTAGGATTCGTGTTCTCAGGCATATCGGATCCTTGGGTCAAGCACCGCGTAGAGCAGGTCAATGAAGAGGTTGACGAAGAGGTAAATGAGCACCATCACCGTCACAAACGAAACCACAGTTGTGTTCTCCCCGAGTCGGATCGCTTTGAAGAGGGTATTACCGACACCGGGAACGTTGAAGATCGCCTCAGTCACCGTGGCACCAACCATGAGAATTCCGAAGTTGGTGGCGGTGTTGGTAATCGTCGGGATGAGCGAATTTCGCAGCACGTGTACCGGGATAATGCGGTTGCGGCTCAGCCCCTTCGCATAGGCGGTGCGCACGAAGTCCTGGTTCAGCGTGTCAATGACTGAGGCACGCGTCAACCGCATGCTGGTTGCGTAGAGCGAAACACCGAGCACGAGCGCTGGCATGATCAGATCCTGTATCGGAGCACCAGGGCCGACGGTCGTGCGAAAGATGCCCCACTTGATACCAAGGAAGTACTGCGCAACAAATGCAAGCACGAAGATCGGCACACTCGTCATGATGAGTCCGATAATGAGGCTCACGTTGTCAAAGAGTTTGCCTTTGCGCAGGCCCGAGATGAGGCCGATCGAAACGGCGAGGAAAAGCTCAACGACAATTGCCATGAGCGCTAGCTGAATCGTGACCGGAAAAGTGCGCGCGAGCACCTCGGTCACTGGCTGTCCCGAAAAAGTGAGGCCGAGGTCTCCGGTGAAGATACCGCCGAGATACAGAAGGTACTGCACGATAAACGGCTTATCGAGGTTGTATTGTTTGGTGATCTCTTCAAGAACCGCCGGGCTCGGGGTCTTGTCGCCGAAGAGGGCGAGGATCGGGTCTCCCGGCATCGAGAAGACCATGAAGTAAATCAGAAACGTCGTTCCCAGGAGAACCGGGATGACCTGAAGGATGCGGAAGAGGACGTATCTCAGCATTCGCCGCTCCTCCGCTCAGTGGTGGTAAGCATGAAGCGTATTCTCTCGCAATTGTGGCGCGAAACGAAGTTGAGAACCACTATGTCCTCAATTCCGCAGTGAAAATCCTCCCTGCGAAGCATTCGCCGGGAGGTGATTGAGGCCCCGAGTAGGTGGGCCCGGGGCCTCAATACTGTAGGTGTTACTTGGTGATCTCGTAGTAGAGCGGCACCGAGTTCCAACCGATGGTGACGTTGCTCACAGCCTCGGAGTAACCGCTCACTGCGTTCTGGTACCAGAGCGGAATAGCAGGCAGATCCTTGAACAGGATCTCCTCTGCTGCGTGGAACTTCTCGTTTGCAGCCTCCACGTCCTTCGCCGCGACACCCTCTTCAAGGAGCTTGTCGACCTCTGCACTGGAGTAGTCGCCGTCGTTCGACGATGCACCGGTCTTGTAGAGCGGCAGCAGGAAGTTGCTGAGCCCCGGGTAGTCACCCTGCCAGCCCGAGCGGAATGCGGTTTGGATGGAACGATCAGTGATGGTCTGACGGAAGTCACCGAACAGCGGGTTCGGAGCGCCCGAGGCATCAATGCCGAGGTTGTTCTTAAGGTCGTTCGACACAGCATCGACCCAGGCCTGGTGGCCACCGTCAGCGTTGTACGCGATCTGGAACTTGCCGGTCCACGGCGAGATAGCATCGGCCTTCGCCCACAGCTCCTTCGCCTTCTTGGCATCGTAGGTCAGTACATCTTTGCCCTTGAGGCTGTCGCTGAAGCCGTTGATGACAGGTGAGGACCAGTCAACCGCGGGGGTACGGGTGTCGCTGAAGATCTTGTCGGTGATCTGCGGGCGGTTGATCGCACGCGAGATAGCCTCACGACGCAGCTGGCCCTCTTCACCGGCAAAGTGATCGAGTCGCTCCGGGATAGTGAAGGACTGGAAGATCGCAGCGGGCTGGTTGATCCAGCGATCACCCAGATCGTCCTTGTAGTTGGCGTATGCGGTGTCAGGAATCTGGTCGAGCACATCAAGGTTGCCGCCCAGCAGGTCAGCGTACGCAGCATCGTAGGAGTCGTAGAAGACAATCGAGAGGCCACCGTTCTTGGCTTCGCGATCACCCTTGTACTCGTCGTTTTTCACCATTTCGATCTTGACCTTGTGGGTCCAGCCCTTGTCAGCGACCTTGTAGGGGCCGTTGCCAATAGGATTCTGACCGTAGTCCTTGGTGATGTTGCCGTCTGCGTCAAACGCTGACTTCGGCACCGGGTAGAACGAGGAGTAACCGAGTTGCAGCGGGAAGTCCGACTGCGCGCTCTTCAGCGTAACGGTGAAGGTCGTGTCATCAACGACCTTGAGACCGGTGAGCTCTGCATCCTTAGTGTCGTCAAAGCCCTCGATATTCGAGAACCACGACGCATTCTTGCGGGCGTTTGAGAATTTCGCAGCGTCGTTCCACGCGTTCACGAACGATTCGGCGTCGACCGGGTCTCCATTGGTGAACTTCTGATCAGCCTTGAGCTTGATCGTATAGACCTTCGAGTCCGTCGTGTCGACCGACTCAGCAACATCGAGCTTCGGGTTGCCCTTTGCATCGTAGTAGTACAGCCCCGCGTACATGATGTCGAGAATACGACCACCACCAACCTCGTTGGTGTCGCTAGGGATCAAGCCACTTTCGGGCTCCGAGCCGTTTACAGTAATGATTGCAGCACTGTCGCCCTTGGCATCGCCGCCCTTGTTGTCGCCACCGCTCGATGAGCAGCCAGTCAGCACCAATGCGCTAGCTGCAGCCATAGCAATTAAGCTCAGGCCGATACGTGATCGCTTCACAGGTATTCCTTTCGTGAACATTCCTCCGCTCGCAGAAATACCCTTTTTTGGGGACTCTATCTGCGAGCGACTTAGAGTACTTACCCCTCCAGCCTATCGAGAGCTGGCGCACTCGGAAGCCTCGTGACTTGCTCGTGACTTCTTCGTAACAAGGGCTGTAGATGTTCTCCCACAAACCGCGCCTCTCGTCGAAATATCTCGGCACAATCCAACTATGGGGCCGACCGCTCGCGCGATACGCTAAAGTCGTGAAAATTTCGGCCGCGCGAACCCGGCTTCGCTGGGAAATTGGGATTGTCTTGGCGCTGTCCTTCGGCGCGTCTGGCGTGTATGCCATCGTCACGATTATTGAGCGCGTAACCCGCGAGACCGCTCTCTCATCGCAGACGGCCACGATCAACAGACCACTCGACGAGCGACCACTGTTCGACCTCATTTATCAGCTACTGGGCTTCGCGTTTGGTCTCGCTCCGGTCGCACTCGTAGTGTTTCTGTTGTGGAGCAACACTCGCCCGCACCTGCGGCGGCTCGGGATCGGCCGGCCCATCGATGCGAAACCACTCTGGTGGCTAAGGGAGGCCGGTGGCGGGGTGATCCTCGCGGCCGCGATTGGGATCCCCGGCATTGCCTTCTATTTGTTCGCCAAAGGGATTGGCATCAACACCACCGTTGTGCCCGCCGCCCTAGATACATACTGGTGGACCGTACCGATCCTGATTCTGCAGGCGCTACGCGCGGCACTTGGCGAAGAACTGATCGTCGTTGCATACCTATTCGAACGACTAAAAAGGCTCGGCGTTGGCACGGTGGCCACGATTGTGACGAGCGCCCTGCTGCGCGGAAGTTACCACCTCTACCAGGGATTCGGCGGCTTCATCGGAAACGTGGCCATGGGCCTCGTCTTTGGCTGGGCCTACCATCGCTGGGGACGCAGCCTGCCGCTCATCGTTGCGCACTGGATCCTCGACATCGTCAGCTTCGTCGCCTACCCGCTCGCAGTAGCACTTTGGCCAGCGCTGTTTGGTTCCCCAGCGAAGTAAGGGCCACTTTCCGACGGCTGGGTCTCTGTCCTGCATAAATAGATCGTCAGAAAGTGGCCCGCTCGACGGCACGGTGTGCACTGTGGTCAGTTACAAATGCCAATGGCGGTGAACATCCCGCAGCTGCACCATCGCTCACAACCACTCGCACAGGACCATTCGAGCGCTTTTCTCCACAGATCAGCAATTCCCCGCGATCCCGTTTCCGTTCGCTGCCAGGCTCTCTACCATGCAGATTGCCCAGGTCGTTGAAGAGGCGGCACGTTCGCTTGCGTCAACCCGAGAACTCCTTCGGGCTGGAATGACTGAGCGGGGTATCCGATCAGAAGTGTCGAACGGTTCGCTTGTGCGGCTTCGACAAGGGTACTTTGTCAGATCGGCGTTTTGGAATGGCGCTGACTACAGGCAGCGCCACGTTGTTTCAGCGCTTGCGGCACGCGAGGCTGCCGCCGGCACCATTGTGTTCTCGCATCGCACAGCCGCAACATTGCTTGGCTTGCCCGTTTGGTCGGCCTGGCTCAATCGTTTGTTCCCGTCCGAGGCGCGCGAACCCGGCGTTACCACGGCGTTCAGCCCGTTCAAAGAAAGGCAGAGCTCTCTCGACGGCGATGCACCCAAGGACCGCACTCCGTCGGGTGCTCCGGACCCTCGTCTGGTTCATACAACCGCAGCAAGCAATAGGCGTGCGTCTTCACACCCATTCATGTTTCGCCACCGGGGTGAACTATCTGACAGTGAAGTCATTTCAAGCCTCGGGTTTACTCTCACATCGGGTGAACGGACGCTGTTCGATCTTGGACGGTCAGAGCCATTTGCAATTGCGCTTGCTTGCACAGACGAGTTCCTTCGCCACCAGATAACTGTCAACCGGTCCATCGATGAACAGTCCTGGGATGAGTGGCAGCAGCGTCTACGAGATAGGGCAAAACGCTTCCCTCATTCTCGGGGGATGCCCGCGGTTCGTGCGCTCGCGACGCTTGCACATCCTGGCGCCGATTCCCCACTAGAGACAGTGAGTCGGCTCCGATGTTTACAGGTGGGGCTCAACGTGAAGGTGCAGTTTAGAGTGCGCTCCGAGTGGGGCGGGTACAACTATCTCGATTTTCTATTCGAAGGTCTCGGGGTCTTTGGAGAGTGCGATGGGAAGGCAAAATACACTGACTCTAAGCTGCTTGGAAAGCGTTCAGCCGACGAGGTGGTGCATGACGAAAAGCGTCGGCACGATTGGGTTGTTGGGACAACTGGAATGCGTGGGGTGCGCTGGGGTGCTGCCGATGTCGAAACCACTGAGGTATTCGCACAGCGATTACGCGAGTTCAGACTACCCGTTCCAGGTGTTCCGGTCCGCAGCTATGGCGAAGAGATCGCTCTGTTTCTCGGCAAGTTACGGTGACCTATGCGCTCTCGGATGATGCGTTCCGCTTCAATCGCGGCGTCGGTCAGACGAGTGGGCCGCAGTTCCACGAGCGGGCCACTTACCAACGCAAACTTAGCGTCGGGAAGTGGCCCCCTCGTGGGCAAGGTGTGCGCTGTCGCAAACCCCTGGGCAAGGCCCCGACCAGGAGCACTCCGCCCACGCAAATGCTCTACGTCCCTGCCTCACGCAGAGCGCGAGCCAACTCACGACGCTCGGCCTGCCGAGCCGGGTCCGGCACCGGCAGCGAAGCAAGCAGTCGCTGTGTGTACGGTTCCTGCGGGTTGTTGAGCACCTCGGTAGCTACTCCGCTCTCCACGAGTTCGCCGTGATAGAGCACCCCCACTCGGTCGGCGAGCGCGTCGACAACCGCGAGATCGTGGGTGATGAACAGCGCTGCAAAGCCCAGCTCCGCCTGCAACTCTGTGAACAGCTCCAGCACCTTCGCCTGCACGGATACATCGAGCGCAGAGGTCGGCTCGTCAGCTATCAGCAGCTTCGGGTCGAGCGCCAACCCGCGAGCGAGCGAGGCCCGCTGTCGTTGGCCCCCCGAGAGCTCGTGCGGAAAGCGCTCACCGTACGTGCGCGGCAGTTGCACTGACTCGAGCAGTTCGTCGACCCGTTTTTGAGCCCCGGCAAGGTTGCGGGCCAGGCGATGCACCAGCAGCGGCTCGGCGACGTTCTCCGCTATGGTCAGCAGCGGGTTGAAGCTCGAGGCCGGATCCTGAAATACAAACCCGATGTCACGCCGAGCAGGCTTAAATTCCCGCTCTTTGAACCCGACCATTTCGTGGCCGAGCACCCGCAGCGACCCACCGGTCGCAGGTGTCAGGCCTGCAATTGCGCGACCAATAGTGGATTTGCCCGATCCTGACTCCCCCACGAGGCCGTACACCTCGCCAGCGTGGATCTCAAAGTTGACGCCGCGCACGGCCATAAAGCCAGGCCGCCCTAGGCGCCCGGGGTACTGAATCTGCAGATTCTTTGCCAACACCACGGCTTCGCTCTGCGTGTGATCCCGAACTGACCCGGACGCCTCCTCAACACGACCCGAGGCCCGAATGCGACCACCACCAAGGTTCAATACGGATCCCAATAGCTCTCGTGTGTACTCCTCGCGCGGATTCGCGAACAGTTCAGCTGCGGGAGCCCGCTCCACGACTTCACCCTGATACATCACAGCGACGTCGTCAGCAAGGTCGGCCACGACCCCCATGTTGTGGGTAATGAGCAGGATCGCGGTACCAAACTCATCGCGCAGTTTGCGCAGCAGATCCAAGATCTCCGCCTGCACGGTCACATCGAGCGCGGTCGTCGGCTCATCAGCGACAATGAGCCCGGGTCGCAGGGCGAGCGCCATCGCGATCATGACGCGCTGCTTTTGCCCGCCGGAGAGCTGATGCGGGTAGTAATCGGCGCGCTCGGCGGGCTCCGGGATCCCGACCCGCTCCAACATTTCGATCGCCCGTGCCCGCGCCTCCCTCTTCGACAGCTTCTCGTGCGCGCGCAGTCCGTCGGCGATCTGCCATCCGATGGTAAACACAGGGTTCAGCGCGGTTGAGGCCTCCTGAAACACCATCGCGACGTCACGACCGCGCACCTGGCGCAACTGATCCTTTGTGAGATGCAGCACGTTGTTCTCTGTGTCGCCATCGCGGGTGGTGAGCAGCACCGCACCAGACGACACCGCGGTCTCGGGCAACAGGCCCAGGACCGTGCGAGCCGTGACGGTTTTGCCAGATCCCGACTCGCCGACAACGGCCAGCACACGGCCGGGTTCGACGGAGAGCGAGACTCCGTCGACCGCTTTCACGGCGCCGTGATCCGTTGCGAACGTCACCTCAAGGTTCTGAATATCAAGAACATTTGTCATCGTGCATTCCCATCTTGAGCAGCACCAACATTCGGGTCGGGCTCCTGCCCGGCAATACCTACCGTTTCGAGCATCGAGGTGTTTGCGACCACCCCGCTGCCCGCTTTCGCACGGCGACGGCTGCGCAGCCTCGGGTCGGAGAGGTCATTCAGGCTCTCGCCGGTAAGTGTCAACCCCATGACCACGAGCACGATCGCGATACCGGGCCACAGGCTCGTCCACCACACCCCGTTCGTCACGTCGGCGATGGCCTTGTTGAGGTCGTAGCCCCACTCAGCGGCGGAGTTGGGCTCGATCCCGAATCCCAAAAAGCCGAGGCCGGCAAGAGTCAGAATCGCTTCCGAGGCGTTCAGTGTGAACACGAGCGGCAGCGAGCGCGTCGAGTTACGCATGACGTGACGAAACATGATTCGCAGGTGGCTCGCGCCAACCACTCTCGCTGATTCAACATAGGCCTCGGCCTTCACTCGAATGACCTCGGAACGCACCACACGCAGATACTGCGGAATGAACACCACGGTGATCGACAGCGAGGCCGCCCAAATGCCACCCCACAGGCTTGACTGGCCGCCAGAAATGACGATCGAGAGCACAATGGCGAGGAGCAGCGAGGGGAACGCGAAGATAGCGTCGGCCAGCATCACAAGCACACGATCCAGCCAGCCACCAAGGTAACCGGAGAGCAGACCGAGGAACGACCCCAAGAAGATCGAACTGATCACCGCGATGGCAATCACGAGGAACGCCGTGCGCGCGCCCCAGATGACGCGCGAGAGCACGTCGTAGCCCGCGATGGTTGTGCCAAACGGGTGCGCGGCGGATGGTGCCTGCAGCGATCCAAAATCACCGTCGGGGCCGGATAGCGCCGAGAACCCGTAGGGCGCCAAGAGCGGCGCGAAGAGCGCCACCACCACGAAGGCAAAAACCAGCACGAGGCCAGCAATGAGCATGCCGCGCTGCAGGCCAATGCTCTGCCGAATCTGCTTGACAAGCGGCCAAGAGTGCCAGCCGCGCTCAACACGCGGGGCCGTGAGAATCGCTTCGGTTGTCATCTCAGTACCTCACTCGCGGGTCGATGAGCGCGGCGACCACGTCAACCACAAAGTTACTCAGCGCGACAATTACCGCGAGCAGTGCAACGATGCCCTGCACCGCAACGAAGTCGCGCGCGCTCAGGTAGTGCGCCAGCTGGAAGCCCAGACCTTTCCACTCAAAGGTGGTCTCTGTCAGCACAGCACCACTGAGCAACAGCGCGATCTGCAAACCAATCACCGTGATGATCGGGATCAGCGCCGGCTTGTACGCGTGCTTCGTCACCAGGCGATACTCGCGAATACCGCGGGAACGGCCCGAGTCGACATACTCCTGCCCCAGTGTGCCGATCATGTTGGTGCGCACGAGCCGCAGGAACACGCCCGCCGTCATCATGCCGAGTGTCAGGGCGGGCAGCACGGCGTGCAATAGCACGTCGCCAACGTTGGCAATGTTGCCGGTGCGGAACGCATCAATCAGGTAGAACCCGGAGGGATCCGGCAGCGTTTGGATCGCTAACTCCGTTGATATCGAAGCCCTGCCAGAAACCGGCAGCCACCCCAGCCAGATGCCAAAGATGAGCTTCATAATCAGGCCGGAGAAGAACACCGGGGTTGCATACGTAAAGATCGCGAACACGCGCAACACCGCGTCGGGTCCGCGATCCCGGTAGTACGCCGCCAGCATGCCGAGCGGGATGCCAACAATCAGCGCAACGATGATCGTGTAGATGGCGAGTTCGAGGGTTGCGGCACCAAACGTCATGAGCACCTCGGTGACCGGGCGACGGTCACTAAAGGTGACGCCAAAGTTCCCCGTGAACACCTGACCGAGGTACTCGAAGTACTGCACGATGAGCGGGCGATCGTAACCCGCGGCAGCGACGCGCTCTGCCAACTGGTCGGGAGGAAGTCTGTCGCCAACCGACGCGGTGATGGGGTTGCCCATGGTTCGCATGAGGAGAAAGACCATCGTCACCAGAATGAAGACGGTTGGAATGATGAGCAGTGCTCGCCAGAGAATAAAACGACCGAGCCCACCGCCGCGCTGTCGCGCAATTGCGGCCGGAGCCGTGTCGGTTTCAGTAATAACCATGAGTGCTCCGTTGAAAATGGAGAAACGGGGAGAAGCGGGCGAACGCGGTAGTCCGCGCTCGCCCGCTTTTCGAAACCGCTACTTCGTGATCAGTCCAAAGCGGAGTTTGAACGAAGCGTCAAGCGTCACGCCCTCGACACCGTCAACCGCGACCGCAACCTGTGCGCCCTGCAGCATCGGGAGAGTCGAAAGCTCAACCGCAAGCTTGTCTTGGATCTCACCCAGGATCTTCGCGCGCTCTTCGGTATCGCTCGTGACGCGCTGCTTGTCGATCAGCGCCGTGATTTCTTTGTTCTCGAAGTGGTTCACGAGGAAGTTGTCCGGCAGGAAGAACGGCGACAGGTAGTTATCGGGATCGGAGTAGTCCGGGAACCAGCCGAGCTGATGCACGGGGTACAGGTCTTCAACGCGATCCTTCGTGTACTGACCCCACTCGGTCGACTGCAGGTCCACCTTAAAGAGACCGGTCGCCTCGAGCTGCGACTTGATCTGCGCGTACTCCTCGGCCGAAGAGGCACCGTAGCGTTCACCCGCATACTGCAGCGGGAAACTCACCGGAGTCTGTACACCGGCGTCCGCGAGCCGCTTCTTCGCGCGCTCAACGTCGGGGCCACCCTTTCCATTACCGTACAGATCTTTCAGCGCTTCGTTTGCGCCGAGCAGCCCCTCTGGAATAAAGGAGTAAAGCGGCGTGTAGGTATTCTTAAAGACCTGCGTCGAGATCTTCTCGCGGTCAATCGTGTCGGCGATGGCCTGGCGCACTGCGAGAGCCTTCGCGGGGTCGGCGTCAGCGGTCGTCGCGCCGAACGGCATCGAGTTGAAGTTGAACACGAGGTAGCGAATCTCCCCGCCAGGTCCCTTAATAACCTGCAGTCCCTTGGTCGTCTCGAACTTCTCAACATCGGTCGCAGAAAGGCTGCGGAACGCCACGTCAACGGCCTTCGTTTCGATTGCCTGACTCAGGTTTGACTCGTTGGCGAAGTATTTCTGGTTCACGGACTCAGTCTTGGGTGCGCCCCACATGCCCACATAACCTTCATATGCCTTGAACGCGATGAGGTTGCCCTTGTCGTACTTCGTGATGGCGTACTGTCCAGCAAAGGGATTCGCTTTCACGATGTCTTCGTCGCTTGCCACGGCGTCAGCCGGGAACGAATCCTCATCAACGATTGGTGCCACAGGGCTCGAGAGCACCTGCGGGAAAGTCTGATCATTGGGGTTTTCAGCTTGAACACAACTGTGAGATCGTCTGATGCCTCGACACTCTCGAGGTTGGCAAGCAGACTCGATGGGCCATTGGGGTCCGCGATCTTCAACTGACGATCGAACGTGAATTTTACGTCTGAGCTGGTGAGGTCATTGCCATTGGCAAATTTAAGCCCCTTCTTCAGCTTGACCGTGTACTCGGTGGGCTGCGTGAATTCCGCTGATTCGGCGGAATCAGGGGCCACAGTCGATTCGCCAACGGGGTTGTTCAAGAGGAACGGGTACACGTTCGTCATGACCTGCCAAGAACCGTTGTCGTATGCCCCAGCCGGATCAAGCGACGTCACGGTCTCGGTCGTTCCGATGGTAATCGCACCTCCGGCTCCCGAACTTCCGCCACTATCGCCACCTTTGTCGCCCGAGGCGCATCCGGAAAGGAGCAACGCTCCGGCTCCGACAATCGCGACTGCCTGCAGTAATTTCTTCATTGATTTCCTCCAGTCTATTTGCGCGACGCGGCTGAAACTCAACCGTGCGTCACCACGCTTCCGACCTTATCGACCTTGGAAGCTAGCTGAAAGGAATTACTCCGGCTGTAACCATTCCGTAATCAGCCCTGTGGAACCATTGAGACAACTGTCGAAAAAACCTCTATTTCTTGCGACATTCGTCCAACGACGTTTTACAGCGGCTTGAAGCTCTTGACGAATGCGTCGGTGAGGCCCCACAGTTCGTCGAACAGTTCTGGCGCCGCTGCACAGCTTTCCGCAGGCTTGGCTACTTCGTACGTGCCATCCTCGGCGCGGATGGCGCCCCATTGTGTGCGCATTGCCCTGCAGGACTCGGGGAGCGAATTGATGAGGGGGCTGTCGAGCGTGAGGTTCACGTTGTCGGGAATCGCGTAGCTCGTTGAGCCGAACTTCTGACTCAACTGCGAGGTCACTCCCCAGGCAGGAATATCCAACTGACTCGTCGGCCCCACGTCCACCTTCGGAACCTGGTTCGCTGGCTTCGTCTCGGGCTTCTTCGTTTCCGTCGGAGTCGAGGTTTCTGTTGGTGTGGACGTAGTCGGCGACTTCGTCGTCGTGGGCGCGGCGGTTGTGGTGGGCTTGGGATCCGCCCCACCGCCCCGTGCCATATTCACGACAACAATCGACAGAATAATGGCCACAACGGCTACGATTCCGACGATGATCCAGGGCTTTGCACCCGATCCGCGACCAGGATTTGGGGTCTCAATTCTGGCCGTTCGCACACGTTCCGCTTGTTCGTATGAGAGGCGCTCGCGGGCCGGCACCGGCTTCGGTTCCTCCGCAATCGGTCCGAACAGTTCCTCAAGTGGGTCTTTACTCACTGTTACACCCTAACTATTTCCAGCCAATTCGCACATTTAAGCGGCCATTACCTCAAGGATTGCATGACGTCGCTCCAAAAATGCCTGCACGCGTGCGAGATGCCGATCCATCGCGCCCGAATCTCGCAGAGCGATTGTGCCGGGGTCTCCACGTTCGATACCGGCCCGCCAACGCTGTTCAATGAGCCCCATCCGTGATTCGACGGCGTTGAGCAGTTCAACCGGGTCCACTCCCCCATATGCCTTGGCCGCGGCCTCAACTCGCGCGGCCACCTCGAGGTTTGGGATCTCCCGCAGCAATGGCACCCCAGACCAGCATAGAAACGCGAGGTCGTCAATAGGCCGCCCGGGACCCGCGCGATCCCAATCGATCATTCCGGCGAACTCGTCTTCGACAATCACCCAGTTATACAGGCCGGGGTCGTTATGGCAGATCACTTCATCTGTGCCAAGCCGCTGGCTCCCTTGTCGCCACTCAACCTCACCTGGCCGATACTTGCGAACCGTGTCGTGAAATCTTCGCAGCCAGGCAGCCGCCTGGGTAAGCGCTTCGAGGGTGGACTGTTCTGTCTCGGGATCAAGCGTGTGCCCAGGCAGAAAACTCAGCACCTCACGATTCTCGTCATCGAACCCAAGCACTGTTGGCACCCCATCGAGTCCCTGATCTGCCAAGAATTCAAGGAGCGCGTGTATTGCGGGAGTCCATGGACCCGTCGGCCGGTGCACGCGAGCCTCGCCGTCTGGCAGGCGCACGCGCCACACTCCACCGGATCCGCCAGGAAGGTACTCGGTTTCCACCCCTCGACGCTATCGCAATGTAGTTGAGACTGGCAGGATCCCGCGCCAGCTAAACGTTGTGAATGCGCCGTACAGCGGGTGAGGTCTCGACGGTGGCGGAGGTGAGGCCAGGATCGCCGTGCAACTGAGCATGAAGCCGTTCCATGCGGGTGTCGAGCTCGGCAGCGGTGTCGGCCGCATTTTTGAGTTCCCCAATGAGGGAATCGGGCACTTGCCGGTCGTACTTGTAATAGATCTTGTGTTCAAGCGTGGCCCAGAAGTCCATGGCGATGGTGCGAAACTGTACTTCGACCGGCACGTTCACGCGTCCCGTGGAGAGGAACACCGGCACAGAAATGATAGTGTGCAGGCTCTGGTACCCATTCTCTTTGGGGGTCTTGATGTAGTCCTTTACCTCAAGCACGGTGATGTCGTCTTGTCGGGTGAGCAGGTCAAAAAGCCGGTATACGTCTCGAATGAAGGCACAGGTCACTCTCACTCCGGCAACATCATGAATATGACCCCGGATCACGTCGAAGTTGCTATCAAGACCACTCCGCTCAAGCTGTTCAACGAGACCACGACGCTCGAGTTTCTCGAGTAGGCTGTCGACCGATTTCACACGGCTGGAGACGTGCTCGATGGGGTTGTACTCGTGCATGTGCAGAAACTCTTCTTGCAGAATCGCAAGTTTTGTTTCGACCTCTTGCATCGCAAAACGGTACTCGAGCAAGAAGCGCTGCAACTGATCGCCGAGGGCTCTCATCGCACTCGCTGAAATAGTGATCTCATCGCCCAGGGGGTCTACGGCGGGATTGCTCATGGTGTCAGCGTAACGATGCCGGTTCAGGATTGGCTGTGTTTTGGAGACGCGGAGCCTGTGTTCAGCTCTAGCCGATGGCGGCGATGAGACTGATGATGGTCGCGATGATCCCCGCGCCGAACAAATACCCGAGCACCGTCTGTCCGATAACGATACGCCTGATGCCGTTGCGTGTAATGACGGCATCAGCGACGCTGTATGAGACCCCAAGCACAACCGAGAAGTAAACAAAATCTGAGTATTCAGGGGCTTCTTTCTGATTGAACTCGATCCCACCCGCGTCGTTTAGGTAGTATTCCTTCGCGTAGCGGAGCATGTAGTCGGTCTGGATGAGCACCCAGGATGAGACAACGCTGAGCATGGCGATCCCCGCGTCGACGTAGGCGTCGACTCCGCTGAGATAGCGGGAGTGCACCACCACCGCGGCGACGGCACCAAGGCTTGCGACGCTGCCCACGATGGCAACGATTTGCGCGGTTCTGCGGCCTGGATCTTCAAGGATCGCGTGATCCCGCGTCGCAGCAGCGTCCATCGGCCACACCTGCATCAGGGTCCAGGTTGTACTGATGATCGCGAGCGCCGCCCAACCTGCTAACAGTCCCGCAGCAAGGCCGAGGACGTTGCCAGTCACCGCGCCCACCACGACCCCAACCAAGATTGCAACGGCCCATCGCAGTCTCACCTGCGCCCGCACCGGCAGCTTACTCATATTCGGATCGTATCGTGCGGTGGCACTTTTGGCATGCCGGCGGCTTGACGGGCCGTTGCCTCAAGCGTCACAACGTAGTCTTGCCACCACTCCTCGTTTTGCCGAGGCATGTTCGGCACGGCCTGGCGCATTCCCACGGATCCGTCGAGTTGCTCGCGGAGAATGTCCGCCTGCCCGGCGTGGCGATTGGTCTCGGCTATCATGTGGACCAGCAGGTGGCGCATGGTCACCGAGTCGCCGCGGTCTCCCCACCAGGGCACTGTTCCTTGTGCTTCAAGTCCGAGTTCGCGCACGGAAGTATCGTCAGCCAACCAGATGCCGCGGCACATTTCGAGGATCTGTTCACTTGACTCATCGACCGTCGCCCACATGTCTGCGTTGTCTGGGGCGTCGTCTGCGAGCCACGGGAACGCATACTTCGGTTCTCGCCCAAAACACTCGGTGAGATAGCCGTGCTCGACGCTCGCAACGTGTTTCACAATGCCGAGCAAGTTGCTACCGGTTGGTGTCAGCGGTCGCCTCGCATCGTATTCGCTCAGGCCATCGAGCTTCCAGAGAAGCGCCTCGCGGGCGGTCTGTAGGTAACCGAGCAGGAGCTCAGTTTCGGTGTCTGTGTTGGTACCCGTGCTCATGTTGGCCAGCGTAGCTTGAGGGTCGGACACTGTCGATGATCCGGGTCAATCAGACCTGAGTACCACGGGTTGATACCCCGGTCGGACGACATCTTTGCTGTCGCACGCGAGGCTAGAAGCATGAAGCACACGAACCCGTTCCGACAGCCCTCCATCTTCATCGCGGTGTCGCTTACCCTCGCATGCGTGATTGCTCTCGCCGCCTCGTTCGCCATGACGACGGCGATTGGGTCTGTAGTGCCGTCTGCGGTTTCGAGTGGGGGCGACAGCGTAACCAGTGCGACCACACCTTGATGAACGGAAGTTTGGCTCAGCCAACGGTCGCTAGACGGTATATCGCCAATCCCACAAGTTAGGTTGTCGATAGACGTCAATGGACAACACGCGTGCTGTTGCGAGCCAGCTACTCCTCAAGAGTGCTCCCAAGAGGCCAAGGCTCATACGACACATCCGCGAAGTCAGCGACCTCTGTTCGTAGGCGCGCGGCGATCCTCGTTCCTTCTTCGCGCCACCGCTCACGAGCAGCGTCATTTGCCCAACCGTCGAACGGGTCGAAGTTTCGCTCCCACAACGAGTTCCAGTCGGCGAGTTCACGAGTCAATACCTCGGACAAACCATACATCTCTGGGGTCGTCGTGTATCCCACGTCCCACGCCGGGGTCGAGTCCTCCCATAGCGGCCAATCACGACCGTAGTCGAGGAAAAGACGGATCATGCGCCTCGCCGGAACCACGCCCTTCATGTGAAGCACTCTACACGGAGCATGAATCACGGCTGCGGTGGCAAGGTCACATCAAAGTCTTTGCAACAGGGGGCACTCCCAACCTGAATGCATGCGAAAGCGCAATGTTGCATGTTTTTCGTACGTGGTTTCATGCACAATTGGGCTCTCGCGAGCATCTGCTCCGCGTGTGTTGGGGACACCGCGACTTTGAAAGGCCCCTGCTGCGGTGGAGCTCCACCGAGAGTTATACGTTAAAACGCCACTCGCAAACGTCGCCGTCCTGCATCACGTACTCTTTGCCTTCCATGCGGGCTTTGCCCTTGGCACGAGCCTCTGCAACCGATCCCGCTTCAACAAGGTCGTCGAACGAGATGATCTCGCCCTTAATAAAGCCCTTTTCGAAGTCAGTGTGGATCGCGCCTGCGGCTTGCGGGGCGGTTGCGCCCTTGGGGATCGTCCAGGCGCGGGCCTCCTTCGGCCCGGCGGTGAGGTAGGTTTGCAGGCCGAGCGTATCGAAGCCGACACGGGCGAGCTGATCCAGCCCGCTTTCTTCCTGCCCAATTGACGCAAGAAGCTCGGCGGCGTCCGCCTCATCGAGTTCGATCAGCTCGCTCTCAAGCTTGGCATCAAGGAAGATAGCCTTCGCGGGGCCACCAGAGCGGCGAGCTCATCGAGACGCGCGCGATCCTGAAGCACCGTCTCGTCGACGTTAAAAACATAAAGGAACGGCTTCGCGGTGAGCAAACCCAGTTCACGAATCGGCTCGAGATCAATGTCGGTGTGCGACAGCAGTTTGCCGTCGTTCAGCGCAGTAATGGCGGCCTTCGCGGCATCGACCACACTCGCGTCAATCTTCTTCGACTTCAGCTCCTTCTCAAAGCGCACGAGTGCCTTCTCAATGGTCTGCATGTCGGCGAGGATCAACTCCGTGTTGATCGTCTCCATGTCGCTTGCGGGGTTTACGCCGCCCTCAACGTGAATCACGTCGGGGTCGGTGAAACCCCGCACAACCTGCGCAATAGCGTCGGCTTCACGAATGTTGGCGAGGAACTGGTTACCCAGCCCCTCACCCTCACTCGCGCCACGCACGATACCCGCGATGTCGACAAAGCTCACAGGTGCTGGCAGCAACTTTTCGGATCCGAAAATCTCAGCGAGCTTATTCAGTCGCGGATCCGGCAGGTTCACCACCCCAATGTTCGGCTCGATCGTCGCGAACGGATAGTTCGCTGCGAGCGCGTCGTTTGAGGTCAACGCGTTAAACAGCGTCGACTTGCCTACGTTGGGAGACCTACGATTCCGATAGTTAGAGCCACGAGGCACCAGTCTACGCGGGTTCACCCGATTACCCGACAGCGCTACCCAATAGCTGGTGGCCAGACCCCAATAATCACTGCCATCACCACCACCGTCACGAACTCGTGCGCAATGTTGATGATGGTGAGCGCTGCGGGCCTGCCCTCGAAGGCATCATGCGTAATGAAGCGAGAAGCGGTGAAACCAGCCCACAGGATCACGCCCGTGAGTAGCGTGCCGAGCAGAAAGGATCCGCCGTAGAACTCAAACGCGATCCAGCTCGCCCCGGCCAGCACCCAGGCAGAAATGAAGCTCACAATGACAGTGACCAGGATCGGCCCCACCGCCGACTTGCCCGTCGGGTCGACTTTGGCGAGACGCATCCAAGCGTTACCGAACACCTTCGGCGTGTACCAAACGGTTCCGACGAGCATGGTTGAGAGTGTCGCGACCAACACTGCCCAGTAGTTGATTTCAGGAATCATGATGTCCCCCTTGACCGGTGGTTATACGCTCGCGATGGCGAGATAGGTCAATCATCTCACCAATGTCGGCGGTGTGTGCCAGGATCATTAGGTGTCAGTCAACTTCACCGCGCTCGATTTCGAGACCGCTAACAGCCACCCATCATCCGCGTGCTCGGTTGGGCTCGTTCGGGTGCGCGCCGGAGTTGTTGTGGAGCACGCCTACTGGCTCATTAAGCCCCCACCCGCGCACGCGGAGTTTCTCCCTTTTAATATCAAGATTCACGGCATTACCGCTCAGATGGTTGCCGATGCGAGGCCGTGGCAGGATCAGCTCACCGAGTTGACAGACTTCATCGGCGACGACATTGCCGTTGCGCACAATGCCAGTTTCGATATGGGGGTCATCCGGGCCGCCTGCGCTGAGAGCATCTCCCCCACGCCCCGTTTGAAGTACCTGTGCAGCGTGCAGGTGTCGCGCAAGACCTATGAGATCCCCTCGCACCGGCTTCCCCTTGCCGCCGAAGCCGCCGGGTTCGGCGAGTTCGCGCACCACGATGCGCTTGCCGATGCTGAGGCGTGTGCTGCAATCATCAGCGATGCTGCCAGGCAACACGACGCCGACGACGTGCTCGCGCTCGCAAAGAAAACGGGGCTGCGGGTCCAACAGCTCAAGGCGATCCCTCTCAAACTCTAGTTTTGGTTCAGGGTCCGGGCCGCTGTCTCGGTTTTTCGCCCGTCCGCAATCATCAATGTCCGAGGCTACCTGTAGCGTGGCCACATCAACTTCTCCTAAGGAATCCTCACCATGGACGCACTCTTGCTCACGCTACTTATTCTGAACCTGCTTGGCATCCTGGCAGCTATCGCTATCCTGCTGTTCCGGCGCGGGCCGTCGGGCAGCAACGCCGCCGTCAGCGGCGGCGAACTTCGCCAAGATCTAGCAACTCAGCGCGGCGAACTTGCATCTTCGCTGTCAACGATGCAGCAGCAGCTAGGCGGCTCGCTCACGGGTCTGAGTGACCGCTTTCACGCGACTTCGCAGGCTTCTCTGCAATCGCAGGTTGAGCTAAAGAGTGCAGTCGAGACACGCTTCGAAGAGCTGCGCATTTCAAACGAGACGAAGCTTGAACAGGTGCGCACCACCGTCGACGAGAAGTTGCAGGGCACGCTGAAGACCGCCCTGGCCGAAAACGCGCAGCGCGTTCAAACCCTCACGGACACCCACGTGGCAAAGCAGGCTGAACTGCAAGAGACGCTGCGGGCAGAACTCGAAAAACTTCGCCAGGGCAACGAGGCGAAGCTTGAAAAGATGCGCGAGACCGTTGACGAGAAACTGCAGGGCACGCTCGAGCGCCGCCTGGGTGAGTCCTTCAAACTGGTCAGCGATCGACTCGAACAGGTGCAAAAGGGCCTCGGTGAGATGCAGACGCTGGCCTCCGACGTCGGCGGGCTGAAGCGCGTGCTCACCAATGTGAAGAGTCGCGGCAGCTGGGGTGAGGTGCAGCTGGAACGCCAGCTCGAAGACATCTTGACCCCCGAACAGTACGAGCAGAACGCAGCAATTCGACCAGGATCGGCCGAGCGGGTCGAGTTCGCGGTGAAACTGCCTGGCCGCGGCGAGACCGAGCGAGTACTGCTCCCCATAGACTCGAAGTTCCCACAAGAAGACTACGAGCGCTTGCTTGAGGCGCAGGAGAGCGGCGAAAAAGAGGCCGTCGAGGCAGCCTTCAAGGTGCTGGAGCGTGTGATCCTCACCCAGGCCAAACTCATTGCGGAAAAGTACATCGTTCCACCGCACAGTACCGACTTTGCGATCATGTACCTGCCGACGGAGGGGCTCTTTGCCGAGATCGTTCGCCGGCCAGGCCTGGCCAGCAAGCTCCAGAATGAGTTGCGAGTGATTGTGACCGGGCCGACTACACTCGGCTCGTTACTCAACAGCCTCCAGATGGGCTTCCGCACGCTCGCTATCGAGAAGCGCAGTTCCGAGGTATGGCAGGTGCTGAGCGCCGCGAAACAGGAGTTCCAGAAGTACGGCCAGGTCTGGGAAAAGCTCGAAAAGCAGCTCGCGACAGCCCAGAACACGGTGCACCAGGCCGGTGTGCGCACCCGCGCGGTCGCCAAGCAGTTGCGCTCGGTCGAGACACTCGGCACGGAAAACTTCGGCACGGAGCCCCTTGGACTCACCCAGTCACCCATCGAAGACTTGCTCACTGACTTCGATGACGCCGAAGAGGATGCGCCGGTCTCAGAAGACGGCGATGCCACGGACAAGACCGACGACTAAATAGTTGAAGCCCCCGGTCGGCGACTCTCATGAGCCAACAGACCGGGGGCTTCAGCAGTTCGGCTGAACTAACTTACAACGCGACGCCTCACAGCGAGCATGACAGCCACGCCACCACCGAGCAGCAGCAGCGCCGCGGGCAGCACCACCGAGAGTGAAGCTCCGGTAGTTGCCAGGTCGGCAGCAACGCTCACCGGGTGAGTAGTGCAGTTCGACTGAGCACTGTTACACACCGGGTCACCGCCCGCCTTCACCAAGAAGTTACCGAGAACTCCGTCACCTCTCTTCTCCTTCGGCAGCACGGAGACGCTGTAACTCACAGTGGCCTTCTGTCCAGGCTGAAGCGTTCCGGTTATCGGGAATCTGCCATCGACGACATCCCCAACAGAGAGAGCCGCGTCAGACGCCTGAGGAGCCTTAACCATTTTGGCGTCATCCAACACTCCACTGAGAGCGTCTTCCGCGTCTACGGCAACCGGGGCTTCCCCGGTATTCTCGAAGTGGAGCGTGTACCTCACTTTGTCGCCCTCGGCCACCGAGGCACCCGAAGCGGGTCGGAGCTCTTGCGCATTTCGAGCTCCCCGATCTTGTGATCGGTGGCACAGTTGCCGGGCAGGCAAGCATCCGAGTCATCGGGAGTCAGCACGTTGTCGAGCAGGTTGTCGCCACGCTCACCATCAGCGCGCACCGTCACGGAGTAGGTCACCTTCGCAGTGGCACCGGGGGCGATAGCTCCCGTGATCCTGAGCGAGCTCTTGTCGCGTACCGGGGTGACAGTATCCACGTCCGAAGCCGGCTCAGTCGTCACATCGGCATCATCGAGCACGGCCGAGAGGTCATCCGTTGAATCGACGTTCGCCGGCGCATCACCCGTGTTGGTGTAAGTCAGCGTGTACGTGACCTTCTGCCCAGCTTTAACATTCGAGCCCGAAACGGGGTCGGATGATTTCGCGGCACCCAGACCCGGCACGGCGGCGGGGAGCTGGATGTCCTCTTGCTCATCAAAATCGATCAGTGCCCAGTCATCGATGAGGCGGTTGTTACCCCAGGTGCCACCATTGGCGGTGTCGTAGGAGGGTGAATTCGCTCTGGATCCGCGGCCCATTGACAAGTCCCCAGGTCCCATCCGTGCACTCCCGCCGCGCTATCGACGCCGTTCGGACCGCTCGACATTTGAGGGTGGTTGAGCACTTCATGTTGGCCTGATGGTCGATATCGATCGAACTGAGAATCGAGTCGTCCCAGAAAATCCTCGACTCGGTACCGTCTGCGGGTCCGTTGAGTCGAGTAACGGAGATGCCACCCGAGAGGTACTCCACGTCCGCATCAGTAAAGTGCACCTCAGCAAAGCTGTCGAGGCGAACACGGAAAGAGATGGCCGTGGTCACCGGGATGGCCTTACCTGCGGCGTCGAGCCCATCAAAGTAGCCGGTTCCCTCTCCCCCGACGACCGCGATGTTGAACGAGCGGTCAGCGGCGCCATCAAACACGCCGTCGCCATCGACATCAACCTGGACGGTTGCGCTGCCCTCGAAGTTTGCAATCTCTGCGCGGATCGTACCGGAGCGAGACCCGATACTTTCCTGATCGAAGGAGACCTTCTGGAGGTCTGGTTCCACGGGGGTATTGTTCAGCCATGTCGTCGAGCCGCTCGGCAGCGTCACCTGAGCGGGAAGATCTGCGGAAGGTGCCTCAAAGAAGAGCTTGTATGGAGTAAACGTGCAATTGGTCTCGGCAATGTTGCGGAAGTCGCTCGTGTATTGAGGATTGCCGCTTTCAAAGTTCACACCAATACTCGTCGACGTGTGTGCGCTCGCGCAGGTGTTTTTATCTACAACGCCAAAGGCATTTGCATCGTACACGGAGTCGATCCCGTTCATCGCGGGCGATCAACCCGGTAGATGTAGCCATGTTCCGTCAGCACCCACATGGAGAGATCCACGGGGGCAAAATCGAACGGGGTATCTACCTGGCGGTACTGCTCTGTCCAGACACGGCCTTCAACTGGCGCACCGTTGCTGACCGTGATGTCCCAGGTCATCCATTGCCTACCCAGCACAGGACTCACACCCGCCGGTGCTTGAATAGCGACCGACCACACTCCGCTCACAGCGGCAACCTCGTTGAAATTACACGCCGTACCAGCGGGGGTGCCGATAGAGATGGTGGCACAGCTGTTTGCGACCGTACCATCCGGCCGCGTGACCACGATCGTGGGATCCCAGATGTTTACGTTTGACCCCTGCCGCTCCTTCGCGAAAGTCGAGGACAGGGTTTCACCGGCCTCAACGTATGCGTACCAAGTCTGCGCGTTCCGCACAAAGCCACTCACAGGGCCGCTTGCGGCCTTTGCGGGGTACCCGGCACCACCAGGGTGCATAGCACCAGCAGTGCCGTAAAGAGAACCGGCAGGGTTCGAAACCTCACCCTAGCCTGGGCGTTCAAGTCCGTCATTCTTTTCCTTTCGAATCAAACAAAAATCATTCGCGTTTTAACTTCGAGCGGCAGCAAGATCAAAGATCTAAGCAGCATCCGACTCAGCAGCTCTGCGCCTGCGCTGGAACAGCACGATTCCCGCGGCAACCAAAACACCGGCGAGAGTTGCGATTGCCAGGCCAGCGCCTGTCTGTGGAAGCCGTCCACCAATACCGGGGATTCCGCCGCTAGCGGTCACCTCCGTTGACGCACACGACTGATCCTCACCCGGCGCCAACTCGTCGGTATTGGCTGGATCCGTACCGGCTTGGGCAGCAGCTGCTTGACCCTCACCCCAGTCAGCAGGCGGCACAGAAACCACACAGTTCGTGATCTTCTCACCGGCCTCAGCGACCACCCGAGCAGTCACCGAATATTCAACCGATTCGCCCACCTTCAAGCTGTCGATCTGCCACACCAGCACACCGTCAGTAACCTCAGGATCACCAGCAGCTGATTCAAACTCAACGCCATCTGGCAGCTCGTCACGAGCAGAGAACCCCGCAACATCAAGGTCCCCGGTGTTCTCCACACGAATCTTCCAGGTCAATTCACCACCGGCAACCATCGTTGCGGGCCCGGTCTTCTCAACCTCAACGCGACTCGCAGGGGCGTCAACACACCCGGTATCGGTCAATCGAACGCCATCTACCAGCAGAGCGCCCACATTACGCAGACCACCACCAGCAGAGCAACCGGTCACGTCGGCCCCAAGGCCGCCAAGCACCAAAACCTCAGCAGTCACCACAAACCGATGAGTCTCACCGGCAGCAATGGGCGTATCCGTTACGATCGCCACCGCGTCAGCACCGTTCCAACCAGGATCAGTCACCAGGTCGCCAGGAGCAACGTTCTCCACACTCGCCTCGGTCATCTCGATGCCGTCTGCGAACGCAAAAGCATCCTCCAACGAGTACGTTTCATCGAATTGACCAGTGTTGGCCACCTCAAGCTGGTACACAATGGTGCCAACACCAGAGGAATCAATCTCAGAGCTCGTCACATTCTTCTGAATCGTGACATCTGTCGCCGCCGCAACCAGCGCAGAGCTATCCTCGTCGCTGTCGCTCTGGCCAAACTCGTCCACGATCTCCGCGGTCGCAGTGTTCACCTGCTCACCCGGCTCAGGAATAACGGCCTGGAATGTCAGCGTCCCCGACTGCTGCGGAGCAATCTCACCAACGCTCCACACCGGCACAAGACCCGTCACATCTCCCGCACTCGCGACGGCGCTATCAGCAACATATTCAAGCCCGGCAGGGAGCTCATCTGTCACGGTCACGTCGCCGGAGTTTGGCCCAGTATTCGTCACTCGGATCCTGAATACACCGGTTCCGCCGTGGCGCACGGTGTGCGTCTCGGCCCACACTGCGTCATCCGCCGGATCACACAGTTGAACGTCTGCGGCAGTACACGTCTGTTTCGAAACATTAACCAGCGGGCTCTGCACTCGAATAGCTGCGTCGGGTGTAGAGACGGCTCTGCTCAACACCTCGGGGTTCACGCGCATCCGGAACCTGTTCGTGTAGGTGTCACCGCTCGTATCTCCGGTGGGAACAAGCGTGAGCTGCCACGTAAGAGTTTCGCCCGCGTCCAGCACGGTTGTTCCCGTGGCCGACGGCGACGCAAACCTGATCGCAGTCACCTGCGAGGCGTTCGGGCACCCGGCGGTGCCAAGTTGGCTCACCGTACACGCCCACGCGCCCGATCCAGGTTCCTCAAACCAGGCGTCACCCGGCGATCCAGGATCAGCGAAGCCGTCTTGAGCACCGTCCTGCGCGTCCAATACGTCGGGGCTAATCGTCGTCACGTATGCCTGGACCGTGCCGGGCAGATCCGCCACTGACATTCCCCTGAACCCACCCGAGAACGAAGAGGCGGGCTGCCTTGCGTCTCCGTTAAACGGCAGCACGTCAATCGCATCCAATCGCTCCATCGCGCTCGATGTTGCGTTCTTTACGGTCAAATCCCACACCAGCGGGCCCGCAAGCGGGCGATACGGCGTCGCGGTCGATTTCGTCGCGTAGACCGTCGCGCCCGCAATCACCTGGGCTGTGGCCGAGGAGCTCCGCAGCGCGAGGGACGACGGATCGTCCGACGAGGTTGCGACCGCCGTGTTCATATACTGCATCCCGTTGGTCGCATCAAGCGGCACGCGTGCAGAGTATTCGAGCGGCTGCAACACCGTTCCAGGCAGCACTGAACCGTACTTCCAACGCACGCCGTGCGCTGTACCAGATGGGACTGCGTTCCAGTCGGAGCCGTCACACGCGTCACAGAACTCGACCGCGGCACCGTCAGGGCTGGTAACGCTCAGCGGGTTGACCGTCATTCTCGGTGACGTTGCCGGAAGAATGTCGGTAAAGATGACGTCGCGCATTGGATCACCGGGCGTGCCACCACCGGCGGTTGTTACAGACGGCTCCAAGCGGAAGCGCGCGTCTGTGCCGGGGGCCACCTGGTTCCCCGATCCGGGGTTCTGCTCCAGGATCGATTTGTTCACGCGGACCTCACCGTTGACCAGGCGAATACGGTCACCCGCACTTCCGGCATGGGCAACGGGATTGTAAGTATTCGTGATCCAGCGCGGGGTTGATCCCGAACGGAAACGCGCGAAGTTCGAAACGAGCGTGCCATCAGGATTGTTGGTCGAGTCGAGCGTGGACGGCCCGGTCACACGAAGGTACGTGTTGAGGTGCTGGCTCGAGTTGCCCGGTACCGGCACGAGGTAACGAATGCGCACCCGGTCGATACTGTCCCGGTAGCCGTCGGGCGAGATCTGGCCGCCGAGAGCTGCGGCGGTGGGATCGGTCGTCCACACGGCGTCACTGTCTTCACAGGTGGTCGACCGCATCTCGGCGTACGTGGTCGGATAGGTAGCTGGCGCCCCAAACTCAAGCACAAAATCGCCGGCTGTGAGGCCGTCCGTTCTTGTCGAAGCCGGGCCAATAGCAGGGGTTCTCGCAACCAGACGTTGCGAAGTGTGGTCGAATACGTCACAGACAATCACGTTTTCCGCTTCAACAATCGACCTCGTGTACTGCACGTTTGAACGTACGACGAAGCCGGCCGTTGCCCGAATATCACCCTGCCAAATACCACTTGATTCGCCAGGAGCACCGCCGGTTTCGAAATCACGATAGTACTTCACCGCACTCTCGGCCCCTGCTGTTACTGTGCGGGTGTGGCTGTTGTTGGCCGTCGGTTCGGTTCCGTCACCGAAGTTGGAGTTGCCTGCAACGTCGTCGGGATCGAAATCCGTGTAGGTGTTTGTCAGCGCCTTTTGGCCGCCAGCGTCGACGACGTCTTGCACCGGAAGCCAGACGTACGCTACACCAGTCGCAACGTAGAACGTGCCTGCGGGCAACGCGACCGTGCCGGCTCTCGTTGGGAATGACACTCCACGCGTGTCTGTACCGGTGAGTGTCATCGTAAACTCTCCACCCGGCGATCCAGGAGCACAAGTGATCGTTCCGGTGTTCACCACCGCGTTGTCAGCCGTCGAGCCACTGATGCCAATTCGCGAAGCCGGAACGGCATTATTGATGCCAACGTTTGCGCATCCGGGGCTCCCGTTCCCGTCGAGACCTCGGGGGTGTTCCAGTTCATCAAGCGGGCGTTCGCAGAAACGCCGCTCACGTCATCGGTAAACGTGATCGGTGAAGCCAGCTGAGTCATGCCCTTCAGCGCCTGATCACCCGTACGGGTCGGGTGGATGACTGCGATACCAAAGGTAAACTGGTTCACGAGACCGGGCTCCCCGTTGGGACCGGTTGTAGCGAAGAAGCCGGTCGAGTTCTTCCGCAGATCGTAGAAGGCACCGGCCGATACCGTTGTAGACACCTCGTTCGAAGCAACCAGCGGACTTCCATCAGCGTCACCGAGCGCAAACAAAACAGTCTTAACCTGACCATTGATCGACTCGGTGGTCACCTTTGCTACAGGGCTGATCGACTCGGTACCCGGTTCAGTGGCCGTCGGCTTCTGGCAGATGAGCACCCGGCGATCCCCACCCGGTGCGCCCGTGGTCGAGTCATACAGTCCGGTCGGGTTTGGGGTCGCACCAGTCCCGTTACACTGCGGAGGAGCGGCCAGCCACTCCATTCCCGCGGGAAGAGTCGAGATGGCGTACGGCTCGGTCGTGGGTCCGTCGTAGTCAAACTCCAAACGATACTGAACAGTGTCGTTTGTTCGCACGATCCCGTTGTTTGCACCCGAGTCGTTGCCCGGATCGTCGTTCGCGTCAAAAACAGCGGTGCCATCCGACACAACCGTCAGTTGGGGTTGCGTTATAGAGAGCAACGAAATGGACCCCTGAGCTGGCTTCAGCGTATCAGTTCCTTCGGCTTCAGCAGGCTGCTCACCTGAAGAAGCCTTCGGCGCATCTGATGTGTCGACTTCACCGGCCTTTTCGGCCTCGCCAGCTTTTCCGGATTCGTCAGACTCCACGGCTTCGGCGGGCCGTGCAGAGACGGCCGAGGCCGCATCGGCGGCACCGAGAGTGCCTACCAAACAGCCAACAATAACTAGAGCCAGCGCCGCTCGCGTACGCGAGATAGCGGCTTTCAGAACGCTCATTTCATTTCCCCTATATTTAACCCCACACCCAGCTAGCACAGAACACTTCGCGGGTTGTAGCCGGGAACGAGCGTGTGCTCGCCCCGGCTACCTTTTCTTGCAGTGAGAGTCTCCCTGGGTTCTCAGTTAAGAAAACCCCTCCCTAATCTCAAACGATAGATTTGCGTCTACGTAGAATCAAGCCTCCCCGAGCAATAACGCGAGTGCGATTAACGCCGCACCGCCGAACTGCGAGCCCGTCACCGGCAGACCTGGGATAGCTTCACCCTGATTCGGCTTCACGGGGGAGAGATCATCGGGGCAGATCTCCTTCGAGCAGGTGAAGGTGTTGACCACGGTGAAATTGAGCTTCTGCAGGTCATTTGGAGTGCCCTGCGTCACCGCAACTCCCTTTTCGAAGCTGCTCGCCGAGATCTCGACCTTGCTCGCACCACCGTTATCGACCTCTTCGCCGAAGCACTTCGCGCCGAGCGGAAGGTAACGCGGATCCCCCGAATCGTTGACGAGCATCTTGGTTTGCCCGCCCTTGAGCTTGACGGAGCCGGAGTAGACATCAACTCGTTTTTCTTTGCCCGCGGCATCCATTTCCGAGATCTGGCAGGTCACCAAGATCTCGAACACGGCCTCGCTCATGTGGTCGACGGCCGCCTTGTCACCATCGAGCTTCTTTGTAACGGCAAGGGTGCCTGCCGAGTAGAAGTTGGTCAGTGACGCGGTCACCACACCGGCCTGCTGGGTGGCGGGATCCCACGGAATAGTGACGTCGACCGGTGCCGCCGCTTCGTCAGCGTGTCCGGCAGCGCTCTCTGTCACCTTGCAACTCGCGAAGGCAGGTAACGGTCCGAGCACATCTGAGGTGATCGCCTCGGATCCGTTCACCTCAAGCGTTACCTGCTGCTCCAGCACATTCTCGCCTTCAAAGGTGCACGCGACGTCAAAGACGAGCTTGTCACCCACGGCAAACTCTGCCGCACCAGCTCCCTCAAGGGTCTTATTGATCTGTAGGCCGCCCGAGGGCAGTAGACCAGCATCGATCGTTGGATCCGAGCTACTCACACCGAGCACCACCGGATTCGAGGCACCGGTTGCGGTGTCCGCGTCAGAGTCGATCTCCACGTTGGAGTCCGTACCGAGCAGCCCAACGGGTGCGGTGTCTTCAACACGAGGAGTGGTGAACTCCGCCCCCACCGGCTTTTCGAAGGTGACCACGTAACCCTTGGCGTCGGAGGCACGGAGGTTCTCAAACACGTAGTTGCCAGAGTCATCGGTCTCTGCCGAGGCCTCGACGGAGTTGCCGAGGTCGTCGGTGCCTGAGATGCGCACCGGAACGCTCTTCGCGTCGGGTTCTGCCGCACCGTCGAACTCATCCTGTAGACCGTTGCGGTTGAGATCCCACCACACGCGGTTGCCCACGGATGAGGCGACCACTGTTTCTGGGCGGTTGAGGGGGCCAATTGTATTATCGAGGCCTCCAGCAGCCGCCATGACGCGGTTCACATACACGTTCTCAGCTGCGTTGCCAACACCGACCATCGAGATTTCAACTTCAATAACCTCACCGGACTCATAGGCCCCCGGACGTTGCACGCGCACACCAGTTACTTCGTTTGCTGCAGCGGGGCAGTGACCCATGCCTAGCACTCGGGTTCCACCCACAGGAGCATCGCACCAGGTGGTAGATCCATCAGCAGCGTTTGAAACGTGCTGCGGGTTGGCAGAGAAGGTCTCAGCACTCGTGTACAAGAGAGCCACTCGATCGCCCCTAGTAACAACTGCAGAGACAAAGTCGAGCGTTCCAGCAAAGTTAGAGCCCAGGGCTCCGTTCTTGGGGAGCACATCAATCATGTCTGGAGCAGTGACCGCACTCGCTTCGGCAGCGGGCAGTGTATTGCTGAGGCGCACGGCCCAACGATTCAGCTCGTTTTGCGCCTGACCCGCACGATTCACCTGCGTGACTGGGGTTAGTGCAATCTTTTCAAGCTTCACACCGGCAATGTTGCTGAGCTGTACCTGAGCACTATCACTACGCTGCTCCACCGTCGAGGAGTCGCCCTCAGCCCAGACCACAACCGTGTTCTGGTACACGCCGTCACCCGCCGTCGGTGAAACCTCGGCCGACAGCACTATTGGGTCGATGGTTGTGTTGACCTCGTGCTTTGGAAAGACCCACCTAATGTAGGTTTCGTCCGCGCCACAGGCCGCACGCTTGGCGTCACCCGGGGTTGACCCGAGGGTAACAGTGGTCGGGGTCGGGTCGCCTCAGAGTAAGTCTGTGACGCAGGAAGGCAGTCCTCAACCCACACGTCTTTGAGTACACCGGTGGCCGCCGAGCCTGAGGTGAGCGACGGGGAAAGCTCGTACTGCACCAGATCGCCACCGGTCACCTGAGGTGGCATCGAGGAGAACTCACCGGTGTCGCCCTTCCGCACCTTCTTAGCGATGCGGGCTTGAGCGTCAGCAAGGATGAGTCGGTCGCCGGGCTTACCGACGTTTCCATCGGGATCGGCCACGTTCGCTCCTGGAACGTAGTCAGAAAGTCCCCACTTGCTCGGAGCGTCGAGCACATCCTGCATATTGAGGCGGTCCAAAGGCACCCGCTTCAGGGAACCCCAGTTGGGCAAGATGTCACCGGCACCCCTGCCGCCGTCAGCAACCCGCATTCCAATAGAGATGTAGGCGCGCACCTGGTTGAAGTTCGCAACTTCAAGCCCCTGCGTATCGGGGAGCACGATGTGGGCACGCACTCGCGCTACGCCCGTGTAAATTCCCTTGGCAGCTAGTGCTGGATCGTTGCCGGGAACCTTTTCTGGTGCGTCGTACCAGGGCCCTTGATCCTCACCACACGCTGAGTTTGCGCCTGCCGATCCGAGAAGCGCCGAGTACTGCACCTTAAGCTCGGGCGTCTCGCTCTTTTGCTTGGCCCACTTGGCCTTGTCAGCTGTGTCAGGCACATTGTTGTATCCAGACACCCAGACGGGTGCCCCGTCTGAGCCAACAAACTGCGCTCTGGCATCGGAAGACGCGGGAATGTTGCCGGCACGCAGATGCAGGCGAGTGTTATCCCAGGCGTCACACGCAACCACGCTCACCTCAGCGGGGGTCGCAATGTCCGCCCCTCCTACGGTGAGTACACTCACCACGTCCTGTTTGGGCGCGACGGTGATGCCGCCGCTACCGAGTGGTGCGCCACCCGGAGGGCCCTCAAAGTAGTTGTTTCCCGGCGTGAATTCTTCCGCGGTCATGTTTCCGGTGGTGCCCGGAACTCCCGCAAAGTCCTTTGCGAAGCTACCCGCGAGTGTTACCGAGGGCGTTGTGGTGCGGTAGTCATTCCAGTGGATGCCAGGGTAATTCGCGGATTCTGGGCCGGGCTGGTCGGCGCTCGTCTCGTGATCGGAAGCAGTGAAGCCCGAGATGCTGAGGTCTGAGAACACGTTGCGAGTGGGCAGCGTCCAGTGATCCCCGGAGGCGTTCACCTTGCCGAAGTCACGAATCGTGTCCACCGGGGTCGACACCTGAACACTGCTGGAAACCGCATAGGCGGTATTCGCTGGCAATGCCTTACCGTCGGAATACGTTTTGGTGGGGTAACTACGCAGTGAGGTGTCAGCATTGCGAATGCTAATTTTCGCGGGCTCGCCCGGTCCCTTCTGATCAATTTTCACGCTGCCCGAGTTGCGTACGGAGTTGGCGGCGTTCTTGCTCTTGCCGTCAATCACATTGGCGGGGCCTCCTGAGAGCACCCCGCTATAGCTAATGATGCGAGCGCCGTACTTGTCAAGATCAGCATTGATAGCAGCGATCTTGTCTACGCTCATGCTCGGGTAGAGTGCCTCCGGCGAGACATCGTCGGTGAGCGTGATGTCACCGATCGCGGGCATCGCCCCCTTACCGTTGGCCGGAGCCGAAAGATAGAGGGAGTAGATGTTCACGGAACAGGCACGCGTTTTGTCCCAGTAGCAGGGCTGGACGTACGGACCCCAGACATACCCGGCGTTCTCGCCGGTTCCGATGCTGTTCTTCGACAGATCCCACATTAGGCGAGCCGAAGCCTTAACCGTGGGAAGCGCACCGGTAGCAGCAACGGGCTTGTCGAGGCCATCGGCCGTGATCGACGCGGACTTAACCGCTAGGGTCTGCCCCTGGTGCACGAGGTTGAGCACCTTCACCGTAAAGAATACGTAGTCAGTCGCTGCTGATTTGTTGCCCACGTTGCAGGTGAGCGTTTGCTCAGCGAGCTCGTCAACAGACTTGGCCGTTAGCGGCACCTTGGGGTTCCCGCAGCAGCGGGCAGGAGGGATGATCCAGTTGCCTTGCAGTATCCGGGCATCTCGAGGATCTCCATCCCCTTTGGCAGCGCCACAGACCAGGTGAGGTTTTCGGCATCGCTCTTTGAGACCGAGTACTCAACCTTGTACACCACGGTGTCATTGACCCGCACAATGTCGTTGGTCGAGCTGGCGTCGTTTCCGGCCGAGTTGTCGCCGGGGGTGAAGGGATCGGTGCCGCTGCGGTACCTGGAGAGCTTCATCGAGATCGAAGGGAGCTCGTCATCGGGGTCGGCCGTTGCCGGAGCCTGTGCGGGTGTCGCAGCCGTGGAGGGAGCAAAGAGATCCCGAGCGGGAGAGGCCAGCGGCTCCTCAGCAGGGGCCGTCTCGGCGGCACCTTCACCCCCCTGGGGCAGTTCCGTAGTTTGGGGATCGACACCTTTAGGCGCGCCTGCCTCGGGAGCGTTCGTCTCGGGAGCCTCACCAACGACTGGTGGATCTGCGGTCTCTTCCGCCCAAGCAACACCGCTCGGCATGAGCGTAAGCCCGAGCAGCAGAGCCAGCATTCCGGCTGTCCCCCGTTTCCCCCAGATCTTCGGATCCTCTTTCGCACGGTCAAGCGCACACTCCCCACAGTCATTGGCAACATCGTTGAATAGTTGAGCTTCGTCACTTTTGAGCGCCTGCCAGCAGGCGGGTGCGCAGAAACCCAACAGAGCAAGAGACCTTCCTCGACCGGCCACGTTACGGAGCCGCCCGATCTCTCAGCCAAATCCCAGCTTCGGGATAAGTCCTATAATTTCGCGCTGAAGATCCACCACGAGCACGGTGGCCAGTCCAGGCCTACACCACGCATTTCGCGCTAGTGAATGAGCACCCAGTTGGGCGAGGCGTCATCGCCACCTGGCCGTTCGGGCGCGGGGTCAGATTCGCGAGAGGTTTCCACTGACTCACCGCGGGGCGCAGTCTCAACCCCGGGCTCCCCGCGATCCACTGCGGCAGACTCCTCGGCGTCAGCACTTGTCGAGTGAGGTTCTTCCGTATCCAACTCAGCTACCTTGTTCACTGGTGTCGTTGGAGCAGAAGATTCAGCCTGCTGCCCGGGCTGCACAAACAGGAACACCCCGGCCACCCCGGCGGCCAGTGCGAAAAGTACGCCGATGGCACGCAGATTTGCCTTGCCCTTGACCAAGAGAGCAATGTTGCGAACAACGCCCTCAGATGCAGCCGCGGCGCCACTTCCGGGCGTGAGAGCAACGGCCACCCCGGCACCACCACCGACGAGCAGCGGTCCAAACACGATGCGCAGACTCTGATTGAGCACCTTCAGTTTCGCCACCTGGACCGCGCAAACTTTGCAGTACTGCAGGTGTTCCGAAGCAACTTTTCTCTTGCGGGCAGGGAGGCTGCCACGCACATACCCCGCGAGAAAGGCCGCAACACCCCTGCATCCCGGAGCTGATTGCTCAATGTACTGCTGCAGGTATGCAACGCGCAGCCCCTCCCTGGCCCGAAACGCGAGGGCTGCCACAGCATTCCCAGAAAGCTCAAGCAGCTCACCCGCTTGGTCGTGGCTAAGCCCCTCAACCTCAGTCAGCCACAGCACACGTTGCCACGACTCGGAGAGCGATCCCAGCGCACGAGCGAGCAGATCGTTCTCCATGTGCTGCACCGAGACATCTTCTATGGCGACGGCCGGCAGCTTTTCAAGTTCGTCATCTGCAAGAGCGCTCGTGTTGCGCTCCGTCTTGGTTGCGCGTCCTAGTTCACCGCGAAGGGCTGTAAATAGGTAGGCAATGAACGAGGTGCGTGGGCCAAGGCCCTTTTGCAGCGCGGCAAAAATCTTTGCGAATACCTCCGCAACGATGTCTTCAGCATGATGGCTCGACCTCACAAGGTGCAGGGCACGCGCGAACGCGACGCCTCGGTACCGTGAGTAGAGTTCAGCAAACGCCGCCTGCCGCTCTTTCACTCCATTGGAGTCGTCAGCAACAAAACAGCACAGTCGAACGTCATCCCAGTCAGTGAAACTGCGAATTTTGATTCACTCCCCCAATTTTGACAAAGCCAAACTCGAGGTTTAGCCGAAGCCAGATCCGTGCCCGAGTGCCCCCAACCCAGACGAGGGAATTATATCAGATGAAACAGGCAGACCGACATCGCGCTCTCCCACCACAGAGCCCGAACCCCCAAACCAAGATTCGCCTTTCATACGGTCGCCCAGATCTCACAGTCCCATTCAGCTACGCTCCAATGCGCTAGTCAGCGTAGAACCGAAACGTCTCCGTCTCTTCTCCAAAGGTGACCGTGACGACGTACTCACCACTTCGCGGCGCCGAAATGATGCCCCGTTTACCAACGATGCCGATGTCCCCGAGCTTCTCCTCATCGTGAAACACCGCAACATCGCAGCTCTGCTCGCCCGCCCCAGCGTTCAGCACCTCTAGGTGCCTGTTACCTTCCTCGGGCACGTAAACGACTCGGCAACCACCGAGGGCGGCCACCTCTTTCCACTCGGTGGCCTGTGGCGCTTGCGTTGCTGTGGGCTGCGGTGTCGCCCGGGTCGGCTCGCCCCTCACGCCACCGGCAAGCAATAACCCAATAAGAACTAACACCCCTGCCGCACCCATAAGGATGACACCGGGAGTGGCGGTTGCTGAGGCAACCGTCGCTGACGCTGCGGTTGTTCGGCTGCCCAATCCGAGAGCGATACTCACCGGCAGCAGCAACACCACAACCCGGAATCTCTCGACCATCTTCTGCCGCGCAATAAGGGCGGCCTGACAGTGCTCGCAGTGTTCAACGTGTACGCCGATCCGCCTATCTCGTGCGCTTCTCGAGCGCCCCGTCATGAGCTGTGTATCTTCGGCGGTTCCCGGCTTTGACTTGTCCAGACGCTGGTTCCAGCCGATGATCTGCTCGGCGCTGTAGAGGTGCCCGGCAGGGATGTTTTCTGCGGTGACGCACTCGAGGTATTTCTGAGTGAGGGCCTGCTTCGCGCGGTAGTAACGCACGTCGACCGTGCTCGTATTCACACCCAAGACACGCGCAATATCTTTGCCCCTCAGCTCTTCGATGCTCCTAAGCCAGAACACGAGCTGCTGCTGCTCGGTCAAGCCGTTAAAAGCCTCAAGAAGCACAGTGTCAGGCTCGGTCAGTGGTTCCGGTTCTTCCGGCAGGTAGAGCTCAACATCTTCAACACTGACCTCCTTATTTAACTCCCGTGCGCGCGAGGTAGCGACGTTGCGGATGGTGGTGATGAGATACGGCCCCACCGCGACCCGGGGACCGCCACCCTTTTGCATCGCTTCGAGCACGCGGGCGAAGCTCTCCGAGACAATGTCGTCAACTGCATCTTGCCGGTGAGCGAATCGGATCGCCCAGCCACGCGCGTACGGTTCGTGCAAGCGGTAGAGCTCCGCGAACGCGCTCTGATCCCCCGCAAGATGCGCGGCGGTCAGTCTTCGATCCTGCGTTTTGAAGTCCTCTTCGGCGCCTTCCGCCATGTTCCCCCCTGTCTGAGCGCACTGCTCAGATACTGCATCCCTTCTTTGGGTTTGGTCTCTGTCTCGCAAGGTGTATACAGCCGCGTGTGTGGGCGGAGATGTTCCCCACCCACACACGCGACTCGTCGCTCGGGTTCTAGCTAGCTTAGACCTCGCGCCTGCGGCGACGTTTCTGCAACAGAACTCCCCCGAACAGCAGCACCCCAGCGATTGCCGCGATGAGTGCCACCGCGATTGGCGTTCCAAGACCAGAGCCACCCGTGGTTGCAAGGTTTGCGCTCGATCCATCTGTGGTACCGGGTTCGGGATCACCAGCTCCCAGCACGGTCACCTCGTAGTTCAGGTCGACACACTGTCCAAGGTCATCACACACTCGCACGGTGAAGCGGTCGGTGCCGGTGAAGCCGTTTTTCGGCGTGTAGCTGACCATCGCACCGGATACCGAGACGGTGCCGTGCTCGGGCAACGCGACGATTGAGTCCATGGTAACGGGCTGCAGGTTGGTGCCGACCGTGTTGCCAATTGGATCAAACACTGCCGCCTGGTCGTCGTGACGCAGCGTCGTCTTCTCGCCTTGTCCGGTTGGTGCTGGTTGCACCGTCACCACATACCTTCCGGTCGCGGTCTGTCCCACACCATCCGTATAGGTCACGACCGTGGTGTACACACCCTTCGGCGCATACACCCCACCGCCCTCATGCGACGTGTACACCACAGACCCGAGTTTGACGCTGCCACGTTCCGGCTTCTCAATAATCACGGCCTTTGTGTTGCCATCACCACCCGACACCTTCTCAGTGAAAGTGTGCGTCGCAGTCTTGGGCAACGTCCCCACCAGAGCCTCCTGGTCTACCGCAGTGAGGGCCGGGTAGACGGTCACAGTGAACGTCACACGGGTCTCTTGACCGTACGCATCAACCACCACACCCGTGAAGGTGTACTCACCCGGAGCAAGCCCCGCGGTATCCCAGGAAATCACACCATCTTTCAATACCGGCTCCCCGGCAGCACCTTCCGGCACGTTCGTGAACGTGAGTTCCGGATCCTCACCCGTGATCTTGACACCCGCGAACTCCGCCACGGTCGTACCCTGCTGGGATCCGACCCGATCACTGTCCTGATCAACGGTGAAACCAGGGCCGACTGGCGCTTCCACGATGATCGTGACAGTCGCAGTCTCAGTGACCCCCAGCACGTTCGTCCAGGTGTACTCGAACGTGTCCACGTAGCTGTTGCCGGTCTCACCTGCAGGCCATGCCGCGGGAGCAGTGTACGTGACGGTACTCTGCACCCCGGGATCACCGGAGCAGTCACCGCGATACTGCCGCCCTTCGCGGTCGTGGCTGCGGGGAGTGCGACCGTGTTCGAGGCGGCACCCATCCCGATACTGCCAGGAGCAGTCGGGATGTCAAGAGTATCGTTCGCGGTCACATCCACCATGACACTCTTCCCCACACCAACCGTGATGAGCGGAGCAAACATGCCGGGATCATCCACAAGTACCGGATCCGCGATCACTTCCTGATACAACACATTCTGATCCGTGAGCACATCACCGGCAGCAACCGTCACCGAGGTAGCAGGCAGGAGCCTGCTCCAGTCAGCAGACGCGGAAGCCTTCAAACGCACTTCATACTCACCGGCAGGCACCAACACCCGGTAATTCCCCGCAGCGTCTACATCCGTGGTCGCTACCACCGTGTCATACGCGGGACTATAGATCTCTACCGTGTCATCCCCGGCAGGCCAGGAGCCGTCACCAGCGCTGAACCCGCCATCAAAATCAAGGTCACGCGTGACGGTCCCCGACAGTTCCGCAGCGGAAGACACCAGTTCCACGCTCGATACCGCACGGAACACCTGCACCGTCGTCGGATCACTATTGACCGGCTCAGTCCGACCATTCATGTCGTTCACGAGCTTGCCACCACGAGCAAGGTTCCCAAGCTGCACCGACACCGATGCCGTGCCGCCATAGCCGGGCTGCATCTCGTTCGACGTCGTAAACCGCAAAGCCGTAGTCCCAGCAGGAGGGTATCCCCAGACAAGGACTTCCACGTCACACCTGACGCGCCATCCTCGTTCCCGGCCTGGGCAACCGCAGCCTCAACCGTTGCGGCAGCATCAGTCGTGTACTCGACACCGACAGACCCCATCGCGGGCGTCGTCATCTGAGACTCCACCTTCGACACCCGAAGCGGCGCACCCAAACCAGTCGTGCCACGACTATCACCATTAAACGGCAACACGTCCACAAACCGGCCCACACCAATCACCTGCGGCGTACCATTGGCCCAGTTCAACGTGTACTGAAACTCCTCACCCGGAGCGACTTTTCCGGGCTGGGCCGTCGTAGCGACTTTGCCACCGGTGAAGGAGGCAACCGACGCAACCGTCAAGGTCGGGGTCTCGGAGCGGTCAGTCCCTGAGCTCGCGCCGCCCTGCGAAGCCTGTGTGAAGTCACCCGGCGAGGAGATCACACTGGTTGCGGTTCGAGTCGATCCATTGGGCGTCAAAACCGATTGCTCAACCTGGAAACTGAAAGAAGACAGCAGTGTCTCATGGCCTACGACGGCCGCGCTGAAGCTTCCCCCGGGTGTTCCTCCGGGAGCGTTGATATCTCCAAGGCGGAATGTGATGGAAGCAGGTGCGCCGTCGTCAGCGTTACAGGGTATGCCATCCGCGCCAAAATCAGGAGCGGTGTAGTCATACGGAATACCCGTAGCATCCAACGACGCCCTCACGGGAATCGCACACGTCGAATCAAGATCCACCTGGATTCGTACGTCCTTCGCAACCGCGTCGATTCCAGCCATCGGCGCACCGATCACTAGTGGACTCACCGTAAGGGTGGCAAGTTCTCCACCCTGCACCGATGCCGAGGACCACACCGCACGGTGTCGCACGAGGGCTGAGATAACATCGATGCCACCGCCGCGCCCGGTGCCGGCCGCAGCCGGGGAATCGGGCATGTTCGACTTGACGGCCGGCGTCTCAGCAGAGCCAAATTGCCAGAACCACGGAATCATTTGCTTGTCCGCTATCCCAAGCGATGCCGATGTGGTCGTTCGCTTCATGGGGAGGCTGAGTCCGTAAGCGCGACTCGGAGCGAGTGACGGAAGGTATTTCACGCGCACCGCATCCACCTTGCCGGAACCGCCCGCCGCGTCAACGGTGCTGTGCCACTGGGCGGAACCATCTCCAGCAACACCACAGTCATACGCCCTCCGGGCAGAATTGTCTGCCAGGTTGAGCGATGCGTACTCAACAACATAGTCATTTGCCGGGAGAGCCGTTCCCGTGAGGTAGTCAGAGGCGGCGTACGCGGCGCTACCTGATTGCCCCCTCGGCTCGCCAATGAGATTTACCAGCTGAGCGTCGAACGCCACGCACCCAAATACGTTGGTTGCGGCATCTGTCGCAGTCGTATCGTTGAGAACTCCCATTCCCGTACGAAACTCCTGCCCCGGCGTCACAGGGTACTGCGAACCTCGGAAGCTCTGGTTCACTGAGCCGATCATTCGTTGGCCATTGAGATTGGTCACGTGTGTCTGCCCCGCCAGGAGTTTTACACTCTGTGTTCGGTCGACAGTGAATGTGAAGCCGTTCCGTGAAGGGTTTGTCGTGATCAGCGCATCACCCGGCGCTTGCCCCTGCGCATACCCTGCGCCAAAGTTCGATGCTCCGCTGACACCATTCGGGTCAAACCCCGAGAACTGGCCCTGCAGTGTCGTGATCTCGCCGGATGGCAACTCAGACCCATACGGCACAAAGATGGGAATGCCCAACCGACGCGCACTTGTGAAGTTAGCTGGCATGGTCGAAGAAGTGGAGTTTGGCGGAACAAAGCTCGTAATGCCGGTGACCGTAAAGGTTGCTACCCCTCCGGTCTGTGTCACGGTGACACCGCTCGGCAGCAAGTTATTGGGAATGACTGCTCCAGCGGGGAGCGCAAGAGAAAACTCAAACGGCTCCGCAAGAGCTTCAAGGCCACGCATGTCTCCGCCCGGTCGAGTCGCACCAAAATCTACATACTGGGTCCAGAGGATTCCGTCCTGACCCCCGACGGTATCGCGGGAGAATGCGTTTCGGTAGGTACTGAACTCCATCGCAACAGTGGCAGCAACAGTCACCGCACTGGAAGCCGTAGCAGAGACACCATTCGCGGAAATTGTTGGCTGCAACTTTTCGCCGTTCCCGTTCTCAAACGTCCATGCCCGGAACTCAACCTGCTGGCTCCCCGTCGTATTGGCCGTCACCTTGCAGGAGAGCGTGCGGCTTGCGTTGGTGATCGTGCCGCCCGCATCACACACCGATGACGCCGAAGCTCCAGCGTCCCACCTCATCCCCACAGGCAAGGTCGACGTATAGGTCACCACCCCTGGGGCAGCAACCTGCGCGGTCGCGCGATACTGAATCCAGTCGTTTGCCGCGACAACATCGTTCCTGTTCCAGGAACGCCCCTCAACCGTGGCATCATTATCAAACTCATTAGATGAACTGCCGTCCTGCACCACATCAAACGCGAGACTACTCAACGTCGCGTCGGCAGCAAACGCAGGAGAAGCCCCCACACCCAGCACACCGGCCACCAGAGCGGCCGCGACACTCATCACACCAGCCCTCCGCCAGCCACGAAGTCCGTTCTCCGAACCCTTTAATTTCAAGTTTTTCAACGCTAACGCATTCCTTCCAAAGGCCATTAAGCCCGCCCCAACTCATGGCTCACCAAAACATAGAAATGCAGCCAATCTGCATTCCGGACAGCGTATAGACGCGAGACCCGTGATTTCCTTACAGGCTTAGAGCAAATTTTTTACACAAAAATTTGCAGGCATCGACTCTGCGCGGTAGCAATCGCAAAGGCGCTGCGTTTCGATGGCGAAAGATCCCCTGTTGCGCGCTCTACGCGCAACTCTTTCCCACCACAATTCTACCTCGTTAGGAGCAAACCGGGTCATCATCCCAGTAACTACTCAGGGGAACGAAATCCGCTCGAAACGCCGTCAACGCTTCTTCGCTGCCCCCGCGTCCACAAGCAACCTGCGAAGCGACCTCTCGGCCATGTCGTACGCATCATCGTCATCGTGGAGCATAGATCGGGTATTTACTGCCACAAACAACGCGTACATATCAAAAGCGAACTGCCGGGAGTCAGTATCTTGTCGCAGATCCCCCGCCGCTACAGCTCTCGCCGCACACCGCGCCAGATAGTCGTCCCACTCCCCAGGCACTGAGCGACTCGTTGCTTCACCGCACCCGGCCTTGAATCGAACTCAGCGGCCGCCGCGAGAAAGAAGCAACCACCTCGAAACACCCGATTTCTTGAGTATCGAAGCCAGGAGGCGCCGATGGCCCGCAGCTTCTCGGCACCGTCTGGCACCTCAGAGCACGGGGTGATCACCTCGGCAACGAACACGGTTCTGGCATACTCAACAACGGCGAGCTGCAGCGCTTCTTTGGAGCCAAACAACGTGGCGATACCGCTCTTGCTCAGATGAACGGCGTCCGCCAACTGGGCAATACTCATGTCACTCAAGCCCTTTTCAGATGCCATCTGCACGGCTTCCGCGAGCACAAGCTGCCTCGTGGCATCGCCGCGGAGGCGCCGTCCGTCAACAGGCGTTGGCGATCCTGAGGTGATAGTTGGCATGTGAACCATGTTAGCATCCATATACGAACGATCGTTCGTATATATTCTTCGGATTGCGAGACCCATGCCAAAGATTCACCCCGCCGCCCAGAGAGCCTTTCGTGCAGGAGGGAAGGTGCTGCCCGGCGCAACAGTAAGCCTGGCGCTAATCGCTTTCGGGGCGACCGGCAAACCAGCCCGGATTCGAAAGAGCGAAATCATCGTGCACAACAGAGCCAGAGTGCAGGTTAGAGAGCTTCGAGGCCACAAGGTCGCCGTATACGAGTGGTTCCCGCAAGCGAGCGCTACCCCGCAGAAATCACCCGTTCGTACAGTTCTCCTGGTTCACGGCTGGCGCAGCCGCGCTTCTAGGTTCGGCCCGCTCATCGAACAGCTCACCCTGGCGGGGCACCGGGTCCTATCGTTCGATGCTCCAAGGCACGGTAATTCTCGGGGCGCAAAGCCCTCAGTCATCAACTTCACCGAGGTTGCACTCGAACTCACCAGGGATCAGAAGGGGCCGGTCTCTGTCGTCGGGCACTCCCTCGGGGCGCTTGCCGCACTGACCGTCACGAGTAAGACAACACAGGTTGAACGGGCCGTTTCCATCGCGGGTCCGGCTACGGCTTCGTACCTGCGCGACGCATTTATGCAAGCTGTCCAGCTGCCGACCAAGCTACGCCACAGGTTTAGTGAGCGGATCGCAACTGCATATCCGACGGAGTCCGGCACTATCTTCACCGAGTTCGACGCCACGAAGAGTCACCCGAAAACCAACACGCCAACTCTCGTCATCCACGATGTAGATGATCGAGAAGTTGTCATATCTGAAGCCGAGCGGGTGCCGCTAGCTCATCAGCCCGAATCCCAGTTCATGCGTACGACGGGTCTTGGGCACAATCGTGTTCTATCGAATCGCGAGGTCATCGACCGGATCGTGGGCTTCGTGTAGATCGAAACCCACGAGTACCCGTCAAGCAGAACTTAGTCCCAGCGGGTCGGATCCATGTCGCTGATAACATGGCGGATCGTGCCGGAGTAGGAGCGCATCACGATACTCTCTGCCCGCACGAACGGGCCACGACGCTGGACGCCCTCAACGAAGTCAGCGGAGGTGATTCCGGTCGCCACGAAGTAGGCGTTGTCGCTTGCGACCAGGTCGTTTGCCTCAAGCACACGAGTCAAGTCGTGTCCAGCGTCGATCGCGCGAGCACGCTCCTCATCATCCTTCGGCCACAGGCGCCCCTGAATGACGCCGCCGAGCGCCTTCACCGCGCACGCAGTGATGATGCCCTCGGGGGTGCCGCCGATCCCGACACACAGGTCGATGCGCGAATCCCAACGAGCTGCGTTCACGCCGCCGGCAACGTCGCCGTCCATGAGGAGTCGAGTGCCGGCACCCGCTGCGCGAATGTCGGTGATGAGCTGCTCATGGCGAGGACGGTCGAGCACAGCGACACGAATGTCTGAAACGTCGACGTTCTTAGCCTTCGCCAGCGCGCGGATGTTGTCACCAATGGGACGATCAATTTCGACAACGCCGACTCCCTCGGGTCCACACACGAGCTTGTCCATGTAGAACACGGCGGAGGGATCGTACATGCTGCCGCGGTCCGCGACCGCGATCACCGAGAGCGCACCGGGGCGCCCCTCTGCCGTCAGCCGCGTTCCGTCAATCGGGTCGACTGCAACGTCGCAGTCAGCACCCTCACCGTTGCCAACGACCTCACCGTTGTACAGCCAGGGAGCGTCGTCTTTCTCACCCTCGCCGATCACGACGGTCCCGTTCATGTTGACGGTGGAGAGAAAACGCCGCATCGCGTCGACAGCCGCGCCGTCGGCGGCGTTTTTGTCACCGCGTCCAATCCACGGGGTGGCACGCATTGCTGCTGCCTCGGTCGCGCGGACGAGTTCCATCGCGAGGTTACGGTCGGGCTGCCACTCGCCAAGCGAATTCGGTTCAGTCATACACACAACCCTACCGCGTAGACTTGACTACAAAGCGGCCTCGCGCCGAACAATCCATCGGCCTCGCGCCGAACCAATCACAGCGGCCATTCGCCGATCCGATCGACGCCAAGGAGCACACATGCCCGTCGCAACCCCGGAACAGTACGCAGCAATGCTCGACGCAGCGAAGTCGGGATCCTTCGCCTTCCCCGCGGTCAATGTTTCTAGCTCGCAGACCCTCAATGCAGCGCTGCAGGGATTCTCGGAGGCTGGATCCGACGGCATCATTCAGGTGAGCTTTGGTGGCGCCGACTACTTCGCTGGCCAGTCGGTCAGCAACCGTGTCGGCGGAGCGATCGCCTTCGCCAAGTACGCCGAAGAAGTTGCGAAGGCACACAACGTTACGGTCGCGCTGCACACCGACCACTGCCCAAAGCAACACCTCGACAACTTTGTGCTGCCGCTGATCGCGGCCAGCGAGGAGCGGGTCGCCCAGGGTGGCCTCCCCTACTTCCAGTCGCACATGTGGGACGGCTCGGCGATCCCCCTCGCCGAAAACCTCAGCATCGCAAAGGAGTTGCTGCCCCGTATGGCTGCTGCGCAGATGATCCTCGAGGTCGAGATCGGTGTTGTGGGCGGCGAAGAAGACGGCATCAGCCACGAGATCAATGACCAGCTCTACACGACCCTCGAAGACGCTGTCGCGACGGTCGAAGCACTCGGGCTCGGTGAGCAGGGCCGCTACATGACCGCCCTCACCTTCGGCAACGTGCACGGCGTCTACAAGCCGGGCAACGTGAAGCTGCGCCCAGAACTACTCGCCGAAATTCAGGCGGGTCTGCAGGCCAAGTACAGCACGGGTGAGAAGCCGCTCGACCTGGTGTTCCACGGAGGATCAGGTTCGTCCGCCGACGAGATCGCCGAGGCCGTGCGCAACGGTGTCATCAAGATGAACATCGACACCGACACTCAGTACGCCTTCACACGCCCGGTCGCCGACTTCATGCTCAAGAACTACGATGGTGTGCTGAAGATCGACGGCGAGGTTGGCAACAAGAAGATGTACGACCCCCGCGCCTACGGCAAAGCGGCGGAGAACGGCATGGCCGCCCGCATCGTCGAGGCTACACAGCAGCTCGGTTCCGCCGGCCGCTCGGTGAGCGCCTAATGTCGAATCTCTCTGAGGAAGAACCGCAGCCTGCGGCCGAAAATGCCGCTGAGTCTCCCTCGACTCGCCCGCAGCCAGCTTTCGGGGAGTACGCACCAGAGGGCTGGGAATGGAAGCCGGAGGGCGCGGACCAGGTTGCAGCCACAGATCCTCTCGCTGCACCAGCGGGTCGCCCCGAAAACGGTGCCATCGCTGGTGTTCCCCACAACCTTGGCGCAGCAAGTGGCGGTTCAGGATCGACCTCAGCCTCTGTCGACTCTGCCGTGCCGGGGACTCCCACAGGCTCTTCTGTACCCAGCGATCCCGCAGGTAGCACACCCGGCGATCCTGCGCCCTATCGAGCAAACCACCCTCCCGCCGCAGCTCCCTCGTACACAGCTGCGCCCTCGGTTACGGGAACTCCCTCTCGCATGGGAGATCGTGTCATGACGATTATCCTGCTGGGCATCGGCGTGTTTGGGGTCATTATCTGTTTCCAGACAATGATGGGCATGCACGCAAGTTTTGTGCTGATGGGCGAGGCTCTTGAGATCAAAGACTTTCAGGTTCCCTCGTGGATCGGAACACTGGGCACGGTAAGTGCGGTTGGGTTCCTCGCACTTTTTGCAGTGACGCTCATTTTCTCAATCCAGCGCATGCGGGCCCGAAAAATAGCGTTCTGGGTTCCGCTCACCGCGGGTGTTATTGCCGTTGTTGCAGTAATCGTGTTGATTATGGTGGCGATCTTTTCGTCACCGGACCTTATGGAAGCAGCGTCCGATCCCGGCGCCAATCAGAAGATCCTCGACTACATCTATTCGTCCACACCGTAGACGATGCTAAATAGGTAGGGCCACTCTAAACAGCGGTTTGGAGTGGCCCTACAACGTTCGTGCGTGAACGTCGGTGGGTGGCCGATGTTGTCGGAGCCCCGTTAGCGAACCCGCCCACCGAGCGCACGCTCGTCACGCTTACCATTAACGTCTTGACGCAATTCTTTGGGCAGCGAGAAGACGAGGTCTTCCTCAGCTGTGACGGTCGCTCGCACGTCGGAGTATCCGGCGTCAGCGAGGTCGTCGAGAAGTTCTTGCACAAGTACCTCAGGCACAGAAGCTCCACTCGTCACGCCGACCGTGCGCACGCCGTCGAGCCATTCCTGCTTGACCTCGTTTGCAAAGTCAACGCGGTAGGCAGCTTTCGCACCGTACTCAAGCGCGACCTCTTTCAGGCGCACCGAGTTCGAAGAGTTTGAGGATCCAACCACCAGCACCAAGTCAGCCTGCGGTGCAATCTTTTTGATCGCGACCTGACGGTTCTGGGTGGCGTAACAAATGTCGTCGCTCGGCGGGTCTTGCAAGTTCGGGAAACGCTCGCGCAGGCGCCGCACGGTCTCCATCGTCTCGTCGACCGAGAGTGTGGTCTGCGAGAGCCACACGAGCTTGTCGGGATCTTGCACCACGAGTGTGTCCACGTCTTCGGGTGAGTTGACGATGGTGATGTGATTGGGGCTTCACCAGCCGTACCCTCTACTTCTTCGTGCCCCTCATGACCAATCAACAGGATCTCCATGTCTTGCTTCGCGAAGCGCACTGCTTCGCGATGCACCTTGGTGACCAGCGGGCATGTTGCATCGATGGCGTGCAGGTGACGCTCTTCGGCAGCGGCCACCACCGCTGGTGAGACACCGTGGGCAGAGAACACAACGTTTGCGCCCTCAGGCACCTCGTCGACCTCTTCAACAAAAATCGCGCCCATATCTTCAAGGGTACGCACAACGTGCACATTATGAACGATCTGTTTGCGAACGTACACGGGGGCTCCGAATCGGTCGAGGGCCTTCTCAACCGCAACAACTGCGCGATCCACCCCGGCACAGTAACCGCGCGGGGCCGCAAGCAGCACCTGCTTGGCACCGTCAACGGGTAAATCTTTCAGGCGCCCGACCTCGCGACGCAGTCGCGGCATCGCGAGGCTCACAACGGGCGCACCAATGGTGCGCTGATTGTGTGCAGAATGCTTGTTTTCGGCCGTCTGGTCAGGCACTGCGTGCCGAGTATCACCCATGCACCCAGTTTACGCTGCGACCTCTGGGAGAGGCCGGACAGCCTAGGTTGACGCTGGCACGCCCGCCGTCTCATCCCGCGCGACCCCTTGCACCCACGTCTCACGAAAGTCCCCACCAATCCCAGAGTTTCTCGTTACGGGTAGTGTCGAAGCATGGCAGAAACGTCGAACGCCGCCTCGAACGCACCCGCAACCCGCGAGGCCCCGTGGCCGGTCGGAGTGATGAGCGAGAAGATCGCCGCCTGGATCGAGCGTCTCGGCATGGTGTGGATCGAGGGCGAGGTCACGCAGTGGCAGCTGAGAGGTGGTCACGTCTACGGCAAACTGAAGGACCTGACACAAGATGCAACCGTGAGCTTCACGGTGTGGCGCTCGGTGACGCAAAAGCTGACCAGCGAGTTTGCGCAGGGTGACCGTGTGATCGCACTGGTGAAGCCGAACTTTTGGGTGAAGGGCGGTTCGCTCACAGTGCAGGTCTTTGAGCTCTCGCACGTTGGTCTCGGCGAGTTGCTCGAGCGCTTGGAGCGGCTGCGTCGCCAGCTACAGCAGGAGGGGCTCTTCGATGCCTCACGTAAGCGTCCGCTGCCTTTCTTACCGAGGCGCATTGGCCTGGTCACGGGGCGTGACTCCGACGCGGAGAAAGACGTGATCCGCAACGCTACCCTTCGGTGGCCGGGGGTCCAGTTTAAGGCGCACTACGCATCGGTGCAGGGGGATCGCGCAGCGGTCGAGGTGACTGCGGGTATCGAGGCGTTGGATCAGGATCCCTCGGTTGACGTCATCATCGTGGCCCGCGGCGGCGGCGATTTCCAGAATCTGTTGCCCTTTAGCGACGAGCGCGTGGTGCGAGCTGCCGCCGCCGCCAACACACCGATCGTGAGCGCCATTGGCCACGAAGCAGATCGCCCACTGCTTGACGAGGTCGCCGATCTGCGCGCCTCCACGCCGACGGATGCGGCGAAGCGCGTGGTGCCCGATGTAGGTGAAGAACTCGCGGGGCTGGATCAGGCGCGGGCGCGCATGAGTTCCCGGCTGGGCCAATACCTGCAACACGAGACCGACCGTATTCTGCAGTTGCGCGGCCGTCCGGTGCTGGCCAACCCAAATCGATTCATCGATGAACGGGCAGAAGAACTCGTACGTTGGATCGCCAGAGGAAGCGAACTCGCGGATCGCAGCATTGACGATCGTGCCGTGGCCCTTACAGAGGCTCGCGCCCGCCTCAACGCACTCTCACCTCAAGCTACTTTGGAGCGCGGCTACGCGATCGCGCAGTTAGAGGATGGATCGGTACTGCTGGATCCTGAGAGGGCAACGGCGGGCACCGCGATTCGGCTCTCCCTTGCGGGCGGAAAGCTTGCCGCGCGGGCCGAGTGATGCGCCTCGTTTGCAATCCCTGCAAACCAGCCGGTGCTCACCGGTCAGCCGCCCAGTAGGCCACCCAGGCCTTACAACCGGCTGAGCTACAAGCACTGCTAACGTGTTCGCCAAAACAAATGAATCAAACGGAGGCACAGCATGACCCCCACTGAAGTTGTTGAGACGTTCTGGGCCTGCATGCAGGAGCGAGACTGGGCTGGCGTGCGGGGAACACTCGCGAACGACGTCGTTGTCGAGTGGCCCGAGACCAACGAGCGGTTTTTTGGCGCCGACGACGTCGTTGCGGTGAACAGGGAGTACCCAGAGGGCTGGGAAATACGTGTGCTTCGAATCGTGCAACAGGGAAATCTGGTCGTCGCAGAGGTGGAGGTGCCTCAGAAAGACGTCGGTGTTTTTCGAACCGCGGCCTTTATGGAGGTCATGAATGGCCTGATCACCAGATCTGTTGAGTATTGGGTGCAAGTAGGAGGCTCTGAGCCGCCTGCCTGGCGGAAAGACTTCGCAAGTCGCGCTGAAGTAGCTGACCGGCCCGGCCCCCAACACGGCCAGGTAGACTGATCCCCATGTCTGACGCCTTCCAGGATCCCGCCGAGCTCAGCTACGAGCAGGCACGCGACGAACTCGTGCAGGTGGTCGGCCGCCTTGAGCAGGGTGGCACCACACTCGAAGAGTCACTGCAGCTGTGGGAGCGTGGCGAGGCACTGGCTGCCCGCTGCGAGGAGTGGCTGCTGGGTGCCAGGCAGAGACTTGAGGCCGCCCGCCAGGGTGTGACTGGCGAAACCAACGAGGTTCAGAACTAGTCATGGCAAAGAAACAGAAACCTCCGGCGATCGTCGCAGAGCTCGGCCGCCCAGAAACCAAGGCTGAGACCGCAGCCCGTAAGGCCACCGACTCCTTCAACTATCGTCAGCGTAAGACCGTCAACAATCTGGTCTTTTCACTGATCGTTACCCTGGGCGTTGTACTCGTCATGTTCCTCGCAGTGCCGCAGGGTGTTGGCAAGTTCGAAGATCAGGCACTCGACGTCAAAACGCTAGCGGCCGAGGCCTCGCCGACCGCCGGACGAACGCTTGTTGCACCTGACGTACCCAAGGCATGGAAAGCGAAGCAGGCACGACTTCTGCAGTCTGACGACGTGAACTACTGGAAGATCACGTACACCACGGTCGATGAAGCAACGGGCCAAGAAGCCTTCGCCTCGGTTGTACAGGCGTTTACCTCCGACGGATCCCCTGTTGACGATGCTTGGGTTTCGGAGCAGTTTGAGCGGCAGGAGCCAACGGGCTCCGAGCAACTCGCCGGAATTGACTGGGTCGTCTTCGATCACCCAGAGGTCAGCCCAGACAACAGCAACGTTGTCTTCGCGCTCCAGGGAACGTGGAAGGGCGACTCGATCCTTATCTCTGGCACCGATACTCCGGCAACGCTGCGGCTTCTCGCGATTGATGCGATCAAGTCGCTCGAATCAGGCTCCACTGACACGGCCACTGAAACCAACCAGGAGACACTGTGACCGAACCCCGCGTAACTCCACAACAGGCATGGGACGCGCTCGAAGCAGGCAATGCGCGCTTCATTAAAGGCGGCCCCCAGCATCCTCGGCAGGATGTTGAGCGCCGCAACGAAATCGCGACCGTGCAGAAGCCCGATGCCGCGCTGTTCGGTTGCTCTGACTCACGTCTGGCTGCTGAGATTATCTTCGATGCTGGTCTGGGTGACCTCTTTGTCGCACGCAACATGGGTCACGTCGTTGCTGAATCGATCACGGCCTCAATGGAGTACGCCGTTGTGAATCTCGGGGCCGCCATTATCGTGGTGCTCGCACACGACTCCTGCGGAGCCGTCGCAGCTTCCATCAACCAGATGACAAAGGATCCATCGCCCGTGCCGGTTGCCGTTGGCAACACGCTCGAGCCGATCCTGCCCGCCGTGCAGCGGCTGTGGATGCGCGAGAACCGCAACACCCCTTACGTCGATAGCTCACTCATTGACGCCGACGCCGTTGGCCGCGTTCATCTCGACAACACGGTGAACGCGCTCCTGCGCAGTTCACGCATCATCAGCGACGCGGTCGCGAACGGCACCCTCGGTGTCGTTGGTTGCCAGTACCGTCTTGCTGAAGGTCGCGCTGTACCGGTGAGCGCCGTTGGACCGCTCGACATCGCTAACGACACAAAGCCCTCCCCCGTTATCTAATCCCAAACGTTGTACCCCGCCGTCATCCTGCGCGAAACCGCAGGACCCAACATCGAACCAAAGGATGATTGTGACTGAAGAAATCGAGTACCGCATCGAGCACGACACGATGGGTGAGGTTCGAGTACCGAAGAGTGCACTCTACGCCGCACAGACCCAGCGCGCCGTCGAGAACTTCCCCATTTCGGGCAAGGGCCTGGAGCCCGCGCAGATCATTGCCCTTGCTCGTATTAAGCGCGCAGCTGCAATTGCGAACGCCGAACTCGGGATCCTCGATGCCGACATCAGCAAGGCCATCGTTGCGGCGGCCGACGAGATCATCGGTGGCGCACACCACGACCAGTTCCCTGTCGACACTTACCAAACCGGTTCCGGTACTTCCTCGAACATGAATATGAACGAGGTGCTTGCTACCCTCGCAACGAAGCACCTCGGTGCACCGGTTCACCCAAACGACCACGTGAACGCTTCGCAGTCTTCGAACGACGTGTTCCCTACCTCGGTTCACATCGCCGTCACCGGCGCATTGATCGAGCAGTTGGTTCCGTCGCTCTCACACCTCGCCGAAGCGTTCGAAGCCAAGGCCGAACTGTGGAAGACTGCCGTCAAGCCGGGTCGCACGCACCTCATGGACGCTACCCCCGTCACGCTCGGACAGGAGTTCGGCGGCTTCGCAGCGCAGATTCGCTACGGCATCGAGCGAGTACAGGCTGCGCTCCCCGCGTCGCTGAGGTTCCCCAAGGCGGCACCGCTGTTGGAACCGGCATCAACACCCCGCTCGGCTTCCCCGAGAAGGTCATCGCTGAGATCGCTGCTTCCAGCGGCCTGCCGATCACCGAGGCTCGCGATCACTTCGAGGCTCAGGCAAACCGCGACGGTCTCGTTGAGGCTTCGGGCGCACTGCGCACCATCGCCGTGTCGCTCACCAAGATTAACAACGACCTGCGCTGGATGGCGTCAGGCCCCAACACGGGCCTCGGCGAGCTACACATCCCCGATCTGCAGCCCGGCTCCTCGATCATGCCCGGCAAGGTGAACCCCGTTGTTCCCGAGGCCGTGCTGATGGTGTGCGCGCGGGTGATCGGTAACGACGCGACCATCGCCTGGGGCGGCGCTTCGGGCTCGTTCGAGCTCAACGTGCAGATCCCCGTCATGGGCACCGCGCTGCTCGAGTCGATCCGTCTCATGTCGAACGCAACGCGAGTGCTGGCAGACAAGACCGTTGCTGGTCTCGAGGCCAACCTGGATCGCGCTGCGGCCCTGGCCGGCATGAGCCCGTCGACCGTTACCCCGCTGAACCGCCTCATCGGTTACGAGGCCGCCGCGAAGATCGCGAAGCACTCGGTCGCCAAGGGCATCACCGTGCGCGAGGCCGTGATCGATCTCGGTTACGTCGAGCGCGGTGAGGTCAGCGAGGCTGACCTCGACAAGGCCCTCGACCTGCTCTCGATGACCCACCCGGGCGTCGCGAAGTAGTCGCAAATCTGATCTACCTCGTTCGCGTGTCACGGATGTGTACTATAGCGGTTTTTAGTACATTTTCGTGACACGCGAATTTTTCGTAGAGGAGACGTCGAGCATGAACAGCTGGCAAGAACGCGTTGACGTAGTTTGGGGTGACGAAACCGCATCCGCCGACGAAGTTATCGCGCGGATCTCAGAGTTGGTCGCCGAGTTGTCCACTGATGATCCACGCGGACCATTTGAACTGGGTGGTGCTTATGACTCTGCGGGCCGCGAAGCGGAGGCCGCAGAGCAGTATGCCCGCGCCGTCGACCTGGGCCTCGGTGGCCCGGCTCGCGCCGAACTCGACATTCAGTACGCTTCGACCCTGCGCAATCTCGGCCGCTTCGAAGAGGCCGTTACTATGCTGCAGACCTCTGAGCGCGATCCCAACCTCGGTGCCTCACCCGACGCGTTTCTGGCTCTCGCGCTACACTCTGCCGGCAGGCCAAACGAGGCGCTCGCGGTCGCGTTAGAGGCCCTGATCCCTACCCTGCCCAGGTACCAAACTTCCCTGCGCAGCTACGTCGCGGAACTGCGAGCCTGATCGCCGCTACAGCGCATCAATCGGTCAGGAATCCGCGCACCGTCTTGGCAAGGGCCGACGCCGACGACGGATGAAACAGTCCGGCGAGCACGTCCCTGTACAGACGCGCAAGCTCGGAGTCGGCCTGGAAGCCCCGGGATCCGGCAAAGCGCATCGCCACCTCCACCGCGCGACGCGCCTCGTCGCAGACTTGGTTGCGCGCTGCGGCGAGCGCCAGAAACCAATCGTCTCGCTCCGCTAGACCATCGACGTCACGCGCCAGTAGCGTGAGCGCGTCGAGGGAGCGGCGATGATCCAGCACTGCCTCGGTCAGCCGCGTTGCAAGTTCGGGATCGTCGAGCCGGATACCCTCCCCACCCGCCGCAGCGCGATTCGCCGCCTGTCGTGCCAGTTCGAGTGCGCGATCCGCGATCCCGGCGTACACCGACGCGGTGAGAATCGAGAACGAGGAGAAAATCGCGAGCACAAGCGGGGCTCTGCCGTCGAAGGGTGCGATCCTCGCGGCGACATCTTCAGGCAGGATCCGAACCCCATCGAGCTTGGTGTTCCAGCTCTGGGTTGCACGCATGCCGAGTGGGTTCCAGGTGCCGGGGTGCTCGATGGTTCCCTCAGCGAGCTCTTCGTTGTCGCGACGCACAAACCCGAACACGAGGTAGGGGTCTTCCCCGGGCTCTTCGCAGCGTGCGTGCAACCCGAGCCGGGTCCACACGGGCGAGAGAGTGGTGAATACTTTGGTGCCCGTAATTCGAAATCCACCGTCTTGGGCAGGCGAGGCAACCGAGAAGGCGTCTAGCAGCACGGCTTCGTTGCCAGCCTCGGAGATACCAAAGGCAAACACCTCGCCGGCCACCGCGTCACGAAGCACCCAGTCGAGCGTGTCGATGCCCCGCTCGTGCAGGAAGCGAGCCACCTGCACCCAAACCAGGTGCATGTTCACTCCGAGCGCGGTCGCCGGAGCATATGAAGCAAGTCGGCGTTGGCACCGCACGAGGGTGTCGAGCGAGAGTCCCGCACCGCCCAGCTCACGAGGCACAGCAGCCGCGAGATAGCCTCTGTCACGCAGCTCAGCAAAGTCCTCAGTGAAGAACCGGTTGTCACCGTCGTAACCGGCGGCTCGCTCGCGAAACTGCTCGAGCATTGAGGTGGGCAAGATCTCTTCGGGCTTAGCTGAGTCACCCCTTCAGCCTACGCCCGCGATCCTGAGCCTGCTGTGGCTCACCGCGCTCACGAGTGCTCCGGTTTCCAACGAGCGCCCAGCTAGCCGACAGGTCGGTAGTCTGGCCGCTCGTCGGTAGTCTGGGCGCTCGTCGGGTTTACCTGCGCACCGTGGTGCAACAGCTACGGTGTATCAAGCAGCTCCGTGACCAGCGCCGCGATTTCACTGCGCTCGGACCTGGTCAGGGTCACATGACCAAACAGCGAGTGCCCCTTCAGCTTTTCGATCACCGCGGCAATACCGTCGTAGCGGCCGACCCTCAGGTTATCGCGCTGCGCGACATCGTGAGTCAGGATCACCCGAGAGTTTTGCCCGATCCTGCTTAGCATGGTGAGCAGCACTCCCCGCTCGAGCGACTGCGCCTCGTCAACGATCACAAACGCGTCGTGCAGCGAGCGTCCACGAATGTGGGTGAGCGGCAGCACCTCAATCATGTCTCGCGCGAGCACCTCGTCGAGCACATTCTCCGAGACGATCGAACCGAGTGTGTCGAAGACGGCCTGCGCCCACGGGTTCATCTTCTCTTGAGAGTCGCCTGGCAGGTAACCGAGCTCTTGCCCGCCCACCGCGTAGAGCGGCCGAAACACCATGATCTTGCGGTGTTGCCGCCGTTCAAGCACCGCCTCAAGACCTGCGGCGAGCGCGAGCGCTGATTTGCCGGTGCCTGCACTGCCGCCGAGCGACACGATCCCCACCCTGGTGTCGAGCAGCAGGTCAATGGCGAGTCGCTGCTCTGCGCTGCGACCGGTAAGCCCAAACACCTCGCGGTCCCCTCGCACAAGGTGCAGCGAGTTTTCTCCGTCCACCCGGCCGAGAGCGGATCCCCGGGCGAGGTCAGGATCAGCCCAGTCCCCAGAGGCAATGAAGCTACCTCGGGACATCTTCGAGCCGATCCTCCTCCCACAACACCCGCATCTGCTCTTCGTCGAGCTCAAGCGAGTCGGTTCCCGTGTAACTGTCGTCGCGCGCCATCTCTGCGCGATACTCCTCTGATCCGAGTCCCAGCGCGGCAGCTTTCAACCGCATCGGCAGATCCTTCGAAACAACCGTCACGTCGAGTCCCTCAGCCGCCAGGTTTTGCGCAACCGCCAAGATCCGGGTGTCGTTGTCCCCGAGCCGCATACCACTCGGCAGGGTGTCAACGCTGCTGTGGTTGAGCTCGACCCGAACGGTACCGCCTTCCTCGCCAACCGCAACAGGAATGTCGAGCCGCAAATGTTCGGCCCGCAGCTGATCAAGTATTCGCAGTGCCCGGCGAGCGAAGTATCCGATCTCGGGATCGTGCCGCTTTTTCTCCAGCTCCATCAGCACCACAACAGGTAGCACAACGGAGTGCTCAGCGAAGCGGAAGAGCGCCGCTGGATCGCTCAGAAGCACCGAAGTGTCAAGCACGTAACTGCGTTGCCCCTGATGAGCGTTGGTGGCGCGCTCTGAGTCGCCTGCGATACTGAACTTGGGTTTTTGGGTGTTGGCCACGATGGCTCCTTCGGCTGACCAAGGCTTCAGGTTGAAGCCCTGACGGCTTCAGCGGTTAACTCCCCCAAAGCGGTTGTTTGCCTTGAGTGACCCTCCCGCTCGTCGGGCACCCTGCCCGATACCACACACCGTACGCCGCAATCCCTGAGGCTTGTCTAGTGACACGCTCTGATTGTTATGAACGTCACACTTCAGTCACGTGAACAACACATTTCCAGAGCTTGCCAACAGATCACGCTTCGAGGCCAATGAACGCACACAATTCCGATATTCTTGGGACTGTGGCGCAGCAGCTGGGGATGCCTACACTGGCGGTCCCGGGTGCGAGCAGTGAGAATGGGTGAAGTTCATCCGTTCTCGGCGCGCAGTTAGATCGATCTCGTCTTCGAGCTCAACACAAACACAGTCCCTTCCGAAAGGTACGCACATGTTCTTCACCAAGCGTCGCGCTCGCGCGGCACTCATCGCGGGCGCCGCAGCTGCGGCTCTGCTACTCACCTCATGCGCCAGCGGCAACAGCGGGAGCGACAACGAGTCCAGCGACGCTGATGGCCCGAGCTTCATCTACATCACGAGCGATCCGATCGGCCAGAACGAGTTTCTGAAGTCGGGCAAGATCGGCATCGACAACGTCGCCGACGAGTTCGACGGCACCTCGAAGACCTACGAGTCCAAGGACGAGGCCACCCGCCGCGCCAACCTTGAGGCAGCGATCGCGGAGGCCCCCGAGGTTGTCGTGATGCTGGGCTTCCAGTTCCAAGACATCGCGAAGGAGCTCGCTGAGCAAAATCCTTCTCAGAAGTTCTTGCTAATCGACGCCGCTGTTGAGGGCGCTCCCGACAACCTCTACCAGGCAACCTTCCGAGAGCAGGAGCCTTCCTACCTGCTGGGTGTTGAGGCTGGCATGCTCACCAAGGCAAACAAGGTTGGATCGGTCATCTCGCTCGATATCCCGCTGCTCAAGAAGTACTCTGACGGCTTCGCCGAGGGGGCTAAGAGCGTGAACCCCAAGGTCAACGCGGTCGCACCCCAGGTCATCGGTGGCAGCGGCGACCCCTTCGCTGATCCCGCACGAGGTAAGGAGCAGGCGCTCGCGTTCGCAGCAACCGGTGTCGACCAGGTATTCGCAGTTGGTGCTGCCTCGAACGGTGGCATCATGGAGGCCGCCAAGGAGAAGGGCTTCTCAGCGTACGGTGTCGACGCAAACCAGTGCCCAATGGCTCCCGGTTTTGTGGTTGACGGCAGCATCAAGTCTGTCGACAAAGTCGTCGAGACCGTTGTTGGTGAGATCATGGACGGCAAGTCCGTCAAAGACGCGACCTCTTCGTTCGGCCTGAAGGAAGAGGGCATGACGATCGTCAGTCTCACCGACGGCGCGGCTGACTCGAAGTGCACCGTCATGGAGAACGCTGACGTGCTGAAGAAAGTCAAAGAGACCCGCGACGACATCGTGAGCGGCAAGATTAAGGTCACTGACCCCACTGCCGAATAGGCATTTCCGCCGGAGTCGCAGTATCCACTAGCCGTGGGTGCTGCGACTCCGGCGGTGTCGTAATCGTCTGGATTTATGAAGGAGTGAGCATGGCCGCCGAGGTTTCCATGCGCGGGATCACCAAGCGGTTCCCCGGGGTGCTCGCCAACGACAGCGTCGACTTCGAGGTCGAATCGGGTGAGATTCACGCCCTGATGGGTGAAAACGGAGCGGGCAAATCGATTCTGATGTCGATCCTCGCTGGGGTCTACCAACCCGAAGAGGGCGAGATCCTCATCCGCGGTGAGCGCCAAACACTCGCCTCACCGCTCGATGCCATCAACGTCGGCATCGGCATGGTGTTTCAATCCTTTAAGTTGTTTCCCTCGCTCACCATCGCGGAGAACGTCGTGTTTCGCCGTGAACCCACCAAGCGTGGCCTGATAGACCGGGCCGCAGCGAACCGCAAGGTCGCGGAGATCGCTGAGCAGTACGGTCTCGCCATCGATCCCACCGCTCGTGTCGACTCTGTGCCCGTGGGTGTGCTGCAGCGTGTCGAGATCATCAAGGCGCTCTATCGCGAGGCGAGCGTACTCATCCTCGATGAGCCAACGGCCGTGCTCACTCCACAAGAAACCGACCGGCTCTTTGACGTGCTGCGCGCGCTCAAAGCCGACGGTCGCACGATCATCCTCATCACTCACAAACTCAATGAGGTCATGGCGATCTCAGATCGTGTGACGGTGCTGCGTGACGGCCGCAACGTCGCGCAGCTCGTCACCGCAAATAGCTCGCCCGAAGAGATCACCCGCCACATGACCGGCAGGCACGTAGACCTCACGACACCACCACCAGCGCAGCGGCCGGGCCAGGTCGTGCTCGATGCACGCGAGATTACGGTGCCCGGCTCGGGTGAACGCGCAGCCGTCGCAGAGGCGAGCCTTACGGTGCGGTCTGGCGAAATCGTTGGTATTGCCGGGGTTGCCGGCAATGGCCAGGTCGAGCTTGCCGAGGCGATCATCGGCATGCGTCGCACCACCTCGGGTAGCGTGCGCATTGGCGACGTGGATCTCAGTCACTCGTCAATCGCGCAGCGGCGTGACGGCGGCATCGCCTACATCCCCGAGGATCGCCACGCGATCGGCAGTGCTGGAACTGCTGACGCCATCGATAACCTCGCCCTCGGACACCACCGCAAGGCCCCGCTGCTGAGCCACGGTCTGCTCGCGCGCGGCGCGATGCTCGAGCACGCGAAGCGTCTCATCAAGCGCTTCGGCGTGAAGATCGCGTCACCCTCGACCCCGGTTGGTACCCTCTCGGGAGGCAACCTACAGAAGGTGGTTGTCGCCCGCGAACTCGATTACAAGTCGCCCCTGCTCATCGCTGAGCAGCCGACACGCGGCGTCGACATCGGTGCCATCGAGGCAATCCACCGTGAGCTCTGCGAGTATCGCGATGGCGGCGGTGCACTGCTGCTCATCTCGGCAGAGTTGAGCGAAATCATGTCGCTCTCTTCGCGAGTCCTCGTGATGTTCGAGGGCAGGATCGTCGCCGAGGTTCCGAAGGCGGAGGCCACTGAGGCGCTGCTCGGTCTCTACATGGCAGGACACGAACCGGAAGAACGCCATCGAGCCAGCGCTTTTGCGCCGCTCGCTAACGGCTCCACGCAAAAGGGGGACGCGCTGTGAGCGCACTGCACCGGATCGGACGCTGGTTCATGGGGCCCATCCCCATATCCGTCCTCCTCGCGCTCCTCATTGGCGCGTGTTTCATGCTGGTCGCGGGGTGGACCCTCTCAGCGGCTACTCCGCCATGCTCAAGGGCTCCTTTGGCAGCGGTGCGGGTATCGCCAACACACTCCAGCGCGCTATCCCCATCATCGGCATGGGTATCGCCATTGCGGTGGCCTTCCGCGCGGGTGTACTCAACCTCGGCGTTGAGGGGCAGGCAGGGCTCGGTGCACTCGCCGGCGGGATCGTCGCGATCTATGTGCCTGGACCCGCGATCCTCATAGTGCCACTCGCGTTTATCGTCGCGATCACCACGGGTGCTGCATGGGGCCTGCTCGCGGGCATCCTGCAGAATCTGTGGGGCGTGCCCGTGTTGCTCTCCACTCTGCTACTCAATTATCCCGCCCGTTATTTCGCTTCGTGGATGATTCGTTTTGAGCTCAACGCAAACGACACAGACATGGTGGCGAGTGAGCAGGTGCGCCCCGAAGTACAGCTCTCGATGCTCGTACCGCGCGACTCCGCGTTCGCCGAAACCCTGCGCAACTCCCTCGGCCCAACAAGCCCCATCACAGCGATACTCACCGGGGTCAACTGGTCGCTCGTCATTGTGATCCTCGTCGTGCTCGGCGCGATCTTCATGAATCGCCGTACACGCTTCGGCTTCGAGTCGGGTCTCAGCGGCCAAAACCCCGAGTTTGTGCGATACAGCGGTGTGAAGCCCGGCCCACTCGTTCTGCGCACGATGGCCCTCTCGGGTGGCCTCGCGGGCATGTTTGGCCTCATGGTCATTATTGGGGCGCCCAACACGCGACTCATCGAGGGTGCGTTCATACAGACCAACTTCGCTTGGACCGCGCTGCTGGTCACACTCCTGGCGCTGTACAGGCCAGTCGGTATCGTGGTTGCGGGTCTCTTCTTCGCCGCGATCATGGTCGGCAGCGACGCGATGGGCCGCGAGCTTGGCCTCTCACCCCAGATTGCAGCAGTCATTCAAGCCCTCGTCATTATCTTGCTTGCGTTCCGTGTGACCATTCCCTGGCTGCGCAAACGCAAGTCAAGGGCTACAGACGATCCACCTTTCGCGGAGCCCGAACATCTTTCTGAGCCGCGGCTCGCCGCAGTAGAAACGAACGATTCCAAGGAGTCAGGTCGATGAACTTCTTAGAACTGTTTGATCAGGATCTCATCTCTTCAGTGCTCCGCGCGCTGATCCCGATCCTGCTTGCTGCACTCGGCGGCATGCTCGCCGAGCGCGTCGGCATCTTCAACATCGGCCTCGAGGGCATGATTCTCGTCGGCGCGTTCTCGGGCGTTGCTGCGTCATTCTTCACGAATAACTGGCTGGTCGGAACCACCGTCGCGATGATTTGCGGTGCGCTCTTCTCGCTGATTTTGGGATACGGCGCGGTATATCGTAAGGGTGATCCCATCGTGCTCGCGATCGCGATGAACATTCTCGCGGTCGGCATGACCAGCTTTTTGATCGTTGCCATGTTTGGTGTGCAAGGGGTGTTCCAGGATCCCGGCATCGATGGCATCCCGGTGTGGCGCATTCCTGTGCTCGCCGATATTCCGTGGATTGGCGCGCTGTTTGCGCTGACGCCACTCGGTTACCTTGCGCTGCTCCTGGTGCCCGTACTGTGGGTTGTGCTGTTCCGCACACCACTCGGCATGCGTCTGCGCGGTGTTGGCGAACGTCCACTCGCGGCTGCGACGATGGGTGTCAACCCGCAGCACTACCAGCTCGGAGCCGTAATCGCTTCGGGAGCCCTCGCGGGCTTGGGTGGGGCGCAGCTCGCGCTCGGCAACGTGGTGCAGTTCACTGAAAACATGTCCGCTGGACGCGGCTGGATCGCGGTTGTTGCCGTCATGCTCGCGCGTGCTCACCCGGTTGGGGTGCTCGGTGCGGCGCTGCTCTTCGGGTTTATCGACGCGATTGGGTTCCGCCTGCAGTCGTTCGGTCTCCCGCAGCAGCTCACTGACGCGGGTCCCTACGTGGTGACGCTGCTTGTGCTCATCGTGCTGAGTTCACGACTGCGTAAGACTCGCGATGCGGTGCTCACGTGATCAGCCTTCCAGCAGAGGCCGCCCGCTGGGTCGAGCACCTCGGTCTTGAACCACTCGAGCACGAGGGTGGACTCTTCCGCCAGATGCACCTCGACGAGTACTCAAGCGCAATCTATTATTTGCTCGCCGCACCCGACTTTTCAGCACTGCACTCACTCAATTCGACCGAGGTGTACCACTGGTATGCGGGATCACCGCTCGAATTGTTGCTGCTGCACCCGGATGGTCGCTCCGAGGTAAAGGTACTTGGACCCGATCTCGATGTCGGCCAGTTGCCACAGTTGGTGGTGCCGCCAGACGTGATGCAGGGATCCTCACCCCAGTCTGGCTGGACCCTGATCGGAACGACCATGTCGCCTCCCTTCCAGTGGGACGGATTCAAACTCGGCGAACGAGACGCCCTCCAGTCGCGGTTCCCAGAGCAGAGGGATCGCATCTTTACACTCACGAGGGCCTAAACGTAACCCCTCACAAGTAAAAAATCTAAGGGTTAAGGTATTCATCATGACCGACGCAAGAATTGTCAGAACCCGAGCAGCACTGCACTCGTCTATCACTGATCTCGCTGCCCACAAGCCAGTCCCGACCATCACCGTTTCAGAACTCGCAATCCGCGCGGGCATCAATCGCGTGACATTTTACAAGCACTATGCCTCCCCGCCGAGGCTCTGATTGCTGCTCTCGGAAATGAACTCGACACAGCACGCGAGCACTTTGTTTCGGATACTTCGGATTCTTTTACCACCACCGTCAGCTTGGTGCTCGATCATGTTGACCGCCACCGCGCTCTTTATCAGCTAGCCATCAATACACCAGAAGACGGTGTTGTACCCAACCTGCTCGCAGACCACTTCACCGAGTCACTGCAGCAGTACCTGGCGGGGCACCCAGAACTGACGCCACCCAAACCTGAGGTTGATCCGACGATTGCGGTCCGTTTCTTTGCGCATGGACTCGTCGGCGCGATCAAGGCTTGGGTGCAGAATGGTGACACCGACCGCTCTGCCTTCATTGCAACGATTCGGACATTCTCGCCTAAGTGGATGTTCCCGACGGGCGACTAGTTCGTAACCTTGCTACTGGGTCGCGGTGTTATACCTCGGAGTGAGGGCTGGTTCCTTGCGGAACTGGCCCGTCAAGATCAGCACAAACACAATAAACGTAATGGCGATCCAACCAGCGCCCCGAGCGGACTCGCAAGCGCGGGATCAAGTGGCTCACCCGCTGCGGCGAGTAACATAAAAAGTCCCGCTGAGGCGTTCAGCGCCCCGTGCGCAAACACGGCGGGCCAGACCGATCCCGTGCGCAGCCGCGACCAGCCGAGCAGCACACCCCACGCTATACAACCGGCAGTCATGAGTGCTACACCGCGCAAGTCCGTCAGATTGAAGTTGTAGCCGAGCAGGATCAATGGAGAGTGCCACAGCCCCCAGATCGCTCCCGAGAGGATCAGCGATGGCCACACGCCAAGCGGTCGCAGTGCGGGCAAAAGCCAGCCACGCCACCCAATTTCTTCGCCGGCCGGAGCGGCCAGATCCCAAGGAACTGCAACCGCGTCCCCTCTAACGGAACACGCATCACAAACGTGGCGGCGAGCGCGGCGACGGTCGGCGTGAACATCATCGCTGAGGCGAGCAACGAGAGCATGAGCGGAAAAGCCGGGCTGTCGGTGCCCATGATCCAGAGCGGGGTTGCGACCAGCCAAGCTAGGCCAAACGACACAACCACAAACACTGTAACCGCGCCCCAGGGTACCCGCTGCAGCCGGTCGGGGCGATCTTGAACGATGCCGGGCACACGTTCCACAAAAGGTGTCTCATGAGTCATGATTCTTTACCTTTCTCCGGCAGCTTCGCTGCTGCCTTGGCGGCGGCCGCGAGCAGCGCGGCCCCGGTTGTCGCATCGTCAACCGCAGCGACACGGTCAATGTCTGCAGCTGGCACACGAATCGTTGGCCATCCCACAATAGAGCGCGCCTCGAGCCCCGTCTCGTCAATGCGCACGCGGAACCAGCAGGTCGTGGCAAACGCCGTGGCGAGCACCAGCAGCAGCAGCGTCATAAGCCACCACACCGGAGTACCAATGGCGTACAGCAGCACTAGACTTGCGGCAACAATCGTGAGGGTGCCCGCTATCGCCCAAACGAATGCGTTGGAGGGGCGGACCTCTCCAAACCAGAATCCGCGCTCAGATGTTTCGAGAGGCAGCGGTTCGCTATCGTCCTTGATCGGTCGTTCGATACGAACTCGGGGCTGAAAGAAAAAGGCGGCGAGGCCCACGGCAACGGCAACACCGGCACCAATCGGGAGACCCCATGGTGCGGGGGCCACATCTCGTGCGTCAACCGCGTCGAGTTGCGGTACCAGCATCAGCAGGATTCCAAGCTGCACCAGAACCACAGCACCCAGCATGATAGAGGGGACCGCTTTATTCGCAGCACCCCAGACCGGAGCCCCGGGCTTCTGCAGGCCCTGTACACCTTGCAACGCTGAAAGAGCGGTCAGGAATAAGCTGACTGCGCCGATGCCAATGGCGTTGGTCCACGGTGACCCAAAACCGTTCGCCACGCCGTTAATGTCCCAGTGAATGGCAGTTGGGTCAGGCATACGCGGTATCCAGAGAATCTGCGTCAGAGTCCCGGCTGCCGTGACCACAAGTGGCAACAACAGGCCGACCACTCTGGCAGCCCTGCGCGCACGTTCAAGATCTCGGAGTTGATTGTCACTCAGCAGCTCTTTGTCTTCAGTATTGTCGCTCATGCTGAGGTTCCTCCTCTTATCTCTTCACTTTGCTGCGTGCTTGAATGCCCTGATGTTTCAGACCCGGCAATAAGCGCGGCGAGTGCGTCTCGCGAGACCCCGAGTGCTTCGGCGTGTGCTACCAGGGCTTCTGCTTCGGCGCGCAACTCCGCGATTGCGGTGGCAGCTTGCGTAACTACGGCCCCACGGCGCCTCTTCAGGTCAATAAGCCCTTCGTGGCGCAGCAGCTGATACGCACGCAGCACGGTGTGCACATTGATGCCGAGACCAACAGCCACTTCCCTCGCGGGCGGAAGTACGGATCCGGGACCAACCCGACCCGCTGAGATGTCGGTGCGCACCGAGTCTGCAATCTGGGCGTAGATAGCCCGTTTACTCGTTTCGTCCACCCGGATGAGCACTCGACTTCACCTCACTTCTCCAATAACTCTACATCAAATAGAATTATTAGAACAGGAGATGGACCGTCCGCCGCCGAGTGCACCGCTAACCCACGAGTGCTCTAGATAATTACGCGGTGTTTTGTGACACTCCCAGTTAAGCTGGTCACTCGCCACCGCGACCCCTCCCTCGAAACTAGAACGCCGAGATCCCGGTCAGCTCACGGCCGATCACCAGCTGATGCACCTCGTCGGTGCCCTCATAAGTACGCACCGACTCCAGGTTCGCCATGTGGCGCATCACCGGGAAGTCGCTCGTGATCCCGTCTCCACCAAGAATCGACCGCGCCCGCGATGCTATCTTGATCGCCTCACGCACATTGTTGAGCTTGCCGACGGAGATCTGCCCGAACGAGAGGTTACCCGAGTCCTTGAGCCGTCCGAGGTGCAGCGCAAGCAGCAGACCCTTTTCGTACTCAAGGAACATGTCGGCAAGCTGCGCCTGAATAATCTGCTTGCCACCGATGGGGCTACCAAACACCTCGCGCGTTTGTGAACGCTCGATCGCGAACTCAAGGCAGGATCGTGCCGCCCCCATCACACCCCAGGCGATGCCGTAGCGGGCCTCGTTCAGGCATTCGAACGGCGCCGAGAGTCCCTTTGCTTTCGGCAGCATTGCGTTGAGTGGAAGCCTGACGTCAACGAACTCCAGGTCGGCCTGCAGCGACGCGCGCATCGACAGTTTGTTCTTGATGGCCGAGGCGGTGAAACCTGGGGTATCGGTCGGCATGATAAAGCCGCGCACCACCCCTTCCTCGTCCTTCGCCCAGACCACACCAAGGGCAGCAATGGTACCGAGGCCGATCCAGCGCTTCGCCCCGTTGAGTACCCACTCGTCACCCTCACGGCGCGCAGTGGTAAGCATGGTGTTGGGGTCGGATCCTCCCTGCGGTTCTGTGAGCCCGAAGAAGCCGATCGTCTCACCCCGGCCCATGGCCGGTAGCCACCGCTGCTTCTGCTCTTCGGAACCAAACTTGTGGATCGCACCCATCGTGAGCGAACCCTGCACCGACAGCGCGGTACGAAACCCCGAGTCAACGGCCTCGAACTCCATTGCCACGAGGCCGTATGCGACCGAAGACGCGTTCGGTAGCCCGTAACCGTCCATGTACATACCGAAGGCACCAAACGCGCCAACCTCTGGCAGCAGTTCGCTCGGCGAGCGGTTTGCTTCGAAAGCCTGATCGATGATCGGACTCAAGCGGGCCTGCGCAAACTCGCGCGCCTTCAACTGCCAGTCGCGCTCTTCTTCTGTGACGTAGTCGGTGACGTCAAAAAGGCGGTCGATAGAGGTGGGCATGGTGCTCCCTGGGTTAGATTCTGCGGCTCGCTGGCGCTTGCGCAGAGGGCAATAAGGATCAGCTAGCGCGACAACCAGGTGGCATCCTGGTGCTCCCCACGTTGGGAGGCGGCGCTTGATAGTGCGGCGGCGTCAGCGAGAAATCAATCGGGGTCGCGATGGAGCGCAGCGTCTTCGCCGAACCATCGGGCGCGACAGCCGGGGTCTCCGCGACAACACCGAGCCCGAGCGACTCGGCGAGCTCGATTGCCTGCCCAATCGAGTTGACCCGGCCGGCGGGAATGTTCGCCGCGGTAAACGCGGTGATCCATTCTTCTGCCGTGCGGGAGCGCAGCGGCACCTCGAGTGCCGCCCGCAGTGCAACGCGGTTTGCGACACGCTCCGGGTTGGTGACGAACCGCGGATCCTGAGCCAACTCGGGTACACCGAGCACCTCGCACAGCCGCGCAAACTGCCCGTCGGTTCCCACCGCGAGTGCGATCGGCTGGTCTGAAGCATCGAGCGTCTCGTAGGGCGAGATCGAGGGGTGCGCGTTACCCATGCGCGTCGGCGACACCCCGGTTTCGAGCGTCGACGAGGCCTGATTCGCGAGCGCTGAGAGCAGCGAGGTGAGCAGCGTAACCTTGACGTGCTGGCCCTGCCCGAACGTCGGCAACTCAGGGGTATCGCGAGCGCGCAGCGCGGCCTGAATGCCAATGACCGAGTTCAGTCCGGTCAGAATATCAACCAGAGCGACTCCAACCTTTGTCGGCTCACCACCCTGCTGACCGGTGATGCTCATGAGTCCGCCAACCGCCTGCACCAACAGGTCGTAGCCGGGCAGGTCTTTGCCCGCGGCGTCGCCGAAGCCCGAGATCGAACAATACACAACACCGGGATTCTGCACGGCGAGTGCCTCGTAACCGAGACCAAACTTCTCCATTGTTCCCGGTTTGAAGTTCTCGATGACCACGTCGGCAGTGCGGGCGATTTCGGCGGCGCGGGCAAGGCCCTGGGAATCCCGCAGATCGCAGACGACCGAGCGCTTGCCGCGGTTGACCCCCGCGAAATAGGTGCTCTGCCCGACAGCGTTGACGGGAGGGCTCCACTGCCGGGTGCCGTCACCCTCGGGGCTCTCGATTTTGATGACGTCTGCCCCAAGATCGGCAAGAATCATCGTGGCGTGTGGCCCGGCGAGCACTCGCGAGAAGTCTGCGACCCGGATGCCGCTCATTGCTCCAACCGGCAGTGCGTGCTGTGTATTTGCGTCCGTGCCCACGGGGATCCCTTCAACTCGTTTGCTTCCGCCAGTCTACGGACCCCCGCCAACATCCCGCCGCCCACCTTGCATGGAGCTAGGCGTGGGGGCTGTGCAAGAATTGCCTCATGGTTGCCCTCTCCCAGCTGCTGGCTCTGCCCGATCTTGGGCTGCGTCTCCTGCAAGCGGGGCCGGGGATCCCGAGCTCAGCTGGGTCTCAACAACAGAACTGCTCGACCTCAGCGAATACCTTGAGGGCGGCGAGATCATTCTGACAACCGGGCTCACCCTGGGCGCAGAGGATCCTCGCTGGCGCGATTTTGTTGCCATACTGAGCAGGGCCCGAGTCGCGGGAATCGGGTTCGGGATCGGTGTCAACCACGAGCGCATTCCGGCGCCACTCATTCGCGCAGCAAGCGTGTATCGGGTTGCTCTTTTTGAGGTGCCACTGCCGGTGCCGTTTATTGCCGTGAGTAAAGCCATCGCCGAGCTGATGCGTGCCGATGAACTGCGCGCGGCCAGGGGCGCTCTGCGAGCCCAGCAACGTCTGCTCGACCGTTCACGAGGCGATCAAGATCCAGCCGAGGTGCTATCGAACATCGCGCAGGTGACGGGACGACAGCTCGCGCTGCTCGGCTCCGACAACACGGTTCTCGCGAGCACGGGCGGTTTTGCGAGTGTGCGAGACAGTGTGAGCACGGAATACATTTCGCTCGATGCCGAGGGGGCACTGAGACTCGCCGTTGTGGGCGACGCCCCGCTCTCGCCCGAGGGCCGCTCAGTGATCGCGGCAGGGTCGATGGTGCTCGGTATGGGACTTCGCGGGGATCGGCTGGAAGAGACGCGCGAGCGCGAGCGCTGGGAACGGTTTACCGCGGGTCTGCTGAGTGGCGCGGAGCGCCCCCAAAGTTTGGCGATCCTCAACCCAACCCTTCAGCTGCCGGAGCGAGTGCGTGCCGTTGCCGTGCAGGGAACCGCCGAAGATATCTCCGCCTGGCGACATCGCCCCCGCAGCGGTCTCGACCGGCTGATTGCGGCCTCGCAGGATCCGCCGCGCGCGCCCGGAATCGCTCTCGCCTGGCAGTTGTGCACCGATTCCGACTCCGCCGTGGAGGTGGCCCTCAAGGTCGCGGCCACCCACCACCTCGACGTGGTCGTTGGTCGCTCCGCGCCGGTCTCCAGCGCGGCATTGAGTTACCGCTCCGCCAGCACCCGCCTGCGTTCATTGTCGCTCACGGCCCCCTATACACCGCACCCCGCATCCCCGTGGTGATCTGGGCGGATCGCAATACACCCCTGTTGGACGCGCTTCTCAGCCTGGCAGACGCCGAAGGGGCACCGACGGCTCCCGGTCTAGAGCGCTGGGAGCGCACGTCCTCGGTCCGCTCTCGCTCGGTAGCGACGAACTGCCGGAGCCTGAGCGAACGATGCTGCGCGATACCATGGCGGCCGTGTTTCACGCGGACGGCCAGCGCGGTCCCGCCGCTGCTACGCTCGGCATTCACCGCAACACGCTGCGGGACCGCTTGACCCGCATCGAGCGCCTCACGGAGCGGTCGCTGGCAGACGCCGACGACCGCGCCGAACTGTGGTTTGCGCTGCGACTCGAAGAGATTGCGGGCGACTCCTAAGCGAGCTCGGGCGCAGCGGGCTCGCCCGGTTTGCCCTCTGAGTGCGGCTCGTGAAGCGCGTGCAGCGCACCGTTCACATCACCGTGTAAAAAGTCGTTGACAAGCTCGTCGAGGGCGACCGATTCCCCAGTCCCCTGCGGAACCTCAACTCGAATTCCGGTATCTTTTGCACGTTTCCTGTCCATGCTTCACAATAACCCCGTTCGGCAAATTTGCGCATCACATTTTGTTCCCAAATTGGGAGCACTCTCAGCAAAGCCGCTACGGGCCCCGGTTGCAGAATCGTTACGTTCAGTGTCGAAAGTTTTCACCGTAGAAACTCCCTCTGTAATACGCTGAACCAACTGAGCCGGTCAAGAGTCCGCCACACTTCACGAAGGAGCGAAGTACCATGCTGAAGGTTTCACCTCGTTCAATGCGACAGCGCCTCAGCGCTGCGACCGCGCTCGTTGCGGCTGCGGCACTCGTGCTCACCGGCTGCGCAAGCGGTAGTTCCTCCGGCGATGACGCGGCCCCTGCCGTAAAGCTGGTCGACACCGGCAAAGACATTGATCAGGTGACGGTGGCATTCCCCGGCTCGCTAGCGAACCTCTACATCGGGCAAGAAAGCGGCATCCTGAATTACAACCTCGTTGCGACCGTACAAGAGGGGCTCGTTGGGCAAGACTCCGGCGGCAAGGTCGTTCCCGCCATCGCCGAGTCGTGGGAGAGCCCCGACACCTCGACGTACGTGTTCCAGCTGCGCGAAGACGCCAAGTTTCAGAACGGTGATCCGGTTACGGCCGACGACGTGGTCTTCAGCATCAAGCAAGCAGCGGATCCCGAAGCTTCACCCGGCATCTACTACTACCTGACAAACCTCGCCTCGGTCGAGAAGACTGGTGAACGCGAGGTGACGGTAAAGAGCAAAACCCCCGACGCTACGTTCCTTGTCGGTCTCTCGAACGCGGGTGCGGTTGTGATCACCCAGCAGAAGTTCTGGGAGGCTCACAAGGGCAACATTGGGACAAGCGACTCGCTCATCCTCGGTACCGGCCCCTACAAGGTCACGGAGTTCCAACCTGACTCGCACGTCACCCTTGAGCGCGTCGACACCTGGTGGGGAGGGGTCCCAAAGGCCAAGTCGATCCGCGTGAACTTCGTTCCAGATGCCAATACGCGCCTCGCCGCGGCGAAGAAGGGCGACATCGATATCGCATTTAACGTGCCGATCAACCAGGCGGCCGAGTGGAGCAAGATCAACGACATGCGTCTTGAGGCCCTCAACGATCTCTCGTATGTCGGGCTCATCTTCGACCAGAAAGTCAAGCCGTTCGACAACCCTGATGTGCGCACCGCCATCGCAGAAAGCATTGATCGCGACGCGATCGCTGACAAGCTTTTGCGCGGCTACGGCGAAAAGGCGACGGCCATTATGACGCCCGAGTCCCTCGCCGCGGCGTACGACGGCGATGAGGCCCGCAAGGAGCTCGCGAAGGTTCCGCAGCACGACTTCGACCTCGACGCCGCGAAGAAGTTGCTCGCGGGCACCGACGCGAAGGGTTTGAAGACCGAGCTCACCTACCCCAATACGGGCCCGCAGCTCGGGATCGCCGCCCAGGCCATCGCCGAAAATCTCAAGAAGATTGGCATGGAGGTGACTGTCAAGGAGGTACCGATTGAAGAGTGGCTCGCCACCATCGGTGACGGCGAGCACGGCCTCGGCTTCATGTGGTATTTCTCGACAACGGGTGACCCGGCTGAGGTCAACGGTTACCTGCTCGGAGCCGACAACCCGAATTCTTTTGAGAGCGACGACGCGAAGAATCTCATCACCGAAGCCAACGCACTCGTCGACCCGAAGGAGCGCGCGCAGAAGCTAATCGAGTTGGAGACATTGAACGCCAACGAAACCGTGAACGCTCCGATATGGTGGGGCAAGTCACTCACCGCGTTCTCAAACAGCGTTGGGGTGACTGACTACAGCCCGTACACCTTCACCGGCGTGTGGGGTGCGAAGCTGTTCGCCGCCGAGGTCAAGTAAGACGAATGAGCAGGGCTGGGAAGCGCCTCACAAAGACGCTCACGCTTCGCATTGCGAGTGTGGTGCTGATCCTGCTTGTCATCTCGTTTCTCTCGTTCTCCCTGCTCTACCTTGCGCCGGGTGATCTCGTGAAGAACCTGCTGGGCAACCGGCCGAGTACCTCTGAGGCCATCGAGGCGATTCGCACCCAGTACCACCTCGACGATCCTTTTTTGGTGCGCTACTTCGACTGGCTGTTCTCGGCGCTGCGCGGCGACTTCGGGGTCTCGATTCGGCTGCAACAGCCCGTCACTACAGTGATCGAGAGCAGGGTGGGTGTGACCGCCGAGCTCATCGGATTCTCGTTTCTGCTCGCGCTGGTCACCGCGGTGCCGCTCGGCATTCTGAGTGCGGCGCGCGCTGGCAAGCGCCTCGACCGTGCGGCGAGCGCCGTGTCGCTGTTTGGCCTGTCGGCTCCGAGCTTCGCGCTGGCTATCCTCGCGATCTCGGTGTTTTCGCTGCTGCTTCCGATCTTTCCTGCCTACGGCGCGGGCGCCGAGGGGGTTGAGCGCTTCTGGCATCTGGTGCTGCCGTCAGCCGTGCTCGCGGCCGGCATCGGGGCGATCCTGATGCGAATGACCCGCGCCGCGGTGCTCAGAGAACTTGAGAGCGATGCCATCACCTTTGCCCGCTCGCGCGGCATCACCGAGAGCAAGATCCAGCGTATCGCCCTGCGTGGGGCCCTGATCCCGATCGTCACAAGTGCCGGGCTGATCCTCACCTTCATTATCGGCGGCACGATCATCGTGGAAACGGTGTTTGCACTCCCCGGTCTGGGGCAGCTGCTCGAAGAGGCCGTGCTGTTCAAAGACCTTCCCGTGGTGCAGGCCATCACCCTTCTTGTGGCGGCGGCCATCGCGATCATCACCATTCTCGTGGACATCAGCTACACGCTGCTTGACCCGCGGGTCCGAGCGAGGGAGCTCGTCGGATGAGTTCACAAACCACCCAAATTTCGCTGCTCAACCGCGTGCGGGTCGCACCCGGTAAACCCCGCGACTGGAGTGTCATCGCTTCGGCGGTGTTTCTGTTGCTGGTGGTCATCACCGCGGCGATATCGCCGTTTCTCACGGAGGCTGCGACAAGCCAGAGCATCCTTGATTCGCTGTTGCCCCGGGATCGCCTGGCCATCCCCTCGGCACCGACGAGCTCGGCCGCGACGTGCTGCTCGTCACGCTCGCGGGCACGGGATCTGCGGTTGCTGGCCCCGTCGTGATCGCCGTGGGGTCGATGGTGCTCGCGATCCTGTTCGGCACGCTCGCGGGGTACCTGCGCGGTTCCATTGACTGGCTGGTGGGCCGTGTGGTTGATATTTTGCTCGCGCTGCCGATCATGCTCGTCGCGATTGTTGTCGCGGGCATCTTTGGGGCCGGGTATTGGGTGACGGTGTTTATGCTTGTGGCGCTCTTTGCGCCCTCCGATATTCGCATCGTGCGGGCTGGAGTCACCGAGCAGGCGCCAAGGCCCTACGTCGAGGCGGCGCAGATGCTGTCGCTATCACCCGCGCGCATCATGTATCGCCACATCGTGCCAAACGTGTGGCCGCTCATCATGACGAACCTGATGCTGAACCTCGCGATTGCGCTGGTCACCCTATCCTCGCTGTCGTTCCTCGGCATCGGCGTCGCGCCCGGCACCCCCGATTGGGGACGCCAGATTACGGACGGTCGCGGCATCATGGGTGATAACCCAGCCATGATGGTTGTGCCAGCGGTGCTAATCGTCCTCGTGGCAATGGCCATTAACGTGCTCGGCGATCACATGGGCGAGCGCCTGCGAGAGCGGGGGTTACAGTGAGCGACACGGGTTTGCCCGCGACGATGGCGGTCGGCTCAGCGCAGGGCGTGCGGGTTTTGGCCCTGCAGGTCGAGAGCGCGGAGCGCACCATCGTGCAACCGTTCGATGCCGCAGTGCTGCCCGGCGAGATGCTCGCAATTATCGGGGAGTCAGGATCGGGCAAGTCGCTTACCGCCCGCGCGATCACTGGGCTGCTGCCGCGTGGGGTGCGCGCGACCGGTCACTCCGAGATTGACGGCTATAGCTACGATCTCGCTGCGTCTTCGGCCGGGGTGTGGCGAGAAGTCCGGGGCCGCCGAGCGGTCTTGCTGCTGCAGGATCCCTTCACGAGTTTGAGCCCCGTGCTGCGCTGCGGCGAGCAGATCGCGCTCACTGTCGAGGCCCGTCTGGGCCGCTCCCCTGGGCGGGCGGCACTCCAGGCCGAGGTCGAGCGACGGCTCGCCGAGGTGCAGCTACCGGCGCGCGTTGCAAAGATGTACCCGACTGAGCTCTCTGGCGGCATGCGGCAGCGCGTCGCCATCGCCGCGGCTCTCGCAGCAGAACCACGACTACTCATCGCCGACGAGCCCACAACAGCACTCGACGCGAGCACCCAGGGCGAGGTGCTCGACCTGCTGCGCAGTCTGCAGCTCGCACACCGCATGAGCCTCATCCTTATCAGCCACGATCTCGGGGTGATCGAGGGGCGAGCCGACCGCGTGTGCGTGATGCGAAACGGCGAGGTGGTCGAGCAGGGTACGTCAAGCCAGGTGCTGCAGAACCCGCAGCACGAGTACACTCGAGCCCTTATCGCGGCGAACCCTTCGATCTCTGACGCGGCCTCGTCGGTATCCCCGGCACCCCAGAGCAACCCGCCGATTCTCGTCGCCACGAGTGTCTCCAAATCGTTTGGCGACACCGCCGCTCTAACCGATGCCTCGGTTGAAGTCGCTGCGGGTGAAGTTCTTGCCATCGTTGGTGAGTCGGGATCGGGCAAGTCTACCCTCGCCCGCGCTATCGCGGGCCTCGAGGTTCCCGACACTGGAACCGTCACGCTTCACAGCAAACAGTTGCCCGCGGGGCGGCGAGGGCGCAAACCGGGGCAGATCCAGATCGTCTTTCAGGATCCGTACTCAACGCTCAACCCCTCGTTCACAATCGAGCAATCGCTACAGGAGGCGCTGCGGGCGGGCGGCGACCGCACGCGCACCGTGAGGGATCTACTTGAGCTCGTTGAGCTCGATTCCAAGCTTGCGACGCGACGCCCGTCGCAGCTCTCGGGTGGCCAACGGCAGCGTGTGTCGATTGCGCGGGCGCTGGCGCCGAACCCCGAGGTGCTGATCTGCGACGAGAGTGTCTCAGCTCTCGATGTGTCGGTGCAGGCGCAGATTCTCGCGCTGCTCGCGCGGCTGCGAGACGAGCTGGGGCTCGCGATGCTGTTTATCACCCACGACCTCGGGGTGGTGGCAAGGATCGCCAACAACGTGATTGTGCTGCGAAACGGCGAGATTGTGGAGCGCGGCGAAACCGAGCGGGTGTTGCGGGCACCCCAGCACACCTACACGAAGCTGCTCGTGGCAGCGGCGGAGCAAGATAGCGTTCACAGGGAAAGCAGGGAAGCAAGGGAATGAACAGTGTGGCGGTGTCATCTTGGACGCTTCATGAGGCTCAGTTGCCGGTCGAGTTGGAGGCAGGGCTCTCAGCGGAACGGCTCGCGCTTTGGCAGGTGGAGCGGGAACTTTGGACACCCCGCACCTTTGTTGCGAGTTCTTCCAATGGCGAGTTTATGGGTGCCGCCCTCACTGTGGGACGACCGCACACGGCCTACCGCAAGATCGTGGATGTGGTCGTCGGCGAGCAAACCGGGCAAGACGAGTCGCATGTTTCTCTCGCGGTCTGGTCCGCGCTCATCAATGCGGCGCTGCACGACACCTCGGGCGAAGATGCCAGCCACCCAGCGCACATCGCCGTGCACTTCGAAGAGCACCTGAAACTCGCTCCCCTGTCACCGAGACATCAAACCCAGCTTGAGGTGATGGGGTTTTTACCCGCGGCAACACCCGTGCCCTCCATTCCCAGCACACGCGACGGAGACCCCGGACAGGTCGCCGCGTGGTCGTGGTGGCGTAACGATCAGCCAACTCGACTGGCGCCCTACTACGGTCAGACTACCGAGGTAACCTGTGGCGCCGTCGCCTCACTTATGGCACTTGAGCTGCTCGGGGCGGCGAGCTTTGATCCTGCCAGCCTCGCCGAAAACCGCGCCACCGAAATCGCGTTCTGGCGCAAAGCCACCAACCTTCCCGCCTGCGAGCCTGTCGCGCTGGCCGTCGAGATTGCAAAGTCGGGCGCATCACTGCTCTCGGGGTTACCACGCGTGATCCTCAGCACAGAAGATCCTGTGCTGCTCGAGGAGTTCACCGGAGACGAGGCCGAGATCGCATTGCGCACCGATCTGCAGCAAGAATCTCTGAGACAGGCGGAGGCGCTCGGCATTCCGATTGAGCGTCGCTGGATCAAGGTCGAAGAGATCTGCGAGATTGTGCGGGGCGGCGCTCAAGTGCTGTTGCTCATTGACCTCACCGAACTCATCGCTGATCCCACACCCCACTGGGTGCTCGCGAGTGACGTGGTGGACAACTGTTTGATCGTCTCAGACCCCTGGGTGCACTACCCGAACGGCGAGACCTGGGTCGATACCTTCGCGCTACCGATTCCCCTAGCGGGGTAGACCTCATCACTCGCTGGGGTGATCCACACTACCGCGGGGTGGTTGTGCTGCCCTCCGCGGGTGCTCCCGTTCCAGAGTGAGAAGCCGTGTTGTCGACGAGAACACATCAAAAACACGCCGAATTGGTGCATTCTCGTCGGGATTATGGCGTCTCACTCCGGGCAAAGCCCCGCGAAGCTAATTCAGCAGGAACGGTGCTGTCTCGGCCCCCGTCACACCCGCGGCTGTCGCCTGCAGGTGGTAGGTCGCGCCACCAGCCCCAACGGGCTCACGGCTCACATCGCAGGTGTCCTCGCTGGAACGCGTGCGATCCCACGAGATAGCTTCGCTCTCAAGCGGTTTGCCCGGATCGAGGATCACCATCTTGCTCTCGGGATCAGTTTGACAGTCAACCGACCGCCACACCTGATCATCACCGCTGGTAATAACAAACTGCATTCCCTGAGTGCCAAGATCTGCCGTGCAGGCCTTCGATCCCGTATTTTCCACGGAGAGCGATAGTTCAGGGAGCTCTCCCTCGGCATAATCAGTCTTGTTAGTGATCGCCGTGACTCGCAGTTCCGCAGACTCGCAAGCCTGTGGCTCCTTGCTCGTCTTCGCATCGCCCGTTGGAGTCGGCGCTATATCCGACGGAACCTTCACATCGGAAGCTCGATCCGGAGCATCGCCCGAACCCGGCTTCACGATAATCAGCACGATCACGGCGATCACAGCGAGCAACCCAGCAAGCACCAAAATTCTCCGCCTGATATACACCTTGCGGTCTTTGGGGCCCACGGGGTCTCGCAGCGTCGACATAGCGCCAGCGTAACCCTGTTCAAGAGCTAAAGGCGCTTGAGCATCCGCGTGTTGCCAAGGGTGTTGGGCTTAACGCGAGCAAGATCCAGAAACTCAGCGACACCCTCGTCGCTCGAGCGCAGTAGCTCGGCGTATACATCGGCCGCAACGAGTGTGGTGTTCTCACTCACAACTTCAAAACCGTTGCGAGCAAAAAAATCAGTTTCAAAGGTGAGGCAGAAAAGTTGAGTCAGCCCCAGGTCCGCGGCCCGCACCTCAAGCGCCTGCAAGAGCGTGCGGCCAACACCCTTGCCGAGCACCTCGTCTGAAACACCCAAAGTGCGCACCTCGCCGAGCTGGTCCCACATCACGTGAACAGCGCCGTAACCGACAACACGGTCGTCGGCGGTGGTCGCCACGAGAAACTCGGGCACCGCTCCGTACAGGTCAACCAGATCTTTACCGAGCAGCACTCGTCGGGCCACGAGAGGTTCCATCAACTCGACCATGCGCGGCACGTCACTCGTGCGCGCGGTGCGGATCCGAATCTCGGGGGTGACAGTCATGGAGTCAAGCTTATGCCCTGGGAGGCATGGACCCTACGCGAACCCCAAACAAAAACGGGCCCACCGCCGAAGCGATGGGCCCGCAATATCGTCCTGCAGTGAACTAATCGGTAACGCCTGGCGTTGCTGCGGTCGAGGCCACAGCGGCCGCGGCCGAAGCCGAGGTCTCGCCATGAGTTTTCTCAGCGCTGCGATTCGTGTCGAAAGTGAACTGACCGTCAACGAAGTCAACCTTCACGGTGTCTCCGGCAAGCAGTTCTGCACCAAGGATCTTCTCTGAGAGGCGATCCTCAACCTCGCGCTGGATCGCGCGGCGCAGCGGACGCGCACCGAGCGTCGGGTCGTAACCCACCTCAGAGAGCCGCTCACGAGCTGCTTGCGACACCTCGATGTGCATGTCGCGATCGAGCAGGCGATCCTTCAGCTGCTTCACGAAGAGGTCAACGATCTGCAGCAGCTCGGTCTTCGAGAGCTGCGGGAACACGATCGTGTCGTCAACACGGTTCAGGAACTCGGGCTTGAAGTGCTTCTTCAACTCCTCGTTCACCTTGCCGCGCATCGTGTCGTAGCCGATCTGGCTGTCACCCTCGATCTGGAAGCCGACTGGGCCACCAGCGATCGCGGTTGAACCCAGGTTGGTCGTCATGATGATGACGGTGTTCTTGAAGTCGATGACACGCCCCTGGCCGTCGGTGAGACGCCCCTCTTCAAGCACCTGCAGAAGCGAGTTGAAGATGTCGGGGTGAGCCTTCTCGATCTCGTCGAAGAGCACCACGGAGAATGGCTTGCGGCGTACCTTCTCGGTGAGCTGGCCGCCCTCTTCGAAGCCGACGAACCCGGGAGGCGCACCGAAGAGGCGCGACACGGTGTGCTTCTCGCCGTACTCCGACATGTCGAGCGAGATCAGCGCATCCTCGTCGTCAAACAGGAACTCGGCAAGTGCCTTCGCGAGTTCGGTCTTGCCAACACCCGTGGGTCCAGCGAAGATGAACGAGCCCGAGGGGCGCTTCGGATCCTTCAGTCCAGCACGCTGGCGACGGATCGTCTTCGCGAGTGCCGAGATGGCCTCGTTCTGACCGATAACACGCTGGTGCAGTGCCTCTTCCATGAAGCGGAGACGGCTGGTCTCTTCTTCGGTGAGCTTGAAGACAGGGATGCCGGTCGCCTGAGCGAGCACCTCGGCGATCAGGCCCTCGTCGACCTCTGCCTTAGTCTCGACGTCGCCCGAGCGCCACTGCTTCTCGAGGCGCAGGCGCTCAGCGATCAGTTTCTTCTCTTCGTCGCGCTTGTTCGCAGCGCCCTCGAAGTCCTGCTGCTCGATGGCCATCTCTTTGTCGGCACGAACAACCGCGATCTTCTCGTCGAACTCGCGCAGCTCGGGTGGGCTCGACAGGATCGAGAGGCGCAGGCGGGCGCCGGCCTCGTCAATCAGGTCAATCGCTTTGTCGGGCAGGAAACGATCCTGCACGTAGCGGTCCGCCAGGTTGGCCGCAGCAACGATAGCGCCGTCGGTGATGGACACCTTGTGGTGCGCCTCGTAGCGGTCACGCAGACCCTTCAAGATATTGATGGTGTGCGGCAGCGACGGCTCAGCGACCTGGATCGACTGGAAACGACGCTCAAGCGCGGCGTCCTTCTCGAAGTGCTTGCGGTACTCGTCGAGTGTGGTCGCACCAATGGTCTGCAGCTCACCACGAGCGAGCATGGGCTTCAGAATGTTGGCCGCGTCAATCGCGCCCTCTGCGGCACCCGCGCCCACGAGCGTGTGGATCTCATCGATGAAGATGATGATGTCGCCGCGGTTGCGAATCTCTTTGGTGACCTTCTTCAGGCGTTCCTCGAAGTCACCGCGGTAACGGCTACCGGCGATCATCGAACCGAGGTCAAGCACGTACACCTGCTTGTCCTTCAGCGTCTCGGGAACCTCGCCCTTCACAATTGCCTGTGCGAGGCCCTCAACCACGGCGGTCTTACCCACACCGGGTTCGCCGATCAGCACGGGGTTATTTTTGGTGCGGCGCGAGAGGATCTGCATAACTCGCTCGACCTCTTTTTCACGACCGATCACGGGATCGAGCTTGCCCTCGCGAGCGGCCTGGGTCAGGTTGCGACCGAACTGGTCGAGCACCTGCGAACCTTTGGCCTCGCCCTGCGCTTCGGGGGCACCGACGGTCGCGCTCTCTTTACCAGCCTGGTAGCCGGAGAGAAGCTGGATCACGGTCTGTCGGACACGGTTGAGATCAGCACCGAGCTTTACGAGCACCTGGGCAGCAACGCCCTCGCCCTCACGAATGAGGCCGAGCAGAATGTGTTCCGTGCCAATGTAGTTGTGGCCGAGCTGCAGCGCCTCGCGCAGACTCAACTCAAGCACCTTCTTTGCACGCGGCGTGAAGGGAATGTGGCCCGCTGGCGGCTGCTGGCCGGTACCGATAATGTCGGTCACCTGAGCACGCACAGCGTCAAGGGAGATCTCAAGCTGCTCAAGCGCCTTGGCCGCAACGCCTTCACCCTCGTGGATGAGGCCGAGCAGAATGTGCTCGGTACCAATGTAGTTATGGTTGAGCATCTTCGCCTCTTCTTGGGCGAGGACGACGACGCGACGAGCGCGATCTGTAAATCTCTCGAACATCTTTACCTCCCTGCGGTATCCGTGCACGGATGGGACACCACCGTTGGAATAAGGCTACGGGGTGATGCCTCGTCACGGGGAATTGTTCGCCGCAGGCGTGACGAGGGGTTGACAGTTGGTGTAACATATTCCAGATTTATCGATAAACATTAATATTGTTTATCGATAAGGATTTGCGCATGTCCTTCACCCCACATACCGGCCCTCTCGAGGCGACCGCGGCGCAATCTGGGTCTTCATCGTCGCAGGAGCAGCGATCGCGAATGGAATCACCGTCTCAGCGGCCATGCGCATAAGCGAACTCTTGAGCGACGGCAAGATCCAAGTTGTTGCGGGGTTCACAAATCAAAGCGCGACTGCAGCGCTTGGACCCAATGGCCACGACATTGAGGTTGGTCTAGACCGCGCAATTCTCAACACTGAGGTACCGGCTTTCTCGGTGTGGTCGGGAGTCATTGCTCAGTTTGTGCTTGCGGTAACCTTCGTAGCCGTAATTCTCTGCCTGATACTACTCAGCCGCAGAATACTCAGGGGACAAATCTTTGGCCGAACAAGCACTCGACTGGTGATAACTGCGGGAATGGTGGGCCTCCTCGGCACCCCAATGGTTCACTTCTTGAACAACATGCTCGCAAACGGGGCAATCGCCCAGGTCTCATCGCCAAGCGAGGTGGATAGCTCGGCGATATCTATTGATTTCTTTCCCTTCGTCATCGCGGCCTTTGCAGTCGCGATCATCTGCACGGTGTTTATGGTTGGTGAACGTCTCCAGCGTGAGACCGAGGGCCTGGTGTGAGCCCCGCGGAGCCCAAGGAGGGCCATGCGATCCACTGCCGCCTAGATGAGCTACTCGCGGCACAGGGCATGACCCTCACACAGCTCAGCGAGGAGGTAGGCGTCAGTATCGTCAACCTCTCAGTCCTCAAGAATGACCGCGCCCGCGCGATCCGATTCTCAACCCTGACCGCAATCTGCCGGGCACTCGGGTGCGAGGTTGGGGAATTGCTCGTGGTCTCCGACCAATAGCATTGGAAACCTGTTGCGGCTAACTACTGAGGGAACGTGTTTTTCGAGATCAACTGCACATCGTGATCGATATCGTCGACACGCTTCTCAATCTTGTCGAGCCTGCCCTCAACTTTTCCAATGCGTAACTCAATTTGTTCGAAGCGTTGGTCAACCTGCTCGAAACGCATGTCCACTTTTTCAAAGCGCAGCATCATTTCGGTCTTCAATCCGTCAATTCGTTCGCTCAAAATATCGAACTTGGATTCAACTTGGTTGCCCAAGGATTCCAGCTTTACATCAACCTTCTCCGACAGGTCTGCGATGGACCGAGTAAAAGAGCGGGTGATGATCGAGATCAGCCCCGTCATCACAGCAGCGAAGACTCCAATCAGAGTCCAGACCTGAGGTTCATTCATTGCGACCATGCCTCCATTCTGACTAATATCACATCAGAATGCCAGAGGATGGAGCAAAATTAGATTGCAAAAACCAAATCTGTTAATAAGTTCGCAAAACCCTCAGAATCCCGACTTTGTTAGCGAAGGTTGAACGTAACAAAAAGGGCCGCCCGAAGGCGGCCCTTGAAGTAATAACTCGCGCGCTAGCTCTGGGGCTGGCTGGGATTTGCGGGAGCCTGAGCCGCGATGGGCTCAATGACCACCGCGGTGCCATAGGCACAGAACTCGGTGAAGTTGCCGATTGAACCCGAGTCGAATCGCATCGCAACAACGGCGTTTGCGCCACGCGCCTGGGCCTCAGCCCACATACGGTTCATGACCTCCCAGCGGGATTCGTAGATCACCTTCGTGTACTCCGGCATCTCGCCGCCACCGAGGGCACGGAACCCCGCGGTGAAGTTCTGGCCGAAGTTAGCGGAACGAACGGTGAGCCCCATGACCTCACCCATGACTTGCGTGATCCGATACCCCGGTACATCATTGGTGGTGACTGCAAACATGTGATGGATTCCTTTCAATTGACCCCACGTAAGTTTTACACCCACACGCTACTGCAAAGCTGAGGTGAGCCTGGCGAGTCCGTCGAGCAGTTGCGAGCGCAGCGGCTGCTTGGACCACTCCTCCAGCGTGAGTTCCCGCGAATTAGCCCGATAATAATCGTTGACCTCGTCGAGATCACTCACAAAACTCTCACCGTGCACCACCATCGAGATCTCCATGTTGAGTCCAAACGAGCGCTGATCCATGTTCGAGGATCCGACAACTGCTACGGCCTCGTCGACGGTGAAGTGCTTCGAGTGCAATATATAGGGCGGCTTAAACATCCAGATGCGTACTCCTGCGCGCAGGATCTCTTCGTAGTATGAGCGCTGTGCGTGGTAGACGACTGCCTGGTCTCCGGTCTCGGAGACAAACAACTCAACCTCAACCCCGCGCGCAGTGGCCGCGCGCAGTGCATTCATGATCGAACCGTCAGGCACAAAGTAAGGACTCGTGATACTGATCCTGCGTCGCGCCGAATAAAGCAGCGCCACAAACACCTGAAGGTTGTTCTCACCTTCGTACCCAGGACCACTCGGCACGATCTGGCACTCAAGTTCACCCGGCTGCTCGACCGAGATACCTTCCTCGGCAAGGTGAGTCAGGTACTCCCCTGTCTCGAGATACCAATCCCCCTGAAACACTGCCTCAAGCCCGAGCACAATCGGCCCTTCGAGTCGCACCATCAGATCTTTCCAGTGCAGGCCACGCCGTTTGTTTGACGCCTTGTTGTAGCTTGAGTCAACGAGGTTCTGGGACCCCATGAATCCGACCCTGCCGTCGACCACCAGTAGCTTACGGTGGTTGCGCAGATCGGGGCGCTGGTATTCCCCGCGCCACGGGCGCACAGGTAACATGTACGACCAGTCGAGACCGATGTCTTTAAAACTCTGCACGGTCTTCTTTGCGCCGGGGTTTCGCACGGCCGAAACGTGATCCAGCAGCACACGCACTTTCACACCGCGCCCCACGGCCTCGCGCATTGCGGCAAAAACGTCATCGGTAGTCTCGTCGTGCACAAAGATGTAAAACTCGATGTGAACGTACTCGGTGGCGGAGCGGATCGCGGCCGCCATCTGGGCGAAAGACCCCTCGTAGTCGATGCAGATCGTGGCAGTGTTGCCGAGGAGCATCGGCTGCGCGCCGAGGGAGCGTCCGAGCTGCACAGCGCTCGCGAGCCCCTCCTGCAAATCGTCGACCGGCGCAAGCAACCTATGGTTCTCGCGCTCTGCCACCTCGGAAACGAACTTGTTGATGTCGCCTTGCTTTTGTTCGCGATGCTTAGGTAGCCGTTTGCTTCCGATAATCAGGAAGAGCAACAAACCGGGGACAGGCAAAAAGAAAATGGCCATGAGCCAGGCCATGCCTGCGGTCGGGCGACGATTGCGCGGAACCACAAACAGGGCGACGATACGGATAACGTTGTCGACAACCAAAAAAGTGATTGTCCAAACGTAAGGCCAATTGATTCCGAACCAGGTGAGATCCATTAGGGCTCCCTCCCGTATCGTGATTCGCCGTACTGTTGAGAATCACTCTATCGGTCGCGGGAACAAGTTTAGGAGTCTTCGCGGATCGGCAGACCCGCTTTAATGCGTTCCTCGTTTTCAATCTCGCGAAACACTCGACGCTCAGTGCGGTCGGCTCGCAGGATCAATCGCAGCACCATCCAGAAGAAGAGCCCGATCAGCACGGTCGGAGTGAGCGACCAGATCGCATTCAACCACCAGTTATCCATAAGCACTCACTCTACTTTGTTTCCCTCCACGACTCCTGGGCAGTCGCCGCTATTTGACGAGCGGGAACAGGATCGTCTCGCGGATCCCGAGCCCTGTAAGAGTCATGAGTAGGCGGTCCATGCCCATACCCATACCACCGGAGGGCGGCATGCCGTGCTCGAGCGCGCGCAGGAACTCCTCGTCGACGCCCATGGCCTCGACGTCACCCTTTGCACCCTGCGCAGCCTGCTCGACAAAGCGCTCGCGCTGCACGACGGGATCAACGAGCTCGGAGTACCCGGTGGCAAGTTCAAAACCACGCACGTAGAGATCCCACTTCTCAACAACACCCGGAATCGAGCGGTGATGACGCGTGAGCGGGCTCGTCTCAACTGGGAAATCCATGACAAAGGTCGGTCGCGTGAGCCCGTCCTTTACGAAGTGCTCCCACAGCTCTTCAACAAGCTTGCCGTGGTTCGGCAGGTGCACCTCGACACCCTCGGCATCGGCAAGCTTCTGCAGTTCGTCGACCGAGGTCCCTGGCGTGATCTCGCGGCCAGCGGCCTCAGAGAGCGTGCCGTACATTGAAATACGCTCCCACTCGCCACCGAGGTCGAAGAGCGTGCCATCAGCCCACTCAACCGTGTGAGTGCCTTCGCGCTCAGTGCCGACGTTTGCTGCGAGCGCGGCGTTCTGAATCAGCTCTTGCGTCAGATCGGCGATGCCGTTGTAGTCGGTGTAGGTCTGGTACGACTCGAGCATCGCGAACTCGGGGCTGTGAGTGGAGTCAGCACCCTCGTTACGGAAGTTGCGGTTGATTTCGAAGACCCGCTCAAGCCCGCCGACTACGGCACGCTTGAGGTAGAGTTCGGGGGCGATCCGCAGAAACAGCTCGGTATCGAAAGCGTTCGAGTGTGTCACAAACGGTCGCGCCGAGGCCCCGCCGTGCATCGTCTGCAGCATCGGGGTCTCGACCTCAATGAAATCGTGGTCGGCGAAGGTTTGCCTCAGGCTCGCCATCGTGCGCGCACGGGTCACAACGTTGCGGCGGGCCTGCTCACGCTGGATCAGGTCGAGATAACGCTGGCGAACCCGCGTCTCCTCGTTCAAGTCGGCGTACATGTTTGGCAGCGGCGCAATTGCCTTCGCCGCGATCTGCCACTCACGAGCCATGATCGACAGTTCACCGCGACGGCTCGAAATAACCTCGCCAGAGACAAACAGGTGGTCGCCCAGATCTACAAGCTCCTTGTAAGCAGCGAGCGACTCCTCGCCCACCTCGGCAAGGCTCACCATGACCTGGATTCGCTCGCCGTTGCCTGCCTGCAGTGTTCCGAAGCAGAGCTTGCCAGTGTTGCGCTGGAACACCACCCGCCCGGCGATCCCAACCGTCTCGCCGCTCTCGGCACCTGCCTCGAGGTGCCCCCACTTCGCACGCACCGCAGGGATCGTTGCCGTGACGGGAACCGCCACCGGGTAAGCTCCGCCTGCGAGGTCGCCCGCCTCGTTCAGCCGATCCCGCTTCTCCAGGCGCACGAGCTTCTGCTCGAAGATTTCTTCCGCACTCGTTTCGGGGGCGCTGGTCTCTTCACTCGCGCGGCTCTCGGCATTTGCGCTGCTGGCTGCGGTCTGCTCGCTCATTAGGGCGGGTTCCTCCGTTATTTTGGCGTACCCGACCATCCTACGGGGCTTCACTCAGTTCAACCCCGTTGGGGCCTAGATCAGCAGCGGCGCGAAGCAGTTCTTCCTCCATTGCCGCGCGGATCACACCCCCTACGGCTCTGTCCGGACGATCGACACCAATGGATCGCAGCGCATCGGTTGTCTGTCTTACAACGGCCTGTGACAGTTCCGCCGCCGCGAGCATCGCGTCAGCATACGCTGGGCGATCCTGCTCGCTCACAATGACTGGTTCGGCGCCCATATCGACGGCGAGGGCCTGCCCGATCGGCAGCACGGGCGCCGGCGCGGTCACCGCAACTGTCGCCTCGCTCAGCCGGGTGAGGTCGAGGCTTGTGCCGGTGAAGACAATCGCGGGGTGCAGGGCCAGCGGGATCACTCCCGCTGCGAGCGCGGGGGCAAACACGCCGATGCCGTGTTCGGGGGCGGTGTGGATCGCGAGTTGCCCGGGCTGCCAGGCACCGGTCGCAGCAAGTCCCGCGACGAGACCAGGTAATTCCGATCCAGGGATCGCAATGAGTACCAGTTCCGAGCGGCGCACTACCTCTGCGACCTCAAGTATTGGGACTCCCGGAAGCATGCTCTCCGCGCGTTCTCGGCTCGCCTCGCTGATAGCGCTGATACCAGTAATGGCGTGTCCCGCACCGGCCAGGGCACGCGCAAGCACGGGCCCGACACGTCCCGCTCCAACGATGCCCACGCCTAGTCGGGATGCTTGGCGATCCGGATTCACTGCGGATCTCCGTTCTCTTCATTCGGGTGAGGTGTATTGGCGAGCGGTGCATCCTGAGCGGCCTGCAATTCTTGCGTGGGCTGCACCGACTGCTCGAACCGCACCCCCTGCTTGCGTTCTGCCCGCTCTGCCGCTTCGGCCCCCTGCACTCGCAACACGGTCTCGGCGAGGAAGTCGAAGGCGACGCTCGCATCTTTTAGCGCAAGCCCGCGCATTTCCATGCGCACCGGCCCCAGAACCGTGTGTGCCTGCACCGAGGCGAGTCCGAGCATGCGGTGCACAAGCGGTCGACGCAGCTGAATCGACTGGGATCGCACGATCGGCATGATCGAGAGCGAGCGCGTGAGCGCACCCCTACGAATTCGCAGTGTGGAGTTGCCCAGATTGTCGCCTGTTTCAAGGCCGTCGACTCGCATCCCTGCACGCTTGCGCCCCCACCACAGTACCCAGCCGGCACGGGGGCCTGCACCAAGGTAGCCCCTTCCGCTGCCGGTCAGCGCCTCACGAAGTGCCTCAATTTCAACGGCGTCATCGCCAACTCCCGGCAAGAGCGTGTCGATAACACGGAGCACGTCGTCTTCGAAGCCGACAGGCAAAACCACGTTCTGAGTAGCATTTTGCCCACCCTGCGCGACAGAATGACCCGCCAGCGTGATCCTCACCTTCCACCACTTTGCAGGACGCCACAGCAGCGGTTGACGTGCCTCAATCGCGTGAATTCTGCCAAAAGGGATTGTCTCGGTCGCTGTAGCTGTAAGCCCTGCACCAGTTCGAACCGCATCGCTGCTGCGCGAGAGTGTGAAGTTGAAGCCCTTGTTGAACTGGGAGAAGACGATGCCGAACACCACGATCACCATGGGAATAATGCCAACAAGAATCGCAAGTTCGAGGGTGGCACCAAGCACCACAATCGCGACAACGATCGCCACTGCGATGACTGCTTCCCAGCCGAGAGCAATGCTGCCGATTAGACGGCCAACCGGAACCCTCACCAGAGTGTTCGCAGCGAAGGCTTCAGGATCCACATCTGAATCCGCGAAGGTCTGTGCTCGCTCGGTGAGGTTGTCACTCGCTGCGCCGTATACGTAGCCGTCATACCCAACGACCGGTGGCACTTGCACCGCCTGCGCATTGAGAGGTGCAACCCCGTCGCGCTTGAGCGCGGCCCTCTGCAGTATCTGTTCTCGCACAGTCTTGGCATCACGATGGCCGAGGTAAGCAAGCTCGACTTTCCCTCCCTGGCCCGCCGTGAGTACCTCGATTTTGGTCAGTCCCAATACCCTCGCGAGGAGTGGTCTTTGTAGGTTCACGCTTTGAATGCGTTCGAGAGGAGCGCGGCGGTGGTTTCGAAACACGACACCGCTTCGCGCCTCAACCGCCTCATCTGAGATGCGATATGTGTGAAAGCGCCAAGCCACCCATGAAAACAACACAATCAACAAGATGACAACGATCGCGGCGCCGAGAGCAGCAATCAGCAGACCCTGTTTTTCAAGAAAATCGAACATGTCTTGTTCGCTCACAAAACCTTCGAGGTCACCGCTATCACGCAGCTGATTCGCGAAAAAGAACTCGAGAAGGCGATCACGGAAATTGGCGACGATAATGCCACCTACGACGAGCATGGCGAGCCCACCTCGCAATAGCGGCGAGAGCGGGTGTAGCCTGCGCCACCCCTCGGCATCGGCAACCCCTGGAAGTTCGGTCACAGCCCTGACCGCCGCGTCTCAGCGAGCTCCACCAGACGGTCTCGAAGCTCCTCGGCTTCTGCGGCCGGCAACCCCGGCAGGTTAACACCGGTGGCAATCGAGGCAGTCACAAACTTGAGGGTGGAGAGTCCCAGTGTACGCAGCAGCGGGCCGCGATTCACATCGACGAGCTGCAGACGACCGTAGGGCACGGCAACAATGCGCTCGAACATGATGCCTCGACGGAACAGCAGATCGTCTTTGCGTAGTTTGTAGCCAATCGCCTTCACACGGCGGAAGGCGAGAAGCGCATTGATGAGCAGAATGAGTGCTACCGCAGGGATCGCAATGAGCGGGAACAGCGGCACGTCACCCTCGGTGCCAACAAACACGATGACAAAAGCGACACAGACCGCAAGCACCAAAAGTAAGTTCAGCGCCAGGTCGGCCCAGGCGTACTTTGAAGAGACTCGCTGCCAAGGCTGTTCGTCAGGTGTCCCAGCATCTGAATAGGCGGTCTGCCCAAGTGTGTCCGCGTTCATAACTTCAAGCTTAGACGTGACCTTTAGGGCTCACGGAACGCGGCCTGATCGACTGGTTCGGGGCCGGTTCGGGGGTCGGTCTCTTCACTCGATTCGTCTCCGGGAGGCACCCTACACAGTCTCTCCGTAATCACGGAGCAAACAACGAGAGTGAGCCCACCGCCGAACACCAATAACATCGGCAACCAACTCGTCACCGGGGCAGGTACGCTGCGTCCCAGCAGTGACAGCAGGAGCCCACCCCCAAAGCCGCCAAGCAGACCGCCGACGATTTGGCCTGCGCGCGCGGTGGCAAGCAGACGGACTGCATGAAACGGGTTAACTGCCCTCTTGCCTTTCGAGACGTTGCGTCGCAGCCTGATCCCGAACACAAGTAACACGGCCGCGATAAACACCAGCGTGACAGGCAGCGAAAGTGGAGGAACAAACGGAGCGTATCCTCGGCCCGAAAGATAAAACTGCACGAGAAGCCCGATCGCGATGCCCATGGCAGCGGCTGCGACCGAGGTCAGCGGGTTCATGCGATCGATCTTACGCATCGTTTGGCTCCTCAAACGGACGTGTCGTGTCGCCAATGCGTTCCAGCAGTTCGGCGACTCGCCCGTGTCCGAGCAACACCGCGTAGGGATCCAACTCAAGCCAGGGAGCAAGCACAAAGTCACGCTCGTGCGCGCGGGGATGGGGCACGTGGAGTCGATCATCTGAGATCGATCGGCCACCGTACGTGATGATGTCGATGTCGAGGGTGCGGTCTCCCAGCGCTCGTCGCGGATGCGCCCGTGCGAGGTTTCGACGGTCTGGATCAAGTCAAGGAGTTCGTGCGGGCGCAGTGTGGTCATCGCGGTAGCAACCCCGTTGAGATAGCGCGGGGCATAAGGATCGGGGCCGTCGAGCGTCAACGCGATGGTCTCGCGCAGGGGAGATGACAGTAGTTCGCTGATTCCGGGAGCATCCGCGAGCTCTTGCTGCGCAGCGCGGATCGTCTCACCGCGATCACCGAGGTTCGCACCGAAGGCGAGCAGCACCGGCATCTGTTGAGCGATCATTCGGCCGCCCCTGCTGATCGCTCGCGTACCTCACAACGGTGACGGAAACGTCGGCGAAGGTCAGATCGATCGGGGCATCTGGTTTGTGTACGGTGATGCGTGCCGCCCTGACCCCAACGAAGGAGAGCGCCGTCTCGGCGACACGCTCAGCAACGGTTTCGATGAGGTCGACAGGATCCTGCGCAACGGCGGCGTGGATAGCTTCGGCAAGTTCGCCGTAGTGCACGGTGCGTGTGATTCTGTCACCAGTGCCACTGAGACTGACCGCCACCTCCGCGTCGATAAGAAATCGTTGCCCCTGCTCGCGCTCGAAATCAAAGACACCGTGGTGCGCAAACACCTCGAGGCCGGTAAGGGTGATGCGATCTTTGGGGATGCGCTTCGAATGTGTTGCGGCGAAGCCACTCTCAAGAGTGTTCATGACTGCGTACCAATCGCCGTGGTGGTTCGCTGGCCGGATCGCCAGGCCTCTGAAATCGCGAGTGCCTGCACGGTGGCGGGCACATCGTGTACCCGCACGCCCCAAGCGCCCTGTCCAGCGGCCAGAGCGCTGACGACTGCCGTCGCGACATCACGCCCCTCAGGCGGTGGTGCGGCGCTCAACGGGGTGGTGAGCGCCTCAGCGATCATGCGCTTTCGCGAGGCCCCAATAAGCACAGGAAAACCGAGGCTGGTGAGCGCGTCGAGATGTGCAAGCAGCTGCCAACCCTGCGCCCCCGTCTTATCAAAGCCGAGGCCAGGGTCGAGAACAATCAATTCGCGAGCAATGCCCGCCGCGATGGCGACTCCAGTGCGGCTCGCGAGATCATCCCGCACCTCCGCAACCACATCGCCGTAGTCGGAACGCTGATGAGCGGGATCGGGTACGCCTCTCCAATGACCGATAATAAACCGCGCACCGTATTCTTGGCTTGCCGTCGCGGCAACCCGAAGCATGTCTGAGTCGTGACTTCCACCTGATACATCGTTGATGAAGCGCGCTCCGGCGGCGACGGCCTCGGCGGCAGTTGCGGCATGCAGCGTGTCAACCGAGATTCGGTGGCCTCGCGCGGTAAGACCGCGGATAACAGGAAGAACGCGTCGCAGTTCTTCTTCAGGCGCAACCGGGTTCGCTCCCGGCCTTGTGGATTCCCCTCCTATATCAATCAGGTCGGCTCCCTGCGCAGCGAGGGCACTGCCACGCTGAACGGCTGCATCTGGCTCGTCAAAGAGCCCGCCATCACTGAAAGAATCGGGGGTGACGTTCAACACTCCCATGACAAGGGTGCGTGATCTCACTGTGTAATTCCCTCGCCGCCAGTTTCACTGGCGATGCGGCCGGTCCCTGGTCCCAGCAGAGCAAACACGGCGGTCTGCTCCACCGGATCCACAAACACACCGCGCGAGGCCACCGTCACAGTGACCGCTTCGGTCTGCAGCACTCCGCGGTCAGACACACAGCCGTGACTCGCTTCGAGCACCACGAGAACGCCTCTGGGTTCGAGCCCGTCGTTAAGAGCTTGGGCAATCTGCTCCCCAAGCGCTCCTGTACCTGCGGTCGTGCGGCTAGCGACTGCACAACCCGCGGCAGGGCGCTGAGCCCGACAACGCGATTGCCTGGTCGGTACGCAATATGAGCACGACCACGAAACGGCAGCAGGTGATGCTCGCACACGGAACGGAGAGTGATGTCGCGCAACAACACGAGCTCGCCGGTGTCGTCGCCAACGGGAACCGAGTCGGTCAAAAACACCGCGGGATCTTGCCCCACCCCAGTGAAGAACTCACTGTAGGCATCGGCAACTCTGAACGGCGTGCTCGCAAGTTCTGCGCTGTCGGGGTCTGAACCAATTGCGCTCAGCAATTCACGCACCGCAGCCGCGACGCGCTCCCGGTCAACGCTGTTTTCCATGTGAACTATCGCGCCTCGTCAGTGTCTGAATCAGAGCCTTTACCGGTCTCCTTACCATGCACCCCGAGGTTACGTGGAGGGGCGCTCGTCTCGCCCGGAGCAAGCTCCGAAGAAGCCAATGGTGAGTCACCTGTAGTGGATGCCTCGACTGCAGAAGCTTTGGCGGGCGAATCAGTGGCCGTGCTCTCGGAGGTGCCTGCGCCCTTGGCTTCGAGTTCCGTGGCCTCACCGAGACTTCCGTCGGTTCGCACCACTACAGGCACGTCAATCGGGGGCCTATTCGAGACCGGGCGCTCACCGTGCGACAGCCAAACTGGACGTTCGGGTAGACGCTGTACGCCCTTAAAAATCTCTGCGATCTGAATGTGATCCAGAGTCTCTTTCTCAAGGAGTTCACGCGCGAGGTTATCGAGAATGTCGCGGTTCTTCACCAGTACCTCGTATGCCTCGTTGTGGGCCTGCTCAAGCAGCTCACGCACCTCGGCATCAACGGTCACGGCGACACCCTCGGAATAGTCTCGGCTTTGCCCGAACTCCCCCATAAACGCACCCGGCTGAGCCTGGCCTAGCTTGATCGGGCCGACCGTCGAAGACATGCCGTACTCAGTCACCATTTTGCGCGCAGTGCTCGTGGCCTTCTCGATGTCGTTGCCAGCACCCGTAGTCGGATCGTGGAACACCAGTTCCTCTGCAACGCGACCGCCGAGTGCATACGCCAGCTGATCCTGTAGCTCGTTGCGGGTCACCGAGTACTTGTCTTCGAGCGGGATCACCATTGTGTAACCAAGAGCCCTGCCTCGGGCAGAATCGTGATCTTGGTGACCGGATCCGTGTGGTTCAGTCCAGCTGCCACAAGCGCGTGTCCACCCTCGTGGTACGCCGTGATGAGCTTCTCTTGATCTTTCATCAAGCGAGTGCGGCGCTGCGGGCCAGCGATAGCACGGTCAATCGCCTCGTCGAGGGCACGGTTGTCAATAAGCTGCGCGTTGGAACGCGCCGTTAGCAGCGCAGCCTCGTTGAGCACGTTCGCGAGATCCGCGCCTGAGAAACCGGGGGTCTTGCGTGCCACGATCTCCAAGTCCACGGAATCGGAAAGCGGTTTACCCTTCGAGTGAACCTGGAGGATCTTGAGGCGACCGGCCATATCAGGCGCGTCAACACCCACCTGGCGGTCAAAGCGGCCGGGACGCAGCAGTGCCGGGTCTAGCATGTCAGGCCTGTTGGTCGCGGCAATCATGATGACGTTGGTCTTGGGATCAAACCCGTCCATTTCAACGAGAAGCTGGTTGAGGGTCTGCTCACGCTCGTCGTGGCCGCCGCCCATGCCCTGCCCGCGACGCTGACCAACCGCATCGATCTCATCAACAAAAATGATCGCGGGGGAATTGGCCTTTGCCTCTTTGAAGAGGTCACGCACGCGGCTCGCACCAACACCAACAAACATCTCGACAAAGTCAGAACCAGAGATCGTGTAGAACGGCACACCAGCTTCACCCGCGACAGCACGTGCGAGCAGCGTCTTGCCGGTACCAGGAGGGCCATACAGCAGCACACCCTTTGGAATGCGTGCGCCAACAGCCTGGAAACGAGCCGGATTCTGTAAGAAGTCTTTGATTTCGTAGAGTTCTTCTACAGCCTCGTCAGCACCAGCAACGTCTTCAAACGTGACCTGCGGGGTCTCTTTCGAGACGAGCTTTGCGCGAGACTTGCCGAACTGCATAACTCCACGGCCACCACCCTGCATCGATGACAGCATCCACCAAAGCAGCAGCCCGATCAGTAGCAGCGGAACAAGGAACCCGAGCAGCGACCACAGCGGGTTCGGCTGCGGCACCTTGTCGTTAAAGCCGTCTTTGAGTTTTGCGTCGTCGACTGCCTTGACGACGTCACCACCACGCTGAAAGACATAGTAGAAATACACCTCGTCGGTGCCGGTCTTCTTATCAGCCTTGGTGAGCGTCAGGTTGACACGCTGGTCACCGTCGACGATCTCAGCGCTCTTCGCTTTGCCCTCAGAGAGCATTTCAAGGCCCTGCTGCGTCGATATCTCTCGTGTGCTGCCGCCAGAGAGCAGCGACCAGCCAATCAACACAATGATTGGTGCGAGGATCAGATAGAGCAGTGGACCGCGCAGAAATTTTCTGCTCTTCGACGTGCTCTTCGTTGAATTCTCAGCCAAGTCTGGGCCTTTCGGAATCGGCGCACCGGGGGTTCCGGCAAAAGTAAGCGTAACGAATACCACTGACATCGCCCTGTGTCAGGCGGCAGTGTCCGCTCAGGGCGCACTGAAAATGTGCGCCCGCGAGCTACTCTCCGCCGTAAACATGCGGCGCAAGAACCGCGACATCGCGCAGGTTGCGGTAGTCCTCGGCGTAGTCGAGGCCATACCCAACGACAAACTCGACCGGGATATCAAAACCGACGTAGGCAACGTCAACGTCGACCTTGAGTGCTTCGGGCTTGCGGAGCATTGTGCAAATTTTGACCGATCGCGCACCACGGCTCTCCAGGTTTTCCTTGAGCCAAGAGAGCGTCAAACCCGAATCGATGATGTCCTCAACAATCAACACGTCACGGTCAGTAATGTCGGCGTCCAGGTCTTTGAGGATCTTCACAACACCACTCGATTTTGTTCCAGCACCGTACGAAGAGACGGCCATCCAGTCCATTTGTGCGTGGAACCTGAGTTCCCGCGCCAGGTCAGCCATCACCATAACAGCACCTTTGAGAACACCAACCAGCAGTGGTGGCTCGTCTTGATAGTCAGCCTCAATCTCGCGTGCGAGTTCCGCGAGCCGGTTGAGCAATTCCGCCTCCGTGTGAAGCACTTTGGAAAGGTTGTCGCCCAGATGTTTCGAATCCATGAAGCAATATTAGCCCGGAGCGGCCTGGGCACATGCTCCGGTGCCGAGCTTCGTTCACAGGCCACCGATTTAGTGACTTTCGAACGACTTATTCACAAAATAATAGATTATGAAAAATCAGTAACTAGAACCTGGCAATCTGATGCAATAGCAGTCAAAATGAAAGGCATGATCACCTTGAATGAGCCTCAGATTTGGACGCTGATTGGAGTGTTCGCCGCGGCCCTTCTCGGTCTCACGACAGTCATCACGCAGTCCTTCACCCGCACGATGTCAGCCAACATGGAAACCATGTCTGCAAATTTTAGGGGCATTGAAACTCGCCTCGACTCGATGGCGGTCCAGGTTGATGCGAAGTTTGACACCATGAACGAGCGTATCGACGGTTTAAAAACCGAAATGACGCTTCGGTTCGAAAGAGTTGATGAGCGGTTTGAACGAGTCGACGAGCGATTTGAACAGGTAGACAAACGTTTTGAACAGGTAGAGAGTCGCATCGACGGAGTAGGCAACCGACTCACCACCATCGAAAAGCAAGTTGCTGGTATTGATGGTGACGTTCAGCTCCTCATGAAGCAGGCGTTCCCCAAGTAGTCGCCCGTAGAATGACCCTCGGAATTACCACTACGAAGATTCAGCCTCACGCGGTGAACCTATTTGTCGCGTGAACAAAAGACTCCCCCTCGAACGAATCACCTTGATACCTGGTACATAAATTGGCCCTTGCCCGCGCCAGTTCGTCACCAGTGCCGCAATAGCGAGTGTGTGCTCGCGACTCAACTCACTTCCAAACTCCGCCTCGGCTACGCGACGAATTAGGCGGTGCCGAAGGGCTGCGGGGTTCGAGCTGAGAACCGCGAGAGAAACCGAAATCCCCGCTTCCGCGTGCTCCACAACGTCTTCAATAAGTTCATTCACCATCTCGTCAAAGGCAGCCGCGTCTTCGCGGGCTTGCTCCGCTGTTCGGGCGAGCGCCGCCGCAATACCAGGGCCAAGTTCGGCCTCGAGAAGGGGCAGCACGCGGTGACGCACCCTCACCCGAGCATAGGAATCGTCTTCGTTGTGCGGATCCAGCCAAGGTTCCAGCGCCTGGGCCTCACACGCAGCCTCGGTGTCTACACGTGTAACCCCAAGAAAGGGTCGCAGGATCAGCCCGCGATGCGGAGGGATCCCGGCCAGGCTGCGCGCTCCCGAACCACGGGCGATACCAAGCAAGACCTGTTCGGCTTGATCGTCTCGGGTGTGCGCAGTGAGGATTAGCGACGCGCCAGAAACCGCTGCGTGTTCTTCAAGCGCGCGATAGCGCGCCTGACGAGCGGCAGCCTCTGGGCCAAGCTCACGCGCTTCGACCGAGACAAGCGCCACCACTACCGGGTCGAGCCCCAGTTTTCTCGCTTGCACCGCAGCTCGCTCCGCAACCCCTGCCGAACCAGCCTGCAGGGCATGATCCACAATCACAGCACCGACTCTCCAACCGCACCGAGGCCCAACAAAAGCCGCGGCTGCAGCGAGGGCCAGCGAATCAGCCCCACCCGAGAGCGCCACAATCGCGAGTGGCATCTCGACAGAATCGCCTCGCGATCCAGCCCGCTCAACCAGCGCTTGCCGCACCGCCAGTCGCGTCGCGGCGACCGCAGGATGCAAAGGGGGGCGCTGATTCATTCCTCCACGCTACCGCGCCCGCCAGACATTGTTAGCCGAGGTCAAGGTTCCCCGGGCTCCGGTCGGGTAACCTTATGCTGGCATTGCAAATCGAGGCCGGGAGTCTTCCGCGCCCTTAAGCGACAAGGAACGTGCATGAGCACAGCATTCGACGCCGTCATTGAGATCCCCAAGGGCAGCCGAAACAAGTACGAGGTCGACCACGAGACCGGACGGGTATACCTCGACCGCGTGCTCTACACCGGCTTCGTCTACCCCACCGATTACGGTTTCTTCGAGGAGACACTCGGCGAGGACGGCGATCCGCTCGACGTGCTCGTGCTGCTCGATTACCCGGTCTTCCCCGGGGTTGGCATCAAGGTGCGCCCCGTTGGTGTGCTCAAGATGAGCGACGAGGCTGGCGGCGACGACAAGGTCATCGCGGTGCAGCACAAGGATCCGCGTTGGTCGCACATTCAGGACGTCGCCGATATTCCCGAGTACACCCGCAAAGAGATCGAGCACTTCTTCGAGCACTACAAAGACTTGGAGCCCAACAAGTGGGTCAAGGTTGACGCGTGGGGCTCTGCGGCAGACGCTGAGAAGCTCATCGTCGAGGCGCAGGAGCGCCTGGCGGATCAGCACTAAGGCGGATGCGGCTGCGGCTGCGAGGAATGAGCGGTCGCAGGCGGGATCGGCCCGCAGCACAGGGTAACTAACCTCTGACAAAAAAAGGGGGTTCAGGATCGCATGATCCTGAACCCCCTTTCGCATCTGGCGCAGAGCCGACGCGTTAACTACCCAGTTACACCGTAGTTCGGGATCGGGTTCTGGAAGATTCCGTCATACAGCACCTCATAGTGCAGGTGGCAGCCGGTGCTCATGCCGGTCGTACCTACATAACCGACCACGGCTCCCTGCCCAACCCAGGTCCCCCAACCGGGGCCAAAGGCACTCAGGTGCGCGTAGCGCGTCTGGAACCCGCCCGCGTGGTCGACGTGGACCATGTTGCCACCGATGCCGTCTTTCCAACCAACGTAGCTGACTGTTCCAGCTTGTGGGGCTATGATCGGGGTCCCACAGCCGGTTGCAAGGTCAATGCCAGTGTGGCCCGGCACCTGGTAGAAGTAGGTGGAAACCCAGCCTGGGGTGGGCTTCCACCAGGAGCCGTCGTTACCGCCACCACCGGGGTTTCCACCGCCACCGCCACCACCGGGGTTTCCACCGCCACCACCGCCACCGGTTTCGCCACCGCCGCCGCCGCCGCCACCGCCACCGTTGTTGTTATTGTTGGCGTTCTCACGTTCTTGGCGGGCACGCTCTTCAGCCTCTTTACGAAGCCGCTCGGCCTCGCGCTGACGCTGTTCCTCTTCGAGACGAAGACGCTCCTCGTATCCAGCGACCGTGTCGGTTGTTTTGTCTTTCAGAGCGGCGAGCTGGGCGGTCAACGTTTGCTCTTGCTTTTGCTGAGCATCAAGTTTGACGCGCTGCGAGTCAGCCGCCTTGGCCGCAACTTGAGCTTTCTCCTCGGCTTCAGCGCTCAGCTTCTCGCGCTCTTTCTGAGCGGTCTCTGCCTGCTTGCCGAGAGTCATCGCGTTATTCGTCGCCTGTTGGGCTTCCTGCGAGATTGACGTATTACGTTCGGTGGCCTTCGACATAGTTGCCAGACGGTCGAGCAGGGCGTCGGCAGTGTCACCCTCCGCCTGCAAAAAGAGTTCCATGTTACGGTCCACACCACCCGAGCGGTACATCTGAGCAACAATCACAGAGGCCTGATCCGCTGCCTCATCAGCCTTCTCGCGACTCGCCTCAGCCTGAGCTTTCAGCGTCTCAGCCTTCTCGGCTGCTTTCTGCGCAGAGGCCTCGGCTTCCTGCCAGGACTCGTTTGCGTTAGCCGATTCGTTGCGCAGGCGTTCGAGATCTTTCTGGCTCTGCGCGAGTAAACCTTCGATCTCTTTCACCTTTTTGGCTGCCGCGGCCTGGTTTCCCTTGGCGGCCTGCACATCGTCCCAGGTGGGCAGGTCCAACGCGTTTGCGGGCGGAGCCGCGAGCTCTCCACTGAAAAGAAGCCCACACGCAACTGCGCACACTCCGATAACACCGGTCAGTCGCCTCATGACGCGGTTCGAACGGGTGTTCCGCTTCGGCATGCAGCCCCCAAAAGCTTAGAAGAAAGAAATAGTCCTCACCAACGCTAGCATCGACGCAATCCAGAACCCCTGAGGATCCTCGGAGATGCGCGGTTTCTCGCCTAAGCCCACAAACTCTCGAATCTAGGGCATCTGCCCGATGTGCGGCATCCCCTTAGGACCGAGAGTAGATGTACCCCCACTTGTCTACAGAGGAGCACCCCTTGGACTTTCAGACCTACGCGCACCAGCACACCACCTCGCAGCGGACTCAGGCGGCAGCGGCGTCAGCTGAACGAGCTCGGGTGCATGCAGAACGGCAGGATCAGGCCGCCGTGATCCTGTGCCTAAGCCACAACCCGGCCGCTCCCAAACTTCTTGAACGACTCCGCTCATGGGTTTCGTGGAAAGGTACGCAAAGCGCGACCGGGCGCCCTCAGTGAGGGGCGGCTTCAGGTCTCAACATCTTGTTCCCGACGAGACCTGGGAAAATGGGAGCATGTCTCACCACGAGGTTGAACCAGCCATGGTCGGGCGTGACGCGGAACTTGCTCACCTTCGTGATCGTTTCCGTGGCGTTCTGCGAGGCCAGGGTGCGGCGACCCTGATTACCGGCGAGGCAGGAATCGGCAAGAGCCGTCTCGTGCGTGACCTTGCGATTGCCGCACGGGATGAGGCTGACGTCTTGATAGGGCGCTGCATCGATCTGAAGCAGGCTGCAACTCCCTACGGACCGCTTCTGGAGGTGTTGCGCGCACTCGTTGCCGCGCGCGGTGTAGACAAGCTGTTGGAGTCACCGATACTTGACCACTCCAGCCGATCCGCGCTCCTCCTTCTGCTCCCCGAACTCGTCGACGTGGAAGCCCCCGGCCTCGCAAACGACCTTTCCCTGTTTCTCTCGGAGGATCATTCGGGCCAGGAACGCCTACGAGACGCCATCACAACCGTGTTGCGTATCGCCGCAAAGACTCGCCCGTTGATCCTTGTTGTCGAAGACCTGCACTGGGCAGACGAGGGCACACTCGCGGTGCTCACAACACTTCTGCAAAGCATCACTGAGACACGCATCTTGGCGGTGCTCACAATGAAGAATGATGGGCGTCGCAGCAATCCCGCTCGCAGATTCGCCGCGGAATCAGAACGCACGCGAGTGCTCGAGCAGCTGCCCCTCGCCCGGCTTGGTGACGAGGAAGTACGCGCGATGGTCAACGGCCTCATGCAGCACCCGCTCGCACCCACCACGTTTAGCCAGTTACTTGAGCGCTCAGAAGGAGTGCCCTTCTTTGTCGAGGAACTGGTTGAGAACGCGGCGGCTCCACTCACAGATTCGCTCCGAGACGTGCTTCTCGCACGGTACGACCGGCTCGGCCGCGAAGCCGCGTCCCTGGTGCGCGCGATGTCGACCTCACAAACACCTCTCCCCCACTCCACGCTGGTTCGGCTCGTTTCACTTCCCGAGAATGAGCTGGAATCGGCGCTGCGAGAAACAATTGATGCCGGAGTTATTGCGGTAAACGAATCAGACCACTACGTGTTTCGACACGCGCTGCTTCGTGAAGCGGTCCAGGGTGAGCTACTGCCCGGAGAACGTACACGTCTCAACCGCGCACTCGCCGAAATCCTGCAACAAATCGCCGACACAGACACCAAAACCGCTCCACTCTCAGAACTTGCCTATCACTGGGATCAGGCGAAGGATCCTGAAAAATCGTTCATTGCCGCGTTTGCTGCGATGAAGCAGGCCGAGTCAAAGTATGCGTATGCGGCGGCCGCCCGCTTTGGGGAGCACGTGCTCGAGAACTGGGATGAATCTCTTGCTGCTGCAGAGGATGCGGGGATCAATCGGCTGAAGTTTCTCGAGCGGTTCGCCTCGATCCTACGAAACGCGGGTCAGACAGAGCGGGGTCTCACAGTCGTTGACCTTGCGCTCGATGAGATCAAAGACCGGAACGACCCTGTGGCGACGGCCAGCTTGCTCCAGCAGAAGGCTTACTACCTGAGCCATCTCGGACGCCCTGGCAGGGAACCCCTCGTTTTGCAGGCGTTGGCCGAACTCGACTCAGACCCTCGGCTTGAGGTCGATCTCGATGTTGTTCGGCTGAAGGCAAAACTACTCAGCCTACTCACGAGCACACTCATGCACCTTGGGAAGCTCACCGAAGCGGTTTCTTCTGCAACTGAGGCAGCTCACTACGCAGAGCGGTGCGACGACAAGGCGCTGCTGTCGATCACCTACAGCGTGCGCGGTTCTTGTCTCGCAGGCCTGGGGCAGGTGGAGTCCGGCCTCAAGGATCTGCTGAGCGCGCGACCGCTCGCGGTGAACGGCCAGTCACTCATGAAGTTCCACACAAACTACTCTGACCTGCTCAACATCCTCGGCCGATATCACGAGTCCGTTGAGATCGCAGAGGAGGGACTTGTTGTATCACGGCGCTACGGAGTGGAACGCAGCACGGGCGCGATCTTGATGCAGAACCTGGTCGAGCCCCTGCTTGAACTCGGGGACATCGACCGGGTTGAGCAACTGCTGCAACTGGGGATCGACTCACACGCCGTGCGCATACAACAGGTCTATACGCTCGTCTCGCGGGTGCGCGCGCTGTGCTGGCGGGGCCGGGCGGAAGAAGCTGAGGAGCTCTATCGCGACTGGGCCGAACCGCTTCACCAAACTGCCGAGCTGGAACGCCAGGTGTGGTACGCCCAACTTCTTATGGAGGTCACACTCGCAACGACCCGCGATGACTTCGAGCAGGCGCGACTTGTCATTCTGCGCATGCTTGAAGATGAACGACCCCAGGCGGGAAACCAGCGACGGCTGCTTCTCGAAGCAGGATGGATTGCCGCGGAGTGCCGTGCTCGGGGCCAAGAGGTGTCGGCATTCGCCACCGATGTGCTCGCTCGCTGGACCTTGCAGCCGGGTGAACTCCAGGATCCTGATTGTTCTCGTGTGCTTCTTGGGCTTCTTGAGCCCTCTGATTCCTCTTTGCAGGCTGCGCTCGCTGCAACGGGTGCCGAATCGGTGCCGAGAGTCTTTCAAGTTGTCGTGAGGATCGAACTGAGTCGTTTCTTACTGGTCTCAGGTGACAGGTCCCGGGCCGCGGAGGTTGCACGAGAAGCGCAGGATCTGTGCACTGAGCTCGCCCACACAAGACTCAGCGAGCATGTGAATGAACTAGTCGGGGCGCTAGGGATCGTTCGTAGTCTTGACTCAGGCGAGAGCAGTGGCTCGCTTCTGACACCTCGCGAGCAGCAAGTGCTCGACCTCGTCGCGGAGGGCCTCAGCAACCGCCAGATTGGCGAGCGGTTGTTCATCAGTGCCAAAACCGTGAGTGTGCACGTTTCAGCGGTTCTCAGAAAGCTCGGGGTCAGCAGCCGCACCTTGGCGGCAAGGAGCGAGCTGGTTTCGGAGGCTCGCCCAAACTGAGACTCAACAGACCGGAGAGGGCTGTTGCGGTGCGGCGATCCCTGCGGAAACATCGTGGTGGCTTCGCTGCGTTCTTTGAGCAGCTGCGCCGCCTTGTCGTGGAAGGCTTCGAAGTCTGAATCAAACCTGGTCCAGACGCACGAGAACGTCTCTCGCTGCTCGTTGAACACGGTGAAGGCGGGGTGCACGATCGACCAGGTTTCAGGATCGCCTGACTCGCTCAGACGCATCTTGAACTCTGCATGGTTGTTGACGACCTCGGCGATCGCCCAAACCTGCGCAATGTAAGTTTTGCGAGAGGATCGCCGCAGAACCTCAACGAACTCGGTCACGTCGAGTTCGACGGTCACTGAGTACGTGCAAAGGCACGGACTGAAGATAATGTTCGAAGTGTTCTCTGCGGGGCCAGGTGGTGAGGTCAATAGCCCTGTTTAGTCCTCATCCCACCCAGTCTGCGGCTCGCCACAGGTCTCGCGAAACACAAACTGGCTCGGTGCTCTGCGCTCGCGGCTCGACCAATCGATCACCGGCCTGTGTGACTGCTCAGGCACATAACCGAGGCGGTAGAGTGCCATGAGTTCGAGGTTAGCTGGCACTTGAAGCAGGTCGTTCACACGTTCCCACTGCCCGGGCGCCTCCATCGGAAACGAGATGAACTGAATGCCCATGCCCAGCTCAACCGTCGTGAGCCACACGTTCTCCATCGCGGCACCAAGGCTGAACTGGCAGTAGAAGTCTGCGAGGGAGTGGGCGTTGCGCTCTTGCTTGTCGAGCATAACTCCGAGGATCAGTGGCGATCCCGCAACAAGCTTGCGGTTCTCTTCGCCGAGGGTCTGTGGAATGCGCAGCATCCGCATGGTCTTGATCCCGGCGGGGGTATACACCGCACGAGTGAACGGTCGCAGCGCAGCGGGCAGTTTGTCGAAGTACATGCCCGATCGGTGCTCGGCCATCTCTTCCGCACTGAATCGGAAGTGTCGCTTGTACCGCTCGAAGAACGACCCCTCTGAGATCACCGCCGTCATCGATTCCCCACTGATGCGCGCGATGGTGTCGATCATGGTGCGATCCTCGATCACCACAAATCGCCAGGGTTGACTATTGAATTGCGACGGGGCGGAAGCTGCAGCCTTGATCAGTAGCCGCTGGTGCTCGTCGCTCACAGGGTCAGGTAAAAACGGCCCGTTGGTGGTGCGGCGGTTGAAGAGAACATCGAGAAATTCCATGGGGTGCTCCTGTGGTCGGGTTGGATGAGTTTGCGTGTTCAAAGCGCGGGGATCACGTCGCACCTAAGACCCAAAGCACCGTCGCCGAAAGATAAAACGGGGCGGCGCTGAGCCCAATAGCAATGTGTCGCTCCGGGTGCTTCAAGACCGGCCTGCTAGCCCACGGCAGCAGCGCCAGTGGCACAAGAGCCGCCAGCAACAAAACACCACGTTGCCAGTGGGTTGGGAACGACAGCGCGGCGGCCAGCAGGGTGAGGATCACGGTGAACGCAAATAGCCGCGTGTGCCAGACCCGCCGAACTCTTCTGCCTCGAAGGCTGAATGTGCCGAGCATAATGGTCGCAAGGTAAGAAAGACCAGCAATCAGGGTACAAGGGATAGCGTTGGCCACCATCAGCCTCCTTACTCCCGTTTTCTGGGTTGGTGATCCAACCTACACTCTTTGTAGCGGAGCGCGAGCTATACAAATGGGGCTTGCATTCGCAACCAATATGAGTGTTCCATTAGCAACATGACCACTCACCTCGTTTCAATCGGCACGGCTGTTCCGGCTTCACGGTTGCTGCAATCTGAGGCTCGCGACTTCTTTGCCGCTCAACCAGGCCGGGATCGACTCGCCCAGCGGTTGATCCACGCAGCGTTTGACCAGTCCGCGATCGAGTCACGTTACTCGGTTCTTGGCGGGATAGGTGGCCTCGACACGCTCTCCCCGCTCTTCTCCACCGACGGCCTGCTTCACTCGCCCACTACGGGTGAGCGAAACACGGTCTATCGCCGCGAAGCGCCGCAGTTGTCGTCAGCCGCGGCACGAGATGCGATCGCTGCCTCAGGTTTTGATGCAACCGAGATCACCCACGTCATCACGGCTTCATGCACCGGGTTCTTTGCGCCCGGACCCGATTTCCTGCTCGTGAAAGAGTTGGGGATTCCCGGCACTGCAGAACGCACCAACATTGGATTTATGGGGTGCGCTGCTGCGTTCCCAGCGCTTCGCGCGGCCAGCAGGATCTGCACAGCTCAGCCAGGGTCGGTCGTGTTGGTGGTGTGCACAGAACTCTGCTCGATCCACATACGGTCGTCGAGTGACCCCGAACAGATTGTCGCCTCCGCCGTGTTCAGTGATGGCGCAGCAGCGGCGGTTGTGACCTCCGCTGAACCGCGAACGACCGGGGCGACGCTGGAGGTCGGCGAGTTCACGACAGCGATCACCAGCGAGGGTGAGCAAGACATGGACTGGGCCGTGGGTGACGCGGGCTTCGAAATGCGACTTACCGCGCAGGTGCCGCGCATTATCGGGCGCGAGATTGCCGGGGCTGTCGGGGCAGCACTTCGCGGGGGTCCGGAGCCTTTGAGCGAGGTCGCGAATTGGGCTGTGCACCCCGGAGGCCGCAGTGTGCTCGACCACGTTCAAGCGGGCCTCGGGCTGTCTGACTCGGCAATGCAGCACTCGCGCGCGATCCTGCGAGATTTCGGCAACATGTCGAGTGCGACAATCCTCTTCATACTCGGTCGGATTCTGCGTGACGAGTCCATCAGCGCAGGGGCGCAGATAGCAGCCCTAGGGTTTGGCCCCGGGCTTACGCTGGAAACCGCTCGTTTTGTTCAGCGCGCAGGGGCACGCTCGGCTACAGTGCCTGCTGTTCTTGCCGCCGAGGCGTCGGTATGACGCTGGCGGTTCGGGATGCGGGTCTCCGTGAGCTAATGGATGATCCGGCGTGTGATCCCGCTCGTCTTCGGCGGACGCTTCAGCGATTCGGGTTGGTGAACCGGGCTGTTTCGTGTTGGGACGGGGTGCACCGGTCTCAGCTTCGCCCGTTTTTTGCCGGCCTGGGTCGGCCCGCGCGCGTACTCGATATTGGGTGCGGCGGCGGAGACGTGTTGCGTCGCCTGGTGCAGCTCGCTCGCCGCGACGGGTTTGTTGTTGAGGCTGTGGGGATTGATCCTGACCCGCACGCGATTGCGGTGGCGAAGCGGGCGGATTTTATGCCCGGGGTGGCGTATCGGCAGGTGCTTAGCCAGTCGCTCGTGCAGGAGGGAGAGCGCTTCGATGCCGTGATTTCAAACCATCTGCTGCATCATCTCGACGAGGTTTCGCTGGCGGGGTTGCTCTACGACAGCGAGGCTCTCTCTTCGGGGATTTCTTTGCACTCTGACATTGCCCGCGGTCGTGTCGCGTATGGGGCGTTCGCACTGCTTGCGGCACCCGTAGCGATGGGAACCTTTGTGTGGGTTGACGGGCTGCGCAGCATTCGTCGCAGTTACACACGAGCTGAGCTCGCGGCTGTGCTTCCGGACGGGTGGCGGGTGGATTCCCCCGGCACGTTTCGTTTACTGGCCTGCTTCGATCACACTTCGACTCATCGATCTCCTTCCGACCGAGGTTGATGGGTGACGAGAGCACTTCTTGCGGCCTGGGTGCGGGTAGATACGCCCAGCTTTCGAAGCACGGCCGAGACGTGTACACTCACTGTTTTGGCGCTGATGTAGAGCCGCTCCCCGATTTGGCGATTGCTGAGTCCCTCGGCAACGAAGTCTAGAACCTGCTGCTCTCTGGGCGTCAGGAGAGATTCTTTGTTTGCCGCTGTCGTCCCGTTACCGAGCCCTAACGCGCGAGTGAGTTCGGTCACCCTGTGTTCGAGCGCAGCGTGTGCGAGTCGCTGAGAAAAGCTTTGAGCGCTGCGAGACGTGTCGATTGCTCCGGGCCGGTCACCGGTCGCGATTTGGTGTCGGATCAGTTCGATTCGAGTGATGACCTCGAAGATTCTCGGCACTGACTTGCTAGCGGCGGCTGTGACCGCTTCGTTCAGTGGGGATTCCCCCGGCTCCAATAGTCCCAGAAGTACGCGGGTGCAATCGGGATCCTGCAGTTCTTGGGTCTGTTCTCGCCACGCTGCTTCGACCTCGGCAGAAAGTTTCGTCGTGTCTTCGCCACGCGCTCTGCACTCGGCAAGCACCCATGCAGCCTCGAGCAGAAGTCGCCGCTGGCTCCCTGTCCGCTTACCCGAATCACGCATCATGCGTTCGATCGCTGCGCGTGCAGTGGCGAAGTCGTCCCGCGCAATTGCGATTGTGATCTCCATGAAAAGTACTGCATACCAGACTTGGCGCTCGAGTTCGGCGGTCTGCTGGAGTGGCAACTCCCGTTCCCGAAACAGTTTTTCAGCTTCGTCTGCGTGCCCTCGCCAGGCAAGCGAGCGGACCCGCGAAGAAACCATATACACACGCTGCATGCGGACTGCGTGAGTATCGACACCGCGCCACAGCAACTGTTCGACTCGCTCGATTTCTCCGAGCTCGAGTAGCGGATCGATGAGGTTTTGCATCATGATCGCTCCGGTGGTGCGCTCGACGCCGTAACGTTGCGCGATAGCGAGGCCCGCTTCTGCGACCTCGACTGCCTGGTGATACCGGCCGATGTTATTAAGCATGTCGGAGTAGTTTGCGTGGAGCCACATGAGCGAGTTGCCCGTGCTCGCGAGCGGTAGGGCTTTGGCGTAGTCATCGATTCCGGCTTGCACCTGGCCTGCTGAAGCGAGCGACGCGCCTCGTAGGTTGTAGGCGATGGCCTGCTGAGATTCATCCCCGCTGCGTTGGGCGTGTCGGAGCGAGAGTGAGGCAGTTGCGATGGCTTCTTGAAGGTCCCCGGCTCTCATCTGCATGCTCGCGAGCAGGCTGTAGAGCTCAGCTCTCAGTTGATGATTGTCGTCCCCCGATCCCAACACAGCAAGTGCCTCGGTGATCAACGGTTCTCGGCCGGGCCACCCCATATAGCTGTGATAATCCGCTTTTTGGCGAAGCAGTCTTGCGTGCGCCACGGGATCATTTTCAGACGTTAACTCTTGCAGTGCGAGGTCGATGACAGCGAGACCCCGCGTGGTTTTTCCAGCGTCTCGCAGCACCAGTGCGAGCTGTTCGAGAAATGCAACGCGGCCGATCCTCGTTTTCTCTGCAGCCGCATCCACCTCGTCCCACCGCTCGAGTGCCAGTTCGCCGAAGTATGCGGCTGGAGCGTACGCAAACTTTGAAGCGGCCTCTTGCATGGCGGCGAGCGACGCTACGAAGGACTTCTCGTATTCCTTCGCTTGTTCCCAGTGGTAGGCGAGTTCTGGCAAGGGCGGCTGCTGTCCGCCAGCCTCGGCGGTGCGTTGCAGTATTCCAGCTAGGACTCGGTGCAAACGTGTGCGTTCGCCAGGCAGAAGTTCACTTCGCACGGCTTCACGAAGCAGGGCATGTCGAAACGAGTACCGATCCGTTTCATCAATTGTGATCACTCCGGCGGCGATGGCATCTCGCAACGACAACTCGGTTTGTTCTTCGGGCAACCCCGCCAGTCGCACAAGCACGTCGTGTGAGATCGCGGCCTGCGAGATCGACATGACTCTCACGAGTGACGCAGTCAAGTCGTCGAGACGATCGTAGCGGGCGAGCAAAACGTCCCGAAGTGAATCGGTGAGTGGTGCGGACGCGTTCTCGGCGAGTTCTTCGATGAAGAAGGGAACCCCCTCCGAACGTTCGAGAAGTTGGTCAAAGGCTTCAGGATCGATCGGAGCCTCGACCAACTCTGCGATCATTGCTCGCACATCGTCATCGGCCAGCCGCGAGAGGGGCATCCCCTCGAGCACGCGCGCACGCTCCGATTCGACGGCAAAGCGCCGAGCAGGATCGCGACGATGTCCGTCGTCCCGCATCGTAATGACGACCATCACGCGTGCGCCGGCGATCCTTCGCAGAAGTGCTGTGAGCACGATGAGGGTGCCCTCATCGGCCCAGTGCAGGTCTTCAATAACGATGAGTAGTGGGTGTTTGTCGGCCGCAACCCGCAGCAGCGTTGTGATTGCCGAGACCAACTGCTCAGGACCGGAACCATCGTTCAGTTCGCGCGGTGGTGCCTTTCCTTCAAGGTCGGGAGTATCTGGACCAACCAGCTCAGGTAAAAGAAGCAGGATCGCAGCGCGACTCAGGCGATCAGCACCGAGGGAAGCCATCACATCGTTTGCACCGCGGGCCTCCACGAGCGCACGTAGTACGTCGATGAGAGGCCCGTACGGAGAAGCCGCTCGACCCAAATCAATACAGCGGCCAAGGAGCACGTCTGCGTCGCCTCGAGCAGAATCAGTCAAATCGCCCACAAGTCGGCTCTTGCCGATACCCGCCTCACCAGAAATCAGTGTTGCGGCGGCCTCGCCATTCAGCACACCTCGGAGCTGTTCGCGAAGGCGGGCTAGCTCTGCGTCACGCCCGACTAGGGCGGTTCTTATGGGGACTGATGGCATGAATCCATACTCTCAGTACCCACCGACATTGTCGCGCAGAGCTCAGATCAGGGCTCGTCAACATATGCGTCGTTCAGCACCTGGTACATCAGGTGATCCCGCCACTTTCCATCAATGTTGAGGTATTGCGGGGCAATTCCGTATTGTTGAAACCCGTTCTTCTCAAGAACACGTTGCGATCCAATGTTTTCCAACATTGTTTCGGCCTGCACTCGGTGCAGGCCGAGATCCTTAAAAGCGAAGCTCACCGCCTGTGCAACCGCTCGTGTCGGGTAGCCTTGACCGAGGGATCGCTGGCGCACCCAGTATCCGATCGCGCAGGATTGCATGGCGCCGCGCGTGATCCCACTCACAGTCACCCGGCCAAGAATCTCGTCGGAGTCGGAGACGATGAGGAACGGGACTGAGTCGCCCGCTTCATGGGCCTCAAGCGCCCGCTTCGCGAGTGTTCGTTGGTTCGAGAGAGTGTAGTAGCCGGGATCACGCTTGGGCTCCCAGCGCCCGAGATGGACAGCTTCGGCTTGGATGATTTCGGTGAGCGCGGGGACGTCTTCTAGTGACAGCAGGCGTGTTTGGGTGCTTTGCATGCCGGTAGGCTCTCCGTTTTCTGTGCGGATCATGTCGTCCACTAGCTCCTTAGAAACTCTCTTGTTTACAATCAGTGGTATTGCCGCTCTCATTGCACTTTCAACGCTGATCGTTACAGCGGTTCGAGCACTGGTGCTTGCACGCCGACCGACCGTTGCTTCTTAGGTGATGATGCGGGAAAGCTGTCTGATGCCCTGGGAGATTTGAGCAGGGGCGGCTGCACCGTATGAGAAGCGCAGGAATGGTGCCGGGGGTTCATCAACGAAAAAGTGTCGGCCGTCTCCGACGAGCACCCCAGCGGCGTAAGCATCGGCACTGATCTGCCTGGTGTCGACACCGTGGGGCAGGCGCGCCCAGAGGTGGATGCCTCCGCTCGGCACACTCTGAATGCGAACGCTCGGCAAGGTCTGACGGATCGTGGCGGCGAGGATATCGCGGCGCTCGGCGAGCTCGGTGCGCAGGCGTTTCAGGTGCCGTGGCCAGACGCTCGAGGTCAACAGACTCATGGCAATCTCTTGCACCATTGGTGCGACGCAGAGGTCGTCGGCGGTGCGGGAGGATCGGAGTCGGTCTCCGGCGGGGCCACGTGCGATCACCGCACCAAGCCTAAGCCCTGGCGAAGCGGGCTTCGAGAGCGTAGTGACAGTGACGACGTGGCCGTTGGGGTCTTCGGTGATGAGCGGTGGCGGGGTGCGCCCGTCAATGCCGAGATGCCTGGCCCAGTCGTCTTCAATGATGAATGCCCCGTGTTGGGCTGCAAGTTCGAGCACCTGCGCGCGGCGTTCCTGGCTGAGCACCGCGCCAGTTGGGTTCGCATAACTGGGCTGCAGGTAGACCACTCGGGCACGGGTACGCTCTAGCGCGTCAGCAAGACGTTCTACGATGATCCCGTCCTTGTCTGCGGGCACCGACGCGATGGTGAGGCCCGCACTTTGTGCGGCGACGATCGCTCCGGGGTAGCTCGGACTCTCGGTGATCACGGTAGAGCCCGGCTCTGCGAGGGTGCGCATCGTGAACACCAGACCCTGCTGACCGCCAGACACGATGAGGGCATCGCCAGGGTCAGCTCGATACTCGGCAGCAAAGACTCGGCGAAGCTCCGGCGACCCCGCGGGCGGAGTCATCATCCATGCCCGGTTGCTCTTTGCTGCACGTGAGCCGATGCGATGCAACTCGTCACTCGGGAGGAGTTCGGGGGCGAGATACCCCCAAGAGAGTTGGATGTGCTCGGGGGTGCCGTATCCGCCGAGGCGTGACGCACGGTCGGCATCCACGCGGGCGGGATCGAGGGCCTGCGACTGCCACGCGAAGTCCGGTTCGGTAAGCCGCCCGCGTTCGGCAACGAAGGTACCTCTGCCTGGTTCGGCACGCACCAACCCCTGGGCACTGAGTTCAGAGAGCGCAGCGGAGACGGTGGCGGCGCTTGCCTGGAAACTTTTGGATAGTTCCCGCACCCCAGGCAGTTTCTCCCCAGCGTGTGCTGCTGCGATCCGCTCATGCAGTAGGGCCGCAATTTCCGACGCTCTGTTATCATTGGACATGAATATAGTAGATAACGTTACTCACTATTTTGCAAGTCTGTTACGGCTTTGTCGGGTTCTTGTTACTGAGGCGGCGCAAGCATGAGCCGAGCAGCTGCTGTCCTGCGGGACGTGTCCACCTCCGCCCTGGGTGCTGGGTTCCTCTCGGCCCTCATCAACTTTGCAGGGCCGTTTTTGATCGTGCTCGAGGCAACCCGAGCAGCGGGCCTTGCCTCAATCACGACCCTCGCGGTCACCATGTCAGGGGTCGTCACCCTCAGCGTTGGCGCAGCATCCTGGGGTCTGCTCGCGGGAAACGCGGTTTACCTCGTGCTCGCCCCAAGCAAGAAACAGGCACAGCAACCCAGCCTGAGAAAGGAGGCCACCGTGCCTGCATAAGGCGAGCATCCACAATTCCGCTTCGCAGATTCGGTGCACACCACAAGGTTCTTCCACAGGACTCGGCAGCACCGACTCCCCAGCTCAAACTTTCAAGGAGACATCAATGACCACCAAGACCACACCAACCGTTCGCTTTCTCACACCCGCCGACGAGGATCAGTGGCGCATCCTCTTCCGCGCCTATCGTGAGTTCTACAAGCTCGAAGCATCCGAAGAAGTCGTCTCCCGCGCATGGGGCTGGTTCACCGATCCGACCCACGAATGCAAAGCGCTCGTCGCCGAAGTCGACGGCGAGATCCTCGGCTTCGCGCACCACCGTCGCTTCTCATCGCCCTACACCGCCACGAGTCACATCTTCCTCGACGATCTCTTCACCGTTCCCGCGGCTCGTGGCCGCGGTGTTGGGCGGGCACTTATCGGATGCCTCACCGACATGGCCACCGCCGAGGGGCGCGCCGGGGTGCAGTGGATGACCGCGGAGGACAACCACCAGGCACAGGCCCTCTACAACACACTCGCCACGCGAACCACCTGGGTCACCTACGAGGCCGATCCGACGTCGAATTAATGTGGCTCTTTGTGTTTGGGTTGTAGTGGCATCCACGCACCGAGTCTGCATTTCGTCATCGACCTTGCAGTTGTGGTCCGCAAAGTCGGCGATGGAGTGCAAGCTGGCCGCGGTAAGGGCGGGGAGGGTGAATGCAGCCAATTTTGCCCCGGACCCCGGCCCATCGTAGAGCCCACAGAACTCCCCAAGGCACGAGTGTCCAGGGTCCTGACGAGCGGCCCCCATAGTTACACGTCAGGATCCTGGGCGCTCGTCGGATACCTGGGCGCTCGCCAATCTCACGAGCTACATCACAAAAACACCCCACAACTCCCAAATACGAGGAGCCGATAAAGCTCCGGACGGGCGGGCCTTCTGTCCGTCCGCCACGGCTCGCTGATTCTAGGCACCGGCCGCGCCCGACCAACGTTCCCCAAGAGGGGTGACGCAGTGCTGGTCGCGGCCGGCGTTCAACACGTCACGGCACAAGCGGGTGGGGCGCATAGGTCAAAATAAAAGAACCCCGCAAGTAGAAGCCTTGCGAGGGTTCAGCAGCGGTGTAATCTCCGCTACGTGGCTCCGACCGGCATCGATCCGGTGACCTTTCGATTTTCAGTCGAACGCTCTACCAACTGAGCTACAGAGCCAGGCACTCACCAAAGTGACCGCCTGAGACAAAGAAACCCTTCCGGAGAAGGGCTCTTCGCCTTGGCGACCCTGACGGGACTTGAACCCGCGACCTCCGCCGTGACAGGGCGGCGCGCTAACCAACTGCGCTACAGGGCCAAACTTGTATTCAATTGTATTTGGTACCAGTGACCCCAACGGGATTCGAACCCGTGCTGCCGCCGTGAAAGGGCGGTGTCCTAGGCCGCTAAACGATGGGCCGAAGTGATTTCTCACTTGCTACCGAGATGAAAGCTTATGCTGAATTGGTGCCGGTGCGCAAATCGCCACGATGAAAGTGAGATCCCTGGCGTGTCGCACCACCCGACAGCCACCTCACCCGCCCAGCGCGCGCTGCACTCTGCTCAGCGAGATGTTCTCTTGAACCATTACGCCATAGCTTGTGCGCTGCTCGAGGTGATACCCCATGCGCCCCTGGCTCAATAGTGCAATGAGATGCGGTTGCGAGGCATCCCAAAGCAGCCATGTCGGCTGCCCCCAGCGTTCTTTCCTAGGAAAGTAACCTCAATGTCACGGTTTCCGACCTGCTGGATACCTGGCATCAGGTGTTCTGTTGAGAGGGCGACAGTACCATTCCCCGGATGCTGCATCTCGCTCATGGCTCAATCCTAGCGAACGGTTGGCGGGGAGTGACAATAACGCACATAATTCTTGTAGCAAAGCACTCTCGCTTCACGCCCCCGCAAAAAACGCCGCGGCCGCCTTCGCTAGGCCGTGCAGATCGTCCACGTGCGCGAGCTCTCGAGCCGAGTGCATCGAGAGCAGTGGCACACCCACATCGACCGTTCGGATCCCCAGCCGGGTTGCCGTTAATGGCCCGATTGTAGATCCGCACGGCACCGTGTTGTTTGACACAAACTCCTGCGTCGCGACCCCCGCAGCATCGCACACACGCTGCCACAGAGCGGCCCCGTGCGCGTCGCTCGCGTAACGCTGGTTAGCGTTTACCTTCAGCATCGGCCCATGCCCCGCAAGCGGCCTCACACGGGGGTCGTGCTTCTCAGGGTAGTTCGGGTGCACTGAATGCCCCGCGTCCGCAGAAATACACCAGGACGCAGCAAGCGCCCTGGCAGCGTCTTCAGCCGAGGCACCCAGTCCGTCTCGGATCCTCGCCAACACGTCTTCAAGAAACGGTCCGCAGGCACCGGAGCGCGTCTCTGACCCGAGCTCTTCGTGGTCGAACGCCGCGAGAACCGAGATTGTGCCGGGAGCTGGTTTCTCGCCGAGCAGTGCAACAAGCCCGGCAAATGTCGAACTGAGGTTATCGAGGCGCGGCGAAGCGAACAGCTCTTGGTGAACGCCGATGCGAGCGGGCGCCTGGGTATCAAAGAAACGCACGTCAAGCGCCGCAATATCTTCGGGCAGGATCGCGGAGCGCGCCCGCTTCGCGGCGGCACAGAGCGCACCGAGCACCGAGGTACCCTCCCCCGCGATTCCAAGCACGGGCTGCACGTGGCGCTGTCGATCGAGTGTGAGGCCTGAGTTTGCCTCTCGATCGAGGTGAATCGCAAGTTGCGGAATGCGTGCGACCGCACCCGTGGAGACCAGGTGCTCGGCGCCATCCTGGGTCAGGATACGACCGGCCATGCCAAGATCCCGATCCAACCACGAGTTGATCAACGGCCCGCCATAAATCTCGACACCCGCCTGCGCCCAACCATCGGCGACAAAATCTGGCTGTGGTTTCAGCACAAATCCGGGTGAGTCAGTGTGGGTACCGAAGACCCGCACCGGACTCGTCTCCGTCACCCCTTCGCCTGCGCGCCACGCGATCACCGCGCCGTCGCGCACGACAACACCGCTTGATCCAGAGGTCACCCCGGGCCAGGCATCGGTCTCGTCAAGCTGCGTGAATCCACCCCCTACGAGCACACCGGCGATCGCCGCAGCCGCGTGATACGAGCTCGGAGCAGCCGCCACGAACCCAGCAAACTCACCTATGTAGTCGTCCCGATCCCGCAGCAGCCGCTCCATGTCGCTCATGCTCCGGCAGGTGCTTCGAACGCTGCGGCAAACTCAACGAGCAGGCGCGCGCCGAATCCGGTGGATCCGACTGAGCGCCACAGGTCGTCGCTCTCTGCCTGCATGGTGCCCGCGATGTCGAGGTGGCCCCAAGGCAGGCCGTCAACAAACTCATTCAAGAAAAGCCCCGCAAGGATTACCCCCGCGTACTGTCCACCAATGTTCGACAGGTCAGCCGTGTTCGACTTCAGTTGGTCGCGGTAACGGTGGTCAAGTGGGAAGCGCCAGATGTTTTCGTCCGTCGTATCGGCGGCGGCCTGCAGCTGCGCCGCGATGGAGTCGTTGTTGGCAAGCATTGCCGCCGTGCGAGTGCCGAGCGCCATCATGGCGGCTCCGGTGAGCGTCGCGATGTCGACGATCGCGTCGGGGCGCTGTGTCTCTTCTGTGGCGAGCACGAGTCCGTCAGCCATGACCAGGCGGCCCTCGGCGTCTGTGTTCTTCACCTCGACGGTCTTGCCACCACGAATAGTGAGCACGTCACCCAGCTTGGTGGCACTACCCGAGGGCATATTGTCGGTGCACATGAGCCAACCGGTCACGGCGGTCTTGACGCCGAGCTCGCGCAGCGCGGTCATCGACGAGAACACTGCGGCGGCACCCATCATGTCGAACTTCATGGCCGCATGCATTGCGTTGGAGGGCTTCAGGCTGATGCCGCCCGAGTCGTACATGATGCCCTTACCGATGAGCGCAAGGTGCCCCTCGGGGTCGGCGGGCTGGTACGACAGCTTAATCATGCGGGGCTCTTCGATGCTGCCAGCATTCACACCGAGCAGGCCCCCACAGCCGAGTTCCATGAGCGCGGTGCGGTCGAAAACCTCGACCTTGAGGCCGTAGGCGGGAGCGACGCGCTCGATTACGCTGGCAAACTTCTCTGCGCTCAGATGGCGCGGCGGGGTGTTCGCAAGATCCCGCGCAATGCCGGCGGTGCGGGCGAGGATCTGCGCGCGCTCCACGCCCTGCTTCGCGGCCGCCTCGTCGCCAGCGCCGACACCCAGCAGCAGGCTGTCGAGCGCAACGGTCTTCGGGTCGCTCTTCAGCGCGTCAAAACGGTAGCGGGCGAGCAGGGCACCCTCGGTAGCGGCAATCGCTGCCTCGTTCGCGCTGAGTTCCGTACTCACAACTCCTGTGAGATCCACCGCGAGAGCGCCCGACTCGTTCGCAGCGCGGGTAAACGCGGCGACAGCGTCGCGGAGCGTTGCAGCGGTGGTGATGCCCTCACCAACACCAACGAGCACTCGCAACTGCTCACCGGGGAGCACAAGCGTCTGGTTCTTGCCCGAGGTAAATCCGGCCGCGGCGAGCGCCTCGCGACTCAGGCCAACCTCGGGGAGTTCGCCTTCTTTCGTCACGAAGATGGCACGCACCTGTGCTGCCTCAACATCGGTCGACGAGACAACACGCACGTCAACCGCGAGGCCGAGCGAGGGAACCGGATCAAACGAGGGATCAATCACAACAGTCATACTGACAAGCCTAGCCCTGACCCCTGACACACGTGATGTGGATCCTGAACCACTCACCGTAAAACTATATTCGCGGGAATATAGCTTGGCCCACCCCAGTTACACCCGGCATGAGAGCATTCGGATTCCTATCTTTCGGCCATTACGGCCCCGTGCCCGGCTCGCGCGTGCGCACCGCTGGCGACATGCTGAAGCAGACCATCGAGCTCGCAGAGGGGGCCGACGAGATCGGCGTCAACGGGGCCTATGTTCGCGTGCATCACTTTGCACGTCAGGCTGCCTCGCCGATCCCGCTACTCACCACAATGGCCGCCCGCACAAAGCGGATTGAGGTGGGCACCGGCGTCGTCGACATGCGCTACGAAAACCCGCTGTACCTCGCAGAGGAAGCTGCCGCGCTCGACCTCATCTCAGACGGCAGGCTCGCGCTCGGTGTAAGCCGGGGATCACCCGAAACCGCACTGCGCGGTTACGAGGCATTTGGGTACACGGGTTCCGAGGATCCTCGCGGTGCCGACCTCGCCCGCGACAAGTTCGAGCTGTTCATGCGGGCGATTGACGGCGAGAAGCTCGTTGAGAGCGACACGCAGATGACTCCGCCGGGTCGCCTCGCGATCGAGCCACAGTCCCCCACGCTGCGCGATCACGTTTGGTGGGGTGCGGGATCCCGAGACACCGCCGAGTGGGTCGGCCGCCAGGGGCTCAACCTGATGAGTTCGACACTGCTCACCGAGGCAGACGGGCGCCCGTTCGACGTGCTGCAGCGCGAGCAGATCGATCGTTTTCGTGAGGCCTATCGCGCCGCCGGGCACACGGGATCGCCACGCGTTTCGGTGAGCCGCAGCGTCTTTCCGATCGTCTCGGCCGAGGATGAGATGTATTTTGGGGTGCGCTCGGGGCATAGCCAGGATCAAATCGGCGTGATCGACGGGTTCCGCTCGACATTTGGCAAGACCTACGCTGACGCGCCGGATCGGCTCGTTGAGCAGTTACTCGCTGACGAAGCGGTGATGTCCGCTGACACGCTCATGCTGACGATCCCGAACCAGCTCGGAGCAGAGTACAACCTGCACGTGCTGCAGGCCTTCGCCGAGCACGTTGCACCCGCGCTCGGGTGGAAGCCGAACACGGAGGGGCCAGTGCAGGGGTATGCGATCTAGCTCGATATTGTGAAAGAGTGGATTCTCTCGATCTGAAACCTGACCTCCTACATACGACACCTCTCGGAGTTGAGCGCATCAATCGCAACCTTTCGCTGATTGAGGAGGACATAGTTCAGTGGTGCCGCGAGGTCGTGGCGGTGCGCCTCCTCGACGGGTCGAATATAGAGAGGCGTGGCAAAAACTGGTATGTGGATTGCGGGAAATTCATCATGACGATCAATGCACATAGCCACACCATCATTACTGCCCACATGAAATAACTCCCGAGCTTCACGCTTACGAGTTCTGCATTCTCAGCTTTACCCGAAACGTGCACCGGAGCATTATGGTCCATATGTGGGATTGACCGCAGTTCTGCTGACAGCAATCGAACCAACTCGGTGCGGAGTGCAACCTGGACGTGCCGCAGGCCTTCGCCGAGCACGTTGCACCCGCGCTCGGGTGGAAGCCGAACACGGAGGGGCGGTGGTGCGGGACTCGCTCTGAGTCCACCGCCTGTCATTTCAACAGATTCCCTCCTCTCGAATAAAGTGGCCGTATGACTTCGAGCGTTCCCGTCCTTCGTCCGAAGTTCGGGGTTCGCTTGATTGCGCTGCTCCTGGACTATGCGGTGATCCTGGGCTGGATGTTGGTGCTCGCCATATCAACGCTCGTCCCCTACTCAATCACGGGTGAATTCTTCGACTGGCTGGCTCTGGGCACCGCCGGGGCACAGTTCCTCGGGTTTCTTCTGTTGGTGCTACCTGTGGGCATCTACCTCTATGTAGGCGAAGCCTCTACAAGACAGGCAACCGTGGGCAAAAGAGTCCTTGGCCTGCGGGTCGTAGATGCGATGAATGAGAACCGACCTTCACGGCTCCGGATCGTTATCCGCACCATCGTCAAACTACTCCCCTGGGAGATCGCCCATTTTGTGGTGTGGAATATCGTCGCGAATGCTGCGAACGGCGAATTCGAGTTCCCACTCTGGCTAATGGTCACAGCTGTCGCAGCCAACCTGATTCCATTTGTCTACATTGCGTTTGTCGCATTTCAGAAAGACAGGCGAGGACCCCACGATCTCGTAGCCGGCACTCGGGTAGTTGTAAGTACAAGGCAGAAGCTCGATGGCTGAGCCTGGGCACCGTCGCAGGCAACTCGGAGCGGAGTGCAACTTGCACGTGCCGCAGGCCTCCGCCGAGCACATTGCACCCGCGCTCGGGTGGAAGCCGAGCGCGGAGGGGCGGTTGTGGGGGACGCGGTTTAGGCCGCACAAACCCGACGTCGCTGCTCTGGAACTACAGAACCAGCTTCATAAACACACTGTTTGAGTCCTCGCTATACGACCCAAACGGCGGACACTCCTGAAACCCCGCGGCCCTGTAGAGCTTTCTCGCCGCGGCGAAGAACTCCATGGTTCCCGTTTCAAGAAACACCTCGCTGATCCCTCTTGCCCGCGCATCTTCGAGAGCGTGCTGCAACAGCCGGGAAGCAATCCCCTGTCCACGCCGCGCGGGGTCGGTGCGCATGCTCTTCAACTCTTCGCACCCCTCCCCGCACCCCGCGAGCGCAACGGTTCCGACGATTCGCTCGTCATCAACCGCACTCCACATGCGTACTTCTGGACGCTGCAGAGCGCTCAGATCCAACGCATGACGGCTCTCGATGGGAGCGGTTGGGGCGAGGTCGGCCAGGTGATCCTCGAGAAATGAAATGAGTCGCTGGTCGTGAAAATCCGCGGGGATAATGTTTATCACCCCACCAGTAAAGCACGCTGCCGCCGCTCCCCTGATGGGGACCACGCAAGCATCTCATGACCTCTACGATGATTGAATGCAGACGAACGAGAGGATCGAATCGGCGATCCGCCAGGGGAGCATTCCCGACGACATTGAAGTGTGTGTCGAGATCTGGGTAAACGCCCTGCAGGCGCGGGACGGCGCAGTTGACGCAGAGTCCATGGCACAGAGAGTGCGTTCTTCGTTCGAGCGTCCGATCGTCAGATTCGCCATTACAGATGCGCCACACCGTGGGTTCGCACTGGTGGAGAGCGGTCTCGCTGACCCTGCGGAGGCATTCTTGCATTATCTGGCAGTTGATCCTGCAACAACCAAGCGTGGTTTGGGGCGCGCACTGCTCGCAGACGCCATTGAGCACACGGGTCGCCGCGGGTTCCGGTCGCTAATGCTGGAAGTGCGCGCCAACAACACACGCGCAATCGAGTTGTACACACGAGCGGGTTTTGTGCCGTTCGGGGAGCCAGTTCCCCACCCGCTTGCCGGGTATCCAATGCAGGCGTATCGACTTACGCTTCAGTAGATGTTCCTAGTTCGTGTGCCATAGGCGAGGATGAAGTGGCCCATAAAGTCGCGACTCCCAACAAGGAAAGCCCGCTGACACTTGAGCCACTCGGTGCCGCGATAATGGATCAGTGCACAACAACGTAGGTGGGTTGACGATTCGCCCCTGTAGTGGGGCTGCAGAGTACCCACAGCTGGTGGAGATCTGGCGCAGCGCAGTTCGGGCGACCCATGACTTTCTTGAGGAGTCCGACTTCGAGCGCATCGAAGCCAACCTTGCTTCAGCGTATTTTCCGGCGGTGACGCTTCTTGTCGCTGAGCGGGGCGGTCAATCCTTGGGGTTCGCCGGAATCGCCGAGGGGTCGCTCGAAATGCTCTTTGTCTCGGACGATGCCCGCGGAAAAGGGGTCGGTTCCGCCCTGCTTGCTGAAGCCATCTCCCACCGCGGCGTAACCATGGTCGACGTCAACGAGCAGAACCCTGCCGCGCTCGGGTTCTACCTCAGTCGCGGTTTCGTGCAGGTCGGTCGGAGCGAACTTGACGGCGATGGGTTGCCCTACCCAATTCTTCATCTGCAGCTTCCGGGCTGAAGGACCGTCACGGAGGGACGCGGTCTCAGCCGCCTGCCATAATCGAAGCATGATTCAGAGCCTGTCGCTGCCGACGATCTTGGATACCCGCGCAGGACCAATCACACTGCGACGCGCTCATACCGACGACATTGCGGCGGTGCTGGGCTTTCTCTACGACGATCCGATTAGCCAGGCCCGCGGTGACAGCTACGATCCGGCAGACCGCGCAGTCTACGTAGGGGCGCTCGAGGAGATCGCCCAAAGCCCCCAGAACGAACTCGTCGTCGCCGAGAACGCCGAGGGTACAGTCGTCGGCTGCCTGCAACTCACGACCATCCCAGGGCTGTCACGCAGGGGCGGCACAAGGCTTCTCGTCGAAAGTGTCCACGTCGCGTCGCAGTTCCAGTCCTCCGGCATCGGCGGTGCAATGATGAAGTGGGTCATGGAAGTCGCCGCCCCGGCCGTTGGCGCGGCGATGATCCAGCTGACCTCCGATAAGTCGCGGAAAGATGCTCACCGTTTTTACTTGCGGCTCGGATTCATCGATTCCCACGCCGGGTTCAAGCACAGGGTTGGGTAGCCGCGCAGCGTGACCACATCACAAACTCGAATGAGGCTAGCCACATGACCGAAGTCCGACTCACCGGAAAACTCATCTGCGCTACCGCGGAGGAGGCCGCACTCGTTGCGACCCTGTTACCGCACCACGTTGAGCTCACTCGGGCCGAAGTGGGCTGCCTCTCGTTTGAGGTCACACAAACAGCGGATCCGCTGGTGTGGTCTGTGAACGAGCGCTTCGACAGCGAGGCCGCATTTCAGTTACACCAGGATCGTGTGGCCACGAGCGAGTGGGGTCGACAGACCGCCGGGATCGCGCGCGACTACACGATCGAGGGCCTCTCAGCAGGCTAGTCAGCCGGGCCTAGCAGAAGCTCAGGCTCCGCGGTCCACCGCTTCAATCACAGCGGTGAGCTCATCACGAAGCGCCAGAAGCCGCTCGACCGGCAGTCCGAGCCTTTCAACAACTGCGGGCGGCACACCGAGAGCCTGTTTACGCAGCGCCCGCCCCGCCTCGGTGGGTGTCAGATAGAACGTGCGCTCATCGCCGTCAACGGGCGTGCGCTCAATGAATCCCAGGCGCTCCAGACGCTTGATGATCGGCGAGAGCGTCGCCGGGTCGAGCCGAAGCATGTCTGCGACCTCTCGGAAGCGCAGCGGCGCATCACCCCAGAGTGCCAGCATCACAAGGTACTGCGGATGGGTAAGGCCGAGGGGTTCCAGAATCGGTTTGTACACGCCGATCACACCTCTACTGGCGACGGCGAGCGCGAAGCACACCTGTCGATCCAGCTCGAGAGCGTCTTCTGGAAGCATATCCACGCCCCAATACTAGTGCCGTTAGCGCACAAACAAACGTGCTACGATTTCGTTTGTGGGCAAACAAAACAAGAAACGTCAGCTCTGGCACAAGACTCCGCACGATGGAGTCCCCGGGATCTACGCGGCGACCCAGCGGTTCCTCTATCAGTTCCAGGGTCCAGCGCAGCTCGGCGACAGAAACGAATCGGCGCATGTCGCGCCGCCCGATCCAAATTGCCCGGCCTGCAGGCAACCACTGCAGGATCACCACATCACCCCCGCCAGCCCGGGCAAATCGTCACACATGCAGTGCCCGCCGCCGAAGCCTCAGCTCGGCTGATACACCACCCGAAAGCGCTCGCAGATCACAGGCATATCGGGCTCGAAGCCCCGCGGGTTCTCGGAGTAGTTTCGCCAGTAATGCTCGTGGGTTTCGCACCAGTCAGCAAGAGTACGGTCACCCTCACCCTCGGAGTGAGCGTGCTCTGGGTCAACCTCGTTAAACGGCACGGTGCGAACCGAAGTTGTCTCGATGAGGGCGCGGGGCCGATCCTCACCATCAAGAATGATGCTGAACTCGCCGACATAGGGCAGAGGATCGCCGCTCACCTCGTAGTCCCAGAGCGACGAGGCGGTGCCAGTTTTGCCCCCTCAACCACAAGCGCGAGAAGCGAATCAGCGTGCGCCGGAGTAGCCCCGAAGGCCCAGGCCGGGGGTACCTGCTCTGGCAATCCGTCCACGTGTGCACGGCATAGCTCCCAAAACCCAGCAACATCGACGTTCTCGTTCATGCTGTCCACATTAACGCCCTTCGCGGCCCGGGTTGCTGCAGTTACAACAAGCTTAAGCTGCGAACCGCCCAGGACGCACCTCACTCAAGGGTGTAAGACTGGAGGTGCACCCCAACCGGGCGCGTTACCAATGAAGGGAACACTATGAAAGCCGTTCAGTATCGCGAAATTGGCAAGGGACCCGAAGTTGTTGAGATCCCAACCCCCGAACCAGGTCCTGGGCAGATCCGGCTGCGCGTCACCGCCGCTGGCCTCTGCCACTCCGACTGGTTCGTCATGGACCTGCCCGCCGAGGCCTACACCTACGGCCTGCCGCTCACACTCGGCCACGAGGGCGCGGGGTCGTCGACAAGCTTGGTGAGGGTGTCACGGGCGTCACGCTCGGTGAGCCCTACGCAATTTACGGCCCGTGGGGCTGCGGGCTCTGTCACGCCTGCGCTCAAGGCCAAGAGAACTACTGCACGCGCGCAGCTGAGCTCGGCATCCAGCCACCAGGCCTCGGGGCACCCGGCGCGATGGCCGAGTACGTGATCGTCGACGACAAGCGCCACCTCGTGCCACTCGGCGATCTCGACCCCGTCGAGGCCGTCTCCCTCACCGACGCCGGTCTCACGCCCTATCACGCGATCATGGCAGCTCAGGATCACCTCCGCGCCGGATCAACCGCCGTTGTTCTGGGTGTTGGCGGCCTCGGACACGTGGGTGTGCAGATCATCCGCGCAATCTCCGGTGCGACCGTGATCGCGGTCGACACTAGCGACGAGAAGCTTGCCCTGGCCCGCGAAGTCGGTGCTCATCACACGGTTATTTCGGGCCCCGAGGCCGCCGCGCAAATCCGCGAACTCACCAACGGTCAGGGTGCTGACGCGGTGTTCGATTTCGCGGGCGTGCAACCCACCATCGATATCGCTCGCGAGGTCGTTGCGGTGAACGGCAATATTCATATTGTCGGGATCGGCGGCGGGCTTCTGCCCACGGGCTTCTTCTCCACGCCCTTCGGCGCTTCGGTACGAGCACCCTACTGGGGCAGCCGCTCAGAACTTATGGAGGTTCTGGATCTCGCCCGCGTCGATGCCGTCAACGTGCACGTCGAGCGCTACCCCATCGACGAGGCACCAGAGGCTTACGCCCGCCTGCACCATGGCGAGGTACGCGGTCGCGCTGTCGTGATCCCGTAGCGGGGCATTTGCACGCCCTATCCCCGGCCCGCCCCTCTCATCCAATCCGGTGTAGCCATATGGCTAGTTGAGCGCTTGCCAACTAGCCATATGGCTACACCGGATTGAGCGCTTACTTTAGTCTGAGGCGACCCCGTGCCGCGCGAGCCAACCAAGGATGGCCTCATTCGTTTCAGCGTGCCGCTCTTGCTGCACCCAGTGGCCACTGTCGAGGCTGACCTCTTCGACGTTCGGCACGAAGTCCGAAAGGTTCTCGGAGCGCGCGACGGCATCTCTGTCGCCATAGATCATGAGGGCTGGCTGGTGAATGATCGGGTCGACCTCACCAAGCAGGTACCAGTTACGGTTGAGATTCCGGTACCAATTGATGCCGCCGGTGAATCCCGATTTCTCAAACGCAGAGGCGTAGACAGCCAGTTCGCTTTCGCTGAGCAGGGGTTCACCGAGGGGTGACTCCGAATGGGCAATTTCGATCATTGCCATTCCTGGCTTCGGCGGCGTCAGCGGTTCCTCCTTGCGATATAGATTGTTGATGAAGCGAGCAGGATTCGCATCGAACACCGCGTCGGCCACTCCTGGTTGCTTGTTGAAGTGAACGAAGTAATACTCGCTGCCAAGCACGGCCTCCATGAAATCCAGCCAGGGCATCTCGCCTCGAGCCAAGTATGGCAGGCTGAGGGCAACCACTCGGTTCACTCGCTGCGGATGCAGCAGAGTCAGGCTCCAGACCACAAACGCACCCCAGTCGTGACCTACAAAGGTGGCATCGAGATAGCCGTAGTGGTCGAGGAGGGCTACGAGGTCTCCGGTCAGGTGCTTAATGTCGTAAGCAGTCACCTCGTCCGGCCGAGCAGAATTACCAAACCCCCGCTGATTTGGGGCGATGACATGGTAGCCAGCCGCGACGAGGGCTGGCACCTGATAACGCCAGGTGTAGGCAAGATCGGGCCAACCGTGGCAAAGCACAATCGGGTTTCCGGCGTTCTGTTTCCCGGCTTCAAAGACTTCTAGCTCGACGCCGTTAACGGCGACGATGGTGGGTTCAGAGAAGGTGATTCCTTGAATTGATTCGTTCATGTTTCAAAGGTAAGTAGATAAACCGGTCATCCAGCGACCTGTTTTCTGAAATTATTGATTCTATGAGATCCGATCGATTGGTGGCTATCCTTCTCATGTTGCAGCGGCGTGGGCAAGTGACGGCCCCAGAAGTTGCCAAAGAACTGGAGGTATCCGAGCGCACCGCGCGTCGTGACCTCGATGCCCTGGGCATGGCCGGCATTCCCGTGTACTCGGTCCAGGGGCGCGCAGGCGGATGGCGACTCCTCGGCGGTGGCCGTACCGATCTCTCCGGTCTTACTGCGAGCGAGGCCCGAGCGCTGTTTCTCGTCGCTGGACCCGCAGCCTCAGCAACACCAGAGGTGAAGGCCGCCCTCCGCAAGCTCGTTCGCGCCCTGCCAGAGCCATTCCGTGAGCAGGCAGAGGCCGCGGCATCTTCATTGATCGTGGACTCGCAGGGGTGGGGTTCGAGCGGTGCCACAAATCAACCACCTCGTTTCCTTGACACGCTGCAGGACGCCGTCATTCGGGGCGTTCAAGCCCGGCTCGGCTACGTCGACAACGCGGGTAATGAGACCGGAAGAATCGTCCATCCGCTAGGGATCGTGGCCAAGGGCCCGTCGTGGTACCTCGTCACTCACACCGATGCGGGCCGGCGAACATTCAGGATCGACCGAGTCTCGTCTGTCACGGTCACCGATGAACCTGTTCAGAGGCCCGAGAACTTCCACCTCGCTGAAAGCTGGCGCGAGATCGCAACTGAAGCGGACCGCAGACGCACACCCGTCGAGGTCCATGCGATATGTGAGCCCGAAGGGCTCGTCTACCTACAAACCGCCGTTGGCGACAACCTGGAAATTGGAGCAGCCTCGAGCGACGGCCGCGTCGCCGTGGTGATCCGCGGACCCAGTGAATACGGGATCGCCGGTCATCTTGCCGGGCTCGTCGAGTGGCTCGAAATTACCGCCCCGCAATCAGTGCGAGATCATCTGGCGAGGATCGGCACCGCGCTCACCGAGCGCTATGGTTGACCGGCTCTACAGGCACCTCAGCCGAGCTGCGACAGAAACGCCTCACTCATCGAGGGGTAGTACTGGTCGAAGCTCGGTTGCTCTGTGCCCTCGGTCGCCGCGATGAGCAGGTCGAGGTAGTATTCCCAGCCGGGTCCGATGTCGCCGACTGCGTCTCCGGAATCGAGGTGGTGCACGAAGCGCAACAGCGAATCGTCTTCGCCGTCCTCCTCGAGAAACAGTTCCAGTTCCCAGCCGTCATCGTTGGTGGTGGTGTGCAGTTCCAGGTGGTGAGGTGCCTCGCAGGCAATAATCTTCGCCCGCACGGGTGGGCCGTCTTCTTCAAACGCCATGCGGATCCGCACGCTGCCGCCTGTGCGACCGTCACCATCCCAGGCCCCAAACCACTCGGCGGTGCGATCAGAAACGGTCAGGTAGCTCCAGGCCTCCTCGATCGGCAGGGCGAGGGATCGCACCAGCACCAGATCAACACCGCGCGCGGTCTTCACTACACGCCCAGTTGCCTCAATTGACACGATCACTCCTTACGTTCGACGGGTCTCACCCACATGAATGACAGCGTACCGCCGCAGGATCCTTGTATGCAGCCACTGGCTCAAGATTCCTGGGGGTACGGTTCGGCTCAATGACGCGCAGCACCAAGACTCACGGAACCCGGTGAGGCTTTCCGACGGCCACCAGAGCCGTTCGGCCAACCCCTGCCGAACTAGTCTTCTCAGCATCTCGCCGAGACACCGTCGGCGACAACCATTGGGTCACCGCTGCTGCTAACCGCTTTGCTGCGGTCGCGAGATGACTCCTGCTAATGTTAACGAGAATCATTCTCAATCGATGAGGTGTTTGATTCTTCACTCAACAGAGAGGTGTTATGGATGCGTTGGAGTAATTTAGCCAGATCGACAATTACGGTGGGGGTTTCTGCCGGGCTCGTGGGTGCTTCGCTCGCCGCAACCCCGGCGTTTGCGGCTGAAACCCTGGAGCCAAACGGGCGACTTGTCGTGACGACCGCGTCAAGCGCGATGGTGCTTGACGCCCAAACACTCGACCTGGTGAGTTCACACCCGCTCCCCAACAATTCGAAGGCATCAGCGAGTGTTGCTTCCGATGGACGCCACGTGTTCTTGCGGTCACGCGCCCAAAACAAAACGTGGATTCTTGACGGCGGGTCGTGGTCTGAACCGCACGGAGATCACGACCACTATTACGCACAGGAGCCTAAGCTCCTCAACAGCGTCGTTGAGGGCAACGCGCCGGGTCACGTGGTGAGCTCGCAAGGGCGTACGGTCGTGTACCACGATGGCACGGGGGTCGCAGCGAGCTTTGCAGAAAGTGATCTGGCGCGCGACTCCCTGAACATTCAAGAGTTCAACGCCGGAGCGCCGCACCACGGTATCGCGGTTCCGCTCAACAAGAAGACACTGGTGTCGCTGTGGAGCGCTGGCACGCTTCCCGGGGGCGTGAGCGTGTTCGGTGAGTCCGGTGAAACGCTGGAGACATTCGAAGACTGCCCCGAACTGCACGGCGAGGGCATCGTTGGCCAAAAGGCCGTGTTTGGCTGCCAAGATGGCATGCTCGTTACCGACGGTGTGACGGCGTCGAAGATTGCATACCCTAACAGCGATGGCCAGCGCGCTGGAGTGTTTGCATCGCCCGAACAGGGCGCGACAACGGTCGCCGGCAGCTACTACAGCGCTGGCAAAAACCCGAGGTCTCTGGTCATTGCCAACACCGCTCAAGGGACAGCGGGGCTTGTAGATCTCGGAGTCGAATACACATCGTTCACGCGCGGCCCCGGTGACGACATCGTGGTGGCGTCGGCCGATGGCAAGGTGCGCGTGGTGAACGACGAGACTCTGCAAGAAGACCACGTCTTTCAAGCCACCGCCACCTCTCTCGGTGCTGATGGGGAAACTCGGGTAGCCCCGCTCCCAGGACTGGCGGTCGCTGGAGACAACGCCTACGTCACGAACCCCGCACTGAAAGAACTCAGCAGTTGGAACCTCAAGACCGGCGCCGCCCAAAAGACCATCACTCTCGACGAAGCGCCGGTGAGCGTCGTGGCGGTTGGCCCCGCCTCTGAAACAGGAGAAGAACCAAACCCCGATCCAGAGCCCGTGCCTGACCTTGAAAAGAAAGAGACCAGCGACCCCGAACCGCGTCTTGCCCTCGCGTATGGCGATCGCGTGAGCCTGTGGAATGCTGCGTCACTGACGAAGGTTGCTGACGTCGCCACAAACGGTGCGCCAGTTCTTTGGGGATCAACCGATGACCGCCACATCTACGTCAACGATCGCGGCAGCAAGAAACTGCGTGTGCTCGACGCAGGATCATGGAGAGAACAGACCACGGATACCGACGGTCACGAAACCACAAAGTACTTCACCGCACAACCGAAGTTCTTAACCGCAGAGGTTGAGGGCGCAGCACCCGGTCATGTCGACCACTACGGCGGCGAGACCGTGGCCATGTATGAGGCAGAGGCAAAGGTGCGGCGAATCTCGAAGGAGAATCTCGCCAACGGCAGCCTGTCGAGTCTCACGATTGATTACACGGACAAGCAGCATGGTGCAGCGGTGCCGCTCAAGGATCACACCGTCATTACGCTGGCCGACAAGGCACGACCAGGGTTGCTGGGCAATGGGATCGCTATCTACAACGCGAAGGGCGAGTTCGTGAAGTCAGCAGAAAACTGTCCGCGGGCACACGGGCAGGGAGTCGCAGCAGATATTGCGCTCTTCACCTGCGTTGACGGCATCGTGGGAACCAACGGTGACGAAATTTTTGAGATGGAGTATCCGAGCGCCGGAAACCGGGCTGCAACGCTGGTGTCACCTAAAGGCGATTCCACCGTCATCTCTGGTGACTTCTACAACGCCGACACCCGCGCATCGACCGATTCCGTGCTGCTGATGGACGTGAAAAACAAAAGCTCACGCGCCGTAGCCGTGGGGTCGAGCTATGACTCCTACGGTGGGATGGTGCGTAACGATGCGGATGACATTATCGTCGTGACCGATGACGGCAAACTACATGTGATTGACGATCAGACTGGCGCGAAGCTTCTCGAAAGCCCTGTCAGCGACTCAGTGCTTGACGCGAACGGTACACTCGCTGGGACTCGGCACAAGCTGGAAGTCATCGGCGAGACCGCCTTTGTCGCAAACCCCAACACCCAGAAGCTCGCGACCGTCGACCTCAAGACAGGTAACGTAGTGAAGACCGCTGACCTGGATGCCTCGCTCTCGGGGCTATCGGTGGCGAACGCTCGGCCAACTGCTGCAGAGGAGCATGTTGAAACGACGCTCAGCATTACCGGTGCGGTGAAAGCCTACAAAGCTGGCGACACCGCAACGTTGGCTGCGAAGCAGAACCCAGAGACGGATGAGGATCACTACCACTGGTTCATCAAACGTGCTGGTGCGAAAGACTTCACTGTCATCAACGGTGAGCTTTCGGGCACACTGAAATACAAAGTGAAGGCTGAGGATCTGGATGCGCAGATTATTGCCCGACTGTATTCGCATGACCATGAGATCATCGCTGAGTCAAAGCCCGTGACTCTGACCGCCGCGAAAGAAGAAGTCAAGAAGTGCAAGACGCCACGTTCACGGTCAGTATTCACAGACGTAGCGCCGGGTCAAAAGTTCTACACAGAGATCGACTGGATGCACTGTGCCGGATTGACCACGGGCATCAAGACGCCTAATGGTGTGACATTTGCGCCGAAGCAAGAATTGTCTCGTGAAGCGATGGCAGCGTTTATGTTCCGAATGGAAGGTGACAACAAGTATGTCGCACCGAAGGTGTCTCCGTTTGCGGACGTAACACCGAGCGATAAGTTCTACCGGGAGATCGCGTGGATGGCGGAGAAGAAATTATCGACAGGTACACGTCAGGCGACGGGGAAGCCGCTGTTTAAGCCGAAAGATGAGCTTTCTCGTGAAGCGATGGCAGCGTTCATCTATCGCATGGAGAAACCCAAGGGCTATGTGGCTCCGAAGTCTGCTGTGTTTGCGGACATGAGGTCGGGCGCGAAGTTCTACACGGAGGTTTCGTGGATGTACGATGCGAAGCTCTCGACGGGTTACAAGCAGTCTGTGGGGAAGCCGAAGTTTGAGGCGAAGCGGTCGCTTTCACGTGAGGCGATGGCAGCGTTTATGTATCGCTTGGTGACTGACTACCGCAAGTAACAGCTGCTAGTTCCACGCGGGTGCTGGCTTCATATCCAACACCCGCGTGGAAGGCAAGCAAATAGATAACGCCCGAAATCTCGTCGGCTAATGACCCTTAGGCAGACTGAAACGATATCGGTAAGTCCCTTCATGCCGCTGTTCGATGCCGTCCACCACCTCACCGTAGATTGATCAAACCAGTGGCGACGCCCCAGTTGGAAGGCTCGTGAAGCACATCCTTCCGGACCCCGCTGCACGAGTTACCGTCGAACGTACACGACTCATTGCGCGCAGCCGCCCCACCGCCTACACTCAATACCGTGAAGATCTAACGCAGTCTATGTTCCGCGCCCGCGGCGCCGATCCTGTGTGCTCACCTCGTGGCCTCGCCGTTCTGAAAGAACCGCGCGCCACCCTCGCCTCAGCACGGCATGCCCGGCGGAGCTCTCCCTTCGTTCAGAGAGGCGGCTCAACATGCCCGCACCCCAAATCACGACCCCAGATCTGACCGCCGCCACCCGCGCATCACGTGGCGCAGATACAACAAGAGGTAACCAGCACCACCTGAAAGTCGACGGCGTTTCCCACGCCTACGGCGAGCGACGTGTGCTCAGCGACATCTCGTTCACAGCTAAAACCGGTGACCGCGTCGGCCTCATCGGCGAAAACGGCACAGGAAAGTCGACGCTGCTGCGCATTCTGGCGGGATCGGAAGCCCCAAACGCCGGCACGATCCGCTACCCCGGCAGCGTTGGCATGCTTACTCAAGAGCTCCCCTACCCTGACGGCACAGAGATGTCACAAGTGCTCGACGACGCACAACGATCCACGCTGCAAACCCTGCAGCGAATCGAACAACTGGGTGCCGCTTTTGGCGAGCACCCGGACGATCCTGCAATCGCAACCAGCTATGCCGAAGCACTAGAGCGCGCCGAGCATGAACAGGCCTGGGCGGCAGAAGCACGCCGCGGCGACATGCTCACGGGTCTCGGGCTGGGTGGGATCGAACCGTGCACGCGCATCGGGCGCCTTTCGGGCGGTCAGCGCCTCAGGCTCGCGCTTGCCACAGTGCTACTCAAAGCGCCGCACACGCTGCTACTCGACGAGCCTTCCAACCACCTCGACGACGCCTCGGCCGCCTACCTCGAACGTGTGCTGCGGCAGTGGTCCGGCATCGTGTTCGTGGCGAGCCACGACCGCGCGCTGCTCGACGCCGTCACAACGCGCATCCTCGACCTCGACCCGGTGACGCCGATCACGCAGCGCACCACTCTGCAAAACGATGACCCGGGTGCCGGGCTCGGACTGCGCGCCTGGGGCATGGGGTATTCCGCCGCCCGCGAGGCGCGCCGCGCCGAAATGGAGCGCTGGCGCGCCCGGTATGTGGCAGAGAGCGAGGAGCACACTGCACTCGTTCACGAGATCGAGGTGGGATCACGCGAGGTCAACCGCAAACACGAGTCCAAGTCTGAGTCGCGCATCACCCGCAAGTTTTACGCCGACAAGGACGCCAGGGTCACCGCCCGGCGCGCCCGCAACGCGCGAGTGCGGCTAGAAACACTCGAGCGGGATCGCGTACGCCGACCGCCCGAGCCGCTCAGGTTTAGGGGATTTGCGCAGGGTCCCGAGCGAACCACCGACGGCACTGAAGCAGTACTGCAAGCACACGAAGTGGCGCTCGACGCTCGCCTCAGCCCGGTCAGCTTCGCGCTGAAGCCCGGTGGCAGACTGATGTTGACGGGCCCGAACGGGGCTGGCAAATCGACGCTACTCGCGATCCTCGCCGGCAAACTCCAGCCGAGCAAAGGCTCTGTGCAACGAGCCTCCGTGGTGGGGTATCTGCCGCAAGAAGTAACGTTCAAGGACTCTACACAGACCGCGCGCGAAACCTATCGACGTGCAGTGGGCACCGATGTCGCCGAGGAATATCCGCTCGCCGAAACAGGTTTGCTCGCGGTGAGAGACCAAGATCGTCCGGTCGCTGCGCTCAGTGTCGGACAGCGCAGGCGACTCGCGCTTGCAGCACTCGTCGCCGATCCACCGCCAGTGCTGCTACTCGACGAGCCAACTAATCATCTCTCGCTCACACTCGTCGAAGAACTCGAAGAGGCCCTGCAGAGTTTTGAGGGGGCACTCATTATCGCGACGCACGATCGGTGGCTGCGATCCCGCTGGAGTGGAGAAGTGCTGGCAATGTGACCTCGTCAAGTTCGCCCCCACGAACTCATTTGCTCGCAGCTCCAAGCACAGACTCGGGCTATTCCCTCTCGCCGAATCCTTGCTAACGTTGCGGTTTGCCCACGTAGCGACTGCCAGAACAACAGCTACGTGAGCAGTGCCCGCACGCTGGACAACACGCAGGAGCCACCATGAGCGAGATCAACATCGCCAACCCGCACGAGTACGATCATCGTCACGCCGACATCACCTCGGGATGGTTGCGCGCTGCGGTGTTTGGGGCGATGGACGGCCTGGTGTCGAACCTCGGGCTCATCGCGGGTATTGCCGCCGCGGGCGCGGCCCCGGGCATCGTTGCGATCACCGGTGTTTCAGGACTCATCGCGGGGTCCATCTCTATGTCTCTGGGTGAATATGCCTCAGTGCGCACGGCCAACGAACAGGTCGACGCCGAGGTTCGTGTCGAGCGCGAGGCGCACGACCGCAACCCCGACGGCGAACGAGCAGAGCTCGCGCAACTCTTCGAGCGCCTCGGTATGGAAACAGACATTGCACGGACCGCCGCCGAGCAGGTACACGGTGACGCCGAGCAGGCCATTCGCGTGCACATCTCCCACGAACTCGGCATGAGCCCCGAAGAAAAGCCCTCCCCTGGGTCGCGGCGTTCTCGTCGCTCTTCGCGTTTGGCATTGGTGCGCTGATCCCGATCCTGCCCTTCCTCTTTGGCTTTGGCACCCTCGGTTGGGGTCTTGCTCTCGGTGGTGTTGGCCTGCTGCTCGCGGGTGGGATCGCGGCGCGCTTCACCCGCCGCAACTGGCTCGCCGGGGCGGCCCGCCAGTTATTGTTCGGTGGTTTGGCCGTCGGCGTAACCTATGGGGTCGGCAAACTGCTCGAGGTTTCTGCGCTCGTTTAGCAGTTGTTGACTGGCTCGGGGCCTTAGGCTTAACGGGTGCCCAGCCCAGAGTTTGTCGACGCGGTTCTCGCGACAGTCGCGCGTATACCCGCGGGCCGTGTGATGACCTACGGTGACGTCGGGATCGCCATCGGTTCCGAGGCACCCAGGGCCGTCGGCCGGGTCATGGCCCTGTATGGGCACGCGAGCCCCTGGTGGCGCGTCGTGCCCGCGAGTGGCCAGCCGCCACAGGGCCACGAGGTGCTCGCGCTGCCGCACTACCTTGAAGAGGGCACACCCCTGCGTGGTGAACTGCGTCCTGGCGAGTACAGAATCGCGCTTTCCTCGGCACGGCTGCCCTACACCCACGAAATCTATGCGGAGGTCGCACTGTGACAGAAACGACGGCAGAAGATTCGGGATCAGAGCCTTTGGTGTCCACAACGCCCACGCTTCGTCTTGGTTTTGCCCGCGGCGTTGCCCCCAGCAAATGGGCCGACCGCTGGAAAAAGGTGCAGCCTGGCATTGCGCTTGAGCTTGTACCACTAAACCTGGCGTTCGGCGGGCCAAAGCGGCCCGCAAGCTGCGACGTCGTGATCGAGCGTTCTGCCCCGGGTTCGCGCCCAGTTGGTGGCCGACACTCGCTCCGGCTCTACACGGAAGCCATTGCACTCGTCGTGCCCATCGACCACGAGCTTGCCAAGGCGGAAACGGTGTCGGTTGCCGACCTCGCTCTTGTGCCTCTGCTGGATCACCCTGATCATTCTTCCGAGTGGCCAGCAGCCGAGCCGTGGCAGGATCCAGCTTGGATGCCCCGCAACACTTTGGCGGCCCTTGAACTCGTCGCCGCGGGAACCGGTGCGATGCTGCTGCCGCAGCCACTCGCGCGACACATCTCAGACAAGCGCAAACACGCGATCCTGCGGGTGACGGGCGAACCAGCACTCCTGGGAAGCACCATTTGGGCCACCTGGGATGTGGATCGTGATGACCTCGACGTGCAGCAGCTCATTGGTGTGATGCGCGGTCGCACCGCCCGCAGTTCTCGCCCGGCTGCAAACGTCGGGCAGGATCCGGAACCCGTCTCCAAACCCCGCGCGCCTCAACCCAAGGCCACAAAAAAACCAAAGCTCAACCCAAACTCTCGCGGCGCTCAGCTCGCTGCGGCCCGCGAAAAAATCGAGCGAGCCAAGGCAGAAAAACGCAAGGCCGCCCGCCGCAAGCGACGCTAATTGCTCGCGGCGGGTCTCCAAGCTATTTCTTTGCTCGCGCGCGCAGTTCCTTCTCGTGGATCGGCCAGGTGCCAGCGGCGCGCTGCGCGTCGACGTACGTCTGTGCTTCAGCCTGACGCTCTTCTTCTATGCCACTCGCGATCTCGGCGCGAAGCAGTTCGGGGGTGAACCCAAACGCCTCAACGAGGTCAAGCGCGTGGGGGCGCAGCCGCCCGAGCAGACGATCAATGTAGGCGGTGACCGCCTCGGCACGCTGCGGAGAGATGCGCCCCTGCACGAGGTACCACGCGGCACTGTTCTCGATGAGCCCAAATCCGAAGAGATCTCGCAGCCAGATGAGCACGCGGCGCGAATCGGTGTCTTTGACCTTCTCAATGCCCTCGGTGAATGCTTCCCACTGCAAAAGTTCACCGTGGGCCCTCGCCGCTTCGATGAGCTTGTGCTGCTGAGCGTTAAACGCTTCTTCGCTCGCGACCGCATGCGCCAGCTTGTCGCCCTTCGGCACGTCTTTGGTCGCCTCACGCAATGCCATCGCGATCTCCGAAACCATCGTCTCGACTCGATCGGAGAGCAGTGCGTGCTGCGTCTCGGGGGCTCGCATGCTCTCAACAGAGCGTGCGACCTGTCCCAGATCAGCGATGCTCTGGCCGACCCTACGCAGACCAAAACGAGTCACACGGTCACCAAGCTGGCTCGCCGCCGCCTTCGCAAGAACCGCTCGGTCGGCATTCTTGAACTGCGCGGCGTAGTCGGTCAGCAATCGCTTACCCACCAGTTGCAGCAGCACGTTGTTGTCACCCTCGAAAGTGACATAGATGTCGAGGTCGGCACGCAACCCGGTGAGACGGTTCTTAGCCATGAATCCCGCACCGCCACACGCCTCGCGAGCTTCCTGCAGGGTGTCGAGTGCCGCCCAGGTTGAAAGTGGCTTGAGCGCGGCAGCGAGTGTTTCCAGGTCTTCGCGATTCTCGGGGGTATCGCCCGCTCCAGAGAACACCTCGTCAAAGACGGTAAGTAGCCGCTCCCCCGCAAATGCCATCGCGTAGCTCTGCGCGAGCCGCGGAAGCAGTCGACGCTGGTGCTGACCATAATCCATCAGCACGGTGTCGCAGCCCGAAGCACCAGGAAACTGCCGACGCTCGCTGCCGTAGCGAATCGCGATGGCAAGCGCGGCCTGCATTGCACGCACCGCTGATCCGTCAAGCGAAACACGGCCCTGCACCAGAGTGCCAATCATTGTAAAGAAGCGTCTACCCGGGCTCTCAATCGAGGAAGAGTAGGTACCGTCAGCCGATACATCTCCGTAACGGTTCAGCAAGTTCGTGCGCGGCACCCTCACGTTGGTGAAGTGCAGCCGCCCGTTATCAATACCGTTCAGGCCTCCTTTAACTCCGTCGTCTTCACTACCGACGCCGGGTAGCATGTCGCCCGCGGGCGTGCGAATCGGAACGAAGAACGCATGCACACCGTGGTTGACGTTGTTGGTGATAAGTTGCGCAAACACGACTGCAGCCTGCCCGTGTAGTGCGGCGTTACCCAGGTAATCCTTCCACGCACCCTTAAACGGGGTGTGGATCACAAATTCCTCGGTCTCAGCGTCGTACGTTGCCGTGGTACCGATCGAGGCAACATCTGATCCGTGACCGATCTCGGTCATCGCGAAGGCACCGGGCAGCTTGAGGGTCATCACATCGGGCAGCCACTTTTCGTGGTGTTCGCGAGTGCCGAGGTGCAGGATGGCGGCGCCAAAGAGTCCCCATTGCACACCGCTTTTAATCTGCATTGAAGGATCGGCAAGCACCAGTTCCTGATACGCCGCGATATTGCCGCCGTGATTGTCATCGCCGCCCAGAGATTTGGGGAAGGCCCTTTGAATCGCTCCTGACTCAACGAGAATGCCGAGTTGTTCAAGCACGCGCTGGCGGTGCTCTTCCATGGGCTGGCCATATATCGTGTGCATACGCGGATCCTCGGCCATCTGCCGCCCCTCAAGCCGCTCCTTCTTCCATTTGCCGAGCAGCGCATCACCGACAGCGCTGACGTCAATGCGGTCAGCGGAAGTGGCCTTGCTTGGACGAGAAATGGTGGTGTCGGTCATCGAAGCTCCTTAAGAAGTGGGCAGCGGGCGAATACACACGGAGTTCACACTGCTGTCCTCGCGATGAAGTCAGCGTAAGCCCGACCTCGGACACTGACAACCAATCGACTCACACCCCACAACAAAGCGCACGATCCACCCTGTTCAACTTTGTGCACGATCTCCAAAAATGGCCCTATATCCCTAGAGAGCTTCTCCAGACACCGGCGCTCCTTTCTCTCCACCGCTCAATCGGGTGTCGCCATATTGTGGGTTGGCTCGACGCGAACCCGCAATTTGGCAGCACTCGATAGTGTTCCCAGGATCACACCGCGCAGCAAGCCACGATTGACCAATTCCTCAGCGCCGCACTTGATATCGCAGGTGAGGCACCCGGTTATCCTGGACCACCTCCGGGTTCTCGAACAGGTGCCGCGCGTCGACCGACCCGAAGTAACACTTACCCGCCCCAAACACAACAGGCACCACATCCATGCGTACTTCGTCGACGAGACCAGCAGCAAACGCTTGACCGCCGACGTTGCCGCGGCAACCTCAACCACGTGTTCGACATCGAGCCATACATCGCTACGTTGCCAGCGAGACGCTCCTCTGCGTTGGAATACACCCGATAGTGATTTTAGAGCTTCTGCCCGGGCACAAAGTCGCCGAAGTAGGCGGGCTTGATCTCTGCGTTCTCCAGCATCTCACGCGTGCGTTTTTGGGCAGTGCGCGGGATCACCGTTATAACCTGCCCGGTTTTGCCTGCGCGGCCCGTTCGACCGGCGCGATGCAGGTAGGTCTTGTAGTCGCTTGGCGGATCCGCCTGCACCACCAGGTCAACATCGTCGACGTGGATGCCTCGCGCCGCGACGTCGGTCGCAACCAGCACTGCAGATTTTCCCTCGGCGAAGCGCGCCAGGTTTCGTTCGCGTTTCGACTGACTGAGATCGCCATGCAGTGCCGTGGCGTGCACTCCGGCGAGCTCCAAAAGCTCAGTGACCTGCTCGGCATACGCACGGGTGCGACAGAACACCATGATGCGCCCTCGCCGCAAGGCGAGCTGCGTGAGCACCTGATTTTTGTCTTCTCGCATCACGATGAGTACCTTGTGCGTTGAGGATCCGCGAGCTGCTTCTTCAGCCTCGTGCGCGGCGGGTTTACGCAAGAACTCGGCGATCAGCTCAGAAACCCCGCTGTCGAGCGTCGCCGAAAACAGCAGCCGTTGACCCCCGCGCTCAGTCTCGCGCAAGATACGCTGCACAGGTTCAAGGAAACCAAGATCACACATGTGATCGGCTTCATCAAGCACGGTCACCACGACCTCACGCAGGTCGAGCTTGCGGCGCGTCACAAGATCTTGCACACGGCCCGGTGTGCCGATCACGATATCGATGCCGCGCTCGAGCGCGTGCAATTGCGGATCAATCGGCACACCACCCACCATCTGTGCGGTGTAGAACCCAACGGACCTCGCGATCGGCTGCACCGTGCGATCGATCTGCAGTGCGAGCTCTCTGGTGGGGGCGAGGATCAGCGCTTTGGGTTTACGAGCGATTCGTTTCGGAGCGCGCTCTCCACGCTTCGGCTTCATCTGCGAAGCCTTAGGGTCGTTTACAAACAGACCCTGTGCCTTCAGAATAAGCAGCCGCTCAACCAAAGCAGCACCGAAGGCGATTGTTTTGCCAGAACCCGTTTGCGCGCGCCCGAGTACGTCACGGCCAAGCAGAGTGTCGGGAATCGTCGCGGCCTGAATCGGAAACGGCCTCACGGCTCCAAGCTCTTCGAGCGTGCGCACGATGTTGCCGCCAAGGCCGAGACCTGTAAACGTCGCTCCTGCAACGTCGTCAGCTGTCGTAAGTTTGGATTCAATCCGGCTCAGCACAATGTCTGGTTCAGCACGGTGAGTGTTCTTGCGGGCCGACGGCCCCACTCGAGCAATTTCGTCGCGCTCGTCGAACCTGCGGGCGGGTTCTTGGCCTCGGCGGCGCTGATCATTACGCTTCGAGTCGCGGCCATCAGAATCTCTGCTCGCAGAATCTTTTCGCGCGGGATCCCGCCGCCCGTCAGACTGCTTTGCGGGCTTGCCTGAACTGTCTGCGGACTGCCCACCAAATCGTTTCGGCTTGCGCCCACGATTCGGCTCGTAATTCGCTGGAGCTTTGAATCCCCGCCGTTTGCCAGCCATGACTAATCCTGCTCGCGATGCTCGCCGTGCTCGGATGGACCCGACTCACCCTGTTCGGGATCGCCTGCCTTGGTCTCGTTTGTTTCGGGGGCAGGCTTTGAGGCGCCCCCGTCATCGACCTCCTGGGTCGCCTGCCACAGCAGCTCTTCCCAGTTCAGTTCACCCGTGGTGACCGGAACCGCGTCGGCAGGGGCTTCAGCTGCGGGCTCGACACGAGACGAAGTGTCAGGAGAGTCTTCGGGCGTTTGCTCAGGGTCGAGCGCTGGCCGAGGCCTGCGCATCTTGACCGGCTCAGGGTTGAAGGTCACTTCCCGAATTCCGGGTAGCCCAAATTCAGAAGCCGCTGTTTCGGAATCCGATGTCTCGGCAGGCATCGGCTCGACGACATCCGGCTCAGCGGCCTCAGCTTCAACCGCATTCGGACCAGAAGACAACTCCGGCGCGATAGCGGCAACGGTTTCTTCTTCAGCAGGCAGTAGAGCAGTCCGTTGCGCAGTATCGCCTGATTGCGCCTTCGTTTCGTTAGGTCCGAGTTCGTCCCAGGGCTTTGAGGTGAACACCGCTTCGGGGTCACCCGCGGAAACCGCGCCAGCTGCGGTCCCCCCGCCGACAACAGCCAAAGCACCGGCTGGCTCGGGCCCGCGCACGGGTCCGCTCGGAGGTGCGCCTGCTCCTGCCCGCCTGTTCCGCCAGTTCTCACGAAGCCGCTCCACCGCAAAGTACAGCGTCGGCAGCACAACAAGCGTGAGTACAGTTGAGGAGAGCAGACCACCGATCACCACAACGGCGAGCGGCTGCGAGATGAAACCGCCCTTGCCAGTAATTCCGAAGGCCATCGGTGTCAGCGCAAAGATTGTCGCGAGTGCGGTCATAACGATGGGCCGCAGACGGTTCAAAGCACCGTGCATCACGGCATCTCGCAGCGCATCGCCCCGACTGCGGTACTGATTCACCAGGTCGATAAGCACAATCGCGTTTGTCACGACAATACCAACAAGCATCAGCACGCCGATCAGCGAGGGGATGCCGAGCGGGATGCCAGTAGCGATCAACAACAGAATCGCACCGGTTGCCGCGAACGGCACCGACACGAGCAACAGCAGTGGCTGCAATAGGCTGCGGAAAGTCGCGACCATCACGACGTACACGATGAGGATCGCGGCGAGCAGCGCGAGGCCCAACTGCTGGAAGGAATCCGCCTGCTGCGCCTGAACACCACCGATGTTCGCGCTCGCACCGGCAGGGAGCTTCACTTCTTCGAGCGCAGTGTTTACAGCTGTGCCTGCGGCCGTCAGGTCGTCTCCCTTGGGCAGCGCCGACACCGTCACCATGCGCACATTGTTCTCGGTGCGGATCGTCACAGGACCGTCAGCAACCTCAACCGTTGCGAGGGACTCAAGTGTCCTCGGACCAGCCGCAGTCTGAATCAGCAGCGCGTTGACTCCGGCCTCATCGTTCGGGGCTTCCCCCTCAGAGAGGTACACGGTGATCGTATCCGACTCCATCATGATCTGACCGATCTGGCTTGGTTGCATCTGCGCAGCGACTTGACCAGCAACGGCAGCCTCGGTCAGTCCAACCTCGGCAGCCTTGCTGCGATCAACAACAACACTCAAGTACGGTCGAGATTGGCCAAGATCGCTCTCAACCTGGCGCAGGCCGCCCTGTTTCTTGAGCGACGCTTCCACCGCGTCACTGGCCTCGACGAGCACCTTTTGATCTGGTGCGGTGACGTAGATCTCGATGGCAGTCGATCCGGCGATTCCGCCGCTCGACTGCCCGAGCGAGAATTCACCAGCATCGTCGAGCTTCTCAACGGCCTTACGAATCTGATCCTGCACCTCGCTCTGATTCGCATCAGGATCAGTGGTGAGCGAGTAGCTGATGGTTCCATCATTACCGCCGCCAAACAGAGCTGCCATGCCGTTCCCCGCGTTACCGATGGTGACCTGCACGGTCTCGACGGTGGGCAGGTTTTTCAGCGCGGTTTCGACACGTTCTGCTTGGGTCAGCTGCGCATCGAGACTCGTTCCCGGCGCAAGCGCCTGGGTGAGCCCCACGGAGTTCTGTTCGTCAGAGCCAATGAAATTGGTCTTCATGAACTGGGCGGAGAATCCGCTCAGCACCAGAACCAGCAGTGCCGACACAAGAGTGACTGCGGGCCGCTTCAGCGTCCAGGTGATAATCGGACGGTAACCGCGCTGCAGAGCGGTTACACTTTTTTCGCCCGAATCGGCTGTTGCCGCAGCATCGAGCCTCTCAGCACGACGACTGCGACGCGACGCCTTCTCACTGTCTGGCTTCAAGAACCAGTAGGCAAGCACGGGAACAATCGTGAGCGACACCAACAGCGACGCAACCAGCGCGATCGTCACGGTAAACGCAAACGGTCGGAAGAGTTCACCCACCATGCCGTCGACAAAGGCCATCGGCAAAAACACCGCAACCGTGGTGATCGTTGACGCAGTAATAGCCCCGGCCACCTCGCGTACTGCACGCACGATGGTTGCAGCCTTATCGCTATCGTGAGAGAGGTGTCTCTTGATGTTCTCAATCACCACGATCGAATCGTCAACAACACGACCAATTGAGATCGTGAGTGCACCGAGCGTCAGCAAATTGAGGGAGTACTCGGCAAAATTCAGTCCCACAAAGGTGAGTAGCACCGAGGTGGGAATGGAGATCGCTGTCACCAATGTCGCTCGAATAGACATCAAGAAGACCAGGATCACGAGAACGGCAAACACGAGCCCGAGCAGTCCCTCGGTCGTCAGCGTCTCAATCGAGTGCTCAACGTAGGGTGCCTGATCGAAGATAATGGTCAGCTTCGCTCCACCAAGTTTGTCCTTCAGATCGTCGAGCTTGTTCTGCACCGCATGCGACACATCGACCGTGTTCGCCGCAGACATCTTGGTGACACCAATCGTGAGGGCAGGAGCACCATTCACCCGCGAAATGCTCTGCTCTGGGTTCGGCTCGAGGTTCACTTCAGCGACAGAGCCAATGGTCGCAACCGCTGTCGGCTCCGCGGTGACAGGAGTAGCCGGGGTCTCTGTGGTCGTTGCCGAAGCTGGATCGGCACCGGCCGCTGCATCCTCCGACATCGAGACACCGGGCTGTTGAGCGGCCGCAGCTGCTTGCTGTTCGAGCACGGCTTGCTGCTGAGCGGCCAACGCCGCCGGGCTCAGTGCGAGTGGAAGCGCGGCGATCTCCTCAGCGGAGCGCACCTCCGACCCTGCCTGAACGGCGAGCGTGCGTTCCCCCTCGGTGACGGTGCCAGCCGCCATCAGCACGCCGCTCTGTTGAAGCGTGTCCTTAATCGACTGCTCCGTGAGTCCCTGGGCTGCAAGCGCTTCTGCGTTCGGAGTAATTGTGACGCGATCTCCGCGAGCACCAGCCAACTGCGCATCACGAACGCCATCGAGATCGCTCAACTCCGGGATCGCCACGCGCTCAATCAGCTTCGCAGTATCTTCTGCAGTGTCTCCCTCTGCGGGGCCACAGCAATTTGAATTACGGGGAAGTCATCGATGCTGCCAGACAGCACTTGCGTGTCAGCTGATTGGGGCAGCATCTTTGAGAGGCGGCTAATCGCACGCTCAACCCGCTGTTCGGTTACAGACAGATCTACGCCATATTCAAACTGCGCAACGATCATCGAGGCACCGGTGCTCGACGTAGCCGTAGTGCTCTCAAGCTTCGTCACACCTCGCAGTGCCGTTTCGATCGGCCCGGAGACGTCTTTGTTTACTACCTCGGGCGAAGCACCCGGGTAGGAGGTCACCACCGCGATCGCAGGGAACTGCACCGAGGGCATCAGCTCTTGCTTCAGCGACCCCACGCCGATCAGACCAAAGACCGCAGCAACCACGGTCACGAGCGCAATCAAAGCCCGATTTTTCAGGCTCAGCGCTGTGAAAATATACATAGGTTTGATTATCCCACGCCCCTACGACGTAGCGTGACCCGCCCGGTGTACGCAGTCGGCGGTTCACGGGTGGATAATACAAAGATGCCGCTGATCCGAAGTCGTCGCACACTCGGCGCCGTCACCCCCGCAGATTTCGAACGACTCGCCAGCCTTCGTCGCATGCAGGGCATTGCGCTCGGGTTGCTCGCCCTCATGGCGGTCATTTTTGTCGTCTCGTTTGCACTGCAAGAACGGATCTCCTGGCTCAGTTATGTGCGGGCGGCAAGCGAGGGCGGCATGGTGGGCGCACTCGCCGACTGGTTCGCCGTCACAGCCCTCTTCCGCTACCCCATGGGGATCAGGATTCCCCACACCAACCTGATCTCGAGCAAAAAGGACGACATCGGAGAGGGCCTCGGATCCTTCATCGAGGAGAACTTTCTTGCAGACGATGTTGTGCACGACAAACTCGCGCAGATTAGCGGCGCACGCATGGCGGGCGAGTGGGTTGCACAGCAGCCCAACGCTGAAAAGATCGGCGGCATGATCGCGAGCGCTGGACTCGGTGCGCTCACGGTGCTCGACGACAACGACGTTCGAGAGCTGATTGAGTCGCTCGTGCGCAGGCACATTATCGACCCGGATTGGGCTCCGCTACTCGGCCGCACTACCGCCAGCTTTGTCGAGGGCGGCCACCACGAAGCCCTTATCGACATGGCGGCTTCACGGTTTGAGGGCTGGCTGATCGCGCACCCCGCAGCGTTCGATCGCGTTGTGTCCTCGCGCCTGCCATCGTGGGTACCCGGGATTGTGGATCGTTTTATCGATGACAGGCTCCACTCCGAGGCCGTGCGCTTTACGCGGGCTGTTGCCACGGATCGCTCTCACCCCTTCCGCAACGCCATCAAGCGTTTCCTAAGCGACCTCGGACGAGACCTTCAGAATCAAAACACGCTGCAGCAGCAGCTTGAGGCTTTCAAACACGAGGTGTTCGACAGTCCCCGCATCCGATCCCTCGCCGCGACCAGCTGGGACGTCATGCAATCCACGCTCGTCGAGATGCTTGAGGATCCCAAGAGCGACATTCGCAGGAGGCTCGTGAAGGCACTTCAAGATTTTGGGCTCCGCTTGCAAGAAGACTCAACACTGCAGTACAAGATCGACGTGTGGGTGATGGGCGCGGTCGAGCACCTCGTGCACAATTACCGCCACGACATCGCAAACGTGATTACCGAAACGGTGCACCGCTGGGATGCCCGCGAGGCCGCCGAAAAAATCGAGCTGCAGGTCGGAAAGGATCTTCAGTTCATTCGCATTAATGGAACGATCGTAGGATCACTCGCGGGTCTTACCATCTACACAATTGCGACGCTCGTGATCGCACCGCTGGTGCACTAGTTCTTGAACTTGACCGGAAGCAACATGTCTTGCACCCGGTCAGATGATGCAGTGTGATCGGCGCGAGTCGCGATCGCGCACTGGCTCACGCGGCAGTCAAGTGTTCCCTCAACGGCATCGGGCACCGTGATGCGTGCGCTGAATGTTCCCGTCTTCGGATCGTCGTACCCCTGCGTGGCAAACGCACGCCACGCCCAGTCATCGGTAATCCAAACGCTGGACAGAGCCGTCGCACCCGCAGCTGCCCCGTCGGTGGCACCGCTGGGAACGCCACCGAGACAGGGCGACGGCTTTTCTTTCGGATCAGCGGGGATGCCACAGATTGCAACGTATATTCCGATGTCAGCATTAAAACCTTTGCCATCAACCACAAGCACTTCGCCCGGGGTGAGCGCGGCGAGATCGGCGGGTTTCCCGTCAACACTCATGACGCTCAATTCGCGCGTGCGGCCATCGGATCCGACCGCGCTGGTCTCAGACACAATGCGATCTGGTACCTGTTGACCCGATCCTCCAGTGCTCTGGTGAGTCAGGATCGGCAACAGCACGGCAACGACAATGCCCAGCACAAGCAGGGCAACGACGAGCAGAGTAACGAGCACGATTCGCTGAGTACGCGAGCGTGCACGAGTAGCATTCATGATCTAAGCGTAACGCGTTCAGCTCAGAGGTCGGGTGGCAACTACTTCCAAACGACCGCGGGAGAATCAGCGGTGAAATCGACGTACGGGGTCAGCAGCTGCCCGCCGTAGAGCAACTCGCCGGAGACCCTGGAACCGTTGTTCTCTGCCTCGAGCCGGGTCTTCACCTGAGCGTTCAACACACTGTAAGTGGTTCCCGGTGCGGCTGCATCAAGCTGAACAATGAGCGAATCGAGCGCTGCTTTACCCTCGATATCGAGCGAGCGACGAACCGTGCCCTCAATGGGGTTGCCCCGTCATTGAGTTTGGCCGACACGTCGAGTCCGCAGGGTGTCGCCAGAGTTGTCATCGCGATGCACTCGTCCAGAGAGGCGCGAACCATATCGCTGAAGCGCGCCGTGGTGTCTGGTGTGGCGGTCGGTTGGAGTGCGCCCAGAGCCGCGGCCTGCTCTGGGGTCGCGATCAGCATCACATCGGCATCCGTGCCGAAGACAAAAGCGTCTTGGTTCAACCCAAGCTGGTACGTGCCGGGAAACACACGAGCCTCAGCCTGTTCTGGAGCCACGCCGTTGAGCGTCACTCCAAAACCATTCAACGAGGAGAGCGGCACAGGAATCAAACCGTCGTTGAGTTGCCAACCACCCGAGGTGTTCCAGAGTCGAAATGTGCGTTCGACCGGAGTATCCCCCACCGTGAACTTCGCAGGAACTTCAACCTGCTCGCCAGATTCGACGGGCTCACCAACCGAGACATTCGAGAACGGCGCTAATTCGTTCGACCGCTTCAACACCTCCTCACTCAGCAGCGGCTCGGTTGGGCCCGCCCCAACAATCTTGCGAGCGGTTTCTGCGTCACCGCTCGCGAGCGCATCAAGGTAGGTCTTCACCGTCTTGGGCGCAGCTTTGATTGACTGCTGCATACCCATTGCGTCGACAACGGACGGTGCCATCACCGCACGCAACGCGTAGCCGCCACCGAATGCAAGCAAAACAGCGAGAACGGCAACGACGAGACCCACTGGCCGTTTGCGACGTGCCTTCGTCGCAGGGCTCGGCCACGAAGGCGGTGCGGGAATCGAAGTCAGCAGTTCTGGGTCGGGCTGAGGCACCTCGGGCTGGGTGGCGTCTGGCTCAACCGGCTCTGTTTGTTCAAGAGGTGCAGGCTCTTGAACGGTTGGTTCGGGATCAGCGGCGGTGATTGCACGCTCAAACCAGTCTGCGCTGTGATCGTTTTCGATGGGGCTCGGCTCGGGCGTGACGGGCTCGGGCAGAACCGGCTCAGGCAGCACAATCGGAGTGACTTCTTCGACCGCGTTTACCGGAGGGGTGTCGGTCAACTCAGTCTCATCTTCTTGGGTCTCCGACTGCGGGTCGGTGAACCCAAGGTAGGGAAACGGGCTTTCCCATTCGTCATCTGGATCAACACCTGATCCGGTTGTTCTCATTGGTAGCTGACCAGTAAAGGCTTAGGCAACACTGCGACGCGCACGGCGCCGAACCAAGAGGCTTGCAGCACCGAGCACAACGCTTCCTGCTGCCAGGAGCGCGAAAGTCCCCGCCGTCTCGGAACCGGTTGCGGCCAGTCGCGAGGTGGTGACGGTGCCAGCAACAAACCCTGTTCCAGTAGACCCGTCGGTGGAGTCACCGATAATGATGCGGTTCCAGCCGATCAACTCTCCGCCGTCGTAGACGGCGAGACGGTGCGAACCGGTCAGACCGGCGGGAAGCGTAACCGTGACGTTGCCATCGGAGTCAACCTTGTGACGCCCAAGGTAGGTCGGCTCGGAAAAGACATAGACGTCAACCTCTTTGCCAGCAAACTGAGTTCCAACAAAAATCTTGACCTGTGCACCTGCAACGGCTGTTGGCTGTGCGCCAACCTTACCTTCAAGCGCCGGCGAAAGCTGGTTCTCGTTGGGTGCCGAGGATGGAGGAGTACCCCCGCCTGTTGTTGTCTTTTCGTCGGTGTTCTTGTCTTTTCCGGTTTCAGTCGATTTGTCTTTGCTGCCGTTCGGGCCCTTTTCCTTTTCAGGATTTGTCTCGGGAGCGGGCTTCACCTCGGGCACGAACTCCGGCCATTCCGTCGGGGCCTCCGAAGCCGCCTCGAAACCGGGGTTTGGCACGGCAGTCAGCTTGACTGGAGCCACAATGACATGCGGACCCGGAGCCCAGATCTTGCCGGTTGAATCTCGGTAAGTGAACTCGTTAGATTCGGGGACAGTAAGGGTAAAAGTTTTGGAATCAAACGAGGGCACCTCTGGCGTTGCTGGGGTCACGTCGACCCTCGCACCCGCCAAGAACCGTGCACCGTCTTTGCTCACCTCAAACAGCATGACTGAATAGGCACCGGAGGGCTTAAATGAGACCGTCTTTTCAACGCTCTTCCGGAAGGTAAGATCCTGGCTCTTTACTTCCTGGGTAAGGTCAGCCATGGCCTGCTCGATCCCTGGGAATGCTGCAGCAGCCCCGACGCCTTCCGCGTTCCAGGCCGTGACGTCTTGAGGCGCATCAGCGGCGTAGACGCCAAGTTTAAGCGAGCTGTCAGTACCCCAGAGAGCGCTTGTGTAGCTGAAAGACATCGTGAAGCCCTCAGCGCTCGGAACAACCTTGAAGTTGTTGTCGACCCAAATGCTTCCACGTGAAGCAGGCGTCGTCGCTTCTGAAATTGCGGTCTCGCCGCCGGTCGATGCATCTGAATTAGCATTCGCGGCGCTAACGCCAGAAGTGAGAACAAAGGCCGATGCCGCCAACAGAACAGCAGCGTGCTTTACAAACTTCATTTTGAACTCTCCGTGTTGGGGTCAGCCGTGTCGCCACCTTGAACAAATCAGAACACTGCTATCTATCTGACCCCCAGTTCAGGTATTTCTACCTAAACCCCCACCCTGACAGGGGACCGAGTAAACATATCACTTTCATAAGCTCAGAGAAAATTGACGGCATCGTTTGAGGTCTTTTGTGGCGCAGATCTGCACGATTGCGCAGTTGTTCGCCGAAAACAACAGACATGTGGCTGACACCTGGCTCCCCCACCTCTTCATGGCAAGGCTAGTCACAGACTCTCTCATGCTAGAATCTGCTCTATACGTCTATGTTTATTGGTACCTGTCTCGCCGGCTCTAGTCCGCGGGACCTGAATGTGTAAGGGGGTCACGCATGGGGCGCGGCCGTCAAAAGGCAAAGCACACCAAAGTCGCCAGGGAGCTGAAGTATTTCAGTCCTGACACGAACTACTCTGCGCTTGAGCGAGAACTAGGAACGCCGTCTTCGGGAGGAACCGAAGAGGACGCCTGGGCCGAATACGCGGAGAAGTACGGCGACGACGACAAAGACGACGAACGCTAGACGTCTTGCAGCTAAATATCCGAGCGGACTGGTTAGACCGGTCCACTCGGATATTTGTTGTTCGTCCGTAAACGAACGGCCGTGGCCTAGCGCCCCTGGCTCGCAACCGCGGCAGCGCCAGCTGCGGCGGCCTCTGGGTCAAGGTACCGGCCCGGCCCGGTCACCGTACCATCTTCGTTGATCTCGTAAACCAGCGGCATACCCGTCGGAATATTGAGACCCGCGATGTCTTCGTCAGAGATACCTTCAAGGTGTTTCACGAGCGCACGCAGCGAGTTGCCGTGTGCGGTGACTAGCACAGTCTTACCTGCGTTGAGGTCACTCAAAATCTCCGATTCCCAATAGGGCAGCAGGCGATCAATCACGTCCTTGAGACACTCTGTCTGCGGACGTACGCCGTCGATACCGACATAGCGCGGATCGTTTGCCTGCGACCACTCACTCGAATCGTCGAGCACGGGCGGAGGCGTATCGAACGATCGGCGCCACTCCATGAACTGCTGCTCGCCGTATTTCTCGAGTGTCTCAGCCTTATCGAGTCCCTGCAGAGCACCGTAGTGGCGCTCGTTCAGTCGCCACGAACGCTTGACGGGAATCCACAGCCGGTCCGCGGTGTCCAGCGCCAGGTTTGCGGTCTGGATCGCACGGCTCAGCATCGAGGTGTGCAGCACGTCGGGCAGCATGCCCGCCTCGGCAAGCAGCTCGCCGGCGGCCGCAGCCTCGCTTCGACCCTTCTCAGTGAGCCGCACATCGACCCATCCGGTGAAGAGGTTTTTCTGGTTCCATTCGCTCTGGCCGTGGCGCAGCAAGATCAGGGTGTGTGTCATATTTCCAGCCTATCCGGTCGGTGTTTCGCGCCGCGGAGTGAGGCGCACGGTCGGTTCAATGGTGCGGGTTCTGCCAGCGTCAGCGGGCACAACAATCTCTTGACTGGCGGCAATGCGCTGGCCCTCTACGTTGCCTGGCTCGGCACCGGTCTCTCCAGCGCGCAGTTCGAGCGGGGCATCTTCGGGCACCGCGCGCTTGAGCAGTGCAAGCGCAATGCCACCCCACTCGTAGTGCAGCACAGCCCGAGTCACACGGCCCACGGGGCGAGATTCGGGATCCTGCGCTTCACCCTCGCGATACACAAGCGCACCGGGCACGGGCAGTTCCCCACCGGAGCCATCGAGGTGCAATAGCACCAGGCGACGGGGCGGGTGCCCGAGGTTGTGCACCTTCGCGATCGTTTCCTGCCCCCGGTAGCAACCCTTATTCAGGTGAACCGCGGTGCGCATCCAGTCGAGTTCGTGTGGGATCGCGCGCGCATCGACCTCGCCGTGCTGCGAGGGACGCCACGCTCTCACCTCGAGGGCGTCAAGGGCCATGAGGCCCGCAACTCGCACGCTGCCGGATCGCGCCAACGCGGCAACGGCGCTGAGCTGATCCCGAGCGAACACAAACTGCACCGCAGACCAATCGGCCCCGGCGTGCTCGCCGTGCGCGTACTGAACACCGCCACGAGCCACACTCGCCCAGGGATCGCGCCACTCGGCAGCAGGCCCCAGCGAACGCAACGCTCCGGCCGCGGCTCCCTCAAACGCGAGTATGGCCGCGTACTCCGCAGACACGTCTTGCACATCCACCCGCAGCGCAAAACGCATGCGGACAAGAAACGCGGCGAGCGGCTCGGCCGATCCCGCGTCAACGAGCAACCAGGCTCGCTCACCATCGTCAACAAGGCGGATGACCCGCTCTATCCGACCGTTCGGGTCAAGCAGGATCGTCTCCACACTCTCGCCAGGGCGCAAACCAGTGAGCTGCTGGCTCGTCATCGAGTGCAGCCAGCTCAGCCGATCCTCACCCGACACCACCACGATGCCGTTGTGAGAGAGATCAACGAACGCGTCTCCGGCAGCGAGCGCACGCTGCTCGGGCAGTGGCTCACCAAAGTGCGCGGCAACACCGACTTCGGCGTCCGCAACGGCCCCGGGCAGCTCAAGAAACGGATTCATCGTTCACGCACCCGCGGAGCAGTCAGAAGCAACGAACTAGCGCTGCCCCTTGAACAGCTTGTAGATGACTGTTCCCGACACCCAGGCGATCGCCAGCGATGCAAGACCAAGAAGCCCGAGAAAGAAAAGTTCGAGAGCAAGAAGCATGGTGTCAGTCTATCAAACGCTGGGGGCAACTCGGCGCTGCTGACGAACCTTCTTGTTGGGCCAGAACAGGATCGCCGAAATGCCACCGAGCACAACGATGGGCGGAAAGATCCACCAGGGAAACTCGGCTTTAGTGGCGGCCGACACGAGTTCAGATTTCTTCGTGGGAGCGGGAATCCGCTCACCTCGAATCAGCAAGCGGTGCGTGTTGACGTTCACTGGCGTACAGGTAATGAGCGTCACAAGGTCTTTGTTCTTTTCGAGAGCGAGATGGGTCGTGTCGTCGGGCAGCACAACTTTGATCTGATCGACTCGGTAGTAGATCGTTTCGCCGAGCGCCGAGATAGTGAAGGTATCGCCCTTTTTCACACCGTGCAGGCTCGTGAACATGGCGCCGTTCGGCAGCCCCGAGTGCCCGGTGAGCACAGAGTGTGTGCCCTCGCCACCAACAGGGAGAGAGGATCCGAAGAGATGCCCCACCCCCCTGTCTAGCGAACTGGCGCCAGTGCCATGGTAGATCGGCAGATTGATTTTGGCACTGGGCACGTTCAGCTCTGCCATCACGTCGGTGTCGACGACCTTCATCTGTTTGAGGTAGTCGCGGGTCGCCAGTTCGGGGGTTTCTCCCGAGGCCGAGAAGGGGTCCTGCAGTGGGCCGTTCGGCAGCGATTCGTTGTAATCTCGCGCCTTCTTCAGAAGCCCGTCGAGTTCGTCTGAAGAGGCGCTCTCTATGTGCTTGGCGTAGGCATCGATCTGGCTTTGTTGTGCACGATCCGTGAGCCAGCTCGCCGCCGGTGGATACACCGCGATGCCAACTCCAACGACCGCGACGGCCATCATGATGACGCGCTGCAGCGTCACCGATTTCAGTCGCTTCAGCACGGCGCTTTTACCCGAGAACATCAGTTTCATGACTTGCGCATTCGTCCGTGGGCAAGGATCCCTGCGCACAAGGATCCTTGCCCACGGCTTCTGGAGCGACTAGGCCTTAGCAGCCTGCAGTCGACGCTGACGAACGATCATGAACACCACACCAGCAATGATGAGCGCTCCGCCACCGTAAAACAGGCTCGCGGAAAGCACTGAACCGGTCAGCGGCAGGGTGAAACCACCGTTATTGAGAGCATCCTCGATCGTGTAATCGGGGTTGTTTTGCCCGCGACGTAATCGTTGACAACAACCTCGTATGGCTCAGCGAGCAGCGAGTAGCCCGCGGGGGCTTTGGTCTCTACCAGCCAGTAGCTCTGGTAGCCGGGGTCGGCCGAGGTAACGCGCTCTCCGTTTGCCCAGTCCGACACACGAAGACCGGTGAGCATGATCTGACCGGAGGCGTTTGTGGTGAAGGTGGTGGCACCTCCGACCTCGATCTGGCCTGTGCGCGCAATCGCGTCTGCACGCGTCTTGAAGATCTGGAACTCTGCGTCCTTGAGCTTGACCGTTGACTTACCTGCCTCAACCTTTTCGATCAGCAGATCGCCGAAGTGTGTCTCTTCGCTTGGGTTGACCGGTCCGCCAGGCTGGCCAGGCTGAATCGAGAAGCTCGCAGCGTTGGGGTAGACAAGTGCGGTGTTTTCGATCGTGCCCACGGTGTTCACTGTTGTGGGGATGGTCACCTGCACACGATCAGTCGCGTCAGCGGCGCGAGCGGCAACGAGCTTAGCCCTGCCATCAACTGTGAAATCAATGGTGACGGTTGTCTTTGCAGGGGTGCCTGACGTAGCCTCTGTGAGCACGTAGTCGGTGCCTTCAGCGAGAGTCGTTGCGCTCTTCTCAAACTTCACAATGGTCGTGCCGTTTGTGTAGCTCAGCTTGGAGTCGAGCGGATCAACGATGCGGTAACCGTCAATGACTGCGGCGTCGGGGATCTCGCCGTAAATGTTCCAGGTAATCACGTCACCGAGCTTCACCTTGCCGGTGTCGTCAACGGTCTTCTCGTTCTTGTCACCAAAGGTAGCGTTCTTCGGGTAAACGTGAACGTTGTAAAGCCAGTCGTTGAGGTTGGCAGGATCAGTTATGGGAACTGTCACAAGGAAGGGCTCTGCCGGAAGGTACCCGGAGGGTGTGACGGTCTCTTCGACCAGGTAGAGGCCGACGGCCAAATTCGAGAACGTTGCGACACCGCCACCAGCAGTCACCTGTGTGGCAGCAGTTCCCAACGTGTGTCCACCCAGGTTCGTTGGAGTGAGCGTCTTGAGAGCTTCCCAGCCCGCATTGGTCGAGAGGTCAATGCCGTTCACCTTTTTAGCGGTGAAGGTAACGCCATTCAGTGGCGTGAGGCCGCTGAGTACAGGGTCAGACGGGCTGATCTCGCGGCCGTCGTTGGGAAGAGCCGTTGCGGTTGCCGGCTTTTCGTACTTGTGAACAGTGATCGAAGCATCGTTTTTGGTCGGGTCAATGGTCGGTGCAGCCGACGCTGCCACACCTGCGCTCACCATGAGCGCACCACCCACGACGAGTGCCGCGAGCAGTCTGAACGTTCCGTTCCGTTTTCTGGGGGAATGCATTATTTCTCCTTGGATATTGACTGACCCGTGAAAACGGGACACTTGGGGGAAGAACCGCGAGGGTTAGGCGGTCTTGCGACTTCGGTAACGCGTGTTCAGCGCCAGTCCCGAAGCCACGAGTGTGAGGAGGACGCCGGCGCCGATATAGGGCAGCGAGCCGAATCCGCCGGTGAGGGGTAGCGCCACGGGTGCCGAGTTAACAACTGTGACCGTCCACTTATCCACGCTCATTTGGCTGTGTTTGGTCGGCTCTGCAAGCGTGAGCACACCCGTGTCACTGAGCACAAACTTGGCGGGTTCCGGCAACAAGGTGAAGCCCGCGGGGCTCGACACCTCACTGAGCCAGTAGGTGCCGGGTCGCAGACCTTTGAGTTTGAAGACTCCCGGGTTGCCGCTCTCTTCGGTGAGCGTTGTGAGCACCGTACCCGGTGTTCCCGCAGCGTCCTGCAACACCTCAAACGAGGCTCCCGTCAGCGGAGTCACTGCCCCACCAACATCTCGAGAGACTTTTTTCACCTCGAACAGCGCACCGGTGACGTGAGTCGTCGAGCACTCCGTCGGCATCGGTGAGGCGCCCGCGACACAGTTGGTCGGGGTGGTGGCTCCCGCTGCCGTTACCGTGTTGGTGAGTGACTCAAACCACGCATCATCATCAACCACAACGCGGTATTTGAGCGTCATCTTTTCACCCGCTGGCAGGTCTGCAGCGACGGTCTTCAGCAGGTCAGAAGCACCTGGATTGGCAACGCTAACGGCCGATCCCGAACCGATGGTGAGCGTCGCGGATCCGGGAACGAATGTTCCAGCACCGAGCACCCCACTCAGATCGTCAGTCAGCACCACATCATCAATGTCACGGGTGCCGGCGGTCGCCGTCACCTCGTAGTCAATGACATCACCGGGTTTCACAACACCACCGGCGGGAGTGAGCGCATTGACGGTCGCCGACTTCGCGACGGACCAGGCCGCGCTTGCGGGCGGTGCCGGAGCGGTGGTTGATTCACTCACCGTTGAGGTCAAGTGGTTTGCGTCACCCGAGTAGGTCACCACATAGGCGAGGCTGCTGCTCTGCTGTCCGGTCAGCTCGGCCACAAAACGTCCGTTGGCATCGAGTGTTGCCTCGACCGCATTACCGCCGTTCACCGTGACCGTCACCTTGCCGGTTGGAATAGTGCCGTACTGCGCGGTCACCTGCCCACGGATGGTTGTGGTCACACCTATCTGAGTGTCACCGCTCAACTCCAACGGGCTCAGAGCAATCGCGGTGCTGGCTTTTGTGACGATCAGGTTTGCATTGGCGACCACGGCGCTCGAACCACTCGGACCGGTGTAGCTGACGCTCATCGGGTGCGTACCCACGAGGTAACTGTTGCCCGCGTTTGGCAGTATAAAGTTCGCCGCATACCCCGCAACTGTGACGGTGTCGCGCAGCACCGAGTCAATGGCGAGAGCCGCGGTACCGCCGTCCTTTCCAGCGCTGTCTAAGCTGGCAGAAACGGTGCCACCCTGCCCATAGACGACAGTGACGTCATTCAGGGATGCCGACCGTTTTCGCACTGGCTCAAGCACGTACAGAGTCTTAGCGTTGGTGTAAGGAACAAACACCCTGCCATTGGTCATGACGATGTTGCCGTAGTGAAAGGCGAAGCGAGCTCCTTCGGAGAGCCCATCGGGTCGAAACTCGACCTCTGGAACCGGCTGCTGCCGGTTGTTCACATCGCCGCTCACGTAGTTCAGCGAAGCGAGGTCATAGAAGAGCAGTTCACCCTTTTCGAACTGGCCCCCGCTGCGGTTCATTGAGCTCATGACCAGCTTGCCGTCTCGCACGTCAAAGTTCACGGCCGCGTTGTAGTGGTACCGCGGCGGGATAATTTTGCCCCCGAGTTGCAGGCCCGTCACGTCATCAAAGATGTAAATGGCACCCTGAGTTGTTGTGCCGGTGTGGAACGCACTCGAGTAGATACCGCCAACAGGATCAGCGGGTCGTCGCTGGTGAAGTTAATCTCCTGAGACGAAGAGACAAACAGTTTGCCTTCTGCAAACTTCAGCACCGTACTGAACGGATCCGTCGTCACTCCTGAGGGATGGAACGTTTTGGGGTCCATGGGGTTTTGGATCACACGCGGGTTTGTTGCTTGCACGCCGCTCACATCGAAGAGTGTGACTTTACCGAGACGGCAGGTGTCAGCAACCCCGGTGCCGTAGCGGTCACAGGTGCTCACGGGCATTGGGGAGGCAACGGCAAGTTTTGTCCCGTTGAACGCGGTCGACATGCCAAACTCTTCGTTAGTGCTTGCGAGATTGTGCTCGACCCTGGCCCAGTCCCCGGTCACCAAATTGATGAGATAGACGGCTCCGTTACCGATGCCACTCGCACGAACGGCGCTCTCTGCAGAAACCGCGGCCACGTCACCGCTCACCTCAAGCCGGAGACCAAACGATGCCCTGTTCTCAGCACCCACCGGCTCATCTACGGTCAACGTCTTTTCGTAGGTCCAGGTGTTAGTGCCACTCAAACGATAGACATACACCTCTGCGGTGGTCTCTGAAAATCCGCCAGCTTTGACGTAGTTCTTGGGGTTCGGCGTCACAACCGCGCGCCCATTTGCCGCATCAACAACCACACGCCGAGCAAACGTTCCCTGCATTGTCGGCGGCGGAGTGAGGGTGGCGGTTTCCCAGTCGTCATCACCGGGACCCGTGAAGTGTCTGATCACGACTGAGTTGTAGTTTGCGATGTAGGCTGCGTAGTCGCCCGAAGCACTCACCACACCTGCCGTTGTGCCGTTGCCCACGTCAAAGAGGGTCGACACCCGATACCCCTCGTAGTCATCGTTAAACCCTGCCTGAGCTGCAGCAGGGATCACCAGGAGCCCCATAATGATGGCCGCGACAGCGGCGAAACGCCCAAAACGGCGGATGCGCCCGTCCCCGGTGGACGTGTGCTGCATGCTCTGCATCTTCTTCTCCTAGGTGTACGTTGTGACTACGCGGCTTGAACGGGGTTCAACTCTTCGGAATGTGTGTCGGCGGGTTTGCCGTCGGATCTCTTGTCTGACCTGAGCTTCTGCGGATCCATGATGGTGAGGATGAGGAGCCCCACCAGAACGGCGATCGCCACGGCCAAACCGATCTTGCTTTTCAGCGCCAACGCCAGGTAGCCGACGTAGGGGATCCAACCGATCACCTCTCCGACCTCGGCAAACAGGTAGTTATCGAAATCATTGACCTGGTTGGCGTCCCCCTTCAGCGTGAAGGAGTGGCCACCTTTCACCTCTTGGATCGCAACCACCCTGTGTGTGACCTGGCCTTGATTGTTCGGGCGCTCAACGGTCAGGATGTCGCCAACTTTGACGTCGCTCGAGGGAATCGTGCGCGCAAAGGTGAGATCCCCGTGTGAATCGTTGGTTCCATCGACCCCGAAATCACCACCGAGGGTCTGATACCACCGATCACTCCCACGAGAAAAACAATGATGCAGAGCGCGCCCAGGCATGACAAGACCCACAACAGCGTCGATCTGATGCGCGCATAGACGCGCAAACCCGCGCTGAGCGTCGGAAGTTCAGCGTCGCGCGCTACCACTTCCACACCAACTCAATCGTCGGGATGCGGGTGTTTGCCTCGTCATCGGTATCACCGTAGGGATCGCTGGTGTTCGAGGTTGGGAGGTGATCACCGTACGCTGTAAGCGCTGCGGGATCAGCGGCAGCGCAGCCATACGCCTCGGCGGTGGTGTCGTACGACCCGCGAGCGTAGCGGCCACCCCAGCCATAGAGCTTTCCATCTGGTGTTGTCGCGTACGACCAGCAGGTGCCCGCTGCGATTTGCGAGGCCTTACCAACCTTGCTGAGCGAGGTATTCAGTGTCGGTACGGCCGTGGCGGCCCTGGTCTTGCAGGTTGCCCCGCCCACGCTGTCGGCGATGCCGGTCGCCTGGCAGAAACTGTCAGAACCGTAACCGTACACAGTGCCGTCTGCCATCAGCAGAAGCGTGTGGTCGAGACCGTTGGCGACTTCGCGCACCCCGAGGCGCATGGCCGAAAGGGAGGTCGTGACCGCGGGATCGCCGGTGGTGCTAACGGCGTCGACTTTCACCGGGTAGTCGCCGTCGTTCTCCTGCGCGTTCGAGCTCGGCCACTCCTGCACCGGCCCGTCCCACTCAAGAACCGTGTACAGGGGATGGTTGATACTGAGGGCACTCGGAGTGCGCCCGAGATACTTGCGCACATCGAGTGTGCCCATTCTGCCGGTACCCCAGGTGTACAGCTCGCCGTTTTGCAGCACCATCTGGTTAGCGCGGTCGCGTGATCCGACCTGCCGAACTGGGCAGGTGGCCGACACACGATCAACTGCGCTCACAGTCCCTGCGCATCCCGCTGCGAGTTCTGCGCTCGAGTACTTCGTGTTCACTACCGAGTTCACCCCAAAGGCCACCCGTGGGCAGTCCATCTGCGAGAAGATACCGAAGCTGGTTTTTTGATTCGCAAAGTCCCGCGTCTGAGCGTAGAAGCTGCCGACACCAAGGGTGTTGTACCCCCAGCTGTACACAACCCCCGTTTGTGTGACGAGCAGACCACCATTGGCACCCACTGACATGGAGTGCACCTTCTTGGCCGCTGACCCCGCGTCGTAACCGCTGATCACACCACCAACAGGGTGCTGAGTACAGGTTGTTGACTCGTAGGGCACTATGTAGCGGTCAAAAAACCGCGAGTTGAAAAGAGTGGGAGCACCCCAGGCGGCTGATTCCTCTTCGCGAGCTTGTTTGTCAGTCGACAAGATGTGGCCCGATCCAAAATCGGGCATCACAACACCCGATCGAGTCTGCCATCCCGTGTAGCCCCACACGTACAGTTCCCCAGCGTCTGTGAGTGCAAAAAACTGCTGGTGCGCTGATTGCAGATCAACGATCTTTTGCTTGACACCATCGGAGTTCCGCACAACGATCTCGGTCGGTGTCAGTTGAAACTTCGTCGAGACGTTCTGCACATTCTGCATGCCCGCATAGTTGGATCCCCACCCGAACACACGCCCGTCGCCAGTGAGAGCGGCAAACGCCTCTGCGGCGGTATTGGATCCCGTTTTTGAGGCGGCAGCGACCTTAACCGCTTTCATGCCTTTAGCCCCAAACCCCGTCACCGCGACCGGAGCGCCAGTGGTCAGAGAAGCATCGTTGCCGTTACCGGCGTATCCTCCGGCCCACTTCAAACTGCTGGCGTTTGAGCGCGGACGGTAGCCCGTCACCCAAACTGACCCGTCGCTACCAACGACCGCGCCAGACGCGGCGGAGAGTGTGTTCTGGCCGAAGTAATTCACCACCGGCTTCTTTTCGGTCTGCAGCACAGCGTCGGCGTGAACCACATCGATGAACCCAGCCTGTGTCATTGACAGGGGTGAAGCGAGGGCTGCCACAACGGCAATACTCATTGCCGCGAAGAGGCCCCGCCGCAGTGTGGTGCTGTGGCCCCTGAGCGTCGTTCTATGCATCCTGTAACGCACTACCCACCTACCGATGTTCCTGAGAAGGTCAGCGTGAACTTGGCGCTGCCCCATTGAGAGACCTCTTTTGTGTTGTGGTGAGGTCGTCCTTGAATGTGAACCACAGGTCGACCACAACGGAGCTATTTGCGTTGGTGCCGGCTACCCAGGTGTCACCGTTTGCGAGTTGAGCGCGTCCGCGACTGTCGAGGGTCACCACGTTTGTCGCGGTGGCCGGAGTGAGCTGTGTGCTTGCCGTTGGAGAAGCAGGATTGCCAAATACTGTGCTGCCGTTCACACTCGCGCTCACACGCACAAACCCCGAGAGATCGTCAAGCACCCCCGCCACGGGCTTCACCGACATGCCCAGGCTTGCCTGTGTCTCGGGCGAGTTATTGAAAACACGAACGCTGACTTTGTGGGTCGCTCCAGGCAAAAAATCCTTACCGTCAAAGGTGTAGCTGGTGGAGTCGGCACCGATTTGCTGAACCCGGTTGTTCTGCCCAACGAGGCCAATCGAGAAGGGTTTGCTTGTAATAACATCACCCATGCCGAGAAAGGCGTTGTCTCGAAACACGGCGGCCGTTGTGAGCGCGGTGGCAAGCAGAAAAATGCCTGCGGTAGCGAGCAAGGTCCACTTGTTTCGTCGCTTGCCCGCGGGGGTGCTATCCCGTGAGTCATGTCATGCCCTCCGTGGGGTGTTGTGTGGGACCGCAGTTGCCTGCCTGCTCAACATCTGTGCGCGCATTAACCGGTCACTCCTTGCAGGTCGGTAATGCCAGAGAGCAGATTGCTCTCGGAGCTGACCACGATGCCCGGGTACATACCCTGGCCATACGCTGCGTCTTGGAAGCCGGGTGAAGCCGGATTCAGCCAAACGTTTATTCTGAACGTGCGTTTGCCAGGGTCAGTCGCGCTTGTGGCCTTCGCGATAGTGGAGCCCGTCAGAACTGTCCCGCCTCCGGCGTTGATCTCAGCAACACTCTTTCGCACAATCGAATTGATCGGTGTTGCGGGAGTGGTGATGTCGGTCACGCTCATCAACATGTGGTCGAACGGATCTATCCCGCCAACCGCCGCAGGACCACCGCGTGTATCTCGAGCGTTACGCACCGCGAGCACAAGGTTGCCCGTGGCCGCCTGAGAGGTGTTGCACACCGTAATCTCGTAGGTCGCGGTCGGATCGTTTGGGCTTGCCGCGTCGTAAGCGATCACTGCTCCTGCCGTGTTGGTCGCCACGATAACGGCAGTGCTCTGGCTCGCCGCATCTGCTGAGCAGGTTTTGCCCGAGGCCGGATCAGTAATCTTTGCGTCAAAGTTGCCTGTTACGGCCACACCAGCTTCGGAGTCATCCGTGAAGGCAGCAAAGGAGAGCACAACCGTGAGACTGAGTGCGAGCGCGGCGACGGCCGACAACAGCACACGGAATCTTGGTTGAGAAAGAATTCGTCTCATGCAACTTCTCCTGAAACCATTGACAATGGGGAGGTCGGGCACCTCAGAGCTACAGAAAGCGGTGGCAACTGCCCTGCCGCGCAGTTGCGCCGTTGGGGCGACACAACTTGCGAGTAATTCGGTTGAGCAACTGATCATCATTTCGCTTTCAAACATTTGCTTCTGAGGTGCCCCAGTTCGATACCGGGGAGGACGGACAGGTGTTACCCAGCGGTGATCCCCTGCTAGTTCGGGGTAGGGAGCCGGGAACACAGGCTGAGTATTCACTCACTTGTCTGTCTACAAGGGAGGTTCCCCCGCATCGAATCTTGTGAAGCCTCGTTAGAGGCCCGTCGCGGCGAAGTGCACCACGAACTTTGTTGCGCCCTGGGTAAGCTTCATGTTGTTGACAGCACCCTGATCTTTCAAGCGAAACTTCATCGTCACCAAAGCAGCGGTATTCTGCTGCAGCGGTGCGCCTGCGCCCATGATTTCGTTGAAGCCCGCGGGCTCAGGATCGCCAACGTTTGCTGGCTCAGCGCCCACAAGCCCGTTACACGATCCCCACCCGATCGCCTGGACACCACGAACGTCAACTGCACACTCAAGGCTTTCGGTGTAGTAGTCAATCTGGGCCGCCGTCAGTCCAGGAATCGCCTGCGAGCCTCCGGGCTTAATGTCTGCGTTGCGGTTGAGGATCTTAATGTCGATCTTCATGTCGATGTTGCCAGCGGAGACATTCTTGATGGGAATGTTCACGATTGCTGCTGCCCCACCCGGAACCAGCGTCTTCAAGTCAGGGTTGATCACCAGACCGGGGCTGCTGCGAACATCGTAATCTTGGTAGTTTGCAGCGGCATCCGAGAGGATCGGGGTGTTCTCCTTCGACACCTTGAGGTCAAACACCTTGTCGGCGCCGGGGCCAATGGTGTTGTTGCTGGCCGAAGAGCCAAGTCCCAAGAAGGCGTTATCCACGAAGAGCGCTGACGTGAGCAGCGCTCCAACTGCAAGCACCGACCCAGAGGCGATGAGCGCTCGGCGCTTTCCGGTCATTTTCTTCTTTGCCATGGATGCTCCTTGTATCTTTCTGATGTACCCCATCGGTCAGATGAGGAAGTCTGTTGACTAGATGTAGATTTCGCAGCGCGGAACGCTCACGCCCGAAAGCGCACCAAAACGAACAACATCTTTACCGTCGCCATCTCGGGCGATCTGTATGGGAACCGCAGTAACGTATTTGTCGGTGATCTGTTTGGTGACGCCCCCGAGATACGGTGGAAGGCACCCTTCGTTGACAGCGCGTAGTGGGCGTTGGCACCCCAGTGATACAGCGACTTTGGGGTTCCCGGCATCGTGCCAATCTGATTCGGTGCTGCAAAGCCCGTGAACCACTCCCAGAGCTTCCCGTCGCTGGTGCCAAAGTAGATCCCGTTCTGATTCCCGAGCCGCATCCCGTATTTCTCGATCGCGCTCACGTTTGACGCAACCAGGGTAGGAACAGCATTGGTCGGGGCGTAGTAGAGAGCCCCGAGGCGAGTAGCACAAACGGCTCGCTCGAGTCGTTCCACGAGATCGCGACAGGGGTGCCCGGTACCCTCTGGGTTGAGTAGCTTGTGGTGCCGGTGTTGACGTTTCCGGCCACTGCTGTCTCGACAAAGGAGTACGTTCCGATACGCCCATCGTTCAGCGCAAAACGAAACGCGCCACCACGGTTGACGTGCGCAATGACGGCAACGTCGGTCGCAGCCACCACCGTGCTGAATGGAGACCAGACTCCGGCTACCGTGCACAGTTCCCCGTCTTCAAACAGCACAAGCGGCACGGGGTTCTGCACACTCGACTCGTTCACTGCGATGGTTGCGGCAAGATCCTTGACCTTTTTGTTTGACCGTTCGGTCATGACCGATTTTCCCTGGGGAAAGTAATGCTTCTTCGCCGCGATAGGTTCGCTCGGGTTGCCTTGATCAAGAGGAGCCTGCGACGAGTACAGGCAAAGACCGTACTTCCCCGAAATGTCAATGTAGCGCCACGCGTAAAACAGCGTGCCCCACCTCGTTGAACTCATCGCCCGAACCTGCTGTCCAGTCACGACAGGAAGAGTTTGCGGACGAGCATCCATTTCGCTCTTGTTCAGTCCGCCCATGTATTCTTGCGGGCCGTCGTACAGCCAGATGTCACGCGCACGGTTGTCGATAAGCAAGCTGGGTCGAATATCGATCGGCATGACTGTGCGAATCGTGCCCCAGGGGTTCTGGTTCCAGTCCTCACACACCTGACCGACGTCCTTAACAACTCGGTCGTCAGATTCGTTCCACCAGTAAAGGTGTCCGGCGCCAATGGCCGGGGGTGTCGGTTCCGTGACTTTGGGGGCGAGAATAATGTAGGCGACCGCCTTCTGCGTGCCGTACGATGCAGTGACGATGCCCGGCAGCACACTCTCGTTCTCTACACGGATCCCGTCAATCTCAAGTTTTCCGGCGGCAGCCAGAGTAAAGAATCGCGGGTACACAGTCCCGTCGGCCCAGCGAACGCCGTGAGAGACCCCAACAAAGATCGTTTCCCCGGCAGGGATCGGGGTGCCATTTGTTTGATACGCGTCGAGGACAACCTTCGCCGCAGAGTCGATTGTGGGAATGACCACCTGATCTGGAACAAATTCAAAGCTCGATGCCGCCCCGGCTGCCGTGGCCCCGGCACCAAACACCAGGGTTGTCGCGGGAACCGACCACACTGCCGCGCGAAGCAAGGATCGACGCGGCAACGTCTTTCCTGCACCATCTTGCTCATGCCTATCGCGTGCAGACGTCATTACTCGACTTCGTTTCTTTCTCTAAAGGGAGGATCAACGCTGAAATTTGGGCAACATCAACTTTCGTTGTGTCTTTGGACCGCCGAATCGTCCGTCTGGGTGACTTCAATGCGAAGGAGTTTTGGGGAAACTCGTGCAATGCCTCTGCGTCTTAGAGGAGAGCAGGTGCCGTACGTGACTCGGTACGTCAATTGTGCGCACGGAGGGGGCCGAAAATTACCAATACTTCGGGGTTTTAGTCCCCATTTTCATGCCCGGGGTGAAGAGGTTCCAAGCAAATTAAGACGCTAAGCATGAACCTTTAACCCACGCCGCTTCCATCACCCCAGGGATGAAAACTGGGATTAATTAATCCCAGTTTCGTCATTTTGTGCCCGCTTAAACACTCACAATCAGATTCTGGGCTCAGTTCACCCCGTTTGCCACGAGCACGAGTCGGGTGCGAAAGTTTACGAGTTCCAAAATTTGCTGGGGGGCAACATAAGTGTCTGGAGATATCTGCGCGGTATTTCATCATTCAAGGGCGCAGCAACATTCGTCCTAGAGAAGCATGGGCTTCGAATTATCAAGCCCATTGCCCAGGTTGCCGCTGCAGCTCACTCTTAATTCATCCTGCATTTTTGGAAAAGAGACTCGTCTTGAATGAACAACACTCTGTTCCCGGTACTCGAACTGCGCGGGTTCCCTCGTCTCCCCGTTTTCTGCGCTCGTGCGTCACTCGCCCGAGGCTTCTTGATGTGCTCGACGCCGGGTTTGAGTACCAGGTCACACTCCTGCGTGCGCCCTCCGGTTACGGGAAGACACAGCTCGTTGCCGATTGGCTCGAAAAGCGCCTACCCGCTCACCCGGAGACTCACGCACTCTGGGTAGACGTTGTTGATTCTCACCGATCTGCAAGCCATGTCAGGCACCTGCTGTGGCGAGAACTCGTAGAAATCATTCGTGCTGATCCGACGCTCGCCGAGCAGGAGAGTTCTCCTTTCACCTCGACTTTGCTCGATGCAGCCTCGTTCACTGCCTACACTCCCTCACGTCAGCGAGCCGCATTGCTCGAATTGCTCGACCTGAGTGTCGAAAAGACACTGCTCGTTGTGTTTGATTGTGATGAACTCGGCCTTGACGGCGAGTCGTTCGCTGACTGCGAGTGGCTTCTGCAGAAGGCCCGCAATCTTCGTGTCTGGGTTGCTGGCCCCTTCGAAGCGTTCTCGATCAACGCGACGTTTGAGCTATCCATCGACTGTCACGTCATACCGTCCGAGGTTCTACTTTTTACAGCGAGTGAAACTTCGGAGGCTGCGCGGCTTCTTTCAGTGCGTCTCAATCAAGCAGAGGCTGAGCATCTCCGCTCGATCACCAACGGGCTCCCTCGACTTGTTCGTGAGGTCATTTTGCGGGCGACCTCACACGCAGACACCAGCAAGACAGAGTCAACCACAACCCGTTTTCGCAGAGCGGTTCAACAATCGGTTCAGCGATCCATGCAAGACATGAGCGCACACTCAAGCCTTGATCTCAACGCTCTCGCTGCGCTGTCTTACCCACCGTTTCTCACCGAGCAACTCGCGAATGCCATTCAAAGTGACCCCCACGCGAGCGATGCCCTCACCGCACTCCAGCGAACTGGCTACGGTGGTTGGGAGAGCGTTGGCGACCGACAGCAGTTCATCATGCTCGAGACCGTTCGCTCGTATCTGCAAGAGCATCACTCGCTTGACCCCGAACTCGTCGCGCAAATTCGCAGGCAGAGTGCCAACGAAATGGAGCGCATCGGCTACCCCATCGAGGCGTGCCAGGAGTATTTGCTTCTCGAAGACGAAGCCGGTGTAGAACGCGTGCTGCAGCAGCACTTTCCATGGGGACTCTGGGTCAAACGATACGAGCTGAGCGACATCATGCGAGCAGTTCCCCGAGAGATGCTGCTTCGCAGGCCGCTCTTTCTTGGCATTCGTGCTGCCTCCACGTATTGGGCGTACGGTATCGACAAGCGTGAGTTCACTGAGTTGCGGACGGTGGTCGACACCATCGACGCCTCGGGAGCGGTGTTTGATGCCAGGGAAGAACTCTTGTTCATTGCGGCAAAGATCTTTCTGCTGACCACGCGGGATCCAGAAGCCCACATCGATGAGGTCAAACATCAGCTCCTCTTGCACGCTCAAGACGGCACGACACTGAAAAGCCCTCTTCTCGATCTCATCTTTGGAGTGGCCCTCAACCACCTCGCCTCACTGCATATTCAACTCGGTCGCTACACCGAGTCGGAGACACTGCTCGATCTTTTGATCGGTACAAAGTTGCCGGATCGTGCCGTGGCAATGCGGTTGCGTGCGCAGGGCCACAAGGCTGTTTCGCTGGTGCTGCGCGGTGATGTGAAGCAGTCAAGAGAACTGCTCAACGAGTGCCACACGAGCGACTATTGGTCCCTCATCTCTGGAACCTACTGGGCGAGGTTCTTCCGGCTAGCTGAGGCCTACATTGCCATCGAGGATTTCGACCACAGGCTGGCACTCGAGATCGTTGCCGAGCTCAGAGAGGACTCCAATACCTATGAAGACGGACTCCTCGTGGTGCACGCCCACGTCATGGCGTTGCTGCTCGGTGGCTTCACGAACGAAGCGATGGAGACGCTGAGAGACGCACTCGACGTGGTCAACGCATCCGAGATGAACTGGGGTGCCTACCAGGTCGATCTGCTGCGAGCGCTGCAGATCGACCTGCTACTGGCCTCGGAACACTTTGCGACGGCGCGCTCCCACCTTGAAACGGGCAGATCCAACACCTCACCGTACTTTCGGGCGCTCAACCGTTTTGCGCTGCGCACGGGCGACGCCATCCAGGTGCTCGCCCGCGCCAAAACGGTGCTTAATGAGCCAAATCGCACGATTAGAGAGCGCGCGGAACACTTGATTCTTCAGGCGGTTGCCGCGCACGAGCTCAACAACGATGCGCTCGCGGCTGACTCTTGGCGACGGGCCTTGGAACTCAACCGCAGGTTCGGAATCACCACTCCGCTTCTGCAGATTGCGACCGTGGATATGGTGATCACAAACGGCGAGACGCTCCAAATATTCGGTGAGACTCCCCTGCCGTACTCAGCCAGACTCGAGTCTTTCAAAGGCTGGCGGTTCAGTCGATCCCGAAGCTCACCAAGCGTGAAGGTCTGGTGCTCGAGCGCTACGCCAAGAGTGCCTCCGTTGCCGAAATTGCGAGTTCCCTCAGTGTGTCCCCAAACACTGTAAAAAGTCAGATACGCAGCATTTACAAGAAACTCGGGGTGAGCGGGCGCGGCGCGGCGCTAGCCAGGGCCGTTGACCTGGGGATCTTGCGTAGCCCTGCCTCCGCAAAAGAGTGAGTGGTGGCAATGGCTCAGCCGCTGAGGCCACCAAACAGCAGCGAGACCATCATCGCAACGATCACGGTGTTAAAAATGAAAGCAAAGATCACGTTTGCGCGCACCGTTTGCCAGGCCTGGCGGGTGTTGATGCTTGCTGAGACCGTCGCTGCCATCGTGGAAAGCAGGATAGCCAGGGTGAGGTAATCGCCGAGACGGGGCTCTTCATCGTGCTCAATCCCGAGTGTGATGTGATGGGTGCCGTGTTCGTTCACCGCAGTGCTCAAATGACCGTATTGCAAGGCGAAGGAGTAGACCATCAGGGCCCATGAGCACACAACCGTCAGCATTCCCAGCGTGATGTATACCCAGTCGCTCCGGTAGTCAGGTGTCTGCGCAATAAAGACCGTCAGAACAATCGAAACCAGTGCCGCAGTCATCGTCCAACTGGATGGACCACCGTATCCGAAGAGCTGACTCCAGAGCGTGCGCGGTTTTGTTTCGAGCTGAGGCAGCCGTTTCGCGTAGGCGAGATGTGTCGAGGCGAGATACACGAGCACGAACAGCGGCCACACGATGAGATACGCGAGAATCCAGTAATCCAGAAGATCTTCGCGGGGTACGCCATCGCGATAGACCTCAATGATGCTGGGAAGTGCAATGAGGATCGCCACCACAATTGCGAACGCACTACTCAAGTTTGCTCTCGCAGAGTCACTCAAACGTTGTAATGCCAGCACCCGGCAATACTACAGGTGCAGAATCAACAACCCGATGGCATCGATCACGGCAATGACAAGCACGGATCCCGCCACGCTAAAGGCAACCCGTGTAATAAACCCAACACGCTGTGCGGTGCCCAACTGCAACGCAAACGTCACAAGGGTGCTCGCCCCAATCGCAAACACAAGCCAAGAAAAACGCTCTTCGCCACGCACAAACACGGTTACGAGAACCCCGATCACCGCAGCAACAACCCACGCGGTCACAAGCCTAGGCACATACCAGGCCTGCACATCCGCCATCTCCCAGGCGTCAACGTCCTCTGACTCGCTCACCTCGCCATTGTCGCACAGAGGGCTGTCCATGGGCACCTGTTCCAGCAGCTCGCACTCGCGCGTAACGCTCTCGAAACACGGACACGCAATAGTTACAACCAAGCAATAGTATGGGGAATACGTCGTGCGAGAAGGGAGCGGGTTTATGCAGCTGCTCTGCCTCACCGACCGGGATCCAGCAGATTCACTGCCCGGGCTGGACCTTCTTCCGCACGAGATTCGTACGTCGCCACTCTCACTACGCGTGCCAGAAACGATGGCTGACCGCTTCGATGCGATCCTCATCGACGGCACTCTCGATCCTCGCCGCGCTCGCACCGCAAGCATGAGCCTGATCGATTCGACTGAGACCCCGCGGGTTGTCGTGCTCTCAGAGGTCGCGTTGCCAGTTCTCACGACCGATTGGGGAGTTCGGGATCTGCTGCTGCCGACAGCGAGCCCTGCGGAGATCGAACTCAGGCTTCGCCTGCTTGAGCGCCCATCCTTCGCCGACGAGACGCCCTCACCCGCGGTGCAGGCGGCGGGCGTGGTGATCGATGAGTCGAACTTCATCGCGAGGGTCTACGGCCGCACACTCGACCTGACCTACAAGGAGTTCGAGCTGCTTCACTTCTTAACGGGCCACCCCGGTCGAGTCTTCACTCGCGAGCAGTTGCTCAGCGAAGTGTGGGGCACCGATTATTTCGGCGGCACCCGCACGGTCGACGTGCACGTGCGACGCCTGCGCGCGAAGCTCGGTGACCACGAAGGGCTCATCAGCACCGTTCGCGGTGTTGGGTATGGATTTGCCCGCGCACGTTATGAGGAGACCACTGAATGACTTCCGTCCCCGCTTCCAGTGGTGATCTGGCGATTGCGCGAGCCATCATCGCCGCGGCCGAAGAGCACGACGGTGCCTCACCCGTCTCAGATCAGGCGATGCTCGCGGTCGCGCAGGGGCAGCGAGAGCTGATGCTGTTCGGTACCGATGCCGCGGAGCCCACCGCGGTCGGCATCGTTGGTGACGGTGAGGTTGACCTGGTTGTGCACCCAAAACACCGCGGGCACGGGATCGGTACGGCCGCGCTCACCGAGCTTGTTGCGCGCGGTTCGGCGTCCACAGGTTCAGGATCCGGCAGTTCGGAATCGCTGCGCGCCTGGTCACACGGTGACAATCCCGCGGCTGACGCGATCCTCACAAGGACAGGATTTGCTCCGGTGCGCTCATTGTTTCGAATGGCGCTCGATCCCGACCTACTGCCGAGCGACGGCCGGGATCCGGCCGCTCTCCCTGCGCCCGAGGGATTTGTGCTGCGCAACTACCGGGCGGGCAACGCCGCGGATGCCGCGGACTGGGTTCGTGTCAACGCCGCTGCCTTCGCCGACCACCCTGAGCAGGGTCGCATCACGGTCGCTGACTTCAATCTCATTACGCACGAAAACTGGTTCGATCCGGCCGATCTCTTTATTCTGGCGGGACCCGGGGGCGTCGCAGCAGGATCAACCTGGATCAAAACGACCCCTGGCGAGAGTGAGCTCTACGCAATCGGAGTCCACCCAGATCACGCGGGCCACGGCCTCGGTCGTTACCTGCTCGACGTCACGCTGGCTCGCATGGCGCATCACCAGCCTGAACGAGTCACCCTCTACGTTGACGGCAACAACACCCGTGCTGTGAAGATGTACGAGGCCGCCGGGTTTAACATTGATTCACGCAGCCGGCAGTGGGAGCGACCGGCAATGTCAGTAGCTAATGCCAGAATGGATGCATGAGCGAACAGACGCGCGACGTTTCAGCCCGCGACAGCCTGCCCGCGGATCGGTACATTGACCGCGAGCTGAGCTGGCTTGCGTTTAACCAGAGGGTGCTCGAACTGGCTGAAGATCCAACGATCCCGCTGCTCGAACGAGCCAACTTTCTCGCCATCTTCGCATCGAATCTCGACGAGTTCTTTATGGTGCGAGTCGCTGGCCTCAAACGCCGAATCGTTACCGGCCTCGCGGTGCCGACCAACGTTGGCCGCGCACCCACCGACGTGCTCGAAGACATCAACCGTACCGCCTACGAACTGCAGCTGCGGCACGCCCGCTGCTTTGTCGATCAGGTGCAACCCGCGCTGGCAGAGGCCGGGGTTCGGATCGTCGAGTGGGAGCAGCTCGACAAGGCTGATCGCGAGATCTTGACCGGCTACTACGAGCAGAACATCTACCCGGTGCTCATGCCGCTCGCAGTTGATCCGGCTCACCCCTTCCCCTACATTTCGGGTCGCGCGCTCAACTTGTCGATTCGGGTGCGCAACCCGCGCACCGACAAGATTGAGTTCGCTCGATTGAAGGTGCCGCAGATGATCCCTCGTTATGTACGGGTGGATCGGCGCGAGTCCGACGACAACGTTCGCTTCATTGCGCTCGAAGAGCTGATCGCGAACCAGCTCGATGGCCTCTTCCCAGGCATGGAAGTCATCGACGACCACGTCTTCCGAGTCACGCGCAACGAAGACATGGAGATCGAAGAGGACGAGACTGAGAACCTCATCCAGGCGCTCGAGAAAGAGCTGCTGCGGCGGCGCTTTGGCCCACCGATTCGACTTGAGCTCTCCGACGACATGGACGAGGCGACACTCGAACTGCTCGTCTCAGAGTTCGATATCGACGAGCAGCAGGTGTACACGCTCCCCTCACCGCTCGATTTGAGTGGCCTGTTTGCGCTCGGTGGTGTGCAGCGCCCCGACCTCAAGTTCAAGCCGCACATTCCGGTAACGCACCCCAAGTTTCGCAAGAGCTCACCGAGTGAAAAGCCCGACATCTTTGCAGCCATCGCGCGCCGCGAAGTGCTGGTGCATCACCCCTACGAGTCGTTTGCGACGAGTGTGCAGGCTTTTGTTGAGCAGGCCGCCGCTGACCCTGACGTGCTTGCTATCAAACAAACCCTGTACCGCACCTCGGGCGACAGCCCCATTATCGCGGCACTCATCGCGGCGGCTGAGGCAGGCAAGCAGGTGCTCGCGCTTGTTGAGGTGAAGGCTCGTTTTGATGAGGAAGCGAATATCTCGTGGGCGCGCAAGCTCGAGCAGGCTGGCGTGCACGTGGTCTACGGTCTTGTCGGGCTGAAGACCCATTGCAAATTGGTGCAGGTCATTCGTCAAGAGGGTGGGCAGTTGAAGCACTACTGCCACATCGGCACGGGCAACTACAACCCGAAGACCAGCCGCATCTACGAAGACTTTGGTCTGTTCACGACCTCGCCCGAGGTCGGCCGCGACGTCACAAAACTGTTCAACGTGCTCTCGGGGTACGCAATCGAAACGGACTACGACCGCCTGTTGGTTGCACCCCTGCAGCTGCGGGCTGGGCTGCTTGAGCGAATCGAGCGGGAGGCCGAAAACGCTCGCGCCGGATTGCCGAGTGGCATTAAACTCAAGGCCAACTCGATGGTCGACGAGGTCATTATCGACGCTCTCTACCTCGCTGGTCAGGCCGGTGTTCCCATCGAAATCTGGGTGCGCGGCATTTGCTCGATCCGCGCGGGCGTGCCAGGGCTCTCCGAGAACATCCAGGTGCGCTCGGTGCTGGGGCGTTACCTCGAACACTCGCGCATCTACGCGTTCGAGAACAACGGGGATCGCGAGGTGTTCATTGGCTCAGCCGATCTGATGCACCGCAACCTCGACCGCCGCATTGAGGTGCTGGTGCGCATCATCGACCGCGAGCACCTCGGCCGCATCGATCGCTTCTTCGAGTTTGCGTTCAGCGACAACGTGTCGTCGTGGCGCATGCTGCCTGACGGCACGTGGCAGCGTCGGGTCATAAGCGAAGAGGGCGAGCTGCTGCCAGATCTGCAAGACCTCGTGATGCTCGACCGCACAGCCGCCGGTTCAAGGAGAGCCCGTTGAGCAAAGAGACTCTCGCTGCCGGCACTGTGTGCTGGAGGCGCGTGACGCTACCGAATGGCGGTACCCAGTTGATGGTGCTGCTGATCCACCGCACCAAGCAGAAAGACGTGTCGTTTCCAAAGGGCAAGCTCGATCCTGGCGAGAGCATGCCCGAGGCCGCCGTGCGCGAGACCTGGGAAGAAACGGGGCTCTCGGTTGCGCTGGGTTCGCACCTCGGCACGATCCACTACGGCATCGGTGGCGGCAACAAAAAGACGGTTCAGTACTGGGCGGCAGAGGTAACACCCGAAATGGCGCTGGCCTCGACCTTCACGCCAAACTCCGAGGTGCAGGCGCTTGAGTGGGTGCCGCTCGAGGCCGCACGCAAACGGCTGAGCTACAAGGCCGACCGCGAATTGTATGATGTCTTTCTTGAACTCGCTGCGCACGACCTGCTCGATACGTTCACCGTGACGTTTTTGCGGCATGCCAGAGCTGAGTCTCGCGGCGAACAGTTTCCCGTCGATTGCGAGCGGCCCCTCACTGAGACCGGCACAGTGCAGGCCGCGACCGTCGCGCACATCTTGGAATCCTTCGGCCCGCGCCGCATCTACTCGTCGACGGCAGTGCGCTGCCTTGAGACCGTTGCGCCACTTTCCGAGCGCACCAGCCGCAAGGTTCGCGCGAAAACCTCACTGAGCCAAGATAACTGGGACACGGGCGACCTCGACGGTCTGCGCAAGCTCGTCGGAAAGATCGTCTCTCGCGGCAGCAACGTTGTCGTCTGCAGCCACCGGCCCGTGCTTCCCGACCTCGTGCGCGAATTAATACTCGCGACGGGCAGTCTGCCAGGCAAATATGTCGAGAAAGCGGCGGACATGCCACCGGCAGGTTTCTCGGTGTTTCACCTGTCACGCACCCGCCCAGGGGCTGGCATCCTTGGTGTGGAGACTTACCCCCTGGAGCACTAGCAGCGGTTCCCGCCGAGAGGAGCACCAAGGCTGAGTCGCGGAATAGCGATCCCGAAGCCCCACGTTCACTCGCTGTTCACCTCTTGGCAGACCTCAATACACCCAGCCTGTCTAGCTTGGAATGTGTGGCCAGTGTGGCCGCACATTTCATCAGCTCTCAGATTGGTTCTCAAGTGAAGCTTTCAACACTGATCAAGACCGCGGCTATCGGAAGCATTGCCGCGCTCGCACTCACCTCTTGCGCCGCGAACGAGTCGTCCGCCAAGCCATCCGACGACACCAGCACTACTTCCTCCCTCTCTGGTGAGCTCATCGGTGCAGGTGCTTCGTCGCAGGGCTCCGCGCAAGAGGCCTGGATCTCTGGGTTCCAGACAGCAAACGAACAAGTCACCGTGAACTACGACCCCACGGGATCGGGTGCCGGGCGTGAGACCTTCCAGAAAGGCGCGAGTGCGTTTGCCGGCTCCGACCGAGCCTTCACCGTCGAAGAAATCGAGGCTGGCCCGTTCGAATCCTGCGCTGCCGACAGCGACATCGTCGAGTTCCCGGCTTACATCTCGCCCATCGCGCTGATCTTCAACGTCGAGGGAGTCGACTCCCTGAAGCTTGACGCTTCAACCGTCGCGAAGATTTTCTCGGGCAAGATCACCAAGTGGAACGACCCGGCAATCGCGTCGCAAAACTCGGGCGCCACACTGCCAGACCAGAACATTGTTCCCGTGCACCGCTCCGATAAGTCGGGCACCACCGAGAACTTCACCGACTACCTCGCCGCAGCAGCGCCCGCCGACTGGGCGGCAGGGGCGATCGAAGAGTGGCCCACCGACCTGGGTGGCGAAGCAGCCCAGGGCACTTCAGGTGTGGTTGAGGCCGTGACCAACGGTGTCGGCACTATCGGTTACGCTGACGCGTCGCGCGCTGGTGATCTGTCCACCGTCGAGATCAAGGTTGGCGACAAGTACGTTGCATACTCACCCGAGGCAGCTGCAGCCATCGTCGATGCATCACCACTCGAAGAAGGCCGCAGCACCCACGACCTGGCCATCAAGATTGACCGCACCAGCACCACTGATGGCACCTACCCGATCGTGCTCGTGAGCTACCTCATCGGTTGCCAGAACTACAAGGATGCAGCTCAGGCCGATCTCGTGAAGGCCTACTTCAACTACATCGTAAGCACCGAGGGTCAGGATCAGGCGGCCGAGGCCGCCGGCAGCGCCCCGATCTCGGATAACCTGCGCAGCAAGGTGCAGGTCGCAATCGACGCGATCAAGTAGTTCTCGCTCCGCCTAGGTACGAGTCATAGCAGCTCACTCGAGATGCTATGACTCGTACTTCGCGGAGGACGACCGTAGCCAACGACCACCGAAGGACACCATTGACAACAGCTAAGCCAGTTCTGAGCCGAGGAGATCGTGTCTTCTCGCGCTCAGCAGTGTTTGCCGGGAGCATGATCCTCGTGACGCTCGCGGCCGTTGCCGCGTTTTTGATTGTGCAGAGCCTGCCCGCTTTCTTCGCGACAGGCGAGAACGCGAGCCTGCTCACCACCAATTTCTGGGCCTACGTGGGCCCCTGGTGTTCGGCACGGTCTGGGCCGCTACGCTGGCACTCATCATCGCTTTGCCACTCTCCATTGGCATCGCCCTCTTCATCTCGCACTACGCACCACGCAAGCTCGCGCAGGTTCTCGGCTACATTGTCGATCTACTCGCCGCGGTGCCCAGTGTGGTGTTTGGTTTGTGGGGTATTGGAGTGCTCTCCCCCGCTGCCCAACCGGTCTATGCCTGGTTGAACGATAACCTGGGCTGGATCCCGCTCTTTGGCGGTGTGGTCACTGGCACGGGACGCACGATCCTCACCGCCGCCCTCGTGCTCGCGGTCATGATCCTGCCGATCATGACCGCCATCTGCCGCGAGGTCTTTCTTCAGGCGCCCGCGCTGCACGAAGAGGCCGCCCTCGCACTCGGCGCAACACGCTGGGAGATGATCCGCCTCGCGGTGCTGCCTTTCGGCCGCCCCGGCATCGTCTCGGCGGCCATGCTTGGTCTGGGTCGCGCACTCGGCGAGACAATGGCCGTCGCCATGGTGCTCTCGGCGACGGGTGTGGTGAGTTTCCGCCTCCTCACCTCAGAGAACCCCTCAACCATCGCCGCAAACATTGCGCTCTCCTTCCCTGAGGCATACGGCGAAAACATCAACGTGCTGATTGCAACTGGTCTGATCCTCTTCATCGTCACATTCTTGGTGAACGCGGTCGCTCGATGGATCGTGAGCCGCCGCGCCGAGTTCAACGGAGCTAACTAATGGCCATTACCGTTCGCCCCAGCGCCGCATCCACACTCGCGGGTAACCGTCTTTCCCGCAGCACCCCGTGGATGACCCTCGCGGCAAGCCTTGCCGCCGCGTTTGCCCTGTTCGGCCTCATCGCACTCGCCTCGGGCCAAGAGTTCTCACTCATCGGCGCAACCCTCACCGGGCTGCTCGCGTACCTGCTCATTATCTCGGTCCTCTCCGCCACCGTTGAGGGTCGACGCCAGACCATGGACCGCTTCATCACCGGCATTGTGACTGGCGCGTTTTTGCTGGCAATGGTGCCGCTGGTGTCGCTCGGGATCACGGTGATTGAAAATGGTCTCGCGCGTTTCGACGCTGAGTTCTTCACCTCCTCAATGCGCAACGTCACAGGTGAGGGTGGTGGTGCACTACACGCGATGGTCGGCACACTACTGATTACCCTTGCGGCAACTGTCATCTCCGTACCTCTCGGGCTCATGACCTCCATTTACCTGGTTGAGTACGGTCGAGGACGACTCGCCCGCATCATTACCTTCCTCGTTGATGTGATGACGGGTATTCCGTCGATCGTCGCGGGTTTGTTCGCCTACGCGGTGTTTGCGCTCTTTTTGGGCCCCGGCGTGCGCATGGGCATCATTGGCGCGGTCGCGCTATCGGTGCTCATGATCCCGGTGGTCGTTCGCTCAAGCGAGGAGATGCTTAGGCTGGTGCCGAACGAACTTCGTGAGGCCGCCTACGCGCTGGGAGTGCCCAAGTGGCGCACGATCCTGAAGGTGGTGTTGCCCACCTCAATCGCGGGCATTACGACGGGAATCATGCTCTCAATCGCCCGTGTGATCGGCGAGACCGCTCCGTTGCTCATTACCGCGGGCTTCACCGCTTCCATGAACTACGACCTGTTCAAAGACCGCATGCAATCACTTCCCGTGTACGTCTACACACAGTTCGCAAACCAGGGCAATCCGGCATTCGCGTTTCTCGACAGGGCATGGGCGGCGGCACTCCTGCTGATCCTCATCGTCATGGCGCTCAACCTTGCGGCCCGCCTCGTTGCTCGCAAGTTCGCCCCAAGACCGGCCGCTAGCTCTACCCGAAAGAAAGAACACAATATGTCGAAGCGCATCGAGGTTACCGACCTCAACGTTTACTACTCCAAGTTTCTCGCGGTCGAGGGTGTCACGATGAACATCGAGCCCCGCAGCGTCACCGCGTTCATTGGGCCATCTGGCTGCGGCAAGTCCACCTTCTTGCGCACGCTCAATCGTATGCACGAGGCAATTCCGGGCGCGCGCGTGGAGGGTGAGGTGCTGCTCGACGGCGAAAACCTGTACGCGGCGGGCGTCGATCCCGTGCTCGTACGCCGCCAGGTCGGCATGGTGTTTCAGCGCCCCAATCCGTTTCCCACGATGTCAATCCGCGAGAACGTGCTCGCGGGTGTGCGGCTGAACAATCGCAAGATGTCAAAGTCGGACGCTGAAGAGCTGGTCGAGGGTTCGCTGCGCGGTGCAAACCTGTGGAACGAGGTGAAGGATCGGCTGGACAAGCCGGGCTCCGGGCTCTCTGGCGGGCAGCAGCAGCGTCTCTGCATTGCGCGCGCGATCGCAGTTTCGCCCGAGGTGCTCCTGATGGATGAACCGTGTTCGGCTCTCGACCCGATCTCGACCCTCGCGATCGAGGATCTGATCGACGAACTGAAGCAGCAGTACACAATCGTGATCGTGACCCACAACATGCAGCAGGCCTCGCGGGTGTCGGATCGCACGGCGTTCTTCAATATCGCCGGCACCGGCAAGCCAGGCAAACTGATCGAGTACGACGACACCAGCACGATGTTCTCGACGCCGTCAGTTCAGGCGACCGAGGACTATGTCTCTGGTCGGTTTGGGTAGCCGCTTTCGGGCACAAAAATACCGAGCCGCAGAAACGCCTCTCGGCGGAAGGCCGCTCGAGGCGGCAAAAATTGGAGCCCGGGGTTACTGCGGCCCGGCAGCTACGAGTTTAGCGCAGGATCAACCACGGCCCAACTACTCCAGCGTGCCGTCGCGCCAGCGCGTGGCACCACCATGCAGATCGTGGGCGAAAGTTGAGTATCGCAGGGCCCTTGTGGTGAGTGTGGTCGCGTGCTCGTCGTTGTCGTTATCGCGCGAGTCGGCGAGGTCGGCGGCCCCAGCGACATGATCCTGCAGTAGCTAGCTGCACGTTCAAGGGCGTCACCGAGATCTCCAGTGAAGGCACCCCTCAAGATCGTGTCGCAGAGTTCGGTGATCGAGGCGGGGGTCGCGGGTTCTGCAACGCCCGCAACGACGGGGTCAATTGTTACCGCGATTACGGCACCTCGACGATACAGATCCGCAGTTAGCTCGGGGTCCGTGCCAGCCACGCGACGCAGCAAGTACAGGCGCCAAAGAACCCCCGCGAGTGAGTGTGCTCCCTGACGCGCCCACAGTTCCGCAATGTCGTTAATACCGTCGCCCGAAGCGAGCTGCACCACCCGCTCCACGATGACCGGATCGGCACCCTTGCGCACGCGATCGAGCAAAGCCCAGGAGGTCTCCTGTGCGATGCGGTGGGATGCCCCTGGCTCATCAGAACCGATCAGCCAATCAAAGCTATAACTTGGTAGCAGTACGGGGCGCAGGTGCTCTCTAGTCAATGGTCTCCATTCAAACATGTATCGTGATTCCGGTGGCCTCAGGAGTATACGCTTCTCTGCTTCAAAAGGAATGTCGGGGAGTCGAAGTCGCTTTTTCTGTGGTTGACCCCTTGTGTTGGGCAATCTGATACCTGGCTGCAGCGGATGTGCACTACCTACTGATTGAAAGACCCGAACACAAAAGTGGGCCAGAGTGGACACATCATTCGTTGTGTCCACTCTGGCCCAGTCCAGGGGCGCACGAGACGATGCCTGCGCGCTTTGTGCTATTCGATTGGAGCTACCTCTGGTAGGTCATTTCGAGTCGGTAGATGAACGCGGCCATCGCCTCACGCGACAGGTCGTCCTTGGGACGGTAGCTGCCATCGGCGTAACCAGTCGACAGCTTCGATTCCTTCATCCACGCAATCTCCTTGGAGAACTTCTGACCCGTCGCGACATCCGCAAACACAGGCACCTTACGCGGAACCGTGCACGAAGGTGTTGTGCCTGCTGCGGTGACCTTGAGCGTGTAGTTCGCGGTCGCAACTCCAGCCGTGTTCCTCGCTTCAACCGTAAACGAGAACGAAGCACTCTTGGTCGGCTTACCCGTGATCTTTCCCGTCACACCATCAAGAGTGAGCCCGTCAGGCAATTTGCCCGCAGACACCCGATACGTGGCAGCCGGCGAACCAGTGCTCGTGAGCTGGTGAGTGTCCGCGGCACCGACCTGCCCATTCGCGGGGGCCTTTGAGGTGATCGCGGGCTTAACATCAGGATCCACCGGTGTGGTGCCATCAGTCGTGGTCAGCACAAACGCCGCAAACAACATACTTACGGTGAGATACCGAGTATTGGCCAGATCGCCATCGCCCGCGCCGCGAAGAACGTCAACGGTGTGTGGTTTCGTGTCGGAAACTGTTGGGAGCGCCGACGGTATAGCCGGTACCTGCACACCGTCCATGCCGGATACCGCAGAGAAAACACGAATACTAGCAGGACCGTACGCCCCCACCTGCGCGGTTGGGCTCAGATGAAAGCTCGGCTCGGTCATCGAAGCGAACCCGGCAGGAAGCACCGGAGAATCTTTCCTACTGACTTCAAAAGTTGATGTCGGTGAGTAGGTGCCAGCGGTGGTAGCGGCCAGCTTCTCTTCCCAAGAACTCGGGTCTGTATAGATGTTGCTGGTTGTACCCGCGCCCGGAGAGAGCACAAACCTCAAATATGACGCTGTAGCACCGACGATTCCTCCTGTGGTGCCGACGCTGGTGCTGGTCTGCACATTCGGACCAATCGCCGCCGGAGCTTCTACAACCGATGTGGTGCCAGCGGCCACGGTGTGAGCCGACATTGTGTAGTTGATGGTGATCGGTTGCGGCTCACCTGCACCGCCGTACGCGGACAGGTCGGGTACAGGATGTGTCTCGTCATACGACGGGCTATACGTGACCGCGATCGTTCCGGCATCAAACTGTGAAGTGTCGACATTCTTTGCTACATACACAACGTCGACAACCGGTTGCGGCTCCTCAGCAAACACAGCCGTCGCTCCGCCAAATGCGAGCGATGCCCCAAAAGCGATTGCGGTAGCTGAAACTAAGGCAAGGCGAGAACGTCGCGAAAAACGCTAGTCAAGAAGAGTCTCCAATTATGTTAGGTGCAATTTGCTGGTGTTGCATTACTAATGGTAAAGTTCGCCCCTGATCAACGCCCAGGATTTAACCGAGCATCTGCCGAGACTGTGGGTTAATGCGTCTGGGGCGGCCACCGCCTTACGGCAACCGCCCCAGTCGTTTTTCAGTTATCTGTTTGAGCTACCAGCCAGTCACACGCTGGCCTTTCGGCGGTTATGCTTTTGCGCGTCTACGCTGCTGCGCAACCGTCACACCAACACCACCCGCCAGCATCAGCAGTGCCGCAAGACCGGCCCAGAGACCCGCCGCTTCACCGCCGGTTACTGGAAGCGTCACCCCGGGCAACCCTGGTATCAGCTCATCAACAGGCTTCAGTACCGTCACATCTTCCGCGTCACAGTCACCATCGTTCACACACGCGACCGGAGTCTTCACCGACGCAACGTTCACGACCTCACGGGTCGCATCCGCGTTCACAGTGACGGTCACCTTCACCGTCTTCGCTGCTTCCCCGGCGAGCGTGCCCAGCGACCACGTCACCGCATGCTTCGCTTTGTCATACGTGCCGCCATCACTCGACGACACATAGGTGACGTTCTTCGGCAACCGGTCAGTCACAACCACGTCTTTTGCATCAACATTGGTTTCGTTGGTGACGGTCACGTCATATGTGAGCTTCTCGCCAGGCTTCGTGCTCTCCTGGTGATCGGTCTTCACAATTGACAGTTTCGGCAACACGTCACGATCTGTCGACTCACACGCGTCTTCCTGAATGCAACCCCCAGGAATATCGACCTTCGCGGTATTGATCACCTCGTCGCCCGGCTTCGCCGATGCTGCAACCTTTACCGTCACCTTCACCACCGTTGCGGCACCCGGCGCGAGCTCGCCCAGTTTCCATGTGACGGTCTTGCCATCAGCAGACACCACACCGCCATCGGTCGCAGACACAAACACCCCGTTCTTCGGCAGCGTGTCGGTGACAACCGCGTCGGTGATGGTCTTCGACTTCGAGTTGTTGCCAACAGTCAGGTCGTACGTGAGTTCTTCCCCAGCCTTCACCTCAGTCTTGTGATCATCTTTCAAGATCCACACGTCTGACGGGGTGACATCGATATCAGTCGACTCACACTCGTTCACCTCGGTCGCGGGATCATCAATGCAGACCTCGTTCGTGGTGATCTTGGCCGTGTTCACAATGTCAGTATCAGGCGCAAGCTTTTCGTTTACCCTCACAGTGACGGTGATCTCGTGCTTTTCACCAGCTTTCAAAGTGCCAATATTCCACTCAAACTTTGACGAGTCCGTAAGCGATTGGGTTGCTTCTTCCGATGAACGCAAGAAGGTGACATTGCTCGGGATCTTGTCACTGACTACCACGTTTGGCGCGTCGTAGTCAGACGTGTTTGACGCTGTGAGTGTGTATTCAAGGGTCTCGCCTGGGCGGACAACGGTCTTGCCGTCATCCTTCACAATCGACACTGCGGGTACACGGTCAATATCGATAACCTCGCACTCGTTCACTGCGGTATCTGGATCATCGACACAGAGCTCGTCAGTTGTAACTTTTGCAGTGTTTGAAACAGCCTCGTTCGGAACGGCCGATGCCGAAACCGTCACGTCTACAGTCACTGTCTGCTCAGCACCCGCAGGCATCGTTCCCAAGTTCCACACGACGGTGTTACTTGCCGAGTCGAACACACCACCATCAGTTGCCGATACAAACGTCAGGTTTGCCGGAAGCTGATCCGTCACTTTGACATCAGGCGCGTCTGTCTTGCCGTTGTTCTTCACGACGAGCGAGTACGTAGAGGCCTCACCTGGAAGCACTACGTCTTTGCCGTCTGTTTTTGTGAAGGCAATCATTGGCACGTCGTCAATATCAATCGATTCACACTCGTTCTCTGGAGTTCGAGTGTCATCGACGCATCCAGCGGGAGAGTCGATCATTGCCACATTTCGCACGACATCACCAGGTTTTACCGTGTCAGCGACAGTGACGACAACCTGAAATGTCAACGATTCGCCCGGGTTGATGGTTGGTACGTTCCAGGTGACGATGCCGGTGTTCGGATCGTGCTGACCGCCCTGATCTGCCGAAACAAATTGGAGGTTCTCCGGCAACTGATCAGTAACGACCACATCGGTCGCAGCCACACTTCCGGTGTTCGTTGCTGTCACGTCGTATGTGACAGACTGCCCCGGAGCAACGACCTGCTTGTGGTCGTCTTTAACGACCTTGAGAGATGGCGTGTGGTCGATGTCGATTGATTCACACTCGTTCTCGCTCGTTGCAGGATCATCAACACAACCCTGCTCCGTATCCACCACGGCAACGTTCCGGATCTCCTGACCCGGCGCAACATCAGCATCCACCATCACCGCGACCCGCACAGTCTTGGAAGCACCCGCATCAAGCGACCCAATGTTCCAAACCACACGACGCAACACAGGATCGTACACACCACCATCAGACGCCGACACAAACGCCACGCCCGCAGGCAACACATCAGTAGCCGTAACCCCGGTCACACGATCCGCACCCGTGTTCGTCACCTTCACGTCATACGTGAGCGCTTCACCGGCACCAACCACGGTCTTACCGTCAGTCTTCTCAATCTTCACCGATGTCGGCGTCAAAGGATGCGTCGTCGTGCACTCAGGCTCCGTACCATCAACACAATTCGACGGCACCTCAACACCACCAGGGCCTTCACCCGCACCAATCACCTTATTGAGCAGCGTCGCACCACCAGCAGCGTTGTCATGCACCTTCACCTGATACGTGAGAGTCACCTTCGCACCTACCGCGAGATCACCGTTCCAGGTCAGCGTGTTCCCCGATACCGTCGGTGCCGCACCCGTAGAAGCAGTCAACGAACCCGCAACCAGATCAGCATCATCGAACACGTCTGCGAGATCATCCGTGACCTGAACACCCGTCAGCGCCGCATCACCGGTGTTCTCAGCCACCACCGAATACGTCACCGTGTCGCCACGCTTCACCGTCGTACCGGTAGCTGGGTCAGCAGACTTCGACACCTTCAGGCCCGGCGTCAACGGATCAACCGGATGCGTCGTCGTGCAACCAGGCTCCGTACCATCAACACAGTTCGACGGCACCTCAGGACCACCAGGAACCTCACCCGCACCAACCACATGGTTCAGCAGAGTTGCCGCAGCAATCGAATCCGTCTTCACCTTCACCTGGTACGTGAGAGTCACCTTCGCACCCTGAGCAAGATCACCACTCCACAACAGCGTATTCCCCGACACCGACGGTGCCGCACCCGCAGAAGCAGTCAACGAACCCGACACGATATCAGCATCATCGAACACGTCTGAGAGGTCATCAGTGACCTTCACGTTCTCAAGCGCAGTCTCGCCCGTGTTCTCAGCCACCACCGAATACGTGACCGTGTCACCACGCTTCACCGCGGTACCCGACACCGGGTCAGCAGACTTCGACACCTTCAACCCAGGAGTCAACGCATCAACCGGGTGCGTCGTCGTACACTCAGGCTCTTCACCCGTCTCACAGTTTGACGGGACCTCTGTGTTGTCGTCTGGGTTCGTACCCGAACCCACAACCTTATTCAGCAGAGTTGCCGCAGCCGGGAAGCTCGCTTTCACCTTCACGTCGTAACTCAGCGTCACCTTCTGACCCTGGGCAAGATCACCACTCCACGCCAGCGTGTTGCCCGAAACCGTCGGAGCAGCACCCGTAGAAGCAGTCAACGAACCCGACACGATATCGGCATCATCCAACACGTCTGCGAGATCATCAGTGACCGTCACATTTGTAAGATCGGTGTCGCCCGTGTTCTCAGCCACCACCGAGTACCTGACCGTGTCGCCACGAGCCACAGTTGTGCCAGAGGCCGGATCAGCCGACTTCGCTACCGAAAGGCCGGGTATACGCGCGTCGTTCGTAACAACACACTTGACACCGTCAGAAAAAGCAACATTCGTGGTAACAGAAAGCCCGTCAGGCGAAATCGTCAGCTTGTCGGCAGGAATCGTCACACCGTTATTGGTGCACGCCCAACTCACGTCATAGTTCGCCCACGTCGAAGAGGATCCCGGATCCATCGTCTGAGTAAACGTGACCGGGTACCCATCAACGTCAGCAACCAACGCCGCCTTATTGGTGCCTGAGGGAGAACCCGCACCCGTTGATTGAGTTCCGTAATCCCGCACGGCGGAGCTTTGCTTCACAGAAAATGAGTCATTCGCGTTGTACCGGTCGATAACCGTTGCTTGGCTCTCGATAGATGCAAACATCACGGCAAATGCAACCGCCTCGTTCGAGGCGGTGTTGCGAACAGTCAGAGCAGCCGAGATTTCGGTCGGGTGTTTCGCATACACCATCGTTGCACCCGAGTACGCTTCTTGAAAGTCAGTCGTTCCATCACACCGAACGCTGGTGGTTCCGAGGCCTGTTGGAACACAGCCTGGTCCCATCCGTCCGGTTGAGCTTCCGTGAGGTGCTCCAACGGCACATCGGCAGTCCACGCGAAAGCCTCTTTAGCATCGGTGTGCTCGGCATCGGCCATCACCATTGAAAAGTCATCACCGAGAGGCACACCATCAAGCGAGGCCTTAATGTCCGAAAGCCTGTACTTGATGACCTCACCAGACAAACTGGTTCCGGTGAGTTGGGTCGTTAACGCGGGATAACCCGGGGTATTCAGGTAGAACCCGTTACCGAGAGCCGAATGCTCCCATGTCGGCAAAGGGCTCGACCATTTCAGACGTTTCCCATCCGCACCAGCTTCCGCACGCAACGTGAAGTCCAAGGTCAAACCATTACCGAGTTCAACGGTGTACGGCGCTCCCTCTGCCGTGTCTATTGCTGCGTTGGTACGAACCGACTCCATATCAATCCAGCACAGAGACGAAGCGTACGGTCCACCCTCCCCATAACCACAGCTGGTGATCGTGCTCGGGGCCGCTGATGCTTTCGCGGGGCGAGCGAGATACCCCGGCGACGAGCGCGATGAGAACGGTCAATACCGCAGTAAATCGCCCGACGCTGAGTGCTGCACCGCGCATAGCTGATCGGGGCGTGAAGCCTTTAACTTCCTCCGTTTGGATAAGAGTCCAGGTTGCGGAAACTTCATCTAGATATTCCTTCATTCCGTATTTGACTTAGTGAAACGTGCCTTTAGAGAAGCAATGAGGTCAAGCTCAGGCTTGTAGTTGCTGCTCGTTGAAATAGCTCATCGATACTCGGCGTACTCCTGATAAACATTCATCTGGGGGCACGCTGGCTTGCCGTAAAGCAGATGCCAGCGCGTTCGGTCAGGACGAGGAAACGACGCACAGTTGATCCCCCATCATTCATAGAACAATGGAAGAGGCAAAAAATTACAGGACTTTTGTGTCTTTTTTAAAAATCTTCGTGCGTTCAGTATTCGGGGTCAAACTGATTGGATTGTGGCCCGAGGGAGGTCCGCATTCGCGGCAAGATTGGCCAAGAATTGCAATCGGTATGCCTCAAGTTCAAGCATATTGGCATCGGGCACACACACTGCCTCGTCCACCACCATGGAGCAGCTTGCTGAAGCGTCGACGAGCGAGACCCCGCGGGGTGGGGTGACAGTAACTCGATAGCCCGTCGGGTTAATTCCTGGTTCGAAGACAACGCGTAGTTCGAGTTTGACTCGCGCCCTCCTCGCGCATACGTCTGTGGCTTTTTGACCCACTCCACACTGCGCACTCCCTGAGGAAGCTCAGGCGGCGGATCAGTATCCGGTGGATCAGTATTCGGTGGATCACTATTCGGTGGGTTCACCGACGGATCTTCCACTGATGGATCGTGCGTTGCACTGGGTGATGAGCTGTCTATTGTTGCCGCGGGGCGCCCAGCAGGTGCGGCACCCGCATCACGGTTCTTCGCAGCAGCTGTTTCATTCAGGCTGTCATCCTCATTTTTTTGATGCAACACTGAGGAGGGGCTGTCGTCCCCGCTGATTGGATTAACGCCCTGGAAAGACATCGCAGCGACGACAATTCCTGCAGCTACCGGTAGCCCCAATCGGAGACCGACACTACGTCGTTGCTCATTGGCAATCAGGCTTGTTTCGCGCTGGCTGTATGCGTTACTCGCTTGCCCAGCAGACGGGCTCAATGCAGAAAGCCTGACAAACTCTCCCGTTGTCGCCAACCCGAGGATTGCGCTCACCGGCAAGCGCATCGAGGTCATCCTCTTGAGTCGCTTTTGACACGAGTCGCAGGTCTTGAGATGTTGCTCAATCCGACTGTGCCTCAGACGCGGAGATTTACCGCGAGCATGCAGGGCCAAGTATTGGATCTTGACGGTCTCGCATCCTGGTAGGTCTGAGACTGTTTCGATCAGATAGTTTGTTCGCAGCGCGTCTCGGGCCCGGGACGCGGCAGTTGCGACATTTTGTTCTGAAATGTTGAGCTCTTTGGCGATGTCTGCCAGAGACTTATCTTCCACTTCACTGAAATAGAGAACCTGTTGCGCCCGCGTAGTGAGAGCTTGATAAGCCTTTACCGCTGCTTCGTTATCTCGTGTACTCGTCAGATCTGAAGTCAAGTCAATGATTTGATCCTGTTCCACGAGAACTTGTAGGTCGTCGCTCGGCAACTCCTTACTTTGACGCTTGCTCGCGTTAATCGACTCGTTGCGAATACAGACCCTCATGTAGGATACGAAGGTCTTCTCGGATGGCCCTCCCCCGACCGAACTCGCTGAAGGATCGAAACAAGTACGTCAGATACAACGTCTTCGGCGAGGCTCTCATCGCGCAGAAGCGTGTTGGCATACTGCACGAAGCGTCGGTGAGACGATTGAAACAGCGCCAAGAACTGGCCCTCACTGACGGGCGGCCCCCCATATTCTTGATGCTTAGCGCCGTCTTCCATTACTTTCCCCCAAAATTTACGCCTGTTCCAGGCGTTCCCCTCTTTCAAAGCTTCAGGTCTCATCCGCGATGTTCAGAAAAGGTGGCATCCCCAAGATGCCGCCCCCGAGCTGCTGCCGCATTGTTTTCATGTCACTCGATTAAAAGTGCCCTGATCTAGCCACACGAAATCACGATGAGCGCAAGGTCACGCGTCTCTCAGCAACGCGCACCAAAGCTATATATTAGGCACAGAGCCAGGTAAAGGGAAGACATCTCCGCAAAATCGAGGGTGCGAACCGACAAACCGAGGGTATTCAAACGCAAAAGTAAGGGTATATAGGTTTCGTGAGTCGTTAAACCCGCAGCAGGCCCCCAGGTTTCACTCGACGGCGATTTACTTCAATGGCTGACGGCATAACGCGGGCAACGGGCAAGAGTAAGGCCTTTTACGATTTGGGTTGCGGGTTGCGGGGAGGGATTTCTCACTTCTCCGCAACCCGCAACCCGCAAATTGTTTTACGGTTTGAACGTAATCTGTTCGGTCAGGTCAAAGAGGGGATTATCGTGATCCAAGTTACCTTCCGAGTCTTTGCCAACCAACTTCATTTCGATGTTGTAGGGACCATCCCACAGGGGCCAGACGGAAGATTGGGCGAACGACTCCTTGGGGGCGATAATCCCCATCTCGGCGTCAGCACCAAAGTCAATTTCTGACCGATGCAGACCGAGACCTTCGAACCAATCAGTCGATTCTTCTAGATAGGGGATGCTACTGAATGGCCAGTCTGGGTGTGTTCCGCTGATCTGGAGTGATATCGTACCGATATCAAGGGTTTCTGTAGTGTTATTTGTCAGGACGAAGTTGACCGCCATCCGCGGCGTTCCGGCTGGGAGCAAGAGCACTCCAGTGTCGGGGTCTTTGTAGCGTTCATCAGCATCAGTCACCCCAGTCGCAGTGCGGAAAACCGTTATGGTGAATTTTTCGGTCTCAATAGTTTTCACCACTTCACCGTCCGCGACAATGGGATACGCAAAGGCCGCATTAGTAAACTCACCGGAGTTTGACTTAGGAGTCTCCGGTTCAACTTTTTTGGTTTTAGTCGGCGTTGGAGCCTCGGTCTTGGATGTGGTTGTTTCTTTTGATTTGTCGGGAGCGGTACAGGCCGTGAGTCCGATAAGCGATCCGGCAACAGCAACCGTGATGAGCTTTCGCATCAGCGAAGGCTGCCTACCTCGTCCTGTGGTTGCCGAATACGATTTGTTACTGCTCGCCATGGTTTTCTTCTTCCTTCAAATATTCAATAGGCATACAGAAATTTCCTGCATCGAATAGAAGGACGCGACTGGCGTGCCTTTCGTTACGAATTTTTGGCACTAGTTTTGGGGCTCATCGCATTTGAGAGTGTAGAAGCATTCGCGCGGCGTAGTTCGTGTGGTCGGTGAGTGCACAGGTCGCCGACGAGTGCCCAGGATCCTGACCTGTGATTAAGAGGGCCGCTCGTCAGCTTCATAGGCACTCGTGTCTTGGGAAGTTCTGTGCGGCCAATCAGCACTCCATGGCCGTCTCTGCAGGCCACAACTGCAAAGTCGACGGGCAAGATGCAAACTCGATATATGGATGCCGCTCTCGCGCAGCTCGAGTGCACCCGATACCGACGAGAGCACCCGATAATCACACGTCGGAAGCTAAGGACCTCGTCGGTATCGGGTGCACTCGCCAACCTCACGAACGATATCGAAAGGCCACTCTTCAAGAATGACGGGTTCGGACCACGTCTACACCCTCAAATACGAGGAGCCAGTTTTGGGAGCAAGGCAACGGACAAGAACTCTGGACCGTGCACTGGAGCGGAGATGCACCTGGGCCGGCCCAGTTGTGAGGTCCGCTCAGTGTGTGGGTCGAGTTCTTTTCGCTGAGAGGGGATTTGGAGGGGATTTCTGAAATCTCACCAGAACGGGAAGTTTGCATTCCCTTACAAACATTGGTGCCCCCAGCAGGGATCGAACCTGCGACCTGCGGATTAAAAGTCCGTAGCTCTACCGCTGAGCTATAGGGGCCAACTCGACTAGCGTAGCGGATACTCGGCGCGCTCGCGATTCGAGCGCGCCGATCCACTCAGGCTCTGCGGTACTCCGCCGTGATCGGGCACTCGAAGGGGTCGCGCGCAGCCAAACCAACACGGTTCAGATACTCGATCACGATTGCATACGAGCGCCAGATTGTCGTCTCGGTATACGGCACGTTCAAGGTCGCGCAGTGTTCGATCACAATTTCGCGCGCCCTCGCGAGGTGTGGCCTTGGCATGCTCGGGAATAGATGGTGTTCGATCTGGTAGTTCAGACCGCCCATGAACCACGTCGCGGCCCAGCCGCCCGATACGTTGCGTGAGGTGCGAACCTGTTTCGAAAAGAAGTCGAGGCGAGCCCCCTTTGCAAGAACCGGCATGCCCTTGTGGTTCGGGGCAAACGAGGCCCCCATGTAGACGCCGAATACTGCAAGTTGCACACCCACAAACGCGAAGGCCATGCCGAGAGGCAAAAAGAGAAACACCGGCGTCAGGTAGAGTGCAAAACGGATGAGAATCATGCTCAGCTCATACCAGCGCTTCTTTACAGGAGCGGTCGATAGCAGGTGTTTCAGGCTGAGGTAGTGCAGATTGATCCCCTCGAGTGTTAGCAGCGGAAAGAACAGCCAGCCCTGTTTGCGAGTAATCAACCGAATGAGGCCCCGTGATTTGGCGGCGTCCTCCTCCAAAAACGAGATCGTGTCGACGTCTATGTCGGGGTCTTTGCCAACCATGTTCGGGTTTGAGTGATGTCGCGTGTGTTTGGAGTCCCACCAGGAGTAACTCACACCAATGAACCCCGCAAGAATGCGTGCCAGCCGATCATTTGCGGGCCCGAGTGGCATGATCTGGCGGTGGGCGGCCTCATGCGTCAAAAATGCAATCTGCGTGAAGATGATCCCGAGCGCACCAGCGATGAGCAATTGGAACCAACTGTTGCCGAGTAACACAAACCCCGTGATCGCTCCACCCAGCGCAACAGCTATTAACACAGCGACGAAGGTGTAGAACCAGGGCGTGCGGCGCAGCAAACCCGTCTCACGAACAATCTGAGCGATTTCCGTGTAGGCACGGGTCATCTTGGGGTAAGTGTCGCTGGTGGCGTATGTCTGACGCAGTGGACCGAGACGCGATGCAGGGGCTAACGGAGTGACAGTTGAGGGAGCGATGATGACGTCCTCGTCGTTACAGAAACACTTCGGTGTTTCTTGGCTGTACAGCCAAGGGCAGGTTGCCGATCGCTAACCCCAGGGTATGCCTCACACCATACCGGCAGCTGTATACGTTAGTTCGAAGGCCCGCACGCCTTTATCACGGCAGCGATCCTCTTAAGGCCCAGCAGCATACGCGACACCGATTCAGCCCCGTACCCCACGATAATCCCACCCGAGACAGCTTCCCTTTCAGCACCTGGAGCAATACTCTGCACCAACCCCACGAGCACGCCGCGCTCTTCGAGCTGCGCGGCTGCGGCGGTCGCAGATACACTCTGCGGCAGCGGGATCACAACGTGCAATCCACCCGCCGCCCCCGTCACAGTCAGCTTCAGTCTCTCGCACTCAGCGAGCAGCAACTCGCGCCGGTGCCGATACTCGCGCCGAGTGCGGCCGACCTCACGGCGAAACCCGTCACCGCTCAAGAATTCAGCGAGAGCCTTCTGCATCATCGCTGGCACCGCTTCACCCAGGTCACGCCGAACACCGAAAATTGCCTCGCGCAGACTCGCGGCGCTCGCGCCACGTCCGAGCACAATGGCCCCGCAGCGCAGAGATGGCGAAAGCACTTTGTTGAGTGTCGTCACATAGATCACCGATCCACCGCGGTCAAGCGCGGCCATCGCCGGCAGCACAGCACCGTCGTGACGAAACTCGCTGTCGTAGTCGTCCTCGATAACAAACGTGCCGGACCGGGCCGCCCATTCGAGGATCGCATGTCGCTCGACCGCCGGCATTCTTCCGCCGAGCGGGTACTGGTGGCTTGGGGTGACCATAACGGCGTCAAGCGTCTCGTCTGTGGTGAGCTTGTGCAATGCGGTAGCTGTCACACCTTCTTCCGCGACCGGTGCCGGCACGAGAGACGATCCAGCCCGCTGGAGCGCCTTTGCTCCCTCGATGTATCCAGGATCCTCAACCGCAATTCTTGGCGCACGGCTCCGTAGTTCACGGAGTGCGAGCGCAATCACCACAAGCGCCTCGGAGGTTCCCGTCGTCACGACAATATCTTCGGCGTCACAGTCGATTCCGCGACTTCGCCTGGCATGGTCTGAAATCGCCCGTCGAAGTGTAAACTCGCCGCGAGCATCAGGAGGGTCTGAGGCCCACCGTTCTCGTGCTGCCGCGGCGAGCGCACGCACCCACTCTCGTGGCGGAGAAGTCGGCACATAGGGCCGACCTGGCCTGAGATCAATGGGAGGCGCCACTGCATTGCGCCCAACCTCTCCCCCGGGTTCGGGCTCACGTGCGGGTACTTGGTCGCGCCCGGTTTCAGCTTGCCGAATGCCCACCACGAAATGCGCCCGATACTCACCCCATGATGGCAGTTGCTCAACCACGCGCGTGCCCGATCCCTGACGACTCTCGAGGTATCCCTCCCCCACCAACCGCTCGTACGCGTTGACCACTACCGAACGAGCCACGCCCAGGTTGACAGCAAGAGCGCGGCTGGGCGGCAGGGTGTCGCTCGGGCGCATGGCTCCGCTCAGGATCAGCTCACGCAATCCGTGGGTGAGCTGATCTGACAGGGATACAGACTGGTCACGGTCCACACTCAATTGCGGAAACTGCTCCATTGCTGACTCACCCTGCGATCTCAAACCCGTGGAATTGGTACGTCAATAGTTTACATATTTGGACTTCTTTGAAGGCCTATTACGCTCCTATCGTTGCTGTATCGGCTCAGATTTGAGCGAGTCTCGAAGAAAGATCACCATGGAACAACCAGCAGCTACGCTCATCCCGCAGCGCATGCCGGAGAAAATGTCGAACGATTACGCCGACCTTGAGGCCCTCTGTGCGAGCACAACTCTCGCTCACGTCGCCTACACCGGCGACAGCGGGCCACTCATTTTTCCGACGGCCTTCGCGCTTCTTGATGGGCAACTCGTCATTCACGGTTCAACCGGATCCCGGTGGATGCGACACCTTGAAGGTGCCAAAGCATCGGTCGCGATCACCAGGGTCACCGGGCTCGTGGTTGCTCGCAGCACGTTCGAGTCGTCAGTGCACTACCGCAGCGCCGTCATCTTTGGTTCATTCACTAGGGCGGACTCGGAGCGGCACGAAGACCTGCTCACACGCTTGTCTGAGCGGCTGATTCCAGGTCGCACATCAGAGACCCGCGCGTCACTTCGTAAAGAGCTGGCCGCCACAATGCTGCTGGAAATGCCGCTCGACCACTGGTCGTTGCGGGTGTCGGAGGGCTGGCCAGAGGACGAGGACGAAGATATCGCGGGTGAGGCCTGGGCGGGAGTGATTCATCTCGGCGACCCCGTGGCAACCGCTGAGGCCGCACCCGATTTGCGGGTTGGGATCCCTGAACCCGAGTCCGTGCGGGCCCTCGTGCAATCACCGCGCGGGATCGTGTGAGCGAATCACACACCCGCGATCCTCACCCCGAAAACGTCAGTGCACAAACAGCAGCAAACCTGCCACGGAGACAAAGAGCACTCCAAAGATTGAGTTCAACACTCGCTGGCCACGCTCGCTCGAAACGTAGCGCCGGAAAGGTCTGGCTGTGCCTGCAAAGAAGAACCACATCACGATCGTGTCGACACCCACGACAGTACCGGCGATCATGAGGTATTGCGGCAGAAGAGGCTCGCTCACACGGATGAACTGCGGTAGAAATGCAAGAAAGAACACAATCGCTTTGGGGTTGAGCAAGTTTACCCAGAAGCCGCGCCGCAGCATTGACCAGGCGTGTTCTCCCTTCTGAGCAGTCGTGTCACCATCACCACTCTTCTCCGTTGGCCGGGTGAGCATCAGACGGACACCCAGGAACACAAGATACGCGGCACCCAGATAGCGGATTGCGTTGAAGAGCACGGGGGTTTGAGTTACCAGCACACCGACACCGGCCGCCACAATCACGATGTGAACAAGCAGCGCGAGTTGCAGTCCAAGCACTCCCCAGATCGACCGCCGCCACCCGACTGTCAACGCATTCGACATCGTGTTGATTGCACCCGCACCCGGTGTCAGGCTGATCACAACGGATGCCGTTAAGAGAGAGAACCACAGCGCAGGAGCCACCCAGCAAGTTTACTGCTCGCCCGCATCAAGTCCCACACGTGTTATCCCTCTTCACGCACCACGACTTCTTCGTCACGCTTCCGCCGCCGCGCCAGAAACAATAGCAGCCCGAGTGCGACCAAAACGATCGCGAACAGCACGAGAGCAACCGGCAGCACCGCACCGGTGATCGCGAGCGGTAGCGCTTCACCGGGAACGAGGGCTCCTGATAGCCGCACATCTACCTCAAAATCAAGGGTTGTCGAGGCCTCATCAAGGGCCCGAGAGGTTTCGGCGGCGGAATCCATAACAACGCCGATCTTCACCGCAATCTGCTCGCCCTGAGCGACAGCCACCTCGGCGATAGCTGTAGACGGGTCTCTCAGCAATTCACCGTACGTCGCGGTTCCTGAAACCCCAGCAACGTCCCACATCACGGTCACGTCATCGCCGAATGCCCGGTTCTGCGCTTTTTCGGGCACGTTGCGGTGTGGCACCAACGTCACCTGGGCCACTGCCTCAGAGGGACCAGCGTTCCCCACTGAAAGTGTGTGTTCAATGTGGTCCCCGGGACTCAACACTCGGTCCCCCACAAAAGTGGCTTCAGCTGTTGAATACTGTTTACCCTCCCAGCCGAGATGCACCACTGGCCCATCCCACTTTGCTTCAACCGAAGCAGTTGCGCTCTGACCACCAGCGTTGCCAGACTGATCAGGAACAGTCTCGGGAGTGGGCTGCCGAGAGCCTAGACCGGTAAGCGCCGAGGTGTCCGCAAGAATTGGGATCGCGCCCGCAGCAGTAAGCGCAACGGCCCCAAGCAACAAAAGCGCCAGTGTCAACGCCCACACCAGGATACTTGCCCTGCGTTGGCCGCGCGACGCCACAGCAAGCGCTTCCGCTCGAGCATCCGGAAGTCTCGTGTGCACGTGTGTTTGCATGGCTACTCCTTGACTCTCTGGATGGCCGTTACGGCGGCTTCATCCGTGGCTGATGCCGAGCGCGCAATAGCGTGTGCAAGTTCACGCTCACGCAGCTCAAGTTCACGCTCACGCAGTTTGAGTTCACGATCGTGAAGCTCACGATCCCTGACTACGCCTACGTCGGGTTTCGCGGAGGCAGTTGTCGACGTTTGTTTCATCATCCCCGAACCCTGGCGAGGTGCCGTAATCACGGTCGTTCGCGGTTTACGAGTTGCGCTCCATCCACCCGCAATAACAAGAACCGCAACGAGTGCAGCAAGCGCCAGCATGGGATTCTCACCCACCCACTGACGTGCCCAGCCGAGTTTGGGAATGCCATACATAAACACACCGCGCACTTGTGTCGGTGAAACCGGCTCGTCGACAGAGCTGTTGGCATCGCCCTGAGTGATGAGGCGACACTGAGTGTGATCTTCGAAGGTACCTATCGTTTTCCCGATCACCCGGTGAGTAATCAGTGCAGGATCATTGGCCTTTGGAAAGTAGGTCACGATTGCCCCGACTGAAACGTCGTTACACACTCCGACCTCATCTGTACCTTTCACCACAACAACATCTCCGGGAGCAAACGTGGGCTCCATCGATCCCGACAACACAGTCAATGAGTCCCCTCCCATCACACGCGGCACAACAACTAGAGCAAGAAGCACTACGACAGCAGAGATGACAAGCGCTGACATGACTGCCCTACCGACAATTTGCCAGGGTGAAGTCGACCAGTGGCCCAAGCTGCGCGCTTGCGTGCCCGCCCGAGCACGGGCGGAGTTTTGCTGGTACTTCATGATCACAGTGCTTCCTCTGGCGCGGTTGCTGCGCTCACAGCACAGCACGCGCTGCAAAATCTTATGTATGAGAGTGTCCGCCGTTGGAGACAGCGGACACTCTCAGGCGGCACTATTGGGGGGAGTACCGCCTCAGTCGACGCCACAAGGAGATATGGCGCCTTCCTCCCGAGGCCTCGGGGAAGATGTCGGCCTCGAAAGGGGCTTGGTGTTACTTGAACTGCTTGCCGGTGTCACGCACCTGAGTGAGCGCAACCTTCATCTCAGCAAGGACATCTGCAGCCGTCACGTCAGTGCGTTCGGTCACGGTCTCATCGGTTGGCTTGTAGGCGAAGTCACCGTTTGCGTACTCTTCGTCGGTCTTCTTGTAGAACGACGCGTAAATCACAACGTTGAGGTCTTCCTTGATCGTCGGCATGCCGAACACAGCCTTCTGCGCCTCAACTCCGGTAACGGGCTCTGCCTCACCCAAAATGCCGTGGGTGTGATCTTCGAGACCGGCGGCTTGACCATCAGCGGTGGCCGAAAGGTACAGCAGTGGCGCATCCGCCACCTCAGGGAGCTTGCTCTCCTTTACCAAGAGCTTGCTGCCGTAGTAGATCTCGTAGCTGTAGTTCATTCCGCTGATCCCCGACTCTAACTTGTCGAGTCCATCAAGCCCAACGCGCGCGACCAGATTGTCGCCATCGAGCGTGATGGTGGGCTCAAAGGATGCGGCCAGCTTGTCACCGGGGGCGATCCGCCAGGTGTTTACGTCGGTAATGCTGTGACCCAGTTGCGAACCGTCGGTGTTACCAACCGTCTCGGTCGCGTCCGCACGGTCACCCGACACGTCCCAGAACGTGGTGTCGTTCTTCGTCACGATGTTGAGATCACCAGCGGTGATCGTGCCACCCGAGAACATGTCATTTGCTGACCACAGGGCGAAGGTTGAGCCACCCACAAGCAGCGCAGCCGTTCCAGCCGCCACCCAAAGAAGCCCGCGCCGACGCTGCTTCTTCTCAGTGACGACGATGATCTGATCGTTGTCGATGTTTGTCATTTGTTTTCTCCTCATATTGGTGAGCGCCGTTCAAAGGGAGACCCCCGTCGGCGCTCGTCGACACGGGTCAGGTTCGGGTATTATTTAGTTTTAGGAGTAAAAGACTTGTTGAGGTTAGTGACCTCAGGCTTGAGGGTGATGACGATGCCGGGCTCACCTGAAGGGTCCGGGTAAAGGTCGGCGAACCAATCGTCGTGACCACGCGACTTCGTCGTGTCCTCAGCCTCGCCCTCCGCAAGAGCCTGACTCTTATACACACCAAGCTGTTCAAGAGCTGGCGGAAACCCAACCGCTGCGTGCCAAGCATCGGTTGCCCCGTTGTTGCTGCTGTCTTCTGCAGTACCAACCGCTTGTACCGTGTTGACATAGGTTCCGTCAGGCAAACTGTTCCAGTTCAAAGCAGCACACCACTCCTGTTCCGTTTCAACGCCATCGACTGCTGCACCCGGAGCTTGAAGCTCAACATCTGCCGCGTCGTATACATATACGTTCCGTGGCGTTTCGCCTTCACCAAGCTCGGGGGTCGCTGGCACAGCAGAACAATCGCCGCCCGCAGCTGCACGATAAACCTTGAGGGTTGAGCGTTCGAGCACGGTGCCAGGCTGTGCGATACCACTGCTGAGATCGTGAGAGCCCTGCTCTGTGCGCTGTTCGCTCACCGCAACGCTGTAGTTCAGGCCAGTAATACCGAGCGAGGTTCCACTCGCGGTAAAGCGCCAAATCACAGGTTCCGGGTCAACCGCGGTTTGTTCCAGCACCTCAAGCACCTTGGCACCAGGCAACGTGACCGAAACCGCACCGCCGTTCTTGGAATACTCACGAGTCGACTCGTCCTGGGCGGCCGTCGCCGCAAAACGCACGGCACCGAGGTCGAAGCTTGGCACTGAAACATCCATCCGGGCGCTCCACAGTGCGTTCGCGCCAAGAGCGACCGCCGTGAGACCCGCTGCCACGCCAGCAGCGACCACCATTCGAGTCACACGTTTCACTGTTGATCACCCGACTCAACAAACCCCGGCCCCTCTCGAACCTGCTGCAAACTAACGTTTACGCCGCCCACATCCCACTTAGTCAAATCGAGCAGAGGCTTCTGCTCAGTCCAGCGGTAGAAGTCGACAACTCGCACCGTGACGATAACCTGCCAGTTCACAGTGACTCCGACATCGCTGCTAACAAGACCTTTCACTGTGATCGACTCACCGAGCTTCGCTTCGCCCGACTCCGGGCCTGCTTGCTCTCCGGCCTCGTTTTCCACGCGGAACCCAGCGACGATAGTGCCAGCCTCGATATCTTTGAACGCCGCGGCACCGGCGTCCACCAGCATTTTGGCGTTCAAGTTGTCGCCCTGCAATGTCGTCGTCACTGGAATGACAACCTCGATCACGTCCCCCGGCATCGACACGAAGTCGCCAGGGCCGTCTTTCAAAGCACCCGACGCCGGATCTGTTACCCCCGGGGTCACCTGCCGCCAGCTCGCTTCACCGTAGGTAAGGTTGAAGTCGCCCGCCGTCACACGCCCACCCGCAAACGCGGCGTTACTTGTCCACAGAGCAAAGGCCATGCCTGCAGCAGACAGCAGGCCCGCTCCGGCGAGAACTGATCCTGCAACAAGTTTGCGCCGGTAGCTCATGTTTCGCGCCCTCCGCACTGCGGGGCTGAAAAAATTGGCCAGTTTCATGAGAAGTTGTCCACTGTGGTGTCGACCGGGATCAATACGCTGCAAGCAGCCAGCAAACGCGTTTCTCCGACGCTTAACTTCGGCAAGATCCCGATCAAGCCTTCTTCACCCAGACGAACGTCGGAGTCCGTGACCGCCACGTCAGTCAGCTGTGTTTCCCACTCATCACGCGAAGTATTGGTGACCTCATACACGAAGCACACCGGCTGCGCGTCTGTGAGCCGCTCACCCTTCAGGGCTTCTCTCCCCGTAGCGATAATCTGCTCGGGTGTCGAGCTGTCGGCCACTTCAACAAAAGCCCGCTTCTTGATAGAAATTGATGGATCCACGGAGAAGAGTCGCACGAGCAACGGCGCGACCGCCAAGCCGTCGTAGTTGGTGTCGTCAGAAGTTACCGTGTGCGCAAACGAAACTGGAGTGTTCGCTGCAACCTCGGAGGCCTCAGCAGTGACTCGAATCTTGGTTGATGCGCTCTCCCCCGCCTTTACAACCGCGGAGGCTTCTGACAGCGATACCTTATGCTCGACGCTCGCTGCATCTCCGCTCGCCTCGAAGTTCAGATCAGCTTTCGGATCGGGCGCACCCGCGGCTACCGCAAACTGATACTCCTTACCCTTGGGTTCGCCCGTCACCAGCGTAAACGTCTGCGGCTTCACTCGAATTGGGTTGTGGAACGTGATCGCAGAATCGTTGCTCTTTGCCGGGTAGCGGTTTGTAAGACCGCCGAGGCTACGCACTTTCTCAGCGTCGATTTTCACATCGACCTCGGCTGAATCGTCTGCACGAGCGATCACAGTGAACTTGCGGTTCGAACTGCCTTTGACCGGTTCAGCAGAAATAGTTCGTGGGTTGAGCCGCGACTCGTCGAGCGTTTCAGCCACCGGTTTCGCCGTAGCGTCGACGGCCCCAGACACTGAGTCTGGTTTCAGAGGCAGTGTTGAGCTCACCGTGTAGTGCAGGTCGCGGGCGAGCGTAGGATCATTCTGATCATCCGCCTGCTCAATCGTAATTTCAGGTCTGCAGCTACCGCTGAAGCCAACGATGCGGGAATACTGGGAAGACTGACCCGACTTCGTCGCTACCGTTTGCAGGCGCACGTAGCCTCCGGCCGCGCCCGTCGTGGCATCGACAATCGTTGCCTTGTCTGTTTGTCCAAGCACGGTCGAAGGGAACTCTTGTTCACCAACCGGAAGGTTCAGCAGCAACGTCTGTTCTTTACCCGTAATCTCGGAGGCTCGCCCGAGATAGATCTCGGCTGTTCTGTCTTTTGTCCAGTACACGTCGAGATCAACAACGTCCTCAGGAAACGGAGCCTCTGTCGGGCCTGTACGGGCACCGTGGCAACACACACCGGCACGTCTTCAGCCAGCGGCGACTTCACCTGTGCGGCACCGTCGGGGCGTCTTCGGTCAACACCTGCGCGTTTCCGTTGGGATACCACGTGCGCACTCGACTGTTCGAGTTGTTCGCGTTAGCAACCATTACTCCGCCGCCTGCGTAAGACTCCTCGTTTACTGCGGGACGACCTTGGCTCCCTGTGCGCGCACCAAAGGTATTCTTCTCGACTCTCACGTTGCCCGTGTTGCTCAAATAGATCGAGTTTGAGTTGTACCCGTTGAAGTAGTTGTTCGCAATCTGCAGTGTTCCGCCACCTGCAGGCTGGCCAGAAGTCGTGTCACCACCCACGAAACGGCGTAGGGTTGTCCCCCTGCGGCGCGAACAATGTTGTTGTTGTTGATGAGGTTGGTGCCGGGTATTGGCCCAAACGGAAGCGAGATAAATGCCTGGTACCACGCGGACCCCGTGCCCTGGACGTTAATAAAATCATTGCCTGAAATGTTGATGTCTGAGACGCGAACACTCGTGTTGTAGCTTCCCCGGGAGTTGAACGGGAAGGCAGTTTGAGTGGTCAGGTTTGAAATCAGGGAGTTTTTAAAGGTGAAGCCCTTCAGCTCAGTGGTCTGGTTATGCCGCGAAAACCCGAGAATGTTGGTGCGGCAACCGGAGCCGTCCCAGGCGTTACAGTTACCGCCGACGGTGTAGGTAATGTCAACGTTGTCGATCACTAGGTTTTCGATCGGTGCGTTGGAGTTGTTTGAGTAGTTGTCAATGTAAAACAGCGAGGACGACGGGTAGTATCCCTGCATCCGATAGTTCTTCACGGTAATGTTCGACGCGCCCTCGCGAACCGCCAAGAACGACTCCGGGTAATAATTCTTGTCGGTAATCGTGGTTCCGCCGTCAATCGTCATGTTGTGCGCGTTCGACCCCGCCACAAACGAGGTGCGGCCGGAGAGGATCTGTGTCATGTTGCGCAGTTCAACATCGGGGCCGTTGACGTAAAAAATGGTCGTAATGGAGTTAACACTCGATTGAATCGTGACCTGATTCTTGAGATCGATCGTCACAGGAGCCGTCACCTCAAAATGAGCTCCCGCATCGTACGTTGAGACCCGGCTGTTATTCATGCGGGAACCCGCACTGTTTTCTGGGTCGATATTTCCAACCAGGTCATTCGCGACCGTGATCAGAACCTGTCCTTTCGGCAGGTTCAGAGCATTGGACGCTTCCACCGCCGCACGTAATGTGCACTTCCCAGAAACTGATTTGCACACTCCGGAGCTGGGATTCGCGCTGCGAGCGTTGGAGTTCGTATCAAACGAGTCAACAACAAACGTGTGCGTTGCGGCCTGTGCGCTATTCGCCCAGACCAGTGAACCAATCAACATGGCAAGCACCGAGACAACCGCCGCAGCAAGTCGCACCCGACGATCCCGCCACCAGGATCGCAGCGACCCCTTAGCTACAAACTCGCCGTGGGCTCCTAAATTGCTGCTCATCGCCACCCTCCTAGTGCGCTCGTACCCCGTAGACATGAATACGGAACACGCTAGGTGCGGGTAAGCCTCAAAACGGGAGCCCTAAGTAGTTTCGACGCGAAGGTGAGTAAAATCGACCGGCTGGGCTAGAGTGGTCTAGGTAGTTTTTGTCAGGTCGTTGGGAGTCATCCTCCAAGCGGCAGGGATCCCACCCCTGAGCGCACCCCAAACGAAGCCACTCAATAGCTTCGCTTCGCTTCGATACGCCCAGTTTTTGCTTGATGTTATGCACGTGGTTCTCAACAGTGCGGATGCTGATCGCCAGGTGTTTGTGCACCTCTTGACTGGTCATTCCCTGCACCAGCAACTGTGCCACTTCCCTTTCACGCTCGGTGAGGTGCGCAACAACGGGTTCCATTTTCCCAGCCCTATGAGTGCCTGGCTCAAGCGAGTCAAGAAACATCATTTCGTCACGTTCGAACTGTTCCGCCCGAGCGATTTGCCCCGAGCCACGGAGAAGAAGAATCACCTGTTCGTACGCCCGAACCGTCTGCTCGATGCGTCCTGTTTTGGCAAGCCTCGGCAACACCGTAATCAGCGCCTCACAGTCCGCACGATGCTCTGCGACAACAAATTCTAGATAGGCGAGCAAATACTCACTGTGCACCCCAACGACCCAATGTTTCAACAACAGATAGCGGTCTTCGTCAAAACGGTGATCGAGCGAACGCGTGCCGCTCAAAATCGCGGTTGCCACCAGCCCGTGTTTGTGGAGTGTTTCGGCGCTTCTCCAGCAGGCCTCAGCAGCGAGCTGCCGCGCCCCTTCGAGTGCCGCGATTCTCGCTTGCCCCCACTCTTCATACACAGAACGCATCACGCCTCCAGGCAAACGCAATTCTTCGAGTTCCTTAAGCATACGTTTCACCTCAGCGACTGACCGCGCAGAAATGATGGCGAACACAATCGCCCCCAAGTATTCGGTGCTCGGGATCAGCGGTGGTCCACCCAGCGCGTCAAACAGCTCCCGTAGATACACAATTTCTTGGCTGCGACCGCGAATCAGCAAGAGCAGTGTCAACAGATGCGCATGCTCCCGCAGCGAGGCTTCGTCGAGTTCGCTCATGGCGCGCTCGAAGCCGCAATACGCAATTTCAAACGCTCGTTCAAAATCACCCAGTTCGAGTGCGACGAAGCCCGAAAGCACCTCAGAAGTATGGTCGACAACTCCTGGTTGCCCGGGGGCAATGAGGCTGAGTGTCTCGGCGGCCTTATCTGGGCGCCCAGCGTTCAGATGCACCGCAGCAAGCGTATGGCAGATTACAGGCCAAGCCTCCTCCGCTGTCGAATCATCCATGCGCAAATACTCAGCGGCATCTGTTGGAACCTGCGCAAGGTCGAGCAACATCTCGATTCTCGTCGCACCGAGCATCTGCTGAAAATCGACCGGGTTCTCAGGGTGCAAAAGTATCTCTTCTGCTTTGTCGATGTCATGCAGGCAGTACCCGTACAGCCAGGCTTTCCACCTCGTGAGCTCAGCAAGATGATAATCGGATCCCGGTGCAGCCATTCCCTCTGCGATAACGGCCAAGATCTCTTGTGGATCCACCCGCTCACCAACCATTGCCGCCGTGTACCGGAGCGAGTTCTCACGCGTTGCGTTTGCCCGAAAACCCAATGCGGCTTCTCGAAGCTCCTCACGTTTGTGGCGCGCCAAAAGATTCAAAAACGATGGCGCTATTGGAGTGATTCGGGTGCGATAGTGAACCGATTGTGTTGGCTGCGGGATACGCGAATCAGAGATCGTTTCAGCACTCGCAGGCAGACCGAGCCGCGCCTGAGGGGTCGTCTGAAGAAGCATCTCTTGGAGCAGTGGCGGGTTAATCGACATCCACCTACGATCTTGTGCCTGGTGCGACACCACAATCCCCTGCAGTTCAAGCCGCTCGAGAACCGCAACACCGATCAGAGACTTCGATTTTTCCATTTCGATCGTTCCCGCGTGAGCGAGTGTTTCAAGACCTGCAATCTCTTCAGGTTCAAGTTCTTCGATATAGCGCATCATGAGTGGAATGAGTGCATCGCTCCACAGATTGCTTTTTGCAGCCCACTCGCCATCCACCAGGTGCAGTTTTCTCTCGATTCGTGCTGCCTCGCATATCGAAACTGCGATAGCAACCAACCCGCCCGACTTTGCATACACACGCCCGAGCGTTGCCGGCTCAAGAGGAGCGCCAAGTTTTGCATGCAACAGATTGCGAATCGCGTCTAGCGACAGGGTCGGCAACGTCACCATAATCACCGAACTGTCTTCAATCAGCCGATGCTGCGCCTGACTTGAGAGCGCGATAACATTGACCCTCGCCTGCTGCCGATACATCGTGAGTACCGTACGAAGGGTGGGCGTAAGCGCTTGTGGGTTCTCTGCGATAACAACAAGCGGACGATTTCCAACTCTACGGGCCAAGTGGGCCACCAGCTGGACGGTAGAGAAATTGCGCACGGCCTTTGGCGAAGCATACGAGTATTCTGTAGACTCAGTTCGTGCAGGCTGCTGAGTCGGTGTTTTGGTGTTTCCTTCCAGAAACTGGGTAAAGGCGCTCGGAATGGGTATTTGTTCTCCGACCCGTGGCAAAAACACAACCTCTGTATCTCCCTCTTCAAGCCCCGCCTGCAGCGAGTGAAGAAACCAAGAGCCACCATTGCCTGGAGCAGACACGACGTTTACGTCAAAGCCGGAGCGAAGGTACTCGACCACCCGTTCAACCAGGCCTGACCTCTCTTCAATTGCGGTGTTATGCACCATCAGCTACCTCCAAGACTCACGAATCACTATCGATGTTTGTCCCCCTCTGCGCGGACTCTCTCGCGTGATCACGCCAGCTCCTTGGCCCATGCACAGCTGCGTGTTACTTGGATACGCCCACGAACCGCCCTCTGAATGTGCGCCCCAAACAGGGTCCCCAGCACAAAAAGGTGCGGTGCGAGCAATACCAGTTGTGAAGCCTACACCCCGTCAATGAGCAAAAGCAGGGCATGTAGCAGCAGCGGGAGCCAGGCAGTTGGCCCAACTCCCGCTAACTGTGTCGCATGTCGCGACTCATCTGAGACATATGTCCCGACTCATCACAGAGTGGATCTGAGGGGAATCGAACCCCTGACCTTCTCATTGCGAACGAGACGCGCTACCAACTGCGCCACAGACCCTTACGGCGATCAACTTTACCAGCCGTGGGAGCACCTCACGAAATCAGAAAAGGTTCGTTACAGGCTAGCCTGCGTTGCGACGACGACGCAGCACGGCATCGAGATCGGGCATGCCCTCGCTCGTATCGCCGACAACACCCATCTGACTCAGACGAACGCGCGCTTCGTTCTCCTGGGCTTGTTGCGCTCGCTTCTGAGCTTGAGTGCGGGCCTGCTCCCGAGCGAACGTTGCCTGCTCAGCCTGCGCTGCACGATTACGTTCGACCTCAGCGGGATCAACCGCCTGCACAGAATCAGCCGCCAGAGACTGGGTGCGGGCCACCTGCTCTCGCGCTTCTTGCAGCAGCATTGAATCTTGCTGGTTCTCAAGCAGGGTTGGCTGGCCCGATCGGGCTCGGGTGCGAGCCAGAGCACGTGCTCTCTCGATTCGTTCTGCCGCAGCTCGCTGGGCCGCAGCATGTGCCGCACTCGACTCTGCCGTCTCACCAGTTGCAACAATTTCTTCAGCCACGGGCAAAGAAACAACTTCCGGCTCGGTCACTTGTGCGGTGACCACAGGAGTGGCAGCCACTCGCCCGGGAGCAAGCAGCATGAGGCCGGCGAGCGCCGCGGCAAACAGTGCTCCCGACCAGAGCAGAATTATCGTGCCGCTCCCAGCTATTGCAGCGCCTACGCCGACCAGTAGTCCGAGGAGCCCAACAACCGCTCCAAGGAATGCAACACCACGCACGCGCCGAACGATAGGTCGACGAAGCTTCGCTGATCGTTGAATGGCGGCCTGCTTTCGGTTCACCTGCTGGGCACGGATCTCAGCGCGTAACTGCTCGGCGCGAGCCTCCGACAGTTCGGCATCACGCTCAGCTTCCTGGCGACGCTGGGCGGTGCGCAGCAGTTTTTCATGTGCGAGTGCCTGCTTTGCGGTGGCCTCAAGGCGCAACTCCTGAGGCACCTCAGAGGTCTCCGCGAGAACCCGCAGCGTCCGCTGCAGTCGAAGCGCGTTGCGCTCGGCCGCGCGAAATTCCCTACGCCGAACCCAGGCGGGCACCAAGACGGCAGCCCAAAGGAGCGCTGCGACGACAAAGATTACGCCGCCTCCGAGTCCTCCGCCTGTCATGCCGTTCACACTACGGTTTTGTGCCTCGAACTACCCCTCGGCGCGCCGAGAACACTCAGTAATCGCTCAATCGACAGCTCTCGTCAACCGCGCCATCAGGCCACCCGGAGCCTCACCGCGTGTCAGGGCAAAACACTCGTGGTCCCTCCACGCTCCATCAATGTGGATATACCCACTACGGCGACCTTCATAACGCATTCCCAGCTTCTCAACCACACGTAGTGACGCCGTATTCTCGGGTCGAATGCAGATCTCAACACGATGCAAACCAAGTACGCCAAACAGGTAATCAATCACGAGTGCAACAGAGACGGGCGTGATCCCAAGCCCGGCAACGTGTTCCGACACCCAGTACCCGATCTGTGCTGACTGCAGCGCTCCCCCGCTCACCTCAGAGACACTGAGTTGTCCGACTACTTGCGAGTCGTAGCGCACCACAAATGGCACCCCGGTTCCCGCTTTCAACTGTCGTCTGAGCGAGCGAATAGTCGGTCGCAGAACAACGGAACCGGGCACAACTCCTCGACCCGACGGGTGAGTCGCTTCCCACTTTTGCAGCCACTGCCGGTTATCGGCAAGCAGCTGACGCAGTGGTTCTGAGTCGGACATACGCACGAGTCGCACCTCTACCCGACCGGCAACGAGAGTTCCCGGATCTTCGATGGGGCGACCGAGCGGAGCCATGAGTTAAGCGTCGGCTTTTTGCGCGCGCAGTTTGTCTGCAAACCCGAGCACCCACTCGGTGATTTCTTCACCGAGGTCGTGGTGATCGACTCCGAGCAGCACATTTGCTTTGATCCAGTCAGCACGATCGCCCGTGTCGTAGCGGCGCCCCCGGAAAATTACGCCATACACAGGCCCTCGCCCTTACCCTCGGCGAGGTAGTTGAGCGCGTCGGTCAGCTGAATCTCGCCGCCGCGTCCCGGTTCGAGAGTGTCGATCACATCAAAGATCTCGGGACGCAACACGTAGCGCCCAATAACCGCAAGGTTTGAGGGTGCATCGGCCACGTCGGGCTTCTCCACGAGGCCAGTAATTTTCACAACATCAGGCTCATCCGTGGTTTCAACCGCGGCGCAGCCATACAGATGAATTGACGCCTCTGGAACCTCCATCAGTGCTATCACAGTGGCCTCACGCGCATCATGCTCGGCGACCATACGCTCAAGCAGCGGGTCCCGCGCATCAATCAGATCGTCACCAAGCAGCACTGCGAACGACTCGTTGCCGACGTGACGGCGCGCACGCCCAACCGCGTGACCAAGCCCAAGCGGCTGACCCTGGCGCAGAAAGTGTACTTCAGCAAGCTCACTCGACTCGTGCACCTTGCCAAGTTTGCCCTCATCGCCCTTGCGCTCAAGCGTGTATTCAAGTTCGGGCACACTGTCGAAGTGGTTGATCAGGTTATCTTTGTTACGACCGGTAATGATGAGCACATCATCCAGCCCAGCCGCGGCAGCCTCCTCAACGACGTACTGAATCGCGGGCTTATCCACGATCGGTAGCATCTCCTTCGGCATGGCCTTTGTCGCGGGCAAGAACCGCGTTCCGAGGCCTGCAGCGGGCACCACTGCTTTGGTAACTGCCCGAGCGGGCGTGCGCTGAGAATCAGTCATGCGCTTCAGCCTAGTATCCCGGCTATTTCCCGCCAACTTCTCGGCGTTTAGTGCGCAGATTCCGTAGGCTGAGAGGGTGCCCACAAATCAACGCAGCGAACGCAGCGAAATCCGATGCCGTGAGACGCAGCACGGCGAAGTGCAGCCTCAGACCAAGCAGCAAATCCGAACAGCAGTGCGCGCCAGCCGGGCTGCACGAAGCGCGGCAGCGCGGCAGCAGACCCGGGATCAGCTCACCGCACAACTCATTTCGCTCTCCGTGCAGCGCAACGCCAAGGCGGTTTCCTGCTACTTCCCGACACCAAACGAGCCCGACACCACCGGGTTCACTGCTTGGGCGCGCACCAACAGCATCGACGTTTTCCTTCCCGTAGCCCGAAAGGATCGCAACCTAGACTGGGCACGTCTCAGCGAGGCAGGCACCGCCGGTGGCCTCCACGGCATTCAGGAACCCGTGGGCGAGAGGCTGCCAGCTCAGATCCTTGGCCAATTGGATCTACTCATCATTCCCGCATGCGCAGTTGACGAACAGGGCATGAGACTGGGGTGGGGTCTCGGATACTACGACCGACTACTTGCCACACTAGATACGCTCCCTCCGGTTTTTGCCGTGATCCACGACGACGAACTCTTAGCGCACATTCCAGCAGATACCCACGACATTCCTGTCCACGGAGTCATCACTCCCACCCAAACAAGGTTGTTTAGCAACTACGCAGGCTAAACTCGAGGACTGTGCCTACCTACGCCTACCGATGCGCCAAGTGCGACCACGCCTTCGACATCTACCAGTCGTTCACCGACGACGCTCTCACGGTGTGCTCCGAGTGCGGTGGCCCGCTGCGCAAAGTCTTCGGCTCTCTCGGCGTTACCTTCAACGGGTCAGGTTTCTACCGCACCGATTCCCGTGCCTCGGGCGATAAGAAGTCGGCTGGCTCGTCAGGTTCGGCGTCGGGTAGCTCGGGATCAGGCTCCTCAACCTCAAGCAGTTCCTCCGGCTCCAGTGGTTCTTCAAGCTCGGCGTCCTAGTTTTCAAGACCAACTAACCCCAGTGGGGCGGCCGATCTCGGCGCAACTGCTCGTCGTTCTCACCCGGCTTGCGAGAACCAGAAACAGCGCCACTCTCGCCCCACCCCTCGGGCCGGTCTTCTGAGGCAGTCGCGTCCAAAGAGTGGTCCGACGGATTCGGGTCAACCCCCTCGGGCGCAGGCCGAATCACCCGACGCGGCTTGCGGTCTGCGGTCACAGCGCCGAGTATTCCTCAGTCGCTTGAGCGTCCGAGGGATCCGCAGAACCCGTGTAGCCAAGCGTACGCGCGATCCGCATCGCCGCCTCGTCGGGGTCGGAGAACAGGTCAAAGCTGTGCACGCGGTAGTAGTGCCAGCCGAGGCGACGCAGCACTGCAGGGCGCAGGCGCAGTGCGTCGCGGAGGCTGTCGTGTCCCTCGCCCAGATCAAGGTCGATCGCTATTGCTCGATCTCCGAGTGAGGCCGCGAGCGGAATCACTCCCCGGTAGTCGAGGGCAACGGTGAGACCCAGCTTTTCCAAGCGGTCAGCAAGCTCTCCGACCATTGGATCGCGCTCGGCAGGCAGTGCCGGAGGCTCCGGTGCGGGGTTTTCCAGCGCCAGCAGTTCGGCGAGATCGACAACCCCGTGCTTGATGCGGGCAGCGTCAAGATCTTTCGGTTTGAAGCAACTGACGATGGTCATCGCGCGACGCGCACGGGTCATCGCGACGGCAAGCAAACGCTCTCCACCCGGCTGGCCCAGGGCACCGAAGTTCGAGAGCACACGCCCGTGCGGGGTGCGTCCATAGCCGATCGAGAAGATCACGCGATCCCGGCTCTGCGCGGTCGCCTGCTCAAGCGTTAGCACGGCAAACGGCTCGGCACGCTCGCCCAGCAAAAACTCGCGGTACTGCGGAAACTTCGAGAAAGCCTTCAATACTGACTGGTAGACGCGCACCGCGTGCCGCTCGCTCGCTGTAATCACCATGAGCGATTCACTCGAGCGCTCACTCGCGTGCTCAAGCACGAGCTGCACAACGCGGTCAACTTCAGCGTCGGTGCTCTCAACCGCACCCGTCTGCTGATCGGGAAGCCCCTGCCCACCGTGCACAAACTCGTAGGTAAGGCTTGAGTGACCGAGGAAACTCCCGGCCCACGGCAGCGACTGGATCGCACCGTCGTAGAAGCGAGTGTTCACGAGGCTCGTGAGATCCTCACCGCCCGCACGATAGCTCCGGGTGAGCGTGAGCGTTGGCAGCACCTCGCCCAGCTGCGCGAACGCGGAGCGAGCGTGCAACGCCTCAACGTCAACAGAAACGGGCTCAGCCCCAACCGCCATTTGGAAGGGCATCGGGCTCTGCGTCATCGTGTCGCCAAACGCAACGACCTGGCGAGCGCGACGGATAGCGCCCAGGTTCTCAACGAGGGTCGTAGCCCCCGCGTCAACGATCAGCGCGGCATCGAACCGCATCGTATCGGGCAACTGCGCGACCTCGTAGGGCGACATGGTCCACACAGGGGCGAGCACGGCCATGAGGTTCGGCGCGTACTTGCCGAGCATCGCGGCCGACACGTATCCGCTACGCAGTGACTCCCGCAGTGCACGGGCCTCCTGCTTGTGATCAAGTACAGAAACACGCCACGCGTCGGAGAGCGCACCCGCAAGCAAGTTGCCATTCGCGCCAGAGTGCGCGTCGTCGACAAGGCGGAAGTCTGCTTCAAGCCGCTCAATCACGCTCGTATTGGCGCTGAGTAGTGCGGGATTCGTCTGCAGCATGCGCTCCAACGCGGACTGCCACCAGGCGAGCTCAAGCTCGGCAGCGACCTCGTCTGAAGGTACATGCCTCGCCGACAGATCGTCGAGCAGACCCTCGAGGTGTGAAGCTCGCAGCCGCTCAATAATCGTGGTGCGCTCCTGAATGTTCTGCAACACTTCAGACTCGCGTGAGAGATCGGAGATGCGCGCAGCGAGTGAACTGAGCGACAGATTCTTCATGCGAGCAGGATCAGTGACCGTACCCAACGTCTTGTCGAGTTCGTCGAGCTGCTGATAGGCCAGTTGGAAGGCCACAACCACATCGGAAATACCGAGCGGCACCTCGGGCCGCGTGCCAGCAACCGTTGTGTAGCGCTGCCACAGCACACGCTGCTGCTGGATCTGCACCAGACGCGAGTACATATCGGTGATGTGCACACCGGGCCGCACGTATTCACGAGCGAGTTTGCGTAGGCGGCGCTTGTTCGCAGCCGACATCTCGTCTCCGCCTCGAGGAGCGTGCGCCGCGATCACCTCTGTGAGGGATCGGTCATACACCTCTGGCGTGAATCGGTCGAGAGTGTCCCGGATCCCCATCAGCAGACGCAAGAAAATGCCGAGCTCAGCGATCGTCTCGTACGGCCGCATCGACGTCTGCCCAATGACTTCGTTGGCCATCGAGATGAGTCGCGGCAGCTGCGATTCCGCGAGGTCAACGGCCATGCTGTACGCCGCACGCGCCTCTTCGGTCGAGGCGAAATCGACGCCGTACCAGGGCGAATCTTCGGGCCCATACTGGAACTGGCCGAGACGCGCGACCTCGGTCAGTGCCTCAGCCACAGAGGATCGGTCAAGCGTCAACTGGCCCAGCGCTTGGTCATCCAACCGCACGGTTGTTGTTGGCGGTTTGTCGCTGAGGGCAAGCATCGTCAGCTTACGCAGGGCCTCAAGCGGCGAGACCCCAAATCGCTTGTCGGGCGTCGACAGCGCCGACTGGTAGTCACTCAGCACACCGCGCAGGCGCACGAGCGCCTCGTCGACATCGCGCAGCTGTTCGGGTCGTGCGTTTTCGTTTCGGCTGATCGACTCAACCAGGTTACGACGCAGGCGACGTGGGCTCACGGAGAGTCCGGTGAGGCCAGCGCGAGTGAGGCGATGGGTGATGCCGTCAAGGGTTGCGCGCCGCGGCGATACAACCAAGACACGCTTGCCGGATCGCACCAGGCTTCCTATGGCATTGACCACCGTCTGTGTGCCACCGGTTCCGGGCAGGGTGTGCACCACGATCGAGTGCCCAGCGTCAATCTGCGCAAGCACGTCCTCCTGCTCGGCATCTGCGTCGTAGAGGTAACGATCTGTCTCAGGGGCTCGCTCGTCGGGCGGCGTTGCGCTCACCGGACGGTAGGAGTCGGCGAGTTGCTTGCGGGCTGGCTCGCTGCCACACACGGCCTCAAGGATTGGTGAATCCAGGTTCTTCGCGTCGGCGACCATCTGCTGCGACACGTTGTGGAACGAAGAAACAACGAGACGCGGCTGGACCACGAACCCGGGCAGACCCGCGACCATCTGGCGCAGGCGATCGATTACGGGCTGGGGTTTGAACACACCCTCGGATTGCGACAGCTCGATCAGCGTGCGCGCATCGAGACTGATCCCGAACTGCGCCCGCAGCACGCGAATCAGCTCGGAGTTCACCACCGGAAACTGCTTGAGCTTCAGCTCGAAATCACGGCCATAGCGCCGGATCGCGAGCGGGCGCAGCAGCACCGGCGCGCAGAAGTCTTCGCCTTCGAAGCTCCACTTGGCAATGCCAACGCCGAGGTTCACGGTTTCGAGGCCGCGGACGGTACGCATCTCAATCGCTTTGTCGGTCACGCGACCGGCGGCAGCACGCGCGTGGCGCAGAGCCAAATCGTCTCGGATCAGGGCGGAGAGCAAAATCTTGTTGCCCGTAATGAACTGCGGCAGGCCCCCGGGGTGTGTGGTGGAGAGCTCGATGCGGTTCGCGGGGCGGTCGTCGAAGTGCAACAGCGGGTTGTCGCCACCGATTGTGGCGAGCTCTTCGCGCCAGGCAGCGTGCTCGGAGGCGTAGCTGTCGACGAGCGTGACGGATCCGGCAAAGGGGGCCGTCAGTTGGTCGTCAGCGTTGACGTCTTCAGCAGGTGTGGGTTCAAGGTCAGGCGCGGTCGCGAGCGAGCCCTCGATTCGAGGCTCGACGGTTTCCGCGGATGTCATCTCCGCGTTATTGTCGTCGCGATCCTTGTCTGACCGCCGTCGCCTATCCACACTCCACACACCGCCACCCTAAGGTGTGTAGGCGTGAATTTGCGGAATCAGCGCGGTGTTTCTTCGCCCGCGGTCACAACCGGGGCCGCCACATCGGGCTTACCCCCGCGAATCTTCGCGAGCGCTCGCATGAAGTGGTACACCAGTACCGCCGAGATCGTACCGAGCGCGATGCCGCCAAACTGCACGGCTCCAAAGCTCAACTCGAAGTTCGCGATGCCCACGATCAGCGGAACAGCCGCCGAGAACTGGTTGATCGGCTTCGAGAAGTCGACGTTGTTGTCGATCCAAATTTTGATGCCAATGAGGCCGATGAGCCCGTACAGCGCAACGGTCACTCCACCGAGTACCGCTGGCGGCACCGAATAGATGACCTGGCCCACCTTGGGTGAGAAGCTGAGCAGGATCGCCATCACGCCCGCGGCCCAGTATGCGGCTGTGGAGTAGACGCGCGTCGCGGCCATCACGCCGATGTTCTCGCCGTAGGTGGTGGTGCCGGATCCGCCGCCGAACCCGGCGAGGATTGTTGAGACGCCGTCGGCGAACAAAGCGCGGCCCGTCACGGGGTCCATGTTTCGGTTGATCATCAGCCCAACGCTTTTTACGTGGCCAACGTTCTCGGCAATCAGCACGAGCACCACGGGCAAAAACGCTGGCAACAGCCCCCACAGGGACGGATCCACGAACGGGTTTCCGACCGCGTGGAAGCTGGGCAGACCGATCCAGGCGGCATCTTTAACCGCTGAGAAGTCAACCAGTACGGCCAGCATCGCAACGATATAACCGACCGCGACCCCCAGCACAATCGAGAGTCGCCCGATGAGTCCGCGGAACAGCACTGTAATAAGCAGGATCGCCACGAGCGTCGCAACCGCGACCCATGAGGAAAGCGCCTGGTCCACATCAGGGTTTGCAGCGGGGTTGCCGAGCCAGTTGTTCTTGACCGCTGGCGCGAGGTTGAAGCCGATCAGCGCGACAACGGAGCCCATGACAACAGGTGGCATGAGCGCATTGACCCAGCCGGTGCCCCAGCGGTTCACGATCAGGCCGACGATCGCCATCAGCACACCGATTGCGAGGATGCCGAAGGAGGCGCGGCCCAGGTCTGGGTTCTCAGGGTCTCCGCTGGCCGTTGCGGCCATGATCGGCGCAATGAACGCGAACGACGAGCCCAGGTAGCTGGGCAGTCGATTACCCGTGATCAGCAGGAAGAGCAGCGTGCCGAGACCCGAGAAGAACAGTGTTGCTGTCGGGCTGAAACCGGTGATGAGCGGCACCAGAAACGTGGCACCAAACATGGCGACGACGTGCTGCGCACCAAAGCCGATAGTGCGAGGCCAGCTGAGTCGCTCCTCCGGCAGCACGATGGCGTCGGCTGTGACACCATTCCCGTCGGCGTGCAGTTTCCAGGGCAGGGCCATCGGGACTCCTCGGTGTGCGGTGATTCACGGGTGGACACGCTGGTCTCAGTGCGGGTCCCGAGGTTCTATCTTAGCGACCCAACAGTTGCCCCCTTTCATGCCGGGGACTCCCGACTTATACTCGAAACAAAATACAGAACAGCGAATGGACCCATGAGTACCCCGCAGCACAACCGAAGCTTTTCAGTGAAAGTGACACACTTTATTGACCGCGTCGAGGTGCTCGCGCACAAGGTCGCCGTGCCGGCCATGCGCTACGCGCTCGCGCTCATCATGATCTGGTTCGGCTTCCCGAAGCTCTTCTCGGGATCATCGTCGGCCGAGGACCTCGCAGTAAACACGGTCGAGATCCTCACCTTTGGTGTCGTCGCGGGCGATACCGCGCGCATCATGCTCGCGGCCATGGAGGTCGGCTTTGGCATTGTGCTGCTCATCGGGCGCTGGATGCCGCTGATGCTCGTGCTGATTCTTGGTCACATGATCGGCACGTTCACGCCGTTCCTGTTCTTCCCAGACCTGCTCTGGAAGTCCCCCGGCGTGCTGACCATCGAGGGTCAGTACATCGTCAAGAACGTGGTGATTATTGCCGGGCTTATTTTCTTAGCTGGGTGGGGCATGCGTAGGGGTGGGCGGAGGCGGCCCATAAATTACAACGGGTAGCGGGCAGGATCTCCTACTGCCCCGCGATATACACCTTCCGAATGTGATCTTCAACGGTCCACCGCGTCCGCGACCCAGCGACCAACCGCATCACGTCGCCCACACCAACTTCCACGCTGCGATCCTCATCGAGAAACTCAATCGTGGCCCCACCCGAGAGCACCACAAAGATCTCGTCCACCTCGGTGTCGACCACCGTGCCAGAGCGCAGTTCCCAGATACCGGTTTCGCAGCCGCCGATGCTGCCGAGCTCGGCAAAGCCCTGCCTCGGCGAACCCGACACGACGTCAGAAGCGGGAACCGCTTCGAGCGCCACTTCGATCCCCAACCCGTTCACCCGGGCGTTGACGCCCCCAACCAGCACCTCACTCATGAGTCAAACCCCAGACCGAGCGCATCAAGTGTCTTCAGCAGCACGTTGCGTTCCCCGCGGTTGTGATCCGCACGGTTCAGCGCCCAGCGCGTCATGTTGATACCCATGGAGGCAATGGGTTCCGGCGGGAACGGCAGCGGCATCTCCTTCACCATCTGCAGTTCGGTGCGCTCGGTGACGCGCCCCTCAAGGCGGTCAACAATCACGTCAGCCGCGAAGTGTGTTGCCCCCACGCCCAGGCCAGTGAAGCCGGCAACGTACTGCACTCGCCCGCCGTGCGCCTGCCCGAAGAACGCACAGAACCGGGTGCTCGTGTCGATTACGCCAGCCCAGCGGTGGCTGAACTTCACGCCCGCCAGCTGCGGGAAGGTCGTAAAGAAGTGGCTCGCGAGTTTGCGGTGCGTCTCAAGCCGGTCCTCATGTTCGGCCCGGATCCTGCCGCCCGCAAAGTACACCGCGTCGTAGCCGCCCCACAGAATGCGGTTGTCCTTGGTCAGGCGTGAGTAGTGGAACTGGTTCGCCATATCGGCGAGCCCCTCGCGTCCCTCCCAGCCAATCGAAGCGAGCTGCTCGTCGGTCAGCGGCTCCGTCATCAGCACGTAGTCGTACACCGGCACCGTGTGGAAGGTGTAGCGCTTCAGCAGCGACGGGAACACGTTGGTGCACAGGGCTACGCGCTCGGCGCTCACAGTACCGTGAGTCGTCTCGAGCTGGATCGGCTCGTCGGGCTGCCCTTCAAGCCCGGTCACACGGGTCTGCTCGTGAACCTCCACACCGATCTCCACGGCGTGACGCGCGAGTTCGGCAGCCAGCTTGGCGGGATGCAGGTTTGCGTTGTCGCGCGGCGAAAACTCGCCCCCCAAGAAGGTCGGCGACTTAATGCGCTGCTGCGTTTCTTCGGCATTCAATACAACGTGGTGAGGATCATCGCTCTCCTCCAGCCATTCGACCTGGTGCGGCTCGTTCGCGATCGACAGCTCGCCAGTGCGCTCGAAGTCCACGTCGAGCTTGTGCTCTGCAATAAAGCGCTCGATGGCGTCGAGGTTTTCGTAGCCGAGGCGCCGCAGGGTGCCGACCTCGTCGGGCCAACGCGCTTCGGCGTTGGGCTCACCGTGGCTGATGCTCGCCTCACAGAATCCACCGTTGCGGCCGGAGGCCGCCCAGCCCACACGCTTCGCCTCGAGCAACAGCACCCGGCGCTCGGGGTGCTCGGTTTTCAGTTTGATCGCCGTCCAGAGCCCCGCGTAGCCGCCGCCAACAACCACATCGTCGGCCATCCTGCCGGTCTCGAGTGCGGGATAGCGCGCTGCCGTCTCGGCAACGTCGTCGATCCAGAAGCAGCTCAGTTTAGTGTCGCGAAGCGCATCGTCGATAATCTTCGCGGCCGGTCGGTGCGTCTCAAAAATAGTGGGTTCCATGGTGTCCTCGTTTGTCGTGTCCTCATTGATCCTCGCACAGAGAAGGTCCGATGTAAACGGAAATGTCAACGACGTTGACATTATGGGTGCCGTGGTGCAAAAAGGGGCCCGGATCCCGAACCCCTCTCAGCTACTCAGCCGGTGGCTTCATGATCGCCCCAACCGCAAGCCCAAACGCGACTCCCGCCGGCACCCACAACCAGAACGTGGTGAGCGCACCCAGAATGACCCCCATGACGGTGCCCATCACCACACCGACAATGATCTGCTTGCGCCTCGCTGCAGGACTCACCTCGGATTTCTTACCGTCGCGTTTGTTGTTGCCCTCGGACACCGGCTTATTGCTCATGACTCCAGCCTACGCGCCGCCTCACGGTCAGCCTCATCCAGCTGCTGAAGTGCCAGGATCTGCTCAGCACCCGCGCCCCGCGCCTCCGCGATGCCAACGAGCCGCCCCATCGCCCTCGCAATCTTCGCGGGGCTGAACGACGGTGCGGCACCAGCAGTAAAAAGTACCGGTTCGACCTGGTCAAGCAGTTCGACGTCTGCGTCGGGCAACAACTCTGCCTCCCACTCACGCCAGGCCCTTCGCACGCCGGTAGTACGGCAAAGCGCCCGCACCCTGTCGTCAGCGAGTTCAATCACTTCACGACCACTCGCGTCACTGAGCCGAATAACCGTGCGCGCCGTCTGTAGTTCGGCGATCGGGCCAATCTTTGCCGCCGCGGGGCCGAGCCGATCGTGAAGCAGCGCCACTACGGCCTCCGGCATTTCCGCAGAAGCAGGCCAGAGCGTTTCTTTGTTGCCAGCATCACTCTTCTTCTTAAGATGCCACCCAGCGTCTTTGCCACCGCTGCGCACGCGAAGCGCCATGCGAAGACGGGCGAGGTCTCCTTCTGGGGTATCGAAGTAGATTGCTTTTAACTCATACACGGCCGGGTTTGCTGCATCGAGCCCGATCGCCGCGAATTCCGCCCCGTGTGGCAACTCAGCCGCAACCGGAACCTCATACTTGCGCTCAATCTCAAGGGACTCAACTGCAATTTGATTCTCCACGTTGCCAGCTTAAGGCTTTTCAGTCGTCGTCCGCCCGCGCACTGCACTACCGCCGTTTACCCGCGAACCACACGATCCCGGCTCCAGCCGCCACCACAAGCAGGATCCCGAGCGTCGTCGGCAACGTCAATACCTGGCCGAGAATCAGTACCCCAAGCAGCGTGCCGAGCACCGGATCAAACGCAAAGAACACACCCAGCACGCGCGCCGAGGTAAGTCGTCCCGCCATCGTGTCGACGGTGAACGCGAGTGCGGTGCCGAGCAGCGCCGAGAGCACCAGCAGCCCCCACTGCTCGGGACGTACCAGCGGCACCGCGGGTACGGAGAAGGGCAGGGTCAGGATCGCCGCCACCGCAACTGACAGCGCCACAGCAGAGAGCCCACCACTCGAATGGCCGATTTTCGCGGCGAGCAACGTGTATAACCCGAAACACACGCTCGCTGCAGCGGCGAAGATAAGCCCGAGCGCGTCAAACGGTCCACCGAAACCCGCGATCAGCGCGACCCCGGCCATTGCGGCGAGCGCGAGCAGTATCTCGCGCAGCCTCCGCGATGCCGCTAACGCGACGAGGCACGGCCCGAGAAAGTCGATCGTCGTGGCGACTCCGAGTGGAATCCGTTCAATCGCCAGGTACAAGAAGCCGTTCATGGCGGCCATCGCGGCGCCGTACAGCACAATGCTGATCCACTCGCGACGCGTGCGCCCCCTCAGTCGCGGCCTAAAGATGATCAACAAAAAGACAGCGGCGACCGCGAGCCTGGTGGAGCTCGTGCCGAGCACCCCCAGCGTGTCGAACAGGCCGAGCGCAATCACCGCAGACAACTGCATACCGAGCGAGCCGACCAGCACGAGCAGCATTGCCCGAATCGTGGCGGCGCGAGCAAAGTGCTGGGGTGAGGTCACCCCGTCAAGCTTACAGATCGCACCAAATAGGTGAGCATGGCCGCCGATTGAGCGTGCCGCAGGTGAGTCAAAATCCGGTTCTTCGATCCTCGACTCGACTAGCGTCTCGCTCAGAACGACCCTCTCACCAGCCTCGCCCAGGTCCCCTGACCGCTCTTAGCCCCTGCGCCTTCTCCCTGCTGTGTGCGGGGCGACAAGGGGGACCGCGGCGATCACAGGCGAGCACACAGCAGGGGCCCCGCTACACTGGCCGGGTGAGCGAGTGGAGCAAAGCATTCGAGCGTGCGACGCACGCGTGCGATAAGATCGTCGCCACACTCATCGAGGCGGGTATCCCGCAGGAGGCACTCGCGACCTACGTTCCGCCACGGCGCGCGTTCCTGCGCACAAAACCGGCCAAGTTCGAACCCACCGGCGAAGTGTGGCGCCTCGGCACGCTTCTCCTCGATAGAAACGGCCACATCTACGCTGCGGGACCCTCAACACGAGCAGCCGAGCGCGGCCGCCCCGGCTACCAGTCCAACTCGCGCGAAGAGCGACGAGAGATCGCCGCGGCGGCACTAAAAGCCGGCTACAAGGCAGGAACCCCAGTGAACTACGCCGCGATCCCGATCCCCCTCACCGAAGAGACGCTGCAAGCAAAAGACCTCCCCCTCGCACTGAGCGAGGGAGAGGTCCGAGTCCGCTGGCGGGCCGGTGCCCCGATTCAAGGGCACAAACCCTGCAGAGCTACCTCGACGAACGCGTGGCTCTGCTCACCAATACTCCCTAGCGGAAGGCCTGCTCACCGGTGAGCACCTGGCCGAGCACGAGCGTGTGCATCTCAACGGTGCCCTCGTAGGTGAGCACCGACTCCAGGTTGTTCTGGTGGCGGATCACCGGGTACTCGAGTGAGATACCGTTAGCGCCGAGGATCGTGCGCGAGGTGCGACAGATCTCGATCGCCTCGCGAACGTTGTTGAGCTTACCGATGCTGACCTGCTCCGGGCGCAGCTTGTCGGCGTCCTTGCGGCGCCCGAGGTGCACGGCCAGCAGGTAGCCCTTGATGTATTCGAGCGACATGTCAGCAAGTTTCTGCTGTGTGAGCTGGAAAGCACCGATCGGCTTGCCGAACTGCACGCGGTCGATCGAGTACTGACGCGCAGCCTCGAGGCTTGAACGTGCAGCGCCGAGCGCCCCCAAACAATGCCGTAGCGCGCCTCGTTCAGGCAGGCGAGCGGTCCCTTCAGGCCGCGGGCCTCGGGCAACATCGCCGAAGCGGGCAGGCGCACGCCGTCGAGCACGAGCTCACCTGTGGCCGAGGCACGAAGCGACATCTTGTGCTTGATCTCGGGTGCCGAGAATCCTGGGGTGTCGGTGGGAACGACGAATCCACGCACGCCCTCCTCGGTCATCGCCCAAACGACTGCAACGTCGGAGTAAGGTGCGTTCGAGATCCACATCTTACGACCGTCGATGATCCAGTCGTCACCATCACGACGGGCCTTGGTGGTCATGCTTCCTGGATCCGACCCAACATCGGGCTCAGTCAGCCCAAAGCAACCAATGTAGTCGCCCGCGGCCATGCCGGGCAGCCACTGCTGTTTCTGCTCTTCCGATCCCCAGCGCCAGATCGCGAACATCGCGAGCGAGCCCTGCACCGACACCAACGAACGCAGCCCCGAGTCGGTGGCCTCAAGCTCGAGACAGGCAATGCCGTACTCGGTTGCCGTCATGCCCGCGCAGCCGTAGCCCTCAAGATGCATGCCGAGTAGGCCGAGCGAACCGAGCTCCTTGGTCAGTTCGCGAATGTTCGGGATCTCGCCCCTCTCAAACCACTCCGCAATGTACGGCTCAACACTCTTATCGAGCATCTGTCGCACCGAGGTGCGGATCATCTTCTCGTCTTCGGTCAGCAGATCGTCGAGCGAGGCGGGATCCGCCGGGTTGAGTGCGGGGAGTTTGGTCGGATCAAAATGGCTCATAGTTCCACTCCTGGTTATGGGTCGGCAATACAGCTACCAAAACCGTAACAACTCGCGACCACGGAGCGACTGTCACCTTTGCCTAGCGATTGCTCACTTTGCCGGTCAAAGATGCTATCGGGGCGAGGATCAACGGCCGTGCCAGGAACACCGCAGCGACGGTCACGAACAGCCCGGCAGCGAACCACCAGAAGCCCACCCAGTTCACGTCATCGGTTCCCGCGAACATGTGATTCAGGTTGCGTAGCGCACCCGTCGTGAACACGAGGAATACGTGAATCAGAATGAACAGCACAAAGAACAGCATGGTCGGGAAGTGGATCGCGCGCGCCAGCGGAGCCGGGTAGATCTTATTCAGCCTCTCCGCCTTCTGAGGCCACCACTCGCTCATGCGCAGGCCGGTGATAATTGCGAGCGGTGCCGCAATGAACACCACCAAGAAGTACATGATCTGCTGCAGCGAGTTGTAGTTGACCCAGCCGTTTTCAAGCGGCCACTCCAGCGTCAGGTACTGCAGAAGCGCTGAGGCCGCATTCGGAAAGACCTCCCATGAGGTTGGCACGATGCGCGCCCAGTGCCCCGAAACGAACAGCAACACGATAAACACGATGCCATTCAGGATCCACAGCACATCAAGCGAGGTGTGCAACCACAGATTGATACTGATCTTCTTGCCACCCTTTTTGGGCGTCCAGAACGCGGGCGGCTTTTGCTGCTGCCGCACCTGCAGCCCCGAGCGAATAATCAGCACCATCAGGAAGATATTCAAGAAGTGCGTCCAGCGCGCCCAGGCAGGGAAGCCCGGCTCCACAACAACAGGGATGTGATACTCCCCTGGATACTCCTTCAAGAATTCGGGCACACCCGGCAGCGTTGTGATGCCACGGGCCGCCAGTACAATAATGCCAGCGGCGAGGATCGCACCGATCACTCCCCACGCCCCAAACTTGATCCACTGCAACAGCGGACGCGAGCCGATCATGCGTGGCTCGCGCTGGGGCTTCGGGGTCGACGCAGGGGCAGGCCTAGCCGCTGGGGCTTCGGTCTTCGCGGGCAAGGCCGTGGCCGGAGCCGATGGCGCAGTGGGCACCGTTTCTTGCGCGGGTTCACTCTGCTGCAAAGCAACCGCCCGCTGCACCGTCGCGGTGCTGGCACTCGGCCAGGGATCCCCGCCGGCAACTCGCGGCAGTCCGCGGCGTAGCGTCACCTCTTCGGAGACAGTTTCGGCGGTGGTATTACCCACAGGAGTCGATACATTCCCGGTCTCAGCGGTCGCGGCCTGCGCTGAACTAGGAGAATCCACCCCAGCGATCACAGGAGCACCGGCAGCTTCGGCGGCCACCCGTAACCCGGGTACAGTGACGCCAGCAACTTCCCCAGCGGGAGGCCAGGGTTCCCCACCCGAAACCCGGGGCAGCCCGCGGCGCAGCGCAACTGATGCACCTGCCTCGCTCACAGCGGCAGGAGCGTGAGAAGCCACAGGATCCTGAACCGATTGACCCACCGGGGCACCCGAAGCCACCACAGCACCCTCAACGTCGGGCCACCCTGGTCCGCCAGCGACGCGCGGCAGGCCTCGCCGGATGGTCTGCTGATACGTCGCCACGAGACTAGGCCTTCGCTTTCTCGATCTCGGCAATCAGCTGCGGCACGACGGTGAACAGGTCACCAACGATGCCAAAATCGGCGATCCCGAAGATCGGCGAGTCACCATCCTTGTTGATCGCGACAATGGTCTTTGCGGTCTGCATACCAGCGAGGTGCTGGATCGCGCCCGAGATGCCGACGGCGATGTACAGATTCGGCGAGACCTGCACGCCGGTCTGCCCAACCTGGAACGACTGCGGCACGTACCCCGCATCGACCGCAGCGCGCGAGGCACCAACGGCGGCACCCAGTGCGTCGGCGAGCTGCTCAACAAGCTCAAACTTTTCCTTCGAGCCGAGGCCGCGGCCTCCCGAGACAACCTTGGCCGCTCCGCGAAGCTCGGGCCGTTCACCGCCACTCTCAGCGGCTTCAACTGCACCGATGGTCGCCGCGGGTTTGCCGCTTGCGGCGACCTCAAGCTCAACTACGTTTGCTGGCTGGGCAGCAGCTCGAGCCTCGATAACCCCCTGGCGCACCGCGATGACGGGCGCACCCCAGGTCACGGCCGACGACACGTTGTAAGCACCGCCGTACGACGAGTTGCTCGCGATGACACCCTGGTCGTCGCGAGACACCCGATCGCATCGACGATGAGCCCGGAACGCGTACGCGCGGCATAGCGCGCTGCAGCCTCGCGGCCTTCAACGGAGTGCGAAACGAGGATCGCGTCCGGCTGTACAAGGGCAGCGGCTGCGGCGAGCGCGTCAGTTGCGCCCAGTGAAACCGTGGTAGCCGCGTCTGCGCGCAGCACCGTGGTTGCACCCAGTTCGGCGGCAGCGTTCGCAGCGGCGTGGGATCCGAGCACCAGCGCCACCGGGCTTCCGAGTGTTGAAGCGGCACCCAGCAGGGCAGCCGACGACTTCGCGAGCGAACCCTCGGGAGTGGTGTCAAGCAGCACCAAAATTGAATCAGCAGCAAAACTCATGATTGTTCCCCTCCCTAGACCAGGTGGTTTTCTACGAGGAACGCGGTCAGCTTCGCGGCCGCATCGCCCTCATCGGTGATCTTGACTCCGGCTTCGCGCGGTGGCCGCTCGGTGATGCCGAGCATGATGGCGCGGGACGCCGACATGTCCTCCGCGTCAATGCCGAGGTCTGACAGTGAGAGCACCTCGAGCGGCTTCTTCTTCGCGGCCATGATCCCTTTGAAGTTTGGGAAGCGCGCGTCGGGCAGAGCCTCGGTCACCGAGACAACCGCGGGCAGCTGTGCGGTGACCTGCACGGTTGCGTCATCTGAGGCGCGAACACCCGAGATGCCGTCAGCGGTGATCGTGAGCTCGCTCAGGTTCGTGGCATTCGGCACATCGAGAAGCTCGGCGATCATCGCTGGCAGCACGCCGCCCATTCCGTCGGTCGACTGGTTGCCGGCGATGATCAGGTCAAATCCAACACGCTTCAAAGCAGCAGCGATGACCTCGGCCGTCAAACCGAGATCAGCCCCCGTCAGGCCCTCGTCAACCACGTGCGTGGCCGACGCAGCGCCCATCGCAAGGCACTTGCGAATCGAGGCGGTCGCCCCCTCCGGGGCAACGGTGAGCACCGAAACCTCGGTGCCCTCGTTGGCCTCGGCATAGCTCAGCGCGACCTCAAGAGCGCGCTCACCGATCTCATCGGTGACGTTCTCTGATGCACCGCGCTCAGCCAACCCGGTTTCCAGGTTCAAGGTGCGTTCTCCGTAGGTGTCAGGCACCTCTTTGACGAGTACGGCGATCTTCATTGACGGGCTCCACCCTCACTCTTGCGTATTGGACTGTTGAACTGGTCGACCGCTACTTGCGGCCGGTGACAGCGCGCGCGACGATCTCGCGCATCACCTCGTTCGTGCCACCGTAGATGCGGTGGACGCGAGCATCGAGGAACGCGCGAGCAATCGGGTACTCCATAATGTACCCGTATCCGCCGTGCAGTTGCACACCCTGGTCAAGAATCTCCCACTCACGCTCGGTGCACCAGAACTTCACCTTGGCGGCCTCTTCGGGGCTCAGCTCGCCTTTTTCGTAGAGCTTCATGGCTCGGTCCACGAAGGCCCACATCACGTCGACCGTCGTCGCCATGTCGGCGAGACGGAAGCGAGTGTTCTGGAAGTCTGCGACTGCCTGCCCAAATGCCTCGCGGCTCTTCGTGTAGTCGAGTGTCCATTCGAGGGCTGCCTGGCCCACGGCCGCACCCGCGACGCCGATCGAAAGGCGCTCGAGCGGCAGGTTCTTCATCAGCTGGACAAAGCCGTGCCCTCGGCACCACCGATCAGGTTTGCCTCGGGCACAAACACGTCGGTGAAGCTGAGCTCTGCCGTGTCGTGGCCCTGGAAGCCCATCTTGTGCAGCTTCTTGCCCTGGTCAAAACCGTCCATACCCTTTTCGATAACGATCAGGCTGAAGGCATCGGGGCGGTTCCCCTCACCGGTCTTCACGAACGTGACGATCATGTCGGCGGTGTGGCCGCTCGAGATGAAGGTCTTGGCACCGTTAACGATGTAGCCACCGTCAACTTTCTTGGCAGTGGTCTTCACGGCACGCAGGTCGCTGCCTGCGCCGGGTTCGGTCATCGCGAGAGCCCCGAGAACCTCACCCGTGGCCATACCCGGCAGAAACTTCTGCTTCTGTTCGTCGGTGCCAAAATGGGCGATGTACGGGATCGCCAGATCATCCTGGATGCCCACGGCACCGGCGAGAGAGGATCCCGCGCCCGCACGGATCAGCTCTTCCATAACCACGCTGCGGAAGCGGTAGTCCATAAGCATCCCCGCGCCGCCGAATTCTTCCGGCACGGAGAGCCCAATGATCCCGTGTTCTCCAGCAGCCAGCATGGTGGCGCGATCAACTTCCCCGTCTTCGTCCCACTGCTTCTGCTTCTCAGCCGTAACGTACCGCTTGATGAATTCCTTCACCATTTCACGAAACGCGTCGTGATCCTCATTAAAAATATCGCGCTGCATTGCACTTCCTTTCGGTCATCAGCTCACAGCACAATTATGTAGAGTCTGAAACTTCTGCGCACGGCAAATGTGCACTATCTACAAGCGGGAGGGTGTGCAATGAAGATTCAGTACAGTAAGCGAGTGCCCTGGAGAGGAATCGAACCTCCGACACCTTCTTTAGGAGAGAAGTGCTCTATCCACTGAGCTACCAAGGCGGGAGCCGCGTTTGCGACCCCTGAGAGTCTAGCAGGGCAAAAGCCAGCTCCCTCTTCCCTTCTAGGGTCTTTCACAAAGTTGTCGCAACCACGAATGAACGTAGGCGAGAGCGCAATTTTGCAAGTTTTCCTACATGATTTCCATGCAAAACTGAGCCCTCGGGGCGGTTAGCGGGCAAGCAGCGAGCTAGCAGAGGGGAAAGAAACTAGCTAATTGGGGAAACACAAAGGGCCCGGCTCGCAGCAGCGATCCGGGCCCTCAAAACTTCGTAGCGACTAGCCGAAGCGAACCACTCCATCGGGAGCACCGTCAATAAACGCGCTCGCTACGACGGTCTGGTTACCGCCGAAGCCACCGTGAACAGCCTGGCCATTGCCAATGTAGACCGCAACGTGACGACCCGACCAGATCAGCACGTCGCCGGGCGCGTACGCACCATCGGTGATCAGCGAGCCACCAAGACCGGTGTATTCCCCAATCTGAGTGCCAAGATCGCCGGCAGGAATGCCGATCGCACGAAGCGAACGCTCAACGAGCGCGGTGCAGTCCTGGAACTCGCCAAGCTGCGCAAGCGCCGCATTGACGATGCCCGAAGCGCCAACACCGGCAGGAATATCCTTACCTGTGTATGAAGCTGCAGCCTTAGTGATTGAAGCCTGCTGAGCAGCCTTTGCAGCTTCTGCAGCCTCTTTCTGCTCGCGCTCTTCCTTGAGGATCGCAGAATCAACCGCACCGTCTGGTGCGGCAAGCGGGAGGATCGTCTCGTCAACGTCGACGGTCTGAAGGGTCTGTGCCGCCGCGAATCCGTCGGGAATTCCGTCGACAGCCGGAGCGGTTGCATATGCGGGAAGAGCAAACGTACCAACCATGCCAAGACTGAGCGCTGCAGCGCCAGCCATCTGCACGATTCGCTTGGCCTTCACCGAGGAGCGTCTGGAGGGGTCTGCGGAGACTGCTACTTCGGTGCTAGGGGTCAGAGTCACGAGATAATCTGCCTTACGTTTTCGTTCTCACTTCACAAAAGAACGGCCCGTCTGAGCCGCGACCGTTCAAGAGTAACCGAAGATAACGCGAATGTCACGCTCAGGTCACGAAACGCACATGAACCTACAGGACCAAGGTCACCAATAAACTTTAAAGTTACTATTGAGGGTTGAGTGTTCGCGGCACCCCTCAGGAGCACCGCGAACAGCTCAGAATCTAGATGACACCCTGCTCAAGCATCGCCTGCGCCACCGTCACAAACGCGGCCGAATTCGCTCCCAGCACGTAGTCCCCCGGACGCCCATAACGCTCAGAGGCCACGTAGGTCGCTTCGTGCACATCTCGCATAATGCTGTGCAACCTGTTTTCACTCTTCTCGCGATCCCAGCGCGACCGGGCAGCATTCTGGCTCATCTCGAGCGCGGAGGTCGCAACACCACCGGCATTCGCCGCCTTACCGGGAGCAAACAACACGCCCGCATCTTGGAAGAGTTCCACACCATCGGGTGTGGTCGGCATGTTCGCGCCCTCTGCGACCGCCTGCACACCTCCGGCAACGAGTGACCGGGCATGATGCACGTTGAGTTCGTTTTGTGTGGCGCAGGGCAACGCCACGTCCCCTGCACATCCCACACCGACCCGCCAGCAACAAAGTGCGCCCCGAGCGGCGCTCTGCGTACTCAGAAATACGAGCGCGCTCGACCTCTTTAATCTGCTTGAGTAGCGAAAGATCGATACCAGCTTCGTCAACAATGTAGCCGCTGGAATCCGACGCGGTGATAGCGGTTCCGCCAAGCTGCTGCACCTTGTCAATCGCATAGGTCGCAACGTTGCCCGATCCCGACACGAGAACACGCAACCCGTCAATGCCGCGACCAGCACGCTGCAACATCTCTTCGGCGAAGAACACTGCCCCATACCCGGTCGCTTCCGTGCGCCCCTCGGCACCGCCCCAACCGACACCCTTGCCAGTGAGCACACCCGCTTCATAGCGCTGTGTAATGCGGCGGTACTGCCCAAAGAGATAACCGATCTCGCGTGCGCCCACACCAATGTCACCCGCGGGAATATCGGTGTCTTCGCCGATGTGGTGCACGAGCTCCATCATGAAGCTCTGGCAAAACCGCATCACCTCGGCATCACTCTTGCCACTCGGGTCGAAGTCGGACCCGCCCTTGCCCGCACCAATGCGCTGCGACGTCAGTGCGTTCTTAAAAATCTGTTCGAACCCCAAGAACTTGATCACTGAGAGATTCACACTCGGGTGGAATCGCAGCCCGCCCTTAAACGGGCCCAGCGCAGAGTTGAACTGCACACGGAACCCACGGTTCACTCTCACTCGATTGCTGTCGTCAGTCCACGGCACCCGGAAAATGAGCTGCCGTTCAGGCTCGACCAGGCGATCCAGAATGCCCGCCTCAATAAAGTCTGGGTGCTCAGCGAGCACCGGCGTCAGCGTATCCAGCACCTCATGCACTGACTGCAGAAATTCTGCTTCGCCTTTGCTGCGGTGCTCTACCACCTCGGCGACAGCGCGGAGATGGGCTTCAGGGGTGGGCAATGACAAGGTCGTACTCCTCGGTATATCAACTCCATTGTGGGTCGCCCAACGAGGGCGGTTTGCCGCAGGCGCGGCGTGGTCATCTCAGGGGAGAGACAAAAATGTGTGCCGCAATTTCGGTGTCGAGTTCGATGGCGTCAAACTCGCCATCGACCTCAACTCGAACGTAGTCACCGATTCCTTGAAACGTTGCGGTGTTACCGGGTTTCACTCCGGCGACAGCAAGCTGTCCGAGCAGCTCAGGATCAACCTGAGCCGGTTCAGCAAGGCGTCGGATCCTCGCGGTGACTGAGCGGTCAGGATCACCCAGAAGCTCGCCGATTCCCACGACCCCTGAGTGGAACGAACCCGCCATGCGAGCTCCCAGCTCACCGAGACCAGGGATCGGGTTGCCGTAGGGAGACTCAGTGGGATGATCCAAAATGTCGAGCAGTTTGCGCTCGACCCGCTCACTCATCACGTGTTCCCAACGGCAAGCCTCTTCGTGCACATACTCCCACTCAAGCCCGATGACGTCAGAGAGCAAACGCTCGGCCAGGCGGTGCTTGCGCATAACGTGCACTGCCTTGGTGCGCCCCACGGGGGTCAGTTCAAGGCGACGATCATCGGTAACAACAACGAGCCCGTCACGCTCCATACGACCAACGGTCTGCGACACAGTCGGCCCGGAGTGGCCGAGACGCTCAGAGATTCGAGCACGCAGTGGCACGATCCCCTCTTCTTCCAGCTCGAGGATCGTACGGAGATACATCTCCGTCGTGTCGATCAGATCCGCCATCTCCGCCCCTCTACGCCACAGTCCTTCGCCCAGCCTAGAGCATTCACACAAAATCGCTGCGCAGAGTGATGCCTGATCCACACTTAGAATGGGCGTATGGCCGACATCATCATCCCCGCTGATCTCCTGCCCACCGACGGACGCTTTGGTTGCGGTCCTTCTAAAGTCAGAGACGAGCAGCTCAGCTTTCTCGCGTCCTTGCAGCCGGGAGTTCTCGGCACCTCGCACCGTCAGGCACCGGTGAAAGATCTTGTCGGCAGCGTGCGCTCGGGCCTCCTCGATCTGTTCCGGGCGCCAGAGGGCTACGAGATCCTGCTCGCCAATGGCGGCGCAACAACGTTCTGGGATTCCGCGGTGCACTCCCTCATTGAGCGCCGCAGCCAGCACCTCACGTTTGGTGAGTTCGGCGCGAAATTTGCCAAGGCTGCCGCGGTCGCCCCGTTTCTCGAGGATCCCGATGTGCGCGCAGCCGATGCGGGATCTCGCTCGGATGCCCTGCCTGTTGCGGGTGTTGACGTGTACGCATATCCCCACAACGAGACCTCAACCGGCGTGATGACTGAGGTACGTCGTGTTGCGGGCGATACTGGTGCACTGACCGTCATTGACGCGACGAGCGGCGCGGGCGGCATTGACTTCGACGCCACAGAAACCGACGTCTACTACTTCTCCCCGCAGAAGAACTTTGCGTCAGATGGTGGTCTCTGGTTTGCCCTGGTCTCCCCCGCCGCTATCGAGCGCATCGAACGGGTTACTTCTTCCGACCGCTACATTCCCGAGGCCCTCAATCTTGGGGTGCAGTCGAGAACTCACGCAAGAACCAGACGCTGAACACCCCTGCACTCGCGACCCTCGCACTCATGGACGAGCAGATCCGCTGGATCAACTCCAACGGCGGGCTTTCCTGGGCCGCTGCCCGGACCGCCGAGTCTTCAGGAGTGCTCTACGACTGGGCGGAGCGCACGCAGGCAGCGACGCCGTTCGTGTCGAACCCGGATCACCGCTCGCAGGTCGTGGTGACGATCGACTTCGATGACACCGTTGACGCTGCCGCGATCTCGAAGGCGCTCCGTGCCAACGGAGTGGTCGACACGGAGCCGTACCGCAAACTTGGCCGCAACCAGCTGCGTGTTGCTACCTTCACTGCCATTGAGCCCGATGACGTGCGGGCTCTCACTCGCTCAATCGACTACGTGCTCGAGCGCCTGGGCTAAGAGCAACTGTGGTCCTGCAGGAGCCAAGCTCTCGCAGGGCCACAGAGGGCACTACTCTTCGTCATCCTCGTCGGAATCGTTGTCGGAATCCTCAGCATCGTCGTCGATATCTTCGAAGTCCTCGACGTCGGCTCCATGAATTTCATCGTCGAAATCGCTGAAGTCGTTATCTAACAGATCGTCTTCAGCATCCACTTCGTCTTCAAGTTCTGCTGCAGCGGCCTCCGCCAGCTCAGCCTCATCCGCGGCAAGCTTTGACTGGTTCTCGCGGTAGTGCGCAAGACGCTCCGACCAGGGCACCCATTCAGGAGCGACAACGGCGTCCTCACCCGGAAGCATTTCGACTTCTAGCACGTTGACGGCTGACTCCTCGTCAACCCGCGCGAGCGTGGCGGCCCACTTCCAACCGGGGTATCCGGAGAGTCGGCTCTCGAAAAACAGGGTGAGCACGTGCTCACCCTGAACCTCGTGATCCAAATCCGCACCGATCATGTCAGCATCGGTGATTTCGGTCAACGCTTCACGCGCTTGGTCCCGTGCCGCGAGCAGAACTGGATCAGCAACAAGCTGTTCACTAGCCTCTTCTTCAGGTGCGCTTACTACTGACTCGTCACCCTCGGCTTCGCCAGAGTCAGCAGCGTCGGCCTCAACTGTGTCAGCTTCAACAGCCTCGCCTTCTACCGAAGTTTCCTCAGCAGAACCCGCTTCATCAGACATCAAAATCATCCGCCACGTGGCGCAGCATCTCCGCGACCTTCCGCGCCATGGGGCGCTCAGGGTACTGACCTTGCTTCAGCTTTTCGCCCATGCCGTCAAGCAGTTTCACGAGGTCTTCAATAATCACTGCCATCTCATCGGCAGACCTGCGGTTACGCTTCGCCATGCGAGGGGTCTCAAGCACTCGCACCGAGAGCGCTTGAGGACCACGCTTGCCATCAGCAACGCTGTACTCCAAGCGGGTTCCCGACTGGATGTCAGCACCATCGGGCACGACAGTGGCGTGCAGATACACCTGCTGCCCGTCTTCACCCTGAATAAATCCAAAGCCTTTTTCGGCGTCATAGAACCTGACCTTGCCGTTCGGCATGCCTCGTCCCTCTCCATCTCGGCGATTCCCACAGGGATCGCATCACGTTCCCGCAATCGGGCGCTTATCCACACGAGTCTAGCGTTTGTTCCTCGGCCCCACTGTCGGCAGGCACGCGGTAAAATGGGGATGATGTCCACAGAAACCAGTAACCCGTCGTGGCTTGAGCGAATTCTCGCCTACGCTTCGCTATCGATCATCGCCGTGGCGCTGCTCTCGTTCTTCGCAACGCTCATCGTTGGCATGAGCAACCGCGAGGTACTCGCAGACGGGCTCTGGCCAATTGTGTACGGTATCTCGACCTATGGCTTGCCTGTCGGCTTTGTTCTACTAATCACCCTCCTCATCATCAGCCAGATTCGCCGCCGCCGCGAATTCCGGCAGAGCCAGAAGCAGTAGCTGAACTCATGAGCGGAACTCTCGCGCTCGCCTCAGCAATCGCTTCGATGGATCAAGAATCGCTTGCTTATTTGGTGCGGCAGCGCCGCCCCCAGTCCGCTTCAAACGTGTCTGATCCGATCGGACTCGCAACAGAACTTCTACGCGCCGACTCGATCGCCCGTATTCTTGCCCCGTTGAACCGGTGGCAGCTCGCACGGCTACTCGCCCTCAGCGAAGCGGATGGATCCACCGTACAACACGACGACGCGGTCACGGACGAACTCAAGCGTCTGGGTTTAGTAGGAACCCATAATTCCGTTCCCAAGGCACTCCCCGAAGTCACGGCCTCACTGTTGGGTGGGCTTGAGGCAGCAAAGATCACGCCTGACACACTCGGAGCCGCGACGAACGCAATAGCGCCACGGGGCCCAAAACCTGACACACACGCCTGGTATTCAGCGGCACTGACCGCGGTGGGAGAAGGATCCGAAACACTTCGTACCCTTCACAATCACCCGGGGCGTCTCAACCGCAGCGGTTCAGTCGCTGTGGCAACCGTACGTGCTCTCTCAGAGCTCACGAGCGTAGAGCCAGCCGAAACCTCACTGATCCTCGCTGCCCTTGATCGCGCAAAGTTGCTCTGGCCTGAGCCAAGTAAACAGCGACTTTCTCTCTCCCCCAAAGCGCAGACCTGGCTCTCGCTCAGCTGTGGCGAGCGCTGGCTTGTTCTCGCCCAGACCACGCTCAACGCGATACCGCGGCCTCTGCGCGCGGCGCTTGAGACAGCAGACTCAGACCTCACGGCAGCCGCAGCGATGCTGCCAACCATGTTTCCGCTTTTGCCCGACACTCGCCGTCAGGAAGCCGAAGATTTTGTCGCGACCACAGATCACCTCGGTCTTACCGTGCAGGGCGCGCTTTCCGAACCCGCAAAATTCCTCTTGGCAGATGACCTCGACACGGTGCGTGAGATCCTCACGGCTGAGCTGCCCCCTCCTGCACCTGGAATCTACGTACAACCTGATCTGAGCATCGTAGTTCCGGGACCACTGGACCCCGCCATGAGGCGGATCTCGCGGCACTTTCGCGACCGGAGCACATCGGTGTTGCAACAACCCGGCGGGTCTCTGAAATTTCATTAGCGGAGGCCATCGAACGGGGTGTCACTGCGACGACCGCCCGCGAAACCTTTACCCGTTTGTCATTGACCGGAGTCCCTCAACCGCTCGACTACCTACTCGCCTCGATTGCTGAGCGCGCCGGCAGTATCAAAGTTGAACAGCATCACGGTGACGAAGGACAAAGTAAGGTCAGCGTCTCGCGCCCCGAACTCAGAGACACAATTCTCGTCGACCGCAGCGTGCAGCACCTGCAGTTCATGCGCAGCATCGAAGAACACGGCGTACTGTATTCAAAGCTGCGACCCGAGCACGTTATCGCTGCGCTGAATGCCGCTCGGTACCCGGCTTCAGCCACGGTGTCGCGCCATGCCGGTCCTCAGGGGGACACCGACCCGGCCCTGGGCGAAGTGTCTCCCGGCGACCCTCTCCCGACGACGGGCACGGAGGACCGACTTTCTCCCGAGCTCGAGGGTCTGGTCGAGCGAGTGTTTCATGCGGCACGCTCCGAGCCGGGCACGGGTGACTTCACACGCTTGCTTGAGCTAGCAATTCGGGATCGCGGCAAAGTGCGAGTTACCGCAGAAGCAAGGGGACAATCCTACGAGTTTACGTTGCTGCCTGTATCGCTCAGCGGAGGGCGGCTGCGCGCGACCGATACGACCGCGGGCATGGAACGAACCTTGCCCGTGAGCACTATCACCGCGGTCGAAACACTTTAGATTCACGAGTAAACTAGATCGCTATGACACTCGGCCCACTCATTGTGCAGAGCGACCACACTGTCCTTCTGGAAGTGGCGCATCCCGAAGCCGAGGATGCCCGACACGAGCTTGCCGTGTTTGCAGAACTCGAACGCGCGCCTGAGCACATCCACACCTACAGAGTTACGCGCCTCGGCCTCTGGAACGCGCGGGCCGCGGGGCACACCGCCGAAGCCATTCTCGAGACGCTGAATCGCTACGCAAAGTTTCCGGTTCCCTCGGGCGTCGCGAGCGAAATCGAAGACACCATGCGGCGCTACGGAAGGCTCACCATTGAGCGTGTCACAGCTGGCGATCTTGACAGCCAATTGGTGTTGAAATCAGACGATGCTGCGATTCTGCGCGAGGTGTCGAGCGCTAAAAAGATCGCCCCGTTGCTCGGCAACAAGATCAATGAGCACACCTTTCCCGTGGCCGCATGGGCTCGTGGTGAACTGAAACAACAGCTCGTCGCTCGCGGTTGGCCAGCAGAAGACCTGGCTGGCTACACGCCTGGTGAGCCATACAACATCGAACTGGTGCAGGACGGCTGGGAACTGCGCGACTACCAGGCGAAGGCGGTCGATGCGTTTGAGCGCGGTGGCTCCGGTGTTGTAGTGCTCCCGTGTGGCGCAGGTAAAACGATTGTTGGCGCTGCCGCAATGGCAGAGGTGGGTGCGAAGACGCTGATCCTGGTCACCAACGCGGTATCGGCGCGGCAGTGGCGCGACGAACTGCTGGCCCGCACCACACTCACCCCCGAAGACATCGGTGAATACTCCGGGCAGGTCAAAGAAGTAAAGCCCGTCACTATAGCGACATACCAGATCCTCACCAGCCGCCGTAAGGGCGAGTATGCGCACCTCTCCCTGCTCGATGCGCAGGACTGGGGTGTGATCGTCTACGACGAGGTGCACCTGTTGCCAGCCCCCGTATTTAAGCTCACGGCTGAGCTTCAAGCTCGCCGTCGCCTGGGCTTGACGGCAACACTCGTGCGCGAGGACGGTCGCGAAGGTGATGTATTCAGCCTGATCGGCCCGAAGCGCTACGACGCCGCTTGGAAGGACATCGAGGCACAGGGGTTCATCGCCCCCGCAGCGTGCTTTGAGGTGCGCCTCGACCTCACCGAGAGCGAGCGGCTTGAATATGCGGTGGCCGAGGATCAGGATCGCTACCGCATTTCCTCCAGCACCACCCAAAAGCAAGTGCTTGCCAAGCGCATCATCGAGCAGCACCCCGGCGAGAGTGTGCTCGTCATCGGGCAATACATTGACCAGCTTGAATCCATGGCTGAGGCGCTTGGCGTTCCGTTGATTACTGGGCAGACCCCGGTCAACGAGCGAGAAGAACTGTTCAACGCGTTCCGCACGGGCGAAGAGCGTATCCTGGTGGTCTCCAAAGTCGCCAACTTCTCGGTTGATCTGCCCGACGCTTCTGTTGCGATCCAAATTTCGGGGTCCTTCGGTTCTCGCCAAGAAGAAGCACAGCGCCTCGGCCGCCTGCTACGACCCAAGACAAAGGGCCTGACGGCTTCCTTTTACACGCTCATAGCGCGCGATACAGTCGATCAAGACTTTGCGCAGAACCGACAGCGCTTCCTCGCAGAACAGGGTTACGCCTACACAATTCTTGACGCGGATCACATTGATCAGCTGCGCAGCGTGTCGCACTAATTCCCAGAATTTTCCCCGACTCCCAGCCACTTCATAGCAAACGGTCAGAGACTGAAAGCATGACTACTCAGCACAAGGGCCCGCGCATCCTGATCGTTGACGACGAACCAAACATTCGCGAACTACTCAGCACTAGCCTCCGCTTCGCCGGTTTTGGCGTTCGCGCGGTGGGTAACGGAGCACAGACCATCTCCGCCGTGCTCGAAGAAGAACCAGACCTGATAGTTCTCGACGTCATGCTGCCAGATATGAACGGGTTCAGCGTCACCAAGCGCCTCCGCTCGGCAGGCTACACCGCCCCGATCATCTTCCTCACGGCAAAGGACGACACGGAAGACAAAATCGAGGGCCTCACGGTTGGCGGCGACGATTACGTCACGAAGCCCTTCAGCCTCGACGAGATCGTAGCGCGCATCAAGGCAGTACTGCGCCGCACGATCCAGGAGGACGAGGACACCGTTCTCTCCATCGGCCCGATCACGATGGATCAGGACACCCACGAGGTCAACGTTGAGGGTACCTCGGTTGAGCTTTCGCCCACCGAGTTCAAGCTGCTGCGCTACCTCATGCAGAACGCGAACCGCGTCCTGTCAAAGGCTCAGATTCTTGACCACGTGTGGGAGTACGATTTTAATGGCGATGCTGGCATCGTCGAATCGTATATTTCGTACCTGCGCCGCAAGCTTGATCCGCTGACTGAAGAGTCGCTGATCCAGACCAAGCGCGGCTTTGGGTACATGTTGAAGACTGAAGCAAAGTAGGTAGGGTGGCGCGGCAGAGCTACGGAGAACGCTGGGCCGAGATATCGCTGCGGGCCAAGATCACCGGGGTGACGGTGTTCATCCTGTTTCTTGGCCTAATCGTTGCGGGAGTCGGCACGCTCTCCGTGCTCCGGCCGATGCTCATCAATAACCAGAACGACACACTGGCACAGTTGCGCATCAATCCGAAACGTGCACTCGCGCCCGATGCGGTTCTTAATCATCTTTCCCGCCAAGATGTGACCCTCGCGGGTTCAGAATACTACGTAGCGTGGCTTGATGATAAAGGCAACTTAGAGACCGACAACACCCGAGGTCAGGTTGATCCCGCAATTCCCCATATTCCAAAGCTAGACACCGAGCGTGTAGCGGAACTCAAGAACCAGACGTTCCAACTCCAGGGAGGTGACGGAGTTGAGTGGCAAGCGATCGTGATGAGAGTTCCCGTCCCCGGGGAGGCTGACAAGGCACTCCTCATTGCCTCGTCCACCTCGGTTATCAACGAGACCCTTACCAACTACGTCATCATCTTTACGGGGTTCGGGATCGCCGTAATCCTTTTGGGCGCAGCCCTCACCCGCCTGCTCGTGGCAACCACGTTCTTGCCACTTGCCGAGGTAGAACAAACCGCGCTCGAAATCGCCCGCGGCGACTACTCGAAGCGCATCATGGTCGCGAGCCCACACACCGAGGTCGGGCACCTTGGCGAATCACTCAACATCATGCTTGACCGACTCGACGGTTCCCTCGAGGATCGCGAACGCACCATTGATCGGATGCGCCGCTTTATCGGTGACGCGAGTCACGAGCTGCGCACCCCTCTCGTATCCGTTCGTGGCTACGCCGAGCTCTATCGCATGGGCGCGCTGGAAGACGAGGAGCACGTTGGACAGGCGATGGAGCGGATTGAGAAGGAAGCGATCCGAATGACCGCGCTGGTCGAGGACCTGCTCGCACTCGCGCGCCTCGACGAGCGACGCCCCTCGATCTCACCTCGCTACCGCTCAACCAGCTCGCGCACGATGCGGCGCTCGATGCTGGAGCCCAGGCTCCGGATCGTGTGGTGACCGTGCAGGAGGATCCTCTCAACCCCACGGTCGTCGGAGATGAGCACAAGGTGCGCCAGCTGATGACCAACCTGGTGGGCAACGCGATGCGACACACGCCAGAAGGTAGCCCCATCGAGATCGCGGTGTCAACAGTGGCAGCGGAGAGGTCTGAGACAGGTACTCCAATGGCTCGCTTTGAGATTATTGACCACGGCGAGGGTATCCCCGAGCAATTGCGTGACAAAATCTTCGGGCGGTTCTGGCGCGCTGACAACTCGCGCAACCGAGAGACTGGCGGGTCGGGGCTCGGCCTCGCAATCGTCAAGTCAATCGTCGACGCGCACGGTGGCAGGGTCAGCGTTCACGAGACCCCAGGCGGGGGCGCGACATTCCGCGTAGAACTCCCGGGCGCTCCGCTCTCAGACGACACGATCCCGATCCAGCGCCTGAGCTGATCACGGTTTAGAACCGAACCGCGGCCTCGAACCGCGTTTCCGGGCCGGGCTGGGATCCGGACTGACCCGAACCCGAGAGTCCCCCATAACGGCGAGCGGCCCCCATACCAACACGTTGGCATGGGGCCGCTCGTCATTTACCTGGGTACTCGTCATAACGCACCCCGCGGAGCACACCAACAAACAGCACAGCAACAAAAGCGGGGCCGCACCCGAAGGTGCAGCCCCGCTCGCTAAACGCTCAGACTAGAAGTCCATGCCACCGGTCGGGTCGCCAGCAGGAGCCGCTACGGGCTCGGGCTTGTCGGCAACAACAACCTCGGTGGTGAGGAAGAGACCTGCGATCGATGCTGCGTTCTGCAGCGCCGAGCGGGTCACCTTTGCGGGATCTAGGATGCCCTGAGCAACCAAGTCGCCGTACTCACCGGTTGCAGCATTCAGGCCGTGTCCGACGGGCAGGCTGGCAACGCGATCCGAAACAACACCCGGCTCAAGGCCAGCGTTGAGCGCGATCTGGCGCAGCGGAGCCTCGATGGCGGTCTGGACGATCTTTGCACCAACGGCCTCATCGCCCGAGAGCTCGAGCGAAGCGAACGCCTCTTTGCCAGCCTGGATCAGAGCGACACCGCCACCGGGCAGCACACCCTCTTCAACGGCAGCCTTTGCGTTACGCACGGCGTCTTCGATGCGGTGCTTGCGCTCCTTGAGTTCAACCTCGGTTGCAGCGCCAGCCTTGATGACTGCAACACCACCGGCGAGCTTCGCGAGGCGCTCCTGCAGCTTCTCACGGTCGTAGTCGCTGTCGGTGTTCTCGATCTCGCGGCGGATCTGCGTGACGCGGCCCTGGATAGCCTCTTCTTCGCCAGCGCCCTGAACGATGGTGGTCTCATCCTTGGTGATGATGACCTTGCGTGCGGTGCCGAGCATGTCGAGCGTCGCGTTCTCAAGCTTGAGGCCGACCTCTTCAGAGATGACCTGACCGCCGGTGAGGATCGCGATGTCCTGCAGCATTGCCTTGCGGCGATCGCCGAAGCCCGGAGCCTTCACGGCAGCCGACTTGAAGATGCCACGGATCTTGTTGAGCACGAGAGTCGCGAGAGCCTCGCCCTCAACGTCCTCAGCAATGATGAGGAGCTGCTTGCCCGACTGGATCACGGGATCAACTACGGGGAGCAGGTCCTTGATGTTCGAGACCTTGCTGTTGACGATGAGGATGTAAGGCTCCTCGAAGACAACTTCCTGGCGATCAGCGTCGGTGACGAAGTATGCCGACAGGTAGCCCTTGTCGAAGCGCATGCCCTCGGTCAGCTCAAGCTCGGTGCCGAAGGTGTTGGACTCCTCGACGGTGACAACACCCTCCTTGCCAACCTTGTCGATGGCCTCGGCGATCAGTGCGCCAATCTGGGGGTCAGCTGCCGAAATCGACGCGGTTGCCGCGATCTCGTCAGTGGTCTCGATCTCTTTAGCGTTATCGAGCAGCTTAGCGGCGACAGCTGCAACAGCGGCCTCGATGCCCTTCTTGATCGCGATGGGATCGCTGCCAGCAGCAACGTTGCGCAGGCCCTCGCGCACGAGCGCCTGAGCAAGCACAGTTGCGGTAGTGGTGCCGTCACCCGCGACATCGTCGGTCTTCTTTGCGACCTCCTTGACCAGCTCAGCGCCGATCTTCTCAAAGGGGTCGTCGAGCTCGATCTCTTTTGCGATGGAGACGCCGTCGTTGGTGATGGTGGGAGCACCCCACTTCTTCTCAAGCACAACGTTGCGACCGCGCGGGCCGAGCGTCACCTTTACGGCATCAGCGAGGGTGTTCAGGCCCCGCTCAAGCCCACGACGTGCTTCTTCATCAAACGCAATGATCTTTGCCATGTATTTCGCCTCTCTCGGACGTTCTCGTGGTGGGATCACCGTGCCGACGACAATCGCGGCAGCACGGATATTTAGCACTCAGTCGAATCGACTGCTAGCACAATCTTGGCACTCTCACCCCATGAGTGCAAGCGGCGAAACAGACTTGCCGCCGACGCTCAGCATTGACACAGAGCCAATTTCAGCGAGTGTTCGCGTCAAGCGGACGCAAATCGAGACCCGCGGATCCTGAGCCAACCGCTCGCGTAGTTACTGCGCGGGTGCGGCGTTCGGATCGACGAGTTCACCAGTGTCAGGGTTGATCAGCATTCCGGTGTTCGGGTCGGTTTCCCAGTCAGCCATGGGGTCAATGGTGCTTCCCGTTTCGGAATCACTCTGAGGTTCACCCGAGATTGGGGAGCCTTCCTCGGCAGTTATCTTTTTGGCCTCTTCGAGGCCGGGCCCTGCATAATCTTCACCGATCAGTACGATGAGACGCGCACCGTAATTACCGTAGTCCTCGGTGAAGTACGTCGAGATTCCACCGAGTTTTGCAGCAAGACCCGCAGCGGCCGCCTGGTCAGCGGCATCGCGGTAAAAGACCGCCGAAATCTTGACATCGCTCTTGTCTGCGCTGAACGCGTAGACCACTTTTCCCCAGTTGTTCTCCGGAATAATCTTCTCAAGAGCACCCGCGAGATTTTCCGTCGGAGTACCGTTCAGAATGGCAACGGTCGCCTCAGGGTCAACCTTAGCCGTAGCGGGCTTTTGGGTGCCTGTCGCGCCCCCTTTGTTGCCAAGGAGCGGCAGGGCCTCAACATTGCCGATACTTTGCAAAGCGAAAATTCCGGCGGTGGTCAAGAGTGCGAAGCCAAGTAGCGCCGCGATGAGGTACTGCCAGAAGTAGCGTGGCCGAGCAGCGACTCGGTGAGCCCCCACACGACCACTCCGCTCGACGCGGTCAAAACGATCCTCTGGATGCCCCGTACGGGTGCGGCGATTCGCCTGTGGGTCAGCGGGTGTTTGCGCCACGCTCATCTCCTCGGATCCGGATCCCACAGCCAAACACTCGACTGCCCGGTACAACTCAAAACAATGCTGCTGACCTTCAGCGGCTCAACTAGCGTACATTGATGAGGCTGCAAGACAGGTGAGGTTACTCTTTCAAAGAGTCGGGAGCGTAGATTGCGCGGGCGAGTCCGTCAATCACGTCGGGGATTCTGGTGCCACCCGCGAACAACACAGTGTCGTCAACATCGATGATGCGGCGGTGTTTTCCGGCCTGCGTCAGCGCGATGCTCGGTTGGGCGGCGATCAACCCGTCAACTCCGCCCGCACTTTCAAGACCCTTCGTCATCACAAGAATGACGTCAGGATCCATGGCGACCAGCGCTTCCTCGGTCATTGGACGTTCACCTTTCCAACCTGCCTCCTCGGCAACATCGACCGCACCAATCGACCGGATCAGGCTGTCAACCCCGCTCCCCTCACCAAACAGGTAAAAGATGCCCGCAGCGCCGCGCACATAGAGAAACGCAACCCGAGGCAGCTTGCCTGAGTCTTTGGGTAGCAGCGCCTTCACCTCGGCCTCTTTGTCAGCGATTGCCGCCTTGAGATGACCGATCAGTTGAGGAGCCGCCCCACCGACACCAAGTGCATCGGCAACCTGCTGGGCCGTCTTGTAGCTTGATTCGGGATCAATCGCACGATCAACCGTCACCACCGGAATACCTGCGTCACGCAGTTGCAACACCACGTCGGTCGGGCCGATACTTCCGTCAGTAATGATGAGCGTCGGATCAAGCGCGAGCACCGCCTCCGCGTTGATCGAGTGCCCATCGCGCGTAATAACCGGCAGCTCATCTGCACCGTCGAAGTTTGTAGAAATATCGCGACCAACAAGGGAATCGCTCATGCCATAGGCATACACAAGCTCGCCGAGCGTTCCGCTCAGCGAGAGTGCGAGCACGCGCGATGTGTCAGTAACCTCGATTTTTTTGTCACCAGCTTTGTCTTTTGAGACCACTGTGACCGGCAGCTTCGGAGCAGGTGGATCGGCAAGCGGTGGAATGCTGGGTCCACCGATGACGGCGGTGGTTGGCCCCTCGTAGGCAGTCGGATCTGCCAGCGGAGTCACGTCTTTCAGCGGGAGCAACTCAACGGTTTCCTTCTTCACACCACCCTCGGTGCCGCTTGCGTTCGCCTGGCAGGCGGTGAGGCTGACCCCGAGCAGTCCGACGAGCGCCAGCACCGACACACTGCGCCAAATGCTGCCAAGTTGCCGGGTCTTTTGCTGCCGCAACCCACGCGGTCGAGTTCCGTTCATTCCACCGCATCCCTTCATCAGACGAACACCCAACTTAGCCTAGCCCAATGAAGGTAAGATGAATGTCGGGCCTTCGGCCCTTCAACGTCCCGCCGCACGCGAACCAAGATGCGTCGCGGCCGAGAAAGCGGTACTACAAGCGCATGCAACCCACCTCACCGGCAACAGGTCGCACGGCCATCGCCGCGCGCCTCTCCGCCACTGGTTCGCGCCGCACCGCTACAAAGACAATTCTCTTTGTGGTGCTGGTGGCGGCGTTGCTCGCCGCTATCCTCGTTTCGGCAGGCACCGGACAGCTCGGAATCCCGCCCCAAGAGATCTTAGGGTCGTTGCTGCGCAAGATCGGAATCGACTGGCTCCCCGGCCCCACACACCCGAACGGTGACCAGACGCTCTGGTCGATCCGCTTCCCGCGCGTAGCAATGGCCGTGCTCGTTGGAGCCAGTCTCGCTGTTGCAGGTCTTATCATGCAGGCCATATTCGGCAACCCCCTCGCAGAGCCGGGTGTGATCGGCATCTCGTCTGGAGCCGCCGTGGGTGCCGGTCTCGCAATCGTTTTTGGCCTCACGATCTTTGGCGAGTGGACCACGGCAATCTTCGCGTTTGGCGCGGGCCTCGCTGCAACGCTCGTCGTGTATGCAATGAGCCGATCAGAGGGCAAAACCGAGGTGGTCACGCTCGTGCTCACGGGTATTGCCGTAAACGCGATCGCCGGTGCCGCAATCGCCCTACTCACCTTCCTCAGTGATACCCAGTCTCGCGAGCAAATCGTGTTCTGGCAGCTCGGCAGCCTCGCAAATAGCCGCTGGCCACAGGTAATGATTGTCGCTCCAGCGCTGGCCATCGGCCTCTGCGCCGCGTATTTTGTCGCGCGGAAGCTCGATCTACTCGCTCTCGGTGAGCGGAACGCGCGTCACCTCGGTGTGAACGTCGAGCTGCTCAGAATCACGATGATCTTTGTCGTGGCGCTTCTCACCGGGGCCGCGGTCGCATTTGCCGGCATCATCGCGTTTGTGGGGCTCGTGATCCCCCACCTCATGCGCATGATCCTCGGCCCCGCCCACCTGCCCCTCGTAACCGCTTCTGCCCTCGGCGGTGCGTTGCTACTCGCCCTCGCAGATCTTGGATCGCGCACGATCGTTCCCATGGCCGATCTGCCGATCGGCATGCTGACCGCTCTCGTCGGCGGACCCTTCTTCTTCTGGCTCCTGCGACGCACACGCAAACGCTCGGCGGGTGGGGCTAATGGCCGTCGCGCGTCACATGACGATGCCCACGTTGCCCACCATGGGAGATGTGGTGTGCTCTGCTGAGGCCGTAACGCTCTCGCGTGGTGGCCGCGTGCTGCTCGACCGGGTCTCGCTCGAGGTGAAAGCTGGCGAGGTTCTTGCATTGCTCGGGCCGAACGGCGCTGGTAAGTCAACACTTCTCAACTTGCTCTCGGGTGACATGGCACCCGACTCGGGCACGATCCAATTTGGCCACCGCGATATCTCAGACTGGTCGCTCGGCGATCTCTCGCGCAGACGCAGTGTGCTGTTGCAAGACAATCAGTTGCTGTTTCCGTTCACCGTGCACCAGGTGGTCGAGATGGGGCGTGCGCCCTGGCGACGCACTCCACTCGAAGATGAAGACAACTCGGCGATCTCCGAGGCTATTGAGGCTGCCGACATTGCCCACCTGGGCACTCGCCGTGTTCCGTCGCTCTCAGGTGGGGAGCGAGCCCGAACCGCATTTGCGCGGGTGATGGCCGGACGTACGGGTGTGCTAATGCTCGATGAGCCAACCGCAGCACTCGATCTTGGTCATCAAGAAGCGGTGCTTAGCTTGGCACGGGATCGCGCTGCCGCTGGCGACGCCGTGCTCGTGGTGTTGCACGATCTCAACCTCGCGGCAGCCTACGCTGACCGTATTGCGCTGCTGCGCGACGGCAAGATAGTTGCCTGTGATGAACCCGCGCGGGTGCTCTCGGCAGAGATCGTCAGCGACGTTTACCGCACACCAGTTGAGGTGATCCCCCACCCCATCACGGGAGTTGGGATCGTCATGCCGCTACGCGGTTAAGAACTACTCGGCCGGTTCCTGCGGGGAGGGATCCTGGGGAGCAGGATCCTGTGCCGGACGCGTGCGTTTGCGCCCACTCAGCAGCATTCCCGCTGTGACGCCGATCACAAGGAGCGCCACTCCTCCAATAATGATCGGCAGCCAGGGAGTCTCCGAGCCGGTCTCAGCGACGGGAACCGCGGTCGCGGGTTCTGTGGTCGCAGGGGTTTGCGTTGTTTCGCCAGGAACGGCTTTTGAGAGGTCACAGCCCGCGAGGTCAAGGGAAACCGTGACCGGGTCCAGGTTTGCACCAGCCTCGTAGAAACCAGCAAAGGCCTTCGCACCGCTGTTGGTCAGCACGGTCTTCACACTGTCAAACTTGAGCGGTTCACCCTCAACAGCAAGCGGGAACGGGGCAGTCATGTCGCCTACCCACTCTTGTTTGGAGTCGATCGTCACCTTGCCAGCGGCGTCGGTGCTGCGTGCGTCGAGCAGCAGCGAGGCTTTGCCGTCACCCTCAAACTCGATTGTTGGGTTCGCGAGGGTGAGATCCAACACCCCGTCATGACCCGTGAAATGCACTGTGCCAACAAAAGACACACTTCCGGTACCGGTTGTTGGGTCAACGCTTCCCGTGGCCTCGGCCCACTGGAAATCGGGGGTCGTGTAGGTTGCACCGTCCTTGGTATCCCACGAACCATTTGCGATGCTTCCACTGATGTAGGAGCGGAAGCTCTCCTTGACGCCCCAGGTGAGGGTGCCGTTAGTCACCTGGCAGGCATTCGTTTCTCCCTCGGCTTTTGCTGGGCTTGCAGAAGGGGCCGCCAGCGCTGCTGCCGGCGCGAGGAGGAGCGGCGTTGCGAGCAGCGCGGAGACCAACAGCACCCCACGGCGCAAGAACTTACGAGTCAACAAAGTCCGCTGGCTATTGGGAATGGTGTTCACGAGTTGTCCTCCTGGGGCGTGGCGACGTTCAAGTTGTATCGTACCGGGGCGCACTGCGCCAGCAGCTAATTCGAGAATCGGCGCTGCCGAATCACGAGAAGGGTCATGCAGGCGGCAATGGCCACTAGACCGCCTGCGCTTGCCCACCATTCCCAGGTCGACATACCGTTATTCTGAGTTCCACCAACGAATCCAGCAGCCTGCACAGCTTCTCCATCAAGCTGTGTTGCCTTCTGAGTGAGCTTCTGTTTGGTCTGCTTCGTGTCGAGAATGTCAATCACCGCGCCCGCGTTCACACTGCCCTGGAGCGTAATTGTGTACTCGCCGGTCGTGTCTTTCGGCAACGTTCCCGACCATGCGACGCTGCCACTCTTATCAGCTTTCGCCTCTTCGTCAAGCAGGATCGGCTTGGACCCCTAGCTTTGTAGAGCACTACGAGCACCCCCTCGTCGTCGGCTTCAAAGCCATGGGCTTCAAGCTCGATGCGGCCGCCAGGCCTGAGTTTGGAAGCTTCGGTGAGCACCGTGATGCCGGTCGTTGCGGGGGCGATCTCAGCGGCGGTACGCTTCTTCTTGGTACTCTCACCCTTCTGAGTGGAGCCGTAGTTCACGCCACTCGCAGACCCGACAGTGAAGGTGAGGGGATCTGCGGCAAGGCTGTACTGGTTGCCGCCTGAGGCACCACCGCTGAAGCCTCCAGCCACCGGCACGCCGCTCCAGGTTACTTCGCCGTTTGCGCCTACACTCTTCGTTGCTGAGGCCAGATCCAACATGCCCCACCGGCTGCCCCCTGAATAGATGACACCCGTCGTGGCACTCGTAACCTCAATCAAGGGGTTACTCACGCCCTCCTTGAGCAACCCCTTGTGCCCCGTGAAAGTCACAACACCCGAGTACTGCACGGAGCCCGTCTGCGTGGTGGTGTTCCAACTGCCACCGTCTGCCTGTGGAAAGAGATACACGCCGCCACTATTGCCGACACCACTGGTTGAGATGTCGCCCTTTGCAATGGGACCGGTGACGTAGTTTGCGAAGGCTGTTGAGACCCCCCAGTTAAGAGATCCCGCAGTTTGTCCCGCACCCGTGGCTATCGGCCCGGTTGGCTTCTCGGTCGGTTTGTTGAGGGTCTGAGGATCTGTGGGTTTCGGTGTGACGATATGAGTCTCGGTCGGTTTGCCGATGGTAAAGGTCATCGGGTCTAGGGAATCGCCTGCCCTATAGAAACCCTCAACACCCTCGGGTCCCTCGTACGCAAAGTATTCTTCAGCACCGGCCTTCGAGAGAGTGGCCTTGGCACCCGCAAAGTTAACCGCACCACCCTGCAGCGCAGTCCGTCTTGCGGAGCTGAGGTCAATCGTCGCGAGAACCATGACCTTCTTCTTGTGCTTCACAAGCAACTCAGCCCTTGTTTTACTCGTCACCGAGATGACTGGATTTGCGAGGTCGACGTTCATCGCACCATCGTGCCCGTAAAAGTTCACGTTTCCGGCGTACTGCACTGTGCCGGTGCTACCGTTCCAGGTGCCACCGGTTGCCTGCGGGAACTTGTATGTGGTCTTCGCGGAGTTCTGCGTGGCGGGCTTCTGAAGCGTGATCTTGCCGTGGGCAATCGGCCCGTTCACATAATTCCTGAAGCTTGACTTGACGCCCCACTCGAGCATACCGTCGGCCATGTTCGGGGTGGGGATCTCGGAGACTGTCACCTCGACCGTGTTGGAACGAGATGAGACATAGGCAGCGGAGTTCTCGGGGATGAACAGCGCTCGAACGTTATTTACTCCGACGGGCAAGGTCTTGGTCCTGAGAACGGCTTTGCCGCCCTTAACCGGCACCGGGCTGCCAATGGGCTTTGAGTCGCTACTAAAGGTTACTGTCCCAGCGAGGCTTGCGGGTTGGACGGAGGCGGTCAAAGCAACTTCAGTCTTTTCGACTGGCTTAGCGTTCGAGGTCTGCAGTTGAACAGATGTTGGAGTGCGTTGGACGATCTCGAACGGCACCGTAAACGTCATCTTGTCGAGCGTTGGATCCAATCCGCTATCTGGATTGTAGAAGCCTCCAAAAGCTTCATGACCAGCCTCTGTAAGTTCAGGTTGGGCATTTCGCCACGTTGTCGCACCATTCTCAACAACAGGGTCACTCTCGAGATCTATCGTCGCAAAGAGCACGCCATCTTGTTCAAACCACTCTGGGCTCAGCGTCGTTGTTCCCTCAAACTTGCGGCTTTCCACATCAAGGTAGAGGTTAGCCTTCGAATCAGAAACAATCTCAATGCAAGGGTTCGTGAAAGTTTGATCAAGAGCGTACTCACCCTGCATCTTGTGTCCATAGAAATGGACACCGTTGCCGACCCCGAACCCGAAACTTCCAGAAGTGCCCGCGGGCGATAGGCTCCCTGTTCCCCCGTTCCAGACAAACTGTTCCTCGGTTGAACCTAGGTTTTCAATCTCACCCTCAGCAATCCGACTTTTAATGTAGGTTCGGTAGGACTGCTTTACGCCCCAGCTCAGCGTTGCCGCCGTTACCGCGGTCCCACCCTCGACGGTTGAGCCCATCGCGCAGGGTGAAAGGTTCGGTACATTCAGAGTAGAAACTCGCTTATCTGGCGCACCGAGGGGCTGTGGGGCCTCGGCGGGCGCAGGGGCCGCACCCGCCCCGCCTTCAAAGGCGGTTTCCTGCTCCTCAGCCTCTGGCGAACCGTTGGGTGCCGGTTCGGAAGAGTCTGAGACAGCAGGCTCAGTTGTTTCAGCCGACGGAACTTCACCGCTGGGTTCTGAGCCAGAGGTGTTTCCGGGTACGGTAACCGACTCAGCCTCGGGCGGGGGTTCTTCTGCGACCTGCATTTCCGTTGTCGCTACCTGCGATCCGGCCTGTTCTTCGTCTCCGAACGCCAACGCCGCCGTTCCCGTTGCGAGTAATCCACTAAACACGAGTGTAGTCGCGAGCGCTGCCGATATCAGGCGAAGCAGTCTTGCGCGAGCAGTCATCAGTCAAGCACCTACTTTAAGATTAGGGATCGAGCGTCAGAGCTTCGCCGCTCTTAGCGGTGATCGCTCGTCGGATCTGAGTAAGGCTTACCTAAGCCACTCCATCTAGTCTGGTCAACTTCATCTGATGATGCAAGTTTTCGGCAAAAATAGGCTACCCAAGGCAGCGAGAGACCCCGGATCCGTGGGATCCGGGGTCTCTCGCTCTTCCAGCTGTCTAGTGCGCCTTGCGGTACAGGAACGCGGCCATAGCCGAACGTGAAACGTTCGACTTTGCTTCATAGCGCGGCTTACCTGAGGCCTGCTTGGTGCCCGTGGATAGCTTGGTGGAGTACATCCAAGCGATCTCCTTGTAAAACTTGTCGCTCGTCTTCACGTCGGCAAACGGTGAAGTCGCGGGTGCCTTCGGCTTTGCCTTCGTGTCAATGCGGTACATGAACGCGGCCATGGCCTCGCGGGAGATACCGTCCTTCGCTTTGTACAACGGCTTGCCACTCGGCTGCTTCGTACCGGTGGAAATGCCCTGCTTGTACATCCAAGCGATCTCGTTGTAAAACTTGTCACCGGGCTTCACATCAGCGAATGGCGAGACCTTCGGCCCTTTGTAGTTCGCTTTCGCCTCGCGGTACAGGAACGCGGCCATGGCCTCGCGTGACACGGCGTCTGTCGGCTTGTAGAGGTAGGTGCCGTTGGCTTGCTTGGTTCCGGTCGACAGGCCCGAAGACGCCATCCACGAGATCTCCTTGTAGAACTTGTCGTTCTTGTTCACGTCAGTGAAGATGATCTTCGAGGACGGGGCGTCAACTTTAAACGAAATAGCCTTCGAGGTCGAACCCGCAATCTTTGCCGAGTCAGAGGGCGTGAACTTTGCAGTGAGGGAGTGCGTGCCTGCCTTGAGTAAATCACTCGGAAGGTAAGCGAACCCATCCTGATCAACCTTCTTCGGGGTTCCTATCTGCTGCTTGCCCGAGAAAAGTGTCACGGTACCAGCAGCCTTTGCACCCGAGGCAACGCTGACATTGGCATACACCGACTCGTGACTCTCGCCGCTGCCAGCCCCGGAGGGCACTGCCACGGCGATTCCAAGGGCAACACTGCTGGCGATCTTGTTGACTTGGAACGCACTCACGCTCGACTCTGAAGCGGCAAATGCCGTCGCATCGGCAGGAGTGAACTTTGCCCGAAGCTTGGCGGGCCCAGCGGGAAGATTCGACACTGTAACCGAGGCCGAACCCGCATTCAGGGTCTGAGTTTGCCCCACCTGGGTCGTTCCGTTGAAGAATGCAACCGTACCGGCAGGCACACCCTCGCCAGCTGCAACCGTGGCTGTCAGCTTGGTTGACGTGCCAATCGTTGCAGCATTGGCCGGAGCCACCGCGAGAGCAGTCGTGGTGCGCTGGCTCGGATCGTAGTTCAGCGCAACCCCCAGCTCCTGGCTCGCATTGTTCACACCACCGGCGCCGTAGGTGTAGATACCGTAGGCACCTCCGGCCGCCAACTCGGTGGGGTTCTTAAGGGTGACTTCCCACGCAAAACTTCCGTCACTTCCAAGCTGCACCCACTGGTTACGGATAGTCGTCTGGTACTGCGCGGGCACGGCATCCACCGTGGCTGAAGTCAGCGCCCAGCCCTGGGCTCCGACCTTACGCGTAGCGCTCGCTGCGCCGCTCGAGGGCTTCCAGCTAGAAGCGAAATGACCGAAAACAACGTAGCTGCCCTGAGGTAACGTGTTCGGGATCGGCACACCACGTCCACCCACGTTAGCTGTGGGGTCAAAGCCCGTTGCCTTTACTACGAGCTTGTCGCCGGCGTGAACTACCGAGTTGCCGACGGGTGTGGTGCCGTCCGCAAGGAAGACCTCAAGCGCCGGGGCCCAGTTGCTCACCGTGAGCGTGAGTGGGTCAAGCGCGGTTCCCGCTTCGTAGAAGCCACCGAATGCGTCAAAGCCTTCGGGCGTCAGCTCCGTCGCGGCATTCGCCCAGGTGAGATTGCTTCCGTTCTCGGTCGGAGCCGGCAGTGTCACTGTTGCGAAACGAACGCCGGCCTGCTCGAAAAACTCGTCGCTAACCGATGTAAGGCCCTCAAACTTGCGGCTCTTCACATCAAGGAAGAGGTCGGCAGTGGTTGCTGAGGTGAGTTTGACACGCGGATTGGTGAACTGCATGTCGAGTGCGTTGAGGCCATCGATCTCGTGCCCAAGGAAGTGCATCCCGTTACCAGCACCGAAGCTCACGTCGAACGAGCTACCGTCACTCGCAGCGGAACCGGTACCGTTGGCCCAGTCAAACTGGCCGGTGGTCGTGCCCAGGTTCGTGACGGTGCCGTGCGCGATCGAGCCCTTGATGTAGCCCGCGAAAGACGACTTCACGCCCCAGTTGAGGGTGGCGGTCTGCACTGCGGGATCCACGGCGTTCGCCGCAGCTGGAGCAAACCCCAGCCCGCTCGCCACGACAAGAGCAGCGGTAATGGTCGCGAGGAGGGACATCACTCTCCTTCGTGGCTTCTTTTGAGTCTCCACCATCACGAACGCACTCCTTACAGTCGTTTGCAGAGATCACACGGGGTGGCGCAATGTCCGCAGTCCATCATCGGATCGAACTGAGGCTTACCTAACCTCGGTTACCACGCACCAGTCTGGCGAACTTCATCAGATGATGCAAGTCAACGGCGAAACATCGCCCGTTTCGCCGTTTTACGAACCCTTCAGCGGCAGCCAATACTCCCCACGTACACTGGCTCCGCGATCAAAAAACGCGCGCGCGAACCAGAGGAGACCGCAATGAGCAGCCCAGCAGAATCCGGCAAGTACCCCGTTCAACGAAGCGACAGTGAGTGGCGCGAAGCGCTCAGCCCGGAGGAGTACGCGATCCTGCGCCAGGCCGCCACCGAGCGCGCGGGCACGGGAGCCCTACTCAACGAGGAGCGCGACGGCCTCTACCGCTGCCGCGCCTGCGGTAACGAGCTCTTCGTGGCGGGCACCAAGTTCGATTCCGGTTGTGGCTGGCCCAGTTTCTACGAGAGCGTCCGGCCAGACGCGGTAGAGCTGCTAGAAGACAATAGCCTCGGCATGACTCGCACCGAGGTGCGATGTGCGCGCTGCGGATCCCACCTGGGCCACGTCTTTCCCGACGGCTTCGGCACCCCAACCGGTAACCGCTACTGCATGAATTCTCTCGCGCTGTCGTTCGAAGCCGATGAAACATGAGTTCTACCGCATTTGACGCACTGCGCGCTCGGCGATCTCATTCGAAGGTGACCGAAGACGCGCCCGATCACAAAGAGTTAGAGCGCCTTCTCAGCGCGATGTCGAGCATTGCAGACCACTCCGGGCTGCGCCCCTGGCGCATCATCGAACTGCGGGGCGACGCTCGGCGCAGGCTCGGTGAGGGGCTTGCGCACGCAGCGGCTCAAGCGGCGAGGAAGGAGTCAGGATCGGGCACCGGCCTCGCTGACCCTAAAGACATCGAAAAGTATGTTTCAAAGGCCACACGCGCACCGCTTGTTCTGGCAATAATTGTAAGCCCCAAACCCTCGCACAAGGTGCCACTATGGGAGCAGGAGGCCGTCGCAAGTGGTGTTGCCCACGCTCTTGGGCTGCTGCTTCACGAAGCCGGTTGGGGATCCATCTGGCGAACCGGCCCGCTGACCCGCACCAAAGCCGTGCGCAAGGCACACGGCATCAAAAAGCCTGAGTACCTGCTGGGCTGGCTTTACGTCGGCGGGATCCCAGATCGCGACAAAGTTTCCAAACCTCGCAAGCCACTCGACGTGTCCCACCACCTCAGCTCGCTGTAGCTCGCGATGGCAGCGCCGCGATCACCACGGCAAGCAAAGAAACCGCGGATCCCGCAATCAAGCCAGGCGTAAGGCCGTCTGCAAGCGGAATCCCCGCTTCGAACGCGACCGCTGCGATTAATTGCCCGGCGACATTCGACATACTCAGCAGCAGCACTCCGGCGGTGCGCACGAGCATCGCTGCGACGGCAATAAAGATGGTGCCAACGACTCCCCGATGTAGTACCACGGTGAGCTTGGCCAATTTGTGGGCCACCCTGAAACGATAACCGAGATTGCTGCCGTTACAAGGAGTATCGCAGTGCCAACAACAAAGTTGATGAAGGTTGACGCGATCGCACTCCGAGCTGCAGCCCGCACGATGCCGTTCACCATGGACTGCCCTGCGACAAGCGCACCGATCACAAATGGGAACACAACCAGCCATACATGGTGCAGCGTGCCCAGGTTTGACCCAACGGCCACTACAACGGCTACCACAGCCAACACAGTTCCAACAACACGAAGTGGCGTAGGATCCATCCTGCCGCCAGGGCCGAGCCCCACCCGGTCGAGGATCAGCCCACCCAACACCTGACCTGCCACAATTCCGACGGTGAACAGCGCGAGACCGGTGAGTGGGGCCACTAATCCCTGGGCAAGCACAAACATGGATCCGGCACTACCACCAAGCAGAGTCCAGACCGGCAGCTTTCTCGCGGTGATCTCGCCACTCACTCTCCCCAGGCCAACTCTGGCTCTGGGAGACAGCATCACCATGATGCACATGATGATCAGCCCGGACCCAAACGAGGTCGCCGCGGTCACGTAGCCGTTGCCGAGCTCCTGACTCAGCCCACCATTAACGCGGGATTGCAGCGCAACGAGCACACCGGCAAGGCCGGAGCCGACAAGGGCCACCCAGACGGGAAACTGTGAGGTTGCGCGGTTCACTCCCTCACCCTATCGCCCTCGCCGAACGCAACCCGGCAGAAGACGGCACGCAAAAGGCCCCGCTTTCGCGGGCCTTGCTTGGAGCCGCCTGTCGGACTCGAACCGACCACCTGCGCTTTACAAGGGCGCTGCTCTACCAGATGAGCTAAGGCGGCGAGCGGGCGGCCGCGAGGCCGCCCTGTATAGCTTAGTCCTTCTTCGTGTCAGCTTTCGAATCGGCGCTCGTATCGGTCTTCGAATCGGCGCTCTTCTGCTCGATTTCACCCTTAACTTTCAAGAGGTAGCTCTCAAGGCTGCCATCGCGAGTGGGGTTCCACTGCTGGCCGTTGACAATCACTGTCGGCGTGCTGACGAGACGCTGCGGCTTGTCAGCGGGCTGCAGTTCAGTGTTGCTGCTCGGCATCAGTAGACGCGCACCCTTTGCGAGGCCCTGTACGCCGTCTTCGCTCACGGCCTTGTAATTGGCAGAGATAAAGCTGGCGAAGGGCTGACTCTTGACACACTGCTTGAGCTCATCGGTCAGTTCAGCGCCTGCGTCTTTGGCCTGCTGGAGAAGCTGATCATCGGTGAGTCCGGTGGTACCTTCTTGAGGCTGCACCTCTTTACTCAGCAGGCGGTTGTGCAGCTTAAACGCGACGTCAGGCTGCTGATCAACAACACAGCTGAAGAGGTTTGCCGCGCGCGTCGAGTACTTGCTGCCGAGCGACGATGAGTCCAGGAAGTTGATTGGGTACACCTCAAGCTTGACGTCACCACTTCCGACAAAGTTCTGAAGGATCTCACCGTTCTGCTGCTCGAACGCCCCACAAGCCGGGCACATGTAGTCAGCGTAGACCGTGACATCGAGTGGCAGCTTGCTGCGGTCGGTCTCGGGTGCCTTTCGGGTCTCGCCTGATTCGAGGCGAGGACCCTTCACGACTTTCAGATCCTTGCCAAAAACAACCCCACCCGAGGCCATGTTTGCGGGGCCGGGTCCGGGTGGCTGGATCGACTGGGTGACAACGATCGCAACAACCGCGAGGATCGCAAGCACACCTACGACGATCCCACCCTGCCAAAACAGGCGATTTCGTTTTTCGCGCTTCTTCTCTTGCTCGCGAGCAAGCCGTGCCTGTTCGCGGCCCTGTGCGCGCCGCTCGTTTTTAGTCAAGCGACCGTTCGTCTCATTTGCCATGGGTGGATCTCCAGTTGGTCCGCTCGCGCGGGTTTGCTATTGCGAGAAAGATTACTTCTTTTTGCTGGCACGACGCTCAGCACGGTTTGTGGGGGCGTCATCGGAGTCTTCAACGGTTTGACCGAATGCGCCTCTCTGGGCTGACTTCTTCGCGGGAGTATTTCGAGTTCCCGGCTGCGCTGCACCGCTCATCGCCGGTGCACCGTCTTCGTCGGGAGCACTGTAGCTCAGCTTGGACTGATCAGTGCCCTGCTCCTGCTCAAGGCCGCCACCCTCAAGGTGCACGTGGTCGCCCTCGCCTTCGGCGGGACGCACCTTGACCTCAAGGTTGTACAAGAGACCCATAGCCTCTTCTTTGATCTGACCCATCATGCCCTCGAACATGCCGAAGCCCTCACGCTGGTACTCAACCAGCGGATCACGCTGGGCCATCGCACGCAGCCCGATGCCCTCCTTGAGATATTCCATCTCGTAGAGGTGGTCTCGCCAACGACGGTCGATCGTGGCGAGCACCACACGACGCTCAAGCTCACGCATCGCTTCTTCGCCGAGGGCTTCTTCGCGCTGCTGGTAGACCACCTCAGCGTCAGAGAGAATCTCGGTGCGCAAGAACGACTTGGTCACCTTGGTGGTGCCAGCTTCGGCGAGCAGTTCGTCGACGCTAATGCCAACGGGGTAGACCTGGCGCAGATCTGCCCAGAGAGCGTCGAAATCCCAGTTCTCATCACTGCCGTGCGAATCGAGAATCGCGTCAATAGTTTGCTCGCGGAATGCGTCGATGCGGGTTTCGATTTCTTCGCCATCGAGAATCTGCTGACGATCGCTGTAGATGGCCTTGCGCTGGCGATCCAGCACGTCATCGTATTTCAACACGTTCTTGCGAATCTCAGCGTTACGAGCTTCAACCTGGCTCTGCGCGCTCTGAATTGCACGCGAGACGACCTTTGATTCAATCGCGAGATCGTCGGGGAAGTTATCGCGGTTCATCAGTGCGGCGGCCGCGCCAGAGTTAAACAGACGCATCAGATCGTCAGCGAGCGACAGGTAGAAGCGGCTCTCGCCTGGGTCACCCTGACGACCAGAACGTCCACGCAGCTGGTTGTCAATACGACGCGATTCGTGGCGTTCAGTGCCGAGTACGTAGAGCCCACCGACCGCAACGACCTTTTCAGCTTCTTCTGCGACAGCCTCCTTCACCGCTGCGAATACATCGTCCCAAGCGGCCTCGTACGCTTCGGGATCGTCTTCCGTCGAGAGTCCACGGGCAGCCATCTCTTGCACCGCCAAGAACTCGGCGTTGCCGCCGAGCATGATGTCGGTACCACGACCGGCCATGTTGGTTGCAACCGTGACAGAACCGAGTCGACCGGCCTGCGCAATAATCGCGGCCTCGCGAGCGTGGTTCTTCGCGTTCAGCACCTCGTGACGCACACCAGCCTTGGCGAGCAGTCGCGAGAGATACTCACTCTTCTCAACGCTCGTTGTGCCAACAAGCACGGGCTGACCGGTCTCGTAGCGCTCGGCGATGTCGGCAGTGACCTGCTTGAACTTAGCCTCTTCGTTTTTGTACACGAGGTCTGGCTGATCCTTACGGATCATCGACTTGTTAGTCGGGATCGGCACGACGCCGAGCTTGTAGGTCGACATGAACTCGCCGGCCTCGGTCTCGGCAGTACCGGTCATACCGGAGAGCTTCTCGTAGAGACGGAAGTAGTTCTGCAGTGTGACGGTGGCGAGCATCTGGTTCTCGGCCTTGACCTGCACACCCTCTTTGGCCTCAATCGCCTGGTGCATACCCTCGTTGTAGCGGCGACCGGCAAGAATACGACCGGTGTGCTCGTCGACGATCAGTACCTCACCGTTGAGCACAACGTAGTCTTTGTCGCGAGTGAACAGCGCGCGGGCCTTGATCGAGTTGTTCAGGAACGAGATAAGCGGTGTGTTGACCGACTCGTACAGATTCGTGATGCCGAGGTAGTCTTCGACCTTCTCGATGCCTGGCTCAAGCACACCGATGGTGCGCTTCTTCTCGTCGACCTCGTAGTCAACGCCGGGTTCAAGCTTCTTTGCGACACGAGCAAACTCGGTGAACCAGCGGTTGGCTTCGCCGGAGGACGGGCCGGAGATGATGAGGGGAGTACGCGCCTCATCGATCAGGATTGAGTCGACCTCATCAATGATCGCGAAGAAGTGCTCGCGCTGCACGCGCTCCTCTGCGGAACTCGCCATGTTGTCACGGAGGTAATCAAAGCCAAACTCATTGTTGGTGCCGTACGTGATGTCAGCGTTGTACTGTTCGCGACGCAGTGGCGGATCCTGCCCAGCCACGATACAACCGGTGGTCATGCCGAGCGCACGGAACACACGGCCCATGATGTCGCTCTGATAACTCGCGAGGTAGTCGTTAACCGTGACAATGTGCACGCCTTTGCCAGCAAGCGCGTTCAGGTAAGCCGGCAGCGTTGCCACGAGCGTTTTACCCTCACCGGTCTTCATCTCGGAGATGTTGCCCATGTGGAGGTTTGCGCCACCCATGATCTGAACATCGAAAGGGCGCAGGCCGATCGTACGCTTCGCAGCTTCGCGAACCGCGGCAAACGCCTCGGGCAGAAGGTCGTCGAGCGTCTCACCCTTCGCGAGACGCTCGCGAAACTCTGCGGTTTCTCCCCGCAGTTCTTCATCGCTCAACTCCGCGAAGGAATCTTCAAGCCCTGCGACAAGCTTGGCTTGACGCTCAAGCTTATTCAGAGTGCGTCCTTCGCCTACGCGAAGGAGCTTTTCGAGAACTGTCGCCACTTTAGTTTCTCCTGTACGGTTTGCCACGTTGAGTGCCACAAGCGCGACACATACGTCGTTGCCAAATTGTGACAACACTTCAGCTTACCAATCTAGAGCAGTCCGTCACCTGAAGAGATGCAAAGATAGAGGTTGCCGTCAAAATTGATCGCTGATCGAGCACAAATGTGGATGGTCGATGAGGGGGAGAGATGCGAGAGCGCGGCGGTGAAACACTCGTAATTCTTCCGACCTACGATGAACGATCTTCGCTTCCGACCATCGTGTCAGCGCTGCGCGAACAACTACCAGAGGCCGACATTCTCATCATTGATGACAGCAGTCCCGATGGCACGGGAGAGATCGCAGAAGAACTCGCTGCCAAGGATTCGCGGATCAGCGTGTTGCATCGGCAAGGAAAGCTTGGTCTCGGCACCGCGTACATCGCCGGGTTTGAGCGCGCCCTCGCTGGCCGATATCGCTTCGCGATTGAAATGGATTCTGACGGTTCACACCTCACAAGCGACCTGCCCAGATTGATCGCCGCTGCGCGCGAGGGTGCGGGGTTGGTTCTCGGCGCCCGCTGGATCCCAGGAGGAAGGATCGAACACTGGCCTTGGTATCGCCAGGCCATCTCGCGAACTGGCACGGCGATCGCCCGCATTTCGCTTCGCTCAAACCTCCACGACCTGACGAGCGGCTTTCGCGTCATTGATACAACCTGGCTGAGACGGCTCGACCTGAGCAATGTCACGACCGAGGGTTACGGTTTTCAGGTTGAGGTGGCCTGGGCGCTTGAACGCATGGGCTGTCCAGTAACGGAGGTACCTATAACTTTCGTCGAACGATCAAGTGGACGCTCAAAAATGTCGCTCGGAATCGTACTCGAAGCGCTTGCTAAGGTGCTACTTTGGGGCTGGCAGTTGCGGTTCGGAAAACTGCGCGCATAGCAAACGGGGCCGTGATTACTCACGACCCCCGCGCATTCCAACTGAGGCTAGTCAGTGGTGAGCGAAATCACACCGTAGTTCCAGCCTTTACGGCGATAAACCACCGCGGGCCGCTCGCTGTCAGTGTCCATAAAGAGGAAGAAGTCATGGCCGACAAGCTCCATCTGATCCACTGCTTCTTCGACAGAGAGTTTTTCAGCAGGGAACTCTTTCGTGCGAATGACGACCGGTGAGTAATCTTCTTCTGTCTGCGGCACGACCGGCACGTTGCCAGTAGCGATTGACTCAAGCACCTCGAGCGGAGCGGGAGTGACGTCTACCATGTCAAAGTCGTTTGCTGCGGCATCTCCCAGTGAGGTGCGGCCGCGACCGCGACGCTCCTTGCGACGGTCTTTCAGCCGACGAATACGTTCTAACACCCGCGCATAGGCGATATCGAACGCCGAGTACTTGTCTCCGCCCACGGACTCCGAACGGATCACGGGTCCTGGTCCGACCATCGTAATTTCAACCCGGTCACCGTGCTTCGGACTGCGATCGCTGAGTCGCGAGACACTTACTTCAAAAAGTTGAGCCTTCGGAAGAAGACCCTCAACCTTTTCAGCCTTCGATTCGACATAGCTCTTGAAGCGGTCGGTGATGCCGACATTCTTGCCGCGGATGTGCACGTCCATGGTGACCTCCCAGGGTATTCAGGCGGTGGGCCGGTGTGGCGCAACCTTACGCCTTTCTGGAAGCCTACTCCCTTACAGAAGGGGTTTCCAGTCCCAGAATTCTGGCGCGTGTCACGCCGTACGACAATACACAGCGCCACAACTGCGATGACTCGAGCTCCCGCATCCTCGAGCGTTTGCTGAGCAGCCCTCACGGTTGCCCCAGTAGTGATCACGTCGTCAAACAGCACAACCTCACGCCCTTTCAGAAGCGCTCGCGTTGATCTGCGAACACAGATGCGTGTTGCGTTTTGCTCGCGCTGCGTGAGTTTCAGACCGACCTGACTCGTGCGTCCGCGCAGTGTTCGCAGCGCCCGTAGCATTCGAGGGCGTGGCGACCGTTGCCCACGCATGGAGATTCGTAACAGCATTTCGAGATGACGGTACCCTCGCTCGCGCACCCGCGAAGGGCGGGAAGGTGCAGGCACAATGAGTGGCGGTCGGTTTCCTTGGACAAGGCGCAACGACTCAGTAAGCAGTTCGCGTAACTGCGGTGCCAAGTGACGAGCAAACCCAACTCGTCCCCCGTGTTTATAAGCCACTAAGACGGCCCTGAGAGGGCCTTCGTACGCCCCTCCCACAAACGCCGGTGCCCTGACCCCGGGCAGCATTCCGCCATGCAGAAGTGACTCAGCGGACCTGATTTTGCGTGAGCACGAGTCGCAACAGTCGCGGTCTGCTCGCCGGCATCCCACGCACTCAGTGGGCCAGACCAGGGCGAGTAAATCTAGGCCGGTTTCTCTGAGCATGTTGGCGAGCGTCACACCTTCATTCTCAGCTGCTGTCCAATTCAGCGAGCGTCCCAGAGCTCGATTGTGGATAGATTCAGCAGTTTCCCAGAAATTCAGGCGCGGTGAGGGAAGCTGAGCTAGCCACGCTTCGCAAGCAACTCGACATCGTCATCGACTCGCTGCCACCCAGAACTGCCCTGCGATGCAAAAAGGTCACCTTTCTCGCCGAGAACTCGCAACTGGGTGCGTGTGCTCCCCCACTCAATTGCCAGCCTCCCGGCACTGTTCCTTGATCCTGCGAAAAAAGCCCTGGCCCACCGGTGGTGACTTTGCTCGCGCGGCCGGCCTTGCTCAGCGTTGCAAAATGAGTCTGGTCGATCCAGTCGAAATCGATGGGAGACCCGACAGCCGACATTTGTTTGTCTGCGTCGTCGGTTGTGCGCACTGGGGTTCCAACTTCATCGCGAACCACTGCGGCAACTAGCACCACGCTCTCTTCGTCTTCTTCCACCAGTGCGGCGATCCGGCTGCCGTCGGGCGAGAGCCGCACTGCTACGGGCTTGAGATCGCTCAGCCAGGGCGCAGCAACCTGTACCGTACCCCCGTCCGAAGTTGAAACGCGCATGCTCATGGGAGACGCAGCCTGCACCGTCCAAATATTGCCGAAGACGTCGTAGCTGGGTTGCAAAAGCCCAGCTCGTTCGTCGACTGTCACTGTTCCGTCTGGCCCCACCCGGCTGACGCCCGTCGGCGACAGAACAGCGGCGGAGGTTGCCTCGGGCGAAAGCGTCACCGCACTCGGATTCAGCTCGGTCACCGGCCCATTCAGTTCTGAAAGCTCTTGGAATTCTCCCCCGACGAGTTCTCCCAGCTTCCCATCGACCATCACCACCGAATTCGTTGCCTCGGTTGTCGGTCGCAGTCCGATCTGAGAACTCGTGGATTCTTCACGGGGCGACGCACCGTCAACAAGCAACTCGAAACTTGTGACACCCTGCACCAGACGAAGGCTGGCGCTTAGCTGGGCAACAATCTCATCGAGTGTTTTGGGCTCTGCCTCAAGCAGGTCCCCGGTGAAATCGACCTTTGCGTGACCGTTTACGACGGGAACGGTGCCGCTCACGAGCGCGCTTCCTGCGGGGAACGCAGTGCGAACGGATTCACGCATACGCTCGCTCGGGCCTGCCAACAGGTCATTGACAATCTCGGTCGCGAGCGCAGCGCGCGTGATGTACCATCTGGTCTCCGGCACCAAATACCCGTCCGCGCCAATAAAGTTCAGCTCGTGCGAAGACCAGATGGCAAGGAAGTCGCTTCGGTCAAGAATGATGCCGTTCGGTGCGGAAGAGATCCGCCACTCGTCCCCGACCTTTTTCAGCTCAAACCTCATGTCAATGCTCGGGCCAGCATTGGCGGGAAGCATCTCTCCGTGCTCGTCAACGTTAGCCACGATCGACAATGACAGCACACCTACCGAATCACCCTCACCACGGAAAGGACGGTTACCGTCATCAATCGATACGCCGGCGTTGGGATCCCACTGGTTTGCATAGTCGTTCGTCAGGTACTCTCGCGCGACAGAGTAATCCTCAGCGCTTGAGGTTGCGGCAAGCACAAAGCCCCTCACCACGTCTTCTCGACTGGAACCGGGGGTGGGGCCAGGCGGGTTGAACTGCACGAGCTGATCCACCTGGCGCAGGTCAGTGAGCCCTACCTCGACGGGTCCGGAGGTCGGGATTGCGTTGCACCCCGCGAGGGTAAGCAACGCGAGTGCCACTGCAACCGTCCGAGCGACTCGACTCCTCATTGTCGTTTCTCCTTACGGGTGCGCCTACCAGGCCTACGGAGCCAACCACCCGTCGCCTGCAGTTCACCGTCTTCATGATCAACATCGTCGGGGACAAGAGGCAACGGAGACATAAACGCAGAGACGCCATCGGTGCGTGGAATCGTGAGCCTGAAGTTGGATCCCATGCCGGGTCGGGACCAGGCCTCAAGAGTGCCTCCGTGCACCGCCGCATCCTCGCGGGCGATCGCCAGCCCCAGTCCGGTACCACCGAGTGTGCGTTTTCGCGACGGATCCGCGCGCCAGAAGCGGTCAAAGACGTGATCGACGTCAACGGGGCTGATGCCGATGCCCCAGTCACGCACGGTGATGGCAATCGCCGAGGCATTAGAGTCGATTGATACCACAATGGGGTTGCCCTCACCGTGTTCAATCGCGTTGCCGACAAGATTCGAGACGATGCGGCGAATGCGGCGAGCATCAACGTCAATCGGCGCGTATCCGCCAAGTGGCCGAACCTCAATGAGGCTTGAGGAGAGCGGTTGCAATCCCTCGACGACCTCGTGCGCGAGATGCACGAGATTCGTCGGTTCCGTCTCGAGAAGCACACGACCAGCGTCGTACCGCGAGATCTCCAGCAGGTCACCAAGCAGGGACTCAAAACGATCAACCTGGGTGCCCAGCACCTCCACCGCACGCAACTGCCCCGGGCTCAGCCCTTCTTGTTGCCCCTGTAGCACCTCACCCGCGAGGCGGATCGTAGTCAGTGGTGTACGAAGCTCGTGTGACACGTCGGACACAAAGCGCTGCTGCATCTCAGACACTTCGTCGAGCTCGTGGATTCGGGCCTGCAGAGTGTCGGCCATGTCATTGAACCCCTCCGAGAGCATGTCGAAGTGCTCGTCGTTTTGCACCGGCATGCGCGCATCGGTCTCTCCGGCGGCAAGACGGCGGCTGGTATCGGCCGCAGCGCGGATCGGACGGAACACCACTCGCGAAATGATCCACACCAGAATGCCGATGAAGGCCATCATCGCCGCCGCGGTGATCAACAGGGTGCGCTGCACAAAACTCAGTGTGTCCTGCGTGTCACTCAGTCTGTAGCCGATGAAGAGGTCATATGTGCCCGCGCCGGCGGGAAAGCTGAGACTTGATGCGACAACGATCCCCGGTGAAGTTGTTCCGTTCTCCTCAACAAACGTCACCGACTGCCAGTGCTGTGGCTGCGTATCGGCGGCGACGGCCTTCGCCAGCTCGGGTGACACGGCGTCCACTAGCATCCTGTTTGTGTACGAGGGCGGAGGCGCTTCCGGGAACGACTTCTGACCAAGCTGCCTCCGTAGATACACCATCTGACTCGACGAGGTATCACGCACGGTTCGGCGCACGGACTCCGCGAGCGTCGAAAGGCTGCCTCGGTTCGACGCATCTGAGGCATCGAGATCATGCTGGGCAGCCAGCGTGGCGCGCGCGGAGTCTTGTAACGCCTGATCTCGTCGTGAGGTGTAGAGATCATCGCTGATACTGCTCAAAATAAAGACCCCTGAAACCAGCACAACAAACCCGGTGACCAACCCCGTGATGGTCATGGTGCGCAGCATGAGCGAGCGGCGCCAGCGCGCTCTAAACGGCCCCAACACTGGTTGGGTTACGCGCACCCAGCGCAGGTGCGCCCGACGCCACGCGAGCGCAATACGCGAGCGGCCTCGGGATCGGCTCATGTTGCTACTCAGTGGGAGCGCCGGCGCGGTAACCCACACCACGAACGGTCATCACGATGGTCGGGTGATCAGGATCCTGCTCGATCTTCGCGCGCAGGCGTTGCACGTGAACATTCACTAGACGAGTATCGGCTTTGTACTGGTACCCCCACACCTTTTCGAGAAGAACCTCTCGTGTGAACACCTGTTGCGGTTTGCGGGCGAGGATCACGAGCAAGTCAAACTCGAGCGGGGTAAGAGAGATGGGTGTGTTCGCCCGCCGAATCTCGTGCGCGGCGACATCGATGGTGAGATCGCCGATGCGCAGTGTCTCCAGCGCTTCTTGCTGCGGTTCACGGAGACGGGCCCGAATACGCGCGATAAGCTCAGCCGGGTTGAACGGCTTCACCACGTAATCGTCTGCGCCAACTTCGAGCCCCCGAACCACGTCTCTCGTGTCGGTGCGTGCTGTGAGCATGATAATAGGTACGCCTGATTCGGCTCTGATCTGCTCGCACACCTCAATGCCATCAAGCCCGGGCAGCATCACATCGAGCAGCACGAGATCAGGGCGCACCTCACGAAACATCTCGACGGCCTCAGCACCATCTGCGGAGTGTTCGGTAATAAATCCTTCCGCTTGTAAAACCATGCCGAGCATCTCGGCCAGTGCCCTGTCATCGTCAACCACGAGGATACGTGCGCTCATGGTTCCCATTATGGCCGCAATCCCAAGAAATCTTCTCTTCCGCTGCACCTTTGCGCTTGCAATAATGATCCAAACGCCACGAAACGTCGATCTCAACGGGGAGAGTTCTCATGTCTGGTCTTGCTAGGAGCGCGGTGGCTGAGGCTCTCGCGACTTTCCTCTTCGTCTTTATCATCATCGCCGCGGTCAACAACGTGGGCGACCTGACGCCGCTTGTTATCGGCTTTGCGCTCATGACACTTGTCTTCGCGACCGGACACCTTTCTGGCGCCCATCTCAACCCAGCGGTCTCTCTCGGCATCTTCTTGAGGGGTGCGCTGAGCGTTGGCACGTCGAAGGATCACCTCAACAATTCCTTCTACGGTCTCGCCATAGGCACAACCGTGTTTATTGGGGCGGCCACTGTTGGCGGCATCTCAGGGGGTGGCTTCAACCCGGCTGTGGCCTTTGGCCTGGCGATCAGCGGTCAGTTCGCCTGGGCCAACCTGTGGCTGTACGTGCTCGCACCGCTCGTAGGGGCAGCGATCGGAGCGATAGCGTTCCGCATGCTCAACAGACACGATCTCACAAAAGCGACGGGAGACAACTAGTAGTGTTCGAATCGCCCGGGAAGCAATTCCCAGGGCTCTTTTCCGAGATATTCGCACACAGCACGGTAGACGCAGTGCTCCACAAAATAGCGGCGATGTTCGTCATCATCAACGTGCAGACCGCGTGCTCGCTGAATGGGCATTCGATAGAGAATGATGGTCTGGGCAGCACGATCAATCGCGTAGAGCAGCGGGAACTGGCTCTCCCCGCTGCCACTCGGTGCGGTTTGAAACCCAATCTGAACACCGTCAAGTTCCTCAGGGAAGAGCGCCTGCAACATCTCGACAACCCCGCGTGCGTCTGTCTCAAAACGGGCAAAACGGCTGCCCGGGTCGGGGAGCCCGGGACCGGTAATTGAGGATCGGATCGGCCGTCGACCATGCCGACGCGCAGATGCGCGCCGATCCGAATGCGATTCCCGGCCACTCATAGCGTCAAGTGTAGGCGTCAGCGCGGATAGACCAAAAGGGCACCGTCACGTGCGTCGGAGGCCTGCACCGGATAGCCCGCTATGTCTCCACCGCTCGTAATCCGTACGCCCGCCGTCACGTCACCCGTGCTTGTCAGAATGATATTGGTCTTAACGTTCTGCACAACGGCGGCTCCCGCGGGAACCTTTACCGAAACCGGTTTGCCGCTTGCAGCAACAAGTTTAACCTCAACCTCTTCGTCACCTGTGTTGGTAACGATCAGTTTGCCTCCGGCCACCATGGGAACGGCCACGGGCGTCTGAGCGTCGAGGGTGGGAGCTGGGACGAACCAGCTGTAATCGTGATCAGCATCCTTCTTCGCAGATCCCATAACACCGGCGAGGATCGGCGCGTCCGCTTCAATAATCACCGCGTTTGCGGCCTCGGGCCAGTGCTCAACGAGCAACTCACCTACACCGCTTCCGGCAAACTGAACGTCACCGAGGTCAAAGCTCTTACCTTTGCCGTCAATCGCAGTTACGTGAGCGGTGCCAACCTCGCCACCAGGGGCGAGCACTCGCACCAAGACGCTAAAGAGGTCAGCTTCTCCCACGTCACCAGCGCCATGCTCGTGATCGCTCACGTTCGTTATCCCAGGCACAACCAGTTTGGTAGCTGGTTCCGCCTGTCGTGTGACCGTGTCGACCGCGTAAGGATCAAGTCCCGTAACGTGGGCGACACCCATGCTCGCGGTGACCGGGGCCCCGGTGCTGACAACACGCACCGCAATGCGCTCGCGATCAGGAGCGTACCCGTTCAACGAAATCGTCTGTTCGGTTCCGGGTGATACAAGCACACCCGCGGTCTGTCCGTCGGCGACCTTGCCCTTTTCATCAAACACAGTGATCTGCACGGTCGCAGGTACTTCGCCCGGGTTTCCCAGACTGAGAGTACTCGAAACTCCAAGCCCGGTAGCCCCGCCAAGCACCCACTGCTCGTTCAGCGGCTCCGTGCATGCACTCGCAGCTAGACCGCGGAGCGCGTCGGTCTTCACGCGCTGCACCTGCGCTGCACCGAGCGGGTCTTTGGTGGGAGCACGGAACACCTGGGGCAAACCTTCGCCGCCCTCAGCGCGCGCAAGCGTTGACGTGTCACTCGCTGTGCCTGCGAGGGAAACCGCGGGTGCATTCGTTGGAATCGCTACACCGGGACGCTTGGAGTCGGCGCCGAGTTCGGCGAATGATCCCGCGCACACGAGCGTACGCTCAGTGTTCTGAGTTGTGTCGGTTTTGATAGCGAGCGGTGCACGCGTAACGGATGGCAGCGTCGTGTTGCCGAGGAACACAACAGCGCCTGCTGCCACGCCGACGATTGCCAGGCCAACAATCGCACGAAGTGTCGCCTGAAAGGCTCGGGGCTGAGAGGTCATCGCTCTTCTCCCTCTGCGAGTGGCTGGACTGAATTTACGGGTGGATCGGGATCAGGGCCGGGCGCGGCCCCGACGGAAGTTTTTGCTTCACCGGTTGTCTCCGCCTCCGCTGTCGAATCCGATCCAACGACGGGGTTGGGAACCTGAGCCGCCCCAGGTGCCGCCACTGTCAAAGTAGGAAGCTCAGCATTTTTACGCCGTGACCATCGCGAGGCCCGCTTACGTCGCTCTGGGCGGTATGTCACTTCCCCCGTGGGCAGGGCCAGCAGGATCATGCCAAGCACCACGACGAGCTGAATCACCCAGATGGTTTGCCCGCTCCAGGCTGTCCCACCGAGGTTTGCAGCGGCATTGCCCTCGGCATCCATTTTGGGTGAGACCTCAACTACGCGCCACAGCAGGCCCTGAGCGGTCTGGCCAGCGCTCTTCAGGGAGGCGTGCTGGTCAAAGACGCGCTGCAGCTGGGCACGCTCAGCACCGTTCCCACCGTCGCGCAGCAGCACGTGACCAACGTTTTGGGCCACAAGTGCGTCACTCACGTCTGCACCGCCAACGCTCGCAAGCCCTGCAACAAGCGCAGCAAGCTCTCGATCAGCTTTGGTCTCGGTCGGCACCGTCTCAGCGGTACGAATTTGATCCAGCCGCAATCCGGAGCCCGTCACGAACTCAGCGCTCACACTGTGCGGACCCTCAGCCGTCAAAACAAGCGTTCTGATGCCGGGGTTACTCTCTCCTGCCGCTTGCACGAGTGCGGGCATCTGAGTGCTACCGTCGCGGAACGGTGTGTTGTTGAGAAGCAGCTGGCTAGCCATGGGCAACACTGCAACGAGCATTCCGACCAGCGCAACCGATACAACGGGTGTGGCTGCGCGACGCAGCGCCCCCGCCCCAACTGCAGCCAGGCCAAGAATCGCGATCCAATACACGGCAAGTCCGGAGCCCGTCCACAGCGAAATGCTCTCGTTGCCAGTTGTCGTGAGGTGCAGCTGCGCGGCAGCAAGCGCCGTCAGCATGCCAAGTCCACCGAGAACTGCGCTCATGACGGTGACCGCGATACGCCCTGTGAAGACCCCGAGGAGCGTGAGTAACGCTAGTGGCACCATCAGCACACCAACCAGCAGCGTTGATGGTGGTCCGCCAAGTCCAATGTTGTCGAGAATGCCGGCCCAGCCCTCTAAACCGAATACTGGGAATCCCAACAGCATGTGCCAAGTTGTTCCGGGTTCGAACGGCGCGTTAATGCCCGGGTCAAGCAGGATGTCGAGCGGGCGCCCATTCACGAGGCACGTGATCAGTTTGGGGGCAAAGAGCACAATCGGCACGATGGCGGTCGTCAATACTCGACCGATACCGCGGAGCGTTGAGAACAGCCCCACGATCAACAGCACAATGGCGGCGGGGATCAGAACGGGTGCGGCGGCAAGCGCCACAGCGATCAAGAGGGAGGCCGTTCCCGCCCAGCTCCAGGACTCACGGCATCGTGCTGCCGCGAGCAACAGCCATGGAAGCACTACTGTGAGCACGAGCGTTGGGAGATGTCCGCCGCTAATCGAGCCGAGCAACACCGGACTCATCGCAAAGCCGAGTCCAGCAAGAGCGCGACCGGCCTTCGAATCGGTGAGCTGCGCGGCCCAGATCCAACTGCCAAGCGCGGTCAACGGAATCGCCATCACCATCAGCAGCACAATGCTCAGCGAAGGGTTCCAGAACGTGAGCGTTCCGAGCAGCGCGAGTACCCAGGTGAAGGGATCCGCAGGCACACCATCAATAGTGTGAGTGTTCTGCCAGAGTTGGTCAATTGGGCTCAGCGGCGCAAGGTCACCCCCGGTGAGGCTTGTATACGAGAACGCCCACCAAGTCAGCGCGATGGTGATCACGGTGGCGGCAGCCAGCACCGCTAGTCCGCCTGTCGAAATAAAATGCAGCTCTTTGGGTTGCCGCCCGTTTGAAGCGAGAATTGCCTCGCGGTCGATCATGCGTGCAGTTCGCACGCTCTTTGGGTCAATTCTGAGCTGCCGGATCGCGGGCCAGCCAACCGTTGAGTTGGTTTTCAGGCGCCGTCGCGAGGCCAAAATCGCGTGCGGGGTGAAGAAGACGGTGAAGGCCGAGACGAACTCTCCGGCCATGTAACCGGGCTGCTCGCGGATCAGCGCCCACAGCACGCGGAACAGCGCGTAAATAGGCAGGCCCAGCCACTCGAAGAATGCCACGAAGGCCGGAGCGTACGTGATCCTGCGGTGCAGGTGAGCGGTGCGGGCCTGGCGGTGCGCAACCCGCATAACTGAGCGTTTGCGGTCAATTCGTGGACCAGCGACACCGCTCTGGGCAAAACGCACGCGTGATTCGGGGGCCACCTCAACGCGGTGCCCTGCGAGACGGGCGCGCACGCAAAAATCAAGCGCGTCATCGTAAACCGTTAGCGCAGGATCAAGTCCGCCAAGCTGATCCCACACGTCTCGTCGAATGAGCATGCCAACAGGGCCAACACCCAGCACGTCTTGCATGTGGTCGTACTGCTGCTGATCCAGCTCCTGGCGGCGCAGCGTCCAGCGTGCGCCGTAGCGGGTAAGGCTCTGCCCAAGTTCGATAATGCGATCGGGGTGATCCCAGTCGACGAGTTTGGGTCCGGCAACTACAACAGAGGGGGCACGCTGCACGCGGTTGAGAATGTGCTCCAGGGCCTCCGGTTCTGGGCAGGAATCCTCACTGAGCAACCAGATCCACTCTTCAGCGGGATCTCCCTCTACAGGAATCGCCTGCACAGCTTGCCGAACAGCCTGGCCAAAGGGAACGCGAGATCCCGTACCGACGACGCCTTGAGCGCCGCCAGCCAGCAGCTGTTCGGCCACCTTTTGCGAACCGCCGTTGTTGACAGCAACAACGGCCGCGGGTGGACGCGTTTGCGCGGCGACTCCCGCGATGGTCTGGTCTAGCCACTCGCCACCAGCATGGGCAACGAGAACGGCAGTCACTTTTGTGCGCATATCGGCCTCAGTCTAGGCAACAAAAATGCGCGCAGCTGGTAAGCCATGCCGCAAATACGCAGGGAGTGCCCTATATTGCTTCGCGGCGAAGCCTGCGGCGCTCACGCTCGGAAAGACCACCCCAGATGCCAAAACGCTCATCGTTTTCAAGCGCATACTCGAGGCACTCAGAGCGAACTTCGCATCCCTCGCAGATGCGCTTTGCATCGCGCGTAGAACCGCCCTTTTCAGGAAAGAAAGCCTCAGGGTCGGTCTGTGCACAGAGTGCATCTGTCTGCCAAGCGAGGGCTTCATCTTCTTCGGGCTTGCGTACACCCGGAACACCCAGAAATACCGGGTCGACAAACCAATTACCAGGAACCGGCGCGTGTGACGAGTTATTCACCAAACACTCCTTCACAACCGTTCAAGTTGCCACGCCGTTTGCGCAACACAATCACAATTACACCGTTGTGATTCGCACAAGTCAAGCCGGAGAGTCTAAACCCTCAATGCCACCTTGAGGGTCTACGCCGCGCTGGCGTGTCGCGAATGTGATGCATTTGCCTCCGCGCTTCCGCCAAATTCGCACCACAAAGTGCGCTTAAAACGACCGTTTAGGCACACTTTGTGGCGCGGAATTTTTTGGGGCAACCTCAACGACCGACCGTTGCTGCGAATACCTCGCCCGACCCCGTGAGCCGAATTGGGGCGCCCGCCGAAACGTAGAGCGACTGGCCTCGGCGCACAGCGGCCACCTCTTCGAGGTCGGCCTCTGGACGCTCAACTCGCACGCGTCCAGACGTGACCACCAGCACGACAGGATGCTGCGCACTGAGATTCACGCTCGGGGCCGCCTCACCACCCTGATCCATCACATCTTCAGAGTCACACAACCGAGCTCGCAGCAACTGAAAATCGGGCACCGGGGGGCGCCACGCCACGAGACCGGGAGAAAGCCGCTCGCCCGGGAAGCGCGGTTCGTCGAGTTCTCCGGTATCAACCACCCGAGTCAGCTCGGCAATATCGACGTGCTTCTGAGTGAGCCCCGCTCGCAGTACATTGTCAGACGCCGCCATCACCTCGACGCCAACTCCACCGAGGTAGGCGTGCAACTGCTGAGCCTCGAGGTAGATGGCCTCACCTGGGGCGAGGCGCACGAGATGCAGCAACAGGGAAACCAGTATTCCGGGATCGCCCGGATAGGTCGCAGCGAGCGCCCGCAGGGCTCCAACACGCTCGGGATCCAGCTCATTCTCACGAAGCAACTCGTTGGCCTCGACGGGGCCCGTGTTGGCGATTCCCGCGTCAGCCATCGCGGTATTGAGGGCTGCAAGTGCCTCAGTAACGAGCGGGTCGCCGCTGAACACCCAGGTGAGGAACTCCCGGCGGAGGCTCTCTGGCTCGCCGTGAGCCAGCCGCTCCGCAATCTTTGCAAGCACCTCCGACGCCGCTCCGCGAGTCAGGGCCGCAAACGCGAGCAGATCGTGCCTCGCCTCCGTGAGCGAGCGAAACCCACTGAGCGCGGTCACCTCGCTCAGGGCAACCAGAAGCTCGGGCTTGTGATTAGCGTCACCGTAGTTCCGGTTCCGCGCATCGTTCGGCACCCCTGCTGCCTCTTCAGCGGCAAAACCCGCGGCCGCCTGCTCAAGGTTCGGATGCACCTGCAGCGACAGCGGCGCGCCAATAGCCAGCACCTTCAAAAGAAAGGGCAGCTGCCCGCCATCGACTCCGTATCGCTCAGGATCGCGTTCGATCAGGTCGATAAGAGTCTGCGGTGCGGGTGAAGCTTTTGCGACGAGCGCGGGGTTACCGGGATGGGCTCCGAGCCACAGCTCGGCCTGCGGTTCGCCGGTAATCGGAGTACCCAGCATTTCGGCGAGCGCGTCCATCGACCCCCAGGCATAGGCCCGCGGGATATTTTCGATGAAGATCAGCACGTCACTCCTCCGGCGAACGTAGCTTCGAGCGCCATGCTCTACCATACCGACTATGGCAGGTAGCAAAGATGGTGGGGCTAAGACCGGCCCCAATAAGTCACGACTCGGAGTGAGCGCATTTGCAATCTGCGCGTTTATCTTCACTCTGGGCAGTAATGGGGTGCGCAACCTCATTGGGTGGCCAGGTTTCATTCTGCTTGCTGTGACCCTCGTGGTAACCGGGATCGTGCTGTTTGTGCGGCTGAAACCCGAGCGCTTTCGCTGGTATCGGCTCCCCGCACCGCTGTACTGGTTCTTGCTGGTTATCGTGCTCTCAATCTTCTGGTCTCAGTACCGCTTCGAGACCGTGCTCGGTGTTACTGCCCAGCTCGCGACCACTGTCCTCGCGGTTGTTCTCGCCTTCCTCTTGAGCTGGCAGGAGGTGTTACGCACGCTCGGCACCGCACTGCGCTATCTGATCGGCCTGTCACTCCTGTTCGAGCTGTGGGTATCACTCGTGGTGCGCGAGCCGCTGCGCCAAAACTTCCTCCCCTCCGAGCTCGCGGAGAGCAAGTCCAAGCTGCTGCTGTGGAGCCGAGACTTGCTGTTCTCCGGTGGCCCGATCCAGGGTCTCGTCGCCAACTCCGTGATGCTTGGCTTTATCGCGCTGCTCGGTCTCATTATTTTCTCGATCCAGTTGCGCGCCGGACTCGTAAGGCGATTCAACGGCTGGTTCTGGGTGGGGCTTTCGGTTTGCACTTTGCTGCTGACCCGGGGCGCTACGGTATGGGTTGCGCTCATAGCGGTGATCGTCGGCCTGGTCGTAGCACTCTGGGCGAGACGGCTCGGCCCCGAGCGTCGCGTGCCGCTCTACATTGTGAGCACCGCGCTAGTGACCGCGGCGGTAGCCATCACACTGTTCGCGCGTGAATTCGTCTTTGGTCTACTGGGCAAGAGCGGCGACCTCACCGGTCGCGTCGATATTTGGGATCGTGTCATTCACCTCGCAGAACAGCGCCCCTGGTTTGGCTGGGGGTGGGTCAGCTACTGGGCGCCCTGGGTCGAGCCGTTCAAGTCGCTCGACGTCAAAAAGAACGCGGCAACCATGAGCGCGCACAACACCTGGCTCGATGTGTGGCTTCAGATCGGAATCGTCGGGGTGCTGGTGTTTGCTCCGCTCGTTGTGCTGACGATCTGGCGCGTATGGTTCCGAGCGGTGGATCCCCCACGCCGCGGCTACGGTCCAGCCCTGCCCTACGCCACGAGCTCGCTGTGGCCCTTCCTCATCATGATCGCTCTTGTCGTGCAGTCGCTCACCGAGAGCCGATTGCTGATCGAGGGCAACTGGGTACTGCTTGTGCTCCTCGCGGTGAAATCCCGCTTCGACTTTGTGCTGCCATCGTCCGACATCGAGCACACACGACTTCCGTGGCGGCGCGTTCCTATCGTGCACGATACCGGCCAGGTGGAGCTCAGCAGGTGATCCCAGTGTCCCTGTCAACGGAGCGCCTCATCAAGCTGCGAGCCGACGCGCATCTCGAACGTATCACCACGCTCGAGAGCCGCGTGCGTGCGGGTGAGGATCCGGCAACCGCCTACGCGGAGACGCCGGAGATCGATGACCTGGTCGTACTTACTCTTCGCGATGAAATGCTCGAGGAGCGGGATCAGCTTGCTGAGTTTGGGCTTGCTCGACTCGCGGCGCGTGCGGGTGGACCCGACGCCGCCGAGCACCAGCGCAATACCGACCGGGTCGAGTTTGCGCTGCTGCGAGAAATCGCAGCCGAGGTGCCAGAGCTCACGGTCGCGGTCTGGCGACTGAGTGATCGCCTGCAGGTCGATTGATCGCTCGGGCAGCGCGCAGCGATCCCTCGGTAGACTTAGCACGCTGTACCCGTTTGTTGTTTCCCGGTGAAAGGGCTTCTTTCGATGCCGACCACTCTGCAGTCCGTCGTATTTCCGCAGGCAAAAGACCCCGACGTCCTGCCACTGTACGCGGACCCCGAGACCTGGACGATGATCGATGAAAAGTCGGTTCGTTTGAGCCAGCACGCACACATTGACAGCGTGCTCTCCCGCTCAAGCTCGCGCGTTCGTCCCGGCGAGCGCATCTCCTATGCAAGCTACTTCAACGCCTTCCCGGCAGCCTACTGGCAACGCTGGACCGTGGTCACCGAGGTTCGCCTGGAACTGCGCACACGGGGCGCGGGCACCGTCATCGTGTATCGCTCAAACTCCAGCGGTGTTCAGCAGCAGGTCGAGGCCCGCACGGTTTCAGGATCGGCTGTCACCTCCTTCGATTTGCCACTCAAGTCGTTCAGCGACGGTGGCTGGTACTGGTTTGACCTCATCGCGGGTACCGAGGACCTCACACTCGAGCAGGGCACCTGGTCCACCGACGCAAAGCCGGTCAACGAGGGCAAGCTGAGCCTCGGCATGACCACTTACAACAAGCCCGACTTCTGTGTCGCCACGCTTGGCAATATCGCACAGAATCCGGCCCTCGTTGAGGTGATCGACCGAATCTTCCTGGTCGACCAGGGAACCCAGAAGGTGCGCGACGAGAGGGGCTTTGACGAAGTGTCGGTTCAGCTCGGCGACACCCTACAGGTGATCGAGCAGGGCAACCTCGGTGGATCCGGTGGTTTCGCGCGCTCAATGTCAGAAACGCTTGAGCGCGAAGACACAGATTTCTTGCTGCTGCTCGACGACGACATCGAGTTTGAGACCGAAAGTGCGCTGCGCGCGCTGCAGTTCGGCCGCTTCAGCCGCACACCCGTGATCGTCGGCGGTCACATGTTCGATTTGCTCGACAAGCCCGTTATGCACGCCTGGGCCGAGGTCGTACGCCCCGGTCCATTCATGTGGGGACCATCGTTCGAAGAGCAGCACCGCCACGACTTCCGTGAGAGCAACCTCCGCCAGACCAAGTGGATGCACGCGCGCCTCGACTCCGACTACAACGGTTGGTGGATGTGCATGATCCCCAAGAAGGTCATTGCCGAGATCGGACTGTCGCTTCCGGTCTTCATTAAGTGGGACGACGCGGAGTACGGCCTGCGAGCCAAGGCCGCTGGCTACCGCACGGTGTCACTGCCGGGTGTTGCGCTGTGGCACGTATCCTGGATCGATAAAGACGACTCGCAGGACTGGCAGGCGTTCTTCCACACCCGCAATCGCATCATCGCGGGTCTGCTGCACTCCGACGCAGCTGGTGGTGGCCGACTCATTCAAAACAGCAGCCGGCAGGATCTCAAGAAGCTGCTGAACATGCAGTACTACGCGACCCAGCTATCAATCGATGGCATGCGCTCTATTTTCGACGGCCCAGGTGCGCTGCACAGGAGCATCTCAACAGATATGCCCGCCGCGCGCGCGCACGCTGCGGATTTCCCTGAGACTCGCATCTACCGCTCCGACGATCCAGAGACCCCAGTCGCTTTCGGTGGCCGAGCCCTGCCGTTACTGGAGGATCCCGATGACTACCCAACGGGTGCGCGCCTGGCGCTCTTCACGCTCAAAACTGTGCCGAAGCACTGGCTGCGCAAGAACCGCGAGTCGGATCAGCACGCACCTGAGCTCGAGTACTCGAAGGCTGATTCGCTGTGGTGGCGCATCCCTGTCCACCACAGCGTTGTGATCGGCTCTGCCGATGGTAGCGGCAAGATGTGGTATCGCCACGATCAAGCGAAGTTCCGCCGCCTACTCAAGGAATCGCGTCAACTCGCGCGCCGTCTGGAGAAGAACTGGGACCGGCTGGCGGAGGCTTACAAGGCTGCTCTGCCTGAGATCACCTCGGTCGAGGAGTGGCGTAAGACCTTTGACGGGCGGTAGATTCCGCCATTGTCGGTGAGAATAGCAGAGGGCTGGGATCCGGTTGGATCCCAGCCCTCTGCTATTGTGCAGGGTTAGTGTTTGAGACGGTAGAGGAAAGCACCCATAGCTTCGCGTGAGACGCTATCCTTCGGTTTGTAATGCGGTTTACCCGAGGGCTGTTTCGTCCCGGTGGAGAGACCGGACTTATACATCCAGGTGATCTCCTTGTAGAACTTCTGCCCCTTCTGCACGTCTGCAAATGGAGAGGCCGCTGGGGCTTTGTAGCCCTTCGGCTTCTGCATACGGAACATGAACGCTGCCATGGCCTCACGGCTGACAGCTGCCTTGGGATCATAGAACCGCTGACCATCACGCATGGTTCCGGTAGACAGTCCGGACTTGTACATCCAGGTGATCTCCTTGTAGAACGGCTGTCCCTTCTGCACGTCTACGAACGGTGACTTGGCAGGTGCCTTGTAGTTCTTCGGCGCGTTCAAGCGATAGAGGAATGCCGCCATGGCCTCACGGCTCACAGCTGCCTTTGGCGCATACACGGCACCCTTGGCAGTGCGGGTGCCAGTGGAGGTACCGGATGACTTCATCCAGCTGATCTCCGTGTAGAACTTGTGACCGTAGAGCACGTCGATGAACGGTGGGCTCACAACTGTTTTCGCTGCAGCGGTTGTTCCCTTACCCGAGATCCAACCAGCAGCATAAGGCTTGACCGTCACTGTGACCTTCTGACGAATGTCAGCGGCGGTCGTCTTGTAGCTTGCACTAGTGGCGCCTTTGATGGCTTTTCCGTTGCGATACCACTGGTAGCGGTCAGAGATTTTGGTCGGGGCTGTGCCGAAGGTCACTGCCCACTTGCCCGATGTCTTCGCCGTCAGCGTCTTGCCAGCGACAATGGTTCCGCCCTCTTTGACAGAGGTCGAGACGGATTTGCCACCGTCTTTGAAACCCTTGTATTCAACACGAACCTTCGCGGTGGCGCCTGAAGCTGACTCAACCACGACGCGAACTGTGTCGCTGTAAGGCATGAGAGTGTTGCCAACACGCAGTGCCTGGTAGCGATACCCGCCCGACCAGCGAGACAGCACTGAAGACGTCTTACCCTCAACAGATATTCCAGAATCCGCGGCCTTCAGAACACGCACACCCGTGCTCATTCTGCCGTCGAAGAACCCACCACCACCGTACCAGGAACCGTCGGCCCATGGCATTCCGCTGTCTTGCCCTGTGCCATTGCGGTATTCAACAAAGAACGTTTTGCCGGGTGCAGGGCTCGCGACACGCAGACCACGAACACCACTCGTGGCACTCCCAGCATTGATCGTAAAAGTCTGGACCAAACCGCCCGAAGTTGAAACCTCCTTGAGCATTGAGCCATTGGTGATGCCAAGCATCTTTTTCTGAGCGATTGTGAGCGCTGCTGGTTTACTGCTGCGCCCCTGTGCTGCCATCCCCATGACGCTCCAGTGGTCGCCGTATTCCGCATCAACACAACCTGATCCCGACACTGGGCGACCCTTGGGGGTGGATACTGCAGCATCAACCTTGGGCTAGTGCACTGGCGTGCATTACTGTGCCCGAGGCCAAGCGTGTGACCAAGCTCGTGAGCAACGGCGTGTTCTGCGTCTGAAACGGGAACGTTTGAACCGCCGCGCATGCCAAGGTCGATCCAGGTCACACCGCCCGAGTGGAGGGTGCCCAGAAGCGCCAGACCGTAAGCGTCACCGCAGCCAGCATTCACAAACGTTACGAGGTGACGACCGCTCGTCAGGTAAGTATTTGCATTTCGGTAGCCCATGTCGAAGATCGCTTGGTTCCAAAGAGCTACGACGTCACACCGGCTTGTACTCGGCGCAAGCGACTTATAGCTGGCAACCGGCATCGAACTAATCTGACCACCCGTCTGCTCCTTCCAGTAGGTGGATGCAGTGTTCACGAGGGACTCAAGCTGCGCTCGCGTCGGCGAAGGAAGGGCGCTGCCTCCGAAGTAGCGAATATCTACCGGGTGGCTTTTTGCAGCGAGAGCAGCGGGGGCGGCAGCTTCAGCGTCAATGCCCACACCGGTGGTTTCAAGCGAGGTACCTGCAACGTATGCGGCATCAGCTGCGGTTTCAGCAACTTCGGTCGAGGAGAGCTCGCCTTCAACGTCGATCCGATCTTGCAGGGCAGCCACTGATTCTTCAGGAAGCTGCACGACACCGGAGAACGCACTTCCGCTCTCGAGTACACCCTGTGAGTTCGCCTCATCAAGCTTCACAAGTCCGACCTGGTCGGTTGCAACCAGTGCATCACCCTGACGGATAACCGGTTCTTCGCCTGCCTCAATCTGCTCAAGGTTCTGGGGCGCAGCCTCGTCTGGCATGACGTAAACGGTGCCCGTAACCTCGATAGTTTCAGGAGCCTCGGTCACTGGAGCCGCATCACCCTCGTTTGTCGGGGCTGCGGCGTCAGTATCTTCAGCCCGAGGGGTCGTGTCCCCCGACTGTCCGCCAGTGGCATCAGCCTCAGCATCTTCATTCTCAGCAGCCTTGGTGCCATCCGCATTCTCGGAGCCGTCGACTGCGTCTGGCTGAGTCTGGTCTTCGACGGCTGTAACCCCGTCTTCAGGAGTGAGGGGATCCAGAGCGTTTGCCGGAGCTACGCTAAGAGCCAGCAACAGCGCCAACGCGCACCCAGCCACGGAATTGACTACTTTTCGCAATATTTACCTTTCGCAAGATGACATTAACCTCACCCCAAACGAAAAGCTTATGTGGGGGTTCAGTGAATGTCGAGCTTCAGGGTGTGTTGCGACCGAATTGAGAGCTTTAGAGCAGCTCACTCAGCTTATTGTTATACATGGACAGTGCCGATCCGATAGCCATGTGCATGTCAAGGTACTGGTATGTGCCGAGGCGACCACCAAAGAGCACCTTATTCTCCGAGTCGGCGAGTTCGCGGTACTGCAAGAGACGCTCGCGATCCTCTGGAGTGTTAACCGGATAGTACGGCTCATCTTCGCGAGTCGCGAAGCGCGAAAACTCGCGCATAATGACCGTCTTGTCGCTCGGGTACTCCCGCTCGGGATGGAAGTGACGGAACTCGTGGATGCGCGTGTAAGGCACGTCTGACCCCGCGTAGTTCATAACACTCGTGCCCTGGAAGTCGCCGGTCGGCAGCACCTCTTGTTCGAAGTCGAGTGTTCGCCAGCCAAGCTCACCCTTGGCGTAATCGAAGTAACGATCCACCGGCCCGGTATACACGACCGGAACGGTGCCAACAACCGCGTTTTTGTTGAGCTGCTGCGACTCGTCAAAGAAGTCGGTGTTGAGGCGCACCTCAATGTTCGGGTGATCCGCCATCTTCTCAAGCCACGCCGTGTAGCCGTCAACCGGGAGACCCTCGTACTTGTCGCTGAAGTAGTGATTGTCGTAGTTATAGCGCACCGGGAGACGGCTAATGACCTCTGCGGGCAACTCGGTGGTCGGGGTCTGCCACTGCTTCTCGGTGTAGTCCTTGATGAACGCCTCATAGAGCGGGCGCCCGATCAGCGAGATGCCCTTCTCCTCAAGATTCTTGGCACCCTTTGTATCGAACTCGGTAGCCTGCTGCGCAATAACCTTGCGGGCCTCATCTGGACCATAGGCCGCACGGAAGAACTGGTTGATTGTGCCGAGGTTAATCGGCAGCGGGTAGACCTCGCCCTTAAAGTTCGAGTACACCTTGTGCTCGTAGTTCGTGAAGCTAGTAAAGCGGTTCACATACTCCCACACGGTCTCGTTTGAGGTATGGAAAAGATGTGCTCCGTACACGTGCACCTCAATGCCGGTCTCGGGCTCCGCAGCTGAGTACGCGTTGCCACCGATATGCGGGCGGCGATCAATGACGACCACCTTCTTGCCGTCGTTTGCGGCACGCTCCGCAATCGTAAGACCGAAGAAACCTGAGCCGACCACCAAAAGATCCATGACAGCCAGCTTAGTGGAGACGCTCACGGCTGAGCGGCGACGCGTGCCCACTATGAGCAGATACCCGGTTGCACTCGGTTAGTCTCGGTTGGGAGCACGTTTCCCGTGCCTTGACCGACAACAGTTACGGACCTTCATGAGTTGGATCGAAGCAATTCCGACGGCCTTGGCGAGCGCAGCCATACTGCTGATTCCCGGACTGGCGGTCGGCTGGTTTATTGGGCTGCGCAGGTTATGGTTGTTGGCACTCGCCCCGGCTGTATCGATCACGCTGCTGAGCGTCGCCTCCGTCGCGCTTCCACTCATCGGCATTTCGTGGCACCCGCTCTCAGCCCTACTGTTTGCTGCTATCTTCGGTGCCCTCATCGTGTGCCTGTTCAGATTCGCGCTACGAGCGAGGTTCGATTTCGCGACCTCAGAAAGCGGCCGATCCTGGCCCACCATCGTAGCTTGGGCTTTCTGTTCAATTGCGCTCATCACCATCACGGCCGTCTCAATCGGCAAACCCGAAAACATCTCCCAGACCTTCGACAACGTCTTCCACCTCAACGCCATAGCGTTCATCCACGACACCGGCAACGCTTCACCCTTCGATATCACCCTGCTCACAACCCCCAACGGGCAACGCGGTTTTTATCCCGATGCCTACCACGCTCTCGTCCAGCTAGCTCAGCAGTTCACCGGTGCGTCCATCCCGGTCGCCATCAACGCGTTCAACGTTGCAGTGCTGGCAACCGTCTGGCCGCTCGGCATTCTGCTGCTGTCGCGCCAAATCGCGGGCTCCTCGCGCGCGGCCACGATCGCAACAGGAATTCTTGCCGCAGCCCTACCAGCTTTCCCCCTCAACATGCTGGTTTACGGCGTGCTGTACCCCTTCTTCTTGGGTCTCGCGCTGATGCCCGCTGCACTTGCGCTCGTCATGAACCTCCTCGGAGCCTCTCGCGAGGGACGCATTACGACGATGTGGCCTCACATTGTGCTGCTCGCGGGCATCATCTTTGGTGTCGCAATCACCCACCCGGGCGCAATGATGGGTGTGCTCGCACTCGCCACCGCAGTTGCGACCGCGGCGTTCTTAAACGGCTGGACTCAACTTAATCGGAAGCAGAAGCGGCAGCGGAGCATTGGTTTTGGCATCTTTGTGGCGTTCGGCATCCTCCTCCTCATTGTTCTTCGTCAGGGCAACTGGTGGGAACCACGTATGTCTGTCTTTGAGGCCCTTCAGCAACTCTTAACGCTCTCTCTAGAGGGCTACGGCCTCCCCCTGCTGACTGCGGCGCTTGTGCTGTTTGGCCTTGTCATCGCGATTCGCAGGAAAGATGTCATCGGCGGGGCTGTGATTGGCATGTGGATTATCACAGCGGTTCTGTACGTGCTCGCTGCGAGCGCGGGTCCAAAGATTCTGCGGTTCCCTACATGGGTTTGGTACGGGGACTCGCCCAGGCTTTCAGCCATCTTCGCGATCGCGGTGATCCCCGCGGGTGTTCTTGCCGTGCGCTGGATAGTTGAGGCACTTGCCAAACGGTCACGCCCATCTTGGGCAGGCGAGGTTGTTGTACTCCTTGTCATCGCGGCTGTCACCCTCACAACGGCGGGATACGATCGGCTCGCTAGGAACATACGCTGGATCCACTCGATCTCACAAGACTCTCGTTTGCTCTCAGAAGACGAGGCGGCCCTCATCAAGCGACTACCCGATGAGGTTGCGGCCGACGAAGTCATCGCTGGAAATCCATGGACGGGCACCTCTCTCGCGTTTGCGTTCGCCGACCGCCAGGTGATTTACCCGCACATGCTCATGAACGACGTGGGCAAGGATCGGGAGACGATCATGAGTTCGCTCAAACAAGCTGACAGCAATCCCGCGGTGTGCGGGGCCGTTGATCGCCTCAACGTGCGCTACGTGCTCGACTTTGGGACCAGAGAGGTGCACAAAGAAGCCCATCGCTATCCTGGCATCGAGGGGCTCAGCAAGTCGCCGCTGTTCGAACTGGTGGACCAGGAGGGCGACGCGAAGCTCTACCGCTTTATGGGTTGTCAGTAGCGGACTGTTCGACGAGAGGGGTGAGTTCTCGCGCAAACCACCCCTTTAACGACTTGGTGTACATGGCGCTCAGGTGGTTGTCGTCTCTGTACATCACGAGATCACCTGAAATCATGTGGCAGGTACCCTCTGGGCACACCATCTGATGGGTGTCGAGCACGCTCAGGCTGAGCTCCGTTGCCGCCTTGGTGAGCCAGTCAGCCTCCTGCGCATCCCCCACGAGCAGGCATCGTCAATCGGGCCCTGCCTGATAAGGCAATCGGGCCCGCTCAGACTCTGCCCCTCCGCACCAAAGATGCCAACAGACGGCGCATCCCTCATAACAACTACCTGTTTTCCGGCGTCGCGCAACCGAGAAAGCGCTGGTTTAGGATCTGCCTCACCCGACACTAGATCAGCGCGAACGCTTACAATGACGATGTCAATCGAGGGGTCCGCCTCGATCGCGCTGAGCTGTTGCTCGCTCCACTCACGACAGCGCGCGGCCTCCTCATCGCTGATTGTTGAAGGCACGTCGAAGATCTCACACGATGCACGTGATTCCACACGCAGCCCCCAGTCTGACTCAGCCGCTAGATGCTGAAGCGGAGTAGCAAACTGTTCGGCGTGAGAGTCGCCAATCAAGAGGATCTGAGCACCCAGTCCCGGGAAATCGCAAGATCGCTCAACCCACGTGCTGACGACCTGCCCCGTGCAGTGGCCATCCTTCTCGGCTGAGCGGAACCACTTCCACGGAGTGTCCTCCTGCGCGAAGGCGGGATCGATCAAGGCTTCATCGTATCTATGCGGATCCGGACACTTGTTCAGCACCGCATACGCCCCAACGCACAAGCCCACCCCCGTTGCGCCGCCGTTCTTGTCCCCGCGCAGTAGCGACTCGATCTCGGTGCGCCGCTGATCCACGTCCTGCTGAATCGCGACAATCTGTGACGCGGCAAAGCCAATGATCGCCGCGATCGCCCCACCCATCAACACAAACGTCGCGCTGCGACGCTTCAGGAGTCCCGGTGCCCTACGCACAGGGTCTTCCACCCACCGGAGTGTTAACCAAGCGAGTAGGACAGTAACCGGCACCACGATCGCCGCACGCCGCCACCCCCACCCCGCCTCGGGAATCGCGGCGGTCACCGCGAGGATCAACGGCCAGTGCCACAAATAGATCGAATACGACGTGTCACCAAGAAACTGAATAACCCGGTTATGGGTGAGGCGTTGCGGAGCGAATCTCCAACCGCCGCGCTCACTGTCACCGCTCCAGATCAGGACGGCCGCCGCCAAAACCGGGATCACCGCGATAGCGCCTGGGAACGCGGTACCTGGACCAAAGAGCAGCGCACACGCCCCAATCGCGGCCACCGCAGCAAGACTCACCAACCCCCGCACGAGCGACGGGCCCCTCCACGCCGGAATCATGGCCACCAGCCCGCCCAGCGCGAACTCCCAAGCGCGGGTTGTAGTCACAAAGTAGGCAGCTGGCTGCGAGCGGGCGGTCTCCATAACCGAAAAAGCGAGAGATGCAAGCAGCACCGCTATGAGTGCACCGAGCACAAACCGACGCGACGGTTTCTTGAGCAGGGCCGCGATCCCGACCACAAGCAGTATCAGGAGTGGCCACACCAGGTAAAACTGCTCCTCGATCGACAGCGACCAGTAGTGCTGCACAAGCGTTGGGGGCAGTGCGGAGTTGAGGTAATCGACTGAGTTCGCCGCGAGACGCCAGTTCAGGATGTAACCGGCCGCATAGCTAATGTCGCCATAGTTCTGAGGGCGCGTGTTCGTCTGCATCACCGTCATGGTCAGTAGAAGTGTTACCACAAGCACCAATAGTGATGCCGGCAGCAACCGCCGCACGCGTCTCGCCCAGAACTCAGTAACGCGAATTCGCCCCGTTGTCTCAAGCTCGCGCAGCAGGTGTCCGGTGATAAGAAAGCCACTCACCACAAAAAAGATGTCGACGCCGATATAGCCACCGGGCAACCATGCTGGAAACAGGTGAAACACCACCACCAGCACAACCGCAAGGGCACGCAAACCCTGAATATCAAGACGACGCCGAGACGGGCCACTCGTGTGTGCTACACGCTGCAAGTCTGTTGTTTCCTTTGCTGAACCGTTTCGGGGCGAAGACGCTAAGAGCCTAATCTAGGAGCAATTTCAGTTCTCTAGCGAGCCACCCCTCGAGAGACCTCACAAACGTTCCTGTGAGGTGGTTGTCGTCGGTGTAGACCACCAGGTCACCGATAATTGTGTGACAGGTTCCATCTGAGCACAGAATTTTGTGCGTATCTATCACACTCAGGTCGAGGTTGTCTGCCCCGGCTAAGAGCCAGCTAGGTTGAGGATCCTCAGCCCAACTGCACGCGTCGTCATTCACGCCTTGAGCTAATAAGCACTCTGGGCCAGTGAGCCTTACACCGCTCGGTCCGAAGAACCCGATCTCGGGCGTGTCCCTCACAATAATGACCTGTTTCCCAGCATCACGAAGTCTGGAGAGCCCTGGCACAGGGTCGGCTGGCAAGACGTTTCCCTCGATACGCATGCTCACAATAACCACGTCTATTGTCGGGTCGGCGATAATGGAGTCGAGCAGCTGTTTACTCCACTCCAGGCACCGAGCAATATCCTCGTTCTGGTCCTCGACAGGAAGGGTAAAAATCGCACAGGATGAACGGCTCTGCAAACGCAGCCCCCACCCTTCCTGCTCGGCCACCCGACTGAGGGGCTCCATGAGTTGATCTGCGTGGGAGTCCCCGATAACCAAGATCTGTTTGCCCTTACCGGGGAAATAGCAGGATCGCTCAGGCAGGGAGCCAACGGTTTCCTTCGTGCATTGCCCCTCGACAGTCTTGTCGTTAATCCATCGCCACGGTTTGTCTTCCTGCGCAAATGCGGGGTCTATGAGCTGCGGGTTGTAGGCGTACGGGTTGTCACACTTGTTGAGGATCGCGTACGCCCCAACGCAGAGTTTTGGCTCGACTGGATCAAGGGTTTTTGTGTTTCCAAAGAGTGATTCGAGTTCGGTTTGTCGTTTTTCGACGTCCTGTTGGATCGCGACACTCTGCCACACACAGACACCAACAATCGCCGCAACCACAACCGCCATCAACCCAAACGTCATACTCCGACGCCGCAACACACCAGGAGCCTTGCGGATTGGATCTTCCACGCACTTCAACGTCACCCATGCCAGCACCACCGTCACAGGCACCACAATCAACGCGCGACGCCACCCCCACCCCGCCGCAGGAAACACCGCCGTCACCGCAAGAATCAACGGCCAATGCCACAAATAGATCGAGTACGACGCATCGCCCAGAAACTGCACCACCCGGTTATGCGTGAGCCGCTGCGGCGCGAACACCCAACTCTGATCGTCACTGTCACCGCACCAGATCAGCACCGCCGTCGCCACAACAGGGAGGAGCGCGATCGCCCCCGGGAACGAAGTCGCCGCCCCAAACATGAACGCGCACACAGCAACCACAGCCAACGCGACCACGCTCACCAGCCCACGAACCAGCGGCGTGGTACGTGCCGCTGGCACCATCGCGACAAGCCCACCCAACGCAAACTCCCACACCCTGGTTGTTGTCACAAAATAGGCGGCGGGCTGCGACCGAGACGTCTCAACGATCGAAAACACTAATGAAACCGACAACACGAGCACAAGGGCGGCAAGTACGAACCGACGCTGAGGTTTGCGCACCAGCGCCGCGATCCCAATCACGATCGCAATCAACACTGGCCACACCAGATAAAACTGTTCTTCAATCGACAACGACCAGTAATGCTGCACCAGCGTTGGCGGAAACTGCGAGTTAAGGTAATCGACCGAGTTCGCGGCAAGACGCCAGTTCAGAATGTAACTGGCCGCGTACCCGATGTCACCATAGTTTTGAGGTCGCGTGTTCGCGGGCATCACAGTCATCGTGAGAACAATCGAGACGGCTAACACGAGGAGCGACGCGGGCAACAACCGACGGACGCGTCTGGCCCAAAACTGCGTCACACAAACCCGGCCCTGCGTCTCAACCTCGCGCAACAGGTGCCCAGTAATCAGGAACCCACTAATCACAAAGAAAATATCGACACCGATATAGCCGCCAGGCACCAGACGAGGAAAGAGGTGGAATACCACGACCAGCACAACCGCAAGCGCACGCAAACCCTGAATATCAAGACGACGCCGAGACACCATCAGACCACTCTGTCGCTGCAAACCATTTACCTTCGGGAGGGAGGAAACTGTCGGGTTAGTCCAGAGCCTTCGGGCCAGCTGCTGCTCAGCAACATCAATCAGCTCAACAATTCGAAGACTATTTCCTCGTAGTTCGTCGATCTCTGCCTCGAGACGATCAATGTGCGCGCGCGCCGACTGCAGCTCAGCCTCGATAGCTGTCATTCGACGAGCATCGTCACGCCAGTGAAATACAAAACGATGAGCCAGCGCGCGGAAGCTTCGTGGTGACTGCGAATCAGGCTGAGTCATGGGGTCCTCCTGGTTGTGTGGATCGCGGCAACGGCGCTGAGACTGTGGGTTCTGCGATGCGCACCCGAGCTCCGACCGGATCACGATCAGAACCCTCCGAAAGCCTACTGAACTCTACAGCGAGCCCAAATTGAGAGGCCTCGACCGCCACCTCTTCTTGAGTGAGGTGCCACCCGCTTGGATCATCAGTGGTGATGTCTGCGACCGGGTGAGAGTGAAAAGTAAGGAACGCCGCGCCACCGCTGCGCAGAGCCATGCGTGCAATGCGCCAAACGTTTGGTCGAGCATCATGACCCAGCTCTTCAATGAGGTGGTTCGCAACGACGCTAAACGGACCGGTGATTGCAAATCTGCGGGTGAGCGCAATCGATTGCAACCGATTCAGGTTGAGTCGCCCAAAGGAAAGATTAGGCAGCTCGAGTGCGGCAGCACGGCGCAACGCGGCAGTAGAAAAGTCGAGGCCCAGAACTCGGCGTGCTGGATCCGCGGCTGCGATTTCGCGCGTGAGAGTTCCCTGCCCCGAGCCGAGATCCACCACAGTCGAGCAACCAAGCTCCCGGGAAGCTAACCACTCACGACCGGTCCGCCATTCCGAGTCGGCCTCGGCGCTCGCACCATTCGTCGACTCCGCAAACCGGTCGTCCCAGTACTCTCGTTGAAAATTGAATCCGCCAAACCACCGTTCGAAGCGCCGCCTGGTCTCAAGCGGCGTCACGATCTTGAAACCGGGAATCGGACGGCGCCAGTTCTCGTCATAGTTGATTGTGAGCCAGTGGTCGACGTCTGCCGGGGCCGGAAACTCGAAGCCGTCGATCACGACGGAACTAAAGGGCAGCATCTGAGACTCGGCCATTGGGGCACGCACGTGGAACGGCTGATTGATGCAGCCATCCTGCGTGAAGAAGGCGGCGAATACATCGATGTAGTAGTCCTGATCCGCGGGAGATCCTGAATCATCGGCGACACCCTGAAACGACAGCTGCATATGAGCCGCGCTGTGGTGCAGAACGCGGTACCCCAGCTCGGCCAAGCGGCGCCCGACTCTGAGAGCCTCGAGTGCCACGTCCACCGGGTGGGTGTGAGTCGAAAGGTACGCAATATCGGCGTCGTCATCGTGCGGCAAAAGTTTACCGTCGCGCACACCACCGAGCAGCGTTCCGCCAACCACAAATGGTCGCAGCCCAAAGTCATCAAGATGAGCGACAAGCTCTGTCGCTTGTTCGAGAATGCGGCGCTGGGAGCTGACCCCCATCGCTTCAAGGGACCGCCCGAGCCGGCCCCACTTGTTCACCATGAGTTGGCGTCCGTGTTCGTCCACAACACGAGTTGAGTGCGGCTGCTCGTCAAACCGCGCGTCACACGCGGCCAGTTCAATGTGGCTTGCCGAATCAACAACTGTGACGCGCGCGCGCCCTGTGAGGTGGGGCTGAAGCGCGGTCGGCCAATTAACACCCAAGGAAGTCAGCTGCGCGACCTCAGAGCTACTCACGTCGATGGACCAGATTCTGCGACCGTCAAAACAGACGTCCAACGAAGCGGTTCCCGCGGGAATCGCTTCAAGCTGGAGGCGGGTATTCGTAACCCGTAGCGCCGGGTGATTCAAAGCCGCGGCTGATCCTCAGCCGAGGATTTCGAGTCTCGCGCAGCCGGCATCGGTTCAAGCGGCCGCTGCAGCGCCAGTGTCCGAGCGAGCTGGGTAATCTGCGTGTCCTGCGCGCTGCGCCTGCGGGCCGCCTGCAGTGAGTTACCAATAAAGACAATGATGAAGGCATAAAGCAGCAGATCCGCACCTCGACCGATGCCGACACTGACCGCGAGTTCGTTGACGATGCCGGGAAAGATAACAGCAACGATGGCCGCGGCAAGAAAGAGCATCAGCGCGAGTGTGCGGATCGCCTGGGTGCGCGCGGATCCACCCGAGCGGAGCAGCATGATCCCAAACAGCACAAAAACGACGATGAGAATTGACTTAATAATGATCTGGTCCATACTGGCCTACTTCACGAACAGTTCGCTTAGAATATTGACGGAGTTCCAGAGCGACTGCCCCTTCGCACGCGAGTAGTCAGTGTAGATGATGTGCACCGGTTCTTCTGCATAGCGCAGGTGTCGTTTGCCAATCTGGGCAACGATCTCACTCGCGTGGGCCATGCGATTTTGGCGGATCTGAATCTTATTTACCGCTTCGCGGTTCAGTGCACGCAGCCCGTTGTGCGCGTCAGTGAGCTTGACCCCGGTACTGAGGCGCTCAAACCATACGGCAGCCCTAAGCACGATCCTCTTCATGAAGCCCGGCTTTGTGCGCCCGTCGAGAAAACGTGAACCAACCACAATGTCGAGTGGCTCGTTACGAAGGCGAGCAACCATGCGCTCGGCGTCTTCGGTGCGGTGTTGGCCATCGGAGTCGAACGTCACGAAGTACTCGGCACCTGGCTGCTCAGCCGCAAAGTCGAGGCCCGTCTGCAGCGCGGCGCCCTGCCCAAGGTTGATGGGGTGGCAGACAACGTACGCACCACCCGCACGTGCTTCCTCGATAGAGTCATCGCTGCTGCCGTCATCAATGCATACGATGTTGGGGAAGGTTTCGCGAGCCCGCTCGACAACCTCACGCACCACTTGGGCCTCATTATAAAGGGGCACGACGAGCCAGGTGTCCGCATTGCGCGGTACAGCAGCCATGGGTGTGTCCTTCATGCTATTCAGAGGTGTGGATACTTCAGTCTAGTTCGTGTGTGCCCCCGACCGCCGCGCACACTTCAACGAACTGCTGGGCACGAGCGGGCCAGGTCCAGCTTTCAATGAGCTCGTGGGGGCCGGGCTGCCAGGATCCCGCAGAACCGCGGTCACCGCTTCCACAAGTGACGCGGTATTTTTCTCGTCAGTTATCGTAACGTTTGCGCCCTGCTCTTTCAGAGTCGCCGCACCCGGCACCGAATAGGTCACGACGCGTCCTCCCTCGGCAATTGCCTCAAGGAGTGTGGTCTGAAACCCCTCTGAGAGTGTTGTTGGGTTTACGAGTGTTGCACCTTGCAAGGCCTCACGCACCTCGCTCTGGGACACGCGGCCGCGCACCGACACGATGTCCTCCACCCCCAGCGAAGCGGCAAGCGCACGCAGCGACGCCATGTCGGCTCCATCACCCAGCACTTCTGCTGTAAGTTCAGGATGAACGGGGCGGATTGCTGCGACCACCTCAAGAAACTCCCGCCAGCCCTTTCCTGCGACAAGCCTGCCGACAAACACGAGGTGAGCCTGGCGAGCGGATGATCCTGAACCGGCTGCGTCCGTCACAGAAACCGCATCAACCGCGTTGTAAAACACCTCGCCGTCGACGTCGGCGAGCCTGTGGATGAAGGCCGTCACATTCTCTGAGACCCCGAGTACCCGGTCGGCGCTGCGCAGCACCCTGCGTCCGAGGGTGAAGTCCACAAGACGACTCGCGAAGCGAATAACCGCCGAATCGCTCGCAACGTGATCGCTGCCGTGCTCTGTGTGAATGAGCGGCAGCCCAGCGGCACGCGCTGCACGCATGCCGACGTAGCTCATCGGAAAGAACCGGGTGTGCACCGAAACAACGTCAATTTCGCGCTGCCGCAGCAGCCCGGTGAGCTGCCTGCGCGTGCCCAGCGAGGGGAACCCCAGAATGTCTGCGACCCGAAAGTGTTCTGGCAGGGTAAGAATCTCGACCCCGTTGACGTGAGACCAGCCCGGCTCCGTGCCGAGCGTCACGACAAGTACCTCGTGTCCCATTCGGGTCAGCTCCGTGGCGAGTGAGCGCACGTGCAGTTCAACTCCCCCGGTACGCGGAGGATAGTTGTTGACGACAAAAGCGATGCGCACGAAATTTTCACCTTGCCTTGCTGAATTGTTGAGTTGCCGACTTGCTGAGTGTTGATCCTGTCATTCGATACTAGGGTGATGAGCGACTGTTCCAACACAGGAGGACCCCGTGCGCATCATGTATGTCTGCACCGACGCCGATATTGGCGGTGCAGAGCGCCTGCTTGCACTGCTCGGCAGGCACGCTGACCCGCGAGACGAAAGCTGCCTCGTGGTACTGATGCAGCGGGGCACACTGAGCGACGAGCTTGACGCAGCCTTTGACAGGGTCGTTTACCTCGACACCCCTCCCACCTCGCGAGACATCTTCCGCATGGTGCGCGGACTCAACGCGCAGATTCGCGACTTTGAACCAGATATCGTGTCATCGCACCTCTTTCACGCCGATCTCGTGACGGCTCTCGCTAGCACAAGAGCACCGCGCACGACGACCGTGCACACGCACGGATTTGGCCCGGGCGATCATCCGCTCACCAAACTCATCGCGCGAGCAGTCGGTGCGCTTTCCTTCCGGTTCGACGCTGTGATTCCGTCAAGCGACAGTGACGACATGGCGCAGTTTATTCGCGCGTTGCGCATGAAGAACGTGCGCACCCCCATCTTGAACGGTGCCGAGATCCCACCCGCCGCAACCTTTGATCCCGCGGCCCGCAGCTTTCTTTCCCTCGCCCGCAACCACCCGGTCAAGGGGCACAACGTGCTCTTCGGCGCTTTTGCCGACATAGCCGAGCACATACCCGACTGGAGGTTACGGGCCTACGGACCGGGGTCGTTCCCGACGATCCGCGCATGGTGAACGTACTGCGCGAGTCGGGTGCAAGCGAGCTTGCGGCGGCGGGCAGGATCACGCTCGACGGACCCACCTCTCACCCCAACGAGGTACTGGCGCGCTCTTCGGCTCTCGTTATCTCAAGCCTCTACGGTGAAACCTCTCCGCTTGTAGGGGCCGAGGCAGCGGGCAACGGTGTACCCGTCATCACGAGTGACATCGGCAACTGCCGCCAGTTCGTTGATGACCCGCGCTTCGCTGTGCCAGCGGGGGATCGCGTCGCGCTCGCCGCCGCAATGCTCAACTATGCGCGAATGAGTGACGCCGAGCGTCGAGCCCTGAGCCAGTCAGCCCGGAAGAGAGCAGAAAAAATGTACAGCCCTGAGAGGGTAGCGCAGAGCTATCGCGCCGAGTTCGCTGAGCTGGTAAGCCAGTGAGCAGTGCAGGAGGTGGTGTGCTCTCGCGAACCGTCATCTCAACTATCGGGATGGGCGTGCAGGGGCTTGCGCGTTTCGCGTATACGCTGATAATCGGCAATATTGCAAGCAAGGAAAGCCTTGGCGAGATTAGTGCTCTGCTCTCTCTCTCAGTATTTGCTTCGCTCTTCTGGCCAGCTGCAGCAGGTGTTGCGGCCTCCCGATTCATTCCGGATCTCAAGTTGTCAGAAACCGCAATAGCCGTACTAAAACGCAGCTTCATAATAGCTGTCTTGATTCTGGCGGTACTCACAGCACCAGTCACATATTTTCTCGGTAGCGACTTGTCAGAAGTTTTCGGAACAGTAGCGCTTGTTATAAGTTACTCCGGGTACGTGTTCGTGCGTGGCGTCCTTCTGGGAGAAGATCGGATCATTCGAGCAACCGTAATTGATACGATCACTTCGTTTATAGCAATCACCATACTCGTCCTGGTGTTGTTCGCTGGTTGGCACTGGGCGACACTGTTACCACTAACGATCTCATACTTGGTCTTTACTCTCGTAAGTTGGCCGAAGGGTGGCCGTGTTAGAACCTCCGCGATGCGCCGTGAAGTGCTCCTTTTCACGAGAGACTCTACGTTAGCGATGATCGCAACTGGCGGACTACTTCCTGTAACGATGCTATTTGTGCGTGCTTTCGACACTCCGACAGTGGCAGGTCTCTTTGCAGCCGGATTATCTCTTGCAACCCCTGCAAACCTCTTAGCACAATCAGTTAATCAAGTACTTGTCCCCCATTTCGCTCGAATGCTGGGTGGACCCATTAGCTCCATGCGACGCTCGCAACTGCACGTGTTTCTGGTCTCTCTCGTCGGCTTCGTTGCAGTCTTTGGACTATTGATATGGCTTTCACCTTGGATCTTGGATACGTTCTTCCAAGGAGAGTACAATGATGGCTTGGCAAGCATGCAAGTGATGCTCGTTGTGGTCGGTATGATGTCACTGATGGCTGCACCTTCAGCGTATCTTGTCGCAACCGGCAGGCAGGGCCTCTACGCTCGCATCTGGTTGGTCGCCACGATCCTCGGCATTCTGGTGATGCTTCTAGCGGCACCGACCATGGGGCAGTGGGGCGCGGTAGCCGGATTCGTGCTGGGAGGAATTGGCGGCTCCCTCGCGGTGGTTGTCTGCGGCTTGACACTCGCCCCGCGAACCCTCCAGCCTGATCCCGCGCCAGAGTAATAGCACCTAGAATCTTGTGTGACCTCGCGTACCCACAAACCGAGCACACGTCCCAACCTTTTGGAGCCGCCCGCAGCATGTTCACGCCCAAGCGCACGCTCGCCGTTATCGGCATTCTGCTCGCCACACTCGTAACGTTTGGCGCGTGGGCACTGTCGTCTCCTATCGGAGCGACTCCCGACGAAGACTTTCACCTCGCGAGCATCTGGTGCGGTAGTGGCGAACGTGAGGGCTCTGCGGTGAGGGCTCAGTCGCAGATAACCGCGCCATTCCCGACAAGATCAAACAATCAATCTGCTACGCGCACAACGATGAAAAGAGCGCCGCGTGCCAGGGCGAAAACTTCCAAGATAGCGGCTTTCAACTGGTCGACTCCCGCCGCGTAAACTCCAACGGCCAGTACCCCACGGGGTACTACTTCTGGTCGTCATTCTTTGCCAGTGACAACCTGGTCGTGTCAACAATGGCGCTTCGGTTCACTCAGGCGCTGCTGTTTAGCGGCCTGGTCGCTGCGACAGCGCTGCTGCTGCCACGGGCAAACCGACCGTCACTGCTCGGGGCGATCGCGATTACCTTCGTGCCGCTCGGCATGTTTCTTATTCCCTCCGTCAACCCGAGCGGGTGGGCAATCGCGTCGGGGGCGCTGCTGTTTCCGACCCTCGTGGGTTACCTCACGACCACGGGTTGGCGTAGCAGGGCCTTGGGCGCGCTCGCGGTGCTGGCCGGGTTGCTTGGCCTCGGCGCTCGCGGCGACAGCGCCGCCTACGCTGTGGTGGCCGTACTTGCAGCGCTCGTGATCACGTTCAAACGCAGCCGCGAGTACGCGTTGCGCGCGATCCTGCCCGTTGCGATTTCAATCGCGGCGGTCGTCACGTTTGTCACCGCCGGGCAGACCGGTCTTGCGCTCGAGGGCATGACACAGAAGGGCTTTGACTCGATCTCGCCCGGAAAAATGCTGGCAGAGAACATCTTCGCGCTCCCCGAGCTTTACGCTGGGGTACTTGGCCAAAACTTCGATTCGAGCGACTACGCCGGTCTCGGCTGGCTCGACACGCCTCTCCCGGCCTCCGTGTGGGCACTGACGACTTTCGTGTTTGCTGGCGTGATCTTTCTTGCGTTCCGACGTTTTGAGCCGCGCCGCGCAATCGCGCTCACCGGAGTTGCGCTCGCCGCAGCTGCGATCCCGCTCTACATCCTTTTCCAGGGTCACGTGCCGATCGGGTTCCAGGTTCAGCCGCGCTATGTGATGCCGCTGCTCGTTCTGTTCGCGGCAGTGGCGCTCTCGCCGAGCCCGCAGGGAACGGTTGTGTTGGATCGGCTGCCTAAGTTCACACAGATCCAGTTCTGGATCGTGGTGTTGCTGCTGAGCGTTGCGAACTCGGTGGCGCTCTTCATTAACATGCGGCGCTACGTGTCGCCCGGCAACTTTAATCTCAATAATGCGGATTGGTGGTGGCAAGCAGCGCCGCAACCCATGACCGTGTGGTTTGTAGGCTCGCTCGCCTTTGCCGTGCTGGTTTTCTTCCTGATGAGAAAGCTACAGCGAGATCGCCTGGAGGTGATCGCATAATGTCGGTGTCTGAAACTAGTGTTGCGGTGACTGAAACAGCCCCAAGGCCCTGGAAGTTCGCTCAAAACGTCCGATCTTGATTGGTTTGCTCGCCGTTTTGCTCATGGTGCTCGCCTTTGGGGCCTGGGCACTCGCTTCACCTGTCGGCGCAAGTCCCGACGAAGACTTCCACCTGGCCAGTATTTGGTGCGGCAGCGGCGAACGCGAGGGACTGTGTGGCCCCGGCAGCACCGCTGATTCCCGCATGGTGCCCGACAACATCGAGCGGGCAATCTGTTACGCACACGAGCCCGACGTGAGCGCTGCTTGCCAGGGCAAGAACTTTTTGGACGGCGAATTTGGTCTCACCGACTCGGATCGTGTGAACGGTGACGGCCTCTACCCTCGGGTTACTACTTCTGGACCTCGTTGTTTGCCGGTGACAACATGGTTATCTCGACCTTGTTTATCCGCTTCGCTCAGGCGCTACTCTTCTCCGCACTAGCGGTGGGGCTGTGGGCGCTGCTGCCACGCGAGAACCGCCTTGCCTATGTTGGTGGCATCATCGCCACGTTTGTGCCGTTTGGCATGTTCCTCATCCCATCCATCAACCCGAGTGGGTGGGCAATCTCGTCGGCTGTGCTGTTGCTTCCCTCGCTTATTGGGTACATGAGCACCACCGGTTGGCGCTCTTGGGCGCTTGGTGGATACGCCGTGTTTGCAGCGCTACTCGGGCTCGGGCCCGCGGTGACGCCGCCGCCTACACAGCGATTGCGGTGCTCGCAGCGCTGGTGCTCACCTTCGAGAAGTCCCGGGCGTTCTTCGTGCGTGCGATCCTGCCCCTTGCTTTGATGGTGTTTGCTGCTTTTGCCTTCTTGAGCGCAAATCAAACGGGATCGGCCCTCAGCGGAGGTATGGCACTGAACGATGCGGCTGAGATTCCGAAACGTGCGCTTATCGCGATCAACCTCTTCGATCTGCCCGAGTTGTTCTTCGGAATCGTTGGTCAGAATTTCGACGGCAGTCCGTATTCGGGTCTTGGCTGGCTCGATACGCCGATGCCCGGTCTTGTGTGGTTCTCGACGACAGCGGTATTGGCAGGTGTGCTGTTTGTGGCTCTCGCCCGATCCGACTGGCGCAAGACCATCGCGCTCGTGGGAGTTGGGCTCGCGACGGTCGCTATTCCGATGCTGTTGCTCGTGCAGAACGGTGTGACCGTTGGCTGGCAGGTGCAACCGCGTTACATCATGCCACTCCTCATCATGTTTGTGATTGTTGCGCTGATGCCGACGCGTGATCGCGGAAGTGTTGTCAGCGGAGCGCCTGTGTTCAGGCAGCCGACATTTAGCCTCGTTCAGGCTGGGGTTGCAGCGGGGTTATTGACGGTCGCGAACTCGGTCGCACTCTTCTGCAACATGCGTCGCTACGTCGCACCCGGCGAGTTGGATCTCAACGGTGCTGCCGAGTGGTGGTGGCGAGTCGGTCCGTCACCCATGATGGTGTGGGGCACAGGAACGCTCGCGTTTGCGCTACTCGCCGCCCTGCTGCTCTGGATCGCGAGTTCGCAGCGCCGCAAGGTGAACGACGGCGCCGAGTAGCGGGCCGACCACAAGACCAAGCACGATGCGCGTCTCGAGAGAGGCTGGCAGAAACGCGAGTGCGGCCAGGGCAAACACCGCGGCAACGACCCAGCCGGCTGCGAAGAAACTGTGACGCTTAAGTGCGAGTGCGGCGGCTCCCGTGGCTGTCAGCACGCCGAGGCAACCCGCGGCTGCAACAAGCCCTGCCAGTGTCGAAGCAGAGAGCACAAAGCCCTCTCCGAAGAAGGCCGCGAGCAGCGGGCCGCCCCAGAGCCACACCACCCCGGCAACGAACATGGTCAGCACCGTGATCACCGCGAGAACAAGCGCGAGCAGGCGATTTCGTCCCGCCGTGGCTCCGCTCAGACGAGCGATCAGCATGCTCTGCAACGCATTGATCGGCACCAGGATCGGGGCACGAGTGAGGGTCACCGCCAGAATAATGGCTCCGAGGGTATCCTCGTCCGTTCGCCCGAAGAGCGATATGAATACCGGGAAGCCGTTGATCAGGATCGCCGCCGCGATTGATGCGGTGAGCGTGCGCGACATGTTTGCGGCGAGCCCGCCCGCTGTACCGGCGACGAGTGTGTTGGCGCGAATGGTGCGCGCCTTGACAAAAAACACGATCGCGAGTGAGACCGGGAAGGGGATCGCGACCGCCCAGGCGAGTGCCGTGCCACCGAGATCGAGGCCAAGCGCCAGCCCGACGAGCACAAGACGCAGTACACCGTCAATCACGGCGAGCAGAGCGAATGCGGCCCACTGGCCAGTGCCCGCGAGGATCCCGTTCGTCGCTGCGACGAGCGCATACGCAGACACCGCGATCGCGAGAGGCACCCCCAGGTAGCGGTGCCGGATCCGAACAGAGCCTCGCTCCAGAGCGGACTCGTCGCACCGACCAGAACGAGCAGAGCGGCAGCGATCAGTAGGGCGAAGCGAAGCACCGAGGTTTTGTGGTGGCGCGCTGATGTGGTGCTGCCCGTCACCGTGCCCTGAGCCGCAGCCACCCCACGGGTTGATTCCTGCTGCACCCCGAACAGGATTGCCACCACCATAAACAGCGCGCTCCAGTACACGGAGAATTTCGCGTAGTCAGCTGGCCCAAGCGCCGGGGCCACTATCAGCAGCACAATAAAGCTGCTGGCTGCCGAGACAACCGTGCCGGTGAGCACAAGCGCTAATCCGGATCGCGCGTTCGTGGCGGTGTTTGTCAAATGAGACCCCTTAAGATGATGAGCGCGCGACCACGACACATTATCTCAGGAGACGGAGCGACTTCGGCGTGACCATCGACATTCTCATGCCCTACTATGGCGACCCCGACCAGCTCAAAGAAGCTGTGCTCAGTGTGCTCGCCCAACGTGATCCAGACTGGCGAATGGTAGTGCTCGACGATTGCTACCCCAAATGGGATGCTGAGCCGTGGGTCACCTCGCTCGAGGATCCCCGCATCGTGTTCGAGCGCAACCCGCAGAACCTGGGGGTGAGCGGCTCCTTCAACCGCTCGGTTGACCTGGCAACTGCAGACTACGTGACCATCATGGGCTGCGATGATCGCATGCTGCCGGACTACATTGGCACTGTGCGCGCCGCGATCGAGCGCTTCGACAATCCCGAGTTTGTGCAGCCTGGTGTACGCATTATTGATGAAAACGGCGCGGCCTCTTACCCGCTCGTTGACCGAGTAAAAACCTGGGTGCGGCCGAGCGTTTCCGCCGGAGGAGCACTATTCTCTGGCGAATACGTGATGATGACCCTGCTTCGTGGCGACTGGTCGTATTTTCCGGCGATCTGCTGGCGGCGTGATGTGCTCGAGAAGCACCGCTTTTCGAAGGATTTTGAGATCACACTCGACCTGGTCATCAAGAGCGATATTCTTCTTGAAGACGGGAGGCTTGCTCTGCTGCCCGAGGTGGTGTTCGAGTATCGCCGCCACGCGGCCAGCGCTTCCTCCTACACCGCCAAAGACGGAACACGCTTCGACGAAGAGCAGGCCTTCTACCGCTCCGCTGTGCCTCGGCTGCGCAGCAAAGGCTGGCCGCGCGCCGCGCGCTCCGCGCAGAACCGGATCACTTCCCGCCTCAACGCAGTCACAAAACTGCCTTCCGCTCTGCTCAGCAGAGATAGCGCTGCGATCGGCACGCTGTCGCGTTACATCTTTACGCGCTGAGCTGTGGATAGAATGACCGGCATGGCTTTCCCTCTTGAACGCGTGCTCATTGTGATGCCCGCCTTCAACGAGCAAGAGGTGATTGCGAGTGTTGTGCGCGAGGTTCGAGAGACGCTTCCTGGTGCAACGGTACTCGTAGTGAACGACGGATCAGCCGACGCGACGACAGAGCGCGCTCGCGAAGCCGGGGCAAGGGTTCTTGAGCTTCCGTTCAACCTCGGTGTGGGCGGGGCCATGCGTCTGGGGTTCCGTTACGCGGAAGCGAATGGCTTTCCGGTTGCCGTGCAGCTTGACTCAGACGGCCAGCACAACCCTGCAGACGTGCCCGCCCTGGTAGCGCTACTCGACGCCTCGGAGGGATCCAACGGCGTTGACGGCGCTGACGTTGTTGTTGGGGCCAGATTTACCGAGGGTGACAACTATGAGGTTCGCGGACCAAGGAAATGGGCAATGCGCTTCCTCTCCGGTGTCTTGAGCCGAGCGTTGCACGTCAAGCTCAGTGACACGACTTCCGGGTTCAAAGCCCACGGACCACGCGCAATCAGCATTTTCGCTCGGGAATACCCGGCAGAGTACCTCGGCGACACGATTGAGGCGCTTGTTATCGGTCACCGCGCGGGCCTGCGTTTCGCTCAGCTCGGGGTTACCATGCGGGAGCGTGCTGGCGGCACTCCCTCACACAATCCACTGAAATCGGCCATCTACCTCGGTCGCGCGTTTTTTGCCCTGGCTATCGCTTTTCTGCGCCCGCGGCCAAAGACAGGAGTGGAATCATGACCCCGCAAGTTACATTCTCGGGATCGCTTCCGCCCTGCTGGTGCTTGTTGTTGTGATCGAGCTGCTGCGCCGAGGCCGCCTGCGCGAGCGTCACACACTCTGGTGGCTGATCGCCGGAGGCATCGGGCTTGTTGTGGCTGTCTTCCCGAATCTGCTTGAGGGCACGGCGAAGGCACTCGGCATTGAGGTGCCGGTCAACCTCGTGTTCTTCCTCGGCATCCTCGTTTTATTCCTGGTGCTCATGCAGCAGTCGGGAGAACTCACCCGCTTTGAGGAGCGCACAAGAACACTCGCCGAGCACACTGCTGCCCTAGAGGATCGCGTGCGTGAGCTGGAGCTTGGCGCTTCGCGTCCAGAAAACTCGGACGACCCCCGCTAACTTGCCGCCAGGTACGCATGCAGGGCGTCGCAGGCGTCGCGGGGGTGAAACCCGTTGACTCGATTTTGGTGAGCGACAGCGTGCTGTTCAGGGGCGCGGGGCCGCCTGCTTGCCCTCGAAGTACACTTCGGTGCTTACACCCGTGATGCGGTCAGGATCCTGACCGACCCCCACAAACACCAGACGGGCGATATCGGCCCACGACATCGGATCGCCCTCGTTTGTCAAGTTGTACAGGCCAAAGGCAGGCCGGGTGTCGAGCAAATGCCGGATTCCCGCCGCAACGTCTTCCGTGAAGCTGAGGCGGCCGACCTGATCGTCGACCACACTCGGATCGATACCCCGTTGGGCAAGCGACGCCATCGTGCGCACGAAGTTGTTACCCTCACCGATCACCCAACTGGTACGCACGATGTAGTGTCGCGGCGCAGTAGCCACCAACGCGTCGCCCGCGGCCTTCGTCTGCCCGTAGACCCCGAGTGGTGAAACCGGGTCGGCCTCACCAAACTCAGACTGTGAACCATCAAAAACGTAATCGCTCGAAACGTGCACGAGGGTCAGGCCATGATCAGTGGCGATGCGCGCTAGCTCGGCGACCCCCGTTACGTTCGCGGCCCAGCACTCGGCGCGACCCGTGGCTGTTTCGGCCTCGTCGACCTTTGTGTAGGCGGCAGCGTTGATAACGGTGTCATAGTCGGCCCAGCGAACGCTCGCCAGAGATGCAGCATTGCTCAAGTCAATGCGCGCGCGATCAGCGAAGTCCGCCTCGGGCAGCGCAGTGCGCAGCGCGAGCCCAAGCTGCCCACCGGCTCCCAGCACCAGCGTGCGCTTTGGCTTCATCGGGGTGACATCGGCCAGCACAGGGTGGTTCAGATCTTTCTCGGAACGCTCGGCCTGATCCAGCGGAATCGGCCACTCGATCGCCGCAGTGGGATCCGCAAGGTTTAAGAAGCAGTATTCGCCCTGCGCCTCAGCGCTCCAGTGCGCGTTGACCAGGTAGACGTAGGCCGTGTCGTCGGCGAGGGTCTGATACGAGTTACCAACCCCGCGCGGCACGAAGATTGCGGTTGACGCGTCGAGTTCAGTGGTGAACACCTGACCGAACGTCGGACCCTCGCGCAGATCGACCCAGGCACCAAAGATGCGCCCGGTCGCCACCGAAACGTACTTGTCCCAGGGCTCAGCGTGGATCCCGCGTGTCGCCCCGGCCTTGTCGTTAAACGAGATGTTGTTCTGCACCGGCCCAAAGTCAGGCAGGCCCAGCGCCAACATCTTCTCGCGCTGCCAGTTCTCCTTGAACCAGCCGCGGTTATCGCCGTGTACCGGCAGGTCGAGCAGCAGCAGGCCCGGGATCGTGGTCTCGCGGATCGCGAGCTGCTTCGTTGCCATATTTACTGCCCCTGTTCACGGTACTTGGCCTCGGTGGCAGCCTTCTGAGGTCGCCACCACGCTTCATTCGCTCTGTACCAGTCGATGGTCGCGACGATCCCGCGCTCGAAATCTGGGAACGATGGCTGCCAGCCGAGTTCCGTGCGCAGTTTGGTTGAATCGATCGCGTAGCGCAGGTCGTGGCCCGGGCGGTCGACGACGTGGTCGAAGGCGTTGGCGGGCTGGCCCATGGCCTGCAGGATCAACCGCAACACCTCAAGGTTGTTCTTCTCGCCGTCGGCACCGATCAAGTAGGTCTCGCCTATGCGCCCGGCCTCGACGATGCGCAGCACCGCGGAGGAGTGGTCGTCGGCGTGAATCCAGTCGCGCACGTTGAGACCCTCGCCGTAGAGCTTGGGGCGCTGGCCGTCGATCACGTTGGTGATTTGCCGCGGGATGAACTTCTCGACGTGCTGGCGCGGGCCGTAGTTGTTCGAGCAGTTCGAGATGGTGGCCTGCAGGCTGAAAGAGCGCACCCAGGCCTGGACGAGCAGGTCGGAGCCTGCTTTCGTTGACGAGTAGGGGCTCGACGGGTGGTAAGGGGTTTGCTCAGTGAAGCGCTGTGGATCGTCGAGTTCGAGGTCGCCGTAGACCTCGTCAGTCGAGATGTGATGGTAGCGCTTCTCGTGGCGACGAACGGCCTCGAGGAGCGTGTAGGTGCCGACGATATTGGTGTCGAGGAAGGGGCGGGGTTCTGCAGCGAATTATCGTTGTGTGACTCGGCCGCGTAGTGCACCACCACGTCGGTCGCCGCGACCAGCTCGTTGACCAGCTCGGCGTCGCAGATGTCGCCGCGAACCACACGCACGCGATCCGCTGGCAGGCCAGCGAGCGAGGCCTCATTGCCGGCGTAGGTGAACTTGTCGAGCACCGTCACCACGTCATTGGTATTAGCGACGAGGTAGTGTACGAAGTTGGAGCCGATGAAGCCAGCGCCTCCGGTCACAAGAATCTTGCGGGTCACGGGTTTCCTCCGGGTTTTTGGAATGCCAGTGCGGTACGAGCGCCCCCAAGTGTATCTGGCTCAGCCGTTAGCGATCTGCCTCGAAACGGAAGCAAACTGAAGTCCTCTGTTCCCTATGATGTCTACACCAGCGGGGAACAGGCATCGTGGAATAAGCTGTTGGGCAACACAACGAAAGGCAGTGGTACGCGTGAAGGGCATTGTTCTCGCCGGCGGATCAGGCACCCGGCTTTGGCCGATCACCAAGGGCATATCTAAACAGCTGATGCCAATCTTCGATAAGCCGATGATTTATTACCCGCTTTCGACGCTTATGATGGCTGGGATCCGCGAGATACTCATCATCACAACCCCCGAACATAACGAACAGTTCCGCGCACTGTTAGGCGACGGCTCGCAGCTAGGCATGCGGCTTGAATATGCCGTGCAGCCAAAGCCAGAGGGGCTCGCTCAGGCCTTCACTATTGGCGAAGAGTTCATTGGCGACGACAGTGTCGCACTTGTGCTCGGCGACAACATCTTCCACGGCACGGGGCTCGGATCCAACTTGCGCAAACACACCGATGTTGAAGGTGCTGTCGTGTTTGCTTACCATGTTGCGAACCCTAAGGCTTACGGTGTGGTTGAGTTCGACGCTGAGATGCGCGCACTATCGATCGAAGAAAAGCCAGAGAACCCAAAGAGCAACTTCGCCGTTCCCGGCCTGTACTTCTACGACAACGACGTGGTGAAAATCGCCAGCTCCATCAAACCGAGCGCCAGAGGCGAGCTCGAGATTTCGACGGTCAACGAGGAGTACCTGAACGCGGGCAAGCTGCACGTACAAACCCTCGACCGCGGCACCGCCTGGCTCGATACGGGCACGGTCGAATCAATGATGCAGGCCTCAGAATATGTACGCGTCATTGAGGATCGCCAAGGCTTCAAGATCGGGTGTCTCGAAGAAATCGCGTGGCGAAACGGCTGGGTGAGCGACGCAGATCTTGCTGAGCTCGCCGCGCCTCTGCGCAAGAGCGGCTATGGCGCGTATCTCGATGGAATTCTGCTCGAGGGCAGTCGGGCATAAGCTTTCTCGTCTGGGTTCACGGTTACACTATTAAGGTCATAGAGCAGGATCGCCACTGCCACTGGCTGAAGTCGTCTGTGCGTCAATTAAGGAAACAGTTTTGAAGCTTCTGGACCGCCCCGCGACTCAGACCCATCCGACAGCCCCTAAACGCCTGCGTTTGGATATTCAGGGCTTGCGTGCCCTCGCGGTCGTGTTGGTCGTGGTGTTCCATCTCTTCCCCACCCATGTCCCTGGCGGCTACATCGGTGTCGATATCTTCTTCGTAATTAGTGGCTTCCTCATCACCGGACACCTCCTCCGCGAGGTCGAAACCCGCGGCCGGATACGCGTCACCGAGTTCTGGGCGAAACGTGTCAGACGCCTCCTCCCCGCATCTCTCCTCGTACTCGTCGCATCAATCATCCTCACGATGACCGTGATGCCCGCGAACACCCGCATCCAAAACTATGGCGATATCGGCTACGCCGCCAGCTACATCCTAAACTGGCGCCTCGCCGCGAACTCCGTCGATTACCTCAACTCCGAGTTCCCACCCACCCTGGTCCAGCACTACTGGTCACTCTCGATCGAGGAACAGTTCTACCTCGTCTGGCCCCTCCTGATCGCGCTCGTGATCGGGATCGCCGCGCTCGCCAAGAAACCCCAACGCCGCTTCATTCTTTCCGCCCTCATTCTCGTTGGCGTACTGTCGCTCGGGTTTTCGGTGTTCGAAACGATGCGGTCGCAACCCTCCGCGTATTTCGTGACGACCACACGGGCGTGGGAATTCGCGTTGGGTGGACTCGTCGCAATGATCCCAGCGGCCAGGATCCTCCCGGCTCTTCGTGGGCTCCTCAGCCTCATCGCGTTGGCTGTGATCACAGCGTGCGCGTTCCTGTTTGGAGCCACGACCCCGTTCCCAGGCGCGATCGCGCTGATCCCGGTGACCGCGACCGCGATTCTGATCTGGTGCGGTGACAGTGACGACGGGAGTTGGCAGTTCGCGCCGCAGCGTCTCACGCATAACCGTGTTGTTCAGTTTTTGGGCGACACGTCGTACTCGGTCTATCTGTGGCACTGGCCGTTGATCCTTGCGGTCACGGCCGTGTTTCCAGCGGCTGGGTGGGGGTGGCGGCGCGCGCTGCTCGTGGTGCCGGTCACGGTCGGGTTGGCGTGGGTGACGTTGAAGGTTGTGGAAGACCCAATCCGGAAAGCTCCCGGGATGCTTAAGCGGCGCAGCGTGACGTTTGGGCTGATGGTAGTCGCGGTTGCCGCGATTATCGGGGTGTGTGCAGGGTCGAGTGTCGCGATCCAACACGACGTAAAAAAACGACAAACCGAGATCGAATCACTCCTCAACAACGAGAACATGCAGGGCGAACAGACCACGGGTTTGTGTGTGGGGGCGTGGGCGATCCTCAACAAGTGCCCAGACCCGTACCGGTATGACGAGGCCCTGATTGATCCAACCTTCGCACAAGAAGACACACCGCGTCGCTGGTTTACGGAGGGTGTTGGCAAAGAAAATTGCACACAACAGAGGGTCGGTAACTTTGCGGAGCGCTCCTGCCACTTCCCCGGGGACGGCAAGAACGTTCTACTCATCGGAGATTCCCATGCCGATCAGTTCATGGCCCCGCTGCAGACCATCGCAACCCAAGAGGGATGGAACTTTAGGCTGGAAAGTCGTACCGCCTGCGAGCTGTTTGTCACTCCGGCTGCCGACGATGACGAAGACGAGATTCGCTGCACCGAATGGAGCAAGCAGCTCCTCGATTCCATTGAGGCCGACCCAGACATCGACGTGGTGCTGGTTATAGCGCGTGCCGACCGCGTTCCCGCGGAGCGCACGGATGCTCAACCCGCACTTGCAAGGCTGCGCGATGCCGGCAAACAGGTCATTGTCGCCCGGGACACCCCCACAGTAGGAGTGCTCGGACCCGACGGCAAGGTCTTCAAAGGGCCAGAGTGCCTCACCGCGCAGGGAGTGGTTGATGATGCGTGCTCGTGGCCCGACACAAAGGACCTCGACTGGTTGACAACCGCTGCATTGGAGCTCGAATTGGATGTGCTCGACCTGCACCAGGTCGTCTGCCCCGATGGCACCTGCCACATGGTTACTGGTGATCTTATCGTCTATTCAGATGCTAACCACCTCACCGGCATGTTCGCAAAGTCGTTCACCGGGTGGCTGGAGCGCGAGCTCGTGCCACTCATCAATTAGGCGAACACTCACGCAGCGAAGCGCACCCCGTACGCCCTGTAAACCCCACCCAGATATTGGAAGTAGGATTGCCCGTTGTGAGTTATCAAGCAGCGCTTACTGACCCTGAGTATCGCACTCCAGGCAAGAATCTTGGTTTGTGGGATGCGCTCCGGCACCGCTATCTGCTGACGCTCCTGCTCAAGAAGGGCATCACGACCCGGTACTATGGTTCCGCGCTCGGCTGGATTTGGTCGTACGTGCGGCCGGCGGCACAGTTCTTGATGTACTTCGTTGTGATCGGCGTCATCTTTGGCATGACCCGCGGGATGGAGTACTTTCCGATCTACCTCTTCTCAGGCATTATCGTCGTCAATCTCTTCAGTGAGTCGCTGCGAAACACCACCTCGGCGATCACCGACAATGCTTCGCTCGTCAAAAAAATCTACCTTCCCCGCGAACTCTTCCCGCTCTCCGCGATCGGGGGCAGCTTTGTACACTTTCTGCCCCAGCTCGCAGTCTTGTTCGTTATTGTGCTCTTTCTCGGCTGGACAGTTACCTGGATGCAGGTTGTCGCGCTGATTCTCGCCCTCGTTACTGTGCTCACGTTTTGCCTCGGTCTCGGCCTATTCTTCGGTGCCATCAACGTTGCCTACCGTGATTCGCGCAACGTGGTCGATCTGATCCTCATGTTTGCGACTTGGGCCTCTCCGGTGCTCTACACCTGGGAAAAGGTCTACGATCATGCCCCCAACTGGTTGTTTCAGATTTACATGTCGAATCCGGTTACAGCGGCGGTAGAACTGATTCACAGTGTGTTCTGGCTTCCACTCGAACCGAACAGTCCGCGCCCCGAACACGTCATGCTCAACGCGCTTATCGCGCTAGTTATTGCACTTATTACGTTGCTGATTGGTCAGTTGACGTTCCGCAAGATGGAGGGGAACTTTGCCCAGCACCTCTAGCCCCAACAGTGGGAATACTTCGAGCGAAAAGCCCGCCATCGTCGTTCACGACGTGAGCAAGAGCTTCAAGATCAAGCACGCAAACTCGTTCAAAGAGGCGTTTGTGTCAAAATTGCGCGGAGAAGAAACCACCACACAGTTCCAGGCAGTCAATCACGTCAGTTTTGAGGTGCCGGCGGGACAGTCCGTCGCAGTCATGGGCCGCAACGGGTCTGGTAAGTCAACAACCCTGAAGATGATTTCTGGCGTGCTGCGCCCAGACACGGGATGGATCCGGATCCGCGGACGTGTCGCGGGTCTACTCGAGGTGGGTGCGGGCTTCAACCCGAACCTGACCGGGCGCGAGAACGTCTATCTGAATGCCGCGATCCTTGGCATGTCAAAAGAAGAGACCGACGCTCGTTTCGAAGACATTCACGAATTCTCTGAACTCGGTGAGTTTATTGACACCGAGGTCAAGCAGTACTCGTCGGGTATGTACTCAAGGCTCGGCTTCTCGGTGGCGGCGCACACGGAGCAAGACGTTTTGCTCGTCGACGAGGTGCTGTCGGTCGGCGATGCCGCCTTCCGTAAAAAGTGCACCGCGCGCATGCTCGAGATGCGGTCCCACGGCAAAACGATGTTTATCGTCAGCCACAGCACGTCTCAGGTTCGGCAGCTCTGCGATCGTGGAATTGTGCTACAGCAAGGCAAGTTAGTGTTCGACGGTCCTATCGAAGAAGCCATCGAGATGCACGAGAGTAGCGTCAGTGATTCGGATCGCCGTCTACAGCGCGGTTCAAAACGTCCCTTTGTCGCAGCGGAATCGCACGAGCGCTTCATGCGTAATCACCCTGACGCCTACGGAGCTCCTTTGGGGGCTCCCGCGGTAGTTGAAGAGAACGGCGGCGGTCTGATACAGGAGTGTGTCACCGGTCTCGTCGTCACCTCGAATGAGCTCCGTGTGAGCCAGGGCCTTCGCAACGGCGCCTTCCAGCGGGCATACGCCGCCGCCGGAGGCCCCGCGGGCGAGTGGGGTTTTCTGGTTGGCAAGATCCAGGTGATGGACCAAGAGGGCCTTCGGGCACTGCGGTTTCAGAACGGAACCGCTTACTTCAGACCTGAAACGGAAGAGATCGACTTCGTTAACGAAACAGCGTGACACTACGCTGCGAAATTGGCCAACCCAAGCTGCTCAAGGATCTTGCGTGAGGCTTCACCCTGTTCCCAGAGTAGGAAACGCTCAACAAACTCTTGCCGTTTCGGCTCGTAGCGATTATGCCAAGACTCAAGGTCTGAGCTCAGCCGAATAGCCTCGATGAGCTCTTCGGTCGTCTTGGCGACCGCTCCAGGTGCGACTTCATCGACATTGAAGTAGCTGCCCCGGGTTGCGTTGTAATGCTCGATGTCTGGCGTAAACAGTACCAGCGGTTTGCGAAGATGCGTGTAGCCAAACATCAGCGACGAGTAGTCAGAGACCACAACGTCGGACACAGACAACAGTTCGTTGATGGACCCGCCGATTTTGCGAACAGTGGCTCGGGATCGCGATGCCTCGGATTCCAACGTGGCGGGAATGTAAGCGGGATTAACACGAACCTCTCCCATGAGCTTCACAAATGGGGAAGAAACAGGATCCGACGCAAAATCGGTCAGCTCTTGGAAGTCGATCAGGGCCATCTGAGTGTGATTGAAGGGGTGCACCTTCATGACGAACTGATACTCGTCACCCAACTGCCGCTGCATCTCCCGCACATCGAGCAGGCAGGGAAACCGCGAACCCTTCTTGTTGCGAAAGGTCGGCGCGTACAGCACGATCCGCTTTTCGGGGTCGAGTCCGTACCGTTGCCGTATCGCAGCCGACTGATCCCTCTGAGAGGGCGTCACGAGCGCATCGTGCTGCGGCAAACCAGTCGCAAGAACCCGCACGTTTACCGCGTGTGATTTCATGAAGGTCTCAGCGACGAACGGACTCGTTGAAACAAGGTAGTCGTAGCGGCTCGCGCGTGCCAGAAAGGCGGCTCTCCCTTTCGCCGAAACGGCAAACTCGGAGTCGAGACCCATCTTCTTAATGGGAATGCCGTGAGTGACCTGCACTTCAACCTGACCGCGCCGCTTTTGCGTACACTGATTGGTTCGAAACCCAAGCTGAAAGTTCACGTCGTTAAAGAGGTACTTCGCCCTCCACAGGTAGCAGTAATAGGCGAGGCTGGTGTTACGCACCACCCGAATCCGGTGTGGGTGCTCAGCCAAGCGAGACACTTCCGCTTGAATACGCTCTTGTTCAGCGCCCGTCGCAAACACCACACTTCTAAACCGCGGGTTCTGTCGGTTCAGCTCGAGACAGATGGCAGGCGGGCCAAACGATGGTGAAAAACTCTTTCCCCAGTAGGACGAAAACACCGCCGTCTTTTTCATCACCGGAAGCCAAAGTAAAGCTGGCCGAAGCACCAGATACACCAGCGCATTTCGAATGCTTCGTTTCATCGCTGGCCAGCGACGTGCCCGCCGCTGTGGTCCCCGGTGTGTTGGTGCCTGCAAAGCTTGCTCAAGGGCAGCCGCATCATCATGCTTCGCCACCATTGCCCACTCAGCGATAGGGGAAGGCACCCGAGCAATCGCCTCATCTGACACGGGTCCTAGAATCTTGTGCACTTCTTCAGCGATGTAGCGCTGTGTCTCCGCATCGTGCTTCGGATACTCAAAAAATATGCGCCGCAGGTTGTAGTCCACGATCGCAAACCCAAGCTCCTCATTCAAACGAGTCGAGGATCCGCGCGCCGCGAAGTGCCCCTGAATATGCGCAAGTGCCCACAGTCGATCGTGTGCTTTGGTCGGACTGAGCGACTGCGTGATGCTGCCGGGGGTTCTGCGCCAGAAATACCCTGCCTCCGCCAACACGTCAAATGCCGAGGCTTTGTCGTAGAGAATGGGGGTGGTTGCGACGTCTTCAAAGATGCGCCCCTCCGGAAACCTGACGCCACTGCCGACAAAAAAGTCACGTCGATAGATTTTGTTCCACGCGGTGAAGTCACGCAGATACTCTGGGTGCTCGTCAAGCGTCAGTCCTCGCCTCGACTCTTGAAATAGATCTTCGCTTCGCACAAATGGTTTCGCGTGACGGTTTCGTGCAGAAAACCGGTACGGTGCCGCTGTAATGAAGTCAGAACCTGACTGAGACAGCACCTCAAGCATGCGCGCGTAAACTCCGTCAGGCACGATGTCATCTGAATCAAGAAACGTCAAGTATTGGCCTTTTGCCGCGTCAAGTCCCGTGTTTCGCGCTGCAGAAAGACCCCCGTTCGTTCTACTCACAATCTGGACTTCGGGTTGGCGGCCCGCCCACTTCTCGGCAATGAGCGCCGAACCGTCTGTAGAACCATCATCAACTACGATGACTTCGAACTCGCCCGCGCTCATTCCCTGCTGAAACACAGAGGCAAGGCACTGGTCGAGGTACTGGGCAACGTTGTACACAGGCACCACAACCGAAAGCAATAACTGTTTTTCTGGGCTATTCACTTTCTGTGCCAGTCATCAATCCGAGTGCAGCGAGAACCTTGCGCGATGCATCGCCTCGGTCCCACTCCAAAAATCGTTCAGTGAACACGTTCCGCTTCACGTCGAAACGTTCGTTCCACGAATCCGCATCCGAGCTCAAACGAATAGCCTCAATGACCTGCTCGGTCGTTTTGGTAACGGCTCCGGGAGCAATCTCGTCGACGTTGTAGTAGCTGCCGCGGGTTGCGTTGTAGTGGTCGATGTCTGGCGTAAACAGCACCAGCGGTTTGCGCAGATGTGTGTAGCCAAACATGAGCGAGGAGTAGTCAGAGATCACCACGTCCGCCACAAACATCAGTTCGTTGATAGAACCGTCGACTTTACGAACAGTGTCGCGGGATCGCGATGCTTCGTAATCCAGTGTCGCAGCAACGTAGCTGGGATCCAAGCGAACCTCACCCATCAACTTCACGAACGGGGAGGGAACGGGATCCTGAGCAAAATCGGTCAGCTCCCGGAAGTCGATCAGGCCAAGCTGGGTGTGGTTGAAGGGGTGCACCTTCATGACGAGCTGGTACTCGTCGCCGAGCTGATCCTGCATCATGTGGAGATCGAGCAGGCAGGGAAAGACGGATCCGTCGGCGTTGCGGAACGTCGGCGCATACACGGCGATTCGCTTTTGGGGGTCCAGGCCATACTTCTTACGGATCCGCAGCAGTTCCTGCGCATCCGGCGGTGTAAAGAGCACGTCGTGCTGCGGCAACCCGGCCTGCAGCACCCGCGGCTCTATGCCGAAGGAGTGTGCGTATGTCTCTGCGACGAGCGGGCTCGTCGACACGAGATAGTCACAGCGCTGACTGCGCGCGAGAAAGACCTTCCGTTCGGCGAGATCGATTGCAGCCTCCGAGTCGATCCCCATCTTTTTGATCGGGATCCCGTGTGTCGTCTGCACCTCGATTTGCCCTGGCCGCTTGCCGGTGAACTTATCGACACGGAAGGCGAGCTGAAAGTTGGCGTCGTTAAAAAGGTACTTCGCTCGCCAGATGTACCAGTAGTAGGCGAAGCTCGTGTTGCGAACCACCTTGATCCTGCGAGGATCCGCCGCGAGCTCTCTCACCCTCGCGCGAATACGGCGCTGATCGTTTCGTGTCGCGAACACGATACTCCGCATCGAGGGGTTCGAACGATTGAGCTCAATGCAGACTGCCGCCGGCCCGTCTGAAAGCGAGAACTTCTGGCCCCAGTAGTTTGAGAACACCGCAGTGTTTTCGAGTAGTGGCATCCGAAACAGAACGGGTCGGAGGGCCAGATACACGAAGAAGTTTCGCAGTCGGCGCGCGGAATCGGGGAGTCGACGTGAGTCACGTATGCGATCGCGCAGACTCTGTCGCGGCAAGGACTGAGATTGAACGGCGGCGGTTGAGCCGGGCGGAATATCTGGCAGATTCTCATGCTGCGAGGTGCGCAGCGCACTGTCGAGCCCCGCGGCGTCGCCACGCTTTGCCAGCATCGCCCAATCACTCAGCGGTGATTGCACCCGGGTGATGGTCTCATCGGGCACAGACGCAAGAACCTCTCGCGACTTCTCCGCGATATAACGCTGCGTCTCTTCATCGAGCTGAAAGTACTCAAGAAAGGTCCAGCGCAGGTTGTAGTCGACAATCGCAAACCCGAGTTCGTCCTGCAAACGGGGTGAGGATCCGCGCTCCTTGAAATAGTGCTGAATGTGCGCAAGTGCCGCCAGCCGGTCGTGTGCTTTCACGGGCTTGATCGTTTGAGTGATGCTGCCCGGTGTCATGCGCCAGAAATAGCCGGCCTCGGCGAACACGTCAAAAGCTTTGGCCTTGCTGTAGAGGATTGGGCTCGTGGCGATCTCTTCGTAAATGCGCCCCTCGGGAAAGCGCACTTCGCTCTCTACAAAGAACTCGCGTCGATAGATTTTGTTCCACGCAGCAAAGTCGCGCAGATACTCGGGATGCTGCTCGAGTGTGACCGCTCGCCGCGACTCATGGTAGAGATCGGCGCTGCGCGCAAAGGGTTTCGCGTGCCGATCCCACCCCGCAAACCGAAAGGGTGCCGCGGTGATGAAGTCAGACCCTGTCTGCCGCAGCACGTCAATCATGCGTCGGTAAGCTCCCGAGGGAATGATGTCGTCTGAGTCGAGAAAGGTTAAGAAGGTGCCGGTGGCCAGGTCAAGACCTGTGTTTCGCGCTGCGGAAAGCCCGCTGTTCGGCTGACGCACGCTCTGCAGTTCTGCGTGGCGTCTTGCCCACTTATCCGCGATAAGCCCTGAGCCGTCCGTTGAACCATCGTCGACAACAATGACCTCGAGTTCCCCAGGCGCAAACCCCTGGTCAAACACCGAGGCGAGGCACTGGTCGAAGTACTGGGCAACGTTGTAAACCGGCACCACGACCGACAGCAGCGGCTGCCCAGCAGAACTACTCGTGTTTTGCATCTGTCCCTCTCTAGTCGCGCGCCTAGCGCCGACGCTGGAGTTTCGTCCGGATCCGATCCCTCAGCGCCGCACCAGGTGGGCGGAGCCGGTGTCGAATTTCAGCAAGTTCGGCCCTGAACTCGCCCCTAAGCTGCTGTAGCTGTTCCTCTCGCGCGGCTTTATCTGCGCGAGCCTCAAGGCGCTGTAGGTTGGTCCCTTCTTGAGCCACTCTGGCGAGTGCCAGCAGCTCGGTGGTTCGTTCGTCAGCCCAGGTCAGTATCTCGGCAGGCGGGTGATCTTCAAGAAGCGGAGCCCCTGAGCCCGCAATATCGGAAACAATCCCGTCCCACCAGCGTGCCTGATACTCACGCATTTGCGCCCCGGCCGCCACGCTATGGGCGCGGAATGTGTCGAGACGCGCTCCAATGGCCTCCATAAGGCGCGAACCGAACAGCGGCTGCCACGCCTCGAAGGGAATCGCGAACTGTTCCATACCTACATTGCTGAGCGCGCCGCGCATACGAATTGCCGAGTAGTAGCTCGTCACGATACCAACGGCGGGCACTCCCACCGCGGCACCAAACACGACAGGGTGATAACGGGTGGATACCGTGAACTGGGCCCCCTGCGTTACCGCAAGCAGATCCCTAGCCGACATCATGGGGACGGATCGCACACGTCCGCTCTGAGAATAGCGCTCAATGTGTTCATGGCCGGTGACGTCATTTTTGGGTGTGCGTGGGGTGTTTGGATCAAGCGATCCCATATGTGGCAGCAGAAGCACGTTCACGTCACCCTGCGCCACGATGTCGTCGAGGATCGCTGCAATCCTGCGGTAGTAGTCCTGCTGTGAGAGCGCAGTAGACCACGAGTGAAACGTGAAGCTGGCGACTAGGTACCGTTCCGGCAACGCAAGATCCGCGAGTGTTTCCGGTGAGAGCGCAGAGGGCTCAAGCAGAACCGCATCGTCGAGTGTGTGCACGACGGAGGCTTCGCTCCCCGCGACCTCGCGCATGAGAGCGGTTGTGGTTGCCTCTCGTGCACCAAATACCCTCGCGTAACCAGCCATCTCGCGCATCAGCTTGCGGTCCAGGTCGTTCAGTTCGGGGCCAACTGTCTGGCTCGTGATATACAGCGGAATACCCCGAGCCTCCGCGATGCGCTTGAGCGTCAGCCGCTCAAAGATGTGGTGCGCCCAGCTCGAATTGAGGTTCCCGCCGCCAGCAATCAATACCGCGTCAGCGGTTTCAACCGACCGAAGAGTCTCAACCGCATAGTCCGGGATCGCCGTGTCATCGTTCAGCGCTGCGACGATCTCGGCGAAGCGCGCTTCCATCTTCTTACGATTAGGCAGCGTCCTAAAACCGAACTGTGGCACCGTATCAACGTGATAAAAATCACGCGACAGCGCAGGGTCCCCCGCGATGAGCGTCACCTCGGCTCCGCGACGCTGCAGCTGCGTGATGGCAACCTCGGTCATAGCTTCGTCACCGAGATGGTAGTCCCGCTGCCAGCTCACATCCCGATCACCACTACTCTCATGGTGTTCCAACCTCCGGCCGCAGTTCGCTTTGTCTCTGCGCAAGCCTACCCTGGCAGGGCATCGACTATCCCGTTCAGTGTCGTCGAGTCATCCGCGGAGAACGCACCCGCTATGAGGCGGTCTCGATAACCAGTGAGCAGGAGTGTCTCCTCAGGAAAAAACCTGTAGTAGCCACCATCGCCGCAGAGTCTCTGCCGCTCTTCAGCATTGTCCGCCGCAATCAGGTCGACGTGGCTCGGGTTTAAAGTCCAGTAGTCGCGTGCACCGAGTGGGGTGTCATTCAGGTACACGTTGCTCCAACTCTTCCCGAGTACCCTGTCCGGGAACGGCAGGTGGTTGTCGACGCTCACACTCACAACCGCGCGGGCCCGCTTCAAAAGCAGAAAGTGTCTGATGCTCCCAGCTGCCACAGCGGGCAACCCCGCGCGGCGCAGAGAGGTGAAAGCCGCAGACCCGGCTTCCGCAACTGCCCAGGCGTTGACCGCGGGGCTCACGATGCCCGCACGCAGCAGGCGCTCCAGCGAAGCTCCGCCCTTCGCAGTCATCTCAAACACGACAGCACCATTGAACCGGTGCAGGTATCCCGTAGCATCCGCGATCCGCAACGGTAGCGAGTAGCGCAGGCGTGCGAGTTTGCCACCGACTCGGCCGCCCAGAGAATCGTTGTCTAGGCGCTCAGCCCCCTCAACTCCATCTGTATCAAGAAGTCTTGGTCGATCCTGTCCCAGCTTGTGCCGGATTTCGTCGGCAAACAAGGGCGCGCCCCCGAGTTCGAACGCAAGCCCGTCTGCAATCAGGCTCGCACCCGCGGTGGGCGGTGGGTTCAATCGCAGGATGTGCTCGACCGCCCAGGTCCCCCCAAGGTACTCGATACTGCGCGCCTTAGAGTCCACGATCTGAGATGCCGTCCCTCGATTCGCAGCCCCCTGGGTAACGAGAGATTCGAAGAAACAAACGAGACGCACGCGGTGCTCTCACTCGCAACAACTCCCAGTCTCTCTACGGGCGAGGAGCGCAATTCACCCTGCGCAGCGGCTAACCAGGCAGCTCGCATATCGAGCGGTACATCGTGTAGTCGAAACGCACGGATCCGCGCGGCCCCGATGCTGCGTAAGTTTTTTTGCAGGGCTCCGCGAATCTCCGCGAGCACTCCGGCATCCGTCTCATAGACCGGAGAATCCGCGCTTCGGTTACGCCTGAACAAATAGAAGGTGAAGTAGAGAATGGTGTTCGCAAGCCACTGCGGGCAGTCGTCACTGCCCGTTTCATGTGCACTCAGCTCAAGCAGTCTTCTGTGGGCGCGCCCGAAAACAAGCTTGTACCGCGTCACATTCTGCTGCTGCTGATCAACGATCGACGAACCGTCACCTCGTCTGCGGTACTCGTAGACCGCCAGAGGCACCAGCGTGTAGGCGGCGCGCGTGAGCAACAGATATCGTGCGATGAAGTCGGAGTCGGAAGCCTGCGGAAGCTGCTCATCGAAGCGCAGCTGATGCCTCTCAATCAGTTGGCGGCGCAAAAAAACTGTGCCACCTGGGGTTTGCAGACGATCGGGTTCCCGTGCCAGATCCACCTCGTAAGGTTCGTCGCGGTCGAACCGAAAATCGAAGGGGTGCGGCAGCGGGTGACCGTCGGCGTCTTTGAGTGCAACCCTCCCAGAGAGCATCTGAGCCTGGGGAAACTGAGCGGTCGCGCCCGCGACAAGCGCGAGGTAATCGGGGCAAGCCAGTCATCAGGATCCGGACACGAAATCCACTCACCACGCGCTGAGTCGAGCCCCACATTTCGAGCGGAGGCAACCCCACCGTTCGGTTTCGAGATGAGGCGCACCGCGTAATCCGTGTGCTGCATCCACTCCCGCACGATCGCCTCAGAGTTTTCAGGGCAACCATCAATCACAAATACGAGCTCGTACTCCGAGTGATTCGCCGTCTGATTGTCGAGCGAGGCCAAAAAGTCGGGAAGGTAACGTTCGACCTTATAACAGGCCACGATTAGCGTGTTCTGCGGTGCTCGCAAGCCCCAGGCATCATTATCAAGCATCGTCCCCACTCCATCAGTCTGCCTAGCCAATCTACCAATCAGGGGCGACGCGGTGTACGAAACAGGTCCGCCCTGCCACTTCCAAGTGTCTGCACAAAGAAACGCATAGAATGGCACGGTGAGTAATTCTTCTGGAGCCAAACTGGTAGTTATCGGCCAGGGCTATGTCGGTCTTCCCCTTGCCGTCCGCGCCGTCGAGGCGGGCTACAACGTCGTCGGAATTGACTTCGACCAACGTCGCATCGATGCCCTCAATCAGGGCGAGTCGTACGTCGAAGACATTTCACACGACCAGCTGGCGGCGGTAATTGCCACCAGCCGTTACCAGGCGACCAATGACTATGCGCTCGCGGCGAACTTTGATTTTGCCGTGATCACGGTACCCACCCCGCTAAAAGATTCACTTCCTGACCTTTCTTACATCGAAAGCTCTGGCACTTCGCTAGCCCCTTACATTACGCGCGGCGCAACCGTCATCCTTGAATCAACGACTTATCCCGGAACCACCCAAGAACTGCTGGTGCCGGTGCTTGAGGCAGGATCCGGGCTCGTTGCAGGATCCGACTTCTACGTCGGCTACAGTCCTGAGCGCATCGATCCTGGCAACCAGAACTTCAGCTTCAAGACGACTCCGAAAATCGTGTCGGGCATCGATGCCCCTCGCTCGCGAAGATCAACGGCTTGTTTTCAGACCTCGTCGATCAGACCGTGCCGGTCAGCACTCCACGCGAGGCCGAGATGGCCAAACTACTCGAGAACACTTTCCGCCACGTCAACATTGCCCTCGTTAATGAGCTCGCTGTGTTTGCGCACGAGCTGGGCGTAGACGTCTGGGAAGCAATCGATGCGGCAGCGACAAAGCCGTTTGGCTACATGAAGTTCACTCCAGGTCCCGGCGTAGGAGGTCACTGCCTCCCCATCGACCCGAGCTACCTGTCTTGGAAGGTGCGCACCGAGCTCGGCCGCTCCTTCCGCTTCGTTGAATTGGCGAACGATGTGAATGAGCACATGCCTGATCACGTTGTGCAGCGGGTCATGCACATTTTGAACGACGAGGGCAAAGCTCTCAAGGGCGCAAAAGTGATCGTCGTGGGCGTGGCCTACAAGAAAGATTCCGGAGACTCTCGCGAGTCTCCGGCGCTCCGCATCATCGAGCTCCTAAACAGCTTCCACGCAACAGTTCTTGGTGTTGACAGCCTTGTGGAAGACCACCGCTGGCCCAAGGGTATCGAGCGGGTCGAACTCTCAGACGAGGTCCTCTCGGAAGCAGATATCGCTATCGTGGTGACCGATCACTCCGACATCGACCTCTCTAAGCTTGTGGGCTCAGGCTTGCCGGTCTTTGACACCCGCAACAGCCTCGAGGGATCAAACATCCACCGACTGTAATCATTCACGCGCCAGATCGCACAGTCACTGTGTGATCCGGCCCTGACTACAAGGCAGTTCTCAATGTCACTCTCTCCTCGCCAACTCGCAACGGTCGTTTTCGTTGGGGTGTGCATGCTGGCAGCTGCAGCGGTGTGCCTGTTCGCGCCGCTGCGTTTTGCGATACTTGCCGTACTGTTCGCCGTCGGCGGTTGTGTACTTGTGATCCTCGTTTTCCTGCGCAAGGTACTCTCTTCGATCTACCAGCTGCGCGATGCGATCAACAATGGTGAGGTCGCACTACAGTTATCAGCCAAGTCGCCAGCTGACGTCACAGAACGGCTTGATCGCATTGAACGCCATATGCCCGAGCGCATTACAGCGCGGGTCATTTTTGAGCTAGCTCAGCGCGACCCTCAGCTGCTCGACCCGGCTGGTTCAGACTCCTCGGAACGGTAACTCCTACAGACACATGTCCAGCACCACGCCAGCTGCAAACGAGCTTCAGCCTCATTCCGATTCAGATCATTTTTATGAGCTGACTGAAGAGGAGTTTCTCAAGCTCAACAGGGTGGATCCTTGGAAGATGCTCTCACTGGGCGCGCGTTTGCGCTCGCCCGCAATACTCAATCAACTCGCGCGCAGAGCCACGCACCACCAGCTCAATTGGGAAGAGCTCCGAGAAGCTCTGGCCACAGATGGTTCCCGCAGCCAAATACTCGAATGGCGTGTACCGCACGTCGTCTGCGCTGTGCTGCTAGCATGCACGCTCGAACCTGAAGAGCAAAATTTCAAACTCTTGCCGCGCGTGCTAACGCAAGCGCTGCCAGAATCTCGGCTCGGCACTGGAGGAGCGTCAGGCGCACTCAAATTCGCGGCACAGATTGCGGCAATGAGCGGTTCATTTGATCTCTTTACTGAACTCACAAAGTACCCGTATTTGAACCAGGGTGTCGCCTGGGCGGGAGAAGTAGATTTTCTTCGCCCGAGAACCTGCGACGAGTGGATCAACCCAAACGATTCAACCCATCCAACTGTGGTATTCCAGGAGTGGTGGTCGGCCTTCAACTCACCATTTACACAGCACGGTCTCGCCCCTACCGACTCCAGCCTGAGAACATTACGAGCCCGGATGATCTGTTCTCCGCAATCGAGTCGCCTGAGGTTGCGCCCTCCGCGGTTCCTGTTGACGAGCAAGAGCTCGTTACCATCATTGTGCCCACCTACAATCCCAACGCTGGGTTCCTGAACACAATCAATTCGTTGACGCGGCAATCCTGGTTGAACCTCGAGGTATTGATCGTTGATGATCGCTCGCAAGAGGGTCACGAATTCCTCCGTGCCGCTGCGGCCTCTGATCCTAGAGTGCGAGTGATCTCATTGGAGCAAAATGGTGGAGCATACCGCGCAAGGAATGCGGGAATGCTCGAGGCAAGAGGGGAATTCGTTGCGTTTCAAGACGCTGACGATCTCTCCCATCCTCAGCGCATCGAATTACAGATTCTACCGCTACGCGGCGGCCCGGAAGTAGCTTCCATATCGCGTGCGCAGCGGGTGCTCGGCAACGGAAAACTCACTTATCTCGGGTTCTTTCCCCATCGCAATAATGCTTCCTCGCTTCTCTTCCGCACGGCACCGGTCCTTGACACCCTTGGGGCATTTGATGCAGTGCGTAAGGGAGCTGACTCAGAGTTCACCGAGCGTCTCACACGTGCATTCGGATCTGAATCGATTGTCATGCTTGACGAGCCACTAAGTCTTGTTCAACTTACTCTCGGCTCCCTCTCACGTTCAGATTTTTTCCCTCTTTGGATGTCGGGCGATCGACTAAGCTACCTCCGCCAGTTCCGCGCTGCCCACACCATTATTGAAAACCAATCCACACCCGACTGGAAACTCTCGGCTGAGCGGCCCGCAATCTGCTGGTCTTCTCCGCGAATGCGTGGAGAATCCTGTGTTTCGAAGTTATCCGCCGCGGTTGTGTCGGACTGGAACATCAATATCGAGGCCTTCAGCGCTTCTAGCGGCCGCATACACGATCTTCTACCTAGCTCGGAAGGGCCAGTCGGACTGCTCAACGGCATGCGGCCTCGTTTTAGTTCCTTCGCACGCGCTCGAGTTCGCTCAGAGGTGACAGCGGGAGTCGAGTCAGGTTCCTTCAGATGGATGAACTGGCTCGACACCACACACGTCGAGACACTGGTGATCGACAACCCAGAGTATATTTGTGCACTACCCAGCGGCGAAGCCATGGGGATCACGGTCGACCGGGTGAAGATCGTACTTGATGAGACGAATCGCCGTTCTGGATCAGTAAGCATTCCCTCAATTTCTTGGTGCGAAAAGGAAATTAGGGAACGGTTTGGAACAACACCACACTGGCTCGTCTTCTCGCCAAAGCTCTTGGCACAGTTGCGTGCACAGGGTGTGTCAGCGGAGCTCATTGAGAAACGTATTCCCCGCCCCGCTGCTCCTCCTTCGTCGAGAAAGCCCGTTGTCCGACCTGCAGACCCACGCGGCACACTACCGAAGGTTGGGGTTCCTCTTCCTGCTAGGGCAGACAATGCAGACTGGGACTTCGAGACTCTGCGTGATCTCGTCCCAGATCCACACGTTGCCGAAACCGTGTTTTACGATGCCTCAGCAACCTACGAAAACAAGCTCGAGGCTGCCGGCATTACGGCGATCAGCAGCCTGGATCAAGGTAGAGATGACTTCTTAGCCAGTCTGGATTTCTTGCTGCCAGATGTCATGGGACAGAATCTGCTCGGTACCGAAGCCTGGATTCGTGATAGCGCTGCACACGAGCTACTTACGTTACTCCCCCATGAGATTGAGACCCACCAGGATATCGATGTGCACCGATATCCTCTATTCGGGTCACGCGAAGTGCTCTCTGCGTTAGCTACCAGTTCCGATTCTACTGACCGCTTCAAACGCGCAGCGAGCGGAGAGTCGCTGCGGCCACGACTGCGTTCCAAGGTGCCGCTCCGCTTCGTCATCTTCGGCTCAGGCGACGCGGATCAGCGGTCCGCAACCGAGACCTCGCTGAGAGGGCTATCAGGGTCCCACAACATAGTGGACGTGTTGGCCGTTCCTGGTACCACTCTCGATGCTCTGCAGGGGTCGCACCTCTTCAAGAACCTCGATCCTGACAGCCGCGTCTGTCTTGTGCGTTCCGGAACGGTTTTTGAGCAAGATGCTCTCTCCACGTTCACTGGCAATTCCGGTGAAGACTTACATGTCTTCACCGAGGTCTCCTACCCCTACGATCTCAATGAGCAGCTGGCTGATTCTAAAGTGATCATCGCGGGCGAAAAAGCTCCGCTCTGGGTAGGATCCACGCCGATTCTTGTACGAGCAGATGTTCTCGCCGAGGTCTTGCGTCGCTACCCTTCGGCTCAGACGACCGGCTTTGCGTTCGCCGCTGCCCTCTCTATCACCGGTGGATTCGGTGTGCTCGGGGGGTCAGCTCGCCTTCTCCACTCGAAGACCGCGCAAGCGAGTGCGCCGAGACCCTTGATATTTCCTGGTATACAGATTTTCTTCGCGATTGGACGGAGCTTCTCAGGCAGGCACGGGGACTAGGCAATACCCGACTCTACCTGCAACGCATATTTGTCTACCTACTTTCCGTCAGAAACAGAATCAATACTGGCTCTACGCAGAAACTGACGATAGATTCGCCTGATTGGGAAAAGTATTGCGATCAAATTAGTGAAGCACTCCAAGGAATCGAGGATCGTTTCCTCTGGCCACCCCCGCCTACAACGGGCGCGTCTTCACTACCATTCAGATACATCTGTTCTTGCTCCGGTTAAAACATCGCATGAGTTTTGTTCCGGTCCAAGGCACAGACGAACTCGGTCCCTACACAACCTTTGCGGGTCAAACGCTTGAGCGACCGTTTGAGATTCGCGTCTCGATCGATTCGATGGACGCGCACGATGGCTTCCTCACCATCCGTGGACGTTTCCCAGCTACGTTCACCTATGGTTCTCGAGACCTCACCCTGCACGTCGGAGAGCACAGCGAAGCTCTCACCGACCAGGGTCGCTACGCTGACACAATTTTGCACGGCCAGAAGCTCGCCCGCGCCCGCACATTCACTGCAAGGGTTCCTCTGCACATGGTATGCGGTCGTCTGGAGTTCCGGTTGGAGACGAAGGGAGAAGTCTCCCCACCATTACCCATTCATTTCAACGGTCCCATCTCAAAGCTCAGCCACAAGTCTCACGCATACTGGGCGATTCCAGGCACGGCGATCCTCACTTCCTCGGCAGAAAACAGCGTCCAGATCACCCCCTACTCAAAGCTGCGCCACGCTCGTGCGGAGGGACGCAGGCAACTTGCACTCCGCATGTTGAATACCCCCGAGCATCGAGCAATAGCTAGGTTGCGACTCAAGTATTTCTTGACACGGCCCAGCTTCAGGAAGCGTCGAATCTGGATGTACGCAGATCGCATTGTAAAAGGCGGCGACAATGGCGAGTACGCCTTCCGCTATGCGGTCACCCAACGCGACGGTATCGAGAAACACTACGTGTTACAGCCAGGAACTACCCTAGCTACTCATTTCCGAGATTCTAGCTTGCCGTTTCTTGCATTCGGCACTGATAAGCAACGCTTGCACTACCTGAATGCGGAGGTTGTGTTTGCTACCAGGCTCGGCCCTGCTGCCACTTTTGGTCTCCAGCAACATAGCCAAGGAATTCGGGACTTACTCAACTCGCGAACGGTCTATATGAACCACGGACTGGTGGTCGATAAGCTCGATTTCGCACTCAACGTTGGGTATACCGGGTTCGACCGAATCTGCGTGGTCTCCGAGGGGGAACGCAGCAACCTAACAGCACCGAACTATGGCTATGCCACACAGCAGGTTGTGTCGACCGGTTTCGCGCGTTACGATGGGCTACACTCGTCACCCAATCGAACGATCTTGCTGGCTCCCACTTGGAGAGCAAATCTACACCGACCACAGCGTGGCAATGCGACAGCCGAGGAGCATCGGGCGTTCCGGCAAACCCCCTACTTCCACACGTTCAACTCACTCATCAACAATCCGCGACTTCATCAGATGCTGCACGACTACGATTTTCGTCTCGTGTTTTTGCTCCATCCCAATGTCGGGTCTCAGCTCAGCGACTTTTCCTCAACTTCAGATCGGGTTGAGATTCACGCCGCTACCGATGACGTGAGCTACGAACAGCTCTTGACACAGGCCAACATCATGGTCACTGACTACTCGGGTGTGCAGTTTGATTTTGCTCACATGGGTAAGCCCCTCGTGTACTTTCACCCCCCGAGATCCCCTCACGCTACCGCGAGGATTCATTCAGCTACGACCGTGACGCATTCGGACCAGTTGCGACGACCGAAGATGAGCTACTCGATCAATTGCAGGAGAATCTAGAACGGGGTTGCACTCTGGAGCCATGCTTCGTGGAGCGCATCGAACGTTTCTTTTCTCACCTTGACCACAAAAATGCTCAACGAGTTTACGATGTGGGAATCGAACTTACGCAGAGCCAGAAACACGAGACCGCCAAGTGATTCAGCAAACCATCACACATGAGCTCAATCGTCCACAGGCTGAGTGGGACCTACTGCGGCCGCACACCACACTCATCGTTGCCTGCTACAGGGTAGAGAAATACCTACCAGCGTTCCTCGATTCATTGGAACAGCAGGATGTCGACCACGCAGGCTACGAACTTATCTTTGTGAACGATGGCTGCCCTCAGGGGTCTGACGAAGTCGTGAGGGAGTGGATGCAGACGAGTAACTACGCGGTACGTCTCGTGTCCAAGCCAAACGGTGGGGTTGCTTCTGCTCGAAACATCGGCTTGGGGCATGCGCGTGGTGCCTGGGTTTCACACCCCGACCCCGATGACAGACTCGATTCGGAGTACCTGATCACAATCGAAACAGCTCGTGATCAATTCCCCCAAGAAACAATGTTTGCCGCACGTGCGATTCTCTCCAACCCTGCTGGTGAGGAGACAGGGCACACCTTGGATGCGCGCTATGCCGGCACAGGCACCTCCATCATCGATCTCAATCTACAGCCGCGCCTCATCCACACTCTCGGTGGAGTGGTGTTCTTCAAACGCGATCTTATCGAGAGCAACGACCTTCGATTTCAAGAAAGCCTCCTCCAATCGTCTGACACTGATCTCATTGGACACTTCCTGTTGTGCAACGAAGCGAGATACGTCATCGTTCCGGGCGCTCGCTACTTCTACATGCGACGCTCCGACGGTTCCTCCATCGTTTCCACGCACAGTGGAAACATGGCTCGTTACGCTTCCCTGTTTGCCAACTCTCACATGAAGATGCTTGAACGGGCCGGGGAGGACTGCCCGCCCTGGCTTGCAAATCTGCTGCTCTACTTTGTGTTCATGCTGTTCAGACGAAATCGTCGATTGAACACGCCAGTCGATCTAGTGTCGAAAGGCGATCTAGCGACCATCCGCGAGCTTCTTCAGGCAAATCTGCGCCGTATCGGCACCAAGAACATCAGCCGTTTCGACCTTTTTGCGATCCCAATCGAGTTTCGGATGGCATGGCTCGCGGCGGTTGAAAAGCTTCCCTCTTCTCCCGTCGAGCACCTCAGCTGGCACCCCGCCACAAAAACCCGCAAAGTCGCCGTGTACACAAGCTCACCCGTCAAACCGTTGGATATTGGCGAGGGCGGACGGCGGCGAGGCATCATCGACTGGAAAAGCCGCACCGTGGAGTTCCTTGGCGGTGTATGGATCTATCAACACGTCTTTCGTATCAGCGCCGCGTCGCCCGCACCGGTTCGATTAGAGTGCTTTGAGAAGGAGTACACGCTCGAATTCAACGGAAACGTGCTGAACCCCAGCGAAATCCGAGCGCGATCGGGTCTCGAACCCCCGCTTGTCGTTCAGCCCAAGCGGCCCCGCAGCGCACCGAAGGTCGTGCCACCAAGCTCGAAACTCCGTCGCTGCCTCAAAGCAACCGGACTCTTGCGCGGACCAAACTGGGTATTTCTCGCGGATACACAGCACGAGACCCTACAGTGCGAGCTTCTGTATAAAGAAACTGCCCGGGCCTGGCGAGGCGCACGAGCATGTTTTGTTGCCGAGCAAGATTCTCCTCGGTTCACACAGCTCGAAAAGTCCGGGTTCCGGGTACTGGCAGCGGGATCCAGAGCACACTTTGAAGCCATGCAAACCGCCCAGTTCGTCGTGACTCCCCAAATTGGCGCCTTGGCTCTTGACCCGTTTCCCGGCCAGAACATATCGAGAGCCTGGCGGATCGTGCTTCTTCCGGAGCAAGCCCAAGACAGGCTTGCGTACCGACAAGCCGCCATGGATCATGCGGAATCTGTGCCCGTCTCGACTTCCGTTGAGTTTGACCGCCTTGCGGGGCGCTATAGTCGCACCAGCTTACTCACGAGTGATGTCGTTCTCACCGGACTTCCGCGCCACGACCTCCTTGAAAGGCTTAGAACAGCACCGTTCGACATCGCTATCGCACCAGACTGGCCGCATTCACTGCCTCACCCATCCACGATTGAGGCGGGGTCCCTGCTGGAGATACAGAACACAACCTTCGTGCGTTCCTGGGTAACCTTCTTGGCCTCTGAATCGTTGCGTCAGTTTATAGAAAGAACGGGTCGCAGGGCAAAACTACTACTCCCACAGGGTGTTCCGTCCTCGCTCTTTTCACCGCCAAAGACCATCGAAGTTGTCTCAGGGCTTCGGTCTTGCCTCGAAGCAATCGCAGCTTCGGCAGTGCTCCTGACCGACTTCTCACCTCACGCGCGCGATGCGGCCTACCTCGGTCGCCCGACCGTCTACCTGCAAGAGGATCCTGGGGCCACTCTAGGCGCACCGGACAGCCCTCTCGCACAGGCCTTCGCCTTCCGCAACGAAGGCTTCGGCCCCGTCGTTAGGTCGCATCCGGAGGCCGTCGAGGCTCTCGAAGCTTTGCTCCAAGCAACACCCACTCTCTACCAGGATCGGATCCGTGAGGCCTTCCAGTTTCGGGACGGGAAGGCGAGCGCGCGGATCGTACAGGAGTTGCAGCGGTAATCGAGGTTTACTCGAAGACCACCTTTACCCGCTTCGTCACCTTGCAGATCCGCTCTTCATCGCAGGAATACTCCTGCAGAGAAACAGCATACGCTTTCCCCTCGAGCGCACGGTGAATGAGGCTGGTAAACGGGTAGCTTCTGAGGTGAATCTCTTCCTCCCCGGCAGACTTCTGCTGCTCAGCAGAGATCTTGTTCTTCACATCTACGACCTTGTTGACAGCCATAACGCCCATGAGCGAGCTAGCTGCAATTGATACCATCACAAGAATGGTCGTTGCAGCGTAGCGAACCCTGCCCAACCGATTGAGCGTCGGGGCGAGCACTATGAAGACCCCGACCAAGAAACAGGCAACCGTGACATAGAAGTTCCTGGGGCCGAAGGGCCCGATCAGCAGGAAGGGCGAAGCAACAAGAACGCCAGCGATTATCCAGATGGCCGCTTCCCTGTTCTTGGAACGGCTTGTTGGCCACAGGCTGATAACCATCGCGGCACAAAACACCAAGAAAACAAGCAGCACACCTGCACCGACTGCCACCTTCAACGATCCGCCAAGGTCACTGACCTTGACCTGCTGCAAGATAAGGAGGGCAGCGGCAGCGCCAAGCATAACCGCGGGGCAATCCTAGCACCCCTTGCGTTCTTCCAGAGCCGACCACCGGCTGCCACGGCCAGCGCGATACCGAAATAGAAAATTGCGTTGTCCAGCACAAGGTGCTGACTCAGAAGCGGGATGTTGTCTGCGAGCCGAGAGACCAGCCCCCTAGCGGGCTGCTGTCATCGATCATCGGGCGGTAAGCGTCTTCCCCCGAGAGTACCTTTCGGTACCCGGGCGAGCCGAACATCAGAACTGCACCAACGATGGCACCGGCCAAGAAGGCTGCCTCTGCAAAGGAGAATCGTCGCTGAACAAGTCTGAGGACTGTCAACCCAACCGCCGCGACGACGAGGGCGACGGTAACTGTCTCCATATACAAACAGGCCGCTACCGAGAGGGGAAGGATCGCAGCGGCGCGCCAACGACCACGTAGGTCACGGAGCAGAACAACCAGCAGCAGCGCCAGAAAGACCGGGACCGCATAGTTGTAGTAACCCGCTGACCAGGTGATTGCCTGCCGCAGAATCGGAACCGATGGAACAATCGAGAACATCAGGATTACCGGAATAGCCGGCAGGTACCGCACCCTGGCCAAGCGGGTGATAGCCCATACGATCCCTAGGGAAATGGCTGCTCGAACTAGGGCATTGAGAACAGACGGTTCGAGAAACGCAAAGTGCATCGAGTTGCCAAGAATGCGTCCGTTGAGACTTGTGTAGAAGCCCTCCACAAACCCAAAGAAGTCGGGTCCACCCACCCGCGCTCGCGCCAGGTTAGACATCCTCGAAAAATCATCGCCGCTGTAAACCGTCAGCATGAAGAACACGAACAGAAATGCGTACATGCCCAGGTAGAGATACAGCTTGCGGGGATTTTTTTTCAACACGGTCCTTCACTCTATCCCAGTAATCTGCCTCGTTACTCTCTATCCGAAATCAATGTGCGTCCTGCCGCTATACTTGTGTCTATTCGCGCGCGTCCGATTCTGCACACAAGCCAACCTTTAATCGAACCAGTAGGCCCCCGCATTGACCAAGGAACTTCCAGCTAACCCAACCTTCTCCGTTGTCGTCCCGGTATTCAATGAAGAAGCTGGTGTCAAAGATTTTCACGAGAAGTTGCTTCTACCCGAACTCGAGCGACTCGGGCTCGATTTCGAGATCGTTTACGTCAATGACGGCAGCCGCGACAATACGCTCAGCATCATTACAAGAATCGGTCGCGAAGATCCTCGAGTTCGTGTTGTCGCACTTTCCCGAAACTTCGGAAAAGAAATTGCCACCACCGCGGGCATCCACATGGCCCGAGGAGAGGCAACCGTCATCATGGACGGTGACGGGCAACATCCGCCTGCGATGCTCGCTGAGTTTATTGAGAAGTGGCGTAACGGTGCCCAGGTAGTGGTTGGCATTCGCACGAAGAATGAAAACGAGGGCCTTGTTAAGCGGTGGGGATCAAAGATCTTCTACTCGCTTTTCAATGCAACTTCTGGAGCAACGCTTGTTCCTCGCTCCACCGACTACCGCCTGATTGATCGCGAAGTCCGCGAGGCTTTTATTGAGTTCCCCGAGCGCCAGCGCATCACCCGCGCACTTATTGACTGGCTCGGCTTTGACCGCAGTTACGTAGAGTTTGACTCACCCGCACGCCTTGCAGGGGAAGCCAGCTACTCTGTCAGGCAATTGACACGTCTCGCGATCAATAGCTATATCTCGCTTTCGCTCAAGCCGCTCTATTTCTTCGGGTGGGTTGGCGCGGCCATCACGCTGCTCTCGTTTATCGTAGGGATTTTTGTGTTCGTCGAGCAGTTCCTGATGGGAGATCCGCTCGGCCTCAAGTTCACCGGAGCTGCCCTTCTAGGAGTCTTCGTGGCTTTTCTCGTTGGCATCGTGCTCATTTCGCAAGCCATGGTCGCGGCCTACATGGCACACATTTACGAGCAGACGCAAGGACGGCCTCTCTTCACCGTCAATCGTCCCCGATCAGTGAATCTGTGATGCGAGCCCGACTTCGCTCAGTTTTCAACTCGAGCGGGTTTCGCTACCTGATTACCGGCGGTCTAGGATTCCTTGCTGAACTCGTCACGATTTGGATCGCTCGAGACGTCTTTAGAGCTAGCTCGATCATTGCGGTGGGCATTAGCTTCTGGGTTGGCATGCTCGCTTCGTTCCTCATGCAGAAGCTCTTCACCTTCCGGAATACTCAGAAGACAGCTATTGCGCTCACCAGGCAGTCCATTTCGTTTGCGGTGCTGGTCGTGATCAACTATACGTTCACCCTCGGCTTCGTTGCGCTCATGGATCCCGTTTGGTCTTCGCCAGAGCTATCAAGGGCCATAGCACTCCTCATCACCACAGTGTGGAACTACCTCGCGTACAAGTACATTATCTTTCGCCGATGAAACATAGAAAGAGCACCCGCCGAGATCTTCACGGCGGGTGCTCTTAATCACTAATTACTTGCTCTTGGCAGAGACAGAGTTGTAACCGGGGGAATACGCGACTCCACCGACCTTCACGTACATGCGCCCACCGCGACCGCCAACATTATGCCACTTCGAAATGTTGATGGTTGCCTTCGTGCTCATGCCCTTGTAGGCCTTGAGTCGGCTCGTACCCACCTTCATGTAGGTGGTCTGACCGGTTGGCTTGTAGTAAGCGCTCACCCATGCACCAGCCTGGTACTCCGGTGCTGTAACACTCAGGGGGAACGTCTGCCACGCGTAGGCCGTACCCGAGAAGCCGGTGTTGTTGCGTGATGCTGCCGGGTTGGCATTCACCGTGAAGAACTTAGCTGTCGAGATGGTCTTCTTCACGTAGGTCTTACCGTTCCAGGTGCTGCGGGTAACCGGCACGGCCAACTTGTATACACCGGGTGTGGTGTAGTAGCTCGCCGAGACCTTAACGGTGCTGGGCTTTGCGGGATCGATCCTGGTATATGGCCCAGCGGCATTCGCCTTGATAACCCACTTTGGCAGGACGCCAGCGTTCTTCTTGACGAGAGTTGCTGTCGGGCTTCCGTAGTTCGCCGTCCACATGCCGTAGTAGTTGTTGGAGGTTACCTGGGGGCCGTTGAAGGTGACCTTTGCAGTCTTGTACACAGTTCCCGGCTTAGTGGGTGTCTGCAGCGCGGGCAGGTTGGCAACTGCCAAGCTACCGAAAGAACCCGACACGAGAGGTGCTGCAGAAGAGTCACCCTCCTCAAGCCCCTGGAACTCCTCCGACGCAGGAGCAGCTTGGAGCTTCTGCTCAGACTTCACCAGCTTGTCCTTAGACTGAGCGGTCGCTTCGTTGTTCGTGCTACTGTCGATGCTCGTTCCGGACTCAGCAAACGCTGGGCTCACGAAACCCAGCGGAAGCGTGAGAGCAGCTACCGCAGCTACTCCCAATTTCAGTGTTTTGTTGCGCATGCGCGTGTTCTCCTTGTTATTTTCAAGCGTTTTTCTCGCTGCGCGAACGGCTCTAGCAGTATCCAATGCGGCATTGAAAGAAAAACGGAGTGGGGCCCCCTAAGCAATGAGGGTACTATACTTTTTGCAATGCGAAACCGTGAGGGAAAGAATTGTGCTAAGCATGAGGGCCAATTCAATGGACAGTCGACAAGTCAGACGAGGTCCTTTCCCTCACAAAGCGGTCTGCAAATAACCAACCAGATGCCATCGATCCAAGAGTAAATAGGTCGCAAAAATTACGCGAGTTTGAAGACCCTGTGGCTATCTAAAAGCCGCGAGACCATCGGCTGGTGCATTACTACAGTGCGTCTTGTTCAACTCACGCCGCCCCTGTTTCGTCCGTTAGCGTGGAGTCCGTTAGTCGACAGTGAGGCGGCTGCGCCACCTCGGCGACACCCGACGCGGCCAAAGCCGACAGTTCATCTTCCAAGGAGTCGAGCAGCAGCTCCACCCCTCCGAAGCGAACAAGTAAAGACGTTGCCTTCAAAGGCGTCTCTATTCACACCGAGTGCAGCGGCCCAACGGACTCAGGCAAACCGACCGTCGTACTCATTACAGGCGTGATGGACTCCCTCACCGCGGAGGTCCTGACAAGCGATTCCATTATGCTCGCTGGGCACTCATTAGGAGACATGATCGCTGCGCAGTACGCTGCTGACTATCCCAAAGAGGTTGCCTCGGTCGTGCTGATCGACGCAATTCCTCCCCGCGCGATTGTGGAGATTCCCAAGCTCATTCCTGAGACTGAGCCGGCAGACAAACCAGCAGGCGCCTCCCGGGCCGAGATCATGAGCATGACCAGCGGCGAGAACCCCGAGCGCCTGATGGTCACCGGTGATCCGCTTACGCCGATCGGAGATACTCCACTAACCGTTATCCGCCACGGACTCGACCTCTTCGCAGAGATCCCCACCTACGGCACGCAGCTCGACGAAATCTGGGTTGCCGGCCAAGAAGAGTGGCTAGCCCTCTCTTCTGAGAGCAGCATGGTCGTGGCTAAGACAAGCGGTCACTACATCTACGATGACCAGCTCTATCTCGTGGTAGACGATGTTATTAAGGCGCTCGGCTAGGCCACTACTGCCCTGCACCAAAACTGACAGTTCCCCTGGTAGTACGACTTCTCATAGAGGAATCGCTCTGCCAGGGGAACTTCATGGGATCGTGCCGGATCAACCGCACACTGTCAGGGGCGAGGGCGGATTGCTGTGCGCAAGACCACCTTCGGTGGCATCTCCGGGGCAAATTGCCGAAACATTGCGGCGAGTTCACCCGGCCCAGCCGGCTGGCCAGTGTCCGCTCGTACGAGTCCGTGCTCGGGAATCACGGCGCACTGACCCCTGGCAAAACCGGCCAACACAAACCCGTGAGACACGGCCATCGAGGTCATGTCTGCGAGGGTGAAGGCGATCGTAGTGCCGCCCAGCGCATAGTGCACGTGAGATGCTGTCACCCTCCAGACAGCAGCTGGCTGCGACTCATAGCGTCGAGCGGCCTCCCGGAGTTTAAGGAAGACGACACCCCAGAGCGCAAACAGCAGGAACGCGATGAACCCGACCACCACAAGCGAGCCTGCGGTGAGGCGACCTTCCACGGCAAGCGAAAGAAACGCGATGAACGCGGCAATACACACGGTGACTACTGAGATGAGGATAAGACCGCGGTACCCAGAGCCAACTCGAGACACCGCAAGGGTGTCCGTCCACGGGGGTCGCGTCGCGTTATAAAAGATAATCTGATCGGTCACAGAGTTTAACCTTATTGTGCGTAAGTCTCCCCGGGTCTCATTCTATCGCCGCCTGCCCCACTACCCAATTGTGTAGTGAGGCAGACGGGCCGCCCGGCCTTAGCTCAGCTCACGTACTGCAACTGGTACTGCGCAACAATCATGCGGTGGTCCGAGGCAAGATAGTCCTTCAGGTTGGTGTCAACGCTGCTGGTGTTCAGTCGCATCGACGTGACCGAGTAGCTGCGGACTTTCAGAGTATCCGCTGGGACCTTGAGCAACGCGTGGTCGATGACGACTCCGTCTCCCATGATCGTCTCGTTCGGAAGGTTGGTACCCCAGGCGGCAAGCTCTGGGGTGTCCTTCGCAGGTTTGGTGTAGTCAGGACCCTGAAACTTGTATCCGGTGTAATTGATCAGCGCATACGGGCCGGTCTGAATTGCGTTCTCCGCCGCAGTCTTACTTGTCTTTTGATAGACCGCGTTGAAGTCGCCCGTAATCATCATCGGTACAGTCGGTGTCTCGACGGAGGGAGATGCACAAACCGCAGCGCAGGCGTTGCTGCCCGTGTTGCGTGCGATTCGTTTGGCCAGCTCACGCTGGTAAGCCGTTGACTGTGCATAAGCACTTGGAAACTTAGTTCCATCTCTAAGGGTCTTCTCACCTGGGCTAAACGAATTCTCTGTAGGCAGATGAACATTGGTTACCACCAGCTTGTTCGCTCCATGGGTGGAGCCGACGCGCTGAAACTTCGCAGACACAAACACTTGCCCCTGGGTCGGAGTGAGCATACGGAGCTCCTACATGGCGCTTCCCTTCATGAGCGTTCCCTCCACAGAAACGAAGGTGCCGCTCGGTTGGGAGTTCGTCACGAGTTTGTACTGCGACGCCTGGTAGTAGATTTCTGCCTTCTCCCCGTAGCGCTTCTTCTGGTCCGCGGCGAGTTTTGAGTAACCGGGGCAAATTTTCTCCCTGTCAGCACTGCTCAGTTCCGCCTTCGTGAAGCCCAGGCTCTTCATCAGGGCCGCAACCTCCTTGCGATACGTGCTCTCTTTGACCTGTCCTGTTGAGGTCCAACTCGACCACACCGGATCGTCGGTAATCTCTTGCAGGTTCACAACGTCCACGTTTGCATCGCTGATAACAGCTTTTACGTGAGCCTTTCGGACTGTCCAAGAGCCCTTCTTGATGCAGTTTTGCACGGCCTTTGGGAACTGCTGCATGCATCTATCCCAGAGCTGCTTGCTCACGTTGCCAAACTCATAGGGGTTCGTACTCTTGTTGTCAACGCGTGTCCGATAGTACAGATTCTTTTGAGTGCAGTATCCCTCACTGATTCGATCCTCAGTGCACATACGAAAACCCGGAAAGTAGTCCGAGTGGCCGAGGTTGAAGGAACCGATCCTGGCGCACCCACTAACGCGAGCACCGTTGACCACGCAGCTGGCCTGTGCAGAGGTCGCTGCGAGTTCAGCCGCCGACGCACCCTCGGCGAGCTCGGCCGGCTCCCCAGCACTGGATCGCGCCGCGTCACCCTCCGGAATAAGCTCTGTGTTCTGCTCTTCCGGGGTCTCCATGCCTGGCACGTTCTCAACCTCAGGAGCGGTTACGTCTTCCTCTTCGGGAGCAATCTCAGCGTCTCCCTGAGCGTCCTGGGAGGAATCCACATCTTCGCCCTCAGAGGTATCCTCAACAGGGAGAGCATCTTCCTCGACACTCACAGTGGGGAGGGCTTCAGCGGATGAAGAGTAGCCCGGGGTGAGTGCCGTCGTTGCAACCAATAAAGCAAGCGCTCCGACCGAAAGTCGTGCTATAGATATTCGCGTGTTTCCTCCGTTTACTTCTCAGATTCAGTGAGGGCATAGAGCAATGCTGCTCTTCGGGAGTTTAGGTCTTATTCAGATCAGATACCAAGCTCCCTGGTTCCACAGGGTTGAGACGCAAAACCACAGCACACGACAGCGCCACTCACCGATCCCACAGGCCCAAGTTCACCCTCGAGTCCTGCAGCTTCTGCTCGAGTGGGGTCACCAAAGAGTTTGAATAGGTCGCCGTGAGATGCTGGTCATCCCGCCAAATGAGCACGTTCCCAATGACCGGCGCACACGAGGCAGCCGGGCATATCCAATCGTTCATGTTGATCAGCTTCGTGTCTTGCATGCCGTGCTGAGCTGGGATCTCGGGTGTGCTCAGCGCATCAACCGCTTCTGCGCGCGGCACCGCGCACTCGGTGAGCTGATCCGGGTGCGCAGACACGCACTCGGGAACGTCGATGCCCATGCGAGGAATGTCTTGAAGGACAGCGACCGGGATTCCCGCGTCATTGAGTTGCTGCCAGGTTCTGCGGAGCCCCTCAGCAAAGGGCTCCTCGCTCTGCGCGAGGGTGAGCTGGCCGTCATCCCAAAGTGCACGCTTTGCGGAGTTGCTCGTAACAACAAGGTCAGGCTGTTCTTCAATGAGCTTCTGCGTCACACGATCATTCCAATCGGTGCACGCATCGTAGCGCTCGCCCTCGCCCTTCAGCGTCACAACATCGGCGAACGGGCAGGCCGATTTTGTAAACACCCGCAGACGCCAGCCATGCTTTTCAGCCAGGGGGGTCATCGCGGGAGCCCAGTTCGCGGCGTGAGAATCGCCGACGAGAGCGACCGTGGTGTCGCCGTTTTCGTCCCCGAGCGTGCAACCAGGGTTCTGTGTAAACCCCTGGTCGGCGTGGCATCCAGTCTCGTAAATCACCGAGTTGTCGTCGCGCGCCTCGATCGCTGAGGGTGTGAAACCCCCCGGCACACTATCAACTGGTTCGCCAGCCCCCGGATCATCCACGAGTGCCATCGCCCCGAGTGCAGTGGACGGATCCACTCCACCGCCCTGCCGCGTTACCGGAGCCACAAACACACCCGCACCCACGAGCACAGAAACGAGCATCAAGCCAGCACCCGCGAACAGCGATGCTGAGACACGTTCCTTGAGCCGTGACCAATTGCGGAAGGGGTTCTCAATGAGACGGTAACTCAACCATGCCGGCACAAACGACAGGATCACCACAATAATCCCGTGCCTGAAGCGCAGCTCTTCGCCGAGCATGTAGGTCGCAACAACGACAAGCGGCCAGTGCCACAGATAGAGCGAGTAGGAGATATCACCGACCCACCGCATGGGTCGTATCGACAGCAGCACACCCACTCCACGGGTGCTGCGGCCGTTCATTCCACCGACGATGACCGCTGCGGCACCGAGCGTTGGTAGTAGCGCGGCAGCACCAGGGAACGGGGTCGCCGCGGTGTAAAAGATGCTCGCAGAGGCGATCCCACCGATCCCAACCCAACCGACAATCAGGCCGGGGAGGGTTGGGATGCGCTCAAGCTGGACCGCAAACACCGCGACAAGCGCCCCGATCGCGAGCTCCCAAAGTCGTGTGGTCGTTGCGAAGTACGCTGGCGCAGGGTCACTCGCGGTATAGGTGACAGACCAGAGCAGCGACGGGATCAGAAGAATCAGAACCCCTGCCCGTAGAGACCACTGCGTGGCCGTGTTTCGGGTTTGTTCGTTGCGCAGGCGGCGCACAAAGAGCAGCAGCAGCAAAATGATCAGTGGCCAGACAATGTAGAACTGTTCCTCAACGGCGAGTGTCCAGAAATGCTGCAGCGGGCTCGCCGCCACGTCGGCATTCAGATAGTCAGTGTTTGCCGCGAGCACCCAGTTGACTACGTACACCGCTGCCGCGGCAATCTCTATGCCAATGTCTTGCCAACGAATCTGCGGCAGGAAGAGCACCGTCAAGATTCCAGTCGCGACCAGCACGATTGTGGCTGCTGGCAGGATCCGACGCGCTCGTTTGGCGTAGAAGCTCGCGAGCCGAATGCGGCCCGTCGCCGTGGCCTCGCGCAGCAGAATACCCGTGATGAGGTATCCAGAAATGACGAAGAATACGTCTACCCCGACAAAGCCTCCCGGCAGAAAGGGGGCGTTCGCGTGAAACAGCAACACGACACCAACTGCGACGGCTCGGAGGCCCTGAATATCAGGCCGGAACATGCTTCCAGGTATGCGGGGTCGCGCATCCCTGCTAAGCACAACGTTCTGAGTCACTAATACCTTTCGAGCACACTCTCCGCCACCCCCGCAATCTTACGTGATCACGTCGTGTACGGTTGCAGAGGCAGGAAGGTGACACTATGTCGGTAGCACTCACGCACGGCGCAAAGAAAAACGTTGGCGACTACTTGATCCACTCAAGGGCGCGTAAGCTGTGGAAACACCTTGCCCCAGAGGTAGACCTCTTCTCAGTGCCGCGCTGGGAAGCAGCCGCGCTCCCTTTAGACGCGCAATCGCTCATTTTGTGCGGTGGACCGGGGTTCACGCCGCGGATGGTCGAGGGTGTCTTCCCAATCGTAAAGACGGCACTCGAGCGAGATATACCGATTTCTGGACTCGCGCTTGGCTGGCAGGGGCTGCCCAAGCGCAACCCCGGCTCGTTTGCGATGACGGCCAGAAGTGTCGCAACCCTACGGAGCATCGCTAACTCGGGAGCGCCGATCTCCGTGCGCGACGACGTGACTCAAGACATCGCGCGGCAGTTCGGGATCGACACGATCCGCACCGGATGCAGTGCTTGGTATTCGATCCCTGATCTCGGCCGGACTCCTTTGCCCACCTCTGAGTCACCACAAACTATTGTGTACACGACTCCCGCACAGCCCTCTAACACTCGTGAATCGATCGCGATCATGCGCGCCCTTCGCCGTAAATTCCGGGGAGCACGCCTCATCGCTTCCTTCCACCGCGGCATTCGCCCCGATGTTCAAACCACAAAGAAGCAAAGCGCACCGCTCATTGCACAGGCGGCTGCTGCACGTGTCCTAGGGTTTGAAGTTCGCGATGTCTCCTACGACCTTTCAAAGATCGACTTTTATCGCGAGAGCGACCTGCACATTGGTTACCGAGTACACGCACACCTCGACTATGTCAGCCGCCGTATGCCAAGCATTCTGATCAGCGAAGACGGCCGCGGATTCGGCCAAACCGAAACGCTTCACGGCAAGAATCATGTTCTTTGGGCGGGGAGCAAGAATCTGCTGGAACGGCTCGATCGCAGACTTACCACTGAGATTTCTGGCGGCTGGCCGTCACTGGCCCACGCGGTTGATGTTATTGAGAACAGCTATCCGGTCATGCGAGAGGTGATCCTCACGCAAGCAATCCTGGGTTCGAGGGCCTAATCAGCCAGATCCCCCTCAAGGATTGGGTCATCTTTCTGCTTGTTTGCCGTTAGGCGGCGCCCAATCACCGAGTCCCATCGCGCAACCTCAAGACCGGTGTTGGCTCGCAATGCGATGAGATCGCTCTCAGCTACCACGGTTTCGGTGGGGAGATCTCGGGTGACAAAAATCCTTCGACGAGCGTTTGCCACGGCCTCATGCTGTGCGGCAATATCGGGGTTGCCATCACCAGCTAGGCGGCGGACAGTTTCAAGTGAGGTTACATAGCTGCGCAGTTGTGCCTCATCGAAAGCGTGATAGTGGTCGTTGCCCACGCCATTGCGGTCGTCAGTGAAGTGCTTCTCGATGATCCTCGCACCCATAATCGCAGCCATATCGATCGCGGGAAGCGTACCGTCTGTCGACGGAGCGACGTGATCCGAGTAACCAATCACAGCACGATCCCCAAACCGCGATCGTAGACTCTCAATGCCCAGCAGGTTCGCATGCTCCTGCGGAGTGGGGTAGCGCAGAACGCAGTGAAGCAGGGCGATTTGCTCGGCACCAGCTTGCTCGAGGAGCTCAAGCGCCCAGTCGACCTCGTCGTAGGTTGATGCACCAACCGAAAGGATCACGGGCTTACCCGTTCCCGCCACAGCCCGGAGTAGCGGAACATTGGTCAGATCTGCCGACGCGATCTTCACGGCGGGCATGAGCGGTGCGAGCATGCCAACCGATTCAAGGTCGAACGGGGTCGAAAGGAAGTCGATACCGACCTCGGCACAGAACCCGGCGAGCGCCCGATACTCGTCAGCACCGAAGGTGTCGTATCGCTGAAACAGCTCATACTGCGAGGTTGTGGCTTCCTGCGAAGTGTCCCAGTAAGAGGGGCTGTTCCGTGCGCTCGCGAGCGTTGCGGCCTTGTAGGTCTGAAACTTCGCAGCGTGTCCGCCGGCGCGGGCCACAGATTGGATCATGGCTCGTGCACGATCCAGCGATCCCTCATGGTTCACACCGATCTCGGCGATGATGTAAGGGTCAGCGTATGAGCGTTCAAACATTGGTGTCTTGCACCTTTCAAACTGGCGTTGGAAACGCAGAATCAGTAGACGGAAAGTTCTTCGAAGCCTAGTCGGGCAAGGATCGCAGACAGCGTTTTGCGATTGCTGCGTTGCTTACCCGCTCGCACAGCCCTGTCAGCATACGACTGGCGCAGTTCAAGGTCGTCCAGCATTGACCGAGTAGCTGCGTCGAGCTGTTCGTCTGAAACACTGGCACCTAAGCCGAGCGCGAGCACCCCGTTTTCTTCGGTGGCGTGGTTGTGCGTGAGTTCTTTGGCATTCTGGGCGAGACAGATCGCCGGTGTGCCCCGGCTCAGTAGTTCGATGACCGTTCTGCCCGCTGATGTAAATGCGAGATCAGCCCGAGACATGAGCGCTGGCATGTTTTTCACGTTGTCGAGAACCTGAACTGCAAACGGAAGGTTGCTATTGAGGTCGAGCGCCCCTGCCCCCAGACCACGAGCTACAGTCACGTCGCCAACATAGCCGACACGGGCGAGAGAACCCAAGGCACGGTTCGCAAGACCTGAGGGATCTGTCCCGCCAAAGAGCACCAGCACATTGTGCACCTCGGCAACGACTCGTTTCGCTGCCGGTTCTCCGCTCTCAAAGCTGGGCGCGAGCAGTGCATAGTCTATGCCAGTCAGCTTGCGTTCTTGAGGCACTGACGGGTTATCTACAAACTCTGCGACGAGCAGATCAGCCTCGGCCGCGCCACCCCCACAGTCTTCAAAGGTCACGATCCGGCTGTTCGGCGAAGCCGCACGGATCGAGGCAATCTCGGCGGTTTCGGTGTCAAGCCTGTCAAGCACTATGAGTTCGGGGAGACTCGCTCTGAGCCTTGCGTGGAAGGCTTCCTCGTTCTCAACGAGCTCTACGCGGTAGGGAGTCCCCTCAAAGAACCGCTGCCCAAGCGGTTCACTTGCGCTCAAATAGACTGTGATGTCGTGCCGAGCCAGTTCCGAAACAAGAGCGAGCATGCGGTACACATGACCCATCCCAAGTTCACGCGACGCATCCACGCGGATCGCAACACGCATCCTGCTGAGCAGATGCGCCGCAGTCAGCAGATCTGCGTAGCTGTCGATGTCAACGGCTTCGTCGGCATCGAGCACGATTACCTCCACCGGTTCGATGATCCTGGTCTGTGTGGCTTCGATGTCACCCAGCCTGGCCGCAATAATCCCGCCGGTTTCTCGATATTCGAGGGGTAGTTGTTGCCGGTTCACACGCGCGGTGAAAGCGGGGACAACACTGCCGCTTTCGCTGAGGCGCCAACGCAGATGCTGGTCCGGCGCCACAGTCAACACCGACGCGACACCTGTTGATCCAAACGCTCGCAGCGCAGCACTCAGAGTGTCTGCGCTCAACAGCGGCGAGGTGGGTTGCACCGTAACCACAGGGTCAGTGTCTCGTGCGCCACGCCTGCGAAGCTCGGGGAGATTGCGCACAATCTTGGTGTCGAGTGTCTCTGCGGAGGGGGTCGGGGTCGTCTCAAGGATCACTTCTACGCCAGCTGCCTTTGCAACCGCATCAATTTCGACGTCATCAGTCACAACAACTACGTGCTCAGGGGGCAATACCTTGCGGGCCGTATCAATCACGTGCCGAATGAGAGGCTTGCCGCCCAGGCGTCTGAGGTTCTTACGAGGAATCCCGACGGAGCCACCGCGCGCAGGAATAACAACCCACGCAGTTGACCCGTCTTCTGCCTCACCCAAACTGAACCCCTCTGTGCTGCAATCTTCTCGGTCTCTAGCTTACCCGTGTCTGATTCACCCTAATATGTAGGGCAGGAACGTTCCGGGCGTCGAGCACGACGGATACTAGGACGGCTCCAAAAAAAGGGAGAACTCGGTGTCTACACAATCTGATCACACAGAGCAATTGCTGTGGTGCATGCGTCCAGCGATTGACCTTTGTCACCTTCGCGGTCCGCTCCCCGCGAAAATCAGGGACGTCCCTACAGCTCAACGCCCCTTCCGCCCAGCCACGCATCTTCGGTTTGGCGAATTTATGGTTGCGACGGAAACCGTCAACCAGGCGCGCGCGCTTGACCGCCTTATTTCCGCCCAGGCGACAGAGATCACAGTTTCGGTTCCCGAAGAACAGCATCGAGAGGTGCTTTTCGGCGGCCCTGGTGTGCAGCGCGCACTCGAACGGCTGACGAGCGCACTCTCTGACAGAGTGGACGGGGCGGTTCTGGCCTCGTTTGAGAATCAGCTTTACAAGGTCGCCACGGCTCTCGATATGTATCGCAGATTAGACCTCTCTATGTACTCCGGCGTTCTCGTCGCAACACAACACTCCCCCATTATTCGCGCACTGTTCGTTGCCGCTACCGAACAGCGTGTCCCTGTTGTTTACGTACCCCACGCTCCAGTGGCGGCAAACAGCGCCTACCTCGACCTGCCCGTTGACTACGCTGGTCTTCGCGGAGAAGGAGAGCGCGAGTTCTACCATCGTGAGCTCGGGATCGAGCTCACCGACCTCGGCATCGTCGGCAATCTTGCTAGCGACCTGCTGACTCGACCTGTTCCCGAGCTAAACCTCAACACTGCAGGTGTGCTCGCGCTGTCGCCTCATCAGCCCCACGTGCTCGAGCAGATCTTCCGCATCGTGGCCGAGGCTGACTGCGGCGACATGATCGTCGCTCCACACCCGCGTTCAGATCTCGACGCGATTCGGGATCTGCTCCCGCCGTCTTGGAGCATGTTCGAGGGCGAGCGAACGCTCGATTTGCTCGCCGCTGGCCCTCCGTTTCTCTTTCAGTTCTCAAGTGGCGTTGCGTGGGAAAGCGCTGCACTCGGTATCCCTACAGCGACAATTCACATTGATGATTCGCCCGTAAATTACCCATTCCTCGCCGATGAATCCATTTACCCTCCGATTCGAACCACAGATGAGACCCAGCGGTTCGTGTCGTTTGCTCGGTCTGGCACCTACGACCGAACTCAGATGCGCACCCACGCTGAGCAGTGGTGCGCTGTCGACGGTGACCAGGCTGTCGCTCAACTGCAAGAGCTTCTCGAAACCGTGTCGCCTCATAGCTCCCCAAACCGTCTACACGACGGCTGGGCAAAGGACGGGGTTGCCTTATCTCGATCTTGGATAGCTTCCACCGCAGTTGCTCCAGAGTCTGCCCACCAGTCGGCGCAGACTTTTGACTCTAGTTCACCGAGTTCAGAGAACAAAGGTACCCTGGTTTAGGTGTCCTCGCCCCCACCTGGAGTTGCATTGCGTTCACTGAGTTATCCATTTTTTGCCCTTGTACCGCGCAAGGGCACCTCGTGAAACCCACAAGATTCCTGGCGATTACGGTCGCAATGCTCACCGCTTTTGCGTTTCTCTTCGGCGGAGCAGACCTAAGCGCCACGCCAGCATTCGCTACGGAAGTGACTGATCCGACACAAACACCCCCACCGACGTCCGAGCAAGATCCAGACGAACAAGCTGACGTTCCCGGCGACGAGACTCCTATCTCTCCTTCTGGTCCCGACGGCCAGGAGAAACCGGAGATACCGAGTCCAGATCCCACAACACCAAGCTCCACGCCTCTGCCCCGACCAACCCAACACCGCTCAACAGCCGAGCCGCGCAACCAAAGACCCAGTGCAAGAGCATGTTCGCTCCCATTCGAGATGGCTACTGGCTTTTTCCGGGCGTAACTTACAAGGGAAACTTCGCCGATCCATTTGTGTTGCCCGTAAAGGAAGCAGGCGGAACGGTCTACTACGCGTATGCCACCAATACGGCGCAACGCAACCTTCCCATAATGAAGAGCACCGACCTCAAGACCTGGAACGTCACTTCCTACACTTCCAACCCTGGGTGGGCCGACAGTAAGTGTCTCAACAACTATGACCCCCTCAACGACAAGAGCATTCCAGCCGAGATTCGTCATTACAACTACAACGTGGCTAACAAACCACCCCTGTACCTTCCAAATCAGGTGGAAGCCTGGCTCAACGCCGACGGGCTCGTCTCACCTCGGCCCAGCTGGGCACGCTGGATGCCACAAACCGGACCCGGTGCCCTAGGCTGGCGCACACAAGAAACTTGGGCTCCAAGCGTGGCCCACTTTAATAACAAGTACCACGCTTATATGGCGGTGAGAGCAGAGGGTGCTGAAGACCGATTCTGCATCGCCCTTGCCCTCTCAACAAACCCCGCGGGTCCTTTTCGCTATGTCAAGGGCAACTCGGCTGTTGTGTGCCCAAAAGACTTCGTAAACGGTGTTATCGATCCGGAACCTTTTGAATACAAGGGCAAGTGGTACCTGCTCTGGAAGAGCGAATACTCTCCCAATAAGGGCCAGGGGCTGCACGCGCAACAGATCGATACCGCAACAGGTCGACTCAAATCGGGATCCCACAGGATAGATCTATTGCAGCGCGATACATCGGCAGGATCTTGGGAGAAACACGCCATCGAGAACCCCTCAATGGCAACCATCGGCGGAAAGACCTACCTGTTCTACGCGGGTGGTGAGTTCTGGCCTTACGGCCGCACCCTCAGCAATTACTCTACGGGATACGCTGTTTGCCCGCAGGGACCAACCGCCCCGTGTAGTCGCCCGTCCGGCGATAACCGTATCCTCGGCAGCGTAGGCAAGGTTCAGGGTCCCGGGGGTGGCAGCGCTTTTCAAACCGCAGACGGATCTTGGAAGTTCGCCTATCACGCCTACACTCGCGACGGGGATCCCAATACACGTCAGTTGCGCATCGCTAATATTTATCGCTGGAAAGCAGGTCAGATTTCAATCTCTGACGGCGCAAAGGCACGTTTTGCAGACGTTCCAGCTCATCATCAGTTTGCACAGCAAATCAGCTGGTTGGCTGGCGTAGGCATCACCACCGGCAATAAGAGCGGCAACTTCGTTCCATCCGGCTACACAAGCCGATCTGACATGGCAGCCTTCCTCTACCGTTACGCGGGTTCTCCCAAGTACACACCAAAGGGAGCTTCGCCCTTTGCAGATGTCTCCGAGTCGAGCAAGTTCTACAAGGAAATACGCTGGATGCAATCTGCTGGCCTCGCCACGGGCAACAGAAACCCCAGCGGAGGCAAGAATCTGTACAAGCCTGGGGATCCAATTAGCCGTGAGGCTATGGCTGCTTTCCTCTACCGTCTAAGCGGCACCAAGGGCTACACTCCCAGGGGAGCACAGCCCTTTGCCGATGTGAATCGCAACTCAAAGTTCTACCGCGAAATACGCTGGATGTACGACAACGGCATCACAACCGGCTACAAGGTGCCCAGCGGTAAGCCCCTCTACAACGAAAAGGGCAACACAAAGCGAGACGCCTTTGCAGCCTTTCTGCAACGCTACGATACGAAGTACCCGCAGCGCTCCCCAGCTCCACCGCTCAATTAAACTTCATTCTCCGAGGGAATAGAAGTCCCTCATTCCGAAGAGCACAATGCCCGAGTTAGCAAATGCTGAGATGCCGGAATCTGAGAAGCTAGACTCCGCGGCACGACCGTAGTCTTCAAGACCAATGCGTGACTCAGCCCTCTCCCTACTGTCCTCTATACCGTTCCTGTTCGTGTCTGAAAAAAGGACCCTGTCCGATTGCACCACCACCTTAGTGACGGCGCGGTACCCGGCTCGGCTCGCCGTGATTTCGACACTCAGCGATGATCCACGGTCTGCGAGGGCTGGTTCATAGGATTTGTGAGACGCGCCCTTGATCGCATCGCCATCACGTTTCCACTGGTAGCGCAGACTCGTCGGAGCCGGCCTCCACCCCTCGACATTCGCGGTCAACTTCTCTCCGACCACGGCCTGCCCGACAAGAACGGGTGCGGGAGTTTTCGAGAACGAGCTCACGATGTCTTTGATGTGAATGTATCCTTCAAAATCCCTCGAGTCGACCACGCGGTAGTGGTATGCACCACCCCATCCATAGTTGTACTCCTCGATCACAACCTTGCCGTTGCCAAGCACCTGAGCCACCCACGCCACGTGCCCAAACTCTGAAGCACCCGATAGTTTGCGCCGCTCCAGGCAACCGCTCCCACCTCTGGGACAGTATCGACACGTATCCCAACACTTCGTGCGGAGTCGGCCCACTGCCCGGCATTTCCCCAACGTGCTACACCCATGTACTGATTCGAGAAGGGAACACCGTTTGCCGTGTTCAAGCGCCACGCCACAAACGAGGTGCACTGCCGATAGGCAAAGTTCCATCTGTCCCATACCCCAGCTTCTCCAGCATACGGCCAGGGCAGATTGCGGTAGTAACTCGGGTAATTATCGCCAATGATTTTGCCGCGCAGGCCTCCAAAGTTCATCACGATCGGGCTATCGAGGATTCCCCCAGTTTGCCTGACCATGGGCAGCCCCGGTGAGTCAGACGTATTTTGCGGAGTAGGAGGGGCAACGGGCGGCGCAGGAATCGGGGTCGGGCTGGGAGTTGGGTTGGGTTTCGGGTCCGGCTTAGGATCGGGCTTGGGCTTCGGCGTTGGATCAGGCTTGGGATCAGGCTTGGGATCAGGCTTGGGCTTAGGATCGGGCTTGGGCTTCGGCGTTGGATCAGGCTTCGGTGTGGGTGTGGGTGTGGGTGTGGGTGTCGGCTCGGGAGCCGGAGTGGGCTCCGGTGAAACAGGAGTTGCTGGATCAGGCACTGCGCCCGGAGTCTCGACACCCTGGCCACCAGGCTCACCCACCCCAGGAGCCGGATCGGTGACCGACTGATCGGCAGGGCCACCGCTGGTTGGGGCCTCAGAGCCTCCCTGCACGGCCACCACTTCTGAGGCAATCCCCGACTCTGCCGCAGCACCCGCTGGCCTTCCCAAGCTGCCCGACAGCAAACTAGCAGCCAAGGTGCCTGATAGAACTGCCACCACCAGCGGTCGACTGAACGATGCCATAGGTCCCCCTTGTCCTAGGGGACCATTATGCAATGAACTTTTGTCCAGCCACTATCCCTTGCCAGGCAATTTCTTTACAACTACACTTCGTCTGGGATTGCCCGGTGCAGATAGGCCTTAGTGTTCCATCCGGTAGATAAACGCAGCCATTGCTCCACGTGAAACGTTGTCGTATGGCAGATATTTCGGCTTGCCCGATGGCTGCTTATTACCGGTGGAGTACCTCATCTTGTGCATCCAAGTGATCTCGCGATAGAACTTACTGCCCGGCTTTATGTCTGCAAAAGGGGATACCTTGGGGGCCGCATATTTGGCTCCCTCAAAACGGTACAGGAACGCGGCCATCGCGCCCCGCGAAACCGGATCCTTCGGTGCAAAAATGGGTTTGCCACTCGGCTGCTTCGTGCCGGTCGAATACCCCTTCGCATGCATCCAGGTGATCTGCCGATAGAACTTGTCACTCGGGCTTACATCGGCGAACGGTGAGACCTTGGGCGGCGAGAACTTGGCCTTCTCAAGGCGGTACAAGAACGCTGCCATCGCCTCACGCGAAACCGAGATGGTGGGTTCATAAACGACTCCTCTTCCGTCGTAGGTTTGGAACCCCGTACTGAGCCCCTCTGTGCCCATCCATTCGATCTCTTTGTAGAACTGCCGACTCTCGGGCACATCCGAGAAGAACGTTGTTGGCGAGCCAAACCACTGTGTGTAGTAAAGATAGAAATTGCGGTTGCCATATGATGAGCAACCGTCGCCTTCTCCCCAACCCGCATTCAACGCGGCTTGGTTAGGGCGGTAGGGAGTATAGGTGTAGAGCGTAGCGGTTGCGACATTCTGGATGTACACCTGCGAGGTGCCACAGGCATCCTTGGGGTTCCACTTAATGGTGTTGTAGCGGCCCGGGTTGTAATTCAGACCGTTCTGCGCGGTGTAACGCTTCAGGTGCCAGGCACCCCGGTAAACCTGCTTAGCAAAGCCTTTGTAAGCCGGGTTACAGTTTGCGCTGCCCCCTGGGCCGCTGTCAGGGCAATCAGATCCGGTTGCATAGTCGTACTGGCGCACTGTTGGCCAGGTATCACTGATCAGGCTCTGTTCGAGCTGCAGTCGCACAAGCAGCACCTGCGGGCTAATGCCACAAGATTGCGCCACCCGAGCGATGATTGTCGCTGCAGATTCAGGCGTCTTGCTCCCTTGATATGCACCACAGTACGCATCGGCGCTCATAGACGAAGAGGTAAACGTTTTCTCGTTCAGGCACTTATCCGCAACGATTCCAACGTTCCTGCCACCGACGATTGCCGGACCTCCGGCTATACGCCCGGGTTGACCGATGGTACAGCGTCCCGAGAGTTGCTGATTAAGAAACTTCTGAACGTCTGAGGTCGACATCGCCTTGCCGTTGTAGAACTTCTTGTCTGAAATAATGTAGCCCGCTCTAAAGCCATTGGCCTGCGCCGCAGCAGAGGCCCGAGCCATCGGCCTCGCTTCAAGAGCAGCCTGGGCCAACTTTTCGTCCAGCCCCTCTGGTGCAACGTCATCGCCGTCTGAGTTGTCGCCCTCAGACGTCGGTGGGGCAGCAGGTGTCTCAAGGGTATCGCTGCTGGTTGTTGGGTCGAGATCAACGGACTCTGCAGTCGGAGGCTGCTCCGCGTCTTCGCCCTCTGCAGGCGCAGCCGGCGGTGCGGTGGCCTCCTTGCTCGGGTTCGGAACCGGATCGCTGGTTCCAGAACCCTGTTCATCAGTCACGCCAACCACGGCGTCACTTTCAGCATTCGCAACGCTCCCCGGCACGAGCACTCCTGCGACGAGTCCCCCAGCAAGCACGGCGATCGAGAATTTCTTCAGTATCGCAAGCATGAGGTATAGCCTACCCGTTGGTTTCCATACGGAACAGGAACGCTGCCATAGCCTCACGTGAGACAGGGTCTTTTGGAGCGTAAATGGGCTTGCCACCCGGTTGCGGAGTGCCAGTCGAGAGACCCGAGGAGCGCATCCATGCAATCTCGCGATAGAAGCGATGATTCGTTGGCACATCGGAAAACGGCGAGGTTTTGGGAGGGGAGTAGCCCTTGGGCGCTTCGAGCCTATATAGGAACGCCGCCATCGCCTCACGCGATACCGCTGCTTTGGGATCGTAGCGGCTGCCAGTCGCCGTGCGAGTGCCAGTTGATAGCCCGGTCTCAGCCATCCAGGCAATCTGCCGATAGAACTTTTGGTTGACCGACACATCAATAAAGGGCGACTTGGCTGGCGGTTTCCGGGTCTTCAGTGCATCAAGTCGGTAAAGGAACGCCGCCATCGCCTCACGGGTCACGGCCGACTTCGGCCCATACACAGGGCCCTGCGCGGTAGCAGTGCCGGTAGATAGCCCCGTCTGGTGCATCCAGGCAATCTGCTGATAGAACCTGTGGTAAGTCGGGACGTCAATAAATGGTGACCTTTTCGGCGGAGTCGGCGCACCCTTCAGCTTGACGGGGTCCGAGGTGCGCGATGCTGTACCGTACGCTGTTTTAGACCCGGTAACCGTCACAGTGAGCCGGCGCCCGGCATCAGCGATGGAAAGCTTATAGCTCTCGCCGGTGGCTCCCGAAATCGGAGACCCATTGCGATTCCACTGGTATCTCAACTGCACTGGCTTGGGCCCCCAGGCGGCAGTGTTCGCTTTCAACACCGACCCTGCTCGCAGCTGCCCATCGATCACAGGAGTAGATGTCTGAAGCACACCGAGCGCAACCACAGACTCTGCCGAGCCTCGCTCGGCAGGCGCGTACCCGAGTTTCGATGCGACCACCCCACCGATAGCTTCACCCCAAGGTCCTGAGGTGTGATGGTGTAGCTACTCGAGGTTGCTCCGCTCACTGCTTTACCGTTGCGGTACCACTGCAGCTTGAGGTTGACCGGTCGGGGCTGCCAGTTGCCCAACACGGCGCTCACCTGCTGCCCAACCCGCACCGATCCTTTAATGCTCGGCACGGGTCTGCTGCTCAGGGTCTCGATGTTCACACTTCGGGGGTTGCTGTTGACCCTCCAGCCGCCGGCAGAGTACCCAAGATTGCTTAACCGCAGAAGCGGCGTAGCAAACTTTCCGCCCGTATTGTAAGCAATATTGACTCCCGAGCTGGCAAAGCCAACTATGTCGGCACGGCCATCACCGTTGACGTCGGTCACCATGCGCGGGTGACGATCAATGAGCCAGTTCGTTTTGCCGTCCTTTGTTGCGCCAAAATCACTCGACCATCGTTTCGTCACACCGAACTTCGATCCCGAACTGAGAGCCACCACTACCCCGGTTTCACCAAACCCGACAATGTCGGCTCGCCCATCACCGTTCACATCAGCCAGCACACGCGGGTGGCGACCCGTCTCCCATCCTGCGGTCACTCCAAAATCACTGGCCCAACGCACGGGTGTTTTGAGGCCAGATCGCGTGTTGATTGCGACGTACACTCCGTCATCCTTGAAACCGACGACGTCTGGTATGCCATCCCCATTCACGTCAGCGAGCATACGAGGGTGGTTCTCCATACGCCAGCCACTGCCATAGCCGAAGGCTGATGACCACTGCTTTGTGGCCGCAAAACCTTTGCCTGTGCTCAGCGCCACCGAGACTCCCGCATTCGAGAACCCCACGAGATCCATCTTCCCATCACCATTCATATCGGCAAGAAAGCGGGGATGCCGGTCCACGCGCCAACCAGAGCCTGCCCCGAAAGCCGTACTCCACCGCTGCTCAGGACCAAAGGTTGACCCCGTGTTCAAGGCAACGTAAACACCTCCGTCACCAAAACCAACGATGTCGGGAAGCCCATCCCCATTGACATCGGAAAGAGTGCGCGGGTGTTTGTGCACTTCCCACCCAGCGTTGACACCAAATCCGGTAGTCCACCGTTTGGCGGCGGTAAATCCACCACCCGTACTCGTAGCGACGTACACACCCTCGTTTGCGAAGCCCAAGACATCGGCTTTGCCGTCACCATTCACATCGACAAGCGTGCGCGGATGACGCAGGGGCGACCACCCGTTTGCTGAGCCAAAACCCGCGACCCACTGTTTTACAGGACCAAGCCCCGTCTTCGTATTGAGTGAGACCTGGACGCCGTCTATGCCGAAGCCAACCACGTCGGGCAAGCCATCACCGTTCACGTCTGAGTTCCACGGCAGCATCTCGAGTGTGTCGTCGAGTCCATCGCCGTTTGAATCGATCATGAGTACAGTCGAGGTCGCAGCCGAGGTCTTGGTCTCGGCACGGTAGCCTGCACGATCTCCCGTCACGTCGACGCTGAGTGTCGCGGTACGGTCGGTCATGGTTGGACGATATGTGCGCCCAGTCGCGCCAGGGATGGCGGTACCGTTCCGCTTCCACTGGTAGCGCAGTGCCGTCGGCGTGGGTGACCATCCGCTCAGATTCGCCGTCAGTTTGCTCCCGACAACCGCGGCACCGCTGATCGTCGGATTACTCGTCTTTGTGAACGGGTTCGAGAGATCTTGGATGTGAATGTAGCCCTGAAATTCGCTGGGACTAATTGTGCGGGCACCGTAAGCACCTGCCCACCCGTTGTTGTATTCTTCGATGACAATGTTGCCGTTGTCGAGCACCTGTGCCACCCAGGCGACGTGCCCGAACTCGGAGGCCCCTGGTACCAGGGGCCACTCCATGCAACGGCACCTACCTCAGGTGTGCTGTTGACAGTGATACCAACGCTGCGCGCCGAGGCTGCCCACTGCCCCGCATCTCCCCAACGCGTGAGCCCTTGTACTGGTTTGAGAAGGGCACACCGTTCGCGCTGTTGAGTCGCCACGCGACAAACGAGGTGCACTGCCGATAAGCAAAGTTCCACTCGTCCCAGATGTAGGCTCCGTTTGGGTACGGCCAGGGTAGGTTTTTGTATTTGCTCGGGTAGTTGTCACCGATGATGGATCCGCGAAGCGCGCTCAAAGCAGCTCTGCTCGATGCAAGGCCCTGCAGCGGATCGTCTGGCGCATCCTCTGCAGGTCTCGCTGTCTCGGGTCCGGGAGAGTTCGACGCGATCCCCCCATTGGGGCCCCGCGGCTCTTCTTCTTCAGCTGGCACCTCTGGGGTTGTCGCCGGTGGTGTCGGATCCGCAGTAGGTGGATCCGCCGGGTCGATGGTTGGTGGCTCCGTGGGTTCCGCGGTAGGCGGGTCAATCGGAGCCGCAGTTGGTGGATCCGTTGTTTCGTTTGTTGGAGGTGCAGTCGGTGACTCGGCCGAGGCGCCCGTCCGCGACCCCAAAGGCGCAACGAGCAGCGACACTATCAACGCTGCCGTAAGCACCGTCGCCGCGACCCCCGCCCAATGCGTGGCATTCGTCCCCCCAAATATCTCTTGCCTGGGGACTACCGATCCCCCGGCAACCCCCGTCCTATAAGCCCGCGAAACAGCACGCGCTTTACTGCCGCAGGGAGTAAACGGTACGCCCCCTTCATAACTACGTTACGCGCATACTGCGTGCGCGTCACAAATCCCATGCGCAACAGCTCTCGCTGCAGCTTCCATTCGGTGCGGGCCTCAGCCCAGCCGCCGCGGCGAGCAAAGGCTCCAGATCCCACCCGATAGCGCAACAGCGGATCCGCGATATTCTCAACCCGCGCCCCATCCGCAATGAGTTGCACCCCCAGCCAGTAGTCTTCCATCTTGCCGAAGGGCTGGTAGCGCCCAACACGATCGAGTGCGGCAACACGGTACATCATGGTGGGGTGGTTGAAGGGTTATGCGTGCGAGCGTGATCCCGAATGCGCTCGGCACCAACGGGTGGCACACGAATCGCGCTCGGGGTTGCGGGGTCATGCTCAAACTCCTGCATGCCCGTGCCCACCAGATCGTACCCCTGCTCGATCAGCTCCCACTGTCGCGCGAAGCGCTCAGGGCTTGAAACGTCATCCGCATCCATGCGGGCAACAACTGGGTGGGAACACGCGTCGAGGCCTGCATTCAGCGCCTCGGTAAGTCCGCGGTTTTCGGAGAGCCTGATCACCCGCACCGGAACAGAGCTACTGGCTTCGATGCGTTCGAGCTCCGCGGCGAGCGCATCTGGCACTGGACCGTCCTGCACTATGACAGCCTCGGCAGGTCGCAGAGTCTGCTGATCTACCGAACTCTCGAAGGCGAGACGCAAGTGCTCGGCGTTATCCCCCGCGTACACCGGGAGCAGGAGGGAGAAGTTCGCCTGGGGTGTTTCTGATGCAGGCATAATGTTCTAGCGTACCCGCTAAACCTCAATTGGCTAGCGTGCGTCGAGCTTCGATAGACGTTCGATCTCATACATGACGTCGACGGGCACCCCAGCGTTGCGCAGCACATCACGAGTCAAGCGCGGAGCCGTAGCCCAGCCGTCACGCCATCCTCTCTTCAGGCAATCCCGCAGTTGCGCGCGATCCTCTGATGCCCGGAAGGTACGCACCCAGCGCCTCGCGGTGGCGGCGGAGTACAGAAGCTTCTCCCAGCCGTGGAGCGCACGGCTGCAGCGGAACACCCAGAGTTTGTTACGCACCTCGTAGAAGAAGCGAGGACCAGGATCCTGATCGCTTGAGCCGCGTTTCGCAGTCTTATGAGTCACAACAGACCCTGGCACATACAGACCCCGCGCACCACGCAGCAGTCGGGCAGAGTATTCGAAATCGTCGTTCCAGAGGAAGTAGTCGGCGAGGGGCAGACCCAGTTCACGCACCCGCGATGCCCTCAGAAACGCTGAGACGAAAGAGATGGAGCGGATCTGCATGCCCCCGGCCTGCGCGGCGCGGCGGCGTTCACGTTCTCCCGCACGAATCTTGGCTTTGGGCGTGTTCATGGGGTGGTCCTGACCATCAGTCCAGATGACCCTCGATCCCATGACGGCCAGATCATCTTGCCCCGTGCCCCGATAGCACTTGTGTGCCTCAAGCGCCCCCGAGAGTGCGTCGGGGGAAGGAACCGTGTCGTCGTCCATCACCCAGACCCAGTCGATCCCCTCTTCGGCAACGGCAGCTGCGATCCCGACCGCAAACCCACCGGCACCGCCGGTGTTCTCAGTCAGTTGAATACACCGAGCGCGCTCGCCCCACTCTTCAATCAGTTGTTCGGCCTCTTCGCCGATTCCGCCATCAGATGCGTTGTCAACGACCACCAGGCGATCGACCGGTCGGCTCTGTGCGGCGAGCGCACGGAGCGACTCTTGCAGCAGCTCGCGCCGATTGTATGCCACCAATACGGCGGTTACGCGCATGCGAACACTCTCCCCTCAAGACAAATTGGCCTCGCCTAGTCTACGTTGCCCGCGAAGGAGCTGACTCGCTCGCGGCTCGAGCCCTTTACCCCGCTGCGGTAACCTGCGACCCGTGAGCCCACATCTTGGCGTAGAAGTCCATCGATCGGGAATTCACCACGTCTAAGTATTCGCTCGAGTCAAGGTCGAGGATCGATCCTGCTGGCACGTCCTTCGCCTTCACTAACGCAGAAACCCCAATGCCGGCCCGGTGATCCTTCAAATTCAGTCCGACGAGTTCAAGCAACGTCGGATACATGCTGAGCTGGTCGATCTCATCGCGGGCGAACTGTGCTCCGCCAGGCGCCCAGACGCGATTAAAGATCGTGCGATCGTCACGATCCTTCAGCTCGTCCCAAAAGCTCCCACCCTCGACATTCATCTTGCGATGGTCACCCATCAACACAACAGTCGTGTCGTTGAGGTAACCCTCGTTTTCCATGAAGTCGACAAACTCCGCCACCTGCTCCATGGAACAGAGCGTGATTGAGGTCATGGCCTTCTTCGTGGTCACGTCGCAATAGTCGTAAACGTGCGGTTCCTCGTGCGTATCGAGTGTCAGTATCGTGAGATTAAAAGGCTGCCCAGCATCGTGGAGCTGCGTTACCTTTTCCTTCGCGCGCTCAAACAGACGTCTGTCAGAGAGCCCCCAGTCATCGCGCGTCTCGGTCTCGCCCTCGCTCGCCCATACTTTGAGGTCGTCAACCTCGTCATAACCGTGTCCAGATAGAAACGTTCCTTTACCCGCGAAGTCCGCGTTGGCTCCTCCGAGAAAGACGTTTCGGTATCCCTTCTGTTTCAGCACGTCGCCAAGACAATCGGCTCCAGGCAAAAATTGTTCCACCTCGTGACCCTTATCGCCGAGCACATTCAGGTCGTTGTTGTCTGCGTTCGAACTCGCGGTGCGCAGTGGGATCCCACACTGCGTGCTCACGATTCCGGCCATGGTCCAACCACCACCCTCGTACTGCTGCAGACGAGGAACCGCTGCCCAGCCAGAAGTCGCCTCCTGCACAGGTGCAAGCATGTTCTCTTCGAAAACTGTGTCGTCTGCAAATGTATCCTCGATGGATTCAAGGTAGATCAATACGAGGTTTTTCGTGCCGGCTGCACCGTTCGTTGCGGTGACACTTTCATCGTTGCGCGAGCCGACACTCACTGCCGAACCGCCAGTCCCCGTCGTCGACTCAATCTTCGGTGCAGTGTAAAAGTCGGCGAGGGTTGTTCCGAGTGCTTTCTCTCGCATGGAAGCCTGCACGTAGTCAGCAGCTCCGATCGTATCGCCAAACACAACCGCACCGCTCAGGGGCAACACCACCGCAAGCGCAATCGAGATCCCGCGAAACAACCTGGTGCGAAGGGTGGTAAACCAATCCTTGGAACGCAGCCCGCGCCGAAACGTCTCAACTACCACCGCCAACGCGAGTGTGATGGCCACGGGAACCACGAGGATGGCCGCGACTGCCCCCGCGACGAGGGCGTCACCGCCGGCACCATCTCCACCACCGTTGATGTTGCTCAGCAACTGGTCAATAGAGATGACTCCAAAGGTTCGCCGAACCCAGATTCCGGCACCGGTAAAGACAGCGCCAGCAGCAACGAGCATCCAGAACCCGACGATTCCAGCGGCCCACAACCCACGTCTCGGGTTGACCGACTCTGCAGTCAATTCTTTTTCCACCTCTATCAATCGCTGAACAAGCAGCGATTTTACCCCTCGTCTTTTTTGGGCGGAGATGCTTCGGCAATACCTTCGGCAGTGAGCTGCCTGATCACGTCAAAGTCGGGCGCATCCGGTTCAACCGCGGGCGGAACGAGTTCGACGTTCACAATCTCGTGGCCACGCGACTTACCCGCAAGATCGACAAGCCTGCCCAGCATTGACTCGGGAATGTCGGTCTCAATGAGTTGGGTGCCCGCTGAGGCGATTCCCTGGAACTTGACCAGCACATTCGCGGGGTTCATCTGTGCGAGGATCGCCGCCTGCAATTCACGCTGCCGCTGCATGCGGTCATAATCGCCGTTGCTCGAGCCATAACGTGAGCGCGCGTACCATTGCGCCTGAAACCCATTGAGGTGCTGTTTGCCCGGCTCGATCCAGCCGTCCATGTTCACCGGTTGACCGTATTCATCAGCTCCACCACCAATTGGCAACCGTTCGGTGACGTCCATGGTGACGCCGCCTAGCGCGTCAATCAGTTCAGCGAAGCCGTCCATGTTCAGAAGCACGTAGAACTGAATCTTGAGTCCGAGTGCTCCCTCAACGGCTTCTCGCGTCGCCTCGATCCCCGGGGAAGAATCGCGTTTTTTGGCGTTCGGGTAGAGCTCGGGGTAAAAAAGCTCAGCTTCGGCGTAGATGCCGTTCAGAATGCAGCGCCCAACCTCACAGCCGCCGTAGTCGCCGAATGCGTTCGGACCAACCCCAAAACCGTTCGGATGCATCTCAGCCATGGGCGATCCCTCGGCGAACGGCGTCGCCTCAAGCTCACGCGGCACGCCGATAATCGCGGCCTGCCCTGTTTCAGCGTCGACACTGACCACAGAGATGCTGTCGGGGCGCAGACCCTCACGGTCGGCCCCCGCATCGGTACCGAGCAGCAAGAAGTTGTAGCGTCCGTCGACGGGGGCAACCGCGGGAGCGCTGCCGAAAATATCGCTGAGCGCCCCACGTCCGGCAGCCACCGACGTTCCAGCCCACGCTGCCCCAGCTGCAGGCACGAGGGTCAATACCACAGAGAGCACCGCGACCGGCAGCTTCCAATTGCGCTGCACCCGCCTCAGCCGGGTAAGGCCGAGTGTGTTGAGCCCAAGGATGACCCACAGTACAGCGTATGCAAACAGCGCCCACTGCAAGATGAGCAGCACCCAGCTGTTCGTAAAAATGGTCAGTGTGGCTGCTCGGGCAAACATCAGCCCGAGCACCGAGGCGATCCCTCCCACCAGCAAAATAATCGTGGCGGTGAGCCCAAAACGCCCAAGCTTGCGATTGCCGGAGAGAATCTGGGCGCTGCCGGGGAGCAGAAAACCGAGCACAACAAGCCAGCGCGCTCGCTTGCTCATGAGCGGCGGCGAGGTGAGGTCTGGGTTGCGCAGCGGCCGCTCAAGATCAAGTGTCACGCGTCGTATCCTCCAGGATTCGATGACTGCCAAGCCCAGGAATCACGACAGGCTTCTGCGAGCGAGCGTGAGGTACGCCAGTTCAGTTCACGGTTCGCCTTCTCGGGGTTTGCTACAACCTCAGCAACGTCACCGGGGCGCGCCTCCACGATGGTGTAAGGAATTGTCTGCCCGGAGGCCTGCTCGAAAGCGCGCACCACTTCGAGCACACTGGATCCCGTTCCCGAACCAAGGTTGTAACTGGCGACTCCTGCAACGGAGTTATTGAGGGCCGCGACGTGCCCCTCGGCCAGGTCCATCACGTGAATATAGTCGCGCACACCCGTTCCGTCGGAGGTCGGATAGTTTTCGCCGAATACGCTGAGCCGTTCACGCTTACCCACGGCAACCTGAGCAATAAATGGCATGAGGTTGTTCGGGATCCCTGAAGGATCTTCACCAATACGCCCAGAGGGGTGCGCCCCTACCGGGTTGAAGTACCGCAGCAGCACAGCTTCTAACTCGGGCCAAGCCAGCTGGGTGTCGCGAATGATTTGCTCATTCATAAATTTTGACCACCCGTAGGGGTTGGTGAGGCCAACGCCCACGCGGTGCAGCTCGTCTTGTGGCACATACTCGGGGTCACCGTAGACCGTCGCCGAAGAGCTGAACACCAGCTTCGTTACGCCGCGGTCGCGCATAATGTCGAGCAGCGTGGTGGTGGAATCAATATTGATGCGGTAATACTTTGTTGGCATAGCCACCGACTCGCCAACTGACTTCAGACCGGCGAGGTGGATCACGGCGTCAAATTCAACACCTGTGAGCGCCTCGGTTGCTCTGTCACGATCCGCGAGGTCAACTTCAACCACCGCGACGCTCCGGCCGCTCAGTTCTTCGACCCGACGCACCGCTTCGGGGCTGCTGTTTGAGAAGTCATCGAGAACGACCACGTCGTGTCCCTGGTCCAAGAGCACGAGGGCGGTGTGGGAGCCAATGTAACCGGCTCCACCTGTCAGCAATACACGCATGCATACCAGCGTACTTCGTTTGACCCGTGGACTCCCCGAATGATGGCGCTATCGTCACATTTCTATTTCGTCCTTGAGTTCGCAGGGCATAAGTTCAGGCTTCGCCCTCTCTGACTCATAGAATGATCTGGGACAGTTCTAGAACACGAATCAACGATGGGAGACATTACGTGGCAACACTCACTCTCATCGCCGAGCCTTTCCCTGATTGGGAAGCACCGGTGCACGCCGCTGCCGCTCGAGATCTTACGGAGGCCCTGGCTGTCACTGCACCACGCAGCTGCAGCACGCGCTACCTGATGGCAAAGGGTTCCACGGATCCCCACTTCACCTCCCCACTCATTCGCTCCGAACATCTGCCGTTTCGCTCAACGATGCTGCCGCTTCTGTGGCAAAACGGAGCAACCGCTCGGCCGCTCGATGGCGAGTTTGTGCACTCAATCACCCCAATGGTTCCGCTGCGTTCCCACGGCGACGACGACGGCACCCAGACCTCGGTCACTATCACGCACAGCATCGCCTGGGATGCCCCAGCGATTCTCGGTAATTCTCAGGCCAGGTTGTACCGTGCGTTCGTGCGCCGTGCGGTGAAGCTTGCTGACGTTATTTTCACGCCGACTCACGCAACCGCGCGGGCGCTGCAGGAGCACTTCGGTGCCGATCTGCCCGTTCAAGTTCTACAGCTTGGTGCTCCATCTGAATATCTGCGCCCAGACGACGCTATCGAGCGCCGCGCCGAGATCGGAGTTCCCGATCACTACGCGGTGACAACCGCCACCGCGAGCGAGCACGGCCGCCTGAGCTGGGTTATCGATGCGCTGCGCGCCGACCCTTCACTACCCAACGTGGTGGTACTTGAGGGACTGGATCCCGCAGCCAACGCCACCACACCGCCAAACATCCCCGATGAGCTGCGGCACCGCCTGAACTTCGTGAACCCTCGAGACTTGACCGACGTCGGTGCGGTGCTCAGCGGCGCTTCGCTTTTGCTACACCCCCAGACATACGTCGGCACTGGGTACACCCTGCTCGGAGCCCTCACCGGATCCGTTCCCGTGTTGCACGCCGGCCACCCAGCCGCGGAAGAACTCGTGCTCGATGCGGGTCTCGCCGCAACCGAAGCTGGCGAATTTGCTGCCGAGTTCAGCAGACTCTTTCGTGACCCCAACTCACTCACTAAGTTGGCGGTTCTCGCTCGCGACCGCAGCCGCGGTTTCGGATGGAACGGCGCGGCCTGGCAGCTCTGGGAAGCGCACGCTAATATGTAGTGTCTGCGCGGCGCTCATCTGGCACCTGTGGCACCTGTCTCGCTAGGAGTTGCCCTGTTCCGCGTCGACACGCGCCTTGAGCGCGGTGTTCTTCTCTTCAACCGCTGCTGTGAGTTCAGCGGCGTAAGCGTCAAGCTGGGCTGCGATGTCGCGATCCTGAACACCGAGAATGCGCGCCGCCAGCAATCCGGCGTTTTTGGCACCACCAATTGAAACGGTTGCGACGGGGATTCCTCCCGGCATCTGCACGATGGACAGCAGCGAGTCGAGGCCGTCGAGTTTCGCAAGTGGCACCGGCACACCAATGACTGGGAGTGTCGTCATTGACGCGACCATGCCTGGCAGGTGGGCAGCGCCGCCCGCACCGGCAATGATCACTTTGAGGCCGCGCCCAGCGGCCTCTCGCGCATAGCTCACCATCTTGTCGGGCGTGCGGTGGGCGCTCACGACCTCGACCTCGTGGGTGATATTGAAATCGCGCAGCACCTGGACCGCGTCGGCCATCACGCTGAAGTCTGAATCTGATCCCATGATCACTCCGACGAGGGGCACTGCATTGTCAGTCATAGTTTCTATCGTAACCGGGTCAGCGACGCGGGGTTGCTCGCGCGCCCAGGACTCACAACCTAGGCACTTTTGTCCTGTGCTTTTATGCCCAGGCCTTTTCTTCACTGGACCTTTATTACTTAGGTCAAGCAATCTAGTGCGATGACCAAGACAAAATCTGTCGCGGCGATCGAAATCGGTCGCCGCATTCGTGAGGCACGACAAAAACTTGGCATTTCACGTGAAGACTTGAGCGAGCTCTCCGAGTTGGAGACCACCAGCATAGGACGTATTGAAAGGGGCGAGTCAAGTCCCGCCGTGCAATCAATCGTCCGTATTGCCTTTGCGCTGGGGGCTGATCCCGGCAACTTCATCTCTGGCATTACCCCCGACGCTTACGCACCTCCCTCACACCAGCTCAAGGTCCGCGACCTCATCCGCCAGCGCAGAGAACAGCTCAACAACCGGGGCTAGCCGTTTCGCCACCCCACGATAAGGCAGAATAGATGCATGGGCGAACTGGGCATGAACCGCAGCAGCATCCGAGTTGGCGTCATCGGAGGCGGGCAGCTCGCCCGCATGATGGTGCCCCCAGCGATTCACCTGGGACTCGGCATCAGCGTGCTCGCTGAAATTGAAGGATCAAGCGCCGCTCGAGCAGCAGACGCGATCGGCGACTATCGCGACCCAGAAACGGTCTATACCTTCGCCGAAACTGTAGACGTCATTACCTTCGACCACGAGCACGTACCCCAGGAGATCCTGCTTGAGCTCGAGCGTCGCGGCAAAGCCGTGCACCCGCGACCCGACGCACTGCAGTACGCCCAAGACAAGATTTTGATGCGCCAGAAGCTTGAGGAGCTGGGTGTGCCAGTGCCGAGCTGGGCGGCGGTTGCTGATGAGGCGGAACTGCAGACGTTTATCGACACTCACGGTGGCCGTGCTGTCATAAAAACCGCGCGAGGCGGCTACGACGGCAAGGGAGTGCGTGTCATCGCTGACGCAAGCGAAGCTCGCGACTGGTTTACAACTCTCGCTGAGGATGCTCGCGGTGGGCACCTGCTCGCCGAAGAACTCGTCGACTTCACTCGTGAGCTCTCGCAGTTGGTTGCGCGCCGCCCGAGCGGTGAGACCCGCACCTGGCCCGTGGTCGAGACGATCCAGCACGACGGTGTGTGCGCTGTCGTACTGGCACCGGCACCAGTGGCTGATCCCGCCACACTCGACGAGGCCGCTCGCATCGGTTCCGTCGTCGCCGAGGGCGTGGGGGTAACCGGAGTGCTCGCGGTAGAAATGTTCGAGGCTCGTGATGGTCGTGTGCTCGTAAACGAACTGGCGATGCGGCCTCATAACTCGGGACACTTCTCGATTGAGGGATCCGTGACCAGCCAGTTCGAACAGCATCTGCGGGCCGTGGCAAATTTGCCGCTCGGCGATACCTCTATGACAGCTCCGGCCGCAGTCATGGTGAACGTTCTCGGTGGCCCGACCGAGGGACCGATGCTCGTGCGCTACGCCGCGGCACTCGCGGCGCACCCTAGAGCGAAGTTTCACAGCTACGACAAAACATCGCGGCCGGGCCGCAAGGTCGGCCACGTGACGGTCACGGGCGAGGATCTCGAAACCGTGCGAGCCGCAGCGCAGGCCGCGGCCGACGAGTTCAACTAGCGGACTACTCCGCCCTACTCAGCTGGGCGGGAGCAGCGGGTTGCCGGGCTGTCGGCCCCGCGGGCGCTGCACCGTTGAACCGATGCAGCGCCTCGCGCAGGGCCGCTAGGTCGTTAGTTTGCCACCCCTGAAACCGTTGCCGGTAATCGTGCGAGGTATGCGCGTGCAGCTCTTCGATCGCTGCCTGCGCCGCGGGACTCGCCGTGAGTAACACCACTCGCCGATCTTCAGCCGCCGCCTCGGCCTCGATCAGATCGAACTCCCGCAGCTTCGTCACCTGTCGGCTCACCACAGCCTTATCCATGCCGAGCAACTGGCTCAGCTGGGTCGCGGTGATCGGCCCCTTTCGCAAGATAGTCTGCAGCACCATAATGCCGACTCCTTTGAGCTCAGGGTGGACCTCCTCGGCGTACCGCGCCCAGCGCGCACGGGCAAAGGCGAACACCTGAGAGAACTCAGCGATGATCTCGGCGATCAACTCGTCACTCTGAGGCGGCTGATTCGGGATCGCGGAGGCCTCTGAGGCTACCGTTTGCATCACGTGCTGCTGCGACATACTGAATTCTAACGCGCTGGCGAATCTGGTGCGTAGACGTCAACTCCGGGCGGCCCTGAAAGCAAAGCCTCGTCGAGTTCGATTTCCGCCCCCGTGTTCGGAGTTGTTGCAACGGAATCGGATCGCGACCCAGCCACGATCCCCGCGACCCCGCAACAGAAGCAACAGAAGCAGCAGCGGCGTCTGCCGAGGCACGCTGCTCGGCGAGCCGCTCGGCGTTGCTCTTGTCACTCAGCGGGATGTTGGGCAGCAGTGCGATGGCGATAATCGCAACGATGGCGACGGGTGATGCCGCTAGAAAGACGTTGCCGATCCCGTGCCCGTAGGCGCTCTCAACGACGATACGAATGGGGTCCGGCAGCTCCGCGATCTTCGGAATCGTGCCGCCGGCGAGCGTGTCAGCCCCGACCAGTTGCTCAGGGCTGAGCTTGCCGAGTCCGTCCTTGATGTACTCAACCACAAGGTTCGCAAGCAGGGCACCCATGGCCGACATGCCCGCGGTACCGCCGATGGTGCGGAAGAACGTGACGGCTGAGCTCGCAACACCCAGTTGGTGTGGGTTGACCGTGTTCTGCACCACCAACACGAGGTTCTGCATGCACATGCCGACACCCGAACCGAGCACAAACATTGCGACGCCGACGAACCAGAATGACGTGTCGTAGCGCAACTGGCCCATCATGAAGAGGCCAACGAGCATGATCACGGAACCGGAAACCATGTAGCGCTTCCATTTGCCGGTGCGCGTGATGATCTGGCCAACCAGCGTCGAGGCGAGCAGCACACCCGCCATCATCGGGATCGTGAGCAGTCCCGACTCAGTCGGTGTTTTACCGCGCGCAAGCTGCATGTACTGACCCAGGAATACCGAGGTGCCAAACATGGCAAGGCCGACCGCGATACTGGCAATGACGGCCATGGTGAAGGTGCGGTTCTTGAAGAGTGTCATCGGGATCAGCGGCTCTTCGGCGCGCAGTTCAACGAAGACGGCCGCCGCGAGCAGCAGTAACCCACCGCCAACCATGAGAGCCGACTGCCACGACCACCAGTCAAATTCGGTGCCACCGAGGGTCACCCAGACCAGCAGGCTCGCAAACCCGAGTGAGATAAAGGTCGCACCAATGTAGTCGATCTTGATCTTGCGTTTTTCGGTGTGCAGGTGCAAAGTGCGCTGCAGCACAATGATGGCGATGATTGCAATGGGAGCGGCGACATAGAAGTTCCAGCGCCAGCCGAGTGTGTCGGTGATGGTGCCACCAAGCAGCGGCCCACCGACGGTTGAGATGGCCATGATCGCACCCATGATGCCCATGTACTTGCCACGCTCACGTGGGCTAATGATCTCGGCCAGGACGATCTGGCCGAGGGCCCCGAGACCACCCGCGCCGAGACCCTGAAGCACACGGAACGCGATCAACCAGGAGGGCTCCTGAGCGGTGCCCGCGAGGGCTGAGCCGACAGTGAACAGGACCAGCGAGAGCTGCAGCAGCACTTTTTTGCTGGTGAGGTCGGCGAGCTTGCCCCAGACGGGCGTGGAAATTGCCGAAGCGAGCATTGTGCCCGTGACAACCCAGGTGAAGGCGGCCTGGTTGCCGTTAATGTCAGCGATGATAATCGGCATCGACGTACCGACAACTGTCATGGAGAGCATGGAAACGGCCATGCTCATAAAGAGGCCCGTGAGCGCGAGGTTCTTGGCGCGACCGGCGAGAAGCCCCTCGACGGGGGCTTTCTGAGGGGACTTGATTTGAGTCTGAGACATCGGCGGAGCGGGGTCCTTTGGCGTACACTGTTTTAGTTGACAAAAATCAACTATATGAAGTTGGTTGATTTATGTCAACTAACACCGCGGACCCCAGCCTCACGGTGCCCCTGAAACACGATCTGTGTGCTAGACGGCCAGCGGAACACGCTCCGTGCTCAGAGAAGCCGAAACCATAATCGGCAAGTGGTCGGAGGTGCCCCGCTGCAGCGTGCGCACACTCTCGATGTCGAGCCCCGACGAGGTCGCAAAGTCAAAGTGCCCGCGGAACATCTTGTAGCGGGTGTAGGTGCGCTTATCACTCAGACTAAGTTCATAGCCGTGATCGCGCATTTCGAGGTCCAGCCGCCCCTTAAACACAGGATAGTTGTAGTCACCCACCATCAGTGCAGGGAGCCCCGGACCAAGCTGACGCAGCTCTCCGAGTGCGGTGTGAATCTGGTGGCGGCGCAGCGAGTTCAGCGCTGTGAGAGGGGCGGCGTGAAAGGACGCGGCAACAAAGTCACGCGAGGTCTCGCGGTCGTGCAGGCGCACACCGAGCAGGCGTTCGTGCGCGGGGGCGAGCAGCCTGTCGTGCAGAGACTTCTTGAGCTGGAAGGTGTGAGCCGCATGAGCCCGGAAGCGCTCGTCGCGCACGTACATCGCGAGCCCAAGACGATTCCGCTCGGTTGCATGCACCAGACTTAGGTGGCCGAGGTGCGCAGGCAGCGCGACAGCTTCAGCCTCCTGCAGACACAAAATATCAACACCGTGCGCATCAGCAAGTTCGCCGATCTCTGAGACAGCACGATTCTTGCGGAGGTTGTAGCTGACGATCTTCACTCAAGTCCTCTCAGCGGGGAGCATCATTCGACACCACACAGCAGCCTACGCCTCAAAGGCTGGGCTGTCGCCGGTTCTTACATGCTTTCTGAGCTATCGCACAGTTCTGAGCCATGGCGGACGCCCGGGCCTAGTTCATCGGGCGTAGCCTCACCTCAAGTGTGCCAATGATGAGGCGTTCCGAAACCTCAGTTTCTCGCCCCGATTCCACCTGAGTTGAATTACCCAGGTCGTCGAACACCGCAACACCATTCGTTGAGTGCAGGTCTTCGATTGTCCAGCCGTCGCCGACACGACGCATTCGCGCGTGGGTCTTCGACATGGTTCGTGTGGGGTCTTCAATCTTTAGGGCAGAAGTCCCGTCAACGGCGGTGGGCTTACGCCCGAGCACAATGTCGTCTCCAAGCAGTTCGAGCACTTCACCACTGGGCAGCTCAAGGCCCCAGCGGCCTCCCGCGCAACGACAACAGTGTGATCGAACTCTTCTTCTGAGTCTTCGGCGGCGTCAGTTTCAGGCAGAACAGCGGGTGCCACTGGAACCGCAGGAACCGCTGGCGGCTCCTGCGGAGGCACTGAGGTCTCAAAGATCGTCGGGACTGCAGGTTCGGCAACGGGCTCGAACTCGGACCCATGAGCGACCTCTTGCGGAACTGCAGCATTCATAGAAGCCGCGTGCATGTTTGGAACCTCTTCGCCTGCGGTCTCCGATTGAGTCGCAACGGGTTCGGGATCAGGCACGAACTCAGGAGCGGGCTGTGCCGGTGCCTGCACCTGCTCGGGAACGGGCACAGGTGCTGGCGTCACCGCCGTAGCCTCTATTGGCAGTTCGGGATCAACCCCAGGCCAGGAGTACAGCTCTTGCGGAGGCATGACCTCTCCCAGCGGAGATTCTGTCTGTGGTGGAGCACCCTCCGAAGCGAGTCGCTCAAACGCTCCCTCGGTCGTGTTGCTGAACCCCCAGTTGTTTTCGGGTGCTGGCGCTGCAGAAAAACTCGGCTGCTGAAAGTTCAGCTGAAAAGCATCAGGCACTTCAGCCACCTCAGGGTGTGCGGTCGGCGCGGGAGGCACGGAAGGAAGGGGAACCTGGGGCATTTGCCCCTGAGGTATCTGTCCCTGCGGTATCTGTCCAGACTGGCCAGCACCAGGGTAGGGAGCGGCCGGCACTCCCCCGGAAGCAGGGGGTGGAGCCCACGACGATTGCTGCGGCGGAAGCGCCTGCGACTGATCTAAAGGTTCGGAGTGCCCGTATGCCTGTTGCTGGTCTGAGTTCACCTGCCAAGCGGGGTCACCCTGCCAACCTGCGACCGGCTGCCCCGCAGCGTCTCCCTGCCAGGCAGGATCAACCTGCGGCGCGCCGTGCTGCACGCCCGGCACCACACCCTGCCACTCACCTGCCACGGGATCCTGTTGCACGGGCGGCATCCCCTGCCACTCACCGGCTGCGGAGTCACCCATAAAGTGTTGCTGTTGGTTCTGATACCCGCCGAATGGAGCTTGCTGCACCGGCTGACCATACCCGTCGTGTCCGACAGCATAGGGCAAATGACCATTTTGCCCAGCTGGTGCGCCCGGCTGCCAAGTGCCCCCGTAGGCCATATCACCGATGTGATTCGAAAGCATCGTGGCCCACAGCGGCGCCAGAAACGCCCCCAGCACCGTAAACCCGGCACCTTTGCCGAACTCGAAGTTGATGCGGTGAATCGCGATGATCGTCACGACAAGCGCCACAACATTCAACCCGGGCACTAGCAAGAACAGGGCAAGCCACCCAGGCAGGCCACCCCGCTGAATGAGCTGCCAGAGGTTCCAGATAGGAATCCAACCGTGCGAGGCGGGCAACCCGAGTTTCGGGAACAGCTTTGACAACGCCCAGAAATACCAGATGATGAACCCGAGGCCAACAAGCCCCAGATTACGGAGACGATGAGCATCCCACCGCCCAACGCTGCGCCAGTTATCCCGTCGTCCATGCATTACCCTCTTCTTGTAAAAAGCCTGCGGGTCACCCCGTGCAACCCAACTCTGCCACGAAATCGTCGCGACTCATACCTGGCACCAAGTTTTTCAGGGCACGCGGCGCCTCAACTGTTTGGCCCATAACCCTATTCTTCTGTTTCGTGCACAGAGCGAACGTAGGCCAGCTGTGCCACCTGCAGCCCGCGAGCCCTGGACACCACCTGGGCGCGGCCGGGTTCGCTGAGGATCGGCTTTACCCTGCCGATCAGCTGCCCCTCTTCGGGGTTGCCACTGAGCAACACACCGGTGACACCGAGGTCTGTCATGCCCTGCAGGATCGGGTCGTACGCGGCTCGTGAAGCACCGCCGGTGCGCCTTGTCACAATCACGTGCATGCCAACATCGCTGGCCTGCGCAAGCATCTGCGCGAGCGGGGCTGCGGGGTTGCCCTGCTGGGTGGCGACCAGATCGTAGTCGTCGATCAGCACATAACCCTCCGCCCCGTCCACCAGCTGCGGTTGCGCAGTTGTTCGGTCGTCACATCGGGGCCGGGCAGCCTGCCTCTGAAGAACTCGACCAGGGCCGAGATCCCCTCGCTTGCTTGCTCAGCCGTGGTGTAGTAGCCACCCAAATATTCGCTTGGAATTTCGCCGAGGTGAGCACGACGATAGTCGATCATGAAGATCATGGCCTTCTTGGGTTCGTAGAGACGCATCACCTCGTGCGCTACGCCGCGTAGCATCGCGGATTTGCCTGATCCCGAGTCACCAAAGAGGAACAGGTGGGGCTCAGCAACCGGGTCAAGACCGATCGGTGCAAGCTCGGCCTCGTCGAGACCCAGCAGCAGTTGCGACGGGTTCGCTCCGGGGTGTGCACGCAGCTCTTCAAGCGGCAGCACTTCTGGCAGCAGGCGCAGCTTGGGTCCGGGTTCGCGCTGCCAGGCGCTTGAGATTTTGGCAACAAGGTCTTCAACCCCGTCGACGAGGGTCTCCGGCGAACCGTCACCGTCGATGCGGGGCAGTGCGGTGAGCATCTGTAGTCCACTCACGTCGAGTCCGCGGCCGGGCAGCGCGGTCACGTTGCCCGCCGCTTTGCGGTTGATCTCGGAGTCGCCGGAGTCGCCCAGACGCAGCTCCATTTTTCCGCCGAGCAGATCTTTAATGGCGGGCCGAAACTCCAGCCATCGGCTGGCAGCGATAATCACGTGCACCCCAAAGCTGAGGCCGCGCGCGGCGATCTGCTGAATGTTTTCTTCGAGGGTTTCGTAGTCATCACGAATGGTGATCCAACCGTCGACGATCAAAAAGATGTCGCCGTATCCGTCGTCGAGCGCACCCTGCGCGCGGCGGGTGCGGTAGGTGTCGATCGAGTCGATGCCCTGCTCACGGAAGTACGCCTCGCGTGCGTTCAACAGCGACAGCACCTCGGCCACGGTGCGGCGAATCACGTCGGGTTCACCACGGGTGGCAAGACCCGAGAGGTGCGGCAGGTCACGAAGGCCCGCGAAGCTGCCACCAAAGTCGATCACAAAACACTGCACCTCTTGCGGGGTGTGGGTGAGCGCGAGCGCCGCGACGATTGTTCGCGCCGCGGTGCTCTTACCTGAGAGGGGTGCGCCGACGATGGCGAGGTGGCCGTTGGCTCCCGAAAAGTCGAGAGTCATGGTGTCGCGGCGCTGCTGCAGCGGCACATCGATCAAGCCGACCGGGATCGTGAGTCTGCGGTGTGCACGCCACCTGGGCGCGTGCAGCCCGAGCTCGTAGCTCACGGTCAGTTCACCGAGCAATTCGTCGAGCGTCGCGGGCTCTTCAAGCGGCGGCAGCCACACCTGGTGTGCGGCCGGGCCTAGGCCCGACATACGAGAGACGGCGATCTCGAAGGTGCTGCGCTTCTCTTCTGGCTCTTGGGCGATCAGCTCGGCTTCTTCGCGCTCAGCGGCCGCGGCCGCGTCTGCAGCTTCAAGTTCGGGATCGCTGAGCTCGAGTGGGGCTGCCGTGAAACTTGTGATGCGGGCGGTGCCCTTGGCCGACGAAGTCTCGGATCCTGCAGCCTTCAGCCTGCGAACCGGCGGCGGCCCCGACACGTAGGCGGCCCGGAACTGGTCGAGGTTTTCGTCGCTGCCGACCTTCAGCAGGCCCCGCCCGGTTCTTGCGGCAGGTGGTAGGCGTCGGGCACACCGATCACGGTGCGCGACTCGGCGGCGGAGAAGGTGCGCAGACCGATGCGATACGACAGGTGTGTGTCGAGGCCCTTCAGTCGCGATTCTTCGAGACGCTGAGAGGCGAGCAGCAGGTGCACGTGCAGCGAACGGCCGAGGCGACCGATGGCCACAAACGATTCAATGAAGTCGGGTTTTGCGCTGAGCAGCTCCGAGAACTCGTCGGCCACGATCAGCAGCGCGGGCAGCGGGGCGAGCTCCGTGCGCCCACCACGGCGAGCTTTTTCGTACTCACCAACGTTGACGAAGTTGCCCGAGGCGCGCAGCAACTCCTGCCGCCTGGTCATTTCGCCCTGCAGCGCGTCTTGCATACGATCCACCAGGCTGATCTCGTCGCCCAGGTTCGTAATGATCGAGGAGACGTGGGGCATGTCGGCCATACCGGCAAACGTTGCGCCACCCTTAAAGTCAACGAGCACAAAGTTCAGTTGCTCGGGCGAGTGCGTCAGCGCGAGCGACAGCACCAGGGTGCGCAGCACCTCAGACTTACCCGAACCGGTTGCGCCAATAATGAGACCGTGCGGGCCCATACCCTGCGAGGCCGATTCTTTCAGGTCGAGGATCAGCGGCGCGCCACTTAAGTCTTGACCGATGGGCACGCGCAGCCGATCCCGCTCTGGCAAATACCTCCACTGACTCTCGAAGTCGAGGTCGCGCACGTCGGGCATGCCAAGCAGTTCGATAAGTTCTTGCTGCTTGGTGCTCGTGCGGGTTACCTGGCCGCTGCCGCCAGCCTCTTTGTGCAGCGGGGCGAGTCTGCGGGCGACAGCCTCCGCTTCAACGAGGCTCATGTTGTCGGGGATAAAGCTCAGCTGGTGCTCTTTGCCCTCGGCCAGGTCGGCGCTGCCTGGCGAGAGTGCAATACGGGCCACGTTGGGATCGTCGTTGTCGTCCCAGCTGGTGGGCAGGTCAAGAACGGTGACGCCCTGGAGGCCACCAGAAAAGAGCGGGTTCGACATAGAGGTTTTGGCACCGTCAACAATCACGAGCAGGTGAGTGCCACCAGCTTGGGTGTCGGGGTTAAAGCGGGGGCGCTCACGCATCTCGGCGGGCAGCATGCTGGTGAGTATTTCGGGGTCGTCACTGATCATGCGCGCGGGTCCGAGGGCGTCACGCAACCTCGTCGACTGTACGTGAGGCAACCACTTTGCCCATTCCCAGTGGGGCAGCGAGTCGGCGCCAGCGAGCACCATAATCTGCAGATCTTCGGGGTCTTGCAGTGCGGCCAGGTGACTCACGATGCCCGGGTGAGACCACGAATCTGTTCGATGTTGTCGCCCACGATCTGCAGACTGCTGTAGCTCGAGAGACGTATGTACAGTGGCAGTTCTGGCTGGGTTTCGTGGGTGGCGATAAAGCGGTGTGCCGCAGTGGTTGAGACAGGATCGAGCTGCGCAATATCGGGCAGCTCGGGGGCTTCGATGCGCAGCGCGAGGGGTTGTTCGTTGGTGCCGATTCTGGTGTTGAGGTGGTCGTCAGTTGCCGCGTCTCGCTCCCACACACGGGTGCCGTCTTCGACCAGATAGCTGAGTGTTTCAGGGGCAGGGTACCGCCAGTTGCGTTCGCGGCGCTGCGCCTTTGCTGCGTTGCGCACCGTCTCACGGAGTCCGGTGAGGTACGCGAGGTACTCGCGGCGTGAGGCGAGGATCGAGGCCTGGCGTTGAGCACGCTGGCGCCAACCGTTGACGAACACAAAGCCAAGCGCAGAGACAAGAAACATGCCGCCGGTGAGCCAGCCCGTGGGACCGGCCTTGTTCAGCGACACCATAATGATTGCGCCGACACTGCCGAGCATGGGCAGCATCGAGGTGAGTATGCTGCTGCCACCGTCTGCCGCTTCAATCTCTGGGGGTGCTTGAACGGCGAGGCTGCCCGAGGGTACTTTGGGCGGGGCGAGACGGCTGCTCATGTGTGGTTCGTATTTCCCTTCAAACGAAGCGTGTCAGCGGGTGGGGTGTGCGAGATACGTGTCACACCCCACACGCTGTGTCAGTGGTTACGGTTCGCGACTGCCCGCGCGCGAGGCAGCAGCAGCGGGACCGCCGTCTCCCTCGTCTTCGATCTTCGGAGCAACATACCCAAGCCCGCTCCGCTTCGCATTCTTCTTGTCAGCGGCACCGCCACCCTGGCCGCCCATCATCATGCCGGATCGGCCAGCGCCCTTCGAACCACTGCCCGAGGCGGCACCGGAGCCCGCACCAGCAGCGCCGCCCTTGCCAGCAGCGGCCGCAGAGCCCTGCAACCCACTGCCACCACGAGCAGCACCGCCAGCGCCGACCGCACCGCCAATGCCGCCAGCCCCAAGACCGCCAGCGAGCCCAGCGCCAAGACCGCCACCACCGGCAAGCTTTGCGCCCGCGGCAAGACCGGCAGCACCCAAACCAGCAGCACCCAGACCGTTGCGGGCAACTGATCCGTCGAGACGACTATCAACGCTCGGGTTGCCGTAGTTGTTTCCGCCACCGGGGCGACCACCGTTGCCGTTGCCGCCACCGGTGTTGTCGGTGACATGGCTCGCCACACACCAGCAACTCAGACCAGAGTGGCTCATGCACCGGCACGAACCATACCCGCACGCACCCTTGGCGGTCGTGTGCCGCGGAATACACCAGCAGCCCGACCCAGAGTGACTCGTGCACAGACACGAACCATACCCGCAGGCACCGTTGTAGACGGGGTGCCTGGAAACGCACCCACACCCCTCGGAGTGATTTGAGCACGAGCACACACCACAGACGAGGCGCTTGGCAATATCTTGGTCGTTGCCACCACCATTATTGCCATCGTTGCCGCGGTTACCGCCGCTGCCGCCGTCACCGTTTCCGCCTCCGCCAGGACCAGTGGGTCCACCGGTGTAGCCAGGGCCGCTGTAGTTGACACCGTAAGACTTCTTTCCAGGGTCCCAACCACCACCATTGTCGCCCCCACCGTCAGGGACCTCAGTCGGAAGCGGGTCATAGTCGATCTTTTCAAGTGGGTTAAACTTGTCTGCTTCATCCCGCGCAAGCTTTTGAAGTTCAACCAGAGCTTTTTCCGCGTGTTCGTCACGCTTTGCCCCAAAGAAGTTGCTGAGATTCGAGAGCTGCGTATTGACATCAACCTTGCCAAACCCGGGCACATCAATTTTTAAGCCCCGGTTGACCGCATCGTGCACCTGGGGCGGAATGACTCCGCCGGGCAGCTCGCTCAGCAGTCTCTGCGCTTCTTCTTTTCGTACCTGGTTCGCAGAGTTTGCGATACACGCTTCCTCACTCGAACCAGTAATGAGCGCCTTACCCTGATTCAAGGCAGTTCGAATCTTTCCGTGGTTCGTTTTGTGAACCCTCAAGCGAGCCACAGCGACCTGAGAAGTGTCCCCCGTCCATTTCTGGGGCAGCTTAGCAATAAGACTGTCAATCTTGTCTTGCACGCTCTTGATTGAAGCGGCGAGACTGTCGAGGTTGTTGAGTTGCCAATCCTCCGCAAAGGCGATTTCTTCAAGATCACTCTCGCTGCTCATTTGTGTTCTCCTTCAAGATTCGGGGTTGCTGCGGCACATACTGCGGGTGGTCGGGCGGTGCCTGGTACTGCGGGTAGCCACCCTGAGGGTGTTCAGGAACAGGCTGCGGTGCAAGCGGCGGGTACCCTTCCGGGGAACCCTGCTGCACTGGCCATCCCTGCTGCATAGCACCTGCGGCGAGTTTCTTCTTGCGCGAACGAGACACCACAATCGGGATCGTGATCGCGGTCGCAAGCACACCCAACACCAGCACACCCACCACCACCCATACAAGAGCCTGCCCCACACCCTCAGCAGCAGTGGTTACAACGGGCTTCGGCTCCGTGGCTTCACCCTTTTGGTTCGGATCACCATTAGGCCACACCTCCTCAGCCGACGGGCTAGGGACCTTTCGATCCGCTGCACAAGCGTCCATCGTCTTCACGCCCGGGCCACAAGGAGGGTCACTAGCAGTCATTATGAACAATGGGTTCACATCAGGGAACTGTGTCGGGTCAACCGCGAGCATCCCCACCGGATTCACGACACCATACCCATACTGTTCGTCCGTCCATTCCGGGTCAGGCTTTTGTTCTCCTGTACCGGTTGTACGAATCATGGCCTGCAGCACCTGAAACCCCGAAGCCTTCGGGTACTTCTCCATCCCCAACGCAACCGTCCCCGCAACCAACGGCGTCGTCAACGACGTACCCTGAGAAATACCCGCCTCCCACTTCCCGTCATTGACAGGGACAAGCAGGTTCATGCCTGGCCCAACAACGGCCAGGTTGCTGGCTCCCTCAGCTTCCGACTTGATGCCGCCCTCACCCCCGGAGGTGATCACCTCATGATTCTGATCAATACCGCTCACCGCTACCACACCGTTCACGCCAAACGGAATATCTATAGCGAAACTCATTCCGGGGTTGTGGGCTCCCGCAACGACAGGCACCCCGGCGTGCATCGCAAGTGACTGCACAAAATCCCAATCAGTGGGATCGTCGCCTAACAGGGAGATGCTGATGATGTCGGCCCCGTCTTCAAGAGCCTGCGCTGCCGCAAGCGCGACCGCCGACCCCAGAAACCCCTTGAACTGCCCACCTATATGTGCAAGCTCAGGGTCGTCTCCCACGAACTCCTTGTATTGGAGTTTTCCCGACACGGGGTTCGCGGTGTCGCACCCGTCCCCTGCTTCGCGTATCTTTCCTATTGAATAAAACAGTACTTTCGCGTCCGGCACAATACCCCGGGCACCCAGTCCGCCGTCACTGGCGACCCCGTTGCCCACCAGCATCGACACCACGTCCGTCCCGTGACTCAGGGCAGGGTCACTCGTCACCGCAGGCTCGGTGTCTCCCGTGGTTTTGTCTTTACAGAACTGGCCCTTCACCTCGATATCGGCACCCTGCAGTTCGGCCGCATCAAGATTGATCGCGTCATCAATCACCGCAATCGTCACCCCCTTACCGGTCAGCCCCATGGCCCGGATCTCGTCAAACTTCAGATCCTGCGTGTGCCACAGGGCCGCCTCACGGTCTGCGGCGGGGAGTTCCGTTTTCAGCGGTTGCGCTGCCGCGCTCGATGCGATCCCGGGCAGCACACACAGCGTGACGAGCGTGGCGCCTATCAGTCTTGCGGTTCGACGGGATCTCATGGGTGAGCTTTCGGGGCCTTGCTGGTGGGCACATCACTGTTCAGTGCCTTCAACTGCCTTGCAATCTCTTCGTCCAGGTCCTGAAGCTCTTTGATCGCACCCAGCGAGATATCAAGATCCGCCTGAAGTACCCTCAGTTGGTCAGCGAATTCTCGGCGCATTCGAACACCAAATTCTCCGAGTCGCTTCGGGTAGTCTTTCACCCAGTCATTTTTGACCCCACTTGTCTGTTCCATCTCTGCTTCGGATGGTGGGGCGGGGTCGTAGTGTCGCACTTCCTTCACGAGGTCGTGGGTGTCTTTGTGGACGGCGATTACTTTTCCTTTTGCCACGGTTATCGCTGCTTTCTTCCGAGTGGGAATCTCAAACTGTTGATGAACTGAAGTTTTGGGTCAGGCGGCACGAACGAACATCGGCGGCTACTGGGAGTCATGTGTGTTCTCCTTCGACATTCGGGGGTTGCTGCGGCACATACTGCGATTGAATAGGCGGTGCCTGGTGGGGCGGGTAGCCACCCTGTGGTTGTTCAGGAACAGGCTGCTGCGGCTGCGGTACTGGCAGCGGGTACCCTTCCGGGGAACCCTGCTGCACGGGATAGCCCTGCTGTTGCACTGGGTAGGCCTGCTGCATGCCAGGGTGCGCCTGCTGTGCAGCGGGGTAAACCGGTTGCATGCCAGGGTGGCCCTGCTGTGCAGCTGGGGAACCCTGCTGCACCGTCGCAGCTGCGGCGAGTTTCTTCTTGCGTGACCTTGACACCACAATCGGGATGGTGATCGCGGCAGCAAGCACACCCAGCACCAGCACACCCACCACCACCCATACGAGAGCCTGGCCCACACCCTCAGCGGCGGTGGTTACACCAGGCTTCGGCTCCACGGCTTCACCCTTTTGGTTAGGATCACCGTTAGGCCACACCTCTTCAGCCGACGGGTCAGGGACCCCGTGATCCGCTGCACACGCGTCCATCGTTTTCACGTCCGGGCCACAAGGAGGGTCATCAGGAGTCATGATGAACAACGGGTTCACATCGGGATACTGTGTTGGGTCAATCGCGAGCATCCCCACCGGATTCACGACACCATACCCGTACTTTTCATCAGTCCATTCCGGGTCAGCTTTCTGTTCACCTGTGCCGGTTGTACGAATCATGGCCTGCAGCACCTGAAACCCGGAAGCCTTCGGATATTTCTCCATCCCCAGCGCAACCGTCCCCGCCACAAGCGGCGTTGTCAACGACGTGCCTTGAGAGATTCCTGCTTCCCATTTCCCGTCGTTGTCGGGAACAATCATGTTCATCGCGGGACCAACAACCGCAAGATTGCTCGACCCCCCAGCCATCCACCTGATACCGTCACCGTCCACGTAAGAGATCACTTCATGAGACTGGTCAACACCACTCACCGCCACCACACCATTCAAACCATAAGGGACCATTGCGGAACCACTAGGCCCGGGGTTGTGTGCTCCTGCAACAACCGGCACCCCGGCGTGCATCGCAAGCGACTGCACAAAATCCCAATCATGGCCGGAGTCGCCGCCCAAAGAAACACTGATGATGTCGGCCCCGTCTTCAAGAGCCTGCGCTGCAGCAAGCGCAACCGGTGACCCTAGAAACCCTGCATACAGTTCACGTACTGGTGCAAGCGCGGGATCGTCTCCCCAAAACTCCTTGAACTGGAGTTTGCCCGAGACGGGGTTCGCGGTATCGCAGCCGTCCCCTGCTTCGCGTATCTTGCCTTTTGCGTAGAACAGGACTTTCGCGTCCGGAACAATCCCACGAGCACCCAGACCGCCGTCGCTGGCGACCCCATTGCCCACCAACATCGACACCACGGCCGTTCCGTGACTCAGCGCGGGGTCACTCGTCACCGCAGGCTCGGTGTCTCCCGTGGTCCGGTCTTTACAGAACTGGCCCTTCACCTCGATATCGGCTCCCTGCAGTTCCGCGACGTCAAGGTTGATCGCGTCATCAATCACCGCAATCGTGACACCCTTACCGGTCAGCCCCAAGGCGCGGATCTCGTCAAACTTCAGATCCTGTGTGTACCACAGCGCCGCCTCACGATCCGCCACCGGCAGCGACGCCCTCAAAGGTTGCGCTGCCGCACCCGACGCAGCCCCGGGCAGCACAAAGAGTGCTGCGAGAACAGCACCAAGCAGCCTAGGAGGCAAGCTCTTTTTCATGCGGTTGAACCTTTCGGGGAACGACGGAGGCGGGTATGGCGGGGCGGATCCTGCGCGAGCGAACTAGCCGGGAGGCTGGACAGCGCGCAACCGCTGCAGCGTCGCAACCAGACGATCCTGCGCCTCGGAAAGCTCCGGGGTCAGAGCCACCGGACCCTCACCCGATTCTTCACGTTTGTCTGCCACTTTGCCGAGCGCCTCGCCCATCTGCTTGCGCACCGCGCGGGCCTCGTTTGAGAGGTCGATGCCCTGCACAATGTCAAACTCGGTGGTCTGCCCCAGGTCAATGCGCTGCTGTAGCACCTGCCAGTCTCGGCCATGCTCGCCCTTGCGCCGCTGCTCGATCAATGCGCCCTGCCGTTTGGCAGACTCGTCTTCACGCCGCCTGCGCTCTGAAGCGAGAGCCGCGGTTCTTGCCTCCACTCGGGCCGTCGCCTGCCGCAATTGCTCAATAGCGTCTGTCGGGTTCATTGTTCCTCCACACCTGTGATGTTCACTCGTTTATGCCGGGGGGCGCTCACCCTTGTGGTGCGCTGCCCGATGATCCCGACGGTTTTGCCTCGCTCACAATGTTGTAAATCTCAAGGCCAATCGAGGCCGCAGTCGTCAGCATCGACAGTGACTGACGAACCGGGCCGAGCATTCCCACAATTCCGGTGTGAATCGCATGAACAGCATCCATGAACCCAAGGAACTCGTTAAAGAGGTTGGTGATCTCAATCGTCCAGCCAATAATCATTGGGATTGCGATCGCGAGAACTTTACCCACGTTGATCTCACCCACAACCGGAACCCAAATCATTGACAGAATGTCTAAGCCAAACTGAACCAGACTCTGGATCACCTCGCCAATAAACGCAACGATTCCCTTGGCAAAAATTGCCAGCTGCTGATCCATCACGCCCGCCTGCTCACACTGCTGCGGCAGCGGTGCGAGCAACTGGCCCAACTTGGCGTGACACTCACCAAACTCGAACGCGGCTTTTCCCTGCCAGCCGTCGCCCACGAAGCTGCCGAGTTCACCCACCCTCTCATTGATCAACTGAACCGCCTCGCCACAGCGCGGCCACGCCTCGGCCGCTAGCTCCATGGAGCCCCAATCACCAATAAACGGCTTATAGACCCATTCTTGAAGGGGATCAAACCCAACCAGCATGCCGATCACGGCACTGATCTGCCCGAGACCCAGCGCCCCCTGGCTCTGCACACTCTCGAGAGCCTGCTCCATCAGGCCAGCGGGCACCGGCGGCGTCAGCACCGAATCTACGTTCACGGGGGGAGCAATCGTGCTCATCGTGCACTCCTTTCAACACGGGGAACGCTATAGGCCTGGGTAATAAGGGCATCGATACTAAACCCCGGAGTCACACCGCACACCGGCGTTCTGTAGTCTCCGCCCCAAACATCGTTGGGGGTGTTGTGAGCACGAAGAATCTGAATCTGTTCACGCTCCACGAACCGCCTACCCTCCGCAGCCAATTCTTGTTCTTTGAGGTGCCGGTACTCCTCCATGCGCCGTTCTTGCAGCCGCGCCTGCTCCCGCTCCGCCTCTATGCGCGCTTCTTCGTATCTCGCCCGCTCCCTGGCGTCTTCAAGTCTCGCGTCTTCGCTCCCGTTGAACTCCGCAGGCAGCTTGACGAAGTTCTCAAGGTGAGGCTTGCCAAAATCGCAGTTGGCCACGTACCAAGGAGGAAGGTGCGTCTTTCCGCTGCGGCATTCTGCACACGAGGGTGAGCACCCCAGCTGAACGTTCGCACCCTCACACAATTGACACCTGCACCCAGCGGGGTGAACATCACACGCGGTGCAGCGACAGCCAACCGGATGCCCCTGCTGCCCTGGGGTTTCCGGCCCCCATGAACCTCTGCATGCTCCGACTTTTCCGAACCCGGTCGCCAGTTTGGACCAGGATCTTCGGTCTCACCCAAAGCGACACACTCACCTCTGCATCTGGAGTTGTGACAACCAGGGTAGGGGCAGTTTTCGAACCGCTTCCCGAGCCTCTCATCCCTTTCTGCTGCAGTCTCTGGGCGACTGGTTTCCGGCCCAACAGGCGGCGGAGGCGGGGTCACGGGCGCAGGTGGCGGAGGCGTCCCACCACCGGAAGATCCGCCACCGGGAGATCCACCACCTGGAGATCCACCACCGGGAGTCGAACCCCCGTTGTATTCCGGGTGCTCTTCGCCATGAATTTCAGCAATCAGGCAGTCACAATAGTGGCGAATTCTCTCTTCGAGCTCTTTGGCCTGCAAGTATGATTTGTTCACACTCAGCGCGGTCTGGGTGAGCGCACCGCCGAGCGCATCTAAGTTATCCATGACGGCATCACGCGCACCATTATGAATGGGCTGCAACGGCTGTAGCAACAAACCAAACGAACCCTCAAGTGAGCAGTATTCGCGCGCGTAGGCCTTAATTTTGTGAAGTGCCTGCTCGCACTCAAGAATGTTTTGCTGGGCGTTCAGCATCGTTTCTTGGTCGTAGGCAATGGGTTGTGCCACTATGCAGCTGTCCTTTCATGTTGATGAAGTCGTTCCACTGGCCGGAGCCACATTTCGTTCAATACCGCGATGTCTCTGTGTTTCAACTAACTACCCCTGCTCTCAAGACACCTCACCCTGCACAATTGCGGCAGTAAAACTGCGACGACCGATGCGAACACGCGACCCGTCGTCAAGACGAACTCGCACGCCCCTGCTCAGCGGAGTCCCCTCGCCCGTGTCGTCAAAAATCTCTGACCCGTTGGTCGAGCCCAGGTCTGTCACCCAGACACTTTCGCCGCGATAGTCAAGGCGAAGGTGCGTCTTTGACACGGAACTCTCCGGGTCCTGCACAACCAGCAGCTGATCCTCCGCCTCCGTGGGATCCGGCCGACGGCCAAGATTCACGGTGACCGGGATCGGCAACTGTGCACGCTGACCGGTGTCGAACGTGAGAAGCAGCTGTTCTCCAATCTCAACGTTTCGCACGGGAGGCGGCGGCGCAAGGGGTGCGTCGACCGGCACAACCCCGGCGGGCAGATCTCTGCCGTGCGCACCGCGTGGCGGGGCAGTGCCGGTATCTGGCCCCCTGCTTGGTGTATTGGGCCGCACGAGAGGAGGGTGCGCTGTCTCGGCACCCCGCTGGGGGCGCCGACGCAATTGCGGTGGCCGCTGCGGCTGATACTGGCCCTGCTGCGCCTGCGGACGTGGCTGACCTTGGGGTAGTGAGTGACCCTGGGGCACCTGCGGGCCGGCTGCCCAGGCACCAACGACTGAACCCGTGGAGCCTGTTGCGCCAACGGGGCCTGCGGAGCCACAAACCCCGGTGGCATCGAAGCGATTGGGGTTTGCACTGGCTGCGGCGGCTGCGCTTGCGGCGCTTGAGCACGCACCGCCCGCTGCTGCCTCGACGAGACCGGCTGACTCGTGACCTGCCGCGAGTTCACGGCCCACCTCTCGGCGCCTCGCGCCCACTCAGCGCGCTCCGCCGCCGTCGGCACCTTCACCACGAGCGTGCGCCCCGCGCGATCCGCCAGGCTTCGCCCCATCTGCATCGGGTCGGCGGCGCTCGTGGCAACCACGATCCAACCGCCAATGTAAGCGACGGCGCTCGCGGCCCCCAGCACCAGCGATCGAACCGCTCCCCGCCCGACCCCAGGAGAGTACGGCGCGTCGTCGCGCACGGTTCGTAACCTCAACATCAGGTTGCCGAGCGTGATGCCTGTACGCGACTCAAGGATCGTGAGAATCACACCCAGCTCAAGCAGTACGAGCACACCCAACACAAGGCTCCGAAACAGCAACGCGACGGCAGCCGCGACACCCAACACACACACGGCGTCTACGGTGAAGGCCGCAAGTCGCGCACCGGTTCCCGCGGGCCTAGCCCAGGCACGCGAGCGCGCCAGCGCCGCGGCAAGTCTGGCTGAGGCTCGGGCATTGCTGACCCCGCGAATGTTAACGGAGTTGCCCTGATGCACAGGGCTTCCCGGAACTCCTGGCGCCTGCGGTGCAAGGGGAGACCCCGCGGCGGGATACATCTGCGGCGGTGCCGAAGGGGGCGCAGAAACAGTCATCAGCTCAGCACTCCCTGAAGCAGCTCGAGGGTACCCGCCGCCAAGAGCGCGGCTGGCAACACAAAGGCGATCGCAAGACTGTCAAATATGTCTCCCGTACGCGACCACCCGAGAGAGCGGTTACCGCGCGCAAACGACACACTGAGAACAGCCACGAACACACCAATAGCAATGAGGGCCGCCCCAAGAAGCGGAGCGTATGCCCAAGACGAGCCCATCGCAAAAATGAGGGTGAACACGATGCTGCCAAGCAGCACCGCGATACGAGGGGGGTTCTGCAGATCGGGCGCAACAGTGCGCCGTGACGTTAGCAAAAGACCAAGCACCGCAAACACCAAAAACGCTGCCGCTGCAATCTGCTCAATGAGGTTTGGGGCCGCAAGAGTCAGGGTTGCGGCAGGAAATCCGAGCCCTGCAAAAAGTGAGAGCAACAGCGTGAGCGCCTGCAGCCGTGCTTCGGCATTTGCCACGAGCTGCCGAACTGTCTTCTCTTCAACCGCCGAGATGTACTCCGGCACGCGGCCCCTCGCTGTCCATCGCAACACCATAAATTTGCCGTAATCAATAAAGTAACCCTCGTCGACGTTGACGAGCAGACTCGGAAGTGCCCTAAGCGCAACCACCGACGCACCCGCGACGGCAAGTGTTAGCTGCCGCAGGTCGACGGCCAGCGCTGAACTCGCGAGTGCAGCCGCGGCGAGAAGCACGGCGAGCACCACCACTGAAGAGGCTGCGGCGCGCACACGTGCAACCGGCGCGACAAAACCGACCAGGGCGGTGAGAATAGCCGCTGAGCCAGAACCCGCGGCAACCACGAGCGTCTCAAAATTCTCCGTTGCGACTGGAACCGCAAGAACACCGGCCAACGCTCCAAGCACAAGAAACGGCGCGGCACTCGAAAGTTTGGTCTTGTCTGTGCCACGAAGTCCCCAGGTCAAAGCAACAATCACCGCAGCAACCGCTACAACCACGGCAGCAACCCAACGATTCTGCAAATCCCCCGACACGATCACCATAAACGTGGCCGTTGTGGCGCACGCAACCAGGGCCCACGGCAACGTTCGCGTAGCAGTGAGTGCACCCGCAACTCGGCGATTCGACGCCTCTCTAAAGGCGACTGCACGCGTAACCGAGTAGAGTCCACCCTCGCGCAAATCAACCGCAGAAGTGGTTGGGTCAATCCGCGAGCCATCGGGTCCGAGTACCTGGTCCGCATCACCCAGATACACCCCCGCTGCCGCGAGAGCGTGCGTGAGCACATCGCCCTTTGGCACAACAAGGTCATGCCGCTCGCCCGAGGCGAACAGGGCAATGCGCCGAAGCGGGGTCGAAGTTTTGCTCAACGTTCCAAAAAATCTTTGTGTCTAGTCTCGCGAGCCAAAGCTCTCGCAAGGTGAAGGTGTTCTATTGGCGCACCGCAGGGCCGTGAGAAGCTCTCCCACGGCCCCGCAAAGGCACAAGGCGGAAACTAGCCACCAAAGCGGTTCGCGTTGCGCGAATCGCTCGACGAGTAATCTTGCCCGATCTGTCGCGTGCCGTTCGAAATACGATCGAGCAGCGCTTTCATGTTGTTGAGCGACTCCGTCCACTGACGCTGAGCGGTGTCGTAGGCAAGCTGCGCTTCGCCGCTCCAAGAGGAACGCAGCGCGCCGACTGCAGACTCGAGCTTATCCAGCTCGCTTTGAATGGCGTTAGAGCCGCCAGCGATATCTTGCGAAAGTGCATCAATTCGAGCTGTCTCGACTGACATTGACTGCATGTTTAATCCTTAATCTTTCTGCGAAAACCCGGGCCTGACGGCTTAGGCACCCGACATCATTGCGCCGAGATTTCGGATCGCCTGCTGGTGCGAGTCTTCCGTCTGGGCCTGGTCAGTTTCGGTGTCTTTCATTGAACGCTCGAGCTCGATCAGCACGTTGTTCAGCTTTACCGTCTCGGTGTCCCAGCTGTTCATGAGCTGAGTGAAAGCGCCGGCAGCGGCACCCTTCCAGTAACCCGACATTTCTTGGATCTTGTTACGTACTGCCTTGGTCTGAGCGTCGATACCCTGCTTCGCATCGGCGACGGCCTGTTGCCCCTTACGTAGGGCTCCTTCTTCTGCGGAAATGGTGTTAGCCAATTCAGCCTCCTTAAATTGCACTCGTCAATACAGATCGGAGTGGCTGCTGTTAGTTCAACGCATACTGACCATGACAGTAGTTGCCATTAGGGAAGGACAGCCTGCATTCATTAAGCTAAGGTACCTGTGTAGATTTTGCAAAGTTAATAACTGACAAATCTTCGTCGCATCACTTCTTAATGAGTGACAGTATGGCCTAATACAGGTAAAACAAATCTCAAGAAAAACTTGAACCTGGAGAGCAATAGTGAGCAGTTCCGCCCCCGATCTCGATTCGATCGTGCGCGTCTCCGTCGTTCACGCGGAACGTCGCACCGACGTCGCAATCCCCGGCAGACTCCCCCTCATCGAGGTGCTTCCCGGCATCGCCCGAAGCCTCGGTGTGCTTGATCCAACACTGCTTCACGGCGGTTACAAACTCACACGGGCCAATGGCAACGAGCTTGACCCCACCCGTGGCGCGTTTGCGCAGGACATCGACCAGGGCGAAATTCTCACACTCGCGCGCGGCGGCCTCATCTCGGTTTCCCGCCGCTACGATGATGTGGTTGAGGCCGTCATCGACGCAACATCATCACACCACGCCGCGTGGAAACCTGAGGATGCGGCACACACCGCAACCGCGATCAGCCTGACCTTGCTGGGACTCAGCGCAATCCTGCTCGCCCTGCAGCCAGCGGGCAGCATCGTTCCAGCATCCATCGCCGGTGTGAGCGCATTTGTGTTGCTCGCGGTCGCGGCCACACTCAGCCGCATTTCACAACACAGCGCGGGCATTGCCTTTGGGCTCGCGGCAGCGGCTTTCGGGGCACTATGCGGCTACCTGCTCGTACCGGCGAGCCCAGATCAGTCGTTCTGGGGCTACCCACTTGCGTGCGCGGCAGTCGGAGCCATCGTTGTGGGTGGGCTCTCAATGTTGGTCACAACGAAGCCGCTCGAACTGCTGCTATTGCCCGTCGCTCTGGGGGTTGCACTGGGCATTCCCGCGGGCATCGTCGGCGTCACTGAGATCACCCCGGCCGGCCCCTACGCTATCGCAATCGCGGCCTCCGGCATGCTTGCGGGGGCACTGCCCTGGCTGACCCTCAGCAGCACCCGCATCAAAGTGGTTTCGCCGCTCAGCGACATCGAGATGTTCGACCCACCACCTCCAATTGACGAGGCGAAAGTGACCGCGCGCGTCAACGGAGGCCACCGCCTGCTCATTGCCTTGCGTGTTGCCTTCGCGCTCGCAGTGCTGATTGGCACACCCGTGGTGGCGAGCGAAAGCTGGTTGGGTACGGTACTTGCGGCACTCACGGGCGCGACCTTCATGTTCCAGTCGCGGCAGTCAACACGCAGAGCCTCCGTTCTTGTGCTGGTTGCTGGCGGCACGGCAATTATTGCGATCAGCGGGCTCACTGCAGTGCTCTCTCACCCAGCGGAGGCCCCGATCCTGCTCGTCGTGCTACTTGTTGCAACCGGCGTTGTCACCGGCCTCACACTTCTCAGCGACAAAGTGCGTCTGCGACTCACAACGCTCGGAGACACCGTCGAGGTCATTTTGTTGGCGCTTCTTTTGCCGCTCAGCGTCGTTGTCGCCGGGATCGTGTAGCCGTGGCAACTAAAAAGGACCTCATTGAGGCGCAACAATTCAGCCGCAACCGGCTACTCTCGGCCTTTATTGGTGGTGCACCCGGCGGCAAAGAACTCGAACCTGCAAAGCCAATGCGTGCCGTATTTGGTGGCATCGCGCTCTCAGTAATGATCATTATCGCCGGACTGTTTATCGGTTTTTTGAACCCCGGACTGCCCAGCGGATGGGAAAACAACCGCCTCGTTGTGGCAAGAGACACTGGCGCGCGTTACGTCAGCGCAGACGGCACCCTACACCCCGTAATCAACACGGTGAGCGCACGCATGATTATTCCTCCGGGCGAGTTCGAGGTCATCAGTGTGAACCAGTCTTCGCTGAGTGGTGTTCCCATCGGCGGCACCATCGGCATCCTTGGTGGCCCCGACACACTCCCAAAGGTCGCCGACATTGACGGCACTCGGTGGCGGGCCTGCGCCGCAGAACAGAGCACAGAACTCTGGATCAGCGGTCAGGATCGCACACCCGCCGGGCCCGATACCGGCACAGTTGTGGTGCGAGACGCAGAGACGTTTGTCATTTCTGACGGAACGAGTTTTGCTGTGCCCCGCGGCCAAGAGACAGCGGTGCTGCGGGCCTTAGGCCTCGACACGGTCAAACCGCACGAGGTGCGTGGCGAGTGGTTGGCGCTCTTCAAAACAGGTGCAGATCTCACGCCGCTCAAGGTCGAGGGTGCTGGCCAAAAAGCCCCCGGCACTTCGCTCTCCATTGGTGCCGTGGTTCACCCTGCCGGCAACTCCGAGGAAGACCGCTACCTCATCACGGCCGAGGGCAAACTAGCACCGCTCAGCCCCCTTGCCCACCGGCTCTACATGCTCGGCACAGCGTCAAACGGTCTCGGTGAAACGTCTGAGATGAGCCCGTCAGAGCTCGCTACGTTGCCGACGACCGAGAGTGCCGGCGGCATCGACTGGCCAAAGGATCGCCTCACGCCTCACCCAGGCACCGGTTTTCCGTGCGCCACTCTCTCGGGTGGAAAAAAGGGGCAGCACACAGTTCTTGCTCAGGCCACCTTCTCTGGTGCTGGCACCTCGACAGAGGCGGCCTCGACGCCCAACTCAAAGTCCAACCAAGACAGTGTGTCTTCCACGGGCATCGACGTCCACATTCCTGAGAACACTGGCGCACTCGTGCGCGGAGGACCCGCGGGCGCACTCACCCTTATCGACTCAACGGGCATGGCCTATTCAGTGCCGGGCGACCTCGGCATCGGTCTAGAGCGACTCGGTTACACGAAAAAAGATGTTGCCGTGATGCCCGCCGAATGGCTTCATCTGTTGACCGATGGGCCCGAGCTCACCCCCGAAGCCGCCGGAACAAGCCCCAAGGCGTCTTGATGCGGCGGATGGATTCAGAGGGGACTCACACCGCGTGGCGGCACCGCACCCGCGTGTTCGCCGCGGCCGTTGTCGGTGCCGCGCTCGCGGGGCCGATGCTCGTCGTAGCACCGCTGATTCCCGCAGCAGCCCCCTCGGCTTTTGCTGCCGACAATGATTGCAAGCCTGGCGTCATGGCACGGATTCCCGGTCCCCCACCGGTACTCAAAGCAATTGAGGCGTTGCCAGGTGAGCTACGGTTCACGGGAGCGGGTGTACTCGTTTCCATTGTCGACTCGGGAGTCGATGGCACACGACCGCAGCTTGCACCAGCATTTACGGAGGGAAGCACCTCGCTTGTGCAAGACGGCGAGCGCCCTGACGGACTGGGCGATCCGCAAGGGCACGGCACCGCCATTGCCGGCATCATTGCAGCCCGACCCGAGGCCGGGTCAGGCGTCGTTGGGATCGCCCCCGAAGCCAGCATCATTTCCATTCGGGTCTTCAGAGACAACGACGACGAGAGCAAAAAGGCGGGCTTCGGGCCAGAAGCCCGCGCATCGCCGATGGCATTCGCAGGAGCGTCGATCTGGGAGCCAGGATCATTGTGGTTGCCCTCAGCGACGACGAAGACAGCCCCGATTTGCGTGACGCAACAGATTACGCCCACAGAAGCGGCGCTTTGGTCGTGGCCAGCGCCGGAAACCGAGACACCACCGACAACAAGGAGGACACACCCCGCTACCCCGCCGCCTACCCCGGGGCACTCTCAGTTACCGCGCTCAACAGCGAGGGGCTTCCCACCTATGACTCCATTCACGGGAAGCACATCGACGTTGCGTCACCCGCGCAGTCGGTACTCACAACCGCGACCGGTGCAGGCGACTGCATCTATGCGGGTGACGCGCCCACCTCAAGTTTCGCCACGGCCTACGTCGCGGGTGCCGCAGCACTTCTTGCTCAGGCATACCCCCATGAAGGCCCCGATGGCTGGTCATATCGACTCAAAGCGACAGCCCAGCGCCCCAACCAAGACTCAAACGATGACCAAATTGGCTGGGGGAGCATTCGCCCGGCCGCCGCGCTCAGCCTGCGCCCCGACCGAAGCGTGCGCGGGCCGGCGAGCCCGTTCGCAGACACCACCGACTCGGCGCTGCCCCCACCGGTCACACGAGTCAAACTCAGTGAATCACCCAGCAATGACTCCTCTGCGGCAATCGCAATTGCGGTGGGGCTCGGTGGAATTGTCATTCTTCTCACGCTTCTCAGAAGGCTGCGGGGTCGAGGATCAAAACCCGCGAGAGACAACTCGATAGGAAACTGATTCGCCCCGTCGCCCTGTCAACCCGTCACCCAGGAGGAAAAGCTTGTCGGCAACCGCAGCTGAGCGCATTGTTATTGATGACGATGTGCTCAACAAACAGCTCACCACACTCCGCTCCGCCGCTGACCAACTCGAAAAGGAGGTCGCGGCTGCCGCCAGCAAGGTTGGCGGCAACTCGTTTGGTGCCTTAAACGCCTTTCTCGCGGCTGCGGTCAATGGCATGATGCTCGAAACAAGTGCGACCATGGCCGAGGCCGCGGTGCTCGCGGAGCGAATGCACGCGGGTGTTTCGGGGGCCAGGGAGGCCTTTTCTGCTTTTGAAGATGAAGTCGCGTCGAGTTTTAAGGGGCTCATCAAATGAGCACCGCAACAGCACTGCGCGGAGGGAGCTGGGCAGCCGGCATTCCAACGGGTGGCTACACTGTTCCGACGGGTCCGCCACCCACGATTGCGTTCTGGGCGCTGAGCTACATCCAGCCGCTGCAGAACTGGTGGGAGGAACTACTCGGTGACCCCGCAAGCATCGCGAGCGTTGCTGATTCTTGGGATACCGTCGAGAGCAACCTGAGGACTGTCGCCGCAGACCTAGAAGCCGCGAGATCCAGCCTTGATGGGCTCGAGGGCCGCACGATTCGCACACTGGAGCTTCGCTACAGCGACCTGATCCCTGTCGCGCAAGACGCTGGCGATTGGGCGGGCTCCGCCGCTGCAGCCGCTCGTCTTGCCTCAAGCATTGTTGAGGCCGTCCGATCCTTCATTCTCGACTTTCTGTACCAGCTCTCCCGGCTCATTGAGGCCCTCTTCGGGTTCACTCTCAACCCCTTCTCGAAGCTCAAGGAATTGCAGAAGTTGATGAGCGCTGCAAGCGAGCTGATTCGGGCCGGCGGCGAACTGATTCAGAACATGTTCGACGCCTTCCAGCGGCTGATCGAACTGCTCGGGGCGCTCGGGCCGGTCATCGAACTCGCGAACCAGCACTTGCGCAGCGCGGTCGCGAACATGCTGCCAATTGTGGGTGGCAGCACTGGCCTGCTGGGCCTTATGGGAGGCGGGATCATGCGCGACTTCATGACGGATGGTGGTGACGTTTCGCGCTACGACATCGATGAACTAGAGCGACTCCTTGCTGCAGATCCCACCAATGAATCATTAAAACAAAAGGTGGCGGCGTGGAGGGAAGCGCACAAGGTTAAATCGTTGAACTCCCTCGCTGATCTGGTCGGCGTGAACGGCACGACGGACAGGATGGGCGGTGGCGACTCAACCGTCTTCGACATCAAACTGGTGCGAGCAAAGGACGGATCTGAACACTGGGTCGTGTCACTACCTTCCACTCAGGAGTGGATTGACATGGGCGGTTCAGGTGCGATGAACGACGGCAAAAACAACATCGCCCTCTTTCTCGACAACCCCGCGCTCAAAACGCAGTATGAGCGCGCTGTGATGCAAGCCATGCGCGAGGCTGGCATGAAACCGGGTGACCCGGTCGTCTTCACCGGGTTTAGTCAGGGCGGCATCATGGCAGTGAATCTCGCGAGTGACCCGACACTGCCCTACAAACCGATTGGTGTGGTGACCAATGGATCGCCGATCGGCACGTTCACCCCACCAGCAAATGTTCCCGTTGTTGCCTTCGAGTACATCACAGACGTTGTGCCAAAGCTTGACGCGAATCCCTTTCACGGCCTCGTGCCGGGGTTAGACACAAACCCGAACAATCGAGGCATGACAAATGTTCACACGAGGGTGCTCACAACCGGGTCTGAGGCGAACCCCCTGAGGCCGTTGGACAGTGCGCCCTGGACCGTTCATAACAACGACAAATATGTTGACGCCATCAAAGATCAGGCTGCCGACCTTTCAAAAGAGTACGCGTGGATGGGAGGTGATGTGATTGACCACCAGATCTTCAGTGCGACGCAGCGATAGTCGTCTCGGCGGGTGGCACTACAAGAGCCGCGTCTTCGCCATGCTCTGCGCGCTGCTCGCGCTAGGCCTGAGTGCGAGCGGCTGCGCAATCCCCGAAATGGGAAGTTACCTGACAACCATCCCAAAAACCTTGCAGACCCTCGACCATGATGTCGTGAGCGCTTCGGCCTACTCGCGTACCGGTGGCCTGGCTAGAGAAGTTGTGGTTGACGTTGATCTTAACCGCAGCACCGTTTCAACCGAAGAGCTGCGCACGTTTCTCGAGACCATAGTGCCACTGGTCGATCAACCTGGTGCATCACGCATCGAAGTAAATTTCAACGATTTTAGTTCTACCGCCACTGACACCTTGATGGGTGACCCGATCGACATCTCAGACTCTCGCGCGGAGCTCTTCAGACGCTGGGATTTAGTAGACCACAGCGGTCACTACGACACCAACAGCGTAAATGAAGACCTCTCCGCCCTTCGCGACAAGATAAAGGAAGTCAAGAAGCAACGGTGAGGAGTGGCGATTGGTCCCCCCTCCGCACATCATCATTCACAGCCTCAACACGATTGGAACAACAATGTCAACCGAGTTTAGTCAAGACGCACTGGAGCAAGCGCGCGCACGAATTGCAACCCAGGTTGCCGAGGCCGAAGCCAGAAACAAAGCGGTTTCGGCACTGGCAGACGGTCTTTCGAACATCTCTGCCACGGCGACCTCCCCGCGCGGCGAGGTGACCGCAACCGCAAAGCCCGATGGAAAAGTAACCGCCGTCAAATTCGCCCCCTCAGCTGAGTCGCTCACCGCTTCTGCGCTGTCGGACCTCGTGACGACAGTGATTGCCGAGGCGCAGCACAAGGCCGCAATGTCGGCCGTGAACAGCTCCGCTGAGACGCTGGGGGCAGACTCAGCTTTCGTAGCGCAGTTGCGCAGGGACGCGGAGGTGACCTTTCCCTCCCCGACCTCCGGCACAATCGAATACCGATAGAGAGCGCCCACCATGGACAGGATAGAAATCACCCCCTCCTCCCTGAGAGCGTGCGCCGCCTCTCTTGAGGCAGCCTCAAAAGAAATCGCCGCGACACTGACTGTGCTCAACGCTTCTCTCACCCTGCTCTCAGCGCAATGGACCGGCCAAGCTCACGAGGCATTCGATGCTGCTCGGCTACGCGCATACAGAAACCTTGAGGCACAAAGAGGTGCCCTCGCGGCAATCGCCAAACAGGCAGCCGAGGTCGCTGAAGGCTACGGCGAAACCGACAGGGCCGCCGCAATCGCCCTTGGTGGACAGTAAACGTCTGATCCGCTACTACCCAAAGGCCAGCAGAGCCACACCCCAGAGTCCAAACACGGCCACGAGCAACACCGCAGTACCCCCACCCAGCGCAAGCAGACTGTATTTGCGGTTCTGTCTCTCCGTGGAGGGCAGACCGTCACGCTGTGCAACAAACACATACCCGTTCGGGGGCGGCGGGCCGATCTTCGCATCAAGTGCGGCGGTCTCGTCAGAATACTGCTCATCAAGCTCGGCCCTGGTGCCGTACACGACCGGCATGCCCTGGCGGACCCCTACCCGCGGGAGCGCATCCTCGGTTTGCGGAAACGGAGACTCTTTCACCCTGCGGTGTGGATCAAGCGGTTGCTTGAACATGAGTTGGGCGAGATCAGCAGGGATCTCCACCTCCGGCTCATCAACCGGCATCGCGACGGAGCCGTGCTGCCGGTTCAGCATGGCTACCGTTGCGTCTTGAGTTTCGGCTCGTTCCGCTCGCTCAACGATCGGGTTGGCAACAACTACAGTCTGCTCCTCAACTGGCGGGGTGGCGACTACTGCGGTGTGATCCTTCACCGCCATGCCGGTAACAACGACAGTCTCTTCGACCTCGGTGCCCACCTCGGTTTCATCGTCGCGCATCACACCCTCCTCGTTGGCAGCGTCACGGTGAGTGTCTCATCGGCTTGTGAGGTGTCGGGAGCAGAGGTGTCTGACCCTACGTGCCAAGCCCTCCCACCAGCAAGCACATCAACGACAACAACAGTGATGTTGTCGCGTCCGCCAGCCTCATTTGCCCGCCGTACCAGTTCTTCAGCAACGGCCTCGGCTCGCCCACCCATGGTGAGCGTGGCTCGCAATTGCTCATCACTCAGTTCCGTGGTGAGTCCGTCCGAGCAGATCAGAAGTCTCGCCCCAGTCTCGACCGGCAGCAACCAGGTATCGGCAACACTATCGAGCGATCCAAGAGCCCGCGTAATGATGTTGCGCGGGGGCAGCTTCTCCCCTTCCACTCCCACCGCCATCGCGTGTTCGATCAGCGAATGATCAACCGTCAGCTGGCGCAGTTCTGAACCACGATGCAGGTAGACGCGAGAGTCACCGACGTTCAGTATCAGCCAGTACAGCTCGTGATCGTGCTCCACCAGCACAACTCCAGTGAGGGTGCATCCGGCACCGCGCTCGCGCCCTTCAGCCACACGGTTGACTGCGACACGAGCAGCGTCCAGCGCCTCATTCACGGCGCGCACTGAGGCCCGCTCGTCGGGCCTGATCCCGCTCGCAAACGCAGCGACCGCTGCCTGGCTCGCAAGGTCGCCAGCTTCATGCCCTCCCATGCCGTCAGCTACGAGAAAACAGGGCATGGCGGCGAGCGCTGAGTCTTCGTTTACGGCCCGGCGACGACCAGTATCCGTGCGCATCGCAACACTCAGCTCTAGCGCGAGCTCTCCCGCCTGCATCATGGTTGCGTCTCCATCGGCTTGACTCGTGCGTTGCTAGGTGAGGGTTTTTGAGGTTTCGAAGACGCGGTGGATCTGTTTCGCCCGAATGCCCCAACCCCAAACGAGGCAAGCGAATAACGCGCACGCAGTCGCTTCCAACCGCTGAGACCACTCAACCGCTTTGCAATCTCGCCGTCAACCACCTGCCACAGTTGTTGAGCACTCTCGACTCTTATGCCCTCGGGAGCATACACGGCCCGATCAACGGTCCAAGCGATCCAATCCCCCGATTCAAGACCCAACTGAGTTGCGGTTTCTCGGCGGCTTCCGGTTCGCTTCACCCTCATTCCCGTGTCTGCATAGAGGTCAATCACCTCGTCCCAGGCACCGAGCGTCTGTATTTCTGCCGAGGCTGCACCGCGCCTGCGTCGGCTGCGCGAGCGCTTCACAAATGGTAAGAAAAGCAGCGGTAGCGCGATCAGCAGCAGCGTCGCGAGGCTCAAGCCGATCACCCGAATGATAGGCCAGAGAGCACTCAACCCATCGGTGTTTTTGTTTGGTGTGTCCGTCGCTTCCGAGTCGCTCGTGCCAACGGGCGGATCGCTCTCGGTTGCGTCACGCTCCTCGGGAACAGACGGGTATTCCGGCAGCAACTCGCCCTCTTCGAGTGTGGTCGGTGGAATTTCTACCTGGGGAGTCACATCGAGCGGCGCCCACACCCCATCTGAACCGCGGGCTTCTACCCAGGCGGCAATGTTGTCGCCCGTGCACTCCCGCTGGCAGGCCGGCACCCCGGGCACCCCGTCGTCTTCACCGCCGAGCCGCACACCCAGCACCACCCTCGAGTCGAAGCCCATTGTGCGCGCGATAAGCGCGGCAGCGGTGGCGAACTGCTCGTCGTCACCGATTCCGGCCACGAGCATGTTCTCTTTTGCGCGCTCACCAGCGGCCTGCTGCTGGTCATTGAGCTGCTTGAATACCTGCTCAATGCGCGCGATCGAGTGCCCGCCCGGGCTCGGCACGAACTTCGTTCCGTATTCCTTTGGGAGCGCGGTCAACCAGTCTCGTTCCCCCGCCTCACTGGTGAGGGAGTGGCTGAGGTAGCCGCGATCCCGCAGCCGCTGAACCGCGTCGCTGAGCCCCTCACCGGTCGAGGGCAGCTGCTGCACACGCAACCAGCGGTCGAGTTCGGGCATGCTCTCAACATCGATCTGCGGGTCTGGGTGGGCAGGATTGGCTCCCAGTTTTGCATCGGCGACCACCGCCATATTGGCGGAGTAGCTGTCACCCGAGCGCAGGCCGCTCGTTGTGGGAACGGCAACAGCGCTGCCCAGATCTCGGTTCACATAAAAACTGTCGGCAAGTTTGTTAGCCCGGTTACCACCAAAACTTGGCGGCCCACCGAGCGGCATCGCGAGCGGTACCCACACACCCTCGTAGCCCTCATCAATCTCCACCCGCACCCGACTCGACTTGGGCAGCGATTCGCCGCTGGGGTATCGGCTAAACCGCCCTACGGCCACGCTATCACCAACGGTAAAATCGACACCATCATAGCGGTCGAGCACGGCGATACGCAGACGCGCGGGGAGTTGCTCTGAGCTGGAAACGCTAAAGACGGGGGTAGCAAGTAGGGCATCGCGCTTCCACACACGGTATCCGGCAAGGGGGCTCGTCTGCTTTCGCACGACAAGCTCCGGGTCGATGGCATCGCGTGCGACGCTGCGGGATCCATTATCGAGCACCGGCACAAATGTCAGCCCGGCAACCAGCGCAGCACACACGAGCAGCACACCAACACCAGCACGCACAACCGCGTTGCGCCGCACTGAGCCGAGGCCCTGGCGTGAGTTCGATGTGCTGTCAGACATCGGGTCCCGCCCGAGCCGAAGCGCCGCACGACGCGCCATGCCCGAAGACCAGGCTACCCAGATCGCTCCAACGCAGAACACTCCGAGCCACAGTGCGAGCTCTCTCGGTGCCGCCACTTCGAGCGAACCAAGCGTCACAGAATCACTCACATTGGACGCCCCAAAAATGGTGCCAAACAGCACCGGCAACATCATTGGGATCGCCGCGAACGGTGCCCAGCGTCCCCCACGCAGAGCGAGCGCCCCCATGGAGGCCACCGTGACCAGCATCACCACAAACAGCGGTACAAGAACGGTCTGATACGAACCGACCGGCAAAGTCAGCGTGAGCAGTTGTTTCCATCCGAGAGCGACGGACGCAAGCCCATCCCCAACCCCGCGCAGAGTAGCGAGTGCACCGCCGTTCAACGCGCTTGGCACCGCCAGCGGCACCACAAGAACAACAAACAGCACGATCAGGGCGGCGATCGTCAGGCTTCCCCAGCGCCACCGCCATCCTGCCAACACGGTGGCAAAAGCGCCGGCTCCAGCAGCACCCACAACCCACCACAGCTGCCCGGTCATGTAAATGGGTTCGGCGGCGAGACCGCCCAGCACAACCGCCGCAAGAGTGAGTAGCGCTGCCCCGGCAACCAGCGACACGGGAATCACCCGCGGTCGCCTCCGCCTGCGCACTACAGCGCTCACGCAGACACCCCCGCAGCATCAGCTGTGGCAGGTCACTCAGTTCACCAACGGTAAACAGCGTGCAGACATCAAGCAGGGTCGAACCGGGGTCGGCGAGCATCGCGCACCGCACCGCCAGCACCGTCACGTCTTCCGGAAAGGCCACCGCCGCCCGACGCAGCCGGGTGGGGCCTGGCACCGACCCCGTCACAGCGATCACGATCGACAGCGGCCGTCTCGACTCGGCCAGCCCCCTCGCCAACCACTCGATCGGTCGCGCTTCATCGTCTGCGGGTTCCAGTTCGGCCCAGGCGTCAAGCATTTGGGAGAGCGTCTGCGAGGGCAGCTCCTCGAGTCCATCAACGCTCGGGCGCAGCCTCCCGGGCGCCCACTGCGAAGCTATAAAGCGCTCACGCCCCTCACGAACTGACTGCATCGACAGCGAGGCTGCAACGCTCACTCCAAGCTCAAATTCTTCGTCGCTGGTGTACTCTGCCCGGTTTGCATCGAACAGAATCGCCGAGCGCGCTGTCTGGGATTCCTCATACTGACGCACCATCAGAGTGCCTGTCTTTGCCGTTGAACGCCAGTGAACGTGACGCATGGCGTCACCCTGCACATACTCCCGCACCGCGTGAAACGACAGGTCGGAGTCCGTCAAGCGCCTGCTCGCGGCACCGTCAAGGTCTCGCACGAGCCCCGCAGAACCCAGAGGTAAATACACCGTACGCGGGTGCACATGGATGAGGTGCCGGTCCCGCCAGGTCACTTTTCGCTGCACAAGACCCAGCGGATCTCGCCGCGAAAGGGTCACCGGGCCAACCTCAATAACACCGCGCTTTGAGGTTGGGACTGCAGCTGGAACCACCGCAGTGGCGTGCGGACCAATAAACGGAATCGGGATCCGCCTCAGCGCTTCGCCCACCGGCATCTCGGCGGTTGTGGGTAATGCCGGGCGCGCACTCGAGTTCTCAACCTCAATGGCAACATCAACCGCCCCACCGACAACGACGCGCATGCGATCCACAACTATTTTGATCAGGTACGCGCGGCTGCCAAGCAAAAATGGCAGACCGAGCAGAATCAACACCGCCCAACCACCGAAACAAACCAGGCCTCGACCCAGTGAAGTGTCGCCCCCAACACCGTAGCGAGCGCGGTGGCAAAAAGCACAAACCAGCCCGTGGGTGTGATGGTGCGTGAGATTCGACTCCAAACTCGCAAAATCTGCCGCCGGTTGCGGCGCCACAAGCGCTTCAGGCGGCGACGCATCAAATACGCAGCGCTATTGCCCCGAGCGCCGTGTCTTGCAGTTGCGTCGTGCCGAGAGTGCGGCTCTGGGTGCCCGTGCGCCGGAGCGGTGCACGCGACGTGTCTTTGTTCACGCGACGCCGTTCTCCTGCGGAGGAGCGATGTCAAGCAAGATCTGGCCAATAACCTGCTGTGCGGTCACACCGTCGAACTCGGCCTCGGGTTCGAGCACAAGACGGTGAGCGAGAACAGGCATGGCAAGATCTCGAATATCGTCTGGCGTAATGTAGTGGCGACCGTTGGCCACAGCCCAAGCCGACGCGAGGCGGACGAGTGCGAGCGTGCCGCGAACACTCGCTCCCAGACGCACCTCGCTCGCCCTGCGTGTCGCCTCCACCAGTCGCACTGCGTAATCGGCGACAAGCGGACTGACATGTGCTTTCAGAACAAAACTCTGCGCCTGGGTAATCGAGTTCGTCGTAACAACTGGCTTCAGCGGTTCCTGTGTGGATCGCTCCCCCCGCAGAATGCGAATCATCGCGGCCTCGTCGGGGTATCCAATTGAGGTCTTGATCATGAAGCGGTCGAGCTGGGCCTCGGGCAATCGATAGGTACCCGCCTGCTCAACCGGGTTTTGGGTGGCGATGACCAGGAACGGTTTACCCGCCTCGTGTGACTTGCCGTCAATGGTGACCTGACCCTCCTCCATCACTTCGAGCAGGGCCGACTGCGTTTTGGGGCTCGCCCGGTTAATCTCGTCTGCAAGCACAACGTTCGCGAAGATCGGTCCGGCGTGAAACTCAAACAGGCCCGCCTTCTGATCAAACACAGAAACACCGGTCACGTCACCGGGCAGCAGGTCGGGTGTGAACTGGATGCGGGACGACGTACCCTGAATGACCTGGCCCAGTGCACGAGCCAGGGCGGTTTTACCCGTTCCGGGAACGTCTTCAAGAAGCACGTGACCGCCCGCGAACACACTCGCCAGCACCAGCTCAATCACTCGACGCTTGCCGTGAATGCGCTGCTCAATCGCCCCAGCACACGCGCGAAACACCTGCGCCACCCACTGGGTTTGGTCAGCGGTCAGCGTCTCCAGCTGCCCGGGAGCATCGGTCTGGGTTGCCGCTGATGCTTGAAGGTTCATGGGTTCCTCTGGGGTGGTTGGGAGTTGGATCGGGGCGCCGGTTAGCTACGGACCGGTTGGTGGCGGCGTGTAACAGAGCTTGACCGTAGCATCATCAAGCATCTGGAAGTCATCTTTCCAGGTCACCGTGATCGGGATAGTAGTTGCGTCAGGCGTGCCTGCCGTGATGGTGGCGGAGTTCCTCATAAAGCTGGGTATGGTGATCAAGCTCTCCCAATCGGCCTGGGTCAAGGGTTTGTTGGCATCGTTGTAGCAGTTCGTGTCAGATGCAATCAACGACACGGTCGTTTTTGGCCCCGCTGTAGTTATCGGCGCCCATTCGGAGCAGGTTGCCTCAATTGCCGGGTTGATGCACTGGCGAACTTCGATGTTCTGCTCCCAGACACCTGGGTCGAGGGCAAAACTCGGTATGTTGACACCATTTCGTCGGTATTGAAGTACCGTGGCGGAGTCAGTCAGCTCGGGGGCAGGCTCCCTCTTCACCTTGTACTCTGCCTTCTTCGGGTCAGCGCTTTGGTCAGAAACCGCAGTATTGATTTCATACGTGAGGTTTCCACCGGGCTTCGCCACCGGATCACCGATAGTCTCATCATTGCTCAGCTTCGACGACCGGCCCCAATCGCTCGAAACACACACGATCGCCTGATACTTAAGCTGTCGTGCCAGGTTCGCGAAGTCCGGACTCGTAGATTTTGCATCCGCGCACGTGGGGGCACCATCTGCCTTAAGCTTAATCCCGTAGGTGGGTTCGCTTCCCTGAACGTCGCCGGCAAAAACGAGTTTTGCGGTGTGTGGGCCGGTGCTCTGCAGGGTCACAGTATCAAGCCTCGGTGCACCCATAACTGTCACATTGTCCTGCCGCGAATCAACAGTCGTTACGCCGCTACCTGCACCGGGAAGCGGCACGTTGCTCTTCGGTGTTGCCGTAAAGGTGATGTCTCCGACTTCAACGCCGTCGAGTTTCTGAGAGCCTTTCTTTCCGCTCAGCTCTAACTCGTGCCCCTTGTTAGAAACAACGGCAACGGACACCACGTCATCAGATCCCGAATAGCTCAGTGTAACCGAGCCGTGTTGTGGGTCTTCATTCGCTGCGTTACGAACCGCAACTGCTGTAAAGCTCGACAGACTCGGAGCCTTGTAAGCCCAGGCTTCCACCGAGGTAGACGCGGCCGATGAGCCAACTTGATTTACAGCGCTCGCAGAAAAGCTATGTTTTTCTCCGCTCACCAGCCCCGAGGCAACACACTGGTACGAGGAGGGCCCCTTTTCCGTGCAGGTCTTTGAACCCGGACCAGAGAGTGCAGCCCCAGTTACTTCAGGATGGGCCTGGCCGCCGAGGGTTACAGAGAACGTGACACTCGTGGCATCGAACGCGGTCTGCGTGATGCTCGTGGGCGCCTCAGGAACCCCTGCGGCGTCAAACTCGATTGATCCTGTGCCTGTGCGGCCCTGCGCATCGATCACGGTGAACCCAACCGTGCAGGTACCACCCACGACACGGTCGGCTGGCCAGGCAACTGCAACGCCCGCCTCGCCAACCCGCGAGAAGTTACCGACCTTGCATGATCTGGTGCTGACCGACTCGAGCTTGAGCCCGCCACCGCTCTTTCCTGCGAACGGGTCGTGCTCTCCAGCTGTGCCGATAACGCTGGCACCACACTCGGAACCGACTTTGCAGCGCAGCGCAAAGCTACCACCTCGCGGAAGGTCTTTGGGCGCGTCACCAACACGAACGGTCAACGGTGCCCGCGACTCTCCCGCACCACTCACCGAGACAGAGAACACATGCTGTGAGCCAGGGGCCGCGTCGGCTCGAGCGGCAACCTTGAGCCTTGATCCCTCTTTTGTCACCTCAAAAACGGAACCGTTACCCTCCGTCTCAAAACGCAACTTTGACGGGTCGCCCTCACGCCCTCCCGGCCACGTCACCATGTCTGTGAGTTGGATGGTCTCGCTTGCACCCGGCATGACCGTACGAACGAGAGCGTTCAACTGTGCCTCGGGCACACGCGGCGCAATGTTGATCGCAACGGGCAAATTGGTCCAGGCCTTTTGACCAACCAGCCGAACCGAAATGAGACAGGTATCACTCCACGGTGCTTCTTTACCCGCCACATAACGCACGGTGTCACTCGACACCGCCGAGCAAGTTGCCTGCCCGCGCCCACACTGAACCCTGTCTGCCGCAGCTCGGCGCGATCCCCCGGACCCAAATCGACCAGATCTTGCACGCGCTCTTCGACCGACTTGTCTTCATCGACGTTGAGGGGCTTCAGCCCGGCTTTCAAGGTCAATCGCAGCTCATCGAGCGGCGGCACCATCAAAAACCCGTAGCTCGAAACCTCTTGCCCGGTAATGTCGCTCCCGGTGAGTTTAAAGACAACAAGATCACCATCCGGGTTGTACTGCCCAATGATCTTGTTGCCATCGGCCCGATAGTTCTTGGCGTTTGAGCCCACAGCGACAGCTTCAGAGACGACAGGTCTCCGGTAGACCAGCGCACTTTATCGGTGACCACATCAACGCCGCCGCCAGAGAGCGCAGCGCGATCCCGCACGTTCAACACGGTGTCGTCAACCCTGGGGGCCTGCGCCCCAACTCGCTCGGAGGTCTGCACCACAATCAAACCGTCTGCCGTGCTCGAACTGACCGATGATTTAATCGTGTATCGGTACGAAACCGTGCCGATGTCCTTATCGGGAGCGATTGACACATTGCCCTTTTTCAGGTCAGCAAGATCAACTCGAGCGGCGAGCTTTTTGTACTCAGCACTGTCTTTTGATCCGGGCACGTTGGGCACAACTGACACAATGCTGAGCTTGCCGTGGGCAGGATCAATATCGTTATCGAGCGGGCGGACCGCCGCGGGCTGAGCACTACTTGGCACCATCCTCACGTAATCGGTTGAGGCGACAGGGGCGCTACTCTTTTCGTCTGAGGCGATCACAAGAATGCGCAGTTTGCCGACCGCAACACTGTCGAAGTCGTCGCGCACCGTGTAGTCAACGCTGTACTCACCGGGCTTGGCAGCCGACGATGCAGACACCATAATGCTCGTGCCAGAGGCTGAAAGGCTCGCGTTAACCTGCGGATCCTTAGGCGAGTCAACATCGACGAGACGAACACGGTCGCCATCGGGGTCGACCCCCGAAAGCGGCACTCGTGTTTCCGCCTGTTCACCAGGGGCGACCCTCGCTGTGACTGCGCGCGGCTGCGGGTCTCGGTTCGAGCCCTTCGCCACCACCGTGACGTACACCATGCCCACGTCGCTCTTCTCAGGCGAACTCGCACCGTAGGTCGTGTAGCTCAGACGGTAGACCCCCGGCTTATTCGGGGCAAGATAGCGCAGCACGTTACCCGAGGCGAAAGCAAGCTCACCCTTCGCTCCTGAGCCGGTGACCTCGGGGTGCAGCAGTAGTCGGTCCCCGGCGGTGCAACGTCGTTGTCAAGCACTCGAATGTCTGTGATTGATCCGGCCCGCACCGTGGCAACATCAGCGACCGCGATGGCCCCGTCTCCTCCGGTCTCTGGCACCTGGAACACCGTGAGTCTTCCCTGCGCGTTCGCAACCCCCTCGGCCACAGTTACGTCCACCGCGCCAATACGGCCGGGCGCTCCGTCTGCAGTGCTCCCGGCAACACGCACCTGCGCGTGCTCGATCACATCAGCGCGAAGCTCACCCTCTACGACGTTCGCGGCGGTCACGGATAGTGACCGATCACTCGCACCAGAAATGGCATCAAGCACATTCACTGTTGAATCAGAGAGAGGACGCACAAAAGCGCGCAGCGGCGGCAGTGCGAGCGAGGCACCCTCCGGTGTCGCCGTGACCCGCAACATGCCCGTAATCTCGCCACCGGTCACGGTATCCCGAATATTCAGCGCGACCATCGCGCTGCCTGTCTCAGTAGCCTCCACCTCAATAGTTCCCGATGCAAGCTGCTGGTTCAGCTGCAGCACGTTACTGCCGCTCTGCACCGTGGCGTTTGTCAGGGCGTACGATCCGGATCCGCCAGCAACTCTCTGCAGCGGTTGCAGTGTGACGGGTTCGCCAACTCGCACGGTCGCGGCCGTATCAATAAACTCGGCCGGAGCATTCGGCTGCACTGACAGCTGCAGGTTTCTCTGCTGTTGCTGACCGCGGTCATCAGCCACCGTGATCCTCAGCATCACCTCTGATGCACCGGCGTTGGGGTCGGTGTGACGAACGGCGAGTTTACCGTCGTTTGTAACGATGGCACGAACCGGGTCATCTGGGTTCACGACCTCGGCCCCAGACAACATGAGCACGTCACCCTCGGGATCAACCCAGCCCTCAAGAATCGGGTAGACAAGAGTACCTCCCGGTGTGATCGCTGGCACTCGCCACTCCCGTTGGCAGCCTTCAACCGGGCACCAGGCAGGAGCGGTGTTCGCTTCGTCGCCCATGACCGTCAGCGTGACTGTGGCGGTCTCAGACGAAAGTCCGCCATCAGTAATGCGATATGAGAACGTTGCCGTTCCGGTGGCCTCCGGTACCATTTGCACGGTCAGTGATTGACCGTCTGGCATAAGCTGAACTGTTCCGAAGGCTTCCGGCAACGGCGACTCAGTCAGCGACTCAGGAATGATTGTCAGCACGTCGCGTTTGTTTGGATCGTAATCATTGAGCATCACAGGCAGTGGTGCCTGCTGCCCAGCTCTCACCCCAAACGAGTCATCGACCGCAACCGGCGGCAGTTGCTCGGTCACCTCGTCGACAACCACCGTTCCGCGGTCCTCTTTTGGGGGATCCGAAATGTTCCACTGAGCGAGCGGGATCAACGTGCCCTCAGGCAGCGTCCACAGCATGCCGGTTCGCATTTCGCTGAGAACGGCACGCTCTCCGTTCGTTCGGAAGGTCGGGTTCAGGTCTCCCTTTTGCCGAATCGAGTTATCGAACTGCAGTGGCTTCAGTTCACCGTCTTGCCACAGCGATCCACCGCTCTGGCCTAGCCACGCGGCGTACATCTTGCCCGCAACCTCAACCGGCTGCGCTGGTGTTCCTTTCGCTTCAGCCTCGCGAGATGCTTTGCCACCCTTTCCCACACGCCACAGGCCACCAGCATCGGCTACGAGTACATCGCCGTTGGACTGAGCTGCGCTACTCGTCTGCAGTAGGGCCTCACCCTCGAAGCTCAGCTTTGTCTCGCTCGAATCTTTGCGCCACAGACGCCCCCGCTCAGCGTCAACCAGAACCCAGTCACTACCCACAAGAGTGAGCTGAGGATCGACCAGACCCTTTGCAGCATCTGGCAATGAGTCTGTAGTGCCTCTAAACTCGCCTGTGGCACCATCAAATCGGCGCACGGCATTTTCTTCAGACGAATAAAGAGCAACCTCACCGGTTGCCGAGACCGCAATTGCGTCTGCGTGATAATCCTTTTCGTTCGCTTCGGCCTCGCCGTTACCCGCCTTGTTCTTCGTCTTCGAGGTTGACTTGTTCTCAACTTTGTCGCTTTTCGCTTGCTCTTCAGCGAACGGGTTCATCTGTCGCAGTGAAGCCAGGCGGCTGCTCAGATCTGCGGTGTAAAACTTTGCATCTGCGCTAGATCCTTCGTTTGAGTCAGGATCACCCGAAAGCTCTCCAAAGTAAGCCGATCCTGGCTCGGTCAACACACCCACAAACCTGCCGGACGCCACGACAGCCCTAGTGCCTTCGGGCATTCGAACAGCAGAGGCCCCATCTTTCTCTGAGCTTTGTTCGTTCGATTCATTCCCGACGGTTTGCACACCGTCCTTCGGCTTTGCCGCATCCCCCAGATCAACCGGGTTTGAAGCCTCAATAGGCCATGCCCGCCCATTTCCATTCGAGAGCACAACCCCGCGCCCACCAAACTGCAGCAATCCGCTTACGTCACTGGCCTTACGCACAATGTCGAGCTCTCCGGTATCGGTGTTCACACGAGCGTACTGCCCGGCGTCGCGCGCCACCCACACACTTGCGTCTTCGCGCGGTGTCTCGCGGGCATCATAGCCACTCGCGATAACTGCGATGGTTGTTACCAGCGCGAACGCGATCCCACCCGCAATCCACATGCGCAAACCTCTGGTGCGCTCTGCTGCAGCGTCTTGGGACCGCCCGCGACGATCAACCAGCCCCGGGTGACTCATCTGCCACTCCAAACTGCCAGCACAATTGCGGCTATTCCGGCCACCCCGGCCAGCGCGACGCCCGCCCCGATAAGCCCGGCCCGCAACGGCGATGTCGGCCGATCCAACACAACGCCGTCGGAATCCATGCCACGCTTTTCGGCCAGCGCCGCAGCTCGCACTTCAGCTCGAGTCTGCCGACCTGCAACGGCACTCACCACTGGGCCACGCGTACCCGCTTGTACACTTTCGGAGCGCGGCAACCAGGACTCCGCCACCACCTCAAGCGGTGTCACGTCAAAGTGGTAAAAACGCTGCAGCTCTTGAATTGCCTCACCGAACTGCGCCATAGAGCTGAATCGCTCATGCGGATTCTTGCGCAGCGCGCGCGAAATGAGTTCGTCGAACTGCTCGTAGCCCTGCGCGCCCGGCACAGAGGGGTACACGGCCTTAACGATTCGCTCACTGAGCTTCGACCTCGTGTTCAGCCGTTTGTCCGCGAGCTCAAACGGCGAACGGCCAGCAGCGAAGGAATACAGCGTCGCACCCAGCGCCCACACCTCGCTCGTCACATCACCACTCGTTTGCAACTGCACAACCTCGGGAGCAGACCAGGGAATGGACATCGCAACGTCACCATCGCCGGGTTCTTGCTGACCAATCATCTGGGAAATACCGAAGTCGGAAAGCACGGGTCGACCGAGCGTCGTGAGAAGCACGTTTGAGGGTTTAATGTCACGATGCAGCACACCGGCTTTGTGCGCTGTCTCGAGTGCACCCGCGATCCTGACCCCAGCGTCGAGCACGTCCTTGAGCGGAACAGGGTTGCCCTTTGTGCGCGCGCCCATAGATTCAGGGCAGTACTCCATCGCGAGGTACGGCAGGCCATCGAGTGAAATGCTGGCCTGATAGATCGACACAACGGAGGGGTGGCTGCTCAGGCGCGCCATCACGTCAGCTTCGCTTTCAAACACCTCGCGCAGCTGAGCCACCGCCGCGGCTGTGTTGCTTGAGGGATTGAGCACCTTTACGGCAACAACACGGCGCGGCATGTCTTGCTCGTACAGGTGAACCTGGGCGAACCCGCCAGAGCCCAAAGGTCGAACGTAACTAAAGCCAGGGATCGCGGGAACGCTGGCCTGCGCGCGCTCAGCCAAGGCAAGTGGGCGACGCACCGCGTCTTGAGGGAATGTGTTGTACCGACATGATCCTACTCATCCTAAACTGAACCGCTGACAAGTGCATATTCGATACACAGGGTCGCTGCTCTCGCCAATGTAAAAAACGGCCCCCTGCCGAAGCAGGAGGCCGTTTTTGGCTCTAACTAGAGTCCGCTCACATCCAGGGGGATGCCGGGGCCGAAGGTCGTCGAAACGGCGCCCTTCTGCACGTACTTGCCCTTTGCCGAAGACGGCTTGAGGCGTGAGATCTCGTCGAGCACCGAGTTGATGTTGTCGGTGAGCTGCTCAGCGGTGAAGGATGCCTTGCCCACGATGAAGTGAACGTTGGCGTGCTTGTCAACGCGGAACTCGATCTTGCCACCCTTGATGTCGGTCACGGCCTTGGCCGGATCCGGGGTAACGGTGCCGGTCTTGGGGTTCGGCATGAGGCCGCGGGGGCCAAGTACCTTACCGAGACGGCCAACCTTGCCCATGAGCTCGGGGGTCGAAACAGCCGAGTCGAAATCGGTGTAGCCAGCGCCAACCTTCTCGATCAGCTCGTCACCACCAACCTCGTCAGCACCGGCAGCGATTGCTGCCTCAGCTGCAGCGCCGGTCGCGAACACGATAACGCGTGCGGTCTTACCAGTGCCGTGGGGCAGGCTCACGGTGCCACGCACCATCTGGTCTGCCTTGCGGGGATCAACACCAAGCTTGACGGCGACCTCAACGGTCGAGTCTGTCTTAGTTGAACCAGTCTCCTTCGCCAGGGCGACAGCCTCAGCGGGAGTGTAGAACTTTCCTTCGCCGATCTTCTCGGCGGCGGCGCGGTATGCCTTTGACTTCTGTGCCATGTCCGTTGCCCTTACTCGACCGTGATGCCCATGGAGCGAGCGGTGCCCGCGATGATCTTCGACGCTGCGTCGATGTCGTTCGCGTTCAGATCAGCCTGCTTCTGCTCGGCGATCTGGCGAACCTGCTCAGCGGTAACCTTCGCCACCTTGACGGTGTGCGGGGTGCCGGAGCCCTTCTGCACGCCAGCTGCCTTCTTGAGAAGCTCAGCTGCCGGAGGAGTCTTGAGAACGAAGGTGAACGAGCGATCCTCGTAGACCGTGATCTCGACGGGCACAACGTTGCCGCGCTGGGATTCTGTGGCCGCATTATAGGCCTTGCAGAACTCCATGATGTTGACGCCGTGCTGACCCAGCGCAGGACCCACGGGGGGTGCAGGGTTGGCGGCGCCGGCTGCGATCTGAAGCTTAATCAGACCGGTAACCTTCTTGGCTTTTGCCATGATAGTTTCCTTTCAATTCGAAGCCGCACCTTGCGGTGCAGTTCTCCCGCCTCTCCGGCCGTTCCGAAGCGCGGTGTGGTTTGCGTGATTCTCGAAAGAAGCCGCAAACCAGACAAGCATACCTGAGTTGCTTGAATCTCGCACTTGTGGTGCCACCACACCCTTGGGCACCGATCACGCGAAGAACACCTCTTTCAACAGAGATGAGGTGCCCGTGCGGTTTTCGGTGCCGAACCGGCTCACCCATACTTCGCTCACATGATCAGCCAGCGCCCGAATCGGTGCCGACTTATTCACAACCGCGACTTTCTCCTCCCGCCGCCACAATACTTCGACAGAATCTCAACATGGGCATTACACAAGACCTACGGGATCGCGGCGGGGTCACGCTAACTGCACATATTGCCGCGCTCGGTTACTCGCCCAACGCGATTAGGAAGGCTGTGGACCTTGGCTTGGTCGTTCGTCCAAGAAAACGGTGGCTCGCTCTCACCGATGCAGATCCGGCCCTGGTCTTTGCCGCTCAACACGGCGTGATTTTGTCGTGCATCACTCAGGCAAAGAGGTTGGGACTCTGGGTACTAAATCACAATGAGGCTCACTTTGCGGCTAGATCACGCGGACGCAGGCTACAGGTTCACTCCGGCATTGTTCACTGGCAACTCCCCCTGATCATTCGGGCACCAGAAACACTGGTCGATCCAATCGAAAACGTGCTTCACTGCGTCGCTCACTGTCAACCACACGACGTAGCACTTGCCATCTGGGATTCAGCGCTAAATAAGGGCCTCACGGACTACGCGTCTCTGGACTCACTTCCGCTTAGATCTCGCGCAAGACAACTGCTCGAAGAAACCACACCCTTCGCCGATTCAGGGTTAGAAACTTTCTTTCGGACCCGCTTGAGTTGGTTACAGATCTCAATTCGATTCCAGACATGGATCCACGGGCACCGCGTCGACTTCCTTATCGGCGACAGGCTTGTGGTTCAGATTGATGACAAGCAGCACTCTGGAACGCAGCGCACCGAGGACATGCAGCACGATGCAGACCTCACACGAAGCGGCCACCACGTGATCAGAGTAAACTACGAACTTGTTACGCATCGCTGGCACGTCGTGCAGCAGATGATCCTCGAGGCGATCTCACGCGGACTACATCTGGTTCGTTGGACTGCGGGCGAGCGGGTGCAGGATCAGCCCGACGCCATTTGTGACTCCAAACCACCGCGTCTCAGGTCTCGTCACGAGCACAATCACCAACAGGACACCGAAAAACCACTGGGACACCTCTTTTGAGCCCAGAAGCGGTGTCATACGCGGAATCGGTGCCGAACTGGCGGATAGTGACCTCCGGTTCCCGGAGCTGAGACCAAGACCCCAACGTTTAAGAATCACCCAAACGCAAAAAGCCCCGCCGAAGCGGGGCCTTTTGCAAAAACTACTAGATCATCTTGGCGACCTGGTCGAAGCTGAGTTCGACCGGGGTCTCGCGCTCGAAGAGCGACACCAGAACCGTGAGCTTGCCAGCCGCGGGGTTGATCTCGCTGATCGTGCCGGGCAGACCCTCGAAGGAGCCGGACTTGATGGTGATGGTTTCGCCGATCTCGAAGTCGATCTCGACATTGCCGGCAGCAGCGGCAGTGGCAGCCGCATTACCTTTGGCGGTCGCTGCAGGCTCAAGCTCGACGGTGCTCTTCAGCATTTCGAAGGCCTCATTAATGCGAAGCGGCACGGGATTGTGAGCATTACCAACGAAGCCAGTCACGCCGGGAGTGTGACGCACAACAGACCACGTGCTCTCGGTGAGGTTCATACGAACGAGCACGTAGCCGGGGATCCGCACGCGGGTCACCATCTTGCGCTGGCCGTTCTTGACCTCCATGACGTCTTCCATGGGAACCTGGATTTCATAGATGTCGTCTACAGCACCCATGGTCTCGCGTCGGTTCCAAAGGTTGGACTTCACCTTACGCTCGTAACCAGCGTAAGTGTGGATCACAAACCACTTGCCAGGACGGCGACGCAGGTCCTTCTTGAACGCCTTATAGGGGTCCTCCGCGGAGGCAGCTTCTGCATCCATCTCAGCCTCATCTTCGGCTTCCTCGTCAACAATCGCGTTGGCCGCAGCTTCAGCCTCTTCGGCGTTATCGATATCGAGGGCGTCTTCGACAGCAGCATCGGCAACGGGATCGGTGCCGTGTGCCAGTGCATCAAGCGCGGCGTCGAGGTCAGCCTCGGGATTCATGCTGTTATCGCTCGTCATCTGATTTTCTTGCCTTTGCTTTGCTTAAGATTCGAAACTCGTGAAATTCGGGATCCGAGCTGTTCAGACCCGGGGAACATCTAACCGAGTGGCGACCCGAAGAGGAACAGTGTGAACCAACCGAAGGCCTGATCCAACACCCAAACAAGCGCCATCATGACAACAACGAATGCGAGCACAACGAGTGTGTAGTTGATGAGCTCTTTGCGGGTCGGAGTAACGACCTTCTTCAGCTCAGCAATAACCTGCTGAATGAACAGGATGATGCGTCCAAACCAGCTCCGCTTTGCGGCACTGTCCGCTTTGGCGCGCTCGACAAGCCCGCCGCCGCTCTCGTCGACCTCGCTGCTGCTCACTAGATTGTCCTTTCACATTGTCCCGGATGGCGCTGAACACACCATCCGGGAGTGGCAGGGCGGACAGGACTCGAACCTGCAACCTGCGGTTTTGGAGACCGCTGCTCTACCAATTGAGCCACCGCCCTTCAGAACTTGACCCCTGAATCTCCGTAGCCTTTAGGCACAGGAAATTCTGGCAGAAGTCAACTACCTCGCAATACTCTACGTGATCCTCGTCGGCTTGTCTAACCCGGTCACCGCTCGCAACAAACTTTCAGCGCCCCCAAATCCCGCCACAACCCTGTTGTGCCGTAGGCTTGAGGGGTGAGCAACATTTCCCGTCTTTCGAAGAAGATCGCAGCTATCGCCGAGTCCGCAACACTCAAGGTTGACGCCAAAGCGAAAGCCCTCCAGGCAGAGGGGCGCCCCGTCATTAGCTACGCTGCCGGCGAACCAGATTTCGCCACTCCAGCACACATCGTTGACGCGGCTCGCAGGGCGCTCGACGAACCCAAGAACTTTCGCTACACAGCGGCAGCCGGGCTACCCGAGCTCAAGAAGGCGGTCGCCGAAAAGACCGCTCGCGATTCTGGCTGGGCCATTGATCCCTCGCAGGTGATCGTGACCAACGGTGGTAAGCAGGCGGTTTACGAGGCATTCCAGTCGCTGCTTGATCCGGGTGACGAGGTTCTCCTCCCCGCCCCTTACTGGACCACCTACCCCGAGGCAGTCCAGCTCGCAGACGGCGTCGCCGTTGAAGTGTTCGCCGGCGCGGATCAGGGCTACAAGGTAACTGTGGAGCAGCTCGAGGCGGCCCGCACCGAGCGCACCAAAGTACTACTCTTTGTCTCCCCCTCTAACCCAACCGGCGCCGTGTACTCGGCAGAGGAGACCCGCGCCATCGGCGAGTGGGCTGTCGAAAAGGGCCTGTGGGTTGTTGCTGACGAGATCTATCAGAACCTCACTTACGACGGCGTGCGCGCTGTCTCGATCGTTGAGGCAGCGCCCGCGATTCAGGATCGTGCGGTGCTTGTCAACGGTGTCGCCAAGACCTATGCGATGACCGGCTGGCGTCTCGGCTGGATGGTCGGCCCCGCCGACATCATCAAGGGTGCGTCGAACCTGCAGTCACACCTCACCTCAAACATCAACAACATTGCGCAGCGCGCCGCAATTGAGGCACTCACGGGTCCGCAGCAGCCCATCGAAGACATGCGCCTCGCCTTCGATCGCCGCCGCAAGGTGATCATCGAAGAACTCAACAAGGTCGAGGGCTTCAACTGTCCCACCCCAGAGGGCGCGTTCTACGCCTACGTTGACGTAACCGAAGCGCTCGGCAAGACTTACGGCGGGGTCACCCCAACGACCTCGCTTGAACTCGCAGACCTGATCCTCTCCGAGGCGGAGGTTGCAGCGGTTCCCGGTGAGGCGTTCGGCCCGAGCGGTTACCTGCGCTTTAGCTATGCGCTCGGCGATGAGGCGCTACTTGAGGGCATCAAGCGCATCCAGAAGCTACTCGGGGCTTAGGCAGCGCCACCCTCTGCAGAGCTGCATCCCTGTCCGGGTCGCTTGGGCACAGTCTTACGCATAAACACTGTGCCCAAGTGACCCGGACAGGGTGTACAACATAAATTCAGGACAGCTGGGAATAGATTCAGCCAGGTCGCGTTGAATCTATATGCACACGCATATAGATGAGGGGCATTATGGAATTCGGAATCTTCTCCGTCAGCGACATCACCCGCGATCCGGTCAGCAGTGAAACACCAAGCGAAGCGGAACGCATCAAAGCCACCGTGCAGATCGCACGCAAAGCCGAAGAGGTCGGCCTCGACGTGTTCGCAGTCGGTGAGCACCACAACCCACCTTTCTTCTCTTCAACACCAACGACCCTGCTCGCTTACATCGCGGCGCAGACGAGCACGCTGAAACTCTCAACGAGCACCACACTGATCACCACAAACGACCCGGTCAGGATCGCCGAAGAGTATGCAATGCTGCAGCACCTGGCAGACGGGCGTATGGACCTAATGCTCGGCCGCGGCAACACCGCCCCGGTCTACCCCTGGTTCGGCAAAGACATTCGGAGCGCGCTGCCGCTCGCCCTCGAAAACTACAACCTGCTGCACCGGCTGTGGCGCGAAGACGTGATCGACTGGGAGGGCAACTTCCGCACGCCGCTGCAGGGCTTCACAAGCACACCTCGCCCACTCGATGACGTACCCCCGTTCGTGTGGCACGGTTCGATCCGCACCCCCGAAATTGCCGAGCAGGCCGCCTTTTACGGCGACGGGTTCTTTGCCAACCACCTCTTTGCACCCTCCGAGCACTTCCTGCGACTCGTGCGTTTCTACCGCGAGCGCTACGAGTTTCACGGGCACGGCACGCAGAAACAGGCGATCGTCGGACTTGGCGGGCAGGCGTTCATTGCGAAGAAGTCGCAGGACGCGACGGAGCAATTCCGGCCCTACTTCAATGAAGCACCCGTCTACGGTCACGGCCCGCGGCTCGAGGACTTCACACAGCAGACCCCGCTCAGCGTCGGCAGCCCGCAAGAGGTGATCGACAAGACTCTGAGCTTCCGCGAGACGTTCGGTGACTACCAGCGCCAGATGTTTTTGATCGACCATGCCGGCTTGCCACTGAAGATCGTGCTCGAGCAGCTGGACCTGCTGGGCGAAGAGGTGGTGCCCGTGCTGCGCCGCGAGCTTGAGGCAGTTCGGGATCCCGAAACGCCCGACACCCCGTCGCACGAGGCGAGGGTGCGCGCCAAGTACGGTGACGCTGCCCCGCGCCAGCCGCGACCAAACGCGAACCGCGGTGACAACGTGACCGGTGGATCGCCCTACCAGGATTCGCCGGCCAAGGCGGGCGCCGCCTTTGGCCTCGGCGAGTAAGCTGCCGACCATGGGAAACAGCACTCGCATCGACGTTCGCCTCGCTAACGAAGCGTGGGAGGCGTTAATGACGGCGCACGCCACGCTCATGGGGCGCTACGCCTCCGAGGACATCTGGAGCGAGGCCACGGTGTCAGAGTACGACGTGCTGTACACCCTCGCGAAGGGTGATGGGCCGATGCGGATCAGCGAGATCCAGCAGGGGGTGCTACTCAGCCAGCCCGCACTCTCGCGGGCCGTGGATCGGCTCGTCACTCGTGGTTTGCTGTCCCGCTGCCCCGATGCGACCGACGGGCGGGCCGTGCAGGTCGCACTCACCGAGGATGGCCGTCGCGTGCAGCGCGAGGTCGGGCGGGCCCACGCGAAGAGTGTGGCCCGCGATGTGGGCGGCGCACTCACCCCCGACGAGATGCGCGATCTACAGAGACTGTGCGAGAAGCTCATCGCTCAGTAGGCTTCGGCGGTTGAGTGGGCAAGGCGAAACCCCCGGTCATTCTGCGCGAGGAACGAGTCGCAGAGTGACCGTGACCATAAATAGCTCACGCTCGCGCAGAATGACACTAAACGTTGAAAGGACCACAAAATGACCACAACGAAAACACTCGCCGTGGTGACCGCAGGCACGAGCGATCCATCCACCACGACCATGCTCGCGAATCGCGCGGCCGCTCGTGTGACCGCACTCGCGGCCGATCAGGGCGTCGAAGTTCTGACCCGCGTGATAGACCTGCGCGCACTCGCAAACGACATAACTGCCGCCCTCGTAGCACAGCACGTCTCTCCCGATCTGCAGAGAGCCATTGATGTGCTCCGCGACGCGGACGCCGTTATCGCGTCGACCCCTGTCTACAAGGCAGGCGCGAGCGGGCTGTTCACCTCGTTCTTTCAGGTGCTCGACAACGACCTGCTGATTGGCACTCCCGTGCTGCTCGCGGCGACCGCGGGCAGCGATCGTCACGCCCTCGTGATTGACGACCAACTGCGTGGACTCTTCGCCTATCTGCGCACGATCACCGTGCCGACCTCGCTGTTCGCGTCACCCGACGACTGGAACGGGAACGGCCTCAGCGCCCGCGTGGATCGCACGGCGACCGAACTGGTGGCGCTGCTCGTGGCGGGTTTTCGCTCCGTCGTTCGAGGCGATGCATGGGAGGCGTATCAGCACTCCTACGGCAGCGCGGGCGGCACGGAGCTCGGCATCGACCTCGACAGCGAGCTGATGCGCATGGCGACCGGGGGTCGTTAGTAATGGATTACCGGTAACCTGCAGCTATGACCGGTTCTCCTTCTTCTACGCCTTCACCTGACCATAAAAAGAACCCACTCGCATGGAGCGAGGAGCAGACGAGGCAACTTGAATCTGAGCGGTTTAGGTGGCGGTTTCCTAAACTCGCCGTGTTGGCTCTGCTCGCGGGGATCATCGCCCTCGTAGTTCCGTTGGTCGGGCTACTAGGGATCGTCCTCGGCGTCATCTCTCTTGTCATGATGTCGGCGACTGCGAAACAAGGGTCACAACCCACTCCAGGGCTCAATGCCATGGCAATCATCGGTATATGTCTCGGGGCATTTCCGCTTTGGGTCTGGGTCTGGGTGACTCTGGTCTTCGACGGCTTCAGCTACTCGTTTTGGAACTAGCCTGACGAATAATGAACTTTTCCGACGCCGCGAGGAATACCTAGTGTGAGCACAGACAGCAGCGTCATTACACGGTCCTTGCAGGAGCCCTCGGCCTTCGGCGAGATTTTTCATCGCCATGCCCCGAGGCTCTATCGGTACGTTTCGCGACGCGCCGGGCCGAGCGTCGCCGACGACGTCATCAGCGAGACATTTATGGTGGCGTTCGAACGGCGGGCCTCTTTCGATCTCAGCCGCGACGACGCAACACCCTGGCTGTTCGGGATCGCCACCAACCTGATGCACAGGCACCGCGTGGCCGAGGCGCGAACACTGCGCATGCTGGAGGAATCAGCGGGTGACACTGACGCTGACGCTGAGGACTCAAGCGAGCGCGGCGATCCTGCCCTCATCTTGGCGGAGCGAGAGGAGTTTCGAGAAACGGCTCGAAACATTCGACTGCTTTCGGTCAAAGATCGCGACACACTGCTGCTGTACGCGTGGGAGGGACTCTCCTACGACGAGATCGCACTGGCACTTGAGGTGCCGGTGGGCACGGTCCGCTCACGACTCAATAGAGCGAGGCGCGCACTGCGCGTTACGCCCGCACCTGAGGAGGGATCACATGAACGACTTCAGTACACTCAAAACCTTGCGTAGCGAGGTACCCACCCCCGGCCCGGATGACCTGGCACCAGCGTTTGCGCGGCTCGAGCAGGCTATGGCGGCTGAGGTAGTTGGCAGTGCGGCTGCTGGTTCGGGATCGCGCAGCGCCAAGCCGCGTCGTAGGCCTTGGAAGCGGCGGCTTGCGTGGATCGCGGGATCGTCGGTCGGGGCTGTCGCGCTTGCTTTCGGGGTGGGGCCTGCCGCCACCGCCTTTACGAACTATCAGACCAACGTAAGGCTGCACGAGATCGCTGGAGTTACCGTTGAGTTCAACGAGGTTATGCCGGGTCCGGGGCAGTATTTATTGTCCACAGTACGATCTGACTCGCGCAACTGCATGTCTGACGATGGGAGTGGAGATGTAACCTTTGATTGCCCACAAAACATCGAGCAGTCCGACGTGTATGTGCCGCATGACCTCGGCGCGGAGTGGGTATTGGTGGCTGAGTCGGGATTCATGAACACTGAAGGCGCTGGCGGCCCAGAACGAATCACCGCTCGTAACGGAGACTTCCACGGAGCTGTGAGCGATGATCCCAATCGCCCGGAAGCGCCCGGTGAGATAATCGCCGAGATTCCCTCGGAAGGTGGGGAGGCTGCCCTGCGATGGATCGATGAGCAGTATTATGGTGGCTCGAACTCCCGGATGAAGACAACTTCTTCCGTATTCAAGGACTGCTGTCGACAGGAATCCTGCCTGCGAAACAGCGCGCGTCGCTCATCGAGGCCATGGCGATGATTCCCGGTGTGACCGGCACACCCAACGTCGCGAATCTTGATGGAGTCAAAGGAACGGCGTTCGGCAGATCAGAGCCAAACCGCGCTGGTGAGTACAACGAGATTATTATCGATCCCACGACGGGTCTGGTGATCGGCGGGCGAACGCTCGCGGGAGAGGGCTACAAAGGAGTAAAAGCGGGTGACCCAGTATTCACATACGCGGTAACCACTCGCGTGGTCGATGCAGCACCAAGTGATGCGGTCTTGAGTCCAATTACGAATCACTGAAATGCTCTGACCCCGTCTTCCCGGCCCCACAACCGTCTCCGGTGTGCAGTTTTCTAACGTATGTTCGTCATGCGGCAGAAAGCTGCACACCGAAGGTGTACTCGCACTGTACCGAGGGCCGCTGTAGAGCGCACCCCCGAGTAGGTCGACGAGGCCACGTTGCACGGTAGGTCAATCGCCTCGATGACGGCCTCGGTGAGGTCGGTGTTGAGCATCCCGAGCAGAACCAGGCACACGGTCAGCGCACCCAGCATCCTGAAGAGCAGGGGTCGCCGCAGTGGTCGGTCTGGGTTCGGTGGTGGTGCTCGTGATGACTCCTTGGTCGTAGTGTGTACGCGTGTGGTTCGGGATCAGCGTGGCGCTGCTACACCTGCTCGCTGAGCTGCAGCATGATTGTGGTCGCGCGCTCAAGCGCCTCGCGATCCTTACCGGAGAACTCCACGAGCAGCGGCGCGATCCTCTCGGCCATTGACTGCCGGTAGTTCTGTAGTGCCGTCTCGCCACCGCTCGTGATGAGCACCAGGGTCGCGCGCCCGTCTTCGGGGTCGCGCTGGCGCTCCAGCCATCCCTCAGCGGTGAGCCGCTGCACGAGCACGGTGATGGTCGGCTGCGCAACTCGCTGCTGTGCCGCCAGATCACTGACGCGTGTTGGCCCCTGCTCGCTCAGGTCGGCGAGCACGCGCCAGGCGACGGAGGAGTAGGCGATGCCGGGCACACGCGCGACCATCCGAGTGAAGCGCGCGGCTGAGCGGATGAGCTCAAGCGCGGTGTCGCCGAGTGCTGTTGCGTCGTCGCTCTGATTGTGTGGATCCTGCACGATACCTCCCGAGGTTTGCGCAAGCAACACTACCGCAATTTACATAGCACTACTATGCAAATGAGTTTCAGCTCTCTCCGACTGATGCACCATCGGCCCAGGTGCTTTCTGATAACCAACGCCACCAGGTGCTGCACAACAGAAATGCCTCACGAGAGGGCAGTTTTACATGATCCGCCACGGACAAAACCTGTAAAATCGCTCTCTCGCGCAGGTTCGCGCCACACACTCGTGCAGATTCTTGCCGCAATACACAACTTTAAGAAGCCCCCGTCATCACCCCAAAGCAGTGCGAGCACAGATGCACCGTATGGGTTTCCATACGGTGCATCTGTGCTCACACCAGGGGTGGAGGGTTACTAAGCCCGACCTACTTTACGTACCCATCAGCCACGTCGAGCGCCGCATCGATGATGTCGAGACCCTTCACCAGATCCTCTTCCGAGATGATCAGCGGGGGCGCGATCTGCAGGCGGTTGCCAGCGGCGAACGGCCACAGGCCAGCGGCCTTGCACGCGGCCACAACTGCGTTGAACGGGGCCGCAGCCTCGCCCGCCGCGTTGAACGGCACGAGCGGTTCGCGGGTCTCGCGATCCAGCACCAGCTCAAGCGCCCAGAACAGGCCCTTGCCGCGGTACTCGCCTACCGAGGGGTGCTTCGCGGCCATCTCGCGCAGACGGGGTTCGACCACCCGCGAACCGAGATCCCGAACGCGCTCGATGATGCGCTCCTCTTCGAAGATGTCGAAGGTCGCAACACCGGCGGCGCACGCGAGGGGGTGGCCCGAATAGGTCAGTCCACCCGGGAACACGCGGTTCTCGAACGCCTGGTGGATCGCTTCGGAGATAACAACGCCACCGAGCGGCACGTAACCTGAGTTGACGCCCTTCGCGAAGGTCACGAGGTCAGGCGCAACGTCAAAGCCCTGGTAAGCGAACCACTCACCGGTGCGGCCAAAGCCGACCATGACCTCGTCACAGATCATGAGGATGCCGTACTTATCGCACAGCGCGCGCACGCCGGGCAGGTAGCCGGGCGGCGGTACGAGCACACCGTTGGTGCCGGTGACCGTCTCGAGCACGATCGCAGCGATGGTGCTGGCACCCTCAAGCTGGATCTGCTCTTCGAGGTGCTTCAGTGCTCGTTCGGCTTCCTCTTCAGGAGTCGAGGCCCAGAACGCACTGCGGTAGGCGTACGGTCCGAAGAAGTGCACAACCTCGCCGTCGATGACGTCATTCGCCCAGCGACGCGGTTCACCGGTCATGGTGATCGCGGTCGCCGTCGAGCCGTGGTACGAGCGGTAACGCGACATGATCTTGCGCTTGCCGCTCGACTGGCGGGCGAGGCGCACCGCGTACTCAATCGCCTCGGCGCCGCCGTTTGTGAAAAACACCGAGCGGGCACCCTCGAAGGAGTGCTCGACGATGCGCTTGGCGAGTTCACCGCGCACGTCGTTTGCCATGGCGGGCTGGATGGTCGCCATGCGCGCGGCCTGATCCTGAATCGCCTTCACGAGCCCCGGGTGCTGGTGACCCAGGTTCAGATTGACGAGCTGCGACGAGAAGTCGAGGTACTCGGTGCCGTCGTAGTCCCAGAACCGTACGCCTTCACCGCGAGCGATGGGCAGCGGATTGATCTGACCCTGCGCCGACCACGAGTGGAAGACGTACTGGCGGTCGTTTGCGCGCACCTCGCGCTGGGCGTCGGTGTCGCCGAAGGACTGCTCGGCACCATTGAGATCTGTGTAATCAGCCATTGAATACTCCTCGCTTAGCTGTTGCTGGGGAAGCCGAGGTCAACCTTCGACTGGTCGGGGTTCGGCCAGCGCGTCGTAATGACCTTGCTGCGGGTGTAGAAGTGAACCGACTCGGGTCCGTAGATGTGGGAATCGCCGAAGAGCGAGTCCTTCCAGCCACCGAACGAGAAGGATCCAACGGGCACGGGGATCGGCACGTTGATGCCGACCATACCAGCCTCAACCTCGAACTCGAACTGGCGGGCGAGGCCACCGTCGCGGGTGAAGATCGCGGTACCGTTGCCGAACTGGTGCTCGTTGATGAGGGTCACGCCCTCCTCGTAGGTGTCGACGCGCACGATCGCGAGCACGGGCCCGAAGATCTCCTCGCGATACACCTTGCTGTCGGTCTTGACGTGGTCAATCAGTGAGACGCCGGTGAAGAAGCCGTTGCCCTCGAACTTAGTCTCGCGGCCGTCGACAACCACGACGCCACCCTCGGCCGCAGCGCCAGCCACGTACGACTCAACGCGATCCCGAGCCTCGGCAGTGATGAGCGGGCCCATCTCCGAGGAGGGATCGGTGCCGTCACCGATCTTGAGATCCTTCATGCGATCCGCGATTTTGCCAACGAGCTCGTCGCCAACGCCACCGACAGCGACGACCACCGAGACAGCCATGCAGCGCTCGCCGGCCGAGCCGTAGGCTGCCGAAACAGCAGCGTCAGCGGCCATGTTGAGATCGGCGTCGGGCATCACGATCATGTGGTTCTTTGCACCACCGAGAGCCTGCACGCGCTTGCCGTTTGCCGCCGCGCGCTCGTAGATGTAGCGGGCGATCGGGGTGGATCCAACGAAGCTCACTGCCTTCACCGTCGGGCTGTCGAGCAGCGTGTCGACGGCGACCTTGTCACCGTTCACGACGTTGAGCACACCGTCGGGCAGCCCGGCCTCGCGGAACAGATCCGCAATGAAGATGGAGGCCGAGGGGTCGCGCTCGGAGGGCTTCAGCACCACGGTGTTGCCGCAGGCAATCGCGCTGGCGATCATCCAGAGCGGCACCATCACCGGGAAGTTAAAGGGGGTGATCGCCGCAACAACACCCACGGGCTGCTTGACCGAGTGCACGTCAACGCCGGTCGAGACCTGCTCGTCGCGCTCACCCTTCAGCAGGTGCAGCAGACCGGAGGCGAACTCAACGTTCTCAAGGCCACGCGCGATCTCGCCAGCTGCGTCAGAGAGCACCTTGCCGTGCTCGCTCGTCACAATCGCGGCAAGCTCAGGCGTGCGCTGCTTCAGCAGCTGACGCAGGTTGAAGAACACATCCGCACGCTTAGTGAGACTCGTCTTGCGCCACATCGGCAGGGCCGCTGCAGCCGCCGCGATCGCCTGCTCGACGGTTGCCGCCGAGGCAATGCCCAGTTCGTGCTGCTGTTCGCCAGTCGCCGGGTTGTACACCGGCTGGTAGCGCTCACCAGCGTCAATCTTCTGGCCACCAATAACGTGGGGGATGCGTGCCATTCGGTTCGCCCTCTTTCTGCTTTCGGTCAATGTGTTTGGGATCACTGGATCCCAGCGTTATAAGTGTGCCATTGCCGTTGGGGATCGCCTGCCGCCAAATCATCGGCACTTTTGCAAAGTGCCGTACAATCTGTATGAATTCTGAAGTTCACGGCCCGCGTGGTCGCGTTGACCAGACGGGGGATCCATGCCAGACCACACGACAGAGTCCGCGGGGCTCAGCGTTGCCGCCGTGCTCGAACTGCCGGAGGTACTCGCGGGGCAGCCCGAATTGATCACGGGGTCTGCCGCTTTGGATCGCCTCGTGCGGTGGGCGCACGTGGTCGCTGGCACCGGGGCTGCGGCTTTTCTTGACGGTGGCGAACTGCTCCTGACAACGGGGGCAGGCTGGCCAACCGATTCCGAGTTGCTTGCCGCGGTTACAGATACACTGACGGGAACCGAGCCAGCGGCTGTGATGCTCGAACTCGGCACCCACCTAGCCGAGGTGCCCCCAGAACTCGTGCGCAGCTGCGAGGCGAGTGGTGTGCCCCTCATTGCACTTCACCACGAGGTTCGTTTCGTGCAGATCACGCAGCGCATTCATCAGCGTATTCTCGCGACCCAGACCGAGGCACTGCAGGCGCGCGCCGGAGTGCACGCCATGCTCACTGAGCTCGGCCTCAATCGCAGCCCCGTTGACTACGTGATCGAGCGGCTCGCGGCGACGCTCGAAGCTCCCGTGGTGCTCGAGGATTCCGCGCAGCGCGTCGTCGCCTGGGCCGCGGGTGGTTCGCAGCCGCCAGACCCCGAGCGAATTCTGGATCGTTGGTCGTCAGCGGCGAGCCTCGCGGCAACCTTGCCCGCCGGATGGGCGCGAGTACCGGTCGAGGCCCGGGGCACCCGCTGGGGACACCTCACTGCGCTACCTGGATCACCGCACCCCGCGGGACGGCAGACAGTTCTCGAACTGGGAGCCTTCGCGCTCGCCCTCGGTAGGCTCGCAGACACGGGCGAGGATCAATGGCTTCAACTCAGCTCAAAACAGCTCTTTGGCCAGTTGCTCGGTGGGCGCTTCCGCAGCGATACCGAACTCGCGGTGCAGCTCGTGGCCGGTGGGCTTCCCGTTGCCGGGCGACGCCTACTCGGAGCCACCCTTCGAGGCTCTGGTGACTTCGGAGCGCACGAGAGCCTCGAGCGAGCGATTCTTGAGACAGCGCTCAGGCGAGCGGTATCTCCAGAGGGATCTGCGATCCTTACCCCGGATATTGACGCACCCCGCGAGGGAACACTGCTCGCGCTCCTTTCTTTTCCTGTGAACGATCCGCGAAGCACCTCGTCCGAGCGCGCCGAGCGCGTACCCGCTCTCGCCGAGCGATTCTCGCACGAACTCGGGATGCTGCTGCCTGACACGACACCTTCCGTTTGGAGAGCACAGCTCAGTCTTGGGCTGTCCGGCAAACGGATCGGGGAACTGATTGCGTCTCTGGAGCGTGTGCGGGCAGCAGGGTCTTTACCCACGACTGCCACAATCGGGCGAGTTATCGTGCAGCAGGCTGAGCGGCAACCGCTCGCGTACCTGGTGCGCGGACTCGCGGCGACCCCAGCGGTGCAGGAATTTGCGGCGGACATACTTGGCCCCCTCGTTGCCCACGACCGCGAGAGCGGACCCGGGCACAGCGGTGATCTGCTGAGGGTTCTCGACGCCTACCTCGCGCACCCCACAAATCGCTCGCTCGCCGCCCAACAGGCGCGACTGTCGCGGTCCGTGTTCTACCAGCGCATCGCCCTCATCGAGGACTTACTTGGTGTGGATCTCGCCAGCGGCGAGACAATCGCCACGCTCACCGTGGCGTTGCTGGCGCGGGGTGACCAGGGGCCCAGAATCACACGGACCACAGCGCCGGATAGTCATGACCCAGCTCCCGCACAAGCTGACGCAGTTTCGGCAGTGAAAGCCCAATCACGCAGCTCGTAGAGCCCTCAATGCGCTCAATGAAGGCTCCGGCCAGGCCATCGATCGCGAAGCCTCCGGCCAGCTCAAGCGGCTCGCCCGTCGCCACGTACGCCTCAAGCTCGGTGTCTTGCAGGTCGGCAGACAACGTCACCTTCGCGGTGTCGACGCCACCAACGGCGCCGCGCACCTCGCCACGCGTATGGTCGATCAGCCAGTGACCCGAGTGCAGCACCCCCGTATTACCGCGGTGCCGTTTCGAGCGTTCGAGCGCCACTTCGGGCAGGTGCGGCTTGCCGAGAATCTCACCCCGAGCAGAAACATCGAGTCGCCACCCAGCACAAGCCCGTCAATCTCGCCGCCGTGCCTGCGCACCACGTCTTCGGCCTTGAGCCGCCCCAGATACTCCGTCAACTCTGGCGCAGAGAGGGCCCGCCCTAACTCGGCCTCGCGCGCTGCCAAAGCTGCGTCCTCATCTACCTCAGGCGAGAAACAGATCGGTTCGATTCCAGCCCCGCGCAATACAGAGAGTCGAGCGGGCGAGGTCGAGGCGAGGTACAGACGCATGCGCCGATTCTATGGCAGAAATCTAGGGCGACCGTCGCCGCAGGGTTGCCGCAGCGAGTACCATTGCGACCACCGTCACTGAAGCAATAATAATCAGCGGGCGCCCGAGGTCCCACCCCTCAGTACCATCGGTCACGGCTGTCACCGCGTCAATTACATAACTCAACGGCAGCCAGTTTGAGATGGCGTGCAGCACGTCGGGCATCTGGTCGCGCGGCATAAACAGTCCGCCCAGAATAATTTGGGGGAACACAACGATCGGCATAAACTGCACAGCCTGAAACTCGGTCCGCGCGAACGCGCTCGCAAGCAGCCCCAGCGCGGTGCCAAGAAGTGCGTCGAGCACGGCGACCGCACCCAATTGCCATACTGGGCCGGTTACCTGAAGCCCACACACAACCACCGCGAACGTCACGGTAATAATCGCCTGCACTGTCGCCGCCAGCCCGAACGCGATCCCGTATCCCACAATGAAATCGCCCTTGCCAAGTGGCGTCGACATCAACCGTTCGAGTGTGCCAGACCGCCGCTCACGCAGCGTCGTGACCGAGGTAATGATGAACATCAAAATGAAGGGGAAGAGAGCAAGGATCGGCCCGCCAAACTGATCAAAGGTGCCTTCTTGATCGCTAAACAGCCACGCAAACAGACCCACTAACAAACTCGGCGCAAGTAGCAAAAGCGCAATGGAGCGAGGATCATGCGAAAGTTGCCTCAGCACACGTCCAGCGACAGCAAGAGTGCGTTTCGGGCTCACTGTGCCACCTCCCCTGCATGGCGTGGGCGACCCGAGGGTGAATGGCCCGTTCCTGCCCCGGCGATCACGGCAAGAAAGGCCGCCTCGGGATCGCGCTCGCCGGTCGACTCCAGCAGATCCGTCGGCGTAGTGTCGGCGACAATCTGGCCCTCGCGCAGCAGGAGCAAGCGATCGCAGCGCAGCGCTTCTTCCATCACATGACTACTCACGATCAAAGTCGCCCCCACGCTCGCGAGCTTTCGAAACAGCGCCCAGAGTTCGGCCCGGAGCACCGGGTCCAACCCCACAGTCGGCTCGTCAAGCACGATGAGTTCCGGTGATCCCAATAGAGCAGCCGCCAGCGACACCCGGTTGCGCTGTCCACCGCTCAGAGCCTCAACGCGCTGTTTGGCTTGATCGCGCAGCCCAACGAGATCGATCACGCGATCCTCGTCGCCCTTTGGTGCACCGAGTGCCCGCGCGAAGAACGCGAGGTTCTGCCGCACCGAGAGATCGTCGTAGACGGAGGCCGCCTGCGTCGCGTAGGCGACCCGGGTGCGCAGCGAGCGTGATCCCGCGACCTCACCCAGCACGCGCAGCTCACCCTGCGCTCCGGACTGCACACCAACGATCGCGCGAAGCAGCGTGGTTTTGCCACAGCCAGAGGGCCCCAGCATTCCTGTCACCTCACCACGCGGGATCTCAAACCCGATGCCATCAAACACAGTCTTGCGCCCGCGCCGCACCTTGAGATCTCGCACGAGAACCGCTGCTTGTTCCATGTTCTGATCCTAGACCCGCAAAAGCAATGGGAGAATGGTCAGCATGTCTGAAACCCGCACCACCGCGCCCCTTACCATCGGTGACGAAATTGAACTCGAAGTCACCGGAATCGCCCACGGCGGCGTGTGCGTCGCGCGGCACGACGGGCGCGTGGTGTTCGTGGCAGATGCCATCCCCGGCGAACGCGTGCTTGCACGCGTGACTGAGGCCCGCAAGAAGTCGTTTGCGCGGGCCGCCGTGGTCGAAGTGCTTGATGCGTCTCCGGATCGTCGCCCACACGTGTGGACCGAGGCAGCTGTTGAGCGCACGCCCGAGGAACGCGCGGGCGGTGCAGAGTTCGGGCACATCGCTCTTGAACGCCAGCGCTCGCTCAAGGCCGAGGTGCTTGCCGAAGCCATGAAGCGCTTCGGCGGGGTTGAACTCGCGAGCGAAGAGGGCGAGGATCTTGCGGATGCGCTCGCAGACCTCGTCGAACCGGCACCCGGTGACGATGAGACCAACGGGCTCGGCTACCGCACCCGTGTGCGCCTGCACGTCGATGCAGAGACCGGCGCGGTCGGCCCCTACGCCGCTCGCAGCCGTCGCGTTGTGCCAGTTGCGTCGCTGCCACTCGCGAGCGAGGGCATCAATCAGATCGCTCCACTCACAGACAGCATCATCGACGTTGCAACCGTCGACCTCATCGATCCTGCTGCCGATGATCCCCGCATGCTCCTCGGGCTCCCCGGCGAAAAGAAACGCGCTGGTGCCGACGACGTAGTGCGTGAGCTGGTCGAGGATCGTGGCTTCCTCGTGCGCGCAGGCGGATTCTGGCAGGTGCACCGCGAGGCTCCCACAGTGCTCTTCACCGCCGTGCGCGACGCTGTTCAAGATCTCATCGACGCAGAACGCTTCGATGCAACGGCGAGCAATCTCGACCTCTATGGTGGTGTCGGGCTTCTTGCTGCAGCGATGGCCGAGGCCGCTGGCCCCACGATTCGCGTTACGACCGTCGAGTCAGATGCCGGTGCCACCGATGACGCTGCCGAGAACCTCGCCGAGCTCGTGGGCGCACTCGCCGTCACCGCACGAGTGGATCGCCACCTGGCAGACTTGTTGAAGGCGACAGCACCTGTTCGAGATCGCATGCGCCGTGGCACCGTGGTGCTCGATCCGCCACGATCCGGTGCTGGCGGCGACGTCACTGCCCAACTGATCGAGCTGTCACCGGCGAACATCGTCTACGTGGCCTGCGATCCTGTGGCTCTCGCCCGCGACACGCGCACCCTGCGCGACGCTGGTTACGAACTCACGGGACTGCGCGCCTTCGATATCTTCCCGCACACCCACCACTTTGAGACTGTGGCGGTGTTTGAGCGGGGGTAAGCCGTCCCGCTGCTCGACGGCCTTGCTCGATCCGGCCCGGCCAGACCCGCGGTACAGATCACACCAAACCTACGAGTGGGCCACTTTCCCGATGCCATACAGTCCAGGAACGTGGCCCATTCGCAGGTTTCATGTGCTCTGCTCAGAGATTCAAACCGCTAAGCCCCTACGACGACGGCGACTTCGAAGACTCGGTCCCGTCAGCTTGCACGGCCTGCTTCTCGAGTGGTGCCAGCGGGTAGACGGTGATCCTTCCTCGGTGGCGCGGTCGGCTTCGCCTTCGAAAAATCCACGACCCCGTTGGGCCCATTCGATTGATCAATAGCATCAGCTGGAAGCGTTCTGAGGGGAAACACGTTCCATGCATACTGGCCACCGTTAGTTGGTCGTGGTGCCAGCAGCAATTGGTCACCTACATAACTGGGCACGTTGTCTGCGGTCGAGTTCTTTGTAGGATCCATCACCGTCACAACTGGTCGCCCATCCTGGTCAAACAACTGAACGTCCTGCAGCAAATTCCCGTCTGCATCAAATGCGAATAGGTTGCTCGCAAGTTGACCGTTCACCCACATCCCGGGAACACCATTCCCCGGGGCTTCTGCGTTTGTATTCCAGCCACCATTATCCTCTATGGCGTTTTGGTACCCCTGGTCATAACTGCCACCACCCAGCTGAGGGATCACGGTGGGGCGATGACGAGCGCGATCACAAACAGGACCGCACTACCAATCGAGCGCAGCTGGGGTAACCACCGCCACGGCATCCACTTGCCGCGCCCCCACTGCACACTCACCAAGGTGATAGTTATCAGAGCAACCCAGTCGAGAGGACCGTCTGGAAAGATGTCATAGAAATCGACGGAGTAAGGGCCGGGAACGAAGGTCCCCAGTATCTTAAACGTCAACCACGCACGCACCACCCACCAGATGGGCTGCAGCGCAAGCACAACATCCAACAACCCTGACAGCTTTGGCTTCGATCGGATTGCTCCAACGGCCGCGTCGCGCGTCGCACTCAGACGGCCTGCCAACACATCAAGCACTGAAGGCTGCTTCTCACCAGATTTGCCAATAACCGTCCCAGCTGCCGGCAACCCTGCGGCCTCACGAAGCTCTGCGGCGTAGGCGTCCGCATCGCCTTCGTGGGGCAGCGTCGCCCCTGGGTTTGAGTCCGCTGCCTGTTCAGCGAGCGAAGCTTCCAGCCCTCAGTGAGCTCAACGACATCACTCTCAGGGAGATCCCGCAGCGCGGCACGCACGCGATCGGCGAAGGCTTGAATTGATTCTTCAGTTGCACCGGCGGCAGTGCTGGTGCTGTTCTGGGTTTTGGTTGTCATTTTGTGGCTCCGGTCAGACTGGGGTTGGCTGAGTGGTCGGTTGCTGGAATGGGATCGAATTGCAGTTCAGTATCCGCGAGAGTTTTGGGGCGATCCACTCCGTTGAGCAACGATGAGAGCGAGCGACTAAACGCAGCCCAATCGAGGCGCTGTGCAGCGAGCACCTCGTGTCCTTGCGGGGTAATCGCGTAGTACTTGCGGTTTGGTCCGCCGTCGGAGGCAACAACATAGGTCGAGAGTGACCCTGCCGAGAAGAGCCGCCGGAGCGTTCCATACACCGAGGCGTCACCGACATGATCGAGACCGGCGGCGCGCAAACGGCGCACAACGTCATAGCCGTAACCGTCTTCCTGACTGATCACCGCGAGAACTGCGGCATCAAGCACTCCCTTAAGAAGTTGCGTGGTATCCAAATTAACCCCTGTTCCGCACACCACACTACTACGGATTGCGCAGTAGTGTGCAATCTGCAAGATTGTCTTCCGCCTCAGCTATCTTCGGAAAGCAGAATCCGCCCGACTTTGTGCACTTAAGACCGGGTTTTAAGCGCACAAAGTCGGGCGGATTCGGAGGGGTGGGTGGGAGTTGAGTAAGGGCGTTCAGGAACCGCCCGGCTACTTCACCTTCACGTTGCCGACCATCTCGGGGTGAATCGAGCAGATGTAGCGAAAATCACCCTCGTCCTTGAACACGTGCGTGTAGCTGCCGTCATAGACGAGCTCACTCACAAAACTGCCGTCGTCAGAGACCACGTCGTGCTGATTCGTGCCCTCGAAGACCCAGCGAACGGCCTGGCCTTTTTCGATCTCCACGTCAGCCGGCTCAAACTTGTTGTCGATCGCGCGCACCGTAACGACGGGCTTTGCACTGTCGTCAGACGGCACAGGTTCGGGCTTGCCCGAGGCGCACCCTGATAGGCCCAGAACCAAGCCCAGCACCATGACTCCTGCGATCCCGCCGCGGATCCCGCGCTTTGAAGCCGTGCGCACTCGTTCGCTCAACATCATTTGTTCCTCTTCTCTCGCGGCCAACATACCCTTGGGGCACACCAGTTTCACTCGACCGCTTGAGACGGTCGACCCCACCCGTTCCCACGCTCTAGTGCTGGTGCAGCGCTCGCGCCGCATCAGTAATCGCGCCAGTCATTGACGGGTAGACCGCAAACGCCGACGCAACCTGGTCGACGGTCAGCCGGTGCTCAACGGCGAGCGCTAGCGGAAAAATGAGTTCACTCGCGCGGTGCGCAACAATCACGCCGCCGATCACGGTGCCGGAGGCCTTCCAAGCAAACAGTTTCACGAAACCATCGGTGAACCCGATCATCTTCGCGCGCGGGTTCAAGCTGAGCGGGATCGTGTGCTCGATCGCCTGCGCCACGTCGCGAGCCTCTGCAAGACTGCGGGCGTTCCACCCGACCGTCGCGATCTCGGGGTACGTAAAGACGTTAGCTGCAACGTTGCGCAGGTCGATCGGTCGCACGAAATCGCCCAGCGCGTGCATTATCGCGGTACGCCCCTGCATCGCAGCAACCGAAGCGAGCGGATAGAAGTCCGTGCAGTCACCTGCCGCATAAATCGAGGGGATCGCCGTGCGGGCCACCTTATTCACGCGAATGTGGCCGCTTTCGGTGAGCTGCACACCGGCTTCTTCAAGCCCAAGGTTGGCCGTGTTCGGGATCGACCCCACCGCCATGAGACAGTGCGAACCTTCGACGGTTCGGCCATCTTCAAGTGCAACAATGACCCCATTCTCCGTGCGGGTGACCGACTCGGCGCGGGACTTCGACATCACGTTCATGCCGAGCCGCGCAAATTCACGCTCAATAACAGCGGCGGCGTCGGGATCCTCGCCCGGCAGCACCTGATCACGACTCGACACGAGTGTCACCTCTGCACCGAGGGTGCGGTAGGCATTGGCGAATTCCGCCCCGGTCACTCCCGAGCCCACCACAACGAGATGCTCTGGAATTGCGGGCAGATCGTATAGCTGTTTCCAGTTCAGGATCCGCTCACCATCGGGTTTTGCCGAGTCGAGTTCGCGAGGGCTCGCGCCCACAGCCAGCACTATCGTGTCGGCCTCGATGCGATCGAAGTCGGTGCCACCGGATCCGGCGGAGGTCGAAACGAGCACGGCACCGACACCGTCAAGCCGCCCCTCGCCTTGTACAACGTGCACACCGGCAGCTTCGAGGCTCTGCAGCATGTCGTGCGACTGCGCACCGGCCATCGCGAGCAGACGCTTATTGACCGCTGCAAGGTTGACCGCAATCTCGGGGCGCACGGGCTTTCCGTCTCCCCGGGAACAAAGGCTTGCACGCCGAGCCGTCCGGAATCACGGACCGCCTGCACGGCGCCCGCCGTGCCAATCAGGCTCTTCGAGGGCACCACATCGGTGAGCACCGCTGCTCCGCCAACACCGGCCCGCTCGATCAGCGTGACATCTGCTCCTTGCTGTGCACCAGCGAGAGCCGCCTCGTAGCCACCAGGGCCACCTCCGAGCACAACGATCCGATGCTTGCGTTCATACGACTTGGCCATGACTACAAGCTTACGCTGGCCACGACTCAGCTAGCGTCCGCTTAATCAGAAGAACCGAAGCAGTCCCGCACACAGTTCGGGTCACAGAATCGGGGCAGCCGCTTCTTCAACCGACGGTCGAAACTATGCCAATAGCCCTGCATGACAGCATTTTCGCGAGCCCCCGTCCAGAGGTGGAAGTTGCGGTCCACACCGCTGTCAGGCCATAACCACTCGTCGAACCAGGCGTCGACGGCTGTTTCCAGCGCAACACCAGGGTCCCCGCCTCCTACAAACAACCACGTTGCAGCGACGTTTACAGGTAGCGGCAGTGGCTCAATCTGGGCGCGATCACTGACCTCAACAAAAACCTGCCCATAGGCGGTGTCGGGCAACAGCTGCAACCACTCACGAATCTCGTCGAGATCGGCCGCGTCTCCGGCGGCCAGCACGCAATCAATCCCGTCGGGGTCGACGACCGAGGTGATCTCTGAGCCGTCTGATTCGAATGCCTGCACGCCACTATTTTAGGGCATCCTAAGTTACATCGGGTGAACTCTCGGCGTTCGATCAGTATCGCAGGGTCACGCGGGGAATACCCCGCACCCTCAGGCGTTCGTTCATGATGCAGGTAGCACCCGCGAGGACCAGCGGGCCATACGACACGAGCCGCCGATCCCGCTTCAAAACCCATAGGACCAACCGTGAACAAATCTGTGTACCAACTTCTGCACGCCCTGATCGTGTCGATCATCATCTCTGTGCCGCTGACCCTCGTCATGCTCGCCGTGAATGTGGGCTTCGATAATCCCGAGTTCGGCACGATCTACCTTCGCAGTTTCTTGATCGCCGTCGCCGTTGCCACCCCTGTGTCGCTGTTCGCGGGCCCGCTTGGAGCGAAGATACTCACGAAAGCAGCCCCTCCGACTCAGTCGTAAATCGCAACGTACCCGACCCGGCATTTGAAACGACGTATGATCGACAATCAGAACTCAACGCAACACCAATAAACGCCGATGTTGGAAGGACTGTCGTCAATGACGAGGATCGACTCCGCTCACGAAACACTTACAGAGGAATTTCGGGGCACCGGTTCGATTTCCGACAGCATCCCGGAACCTCGCGCGACGCAAGCCGACTCAGGCAGTGTACTTGAGCGCGATCCCGGCATGCCATCGAGCACCTGGCGTCTCCGCAGCGATGCTTGGGAGTACCTGCGATTCGGCGTGAAGCGTCTCGCACTCGGCAACGACGACACCGACACGCTCACCCCAGATAGCGAGATCTACCGCTCACTGCGCTCGCTTGAGACCATCGAGATGTACTGGGCAGGCTTCGGCCAGCGATACGTGACTGGGATTACAGACCTGCTCGAAGCAGGCGACTACGTCACCGCGCTCGACCGCATTGGACGGGTCGTCAACCGGCTGCGCGGCGACACGGTGCCCGAGGAGCCTCGCGAAGAATTCATCGATGAACTCGATCGTCTCGAGACCAGCGGCGACGGCGATCCCCGCACCCGCTTCGAGGTGCTCGTCATCGACGAGACCACCGCTGCTGACCGCGACACGATGCGCGCGGAAGCGCTGCGCCTGCGCAATCCGGCCGATGACTTTATCTACGAGTACGTCATCGTGCCCTCTGCCGACGACGCCGTTGCCGCCGTTCTCACCAATCCCAACATTCTCGCCTGCGTCGTGCGCCCGGGCTTCAGCGACCGCACCCGACAGAGCCTCAGCAAAGACCTCAAAGAGGCCATCGGTCTCGCCCGCACAGATTCAGAGAACACCAACACGATTGCACCGGCTCGCAGTTCGCTCGCCTCCGTGCAGCGGGTGCTCGGGATCGCCGATACACTCGCCGCGATCCGCCCCGAACTCGACCTGTATCTCATGGCAGGCGCACACATCGAAGAGCTTGCCGGGGCACTGACCCGCCGCTTCCGTCGTGTGTTCAGGCGCGAGGATCAACTGGAGCTTCACCTCACGCTGCTTCGACGCGTCTCGCACCTCTACGACACCCCGTTTTTCAGCGCGATTCAGGATCACGCGCGGCGCCCCGTCGGGGTCTTCCATGCACTGCCAGTGGCGCGTGGTGGATCAGTCGTATCGTCCAAGTGGATCAAGGATCTTGAGACGTTCTACGGTTTGAACCTGCTGCTCGCCGAAACCTCGGCGACCTCGGGCGGTCTCGATTCGCTACTCGCGCCGGTCGGCACCATCAAGAAGGCTCAGGATCTTGCCGCGCGTGCATACGGTGCGAAACACACGTTCTTCGTAACGAACGGCACCTCAACAGCCAACAAGATCGTGCACCAGGCGCTCGTCGCCCCGAACGATGTGGTGATGGTGGATCGTAACTGCCACAAATCACACCACCACGCCGTCATGTTGACAGGCGCAAGGCCTGCCTACCTCGAGGCATACCCGCTGAACGATTTTGCGTTCTACGGTGCCGTGCCGATCAGTCGGATCAAGCAGATGCTGCTCGACTACCGCGCTGCGGGCCGCCTCGATGAGGTACGCATGATCACGCTGACCAACTGCACGTTTGACGGCATAGTTTACGATCCCGAGCGTGTGATGGCCGAGTGCCTCGCGATCAAGCCCGACCTTGTCTTTCTCTGGGACGAAGCCTGGTTTGCGTTTGCCGCGTTCCACCCGGTCACTCGCCGCCGCACCGCGATGTCGGCAGCAAAGCGCCTGGAAGAGCGCCTCAAGTCCGGGACCCACGCGGCGGCCTACCGCGCTCAGCAGTCACGGCTCTTCGGAGCGGACGGCGATCCCGCCCCCGACGCAGCCTGGTTGAACGAGCGACTGATCCCCTCGCCTGATGCTCGGATTCGTGTGTATGCAACGCAGTCGACGCACAAGACGCTGACGGCATTGCGTCAGGGATCAATGATCCACGTCTACGACCAAGATTGGGTGCGCGAGGCGGAAGAGTCCTTCCACGAGGCGTACATGACACACACCTCGACCTCACCGAACTACCAGATCCTCTCGTCCCTCGACATTGGCCGCCGCCAGGTGGAGCTTGAGGGCTTCGAACTCGTGCAAAGGCAGCTCGATCTCGCCACGAGCCTTGCCCAGGCGATCGCGCGCCACCCGCTGCTGCGTCGCACGTTTAGGGTTTTGACCGCGCACGACCTCGTGCCCGCCGAGCACCGCGGGGTCGGCCGCCCCATGCCGTTGCGTGACGGCCTCACGAGCATGTGGCAGGCGTGGGCACACGACGAGTTCGTGGTGGACCCCTCGCGTATCACCATCGAGATCAGTCGCACTGGCGTCGACGGCGACACCTTCAAGCACGAGCACCTGATGGATCGCTATGGCATCCAGGTCAACAAAACGAGCCGCAACACGGTGCTGTTTATGACCAATATCGGCACCTCGCGCAGTGCGGTCGCGTACCTCATCGAGGTGCTCGTCAAGCTCGCCGATCGTTTTGAAGAGGAGCAGGCGCAGCGTGATCCCGAGCTGCCGTTTGAGTCTTCTGTGGAGTCTCCACCCCTACCCGATTTCAGCGCGTTTGCGCCCGGCTACGCGACCGATGCCTCCCTGCCCGACGGGGATCTGCGGGCGGCGTTCTTCAATGGACAGCGTCGCGGCACCGTCGAGCATGTCTCACCCGAGGTGCTGCGCGAGCGCGTGCGGGCTGGCGAGAAGCCTATCTCTGCCGGATTCGTGACCCCCTACCCACCCGGATTCCCGGTGCTGGTTCCTGGCCAGGTCATTACATCCGAGGTGCTCGACTTTATGGCTGTGCTCGACACGAGAGAGATCCACGGCTTCGATGCCCGCCGCGGGTACCGGGTGCTGCGGGGTTAGTTGGGAGGGGTGCCGGCACCGGCCTTGCCCTTGCCGCTTCGGCGCACTCGCACTCGCACTCGCCCCACGCACCCGGTATTGCCGAATGCACCCCTAGGTACCGCGATCTTTGGGTGCACTGGGCAACGAGGGGTGCGTGGATAGGCTGGAGACGGGTCTACGGCGAACAGGGATCGCGATCCCAAACGAGATAAGTCTGTCGCGAAACACACCCCGCGTGCGTAAGTGGGGCATGCCCCAACGGATCATTCGATAGCTCGTCACACCTCGGATCCAGTCTTCCCGCTGTTTCTCTTCGATAACGAGTTGGTTCGCGGTTTTCCCGCGTGTCATTTCGGGGTCCGTGTACTTCACAACCCCGTCAACCTCACCGAAGACACCAAGACCAAACAACTCAAAATCGACCCTGTAGGGCCGCCCACCGTATGGTGAGCGCACAGCCACCTGTGTCGCCACATCAAACCCGAAGTCTTCCAAGTACAGTCTGCTCACGCTTTCAGCCACCGACTCTGCGCTGCCATTGGCCCGCGCGAGAACTGTTCGGGCCGCCGCGTTCCCGCGCATACCTTTCACTTTTGAGACATGCTGCTGCGCCGCTCGGAGCCAGTCACGTTGTCGTTGCATACTCTTGCCGTCCCGACGCAGCGCCGCATCCATACTTCCAAGGCCAACTTCCAGTGAAGCAACCCTGGCAACATCCACTGCCGTCCGCATCAGTGAGGTACACAGGAACGGGCCGATTTGAATCAGGTCATCCGCTTCGAGCCGCCCTATATGGCGAACAATTTTGCCTTTGCTGTTCACCCGCGGCCCCTGCAATGCCGTCATGTGCAGTGGTTCATCTCGAAATTGGAACAGTGGAAGACGATGCAGAATCGCTGCTGAGTGATGGGAAAACACTGGCGGTTTTTCGGCTCGGGCAAGCGCCGCAAGCATTTGTATCAGGTGACGAATTTCGGAGGTCGTTTGGCGCCAGTATTCTGCGTCGACATAGCTGTCGCGCGACACTCTTCGCAGAAGGCCATCGGCCAGTGCACGTTCAACGCCTCGCCGGTTCAGGCCGGACGCCCGCAGCTGGCCGTAAGTTCGCAGTTGCGCCTGGGCCTCGGAGATCACTCGGGTTGAAAGCATCTACCCATCGTCTCTGAGAAGCATCCGTCTGGGGCCGATATATGGGCATTGTGAATAACTCGGTGACTTTGCCGTTAACTCTCCGTCTGTGAACGAAGGATCGGACCGCCGGCAGGCAGGAGTCCGTGCACCCAATACCGCCGTGAGCACCCCTTGTGCACCCTGAATATCGGGTGCACTCGACAGCAAAGGGTGCACGGCTACATAGCTGCCCTGGAAAAATTAGGTCAGGGCAGCACAGGGCAGGTGGGAGCGAAGAGCGCTCACACCGCAGACAGCAGCAGTGACAGGCCAAAACGCGCTGCAGCGTTACTGAGCGCGTCGTCGAAGGTCACAAGTTGCGAGCCCGTGGCGATCGCGGCATCAAGCACGCAACAGTCGGGCATTTTCAGACCGGTTGCCGCTCGAATCTCCGCGAGACGAAGCCCCGACCCCTCCGTCGGTACCCACTCTTCGATGCCCATCGCGGCAAGCTCGCGCGCCTTGAAATCTGCTAACCCACGTCGCGCGGGCCCCAACAGCACCTCGGCTTTCGTGAGAGGGTGCAATAGTAGATCGTCACTTAAATGGGCCATGAAAAACTCACGCGCACGCAGGTGGTGTACATCATTCGTGTTTCCGAGCGCAATCAGCACACTCGCGTCGAGCACGATCACTCAGGCCAATCCTCTCGAAGCTGCTCAAGGTAGTCCGCCCCGTAGGTGTCGCTCAGGCTCCCAGCGAAGGCCTCCAGGGCCGCCTCGCGACGCTTCGCTGCACCGCTCTGCCTCTGCTGACGCTCCTCTTCGATCGAGTGCGCGCCCCTCAGTAGCAGCTGCCTCACACGCTCAGAGTTTCGCAGATCGGGCCAGGTCATTCGAGCAACCTCAAGCGCCCGAGCGACCTCGGGCGTCTCGGTCACTTGAAATCTCGGCAACGTGGTGGGCATGTGGAAAGTGTACCACCAAGAGATCAGGTGCAACACCCCGCAAGCACCCTAAACTATCCGCATGACTGAAACGCAGGATCCGCACGCCCTCGCCCAGCAGGCCGCCGACACGATCGCAGAGTTGACCGGGGTGGAGCGGCACGACATCGCACTGACCCTCGGAAGCGGTTGGGGTAAAGCTGCCGACATGATCGGCGAGACCGTCGCCGTCGTGCCCGCCGAGCAGGTGCCCGGGTTTCACACGTCCGGGGTGCCCGGTCACTCGGGAACCTTGCGTTCGATCCGCCTTGAGAGCGGCAAACACGCCCTCATTATCGGGGCGCGCACCCACCTCTACGAGGGCAAGGGTGTGCGGGCCGTGGTGCACGGCGTGCGCACGGCGGCCGCGGCAGGGGCAAGCATCATGATCCTCACCAACGGCGCGGGCGGTGTGGATCCCGCTTTCCGCGCTGGCGAGGCCGTACTCATCAGTGATCACCTCAACCTCACCGCGACGTCGCCACTAGAGGGTGCCAACTTCACCGATCTCACCGATCTGTACACACCGCGCCTGCGCGACATTGCACGCACCACCGAGCCCGCACTGCAGGAGGGTATCTACGTGCAGTTGCCGGGTCCGCACTACGAAACTCCGGCAGAGATCCACTACCTGCGAACCATTGGTGGTCAGATCGTCGGCATGTCGACCACCCTTGAGGCCATCGCCGCACGCGAGGCCGGGATGGAGATTCTGGGATTCTCCCTCATCACCAACCCCGCCGCGGGCATGGGCGACCCGCTCAGCCACGAGGAGGTGCTCGCAGAGGGCCGCGCCGCGGAGCCGCGTCTTGCGGATTTGCTGAGCCGGGTAGTCCGACGCCTCTAATACCTCCGGTTCCCATGTCACGAATGTGCACGATCGGCAGCTTCAATACACGGGCACGGGAGGCCCAGCAGCCTCATACGGAAATATGACGATGATCCCTTAAGTACCGACGTTTCGCGATATTTTTGGAGCCGCCGAGCCGTTACGCTCGGGAACACACCCACCCGCATTCCCAAAGGAGAGAAATGCAGTCTGTTGATGTCGTCGTCATCGGTGCCGGATTCGCCGGGCTCATTGCCGCCCGTGAACTCGGTCAGGCCGGACTGAACGTGCTCACGCTGGAAGCGCGGGATCGCGTTGGCGGTCGCACCTGGACCGACCACCGCCTCGGGCACGACCTCGAAATGGGCGCGAACTGGGTGCACTGGGTGCAGCCGCACGTCTGGGCCGAGATGACACGGTATCAGCGCGAGATCGTGCGCAGTCCGCAGACTGAAGAGGTGTACTGGCGCGGATCCGACGGCGCGCAGAAGAGCGGCACGCTAGAAGCATTCATGGCGCTCATCGACGAGGGGCAGCAGTTGCTCATCGACGATGTGCGCTCGGCTATTCCGCGCGGCTCCGATCCGACGCAGGGGGAGATCCAGCAGCTTGACCGGCTCAGCGTGCAGGATCGCTTCGACACCCTGGGTCTCAGCCAGGAGGCCCGCAATGCCAACGAGTCCGTGTGGGTCGGTCACTTGAATGCGCCCCTCGATCAGGTCGGAATCTCGAGCGCGCTCCGCTGGGTTGCCGCGACGGGCGGGCACTGGCAGCTGATGCATGAGGCCTCCGCAACCTACCGCATCGTCGATGGCATGGGCGGGCTCACGGCGCTGATTGCGGCGGATGTGCCCGGCGAAATTCGTCTGAGCACCACCGTCGTGTCGGTGGCTCAGAACGATGATGGTGCGCTCGTGGAAACCGCTGACGGCGAGCAGATTCAGGCTCGCAAGGTGGTGAACACACTCCCGGTGAACGCGTCGGCGGGGATCAGTTTCACCCCCGAGCTGCCCGAGGTGTGGCGGCGACAGCGTGCCGAAACCGTGGCGTCCCAGGGCACAAAGGTGTGGCTGCGGGCCGAGGGGCACGTGACCCGCTTCTCCGCCTACGGCAGCCAGCAGGATCCCTTCTCCGTTCTCAAGGCCGAGTTCCACTGCACCGACGAAGACGGCAACGACTACACGATTCTCGTTGGCTTTGGTGGTGACCACACACGGGTTGATCTCGAAGACCTCACGGGCATTCAGGCCGCGGTGGATCGCGTGCGCCCCGGACTCACCATCACCGAGGTCGCGGCCCACGACTGGATGACGGACCCCTCGCCCGCACCACCTGGATGACGCACCGCCCTGGCCAACTCACCCGAGACCTGGCCGAACTACAGCAGCCACAGGGAGCCGTGCACTTCTCGACCACCGACAATGCCAACCTTTGGGGTGGCTTCATCGACGGCGCGATCGAGAGTGGTCTGCGCGAGGCGTGCAGGGTTATCGAAGAACTCCGCCAGCGTTAATCGATCAACCCTCGAAAACTACCCGCCCATCAACCACGGTGAGGCGAATCGGCACCTCGGGCAACTCGTCGGCGCTTGCCACGACAGGATCGGCACCCCACACGGTCAGATCCGCAACCGCACCAACAGCAAGCACCCCGCGATCGGAATGCCCACGAGCCTGTGCTGGCCACAGCGTGTAGGCGAGCAGAGCTTCTTCGCCCGTGAGCCGCTGCTCGGGTTCGAACACGTGCGCCTCTGCATCACCGGGGGTGTGCCGTCCGCGCGCCCACGCCATGCCGAGCCGAGGATCGTATTGCGCCACGGGCCAGTCAGATCCGAGCGTTACCCGCACACCAGCATCAATCACACTCCGCACGCGGTAACCGGTTGCATCGCGCCCTTCGCCGAGCCGCACGGCCCAGTTATCGCTGTTGTCGGCAGCTCGCCACTGCATGTGCAGGGGCTGCATCGATGCGGTGATGCCTGATCCTCGTAGCGCCTCAACGTCTTGATCAGCGAGCACTTCGAGGTGCTCGATCGAGTGGAACGGCAGTCCGTCTCGCGCAGGCAACCCGGCATACACCTCAAGCACGCGGCTCACCGCGTAGTCGCCAACCGCGTGCGTCGCGATCAGCATGCCAGCGTCGTGGTAGGCGCGAACGACCTCACCGTAACGATTCCAGTCGGGCCAAAAGGCCGCCCTGCCGTCTCCGCAGGCGTCAGCCGTGTGCAGCCAAGCGGTACCGGTGTCGATCACTCCGTCGCTGAACAGCTTGATCGCGCCGGTCTGCCACAGACGACCGCGGCGATCCTTGTTCGCTATGACGCGGGCGACCGCGGCGTCATCATCGCCAACGGCGTGCCAGTGGTGCACGGTGACGCGGTGGTCAAGCTCGCCACGCTCTTCGAGTTCAGCAAGCAGTTCGACCGTGCGGTCCTTACCGTCCATGATTGCACCGCCGGTGAGTCCGGTCGCTGCGAGAGTGCGGAACATATCGCGCAGCAGTTCGCGCTCTTCTTCGGAGCCCGGGGCTGGTGCCGCGTCGAACACCAGTTGATAGGCGCTGGGTTCGCGCAGTTCACCTGTGGGCATGCCTGCAGCATCGACAACAATCTCGCTGGCGTCGGCGAAGTCGCGCACCCCGGTGATACCCGCTGCGGCGAGCGCGGGGGCGGTCGCGAGACCCGTGTGCAGGTCGTAGCAGATGAGCGCGACCGGACGCCCTGGCGCAGCGTCTTCGAGCAGCGATCCCAACAGACCGGTCTCTTCGAAGGGTTCGTACTCGAGGTTCCAACCGCGCACCCAGGCGCCCTCGGGCAGGCGTGTGTGCTCAGCGGCAATCGCGTCTCGAATCTGGCCGAGGGTCTCCAGCCCGCCCAAGTCAATACCACGGGTAATCTCTGAGGCCCAGTGCGGGTGGGTGTGCGAATCAAACAGGCCCGGGGTCACGGTTGCACCGGCTGCATCGCGGCTCGGGATCCCCGCAGTCTCAGCAGCTGCACCCACCTCGGCATCACTGCCGATCAACACAATCTTGCCGTCACGGACGAGGATCGCTGTTGCCCCCGCGTGGTCAGTGGTGTTGGTGCGCAGGTTCGCGCCGACAAGCGCGATGTTTCCGCCGTGAACCATGTTGTGTGTTCCCCTAGTCGTTGATGATTGTGTAGTGCTTGCGCAGTGGCTCGTGGACCCGCCACACACCCTTCCACCCCGAGGGTGTCACGAAGACGTCGCCGGGACCAAACTCCTCGGGGTCTTGCCCCTCCACCTCAAGCGTGACTCGACCCGAGAGGATCGTGCAGACCTCGGAATAGCCGATGCGCTCGGCACCGAAAGACCCTGGGCTGCACTCCCACAGGCCGGTGTTGATGCGGTCGTTCCCCACAATGGCAGACTGGCCTCGGTGAGATTGCCTTCAATGGAGGTCGCCTTCGGAGAGTGTTCGCCGAGGTCGACCGCCGCGGTGTTATGGATGGCGTGGGTGAGGATCGTGCTCATTGTGAACTCCTTCGTTCTGTTGTTGTGAGATCTAGCCCCGGCCCGTCACCACGTCAGCGATGTGGGCGATGGGTGAGGTCTTTGCACGGCCAGCAAGCTCCGAGTGGTCGGCGATGCCGTAGGCAGCGTAGAGTCCTTTTGTGGCGATCCAGCGCAGGGGCTCGGGCTCCCATTTGCGCACGCGGTGGTTGACCCACGGCAGCGAAGCGATCTCACTCTTGTTTCCAAGAATCAAGTCGGTGATCGTGCGACCAGCGAGGTTGGTCGAGGTCACACCGGTTCCCACGTAGCCGCCACCCCAGGCGAGTCCCGTCGAGCGGTCAAGCCCAACGGTCGCCGCCCAGTCGCGCGGAACACCGAGCACACCCGACCAAACGTGGTCGACAGCCGCGCCCCGGGTTGCCGGGAAAAAGCGGTGCAGAATCTCGCCCAAGATATCAACGGTGACCTCGGGGGTCTGCCCGTCGGTGTCGGTGCGAGACCCGTACTTGTATGGCACTCCACGCCCACCGATGGCGATGCGGTCGTCTGCCGTGCGCTGCGCGTACATATACACGTGAGCGAAGTCGCCCAGCACCTCACCTTTGTTCCAGTTCAGTTCGTCCCAGACGGAAGTGGGCAGCGGTTCGGTCGCGATCAGCGACGAGTTCATCGGCAGCCACAGCCGGTGCAAACCCTTGAGATTTGCGGTGAAACCCTCGGTGGCACGCACGATGTACTCGGCCGAGACAGCACCGTGGGTGGTGCGCACACGATGCGGTTCGATCTCGACGGCGCGAGTGCGCTCGTAAATTTCGACACCGAGGCGCTCACAGGCTTCAGCTAGCCCGCGAGCGAGCTTTGCGGGCTGAATTCTGGCGGAGTGCGGGTGCCACACGGCCGCCCGCGTGTTCGCCACGTTAATCTTTGCCTGCGCTTCGGGCGCTTCAAACAGTTCGAGGTCGGTGTATTGCCAGCTCTGCTCGCTCGCGGCAAAGGCCCGGATCCTCGCCTCCTGAGCGGGCGTGTAAGCGACGTTGAACTCACCGCCCTTTTTGATGTCGGCGTCGATCCCCTCGGCATTCGCAACCCGAATGACCTCGTCGACGGTCTCGTTCATCGCACGCTGAAAACGCTCGGCGGCGTCCCGCCCGTGGGTTTTGACGTACTGCTCTCGCCCGCCGGTAATCGCATTGGTCAGCCAACCGCCGTTGCGGCCGGAGGCCCCGTAGCCGACGTGACGCTGCTCGATCACCACAACTCGCAGCTCAGGCTTCGCCTGCTTGAGGTAGTAAGCGGCCCACAGCCCTGTGTACCCCGCTCCCACAATCGCGACGTCTGCGGTCAGGTTTCCCGGCAGCTCTGGGCGAGGATCGGGCGCACCGATCTGCTCCCACCAGTGCGACACGTTGCCGTTAATCATGTTGCTTCTTTCTCTCTACGGTCTTGGATCGAGTCAGGATCACGCCGGAGCGTGCGGACTCTCATGTGGAGTCGGCGGGCTGTTGATCCACACCACCGAAGCGGGCGCTGCGGAGGCATTCAGCACTCGATGTGGTACCGAGCTCAAAAACTCGATCGAGTCATCAGCACGCATCGTGTAGCAATCCTCCCCAGTTCAAACACGACCTCACCACTGGTTACAAGAAACAGCTCTTGCGAGTTACCGTGCACGTATGCATCGCTGCCGGTAGAACCACCCGGCTCGAAGCGACCGGCGTACACCTCAAGATTGCGCAGCGGAGGTAGCGAGAGCACGTACTTCTCAGCGCCCTCGAGCGGCAGGCTAGGGCGATCCGCCGCCCGAAGCACACCCCTTGTGTGCACCGTTGTGTCATCGAGTAACTGGGCTGGCGCTACGCCGAGGGCATCAGCAATCTTACGAAGTGACGCGACGCTCGCGTTGGTGCGTCCGTTTTCGAGTTGGCTGAGAAAGCTTGAACTCACCCCTGCTGCCGCGGCGAGCGCACGCAGACTCAGGCCGCTCAGCTCTCGGAACGAAGCGACACGTCGACCAAGTTCCGTCTCGGCAGACTCTTGCAAGTTCACGGCACCCTCACCACTGAACACCTTGTTCAGTACACGCTTCCTCACTGTACAGCGACTTCGGCGACAAGGCAATGGAACTCAACTGCGCCTCAAGCAATTGCCGCGTAGACTTGTTTCGTTCTGCCACAAGCGGATAGGCCCAACGTCGAGCGCACAGCCCGATCTCGGCTTCGCGCGAGACATATTCAATCGACCTTGAAAGCTCCACGTGTCAGCCAAACCCTCTGCCCAGGCAACAGCCGCACCGCGCAACACTCGATCCCGCGTGATTCTCGCGAGCCTCATCGGAACCACCATCGAGTTCTACGATTTTTACGTCTACGCCACCGCGGCCGTGCTGGTCTTCCCACACCTCTTTTTCCCATCCGAAAACGAAACCACCGCTTTGCTCGCGTCCTTCGCCACTTTCGGTGCAGCGATGCTCGCGAGACCAATCGGGCGGTGTTCTTTGGCCACCTCGGCGACCGGCTCGGTCGCAAGACCACCCTGGTCGCCTCACTTCTCACGATGGGGATCGCGACGTTCCTCATCGGCGTACTGCCGACTCACGCCATGGTGGGTGCCTGGGCCGCTGCCCTACTGCTGCTCATGCGCCTGACGCAGGGTTTTGCGATCGGCGGCGAGTGGTCGGGCGCTGCTCTCGTCGCAACCGAGAATGCTCCCGAGGGCAAGCGCGCATGGTACGGCACGTTCCCGCAGCTGGGTGCGCCCCTCGGCTTCATCATCGCCAACATGCTGTTCTTTGTGATCAACCACCTGCTGGCCGACCCCGCAGCACCGGGACAGCCCTCGGCGACCTTCCTCGAGTGGGGCTGGCGGATCCCGTTCCTGTTCTCGGCGGTCATGGTGATTGTCGGGCTGTGGGTGCGCCTGAAGCTGGTTGAGTCGAAGGCCTTCGAGCAGACCAAGGAGCGCGGCACCGTCAAGCGTGTGCCCATCGCAGAGGCGTTCAAGAACCACTGGCGCGCGCTGATCCTCGGCACACTGGCCATGCTCGCTACGTACGTGCTCTTCTACCTGATGACCTCATTTACGCTCACCTACGGCACCCGCCCGGTGATGCCCCTGTTCCCGGCGCAGGCTACACCTACAACGACTTCATTCTGATGCTCGTGTTTGGAGTGGTGTTCTTTGGCATCTTCACGCTCGTATCGGGGCCTCTCGCTGACCGTTTCGGCCGCCGTCGTACACTTCTCGTGGTGACAGCGGGTATCGCGCTCTTCGGACTGTTGTTTGTGCCGATGCTGGCCAGCGGCAGCACGCCGATCGTCATGTTCTTCCTGGCACTCGGTTTCACGCTCATGGGTCTCACGTTCGGCCCGATGGGCGCGTTTTTGCCCGAGATGTTCCCGACCAACATTCGTTACACGGGATCGGCCGTCTCGTACAACGTGTCGTCAATTCTGGGCGCCGCCCTGGCGCCGATCATCGCCGTGTGGCTGTGGGGCCTCGCAGACGGCAGCCCGCTGTACGTTGGCCTTTACCTGACCGGAGCAGCGCTCGTTACTTTCGTGGCGTTGCTACTCACGAAGGAAACGAAGGGCGTCGACTTCGAGGAGTAAAGAGACTCTTTGAGTTTGGGAGTTTGGGAGTTTGGATCCCTCCACGAGTGTCCAGGCACCTGACGAGTGCCCAGGCACCCGACGAGTGCCCAGAATCCTGACGCGTGACTACGGGGGCCGCTCGTTAGTTACCTGGGCGCTCGTGTCCAGGTAACTAACGATCGCACTAGTACCCGCGCATGCGCTCCTTGAACTCATTGACGTCACCCTCCGCGAGCAGCGGAGTGGAGTAGGCATCCAGCGTGAACCCGTCAACCGGGTCATCTGGATTCGTTCGTCGCGCTTCCGCGGCCGCACGAAAGTCTCCGGTGGGATCACGCGAGAGATCGGTGATGCCCGCGTACATGCGCGTTGGCTGCCACCCATCCCAGCTCAGGTATTCCCAAATGGCCTGCTCTTCAGGTTTTACGCTGCCGTAGAGGTCTTTCATGCGGGCATCGGGCAGACCAGTTTCGTACTCGTTCATCGAGATGAGACCGGCGGCATTGTTCGCCATAAACACCTCGTTGGCGGTGGCCAACATGTCGCTCTTCTGCTTGAGGTCGTGCACCGGCTCATTGGTGGTCCAGCCTTCGAACGTTAACTGTTTAAGCATCGACTCACCACCCTGGCCGTTGCGTTCCGGCTTCACCTGTTCGTCGCTGGTCTTCGTCCAGCTGACCCCGTAGTCGCGGCTGAGCCGATCCCGAACCTGCGCAAATATCTTTGCGACACGGTCCCGCTCTGCCTCGAGCGACGGCTGGGCGAGAATCTCCTGCTCTGAGTGGTCCTTAACCCGGGAAAGGCCTCGCGATGAAGCTGACCGGTCGATTTTGAAACTGCGTAGCTGCCCGCCGACGCCGTCTGTAGTACACCGAGGCTGCCGACTGTCGCCACGTTACACAGCAGCACAACCGCGAGAGACACGATCCCGAGTCGCCGCGCGCGCTTGGTAATGAGCGCCGCAACAACTGCGGCGATAACCGCCAACTGCACCGCAAACACCGTCACACTGAACAGAGCGTCGGCGGCCCCTGAAAAAGCCATCACCACCAGTACGAGCGCAAACACAATCGCAACGCTCAGAGCAACCCAGCCGAGCCAGTGACCCCGCACACGTGTGCGCTGTAGCGTTGCGGTTTCAAGCTTGGGCGATGCCACCCCCCGAGTCTGCACGGTCGCCCGACTCGCTCCGCGATACCCACCCTTCGGCGGCAGCGGAGGTGCACCCTCCGTGTTCGACACGTAAGACCGAACACTCCCGGTGTTCTGATCCTGACTCACCATGGTCTGTCCGTCCCTCCGCCAAAGCCGCCGTCAGACTTTCCTTGATCACGGTCTTGGCGCTGCTGAGCACCATCTTTTAGCTTCTTCTCGATCTCGTCCAACTGCGAGTCGTTCGGTTCTTGGTCTTGCGGGTTGGGTTTGGGTTCTTGCTCGCCTTGCTGCGGCTCTTGAGGCTCCTGCGGTTGCTGCTGGTCTTGATCTTGGCTCTGACCATCCTGCGGCTCTTGAATCAGTTTCTCCATGATGCGGCGCACGAGCTCTTCAAGGCTTTCCTTCATCGGGCGTTGGTGGTCGGGTGATGCAGCATCGGCTTCGGCCGTGCCACACTCCTTGGGCGCGGCACTGAGAATCTCAAGCGCCTTACGATACAGCTCCTGCCCCTTCTGCAGGTCACCGGCACCGGTCGCACGGTCACCCTGGCGCTCAACCACGGTTGCCAGGTTGTAACGCACGGCGCACACCTCAAGTCCCGAGACGAGCGGCAGAGCTTCTTCGAGAGCAGCCCTCGCCTTGTCGAGTTCGCCCAACTCGGCGAGACCCGTGCCGCGGTTGTAGGGCGCCTTGTACGGTTCAAACCAGTTGGCCACGCCCTGCCACTCGGCGGCAGACACTGTGCCTTCAAAGTCGGTCGCCACAAAAGAGCGGATCGACTGGTGAGCAAACGCGTACATGCTGAGTAGCTTCAGCACGAGCAGCGCGGCGATCAGCACAATCGGGATCGCGGAAATGCCAATCCACTTGCGCGCGCGTCGCCTGCGACGATTCTTTTGGAGCAACTCACCAAGAAGTTCTTCGCTTGGTGTTGGGGCGGGGTTGTTGTGTCGTTCTCGCTCATCGTTCACCCCGCTCTTGTCGCTCTTGCCGCGTGAGCCTGCCCAGCCGCATTGCGGCCGCGGTTGCGTTCGCGACCTCAAACACCAGCAGCACAACCGCTATGCCCGCGGGAATCCAGTACAGCTCGATGACCGTGCCGATCTCTCCGGAAGCATTGCGAGTTGTGGTTTTGGGGGTCTCAGGAAGCCGTAGAGCCTCGTCCGCCGTGCGGTGCACGTAAGAGACGTCGAGCTGACCCGCAATCCGCTCAAGGTTCGCGGTGTCGAGCACAGACATCGCGTCTTTGCCCTGGTACTGAATGTACGACTCGTTTTTCGCTTCGGGATCGGCATCGGTCACCCGCATGGGGCCACCTTTTTTGGTGCCGTAGCCGAGCACAAGACCGCCGCCAACAAAGTCTGCGCTCGCGCGGAACGAACCCGGCTCCGTGTCCGAGGTCTGCTCACCATCGCCCAGGTAAAACACAAGCCTGGCGCGATCCTGCCCGCTGTTCGCCGCGGCCTGCAGCAGATCACGCAGCACCCCGTTGGCCTGGGTGATCGAGCTGCCCTTCGAGCGGGTCGTCACCTCGGGGCTGAGCGTTGCCATTGCCGCACCGACGGCCGTTGTGTCGGTCGTTAGTGGCAGCCGCACGGATGTGGTCGAGTCGAAGGTAACGAGCGAGAACCGCGCGCCTGGATACTTATCGACGATGGTCTTCACGTCTTCGCGCACACCGTCGAGCCGCGGCTTGTCACCGTCCCAGTCCTCGGCCACAATGCTCGCCGAGGTGTCAACGAGAATGAAGACATCGGCGTTTGTCGCGTACGACTCGGATTGTCCGCCAGGGATCCCGGGCCGCAGCAGCATGGCCACGCACGCGAGCACAAACACCACCCGAACACCCCACACCGCGCGCGCCCGCAGGCCCGGTGCGCGCACGAGCGCCCACACGGCAAGGCCAATCGCGGCGATCGCGACCGGCAACAGTACTGCCGGATGAATGACTGGATTAAAAATCACTGAGTTCACAGTCGGATCCTCCAAGCCACGAGAATCCAGGTAAACCCGAGCACCGCAAAGATGCCGATCCACAGGTCTGGGGAGTCGGTCTCAACGAGCTGCTGGCTACCCTTGAGCAGCGTCGCCTCCTGCTGCTGCACCTTCGCAATGATGTCTGGCACCGTCATGGACTCGCGTAGCGCGTAGGATCGCCCACCCGTCTCGACCATCGCCTTCGAGAGCTCTTCGCTCTCTTTTTTGGACACTCCGTCAGCAGGGTTGATCGCGTAAACGCGCACCTTCTGCTTCTTCGCGTAGGCCGCGGCCTGGTCGAGGGTCACGGTTGGTGCGCCCTGCAACTCGTTGTCGGTTGCGAGAATGACGGTTCGGGATCGCTCCTCACCCTCGTGGTCAAAGCCCATCACACACGAGGTCAGCCCGTCACCGATCAGCGAGGCTCCGGCACCGGTCAGCGTGCCAGCCCAGTGCTCGGGGTACTCATCGACATAGTCAAAGCTCTTTTTCATGCGGGCGAGTTCACGCTGAATGAAGTCGTAATCATCGGTCAGGGGAACACCTGCACGGGCGAACTGTTGAAGATTGTGAGGCCGATCCGCTCGCCCTTGAGATCGGGAAGAAGCTTCTCGAAGACCTCAATCACCTCGGTAACAACCTCGCTCATCGAGCCCGAAACATCGAGACAGAGCACGACATCTCGGTTGGCGTTTTCGGGCTGAATGAGGTGGGTCGACATCGGCCGGGCGGTCACCACCCCGCCGACGGCAAGAGCGAGCGCGCCGATCCCGGCCAGCGTACTGAGCATGACCCGCCTGCGTCGTATCGCGTGCTGGTACCCCGGCAACGAGCGCACGCGCTCAGAACGCGAAAGGAGTGCGGGTGACTCCGGCGCCTCTTCTTTGGGGCCCCGCCCACGCACGCCCCACAGCACACCAATGCCAACCGCGAGCACCAGCAGTCCGAGGGAAACCCACAGCACCCAGAGCTGACCAAACAGCTGCCCGGCAAACTCGGTCGTTTCACTCAGTACCACGAGGTCACCACCTGCTTGCCAGCGGCGACGCCGGCGACCGGATCGATCACCATGTCACTGCGGAAGATGCTCGGGTAGTAGTGGCGCTGCATAGCGTCGATGAGCGCGGGATGCACCCCGAGCTCGATCAGGTCGTTGAGCCCAGCACGGGGGCCTCAAACCCGCTGTAATCTTGCACAAACGCGCGCACTTCACGGCTCAGCCGCCGGTTCGCCTCACGGGCGTCGATCTCACCCGCGGTGTAGGCCTGTTCGACTCGCCCTAAGCGGTCAAGATACTCGGCACGCAAGGCAGCGGTGATGAGATCACTATCACCAGAAGGGGCATCGGCGATGGTCTCCCTAGTGAGCTTGTAGCGTGGACGTGTCGCCCACAGCACCACGGCTCCCGCGAGAATAACCACTGCAATGACACCAAACGCAAGCAGCAGCCAGCCCCAGCCGTACTGGGCCGGCGGGTAGAGCCCCTCGATGTCAGACACGGGACCTCCGATCAAGCATGCGCAGCAGCTCTGACACGGCCGTTTCTGGCTCGCGCAGTTCGGCGTGGGTGATCCCGAGTTTGACCATCAACGCCGCCCGGTGTGTGGCGTTAGCACGGTCGAAAGCCGCCAGCTCTTCAAGCACCTCTTCGTCACCGTTCAAGAAGTCGGGGACGCGCCAGCCAGTATCAATGTCTACTCGCTGGGTGCCTGATCCGCGCCTCTCAAGAATTGGATCGGCATCGGCGATGGTCACCCACACCACATCGTGTTGAACCCGCAATCTGCGCATCAGCTTTTCCGTGCGCGCCGAGATCGGGGCCGCATCCGCGATCACCACGAGGATGCACCGGCGCGACACCGTGCGCACAACCGTGTCGAGGAGCTTTTCAATGTCACTGCGGGCAGCGGTGGGTGTTGTGGCGGTCTGGATCTTGCGCAGGGCAACCTCTAGCGCACCCTCCGACCGGCGGATGTCGCTGCGCTGCACCTGCTCTGCGTCACCACTGAGCACCCCGAACTGATCGCCGTGACGCAGCGATAGGAACCCCAGCATGCCCATAGCGAGGATCGCAAGATCGCGCTTTGGCTCGCCGTCCGGGGCGAGGGCGGCCATACCGCGACCCGAGTCAACGGCAAACAGCACTGTCTGAGCGCGCTCTGCTTTGGAACGCTTCACAAGCGGCACTCCGAGCCGCGCGGTTGCCCGCCAGTCAATGTCGCGAATGTCATCGCCGTGCTCGTAGCGGTGCAGGTCGTCAAAATCGAGGCTGCGACCGCGCAGCGCGGACTGGTATTCGCCATCTAGCGCGTTCGTTGAGAGGCGCGATGACGCGATGAAGAGTTTGCTCTTCACCTGTTCAATCAGTGTGGACATGTCTCTTGGGGCCCAACGCCCTACGGAGTAGGAACTGCGCCGAAGATGGCATCGATAATCTGCTCGCTGCGCACACCATCGGCCTCAGCCTCGAAGTTCAGCAGCACACGATGGCGCAGCACGAGGTGGCGCAGGCCGCGCACGTCATCGGGGTCACGTAGCTACGGCCACTGAGCAGTGCGAGGGCACGGGCCGCCTGCAAGAAGGCGATACTCGCACGCGGGCTCGCGCCATACTTCACGTAGCGTGCGAGATCCTCGCCAATGTACTGTGCCGGTTCGCGCGTCACGTAGATCAACTGCACAATGTAGTTACGCACCACCGGATCAACATAGATGCGGCTGGCAATGTCTTGCAGTTCGAGCAGCTCTTGGCGGGAAACCACCGCGTCAATTGAGCTGCCCGAAGCAAGTATGCCCGAGTCGATGCGGCTCAGAATCTCCGCCTCCTCGGCTGGGCTCGGGTACTCAACGATCTCTTTGAGCAGGAAGCGATCCATCTGAGCCTCGGGCAGCTCGTAGGTGCCCTCTTGTTCGATGGGGTTCTGCGTCGCGATCACCAGGAACGGCTCGGGGAGGCGGTGCACCTCACCGCCGATGGTGGTCTGGTGTTCCTGCATCGCCTCGAGCATGGCGCTCTGGGTTTTGGCGCTGGAGCGGTTGATCTCATCGAGCAACACGAAGTTCGCGTGTACCGGGCCGAGCACGGTGCGAAACTCTGCCGTCTGAGCATCGTAGATCTGGTTGCCCGTGATGTCGCTGGGCAGCAAGTCGGGCGTGCACTGAATGCGCTTGAACGAGGCCTGTACCGCCTCGGCGAGCGTGGTTGCCGCAGTAGTCTTTGCGAGGCCGGGCACACTCTCAAGCAGCACGTGCCCACCGGCGAGCAATCCGACAAGCAAGCTGACGCGAAGGCGCTCCTGCCCCACCACCTTCGAGGTGTAGGCGGCCGAAATGCGGCCCAGCTTATCTGCTGCTGACGCGATTTCTTGCTCGCTCGGCGTCGTTCTGGTTGCGGGTGCTGCGACTTGGCTCATGCTCTGCGGGTGATCCTCACGTGACTCTTATTTCCCCGGGCAAGCATAGCCGTTGCCGATTGGAGAGATATGAGATTGCCGTGTGGATCGACCGAATCGGCCCCCGAATCGGGTGTAGCCATATTGCTAGTTGAAGGTGACCTCAACTAGCAATATCGCTACACCCGATCGAGGTGGTGGCGCAGAGCGGGACCACGGGACCACGAGGCTGCCCCCGAGAAAGGTCCATGGCTGCGGGCTACGTCGCCGACTCGCCCGCCTCCCCGGTGTCAACCAATAGCACTCCCGAAGAGATATCCCACATCATCGCGACATTGTCGCCACGGTTGTGGATCCTCGCTTCCTGACCCAGTCGCACGGCCCCTCGCTGCCATCGGGCAACTGCACAGTGTAGCGGCGCGAGGCCCCCAGGTAGGTCACGTCGGTAATGGTCACCGGGATCGCGTTCTGCGATTCCGTTGGCACGCTCCCCGCAGGTTCGAGCCGCAGGTTTTCGGGCCGGATCAGGATCGCGAGATCTTCGTGCGCCGATTGCCCGTCGGCCACCACACGGTGCCCGGCAACATTAATCGCGGTGCGACGCTCTCCGTCAGCAGCCCCCTTGCCGAGCAGCACCGTCGACTCCCCCAAAAAGCGGCCAACAAACAGCGTCTGCGGGGCCTCGTACAGGTCTTCCGCGGTGCCGACCTGCTCGATTCTGCCGTTGTTAAAGACCGCAATACGATCCGACATCGACAGCGCCTCTTCTTGATCGTGAGTCACGTAGACGAACGTCGAGCCAACCTCGCGGTGAATGCGTTTGATCTCGTTCTGCAGCCACTCGCGTAGCTTCTTGTCGAGGGCACCCAGCGGCTCATCCATGAGCAGCACGCGAGGTTCGTAGACAAGAGCCCTGGCAAGCGCGACACGCTGCTGCTGTCCGCCGGAGAGCTCGGAGGGGTAACGATCCCCAAAGTCCCCCATGCGAACCATGCCGAGCGCGGTCGCGACCTTCTCCTTCTGCTCCGCCTTCGAAAGCTTCCGGCGCTGCAACGGATACGCGATGTTTTCGGCCACGGTCTTGTGCGGGAAGAGCGCGTAGTTCTGAAACACCATGCCGATGTCGCGCTTGTGGGGCGGCAGCTTCGCCACGGGTTTGCCGTAGATGTGCAGCAGCCCCTCGGTCACCGAGGTGAAGCCCGCGATCATGTTGAGGGTGGTGGTCTTGCCTGATCCTGACGGGCCCAAAAACGTCATAAATTCACCCGGCTCAATCACGAGGTCGATCTCGTCGACCACCGTGCTCTCGCCGTAGCGCTTCGTGACCGAACTGAGGCTTATCCCTGCGTCGCCAATGGTGTGGATCGCGCGGGTGTTCAAGCCCTCGGCGCGCAACTCCTGCTCGTGCTCAACAGGCAAGGGAGTGTCGTTGTGAGTCATAGCGTTCACGCTACAGGTCGCTTTCTCTTGCGGGTGGCAAATTGCGCGACGAGCATCACGATCACCGAGGTGAACATCGTGACAACCGCGACCGCGGCCACCGTTGGGTCGTTAGTCTGTGTGACGCTGTTGAAGATCTTCACAGGGAGCGTCTGCAGGTTCGGGGACTGAATAAACAAGGACAGGATCACCTCGTCGAACGAAGTGACGAACGCAAAGAGCGCGCCAGCCGTGACTCCGGGGGCGATGAGCGGCAGAGTGATGCTAAAGAACGTGCGAACGCGCCCACCGCCTAGGCTGGCCGAGGCTTGCTCGAGGCGGGGATCAAGACCCTGCAGAGAAGCCATCACGTTGGTAATAACGAGCGGCATCGCCACAATCGTGTGCGCCAGCACGAACCCTGGAAGGGTGCCCAGCAGGTTAAGCCGCAAAAACAGCGAGTAGAGGCCGACCGCGAGCACAATACCGGGCACGATGAGAGGCAATAGGAAGTAACCCTCCATGAGCCCCTTGCCTCGAAACTTCACCTTTGAGAGCCCTAGCGATGCGAGCACCCCGACAGAGGTCGCGACGAGCATGGTCAGCACGGCAACCTGCAGCGATGCAAACAGTGACTTGAGCCAGTTCGGGTCGGTGAAGAAGTTTTCGTACCAGCGCGTCGAGAACCCCTTCGGTGGGAAGTTGAACGAGGGCGCCTCGTTGAACGACATGGGAATGATGACGAGTGTTGGCACAATCAGCCAGATCACAATGAGCACGGCGAAGATGCTGAGCAGGCGTTTTGAGGTCATCAGCGATCCACCCCGGAAACAGGCTGCCGTTTTTATTGAAGCGCGACACGATCACCAAAATGAGGATCGTGCACGCGAGCAAAAAGATGCCGAGCGCGGTGCCCTGGCCCCACATCAAAAAGACGCTGATCTGCTGCTGGATCATCGCCGAGATCATGATCTCCTTTGACGAACCGAGCAGGGCCGGGATGATGTAAAAACCGAGCCCCAGAATGAACACGGTCACTCCGCCCGAGAAGATGCCGGGTTTTGAGAGCGGCAGGTACACCGTAAAGAACGCGGTCACCGGGTTCGCCCCGAGATTCGAGGCTGCCGGCAGCAGTCGTTTGTCAATCTTCGCCATCGACGAATAGAGCGGCAGCACCATAAACGGCAGCAGCACCTGGCTCATGCCGAGGGCAACACCGAAGGTGGTGCGGATCAGCGGAATCGGCCCGATGTCGAACCAGGCGGCAAGTATGCCGTTAATAGGGCCGGTGTCTTGCAAGAGCACCATCCAGGCCAGCGTGCGCACCAGAATCGAGGTCCACAGCGGCATCATGATGAACAACTGCATCATGTTGCGCGTGCGATCCGACACGATCGTCATGAGGTAGGCGTATGGATACGCGAGCAGCAGGCACACAACGGTGACCAGGATCGCGGTACCGAAGGTGCGCAGCACCACGTTGAGGTTGCCCGGTGTGCTGAACAGCCACTGGTAGTTCTGCAGCCCCGGTTGGGGGTCCGTAACCGAGCGCACAAACACGTCGATCAGCGGTGCCAAGAAAAACAGCGAAACAATAACGAACGCCGGTATGAGCAGGAGCAGGGGCCGCCAGTTTTTTGGCCCCCGCTTCTTCACCCCGGTGTCCGCACCGAGGGCGATCGCGCGTGTTGACACGTCGCCCTCGGTGACAGAATCGATGGCCATTGGTGTTAGTTACCCGTTGCCCAACCGGCCCACGCTGCGGCGAGCGCGTCGTAGTTCTTGACCCAAAAATCCACGTTGGGTGAGATGCCGGTGTCGAGGTGCTCGGTGGTCATCCACTCGGTGAGAGTGGCGTCCATCTTGGGCTTCGCATCGACGTTGACCCCACCGTAGGAGGTAAGCTCGGTCATCTTGGCCTGCTGCTCGGCACCGATGGAGTAGTTGACGGCTGCGAACGCCGCGTCCTTGTCTTTGACACCCTTCGGGATGCCGTTCGAGTCGACCATGATCATCCACTGATCCCACATCGGTGCGACAGGAGCACCGGCACTCGCGGCACCGTAACCACGACCCGACCATACAAGACCCATGACGGCCTCACCCGCTTCAAGCTGCTGCTGCGCCTGCGCGCCGGTGGTCCAGCCAATCACGTTATCGCCGAGGTCCTTGTACATGTCGAAGGCACCGTTGATGTCTTCGGGCTTCAGGTTCTTGACGTCTTTGCCCTGCGCGGTGAGTGCAAACTCGACGGTCTGCGGATCAACGTAGGTTGACTGGCTGACGGTGCGCTTACCGGGGAACTTTTTGGTGTCGAAGAAGTCGGCGGCACTCTTCGGCGGGTTGTCACCGAACTTGTCAGTGTTGTATACAACGACCAGGCCGTAGAGAATCTGCGGCACCATGCACTTGTCGGTGATGGTGCCCTCGGGAATCTTCGAGGTATCAACCTTTGACATGTCGTATTCTTCGTAGAGCGTGCCACAGCCTCGGGCGGTGTCGAACTGCGTGGTGTTGACGATGTCCCAGCTCACGTTGCCGCTGTCGACCATTGCTTTGAGCTTGCCCGCGTCAAATGCGTCCTGGTTGACGGTCGCGCCCGAGGCGTTTGCAAACGGATCCCAAAGCGCCTTCGTCTGGCCGTCCTGGAAGACCCCACCGGATCCCGCGAAGGTGAGGGTGACACCGTCGAGGGCACCCTCTTTGATCTCACCAGCGACGGGGGTGCCGAGGTCGTGCGTCGGTGCCGCCTTGGGCTCGGATCCGCTACCGCTGCACCCAGCCAGCGTCAGCGCAAGGGCCGCGGATGCCGCGGCGAGCGCAAGCATCCTTCGAGTTCTAGGGTCTTGAGTGTGGCCATCCTGTTTCCTCACTTCATTGTGTGTTGTGCCGTCCGCCGAGCGGATGCTTTCGAAGCTAACAGCGTGCACGGGCACCTACGGGCCTCCCGTTACCCCTTCGTTACCGCCTGGGGCGATATTTCATAGCTTCGTACACCGCCCACAAATCAAGTAGTACGAACATAAGGAATCCAGCCCGCAAGCCGCCTCTGCGCACCACGTAGGCGATTCTCGCTTCTACTATGAATCAGGACACAGCACCCAGTTCAAGGAGGAACAGGCATGAACATTGTTGTCATCGGAGCCGGGCTCGCAGGGCTCACCGCGGCCTGGGAGTTGCACAAGTCCGGACACCAGTGCACTGTTCTTGAGGCTCGGGATCGGGTTGGCGGACGCACCTGGTCTGCGCGGCTGGGCAATGGGGAGGTCACGGAGCGCGGTGGTGAGTACGTGTTTCCGACCGAGTATCCGATTCGCAAGCTGGCCGCAGAAGTCGGTGTGCCGATCATGTCGCACAACGTGCGTTACGCCCGCCGCACGGTCAACGGTCGTATCATATCGTTCGCCGAACTCAGTGCGACCTCTGATCGCGTGCGCGCCACCCTGGCGGGCATGGTCGCTGACGGAGAAACCCGGGTGTCGCTTGAGCGTGCGTTCGCCGAAGCGCTCGGCCCTGACTACCGTCTAGATCCCGTCTACCGCCGCACCACCACCTCGGCAGCGGCCGATCCAACGCTCGTGAGTGCGGAGGCCGTGCTGCTGCACGAGTCATCGACCGCGGGTGGATACATCGAAGACGGCGGCCGTTTTGTCGGCGGCAACCAGTCGCTCTCGCTGGAACTTGCCCGCAGGCTCGGAGATCGGGTCCGCCTTGAGCACCCAGTCACATCCTTGGATCAGTCACCAAACGGTGTGCAGCTTCAACTGAGTGACGGAACGAGGATCGACGCCGAAGCGGCGGTTATTTCGGTTCCGCTGCCGATCCTGTGCGAAATCGAACTCGGGTTTGCTCTGCCAGAAGTGCAGCAGCTCGCCCTCGATCACCGGTTCATGGGTGTCGCCGCGAAACTCGGCGTGCCGCTCAGTTTGGTTGATGATGACGTCGCCCTGCAGAACCCCGAGCACACCTGGTGGTCATGGCGATCCCTATCAATTGACGGTGAGAGTCGTGTGAACGCTCTCTCCTCCTTCACGGGAGGTCCGTTTGCGTTTGAAGCGCTCGGGGTTTCGAACGGGCCGGAGGGCTGGGTGCGCGAACTACAAAGGATGCGACCCCAGCTCAAAATCGACGGGGAGGTGCTGCTTACCGACTGGTCGGTCGATCCCTGGACCAGGGGCGCCTACAGCGCACCGTCACTCGAATGGACAGCGGAGGACGCCGGCGCCTTCTCACGGGCCGCCGGTCGTGTGGCCATTGCGGGAGAGCACACCGGACTCGCGCAGTCCCTCTCGGGTGCGGTCGCCTCGGGATATCGTGCAGCCACCGCACTGGATCGTGCGCTCAGTGCATGAACCGAAGCGTGAACATGCGGATACATTGAAGCCATGACCTTCACAGTTAGGTCGTTACTCGATCTCCCTGAGGCCCGGACCACATCACTCACCCCGGGAGTCGGCGAGGATCGCACAATCTCCTGGGCGCACGTCTGCGAGTTGGGCGACCCCTGGCAATGGCTGGGTCAGGGGGCACTGCTCATGACCACGGGGATTGGGATTCCTGAGTCGAGTGAGGATCAATGCGGTTACTTGCAAAAGGTGCACGCCGCCGGGATCGCGGCCGTCGCGATCGATGAGGTAGCCGCGCGCGTTCCGTTCACCGAGGTGGCACTGCTCTATGCAGCGCACATTGGGCTGCCGGTGCTACAAACCGCACACGAGGTTCCCTTCGTTGTGCTCGCAAAAGCGGTGGCCTCGACGGGACGACAGGAGCGAGTCAACCGCTTGCACCTGACGGAGAGATTATACGCCGTGGCGGGGAAGCACACCGTCGAAGATGCCATCGAGACACTACTCGAGGCACTTGAAGAGGTGCTCAGCAGCCGACTTCAGCTGCGCCCGAGTCGCGGCGGCGATATCGGTCTCCCCCAAGAGTTACCGGGCACGATCTCTCAGATCTCCTCACGAATATATTCCACCCAGCTCCTCGCACCGGGAACACCAGAGCTGCGCTTTGCGGTCGAGGGTCCCACCGATCACGCGCTTATGCTGCACGCCGCCGGTGTAATCAGCAGCGCGCTGTCGGTGAAAGCTGCAGCCAGGCGCAACGAGTGGATGCACGGCTCACTCCTGCTGACCGATCTGTGCGACGAGTCCGTGCCGTCAAGCCCCGCCGAACACCTCGTTGCCGCGTACGACGTGCTCTCTCCCTATCTCTTCGCGGTGGTGCAGAGCGACAACGCACGCTCCGCGCTTGACGAGGTGCACGCCGTGTTTGCCGCGGACCGGGTTCCGGCCCTCGCCACGATCAAAGACGGGCACGTGCTGATCCTCGCCGAAACCGGGGATCGTGTCGAGCGATTGCTTGAGCTGCTCGCAACAAACGACACACGAATTGGCGTGAGCGCCCAGTTCTCGCAGCTGAACGATACTCCCGCGGCACTCAGGCAGGCGCGAAGCGCTCTGATACGAAACCGCCAGTCGGGCCGCGTACTACGCTTCGAAGAGAACGAGGCGACGTCACTGTTTCTGCCGAGCAACATGGATCAGTTGCGAGGGATCGCGCGCCAGGTACTTGGACCTCTGCGCACTTACGACGAACAGCGAGGCACCTCACTCACCCAAACACTGCGGGTGTTTCTTGAGGAGAACCGCAGTTGGGTGCGTGCGTCGGAGCGACTGTATGTGCACCGGCAAACACTGATTGCGCGCATCTCTCGCATCGAGAAGATCATCGACCGGGATCTATCTTCGATCGAAGACACGGCCGAGTGCTGGCTGGCGGTACAGGCCGCCATAGAGTGCGGCGATCTCGAGCCGGGCGAGTACGTGCCGGCGGACGTTGCCGATGAAGACTAGGCGTCGACACGCTCGCAGGCGCAGCGGCGTTCCTCGGGCACACCGGCGAGTGCCTCCTCAATGTGCTGGCCGCAACCCTGCCAGGTAGTCTTGCCACACGTTGCACAGGGGCTGGAGAACACATAGTGAATGCCTTTCGGTCGTTTGACTTGTGGACTAAGCCACACAGACTCATCGTACCTCTCTGCTTTGTATGCGAATCGAGACGGTTGGCAAGCGCGTCATGGCTCTCGGTGGTAGCTTAAAAGTCAGTGAATCGGCGGTAAGGGAAGAGGTGCCCGAGGATGGCAGACCGCACTCAGCAACTCATCGAGGAGGCGATTGCCTGGGTCGACCACGACCTCGACGAGGTCACTCGGCAGCAAACTCAGGATCTGATCGAACTCGCTCGGGCTGAGAATACCGACGCGCTCGCCGAGCTCGAGGCTGCCTTTAGCGGGCGTCTCGCGTTCGGCACGGCCGGGCTGCGCGGCCCCATCGGAGCAGGCCCCTCCCGCATGAATCGCGTCGTAGTGTCCCAAACCAGCGCTGGCTTTGCGGCCTACCTGCATGACCGTGCCGCCCGCGGCGAAACCAGCAAGAGCCCCTCGATCGTGATCGGTTACGACGGTCGCGTCAACTCCGAGGTATTCGCGCACGATGTCGCAGAGATTATGGCTGGGGCGGGGATTCGCGTGACGCTATTGCCAGAGGCAGGACCAACGCCGCTGACCGCATTCGCCGTGCGCTATCTCGGCGCATCCGCTGGCGTCATGATCACCGCCAGCCACAATCCGCCACAAGACAATGGGTACAAGGTGTATCTCGGCGATGCCGACGGCGGTTCCCAGATCGTACCCCCGGCCGACGGTGAAATCGCTGCCCACATCAATCGCGCAGCCAAGATCCCGGTCGCTGACCTTCCACGATCCCGAATCTATACCGTCGAGGGCCCCGCACTTCTTGAGGCCTATGTTTCTGAGACCGTCAATGCGCTGTGCTCGGGTTTTCCCCAGCACAACGGAATGACCGTCGGTTCACACACCCCCCTCGCCATCTCGTACACTGCAATGCACGGTGTCGGGTCAGCCATCGCGCAGCGAGTCTTCGCGGCCACGGGCCTCCCCGCGGTCACACCGGTGCCCGAGCAAGACGAACCAGACGGCGCGTTTCCCACTGTCTCCTTCCCAAACCCAGAAGAGCCCGGTGCACTCGACCTGGCTTTTCGCACCGCACGCGAAATTAACGCGGAGCTGGTGGTTGCGCACGATCCAGACGCTGATCGCCTCGCCATCGCACTGCCGCACTCTGAATCCGCTGATGGATACAGGCGGTTGACCGGCAACGAGCTCGGTTTGCTGCTCGGTTGGCGCGCTGCGGAGCGTGAGCGCGTGCGCGCTGCTCTTGCGGGGCGGGCGCCAGCTGGTACCCTCGCCTGCACGATTGTGTCGTCTCCTGCACTGCGCGCGGTTGCCGAAGACTACGGTCTCGATTACGCAGAGACCCTCTCCGGCTTTAAGTGGGTATCGCGCGTACCAGGGTTGATCTTCGGGTTTGAAGAGGCCCTCGGATACCTCACCCACCCCGAAATCGTGCGAGACAAGGACGGCATTTCGGCAAGCGCCGACGCCATCGCGATGGCGCGAGAGTGCGCCGCAGCGGGCCGCACGATTTGGGATCTATTGGATGACGCAAGCATGCGCTTTGGGCACTTCGCAAGCGGTCAGGTCACACTACGCCTGGCCTCGATGACCGCCGCGACCGCACTCTCGGAGCGGGTGCGGCAGCAGCCACCCCCGATTTTGCGGGGATAGCCGTGGCGCGGTCTCAGGATCTGCTGCTACCGGGTGCCGCGGAGGTACCGGCGAACGTGCTCCGCTACGATCTGGCCGACGGGTCGCGGGTCATGATTCGGCCAAGCGGAACCGAACCAAAACTCAAGGTGTACATCGACACGTTCAGTGACGAGGGTGGCCTTGCCCAGCGCCGCGAGACCGCCGAGTCAACGCTCGTGCGCGTTGAGGCAGCGGTGCGGAAGTACCTGGCGGCTGCTCAGAGCAACGAGACACCGTGACCGAGCGCTGGTCCGTAACCGATGCAGCCAAGTGGTTGCGTGTGCCCGGACCGGCCGACGATAAGTACCGCCGCGGAGTGCTCGGCATGCGCACCGGCTCGACGCAGTATCCAGGGGCAGCGGTGCTGAGCGTCACGGCCGCCTGGCGGGCGGGCGCGGGCATGGTTCGTTACAGCCCACCTCTCGGCGACAGCACACCGTCTCTCGGGTTGCCTTCTCCCGCCGCCGCTGTTCTCGCGACTCACCCCGAAACGGTTTTTGACGGGGGTGATCTGCGTTCCTGCAGCGCATGGGTGATCGGTTCGGGCACCGACCCCCTTCTGCGCGCGGAACCCGAACACAAACGACTGTTGAAATTGCTGAATGGGGCGGATCCCGTCGTCGTCGACGCGGGAGCGCTCGAGCTGGTTGGAGCACGCAAGGGCGCAATCGCCGCGCCAACCATCATCACCCCGCACCATGGAGAGTTCACAAAGTTGTGGCGCAGCTGCGGTCTCGGTGAGCTTCCGCGGTGGTGGGGTGACCTCAGAGACAACGGTAGCTCAGACCGAGTTGGCACGAGTCACCTGGCAGAGGCTGCTCTCTGCCTAGCGGGTTGCCTCAGAGTGTCGGTGCTGCTCAAGGGCTCCGTGACCGTGGCTGCGACTCCGAATGGCCGACACCTCGCTTCGGGCCCGGCAACTCCCTGGCTCGCGTCGGCGGGAACAGGCGACGTGCTGGCAGGGATCCTTGGCGCGCTCGCCGCAACGCACTCGGCTGAGGTGCGAGCTGATCCTGAACTATTTGCTGAGCTCGGCGCGACCGCAGCGACTCTGCACGATGCCGCAGCCCGTCTTGCCGCTGACGATCCCGCGGGTAACGGATCGGGGCATCCGATCACGGCACTTGATGTGGCGGCCGCGATCCCCTCTGCTTGGGAGAGCCTGCGCAAACTCGACGCCGGCTAGGACATGAACGATTGAGTGAACATCGCGGAACCGATACCCCAGTTTGCCGCGGAGACAAACATTGCAGCAATGGCGAAAGCAATGGCGAAAGCAATGCCTCGCTGGTTGTACATGTTGATGCGCACAAACGCGATTGCCACGATGACGAGGCCCACTATTGGAATGAGTAGACCAGCGCCAAGGGCAATGAACGCGAGTATGCCCATTTTCGGTGTACTGCGAGTTCTGGTTCATTCAGTTGTGGTGAACTGATTGGTTGTTCTGACATGAAACCCCTTCATTGGCGTTCGGACATTCGTTACTGCTCAAACTGAGCTTCGCTGAAGCGACGGATCGCTTCTTCAGGATCAGTGAGTGCGTCGCGTTCTTGCGGGTGATCTAGGTAACACTGCATCAACGCCGCCACCACATTCGGATCAGAGCCAAGCTCAGTCGCATCAACATGAAAAATCCGCCCCCCGTCAGCCTCGATGCGCACACACGGCAAGACATTCTTCCGCCACTCACTGCCCTTGTTCACCATCGCAACAGTGACGTTATTGATCTGGTCCCAGCGCAAAAACAGATCCTGATGCTTGTGATTCAGGCCAACATGATCCGGCGCTAGGCGAATACCGATGTTCGCCCGAAATACCCGCGCAACTTCTCGCCACCCATGCACGCTCAGGCCCAGAAAGACAACGCTGAATATCCACACCGACCAGGGCGCAGCACCCCCCACGTTCCCGCTGTTCTGTACCACTGCCACAATGAGAAAACAGACACCGTAAATGCCAAGCGTTGTTCCGATCAGCACAACCCCGGTCGTGATCAATGGGTTAAGTAGTGGGATTTGGGAAACCCAAGTCACTAGCGGCCAGGTGCGATGCCTCACACGGCCTTCCTTTGAATCAAAATAAATGCCGAGACCCATTGCGATGAGACCCCAAACCCAAAAGAGCATACTGATTCGAAAAAATCCCGATAGAAACGGTGGCGGAGGAAGGTAAATGAACGTGGCGGCAGTGAGAAGCGCAAAGGCAACTATCCAATAGCCCCACCAAGGCGTCTGGAAAGCATAAAAACCGAAGGCGAGACCTTACCGCCGCCAACTGCTTGAGTCCCCTGGCCCATATACACGTGAACCAACCGAGTTTTCACTTTCATCACCGAAATGACCCGTACGTCTCCGGCTGATGGCGCCTGCGCGGATCGAGCGTCGGAGATATCCGATATTTTCCGGCCAGTCCCTCATCAACAGCCTGGCGCGTGCGTAACGATACCCAGCTCTCCCAAGCTGCCTCGCCACCCACACCGCCAAAGTATCCACCCACTGCACCTGCTCCAGCACCTATTAGTCCGATCGTGATAGTGCCAACACCAGGAAAGGCCACAGTGCCTAGAGCGGCCCCTGCCGCGGCACCAGCCACGCCGCCCGCCACCCCACCGGCAAACCCAGCCGCCACCTTCGACGGCGACTCCCCGTCATAGATGTCATAGGCAGCCGACGCCAAACCGCCTAGGGCACCAGCAGCCTTGCCACCCTTCGACAGAAAGTCCTTCACCCCAAGCTTCTTGATCTCAGCATCGATACCGTTTCGCGCCTTCCGATGCACATCCTCGTCATACCGCTCACCCCGCGCATTCCGCGAAGGATCACCCGACCGAGCATCCTTCTTGTGATCCTGCCACCGATCCTCATACTCCTTCTGCTTGTCCAGAAAGTGAGACAAATCCTTGCTGATCCTACTGTCCGACTCCTCCGCTAGCGCATCAAAGGTCGCAAGCGAGCACTCAGTCGACCTCCGCGAAACCACAGATTGTTCAGCCCGTTCAACCGGGAGAGTTAGCCTCAACATCACACCTCAACCTGCGCATCACTGAAGCGACGGATCGCTTCTTCAGGATCAGTGAGCGCGTCGCGTTCTTGCGGATGATCCAGGTAATAACACGCGAACGCAGCAACCACGTTCGGGTCTGAGCCAAGCTCAAAAGCCTCAACGTGAAAAACTCGGCCCCCATCAGCTTCGATTCGCACGCACGGAACAACACGCTTCCTCCGCTCCGTACCCTTGTTCACCATTTCAACAGTGATGTTACTGATCTGGTTCCAGCGTAAGAAGCAGTCCTCGCGTCCATGATTAACACCAACACGATCTGCCGCAAAGCGAACACCAACATTTGTTTTGATCCCCGGTAGACCTCTCTCCAGGTGAACACGCTCAGCCCAAGAAAAGCGATGCCAAACAGCCATGCCGAACGAGGGGCGGCCGTCAACAGATTCCCGCCATCACGCACAAGTCCTCCAGCGACAAAAATTGCACAATAAATCGCAAACGTCATTACAAGTGTTGCGGACACTATTGACACGAGTTGGTTGACGAGCGGGATCTGAGAAACCCAAGTAAGTTGCGATACCATGCGATATCTAATTGCCCCCGTTCTAGGGTCAAAGTAGCTGACGATACTGACGGCAATAATGCACCATATGCAGAAAACGATGGTTAATGCAAAAAAACCATAAAAAAAAGATGGAGGTGGCGCATATATTAGAGTGATTAGTAACATGAAAATAAAAACAATTAGTCCGCCACACACAGCTAATCGTCTTTGAAGCGAGTGAGACCCAGCCCTAACGTTTTCTACGTCGTCTTTTTGACACTTTTCACTTAGGCGAATACTGCTCAATTGCGTCCTAGCGCTCATCATCGATAGCTTCCGTATGTCTCCCAATCATCGCGTGTGCGCGGGTCGATAGTCGGAGATATTCGATACTTTCCGGCTAGTCCCTCATCGATAGCTTGGCGGCTGCGCAATGAGACCCAGCCTTCCCAAGCAGCTTCACCTCCTTTGCCACCCCAGTACCCCCAAAGGCTCCGGTGATAAAACCTCCAGCAGCCCCACCGATTGCACCTGCCGCTGTGCCTAGCCCTGGGAAAAGGAACGTTCCTGCGGCGGCTCCTGCGGTTCCTCCGGCCCAAGCACCAGCAGCCCCACCAGCCAACCCACCAACAGCACCCGCCGCGACCTTCGACGGCGACTCCCCGTCATAAATGTCATACACAGCCGCCGCCAGCCCCCAAGCGCACCCGCAGCTTTGCCACCCTTCGACAAAAAGTCACCTACGCCGAGTTTCTTGATCTCTGCATCAATACCGTTACGGGCCTTGCGATGTGCATCCTCATCGTAGGTTTCACCCCGCGCATTCCTGGCTGGATCACCAGACCGACCATCCTTCTGATGCTCCTGCCACCGATCCTCATACTCCTTCTGCTTATCCAGAAAGTGAGACAACCCCTCACTCACCCGCCGATCCGACTCTTCTGCCAAAGCATCCCAAGTCGAAAGCCCAGAATCACGGAGATGTTTCGCCAAATCCTCCACCACATCAAGCTCCCCACACGCTCAAGCAACGGACCAAAATAATCGGTAATCCATTTTTCAAGGTCCGTTCTCCACGTCGCTACCAAGCCCTGAAGCTCCCGGAACAGCTCGACCTGTTCTGCATACGTTTTCTTGGCCGCTTGATCTGAACCATCGGCCAAACAGGCCGTCATATCGGGAGCTGTCGGCGGGTGAATATACCATTCCTCGGTGACCTTCAACTCTGCTTTCTTCGCTGCATCCGCATAATCAGCAAACTGGCTTCGGCCCCGCTCAATCAGCCCCCGTACGCATCGGTCACCGAAGAAGCATCCTTCGCAAAACTGGCTATGACCTTGATCGCGTCTGCGTGCTGGCTCGCAGCGTACGTAAAAGAGTCGAGAGACTCACCTTCCCAGAAGAAAGTCATATTTCCAGGAATAATCCCCAGCCGATTCGCGACGTCATCGAGCCTGTCATGAATCGTCGACATACTGCGAGAAAGGTCATATAGCGCCGCAACCTGCCCCACGATCTTCAAATCGATAGGCCCGCTCGAAGCAAACACGGCAGAGCTTAGTGGTTTAACCATCGGGCAACACGTCCTTCAGCTTCTTGAACACGTCTGCGGCCTCTTCATCACCCGAGAGCAAATCATTCGCAACCTCAAGCACGAGATCGCTGAGCCCTTCCTCAGCAAAAACAACCCGCTCCGCTTTTGCTTTCAGATCGGCACCAATCGCAGAAAGTTCGCTCGACGCTGACCCCGCATCAGCCGCAGTGGGAAACCCGCTCAAGGCTCCCTTCAGATCACCAACAATGTAGGAGAACGTGTTCAGCTGATTCTTAATACCCGCCAGGTCAATATCGATCTTGCCGCCACTCATGCGATCCTCCCATCAGCTAGAAGATTTCTCGGCAGCTCAGGATCAAACGCCACGATGTCAAACGGTTGCGTCTCTTGAATCGAGTCAAGCGCAACTGTCTCGATCAATTTCCAGGGCTGGTTTTTACCACACGCGTCGAGCAGTCGATCCAACGCCGTAAATACAAGAAGGGCACCTCGCTCATCAGTGGTCTGGTGTACTTCTGCGATAAGCCCTCCCTCGGGCAACTCCCTCACAGGAAGGTACAGCACCGGTGGAACTACGGTTGTGGAAGCGCTAGCGGATGCGGGCTGCTAGGTTCGTTGATAGGCGTCAAACAAACCACCAGCACTCTGGGCAGGATACTGCATCGTTGAACTACCTCGTCTCTACGAAACAACAAAATCCATTCATAGAATAGCAGCATTCATACACACCGGTGCAGCCCAGCAGGGCATTCCTGAGGCCGGTGGTTGAGGCGTGTCGCCATCCTAACGAGCAAGGCCCCTGGTGGTTTTTGACTTACGATGCCCGGTCACAACTCGCTGTAAGGTGCAACCGTAGTGTGAGCGCAGATCAACCGTACGCCCACTCATAGGGTTGATCTGGGCTCACACAACAGCGTTTTGGGACGCGGTGGACACGGTGGACTTGCACCACGAGGAAGCTTGATTTCGGCTCGCTGAAACAGCAGCCCCAGCCAAACCCCAAACGGCAGGGCAACCTCAGGAAGAACCTGAGAGTCCAGGGCTTTGGCAAAGCCGTTGCCAGAGTTGTTGTGGCGTGCTGCTGAGGCGTGCCGACGCTTGCGCTGCCCGCAATTCGGTAGTGTCAGTTTGCCGGTTGCGGTAACCGCAACACGGCACCACCATTCGTTTCAAGCAGCGCCGGCCACCCGGCCCGCGATCAACGGGCGACTCGAAGGAACACTCCCCCCAATTTCCGCCGCTTCACCAAGCAGTCCAAGTCCCCGGGCCATCCGCCCAGCGTTGTCGCTGGCCGCCACAAACAGCGGATCACCGGCGCGCACCCGCTCCCCCGGCTTGACCAACACTTCGACACCGGCAGCGTGATCGACCGAGTCCCCGGGCCGCGCACGGCCAGCGCCCAGACGCCAGGCCGCTACACCCACCTTGTGCGCGTCAACATGCTGCACAATTCCGTCAGCGGCAGCCCGCACGGTCTCCGTTTCACGTGCAACCGGCAACGGTGCATCGGGATCCCCGCCCTGGGCAAGAATCATACGGCGCCAGGCATCCATGGCTGTGCCGTTGGCAAGCGCAGGCTCGGGATCCACATCGCCCCGCCCCGCAAGCTCAAGCATTTCGCGGGCGAGGGCGAGCGTCAGCTCGGTCACGTCGCTCGGACCACCACCAGCGAGCACCTCCACCGACTCACGCACCTCGTTCGCGTTGCCAACGGCTCGTCCGAGCGGAGCATCCATGTCGGTGAGCAGGGCAACCGTGCGCATGCCCGAATCCTGTCCCAAGCGCACCATCGTTTCCGCCAGTTCGCGGGCGTCTGCCATCGAGGCGAGAAAGGCCCCTGATCCAAACTTCACGTCGAGCACCAGTCCATCGGCCCCCTCAGCAATCTTTTTACTCATGATTGATGAGGCAATGAGCGGAACGGAAGCGACGGTGCCCGTGACGTCGCGCAGGGCATACATGGCCCGATCTGCCGGGGCCAGCCCCGATCCCGCAGCGCAAATCACGCCCCCCACCTCGCGCAGCACCTGCTCCATCTCTGTGTTCGAAAGGGCAGCACGCCATCCCGGGATCGACTCGAGCTTGTCGAGCGTGCCGCCTGTGTGCCCGAGGCCCCGCCCCGAGAGCTGCGGCACTGCGACTCCCAGCGAAGCCATCAAAGGTACGAGCGGGAGGGTGATCTTGTCTCCAACTCCGCCCGTCGAGTGCTTGTCGATCGCAGGTCGCCCGAGGCCCGAAAAACTCATGCGCTCACCGCTCGCAATCATCGCCGTCGTGAGTGCCTTGATCTCGCCGCGGTCCATGCCCTGAATCACCACGGCCATCAGCAGCGCACTCATCTGCTCGGGCGCGACCGCGCCACGAACGTAGGCGTCAATGAGCCACTCGATTTCACTCGAATCAAGCGCTTCCGCGAATCGCTTCTTGGTAATGAGGTCGACCATGTCAAAGGACTCGACCTTGTCTATACCCACCCGTTTTGCTTCACTCAATGATGCTCGCCCCCTCAACTGGCATCCCGAACTCGGGGTTTTGCCCGACGGCAATCCAAGAGGCCGTCAACAGCAGTGCTCGACAGATGAAATTGAACCAGAGCAGCAGGCCGATGATCACCGCGAAAGTAGCAAGCAGGGGGTTGCTTGATGCTCCGCCGAGCAGAGCAGTTCCCAGAATCTTCAACCCAAGCAGCGCTACTCCGCCGAGGGCGCACCCACGCAGAAGTGACCATTTGGGCACCTGCACCTCGGCCAGGAAGCGGTGCATCGCGATAAGCACTAGCACGTCAAACGTGTACATCGCGCTGTAGCGAACAAGTGTACCGAGACCACCGAAGAACCAGCTGTCGGCGTCAAGCCCCAGCCAAGCAAACAGGCTTTCGGTGAAGTTCGAGCTCAGTACCGTGAGCGCCGCAGAGACCAGAATGGCCAGAAAAAACCCCATCGCGAGCATCAAGTCACGCAGTTTCAGCAGCAGCGCGCTGCGGTACTGTTTGACTTCAAGTCCAAAGATGATCCGGATCGAGCGACGGGTACCGGTGAACCAGTTCAGCGCCACCCAAATTAACGTCACTCCGGCAATGATGCTTGTCCAGTCAAGAGCTCGTGCACCAAGGAGCACATCAAGGGACACGGCCCCACGCTCGTTACTCTCTGCAAGCAGCCCGGGAATAAAGGTGTTGATCTGCATGACGATGGATTCGAGCAACTCAGTGCGATCCCGCAGCCAAATCCCGAGCACACCAAACCCCACCCAGAGCGCAGCGAACACCGCAAACAGCGCTTGGTAGCTCATGCCGCTCGTGAGTACGTTGCCGCCGACATTCGTGAAGTGCGAAAAAGTTCGCAGCGGCCTCGTACGCTGCATGCGACCCCAGAACCCTTTGCCTTTTGTAAAGGCCGCAGACACGCGCGACGCCCCGGTCTCCTCACCAGATTGGCGCTTAGAAAGTCGGGGCGTCGTCATGTGGCAATGCTAGCGGCCCACACGCAAGTTGTGCAGACTATGCAGTCTTTCCACTCAGGATCGCTGCCTTCACTTCGGCGATCGCCTTGGTCACCTGAATGCCACGGGGGCAGGCGTCGGTGCAGTTAAAGGTCGTGCGGCAACGCCACACACCCTCGGTGTCGTTCAAGATGTCGAGGCGCACCTGCGCGTTGTCGTCGCGCGAGTCGAAGATGAAGCGGTGCGCGTTGACGATGGCGGCGGGGCCGAAGTACTGACCGTCCGTCCAGAACACGGGGCATGACGAGGTGCACGCTGCGCACAAAATGCACTTTGTGGTGTCGTCAAAACGCTCGCGCGCCGCGATGTCTTGGATACGCTCTTTGCCGGCCTCAGGCTTCGAGTTCGCGACAAGGAACGGCTGCACCTCACGGTAGGAAGCGAAGAACGGCTCCATATCGACGATGAGGTCCTTCTCAAGGGGCAGACCCTTGATGGCCTCAACGTAGATCGGCTTCGTGATGTCGAGATCTTTAATCAGGGTCTTGCACGCGAGCCGGTTGCGGCCGTTGATGCGCATCGCGTCGGAGCCGCAGATGCCGTGTGCGCAGGAGCGACGGAACGCGAGCGTGCCGTCAACATCCCACTTAATACGGTGTAGAGCGTCAAGGATGCGGTCCGTTGGATACATCTCGACGTCGAAGTCTTCCCAGTACGCGTCGCGCTCCGACTCTGGGTTGTAGCGACGAATGAGGAGGGTGACAGTAAACGGCTTGGGTGCGTCGGGCGCGGCCGTCGTCGCGGCCTCAGCAGTAGCGGTGCTCATGCCTAGTACTTCCTCTCCATAGGCGGGTAGTTCAATTCGCCCTTGTCGTTCTTCGTAAACACAACCGGCTTCCAATCGAGACGAATGTGGTCCTCGGGATCCGCGGAGTGCGGATCGCCCGAGAGGTACGCCATGGTGTGCTGCATGTACTTCTCATCGTCGCGGTTCGGGTAGTCATCGCGCATGTGACCGCCACGGCTCTCCTTGCGGTTACGCGCCGTGTAGGCGAGCACCTCTGCGAGATCGAGCAAAAAGCCGAGTTCGATCGCCTCAAGCAGGTCGGTGTTGAAGCGCTTGCCGCGATCCTGAACCCCAACGTTCTTGTAGCGCTGGCGCAGGTTGTGGATCACCCCGAGCACCTCGGTCAGCGATTCTTCGGTGCGGAACACCTGGGCGCCGCGATCCATCGCTTCCTGTAGCTCCTTGCGGATGTCTGCGACCCGCTCGGTGCCGGTGCCGGTGCGGAAGTGCTCGACCAGCTCGCGAATCTCCTTCGAGGGATCAGCGGGCAGCTCTACAAACTCGGCACTGTTTGCGTAGTCAGCGGCACGGTTGCCCGAGCGCTTTCCGAAGACATTAATGTCGAGCAGCGAGTTGGTGCCGAGGCGATTTGCACCGTGTACGGAAACGCAGGCGCACTCACCAGCGGCGAAGAGGCCGGGAACGACCGTGTCGTTGTCGCTGAGCACCTCGGCGTCGTTGTTCGTCGGGATGCCGCCCATTGCGTAGTGCGCGGTCGGGAAGACTGGCACGGGCTCGGTGACCGGATCGACACCGAGGTAGGTACGGGCGAACTCGGTAATGTCGGGCAGCTTGGTCTCAAGTACCTCTGCACCGAGGTGGGTGCAGTCGAGATAGACGTAGTCCTTGTGTGGGCCAGCACCGCGTCCGTCGAGCACCTCCTGCACCATGCAGCGGGCGACGATGTCGCGCGGGGCCAGATCCTTAATGGTCGGCGCGTAGCGTTCCATAAACCGCTCGCCACTCGCGTTACGCAGAATCGCTCCCTCACCGCGGGCGCCCTCCGTCAGCAGGATGCCGAGGCCCGCGAGGCCCGTCGGGTGGAACTGGTAGAACTCCATGTCTTCAAGCGGCAGACCCTTGCGCCAGATGATGCCGACGCCGTCACCGGTCAGGGTGTGCGCATTAGATGTTGTCTTGAAGATCTTGCCGAAGCCGCCGGTCGCGAACACGATCGACTTGGCCTGGAAGACGTGGAGGTCACCCGTGGAGAGCTCGTAGGCGACGACGCCCGAGGGGCGCTTCTTGCCGTTCTCCTCGGTCATAACGAGATCAAGCACGTAGAACTCGTTAAAGAAGTTGACGCCGAGCTTGACGCAGTTCTGGAACAGCGTCTGCAGAATCATGTGACCGGTGCGGTCAGCGGCGTAGCAAGCGCGGCGCACGGGAGCCTTGCCGTGGTCACGCGTGTGTCCGCCGAAGCGACGCTGGTCAATCTTGCCCTCTTCGGTGCGGTTGAAGGGCAGGCCCATGTTCTCGAGATCGATGACCGCGTCGATGGCCTCCTTCGCGAGAATCTCAGCCGCGTCCTGGTCAACGAGGTAGTCGCCACCCTTGACCGTGTCGAAGGTGTGCCACTCCCAGTTGTCGTCCTCGACGTTGGCGAGCGCCGCAGCCATGCCACCCTGCGCTGCACCGGTGTGCGAACGGGTCGGGTACAGCTTCGTGATGACGGCGGTCTTGGCCTTCGGGCCAGCCTCGATGGCGGCCCGCATGCCCGCGCCGCCAGCGCCGACAATCACAACGTCGAACTGGTGGTAGGTGACGCCGTCCTTGACGGTCACTTCCTCGCCCTCGTGGGTGTTGGTGGTCACGTGAATCCTATCTTCCGTACAGGTGGGGTGCGTAAGCGCAGATTAGCGAGTCGCGCAGAATGATGCGACGAGCGAGGGATCCGCTCCAGCGGGGCAAGGATCAAGCGTGTAGATCACAAAGGTGCCCAGCAGAATCAGCAGCGCAGCCGACAGGAAAAGCGCGACCTTAAATGCCTTTGCGAGACCCGGGCGCGATACGTAGTCATTCACGATCGTGCGCATGCCGTTTGCGCCGTGGATCAGTGCGAGCCACAGCAGGAGGGTGTCCCACACCATCCAGAACGGATTTGAGAGCTTGCCGCCAACAAAACCGAAGTCGATCGCGTGAACACCGTCACCGATCATCAGGTTCGAGAACAGGTGGCCGAACACCAGCACTACGAGCAGCACGCCCGAGACGCGCATGTACACCCAGCCCCATTTTTCCCAGTTGGTGCGCTTCTTTGCCGGCGTCTGTGAACGCGGGGAATCAATCGTCATAGTCATGTTTTTCTCGCCCCTCGCCTAGTGACCGAACACGTTCATCAGGTGACGCGGCAGGAAGCCAGCCATGGTGATGACCCATGCCACGATCACTATCCAGAACATCACTCGCTGGTACTGAGCACCCTTGCGCCAGTAGTCGACAAGAATGATTCGGATTCCGTTGAATGCGTGGAACACAATCGCGGCGACAAGAGCCGCCTCACCGAGACCCATGATAGGCGTCTTGTAGGTGCTCATGACGGCGTTGTACGCCTCTGGACTCACGCGAATAAGCGCGGTATCGAGCACGTGCACGAGCAAAAAGAAGAAGATGGCGACGCCGGTGATGCGATGCAACACCCACGACCACATTCCCTCGTTGCCACGATAGAGCGTGCCACCCGGGCGACTCTTTTTCTTCGCCGCCGGTGCGACCTCTGCCGTTTGGCCTGACACGAGCATCCTCCTTGGTCCTGCTTCGTCGAGTTGTTGCTCGACAGCTGACAACGCGAAATCTAACCGGAGTGCGGGCATCGTTGCACCCACATTAACCTTGGGTTGAGAATCCACTGCGTCCCTATTATGTCACCATTCGGGGCGAGGCTTGGCACGCTGCGGGCTCTGACACGTTCGGCGAGACTTTTCAAATGAGCCAATACCGATTCATAGACCTGAGCCACACGCTTTGCGAAGCCCCCATAACACTTGTCGGTGCGCCAGCTCCTTCCATCGCCTCGCATCTGCGCAAGGGGGAGAGACACTATTGACCGCGGCGCCGCCAAAGTTTGTGGGAACCGGCACTTTTACTGTTCGCGAGTTCACGAAGACCCTGCGATGGAGGCTGCCAACCCAGCCTCCCCAGATACTCCCTCGTTAGGCTTACCCTTATGCCCAAGGCAACTACTCACCCCTCCGCACTCGACCGGCTCACCTGCGTTATCCCTGCTGGTGGTGTGGGATCACGGCTGTGGCCCTCTCTCGCGCAAACGCCCCCAAGTTTCTACTCGACCTCACCGGCTCCGGTGATTCCCTTTTGCGGGCAACGTGGGATCGCCTCGCTCCTGTGGCACCGCCCGAGCGAATCATGGTGGTCACCGGTAACGCACACCGCGATTCCGTCGCGGCACAACTGCCCGAATTACTGCCCGAAAACCTCGTGACCGAGAGCGAGCCCAAAGACTCCTCTGCCGCCATCGGCCTTGCCGCAGCGATCCTCGAACTGCGCGATCCCGATGCCATCCTCGGTTCTTTCGCCGCCGACCACGTCATTCGCGGCGACGTACTCTTCCAGCGCGCGGTCGCAACGGCGGCGCAGGCGGCCGACCAGGGATACATTGCGACAATAGGGATCCACCCCTCGCACCCGGCTACTGGTTTTGGCTACATCGCCTGCGGCTCTGCTCGCGGCGACCTCGCACCCTTCGATGTGTACGAGGTCACCGAGTTTGTGGAGAAGCCAAGCGCCGAGAAGGCGAGCGAATACTTGGAGGCGGGTGGTTACCTCTGGAATGCTGGCATGTTCATCGCCAAGGCCTCGGTGCTGCTCGATCAAATGGCGCTGGCAGAGCCAGACATGGTGCGTTCGCTGCGCGAAATGGCGGCGGCGTGGGGCACTGAGCGCAGCGCAGAAGCGCGCGAGCGCCTCTGGCCAGTCCTGCCAAAGATCGCCATCGACTACACCGTTGCCGAGCCAGCGGCTGCGGCGAGCAAAATGGTGTGTGTCGCCGCTCACTTCGACTGGGACGACGTTGGCGACTTTGCCAGCGTGGCTAATCTACTCACGCGTGGCCGTGGAAGTGACCTCGCCGTGCTCGGAGATGGCGCCCAGGTGCTATCAGATGCGTCAAGCGGCATTGTTGTCTCTGAGAGCGATCGCCTAGTGGCCCTCGTTGGCATGGAAGACGTGGTGGTCGTTGACACCGCTGACGTGCTGCTCGTCACTTCGAAGAGCCGTGCGCAAGACGTCAAGAGCCTGGTTAACCGTATGAAGGTCTCGGGCGGCGGGCACTTGCTCTAGCAGTACCGGCCACTTCGCTCGGCGCAAATCGGGAACGTAGAGTGCGCCGAACGCGCAAACCCAGCACTGTCCAGGATCGCGCACTCACCCAGGGTGAACAGAATTGTGGTCCCGTAATGCTGCGGGCCAGCCTCAGAGAGAGCGGAGGTTGTGTCCGCCATGACATCTCCGCGTTACTGCGTCAATACGCGAGATCACGAGCACCCAAAAAGCACTTATACAGCCTAATCACAAATGACCTGCGCATGTACTCCCTGGCAACCATTCTCCAGTTCGAGCAGTCTAGTGCGGTGCCCAAAACCCACTCAGTCGCAGCTGTTGAAATCGGCCGCCGTATTCGAGAGGTAAGGCAGTTGCTCGGCATATCGCTCGAAGATCTCGGTGAGCTCTCTGAGATTGGCTGGACGAGCATCGGCCGAATCGAGCGTGGAGTTTCAAGTCCGAATGCAGAAACCCTGGTGCGTCTCGCAACGGCACTCGAAGTTGATCCCGGCCAATTCTTAACCGGCATCACGGCCTCAGACTACGGCCTACGCACACACCAGATCACCGTCCATGACCTCATCAAGGCGCGTCGCGAGCAGGGTTAAGTCACGGGCCCCCTGCCTCCTTTACAACGCTGAGGACCAGCTGAAATGATCAGGGCGGCAAAGGACAACAGCGACTCCACGCTCTGCTTATATCCGACTCTGAATTACGGCCCGGCAGGAGACCCGGTTACAACCCTCGGCCGCACGGGTCGAACCGACAAAACAAATCACCCGTTCCGGGCAAATGTCGTCAATAAAAGCTTTCAAACACCAAGTTCTCCTCTGTGCAATAATCGCAAGAGGATGGTGAAGGAGGGGGCATGCCACTATCAGTTCCTCACGTACTGGTTGTCGATGACGATCCCGATGTTGCGCTTCTCGTCAAGACACTGCTCGAACGTCGCGCTGGGTGCACTGTAGAGGTCGCAACAGACGGCATCAGCGCGGTGAAACTCGCTGTCGAGACCCAGCCAGATGTTGTGGTGACCGATATTGAAATGCCCGGACTCAACGGCCTCGAACTCGTCGAGGAATTGCGACAGAAGATCCCCGGAATTCCTATCATTGTGATGACCGCGCACGTCTCCGTAGACTACGCGGTGTCAGCGCTTCGGGCGCAGGCAGACGAGTTCCTCACAAAGCCCCTCGACAACGCTCGCCTCATTGAAACAGTCAAACGCCTGGCAGCCGAGGGCCGGAGTCGGCGTGCGGTACAGCGCACTCCCGAGACAGTTCTTGCGATTGGTGCGCATCCCGATGACGTAGAGATCGGAGCCGGCGGGATCCTCGCCGCCCACGCCCACGCAGGCGACAACATCACGATCCTCACAATGTCTCGGGGTGATCGTGGCGGCAATGCAAACGATCGACAGGGTGAATCGCTCGCGGCAGCCGAACTGCTGGGTGCACGGCTGTTCTTGAAAGACCTGATCGACACTGAGATTTCAAGCGGCGGTGCAACTGTTCGGCTGATCGAAGAGGTTGTGCAAGAAGTGCAACCGACGATCGTGTACACGCACTCCAGCCATGATCGGCACCAGGATCACCGGGCAGTGAGCGAGGCAACAATTGTCGCGACTCGCAAGATTGGCACAGTCGCCTGTTATCAAAGCCCCTCCGCGACAATCGACTACCGGCCAACGCGATTTATTCGCATCGAGCAGTTCTTAGATGAGAAGCTCGAGTTGCTGAAGTGTTACGAGTCGCAGGTACTGAGCCGCGACTATCTTGCGCCCGACTTCGTCACGGCCACCGCCCGCTACTGGACCCGCTTCGGCGGCGGTACAGCAGTGGAACCACTTGAGGTGGTTCGGGAGAGCTCAGAGCTTGCTCGCGCCCGCGAGCACCTTCGACAGGAGAGTCAATGACCACTCGCGTACTGGTTACAGGCGCTGGCGGCCCCGCAGGAGTTGCAGTGATTCGATCACTGCTCAAGCGAGCAGACCTCACAGTGTTTGCAGCCGACATGGACGGTTGGGCAAGTGGCCTGTACCTGGTACCCGCCGAGCAACGCCGCCTCGTACCGCCCGGCCGCAACGACGATTTTGTGCCAGCCCTCAGCCGAATAGTCGCCGAGGATCAACTCGACCTCGTCATCTCGACGGTTGACGTTGAGTTGCTTGCTGTTGTTGACCGCCGCGACGAGCTCGCGCCGGCGGTGTTGGCTGCACCCTCTAGAGAGACACTGCAGGTTTCGCTTGACAAGTTGACCCTCGCGGAGCGCTGCGCAGACACAGGGCGTGCTCCACGCACGGAGCTCGCTGGACCAGACGCGCTCGCTGTCGAGTGGGAGTTCCCCGCGTTTGCTAAGCCTCGCCAAGGTGCAGGCAGCCGTGGGATTCGTATGGTTCAGGATCGCGCGGCACTTGAGGCGCTGCCGCTCGACGAGGGCCTGATCGTGCAAGATTTGCTGCCGGGCGAGGAGTACTCAGTTGATGTCATCGCCGACGCAGCTGGCAACGTGGTCGCGGCGGTGCCTCGCACCCGTGCACGTGTCGACTCGGGTGTTGCGATCGCTGGTCGCACACTGCACGACCCCGAGCTCCAAGAGACGGCGGCTGCTGTCGCCGAGGCCATCGGTCTCGTGGGCGTTGCAAATGTGCAACTGCGACGGGATCGCTCGGGTCGCGCAATGCTGCTCGAAGTGAACCCTCGTTTTCCGGGGGCGCTGCCCCTCACTATCGCTGCCGGGGTCGATATTCCGTCGCTTGTGGTCGACCTTTTCCTTGGCAGAGACATCCCCGCGAAAGTGCCGTTCGCAGAGATCGCGACCGTGCGATATCTTGAGGACGTCATCATCACGGTTGACGAAGTGCTGGAGTCAGCTCACGCAGGGCACCAGGATGAACTATGACAGCTGCACTTCTGCGCGGTGACCATCACGTTCACTCAACTTTTTCTGATGATGCCACTTCAACGCTCGAAGAAAATGTCGTCGCGGCAGTGCGGGCGGGCCTCGACACTGTTCGTCTCGTCGATCACGTTCGCGGCAGCACCACCTGGGTACCCGAGTACCTCGCGGCGGTGCGCGCGTTGCCCGTTCCCGACGGACTGAGCATTCTCACCGGAGTAGAAACCAAGGTGCTCGATGTTTCTGGAGCACTTGATCTCCCGGCGCTGCCTGCCGGGATCGACCGCATCCTGATCGCCGACCACCAATTTCCCAGCGGCGAGGGTCCTCTGTCACCGAGCACCGTCGTGGAACGCCTGGCAACGGGATGGTCGACCGAAGACGCTCTCGATGAGCTGGTCACCTCACTGGTACAGGCAATGCGACGCTACCCCGGCAACCAGCTTGCGCACTGCTTTTCGATCCTACCCAAGGTCGGCCTCAGCGAGAGTCAACTCGGCAGCGAGCGCCTTGCGGTCTGGGCCGAGACCGCTGCGGCCACAGATACCCATGTTGAGATCAACGAGAAGTGGGGCTGCCCCCTGCCCGCGACCCTGGCAGCGCTGCGGCGATCCGGAGCCACCTTGGTTGCCTCAACCGATAGCCACAAGGCGGAAGACGTCGGCCGATACCGCCGCGTGCCCGAGATTCTGGGATCCGTGAGCATCCATGGGTGACTCCAACTGGCCGCAGGTTACACTCATCGTCTTCTTGTTGGTGTGTGTGTTCCTGGGCACTACACCGGTGCTCAACACCGCGCTCCAATTCTTAGTATTACCCCTCCACTCAGTGAGGAACCATTACCGCCGCGCCGCACCGTACTTTCCGAATGTCGCGGTAATTGTTCCCGCCTGGAACGAAGCACTGGTTATTGGGGCGTCCATTGATCGACTCTTGACCCTGGGGTATCCGGCGGAGCGTCTACGCATATACGTCGTCGACGATGCCTCAACCGATGACACCCCCGTCGTTGTGCTTGACAAGGCTGCCGAGCACCCCGGCCGTGTGGTTCACCTGCGCCGCGATGTGGGGGCGAGGGTAAAGCGCACACGCTCAACCATGGCATCTCCCGTGTGCTCGCGGAACCGTGGGCGGAAGCGATCCTCATCATGGATGCTGACGTGATCTTCGCGCACGATTCGCTCCGTAAAATGACCCGCCACCTCGCAGATAAGCGGGTTGGCGCTGTAACCGCATACATCGCAGAGGGCAGCGATGATCGCAACTACCTCACCCGCTTTATCGGTGTGGAATACATCATCGCCCAGCTCGCTTCACGACGTGCACAGAATGTACTCGGGGCGATCGCGTGCCTTGCTGGCGGGGCACAACTCCACTCGCGCAGCAACCTCGAAGCCATCGGCGGCAAGATCCCCACCGGCACACTCGCCGAAGACACAATGACAACCTTTGAGAGTCAGCTCAATGGGCGACGTATGGTGTTCGAGCCGCACGCAAAGGTGTACGCGGAAGAACCCCGGTCATTGGACGCACTGTGGAAGCAGCGCCTACGCTGGGCGCGCGGCAACGTGCAGTTGACCTCGATCTACAAACGGGTGTGGTTTCGGCCAAGCCGCAAACATCACCTAGGCAGCATTCCATTTGGGTTGAGCTGGTTCAGCATTCTGCTGCTACCGGCGTGGATGCTGCTCGCGTCGTTCTCGCTACTCGCGCTGCTACTCATGGACACCACTCTCGACGAGGTTGCTTTCCGCTTCACCTGGATCGCCGCAGCGTGTACCTACATCTTCTCAATGGGGTTTTCAGTGCAGCTAGATCCCGCGCACGGCCTCAGGTCCTGGCGAGAAGCTCTGCTGTTTCCGGGAGTCGGGGCGATGCTCGTGATGACGATCGCGATCTTCCCAAGGACCTCCGGGCTTGCAATGACCGACCTCTTTGGAAACACCTCTGAGCAGAGCCGGTTTGCCTTCACGATTCTGCTTTATCTGTGGGGGCCAATCTCTATGTTGGGCGCCTGGGTTGCGCGCCTCGTTGAGGGTCTGCCAGGGGGACGATTCTTCACCGGGTTACTCATTTACTTTTTCGGATACGGATCACTGCTGTGCGCGATTACAGTTGACTCATACATAAAGGAATGGCGCCGCGCCGACGCCTCATGGGTGAAGACCGAGAAGGTGGGAAGGGTCGTGTCATGAACGAACAATCCTCACATGCTAAACACGGCACAGACGAGATCACTCGCGACGCACGCAAAGAGCTGTGGTTGATCCCGCAGGCTCTATTGGCGTTCGCCGTGGTGGCCGCAATCGCCGTCGTGCGAGAGTTGGTGTTGCGATGAATGCTCGCCCACTCGCGCTTGTTGTTGAAGACAGCGACGATCAATCAGCACTGCTGCGGCACCTTCTTGAGCGTCAGGGGTATGAGGTCTTCAGCGCAGCCAATGCAGAAGTTGCCGTGGCCGCCTTTGTGAACATCAAGCCACGCATTGCGATCCTCGACCTTCGCCTGCCCGGCATGAGCGGAACGGAGTGCGCTCGACTCGTGCGAGAGCGTTTTCCCGGTTGCTTTATTATCGTCAGCTCCGTCCTCGACGTGAGAGACTACCCTGCCGCCGATGCCGCTCTACCGAAGCCGATCACGGGTGCAGATCTACGCAAGCTACTTGAGGGGCTAGCTCCGTGACCGCAGCGGACGAGAGCGCCGTCGAAGACCGCTGGTATCGGGCGTTCTCACGCGCCACACCACTCGTCAAACAGCTGCCCAACACGATAGCGATGACGGTTGCGCTCATCCTCACCTTTGGAGTGCCGGATCTGCCGATCACCAACCTCGCGGTCACGCTCTGGAGTGGGGCCGTCATCTTTGTTGCCACGGCCTACGCAGCGGTCCTCAGCTGGCGACATCGGCTAGACGGCATCCTCGTCTTTATCATTCCGATCATCGACATCATTGGCTTTGGCATGCTGCGGGCTGGCACAGGCGCTAGCCTGTCGATTTTTGCGTCACTCGTGCTCATACCAGTGGTCTGGCTCGCAACGGCACCGGGCATTCGCTACGTTTTTTTGATCCTCTGCATGAGCTCACTCATCATCTTGACGCCCTACTTCGTAGATCCGCCCTCCACCTATGCGGATTGGCTACGAGGCGTCATCGCACCAATCGTCTTCGCAGCGGCAGCCGCCATTGTGAACGTGCTGTCGCAACAACAACGTCGACGGGCTGAGCAAGCAGAGGAACTTGTGAACGAGCGTACCAAGGCGCTCAACGAAAACGTCGAGATGATCACTCAGCTACGCACGAGTGAGCAGCAGTACCGCACGCTGCTCGAATCGTTTGAGAGCCTGTGGTCGTCGATCACAGCACAGGCAGTCATCGCAACGGATTGCCGAGGCACCATCGAGGCGTGGAATCCGGGGCCGAACGTATGCTCGGGCTCAGCTCTGCGGAAGCGCTCGACAGCGTGCGGATCGACCGCTTCTTCCCCTCATCTGTGCTCACGATGCTCGCGGATCAACACCCAGACGTGAGTCACCCCCACGCCCCGGTCGATATGCCCGCGGGAATACAGGCTCTCTTTGCCCGCGCAGACACCGACACACCGGTCGAGGACGACATAGATATTGCCACAGCGGGTGGATCGACCGTACCCGCTCGAATCACGGTCACTCCTCGCAAGAGTGGCACGGGCGAACAACGCGGATACTTACTTGTGGTCACCGATGAGACGCGTTCCGTAGAGGTCGCGCGAATGAAGGATGATTTCGTTGGGATGATTTCTCACGAGCTGCGAACTCCACTCAGCGCGATTATTGGCTTCATCGACCTGCTGCGCAACGACCCCGAGACACCACTTACAGCCGAGCAAAACGAGTTCGTGAGCATCATTGAGCGCAACGCGCAGCGCCTCCTCTCTCTCGTAGGTGACCTGCTCTTCACAGCACAGGTCGAATCTGGGCGCTTTCCGCTTGAGCCACAAAGCATCGACATGTGCGAATCCGTGCGGTCGGCTGTCCGTTCAGCGACACCGCACGCCCAAAGAGAGGGAATCACCCTCTCAGCGGAACTCCCCGAAGAACCGGTCACTATGTCGGTCGACCCGGGCCGCATAGGCCAAGCCCTCGACAATCTGCTCTCGAACGCGATTAAATTCACTCCTCGCGATGGTCAGGTGACCGCGGGATTGAAGTGAACCCCGACGAGGTTGTGCTCTACGTTCGAGATACCGGGCTTGGTATTCCAAAAGATGAACAGGGCATGCTTTACAACCGGTTCTTCCGCGCCTCAACGGCAACCAGAAACGCGGTACCTGGAGTCGGACTCGGTCTCACCATCACAAGGGCCATCGTCATCGCACACGGTGGCACCATGGAATTTACGAGTGAGGTTGGTGAGGGAACCGAGTTCCGAATGATGTTGCCTCTTGCCTCGAGTTCCGAGGCCTCTCAAGTAAGCGCTGCAAGCAACTAGGCACCTCAAACATAATTAGGCCGGAACCAAGTCCCCCACTTGGTTCCGGCCTGGACCCCACACTCTCGGCTGTCTCGCTCGAAGCGTATCCACCGGGACTGTGTGTCCCCCTTCTTTCGGGTTCTCCCCGTGATGACTATTGTGCACGGAATCAAAAAACTCGGTAAGGGGTTGACACAGCTTTACGGAAGCAATATGCGATAGGTGCTGCGTGATTCAGCGCGACTCCTACAGGCCAAACTGCAACGAAGAGCACACAAACTCGAACCGGCACTCACTCGGTGCATTCCTGACAGGAGCATCCATCTCGTTCTAACCCTCAAAGTCGCGCAGCCACTACTGAATTTTGGCGTTTGAGTACTGATTCTTGTCACCGAGGAGCGAGATTACAATGCTTCGATGACAAACTTGAATACAAGTGGAGGATGAGCACCTATTTTTCTAGACAAATGGGTGTCATTCCGAGCAACCGGTCCCCCAGACACAATTGGTATCTCGGAACTCACCTCCGCTGGAGGATGCGCCTCTCCCCGGGCCCCTCCAATATTGTGGCGGCCTCGCGGTCAAAGACGCGCTGAGGCCGCCACTCCGCTCTTCAGACCTCTATCTGATCAGCGCTCTCAACCCGGCCCGCGCAGCCATGAGTGTCACCACCAGCAGAGTTACAGCAAAGAACCCACCCAGATAGATGGCGTCACCCATCACCATGTCAATCAGCCACAGTATGAGCGCCTTGCTGCCAGCCGCAACCACAAAGAGGCTTGCGCCCGCCAACACACGCACACGCCCAGTCTCTGCTGCCTTGATCCTGCCAACGATGCCGGTCTTCGCCCAAACAACTACCTCAAGCACAAGTTTGAGAATGATCGCAGTCAGCAATGATGCAAGAAACGACTCGCTAATAACTGCAGGAAAGAGCTGCGTGAAAGTACCGAGCACCACGAGGTAGATGAGCACATCGGCGAGATCAAGGGCACTGATCCTGGGTCTGGACATGGATCAATGGTATTCCTGGACAAGAACAAACAAGAAACCCCCACCTCAGTGGGGTTTCTGTGCTGTTCAACTGGCGGAGACGGGGGATTTGAACCCCCGGTCGAGTTAACCCCGACCCTTCATTAGCAGTGAAGTCCATTCGGCCGCTCTGGCACGTCTCCATAAATGAACAGCGTCACCTATTCTAACCGGATGATCCCGCGAGCAGGAAATCGAACGCGAAGAAGTTAACGCACAGTTCGTCCGAGCGAGCAAATGTTCTGGTCGGGGCGCACTCCCGTGATGTCAGATGGCAACTCCACCTTGCCATTTGTGTTGGGGGTCGGGGTATCAGTGGGAGTTGGCGTCGCCGTGTCAGTGGGAGTTGGCGTAGCGGTTGCATCCGCTGCAGCAGCATCCTCGGACGCGGTCACACCCGATGAATCAACACCGTCAACGGCGACCCCCTGGCCGACACCAGTGAGATCAAAGGGCTGACCGCTCTTGATCACGTCGAACAGCGTCTCAGCAGAAGCACGATTCGGCGTGAGGCGCCCCGGTTCGTATGGGTGGTCAGTCGCCGGGTACTGCACGAAGTTCACACGATCCAGATCGATATCTTTCACGGTGCGCGCCATCGCCAGCATAAAGTCAACGCTCTGCATGTTCTTCGACAGCGTCATATTCGTCACCGCGGCTTTCGCGAGCGAAAAGACCTTCACCGGGTCAGAGAGTGTGTCGGCCTCTTTCAGCTTTCGCACGAGCGACGACATGAATATCTGCTGGTTGCTGATACGGCTTGTGTCACCTCCATCACCTACGCCGTGTCGGGTGCGCAGAAACTGCAGCGCTTCCATGCCCTGGATTGTGTTGTTGCCTGCAGGGAGACTCAAATCAGCATCTGGGTCTTCAATGGGCTGAGCCAGGCAGACATCAACGCCGCCGAGCGCGTTGGAAATACCAATCACACCGTCAAAGGTAATGAGCCCAGCGTAGTTAATATCCATGCCTGTGAGGTCTTCGATCGTGAGCACGGTGCAGGGCAGGCCGCCGTAAGAGAGCGTGCTGTTAAGCTGCTGCTCGCTCATTGCCGGGTAGTCTCCGCCATCGGGATTGGGGCAGCTCGGGATCGGCAGCATCAGGTCACGAGGAAAGCTGACGACAGTGGCGTTTTTGTGGTCCGCCGAGATGTGCAGCATCAGCGTGACGTCGTTGAGCTCGCCTTCTTCGCCATCGTTCAAGCTCTGCCCCTGACGCGAATCGGACCCCACAAGAAGGATCGTGACTGCACCATCGAGCGATTCAGCGTTCGCGCCAACGATCTCAGGGCCCGAGCCTATGTCGACTGTCTTTACCTGGCCGAGAGTCCCCCAGACGGCGTAGGCGATGGTTGCGACTCCGCTGAGAGCGACAACCAGAGTCGTCGTCAGCAGGATTCTGAGGGCGTTGCCCCAAGCGTTTGAGCGGCGTAATTTGCCGTGGCGCACGATTGCCGGCTTAACGGCCGCAGCGTCCTTTTTTGCCATCCAGAATTCCTCACACGTTACGCGCGACAGTCGCCGCGCTCGTTCGCAACGGCCAAATCTACCCGAGGGGTCTGGGTAGGCCCTTGGAGAGTCCTGTCTGAGTTCTTCGTCTCAGCTTGATTTTATGCCACGATAGTGAATATGGGCTATCTTGCGTACGGTACCTCCGCCGAATATGAGTTTGATGACCGTGTGCTTGCGCACCTCAAGGTGGCCATCAGTTTAAAGCTGCGGCGCCAAGAGTGTTTCTTCTTGAGTTGGTCCAATCCCGCTGACCGAGGGAGCGGACGTGTGTCTGTGTGGATGTCCCCCAACATCCCCTGACGTTTCGTTTCGCCGGCAGTAAGGCACCCGAGCTGAGCGACGTTTGGCTTCGTGTGCTCGGCGAACTCTCCAACACCCCTCGCGGGCTCGTAGTCATTTCTGAGCGCGAGGCAGAAGCCTACGCGCAAAGTCACGCTGCGGATTAGCGGAAAGGCAACACAACATGGGCTTCCTCCATTACAGTTCGAATCAGGTTTTTCTCTTTGAAGATCGCGTTCTCGCCCATCTCCGGTCGGTCATTCTCGGCAAGCTGGTTCTCCAGGAAAGCTTCGCCTTTACTTGGAACGACGCCGGGGTGCAACGCAGCATCTGGATGCACCCGGGTTTGGCTCTTCAGTTCGAGTTCAGTTCAATTGAGGCACACGAAATTAATCGGGGTTGGATCGAGGCACTCGCTGCGACTGCGAACAGTCCCGGGGGCCTCAAGCTCTTGCCGGAGCGCACCCCGAGTTCCAGCAGTTAGCCCCCTCGGGCTAGGCTTGCTCGTATGCGCATCGCCACCTGGAACGTCAACTCGATCCGCACCCGCTATGGCCGTGTGGTCGACTGGCTCGTTCGCAACGACGTCGACGTGCTCGCCATGCAAGAGATCAAGTGCCGACCGGATCAGTTTCCCGTAGAGGCGTTTGAGCAGGCCGGGTACCATCTCGAGATTCACGGGTTGAACCAGTGGAACGGCGTCGCGTTCGCGAGCCGCCACGAGATGACCGACGTGTCTCGCGGTTTCGATGGCATGCCCGGCTTTGGTAAGCTGATCAAGGGGCAAGAAGAGGTTCAGGGCGAGGGACCGAACGGGTTGCCACTTGAAGCACGAGCTCTCGGGGTGACCGTTGGCGATCTTCGTTTGTGGAGCCTCTATGTGCCCAACGGGCGCGGGCTCGATGATCCTCACCTCGACTACAAACTGCGCTGGCTCGAAGCACTCCGCGGCAACGCCGAGGCGTGGTTAGCCGAGGATCCCGAGCTCCCATTGGCGCTCATGGGTGACTGGAACATCGCCCCGCTTGAAGGCGACATGGGTGACCCGAGTTTTGTCGTGGGGCAGTCAACGCACGTGTCGCCGGTTGAGCGCACAATGTTTGAGTCGTTTGCCCCCTACGTTGAAGACGTCGTGCGCCCCATCGCTCCCGAAGGCTATACCTTTTGGGACTACAAGGCCGGGCGCTTTCCGAAGAACGAGGGCATGCGTATTGACTTCATCATGGGATCGCGCGCATTTGCCGGCGCAGTGACAGGAGCATCGATCGACCGCGACGAGCGCAAAGGTGACGCACCGAGCGACCACGTGCCCGTGGTGTGCGACGTCGATCCGACTCTGCTGAGTGACACCTTCGAAGACGAGTACGACCGACCAATGGTGTTTTAGCCTCAGGTTCTGGCGCGGGACCGCTGCTGCGGAACTAGGATGGAACGCATGGCTGAAACACTTCGTGTCGCGTCCGTGAACGTCAACGGCATTCGTGCTGCGTACCGCAAAGGAATGGGCGACTGGCTCGCCTCAAGCGGCGTTGATGTGCTCGCGCTGCAAGAGGTGCGCGCCGACGATTCCCACATCACCGAGTTGCTCGGCGAAGAGTGGCACATATTGCACGACCCCTGCGAGATCAAGGGACGCGCGGGGGTCGCAATCGCGAGCCGTGTCCCCGCAACCGCGCACCGAGTTGGGCTCGGTGCCCTCGATGCGCAGGAGCAGATCCAGTCTTCGGGTCGTTGGCTCGAGGCCGACTTCGAACTCGGTGGCAAAACCTTCACCGTCATCAGCAACTACACACACTCGGGTGAGGTCGATACGCCTCGCCAGGAGGCGAAGTGGGCGTTTCTTGACGCGATGGGCGTGCGCATGGACGAGCTGATCGAAGAGCGCGAGTACGTCGCTATTGTCGGCGACTTCAACGTTGGCCACCGCGAGTTCGATATTAAGAACTGGAAGGGCAACGTGAAGCGCAGCGGGTTTTTGCCGCGCGAGCGCGCCTACTTCGATCGTTTCTTTGGGCCGCGCGGCGAGACCGTGATGGGCGTCGACGGCTCCGAGGGTGTTGGCCACGGTTGGGTCGATGTCGGTCGCCGATTTGCTGGCGAGGTCGACGGACCCTATACCTGGTGGTCAAACCGCGGTCAGGCCTTCGACAACGACACCGGCTGGCGCATTGACTACCAGGTTGTGACCCCCGCACTCGCTGAGCACGTCGCCGACTACCGCGTCGCGCGCTACCCCTCGTACGACACACGCTGGTCGGATCACGCTCCCGTGATCGTCGACTACACCGCGTAAATCATCTTTTTTCTGAAAGCACCCCCTCTGCCATGAATACACCCGCTAAACCCGTCATTTTTTCGGGCATGCAACCCTCAAGCGACTCGCTCCACCTCGGCAACTACATTGGTGCGCTGTCGCAGTGGACGCAGATGCAGGAAGACTTTGACGCGTTTTTCTGTGTCGTGAACCTGCACGCGATCACCGTGCCGCAGGATCCGAAGGAGCTTGCAGCCCGCACCCGTGCGACCGCTGCACAGTACATCGCTGCTGGCATCGACCCCACCAAATCGACGTTGTTTGTGCAGTCGCACGTGCCCGCGCACGCCGAGCTCGCCTGGGTGCTCAACACCATGACGGGCTTCGGCGAGGCCAGCCGCATGACACAGTTCAAAGACAAGTCACAGCGCGCAGGAACAGACTCGGCCTCCGTGGGTCTCTTCACCTACCCGATCCTGATGGCCGCCGACATTCTGCTATACCAGACCAACGTCGTGCCCGTTGGCGAAGACCAGCGCCAGCACGTAGAACTGACCCGCGACCTTGCAGCCCGTTTCAACTCGCGCTTCGGCGACACGTTTGTGGTGCCGGAGGCGCAGATTCAAAAGGGCACGGCCAAGATCTACGATCTGCAAGATCCAACCTCGAAGATGTCGAAGTCAGCAGAGACCGAGGCCGGATTAATCAAGGTGCTGGATCCCGCAAACGTGACCAAAAAGAAGATCATGCGCGCGGTCACCGACGACGACGCTTCCATTCGTTTTGACCGCGAAGCAAAACCCGGTGTCTCAAACCTGCTCACTATCTATTCGGTGCTGACCGAGCGCTCGATCGAATCACTTGAGAGCGAGTTCGAGGGCCGAGGCTACGGTGACCTGAAGAAGGATCTCGCAGAGGTCGTCGAGGAGACGTTCGCCCCGGTGCGCGCCCGCACCGAAGAACTGCTCGCTGATTCTGCAGAGCTCGATCGCATCCTCGCGGGCGCGGCAGAGCGCGCAAACGAGATAGCTGGTCGCACACTTGCCAACGCCTACGAGGCGCTCGGTCTATTGCACGGGTAATTCTCTCCACCGCCCATAAATCGGGTGTAGCCATATTGCTAGTTGGCGGCGGCTCAACTAGCAATATGGCTACACCCGATGGGAGTGGAGGAGCAGTGGAGGAGCAGGTGCGCAAGCGGTAGCCCCAGCAAGCCGCGATCCCTACACTGGGGACCATGACTGACGTTGTCGCCAGCCCAGAGCAGACCACCCCGCAGGGGCGCGAGGATCCGCCTCGCTCTGCCAGCCGCGCCCTTTCAGCGGTGAAGCGCACTCCGTTCACGATCACGCTCGTACTCGCTCTGATCGCTGTCGGCATTGCGACCGGCACACTGCTCTCCCCAGCCGCAGATAAACCCTGGTTCCAAGACGTCGCCACCGGCCTACCGTCATTCGCCGAGGGGCGCTGGTGGACGATCCTGACCTCACCGTTTTTTGTCGATCACCCGGTCGGGTATCTGCTCCTCGCACCGCTCGTGATCGGCGGTGTGGGCTGGGCCGAGTGGCAGTTCGGCTGGCTACGCACTCTCGGCTTGTTCGTGGCGGGTCACGTCGTTGGCATTCTGGGGGCCGCAGGCATTGTCGCCCTGATCGTGCCAACGGGCTGGCCCTGGGCTGTGCGACTCTCCGAGGCGTACGACGTTGGCCCCTCCTGTGGCGCGTTCTTTGCGCTTGTTTTTGCCAGCGCGACACTCCCGGCTCCGTGGCGTCTGCGGGCACGCGTCATTATTCTCGTGTGGACCATCATCTCGGTGCTCTACCTCGGCCGCATCTACGACCTAGAACACGCTGTCGCAATGGCCGTGGGGCTCGTTGCCAGCGGGTGGCTGCCGGCGTTCCGCCATCCGTCAGGCAGGCCGAGCGAGCGCGAGTGGCGCCTCATTGGGTTTGCGGGCCTCATCGCAATTGGTGTGATCCAGGTGATCGATCTTGTGGTCCCCTTCGACGGCCCCCTCGGCCAGAACCACCCGGTCGCCTCGTTTATTGACGTCGCGATTGACGTGGTAGTGATTCTGCTGATCGCCAACGGGGTGCGGCACGGCTACCGCATCGCGTGGATCGGTGCCCTGATCATCGGTTCCTACAACGTTCTGACAGCGGCCCTCGGCGTTGCTATCGTGCCGTTGCTCGTGGATGCCGGCGCGATCGGCTCGCCCGAGGAAGTGCTGGGCATCTTTATCGCACCCGCAGTGTTATGGGTGGCGATCATGATCTTCATCATCGTCGGTCGCGGCGCATTCCGCGTGACTCTGCGCCACTCGCGCCGCAAGCTCAAGGCTGAAACCCTCACCCCGAACAGACAGTAGATCGCATCAGGCGCTTCGGTGGTGGCACCATCTCGTGGATGCTGAGCTGGCCCGCGAACCGCTACATGGCGGTCGGTGATGGTGTTGTGGGCTATCAGGCGCACGCTGGCGTCGCGATCATGCTCGGGGATCCGATTACTCCCGCGGGCGGTCAGAGCGAGGCGTTCGCAGAGTTCACCAGGGTGACTCAGCAGGCTGGCCTGATCCCGTGCGCGTTCTCTGCAAACGGGGTCAGCGAGCAGGCGAGACCAAAAGGCTGGCGCGCCGTCGTGGTTGCCGAAGACACGATCGTGGATCTGCCCGGCCTCGAGTTCAAGGGCAAGTCTTGGAACGCGGTGCGCACCTCGATCAACAAGGCCGGGCGCGAGGGAATCACGTTCCGCATGGCCCGTCTCGCCGACGAACCCTGGAGCACGCTCGCGCAGGTGCGCGCAATATCTGAGCAGTGGACGGGAGACAAGGGTCTGCCCGAGATGCGTTTTACCCTCGGCACGGTCGAGGAGGCGCTCGACCCAGAGGTGTACGTTGGTCTCGCGTTCGACGACGAAGGCAGCCTGCACGGCGTCACCTCGTGGCTGCCCGTATACGCGGGCGAGGGGCGGATCGCGGGTTGGACTCTCGACCTGATGCGGCGTCGCGATGGCGGTTTTGGGCCGGTCATGGAGTTTCTGATCGCCTCGTCAGCGCAGTTCTTCGCCGAGGCGGGCTACGAGTTTGTGTCGCTCTCTGGTGCGCCGCTGGTGCGGCCCGAGGGTGTCGATGCCGGCCCGGTGGACCAGGTGCTCGAACAGATCGGCGGCATGATCGAACCACTCTATGGCTTCAAGTCACTGCACAGGTTTAAGCAGAAGTTCAATCCGCGATCCGAACCGATGTATTTGCTGTTCCGAGATGAGGGCGACCTACCTCGGATCGGCATCGCGCTCACCCGCGCTTACCTGCCCGATGCCTCACTGCGTGACCTGGTTGCCTCGGCTACCTCCGTCTCGCGATCAGCTACGTAGCCGCATAGGCTGGCGGAATGGATACACAACCCAGGCGTCCCTCTCGAACCGGAGCCGTGCTCAGCACAGGCGGCGAGATCGTTGGCCTCGTGATGCAAGTGCTGCTTGTGTACCTCGGTGCCGACATTATGTGGGGTGCCGAGGATGACAACGAAACCGCGCGACTGCTCGCCTGGTGCCTCTTCGCGACGCTCTATCTGGGGGCGACGATACTGACCCTCAACATTCTGGTGCGCCTGGAACAACCGGACCCCGCGTCGACGCGCGTGCTTGTCGGGCATCCACTCACGCGGTTCTTGTCGACCCTGATTACCTTCGGGGCCAGCATCATTGGCCTCAGTGTTGCCCTCGAACTCATCACCAGCATTGGTCTGCAGATGCAGAACCCGGTGCAGGAGTTCGCGGCCATCTGGGCGATGATGCTGTCTTGGGCGATGTTCAATTGGGGCTACGCACGCATCTACTTCTCGCGCTATCACCGCGCTCAGGATCCGCCGCTGTCATTCCCGGGAACACCCGAACCGCGGCTCGTCGACTTTGTGTACCTAGCCTTCACGAACGCGACGACCTTTGCCGTGTCAGACGTGAAAGTCACCAGCTCTCGCATGCGCTGGACCGTCGTTTGGCACACCACACTCGCGTTTTTCTTCAATGCTCTGATCATCGGCCTTGTGATCAAGGTGATCGCTGACGGGCACCTCTTCGCTGAGCTGTTCAGTTGAAGTGTTGAGCCGCACTTATTCCCCGTTACGCACTCAGCGAACGGACCCCACACCTACCGCGTAACAGCTACAGTGGGAAGCGTGTTCCGGGGTCGGTGAGAATCCGAACCGGCGGTCAAAGTCCGCGACCCTCGCTCCCGCGAGGTTGAACCGGTGAAACTCCGGTACCGACGGTGATGGCACGGTGGTCTACTACCTGTCTAGTCCGGATGTGAGGAACGCAGGGTTTTTGTGAACCCTGCGCCCGGCACGCGTAGAGACAGCGAGACCGGATGCACGAGCGAGACACCCTCACGGGGGTGGACTACACAGACGCCATGCGTCGCGGGTTTGCGCTTGCCCGCCGCGGCCCCGCTGATAACCCGAACCCCCAGGTGGGTTGCGTGATCCTCGACCCAACCGGCCACATTGTTGCCGAGGGCTGGCACCGCGGTGCTGGCACTCCACACGCCGAGGTTGATGCGCTCTCGCGAGTGCCCGCCGAGTGGCGTGAGCGTTCGCGCGAGCTCACCGCCGTCGTGACCCTTGAACCCTGCAACCACACCGGTCGCACCGGGCCGTGTGCTGTTGCGCTCACGGAATTTGGAGCGGGTGGGATCGGGGCAGTCGCCTATGCGCTCGGCGACCCTGGGCAGGCCTCCTCGGGTGGTGCCGAGACGCTGCGTGCGCGCGGTGTTTCTGTGACCGCCGGTGTGCTGGCTGGTGAGGCGCGAGCGTTGCTCGAGCCGTGGCTGGCGCGGGCCTTTCCTTCGCCGGCGGGATCGGTACGGCCCTCTGAGTCTGCACTGCCCTCTGAATCGCCCCGGCCCCACGTCACCGTGAAGTGGGCACAGACCATCGACGGCCGCGCAGCCGCTGCTGACGGCTCAAGCAAGTGGATTACGGGGGCCGATGCTCGGGCCGACGTGCACCGTCGCCGCGCCGAGGCGGACGCGATCCTCGTTGGCACTGGCACGCTGCTTGCCGATAACCCCTCTCTTACCGCCCGCGCCGAACACGGCGAGCTCCTTGTGCCCGCTGCCGAACAACCGATCCCTGTGGTTATCGGGCACCGCCCCGTTCCTTCCGATGCGCTCCTGCGCCAGCATCCGGCGCTTTCGGCAAACGGCCTCGATGCGCCGATACAGTTCAGCGGTGACGACCTCGTTGGTGCGCTCGCGCAGTTGCACGAGCGCGGGATCCAACGCCTGTTTGTGGAGGGTGGCCCCTCGATTGCGAGCGCACTGCTCGCAGAGGGTTTGGTCGACGAAGTGCTTATCTATATCGCGCCCTCACTGCTTGGCGGACCTCGGCTTGCCCTCGGCGACATTGGCGTTGCTTCGATGACCGGTATCAAGCAGTTACTCGTCACGCACACCGCCCAGCTCGGTGCCGATCTGCTGATCGAGGCGGCCGTCGTTGGCTCTAGTTCTTCACCCGCAGCACGCAGTCAGAAAGGTTCCTAATGTTTACAGGACTCATTGAGGAGATCGGCGAGATCACCGCGATTGAACCGATTGGTGATTCACTCCGCCTCACGATTGCGGGGCCACTGGTCACGAGCGACGCAACCCACGGGGCGTCCATCTGTGTCTCGGGTGTGTGTCTCACCGTGATCGAGCAGGGGAAGACCACCGATGGTCGCGGCACCTTCACCGCCGACGTGATGGCGCAGTCGATTCGCATGTCCGCACTCAGCGACCTCGCCGAGGGCAGCAGGGTCAATCTCGAGCGCGCGGTGCGGGTTGATACCCGCCTCGGCGGTCACATCGTGCAGGGTCACGTCGACGGCACCGCAACTCTGCTCTCTGCCACCCCCGGGGATGCCTGGCAGGTGCTGCGGTTCTCGCTCAGCCCAGACCTTGCACCGCTGCTCGTCGACAAAGGTTCGGTAACGCTCTCAGGCGTCTCACTGACCGTTTCGGCGATCTCGAACGAAACCGAGACCGAGCAGTGGTTTGAGGTCTCTCTGATTCCGGAGACACTCTCGGCGACGATCCTCGGTTCGCTACAGCCCGGCGATCGCGTCAACGTGGAAACCGACATTCTTGCCCGTCACGTCGCGCGGATGCTCCGCCTCGGCGTAACGACCCCAACTCCCACTCCACCCATCAGCTTCAGCGAAGGATCACAGGCATGACTACAACGAGCACCGGCATCTCTCGCATCGAAGAGGCCATCGAAGCCATCAAGGCTGGGAAACCGGTCATCGTCGCGGATAACGAGAATCGCGAAAATGAGGGTGATGTGATCCTCTCGGCCGAACTCGCGACACCGGAGTGGGTGGCGTGGACCGTGCGCTGGTCATCAGGCCTGCTGTGCGCACCGATGTCGAACGAGGTCGCGGACCAGCTTGAACTACCCATGATGGTGAGCAACAACGAGGATGTACGCGGAACGGCATACACCGTGACCGTCGACGCGGCTCACGGGGTTACCACCGGAATCAGCGCAAGCGACCGCACCACCACCGTGCGCGCCCTCGCCAACCCAGACGCCGTGCCAAGCGACGTGCGCCGCCCCGGCCACGTACTCCCGCTTCGCGCGGTTGATGGTGGCGTGCGCGCCCGCGACGGACACACCGAAGCGGGAGTTGAGCTGATGCGCCTCGCTGGTCTGCGTCCTGTCGCGGTGATCGCCGAGATTGTTGCCGAAGATGGCGAGATGATGCGTCTGCCCGAGCTCATCAAGCTCGGCAACCGCGAGGGTATTCCCGTCATCACGATCGAGCAGTTGATCACGCACCTCAATGAAACAGACCCCAAGGGTGCGCCTCAGGGAGAATCTCCGGCAAACCAACACCGCAGTGTGAGCCTGCGCGCAAACGCACTGCTGCCAACCGTACACGGCGAGTTCCGTGCCCTGGCCTACCGAGATCGCAGAGTGGGCGTCGACCACATCGCGCTGGTCTCGCTGATGCCCGACGGATCGCTGCCCGGCGATGACGCGCTGGTGCGGGTGCACTCCGAGTGCATCACCGGCGAGGCGTTCGGATCGCTGAAGTGCGAGTGCGGGCCGCAGCTCGACGCTGCCCTTGAGCGAATCAACGAGAGTGGCGGCATCGTTATATACCTCCGCGGGCATGAAGGTCGCGGGATCGGTCTGGCTAACAAGCTCCGCGCGTACCAGCTTCAGGAACAGGGCGCCGACACCCTCGATGCCAACCTGCAGCTCGGGCTGCCAGCCGACGCCCGCGATTACACCGCGGCGGCTGAGATCCTCAACGATCTTGGCATCAGCCGGGTGCGTTTGCTCACCAACAACCCCGACAAGGTTTCGCAGTTGCAGCAACACGGTGTTGTGATCAGCGAGCGCGTACCGCTGCTGGTTGGTGTCAACGAAAAGAACATTGGATACCTCAACGCAAAGCGCGATCGCATGGGACACGTACTTCCCACCGACGTCGCGTAAACACCCCAAGCCAAAGGAGCACTCATGAGTGGAGCTGGAGCCCCAGACCTTTCCGTCAACGCGAGCGGTCTGCGCATCGCGGTCATCGCCGGAAGCTGGCACGAAGAGATCATGTCGCCCCTCATCAAGGGCGCGCACGAAACCGCAATCGCCTCGGGCGCGGATCACACACTGTTCCGTGTCGCTGGCGCCTTTGAGCTGCCCGCCGCCGCGCAGGCGGCACTGCAGAGTGGCTTCGACGCGGTCGTTTGCCTCGGCGTGATTATTCGCGGCGGCACGCCCCACTTCGATTACATCTGCAACTCCGTGACCGATGGCCTCACCCGCGTGCAGCTCGACTCGGGCAAGCCTGTTGGGTTTGGTGTGCTGACCACGGACACCGAGCAGCAGGCTCTCGACCGCTCAGGTCAACCCGGAGCACCCGAGTCGAAGGGCAAGGAGGCCGCCGAGGCTGCCCTGCACCTCGCGGTTCAGCTGCGGCGGATTCGCGAGGACGGACCCACGATGGAGCTCGTACCGGGGCGACGGTGATCCACAACCCACAAATTGCCAGGGGCACCGGCCTAGAGTAGAAGCGTGGCAGTGCATACTGAGCAACCAGGTAGCTCCGGATCCCCCGAACCCAAGGGTTCCCGCAAGCCCCGCCGGGGCGGCAAACCCCCGGCGGTGAACAGCACCCCGAAAGGACCCAGGGCCTCGCTTCGAGAGCTCGTGCCGTTTCTGTTCGAGCAGCGCAAGCTACTCACGCTCGCGCTAGTGCTCGGCCTTGTGGCCGCGATCGCCTCGCTGCTGCAGCCCATTTTGCTCGGCCAGGTCATCACGCGAGTTGAGGGGGGCCTCGCGCTCGACTGGATTCTGGTGGGGCTCTCGGCCATCGTGATCGTGGGTGCGGTGCTGAGCGGGCTGCAACACTACGTGCTGCAGCGCATGGGCGAGGGTGTGGTGCTCAACAGCCGCAAGCAGCTCATCGCGAAGATTCTTCACCTGCCGATCTCGCAGTTCGATCGCCGCCGCACGGGTGATCTTGTGTCGCGAGTTGGCAGCGACACGACACTGCTGCGGGCCGTGCTCACGCAGGGATTCGTTGAGGCCATTAGTGGCCTGCTCGTGTTTGTGGGCGCTCTCATCGGCATGCTCGTGATTGATCCCGTGCTGTTTGCGATCACGTTTGGTGTGATTCTCGTCGCCCTCGTGGTTGTGGTGGTTGTGTCGGGCAGGATCAGGCCAGCCGTCGCAAAGTCTCAAGAAAAAGTGGGCGACCTCGCCGCGCAGGTGGACCGCACCATCTCGTCCATTCGCACGATTCGCGCCGCCGGTGCCGCGAAGCGCGAAGAGCAGGCAACCGTGCGTGATGCCTCTGAGGCGTATGTGCTCGGCGTGAAGGTCGCCAAGATCTCGGCGTTCATTGTGCCGGTGTCGTTTCTCGCAATGCAGCTTTCTTTTCTGGTTGTGCTCGGCCTTGGCGGGTATCGTGTCGCGACCGGTGCGATCACCATCGCGCAGCTGGTCACCTTCATCATCTTCCTGTTCCTCATGATCATGCCGCTGGGCCAGGCCTTCGGCGCGATCACCGCGATCAACCAGGCGCTCGGCGCGCTCGGACGCATCCAAGAGATCGCAAACCTGCCGTCGGAAACCGACAACGATGAGTCGCTCTCCCCACTGGGCCGCATCGCACCACTCAGTGAGCTGCACCGCGAAGATGCTCCCGCACTCAGCTTTTCTAACGTGCACTTTACGTATCGCTCGGCAGCGCCGGATCGGGCGGACGCTCGTGCCCTCGTGAGTCGCGGGGCCAAGCGTGACGCCGAAGCGGCCCCCGCTCGCATCGTGGAGACCCCGGTGCTGCACGGTGTGAGTTTCGATGTGCCCCGCGGGTCCCGAGTTGCACTCGTTGGCCCCTCCGGTGCCGGCAAGTCGACAATTCTCGGCCTGATCGAACGCTTTTACGATCCCGAGTCGGGCTCGGTTTCGCTGCACGGTGCCGACATCCGCGCCCTTGACCGCGCTGAGCTGCGCGCCCAGATGGGCTACGTTGAGCAGGACGCGCCCGTGCTCGCTGGTAGCCTGCGCGACAACCTGCGCCTGGCCGCCCCGGAGGCCTCTGACGTGGCGTGCGAGCGTGTGCTGCGTGCGGTGAACCTCGGCAGCCTGCTCGACCGCACAGCGGCGGGTATCGAGTCGGGATCCCCACTCGATCTGCAGGTCGGCGAAAACGGGGTGATGCTCTCGGGTGGTGAGAAACAGCGCCTCGCGATTGCGCGTGCTCTGCTCACGGCACCGCCGATCCTGCTGCTTGATGAATCGACCGCGAGCCTCGACGGCGTCAACGAGCGGCTCATGCGAGACGCGCTCGACTCGGTCTCAACCGGGCGAACACTCGTGGTGATCGCGCACCGCCTGGCCACCGTGGTCGACTCCGACAAGATTGTGGTGCTCGACGATGGTCGGGTTGTCGGCGAGGGCACCCACGAGGAGCTCATCGAGAGCACTCCGCTCTACCGGGATCTCGCGGCGCACCAGTTACTCGTTGCGGATACTGAGGCATAGTGGGCGCTGAGGCCTGGCGGATTGGGCAATGACGACGAGGTACTCGTCCTTGGCCCCGCAAAGCGCACAAGGGCTTCACGAATTAGTCGGAGCCGCCTGTCGGATTTGAACCGACGACCTGTTCTTTACGAGGGAACTGCTCTACCCCTGAGCTAAGGCGGCCTGCGTGCGAGAACGCTCGCGCACACGAGGTAATACTCTAGCATGGCGGCAGGCCGCACTTCACATCGAGGGTTGCCCGGTCTGTCTCGCCACTACTTACAGCGTGTACCCTCAGCGGGCAGTGTCCCATTCAGCAGGTAATCATCAACCGCGCCGTTTACGCAACCGTTGCTGCCGTATGCCGTGTGGCCCTCACCCTCGTAGGTCAGGAGCCTCGCACTCTCAAGCTGTTTCGTCAGAGATTCGGCCCAGCGGTACGGCGTCGCGGGATCCCCCGTTGTGCCAACCACCAGGATTGGGTCGGCGCCCTCTGCTTTGACCGCGGTTCGCTCGGCTCCGGGGTACGGCCACCCGGCACAGCCGAGATCACCGTACCCCTGGAACTGCCCGATGGTCGGCGCGATCTTCTTGAGTTCGGCGGCTTCTTCGCGCATACGCTTCACATCGACGTCGCTGGGATAGTCAAGGCAATTGATCGCAGAAAAGGCTTCCGTTGAGTTGCTCGTGTACTTGCCATTCTCACGGTCGTAGTAGAAGTCTGCGAGCGAAAGACCAGTGTCGGCATTGCCGTCGGCCACAGATGTGAACAGCTGGTCAAGATAGGGCCAGTTGCTCTGCGAATAGAGGGGCGTAATGATTGCGGTGAGCATCGTGCTCGCGGTGAACATGCGCCCATCAGAACCCTTCAGTGGCTTCGCATCAACACCATCGAGCAGATTTCCGATCGATGCCATGGCCTCGTCAACGCTGCCACTCAGTGGACAATCCGAACGCTTCAAGCAGTCCGTAACGTACGCGCGCAGGGCCAACTCAAACCCGAGTGTCTGCTCGCGAACGACCTCTCCGAGCGAGGTTGTGGGGTCCATCGCGCCGTCGAGCACCATGCGCCCAACTTTGTCGGGGTAGGCGTCGGCATAACGCGCGCCAATAAATGTTCCGTACGAGTAGCCGAGGTAGTTGAGCTTTGGATCGCCCACGATCGCACGCATCATGTTGAGGTCTTGCACGGTCGAAGCAGTACTGACATGCCCCAGGAGCGCACCGGAGCTCTCGGCACACGCGGCACCAAACTCGGCAGACTCCTTCTCGGCGGCGGCGATCCACTCATCGCTCCCCTCCGGCAGCTTGTCGGCGGGGCTCAGTCCGAATAGGTACTCGTCCATGCCAGCCGCGTCGAGGCAAGTCACCGGCGTCGATTTGCCAACGCCTCGCGGATCCCAACCGACCACGTCGTAGTCTCTTTGTACAGCGGGCTCAACAGCAGAATTCACGCTGTCTAACACAAAGTCGGCGCCTGAGGCACCGGGCCCACCCGGGTTCACAAACAGTGAGCCGATTGCTTTTCCGCTCTTCGCGGGCTGCTTTACCATGTGCAGTGTGATGCGCTCGCCAGCGGGGTCGTTCCAGTCGAGTGGCGCATACACGTCGGCGCACTGCATGCCCCTGCCACACGACTGCCAGTTTGGCACCTGGTTCTCGAAGTCGGTCGCGGTTCCCTTGGGCACCTCGGGCAGCTTCGTTGCGACCGCAGTCGACTGAGCATCACCCTGAGAGGTCAGGATAAGTGGGAAAATGATGAACGCCGCCAACGCAACCACGGCGACCATTGAGACGATCGCGATGGTCACGGGCCGCTTCAGAAGGGCGCGCTTTGGAGGTTCAGCCTGTTTCACCGGCATCATCCCCTGCAGCTCTGGCGGCACAGGAGGTAGCGGCGGTTCAGGGGTTCCCGGTGCTCCAGGTGCTTCGTTCACAGCGTGCTCTCTCTGTTGGAAACTTTTTCGGCGATGACCCCTGCAAACAGCGCCTCGAGCACCAGCCCTGGGGTGATTCCCCTGGTCAGGCGAACACGCGCGGTCTCAATAGCCGTCACCATAGCGAGCGCGTGTTCGGGGTCCATCGGTCAGCAAGGTCTTCGATGCGCGAAGCATGCTCAAGATTGACGAGTTCTGGCTTCGCCTCAAGCGCAGTAAGCAGCACGTCGCGATATAGCGACAGCAAATCGGTGAGAATGCGGTCAATGCCGTCTCGCAAGCTGCGCGTGGCTCGCCGTTTTTGATCCTCTTCGAGTGCTTTTATCTGTGACCGCATTTGCGGGGGATGGCAGCACCCGGAGCAAGCCCGAGACTGCGCATGGCATCGTCTCGCTCACTCGCGTCAAGTCGCTCAGTCAGCGCGGCCGCGTCGGCCTCTGCCACCTTCACCAGCGAAGACGCCGCGTGCATCGCATCACCCAACGTCTCAATGCCGAGCGCAATCTTGATGGTGCGATCACGCCGATCCATCGATTCAGGATCAGTCGCGAGCCTTCTAGCCATACCTATGTGGCTCTGCGCCAGTCTTGCAGCACGCTCAGCATCAGCCTCACTCGCCCCGTCGCGCTCGTGCAGCAACTTTGCGATGTCACCCGCGCTCGGCGTCACAAGGCGCAACGATCGCGCCCGTGACCGAATCGTCGGCAATAGGTCGGCTTCGCTGGGTGCGCACAGAATCCAGATCGTGCGCTCGGGTGGCTCCTCAAGCGCCTTCAATAACACGTTGGAGGTGCGCTCTGGCATACGATCCGCATCTTCGATCACAATCACCCGGTAGCGGCCCTCGGCAGGTGAGTAGTGGGCTGTCGCCACGATCTCGCGCGCCGCCTTAATATCGATCACGAGCTTTTGCGTCGTGAGAACCCCCAGGTCAGGGTGTGTCTGTGCTTGCACTTGCTGGAAGACAGCCTCGCGGTCTTCCTCGCTGCGGGCGATGAGCGAGGCCGCGAACCGGAAAGCCAGATTCGACCGGCCTGATCCTGGTGGCCCAGTAATCAGCCACGCGTGCGCACCTGGCGCCTCGGACTCGCGCTGCAGCGTCTGCACCGCCTCCGGCTGCCCGACGATCTCTGACCAAAAACTCACGCGCCAAGCGTATCGCGAGCCACTGACGTTGATACTGGTAATGCCCCGTTCCAGGGCTGACTCGCCCACTGACTGGCCCCGTGCCTTCAATTTGATCTGTCGTCCAGGAGCGGGGGTTACAGGACCCAGCCAGGCGAGCATGACCTCATAGGAGCCTGGTCAAGAGGCCTCTTCAACGTCCTGTCTGCCCGCCCGGCCGGTTGCCTCCCAACAGAAACCGGAAAGGCAGAACCATCATGACAAACATTGCTGAACCCTGCGACATCTACGCCGGGGTCGATACCCACGCCGACACACACCACGCGGCCGTGATCGATCAGAACGGGAAACACCTCGCAGACGCGCAGTTCCCCACCACGCCCGCAGGCTATGTAGCTCTCACTGCGTTCATCCTCATGTACGGCATCCTGGTTCGTGTCGGGATCGAGGGAACCAGTTCCTACGGGGCCGGCCTTACCCGTCATCTCACCTCTTTCGGGCATCACGTCATCGAAGTGATCCGCCCGAACCGGCAACTGCGCCGTATGAGCGGAAAGTCCGACCCGATCGACGCCTACGCTGCCGCGAAGACCGCGCTCACTGAAACGAAGCAGCCCACCCCGAAATCCGGTGACGGCACGGTCGAGCAGATCCGGTACCTGTTCGCTGCCCGACGCTCAGCGATCAAAGCGCGCACTGCCGCGCAAGTACAACTGAAATCACTCCTCGTGACCGCACCCTCGCTTCTGCGTGAACGGTTCCGTAACGTGACCGATGCAGCCCTCGTCGCTGACCTCGCAGACTTTGATATCCGCCCCTACCCGAGCATCAAGGCATCGTGATCGCACTGCGAGCACTGGCACGCAGACACCGCTATATCTCGACTGAAATACACACCCTGGATCAAGAACTCGAAACCCTCACGAAGCACACCAACCCGGCTCTGACCGCAGCGCACGGGGTCGGAACAGTCACTGCCGCGCAGCTCCTCATCACTGCAGGCGATAACTCCGACCGGCTCCGCTCAGAAGCCGCGTTCGCGGCGCTCTGCGGAGTGAGCCCGATCCCCGCGTCCTCGGGCAAAACAACCAGGCACCGGCTCAACCGGGGCGGAGACCGGCACGCAAACTCCGCACTTCACCGGATCGCGCTCGTACGGATGAGTCACGAGCCGCGCACGAGAGCATATGTCGAGAAGAAACGCGCGGAAGGGAGAAACAACAAAGAAATCATCAGGTGTTTGAAGCGAGCGATTGCGCGCGAGGTGTTCACACTCCTCACGAAGAATGTTGAGGTGCCTCGCGTGGATGATCTTCGGCCATTCAGGCAAGCGCTGGGGATCACTCTGCAGCAGGTCGCGGAACATTTCAATGTATGGCTGACCAAAATCTCACGCCTTGAGCGTGGCCTCACGCGTGATGATCAACTCGCTCAGGCATATCGGGAATGGCTCGAAACAAGCGCGCCTAAGAGTTGACAACAATAGGAGCATCAAACTTGCTCGGGCTGATAGCGCGCAACGTTAGAGGTCGACGTAGCTGATCCCACCAGCCTCAACGTGGGCAGCCCCCGCGCTCAGTTCTGCGGCGAGCGCGGTCAACGCGACAACTTCTTCTTCTGCGATCTCAAAACCCTGCGCGACCTCGTCACTGTACTCGGCGGCACCGATCCCGTACCCGCGCCGCCGCGCCTCTGCCTCTATCTGCGCCGCAACCTCGTACGAGCAACGCACGATGACTTCCCGCCGTAGCCCCCGGCGCTGCCGCTTCGCCTCAAGCACCGCGCCCGCCACAGACGAGCGATAAGCGCGCGTCAGTCCACCCGCCCCCAGCAGCACTCCTCCGAAGTACCGCGTCACCACGGCGACAACGTCACTGAGGCCGGCGGAGGTGAGCGCATCGAGCATCGGAGCACCAGCCGTGCCGCTTGGCTCGCCGTCGTCGTTGGAGCGCTGCACCCGGCCATCCGACCCAATCACAAACGCCGAACAGTGATGTCGCGCTCGGGGATGCTCCGCCCGCACGGCAGCGATCACCTCGCGTGCAGCGGCCTCGTCTTTAACGCGCTCCAGCCGAGTTATAAAACGGGATCGCGAGATCTCAATCTCAGTTTCGACCGTCTCTGCGATCGTCTCGTACTCGGCAGCCATGCCTCCATTCTGCCGGTTCGCGCTATCCTTGCGAGCATGGCCGTACGAGTGGATAGCTGGGTGTGGGCGGTGCGACTTGCCAAAACGCGCAGCCAGGCGACAACCATGTGCCGCGGAGGTCACGTTCGCGTCAACGACCAGACTGCAAAGGCGGCACAGCCGGTGAAGATCGGTGATGTGGTGCGCGTGCGCATTCGGGGTTTCGACAAGATCTATCGCGTCACGGGACTCGCAACCCGACGTGGCAGCGCAACCGAGGCGGCCAAGCACTTCGAGGATCTAACCCCACCGCCGCTCCCCGGGTTGAGCAGCCAGCCGCGGTGATTCGGGATCGCGGCGCCGGCCGCCCCACCAAGCGCGAGCGCCGCGACATCGACCGCCTGCGGGGTCGCGACGTGGATCCGTTTGACCAGGACTGACCCGTGGTTGCCTGGTGCCGCGGCGGTTTGGCGCCTTGGCGCCGCGGGGCATCCCACTTGAGCTTCCGCGCGGTCGCCGGGTCCGCCACGAGCGCCCAGATTACCGACGAAAGGCCCAGCTACCCACGTGCAGGCAAGACGGCCTCTCGTCGGTAACCCGTGCACTCGTCAATAGGGACTGCCCGGACTCGCGCACTTGCCGCAGATCGGGTCGGTAAACTCAGGGGGTGGCCGCGCTTGTTAGTTCTTCCCCCACCACGCTGCGTCTTTCCGCAGCCGAGTGGCAGGCGCGGGCGACCGAGCACGAAGACCGCGCAGACGCGCTCACCGCGGGGCATCGTGAACGTAAACTGCGCGGCGAGAAGCACCCCATCGAAGACTTTCTCTGGCACTACTATTCGGTAAAACCTCGGGAACTGCGGCGCTGGCATCCCGGTGCGGGTGTGGTGCTTGAGGGGGCGGATCGCGGATCCTGGCGGCACTACATGACCGTTGCCACAGCCCCGAACCGATCGGGATCCGACCCCACAGACAACTCGGTCACAACTAGCGCAGACTCCCTCGACACCAATCTCCGCACGGATTCTTTTGTCGACCTCTCCGAGTTCTTCGCCACCCGCGGCGGCACCGTCGACTACGTCGAAAACCTACTCTCGGCGACACTCGAGCGCACACCACGTTACGGTTGCTTTGGGCTACACGAGTGGGCAATGGTCTACCGTATGACGCCCGAACAGCTGCGCCACAGTGCGCTGCCCCTGCGCATCGGCCACGAGGCAACTGACCTCGTTGTGGAGCAGCACCCAATCGCGTGCACTCACTTCGACGCGTTTCGGTTTTTCACGCCGGAGGCGGCGCCCCTCAACACTCTGCAGCCAACCCGGGAAACCCAACCAGAGCTTGAGCAGTCCGGCTGCCTGCACGCCGGCATGGACGTCTATAAGTGGGCGTCGAAGCTCGGCCCGATCGTGCCCGGCGAGGTTCTGCTGGACACCTTCGAACTTGCGCGCGATATTCGGGTGGTTGACATGCAGGCCTCACCCTACGACGTGAGTTCGCTCGGGCTGGCGGTGATCCCGATCGAAACCCCCGAGGGCAAGCGCGAATACTCACGGTTGCAACGCGGGTTCGCCGAACGTGGCAACGGGCTGCGGGAGCGGGTGCTCGAGGCGATTGCGGCGGCCCGGGCCCTCGAGGGTTCGCAAATCTAGCGGTGCGAGTTTGCCGCTTGGAAGGTGCGCAACCGGCAAACTCACACGACTCGATGGGCGCGCGGGATAGGCGCGCGGGATAGGTCTGCGCGGGATAGGTCTGCGCGACAGCACAGGCGCGGCCCGGGGCTCGGCGTGGCCCGGCGCCCCCTAATCGCGCGCCTGGTTGGCGATGTGATTGTGGTGTTGAATCACCTCGGCGACCACAAAGTTAAACCACTTTTCGGCAAACTCGGGGTCCAGGTGCGACTCCTCAGCGAGGCTGCGCAGTCTCTCAATCTGCCTAGCTTCGCGCGCGGGATCAGACGCCGGCATGTCATTCGTCGCCTTCAGCTCGCCGACCTCTTGGGTGCAGCGAAACCGCTCGGCCAACATGTGGACGAGCGCGGCGTCGATATTGTCGATACTCGAACGCAGGCGACTGAGGCGGTGTTGAGGATCTTGCTCGGCGCTCATCACACAGCCCCTAGCCGAGCAGGTCGTGGCGCACCACAACCTGCTCACGCTCGGGGCCGACACCAATGGCCGAGATTCGGGATCCACTGATGGCCTCAAGGGCGAGAATATAGTCTTGCGCATTCTTCGGCAGATCCTCGAACTTGCGGGCACCCGAGATGTCCTCTGTCCACCCCGGGAACTCCTCGTAGATCGGCTTTGCGTGATGGTAGTCGCTCTGGTTGACGGGCATCTCGTCGTGGCGCACGCCATTCACGTCGTAGGCGACGCAGACAGGGATCGTATCGAGACCCGAGAGCACGTCGAGCTTGGTCAGCACAAAGTCAGTGACACCGTTGATGCGGGCGGAGTAGCGCGCCATAGGTGCGTCGTACCAGCCACAGCGGCGTGGGCGGCCAGTAGTGGTGCCAAACTCGAAGCCCTGCTTGCGCAGGTATTCGCCCGACTCGTCGAAGAGCTCAGTGGGGAACGGACCTGCGCCAACGCGCGTCGTGTACGCCTTGATCACCGAGATGATGCGGTCGAGCTGGTGGGGCGGCAGCCCCGATCCGGTACTCGCTCCGCCCGCCGTTGCGTTTGACGAGGTAACAAAGGGGTAGGTACCGTGATCGATGTCGAGCATGGTCGCCTGACCGGCCTCGAACAGTACCGTCTTGTCGTCTTGCATCGCATTGTGCAGCAGCAGCCCCGTGTCGCACACCATCGGCTCGAGCATCTCGCGGTAGCTCAGCAGGTCTTCGACAACCTCGTCAGCCGAGATAGCCCGACGGTTGTAAATCTTGACGAGCACCTGGTTCTTAAACTCGAGTGCGGCCTCGACCTTTTGACGAAGAATGCCCTCGTCGAAGATGTCTTGGATGCGGATGCCGACCCGGTTAATCTTGTCCGCGTACGCGGGGCCGATCCCGCGCCCCGTGGTGCCGATCTGGCGTTTACCCAGAAAACGCTCGGTGACCTTGTCAAGGGTGCGGTGGTAAGCCGTAATGACGTGCGCGTTAGCGCTCACCTTCAGGCGGGAGACATCGACACCGCGGCCACCGAGCGCCTCGAGTTCACCCTTGAGTACCTCAAGGTCAACCACCACACCGTTTGAGATGACCGGCGTGACACCCGGGGTCAGAATGCCGGAAGGGAGCAAGTGCAGTGCGTACTTCTCTTGCCCCACAACAACCGTGTGGCCGGCATTGTTACCGCCATTGAACTTAACGACATAATCGACGCGGCTTCCGAGCAGATCGGTCGCGCGACCCTTACCCTCATCGCCCCACTGGGCACCGGTGATGAGCACTGCGGGCATTTCAGCCCCTTCCTTCGACGGTGGCAGTTACCGGCCTAGTCTAGCGAGGACGGCCGACATAGACAGCTTCGGGCGTTCCGCCGCCCTCCAAACAGGGGTGGCAATCAGGGCAAGATAGTCGCGACAAGCCCACTAGGCCTCCTCGATGGCCCTGATCGCCTCAGGGTCGGCGCCCTCCAGAAATTCCGTCAGGCGATCAACTTCGCTCTGCTCACCAATCGTTGCCGCCGCACGACGCAGCGCATAGAGCGCGCGCAGCACACCGCGATTGGGCTCGTGCGACCAAGGCACCGGGCCAGCACCGCGCCAGCCTGACTTGCGCAGCGTGTCAAGGCCACGGTGGTAGCCGACACGAGAAAAAGCGTAGGCCTCGATCTCACGACCCTCAGCATCGGCCTCATCAGCGAGGATCGCCCACGCGAGGGGCGATTCGGGATGATCCCGAACAATCTGCTCCGCAGGCCGCCCTGCAGCCAGAGCAGCATCTACGTCTGAATCAACTGCGAGCAGGGTGGGTTCGGGGCCAAGAAGGTTTGTGCCAATCATGCGGCCAGTCTATGCGGCGAATCTATGCAGCACGGTTGCGCCGTGGCAGTTACCCCGCGATTTGCAGCGACAGCAGGATCCGCTTCAGTGTTTTGTACTCATCGCTCTGCGCAAAGGACTTGGCCTCATCCGTAGAGGCGAACAGGTGCGGTGGGTTCTCAGCACTGACTTGCGTGGCGTCCGCGAACGAAATCGTTGTCTCCCCTGGGTGCAGCAGATTGTAGAAGGCACAGGAATCCGTTATGCCCTCGTCGGAGAGCCCCAAACTGGCCACAACACCCTTGTCGGTTTGCATTGCACGGTAGACGAACTGCGGCGAAGTGAGATTTTTGATTGTTCTGCTCGTCAGTGTGTAGCCCGGAATCGTCGCGGGTTCTGCATCCATCTCTTGCACGTTCAGAGGCGCAGCATCGCCACACCTGCCACCGAACCCCGATGCCTGACTTGAGAACACCAACTGCTGTTTACCCTGGCCGTCGTTCACTAGAAACTGGAGCGGACCCTGGTTGCCGTACGGCGAAGGCTGCTCCACGACCGCCCAACCGGGCGGCACCTCAAACGAGTAAGGCATGCGCGCGTCAATAAAGCGCTGCCACAAGTCGGGCGTCGATGTTGGGGTGGGAGTTGGCGTAACGGTAGGGGCAGGAGTGGGGCTCGGTGAAGCTGTGGACTTCGCCGTGGTTGTGGGCTTGGCGGAGGGTTCAGGATCCGGCACCGTCGCACACCCAGCCACCCCCGCAAGCAGACCAACCACTACGAGCCCAGCAGCAACAGTCCTGCGCATCCCAAGCCCCTCACCTCAATGCCCAGACCAACACGCCTAGCGGTAGTTCACAAACTGCAGGGCAACATCGACGTCTGCCCCCTTGAGCAGCGCCATCGTTGCCTGCAGATCGTCACGGCTCTTCGAGCTGACGCGCAGCTCGTCGCCCTGAATCTGACTCTTGACCGACTTCGGACCCTCGTCACGAATCAGCTTATTTAGCTTCTTCGCGGTCGCCTGGTCAATGCCCTCCTTGAGCTTCGACTCGATGCGGTATTCCTTGCCACTCGGGTAGGGCTCGCCGGTGTCGAGCACCTTGATCGACATGCCTCGCTTAATGAACTTGGACTGCAGCACGTCAAGCACCGCGTTCGCGCGCTCCTCCGTGTTTGCCTTGATCATAATCGTCTCGCCGCTCAGCGAGACGTCGGCACCTACGCCTTTGAAGTCATAGCGCTGCTCGACCTCTTTGCGGGCCTGGTTAATCGCGTTTTCGACCTCCATTGAGTCGACCTTGCTCACTACGTCAAAAGAAGAATCAGCCATGCCAATAACCATACCCCCGCCCACTGACGTTGATACTGGTAATGCCCCGTTCCAGGGCTGACTCGCCCACTGACTGGCCCCGTGCCTTCAATTTGATCTGTCGTCCAGGAGCGGGGGTTACAGGACCCAGCCAGGCGAGCATGACCTCATAGGAGCCTGGTCAAGAGGCCTCTTCAACGTCCTGTCTGCCCGCCCGGCCGGTTGCCTCCCAACAGAAACCGGAAAGGCAGAACCATCATGACAAACATTGCTGAACCCTGCGACATCTACGCCGGGGTCGATACCCACGCCGACACACACCACGCGGCCGTGATCGATCAGAACGGGAAACACCTCGCAGACGCGCAGTTCCCCACCACGCCCGCAGGCTATGTAGCTCTCACTGCGTTCATCCTCATGTACGGCATCCTGGTTCGTGTCGGGATCGAGGGAACCAGTTCCTACGGGGCCGGCCTTACCCGTCATCTCACCTCTTTCGGGCATCACGTCATCGAAGTGATCCGCCCGAACCGGCAACTGCGCCGTATGAGCGGAAAGTCCGACCCGATCGACGCCTACGCTGCCGCGAAGACCGCGCTCACTGAAACGAAGCAGCCCACCCCGAAATCCGGTGACGGCACGGTCGAGCAGATCCGGTACCTGTTCGCTGCCCGACGCTCAGCGATCAAAGCGCGCACTGCCGCGCAAGTACAACTGAAATCACTCCTCGTGACCGCACCCTCGCTTCTGCGTGAACGGTTCCGTAACGTGACCGATGCAGCCCTCGTCGCTGACCTCGCAGACTTTGATATCCGCCCCTACCCCGAGCATCAAGGCATCGTGATCGCACTGCGAGCACTGGCACGCAGACACCGCTATATCTCGACTGAAATACACACCCTGGATCAAGAACTCGAAACCCTCACGAAGCACACCAACCCGGCTCTGACCGCAGCGCACGGGGTCGGAACAGTCACTGCCGCGCAGCTCCTCATCACTGCAGGCGATAACTCCGACCGGCTCCGCTCAGAAGCCGCGTTCGCGGCGCTCTGCGGAGTGAGCCCGATCCCCGCGTCCTCGGGCAAAACAACCAGGCACCGGCTCAACCGGGGCGGAGACCGGCACGCAAACTCCGCACTTCACCGGATCGCGCTCGTACGGATGAGTCACGAGCCGCGCACGAGAGCATATGTCGAGAAGAAACGCGCGGAAGGGAGAAACAACAAAGAAATCATCAGGTGTTTGAAGCGAGCGATTGCGCGCGAGGTGTTCACACTCCTCACGAAGAATGTTGAGGTGCCTCGCGTGGATGATCTTCGGCCATTCAGGCAAGCGCTGGGGATCACTCTGCAGCAGGTCGCGGAACATTTCAATGTATGGCTGACCAAAATCTCACGCCTTGAGCGTGGCCTCACGCGTGATGATCAACTCGCTCAGGCATATCGGGAATGGCTCGAAACAAGCGCGCCTAAGAGTTGACAACAATAGGAGCATCATCAGGCGGTAGCGGCCGTTGCTGGCGGTGATCCCGAACGACCATTGAAACATTTTGCAATGTGTCACATAACAGGAGTGAATAGTTTGCTATGCTCTTCGACGGTCGGGCATTCCGCTCACAAGCACAATGACCCACACTCCCGTTTTCTCACATCGAAAGGACCACCGTGTCGACAAGCACAGCGCCGCAGACCAAGCGCAGCCTTCCTCAGTGGATGACCTCGTTCGGTTGGCAGATCCTCGCGGCCCTGGTTCTTGGCCTCGCGCTCGGTGCGCTGGCCCTCGCCATTGGACCAGACGCTGCAGACAACCCGAACGGCCTCCAGGCAACACTGGACACGATCGGCAGCAGCTACGTTTCGCTGCTGCGCGCCGCCGTCGTGCCGCTCATCTTCACGGCGATCGTGTCGAGCATCGTTGGGCTGCGAAAGGTAACCAACGCGGCACGGCTCGCTGGCCAAACGCTGCTGTGGTTCGGGATCACCGCGCTCATCGCGGTTACCATCGGCATCGCGCTCGGTGTGACGCTGCAGCCGGGGGCATCCGCTGCGGGAGACTCTGCATTGAAGCCCGCTGATCCCTACGCCGTTGGCACCTGGTGGAACTTCTTGATCGGGCTCGTTCCCACAAACTTCTTGGGCCTGAACGTGAGCGCCTCGTTTGACGCAGATGCGGCATCGGTCTCGGCGAACGCAAGCTTTAACGTGTTGCAGGTCATCGTGATCTCGGTCGCGATCGGCATCGCCGCGCTGAAGCTGGGCCAGAAGGCTGAGCCGTTCATTCGCCTCACCGAGTCAGCCCTCGCCATCATTCAGAAGGTGCTGTGGTGGATCATTCGTATCGCACCACTCGGCACCCTCGGCCTGATCGGTAACGCCGTCGCGGAGTACGGCTGGAACAAGATGGGATCACTCACGTGGTTCGTCGCGGTGCTGTACATCGGCCTCGCGCTTGTGCTGTTCGGGGTTTATCCCGCGCTCATCAAGGCGAACGGACTCTCGGTGCGCCAGTACTTCTCGGGCGTGTGGCCCGCGGTGCAGCTCGCGTTTGTGAGCCGCTCCTCGATCGGCACATTGCCGCTCACCGAGCGGGTTACCGAGCGCAACCTTGGTGTTCCCGCAGCTACGCGTCGTTTGCGGTGCCGCTGGGCGCGACCACCAAGATGGACGGCTGCGCCGCCGTGTACCCCGCCGTTGCCGCGATCTTCATCGCTCAGTTCTTCGGGATCGAGCTGACGCTCGTGCAGTACCTGCTCATCGCACTCGTTTCGGTTGTTGGCTCTGCCGCGACCGCTGGCACCACCGGCGCGACCGTGATGCTCACGCTGACGCTCTCAACACTTGGCCTGCCGCTTGAGGGTGTGGGCCTGCTGCTCGCCGTTGATCCGATCATCGATATGGGGCGCACCGCTGTCAACGTGGCCGGCCAGGCACTCGTGCCGACCATCGTGGCGAAGCGCGAGGGGATCCTGGTGCTGGATCGCTACAACGCACCGCGCCAGGGGCTGGCCTTCGACAACGGCGACGACGCGGATGCGCCCGGCTCGGGGCTGAGGCGGGCGACGCCCGGGATCCCGAGCCGGCCGTGAAGGCGTAGCTGCGGGCACAGTACCCCGCCACCAAGGTCGCCCGGTCGCGCCCGCGCCCGGTCACTCCGGTAGGAGACGGCACTTCTGAAGGATGGATTCGTTCGAATCGGCCCTGCGGGAGTGCCATTTCCTTTTGTAGTGACAGGGCCGAGTGCGGCGTACCCTGTAGACAGCACGACAACAGCAGGGAGCACACAATGAAGTACATGCTAATTATGCGAGCGACCGACGAGGCTCTCGCGGCCTCGAAAGAGATTCCCTTTGAAGAGATGATCGCCACGATGGGGCACTACAACGAAGAACTCGTGAACGCCGGCGTGATGGCCGGCGGCGACGGACTCACCGAACCAGAAGAGGGGTTCGTTGTAGATTTTGCGGCGGATCCGCCCAGCGTCACCGAGGGAGCCTACGGAGCAACCGAGTCACTGTTCAACGGCTTCTGGATGCTCGAGGTCGCCTCACGCGAAGAGGCAATGGAGTGGGCGAAGAAGTGCCCGCTCGGCCCGGGGTCAAAGCTCGAGGTCAGACGCATTCACGGCGTTGAGGACTTCCCACAAGATAACGAGTGGGTGCAGAAGGAAAAGGAGTGGATCGAGCAGGCTGAGAAGGCATAAGCACGGCCATTCTGCGTACGTGAAATGCTGAGGCGAAAACACGAGGCCTTTTTACGCATTTCGCACTGGGGCCACGGCCCCAGTGCGAGTCGCAGAATGACAAAGGTTACCTCACCGAGGCCCGCCGCATCGCTAACCAGGTGACGAACAGCGCGACCACAATCACCACGATTGCGGTGAGCGCCACCCCGAGTCCGGTGATGCCGGCGAAGATCGACCCAAGATTGGGAGCGAGGATCAGGATCGTCACCGCGAGCAATAGCCCGATGCCACCTCCAACAACCGCCGGGCCCTTCGCACCGAAGCGCACCCAGATGGCTCCGAAGAACCCACCAATGGTCAGGCAAAACATTACGCCGAGGAACACTGTCGCCGCGAGAATCAGCGGATTACCTGCGCCCAGCGCATTGACGTCAAGCACGTACACCGACATGAACCAGTGGTTGGTGGCGACCTCAAGACCGAGCAGGATCAAGAGCACCAAGGTAATGTAAGCCGCTTGCAGAGCATTCGCGAGCATGGTGCCCAGCACAAAATTGCGCCGTGTGGCGCCGAGCGCGAGCCCGAAGGGATAGGTGGTCGCCACGGCCTGAACCCCGTAGTAGATAAGGAAGCCGGGCAGCGACCAGACGATGCCGCTGTTCCAACGGGCACCTTCGACGTAGGTGGCCATATCAGCGCCCGCACCACTGCGCTGAATCGCAAGTGCAATGATCATACTCACCACCATCACAAGGCCAACAATGCTGAGTGGTGCGACAACAAAGGTGCTGAGTTTGTTGAGGTGCAGTCGCGTCACCTTCAGTGTGCGGTTCATGCTGCGCTCCGTTCAGTGCGCGACGCTCCCCGCGCCGCTGTTTCCGCTGTGTCGTTTTCAGCTGCCGTGTCACCAACTCCGTAAGCGGCAACGAGGTCTTGCAGAGACACCGGGGTGATCTCAAGGCCGACGGCCTCGGCTGCGACTCGATCCTCGGCCAGTGGTTTCTCACCCACAACCGCGGTCGCAAGCCCACCGATGCCACGCTTTGAAAGCACCTTGCGCCCGGCCACGAAGGTTTGGAGAGCTGCCGCCCTGCCAGCAATTTGGAAGGCGCTGCCGCGAAGCGCGTCAACCTCCTCGTGATGCACCACTCGACCCTGCTCAAGCACGATAACGCGCTCAAGCAAACGATCCATCTCGTCGATGAGGTGTGTCGAGAGGATGATCGTGCGCGGGTGCTCGGCATAATCGCGGAGCAGTTCGTCGTAGAAGATGCCGCGGGCGGTCGCGTCGAGGCCCAGGTACGGCTCATCGAAGAACGTGATCGGCGAGCGCGAGGCGAGCCCCAGCACAATGCCGAGGGCCGACAGCTGACCGCGCGAGAACTTCTTCACGACAGGTTTGCTCGGGATCCGGAACGCCTTGATCAGCCGATCCGCGGTGGCCTGATCCCAGTTCGGGTAGAAGATGGCCGCCGCTCGCACCGCGTGCTTCAGTTTGTAGTCGTCGGGGTAGCGCTGGTTGTCGCGCACGAAACACATTTGCTCGATGATCTCGGCGCGCTCGAACGGCTCCCGGCCGTTGATGCGCACGGTGCCAGAGCTGGGCTGATCCTGCGCTGTCACGAGCGACATGAACGTGGTCTTTCCCGCACCGTTGCGGCCAAGCAGCCCCGTAATGGTGTTTGCGTGGACTTCGAGCGTGACGTTGTCGAGCGCCGTCGCGCCCCGAACCTGCGAGTGAGACCGCGAGTCTCTATGGCAATCTGGGTGGTCATTGTTTCGTTTCTTTCTCAATAAGTCGAATGATGTCTGCCGCGGTGAGCCCGAGCACTTGAGCCTCAGCGAGCAGCGGTTTCACGTAGCTCTCCGTGAGGCCCTGCTGCCTGTCGGCGGCGATGCGCTGTCTCGCTCCCTCCGAGACAAACATGCCGATGCCGCGTTTTTTAAAGAGGATTTCCTCGTCAACCAGAAGGTTGAGTGCCTTCCCCGCCGTCGCGGGGTTGATGCGCATGTGCGCGGCGAGCTCGTTGGTTGAGGGAACCTGCTCCCCCTCCGCGTACGTGCCCCGCAAGATATCGCTTGCGAGCTGATCTGCGAGCTGAAGGAAGATCGGGCGTGTGTCGTCGAACACTCCCTACCTCACTTTCGGTTCTTTGGTTAGTTACTCCACCAACTAACCTACGCACCATGAAAGTCGTTGTCAAGCGCATGCCCACCGCTTAGGAAGGAATTAGCACTAAAAAGGAGCATTTCGCACGAAGCTCTCCCGCATGGGGGCCATCTCCTTCTCTAAGTGATAGCGCAGCTTCATGCGGCCCAGTCACCTCACTGAAAAACAGTCATGAGCACAAGCGAGTCCGCGCCATCAATCAAGTACACGCGCGAGGAATACCCGTCCGTCGAGAACTTGGCGTCGAGTTCAGGGGACCCAAACACTGCTCCGTCTGGAATCACGGCGCGCAACGGTTCAGACAGCCCCGCAATTACCTCGACCGGCTGCACCTCCGCTGCGCTCCTCAAGGCCTGCGCCTCATGTTCTCGCACTTGAGCGAGCTGCCGAGGCATCGGTGCACAAGAAGCGAGCATGCGCCCAAGGGCGACGACTGCGACCGGCCTGATAAAAACACGTCGTTTTGCCCGCTCAAAACGGCCCTCGTTCACGAACCAGCCGCTCTCTGCCACACTCAATCTAACCAGCACTCGGGTACTAGTTCAGGATCCCAAGCTCCATCGCGCGGGTCACCGCGCGAGTGCGGTCACCCACATTGAGCTTTTCAAAGACGTGGATCAGGTGCGTTTTAACGGTCGATTCACCAATAAACAGGCGCTCCGCAATCGCCGGGTTGCTGAGGCCCGCCGCGACGAGAGCGAGGATCTCGTGTTCGCGCGGGGTCAGCTCGGGCGCTGCCTTGCGCGGGGTTGAGGCCCGCGCCACCAACTGCGCCGCGATCGAGGGCGCCAGCACCGTCTGGCCAGCAGCAACCGCGCGCACCCCTGCGGCAAGCTCTTCAGCTGGAGCCGCCTTCACGAGGTAGCCACTCGCACCAGCCTCAATCGCGGCGAGAATTTGGTCGTCGTCTTCGTAGGTCGTGAACACCAGTACCCGCGGTCCATCAAGCCGGACGATTCTGCCGGTCGCCTCTACACCGCCAATGCCGGGCATGCGGAGATCCATGAGCACAACAGCGGGTTCAAGCTCAGTCGCCAGGGAGACCGCTTCCTCGCCAGAGGCAGCCTCACCCACCACCTCAACATCAGATTCAGTGTCGAGCAGCCCAACGATTCCTGCACGCACAATGGGATGATCGTCGACAACCAACACCCGAATCACAGTAATCCTCCTTTGTCGGCGACGCCATCGGTCCCGAGAACAGCAACGAACGGCAACCTAACCTCAAGTGTGGCGCCACCCCGCACCCCCGCACCAAATCGCACCTCGCCTCCGGCCGCACGCAGACGATCTCCCAGCCCGGTGAGGCCAAACCCCAAGGCGCCTGACGTCCCCTGGCCAGGACCAACGCCGTTGTCTTCAACCCGCAGCATCGCAACGTGCCCGCCATGAGCGCCTACCTCACTATCGAGCACCACCCGAACGGCAGTGGCCCGCGCGTGCTTTCGTGCGTTCGCGAGCCCCTCCTGCACAGCACGAAGCAGGATCACCTGCTGCTCACGGTCGAGGGGCAGGATTTCGAGCGAGCACACAACGTCAAGACCAGTATCGGCGCGCAATCGTGCCGCCACTCGCTCAATCGCGGCTTCAAGACCACCATCACCGAGGGGTTGGGTAGTGGCGACCAGGGCTCTGGCCTCGGTCAGCGACTCAAGCGCCGCGGAGTGCACACGGCTCAGCCGATCCTGCACCAACCCCGCGTCGCCCGCGGAAAGCGCACGCTCCGCCTGCTCGCTCAACATGACGAGACCTGTGAGGGTCTGGGTGAGCGTGTCGTGCAGTTCGCGGGAGAGCCTCTCGCGCTCTGCAGAAACGCCGGCCTCTTTCGAGAGCACGGCAACCTCGTGCTGGGTAGCCTGCAGCTTCTCTGCGAGTCGACGCTGGGCCTCGCCGCGCTCATAGATTCGAGTAATCCAGGTGCCCATGACAACCGCAAACACAAATGAGGCAACACCAACTCCCACCGCGACCCAAAGAGCATTTGGCACGCCGAGTCGCACGTATGAGACAGCGGAGCCAATTCCCACCAAGGTTGAAAGTACCGCACAAGCCACCACTGCTTGGCGATACTGCTCCAGGATCGACCACACCATCGGATAGGCCAAAAATTGCACGGTTGCGAAGCTTGGATTCACGGTGGCGGCAGCACCAAGCAACAGAATCCACAGCACCAAAAACACCAGGTCTCGTGGCAACGGTGGCTCTGGACAGGCAAGCGTTGTGCGCCTAACAGCCGCCCTACCCAGGGTGAGATAAAGCAGTGCAAACGCAAGAATCACACCGATTGAGATCGTCGCATTGTTCACCCCGGCCGTGGTGTCTGCGGTTCCCCAGTCGACGGCTCCAATTGAGCCGGGCACCATCATCACACCCAACCCGACAACGACGCCCAGGTCCCACCACCGAGTTGGCCAACGCTGATGGGTATCGCCGTCAGCCAACGTAATGTCAGCGCCAGATGCCGTGTTACTCATGGTTTAACCCTTCCATACGCCACCGACAGCTACGGCTACGACCGCCGCTGCCACCGGAACGTCAGTAGGCTCACCACGAGCCCAACCACGAGCCAGATGCCCAGGTTCAGCGCTACCAGGCCGAGATCCCACGATCCCCCGCTTCTTGCGAAGCAAAGTGATCCGGCAAGAATACCGAGCGCATGCCCTGGGCAAGCCACTTCAGAGGAAAGATGCCAGCGATATTCTGCAGCCACTCTGGCAGCATTGAGAACTGCAGGTACACGCCCGACACAAACTGCAGAATCAGCACGATCGGAATCACGACCGCCGTCGCGCTACGCGACGAACGGGGTAGTGCAGACAGCGCGATCCCGAGCAGAGTCATGGTGACGATACCGAGCACAAAGATCCAGCTGAAGCGCAGCCACAGCGCGGGGTCATTCGGCAGTTCAACCCCGAGCGCGAAGTGCGCAAAGGCTAACAGCAGCGCGAGCTGCAGCATCGACGTCACCAGGATCTGCCCGGCCTTGCCCAGGAAGTAGCTGACGGGCGACAACGGTGTTCCGCCGAGCCTGCGCAGCCAGCCCTCACTCTTTTCTCGGGCAATGTCGATCGCGAGGTTCTGTAGGCCAGAGAGCAGAATACCCGCCGCGACCATACCCGGCAGGTAGTAGGCCGCCATGCCGATGCCACCGGTACCATCAGGCAGCGCCCCAACCTCGCCCTGCGATTCGAAGGCGACGCCGAAGATTCCGAGCATCAGGATGGGAAATAGGAACGTGAAAAATACCGTGTCAGAGGTGCGGAAATAGCCACGAAGTTCCATACGGGCGGCCGAGAGTGCTGAGCGCAAAATGCCTGGCAACTTGAGTGCCTGAACTTCGCGGGCGGGTGCGATGGTGGTCATGCGTTTACTCCTTCGAGTGCCGCGTCTTGCGCGATCAGGTCGAGGTAAATGTCTTCAAGAACCGGGCGCTTCACCTCAAGGTTTCTCGGTTCAGTCCCGCCACTCGCGGCCACCAGCTCGGCGACCAAGCGCGCGGGCTCGTCAGTGCGCTGCTCACGCTGCTCACCGGCATTGTCGACCCAACTCACGAGCGGAGTCCTCGCCTCAGGGCCACCCAGTTCCGCGGGAGGAGCCTCAGCCACAATCCTGCCGCCCGTCAGCACACCAACCCGGTTGGCGAGCTGCGCCGCCTCATCGAGGTAGTGCGTGGTGAGCAGGATCGCGGTGCCGTCGCTCGCAAGACCACGCAGCATGTCCCAGAATTGGTGGCGGGCTTCGGGATCAAAGCCGGTCGTCGGCTCATCAAGAAACAGCATCTCGGGCCGTCCGACGATCCCAAGCGCAACGTCGAGGCGTCGCTGCTGGCCACCCGACATCTTGTTGGCGCGCAAGCCCGCCTGCGCGGTGAGCCCGACGAGGTCAAGCACTTCGTCTACATTGCGCGGGTTTGGGTAGATCGTGGCAAAGTGACGCAGCAGTTCGCGCGGAGTGTTCGGGCCGAAGTCGCCCGTGCCCTGCGACACGAACCCGAGCCTCGATTTCCATTTGCGGGGAGCGATCAGCGGATCCTCACCGAGCACCATCACCTCACCCGAGTCGCGGCGACGCAGCCCCTCAAGAATCTCGATAGTCGTGCTCTTGCCAGCTCCGTTCGGGCCGAGCAGCGCGTAGGTTTCGCCCGCCGCAATGTCGAGGTCGACCCCGCGAAGAATCTCTCGCTCGCCGTAGTGTTTTTTGAGGCCGCGCACGCGCACGACAGCCTCAGTGTTGGTTGTTATTGTCATACATAAAGCATCCCGCGCTTCGCAGTGCGGCGACAGCCTCCGGTGGAAGGATCTTCGCATCCACCGGTCGGTGGATGGCGGCACCTTGTCGCTACTCACCTCGAACCTCGCCCGTTCTATGCTTAGAGGCATGAACCAGCCAAACACGCTGCCCGAACTTGCCCCAGCGCCCGTTTCACGAGCCTTCGGTTCAGATAACTGGGCTGGCGTCCATCCCGAGGTCATGGCGGCACTTGCAGCCGCCAACGTAGACCACGCCCCCGCCTACGGCGGCGACGCCTGGACCGCGAGCTTCGACGAACTCGCAAAGCGTCTCTTTGGCGAAGACACCGAGGCGTTTCCGGTGTTCAACGGCACGGGGGCTAACGTACTCGCACTGCAGGCGGCACTGCCGCGCTGGGGCGCCGTAATCTGCGCACAGACCGCACACATCAACCTCGACGAGACCGGAGCCCCGAGAAAACCGGCGGCCTGAAGCTGTTGCCCGTGCAGACCCCCAACGGCAAACTCACTCCCGAACTTGTTGCGCGCGAGGCCTGGGGTTGGGGCAGTGAGCATCGTGCACAGCCCCTCGCGGTTTCGATCTCACAGGTCACCGAAGTTGGCACCTGCTACACACCAGACGAGATCCGCGCACTCGCCGACTACGCCCACGAACACGGCATGCTGCTGCACGTCGACGGCTCGAGGCTCGGCAACGCGGCGGCCTATCTGGGGTGTTCACTCGCAGACATCACCAGCAATGTTGGAGTCGATCTACTCAGCCTCGGCGGCACCAAAAACGGCCTGATGGGCGCAGAAGCCGTTGTGGTGCTTCGCCCCGGATCCGCCCCAGGCATTCCGTTTCTGCGCAAAATTAACCTGCAGCTCTCCTCTAAGATGCGTTTTATCTCGGCGCAGTTGATCGCCCTGTACGAGGGCGAGCTGTGGCGCAAGTCGGCGTTGCACGCAAACACGATGGCAGCACGTCTCGCAACTGGCATTGAGGCACTGATTGCGAGCGGTGCGGCAGACGGGGTGCGGATCGCCTATCCTGTCGAGTCGAACGCGGTGTTTGCGGTGATCCCACCGAAGATCGCAGAGCGGGCCCGCGCGCAGTACGCCTTCGCCGACTGGCCCTCGGGCGAACACGTGCGCCGCCTCATGTGCGCCTTCGACACAACGCCCGAAGACGTCGACGGTCTGATCGCGACGCTCGCGGGCTGATCTTGCCCCTATCTCCACCTCTACAGCATGCGCATTCGTAATCGAGTGCGTCCATATTGCTAGTTGGCGCGAGGCGAACTCGCAATATGGCTACACCGGATTGGTGGGGTGCGGTGGGGTGCGGTTGATGGGCCGGCTAGGCAGATACCTTGCGCGGTGACAGGCGTTCCAGCAGCACCGACAGCACCAAGGCCGTCACGATTCCGATGACCGGAGGGATCCCGACGCCGAGCTGACCCGCGAACCAGGCCAGCGCGCACGCCAAGACATAGACACCCAGGTTGACAAGGTTGAAACGAGGCAGAATCTCGCCGACCGGCATCTGCGTGCGTCGCCAGCGCGCAAGGTAGTCGCCGATAATGACACCACCGAGCGGCGGAATGAAGGTGCCCAGCAGACCGAGATATTGGGGCAGATGCTCGTGCACCCCGACGAGCGCGAGCACAGTGCCGATGACGGATCCGATGATCACAAAGCGAGTCTTGCTGGGCTTCTCGAACAGCTCGGCACCCGCGACACCAAACGCATACGCAGTATCGGCGTTCGACTTCCAGAGGTTTCCGAACAACAAGAACAGTCCCCAGCCGACGAGCCCGAGCTGGTAGAGCACCAGCACAAAGTCGCCCTCGCCAAAGGTGATGGCGCCGATGGCACCAAAGAAGATCATGAGTGCGTTGCCAATGAGGAAGCCGATCAGGCACGCCCACACGGCCTGCCGCCCGGTGCGACCGAAGCGTGTCCAATTGGGGGCCTGCGTGCCCGCCGACACAAACGTACCAACGACGGTGGTGATGGCGACGGCAAAAGTCATCTGTCCACCGGGTTGGATCGCCGCGAGGCCGACCCAACCGCCGACCTCATCGAGCGAGCGGAACATCACCCAGAACGCCAAGATGAGAATGAGGGGTGTCGACACGAGCGACACCCAGTACATGCCGCGGTACCCGTAGCAGGCCGTCGCGCACATGAGGGCACTGACGCCAACCATTACAGCAGCCTTCGCGGCGTAGGTCTCCCACCCAAACGCCTGCGCGGTAAGCTCACCGATCATGCCGATCACAACGCCGTACCAGCCGATCTGTGTACCACCAAGCAGGATCGAGGCGAGCTTAGACCCCCGTGTGCCGAGCGTGTAGCGGGCCATCACCACGGTCGTGAGGCCAGTGCGGGCGCCGATCCACCCCAAAAACGCAACGTAGGTGCCGAGCACGAGTGATCCGACCGCAATCACGAGCACCAGGTCGCTCAGCCCAAACGCCTCGCCCAGCGCCGAGCCCGCGAGCATCGTTGGCGTAAACACGGTAAAACCGAGCAGCACCACCATAAGCGAAAACGCGCCCTTGCGCGCGTGCTGCGGCACGGGTGTGACCGGGTAATCGGAGTCTATGACCTCAGAGGGCGATTCGGGATCAGCGGCGCGCACCGCAGACTCCGCGCTCACGCGCCGAGCTCGCTCGCACCAGCACTGAGCTCACTCGCCTCAACACCGATGTCTTCGGCCCACACTTCTGGCCGCTCGCTCATCATGCGGTCCATCAGCGCGATGCACACGGCATCGTCGGCGATGACGAGCTCGGTTCCCTTTGAGCGCAACCACTCTTCCGATGCCTCGAAGCTGCGGTTTTCGCCGATCACGATGCGCGGGATCTCGTACAGGATCGCGGTGCCCGCGCACATGGTGCAGGGAGAGAGTGTTGTGTAGAGCGTGCACTCGCGGTAGACGCTCGCGGGCAGGCGGCCAGCCCGCTCGAGGCAGTCGGTCTCGCCGTGGCGGATCACGCTACCCATCTGCACGCGACGATTGCGTCCGACAGCGAGCACCTCGTCACCATCGGCGCCGTGGCGCACGAGAGCCGCCCCGATCGGCACTCCGCCCTCGTCCCAGCCCAGTTGGGCCTGCTCGATGGCGAGGTCCAGAAACTTACGATCCGCGGTGTTCAACGTTGGGCTCAAGGGCATGAACTCAATCGTATCGCGGCTCCGCCTTCTGGGCTCCCTCCCTCACGAGGGAGCCCTCGCAAAAACATCATTCGTCTGGCGGATGGTTAAGAATACGCTTGGACCCTAGATTCGAATCAGGCACAACACAAACTCTCCCCAGACCGCCACCGCCACCGCCACCGCCACGAAGCAGTTCATCTCCCCGACAATCATGAGCACCATGACCGGCGCAGGCATTGGACTCGGCATGGGGTCGAGCATGGCGGTTGCCGGTTTGACTGACACGCCCCTCGGTCTCGCAACGGCGGTCACAGTGCCCACCACGATGATCCTCGCGATTTTCGGCGCACGCCTTCTCACTCTGCGCTCGTGCGCTCGGAACGCCTAAGCGCTTGCGCCAGCAACCACTCCTAACTTAGGCTAGCCTTACTAACGTGTGACGAGGTGCTCAAGTGAGAACTTCTCGGCTCACGCGGCCCACCCAACCCTAAGGAACTCGCTTGCGCACCTCCCGAATCTTCGGCGTTGCCGTCGCCGTCATTCTTGCCGCGTCTCTCGCCGCCTGCGCACCAAGCAGCGGTAAAGACCAGACGGGCAGCACACCCTCAGACGCAGGATTCCCCGTCACCATCAAACACGCCTACGGTGAGACCGTCATTAAGAAGAAGCCGGAGCGAGTCGCGACCGTCGCCTGGGCAAACCACGAGGTGCCACTCGCGCTAGGCATCGTGCCGGTCGGCATGGCAAAGGCGACCTGGGGCGACGACAATGACAACGGCGTGCTGCCCTGGGTTGAAGACAAGCTCAAAGATCTTGGGGCCAAGACCCCCGTGCTCTTCGACGAGACCGATGGCATCGACTTTGAGGCCGTCGCCGACACTCAACCCGATGTGATCCTCGCCGCCTACTCAGGCCTCACCAAAGAGGAGTACACCACACTCTCGAAGATTGCTCCGGTAGTCGCTTACCCCGACGTTCCCTGGGGCACCTCGCTTGAAGACATGATCACCATCAACGCCAAGGCGCTCGGCAAAGACGCCGCAGCAAAGGAATTGATCGAAAAACTCCAAGGTGAGATCGACACCGCCCTCAACGCGCACGCCACCCTCAAAGATAAGAGAGTGCTGTTCACGTTCCTTGATCCCTCCGACTTCTCGAAGATCGGGTTCTACACGGCACATGACACCCGTCCCGGCTTTCTCGCGAGCCTCGGCCTGCCTCAGCCAAAGGCGGTCGAAGAAGCCTCCGCCAAAACCGACGCGTTCTACACGGAGGTCAGTGCAGAATCGGCCGACAGCTTCGACGACGTCGACATACTCGTAACCTACGGCGATCCCGACAGCGATCTGATCAAGCAGGTACAGGCCGACCCGCTGCTCTCGCAGATTCCCGCGGTCAAAAAGGGACTGATCGCGATCCTGCCAGACGCGACGCCGCTCGCAGCCTCCGCGAACCCGTCACCACTCTCGATCGGCTGGGGCATCGACGACTACTTCGCGGTGCTCGCGAGCGCCATCCCCGCGGCGTGACGCTGCTGAGCCCACCGAGCGCATCGCCCCAAACTGACCGGCTGCGCCGCTCCGCGCTACACAAAAGTATGTGGATCGGCTGCGGAGTAGCGCTCGTTGTGGTGCTGATCGTTGCTTCGGTGGTGCTCGGTGCGCGCGAGGTGACTTTCTCAGATGTTGTTTCTGCTCTGCAGGGATCTCACGATTCAATTGGCGAGGCGGCAGTCGCGAAGCGGATCCCGCGCACCGTTCTCGCCCTGCTCGTGGGGGCAGCGCTCGCGATGTCGGGCGCGGTCATGCAGGGCGTCACGCGCAACCCTCTCGCAGACCCCGGCTTACTGGGGTGTCGAGCGGGGCATCGCTGGCGGTTGTTGTTGGCATCAGCTTTTTTGGTCTGACTCAGCCGATGAGCTTCATGGCGGTGGCGATCGTGGGTGCCGCCCTCGCAGCCGTCTTCGTCTACTCCATCGGTTCGGTCGGTAGGAGCGGCGCGACCCCGCTGCGGCTGGCGCTCGCGGGTGCGGCCACCTCCGCTGCATTTATTTCGCTCACCAGCGCGATCATGCTGCCCCGGGTTGATCTGCTGCGCACCTTCCAGTTTTGGATCATTGGCAGCGTGGGTGGCGCCAATTGGGAGAGCATCGCCGCGGTGCTGCCGCTGCTCGGCGTCGGTACCCTCGTGTGCCTCCTCAGCGCACGCAGCCTCAACTCGCTCGCACTGGGTGACAGTCTCGCTGTGGGTCTCGGCGTGCGGGTCGGCCGCGCGCGCCTCGTGTCGTCGCTCGGGGCCGTGATTTTGTGCGGTGCAGCCACGGCGATTGCTGGTCCCATCGGGTTCGTTGGGCTCGTGATCCCGCACCTGTGCCGCCTGTTGGTGGGTCCGGATCACCGCTGGCTGCTCCCGTTCTCAGCGATCGTCGGCGCGGCGCTGCTGCTGGCAGCCGATGTTCTCGGGCGCATCGTTGCCCGCCCGGCAGAGATTGAGGTGGGCATCGTCGTGGCGCTGCTGGGTGCACCGTTCTTTATCTGGATCGTGCGTCGGCAAAAGGTGCGTGAGTTATGAGCACGAGTGAACGCAGCCCCAGCGCCCAAAACCCTGCGGCACCGTCCGCCGCGGCCACTCGCGTTCTCAAAGGTCGCCGCCAGCGCCAGCGCAGCCGCACGCTCATCACGCTCACGCTCGTCACCATCACGCTTGTGGTGTGCTCGGCCACCCTGTTGCTGGGCCGCACGGTCTATAGCCCCGCGGACGCGCTCTCGGTGCTCATGGGAGACACGGTGCCCGGGGCCTCCTTCACCATCGGAGAGCTGCGGCTCCCGCGCATGGTGCTCGGTGTGCTAGCCGGATTCGCCTTCGGTGCTGCTGGCTCGACCTTTCAGACCATGCTGCGCAACCCGCTCGCCTCCCCCGACGTCATCGGCATCTCGGCTGGTGCCAGCGCCGCGGCGGTCATCGGTGTCGTCACACTCTCACTCAACGAAACCGCGGTTTCGTTTCTAGCTCTGCTCGGCGCACTCGTCACGGCCGGGGCGATCGCACTGCTGTCGCACCAGGGCGGATTCTCGGGCATCCGCTTCATTTTGATTGGCATCGGGATCGGCGCGATGCTGCACAGCGTTACCTCGTACGTGCTGTCTCGCGCGTCTGACTGGAACATTCAATCGGCCATGCAGTGGCTCTCAGGCAGCCTCAACGGGGCGAGCTGGGAGCGGGTGCTGCCACTTCTGCTCGCGTGCGCCGTCTGTGTTCCCCTGCTCATGCTCGGCAGTTCCAGCCTCGGCACGCTTCGTTTGGGCGACGACACCGCCCGCGGCCTGGGTGTGCCGGTGCAGTTGACACGCATCGCCCTGATCCTGGCAGCCGTTGTGTTGCTCGCGTTTGCGACCGCCGCCACCGGACCCATCGCGTTTGTAGCCTTTATGGCTGGCCCGATCGCGGCACGCCTGGTGGGCTCGAGCGGTTCGCTGCTGTTTCCAGCGGGGTGTGTGGGTGCGCTGCTCGTTATCGCCTCTGACTTTGCGGGGCAGTTTCTTGTCGACACGAGATACCCTGTTGGCGTGATTACGGGTGTGCTGGGCGCCCCCTACCTGCTCCTACTTCTTATTCGCATGAACCGCACCGGAAGCAAACGATGACTCTCACTCACCAACTGGCGGCGGAGTCTGTCACGCTCAGCTACGGCGACCGCATGATCGTTGAGGACTTCTCGCTCAATATCGAGCCGGGTGCCATCACCGCGATCGTGGGGGCCAACGGCTGCGGTAAGTCAACCCTGCTGCGAGCGCTCGCGCGCCTACTGCGCCCGCGATCGGGGCAGGTGTTGCTCGACGGCGTTGCCCTGCAAGATACCCCTCGAAAAAACTCGCTCGTGTGCTCGGCCTGCTGCCGCAGAGCCCGATCGCGCCGGAGGGCATCGCCGTTGCCGACCTGGTGGGCCGCGGTCGCCACCCCCACCAGGGACTGCTGAGCTCTTGGAGTCCCCGCGACTACGAGGTGGTGGCCTCGGCACTTGAGGCAACCGGCATGAGCGAGTTCGCGGATCGCCCCGTCGACGAGCTCTCTGGCGGGCAGCGGCAGCGGGTGTGGATCGCGATGGCGCTCGCACAAGAGACGAGTGTGCTGCTGCTCGACGAGCCGACGACGTTCTTGGACGTCGCCCACCAGATCGAGGTGCTCGACCTGCTCACCGATCTCAATCGCGATCGCGGCACGACGATCGTCATGGTGCTGCACGACCTCAATCTCGCGGCCAGGTACGCCGACGTGCTCGTTGCGCTGCGCGACGGCGCGGTGCAGGCAGTGGGATCGCCCGGAGCGATCCTCACCCCCGAGCTGGTGCGCGACGTGTTTGGTTTAGAGAGTCGGGTGATTCCGGATCCCGTGTCTGGCACGCCGCTCGTTATTCCGGTCGGGAGACACCATGCTGAGTGAGTCGCAGGAAACGGTAATCGAGAAGGCAGACTCCTCGGACACAGCGCTAGAGGCGCCCTTTACCGTGGTCACCGCCCGAGTGGATCTGGTTGAGCACCCATGCCCCAACTTCGTGCGGGTGCACTTCGTGGGCCCCGGCATCAACGGGGTCGGCACCCCCGGCAAAACCCTCGACCAGCGGGTCAAGCTCATCTTTCCGAGTGACCACGGCACTCTCCCCGACATCGTGGGAGCGGGCGGCGACTGGTACCAGGCCTGGCTCGCCGTGCCGTCAACCAGGCGCGGAGCAATGCGCACGTATTCGATCCGCGAGCTGCAGGTGATCGGCGGTCACACGCGACTCATCATCGACTTTGTGCTGCATCTCGCCCCCGGAAAAACTGGGCCCGCCTCGCTCTGGGCGAGCCAGGCGAAGGTCGGCGACGAGCTGCTGCTGGTGGGTCCTCGCCGCGGGCGGTTCGATGGTGGTGGTATTGAGTTCGATCCGGGATCAGCGAAGACGATCTTGCTTGCCGGCGACGAGACGGCGGCCCCCGCTATTGCGCGCATCCTGGAAGACGTAGACCCTGCGACCAAAGGGGTCGCGTTCATCGAGGTTCCCAGCCCCTCCGATGTGCTCGATATTCGGGTGCCCTCGGGGGTTGAGGTGCACTGGCTGCCGCGCTCGGCCAGTAGTCACGGCGCCGAGCTGATCCCGCGAGTGCTCGGCCACCTGGGCGCGCAGTCGCACGTGCACATCGCCGACGACGGCACCGAGAACCTGGTGTGGGAGACGCCGGGGTTTTCAGCCTCCGGCGAAGAGATCGTTGCAGAGGGCGGCGCCGATGAGAACCGCGACGCCGACTGCTACTACTGGATCGCGGGCGAGAGCCGCGTGGTCACCACACTGCGCAGGCACCTCGTCAAAGACCTCGGCATCGCCCGGGCGCAGGTGGCCTTTATGGGCTACTGGCGGCAGGGTGTTGCTATGAAGGGTTAGTGCCGCTTCTAAACCCCAACACCACCAAACACCAACCGCGCCGCAATCACCAGCATCACTGCGGCGACAACACCATCGAGAATCTGCCAGGAGCGCGGAGTCGCAAAGAACTTCGTGAGCATCCGCGCTCCATAGCCGAGCACAAAGAACCACACGACGCTCGCCAGCGCACCGCCTGCCACGAACCACCAGCGCGCCGGGTCGCCCTGTGCGTTACCGATCGAACCCATCAGCACCATCGTGTCGAGGTACACGTGCGGGTTCAGGTAGGTGATCGCGAGGCAGGCGAGGATCGTGCGCTTCAGTGAGCCATCCGATCCCTCGCCAGCAACCAGCACCTCGGGCTTCATCGCCCGCCGCGCTGCCGACCACGCGTACCACAGCAGAAAGGCGACACCGCCCCAGCGCACAATCTCGAGCACCACGGGTGCCCGCTGCACCACAAAGCCGATCCCGGCCACACCAAGCAATTCGAGTACCGCATCAGTGAGCCCGCAGATCAGCACAACCGGCAGCACGTGCTCGCGCCTGATCCCCTGCCGCAGCACAAACGCGTTCTGCGCACCGATAGCCACGATGAGTGAGAGGCCGCTGCCAACGCCGATGAGAAGAGGAAGGATCATTCCTCCGACGTTAGGGCCTGCAAGCCCCGAATTGCTACTTTAGTGGGGCTAATTATCCTTCACCTCAATAAGCAGTGCTTAATTTTAACAATTGGGCTCTTTCTTGGAACACTTCTCTCGACGGTCGAGTCGATGATGTGGGGCAATATTGCGACATCTCAGTCCTGCATGAGAGTGAGAGACTTGGTGGCCTACACCTGGGCGACGAACTGGGCATCATTTATGCATCTCGAAACGGTGAGCACACCGCCAAGATTGTGTCAGGCGGCAAAACAGAAACGTTTAGCTTCGATCTCACCCGGCAACGCTGGCCGCGTTCCACGGCACTTTCCCATGGGCGCTGGCAAGAGGTGTTGTGGCAGACCCAGGTCAAGGGTACCTCTTCCGCGGAGCCGTATCCGGCTCTCTGGCTGCCGCTCAGATACTCGAGCCCGCAGACACCGCGCACGCAGCGTCACAACGCAGCAGGGTGACTCGGGCACCGGGACCGAGGAGAAACCCGCTGCGCCGAAGAACGAGACTGGGCGGCAGGTGGATCGCCAAGCCGCAGAGGCCGAGGATTCTGTTGCCGGCAACCCTATTGAGGAAGGCAAAAGGCATCCACCCATCGACATGAAGGAGGTTACCGTCATCCGGCCGCCAGAGACGTTCTGGACGGGCGACCGCGGACAAAATGACTGAGACGGTACCCCATTGACGCTGAATCGTTTCCGTGAATAACTTAGATGTGCGGGGATATTCCGACGTAATCGGGATAGTGAGGACGAGGGCGATGATTGCTGATCATGCGGCATTTAGCATTAGGGGAACATCTTGGCCGAAACGCGGCGTGAGCACTCTAGCTTTCCTGCTGCTTGTTTCCCTTTCTCTCTTCGTTCCGCAACCGACGTGGGCGGCGACCAATGCGACCAATGCGACCGTTAACGCCAACCAGACCTTTTATACGTGGGTGCAGAGTGGAGAGACGTTTTCTTCGACGTTCACTGAGGCGGGACAAATCTTCTCTGGCTCCGGAAACCCAATCGTGACGGTCGTGCGGCCTGACGGGTCATTTGAGGAGTGTGTCAACATCATCGTGGGTGCACCGTTCGGCCAGGTGTGCAGCTTCAGTGAAGTGGCAGCCGTGACCGGGGTGTATGAGGTGCGTTTGCGCAGTTCGGATCCCAATTCAAGCTACGTCAACGCACCTATGCGCTGGACAATAGCCGCATCGGGCGTGAGCGGTGAAATATCCGGACGCACGTGGTCAAACAACTTTTTCATGCGAAATGAGAACACTGGGTTTGTGCCGCTTCTGAACCTGTGGGTGCAAACGGAGTACGGTTACGCCTACGCGCTCAGCATGTCGGGATTGCACGGCATCAACTCCGCGTACAACGCCGATGCCTTTGGGGTGGTCGATACGAACACATGCGCATCCGCTCACCAAAGTTCTGCATTTACGGCCAATAGTTTTCCAAACATTCGAAACGTGGTTGGGTCATCGTGCGAATTCACGCCATACAAGGTCTTCTTTGAACGACCTGCCCCAGACCTGCCCGAAAGCGTGACGCTGACAGATGGATCCTCAACTTGGCTGCAATTGCCAATCGGGGAGCCAGCCATTACATCCCTAGCGTTCACCCCCGATAGCCCAGGTGCCATGGCGGGTACCGTGGACATCGTTACCCAGAACATCGAGGGAACAGGTCGCCTGCAATTTGACACTGACAATGACGGAGATTTTGCTGGTCCGAATGATCGCCAGGAGAACCTGGCAATTCGCAGCGGAGACTCCACGTCGATTGCATTCGATGGGCTCGACGGCGATGGCAACCCGATTGGCGGGAGCATTGGGTTTGGGGTTCGCCTGACAATTAATAGCGTGGGAGAAGTCCACTTTACGCTCGACGATATCGAATTGTTGCAGGGTGGTCTCAGCGTTACTCGCTTGAATGGCCCGACTGAGGGAAGGTCTCAACTCTTCTGGGATGATCGTCCGTTGCAAGACGTTGCCTTCGATGCGCAGGCGAACATCAAGTGTTCCACGACACCGGCTAACTTTGGGGGAGAGAACGGTACAGACGCATCCACTGGGGTTCATGGCTGGGATTTTGGGGCCTGTCCTGACGTTGGTTCGCTCAATAGTGCCCCGACAGATACTGTCAATGGAGGCAGCTGGGGAAACAACAGGGCGATAGACAACTGGGCATATGTGGGTGTTGATCTGCAAGAGACGATTCAGGTGGTCAATGATCCCCCTCAGCTTTCGCTCGTGAAGAGCGCGGATCGAGACACGTACGCCGCCGGAGACCCTATTGAGTACTCCTTCCTGCTCACAAACACCGGAACCGTGCCGGTCTCAGACATTGCCATCGAAGAGCTGTCGTTCACAGGAAGCGCTGACCTTTCCGAAGTGGTGTGTCCTGATCCTGCCTCCTTGGAGCCAGGCCAGTCGTTCACCTGCACGGCCAGTTACACGGCTTCGCAGGAGGACTTGGATCGAGGCAGCATCGACAACACCGCGGTCGCAAATGGCACCGGTGAAGCTGGTGATCCGGTTCGCTCGAATGAAGACTCGGCCCGAGTGATAGGAGACCAGCAACCGAAGCTCGAGCTCGAAAAATCCGTTGATCAAAAAACCTACGTAACGGGCGACACTCTCACCTACACGTTCACGGTCACCAACGCGGGAAACGTGACGATGCGCAATGTTGACGTGCGCGAACTTGAATTCTCTGGCACGGGAGAGCTCTCTGAGCTGACGTGCCCAGCGGAGGAGACCCAGAGCCTTGCGCCAGCAGCTTCCTTTACCTGCACCGCAACCTACGTGACGACGGGTGATGACCAAGAGGCATCCGAACTCACGAATGTTGCTCGCGCCAGCGGCACCCCCGGAACACCGACGGCGCCCGGTGTTGACTCAAATGATGATTCCGCCCGGGTGGCGGCAGAGCCGATAGCGCGAAACCCGCTCGTGGTGACCGGTAACAATGGGGTGTCGCCTCTGCTGCTGATAGGGGCTGGTGCGCTTGTAGTGGGAGGGATCGGCGCGTTTGTGATTGCGCGGCGGAACCGACGAGAGCCACGATGAGCAGCCGAGCTAGATACTCCTCTAAAAACCTGTAGGGAAGCAGCGACAGAAGCATTTTGGCGCACAAACAGCGTAGAAAAATAGGCTTCACCAACCAAAAGTGGCGGGTTGCGTGGTCACCGGACGGGAGCATCCGCCACCAAGAACGCAAATCTACGCCACAGCTACCCAACTATCAACGTAGCCTTTAACTTAGAACCATGGACCTTCCCGTCGAACACCTGCAGACCTTCGCCGCGATCATCGAAGAGGGCAGCTTTGAGGGTGCCGCGCGCCGCCTCCACATCACGCCCTCTGCCGTTAGCCAGCGCGTGCGTGCGATGGAGGAGCGCGCCGGGTCCGTGCTGCTGCGCCGCAGTCGCCCGGTGGCAACCACCACCGCCGGCGCGAGTGTGCTGCGCGCGGCACGACAGGTACAGCGAGTGGTTGGGGATCTCGCCACCGAGCTTGAGCAGGGCCCGTCTGGTGGCGCACTGATCCCGATCGTGGTGAATGCCGACTCCCTCGCGACCTGGTTTGTACCCGCCCTCGCCCGAGCCAGCCACGAAACCGGCGCTCGCTTCGAGGTGCTGCGCGCCGACGAATCGGTATCGACCGAGCGGCTGCGCAGTGGCGAGTCGATGGCCGCGCTCACCGCGACCGCCGAGGCGGTGCCGGGCTGCAGCTCAACGCGTATCGGAGTGGATCGTTACCAGGCCGTCGCGAGCCCCGAGTTTGTGATGCGCTACTTTGCCAAGGGCCTGTCGGCCGAGACGCTCGCTGCCGCTCCGGTTGTCGAGTTCGACCGCCACGACGACTTTCAGGCACGCTTCATTCGCCGCGTCACCCGGGCGCGGATCGACCCGCCGCGCCACTTCATCCCGTCGTCGGCGGAGTTTGTGCGCGCGATCGAACTCGGCATGGGCTGGGGCATGGTGCCCCGCTTGCAAGGAGTCCCGTGCCTCGAAGCTGGCAGCCTCGTTGCGCTCGGATCAGGTAATTCCATCGACCTACCGCTCTACTGGCAGCGCTGGAACCTGCGCTCCCCCGTGCTCGACAGGCTCTCCGTAATCATCGCGGAAGAGGCAGCAAAGGCACTCGGCTGAGCCCAAAACCGCGAGGCGGCGAGCGTCTACCCCACCATCGCGAACCCGGCGATCAGGTACGCGATAAACGACAGCACACCGGCGGTGGCCGCGTAGGGCAGGATCGACAGCATGAGGTTGAGCGGCTTCACGCCGACCGACTTCGACGCCAGAATGATGCCGTCACCGTAGAGGCAGGTTGTCGAGCCGAGTGCGGCTCCTGAGAACACCGCGGTGCCGGCGAGCACCGGATCTACCCCGACCGCGATTGCGAGTGGCAGCACGACGGGCGTGATGACCGCGGCGAGATCCCAGAACGCACCGGTCGCGTAAGCGTAGACACCGCACACCAAGAAAACAATCGCGGGCAGCAGTGCACCGTGCATGACCGGCTCGGTGGTGCCAATAACCCACTCGGCAAGCTTCAGGTCGGTGTTGATCTGCTGCACCATAAAGGCCAGCACAAACAGGATAATCACGTAGCCCATGCTCATGACACCCTCAAAGGCCTGCTCGAACACATCACGGATGCGCATGCGCTTCTGCGCAACGTACAGAATGATGGCCACAACAACCGCCGCAGCGGAGCCCTTCACAATATCGACCTCGGTCAGGATCGTGACAGCTACGAGCGTGATGATCGGGATCAAAAAGTTGTAGGGCAGCGGCCGCCGACCCTCGGTGTCGGAATCAGCGAGTTCAAAGGCCCGTTCCTCAGCGGTGAGCCCCTCGGGCAGCGTATCGTTCGTGCGATCCACCCGCAGCTGTTCGCGGCGCAGCGGCCCAACCAGCGGCAGCACACCGAGCGCGAGCAGCAGACCAATGATCAGCGCAAACCAGCCGAAGAACACAAACGGCAGACCCTGCACGTAGGCACCGAAGCCCGAGCCGTTAACTGTCACGCCGTCTTGCTCAAGCAGTGCGGCAAAAAACACCGCCCAGGTCGAGAACGGGATGATGACCGCGATCGGTGCCGAGGTTAGCTTCACGATCGAGCCGAGCAGGGTGCGAGGCACACCGTAGCGATCGGTGACGCGCTTCATGGAGGTGCCGACGGTGAGCGCATTGAGGTAGTCGTCGATGAACAACGCGACCGTAAGCAGCCAGGTCAGCACCAGCGACTTGCGCCGCGAGTTGACGAAGCGCTCAGTCCACTTCGCGAAGTCACTCACCGCGCCCGACACATTGAAGTACGCGATGAGGATCCCGAAAAGCACGACCACAAGCGCCAGCCAGTGCACGGTCTCGTTCGACAGCGACGCACCAAACGTTGAGACGAGGGTGTCGAAGAACCCCCAGCCACCCAGCAGGATCGCACCGACAATGCTGCCCGCGAAGAGGCCAAGCAGCGCACGCTTCGTGAAAACCGAAACGATCAGAACGGTGAGCACCGGCAGCAGCGCCAGAGCGGTATTTTCTATCATCAGTGTCCTTCAGGCGCGGCATCGACGCTGCGCCGGTTGTGAGGGTTGGGGTTAAGGCGTGTGATCCTCGCGGATCCCATCGAGGTAGGTTGCGAGCACAGGCAGGTCGAGCAGTTCGTCGCCCGAAGCGGTTGTTGGGTCGGCGGCCCAGACCGCCAGGTCGGCGCGGGATCCTTCGCAGATCACTCCCTGGTCAAGGTCACCCTGCGCGTGCGCCGCGCCGCGGGTATATCCGTGTAGCGCCTCTGCTGCCGTGAGCCGTTCGTGGGGCTCGTAGACAAAGCCGTTTGGATCGCGGGGGTCTCGCCGCAGCACCGACCACGCAAGCCCGAGGCGCGCGTCGAGGTCGGCAATCGGCCAGTCAGAGCCGAGGGCGAGCGACGCCCCGGCCCGCAGCACCGAACCGGCGTTCCAACCGCGTGCCGCGCGCTCGGGCCCCAAGCGCCTTGCCCACTCGTCACTGCCGTCTTCGATGCGCCACTGCATGTGCGGCAGCTGCATCGAAGCGGTGATGCCGTTCGCAAATAGTCTCACGATGTCGCTCGGGTCGAGGCACTCGAGGTGTTCGATGCGGTGAGTCGGGCGGCCGACGGCCTTGCAACCCGCGGCCTCGTATGCCGTGATCGTCTCGCCGACGGCACGGTCGCCGATCGCGTGCGTCGCGATCTGAAACCCCGCGTGGGTGAACTCGCGCACGGCCTCAACGAACGCCGCCTGCTCACCCCAGAAACCGGTTATGCCATCGCCGTCAACATCGGGTTCGTACAGCCAGCCGGCTCCCGTGTCGATCACACCGTCGGCGTAGAGCTTAATTACTCCACCCCGCCAGCGCTCGCCCGCGCGATCGCGCTGCGCACGAATCGTGGCCCGCTCCGCCGCGGTGTACGAGGGCTTCACGTCCATTGCGCTGACAATGCGAACCGGCAGGCCCGATCCCGAGCTGTCGAGTTCTTCGAGCAGGTCAAGCGTGCCCGAGTTGCCGTCCATAATCATGCCGCCGGTGAGTCCGGATCGCCGCATGCGCGCGAGCGTGCGGCGCGCTGAGTCGAGGGTCTCGCTGCGGCTGAGTTCTGGCATCGTCGCGAGCAGCGGCTGGTATGCGCTGTCTTCGCGCAGTTCCCCGGTCGGACGCCCCAGGTCGTCGACCACAACCTCGGAGGTGTCGTCGAAGCTGCGGGTGCCGGTGACCCCGCCCCTGCGCAGTCCCTCAGAGCTCGCGAGCGCAGTGTGAAAGTCGAAAAAGAACAGCAGAGCTGGCAGGCCGTCGACCGCGTCGTCAATAAGCTCGGCGCGAAGGCGTTCACCCTCAAAGGCGGCGTAGTCCAGGTTCCAAGCGCGTACCCAACCGTCGGTTGTCTCACGGCGAACTCGGCCCGCTTCCTGGCGAAGCAGGTTCAAGACCTCGCGCAGATCCACCACGCCGCCAAGATCCACACCCTGCGTGAGTTCGACACCCTGAATCGGGTGGAGGTGCGCATCGATAAGTCCGGGGGTGAGAGTCGTGCCGCTGAGGTCTTCGAAGCGAGTGTGTGAAGCCGCAAAGGCCTGTGCCACTTCCGCGCGATCGCCCACACCAAGCACTCGACCCGCAGAGATCGCCACAGAGCGCGCATCGACACAGTTGTCACCCGAAACGAGACTCCGAACCCGAGCCCCCTCTAAAATGATGTCGGCTGACGTCACAGGCGCGCTTCCCCTCTCCCGTGACGATTCCCACGGACCAGCTGTTAATTTACGCTCATTCAATTATTATTGCAAAACGCCCAGGAAGGCCCATGTCCTCAGAAATCGAGACACCAAAGCCCAGCGGACGCCCTGCAGGCCGCCCAAGATCCGCCATCCTGTCACGAGAGCGAATTCTTGAGGCCGCGTTTGTGCTCTCCGACGAGCGAGGATCCGATTTCACCCTTGCCGCTCTCGCCCGTTCACTCGGCGTGCGAGCATCGGCCCTGCACCACTACTTTTCGAGCCGCGAGGACCTCATTGCTGGCATGCGCGGGCAGCTGACCCTGCGGGTGGGTGAACACGGTTTTGACACCCTGAGTTGGCACGCGGCTGTGATTCCCTGGGCGCGCGCGTACCGCGAAACCCTCGGTCAACACCCGGGATCATCGCAGCACTCGCGACACTTCCCGTTGACGGCGAACCCGAATCCATCGCAGATTACAACCGGATCGCAGAAGCCTTCCGACGCGACAACTACCCCGAGCACCGCATCGTGCCCGCCATCATCGCCATCGAGTCGTTCATCATCGGATCGGCGCTCGACGCACTCGCCCCACAAGACAATCTGCGCCCTTCACGAGAGCCGGCGGAGGCAGAAGCCCTCGCCTCTGCCGAAGCCGCCGCTCGCGATCATGCCGCGGCGCAGAGTGAGACCGTTACAGAATCCTCGTTTGAGTTTGGGCTGCACGCCCTTGTCTCCGGGCTTCGTGCCGCCAGCACCCCCGCGACCCTGGGCGAACACTAATGTGGGGCGTGCTGCAGGGCTTCACCCTGATCCTCGGCATCATCGGAGCCGGGTACCTTGCCGCGCGCTTTGGTATCGTCGAGGGGATCAGCGCCGCGTACTGAACAACATGGCGTTTTACGTCGCCACCCCCGCGCTTCTGTTCTCTGTACTTCACACGAGCGACCCGAGTGTGCTGCTGTCGCCAGTGATCCTCGTGACCAGCACTGCGGCGCTACTCGCCGCCGCGGTGTATATTGTTGCCTCGCGGCTCTGGTTTAAACGCGATCTCGCAAGCACAACCCTTGGCGCAACAACCTCGGGTTACGTGAATTCAAACAATCTGGGCCTACCTGTAGCCGTCTATATTCTCGGTGACGCCGCGTACGTCGCTCCCCTGCTGCTCGTGCAGCTTGTTGTGTTTGCGCCCGCGATCCTCGCCATTCTCGAAACCACCCGCGGTGATGCACGGCCTCACCGTGCAGATCGAGGCGGTGTCGCGCGCGGGGCTCTTGTTGCGTTCGGGCGAGCTGCACGCAACCCCATCATCGTGGCTTCAGTGCTGGGATTTTTGGTCGCGCTCCTGCAACTGCCGATCCCGAGTATCGCCATGGGCCCGATCGATATGCTGGGCCAAGCCGCGATCCCAATGGTACTGATGAGCTTCGGAATCTCACTTCGCGGGCAGCGCGCTCTGCAGCCTGGCTCCGGCCGCGGGGCGGTATTCGCGGCGTCTGGGATCAAGGTGCTGCTGATGCCTGTCTTGGCTTGGACGATCGGCACTGCGTTTGGGCTCAGCCCGCACGAGGTCTTCGTAGCAACCACCATCGCCGCCCTGCCAACAGCCCAGAACGTCTACAACTACGCCGCAACGTACCGCCGCGCGGAGACGATGGTGCGCGACACGGTGTTTCTCACGACGTTCACCTCGATTCCAGTTATTGCCAGTGTTGCCTGGTTGCTCGGCGGTTAGATGCGCGGGAATATTTGTTTCGTTCACCCTGTTTCACTCCTGCGGAAAGCACGTCCCGCACCACACAAAAAGTAGGAGACCACCCGTGAATCCGCGCATTGCACAGACCAGCGCCCCTCTGCTCGACACGCTCGCAGAGCGCTGGAGCCCCCGCGCTTTTGATATTGAACACTCATTGCCCGAGGGCGCACTTCGCGGGATTTTCGAGGCCGCACGCTGGGCACCAAGCGCAAAAAACACACAGCCCTGGCGCTTCATCATTACGCGCCGCGGCAGCGAGAGCTTCGCAAAGATTGAGGCAGCGCTGCTCGGCTTCAACCAGACCTGGGCCGGCAACGCGGCCGCCCTCGTTGTCAACATCGCCGAGACCACTGACGCAGACGGCAACAAACAGCCCTGGGCGGAGTATGATCTCGGCCAGGCGGTCGCACACCTCAGCATTCAGGCGCAGAGCGAGGGTCTCCACCTGCACCAGATGGGCGGCTTCGATCGCGACGCGATCCGCACCGCGTTCGATCTTGAGGAGCGTTTCCTGCCGGTCTCGGTGACCGCCATCGGTGCAATCGGTTCGCTTGATCAGTTGCCCGAGGCCCTTCGCGAGCGCGAGACCGCACCGCGAGTGCGCCTGCCACTCGAAGACCTCGTGCTCGTGCGCGACTAATTCGATTCGATCGCGACGACTCAGGGGGCGGTGTCTACCGTAACAACCGTCTCCTGAGGGCCGTCGAGGCGCAGAGCCTTCACAAGCTCTGCCGCGTGCACGGTCGAAATAATCACGCGTGAGTAAAGCTCGAATTCGCCTATCCAGCCGCGATCCTCAGCCGCTTGTTCTTGCGACTCAAAGTCGAGCACAACCGCATCGCGGCCAGCACGCGCAAGCACAAAGTCTTTACCACCCAGGCTGCGCCAGGTGCCCAGAGCGAGTTTACCCGGCACGTGGGTGCCGGGAGAGCGCACACCTCGGATCCACACCCAGGGATCGTCAGTAATGATGGCAGAGGTAATAGCGTCCCGACTCAGCGTAATATCGCGGCGATGCATTGCAGCAACCTTTTCCGCGGGTGTAAGTCGGATAATGATCCGTTCACCATGAATCTCGACTCTGGCCATGGTCTAGTCCAGCATGTCGCTCTGGTCGATGACCGATTCGACGGTGTGAATGAGCGCCTGCGTGAGCGGCGAACCATTGTCATCGCGCAGCCCAACATCGGCCGCAGCGTTTCTCGCATTAGCTCCGACGCAGGCAACCAGCGTCGAGTCGGGCAGGTTTGAGAACTGCGACGCGACCTCTTCGGCAATCTTCGTCGAGGCCACCAGGATCGCGTTGATGCGTCCTGACTCAATGTCTTCGCGGATGTGCACCGAGGCGGGTACACCGACCGTGCGGAATGCAAGCACCTGGGTCACGTTGTGGCCGCGACCGATCAGTCCCTCCGTGAGCACGGGGACTGCGACGTCTGAGCGCAGCGTGAGCACTTTCAACACCTCGGGGGCGTCTATCTCGGTCCACTCTTCGAGCAGCGCGTGTGTGCTGTTCTCCTGGCTCGGGGTGCGAGTCACCGGGTAGCCGGCGTTACGGAAGGCAACCGCGGTCGCCTCACCCACGAGAGCAACCTGTGTTCGTTCATTGATCACAGCGTTGTGATGGGTAAGCACGTCGGCAACGGTTGAGCTTGTTGCCGTCATCCAGTCGAAGCGTCCTGCCTCAAGATTTTTGAGCGCCTCAACAAGTTTGTCTTCTTCACTCGTGTGAGCAAAGTCAACAAGGGGCGCGATCACAGTGTGCGCTCCCTGCTCGCGTAGAGCCTGTGCAACCAAGTCACCCCAGGTACCACCCCTGGGGATGAGCACGCGCAGGCCACTGAGCGGTTTCGACTCAGCCGACATATACCCCACTCACTCGACAACACAAAAGGCCAGCCCTCTCAACACTCACGTGTTGCACTGTCTGGCTCCTGACGGTAAACCCGGTTCCACTATTCTTACCCTGCTGGCCCCCGTACGCAAAACGAGAGGCCTGCAGCTTCAGAACGAAACCGAAATGTGATGTGCAAAACGGGACGTTGGACCGTTCCAGACAGATCAACGCAGTCGCTTCGCAGCGGCGGAAGCGATGCCCCAAACGATGGACCCAGCAACCGCAGCGGCACCCACAACTCCCAGGGCAAAGGCAACGGGGTTCTGACGCTTCTGCTCGGCGATCTTGTGCCGAGCATCGTCCACTGCGTTGTCAATGCGCTGCGCGTAGTTCAGGCGGTCCTTGAGCTGCGATAGCGTGCCATAGAGTTCCGCGCGCGCCTTGGCGGCATCCGCGATCCCCTGCTGCTTTTCGTTGGGGGTGCTCATCGCCAGTTCCCTTCTTCTCCGGCCTGCGGCATCTGAGTACCACTCGATCGTGGCGTCTCCGCGTTCACGCGGACCTCACTCATCGCAGCAATGTCTGCGCCGACGCGCTCAAGAGTTTCTTCGGGAACGGGGTTGCCACGCTTGATCAATTTGATTCCGGCGAAGATTGCGCCCGCTGCAAGCAGCAACAGAGCTGCCGCGACCACCAACGCAGCCAACCACCATGGCCAGACGAGCGCGAGCGCGGCGATTGCGGCAATGACGAGCGCCTCAAGCATGAAGAACACAAAGAAGAGCGCGATGAGGATCGCTCCCGCACCGATCCCCGCCTTTTTTGCCTTCGAAACGATCTCGCGCTTAGCGTTGTCGTACTCGATCTTCGCGAGGGTGACGATCTGCTGAGGCAACCGGGTGAGCAGTTCAAACGTACCCGCCTGATCCCGTTTTTTACTCATGAGACTTTACCCGATTCGTCGCTCTCGTCGGGCCCCTGACCCGCGAGTGTGACGCTTCCCGGTTCACTTTCTGACTTCTTCGCCTCTGGCGAGCGAGTAAAGGCCGTAAAGGCTTCTTTGCCTGCTCGCAGGACGGACTCCTTCAGATCGTCAGCACGACCCTGAGCCGCACCACGCACGACCTCAACACCGCGCTGCACGGGCTCGGTGTTCCACACCTTCTGGGCCCCGCTCTTAATCTGCTCGTAGCGTTCTCGACCAGCTCTCGTGCCAAGCACGTAGCCAACCGCCGCACCAAGCACGAATGCGATCTTGCCCTTCATCTTGCCTCCAGCCAATGGCGTTCTCTTGATCCTCGCTAAGCCTACTCCGCTCAGCCTCGCTTACATACCCCTAGAGTTATATAGCTCTCAGAATGGCGTAAATTGGCGGTCTTTACTCCGAGATGCCCGTCAATCTGCGTCGCAGCATGACCGCTGCTTGACGCGCATCGGCAACCGCGGCTGCGATCTCACCACCGTGAAGGCCTGCACCGACTGGAAGCAGAGAGAGATTACTCTCCCGTTGTTCGACCAGCCTTGCTGCTTTAGCATCTCGCGATGCAGTAGAGATGCTCGGTGCCACCCGATACTCCACTTCGTATTCGGAACTAGCCCGCAGCCCTAAACGTTCAAGTACCTGGCTCACGCAGACGGCTGCCTCGCCACGACCAGCGTAGCCATCCTGCACCTCCCCGGTACCTGGAACCCGTGGCCCGCTTAGCTGCGCAAACCACCGCGAATCTGAGCCATGTTCAATTCGCACCGACCAGGTGCCCTGCCCAGGAACCTCCACATTTTGCAGTGCGGGGTGCTCGGGGTCAGGCAACTTGGGATCCTCGATTTGAGCACGGGTCCAAATGCGCCCGGCCTCCGGAACAAGGGACTGGAATACTTCCTCAAAGAGACTCGGAAGAGGTGCCGCGGTATCCGCGATGACAGAGCGCACCGAGTGATCCTGACCTCCGAACTCGCTGACCACCCAGGCACCGTTCTCCGATTCGCCGGCCTGCACCGACTCAACCGGCAGCTCGGCAAACTCAACTCCAAATAGCTTGAGTCGTTCCACGAGTAAGGCCACCAGGTTTTTCCAGCCGCTAGCGGGCGCGACCCGAGTTTCACGTGCAACATACCGATCACTGTTGGCGAGCGCTGCCCCCGAGAGTGATCCCGCCGTCGTAAGCGCCTCGTTTAGCCCCGGTGCGGCCAGAGCTACATCGACCGAGTCGGGTGCCACTCCGTAGCGCTCGCGAACGAGGGGATTAACCAGGCGATCTTCAACCACGCGGCCCATCCTGTTGCGCACTAGCGCACCAAGCTCGTGCGTTTTACCGATCGTAAGAACGGGCTTCACCCGATCAAGCGTGGCGCGCGTGGCACCACGCCCACCGAGAATCTCCATCGCCTGCGCAGACATGGGGACCGCGGGAATTCCCCACACAGCTGGCGTTGGCTGGAGCGACCAACCGCCCTTTGCGTTTCGTAGCAGAAAGGGGCGCGGATCCTGCAGCACGGGCTCTGCTCCCTGGGCAGCAGCACCATGCTCGCCAATAGGCTGCGCGAGGTGAGTGAGAAACGCCGCGAGGAACCCCTCAGGATCAAGCTCGCCGCTGTGATCCAATTCATCAGTCAAGCTGAACCCGTCGAGCGCAACCCGAACATCCAGGCCGACCTCCGCCAACTCAAGTGCGGCGGCGAGCGCGGGAAGGGTAGTTCCGATGACGTACGCGTCAGTCATGAGTGGTTCCTACTGCCCGGTGAGGGGCTGAGCTGACTGCGGAGCAATCGGCACCCTAATGAGGTCGATGCGGCTGCGTCCATATCCACGTTTCTTGAAGGACCGCACAACCAGCCAAGTGAACAGCGAGAGACCGATTACCTCGCCGATTAGTGAGCCCGGGCCCCCAGCCGACTCGGTCTGGGCGGTCGAACCGCCGAGCCCGGTGCTCATCACCCCAAAAGCGAAGATGTTGTTGATGATGTGGATGGCGATCGCGGCCTCAAGCCCGCCGGTGCGCCAGGTTAGCCAAGCTGCGACGAGGCCCATGAGACCCACCGCCGCGAGTCCCCAGATGTCGTAGATATGGGCCAGCGCAAAGGCTAGGGACGGGAGCAAGATCGCAAACCAGGGGTTCTTCAGCCAAGCGCCGAGCACCTGCATGAAAAGCCCGCGGAACACAACCTCTTCAGCGGTCGCCTGGATCGGCACAAGGAGCAGCACAAACGCAAACGAGAGCAGCGCGGCGTTGGGGTCGAAGTCCTTCGGCACCGAGAGCATTGCGGATTGTGCGGGTTCTGCGAGGCTGAATAACACCTCAAACAGCACACCCGTCACGTTCATAACAACGACACCGAGCACCGCGAAACCGGTGAAGCGGCCCAGCATGCCCCAGCGAATGCGCGTCGCAACTGACCAGATCCTGCCCACCGGGCGCATGCCCATGATGAGCATCGCGAGAATGACAGACGGGATCATCAGCGCGATCGTCGCCAGGTTCATAAGCACGGCGAGTGGGTTCTGGGTATCTAGGGTCAACTGGTCGAGAAGCTGTTTACTTATCGCCCCGGGATCGCTGCCCGTGAACAGGTCCGGGTTTCCCGCGAACACAATGCCCATCCAGATCACGCTAATAATGACCGAGAACACAATGTAGATGGCCCCCGCAATGAGCACCATCAGCAGCGGCTTCCACCACTTGTAGCTCTGCGCACCCCTGAGTAGGCGGTGGTATTCGAGCGGCTCAGTCTCCACTGTCTGCGTTGGCTGGGGTTGGTTGGCCCAGGCCCAGGTGGGCGGCGGTTGCGGCGCGCTCGACTCGGGCTGTTCAGGAGTGCTACTCGTCACCTTTTGTTCCTTCCAAAAACTTCAGCCGGTACTGGCCGCTCAGCCGGTAAAACTTCGATCATTTTAACCGGCTGAGCGGCCAGTACCGGCTGGCATGCAAGGGGTTAGGATCCGCGCAGGCGCTCGGCGAGGTAGGCGTGCAACTCAGCGCGGGGCACACGCTCCTGCTGCATTGTGTCGCGCTCACGCACGGTTACCGCGTTGTCGTCGAGTGAATCGAAGTCAACGGTGACGCAGAACGGCGTACCGATCTCGTCTTGGCGACGGTAGCGGCGGCCGATGGCACCCGAGTCGTCGAAGTCGACGTTCCAATCGTCGCGCAGATCTTGTGCGATCTCGCGGGCCAGTGGCGACAATGCCTCATTACGCGACAGAGGCAGCACCGCAGCCTTGATCGGGGCGAGGCGTGCGTCGAGTGCGAGCAGCGTGCGCTTGTCGGTGCCGCCCTTGGCGTTCGGCACCTCTTCTTCGCGGTAGGCGTCAACGAGGAAGGCCATCAGGGAGCGGGTCAGGCCTGCGGCCGGCTCGATCACGTAGGGCGTGTAGCGCTCATTCTTTGTCTGGTCAAAGAAGCTCAGGTCTTTGCCCGACTTCTCCGAGTGTGTCGACAGGTCGAAGTTCGTGCGGTTTGCGATGCCCTCGAGCTCGCCCCACTCGCTACCGGTGAAGCCGAAGCGGTACTCGATGTCGGCGGTGCGCTTTGAGTAGTGCGACAGCTTTTCTTGGGGGTGCTCGTAGAAGCGCAGGTTCTCTGCGTCAATGCCGAGGTCTGTGTACCAGCGCATGCGCTCGGCCATCCAGTACTCTTGCCACTCCTCGTCCGTGCCGGGCTCGACGAAGAACTCCATCTCCATCTGCTCAAACTCCCGGGTGCGGAAGATAAAGTTGCCCGGCGTAATTTCGTTGCGGAAGCTCTTGCCGATCTGCCCGATCCCGAATGGAGGCTTCATGCGAGCCGCCTGCAGCACGTTCGCGAAGTTCACGAAGATGCCCTGCGCGGTTTCTGGGCGCAGGTAGTGCAGGCCCGCTTCGTCGTCGACCGGGCCGAGGAAGGTCTTGAGTAGTCCGGAGAACGCACGGGGCTCGGTCCACTGACCACGAGTGCCACAATTGGTGCAAACGATCTCGGCGAGGCCGCCCTCGGGAGCACGGCCCTTCTTCTCTTCGAAGGCCTCGATCAAGTGATCCTCGCGGTAGCGCTTGTGGCACTGCGTGCACTCGACCAGTGGATCACTGAAGACCTCGACGTGACCGGAGGCCTCCCACACTTGCTTCGGCAGGATGACGCTGGAGTCGATGCCCACAACGTCGTCGCGCTTCTGCACCATGGTCTTCCACCACTGGCGCTTGATGTTCTCTTTCAGCGCGGTGCCGAGGGGGCCGTAATCCCATGCGGATCGTGATCCGCCATAAATCTCACCCGCTTGAAACACGAAGCCGCGGTGGCGGGCGAGGGCGATGACTTTGTCGAGTCGGGATTGTTCAGCCATGTTTGCATTCACTCCAAGGTGCAAGCGGGGATCTTGGGCAGGTTCGGGATCGGTGCCTTTGGGCGCGATCCACAAGGCTCCAGTCTAGTGAGTGCGAACTGGGAGCAAAGGGATTCGGGTTATTCTCTATGGGAAGGTTCTCCCCCGCTCCTTCGTAGCTGCGTTCATTCGCACCAGCCGGAAGAGGTCCTCCCGTGCAGATTCACATCTCCCCTGATGCCGAGGCACTCGGCGACGCACTCGCCCAGCGAATCGTTGCGGCGGTGCAAGCAAACCCCACGGCGGTCATCGGACTCGCCACCGGTTCTTCGCCCGTTGCGGCCTACCGCGCCTGGGGCAGGATCGCCACCTCGCTTGGGCTGGATCAAAACAGGGTGCGGGGCTTTGCGCTCGACGAATATATCGGGCTGGAGGCAGGCCACCCCGAGAGCTACCACAGCGTGATTCAACGCGACGTCGTTGAGGTAGTTGGGCTCGATCCGCACCTGGTGCACGTGCCGAACGGAAACGGTGAGCCGGGAGAAGCGGAAGCCTACGACCGAGCCATCCGCGAGGCGGGCGGCATCGACGTGCAGATCCTCGGCATCGGTCGCAACGGCCACCTCGGGTTCAACGAGCCGGGCACCGCGTTCGACTCGCGCACCCACGTTGTTGACCTTACCGCCGAGACGATCGCAGACAATGCGCGGTTCTTTGCTTCTTCTGCCGAGGTGCCAACCACCGCGATCACCCAGGGCCTCGGCACGATTTTTGAGGCGCGCGAGCTCGTGGTGATCGCCACGGGATCGGCCAAGGCTGCGGCGGTTGCTGCGGCTCTTGAGGGGCCGTGCACCGAAGAATTGCCGGCCAGCCTGCTGCAGCGGCATCCGAATGTGCACTGGTTTATTGATGAGGATGCGGCGTCGCTGCTGAGCGGGAAGTACGCGGAAGCTGGGGCACTGGCCTACTGAGCTCATGAGTTTGAACGGTAGGCAAAAGCGCACGCCAAAAACCCCCGGCCAGATATGCAATCTGGCCGGGGTTTTGGCAGTTTGGGTTACACGGCGCTGTCGTCCTCGTAGGTAACGAGCGATGCAGTGCCGCGATCACCCACGTAGTCGGAGCCCACCGAGGTGAGGACCGACACAAGAGCCGCGAGACCCGCGACCGAGACGAGTTGCAGCCAGTCGACGCCGAGCAACCCGGCGGCCCCCGCAGTGAGAAGTGCCACCGCCGACTGGGCAAATGTTTTCACCGCGCGCTCGCCAGTTTCAAGCCAGAACTGTTTTGTGCGCATTGTCATCCTCCGTTAATCAGTCTTCCGACGAGAGTTGCACCACCGGCACCGATGACGCCGACGATGATTGGTGGAAGCCAGGTCAGGTGCGAGACCTGGTTGCTGGTGGCACTCTGCTGCGTTTCCATCGCTGTCATACGTGCGTCGAGCGAGCGGATGTCATCCGCATCACCCTCCTGCCTAATTGAGGCCCCTCTAGGTGGCGCAGCCTGTCCGAGTGGGAGTCAAGGCGCTCGTCTACTTTTGCGAGACGCTCAACGATCACCTCAAGCTTTGCGAGGCGCTCCTGCGTGTTTTGGCCCTGTTTCCAGAGGTCGCTCATGCCGATATTGCCCGGCGGCGCCTCCCTCATTTTGAGACTCGCTTGAATTTGGCCCACCCTCCCCCGTCTGTAATAAATGGGGTAACACCGAGTTGTTTCGCGAGAGCGTCTGCGGCTCGTTTTGTGGAGAGCTCGAGCTGGAACTTGGGGCCGAATATGAGCCACCGCCCCTGGTCATTGCCTGCCGCGTGCTCGTAATAGGCCATCAACATGCTGTGCTCCTTTCGTTGTGGTGTTTTAGGTGCGTCGTGTTTGGGTATCGGCTGAATCACTCTGACGCCGTTGATGTCTTCAGACCAGAAGCGATACACGCTCGCAAACGCGTTCTCGACGTCTGCGATGGTGCGGAACCACTCGCCCACCCCATAGCCGCTGCGGGGCGAGGAGAAAAACCCTCCGGTTTTGCCGAAGGCGGCGGGTTCCCAAAACACGACGTGCCCCCAGTCCTCGTACTTGAGCCGCCCATCCCGATAGTCGGTGTAAGTGCCCCAGTGCGACAGCCACACGACCGCGGGCGCATCACCTGGGAACGCGCGGTCGTGATGCTGGTAGCGCGTCGCGTTTGCGGCTGCCGTCGCGGAGTGCGGCCCGCCCGGGGCGCCCACTGATTTTTGTGCCATCGGGAGGCAGTTGCCCGCGTGCTCGTGGTGACCGTAGTTCGGGGTGATGAGGGTTTTGTAGGACAATTTCCCTCCTTAAATGCGAAAACCCCGCTGCGGGGCGGGGGTTTCTCCTGCAATTGCCAGCGACTCGATGGTTATGAAAGCATTGCGAATACTCCACTGGATCGTGCTGGAACAGGTTCGTGCGGTGAAACCCGGTGTAATTCTTTGGCGGAACTTGTGGTCGGTCGTCGCGGACGCTCCGAACTGGCGGCCCTTGTTCGCAACTAGAACCGCGCGGAATTCCTCATTGACAATCGATCTCGTTCGCTCCCGAATCTCTGGAGCGGCTAGATTACGCCATGCTCCACTGGAAATACCGTTGCATCAACCGCCTTTACATTACTGTCGACGCACCGAATTGTGACGGGACGACCCTCGCCGAGTGCCCCGACCCCAACACATCTGAAAAGTACGGCTACATTCTTGACCCAGGGATTCTTATGGTGGCCTCAAAGCCGCTTCCGCGGAGAGTAACCCTCAGAACGAGAGATGAAAATCATCGACCGATGATCCGAATGATTCAGGGATTTGGGAGATACGGCGGAGAAGACGCTGGAACACCTTCTCCGCCGTATCGACCTACTCGGGGTCCCGGTCCTGCTAGAATTAGACACAAGCGTCGATTCCGAAGTATGCACTGCAGTGCAACTCCTATATCTGCGAAAGTCCCAGAGCGAATCCGCCTAGTAGTGCCAAAACAGGAAAGATAGCAGCCCAAGGGTGGAACTCCCGAAATGCAATCATGCTACTCAAGGCACCAGACACGATGGCTACTAACCCAAACATGATAGCGATCACAAGGCCACCGACGGCCTCAGGCTGAGCATTTTCGGGTACCTCCACAACTTTGAGATTGAATCCATGCACAACAACATAATCACTCATTGAAATTGAAATGCAAGCAATGGTCATCGCGCAGAAAGCCAGAGCTGCCAGAAGTCCCGCCCCTATTCCCACCATCGCCTTCTTCATCGAAATGTCTCGTGCCATTTGCGAATCAGATAGAACAGCTGGGCCTTCTCGCGGCCGTAAATCATGGCGTCGTACGAGGGATCAGACATGTCCGCATTGTATGCCATGCACATGCGGGCAACCTCACTCGGGTTGAGACCCCTCAATTTGACTGGTGGTACTCCACAGTGATTCTCAGCGTTACACATCATGTAGAAAATGGCAGATTGAATCGCGAATTCCTCATCGGACCTTAGCCTTAACCACACCTCCCACATATCTCGCCAGTCATTTTCTCGGTATGGACCATCTGTGATGTATCCCTTTGCCTTTGCCCAATTCCTCGCTTCGATGCATGTTGCAGCAAACATCTGACATACACCTGTAGAAGAATCACTTCTTGTACCAGGTGCGGGCGTTTTTCCTTCAGAAAGTGCCGCGTAGTATTTCACCACTAAAGCATCGGCGAGGTCATCAAGAGGGTTGATTGCTAGAGACTCCCAAATAAGTGGAGTCAGGGCCATCGCCTTATAGATCCCGAGCTTTTTGGCCTGGGCAGTGATAAAGGGATCATGTTTGACGACCAGGTCTTTTACCAAGCCGCGGTTGCTATTCATAGCAATTGGCTCGACCGCCTGAGGATGATCCAGACACCAGTTAAACCAGGCGTTCTCGAAGTTGTCCAGTTGAGACGCAGGAATCACGGGGTCGTTTCCAACTCCGATTTCCGGAGCGAGATTCCCGAATCCAGTGTCACGCCCAGAAACGACATTTCGGTCGATTCGAATGAGACCCGCACCGCTGCCCACATCCAACTCGTGAATTTGATCAAATGCCCAGTTCGAAGGCAGCAAGTAGCCTTTATTCCCGCTGAATGCCTCCGACATGTCAGACACGAACGATGAGACCGCATACCCTGCATCTGCAACCCTCTGGCAAACAAGCCGGGGGCATAAATACCTACCCGATACCCAGACAATCCCCAATTACCTAAGTTCTCATGCAAGGCCTGGAAATAGGGAAGTATCTTCGGAACGATCTGCTCGTCAAGGACATCAAAATCAACGGCAAAGTAGATAATGGAATTTGCTGGGATTCGGTAGGCCCACGCCGCATTTGCCGCCTCCTCTGAGACTTCATAGCCACGACGATACGTGAAGTGTTCAGGGTCCGCCGGGCCTTTACCCCGAAGTGTGGACACGCTGATGCCGGGTTTTCCGGCAGAAAGCGAGACCATAGAACCATGCCCAAACAATTCTCCGAGGACTTCAAACGGCAAGCCGTTGACCTCTACGAAACCACCGAAGGAGCGACCCTCGACTCGATCGCGAGTGATCTCGGCATCGGCAAGTCAACACTGTCGCTGTGGCTGCAGAAGTACCGCACCACGCCGCCCCCAAACCGTGACAGCCGCGCTGCTACCGACTTAGTAGAGACGGGTGAGGTGGCTGCGCTCCTTGCCGAGAACCGCGCCCTGAAAAACGAGAAAGCCAAGCTTGAGACCGAGCGCGATATTCTCCGCCAGGCAGCCAAATATTTCGCGGGAGAGATGAACTGGTGAGCCGCTTCCAGTTCATTGACGACCACCGTGACACCATCCCGGTGAAGTGGCTATGCCGAGTCCTCGACGTTGCTCGCTCCTCGTATTATGCGTGGGTGGAAGCTGCCCCGAAACGGGCCGCCCGCACGCAAGCCGACGAAGCGCTTGCTGCGCGAGTGAGACGTGCGCAAGACCGTGAGGCTGGCGGGGATCCCGCCTACGGGGTACCCCGGGTGACCGCGGACTTAAACGACGGGGCACCCGAGAACGAACGGGTGAATCACAAGCGCGTCGCGCGAGTGATGCGCGAGCACGGGCTTTCAGGGATCAGGCTCTTGCGTCGGGTGAAGACCACGGTCCCTGACCCCAATGATCAGAAGGTCGCTGATCTGGTGCAGCGTGACTTCACCGCTGACACGCCAGGCACCCGCTATGTCGGCGATATCACGTACCTGCCCATCGTGGGTGGGAAGAACTGGTACCTCGCGACGGTGATCGATCTGTGTTCGAGAAAGCTGGCCGGGTGGGCGCTTGCCGACCACATGCGTACCGAACTCGTCAGTGATGCACTGACCGCAGCCAGAGCCGCGCGTGGCTCACTTGACGGAACCATTTTTCACTCAGATCACGGCAGCGTCTATACCTCGAAAGCGTACGCGCAGTTGTGTACAGAGCTGGGGGGTGACGCAGTCAATGGGGGCTGTCGGTTCCTCAGCGGATAACGCGCTCGCTGAGTCGTTCAACGCGGCGCTCAAGCGTGAAGTCCTGCACGGACGGGCAGCGTTTCGGGACGAGCATGAATGTCGCCGTGAGGTGTTCAGGTGGGTGAACCGGTACAACACGAAGCGCCGCCACTCCTACCTCGGGCAAGTCGCGCCTGACGCGTTTGAATCAGCTATGCTTGCTGCTGCAGCGTAGCCATAACCCCGTGTCCACTATCCGGGGTAAAGGTCCGCCCCACCTGTCTGAAAAATCGGCCACACGCGACCACCGTAAGTGTGAATCATCCCAAGTTCATCACGTTTGATGCATTTGTTGAGGTCGCCAATTCCCATCGTGTTGGTGAGATACCTACCAAAGTAGTTGTACCCCTGACCTTGCAACGTTGCTAGCCGCGAGACGGTGATTTCAGTGGATGCATCGGCAGCTGACGCCGGCCGGTTTGGATCTCCAGCGCTCACCAGCAAGGAAGCCCAAGTTGAAAAATCCACTCCCGTAGATTTGGGGAGAGCAATGAAATCTTGAAAGGCCTGCATCTGGGTCTGTGTAGCGGCGTCAAAGACACCGGTGAAGGGTGTTGCTGGGTAGCCATTAAAGCGCATAGCCGCCTGGAAAAGATGACACCAGTATGCCGAGGAATCACGGTGCCCGATCCCAAACAATCCATTTGCCCGAACAGCTGCCTGAGTTCCTGGCCCGAAATTTCCGTTAGCCCCCTGCACTCCTCCTTCGTACTGAATTGCGAACATCATTCGCTCTTGCACCTGTCGACCATAAAGGCCGTCCGTAGGACAAAGTTCATATAACGGACGATCAATATATCGACCATTTAGCGCCTGCTGCACTTCCCTAATCGCAGCAGAACCACTCGGGACCAGCCGCCATGCATCCATTGACAACAACCCTTTAAAGAGCTTTGGCGTCACAGTTGCCGGGCTCGCAGGAAGCCCTAGACTACTTCGCATAGATACAACCGCCGACTGCAATTGCGTACCAAAAACCCCATCGAGGACCCCGCCCCCACCGTCAAAGCCCTTACAGTAACTGCCACCCTGAAGGATCTTTACAATATTGACACCCGAAGCGCTGCCAATCCCGATGCTTCCCACCTTGTTCGTAAGCGTACTCATGGTGGTTGGACCAAAATTGGGAGATAGCGTGGTAATTCCAAGCTCAATTTGAAGTGCCCGCGTGAGCGCCTCCATCGTCGGCCAGCCTGTCACTCCAGTTGTTGGGGCGTATACCCACTGTGGGTGGTAGCCATACGTTTTGTTGAGCCAAATCTGCGTATTGAGAACCCATGGATCAGACACAGTTCCTCCTCCTGTTTTGAGTTGAACAAAGTTAGTCAGGTACGAATACTCGATGCCATTCCCGTCGGAACAAGTTCGCTCTGCGCATGCTGCAGCCACAGCCGCGAAAGCAGTGACGGCAGACGGCGTAAAGAAGACTAGAGAACTACCGCTCCGGGCCCTTAACTTTCACCCAGCAGAAACGACAATGCACCCCAGAAACGAAAAAAGCTCCTGATCTTCCGACCGGAGCTTTTCGAGGGAGTAAGCACACTTCTCCCTGACCACTTAGTAGCCTAGCACAGAAATTCGCCTCCCGCATCCCGTGCCGGTCCTGCGGCATCTTCAACACGAATACCGCAGTCAGCAAGCACGGCAATATCGACAGAAGCTTGCACCGAGAATCCGAGTTTCGCGATCTGATCCCAACCCACCCACAGGGCTTCGCACTCTTCAGCCCGGCACCCCGCGACAGGGGCACGACCCTCGGCGTACTCAATCACAACCGCGGCCCTTCGCTCACCGCCATCAAGCACCCATCGAACCCCGCACCTCGGGCAGGGAACCGTGAGCTCCATTTGCCGGGATCGGGCACCCTGTTCAGCCTCGATCCTCGCCACCCAGACCCCAATCTCCTCACACACACTCAGCCACTGCTCATCCGCCACTTCCCCGCGCGATCTCGCCTGACGAGCGACCGCCCACATCTCCACAACATCTCCCAACAGGGCATCTTTTCCACTCTGTTTCGAGAGAAACAGAGTCTCGCGAACGCGGCCGCACGCACGCCGAATACCATCTAGCAGGTGCAGGGCACCAAAGTTAATCGGGATCCCCGTGCCGTTCGATCCAGCGCCACCGCGCTTCACCACCTCCGTGATCGAGTTATCCAGCCACACCAGCAGGGGTGGCCACTCGACCGCCCCTGCCTCGGTCATTTCCGTGTGCGGCTGCGTGAGCCTCACCACTTCCCGTTCTGTTACCGCTACAGGAACCGTCATTACAGCCCCTCGCTCTCGCGCTCTGGCAAGTGCCCGCCGGGCCGCTCTGCCCCCAACGCCCCCTCCTGGCTCTGCGCAAGTCGGGGGCACTCCGGGTTCCCGGCGCGCAGAAACGGATTCATGCACTTTCCACAGCGATGTGGCCGTTCACCGCGCTCAACTTCCGCGAGCGACAACCCCTTGCGGCGAGGCATTCTCATCTCAACCACCTCGGCGTAGCGGTCCGTCTCTCCCACTGCGGTCACGCTCTCTTCGTTCATCAAGATGCTCTCTTGCAACCCCTTCTCCTTCACGCTCACACTCCACGTTCTACGTCAAGTAGAGTTGCACACTACTTGACACAATGCAAGCTAATTGTCACGAAGATGCTTATTTATGTCGCGTTAATTTAATCCGTGCGCGTTTCTTCTTGACGTGTTACAGTGAGCGAATGCCGAAAAAAGACGCCGCCCAGGTTCCGTTTGAGGAGCGCAAACACCTGGCTTCTCAGGTCAGACAGCTTCGCCAGGGTGCGGGCATGAAGCAGCAGGATCTCGCCGACCTCGTCGGGATCTCACGCCAGGCACTTTCAAACATCGAGCGCGGTGCGACACCACAGATTGAAAACCTGCGCAAGATCTACGAGGCCCTGGGCGCCGATCTGCACGCAAGCGAACACACCACCGACACTGACCTCTGGCTCGAAATCATCGGAGGGATGCTCGACACGCTTGATCAGCCCCGGCAGGGCAAAGCTGGGCAGGCTGCCGTGAACGCTATCGCGGCCGTCATCGCGGAGCCGCGTGTCGGTGGTCTCATCGAGAATGAAGACTCTCGCTTGAGAAGCGATTACGCGCTTGCCGCGCACGAAGAAATCGACGAAACGGGCGAGGACATTTACTAGACGAGAGGAGATGCTGCCGTGGAACTTCTATACGACTACGCCACGAGCATCGACGTGACGATCGAGTATGCCGACCTCAGTCACCTCCATCGTGTCGGTGATTACTGCCTGCAAACCCGCGCGGTGCGAATCCACGAAGGCATGCTCTATCGCAAAACCCGGTCAGTGCTCGCTCACGAGCTCGGGCACGCCACGAACAACGACGAACCCACGGTCTTCGAGCACATCAACCGACGCATGGAGCTTCGCGCTGACGAGTGGGCCGCCCACTTTCTCATCAATGAGGTGGCATACAGGGATGCCACCCTCAAGTTTGGGCTCCACACCCCCTCCATCGCGCAAGAACTCTGCGTACTCGAAAAACTAGTTGTCGCATACGAACGCACGCTCGAGCGTGTGGGCGACACAGTGTACGTAAACCCGCGCATGGGTGCCGGACAGTGGTCACAGCGCCTCGCGGCCAAATAGCAAAACCCCCGGCCAGATATTTAATCTGACCGGGGTTTCTCTCTGTGGCGGATGAGGGATTCGAACCCCCGTAGGCATTGCCAGCTGATTTACAGTCAGCCCCCTTTGGCCGCTCGGGTAATCCGCCAAAGGCCGCGCATAACGCAACCAGAGACCAACTTTACAGGCACACCCCGCCAGAACGGAAATCGCGTGCGCCAGAGACACGCCGCGTGGCAAAATCGAATGATGAACGCGCTCCCCGCCGAGATCACCATCCACCGCGCCGATAGCTTCGATGAGGTTCCACCGACAACCTTCTACAGGATTGCCAAACTGCGCCAAGAGGTGTTTGTTCTCGAGCAAGATTGTGTCTACCTCGACCTCGACGGGCGCGACCTCGAACAAGAAACCATCCAGGTGTGGGCAGAAACAACAGACGGCAGCATTGCCAGCTCCGTCAGAATTCTGAATGAAGACGCCCAAGAACCCGGTTTACGCAGCATCGGTCGAGTCGTCACCTCCCCCGCGCACAGGGGCCAGGGGATCGCGGCGGCCGTGCTCAACACGGCGATCGAGGTGTGCGGGGATCACCCGATCCAGATACACGCGCAGTCGTATCTGACGGAGTGGTACGCGCGGTTTGGGTTCACGACCAACGGCGAAGAGTTTCTTGAAGACGGAATTCCGCACACACCGATGCGGATCGGGTAGTCCCTAACCCTCCAACAATTGATCCAACCCGGGCACAGCAATAGCCAAGCCATGCCTGTGCGCCCGCGCAGAAACCGACTGCTCCCGCAGCAGGGTCAGCAGTTCTACCGGACCCGCCATCGTCACAGGCTCCGCCCAGAGCGCTGCGCGATCCAACCCGCCCATCCACTCGGCAACACGAACACGATCACCACCGATCAGCCGCACTCGCGACGCCACAACTCCGTCGGCCCAAGAGGCCCGACTACAGAAAGACGCTCAATCCAGTCATCGTCACGCTCCAGCGAGACCTCGATGCCCTGAGACGCCAAGAACGAAGAGATCGCAGACGGCAGCACCTCACCGGTCGACACAGCCACTGGAGCGCGCACAAGCAGCGCCGCAGCGATTACCCGAAGGAGCGAAGCAACTGACGCCCTCTCGGCGAGACGAATCTGCGTTGCAACAGGCCAGTACCTCAGTGTGTTGCGCTCAATCCCCAACCCGATTGCGTCATGGACCACCCCCAAAGAAGTACGCCACGCCAGCGCATCTGCGAGAGCCGCCCGCCGCAGCGCATCAAAATCTTCGTAGCTGAGTTCCTCTTGGGCAGCCTCGATGAGCAACTGAATTTCGGGATCAAGCCCACGCAAGTGCAGCGTGTCACTTCGGGTGCCCTCGCGGGGCTGCCACGACCCCAGTGCAAGCAGCCAGTTGGGTCCACCGGCCAGTGCAGGCAAACCCATGATTGCTTCGTTCCAGCCACCACCGGGCTGCCGCTCAATGCGTGCCACGGTGGTTGGTCGATTGACTGATAGAGAAGCTGCTTGCACCCCTTCAAGCCAGCCTAAAATCTCGTCACCGTCATTGGCCTGCAGACCAGCGACTGCGCCGCCTCCAACAAGGTTCTGCTTCGCGATTCCCTCAGAAATCGTGTGACTGTGTAATACGCCAAGAACTGGCACACCGACCGATTCGCTCCAAAACGTCGAAGACTCCGAAACGCCAAGGCGCACTCCGGGGCTCCACAGCAGGCCCGCGTCGTCCAGTTGCTTCGGCTGTACCAGCCACTCTTCACCGCGAGAAAGTTCCGTCAGTGCCCGCAGACCCGCAGGCGAAGGGGCAGTGGCCATTGGTCCCAGGTCGAAGCCGAGAGGATCGCGCCCTTCAGGATTCGAGGTATCTCCCACACGCATCGCCCGCACGGCATCGGCAAGTGCCTCGCGGAAACGCGATGAACGGGCGACACTGCCGACCAGAACCGCCGCTCCCACGGCGCGCGGATCCGATCCCGCCCGCGGAATGCCGAGTCAACTAGATCTGAAACCGCCTGACCGAGGTCAGCAGAAGGCGCGATGAGCATGGAACCACCCACGTGAAAGTGACCCTCAATGCGGAGATCGGGTCGACGCCGCACCAGTTCTCGAGCCTCGGCACGGTCACCAAAAACAACGGCCCGGTCGGTTCCCGGGTAGGCGGCGAGTGCGCCCAAAGTCCAGCCGGCATGCACCGATTCAAGACGCACAACACCTGGTGTAATGCCGCCAACTTCCCACTCTTCAACGAGCGCCGATGCGGATCGGAGCAGCCGAGACGGCACCGCCCACAGCACACCTGTTCCGGCAGCGAGGGTTGCGAGCACGGCCTCGGCCTGCGCAGAAAGCGGTGTGAGATCGTCTGCAGCAACCAGAGCCAAGCGGTCGGGCACGAAGGTCGCACCACGCACCGCTTCGAGGCCTTCTGCGAGTTGCCCGCAGTATCGGCCTGCGTCGACGATGCGATTGACCTCTGCATCAAGCTCAATGATTGGCGCACCCGTGTCGAGAACCAGCGTTTGAATCAGACGATCCCGAGCCGCCACAACCGCAAGCGCCCCGCGCCGCAGTCGAACTGCACGAATGCGATGCGGTTCCGTCGCCCAGCGCTCCCCCGCCTCGCGCACAACGTCAGCGACCGCGGTCGCGTCAACATCAACCGGCGAAAGAGAAACGGTGTCGTTTGCAGGGTCGACTCCGACGGCCTCGGCCTGCAAATGAGCGCGGGCCAGGCACTCGCGCGCCCAATCTCGATTCTCGACCACACTGGCGTCGGTGTCGGGTTCATTCGCGAAGCCCGAGTCAGATCTCGCTGGAATCTCACGCGTCGGCGCGAACTCACCGAGTTGCCACTCGCCTGTCTCGCCCCGCGTCAACCCCAGCACCGCCGCGGTCAGGCCGCCGGTCTCGAAGCGGGTCGGCTCGTCTGGGGCGCGGTAGAAGAGCGCGCTGTCACGCTCAGTCGGATCCCACTCGCGCGCGCGGCGCTGTGTGCGGTGCGAGGTAGGCGCGTCTTTGTCTGCGGCGAGCGCGGCCTCAACAAGCATCACGTGCTCTGTCGATTCAGGCTCATGGCCGCCGTCAACATCTTCCGAGTCCTCCGCAGCGGTAAGCAGACCCTCAAGCCGCGACACGACCGATTCGGGATCCGCCGCCTCCGCGGCAAGCCCAACAAGATGCTCGACGGCACCCACAAAGTCTTGCGGCGCAATAACGGGCAGCAACATCCTCACCTCGCCCACATCCGTGAAAAGCGTCTGCGCGAGTCCCGGCACAACTCCGCTCCGTAGCTGCACCGAAACTAGATCTTGCAATTCGCGCTTTTCTGCGAGTTCAACGACCGCCGCGAGCATCCACACGTCTTCCGAGGCGATGATCGGTCGCAGAACTGCGGCTCGGCCAGGATGCAGGGCGAGCTCGGCTAGCCGAAGCATCTGCGCGGTCAGGGCCACCCGATCTTCGATAACCGGCACGGCAAGTCCACTCTGAATCGATGAGATGCGCTCGGTTCCGGCGACACCCGCAACACCAAGAACGATCTCGCATGGGGCTCCACCCTCGGCGACTCTGCGCAGCGCCCAGCGGCTCACGCGGTCGTAGATCTCTCGTGACTCGGGTAGTTCGGCGAAAATACGGGTGCCGACGCGTGCCCGGTCAAGTTCAGGATCGGCGAGGGCCCGGGCCAGAACCTCCGGGATCAGGCGCAGCCAACGCACACTGGAAGGTTCGATGCTGACGACCGTGTCGTGTTCTGCGGCGGCCTCCAGAATGGGGCGCAGTGCAGCGACGGCAAGCGCTACGTCATCGGTCGCAGACCAGTCGGTGCCTCCGGGTGCAATTCGCGCCGGATCCACCACGAGATGTTTCACGGCGGGGTGCGCCGCGAGTGCCGCGAGTCTCGCAATCTCAGTTTCGGCTCCCGAGGGGCCGAACACACGGTCACCGAGCGGGTGCACGACCGGCACAAACCCTGCCTCTGAATAATGCCGCAGTGTTTCTGTGAGCCCGGGGAGTTTTCCTGGTGGGCTGCTCACCGGCAGCTTGGTGGCAAGCACGAGATGGGCGACCCGATCCCGCAGCCAACGCCGGGCGACAGGCATGACGGCCCAGGGCAGGCCCAGCGAGGCCACTCCACCGGCCTTCACCGCGAGACGATCCCGAACGGGCATGGAGTCGGGCATCTCTTGCGCGACCTCACGGAGTCCGAGTGCCGAGGTGAAAGCGTCCTCGGTACCCGCAACGAACTCGATCAGACGCCTGGTGAATTCAAAGCTCTCGGGATCCCTGCTCACCCCACCGAGCAGTTCAGGTGAGGTGGTGCCACTCGCCCGTACTGCCGCGATCCAGTTGTCTACCCGAGAAGCGCTCTTCTTGATGAGCGCACCCCAAACTGATTCTGGGGAGAACCGCTGGTCAACCATACGCCCACTGTAGAACCGCCGCGTGACTGAGGCGATGAGGCGCGCAGGGTTGAAGTGAGGTCATCCCCCCTACGCCGCGCCGCCAAACTCGGCGGTGGCAACGAGGATCGCGCGCGCCAGCACCGCATCGCGCATCATGAAGCCCATCACCGCGGGGGTCGCTTGCGGATCCACTTCAATACGCTCCACGTCGAGCGCGTGCACAACAAACCAGTAGTGGTGCACGCCGGTGCCCTCGGGCGGTGCCGCCCCCGTGAACCACGGCTCGCGCTTTTCGTTGGGCAGCGTAATGGCACCTATCGGCAGGCCCCCGCCCGCTTCAGATCCCGCGCCCGCTGGCAGCTCGGTGACCTCAAGCGGGATATTCGCCACCGCCCAGTGCCAAAAACCGGATCCTGTCGGCGCATCGGGGTCAAAGCAGGTGACCGCGAAACTGCGGGTCTCCTTCGGAAAACCCGACCAGCTCAGCTGTGGCGACCGGTTTTGCCCACCCGCGTACTCCGCGTAGAGCTCGGCCGGAAGCGGCTCACCTTCTTGAATGTCGGTGCTGGTCAGCGTAAAACTAGGCACCTGTCGCATCCCCGCGTACGGGTTGATGTCGCCTTGGCTCGTGTGATGCTGGGTCATGTCACTCCCTCATTCTCGGCACGACCCTTGGTTTTGGGCGAGCACTCTGCTCCTTCAGCTTAGGGCGGCAGCGGCGGGTAATCTACGAGATTTTGCAGAGCGGCTACAGATATACTGAAGGCTTACGAACGGCGTGCGCAGAGGGCGCTCAATCGGAGGAACCATGGCATCGACGACAGGCTCTGATCGAGCCCGAGCGACCCTCGCCTTCCTGCGGCGAAAGATCACAACGGGCGAATGGCCTGTCGGCAGCAGGATCCCGATCGAGCCCGAGCTCGCCGAACAGACTGGCGTTGGTCGTTCCACCGTGCGTGAGGCTGTTCGCTCACTCGCGAGCATCGGCATGCTCGAAACCCTGCCCGGTCGCGGTACCTTCGTGCGTTCGTCGGCGCCAACGAGCACCCTTCTCAACGAGTTTCTCTCCGACTTCACGCTCGAGGAGATCCTGAGCTATCGCCGCGCCCTCGAAATCGAGGCGGCGCAGCAGGCCGCCATCCACCGCACCGAAGAAGACCTCACTGCACTCGAGCAGGCCGCGATTGACGAGGTCGGCTGCACACGCTGCCCCGTTCTCGGCTTCGCAAACGACGACGACACATCGGCGTTCGACAGCAAGTTTCATCGCCTCGTCTTCGACGCGGCCAAAAACCGCCTGCTTGCATCGCTCTACGCAGGAATCAACGATCGACTGCGCACCCCCGAGCACCGCGGCAAGCTCGCCATGGTCGCAACAGGCGCTGAGATGGAACGAGATCACGCCCGGGTGCTCGACGCGATCCGTCGCCAAGATTTCATCGACGCTGTGCACGCGATGGTCAACCACGTCGACAACGATGTAGTGATCGTCAATGAACAGCACGAGGTGGTGCCCCCACTGACACGCACTCCCGAGCAACAGCAGCGCATCGACCTCGCGGTCGAGGCAGACAACCAGAGGATCGCGGCGGGTTAGTTTCCTAGCGATTCTTAGTGGCAGTACGCAGGCAAAACCTCTATAGATCACTCCAAAACCATGGCTCCGGCTGTGGATATCCACTTTGATCTATGCCAAACTCATACGAGAAGCGAGCACTCGCCCAGCGCGGGGCAGCTGAAGAAAGGTTGGCATGTCGAATTCCCGGCTCATTGTCACTGGCATTTTTTTAGTGGCGATCGGGTGGTTGTACTTCTCACCACCCAGCTTTAACGTAACGAACGGCCCGCTGACGGTGACCTGCCGCCCACTGGGATTGGGGTTCATCGATGAAGTGAGCGTACTCTCAACCCACAATTACGGGGCAGACCGCTCGGAGGTTTCGCACTACGCAGATGAGCAGGAAAAGTCATCTGGTTTTAAAGGCCTTGCCGCAGAAGTGCGGGTTTCGGTCGCGGCCTCCTGCAACGAGGCACGCATGAATCGACAAACTGACCTGTTTCTTGTTGTTGCTGCGGGGATGGTTGTCCTCTACCTCAAAAGAACCAGGCACGCAGAGGTCAAATCAGCTCAGCAAAGCACACCAACGGAGGGCGAGGAAAGCATATGAGCAACCAAGAACTCACGGCAGCGTTGGGGCCCCTCAAACGAGCGGCGGTCGACGCCTACATGAAGAGCCAGCCCGGTGATTGGAACATCGTGGGCGACAAGTACGAAAACAGGTCGAGAAACACACTGACAACTGTCTCTGCGCCGGATGCAACTACCGGTGCCGGTGGAGGCGATTGGCGCTCCGACGTGCTTTTTGCAACGTGGATGGACCAGGGCAAAGATGCTGACTACGAGGCCGCCTTCGACGGGGTTCGGAGCACCATAGATTCGCTCTTCAATCCCTGGCTCAGCATTCCCGACCCTGAAAACTTGCGAGTGAACCTCGAGAGCTGCCGTGATGTCACGCAGGCACTTTCGGGGGAACAGTGGAAGGACGGTGAGACGACCCGACCGGCAGGAGGTGAATTACACGAGCCGCTCAGGTCGATTGAACGCAACATCGCTCAGGTTCAGGGCCGTACATGGGATGCGTTTCGCATAAACTTCCTCGGCCAGCTCACTTTCACGGTCGGCGGGCTCCTGACGATCTCGGTGCTGAGAGGTGGGGTCGTTACCTCCCAACGTGAGATTTGGAACGCGGCGCGGGCGGATGTGCTTGAAGTTGTGAAGAAAGGTCTCAATGGTTTCAACAAAGTCTCAACCGGGTCAGGATTCGAATTTCAACAGGTATTTGAGGTTGTTGACTGGGCGGTGGAGGGGGTCAAGCAGTTCGCCCCCGGTCTGGTAGACGGACTCATCGACGGCATCGAGTATATTTCGAACGGAAAAGACTTCCTTTTCCCCGACAAAGTTGATGAACCAGGTTCCACTTATGACGGTGTCCTTAAGGCAATACGTAAGGCACTGAAAGCACTGTCTGAGAGTATCGAAAACGAGGAGATGAAACTCATCTCGCTGATGGAGTACGAGACCGAGTACTACTACAACAAAAAGTATCGGGGAAACTACGACCCCCATTCCGATGACCAGAAGGGTGGCACCGAAACGTTCAGCATGAACGAGTCGGTGCGGCAAATCGCAGAGCGCTCATTGCCCGCGGTAGCAGTCGAGTTGAACCGAGTCGCCGACCTCAACGCAGCGTGTGGCAGCGAGACGATGGTTCAGAGAGATTCAAGCATCGGACGCGGCCCGAACGGTCCGGCAAGCCACTTGGTCAACCTGAATGAACTGCTCCACAAACTACTCGAGGATTTGGCTGGAGACGCGGTCGACGGCGCAAAGAGCCTCACACTTGCGTTAAACGACTTCCAAATGAATGAAGAAAACATCATTCAACACCTCAACACGGTTGCAGCTGACATCATTGCGGGCGGTCGGAACTATGACGGCGAGAACCTTGGTGGCGATCTTTCAAATGTCACCAGGGACCGGGAAAGGGATCCTTTGTATCCGAAAATTGGCAAGTCAGGTAAACCCGGGTTCGGCCCCAACGGATCGCTGACACTCGAAGAGGTCATGTCAGGTAAGTAACCACCCCAAAAGCTCATAACCCTGCCCGAGGCGGCGCAGCAGGCCGCCATCCACCGCACCGAAGAAGACCTCACTGCACTCGAGCAGGCCGCGATTGACGAGGTCGGCTGCACACGCTGCCCCGTTCTCGGCTTCGCAAACGACGACGACACGTCGGCGTTCGACAGCAAGTTTCATCGCCTCGTCTTCGACGCGGCCAAAAACCGCCTGCTTGCATCGCTCTACGCAGGAATCAACGATCGACTGCGCACCCCCGAGCACCGCGGCAAGCTCGCCATGGTCGCAACAGGCGCCGAGATGGAACGAGATCACGCCCGGGTGCTCGACGCGATCCGTCGCCAAGATTTCATCGACGCTGTGCACGCGATGGTCAACCACGTCGACAACGATGTAGTGATCGTCAATGAAGGATCGCGGCGCGGATCCACCACGATCGCTTCACCCTTCGCCTGACTGCCAATGAAATAACTGGCCTGCGCGAGATCCTCGTCGTAGATGCGTTCCAGCAGCATGTTGAGTTCTCTAAGCAGTGACCGAAAAGGACGAAGCCAACCCGCCCCCGTCGCTTTACCGCGGGTAGTGCAAGTTACCAGCTCGACACGCAGTTTCCCACTTAGTGCAATTGTTGGTCGGGGCTTCTCGCAGCTGCAAAATACCCCCGGGCATGACTTGCACATTATCAATTATACCCTTGGGGGTATTCTGTGTATCAAACCGGAACAGACATTCGCAGAAAGCAACCAGCACATGACCTCAACAACGGCACCAGACACCAAACAACCCGCGCACGACGAAGCAGCAAAACGCAAAGTGCTCAATCGCCTGCGTCGCGCGCACGGCCAACTTGCCGCCGTTATTGGCTCGGTAGAGCGAGACGACCACTGCCGCGACGTCGTGCAGCAACTTGCCGCGGTATCAAAAGCGCTGGATCGCGCAGGCTTCCTTGTCATTTCGAGCGCGCTCCAGGAATGCCTCAACAACCCTGACGATGAGAGCACGACCGGCCAGGAGGAACTCGAGAAGCTCTTTCTTTCACTGGCTTAGTGAGGGTCAATAGCAGGTGCTCGACTCGCGATGAGGCGTGTCTCCGAGATAAGAGGTGCGCAGATCCCCTAGCTGAGTTCGCGCTCCACATAGACCGCAAGCGCATCTCGCACGAATGCCGCACCCTCGACACCACCGTAGTTCGCGGCGAAACGCTGGTCGGCCACGTACATCTCGCCCAGGCCGAGCAGGTACCCGGCAAGGTCGCCTCCGGGCACGCTCGCTGGAGTGCCCGGTGTCGCCGTGAGCCACTCGACGTGACGCTTCGCGAGCCTTTGCGCCGTTGCCGATTCGGGATCATCGCCGCGCGCGGCAGCCGCGATCCAGTCAGCGTTCAGAGCGGCGAGCTTCTCCCGCCACTCATCTTGCCCCTCGGCACCCAGGGAGCGCCACCACTGGTCACCCTTCGCGTACGCATCAGCGCCCCAGCGCTCCTCGACCTCTTCACGGCACTGCGTGTGATCGAATCCTTCAAACATGTCTTGCGCCATGAGATCTTCCTTTTCTGTATTACTTTGGGAGTGCTGTGCGGAGTTGCGTTGCAGCGCAGCGATGGTGCGCTCCACGGCACCAATTTGTGTGTCGATGCGCTCTCGTTCCTGCCGCAGCAGTTCGAGGTGGTCGGCCAGAATCCTGGCCTCCGCCTGCTCGGGCGCACCGCCTGCGGAGTCGGCGCGATCCTGAACCGCCGCGCGATCCTGCGCCACCAGCACCTGCCCAATCGCTTCGAGCCCCAGCCCGAGGTTGCGCAGCAGCAATACCCGCTGTAGCCGCACGAGCGCACGATCGTCGTAGTAGCGGTACCCGTTGCTGCCGATGCGACTTGGAGTGACCAAACCAATACGGTCGTAGTGCCGCAGGGTGCGCGATGTGGTTCCAGCGGCCTGTGCGACCTCCTGAATCGAGCGTTCCACGCGGAGCCTCCCATTCACCGGCCGGGTCTTTCCCGGCGCATGATTAACGGTAAACCTTGACGCAACGTCAATGTCAAGCGGCATCAGATTTGAAGCGTACGATTGAAGGGTGTCTGAGCCAAAGATCCTGCTGTACTACGCATTTGCGCCGATCGCCGATCCTGAGTCGGTGCGACTCTGGCAAAAAGAACTGTGCGAGTCGCTCGGCTTGCGCGGGCGCATCATCATATCGAAGCACGGGATCAACGGCACCGTCGGCGGCGAGCTCGACGCGTGCAAGTCGTATGTACGACGCACTCGCGCTTACGAGCCATTCGCTGGCATCAGCATGAAGTGGAGCGACGGCACCGGCTTCGAACCTGAAGAGCCCGAGATGCTGCACGGCACGGATCGACGCGCGCCCTGGCGGCGCATTAGCGATTTTCCGAAGCTCAGCGTAAAGACGCGCGACGAGCTCGTGGCGTTTGGCATTCCCGATGAAACCATCGTCGACGCCACCGGTGTGGTTGGCGGCGGCGAGCACCTGTCACCCCAGGCAGTAAATGACCTGGTCGCCGAGCGCGGTGACGAGGTGGTGTTTTTCGACGGTCGCAACGCCTGGGAGGCCGAGATCGGCCGCTTCAAGGGAGCCGTCGTGCCCGACGTGACCACCACACACGACTTCATCGCACAGATCGAAAGTGGCGCCTACGACGACCTCAAAGACCGTCCGGTCATCAGCTACTGCACTGGCGGGATCCGATGCGAGATCCTCTCTGTCGCCATGAAAAACCGGGGCTTCAACGAGGTGTACCAGATCGACGGTGGCATCGTGCGCTACGGAGAGGCATTCGGCAACGACGGCCTGTGGGAGGGTTCGCTCGCGGTGTTCGACGGCCGCGAGACGATGGACTTCGCTCCCGGTGCAGCGGTTCTCGGATCCTGCGCGACCTGCGGTGCGGCTTCAAGCCAACTAACCGATTGTGTAGAGGCTTCGTGCCGCGCTCGCTTTGTGGCGTGCTCCGAACACCAGAGTGTTCCCTGCGCCGAGCATTTGGTGACGGCTTAGGCCGTTTGGCCGGAAGTTACCTCACGGCAGAGGCGAGGCCCCCTAGCCCTCCCCGGGCAGCGCTCTCTCGAGCATGGCGTCGGCAGCCGTGAGCGCGTCATTCAGTGAAAAATGTCCCGCTGCGCTGAGCGTGCCGAGGCCGTGCACGAGCCCCCACAGCGCCTGCACATCGGTGGGTGAGTCGAAGCCCGCCTGCAGCGCGATCGAGGCGAGGATGTGCTCGAGCTCCTGAATGAGCGGTGCCATCTGCTCGCTGGGTGCCCCCGGAATGCACACGGTCGGATCGTAGATGACCTGAAAGGCATAGGGACGGTTGACGGCGAAGCTGATGTAGGCGCTGGATCCGGCACGCATGGCATCGCGGATGGATCCCGCCGTCGCCACCCCTTCCCTCACCTGAGCAACAAGATCAGCCATGCTGCGTTCGGCGAGCACCTTGAGTAGTCCGCGGCGATCCGAAAAGTGGTGGTAGGGCGCATTGTGGCTGACGTTTGCCGCGCGCGCCACCTCGCGCAGGCTGATCTCTGACGCGGGCATGCGCTCGAGCAGTTGCATCGCGGCGTCTTCGAGAGCAGCGGCAAGACTGCCGTGGTGATACGCATCCGTTGAACTTGACACAAGCAACATTCTCCCTTATCTTGACGCTGTCTAGTTATGTTGCCACTGTCAAGATGGGGATTGAATGTCTAGTGTGCTCGTGATCGATGGTCACCCCAATCCCGGCTCGCTCACGGCCGCCATGGCTCTGAGCTATGTTGCGGGCAGCGGATCCGGCGAAGGTTCTACCCGCCTGCTCGCGCTGCGCGATCTCGACTTCGACATCCACATGCGGTTTGGGTACCGCTCGCGCATGCCCATTGAGCCCGATCTGGCGGACGCCCGGCAGGCTCTGCACGATGCGCGGCACATCGTTATCGCGGCGCCGATGTGGTGGGGATCGGTGCCAGCACTACTTAAGGGTTTCTTCGACCGGGCACTGCTGCCTCACCAGGAGTACGAAATGACCCCTCTAGGGTTGCCGCGCGGTCTGCTTCGTGGGCGCAGCGGCAGGCTCCTGCTACTGAGCGACACTCCGGCCATCGCACTGGCATTTTCGGGCACGCCCGCCGCCTCGCAGGTGGCCCGGCGCACGATGCGGTTCTGCGGGGTGCGGCCATTTCGGGTGCACCGCTTCATGGGTGTTGGCAAGGCGAGCGAGGCGAGGATCGCGGGATGGCTCTCGACGGCGTCGCGACTTGGTGCCGCTGACGCGCGCCGGATCCCGGTCCCCCTGCTGAATAGCTTGGATCTTTCCCGCGTCTAAGCTGACGCGCTGCTCGGGATCAAGCCGCTACGGAGCTAGTGCACCAAACCCCACAACATTGACCCCATCAGGGCGGCAATAGGAAGGCCCCGATGAGGTTATGACCGTGAGCGAAGTTGGTGGATTCGTTACCTGAGACGCAAAGCGCAGCAGGCTTGCCGCAGCAGACTCAACGATTTCTTGGGTCGCGCCGAGCTTCACTTCGAATGCCGCCCACCCACCGTCCGGCAACTGCACAATCGCGTCAATTTCTCGACCTGCGGAGTCTCGTGCGTGCATCACGACACCCCTCATCTCCTGGGAAAACTCGCAAGTGCTGCACAACAAGCGACTCAAAAAGTAAACCGGTGAACACCGGGTTTCGCTGCAGAGCCGTGGGTCCGACGTTGAGCGCAGCTGCAGCCAACGATGGGTCAACGAAGTGTCGTTTGGACTCTTTTCGCAGCGTTGCCAAAGATCACAGATGTGTCGACCAGGCGGGTTGGTCTTCGGTCACAAAAATTCTCTCAAGCGCTGAGAGGTAACTTCGGACTGTCTCCACGGCGGTCGACGCCTCATCTTTCGCAAGGGTTGCGAGCGAAACTTCGCTCGCGGTGGATCGCGCGAGTGCCGAGATAAGCCGGCTGACTCGCAGCGGATCTCGCTTAACCTCGTCTGCTGCTTGAAGATCTGCCGTTGCGACTGTGTCGAGGTAGTCTGCCAGGTTTGCACTTACCGCTTCAAAGGGAAGGCCTGCAAAGCCCGGCCATCCACCCAGCACAATTCGCTCTGTAAGTGTGGCGAAACTCACTTCTGCGTCAGCGGCGCGTGGCGCCTGCCCTTCGATGAGAGAAGCAAATGACACTTCTCCACGCACCGCATTCCACACCTCGGGCACCAACTGCCACTCGTCAAGAAATCGCGGAGCCTCACCGTCGAGCAGAAGGCCGGGGTCAATGGTAGCTAGTTGTCGGCTTGCAGAGTCGCGATCGAGGCGGACATTGCTCGCCGCGCACTGGAGTGCCGTCTCAGTCTTGCCGCAGGCCCGAGGACCCTGAACCAAAAGGGCTCCCGATCTCTGCAATGCCTGACGCATCTCAGCATCGACGACCCTCGGTTGATAGCCGCCCACAACGACCCCTTCCTATCGCACTTTATGAGCACCAACACTGCACTACGCGACACTCAATCGTTTGAATAGTCGTTTTAGAGAGCTTCAACTAGTTGATTTAGAAGGTTTTGGGCCGTCGATTTGTGACCAAAAGGAGATGGCCACCCCGGAGCGTCCTGCCCGGGGGTGGCCGTCACCGTTCTGCTACCAAATACTGACGCGCTGTTCGGGATCAAGCCAGAGCTTGTCACCGGGTTTCGTGTTGTAGGCCTCGTGGAACGCGTCGAGGTTCGCCACAATCTGGTTGCAGCGGAACTCGTTAGGTGAGTGCGGGTCAATGGTGAGCAGGCGCACCGTTTCCTCGGGCCGCGACTTCTGCTGCCAGGCTTGTGACCACGACAGGAAAAAGCGCTCGGCGCCAGTGAGCCCGTCGATGACGGGAGACTCCGCCCCGGCGAGTGAGCGCAGGTAGGCCTTCCACGCGATTGCGAGGCCACCCAGGTCGCCGATGTTCTCGCCGATGGTGAGTTCTCCGTTGACGGTCTGGCCGTCGGCGCCCTCCGGTGACAGCTCGTTGTACTGGCCGATGAGTGCGCCGGTGCGCTGCTCGAAGGCGGCGCGGTCTTCTTCGGTCCACCAGTCGGTGAGTTTGCCGTCACCGTCGTAGCGGGATCCCTGGTCGTCGAAACCGTGACCAATTTCGTGGCCAATGACCGCACCGATCGCACCGAAGTTTGCTGCAGCATCGGTGTTCTTATCGAAGAACGGTGGCTGCAGGATCGCCGCCGGGAAGACGATCTCGTTGAACCCCGGGTTGTAGTACGCATTGACCGTTTGTGGCGTCATGAACCACTCGTCGCGGTCGATCGGCTTGCCCAGCTTGCCGAGCTCGCGGTTGAACTCGTACTCGGCGACCTGGCGGGAGTTGCCGAGCAGATCACCGGAGTCGACCGTGATGGCCGAGTAGTCTCGCCACTTCACGGGGTAGCCGATCTTGGGGGTGAAGCGGTCGAGTTTTTCGAGCGCGCGCACCTTCGTCTCGGCACCCATCCAGTCGAGCTGCTGGATTGAATCGCGGTACGCCTCGATGAGGTGTTCAACGAGACCGTCCATCGCGGCCTTTGCGTCTTCGTCGAAGTGGCGCTCAACGTAGATGCGCCCAACGGCCTCACCCATTGCCCCCTCTACGAAGGAGACTCCCCGCCGCCAACGCTCGCGCTGCTCGGTGGCCCCAGTGAGCGCGGTACCGTAGAACTCGAAGTTAGCGCGAGAGATCTCCTGCGAAAGAAGTGCAGCTGATCCTCGTACGATCGCCCAGGCCAACCAGGCTTGCCACGCTTCGAGCTCTTCTTCAACCAGCAGACCCGCGAGGCCAGCGAGGGCCTCTGGTTGCCCAACGACGACCTCGGCGAAGGCGGCCTCGGGCGCACCCATCGCCGCAAGATAAGCGCGCCAGTCGAGTTGCGGCATGATCTCTTGCAGTCCCTCGAACGTGCGCAGGTTGTAGAGCTTCTGAATGTCGCGGCTCGCCACCTTGTCCCAGTGCGAAGCCGCGATCCTGCGCTCAAGCTCATACGCGAGCTCGGCGAGACGAGGGGCGTCAGCGATACCCGCCAACTCAAACATGCGAGCAATGTGAGCCCGGTATTGATCCCGCACCTCAGCGAACTGTTCTTCACGGTAGTAGGACTCGTCGGGCAGCCCGATGCCACCCTGCATAACAAAAACGATGTAACGATCGGGGTCACCCGGATCGTTGTCGATGAACATGCCGGCGAAGCCACCAAGACCCTGTCGCTCGAGTTCACCCACTAACTCGATGAGTTGGGCAATGGAGCCGACCCCGAACGCACGCTTCAGGTCGGCCGCAATGGGCGTCGCACCCAACGCATCAACGCGCTCGGTGTCCATGAAGCTCGCGTACAAGGCCGCGACTTTGTCGGCCTCGGACGCGCCTTCGGCGAGCGCACCGGCAGCCGGAGCCGCGGTGCCGGTAATGATGTCACGCACCGCCTCTTCAGCGTTCTCGGCGAGCACCGCGAATGAGCCGTAGCGCGCCTTGTCTGCGGGGATCTCGGTGCGAGCGATCCATTTACCATTGACGTGCCGGAACAGGTCATCTTGTGGCCGGATGGAGGGGTCGAGCTCTGCAAGGTCGATGCCGGAGGAGAGCACTTCGTTGATTGCTTCGGTCATGCGACAACCTTATCTATAGGGTCTGACATTGGTGGGTGCGATTTGCTGACCTTCGAGATTTACGTCCGGCTGCGTCAGCAACAGCGCGAGCCCGGATCTCGGTCTTGCTCCGAGTAGCGTTCACGCCAGAAATCGCGCTCACTGAGAACGGACTCCCCGGGTGGGTGCGGGCGCGGTGCGCACAGTATGCCCCGTAGGCACCCTCACCCGTCAGCAGGTGCAGCAGCGCGACGGAACGCTGCAGCGCTCGCTTCACTGACCTCAAGAGCGGACGCTGATCCCGGCCTCCAACATGCTGCTGACCATCGGCATGCATTTCCGTGGCCACCTAGTGCCTCGCGGCATCACTACGCAACGATTCGGGCAGCGCATCCCACTCCGCCTGAATCTTACGCTCGGTCGGCGTCGCGATAAAGCCCGCGGCCCCGAAGATGCGCGAAGGCACAACCGGATCCTCGGTATCGACCACTTTGCCAAGCCTGTAGGAACGAATAACAGCAACCACCGCGGTGATAATCACAATGATCGCGAGCGTCACAAACAGGATCGACAGCACACCCTGCACGAGCGTGTTGCGCACAATGGCCTCCATTGCGGCCGGTTCGCCGAGCGACGTGTCCCCTGCGGCGAGCGCATCACGGTATTTGAAGTGGTTCGCGAAGTACCCGACCTGCGGCACCGGCGAGAAGATTTTGTAGAACGAGCCGGTAATCGTCACGACCGCAACAAACGCGAGGGGAGCCGCGACGATCCAGAGATACTTGAAGTTTTGTTTTGCAGCGACGATCGCCATGACCACCGCCAAAGCGATCGCAGCGAGCAACTGGTTCGCGATCCCGAACAGCGGGAATAGCGTGTTGATGCCGCCGAGAGGATCGGTCACACCCATCAACAGGATCGCGCCCCAGGCCGCCACCATGATTGCGGTGGAGATCCACACTCCGAGACGCCAAGAGTTGTCGCGGAACTTCGGGATGAAGTTGCCGAACGCGTCTTGCAGCATGAACCTCGCCACGCGGGTGCCTGCGTCAACCGCGGTCAAGATAAACAGCGCCTCGAACATGATGGCGAAGTGGTACCAGAAGCCCATCATGGCGGTGCCGCCGAAGAGATCTTTCAAAATGTTTGCGAGGCCCATGGCCAGTGTCGGAGCCCCACCAGTGCGAGACACGATCGATTCTTCGCCGACAGATTGCGCGGCTGAAGTGAGCATCTCGGGGGTGACATCAACGCCCGTGAGCCCGAGCCCCATCACCCAGTCGACCGCCCCCTGCACGGTTCCGCCGGTTGCCGCAGCCGACGAGTTCATTGCGAAATAGATGCCCTGGTCGAGCGTCACGGCCGCCACAAGTGCCATGAGCGCAACGAATGATTCCATCAACATGCCGCCGAACCCGATGAAGCGCGTCTGTCGCTCCTTCTGCACCATCTTGGGAGTGGTGCCCGAGGCGATCAGCGCGTGAAAACCAGACAGGGCACCGCACGCGATCGTCACAAACAAGAACGGGAAGATATTGCCCGCCACGACGGGGTTGACCTCGGTCGAGGCGAACTGGCTCACCGCGGGGGCCTGAACGATCGGGTTGACGATGAGCACGGCCGCGGCGAGCAACACGATCACGCCGATCTTCATAAATGTCGAGAGGTAGTCGCGGGGTGCGAGCAGCAGCCACACCGGCAGCACCGCTGCAACGAAGCCGTAAATCGCAATGAACCACGCGAGGGCCACCTTGTCGAGCGTGAACAGTGCCACGCCCCAGTCGGTGCCACCGACCCAACCACCCGCGATAATTGCGGCCATCAGCAGCACGAAACCGATGATCGAGATCTCGGTGATGCGTCCTGGGCGAATCCAGCGCAGGTACACACCCATAAACAGCGCGATCGGGATCGTCATGCCAACCGAGAACACACCCCACGGGCTCTCTGCCAGTGCGTTCACCACCACAAGCGACAGGATCGCAACGATAATCACCATAATGACGAGCGTCGCGATAATTGCGGCGGTGCCGCCAATGCGGCCCAGCTGATCCCGCGCCATCTGCCCAATGGATCGACCGCCGCGACGAGTGGAGAAGAACATGACCAGGTAATCTTGCACGGCTCCCGCGAAGATCACGCCGGCGATGATCCAGATGGTGCCCGGCAAGAAACCCCACTGCGCAGCAAGCACCGGACCAACGAGCGGACCGGCACCAGCGATCGCGGCGAAGTGGTGACCAAAGAGCACGTTGCGGTGCGTCGCCACATAGTCTTTGCCGTTTGCCTTGTACTCGGCTGGTGTCGCCCGGTTGTCATCGGGCTTCGCGATCCTTTTCTCGATGAAGCGCGAGTAGAACCGGTACGCGATCAGGTAACTCGCGACGCCAGCGAATACAAACCAAATCGCATTGACGGTCTCACCCCGCACGACGGCGAGCATCGTCCAGCCGAGCGCCCCAAGAAGGCCGATGCCGATCCACATCGCAATTTTGAGGCCGCGATTGCGACCGCTGTCTGTTGCGATCTGCGCCTCCGTGAGCGCCGCTGGGGGCAGCTCCTGCACAATCTCTTGAGCCATACTCGTTCAATCTCCTTTGAAGGCAGCTGGAATTCGCTCCTGCGCGCTGTGCACCGGGGGTACAGATGCAGAGCCGCAATCGATCTCTAGCTTAACTGAGGCTCAGAACTTGCTGGGCAGATACGCGCTCATCGATCGACACGAACCTCGGGATCCCCTGCACCATCAATCTTGATCGTTTCGATGGGTTGAGTCGTCGCGTCAACATACCAATCAGTGAGCGCGGGATCAGCGCTGTCGAACCCCGCCCCAGCGCCTTCATCGGCTGGTACCGGACTGGTGCCAAACACAAAGTCATCACCGTGTTTATCGATACCGCGCCGCACTCCCTGAGCGATCGCCTTGCGCGCATACCTTCCGCGAATAATGAACGGATCGGTGCGCAGGTCTTTTGCCCACGAGTACATAATTCCAAGCACAATAAACGCGAACGGGAGTGCAGACACCACCATCAACGACTGCAAGCCCGACAGCGCTTCTCGCCCACCCGCGAGCAGCAGCGCAATCGCAATAAGACCGAGTAGCAAACCCCACATGATCGTGACCCATTTTGCGGGCTCGGGGCGTCCACCCTGCGACATCGAGGCCATCACGATGGACGCCGAATCCGCCGCGGTCACAAAAAAGAGCACAACCGCGACCATTGCGATAATCGACGTCACCAGGCCCAGAGGCAGGCGCTGCATCAGTTGGAACAGCACCTCTTCACTCGTGCCACCGCTCTGCAAATTTTCGCCCTGCTGCGCCATCCAAATGGACGTGCCCCCGAACACCACAAACCAGGCGATCACAATTGCCGAGGGCACGAGCATCACCACGGTTACAAATTCACGCAGTGTGCGCCCGCGCGAGATCTTCGCGATAAACATGCCAACGAACGGAGTCCACGACACCCACCACGCCCAGTAGTAAGTAGTCCACGACCCCAGAAACTCGACCGCCTCTGGCCCATCGTTCGGGCTGAGCGTCAGCATGTCACCCAGCAAATTGAGATACTCGATGATCGAGGCTGGCAACAGATTCAAGATAAACATGGTTGGGCCAGCAACCAGCACAAAAACTGCGAGCAACCCGGTCAAGATCATGTTCGTGTTTGAGAGCAATCGAATGCCCCGCTTGACTCCCGAAACCGCGGAGGCGATAAAGAGCGAGGTGAGGATCGCGATCGCGCCCACCAAAAACATATTGCCGAGTTCGCCGATGCCCGACACAAACATGAAGCCGCTCTGGATCTGCAGAGCCCCGATCCCGAGCGACACCGCGGTGCCAAACAGCGTCACAACGATGGCGAAAAAATCAATCACGCGCCCCAACACGCGGTGCGTTGCACCGGGGAAGACGGGTTCGAAGAGCGCCGAGATGAGCGGGGCTCGGCCCCTGCGATAGGCGTTGTAGGCAATCGAGCCACCAACGAGGGCGTAAAACGCCCACGCAATTGGCCCCCAGTGCAGAATGGTCTGCGCCATCGAGGGCAGGATCGCAGCAGAGGTGCCACCCTCAACGCTCTGGTGAGGAGCCGGGTCGTTGAAGTAGGTGAGGGGTTCAAGCGGTCCGTAAAAGAGCAGACCGATCCCGAGCCCCGCCGCGAACAGCATGGAGATCCATGAAGCGGTCGAAAACTCCGGCTCTTCGTCGTCGGCTCCGAGGCGAATGCCTCCGGTACGGCCAAATCCGACAACCAGCATGTAAATTGCGATGCCTGCCGCGAGTGCCCCGAACAGCCACCCAAAGTGTGTCGTCACCCAGGTGAGAGACGCCGAGCCGACCTCGGCAAGATTTGCGGGTGCCACAAAGGCCCACACCACAACCGCAACAGTTGCGGCAACCGCACCCAGCATCACGGCTTTGTTGGTGGGAAAGGTAGTGCCGGTCTGCTCAACGCCGATGCCCGGAATGAGTCCGGGGTGCGGGGTGACAGGCACCGCCTTAGCCCGCTTGATGACTCGCCGCAGTCGGCCTGCATTGGGTGGCAGGTGTGGGTGCGGCGGTTTCAAATGGTCGGGGTCGGAGTCAGCGGATCTCTCGTAGGGCATAGGGCTTTCCTGTTCATGTGTGCCGAAGCGGGCACACTGTCGGGCGGAAAAACCCTACTCATGGTACAGACCTCCCGAACAAAAACTGCTGGGACCGGGTCATTTCAAGGTCTTCGCAACAGGCGGCCTTGCCCAGTGAATGCCACCGAAAGCGCAGTTTTGCATGATCTTCCCGAGTAATTTCATGCAAAATTGAGCTCTCGCGAGCCTCTCTGTGCCGTGCAATGATTGTGCAACAAGCTCTGTTGTGTTCGTTAAGCGCCCCAGAACTGCGAAGGCGATCGCGAGGGTCCAGCACCAATTCCAAGATCTAGAACCTGGCGGGCTGCGCAGGGCAGGGCCTAAGGCCGCACCAGCACCTTAACTGCCCGGCGCTCGTCCATCGCCGCGTACGCCTCGGCGACCTCGGTCAGTGGCACCTCCAGGTCGAACACTCGACCCGGATCGATCGCGCCACTCCACACGTCGGCGAGCAGATCCTCAACGTAGTTGCGCACCGGCGCAACCCCACCGTTCACACCAACATTGGCCGCAAAGAGTGCGCGAACGGGCAACTGAGGCCCCCGTTGGGCACACCGACGTAGCCGACCATGCCACCGGGGCGAGCTGAGCGGATCGCCTGATCCATCGACTCCTCTGTTCCGACAGCCTCAAGCACGCAGTCCGCGCCGATGCCGTCGAGCAGCTCCTTCACCGCGGCAACACCCTCGTCGCCGCGCTCAGCAACAATGTCGGTCGCCCCGAACTCGCGAGCGAGCGCCTGCCGCGATTCGTGGCGAGACATTGCGATGATCCTCGCTGCCCCCAACCGCTTCGCCGCCAGCACGGCGCACAGACCAACGGCGCCGTCACCCACCACCACAACCGTGCTGCCCGGCTTCACCCCGGCGGACACCGCGGCGTGGTGCCCGGTTCCCATCACGTCTGAGAGGGCAAGCAGGCTCGGGATCTGCTCCGCGCTCGGCGCAGACGGCGTCTTGACGAGCGAACCATCTGCATGGGGCACGTACACCTTTTCGGCCTGGGCGCCATCCCACCAGCCGCCGTTCAGGCAGGAGGTGCTGACGCCGTTGAGGCAGTTCACGCAGCTCATGTCGCAGTCGTAGAAGGGCGCAATGACGAAGTCGCCGACCGCGACCTTCTGCACCTCGCTGCCTACCGACTCGACAATCCCTACAAATTCGTGGCCAATCTTGCGGGGCTCCTCGGTGGGTGTGATACCGCGGTAGGGCCAGAGGTCGGACCCGCAGACACAAGCTGCCACCACGCGCACGACCGCGTCAATCCCCGTCTGCTGCGCCGGATCGGCGACCTCTTCAACACGAATGTCGCCCGGGCCGTAAATTTTTGTTGCACGCATGGGTGGAACGTTACACCCTCAGCATGTCGCACGGGTGACGCTACGGTAGAACCGTGCCTGCCCACCCCGACTTCAGCAAACCCGCACGGCGCACCATCGACCGCAGCATCGCTCATCTCGCGGTTCCAGCACTCGGCGCGCTCATCGCGGAGCCGCTCTTCCTCGTTGTCGATTCCGCACTCGTCGGGCACCTCGGCGCAAGCCCACTCGCGGGCCTCGCGGTCGCCGCCGCGATCCTGCAGACCGCCGTCGGACTCATGGTCTTTCTGGCGTACTCAACAACCCCGCTCGTCGCGCGACGTCGTGGTGCCGGAGATCTGCGCGGGGCGATGCAAGCCGGTATTGACGGGCTGTGGCTGGCACTCGGGATCGGTGCAATCGTCGCCGCCGCGCTTTACGTTGCCAGCGGCCCCCTGGTCGCGGCCTTCAACACCAGCCCCGAAACCGCGGATCAGGCGCTCACCTACCTCACCATTTCTTGTCTCGGCATTCCCGCCATGCTGCTCGTGTTTGCAGCGAGCGGGCTGCTCCGCGGGCTGCAAGACACCCGCACTCCACTCGCGGTCGCTACCATCGGCTTCGCCATCAACGCGCTGCTCAACTGGTGGTTCATTTACGGCCTCGGGTTCGGGATCGCCGGCAGTGCCTGGGGAACCGTGTTGGCGCAGTGGGGCATGGTGGCCGTCTACCTCGTTGTGATTACGCGTAAAGTACGTGATGTCGGCGCAAGCCTGCTCCCAAAACGAGACGGTCTCGGGCACGCCGGGCGCAGCGGCGGCTGGCTATTTGTGCGCACAGTTGGCCTGCGTGTTGCGTTTCTCGCTACCGTGTTTGCCGCGACTAGCCACGGCACGGCCGCCACCGCGGGTTACCAAGTGGTGTTCACCGTGTTCTCAACCGCCGCGTTTGCGCTCGACGCGCTCGCCATCGCGGCACAGGCCATGATCGGTGACGCCCTCGGATCCCGCGACCCTGACCGGGCCAGGCTTGTCGTACGGCGCACAGTCTTCTGGGGTGTGACTTCGGGAGCCACGGTTGGACTGATCCTTGCCGTCGCAAGCCCGGTCATCGGCCGTATATTTACGAGCGATCCAGCAGTGCTCGCGATCCTGCCACCCGCTTTACTCGTGCTCGGGATCTCGCTGCCCCTCGGCGGCCTTGTGTTTGTGCTCGACGGAGTGCTCATGGGTGCCGGTGATGCACGCTATCTCGCTTGGACGAGCCTGGTGAACCTTGTGGTCTACTTGCCCGTGCTGTGGCTGGTCACGCGACTCGTGCCCACGGGAACACCCGCACTGGTGGCGCTGACCGCGAGCTTTACGGTTGTATTTATGCTCGCGCGCGCGGTGACGCTCGGGCTCAGGGCGCGGCAGTTTGGGCGAGCGCCCGAGGCGTTCGAGTGATCCGTGATCAATCGTCGCGGCAGACCGTCCCCTTCGCGGGGAGATCACCCGAGACGAGGTAGCGCGTTACCGCGTCGTCGACGCAGGTCGAACGGCCCGAGTACGACGCAGCGTGCCCCTGCCCGTCGAGCGTCAGCAGCCGCGCACCAAGCTCGTCAGCCAGCACCTTCGCGTACTGGAACGGTGTTGCGTGGTCACCCGTGATGCCGATAACTAGGATCGGATCCGCCCCTTTTGCACTAAACCGATCGGTAATATCCAGCCCGCTCTCGGGCAGGGTGTAACACGAGAGATCAACAAACGGCGCGAGGGTTTCGTCGTTGATCTCGGGGCCGCCCAGCAGCTTCGGCATACCAACTTTGTCGATGTGCTTGAGCAGACCAGGCACATCAGGCTCAATCGGGAAGGAGTGGCAGGTCACAATGTTCATCGCGAGATCTACTCCGGAGCCGTCATCAGCAAACCCCTCGCCGATCGTGTCGATCGCCTTCTGATTGCCAAACAGTGCGAGCGCAATGGTGTCGAGAGTCCGTCCACGTTCAAAGTGGCTCTCGTAGAGAGCATTGGTTAGGTAGCTCTGCAGCAGTTGTCCGTTGATCTCGGTTCCATCACTCGCGACAAGCGGTTTAGCGTCGAGCTCGTTCAGCACACGAATGAGCGATTCTTCGTCCGTGAACGGACAGACCGAAACCTCACCCTTGTACTCCGTGCGGCAAGCCGTTGCGAGCGCTACAGTTGCCTTCGAAATAGCGACCTGCTGATCGAAATTGTGGATCAGGCTTGCCCACTGCGCGTCTTCGGCGCTATCAAGCACCATGCGCCCGGCGCGCTCGGGGAAGAGGGTCGTGTAGGTCGCTCCAAGCATCGTGCCGTACGAGTAGCCAATATAGTTGAGCACACTGTCACCGCTGAGGTGCCGCAACAACTCCATGTCGCGCGCCACCTGTGAGGTGCCCATCGTGTGGGTTAACGGGTTTTTTGCGATGCACTCGCCCAACTGCACCGCGGGAATCTCGGATCCGGCTCCATCGCAGTCGATCGGGGTGCTGCGGCCGATCCCTCGCGGATCAAAACCGAGCAGATCATAGTCTGCAACCACGTCTTCAAACCCCGGCGACACAGCCATGCCCAGCATGAAGCCGACGCCGGTTGCGCCCGGCCCACCAGGGTTGCCGAGCAACGTGCCCCTCGGGTTCTTTCCGGTAGAGGGGATATGCACCACCGAAAGGTCAACGGTCTCTTTTATCGTGGGATCTTCCCAATCGAAAGGAACCTTCACAAATGCGCAGGTGATCCCGCTCACATCAATGCCTGCCTCGTCGAGCGCCTCAGCAGTGCCGTCGTCGAGACCGTCACCTTCATCGCAGGTGGTCCACTTAATGGTCTGCTTGTAGAGCGCAGCGAAGTCATGCGCCTGCTGCTCGCTCCCACTTTTGCTTGGTTGAGCACCGACCGCCCCGCAACCGGTCAGCAACAACGCCAGTGCCACCACGGGCGCAAGCAGTGAAGCAGCGCTGACAGAGCGCTGAGCCGCGTAAGATCGTTGTTTTGGGGCCATGATGCAATGCTAAAGGTGGCCACCGACAAAGGCGATTCTCTTGGCTATTTCATCCACCCGAGTCCGTTGATACGCTTGCTGAACCAGCCGACCGAAAGAGCCCCGTGACACAATCTCCCGCCGCTGCCCCACGCGACGTTGTGCGCTGGGTGCGCGCGATCCTCGTGGTCTTTGGGTTGCTCGGAATCGGCTTTGGCAGTTGGCTGAGTCGCTTGCCCTCGGTGCGGGATCACCTCGGTGCGAGCACCCTCGAAATGAGCATCTTCGGGCTGGTGCTCGCCCTCGGTTCACTGAGCGGACTCATCTTCTCGGGGCGCACCGTGTCGCGTTTTGGTCCGCGGCGGGCGCTGGCACTCTGCGTTATTGTGCAGGGCCTGGCGCTGCCCTCCGCCGGCGTGCTGTTCTGGATCGGCGCCATCATTCCCGCCGTGATCTGTCTGGCGCTGTACGGGTTCTCGTTCAGCACCGCCGACGTCGCCATGAACGTGAGCGCGGCCGAAGCCGAGCGCGCAATCCGCAAGCCGCAAATGTCTCTGTTTCACGCGGCCTACAGCCTCGGAAGCGTAACCGCTATGGGCCTGGGGGCGCTCGCCGAGGCCGCAAAGATCCCAGTCCCATTCCACCTGATCATCATCTTTGTGGTCATCGTGACGGGAGTTCTGCTTGCGCTGCGTTTTGTGCCGCGAGTCTCTCAGCTCGGGCTGGCAGAGGATCACGCGCAGGATCCGCACGCGAGTGTTCACACCGGACCAATTCCGGTGATCCAAACCGCACCGTCCGTCCCCCAAAACTACAGCCCGTGGCGCGACCCGCGGATTCTGATCATTGGGCTCATTGCGATGAGCATCAGCCTGGCCGAGGGCACGGCGAGCGACTGGTTGCCGATTGCGCTCGCAGATGGGCGCGGCTTCTCGAACGAGAGTGCCGCGCTCACACTTGGCGTGTTCTTCGTTTCAATGACGGGTGCCCGCATCGCTGGTTCGTGGTTGCTGACTCGCTTCGGTCGAGTCACGATCTTGCGGGGTGGGGCTGTGCTCACCATGCTCGGGATCGGCATGACCATTCTTATTCCTGCGGGCTGGGTGGCCGTTGTGGCTGCGGTGCTGTGGGGTGTCGGCTGCGCGTTCGGATTCCCGATCGGTGTGTCTGCCGCGGCCGACCGCCCCGCGACCGCCATCCGTGACGTTGCCGCGGTTTCGGCGATCGCCTACACCGCGTACCTGCTGGGCCCGATGATGATCGGCTTCCTGGGCGAACACTTCGGACTGCTGAATGCGTTCTCGGCACTCATCGTATTCTCGGTGGTTGTGGTGGTCTTCGCGGGATGGGCGCGCGAGCCCGGGCGCGGTGGGCGCGGGCTGGCCCGCCGATCCCGCGAACCGAGTAAACTACGACGGTGCGTATCGTTGTGGCCGAGTGTTCTGTTGACTACGCGGGGCGACTCTCCGCACACCTCCCCCGCGCCAAGCGCGTACTCATGCTGAAGAACGACGGCAGCATCCTGGTGCACTCCGACGGCGGCTCGTACAAGCCCCTGAACTGGATGAGTCCTCCCTGTTCACTTGCAACGCTTGAGCTCGACGAGGAGCAGACCGCCGCAGGTATCGTCGAGGCGTGGCAGGTGACCCACAAAAAAACCGCCGACAAACTTGTGGTCTCGTTGTTCGAAGTGTTCCACGACAGCTCGCACGATCTGGGGGTCGACCCTGGCCTGATCAAGGACGGCGTCGAGGCCCACCTGCAGGAGTTGCTCGCCGAGCAGATCGAGCGGGTCGGCGACGGCCACACCCTTGTGCGTCGCGAGTACATGACCGCGATCGGCCCGGTCGACATCCTCGCGCGCGACGCTGAGGGATCGTCCGTTGCCATCGAGATCAAGCGCCGCGGCGGCATCGACGGTGTCGAGCAGCTGACCCGCTATCTCGAACTCATGAACCGCGACCCAAAGCTCGCCCCTGTGCAGGGAGTGTTCGCAGCACAAGAAATCAAGCCCCAGGCGCGCACCCTTGCAGAGGATCGCGGGATCCGCTGCTTGATTCTCGACTACGACGAGATGCGCGGCATGGAAGATAAGAACACGCTGTTCTAGCTCGGTCCTAAAGTTTCTGGCAACCTGGCCGAGAGCTCACTTTTACATGTTTTTCCATTCAGAAAACATGTAAAAGTGAGCTCTGAGGCTTTTTTCTGGCAACCAACTCAGGCATCTCCAGGAATGCACACGCCGAGCGATCCCGTCCAGACGTTGTTGCCAATTGCCCCTGATCCACAGCTACGCTCTAGGCATGGGTATCAAGCGTCCTCAGCGTCTAGTTTTGGTGTCTTTCGTAGTCACAATGCTTTCCCTCGTGGGATGCGCCTCCGGGGACTCGGCGGAGAAGAAGCCAACCACGACCGGCCACGCAACCACCTCTCCGACCCCAACCAAAACCAAGGCGCCAACGCCGTCACCACAACCCTCACCAGTGACCAAACCCATCACGTTTCCCGCCTGCGAAGAGCTGGTTACGCAAGAAGAAATCACGGCTCACGTGGGAGACGGCTTTATTTTCATCCCGGGCCAGAGTTCCGAGGACGGACTTCTTCAGAGCGCACTGGGCCCCTCCGCCAAGGCCGCGCTTGACCAAGCGGTTCAGTCCTCGTACTGTATTTGGGCCATTCCTCAGTCCGATGGATCCACGGTGCTCCTGAGCGCCGAGTTGCCCGACAAAGCACGAGATACTTTCTTGGCTGAGCTACGCGCCTCTGACTTCACCGAAACCGAAATCAACGGCTCACCTACGTTCGTTTGGGAGACGGACCAGCACTACGGCCCACGGTTCGTTTGGTATGGATTCAGTGGGAACATCCTTGTGACTTCACTGGCACTGAGCCCCAACGGCGAAATAGGCAAGATTGCCCTGGCGCGAATCAAGGAAGCAAACCCTTCCACATAACTTGCGTCGCAAAGAACTCACCCCTATGCGAGCCGCCAAGAGAGTGTCACAATTACCCCATGTCTACCAACAGCGTCGAAGCACCAGACATCAAGCCCGGTGAGAAGATCAAGGGTCCAGCGTCGTACTTTCCGAGCATCACGGAGAAGTATGGTGAGCCGATTCAGCACTGGCTCAATATCGCGGCTGACGAGATCGTTAAGGGCAAGCGACACTCTGAGGTAGTAGCCATGCTTAAGGAAGACCACGGCATGGGCCACGGTCACGCGAACGCGATAGTTGGGTACGTCAGGGCGAAGCTCGAGGCCTAAGCGCTCCCCCGCGCAACCGCCTCAAGCGTCTCAAGCAAAATGCGCGCCGAGCGATCCCACGAGAACATCTTGCTGTGCTCGGTGCCACGCGCGATCACCTCGGCGAGCACCGCGGGATCGCCCAGCTCCCGCACCTTGAGCGCAAAGTCACCGGGGTTAGTGGTCTCGAAGTACAGCGCACCGCCCGCGGCCACCTCGTGAAAGATCGGCAGGTCACTCGCAACAACCGGAACCCCCTGCGTAAGCGCCTCGGCGAGCGGCAGGCCATAGCCCTCGTCTTTGCTCGCGGTGACCAGCACGGCGTTGTCGCGCAGCAACCGCTCGTACTCCTCGTCGGTCACACCCTCGTGGAACACCACCCGCGCGTCAAGGGGAACAAGCGCAGCAAGTTCGGCACGCCTGGCAGGACTGATGCGACTCAGCAGGTGCAGCGTGTGGTCTGGCAAAAACGCCATACCGCGAATGAGTGTCTCGACGTTCTTATAGGGCATAAACGAGCCCATATAGATGAGGTTCGTGGGCCCCGAAGCCGCAACGGATGCACCACTTTTCTGATTCTCAACCAGCTTCGGCGCGTTCGGAATCACCACGATCGGCCGCTTCGTCAGCCGCACCCGCTCAAACTCGCGCTTGCTCGTTTCGCTCACGGTCGCAACGACGTCGGCAGCGTTCAGCGTGAGGCGCTGCGGCCAGTAACTGAGGTGAAAGAGGCGCCAGCCCAGCCTGATTGGCCAGGCCAGGTCGCGCGGTGGGGTGCGGTGCCGGTAGTAGATGGTGTCGTGCAGGGTGAGGATCAGCCCAAAGCGTCGACCAGCTGCACCCATTGTCTGCATGGGTGAGAACACGGCGTCGGGCTTGTAGCGGTTCAGCACCCGCGCGGTCCAGGGCTCCTTCGCCGAGGTGGGCGCGTGGATCTTCAGGCAGTCAGCACCCTCGGGAAGGGACTCGCGCTGCCGCTCGTCGTGGATCAGAAAGGTGACCGGCGTGAGCTGTGAAAGCGCGGCAGCGAGTTCCGCTGAGTAGCGACTGATGCCGTCGTGAAAGTCGACTCGTATGTAGCGCGCATCAAACAAAACCTTCACGGTGTTTAAGCCTACGGCCTGCCCCTGACAGAGGCGACCACTGAAGGCCACACACAGCTACTTTCGCTAGGCCAAGTCCTTTACACTTATCTACATGAGCGAAGACCTCCGCGATATTGCACGCAAAAGACTCAAGGCGAAGCGAGATTTCTGGGGCCTGGTGTCCACGTTTGTGGTCATCACGATCGTTCTCAATGTCATTTGGTTTCTGAGCGGATACCGCGACTACTACTGGCCAGCTTGGCCGATGCTCGGTTTTACGATCGCCACGTTCTTCAACGGCATCAACGCTTTTGGCCCGGGCAGCAGGCCCATCACCGATGAAGCGATCGATCGCGAGATTCGCAAGCTGAACGGCGAGAAGTAGCCCCGAAAAGGGCTACGCAGCCTTCGTTAGGCGATCGCGCAGGGCAGCTTGATCAACGGGAAGCGCTGCGAGAAGCGCTGCGGTCGAGTTCGCTGGCCGCGGGATCTGCGGCGCGCACCTCCTCCACATCAAGTTCGGTCACAGTGTCAGTTTGAACTAACAGTCTCGATGCCCGCAAGAATGAGGTCGACTCCCCGCGCAAACGATTCATCAAGATCATGTAGCTCGGGATCAGCCAGTTCCCCCGGCGAGAGCAGCGCCCCCAACTCGGCAGCCTGCCGGTGCATCTGCGTCGACTGCGCCTGCCCGAAGGTGTAGAGCAGCAGGGTGCGCGCACCGTCTTCACCAACGAGCTCAGCGAGCCGCTCTTCAATAACCGATGCTCCCAGCCGGAAGGCGGCGGCCGTCGCCACCACATCGGCACCGTCTCGCACCGCCAGCATGGCGTCACGCAGGGCTCGGCAAGTCGCCCTCGCGCCCTGAATAGGAGTCGCCCCCGCATCCGCCGTCGCCACGTCAATGCTGGCAACAATCTCATCGGCCATGAGTGCGAGCAAAGTTTGCTTGTTCGGCACGTGATGGTAGAGCGCACTCGGCTGCACATCGAGCTCAGCGGCAACACGGCGCATCGAGCAGTTTTCGAGCCCCTGCTCATTGAGCACTCGCAGCGCGGCGGCTACGACATCGGCTCGGTTGTTGCGCATCACCCCAGCTTAGCGCTAACCTGAACACCGTTCACCAGAACACCGTTCAGGTTCGAGCGCAATCCGTCCACGACCCAGGAGACACCTTGTCAATCTCCGAGATCACCACCGCTCCTCAACGTCGCAGCACCGCGACGGACATCGCACTCATCGCTACCTTCACCGCCCTCATTGCGGTCTGCGCACTTCTCCCCGCATTCCCCGTAGGACCTGTGCCAATTACGCTTCAAACTTTTGCGGTGAGCCTCAGCGGTGCCGTTCTGGGAGCAAAACGCGGCTTTCTTGCCGCACTGCTCTACTTGGTACTCGGCGCGGCGGGTCTCCCCATTTTCTCGGGCGGCAGCGCCGGTCTCGCACCCTTCGCGGGTCCCACTGTTGGTTATCTGATCGCCTTCCCGTTTGCCGCTGGGCTCGCGGGGTTTCTCGTCGAACGACTTCCCCGCCGCCGCATCGCAACGAGCATCCCCCTCATTTTTCTCGCGGTGATCTGCGCGAACGCGGTCTTCATTCACACCCTCGGGCCGCTCGGCCTTGCGTGGAGAGCCGATATGACTATCGGTGCCGCATTCGCATTCGACCTCACCTTCTGGCCCGGAGACATTATCAAGACGCTGCTCGTTGCGTTCGTCGCGACCGCCGTGCACCGAGCGTTCCCCGCACTACTGCCGCCCCGTCAGCAGACTCACACTGAGCTAAACTCACCTCGTGATTGAACTGCAAGAGGCCACAGTCGCCGTCCCGTCCGCGGACGGCGACGTCACGATCCTGCACCCCACCAGCCTCTCGCTCACCGAACAGCGCATCTCAATCATCGGTGGCAACGGCTCCGGCAAATCAACGCTAGCCCGCCTGCTCAATGGACTCATTGAACCAAGTAAGGGCAGCGTGACGGTTCGGGCAGACAGGAGCGACGCGGATCAGCAGCCCCTCGACACCCGACGCGACGGCGCCGCGGTGCGCCGCAAGGTGGGGTTCGTCTTCACCGACCCCTCAGCCCAGCTCATCATGCCAACGGTTATTGAAGATGTCTCGCTGTCACTTCGCCGACAGTACCGTGACAAACACGAGCGTCATGCAGCGGCCCTGACGGCGCTCGAACGGTTTGGACTGCACCACCTCGCTAACAACAGTGTGCACAGCCTTTCCGGGGGCCAAAAGCAGATGCTCGCAATCACCTCGGTGCTCGCGACGGACCCCGCGATCCTCGTCGCCGACGAACCCACCACCCTGCTTGACCTGCGCAACTCGCGCCTGGTTGGAGACCTGTTGATGTCGCTCCCCAGCAGGTGTGTCTGGTCACCCACGACCTCGATCTCGCTGCACTGGCTGATCGCACGCTGGTGGTCGATGGGGGTCGTGTTGTGTTTGACGGCGCTCCGGGCGAGGCCATCGCGCACTATCGGGCACTGGCATGAGAAACGCCAACCCACTCGGCAGTTATTTGCCGGGATCCGGCCCGCTGCACCGCTTACGGCCGGGTGCCAAGCTGCTCGGTCTTTTTGTCTTCGCAATTGTGGTGGTGTGGGTGCCGGGTGCACTCAGTGCGGCAGTGGCACTCGGCATCGCTGCTCTGCTCGCGGTTCTCGCCGGGCTCAGGGGCCGTGATTTCTGGCGAGTTGCGCGCAGGTTTCTACTCATTGCCGTGCCCCTGTTTGCGTTCACCATGATCAGCGATGTACTGTCGCTCACCCGGGCAGCGGCGGGATCGAGTCCGCCCCGATTGATGCGTGGTTTCAGGGGGCAGCTCGAGGCTTCGCGGTGGTGGGAGATCTCTTTGCGCTGATTCTGGCGGCGAGTGCAGTCACCGCTAGCACGGCCCTCGAAGACATGCTCGACACGATCACCTGGCTGCTCCGCCGGCTACGCGGGGTGGGCATTCCCACCGAGCAGGTGAGCCTGGCATTTTCGCTCACCATCACCGCGATCCCAAACATTCTAGGTATCGCGCGCGAGAGCCACGACGCCGCCAAAGCCCGCGGGCTTGAGCGCAGCTCACGGGCGCTCGTGGTGCCGCTGGTCATTCGCACCGTGGCACACGCGCAGCTCACCGGCGAGGCACTCGCCGCTCGGGGCCTCGGTGAAGACGAAGGCCAGTCATCGTAGGCTAGACACATGGCTCGAGCGCAGATTCCCGACGGTGTGCACGCTGACTACGCAAACGAGGAGGTTCAAGAGACGCTGCGAACACTGCAGCAAACGCCCGACTACGATCATCTCGCCGCGTTTCTCACGTCGCTGCGCGAGGGGTACCTCGTGATCGATGTCACGGGCACCTCGACCAAACGAGGCCCGCGCGTGCGCACCATCCGCTCAACCAAGGGTCAGCTGGTGCTGCCCTTGTTCACCTCAATGGCCGAGTTGCGCGCCGCGATTCCGGCGAAGGATCAGGAGCACCTCAAGGGTGCGGTGATGGTGGCGCGGGAGGCGTTGGCGCTGATCAGCTCTGACCGCTTTGTCGCTGCGGAGATCGATAAGGCCTCGGCGTCGCTCGTGATCCTGCGCAAGTACATCTCACTCGCGGCTGGTGACGATCCAATTACCCCTGAGACGCTGGAGCAGATGCGGTAGAAACCCCAACCTACGCGAAAGGGCCCCGCGCCGAGAAACAACGTTCTCGGCGCGGGCCCTCGTGCTTCACCAAATGTTACGCCAGAGACTTCATGCTGAACGCACGCACCACCTGCACGACGCCAAGCACGACCATGGAGATGCCGAGCAGGATCCACAGGGTGATGGCGCCCATGAGCGGCGAGAGCATGAGCACCAGGCCAGCGATGACGCTGATGATGCCGTAAATAACCGTCCACACCTTGTTGTTGCTCTGGCTGACAGTCGTAAAGGCCATAATGCCCTCAAACAGCCACAGCACACCGATGATCACCGTCAAGAAGACCGTGAGCACCGCCGCGGTTGCGCCCAGGTTCACCATCATGATGACGCCACCAACGATGTAGAGCAGGCCGAGCAAGATGTGACCGGTGCGGGCCCACCCGCCAAGAGTCCGGCTAAAGATCGCAGAACCGATGTAGACCACACCCATGACCAGCGCGTAGGCGGCAATGATCGCGGCCACAATCTGCAGGACGACCGCACCCGACTTCACGGGGAAAAACAGAACGAGCAGACCAAGCACAACGGCGATGAGGCCACCAACCCCAAACGCGATGCGCATTCCGTCGCTTGCCCGGCTCATAACATTGGCTTCTTGAGTGCTCATAATTGGCTCTCCTTCGTGAGTGTGCGTTGTGCCGTGCCTCCCCGACACGACCGCTTACCCTCATAATGGTGCATTTAGCGCGCGAGCGCCATCACCTTTTAGGACCAATTACTTTTGACAGTGCACGCCTCACGCTATCGGGCAAACATTACAGCGTGATTGTTCCCCGTTTTTCACCCTTTGTGCTTCGCAATACAAAGTCGTAGTCGCCAGAAACTCGGGTCACGATCATCCAGCCAGTCGAGACACGCTGTTCGCCGCGCGGTTCATCTCCCACGCGGTTGTAGGTGAACCAGCACTTGCCGGAGTGCACGGCCGCATCAACAATGAGGGTTCCGTTGTCGATCGTCATGTTGAGTTCACAATCACCGTCGTCGGTGCGCACGGTTTGTGTTGTTATTTTGCCCTGTGTCTCCGGCTGCACAACGGTTGATCCGTCCGCCATCTGGCCCGTCTGTGAAACGCTGGAGGCGTACACCAGCCCGGCACCAACCAAGCTCGCGACGAGAAGGGCCCCGATCGTGATCGTTCCAGCGGATCCTAACGTCTGAAAAACCCCGCCGACAGATGCAATCTTTCCAGTTGAAGCGAGAGTCTTGAGCACGGTGGACGAGCGGGCTGCTGTCTCGCCAGCAGTTGTGGTCGCTGCTTTCGTAGCAGACGATTCGGTCAGGGCGCTCGCTTTGCTACTCCCGCCACCAAGCGCGAGCGTTGATCCTGCGACAAGACCACCCACGATGAGCCCGACCCCAAGCGCTTCAGGGCTCACTCGACGAGACTGATGCTTAATCTCGGCCAGTGTCGCCTGGCACTCGGCGCAGGCCAGCAGGTGCATTTCAAGTCCACTACCCGGCACCGGTTTTCCCCGGAAGTAGCTAGGGCGGCCAGATCATTCGAGAACTCGCGGCACCTCGTGCTGCTTCGGCTGAGCGCGATCTGTTTCAGATACTCATCACGCAGCCCATTTTTGGCCCGATAGAGCATCTTATGCAGCGCCGGCGCTTCGGTGTCGAGCATGGTCGCAATCTGCGCCGGTTTGAGGTTTTCTACGTAACGTAGGGTGACAATATCGCGCCATTTTTTCGGGAGTGATCGAAGCGCCGGTTGCAGCAGACTCTCTTCAATGTGCGATACGTCGTCGTCGACGGCCAGCTGCCGCGCGCCCTCTTCCGTGGCTTCATCGAGGGTTGGGCCAATCTCACGGTCACGAAAATACTTGGCGCTTTCGCGCACGACGGCGCTGCGAAGATAACCATAGAAGTTTGAGGTCGGTCCGCTTCCGCGTCGAATAATTTCGAGCACGTTAAGGAAGGCCTCGCCAACGCAGTCTTCGGCGATTTCTTTCGAGGGCAGCTTGGTTGCGACGCCATGTAACAGCTTGAGATAGTACCTGCGGTATAGTTCCGCTGCCGCCGTTTCGTCACCGTTACGGTAGGCATCCGTCAGCTCGGTGTCGCCTCGGCCATCTCTCTCGACCATCCAGTCTTCAGCCATAAGAGCCTTCCCCCCGGAACTCTTCTTGCAATCCTTCAAATCTATCGCCGATTACGGCGTGCGCACACGGCTGTTGGGTGGACCCCACACGGAGCCCACCCAACAATCCTTACCGCTAGCGGTAGCGCTAGCCAGCGATGGTAAGGATGTACCTCACGGTCTCCTGCTTGCCATCCTGAGCGGTGAGTGTCACGTCAAAACTCAGTTGCTCTGCTCCAGACTTCGGGATCTTCACCTGAAGCTCATTGTTGCTCTTCAAAGTTACGGTCCCTTCCTTTGGCTGAGTAAAGCTCGAATCACTCAGAGCCTGCGGGTTCTGCAAGGTGGTGTCACCGAGAGGGGCCAGGCTCAGGGTGTACCCGCGCCGCGTGTCCACCTTCACCGTCTGTACGACCGGCTCTGCAACACTCGTGGTACCGGTCACTACGGCCGAACCGCCTCCCGAGCTTGGGGTGCGTTGAGTCCGTTCTGGAAGCGGTAAATGAACGCCGCCATCGCCTCACGCGACAGCGAATCCTTCGGCCAGTACTCCCTACCAGCAGACGTCTTATTACCCGTCGACAGCTTGGCATCCCACATCCACGACACCTCACGATAGAACTTATCGCCAGACTTCATGTCAGCAAACGGAGAAACCTTCGGAGCCTTATAGGCGGCAACCTTCTTATCAGTTGTGCCCTGCAGGCGGAAGATAAACGCGGCCATGGCTTCACGGGACAGCGAGTCCTTTGGCTTGTAGACCGGCTTCGCGCCAGGCTGTTTCCAACCAGTGGAGAGCTTCGCCTCATGCATCCACGCAATCTCGCGGTAGAAGGGGTCGCCGGGCTTCACATCTGCGAAGGGCGATACCTTGGGTGCAACGTATTTCTTCGGAGCTTCCATGCGGTAGATAAACGCCGCCATCGCCTCACGCGAAAGGCTGTTCTTCGGCTTGTACAGGGGTTTTCCTGCTGGCTGACGCCAACCGGTCGAGTACCCCATGCAGTGCATCCAGTCGATCTCTTTATAGAATTTCTGGGTCAGTGGTGCGTCTGCGAACACAGGCACCTTACGCGGCGTCGCGCACGGAACAGGCGGAATGACATTTTCAGTCACCTGAATGGTCAGCGCCTGGGTTGCGTCGGGGTTGATCCCGTTCGACACCTTTACGGTCACCTTGTAGTTACCCTTGACCGTCGGCGTACCCGCAAACAAGCCGCTCGCGTTCATCGTGACGCCCTTGGGAAGAGTACCCGTGACTGTGAACGTCGAGGGAGCAGGATCTCCGGTCGCCGTGACCTGGTGACTCAGCTTCTTACCGACATCAACCTTGACAGTGTCGCTCGAGGTAACCTTCGGAGCCGTGCCCGCCTCAGGGGTCACCGGATCAGAGGTGACTGTAGCCGCTTTGTAGTTCGGCGCTGCGCCAGTCAGCTGAACGGTGATCGCCTTACCAGCGTCGGCTGCAACAGGCTTGTAGGTTTTCGCAGTCGCACCGTCGATTGCCACACCATCGCGCAGCCACTGGTAAGAGAACTGCACAGCCGGGTTCCAATCACCCGCAGCGGCAGAAGGCTCAGCAGTCAGCGTGCCAGTGACGATCGCACGACCAGACACGGCAACGGAGCCAGTGAGCTGTGCGATCTCGATGGCGGTTGGGGTTGCGCGAGGAGTGACATCGCCAGTACCAACAAACTTGCCCATAACGAACACGGAACCGGACTCCGTGATCATTGAGGTCGTGGAGCCGCCTGCGGCCACGCTGACCACTCGATCACCAGAGATAAGGCTGGGAACAGCGGGGACCCGGAAAGGTGTGAACTGCTTCGCAGTGACGGTCTGGCCGTTGCCTAGTTTCCCATTGCTCTGCGATCCCCAGGTGTATACAACGCCGCTCTCGCTCAAAGCGACCACATGGTACTGGCCCATTTCAACCTGCGTGATACGGTCTCCCGCGGGTAGTTCTGGGAATGAAGTTACCTCCACTGGAACAGCGCTGACGCTATCGCTAGAACCAATACCGAGTTCACCGTTAACGTTGCTGCCCCAGGTAAATACTCGGCCAGAAGCTGTAAGCGCGACGTAAGCCGCAGAGTGTGCAGCTACCTGCACAACGGGGTCATCTGCGGGCAGACCAACCGGTGAGACCGGTGCCACAATCGCGTTGGCTGTGCTGCCGGTACCAAGTTGGCTGTATCCACCGTGACCCCACAGGTAAATCTTGCCGAGACTCGTCAAAACAGCCGTGTTCACAAACGAGGCTTCAACGTGCACGATCTTCTCGCCCGCAGCAAGCGGAACGAACGAAGTCACATTGACAGGTGCAGTCTGAGCCGTCGTGTTTCCAGTGCCCAGCACGCCGTTTCCTCCAGCGCCCCAGGTGTAAAGCTGACCGCTCTCGCTGAGCGCCGCCGAGTGCACATTGCCTGACGACAACTGCACGATTTTGTCGCCTACGGGAAGTCCAGGAAAAGAGGTGACCTCGGTGGGCACGGACTTTGCACCGTCTGGATAGGCACGTCCCCAGGCAAACACTCGGCCCGCCTCGGTTACCGCAAGGCTCGACATAGTGCCGTTTGTGGCACCCACTACTTTGTCTCCAGCAGCAAGCGCCGGCATCGTCTGCAACAGAGTCGGGGTGAAAAGAGCATTCACATCGCCAGCACCGCTGGCACCCGTTCCCAGCCCACCATCGTCGTTGTAACCCCAGAGATAGATGTTTCCGGTGTCGTCAAGAATAGAGATCTGCTCGTTCGAGTTGCCCTGTGCGACAAAGCGGGGGCTCGCAAACGTTCCGACGTCTGCCTGAGCCGGGAGGGTCGTCGCAGTGACGGCAGCACCTGCAAGAACGGCAGTCGCAACGAATGCGGCAGAAGCACGTTGAAATGCTGAAAGAAATTGATTTCTGGAGCGCGGTCGAACGGAAAGGCGTTGGCCGTGTTTCAAAGTGAAGCGGTTCCTTCTGTTGGTTTTTGGTAATGAAAGATCAGACAAAGTGACCTCCATCTCTATGAGTGTGAGTTGTGAACTGTGGGATTTCCCCCGAGAACCTCGGGAAAGTGCTGGGTGCGGCGCTCAGTAAGGGGATCTCACTGCGACGGGGTTACTCGTTCACGCAGAGCTGAGCGCCGCACTCATAGAGATACGGTTCGAGGCGGAATCTCTCTCGCGGGAGGAAAGTTTCTATTTCAGAGGGCTCTCAACGCACAAAAAGCGCCCACCCACACCAGTCCAGGTGTGAGTGGGCGCTAGCGCTTGCCGCGGTCTCGCTACGACCAGACGCGCTCCATGCGCGCCCGACGCTCAGCACGAGCTGCAAGCGCTTCGCCCATGGTCACGGGCACAAAGCGCACCTTCGTGCCCGGGGCCATGCGCGCGAAGAGATCCATGTCGGCGCTGATCACCGTTGCGGCTTGGGCGTAGCCGCCACCGGACACCGCGTCGCAGTGCAGCACGATGGGTTGTGTGCCGCCAGGAATCTGGATCGAGCCGACGGGGTACCCAGCATCAGTGATGTTCGAGGGATCCTGACCCGCGCCGAACGGCTGCTCCTCTTCTATCCATGGCGCACCGGGGCCATCGAAACGCAGACCCATACGGTCAGCAACGGGAGTGAGCGTCCAGTCAGCCTCAGTCAGATTGCGCAGCCCCTCATCGCTGAGCTTGTGGTCGTAGAGGCCAACCATAATGCGGACAGCAACCTCGCGGTCGTAGCTGGGCAGCAGATCCTCTGGGATCGCCTCAAGAACGGGCAGCGCCTTGGCGGGTGGACGCCCCACCGGCAGCACATCACCAACCTGCAATGCACGCCCCTCAAACCCGCCCATCTTGCCAATGGGGTAAGTTGAGCGGGATCCGAGAACCTCTGGCACGTCGATACCACCGGCGACGGCGACGAAAAACTTGGTGCCACCCTTGATCACACCGAACGACAGCTCATCGCCAGCGGCGAGCGCGATCCTCGCGTTCTGTGCCACGGGCTCATCGTTGACGAGCACGTCGACCGGGGCACCGGTCACCGCGATGACCACGGGAGCGCTGACCCTCAGCTTCGGGCCGAGGTAGGTACACTCAAGCACAGCCTCGGCAGTAGTGTTGCCGACGAGTCGGTTGCCGAGCGCGGCGGCGTACTGGTCCATCGCGCCGCCCTGCGGAATACCGAAGCGGTAGTAGCCGAAGCGCCCGCGATCCTGCACTGTTGTAGCGAGGCCAGGGGAAAGAATCTCAAGCGACATCTAGAGCCTCCAAGAGTGAGTGGTTGTAGGCATCGGGATCGGCGAGCGCGGCGGCGAGGCTGAAACGCACGGGTGCCTGCTTGTAGCGGTAGGTGCCGGCTTCAACCTCGGCCTGGATGGCTCGGTACTCGGCCTCGTCGACCGGACGGTACTTCACAATGTCTCCGGTGCGGAACAGCACCATAAAGTCGGCGAAGTCGGCCAGTTTCTGTTCGGGATCGAAGATGGGCGCGGGGGCGATCCCGAGCATCTGATAGCCACCCGCACCGCGAACCGAGTAGTGTGCGGTGAAGCAGCCGCCGATTCCGACGGTCAGGGGCGGAGTGTCGGTGCGAGGGCTGAGGTACTTCGGCACCTCCAGCTGCCGCTCACGCGGGGTGAGCTGGAACAGGAATGGCAGACCCGCGACAAAGCCGACCATCGAGACGAGCCAGGGGGTCTCGTGGTGGCGGCGAATGAATTCCTCGGCGTTGGCGAGCCCGTTCACTTCGGCACTATAGTCGAGGTCGGTGCCCTCGGGGCGCTGATGGTAGCCCTCGCGGAAGCGCTGCTCGGTCTCGCTCGTGAAGGGATCGTCGTACCAGACCGGCACCTCGATAATGCGGGTCTCGAGTTCCTGCACCGCGGCTTTTTTCACCTCAGCCTCAAGTTCGCGCAGCGTTGACTCAAGCGCGCCGTGGTTCAGCACGTCAGGATCAAAGCGCACCAGCAGCGAAGCGTTGGCTGGGCAGATGTCGACGACACCTTCGAGTACCCGATCTTCAAGCCCCGCAGCCATCGCGTTCGCCACAAAGTTCGCCTCGAGCGACATGTCGGGTGCGATCTCGACGAGCAGAAACTCGTCACCACCCCAGCTGTATCTTGCGTGTTCTGAGAGAGTCATACGAGTGCTCCAAACAGTCCGGGGACGGTCTCAAGGTAGGTCGTGTGGTGCTTCGCCGCGGCGAAGTCTTCGAGTGCGATGAGGCGGCGCATGAGCGGCACCGTGGTCTTGATTCCCTCGATCTCGGTTTCTTCGAGGGCTCGCGCGGCACGAGCGAGGGCGCGATCCCGATCCGTGTCCCACACGATCAGCTTGCCGAGCAGTGAGTCGTAGAAGGGCATGACCGTCTGCCCCGCACTGAAACCAAAGTCGCTGCGCACACCGGGGCCGCCCGCAAGTTCGAGCGTTTCGATGCGGCCCGGGCTCGGCATGAAGTTGTTGTCGGGGTCTTCCGCGTTGATGCGAAACTCGAACGCGTGCCCCTCAAAGCGCACGTCGGCCTGCGTGTAGCCGAGCTTCTCCCCCGCCGCGATGCGCAGTTGCTCGCGCACCAGGTCGATGCCGGTGATGGCCTCGCTAATGGGGTGCTCCACCTGCAGTCGCGTGTTCATCTCGATGAACGCGATCTCCTGGCGCACCGGATCGTAGAGAAACTCGACCGTGCCAGCACCGACGTACTGCGAGTGTCGGGCCAGCTCGACCGAGGTCTGCCGCATCTGCTCGCGCAGCGCGTCAGGCAGGCCGGGGGCCGGGGCCTCCTCGATGACCTTCTGCTGCCGACGCTGCAGTGAGCAGTCGCGGTCGCCCAGGTGTACCCAGGTCTCACCGTCGCCAAACACCTGCACCTCAACGTGGCGGGCCTGCGTCACAAAGCGCTCGAAGTAGACGTCGCTCGAGTTGAACGCTGCCAGAGCCTCGGCCTGTGCCACCTCGACGGTGCTGCGCAGATCCTCGACCGAGTTGATACGGCGAATGCCGCGACCGCCACCGCCCGCCGAAGCCTTGACCACGAGGGGGTAACCGATCTCTTCGGCGATGGCTTCAACGTCACCCTCAACGTCAAGCGCACCCTCTGTTCCCTTGAGCACAGGAACTCCGGCGTCGATCGCAGCCTGCCTCGCACGCGACTTGTCACCCATGAGGTCAATTGCGTCGGGGTTCGGGCCCACCCAGGTGAGGCCCGCTAGCTGCACCTTGCGCGCAAACTCGGCGTTCTCGGAGAGGAAGCCGTAGCCCGGGTGAATCGCGTCTGCGCCGGTCTCGGTAGCGGCGGTCAGGATCGCCTCGTGGTTCAGGTAGCTCAGCCCCGCCGGGCGGGTCCGATGACCACGGACTCATCCGCGTACTTCGCGGCATTCGAATCGCGGTCAGCCTCGCTCACTACCGCTACGGTAGCGATACCCATTTCACGGGCGGAGCGGATGATCCTGACGGCAATTTCGCCGCGGTTAGCGATCAGCAGTTTCTTCAATGTGGTGTCCTTTAGATTCGGGCAGCGCGGTTCGGGTGATGCGAGCTAGTTGATCGTCGCGATGACGTCGCCCGGGCCAACCATGCCGAAGTCTTCAACGGCGAACGAGTCGAGCACACCGGCGGCTTCACTGCGCACCTCGGTGAACTGCTTCATGATCTCGATGACCCCGATGGTTTGGCCTGCCTCGACCGCGTCACCCTGCTCGACAAAGGGTGCCTTGTCGGGTGCCGGGCGGCGGTAGAAGATTCCCGGAACTGGGGCGATGATCTGTGTGCTCATAGGTTGTTCTTTCCTTGGGTGTTGGTGCGGTTTGTCTTTGTTCGTTTGCTTGCTTAGGGTCAGGCAGCGACCGCCGCGCGCACGGCAGTCGCGACCTCTGTCGCGTTGGCCGTGTCGGAGTGCACGCAGATGCTGCCGAAGTTCACCGCGAGTTCCGTGCCGTCGACGGAGAGGATCGTGCCAGTATCGAGGGCGCGGCGGGTGCGCTCGGCCGCGGCTGCGGGATCGGTCGCGTGTGGTTGACGCAAAATGATGAGCCCGCCCGCATCGTTGTAGTCGAGGTCGACGTAGAGCTCGCCAACAAACTCGATCCCTCGCGCTCAGCTACGCGCTGATGCGCGGTCCCGGCGAGACCGTAAACCGGCACGCCGTAGTCGCGCGCAACCTTCACGGCGCCGAGCATCAGGTCTTCGTCTCGGGCGAGCATGCCGTAGAGCGAGCCGTGCGGTTTGATGTGGTTGAGGGGCAGGTCGTACTTCTTGAGGAAGCCGCTGAGCGCACCCACCTGGTAGCGGATGAGGCTTTCGACCTCGCCCGGGGTGAGTTTCATCTCCCGGCGACCGAACCCAACGAGGTCGGGCAAGCCGGGGTGAGCACCGACGCGCACGCCGTGCTGCTTGGCGAGGGCGACGGTGACGTCCATCGCTTCGGGATCACCGGAGTGGAAGCCACAGGCCACGTTCGCCACGTCGATCACCGGCATGAGGGCGGGATCGTTGCCAAAAGTGTGCAACCCGAGGGCCTCACCCATGTCTGAGTTCACTGAAATATCATCACGACGCTGTGCAGTCATAGGGTCAAAGTTACGCGGAGTTGCCCGGCAAGGTTATTATGCAGATGCAAGAATTTTGAATTTGAGTTTGTGCAGATGCCTGAGGAGCAACGATGCGGGTGGCGGACCTACTAACGGAGCACTCGCTGCAGTTGCGCCTGGAAACTCCCTCGGGGCCCAAGCGACTCAGTCAAGAAATCGTGCGCTGCGCCCCGACGGAGCACCTCGATCCAACCCCCTTTCTCGACGCGAACGTGTTGCTGCTGACCTCGGGGATCGGCATGAACTTTACCGAGCAAAGCATCTGGGACGGCTACGTCGAACGGCTCACGCGCGTGCCCGTCGCAGCGCTCGCTTTCGCCGTTGGCACCGCGCACGCAACGCTACCCAAGGGCCTTGTTACGGCGTGCACCTCTCACGACTTGCCCCTGCTGGAGGTGCCCACAACGGTGCCGCTGCTCAAGATAGACCAGCACGTTGAAAACATGCTGCGGGCAGAACACATCGCGAGGCTCGATCTCGGCTGGTCACTGGCTGACGAGTGTGCCCGGCTCGCCAGCCAGGGTGCCGAAGTATCGACGCTGCTCGCCGCCGTCTACGGTGTGGTGAAGTCACCAATTGCGGTGTACGACGCGTTTGGATCGCTGATCGCACAGTACCCGGAAGCGGTGACCTGGCGCACCGGATCCGCACACTCGACCCAGCCCGACGTGCTCACCGTGCCGCTGCCCATGGGGCTGAGCAACCCGTGCCAGCTCGCCGTGCGCCTGTACGGCCCCTCAAGCGAATACGAGGCGCTGCTTGCTCCCGTTACGTCGATCCTCGCCCTGCAACTCAACCGCTCGGTGGCCGTTGACGCGAGCAGTCACCAAGACATGCTGCGCTTCGTGAACCGCTGCGTGGCATGGTCGGAATCTACGCGCAGTGACGTGGCCAACGCGTTCCACGAGCTCGGGCTGAGCCGGCGCGCAGAGACCACACTTCTCGTTGCCGATATGAGCGGCGACCATGCGGCGGCGGCCTGGAAGCTGCGTGTCGCCCTGCACGACACCTTTCACGATGTGCGGGTAGCCGAGCTCGACGATCAACTCATCGCTCTGGCGCAGTTCCCCCGAGATGGTTTCGATGAGACGGTCGACAGAATCCTCGCGATCCGCCCCGAATTACCGCTTGTGCTGCGCGGACCCACCCACACGATTGATGAACTGCGGATCGCACTGGTACACGCACTGGATCTGATCCACCATGTCACCCGTCCCGTGCTTGCACCTGTGCTCGGCTTGAGTGCGGTTGTTGCGGCGGCCGCCGGTCGCGGTGCGCGCGAATCCGCCGAACGGTTTCTTGCACCGTTGGTCGAGCATGATGAGCAACGCACGACCGAGCTACTGCCGACCCTGCGCACCTGGCTGAGAAACGACGCCCAGCCGTCGCGTACCTGCGACGAGCTATTCATTCACCGCAACTCGCTGAGCTACCGACTGCGCCGCATTCAAGAGCTGCTCGGCATTTCGCTAGACACCCTCGACGGCCGGGCGACCTGCCTGATGGCGCTGCGGTTGGTGGAGTTGGAGCCGTACTAGGGAGGTTATGCAGCCGGTTCGCGCCCAAACGCCGCCCGGTACTGTGACGGAGAGACCTTGCGCAGCTCACGAAAGCGCTGCCGAAACGTCACGACAGACCCGTAACCGACAGCGGTTGCGGCTTCGGAAACCGACGCACCCTGTTCTAAGAGTGCCGAAGCACGATCGATGCGCCACTCGGTAAACCAGCGATGCGGACTCGTACCTGTCTCGTCATTGAAGTGCCGCACGAAGGTGCGCTCGGCGAGATGAGCGCGGGCAGCGAGATCTGCGACGCTCCAGTTGTGATCGGGGTGCTCTTCGACTGCAGCCTGCACGATTCCGAGGGCGGTGCCGATCCCGGCCGCCGCACGCACGGGAGCCCGCAAGAACTGGGCCTGTCCGCCCGCTCGATTCGGGGCCGCGACCATTGAACGGGCAATGTTTGTAGCCGCGCCTGCTCCAAGCAACTCGCGAATCAAATGAATGCTCAGGTCAATACCCGCGGCGACACCGGCTGAAGTCCAGACTCGATCCTGCCCGATGAATAACTCGTCACTTGCGACGGTCACGTTTGGAAAATGAGCGGCAAGTCGGGGCGCGAGCGCCCAGTGCGTCGTGGCGCGCTTTCCGTCGAGCAGACCCGCTACCGCGAGCACAAAGGCACCCGAGCAGAGTGAGGCGACGGTTGCCCCTGCGCTGTGGGCCTGCTCTAGCGCCTCGAGGTAGTTTCGGCTCGGAAGACTATCGAGGCTGCTGAGCCCGGGTACGAGAACCACGTCTGCCTTCTCCAACCACAACAGGTCCTCGTCAGCCACCATGGTTGCGTTGTTTCCGAGTTTGACGACATCCGGCTTAGCCGCACAGTGGCGAACCCGGATCGCGAGCGGCGGTGACGAGAGTCGCTCCGCCTGCCAGGTCTCGGTCATCACGGCAACGTCAAAGACTCGCGCGTTGGGCAAAAGCAGCAGGGCAACATTGAGCACGGTTACAGTGTATGGCGGATTTCCATCGCAATATTGCATATCTGCCACTCACGCGCACCTGCGCTTCGCGAGCAAACTAATGCCATGGACATTTCATCAAACGCAGCACTCATCGTTATCGACGTACAGCAGGGATTCGACGACTCCGCCTTTTGGGGCGCACGCAACAACCCCGAGGCTGAGCAAAACATCGCCCGATTGGTCACCGCGTGGCAAGCCGCGGGTCGCCCGATCGTGATGGTTCGCCACAACTCCGCACACCCCGATTCTCCGCTCAATGCCGAAAAGAAGGGAAACAGTCTCAAGCCGTTTCTGACCAGCGTCGAGCCCGCACTGGCGATCACCAAGTCAGTGAATTCCTCGTTCTACGGGACCCCTGATCTGGCAGCCTGGCTTACCGAAGCCGGCATCTCACAGCTCGTGCTCTGCGGCATTCAGACCAACATGTGCGTCGAAACAACCGCGCGCATGGCTGGCAACCTCGGGTACGACACCATCGTGGCAATTGACGCGTGCCACACCTTCGACCTGACAGGGCCCGATGGCACTGTGCTCAGCGCCGACGACCTCACCCGAGCAACGGCAACCAGCCTGCACGGCGGCCGTTTCGCAAGGGTCGTGCACACCGACGAGCTCGTGTAGCGGGCGCCCGCCGCACGTTTGCCGCCCAATCGCTTCATCGAGTGTTGCCATATTGCTAGTTGTGGCACGTCCAACTAGCAATATGGCAACACTCGATTGGGGGCAGCAGGTGGCACAGGCTCGGGAGACCGGGCGGGGCCAGGATTGGGTTGGGTTGGGTTGGGTTGGGTTGGGTTGGGTTGGGTTGGGTTGGGTTGGGTTGGGTTGGGTTGGGTTGGGTTGGGTTGGGTTGGGTTGGGTTGGGTTGGGCTGGTTTGGGTTGGGTTGGGCTGCCGAGCCCGATCCGCGGCCTCGTTAGACCCCCACCACCTTAATGAGCCCGGTGCGGCCCACAGGGTTCGTCTTCCAGAGGATGCCGTAGACCAGTGCAGCAGAAACCGCTGTGAGGATCGGGCCCCAGGTCGCGCCCACACCAGCGAGGTCGGGGTTGATCGATCCGAGCTGCAGCATCACGATGCCGATGGCGGTGGCCACGATCCAGGCGGTCAGTCCATTACCATTGAAGGCTTTGTAGTGTTGATCACCGATTGCGGCGTGCTCCTCGTTGCGCCACTTGTCGAGCAAAATGTGGGTCAGCGCGATGGCGACCCAGGCCGTCACCAGCACACCCTGCCAGGCAAGGGCGATCAGCAGGTACTGCACAACCGGAAGGAGCATAAAGAGGTAGATAATCGCAGAGGACAGCAGCACCCAGGCGACGTTGGGCATGTTGATGCGGAACACTTTCTCCCCAAAGGCCCGCAGGTTCGCCGCGCCCAGGTAGTAGTTCGCGGTGTTGATGCGAGTCTGGGTTGCGATCACAACGATCAGGCCGAAGACACCCATCAGGCTGACCAGACCACCCGCAAGGCCGGTCTCGGAGGCGTCGATTCCCGGAATAGTGAAGGTCAAGAAGATGCCGACAAACGCAGCGAAGCCGTACGCAAGCACGTAGAACAGAGGCCCGAATGTGACGCGCTGATGATACCTAATGTCGGAGCGCTTACCAAGGGAGGCGAAGTCCATCGTGAACATCATCATGATCCACACGCCCATGTAGCCCGCGAACGTTGCCAGCCACCCGGGGCCACCCATCGCAAGGGGCAGTGGCAGATCCGGTGCCTGCGTCAACCAGGTGTCGTTGAAACCGTACTGCACCCCCGCCCAGATGACCGCCGCGACCAGTCCGAAGAAGTAGATCGGCATGAGGATGCCGTTGATCTTGTCGAGGAAGCGACGCACTCCACCAAGGATCAGCGGGGTCGAGTAGATGACCACGATGAGGCTCCACATCCACATTTCACCGCCGAAGGCCGTCATGAATGCGTAGGCCACGATGGACCCCTCGAACACGGCGTAATAGATGGCAATGAGCGCGAAGATGATCATAGCGATCGCTGATCCGGCGTTGCCAAGGATCGTGCGCGAGAACTGCGCCACGGTGGTGCGGTTGTTGATGGCGTAGCGCGACAGCGCCGTGTTGATGAGGCCGTACACGATGATGGTCAGCACGATGCCGATGATCGCGTTGAGCGTGCCGTAAGCGACCGCCATCGCGGCACCGATGTACACGAAAAAGAACGCGCTCGCGGTGCCATACCACGCCATCGTGAGCTTGCCACGGCTCATCTGGTCTTCGTCATTGCCCTCGCGAGCGAGAGCGTCGGTCGCCTCGACGTCCGTGTTGCTGCCCGTTAAATTGAGACTCACTGTTCGTACCTCCGTTGGTATCCAGCTGCTTTGCTGTCAAAAAGGCGCCCCGATGAGCGCCCCTGCGAGCTCGACTTCCACACCGAACTTCGCCTCGTCATCTCATTTTGGTGACCGTCGGGGCGCAGCTGCACTGTGCGCCCGCCGGAATGAGCGACGTTATTTCTGTCACTTGCACAATTGGGGAAGGTCGGGTGGGATGCTTCGCGGTCGCACACGACTTTTCCAGGGCCCCTGCTGACTCCAACATCAAGGGCCCAGAAACTCGGCTGTTAGTAGTTACTGTCCTTTCGCACCGTGACGCTCAAGCGCTTCGTTTCGCCACCGCATGACAGCACAACCTCAAAAACCCCTGCTCAGGTCACCTCAGAGGTGCGTAATTCCGGCATGGTCGAAGTTTCCAAGACCACTTCAGCACTGCGAGATGACAAACCCTCAGCAGAAAAGGAGACGTACGCATCACAGTCATCCACCCTCGCACCGAGATGCCAGAGTTCGTTGCTGCCACCAAGCGGCTCACGCTCCAGCTCGCACCCTCCAACACACAGCAGGATTGAAGTTGAGGTCGATCCCTGCCCCGCACCCTCACCACGCACAACCGTCGCACGCTGCCCAGCCGCACTCGGCTGCGCTACAAACAAGCCGTCGGTTCCACCATGTCCACCTCCCGGAGGCGTCCTATTCCCCCGCAAGCTTGACAAGACAGCGCAGCAAAACGTGAGGAAGACGCGCAAACCACTCTCAGCGACGCACCTCAAAGGATTTCTGTTTCGCGTCAGGCCCGTTAGTCACCGTGACACTGTAGGTGCCCGACTGGGTCACCTCGACCGCACGCAAGTCTTGTGTTGCAGCGGTATCTAAGACCGTCACAGCTTTGCGTTGTTCATTCTCAGTGGGCGAAAACGAAATGCGAACATCACACCCCTCGCTCTCGGTGCTCAGCCGCCAGACCTCGCTCTTCGCATCAAGAACCTCACGGGTCAGCGCGCAACTTCCCACCCGCACAAGGGTGCTCGTTTCGCCCTCCGGCACTTGCCCAAGCTCAATAGCCGTTGAACCTGAACTCATGGAACCGATAATCATGACACCAGCCGCCACCGCCCCAACCACAACAACCGGAGCCGCGACAATGGCTACCTTTACAGGCCCGCTCAGGGCTGAAAGAAACGCACTCGCGGCGGCCGGAGGTGCGTTTTTCAACGACGCTACAGCGAGCGAACCAAGACCAGCGACAAACACCAAGGAGAGCAGCATACGGTCCGAGGCCCTTAACCGAGACGTCACAGCGGTACACCGCTCACACGTTGCCACGTGCGTGCGAAACGACTCGTCGAAGTCGAGCGCGCGGTTTTTGCCCCGCCGCTTCGCGAACCTGCGAAGAAGCGGGGCGTACTCCCGGCACACGGGATCCTGAGCCTCGGCAACAGAAAAATTGACAAACTGCTCGCGCAACTGCCCCACCGCAGACTGGTACTCGCGGGTAATCGTGGCAGCGCTCAACCCGAGCATCGAGGCAATCTCACGAGAAGGCAAGTTTTCCACGGCACGAAACCACATGACCCGCTGGGATCGATCGCTCAGGGTGTTGAATGCATCGGTGAGCCACTCCGAGGTTTTGACCTGATCAGCAAAGTGCTCGTTCTCATAGAGTTTTGCAACTTCGAAAGGATCCCGTGCAAACTCTTGCGTATCGAAGGCAACGCCGGTAATCGCAACGTTTCGAATAGTCGACACGAGATAGTGCCCCATCGATACGGTGGGACCCTTTCCGCGCTGAATGGTGGCCAAGATACGGGTAAACGCCTCAAGCACAAGGTCTTCAGCTTGGTCAGCCGAAACGGTGTATTTGCGGGCGTACCGCATAGCTAGCTGATGATGCTTATTAAAGAGTTGCCCGAACGCTTTAGCGTCACCCTCGCGGTGTCGCCGAAGAAGCTCCTGGTCTTCCAGAAACCCCTCGGTGTATTCGTCTTCGCGATTCCCCATTAGCTTCCCCCAAAGCAGAGAGGCCGTGTGGTCAGCACGTTACAGTGCTGACCACACGGTCTATTTCATAACATGTTACGTCGCGTGCCTGGGCATTTATTCCAGGTCCCCAGCAACGCGTTTCCGCCGACGCAACCACACGGCTCCGAGCAGCAGCAGTCCCACAAGCAACAGAGCAATCGCCGCGGGCAAAATCACACCGGGAGCTTCACCACCGGTTCGCGACAGACCATCATCAGATGACTGCGGCTTCTCTACACCGGGTGTGTCCTTTTTAGCTAGCACCTCGAACTCGGCGCTTGCTCTCTGCTGCGCGGCTGCGTTCAACAGGACCACACTGTGTGATCCGGTCTTCGCCTGCGCCGGAACCGCGGTCACCAGTTGGGCAGTACCCTCGGCACTCGCCACAACGGTGCCAAGCAACATGGGCTTCGAGTGCAGTTCAAGCGTGTACTTCTGCCCGGGCACGAGACCCTGCACATCAATCTTGAGTTCCGAAGCACCTGCGTAGCCCTTTGCCATGTTGGTGGTGAGTGTTGGTCCTGTGACGTGTAGTGTGACGGGCACCTCGACGGTCTGGCCGAGTTCGTCTTTCAGGGTGACGGTGAAGGTTTCGTCGCCGCGCCAGTTGCTGCCGTCGGTTGTGAAGACGAGGGTGTCGCCGTCAAGCTTCACCTTGCCCACAAACCCCTTCGCAGTCTTCACCTGATCGATCTCGAGTCCACTCACGTCGACGGCGTGCAGCACGTCTGCGGTCGGGATCACGATCGTGCCGTCAACGGGCACACTGTACTCAGGTGTGTCCTTTTTGAGCGTGCCCTTCTTCACCACGGTAAACGTGTAGGCAATCTCACCGGTCTGACCCAGGTCATCCGTCACCGTCACCATCAGCGTCTCCTGGCCGCTGTAGTCCTTTGCCGGAGTATAGATCACTCCACCAATGCCATCGAGCTTCACGGCGCCACCCGCGGAGGGCTCACCCAGTGAACCCTCCGTGAGAGCTTTGAGCTCACCAGAGGTCGTGCTGCGCCCCTTGGGATCAAGCACGATGCCTTTGTTTTGTGCGATTTTCATGTGCACGCTGTCGCTCGTCGGGGGTGCTTGGACCACGAGGGTCGCCTTCACACTCTTCGACGCGTTCCCCGCCCTGTCATGCGCAACGAACTCAACCTCGTACTCACCCGCGAGCGTGTAGTTCACACCCTCGGTCACCACCCAGTTAGCTGGGTCGATGCCGGACCCATCCTTCGTGTCCTTCGCCGTCACCTCAAACAGCGTGAGCCACTCCTGCGTCGTATACGGCGTCTCCGGTGATTGTTGTTTATGCTTCGCTCGGTCTTTGCCGACCGTCACCGATGGAGCCTTCGTGTCCGTGACGACGTACTTGCCGGTATACGTGAACGTGTTGTCGTACGAATCCGTCACAGTAAACACCACGTCATACCCCGCGGCAGACGGTGTTGTGAAGTCCACAGCCGAACTATCGACCTGCAACGACTTCTTCGTGGTGCCGGGGCTGTTTCGGCCGTCACATCAAACGCAGCGATCCAGTCGGCTTGCGACGATGGTTTGTCATCTCCCATCTCGTACGTCACCACCGGGTTGCCAAGCGTGATGCTCGGCGCCCCCGCAAACGCGACCGTGTAATTCACGTTCTTCGTCTCCGTGTTCCCCGCATGATCTCGGGCGGTGAACGTCACCACATACCTGCCCGCAGTCGCGTAATCCACGCTGCTCGCATCAACGTTGAAGGACGCGATTCCGGAACCGGAATCTGTAGCCGCTGCGCCATATGCTGCGATCCAGCCCGCATCCGTGGTGATCTTTGTGTCACCGTCGGTATACGTGAGCTCTGTTTCAGTAGCACTGATGACCGGCTTCGTCGTGTCACGCACCACGAGAGTACCCGTTGCGGTCGCCGTGTACCCGAGACTGTCAGTCACCGCGAACACCACGTCATAGCTCCCCGCGACCGCGGAGTCGACCGCGCTGTGATCCACGATCACACTCGTCACGGTCGCACCACCACTAGTCCCGGTCGTCGCCCCACCAAAGAGCGTCTTCCAGGCCGCATCATCGGCGGGAGGCGTGGTCCCTAACTCGAAGAACGCCGTGTTACTGCCAAGCGTGATCGTCGGATCAGCGACAAAACCCACCACATACGACACGTCATACTTGGTGGTTTCGTTGCCTGCCAGATCAAACGCTGTGAAACCCACCGTGTACGTCCCCGCCGTGGTGGTGTCTACGTCAGACGCGTCCACGGTGATACCACCCGTAGCAGGCACCCCCACACCACTATCCGTCGCGGTTACCCCGTACAGGTCGATCCACCCCTGCGTCGTCGTCGGAGCAGCAGGGCTCCCCTTGATGTAAGTCACCGACGTGTGGGTGCTCGTAATGACGGGTGCGGTCCGATCGACCGTAAACGCTGCTGTTTTGGGTGTTGATACGTTCCCGGCAACATCCGTCGCAGTCACACTCACGGTGTACCCACCATCACTGAGACCCGCAGGGATCGTCACCGACGAACTCCCCCGGTGTTCACCGTCGCTCCCGCAACCGGAGTCGCACTGCTATCAAGCACCTGCCACGAGTACTTCGCGACCCGCGTCTCCGTGTCATTGCCTGACAAGGTCACGGCCTGCGGGTTCACACTCACAGACGCCACCACCACGCCACCCGTGAACGAGGGAGCAGCCACCTGAGGTGACCCCGTGTCCGTGTAATACGCGTGCACCGTCAACGGCACCCCGGCTGCACCCCATCAAGCTTGTACACACCTTGCTCGCTCGGGGTGGTACCGCCACTAAACACCGCAGGGTTATTCAACCCAGAAGCGACAAGCTTCCCACCAGACGGGGTCTCAAACGTCAACGTGTAGTTCCCAGGCGTCAGCCCCTCAAGACTTGGGAACGAGAACGCACCCGACTCATCCGTCGTCGTCGACGCTTTCTCCGTGGCACCCTGCATCAGCTTCACCGTGTACCCCTTGACGTAGGGCGCGACCACAGACCCAGCACCCGCAGTCTGGGGCGTATTCGTGACATCAGTGAACTGGATGTCACCCGACACCGTCGTCTTCGCGATCAACGGGAGGCGGAGATCCTTGATCCACTTCTTCACCCCACCTCGTCACCAATCTTGAAAGTTGATGACCCGACGTACTGAGCAGTGTTCTCACTGCCATTCACTGCAGCGTCGGTGATCTTCACGTACTTCAAGAACCCATCCGCATCAAGCGCCGCCGCCGGGAACGTGACGTCGTCGTTCTCAGAGATCGGTTTCACCCGGTACTCAAGGTTCGGATCGATCCCGACAAACGCAAACGCACCATCCACACCCCCATCGGTATTGGGTGAGATTGGGGATCCCACCTTCACCGGGGCACCTGACACCGTCTTGTACAGCTGCAACGACACCCCAGCACCATTCAGCCCGACCTCACCCGCGTCTTGAACACCGTTCCCGTTTACATCCAGGAACGACAAGCCCGACAATTGCGTATCCCCGCAGGAGCAGACGACTTCACCGGCACCGCGGGAGCTTCAGACGCGATCCGCGCCCCAGCACTGGTTTGGAAGCGGTACGCGACCGTATTCTTCGCCGTCGACCCATCACGCGGCGCAGACGACGGCACCGTCGCATCAAACGACAGAGTGATCTTATCCCCCGGCGCGAACTCCACACCACTAGCGAGCTTCACCCGCAACGCTTTAGCACCCGTCGCAGCCCCCGTGAACGGCAACCAACCATCACCAGCTACATCATTCCCGGCACCATCAAACCGGGCAGGCGACGAAGACATGGAATACTCCACCTGAGCACCAGACGACGGCACCCCATTCACCAGCACCTTCACATTGCCCGACAAATTCACATCAAACGCCGACCCACGAGCAATCCCAGCATTCAACGTATACGTGTCCCCTGAGCAGGCAACACATCAATGAACTCAAAGTCCTTGTAGATCACCGACCCAGTGTTCGATACGTCAACCGTGTACGACACCGAACCACCCGGACGAGCCGTCGCCGTCCCAGCGCCCTGCACAATCCCAGCTGCGTCTTCGGAACCCTTGATCGTGGTCACCGAACCCACTGACGTACCCTGCGACACCGTAAACGAACGCTCACCCAACAACGCGTTATCCGTTGTGACCCCTATGCCTGTAAGTGCAGCCCGGATCTCGTCACCCAACCCGCGAATGAACCAAACGACGTATCATCAGCAAGCGACTTCTTCGTGTACCGGGCGTTCTGGTTTCGGACCGCATCAACGGTGAAGTCATCAGTGAGCGACCCCATGCCAACCAACACACTTTGTTTGCCCGCAAGCATAGTTTTTGGGTTCAGGTTCCATAACGTGGCAAGCTGCTGCATACGTGAGGCGGCCGCGCCCTCCCGCAACTCACCCTCAGTCACCTGAGAGTAGAACAGCGTCGATCCGTTTGAAAGCGGGACAGCACCCGAACCGCTCACGACTTTCGGGTAAGACACCGGAGTACCTAGGTTGCAACCGTTGTGCTGTTGCATCAGCGTAAACGGTGAGCAGACATCGAGGCTTGTGACCGTTCTTGCCATTCCTTTCGGAGCCACCATAAAGATGTAAGGCTTGTGAAAAATAGCCGATCCGGTCGAAGCTACAAAGAATCGGCTGTCAAACGAACTCCCGTTGCCATACATCTGGTCAAAACTCTGAAAATTGTTTGCTCTGGGAGTATCTGATGCCGCGATGCTCGGCGTGCCACCCGGATCGGCAGTCACCGTGACGGTCTTGTCGAACTGGGCGGCATGATCTAACGAAGTCGCTCCACCCACCGGGTCGTCAAAGGTCACCGATTGAGTCACCATCGGCAGCCTTGTTCCTAGGGCAAGCGAATCATCAGCTTTCGATGATAGAACGACATTTGAGTAGGTGGCGTTGAGTGAGGTCGAGAAGTCACTAAATACGTACCTTATGCCCGTAATAACGGATGGATCAGCCAATGTGATCGTTGTGCCATTTCTCGGTAAGGCTTGCCAGTTAGCTGAACCATCAACGGTGGAATCGCTAGTGTATTCTGCTTTCTTGATTCCCGCGCTCCCGCCCGAGCCCGATGAGACGGCCCCCGACAAACCACCCGGCATGACCCCTTCGGGTACCGCAAGAGTAACGGTGAGATTTTTCACCAGCCCCGAGGGAAGCTCCATATTGAACCGTTGACCCCAGTCAAATGCTGCACCGGGTGCCACCTGGTTTGGGCCGTACGTCGCGCTGTAGGTCAGCGCCGCCGGTTCAGGCTCGGGAACTTCTACGTTCAAACTACTTGAGATAATTACTCGTCTGCCCCCACCATTGGGGTCGTTATCAACAATGTTCAGGGGCACAGAGTACGTGCCCGGTGCTGTCCCAGCGGGAACCTTAATACTAAAAACGAGCGGCGCAGTGAGCGTTGCTCCTCCTCCAACCACCCCATACGAGTAGATACGGGCTACGCTGTCGTCCTGCACGGTAGTCATCGTGGAAAAAAGACCCGAAGCCTCCATACGGGGCCCGGCAGTTGCCCACCCTGCGCTCAATTCCTCGCTCCAAAGTGTCTCTACTTGAAGATCCTGGAATGCCGTCCTTTTGCTTCCGACTTGACGAAGCGATACAGAACTCACCGTTGAGCCTCCCGGAGCTAGCCTTACTTTCGGTACTGAGCTCAACTCCCAGTCTCCCGGCTGGGCAAGCGAAAACCCGTCTGCAATTTCGCTTCCCGTAACCGCAATCGGCATGCTCGTTGCCGTCTGAGAGAGAGGGGTTCCATCAGGAGTGAAACCGGTGGTAACGGCCGTAACCTGGAAGGTGTCCGTCTTGGTCGCGGAAGCCGAAGGTGTCGTCGAGATGGAGACGCCGAAAGTGGTTCCGGCTAACAGCTCACCCCATGTGACGGTGAGCGTGTTGGACTGCGGATCCCACACCTTCGTAGCTCCTACCGCATTAGCCGGTAGGGCATCCACGCTCACCATTCTCAGCGACTTATCGAGGGTGATCTTTGTAATAGCTCCCGGTTTTACTGGAACCCCAGACTCCGGTGAAACCCGCGTCTCGAAAGAAATCTGATCGGCGTATCCGGAGACCTCCGTCACTCCGCCACTCCCTACGTCAAGCTTGAAGTCATTCGCCCCGGCGTGAGCGGGGCTGGTGTGCAGACCTACCTGCAGACCACTGACGACCAGAAGTGCCACCAGTGCGCCCGCAACCACAGACCACCGTGAACGACGCCCGCGCCCTGCTTCGCCGGTCCTCCGGGCCGCACCTAAACCGCGACTCGCGCCCCCACGAGCGTCACTCCGAAACATATTCCCCACTATTTTCACTCCCCATGGCTCAACGGCACATCAAAACGTTATTCACTCCAGCGGGCACCATTGCGGCAGCGACTATCACTGGTCCAGGGCCCACTTTGAAGAAGCGTGCTCGGAAGCACGCTTGCCCGCATGACGCGTTCACCCTGGTAAGACTCAATTCACTTCAGAAAATTTCATGCCGTGCAGAATAGTCTTTCTGCGGCGTTCCTGAACACCCGATCCCCACCGAGTGCGTGCACTTGTTCTTATCTACCAGGAATGAAGAGAATCCTTGCTCTAGCAAGGAAAAACCCCTCTCCCAGAATAACGTAGCCAGGCGCAGCGTTAGCTTCTCATTTGCCCAGAGCAGTCGCACCACACAGCTTCTGCCCAGCAGGTTACGCTTTTGCCCGAACACACACGCCCAACCAAAGTAAGCTGAGAAAACCGCGGGTCGCAGTGCCTCGGGCGCACAAAAGGCAGAGGAGCAGCATGAGTACCGGATCATCAGGCGAGATTCAGCTGGACAATGAAGACTTCCGCGTCACCAAGTGGACGATTGATCCGGGCGGGGTGATACCGATGCACCGCCACGACTACGAGTACGTTGTGGTGCCGATGGTCACCGACACCATGCACGTGACCACCGCTGATGGCGAGCTGATCGTTGCTGATCTTGTGCAGGGTCAGAGCTACACCCGACCCGCTGGCTCAGAGCATCAGGTCGAAAACCGCACCTCGGCCAAACCGATTGTGTTCGTAGAAGTTGAGAAGCTGCGATGAGCAACGTGATTGTTCGCCCCGTTGCCACTGACGACCGCGAGGCGTGGGCGACGCTCTACCGTGGCTACCGCGACTTCTACAACAAGCCACACAACCCTGAGGTGTACGTGACCGTGTGGGAGTGGCTCATGGATCCCACACACCAGACCCGCGCGCTCGTCGCCGAGCTCGACGGTTCGCTCGTTGGCCTTGGGCACTTCAGAAACTTTGCACGCCCCATCGACGGTGCCCACGGCATTTACCTCGACGACCTGTTTACCTCACCCGAGGCGCGTGGATCGGGTGCGGGTAGCGCGATCCTGAACCGGCTTGCCGAGATTGCACGCGACGAGGGTGCCTCGCTCGTGCGCTGGATCACGGCAGACGACAACACCACAGCGCGCAGTGTCTACGACCGCCTCGCCAAGCAGACCGCTTGGGTCACGTACGACCTGGCACCGGCTGAGTAACGACCGCTACCCCCGCAGTCGCTCAGTTCCCTCCGTGGGCTCCGTCTGGCCGTGGGCGTACGCCCGGCCGCTCTCATCAACGGCCACAAACACAATGCGGTCGAGGGTTAGCACTTCTTGGCCCGTGACCGTGTTTTCAACCCGGCAGCTCAGGGTCAGCGACGTGCGACCAAACGCGACGATGCTGTAGTCGAGCTGCAGCAGGTCACCGCTCTCTGCGCGCGCCACAAAGTTCACCTCAGACATGTACCGCGTCACGACACTGCGGGTTCCGAGTTGGGCGACCGCAATAATCGCGGCCTCTTCATCAAGCCACTGCAGCACACGACCACCAAACAGCGCGCTGTGCTGATTCAGGTCCTCGGGCTTGACCCACTTGCGCACGGTCTGGCGGTACTCATCCATAAGCGCAAGCCTATGCCACCAGCAATGGAGCCCCCAGTTTCACCAGGGTCATTTCAAAGTCGAATGAGTCCTCGACGGACGCGGCACAAACGCTCGCGAGAGCTCAATTTTGCATGAAATCACGCACGAAAAACATGCAATACTGCGCTTTCGCTTGCATTCAATTGGGAGAGCCACGGGTTGCGAAGACTTTAAAAGCCCCCAGATTTATGCGCTGCTTGGGCCAGAGAATCGGGCCTCTAGCTCACCTTTCGGCGGCGCCGCGAAAGCCAAATAATCCCGGCCCCGGCCGCACCAAACAGCGTCGCAACCCCCACCGTTGCCGCGAGAGAACCCCCCGTGCCCGTGGTCGCAAGCATCGTTTCAACCGCACTCGGTGACTTACCCTCTGACGGCGCTTCAGCCGCAGCTGATGCAGTCTCGTCGGCCGGTTCGGTCACGGGAGGAGCTGTGATGGGACCCTTCTCTGTCGGACCTGTCTGAGGCGGAACAGTGGGTTTCACATCGGGGTCCGTCGGTGTTGGTGGATCGGTCGGAGCTGGAGGAACCACGGGAGCCGCATCCGATGTGACGAGCGCGTGTAGGGCGGTCGTCACGCTGGCAGCGGTGTAGTTCGAGGTGTAGCCAGTGAGGTTGTAGTCACTCACATGCTCACCTATCGACGAGAGCGAGGCTGAAAATGCAACCTGCACTTCCGCTGATTCTCCTGGCTCAAGTGCGGCCGGCAGATCTCCTGCAATAGTGAAGGCTCCGGAATAGTCCGAGAACCAGCCGTTGTAGGTATTAAAAGTCAGCCGTTCCTCGCCAGTGTTCGTCAAGACGATCGTGCCGGAAGCCTGAGCCGATTCTGAAACCGAACCAAAATCGACGGTGGGGGTTGCGGTCAAACCCACGTTACCCTCGCTGCCGCTGCCAACGATCCTCAAGCCATTTGAGTACACGTCATACCCGTTCATGTTGCCCGTCGCATACGAGTACGACGAAGCGTCAAAAGTATAAACCGGAGCAAACTGCAGATCGATGGTGCAAGTAGCGCCCGCGGCAAGAACATCACCACAGCTCGTGTGTGCAACGCTGAATCCCGCGTAGGTGGCCAGGTAACGCAGCAGCTCGGCAGGGGTGAAGTCATAGCGAGCCACATTTGTGAGGGCAAGCTGCTCTGTGCGGCTTTCGCCCAAACGGACGGCACCAAAATCTGTGGAACCGCTCAACACCACGGTCTCGACATTGCCGTGCAGGTGCACACCAAAGTCTGTACTGACGCCGTTCACCGTTGCCACGAAGCTGGGTCCACCCCAGTACGAAGCTGGTGATGAGGGGGTGAAGACGATCGTCAGCGTGCAAGAATCGCCCGCCTTCATTGTGACGGTGCCAAAGTATCCAGGGCACACCCCAGCTCGCGTAATGTAAAAGGAGTCGCCCGGCGTTGTGTATTCCCCGGAGGCCCGCAACGTGAGATCTTGTGTGGCCGTAAGTGTAATCGTCTGGGTATCTGTCTCACCATAGGGAGTCGACATCTCGAAGTAGTCCTTCTCGAGAGAAATTCCCCGATCGTTACTGAAGAGCGAGTCGCTAGTAACCGGTTGGTCTTCTGCAAATGACGCTGAAGCGGTGCCCAGCAAAAACGCCGCCGCAACCAATAACGCGACCAACACCGCGCTTACGGCACGGCTCAAAAAACGAAAACTCAAGATGCCCCTCTTTGCAAGATGTTCCCTTTGGAACGTTTGGTCTCCCCATTAGACACAAGACAGCAAAAATAACAGGGCAAACTGAGCAGACACCCCACGGTACTCGGGAGAATCATGTGTATACACGCAGGAGGTCTGCAAGGATGTAGTCATGCGACAAGTTGTACGACGCTCCCTCGTTGACGTGGTTGTTGATGAGCTCAAGCGTGAGATCGCCGAGGGCACCTGGTCCATCGGTGATCGGCTTCCCTCCGAGGCAGAACTCACCTCGATTCTTGGGGTCAGCCGTGCTTCGGTGCGCGAGGGGGTGCGCTCGCTCGTGCAGCTCGGCCTACTCGAAACCCGGCAGGGAGACGGCACGTATCTCGTCGCCACAGATCCGACCCAGGTGGCGCTACGCCGCGCACTGCAGACAGCAGATGTTCGTGAGGTCATCGAGGTGCGCCGCGCCCTCGACATTGTCGCCGCGCGCGGTGCCGCAGCAAATCATACCGAGCAGGATCTTGAATCACTCTCCGAGCAACTTCGTTTACGCAAAGAAGCGGTTGCTGCACACGATGCCGAGGCCTTCGCCGACGCAGACGTCGCCTTCCACCTCGGAGTCGCAGCGGCGTCGGGAAACCGACTCCTGTCAGACATCTACGCGAGCTTTGACACCACCCTGCGCGAGTCGATTATTGATGCATCCGTTCTTGCCGAGGGCAAGGATCCCGACCCGAAAAAAGAGCACGAGCGCTTGTATGCCGCCATCGTCTCTGGCGACCCAACAGCAGCGCAGGCAGCAGCACTCGGGGTGCTGGACCAACAGGCTCGACTCGTCGACGCGCGAGGCTAAACGCCTCATATCCACCAGGTTGACCCCGCCCGTAGAACACCAATAACCAGCCGGGCACCTGTTCCGAAGAGATTGAGGTGTTCTAAGAGTCTTCGGTGCCCGTGGGGCGCGGAAACACCGGCGGAAACAGCTCTGCCTCACTCGAGCCGCCCGACCCAGCAAGAGCGTCACGCTCCGCATAAGCCGCGCGCAGTTTCTCGAAGATGCGCTGCCCCTCGGAACGCAGCGCAGAGACATCAAGACCCGGGATCCGCCCGTCTCGCATCACCACCCGCCCAGCAACCATGCTGAAGTGTGCATCGCGCCCGGTGCCCGCAAGCACGAGGGTTCGGATCGGATCATCCACGGCTCCCATGCGCAAATCCGCCAGCGAAAACACCACCAGATCAGCAGCAGCCCCCGGAGCGATTCGCCCCAGGTCCGGCCGCCGCAGCGCTTTCGCGCCGCCCAGCGTCGCCGCCTCCACGTACTCGGCCAGCAGCCCCATGCCGAGGTCGCCGTGCTGCGCCTTCGAGAGTTGCACACCGGTGTCGATCGCCCGAATCAGATCGGGAGGAAATGAGTCCGTGCCGAGCGCCACCCCCACCCCGGCATCAAGATACTGCGACAGCCGTTCGAGCCAGAAGGCATAGCGCGCATTTGTCAGCGGGCAGTGCACAATGGTCACCCCTTTGCACGCGAGCAGGGCAAGGTCACCCCGATCCTCACCGTGCACGTCAGGGTGCACATCAAGATAAACACCGTGGGCGAGGATCAGCCGCTCGTTCAACAGCCCCACGCGCTCAAGCAGACCGAGCGGTGTTGCGTCGCGTTCAGCGGCAAGGATCGCGCGCTCCGACGCCAACCCCTGCGTTGCGTGAACGCGCACGAGCACGTCGCGCGCGGCCGACACTTCGGCGGTGCGGGCGAGGATCGTGTCACTCACCGTCTCCACGCGGCACGGCACGAGCACCCCCGTAACCAGCGGGTCCTCGAGCGCGGCGATCGTGTCGAGAAAACGCACGGCCCCCTCGAATGCCGCTTCACCCTTCGCATCGTTCCAGTGGATCCCGGCAGAGCCGTCGGGATGCGTCACGTGAACTCCTGAACGGTACGACGGTCCGAGAAACACTCGTACGCCGAGTTCGCTCGCGGTGCGCGCCGTGTCGAGCGCGTCGTCATGGGTCTCTGCCCAGGCACCGTGCACCTCGGTCGAGATCGGCATCGCGCTGGTGATGCCGTGCAGAATCAGTTGCACCAGTCCGTAGCGCCGCAGGGTGCTACGCTCTGCCGGGGTGAGCACCTCGCGAGGGTCTTTTGCATACGACTCCGACCATTCAAGCCGGGCCTCGTGCTCGGGGCTCCACCACGAGTCCAGCAGTAGGTGATCTATGTCGGTGAGACCCTCGAGGTCAATAAGCCCGGGCATGAGCAGGCTCTCCCCGAGGTCAATCACCTCGTCCGCGCTCGCCGCAAGCGCGTCACCCGCGGGCCCGGCTGCAACCGCCTCGATCACATCGCCGCGCACGAGCACGGTGGCGTCACGCAGTTCGACGAAGCCGCCCGCTCTGCCAGCGCCAGTCTTCGCGGTCTCCTCGTACGCCAGAACGTGCGCAGCGCGGAGTGCGGTGGTGAGAACTTCCCTCACGACGCCAACTTCTCGCGTCGCACCGGACGCCACCCCGGTCCGGGCACCGCCGCCCGCAGCGCCCGCGTGTACGGGTGGGTGGGGTTGGCGAGCAGCGCGGCGGTGTCGCCCTGATCGACCACCTTGCCGTTTTCCATCACGATCATGCGGTCGGAAATCTGGTTCACCACGGCGAGGTCGTGCGAGATGAACAGGTAGCTGACGTTGCGCTCTGCTTTAATGTCGGAGAGCAGGTTGAGAATCTGCGCCTGGATCGACACGTCGAGCGCGGCAACCGCCTCGTCGAGCACCACCACCCTCGGGTTTGCGGCGAGCGCCCGCGCAATCGCCACGCGCTGCCGCTGGCCGCCAGACAGCTCGCGCGGCAGGCGGTCGGCAAAGCGTCGAGGCAAGCCCACCGCGTCAAGAATCTCTTGTGCGCGGCGCTGCAGTTCGGCACGGCTGGGCCGCCCGGAACCGGCGGCAGTGCCAGATGCACCGGCAGAACCGCCACCGGCAGATCCCCCACCGGCCCCAGCGTGCAAGCTCAGGTTGCTCAGAATCACGTCGCCGATGCGCTGGCGCCCGTTGAGCGACGAGTACGGATCCTGAAACACGTACTGCACCTGGCGGGCGCGCTCGCGGCGGTCGCGCAGGCGTCGGGGCGCTGCCGTGCGATCCTCACCCTCGACCGTTACGGTGCCCGCGGTGACGGTTTCGAGGCCGACGATCATGCGGGCGACGGTGGTTTTGCCCGATCCCGACTCGCCCACGATGGCCAGGCACTCGTCGCGGTGCAGATCGAAGGAGACCCCGTCGACCGCGACAACGTCTTCTGCCTTGGTGCCGCGCGGGCGGGAAAGACCTTGCGCAGATCGCGGACGCTGATGAGCGGCTGGCCTGCTGCGGCCGGTGCCGTACCCAGAGAAGTCATTGCGCTGCCCTCGCCTTCAGTTCCTCGTGCATTTCAATGTTGTAGTCGAGCACAGGCAGGCGGTCGAGCCGCTCGTCAATGCTCGGCCGAGCTCCCAGCAGCTCAATCGTGTAGGGGTGCGTTGGTGCCTCGTACACGTGCGACCCCTGCTCCACAATCTCGCCCGCGTACATGACCGCGAGCCGGTCGCAGCACGCGTTTGCCAGTTCGAGGTCGTGGGTGATGAACAGCAGCGAAAGCCCCCTAGCCTTGCGCTGCTCGTCGAGGATCGCCATCACGTCTGACTGCGCGGTGACGTCGAGGGCGGTGGTGGGTTCGTCGGCCAAAATCAGCTTCGGCTCGGCGAGCAGCACACTCGCGATCATGACGCGCTGCAGCAGGCCGCCCGACAGCTCGTGCGGGTACTGGCGCAGCCGCCGCTCGGGCTGGCGCACTCCGACCTCGTCGAGCAGTTCGATCGCGCGACGCTCGACCTCGGCGCGCGGCAGCCCGCGATCCCGAACCAGGGCCTCGGTCAAAAAGTCGCCGACCGTGTGCACCGGGTTGACGTGCGCCCTCGGGTCTTGAAAGATCATGCCAACCTCGGTGGCCCGGTACTGCCGCAGTCGCTCGCGGTTCATGCCGAGCACGGATTCACCATCGAACTTGATCTCGCCCTCGGTGCGAAACCCCTTCGCGAGCATGCGCATGACCGCTCTGGTGGTGAGCGACTTGCCCGAGCCCGACTCACCGACGAGGCCGAGTGCTTCACCGCAGTCGAGTGTCAGGCTGACGCCGTTCAGCAGGTCGAGCCGCCGGTACTTGGTAATGAGGCTGGCGTGTAGATTGTTGATTTCAAGCAGCGGCGCGGTCATCGAATGCTCCTTGTGTTTGAGGCGAGGCGATCGCCAATCACGGTGATGCTCCACACGATCAGCACGATAGCGAGGCCAGCGGCGATGGCTTCGAGGGGCTGCCCGCGCAACACCGAGTCGAAGCCGCTTTTCACCATGAGGCCGAGGTCAGCCGTCGGTGGCTGCACCCCGAGACCCAGGAACGACACGGCGGCCAGGTCGATCACCGCGAAGCCCAGGGACGACACCGCCTGCGCGACCACAATCGGCTGTACGTTCGGCAGAATCTGGCGCAGGCTGATCCCAATGCCCGACTGCCCCTGCAGCCACGCGGCCTGCACGTACGGCATGCCACGTTCGCGCAGCGCCGCCCCACGCACCACGCGCGCAACGTAGGGGATGTAACCGATAGAGAGGCCAATGACCACAACCAGCAGGTCGGGTCCGAAGATCGCGACCGCAATCAGCGCGAACACGATGCCCGGCACCGAAAACAGCACGTCAAGCACCCAGGAGATCGCCGTGTCAACAAACCCGCGGTTCCACGCCGCGATGAGTGCGAGCAGCGTGCCCACAACCGTCGCGATCAGAATCACGAGGGTCGGCCCGAGCAGTGTGATGCGCGCGCCGTAGAGCAGTCGGGTGAACAGGTCGCGCCCGAGCGCGTCGGCCCCGAGCAGGTGTTCGGCGCTTGGGCCCGAGAGGGCCGCGAACAGATCGGGGTAGTCGGGGTCGTAGGGCGCGATCCACGGGGCCAGTGTCGCCGCCAGCACGATGACCGCAAGCACCACCGCTGCGATGATCCCAACAACACCGAGCTTGCGGCCCAGCAGGGTGAACCAGCCCGGTTCGCGGTCAACAACCCGCGTGAGCGCAATTTGAGTCGTGCTTGGCGCGGTCATTGTTTGCTCCCCAGCTTGATGCGCGGATCAATGAGTGTGTAGAGAAAGTCGACGATGGCGTTGATAACCACAAACGCAACAACCAACACGAGAATCACGGCCTGCACGACCGCGAAGTCGCGCTGCAGGATCGCCCGCACCAGCAGCGAGCCAAGCCCGTCGAGGGCAAACACACTCTCCACAACCACGGCTCCGGCAATGAGCGTCGCGATCGTGAGGCCGAGCACCGTGGTGATCGGAATCAGTGCGTTGCGAAGCACGTGCCGACGAATGATGATCCGGGAGCGAAGGCCGCGCGCCACGGCGGTCTGCACGTGCTCGCGACCCTCCTCTTCAAGCACCGACGCCCTCGTAATGCGCGCTTGATACGCGGTGCTCGCAACCGCGAGCGCGATCGCCGGGAGGATCAGGTGATACAGCGTGTCTAAGCCCCCACTACCGCTGCCGTTTGTGGGGAACCAGCCGAGCCCCACCGCAAACACGCTGATCAGCGCAACACCGATCACAAACGCGGGTGTTGCGAGCCCGAGGGTTGCCACGGTGGTAACCGCATAGTCGGCCCAGCCACCCTTGAGTGAGGCGAAGAGGCCGAGGCCAACACCCACAATCGCGATGATGATGGTCGCCAGTGCGATGAGCGCGACGGTGGTGCCGATGCGCCCCTGAATCAGATCGGCAACGGGCTGACGGTACACCACGGAATCGCCGAGATTGCCCTGCAGCAGGTCGCCGATCCACGCGAAGTAGCGCACGAAGAATGGATCATCGAGGTGATACTGCTCGGTCACCCTGGCAATCTGCTCCGGGGTCCCGCCCCGGGGCCCGAGCACAAAGCTCAGCGGGCTTCCCGGGGCGAGATACAGCATGCCGAAGACCACAAACGAGGTCACGAACAGAACGAGCAGCAGGCTGCCCAACCGTCGCAGCAGGAACGCGGGGGTAGACACGGTGTTACTCCACGCCCCCGATGGTGGCGGCCCACGGATACCCGAGGTAGGCCGACGACGGAACCGCACCCGAGATCTTCTTGTTCTGCACGAGGATCACAGGCAGATCACCCATCGGCATCCACGGCAGGTCGCGCGTGATCTTCTCCTGTGCGGCAATCGTGTAGTCGGCGCGCTTCGACGGGTCGAGCGTCTTTCGTGCGTCGGCAAGCTCCTGGGCAGCACCGTCGTACTTGATGAAGTTGTTGGTGCTGTCGGGTGTGAACGTTGTGTACACGTCGAGCGGATCCGTCACGTTGCCGTAGTAGGTGGTGAAGAAGCCGTCGAGGCCCTCGCGCGCCTTCGCGTCGAAGTAGAGGTTGCCGAACTGCTCAACCGGGATCACCTTCGTTTCGATCTTGAGACCGATCGACTGCCCGGCAGCCTGAATCAGGTTGGCGGTCTGCTCGTGCACCGCCGAGGATCCCTGCACACCCAGCACGATCGGCTTCGAAATGTCGCCAGCGTCTGCGAGCAATTCCTTGGCCTTCGCGATGTCTGGTTTCACCGTGTAGCTGTCGTACGCCTTCTGGAACTTCTCAGCGGCCTCACCCGTGCCGAAGTAGGCGGGTCCGGTCAGCACCGGCGACGGGATCGAGGTGCCCTGGAACACCACATCGGCGATCGCCTGCTGGTCGATGGCCGCAAGCAGCGCCTCGCGCACCTTCGGGTTCGAGAAGGTGCCGGTTGGCTGGATCGCGCGCAGTGACCAGAAGATGTAGGACTTGCCGAAGGTGATCGTCGCATCGCTGTCCTTCAACTGGCTCAGGCCGGCCGGCGGCAGGTAGAAGAACTGGCCGTCAACGTCGCCCGAGCGCAGTGCGTTCACCGCGGTCGACTCGTCGGCGATGAAGCTGAAGCTGAGCTTGTCAACCTTCGGGATCAGCTCTTTGTCCCAGTAGGCGTCGTTCTTCACGAGGTTGATCGCCTTGCCCGGCTCCCAGCTGTCGAGCTTGAATGGGCCCGAGCACATCAGGCCACCCTTGGGTGTGCCAAACTGCTCGCCCGCTTTCTCGGCGGCGGCCTTCGAGACAATCGCACCCGCGGCGCTCGACATGCCCTGCTCAAAGAGTGCGTCGGGTTGAGTCATCTTGACCGTGACCTGGTTGTCGCCCGTCTTTTCGACCGAGGCGACACTCTGGAAGTAGTCACTCCAGTACGTCGACGAGTCGGGGCCAACCTGGCGCGCGAGTGAGTAGACCACGTCGTCGGCTGTGACGGGGGTGCCATCCCAGAACTTCGCGTCCGTGCGCAGGTTGAACACGGTGGTGGTGTCGTTCGGGTTCTCGACCGACTCGGCGAGGGCGTTCTCAACGCCGAGATCGGGAGTGATGCGGGTGAGCCCCTCGCATAGGTTGGCATCGACCGTGTTCTCGGCGTAGTTAAACGTGAGCATCGGGTCGAGCGAGAGTGGCTCGTACGGCAGGTTCCACGTCACATCGGCAACGGGCTTCGTGCCGGGTTCTGTTGTGGTGGCCAGGCTTGCGCGGTCAACACTGAACTCGGCCTCTCCGCCAGATTTGGCGTTACTCCCTCCGCCCCGTTACCTGCGCAAGCTGTCAGGGTGAGCGCTACCACTGCGGCAGCACCCACCAGGGTGAGTGATCGTTTCGACACGGGGACTCCTTCGTTCCGTTTGTGCGTGGTTTATTCAGGTTTTTTGGGCGGGATTGGGCTGGTTTGCTGACTGGGCCGTCTACTCGCGAATGAACTCTTTGCCGTTGCGGATCACCCGCAGCGGGGCCGGGCGATCCACCACCAGCTGTGCCAGGTTCTCCGCGGCAAATTCCAGGCGGGTGTCGCTCTCGGGCCCAGCCCAGTCTGCGATCTCGGCGACCCCGAGCAACTCACCACCCGCCCGCGAGGCGAGGTCAAAGACGTGCTCAAGATCGGCGTCGGTGAGCGCCCCGGTGCGGTACGCGATCAGGTGAGCGCGATCGACCATACTCGCCGTGCCGAAGGGGCTCCACGTGTCGCGCACCCCGTCTGAGCCGGCAACAACCCTCACGCCGCGCTCTTGCAGCAGTGCGAGGTTCGGCACGGGGTCGGCGCCCAGGCCACAGGTCGCGATCCACACCCCGGCTTCTGCCACCAGATCGAGTGTCTGACCCAGACTGGGCAGTGATTCGTCACAGAGCGCAAAGGCGTGCCCAATGGTGACCCGGCCCTGACGCCCCGTTGCGATGGTGCGCGTCGCAATCTCACGAATCGCTTCGAGCCCGGCCTCACCGCCGTCGTGCAGGTGAATATCAAGGTCACGGCCCTTGCTGTCTGCGACTCCGAAGATGGCATCGAGGTGGCCATGCAGGTCACCCTCCACGCCCACGGGATCAATGCCGCCAACGAGGTCGGCACCCGCGTCGAGCGAGGCGGCCATCACGTCGAGCGTGCCGGGGTTGGTGAGCAGCCCGAACTGCGGAAACGCGACGATCTGCACGGTGAGAAACGAAGAGAGGCGCTCGGCGGCGGCGCGCACCCCCTCGACGTTTGTGGTGCCGAGCTCGGGCGACACGTCGACGTGGGCCCGCAGCGCGAGGGTGCCGTTTGCGACGGCCTGCTCGAACAAGCTGTAGACCCTCTCTTCGACGCTCATGTTGAAGTCGAACTGCGAGGCGCGATCGTTTTCGATCAGCTCGGCCAGATTCGCTGCGGGCTTGCGCGACAACCAGGGCGCTCCCCACGACGACTTGTCGGGGTGAATGTGCGCATCTACGAGGCCTGGTGTCGTGAGTCCCGGGGTCGTGAGATGCGTAGAAGCCTGGGTCGCCGCCATTGGAGAGCCTTTCTCGATCGTTCTGGATCATTGACCCGAATCAGGCTAGCGCCGGTAGGGTCATCAGACATATGATAACCACACAACCACCCGATACCGCAAGGAAAAATCGTGCAACCTATTGAACGGCGCTCGCTCGTTGACACCGTGGTCGACGAGCTCAAGCGCGAAATCGCTCAGGGAAGCTGGTCAATTGGCGACCGGCTGCCGTCTGAAGCAGAACTGACCTCGATACTCGGAGTAAGCAGAACCTCGGTGCGCGAGGGCGTGCGCTCGCTCGTACAGCTCGGACTGCTTGAAACCCGGCAGGGAGACGGCACCTATCTGATCGCAACCGACGCCACCCAGGTGGCCCTGCGGCGAACACTGCACTCCGCCGACAGCCGCGAGGTGATCGCCGTGCGGCGCGCACTCGACGGACTCGCCGCCCGCGAGGCAGCAGAGTTCCGCAGCGACACAGACCTCGAACGACTCGCCACGCACCTTCACCAACGCAGCCTCGCGATCGCGGCAAACGACACCGCCGCCTTTGCCGCGGCCGACGTTGCATTCCACCTCGGGATCGCCGACGCCTCGGGCAACCGCCTGCTGGCCGACATCTACGCGAGTTTTGACACCTCACTGCGCGAATCCATCGCCGACGCCTCATGCCTGTCGAACGGCGGCGATCCCGATCGAGCCGACCAGCACGAGCAACTCCTGCATGCCATCTCTGCGGGTGACCCCGAGGCAGCAGAAGCAGCGGCCCTCGGGGTGCTCGAACAACAGACGCGACTCCTCAATGAGCGAGGGTAAGCGCCAGGGGTTTGCCGGCGGCGTTCTTGTCGTCGCAATCGGCCTGAGCGTGCGCTTTCCGATCACCTCGGTCTCGCCGCTGCTCAGCGAGGTCGGGGATGCGTTCTCGCTCTCCGCCGCGGGACTCGCGGTGCTGAGCGCGATCCCCGTGCTGCTGTTTGGCCTCACCTCTCCGCTCGCCCCACTGCTCGTTTCGCGGCTCGGGCTCGAACGTGCCCTTACGGTGCTGCTCGCCCTGCTGGCGGTCGCAACGCTGCTGCGACCCATTTCGGCTCCCTTGCTCTTCGTCGGCACCGTGATGGTGGGCGGGGTTATCGCACTGCTCGGGATCCTCGCGCCCCAAATTATTCGACACGCTCTGCCGCGGCGCGGAGGTTTTTGGACCGGCATCTACACCACCTCCTTCGGTGTGAGCGCTGCCGCGGGCGCCGCGTTCTCAGTGCCGCTGTTTCACGCACTGCACGAACAGGTGGCGCTCTCGCTCGCGGCCTGGGGTGTGCCGCTGCTCATTGCGCTGGGCATTGTCATCGGGTTTGCACCCCGTCTGGGTCTCTCGCGACCCGTGCGGCAATCGTCGGGGTCTGGCTCTACCTCGGTGCTGCGCGCACCGGGAGTCTGGGCGGTAACGGGGTTCTTTGGATGCCAGGCGCTCATCTATTTTTCGCTCACCGCGTGGCTACCGACCATCGCCGTCGACCGCGGCCTCGACCCAACACAGGCCGGGCTGCTGCTCGCCTGGATGAGCGTGGCAGGGCTGCCCGCCTCACTGCTGGCGCCGACGCTCGCCTCGCGCCCGCGACTGCGCACCGGCCTCATTGCGAGCATCGCGGCGCTGTCTGCTCTGGGTCTCGTTGGGCTCGCGCTCGGGCCATTGGTGCTTGCGCCCCTGATGGTCGCGGTGCTCGGAGTCGCGCAGAGTGCGGCGTTTGGGCTGGCGATCGCGCTGATTGTGTTCACTGCCCCGAGCGTGGCCCAGACGGCGTCGTTCTCCGCGGTGAGCCAGGGTGTCGGGTACGCGGTCGCGGCGACTGGCCCACTGCTGCTGGGATTGCTCGCGCAGATTGGCATCCCCTGGGCCCTGATCCTGCTGCTGCTCACTCTCGCGTCTCTCGGTGAACTGTGCTTCGGGATCGTGGGATCCCGCGCGTCCGAGCCTTCACGCAAGCCTTAGGCTGGAACCATGACCCTCTTCGCTGGCATCATGCTTCTCGTTAACGCCATGTACAACGTGGTGGTGTGGCCTCGGTTCTGGACACGCGTGAAGACCGACGCTCGCGCGCACGACGATCAGGGTCGCGCGACACGCTTCTTGAAGGTGCACGCGATCCTGATCGGTATTGCGTTGCTCATCGCCGTGGTGTCGGCGGTTGCCGGAGTCATGCTCCTACTTAGCTAGGCCCAGGGGCTACTCTGGCTCGCCCTCGTCTTCATCGTGTGTGGGGTGACCAGCCTCGATGTGAGTTGCGGGTCCCAGGTGAGAGGCTCCGCCCTCACCAACCCAGCCATCGCCGGGGGTGTGTGCGGGGTCTGACTCGTGATCCGGGACGTGGCGTTCGTCGCTGTTATGCATAATGCCCTCCCTTGGAATTGTGTGCTTCAACGGTCCCTTTCAGCCTACGCGCGCGACCCGCAAAGGGAAAGGGTGACCAGAAAGACCCTTCAACTACTCCCCCGCCGCCAAGCGACCGTACTATGGAGGAATGAAGCGGATCCTGACCTACGGCACCTTCGACCTGCTGCACTGGGGGCACATTCGGCTACTGCGTCGTGCGCGGGCGCTGGGAGACTACCTCGTGGTGGCGGCCTCGACCGAGGAGTTCAACGAGGGCAAGGGCAAGAAGACGTACCACGACTTCGAAACCCGCAAGAACATGCTCGAAGCCGTACGCTATGTGGACCTTGTGATCCCCGAGCAAGCGTGGGATCAGAAGATCCGAGACGTGCAGAAATACGAGATCGACGCCGTCGTGATGGGCGGTGACTGGGAGGGGGATCCTCGCTTCGAACTGCTGCGCGACTACTGCGAGGTCATATACCTCGACCGCACCGAGGGTGTCTCGACCACCAAGATCAAGAATGATCTGGGTGTGAACGCCTAGGACCCCAGCTCAGCCCAGCTCAGCCCCAAAAACGGTGTAGCCATATTGCTAGTTGAACTCATGCCAACTAGCAATATGGCTACACCGTTTTTGAGCGCGCGAGCGCGCGGACGAACCCGCCTACAGCACCTTCGAGAGGAAGGCTTTAGTGCGCTCGCGCTGCGGGTTGCTCAGCACCTCGGCAGGATCGCCAGCCTCAACAACAACACCGCCGTCCATAAACACAAGCTTGTCGGCGACCTCGCGGGCAAAGCCCATCTCATGCGTCACGACGATCATGGTCATGCCGCTCTCGGCAAGACCCTTCATCACGTCGAGCACCTCACCCACAAGCTCGGGGTCGAGCGCCGAGGTCGGCTCGTCGAACAGCATCAGCTTGGGCTCCATCGCGAGCGCGCGGGCGATCGCGACGCGCTGCTGCTGGCCACCCGAGAGGTGCGCCGGGTAGTAATCCCAACGCTCGGCGAGACCCACACGAGCAAGTAGCTCCATGGCGCGCGACTTGAGGATCGCCTTCTCGCCTTTCTTGAGCAGGCGCGGCGCGAGCATCACATTCTCGAGCGCGGTCATGTGCGGGAAAAGATTGAAGCGCTGAAACACCATGCCGATGTCGCGTCGCTGCTTCGCTGCCTCACGCGGGTGCATTTCGTAGAGCTTGTCGTCCTTTTGACGGTAGCCCACGATCTCGCCATCGACCGTCAGGCGCCCCGCGTTGACGGTCTCAAGGTGGTTGATGCAGCGCAAGAACGTTGACTTGCCTGATCCTGAAGGACCAACCAGGCACAGTACCTCGCCACGCTGCACCTCAAGCGAGATCGACTTCAGCACGAGGTTACTACCGAAGGACTTCGAGACCCCCTCGGCCTTCACCATCGGAACATCGGTTGCGTGGAGGTTCATGCTCCGCCCCTCCGGGTCGACCGAGCGGGGTATGACCGTGTCATCCCCATCGTCGGTGTTGATCTTATGCTCGATTTCTGACGGCAACCCAATCACACCAGTCTCAACCGAGGGCTGCATAACGTCTGGCCGCTGCGCAACACCCTTCGCGAAGTGGCGCTCAAGGTAGTACTGACCAACCATCAGGATCGACGTAATAACGAGGTACCAGATCGACGCTACGATCAGCATCGGAACGGGCTCATAGGTGCGCGATGCAATGTCGCGGGAGCGCGTGTAGAGCTCGAGCGTAAACGGCACTGCAGTGACGAGAGACGTTGTTTTCAGCATCGAGATGACTTCGTTGCCGGTCGGCGGGATGATCACGCGCATTGCTTGCGGCAGTACCACTCGCGACATCGTGTGCCACCAGCCGAGGCCCAGGGCAACAGCAGCCTCGTCTTGCCCCTTGTCTACCGACAGGAGACCGGCACGCACGATCTCAGCCATGTAGGCCGCCTCGTTCAGTGCCAGGCCAATCACGGCGAGGGTAAAGAAGCTCAGCAGATCTTTGGTGGTGAGAGACACCCACGGCTCCGTGAACGGGATGCCAATGTCGATGGTCTTGTAGACCACACCGATCAGACCCCAGAAGGTGAGCTGCACATACACCGGGGTCCCGCGGAAGATCCACAGATACACCCAGGCAACCGAGCGCACAACGGGGTTCGGCGACAGCCTCATGATCGCGAGGGCGATGCCCAAGACCACCGCGATGATCATCGAGTACACGGTGAGCTGCAGGGTATAGCCAATGGCGTCAATGATGCGCGTGTCAAACAGGTACTTGCCGACCGCAGGCCAGTTGTAGACCGGGCGGTTGAACGCCGCGTCATAGACAAAGAGGGCGACAGCTGCGATAAGCACAACCGCGAGCACCGCGCGCCCTGGGTGGCGAAGCTTGATCGCTTGGATCGCTTCCGGTTCGTGATACGCCTCGGGGCGTGAGGATCGCTGCCCCACGCCCCGAGGTGACGATTCAGACATGACTCGTCAAGGTCCCTTCGTTAGTTCTTGCCAGCGTTAATGGTGGCCTCGGTCAGCGCACCCGATTCAATGCCAGCATCGGTCAGGATCTCGAGATAGGTACCGTCATCCATAAGCGACTGCAGGGCGGCCTGAACAGCCTTGGTGGTGTCGCTGCCCTTCTCAGTCGCGAAGCCGTAAGGCGCTGCGTCGAAGACCTCTCCAACGGTCTCAAGCTTGCCCTTGAGCTGCTTCACGGCGTCGCCGGTCACGGGGAGGTCAGCCGAGAATGCATCTGCGGCACCGTTGACAACCGCGTTGGTCACCTCGGGCTGGCCGTCGAACGGCAAAATCTCGATGGCCTTCTTGCCAGCGTCGGTGCAAGCCTTCGACTTTGCGGGCAACTCATCAAGGTGCTGCACGGTACCCGACTGCACCGAGACCTTGAGCCCACATGCATTATCCGGATCAACCTTCGACCCGGCAGGTGCGGCCCACTGGGTGCCGGCGTTCAAGAAGTTGACGAAGTCGACTGACTTCTGACGCTCAACGTTGTCGGTGAACGAGGAGGAACCCATGTTCAGGGCGCCCTCTTGAATACGCGGAATAATGCTGTCAAAGCCAAGGATCTCCCACTTCGGCTTGAGGCCCAGCTTGCCCGCAACGGCCTCGGCCAGATCAACGCCCCACCCTGCGGGGTTGCCGTTGTCGTCCTTGTACTCGTTCGGCGGGTACTCGGCGTCGGTGCCGATGGTCAGCTCGCCCGAGTCCTTGATCTTTGCTGGGAGTAGTGCAACCGCCGCCTCGTCAACCGCAATCGCTGGAGTATCGGTTGAGTCCTTCTTGGGCTCTTCTGTGGTGTTCGTGCAACCAGCGAGCGCAAGCACTGCGACGGCGGCAAGGGCGGGAAAGGCGTAACGAATCTTCATCGATCCTCCAATTTATTCCTGGGTAGTGTGCTTAATGAACACCTCGCCTTGAGTGTACTGCGCGGTGCCATCTGTATAGCTACATTGTATCTACCTGGCTCCATACACAGGCTTGATCAAAACTGCATTTCTCCCGTTTTTTCGCGGGTCGAACGCGCCTCGCCTACAAGTAACATTCCGGTAAAGCTCGGGTTTCCTTGAGATTCTGGCGGCAGTCTCCGTGTGGTTCGCTGACGCGGTACCCTTTCGAGCATGAGCAGAGCAGCACTCAAGGTCGTTGTCGCGCCCGATTCGTTCAAAGGCAGCTGTTCTGCCGTGGAGGCAGCTGGAGCCCTGGCTCGCGGGGTTCGCTCCGCGCTCGTTGCCGCCCGCGACGTGGTCGAGGTGCCGTTGGCCGACGGTGGCGAGGGTACGCTCGACGCGCTCGTTGCCGCTTGGGGTGGCAGGGTCGCTGAGGTCGCGACCAGTGATGCTCTCGGTAGGCCGCGCACGGGACGGGTTGGATTTGACGGCTCGGGATCGGTCAGCAGCGTGAATCGCAACCTCGCTGGCCGTCTAGCCATCATTGAGGCAGCCGACGCCAACGGCCTTCCCGCTGTTTTGGATCAGCCGCTACAGGCACTCGACGCCGACTCCGCAGGGTGGGCACGCTGATCCTTGCAGCCCTCGACGCGGGCGTCGATGAGATCTTGCTCTGCATCGGCGGCTCCGCCACAAGTGACGGTGGCGCGGGTATGCTGCGTGCGCTGGGGGCGCGGCTGCTGGATGCGTGTGGGGATGAGGTGGATCCGGGCGCTCGCGGGTTGGCTGAGCTGGCGAGGATCGACCTCGCCGCATTCGACCCGCGCGCTCGGGCTGTTCGCTGGCGCATCGCCTGCGATGTTGACAATCCGCTGACTGGGCCAAGGGGTGCAGCCGCTGTCTTTGGGCCCCAGAAAGGGGCGAGTTCTGAAGAGGTGGCTGTGATCGATGCCGGACTCGACCGACTCGCCGCTGTGCTTTGTGAGGAGCTTGATTCGGTGGTCGGCGGTGCGGGTGCGGGTGCGCCAAGCGTCGAACCCCTGCTGAACATGCCCGGCCTGGGAGCCGCGGGAGGGCTTGCCCTCGGACTCGTGGCGCTCTGCGGCGCTGAGCTGGTACCTGGTGCCGAGCTTGTCAGCGAAGCTGTGGGGCTGCCCGAGTTGCTCGACCACGCTGACCTTGTGATGACCGGCGAGGGCCGCCTCGACGCACAGTCGCTCGATGGAAAGGTGGTGTCGAGTGTGCTCGCCGCTGCGGCTGGACGGGTGCCCGTCGTTGTGGTCGCGGGATCCGTGGCGCTCACAGCAGCAGAGACCCGTCAGGCGGGCCTCGCCGCGGCATTTTCCATTGCCCAGGGTCCGGCATCGTTGGCTGAGTTGCAAACAAACTGTCTCGAGCTTCTCACTGAAACCTCGGCCCAGGTCTGCGGCCTGATCCTGCCCGACTGACTCCACCCGGCTTAGCACCCCAACCCCGCCACTTCACCCCCGCCGCCTCACCCAGGCGAGCTCGCCCCTGCGAAGGCTCATTTTTACAGGATTTGGTGCCCAAAATACATGTAAAGCCGAGCTTTCGCAGGGGGTGCTGAGGGGCGCCAAGCGGGCCGGGCACCACGGGGCCAAGTGCCACCGGGCCGGGCACCATCGAGTGTATCGGGTTCTGCTGAGCATGCCGGGCGAGAGCCTGCAAGAATGACGCCATGACATCGTCGTTCACCCTCGTTCAACTGCGCTACTTCGCGACGGTCGCTCGGCTTGAGCACATGACTGCTGCTGCGACCGAGCTCAACGTGACGCAGTCAACACTCTCGAGCGCCATCGCACAGCTTGAAGCTGAGCTTGGGTGCCCCTCTTTGTGAGATTGCCGCGCCGCGGCCTCAGGCTCACGCCCGCCGGGCAGACGTTGCTTGCACGCAGTGGTGCCTTTCTTGAGGAGGCGTCGCTCATTTCCCGCGCCGTTCGCGAGGACTCCCCGACGCTCACGGGTGAGCTTGTTGTGGGAATCTACGCACCGCTCGCCCCGTTTCGCGCGCCCGCGCTGCTGCAGAAGTTCGAGCGGCTGCACCCCGAGGTCAATCTGGTGTTTCTGGAGGGCGACCAGGGCACTCTGCAACAGGCCCTCTTGGACGGCCACTGCGAGGTGGCTCTCATGTACGACCTCGGTGTCGGCGAGCGCTTCACCCGCAGGGTTGTCGAGCGGGTTGCCCCACACATCATCGTGCCGGAGCACCACCCGCTCGCCATCGCCGGGCGGAGCGAGGTCAGCCTCTCTGAGTTCGCGGACGAACCACTCGTGCTGCTCAACCTGCCGCACACTCGCGAGTACTACCTGGCTCTCTTCAAACAGCTCGGGATCACACCCCGCGTGCGTCACGTCTCGCTCGGATACGAAACCGTGCGCTCGTTTGTGGCCCTCGGGCACGGCTACTCGGTGCTCAATCACTGGGTGGATCACGGCATGACCTACGCGGGCGAACGTGTTGTGCCTCTGCGGCTCTCGGATCCTCTACCGCCCACTGAGGCGTCACTTGTGCGGGTCACGGGCAACTATCCCACTCGTAAGTCTTTGGCTTTTGAGGCGGTGTGTTTGGGGTCGGAAGGTGAGCCGCCCCTCGTCCACCAATAGGACACCGATCACGCCAAGAACTGCATACTTTCGGTCAATACTGCGGTTCTACGGATTAATTGGTGTTCTTTATGGAGCCGCCTGCAACACAAGTCACATCGATTCTGTCGATGCGAAGCAACGAACATCTCCATTCGACGGGAGCTTCGCCGACCCTGAAAATGGGGAGTGCCCCGGCTTTCAAGCCGATCGAACCGGCAACGATGCCGTGATCCACACCGCCCTCACCCACAGGCACACCCCAGGAGAACGCAATGACGCTTCAATCCGACCCACCGCGCGAGACCGTCGCAGCGGCAGCACCCACAAAAGCACCCGCCACCGACCCCGTCAACATTCCCACCGGCCCGCTGCCCGTTGTCGAGCGGCGCGCACTCGACCGCACGAAGCGGCGTGTGTTGCTCGCCGGTAGTGTCGGGCAGTTCATCGAGTTCTACGATTTCAGTCTCTACGGGCTGTCGGCGATCACCCTCTCGCAGCTCTTCTTTCCGGGAGAGAGCCCCGTCGCCGCGCTGCTCGCAACGTTTGCGACGTTCGGGGTCGCCTTCCTGATCCGTCCGCTCGGCGGTCTCTTCTTCGGGGCTCTCGGTGATCGTTACGGTCGGCGCCCGGTGCTCTATGTGACGCTGCTCACCATTGGAGGCGCAACTGCAGCGATCGGACTGCTGCCGACCTTCGCGCAGATCGGGGTGGTCGCGCCGATCCTGCTCGTGCTGTGTCGACTGCTGCAGGGGTTCTCGGCCGGTGGTGAGTCGGTCGGTGCGCCCGCGTTTGTGTTCGAGCACGCGCCGAAGAATCGCCGCGGGTTTTGGCTCAACATCACGCTGGCCGCGACGGCGCTGCCCTCGGTTGTTGGCGGCACGCTGATCCTCGCTCTCTCAAGCAACATGAGCGCCGATGCCTTTCAAGCCTGGGGCTGGCGCGTGCCATTTTTGCTCGCGTTGCCCCTCGCTTTATTTGGGTTGTGGATCCGCTCGCGCACCGAAGAATCCGAAGCATTTAAAGAGGTGCAGGCCAGCCGAGAGGGCGAGGAACACACTCCCATTCGCGATGCCTTCCGCGAGAACTGGCTGAAGATGCTGCAGGTGATCCTGGTGATGGGTCTCACGGCAATGGGGTTCTACTTTCTCACCGGCTACTTCGTGTCGTACGTGCAGACCGCGGGTGAGCTGAGCCGCGAGCAGTCACTGCTGATCAACGCCGCCGCCATGCTGCTGTATGCGATGGTGCTTCCACTCGGGGTGTGCTGGGCGACCGGGTTGGCCGCAAGCCCATGCTTATCGCAGGTTCCCTCGTTATTGCGGTGCTCGCTGTGCCCGCGTTTATGCTGGTCACCTCCGGTTCCCTCGTGCTCGCACTGCTCGGCCAGTTCTTGTTTGTGCTCTGCCTGTGCACCTACGGCGGCGGTTGCTACACGTTCTTCGTCGAGATCTTTACAACACGCACCCGCTTCACCTCAGCGGCCGTCAGTTACAACGTTGGCTACGCGATCTTCGGCGGCACCGCACCTTTCATGGGTACCTGGCTTGTCGACGCGACCGGCATGAACGCCAGCCCCGGCATCTACGTGGCCATCGCCGCGGCGATCGTCTTTCTCATTCTTGTTTTCACCAATGTCCCCGAAACCCACCCGCTCAAGAGGCGGACTACACGAGGAGCCGACTCATGAGCGCCACTTCATTTCTGCGCGACTTTCACGAGGTCGCCAAGATCGGTGCCACGCCGAACGCGGGGGTGGATCGCCAAGCCGCCACCGCAGAGGACCGTCTGACGCGCGAGTGGTTTCGGGCCTTCGCGCAGCAGCGCGGCTGGGAGGTGCGGGTGGATGGGATCGGAAACCAGTTTGCGCTCATCGAGTTCGAGCCGGGTGCCCCACACATTCTGCTCGGCTCCCACCTCGATTCTCAGCCGCTCGGTGGCCGTTTCGATGGCGCCTATGGGGTGATCGCGGCGCTGCACGCGGCCGACCGCATTGCCCAGCGGGTTGCGGCGGGCGGGCCGCGACCCGAGGTGAACCTCGCCGTCGTCAACTGGTTCAACGAGGAGGGCGGCCGTTTTGCACCTTCCATCATGGGGAGTTCCGTGTTCGCGGGACTCATGGATGAGCAGCAGATGCTGCAGGTTCGGGATCTCGCTGGCGTTTCTGTAGCCGAAGCGCTCGGCGAGATCGGTTACCTCGGAACGGATGCCAGGCCAGAGATTGCCGGTTACGCGGAGATCCACATTGAGCAGGGCCGGATTCTCGAGCGCGAAGCAACGCCGATCGGCGCGGTCGACTACAGCTGGTACACCCAGAAGCTCGATATTGAGGTGCTGGGTGAGCAGTCGCACACGGGGCAACCGCGATGGCTGATCGGCACGACGCACTCGTTGGGGCCGCGAAGGTGATCGTGAAGGTGCACGAGGTCACGGATCACTTCGAACCCGAGGCACTGGTCTCGTCGGTGGGGCAGTTGACGCTGGAGCCCAACTCCCCGATCGTGGTCGCACGCCGAGTGCACCTCATCGCCGACCTGCGCGCGGCCGACAAAGAGGTGGTGCTCGCGGCGCGCGCACACTTGCTCGAAGAGATCGCCGAGATCGCAGCAGCAGCCGGACTCACCATCAACGCGCGCGACTTCGACGTGCGCGACAACCAGCACTACCCCGAGGCGGGGATCGCGCTCGCCGAACAGGTCGCCGCGGATCTCGGTTTGGGTGCGCGCCGCATTCGCACGATGGCGGGCCACGACTCGGTCGCGATGAACAGGATCGCCCCAACCGTCATGCTCTTCATCCCCTCGGTTGACGGGGTCAGCCACTGCGAGCGCGAGTTCAGTCGTGATGAAGACATGGTCGCGGGTGTCGAAATGCTCACCGAGGTTGCATGGCGCATGCTGGGTGGGGCACTTGCGGATTCCGATGCTGCGGCTAACACGGCGAAAGCGCTGGCCTCGGCATGACAACGACCGAACTTTCGCAGGCCCAAATGGCTTCCGCCTCCGCCTGCGAACTCACATCGCTCAGCGCTACCGACGCTCTCTCGGCATTTCGCGCGGGCACACTCGCACCCAGCGAATTGCTCACCGCCACCATCGCCCGCATTGACGCGGTGAATGGCGACCGAAACACCGGCATTAACGCGTTCACCGAACTGCTGTTCGATGACGCGATAGCCGCTGCCCGAGTTGCCGACAACTCCTACGCCCTCGCCCGCCGCGAAGGCACCCCCACGCCAGCGCTGCTCGGGATCCCCGTGGTCACAAAGGAGAAGCACGGTCTCGCCGGCCGATCCTTAAGCCAGGGTCTCACCGCCTGCCGGGGAGAAACCGCGCACGCCAATCACCCGGTTGTCGACCGCATTCTCGCCGCTGGCGGCCTGATCCACGCGCGCACCACCTCGCCCGAGTTCTCTTGCGCTACTGTCACCCACTCTCCTATCTGGGGTGTGACCCGCAACCCCTGGAATCTTGCTGCCTCCCCCGGTGGGTCTTCGGGTGGGGCTGGGTCCGCACTCGCGGCCGGTATGGCGACACTAGCAACAGCCTCCGACATTGCTGGTAGCACGCGGATTCCAGCGGGTTTCACCGGCACCGTCGGCTACAAGGCCCCCTACGGTCGCGTTCCGGGCTTGCCGCCGCTCGCCGCGGACTGGTACCGAGGCGACGGACCGATGGGTCGGACGGTTGCAGACACGGCGCTGCTGTCGGCGGTCATGAGCGGACGCCATCCCCTAGACCACGGTTCGTGGGGTGCGAACGGGATTCGCCCAGATGCCGAACAGCTCAGAGGCCCCGAGGCAGCGCGGGGTTTGAGGATCGGGCTCGACCTGACACTCGGTGATTACCCGGTGGCAGCGAGCGTGCGAGCAAACACCGAGCGGGTCGCCCGGCAACTGGAGGCGGCGGGAGCGGAGATCGTTCCCGTGATCCTGCCCTGGACCACCGAGCAGATTACCCGCACAACCTTCGCTCACTTCGGTCACATTTTGGGTCCGGCTATGGCTGCGCTCACGGCGGGCACCGAGGATCAGCTCGCCGCTTACACGGGGCAGTTCATCGCAGATGCGGCACGCGCTGCCCAGGGCGTTTCGCTACCCGAGTCTCTCGCGCTGGACGCAGCACTGCAGTGCGAACTCGCCGATGCAATGACGGGGCTCGATGCGCTGCTGACGCCGACGCAGGCGGTCGAGATGCTCGACGCGGCGGGCGACTACCTCGACGGCATTGACGTCGTTGACGGCAACGGCAATGTGCGCCACCTCGACCACTACTGGGAGGCCCACATGACCAGCCCCTTCAACGTAGCAAACCGTTGCCCCGTGCTGTCGGTGCCCAGCGGAGTCTCGAGCGTCGGTGTGCCCACCGGGGTGCAGATCGTGGGGCATCCGTTTGACGAGGCGATGGTGTTTCGCGTTGGGTCGGCGATCGAGGCGCTTGTGGGGATGCCTGCACACCTAGATCGTATTTACCCCACCGCGGGTTAATCTGAGGCGCGCAACTGCACAGCCGCGCCGCCGCGCAACAAAGATACGAGAGAATATGAACATGTTCTCCGTTTCTACGGTCGTAGCTCTCGTGGGCACCAAGGCCTTCGAAAAAGGTCGTGTCTTGCAGCGGCAGAACAAAGTCGGGCAGCCCACGGTCAGCAAAGCGGGCAACGCAGTCACGTCGAGGGTGGCCGGGACCCTTCCGCGCCCCTACACGACCGTTGTGACGTTCGCGCTCACCGACGCTGGCTGGCAGCGCCCGCTCATGACCATGTGCTCCTGCCCCGTCGCCGGAAACTGCAAACACGGCGCAGCTGTGCTGCTGCAGATTCTGCACGACAGGCAGGGGGCGCAGGCCGCGTCGATGCCGAACAATGCTCTCACCCACTGGCAAGAGCATCGCCAAACGCAACAGGCACAGCAACCGCTGCTGCTGTTCGGGCAAGACATGGCACCGCATCGCCACAGCTCAGCATCGAGCCAGCTCGCCCGGTCGACCCCGGCCGAACCCACGCTGCCCCCGTGGGAACGTCTTCTCTCCCCCATCGCCCAAGCGACCAACTCAGACAGCACCGACTCCGCGCATCACACCGCCCTCGCCGTGCAGTTTGAGTTGCTCGATCCCAAACAGCACCCGATCCCGCGCCGCCGAACCCGCACGGGCAAACGCAGCGCCTCACCATACCGCCTCGGCATGCGGCCGGTGCTGCGCGCAGACAGCGGCAACTGGGTGCGCACCGGCGTCAACTGGGCGCGCATCTACGGCGACGAGTTCGCGACGACCGCAGACGAGACGCAGCTCGCCTGGTTCCGCTCGATCGATCAGCTCGCCAAGGCGTCTGATCCCGATACCTACTACAGCACCGACGCCAACTGGATCATGCTCGACACCCTCGATAGTCCGCTGCTGTGGCCATTTCTTGAGCAGGGTGCGCAGCTTGCGATCCCGACTCTGAACAGCAAAAAGGGTGCACCGCCGGTCGCCATCGAGCACACCAGGGCCACAGTGAACATCAATGCGGTCGCGGGCCCGCGCGGGTTGAAGCTGCAGCCGCACGTCACGCTCGGCGACACGACCCTGCCGCGCGAGCAGGTGGGGTACCTCGGCAGCCCGGCCCACGGCATTTTTGTGTGGCAGGGTTCGGGCGACAATCTGAAAAATTACCAAATCACCCTTGCTCGCCTCTCGCAGCCGATCGCCGAGGAAGTAAAGGCGCTGCTCACGCAGGCAAAACCGGTGAGCGTGCCGAAAAAGGACGTGGACCGCTTCGCAGCGGAATACGTGCCCAGTCTGCAGCGCAGCATCGCGGTAGTCTCAACCGACGAGAGTCTCACGATCGCCGAAATTGCACCACCGCGGCTTGTGTTGAGCATCACGGCTGGGCAGGGTGGCGGCAGCGGTAGCGCAGCCGGCACCACGATCACGCTGGCCTGGGAGTGGGAGTACGTCGGAACAGACGGCCAGGCGCAGCCGGGCGCTCGTGATCAACGTGCAGAACGCACGATTGTCTCGTCGCTGCGGATCCCCTATCACCGCTATCCCATGTTGCTCGAGGGTGGATCGACCTTCGCCCCGATCACTATGCCCGACGGCACCAGCGCGTCGCTGCACCAGGCCGCCACTCTCACCGGCATGCCGATGGTGACGTTTCTGGTCGAGGAGGTGCCCAGGCTTGCCGGGCTCACAGGAGTGCGGATCGTGCGCGACCCCGCGATCCCGGACTACCGCGAATCTGAGACTCCGGCAGAGGTGACCCTCTCAATAATCGAGCGTGACGGCGACCGCGACTGGTTCGATCTCGTGGCCGAGGTAACGGTCGACGGCGAACAAGTGCCGTTTGAGCAACTGTTTGTGGCCCTCGCGAACGACGAGCCCTATCTGGTCTTGCCCAGCGGCACGTTTTGTTCGCTGCAGAATGACCGGTTTCAGCGGCTGCGCGCGCTCATTGAAGAGGCGCGCAAACTCGGCGAGGTGCACGGCGACACCATTTCGCTCAGTCGGTTTCAAGCGGGCCTCTGGGACGAGTTTGAGGAGCTTGGCATCGCAACGCAGCAGGTTGATGCGTGGCGGCAGCTGGTCTCGAAGCTTTCGAATCACGCGAGCATTACCCGGCAGCCTCTGCCCGCGGGCTTCACGGCCAAGCTGCGGCCGTACCAGCAAGAGGGTTACGACTGGCTGACGTTTCTTTACGAAAACGGGCTCGGCGGTGTGCTCGCTGACGACATGGGGCTCGGCAAAACGGTGCAAACGCTCGCGCTGGTGAGCAGGCAGGTTGAGCAGCGCGCGGGGCAGGCGGGCCGGGCGGCAGAGGCGGCTCAGCAGGTTCAGGAGGTTCAGGATCGGGCGGCCCGCCACTCACCCTTCCTGGTGGTGGCCCCCACCAGCGTTGTCGCCAACTGGGCCGCGGAAACCGCTAAGTTCGCGCCGTCGCTTTCAGTTGTCACCCTCGACGGTACGGTCGCCCGCAACAAGACTGAGCTGCGCACGCTCGTCGGTGATGCGGACCTGGTGCTCACATCGTATGCGCTGTTTCGCATCGATTTTGATCACTACAACGAGCTTGAGTGGGCCGGGCTGATCCTCGACGAGGCCCAATTTGCCAAGAACCACCTGTCGAGCACCTACCGCGCCGCCCGCTTGCTACGCGCGCCGTTTAAGCTCGCGATCACCGGCACGCCGATGGAAAACAACTTGATGGAACTGTGGTCCATGTTTTCGATTGCCGCGCCAGGGCTGTTTGGCAACCCGACCCACTTCACCGAGTATTACCAGAAGCCGATCGAAAAAGACGGCAACTCTGAGCGCCTTGAACAGCTCAAGCGGCGCATTACACCGCTCATGCTGCGTCGCTCAAAAGAGCTGGTCGCCACCGAGCTGCCGCCGAAACAGGAGCAGGTGCTGGCGCTCGATCTGAACCCCTCGCAGCGGGCGATCTACGACACCTATCTGCAGCGGGAGCGGCAAAAGGTGCTGGGCCTGATGGAAGATCTCGACGGCAACCGCTTCCAGATTTTTCGTTCGCTCACGCTGCTGCGGCAGGCGGCGCTTGACGTTGCCCTCGTTGACGAGGAGCACGCGGGCGTGCCGTCAACCAAACTCGATGCGCTGGCGGAGATGCTCACCGAGATTATTGCCGAGGGTCACCGCACCATTATTTTCAGCCAGTTCACCACGTTTCTCGGCAGTGTGCGCGAGCGCCTGAGTGCCGAGGGAATCGCATTCGAGTACCTCGACGGCGCGACCACAAAACGCGCGAGTGTGATCCAGCGCTTTCGCGAGGGCGACGCGCCAGTGTTTCTCATCAGTCTGAAGTCCGGTGGTTTTGGACTGAATCTCACCGAGGCCGACTACTGCATTCTGCTCGATCCGTGGTGGAACCCGGCGGCTGAAGCGCAAGCGGTGGATCGCACCCATCGCATTGGGCAGACCAAACAGGTGATGGTGTATCGCTTCGTCGCGACGAACACGATCGAAGAAAAGGTGATGGCGCTGAAGGCGGGCAAAGACGCGCTGTTCGCGAGCGTGATGGGCGACGGGGGCGGATCGGGCTCGGCGAAACTCACTGCCGAAGACATTCGGGGGCTGTTGGAGTAGTTGTGCGGCTATGCGGCTTCCTCCCGCTCCTGCGCAATTCGCGGTGCAAACGCTTCCATCTGTTCCATGACCTGCGCGATCGCGAGCGGCTGCTTATCCGGTGGATAGCCGTACTTACGAAGCAGTCGCTTGATGTTCGCACGCAGCCTTGCCTTCACGTCTTCTCGCACCGTCCAGTCGGTCCTCGTATCACGTTGCATGGTCTTGACAAGATCGCGTGCGATCTCGGCCAATACGTCGTCACCCATCACGTCAACGGCCGATTCGTTCTGAACAACAACGTCATAAAACGCGAGCTCGTCACGCTCAAGGGGCGGCGTGAACTGCTTGCCACGGTCAGCCTCGGCAACCACCTCTTTCGCCATCTCGATGAGTTCAGCAATGACCTCCGCAGCCGTGAGCTGTTGATTGGTGTAACGGGTCATAAGCTCGTTGATGCGAGCAGAAAAGAGCTTACGCCGAACCTCGTTGCCCTGAGTCACGCGGCGCGATTCCTCGTTCAGCCCAGCTTTCAGCGCTTCAATGGCAAGCTGCGCTTTGCTGGGTTTCGATGCTTCCGCAAGCCACTGCGGGGTGAGCGCGCTGAGGTCTGGTCGCTCAAGACCCGCCTCGCGGTAGATGTCGAGCACTCCGGTGGAGTCTGCAGACGTGATAACAATGTCGCCGAGCCTGCGTCGAATGTCGTCGGGGATCGGCTCACCCCTCGACACTCGATCCTGCGCATCAAGCTTCGCCATCCACGTACGAACTTCTTCATAGAATCGCACGTCGGGGCGAACCCGTTCGAGGTCTGAAATGCTTGCGGCCAGCGACCACGCACGTGCCAGTTTTGCAGAGAGCAATCTGAACTTTTCAGCTAACGGGCGCAAGGTCGGGTCTTCGGCGTCCACATTGCCCGGTGTAGCCGGCGCGCGGAGCGCATTCGTAACGGAAATTATCGCCTCGATCCACCCTCGCTTCGGGTCGGCGTTGTAGATGCCTCGCCACTCATCGCCGACCAGCTCGCCCAGTTGCTCGAGCATGTCGTACACGATCTCGGCAGCCTGAGCCGCGGTTTGGCCAGCGGAGCCGTCATTCGTCTTGTCCCCGTTGCGGGTCCATTCGGCGAGCGCGGTCTTCAGGTTTTCGGCGAGCGGCGCGTATGCCACCAGCAGCCCGTCTTCTTTGCCGCGGAAGGTGCGGTTTACCCGAGCGAGGGTCTGCATGAGCAGGGCACCCCGCAACGGCCGATCGATATAGACCGTGTGCAGCGCAGGGGCATCGAAGCCAGTCAGCATCATGTCTTTGACGATCACTATCTCAAGTTCATCGTCGGCGTTCTTTAGGCGTTTTTTGATTGCGGCTGTCGCGTTCGGCCTGCGCATGTGCTTCTTGATCGTGGCGGTGTCTGCCGGGGTTGCCGTATACACGACCTTGATCTTGCCTGCATCATCGGAATCACTGTGCCAGTCTGGTCGCAACGCCACGATTTTTTCATAGAGATCTGCGGCGATAGATCGGGTGGCGCAGACAATCATCGCTTTGCCGGGCCCCGATATAGGGGCTCATGTTGCCCCGACGTGTCTCCCAGTGCTTCACGAAGTCCTCGGCAAGCGTGTCGAGGCGCTTGCTCGAGCCGTACACCGTTTCAAGCACTGCGACGCCCTTTTGCAGGCGATCCTGGTCTGCCTCATCAAGGCCACTCGTAGCTTCTTCTGCCGCGTCATCAATGGCCTCGTCGTCAAGCCCCTCTGCGCGTTCGAGGGTGATGAGTCGCGGCTCAAAGGTGACGGGCACGGTTGCGCCGTCTTCCACCGCGCGGTGCAGGTCGTAGACGTCAATATCGTCACCGAACACACGGCGGGTATCGCGCTCGCCCTCTGCAATCGGGGTGCCGGTGAATGCGATGAGCGTCGCATTGGGTAGAGCATTCTTCAGGTGAGCGGCATAGCCGTCAATGCTGTCGTAGTGGCTGCGGTGCGCCTCGTCTGCCATGACGATAATGTTGCGGCGGTCGCTCAGCAGTGGGTGATCCGCCCCCGAATCACGCTCGTCTTGAGTGAGCCCGAACTTTTGCAGAGTGGTGAAATAGAGGCCACCGGTTCGTCGTTCAGACAGTTGCTGGCGAAGTGATTCGCGGCTTGCGACCTGTTGCGGCTGCTCCGGCAAGAGTGTGCTGATCTGAAAGGAGTCAAAAAGCTGGGTGTCGAGCTCGGTGCGGTCAGTAATCACCACCACTGTCGGGTTCGCGAGCCGTGGGTGGCGCATAATCTGCGCCGCGTAGAGTTCCATCTCCATCGACTTGCCCGAACCCTGTGTGTGCCACACCACGCCGGCACGGCCGTCACTGTCAACGGCGCTGACGGTGCTCCCAACCGCTTTTGTGACCGCGAAGTACTGGTGGGGTTTGGCAACGCGCTTGACGAGACCCTTTTCGGTCTCATCAAAGGCAATGAACTCGCGCAGGATCTGCCCAAATCGTTCCACATTGAAGAGCCCGCTGAGAGTTGATGCGAGTTCGAACGCGAGCTCACCGTCTGCGTTTGTTTCACCAATGGCGAGTGGTGCACCGGTATCGTCAACGTTCCAGGGCGCAAAGTGGTGCCAAGGGGTGAAGGGGGTGCCGTATCGAGCATCTATGCCGTCACTTGCAACGACGATGGCCGCAAACCGGAAGGCCATCGGAAACTCGCTGAGGTAGGTTTGCAGCTGGTTGAAGGCACCCTCGGCGCTGGTCTGCTTGCTGCCCACTTTTTTGAGTTCGAGGATCGCGAGCGGCAGCCCGTTGACATAGGTGACCACATCGAAGCGCCGCTCGCGTTCACGATTGCGGATCGTGACCTGGTTTACCGCGTGGTACAGGTTCTTAATCGGGTCGGCCGAGATGAAGGTGATCGTGGGGTTCACCTCACGCCCTTCGGCGTCGACGTAGGTAATACCGCGGTAGCCGCCAACGAGAATCTGGTGCAAGCGATAGTTCTCGGTGATCGCGTCTTGCGACTGCGGAGTCAGAACCTCTGCGGCCGCCTGCTGCAGGTATTCAGTCGGCACCTCGCGGTTCAGGTTGCGCAGCGCTCGAATGAGCGTGCCCTGCAACACGATGTCTCGCCAGGATTCACGCTCGCCCGACCCCGGAGCGATGTCGGCACCACGCAGAGTCGTCCACTCGTACGCGTCGAGGCTCTGCAGCGCGTACTCTTCCAGCGCGTCTTCATTCATGCTCTGAAACACGTCACACCTCTTTCTCGACGCGACGCTCCGCGTCTTTCACCGTGATCTTGCCGCTCATCAGCAATGGCAGTAGTTCGTCTCGCGTTGCGGCGAGAGTGCGGTTTTCTTCCATCCGTTCATTGTGCAGACGACACAACTGGGTGAGCAGAGTGCCATTCACCTCGCTGAGGGTTCGAATATCTCGCACTTTGACTTGCCCCATGTCTGACGGACGCACGCGCTGATGACTCCCCGTGGTACCAGCGACGTATTCAAGCAATGCAGTTGAGAATGATGGAGCGAGAAGCGCCGCCCAGAGCGCACCAACACCCAAGTCACTTCTCGGCACAAGTTGAACGAATTCAGTCGAACTCACGGACATCACTTCAGGCACTGGATCAACGGCCCAAATGCGCGGAATGCGCGGATTTAACTTTGACACGAGCACAAGAGGGGACTCAATTAGCTGCTTGTTGCTCTTGATTTCATCAGGAAGCACAGTATCCGCGTACCCAACGTCACACGCCGGCAAACTGAACAACCTAACTCCCGCTGAGTCCATTTGCTCTGGGCGAAGAGTTGTCCTCGCAACCGAGACTAGCTCACCCAAAGAACAAGACTCTTGTAAAGCCCCGACGCGGGAAACCGCAAGACCTTGAGCCGCCTCAACCACCCGCCGATTCGCGGCAATCTTGTCATCCAGCGCTCCGAGTACTTCCGCGATTGCTTTCTGTTCTACGAGCGAATGTGGCCCGAAAGGAAAATTTTCAAGCATTGTTTTGGTCAGCGCAGGCCGAGAGGCACCTGCTGACGCTAGTGTAAGCAGGGACGACTTCTGCGGTTCCACGAAAAGCCAGTATTGCAAATACCGACTGTTGACCTGCAACGGGTTGGGTCGCAATATCGCAACGTGCTGACTCACCCTCGCTTCTTCGTCAGCCTCCCAAATCGCAACCCGCGCGACGGAATCACCTGTGATGTTTACTAGCACGTCACCGCTTTTAACCGTCACATTTCTTAACGCGTTGGAAGCTTCCTCATCAAGGAAAGCAATACCGTTCCTTGAAATTGAAAGATCCAGAACATTTTGTGAGCGGACGAAGGGCACCCCGCTTTGCTTATAAACCGCAGCACCACCCCTGGGTGTTGCGCCTGACCCAACCTTTTGTGTCACATCTTTGACGCGCCTAGTCATGCCAGCCCAATCTTTCTCTCCCACTTTTAGTCGTCCGGATCCAACCACCCGTTCCCGTTCGATTCACCCCTCCCCTCAAACCCAACAGCAAGCTCCGCCTCAAGCTCTTCCACACTCGGCAGATTCGCCGCGAGCTCAGCTGAAAGTTCCGTCGTGAGTTTCGTCTGCCACTCGGCGACCCCAGTCGGCGTGGACTGCGCACGCAGCGCGTACTCGGCAACCGTGTCACTCTTGGTGCGGCACAGCAGCAAGCCAAGAGTCGGCTCATCATGCTCACCCGCAAGCAAGTCGTCAACGGCAACCTGGTACATGCCCAGCTGACCCAAATATTCAGGCTTAAACTCGGTTGCCTTCAGCTCAATCACCACGTAGCGACGCAACCTCACGTGGTAGAACAACAGATCGCAGAAGAACTCTTGCCCGTCGATCACTAAACGCTGTTGCTGTCCCACGAACGCAAATCCCTGCCCAAGTTCAAGCAAGAATCGGCTCATGTGCGCGACAAGCCCCGACTCCAGTTCACTCTCACGACGCAGATCTGTTTGCCCCAAAAAGTCAAAGATGTAAGGATCCCGGGTCATCTGTTGAGCAAGATCAGAGTCGGCCGCGGAAAGTGTCTTTCGGAAGTTTGTGATGGCCTGACCCTCCCGCTCGTGCAAACGCGATTCGATCTGCAAGGCCAGCACATCACGGCTCCAGCCCTGTTCAACGGCGAGGTTCGCGTACCAGAGACGGGTCGCAGAATCCTTCAGCTTGAACAACGTGAGATGGTGATACCAAGGCAATTGGGCAAGTGGGACTTGCCCAATTGCCTCGTGCGACCAGGTTTCGGCCAACCGTCTCATGTTCTTGAGGTTTGTTGGCGAGAAACCGCGCGCTTCCGGGAAACGTTGTTTCAAGTCTGTCGATAGTCGATCAATGACTTTTGCACCCCATCCCTCCGAACTCTGTCGTTCCAGAATCGCGTTTCCCACCTCCCAGTAAGTCAGCAACAGTCCGCTGTTTACAGCATGAACTGCCCGCTGCCGACCGCTCTGGATCCGCCCTGAAACCTCGTCAAGCAGCCCGCCGTACCAATTCGGCATCAGGCCTTTTCCTGGCACCACCGGAAACCCCGTCTCACTCATGACAGTCTCCCCAACTGCTCACGCACCACCGCGTCAAGCCGCGCCGATTCGTCGAGCGCCTCAGTCAACGACTTCGTCAGCCTCGCGATCTTCTCGTCAATCGGCTCGCTGTCTTCGGGAGCTTCGGGTGCACCGACGTAGCGCCCGGGCGTGAGTGCCCAACCCGCGGCCTCGATCTCGTCGAGCGTTGCGCTCTTGCAGAATCCCGGCACATCTTCGTACTCACCCTGAGCCGAATCGCGCCCGCGCCAATTACGGAAGGTGCCCGCAATACGTTGAATGTCGTCCTCGCTGAACGTGCGTTCAACTCGGTCGACCATGTGGCCCAGATCCCGAGCGTCAATAAACAGTACCTGGTTGCGTCGGTCAGTCGCGCCCCGTGATCCTGCCCCTTGTCTTTCGCAAAGAACCAGACGCACACCGGGATCGCCACCGAACGGAACAGGTTCGAGGGCATCGCTATGACACACGACACCTCGTCTGCGCGCAGCATGGCCTGACGTATCTCACCCTCACCGCCGGTGTTCGACGCCATCGTGCCGTTCGCCATCACCACCGCCGCCTCGCCCTGAGGTTTAAGCTTCGACAAAATGTGTTGCATCCAGGCGTAGTTGGCGTTACGAACAGGCGGCACACCGTACTTCCAGCGTGCATCATCTTCGCTGCGCGCCCAGTCCTTAATGTTGAAGGGCGGGTTCGACAGCGCAAAGTCCATCTGCACGCCGGGGTGAATATCACGCGCGAACGTGTCACCCCAGCGCGACCCCAAACCGGCGGAGTCCATGCCGTGAATCGCCAGGTTCATTTTCGCCAGGCGCCACGTCACCTCGTTCAACTCTTGGCCGTAGACGGCAAGGTTGGTGGGGTCTTCCTCATGCTTCTCAAGAAACTTTTCTGCCTGCACAAACATGCCGCCGGATCCACACGCCGGATCATACACACGACCGTGATGCGGTTCGAGGATCTCCACGAGCGTCTGCACCAGAACCGGCGGGGTGAAATACTCGCCACCCCGCTTACCCTCAGCACGCGCGAACTTCTCAAGAAAGTACTCGTACACCTCGCCCAAGAGATCCCGCGCCTTCGACGCGCCCTCACCCGAGAACCGCGCCGAGTTGAACAGATCCACAAGCTCGCCCAAACGACGCTGATCTATGTTGTCGCGCCCGTAGATCATCGGCAGAGTGCCCTCGAGTGCCTGATTGTCTTTTGCCAACTGGCGCATCGCGGCATCGATGAGGTCCCCAACAGACCGAGCATCTTGTTTGTCCGTCGCTGCGATGCCTTTGCCATTGCTGGCGATAAAGTCCCAGCGAGCCACGGGATCCACCCAAAAGGCTCTCGACCCGTGGTACTCATCAGGGTCTTCGAGCGTCTCGGCGATATAGGCCTCGTCTTCCCCTTCAGGTCAGCGCGAATGGCCTCGCGGAGCTCTTCAAACGCATCCGACACATACTTGAGAAACACGAGTCCCAGCACGACATCTTTGTATTGGCTCGCGGCCATGGACCCACGGAGTTTGTCTGCGGCCTTCCACAGAGTGTCTTTCAGCTCTTTTGACGTTGACGGTGGCTGCGGTGCAGGGTTCTTTTTTGTGCGGGGCTGCTGGGCTGTCATGCTAGCTCTGCTTTCGTTGGGGTGGGTTGGAGTTCGCGGGTCGAATGGGGAGTGCGTGTGCGGTTAGTCAGGGTCAGCGCGAGCGAGCACCCCATCAGCGAAACCGTTTACGAGCTCCCGGTGAAGCGCGGCGACAGTTTCAAGTTGCACCTGCAACTCACGACGCCGTGAGCCGCAGCGCCGTTCGAACTCTTCAATGATCTCAGCGTTTTTCAGAGAAACGGTTCGAAACAACCAGTTACGACGCTCGCTGCTGGCCGCGGCACGAATGTCTTCAGCGACGACGGCCGGCGTCAGCACATGTTCAACGCTGTCGGTTTGCCGCATGGCACACCGAAACACACGCGCGGGTGCCAGCACCAGGTGTCCACCGAGCTCGTCAACCCATGCAGCGTTGTGCTCCAAGCTACCCCGTCGTTCGACATACACAACGTCTCCCGGCTCAGTAAAGGTAGCGTGTGGTGCCACCTGCTCAATTTCGAAACGGTCAACGCCACGACTCCCGATGCGAGTCGAATCTTGCAGTTCGGCGACACCAATCACCGGCGCCTTCCCAGGACCGTACTCGCCGACCGCCGCTACAGGAATTTTGAAACCAGAAAGGTCTCGCCCTCGCGCGGCAGTTACTTGCGCGTAGCTGTTCCACCGCACCGGAGAAGGATGCTGAGCAACCTCGACAGTGTCAAACGCTCCCTCACCCATCTGGCCCTCGTCGAGTTCCCAGATTCTGGCAAGACGTTCGCCGCCAAGAACCGGTGGCCTGGCTGGAGATGCCGACAACTGGTCGCCCAGCAGCGCTGTATGACTGACTCGCGCTGAACTGCGCAGAAACGCATGGGCTTTGACGCTGTCGTCACCGGACAAGGCCGCCGCGAGATCCGCTGCGATCAAGCCCGCTTCGTCGAACTCAGCGCATGAATGATCCGCAACAACGGTCAGCCGCGCTGACGGTGTTGCAAAACCCCAGAGCGCGAGACGCCGCCGCCCACCAAACCGGCTCAACCCTTTCGGCAAGCTCGCCGCATAGCGGAGGGGTTCACGAAAGTCGGGAGCGGGAGCCAGCAGTTGCCTGCGGGGCAACGCCGCAGCCGATCCCAACATGAGGGGCTCAGGCCCAACTACAAGCAGCTGATCTGCAGGGGCCATGCCGAGCAACAGTTCTTCGAGCCATTCGAAAAAGGTGGACTCACTGTGCGCCTGCTGCATCATGGTCAGGTGCAGGCGAGGGGGAGAATGGCCTTGCTTTTCGTCAGAGACAACCACGGCATGGCTTGCCGCCAGACTGCGCCACAAGATTCGCATTTCTAGACTCAACTCATCAGAGCTGTCGAGCACAAAGACTACTCGGTGCGACTCGCTGAGGTGCGGCGCAACTAAGTTCGCGAGTACCAGACCTCCCTCCCCTCGCGGCACAATCTCACCGCCAAAATCACTACATATCTCGGAGAGGATCAGCCCAAGAAACGCCTCTGCTTCTGATGTGAGTGCTTCGTTCGACAGTCCCGGGCTTCGCGAGACCAATAGGTTACTCAGACGCACTAACGCCGCAGCACCACCAAATGCTGCCTCAGACAGACTCTCAACCGCATCAACCAGACTTGGGTCTTCCAGCGCGTCGGTCATCTCCGCAACGTCGATCAATGCTCCCATCTCGTGGACTTCACTGATCCCAATGACGTCGAGAGGGGTCAGGTCCATAAGCGACGAACCATGCAGGTGTTGCAACAGCAAAAGTTGCGAAACACGATCAAGGTCATCGTCGAGGCGCTCTACCAAATCACCATAGAGGGGCGACTCGATAGCCGCTTCTGGATTATTGCCGCGGCCAGTGTCAATAAGCCACCGATTAACCTCCGCAACCAGAAACCGCTGCGCCCCTGATTCCTCAATACTTATGGGCGCAGGAAAGGGATACTGCGTGTCTGCGTAGCGCGACCTCCACATCGAGATCACGGGTCTACGCACCCGAGTGAGGTCGGCAATTCCCTGCATCGTTATTGTCTGCGTGGGTTCATCCTGCTTGACACTTGTTGACATCGGGTCACCTCCCTGGCTTTCTGCTCATCCCGAGACTATATGAATGGTGTTTTTTACAACGTTGGTTTTGCGATAATCCCCTTATCACTTACTCGGTTGATTGTTTTCAAAGTTCTACCCAGACTTGCATCACTCGCCTTCCGAACGAAGGACGAGATAACAAAACTGCCACTGCAATGGCAACAAACGAAAGGAACACACTATGCGTGTCAACGCCTACCACTCTTCAAACGCCTCGGATCCCGACGTACATCACGTTCATTCAGATTGCCCCACTGGTCAGCAGATTCCTCCGCGAAACCGACGACCAGGCACAGGTGGTCACCGACTCTGCACACAGTGCAAGAACAAGTAATCCAACGCAGAAATAGTGGGCGGTGTCGGGCTTAGTGCGCTCTGTTCGGCACCGTCTGCCATTGCTTTGGGGCCAAGTCGAAACTCGTCGGTTTCAACTTTTGTGACGCTCGTGTAGGTCGTGCGGAAGCAGGGAGCACCGTGAGAAACTGGCACGCATCACGAACCTCCGCGATCCTCGATCCCATCGGGGCCGAGGACCGGGCGCACCCGGATCAGCGGAGAACGCGACCGTAACACTAGCCGCGCTGCGCCAAGAACTCCGACAGCACAGCAATCCACTCCTCGAACGCATCGAGGTGCGCGTCGTGGGTCCCCTCCGCAAGATCCACACGCGTCACATTGCGACCGCGCGACACAAAGCGTTGTTTCTGCTCTTCCGTGAACATTCCGCCTTTGGCATATACAGCAAGGGTTGGTGCCTCAACGCTTTCCCATTCTTCCCAGCGCGGCACCGCAACCGCCCGAATCGTGTCGACCATCACGTCAGCATGAAAGCGCGGATACAGCCCGTCGGGTCGCTGTTCCAGGTCCGCCGTCCACGCCTGTGCAAGCGCACCATCGCCGAGGTGAGCAAGCGCGGCCTCACGATCAGCAAAAGGCACGGGCCACGCCCGCAGCCAGTCGCCGAGGTCTTTGTGCTCTTCGGCTGATCCGCTCCCCTCGTCGCACTCGAGCAGCACAAGACGGCGAACCTTCTCGGGGTGAGCAGCAGCAACCAACATCGCGGTGTGAGCTCCCATCGATTGGCCGACCAGGTCGACGGGTGCGGTGATCCCGAGCTCAGCCACCGCGTCAATCACGGCAGCTACGTCGCTCACAAAAGCCTCGCGCGAAAGGTCGCTTGGGGTTCGGGTGCTGCGGCCGTGCCCGCGCTGGTCGACAAGCACAACCCTTCGACCGCCGAGCGCTCGCGCTGTGGGCAGGTGTTCGCGACTGCTTCCGGCAAGTCCGTGAAGGATCACAACGGCGGGATCAGCACCCTCGAACACCGTATAAGAGATGACCGTGCCGTCAGGGGTTGTGAGGGTGTGCGTCGTCGGTTCCACTCGCTGATCTTATCGACAGCAAAGGGCCGCGGAAAACCCCGCGGCCCTTAAGCAGTACGCGCTAGAAGCTACGCCGACACGAAGAACAGGCGCTTGTTGGCGAACTCGCCAATGCCGAGCGGGCCCATTTCGCGGCCGAAGCCGGAGCGCTTCACGCCACCGAAGGGAATCTCGGCGGCCTCAGCTGCAATCGTGTTGACGTGGCTCATGCCAACCTCGAGCTGCGAGGCGACGCGAGTCGCGCGGGCCTCGTCAGTCGAGAACACCGAGCCACCGAGGCCAAGCGCGCAGTCGTTCGCAAGCTCAAGTGCCTCTTCGTCGCTCGACACCTTGTATACGGTCGCGACGGGCCCAAAGATCTCTTCGCCATACGACTCGGAGTCGCGGGGCACGTCAACGAGCACCGCGGGTGAGTAGTGTGCACCAAGTCCGTCAGAGAGCACTCCACCAGCCACAAGCGTCGCGCCCTCGGAGACAGCCTTCTGCACCTGTGCGTTGACGGTTTCGGCGGCCGCACGGGTCGAAAGCGGCACGTACTCACCCTCGGCGAGGTTCAGCTGATCCCCCGGCACGAGGCCGGTTGCGAGCTTCTTCAGTTCGGCAACAAACTCGTCGTAGATGGTGTCCATTACGATGAGGCGCTTGTTCGAGTTGCACACCTGACCGACGTTGTAGACGCGGAAATCCCACGCTTCCTTGGCCACGGCAGCAACGTCGTCGGCATCGAGCACCACCATCGGGTCGATGCCACCCAGCTCAAGCACACACTTCTTCAGGTGCGCGCCAGCCTGTGCGCCGATGATCGCTCCAGCCCGCTCGGAGCCGGTCAGCGACACGCCCTGCACGCGAGGGTCGGCGATGATCGTTGCGATCTGGTCGTGCGAGGCAAACACATTCTGGTAGCCACCGACGGGCACACCCGCCTGCTCCATGATTTCCTGGATCGTCAGAGCAGAGCGCGCGCAGATATCGGCGTGCTTCAAAAGAATTGTGTTGCCGAGCAGCAGGTTTGGCGCCGCAAAACGGGCGACCTGATAGTACGGAAAGTTCCACGGCATCACACCGAGCAGCGTGCCAACCGGACGGTGCTCGATGTAGGCCTTGCCCGGCACGGTGCTCGGAATCTCGTAGTCGGTAATCAGGCTCGGCCCGTGCACCGCGTAATACTCGATGATGTCGCGGGCAAACTCCACCTCGTCAATCGACTCAGCGATCGACTTGCCCATTTCGGTCGCGATGATTCGCGCAAGTTCTTCCTTGCGCTCCTCAAAGATCTCAGCGACTCGCTTGACCACGGCGGCGCGATCCTGCACGCTCCGCTCGCGCCATTCCCGGTACACCGCATCGGCATCAGCAAGCGTCTGCTCGATCTGTGCATCGGTTGCGGCCTCGAACGTTTCGAGAATCTCGCCGGTGGCGGGATTCTGAACCCGGTACTTAGACATGCATATCTTCCTCCAGAGTAGGGAATATTGGCCGCGCCAACGTGTCTATTCGTGAAGCGAGCCACTTGAAAGCTATCACCCGAAGGGTGCAATTACTCTGGCGGCCTGCCGTGGTGAAGAGTTGAGTATCCCGCTTGCACCCTGAGCCAGGCATACTTAGACCATGGGTCGTCAGCCAGAGACAGCAGGGGAATTTCGGTCACTCGAAATCCTCAGCATTCGCCCACCAAGCCGATGGGTCACCGACATCTTGCTTGCGCTGCTGATCATCGGATTCTCTGTCGCACCGATGCCTGGCGAGGGGGTTCTTCGCCCCGAACCACTGACACTGGTGTTTGTCGGGCTTGCGATCTCACTGCTGCCACTTCGGAGGCGCTTCCCGGCGACAACGCTCGTGTTGTCAGTCGCCTTTTTTACGGTGGTTGCGCTGGATGGCATCATGTCGGCAGGTTCAGCGATGGCCGTCGCAATCATGGTGTTCAACTACAACAATCGCTTGCCACGTCGACGCGGCATGATCGTCGCACTCGCGATCATCACGCTGATACTTGCACTGAGCATTCCTTCAATACTTGCGGACGACTTCAGCCCCGTGTGGTGCAATTCATGTTGACCGTCGGCATCGCTGCTGCGGCCGGAGATGCAACACGATCTCGGAGAGAAATCATCGCCGCAATGACCGAGCGGGCACGGCGGGCAGAAGAAACGCGCGAGGCCGAGGCGAAGCGGCGTGTGAGCGAAGAGCGGCTGCGCATCGCTCGGGATCTGCACGATGTTGTCGCCCACCAGATCGCTGTCATCAGCTTGAACGCCGGGGTTGCCACGTCTGCAGTCGACACCGCACCAGACAAAGCCAAGGCTTCACTGGCCACAATACGTGAGGCATCTCGTTTGGTGCTCAGTGAAATTGGCGATCTCATGGCGATGCTCCGCAGCGACAATGACGGTTCCGTCTCTGCCGCGACCTCACCGCAGTACGGTCTCGATCAGTTGGACTCACTCATCACTCAATTCGCCGCATCAGGGCTGGATGTCACCGTGCGCCGCGAAGGGGATCTCACCAGCGCCATCGCAGCGGCAAGCACTGCGACCGACAACGGGCTGAGCCTTCAAGCCAGTTCCGTCACCTACCGCGTCATTCAAGAGGCGCTCACCAACGCCCACAAGCACGGCTCCGACCACCGCGCGCACCTGCTGGTTGCGGTCGATGACCACGAACTCAGGATCGTGATCACAAACCCCTTTGCGGCGGATGATCCCGGTCCAAACCCAACCGCTTCGCCCACTCCTCGCGGTGCTGGGCTCGGTCTGATCGGAGTGCGCGAGCGTGTCGCATCCGTGCGAGGTCAGGTCGAAGCGGGGCCCGTGCCCGGAGGCTGGCGCGTAGCCGCGAGCATTCCACTCTCGAAGGAGACCCTCACGTGATCGACGTTCTTGTGGTTGACGACCAATCACTCATTCGTCAGGCGGTCAGCGAAATTCTGGCGGCAGAAGACGGCATCAGCGTTGTCGCGCAGGCAAACAACGGTGCCGAGGCGGTGCGCCTCGCCGCAACGCTGCAGCCCGACGTGGTACTCATGGATATTCGGATGCCCGAGATGGACGGCATCACCGCGACCTCTCTGATCTGTGCTGATTCATCCAACCGCGCTGAATCGGTCACACCAGCGGGTGCGGTGTCCGAGCGAACACGCGTGCTGATCCTGACCACCTTTGAAGAGGACGAGTACGTGGTGTCGGCGCTGCGAGCTGGCGCGAGCGGGTTTATTGGCAAGGGATCCGAGCCCGAAGACATCTGCCGTGCCGTGCGCGCGATTGCCGAGGGGGACGCACTGCTCTCGCCCGCGGCGACGCGCGCGCTGATCAGCAGGCATCTGTCGGCCGCGCCCTCTGTGCAATCGCGGACGGCTGTCGAGCTTGAGCACCTGACTGAGCGGGAGCGGGAAGTGCTACTGTGTGTTGCGCGGGGCCAGTCGAACCAAGAGATCGCCGACAACCTCTTCATCTCGCCGCACACCGCAAAAACTCACGTCAACCGCATTATGGCGAAGCTCAACGCACACGACCGCGCCCAGTTGGTGATCGTGGGCTACGAGACCGGATTGATCGCACCGGGCGGCTAATCACTCTCTAAGTTCTATTCTGAAGTGCAACATACCGCGGATGCTGTACCCGGAATGACCCGGCCGGGGACGCGGGATCGGGGCGAACACGCGATTCTGGGATCATGAACACATCTGATACCCAAACGAAACCGATCCTCGCGGTTTCTCACGTGAATAAAACCTACGGCCAGGGCGCAAACCGCTTCGAGGCGCTCAAAGATGTCAGCTTCACGATTCGTGAGGGTGAGAGCGTCGCGATTGTGGGTAAAAGCGGCTCAGGCAAGTCAACGCTCATGCACGTGCTCGCGCTGCTCGACGCACCAGACAGCGGCACAATTGAGTTGGAGGGAGTCGACACGCACACCCTCAAGGGTGCCAAGCTGAACCGCACGCGCAATAAGACGTTTGGGTTTGTGTTTCAGCAGTTCTTTTTGACGGGCAACGAGAGTGTGCTCGACAACGTCATCTTGCCGCTCAAGATTGCTGGGGTGGGCCGCGGTGCTCGCCGCGAGCGCGGCATGGCTGCTCTCGAACAGCTCGAGCTCGACTCGAAGGCCAAAAACAAGGCGTCGAACCTCTCGGGTGGCCAGAAGCAGCGGGCGGTTATCGCCCGCGCGCTCGTCAACAATCCGCGCATTATTTTTGCCGACGAGCCGACCGGCAACCTCGACACGGCAACGGGTGCGGTTGTTGAAGACATCCTGTTCACTCTCAATCGAGAGAACGGAATCACGCTCATTGTGGTGACACACGACGAGGAACTCGCGGCGCGCTGCGACCGTCGCATTCTGATCCGAGACGGTGCCATCGTCGAAGACAGCGCCCTCGTTGCAGAGGAGGTCGCAGCATGAAAACCCTCGACCTCATCGGCACAGCTATCAGCAACACGTTTCGCTCGAAGACCCGCACGATACTGACAATCCTCGCGATCTTTGTCGGCGCCTTTACGCTCACGCTCACAAGCGGACTCGGCACAGGGATCAACGCCTACATCGACGACACCGTGAGCGGCGTCGGATCCTCAAACGCAATGACGGTCACCGGCACCGCAGAATCCACCAACCCGATTGACGCTGGCGATTCAGGACCGGCCGAATACAACCCCGACGCTATCGCTGCAGCGTCTGCCGGCCCTCCAGGCCAAACAGTGATCGCCTTAACGCCGGCCGACATCGACACGATCTCGTCAACCAAGGGTGTCGAGAAAGTCCACGCCACCCGCAGCATCTCGCCCGACTACGTGCAGGTCGACGGCGGTAAGCAGTACGTCGCAAGTGTCGGCAGCCTCGTTGCTGGGCAGACCACACTGCTGGCGGCCGGTGCAGAGCCGAGCAATACCTCTGAGTCATTTGAGGTAGCGATCCCAGACAGCTACGTAAAGTCGCTCGGATTCAAGAAGGCCGACGACGCAATCGGTGCAACACTCACCATCGGGATCACGGACGCTGTGCGCGGGAAACACACCGTCGAGGCGAAGATTGTAGGAGTCACTGAAGAGGCCCTCGTGTCGCCGCTCGGACCGAGCATTCTGCCGAACAATACACTCACGGACAGGCTCTTTGAGTTGCAGAGCACCGGCATTCCTGCCGATCAGGCCGATCGGTATTCAAGCGCAACCGTGTGGTTCGCGTCGGACGCGACCGACGCACAGGTGTCGGCCTTGAAAGACAGGCTCGCCGAGGAGGGGTTCACCGGCACAACTGTCGCTGACCAGTTGGGCACGATTAAGACCGTCATCGACGGCATCGTGCTGGTGTTGAATGCGTTCGCCATCATTGCGCTGCTCGCGGCCAGCTTCGGCATCGTCAACACCCTCTATATGTCGGTTCAGGAGCGCACTCGCGAGATCGGCCTGATGAAGGCGATGGGCATGGGCAGTGGTCGCGTGTTCTCGCTGTTCAGCCTCGAGGCCGCGTTCCTCGGATTCCTTGGAAGTGCGATCGGTGTGGTCATCGCAATGGGTGCCGGTACCGCGTTGAGTTCTGTGCTTTCAACATCACTACTCGCGGATCTCAACGGGCTGACGCTGATCGCGTTCGATCCGGGGTCGATCGCAACCATCATCCTCGTGGTGATGGGGATCGCGTTCCTGGCGGGCACGCTCCCTGCAGCGCGGGCAGCTAAAGCCGATCCCGTGACTTCCCTGCGCTACGAGTAATGCGATCAATGTGATGGCCCGGGCCAGGGTAATTCCCCGGCCCGGGCCATCCGTTCGTGCGTTAGCGTTCAGTTCGGGCTAACCGCCCCGGCCACCAAATGCGATCCCCCACCAGGCTGAACAGTGCGGGCACCATCACGGTGCGCACAATCAGCGTGTCAACCAGCACGCCGACCCCCACAATCAGCCCGAGTTGCCCGAGTGTCACGAGGGCAGCACACCAAGGGCCGCGAACACGGCCGCAAGCACCAACCCCGCGCTCGTAATGACCCCACCCGTGTGAGTCACCGCCTCGACAATGCCAGATCGCGTACCCAGCACCCGCGCCTCAGCCTTCGCCCGGTGCACCAAGAAGATCGTGTAGTCAATGCCGAGCGCCACCAAGAACAAGAACGCGAGCAGCGGTACCTGCAAGTCGAGCGCGGGCTGCCCCAACAGCACCCGGCTGAGCCACGCGCCCGCCCCAATCGCCGCGACAGCGCTCGCAAGGTTGACCGTAAGCAGCAGCAGGGGTGCCACGACCGAGCGCAGCAACACGAGCAACACCACAAAACACACGGCCAGCACAAGCGGTGCGATCTTCCACAGGTCGTCGAGGTTGCCCTGACGCGCATCAACGTCGGTCGCCACCGCGCCTCCAACGATCGCGTCTGCGTTCGGGATCGCCTGCACCGCCTCACGCAGTTCCGCAATCTGGGCAAGGCTTTGCTCCGTGCTGGGCTCATACGCGCTCGTGACCATGATTTTGGTGAGGGCCGGGGTCGATGCCGATTCAGCGCCGCCCCCGTCGGCCGTTGCACCGGCCGGATGAGCGCGCACCACACCCTCTACGTCATTGACCGCGTCAACAACCTCAGCGGACTCCGCCGTGTTCGTAATCACCCAAATCGGCTGCGCCTCGCCCGCATCAAAGTGCTTCGCAAGCACTTCTAGTCCGTTCGCCGATTCCGACTGCACACGGAACTTCTCGATCTGGTTCAGGCCGATCGTGGTACCAAATAGCCCGGAGGCCATGACCGCCAACAGCGCGGCCCCAGCCGCTAAACTCAGCCCGGGCTTTGCCACCACGCGGGTCGCGATACTATGCCAAACACTCTTCCGAGGTGCCGAGGTCGCCTGCTGCTGAGCAGCCTGCCCCTCCGGCCGCGGAATGAACGGCCAGAACAGCTTGCGGCCACAGACAGCCAGCACCGGCGGCAACAAGAACAGCACGGCCGCGAGTGCAATCAGCAGACCGAGTGCCGATGACACGCCAAGGCCCTGGGTGCCTGGAATCACGGCGAGAACAAGCGTCAGCAGCGCCAGCACAACCGTGACGTTCGACGCAATGATCGCGCCCGCGGTTTTGCGCCACGCGGTACTGAGGGCAGCCCGGTGATCGGTTGTAAGCAAGAGCTCTTCTCGATAGCGCGAGATGAGCAGTAGCGCGTAGTTGGTGCCCGCCCCAAACACCAACACGCTGATGATGCCAGCATCAAACTGCAGACCCCAGGCAGACCCCGCAGCCGCGGTCACGCGCCCCGCAAGTCCATCGGCCAGGGCCACGACAAGCAGCGGCGCAAGCCACAGCACCGGGGAACGGTAGGTCACAATCAGCAGGATCGCAACAATCGCAATGGTGACGAGCAGTAGCGTGATGTCAGCACCCTCAAACGCTGAGGCAATGTCAGCACCAAACGCTGGACCGCCCGTAACAAGCACACTGAGGTCGGCCGGCGTGTGCTTCGCGAGCCTGTCGCGCAGTTGGTTGACCGTCTCTGCCGTCTCCGTGTTGTTCTCACCCACTTCAATCGGGGTCACGAGTACCGCAGCCTTATCGTCCTCACTGATCATCGGTCCGCTGGCTGCGGCGGGAGAACCATCGTCAAGCACGGTCAAGAGCTGCTTGAGTTGCTGCGTATCTGACTCGTTCAACTTCGCGCCGTCATCACGAGTTACCACAACCAGCACCGACTGCTGGTCGGCGTTCGGAAACTGCGAGAGCAACTCGGCGGCGCGAGCAGATTCGGAGTCTTTGGGTGCCTGAGCGTTGCCGCCCGGGGCTGCGGCGCTGCCGAAAACACCAAACATGGCGATGAAGGCCAGCAACACGATGGCCAATGAAATCCAGGCACCGCGACGCGAGGTGAGCCGGTCAGCAAACGAAGGCCTCTGGGTTTGGGGTGAGGGTGATTGTTCCATGCTTCCACCCCACCAGTTACCCGCGCTCGGGTCATCGTGAGCGCGGGCGAACTGTGTGTCATCCTTTTGGGTGATATGCCGCTACTACCGGCTCAAGGGGCAGGGCGTCGACTCTCGCCCGGCAACTCCGTCGAAACACGACGCAACCGCAGGGCCCCAACGAACCCCAGCAAGAGAAACACGGCAGCAATCAGCATGGACCAGCGGGTTGCATCAGCGAAACCGGCCCCGAGCGCCCTCACCGCTGCGGCGGTCTGGTCACCGAGCATGCTCGCGTCGCCCTGAGCACGCAGTTGCGAGATGAGCGTACCGGCGGATTGGCGGGTTGATTCGGCGAGCTTTTCGGCGGGCTCCCCCGTGATCCCGACCGAGGACAGTGCCGGTGGCAGGGTGATCGCGAGCGACACCGCCAGCGCGGCACCGGCAAAGGCCGTGCCGAGCGCTGAGCCGATCTGTCGCACCGTACTCTGTGTTGCTGATGCTTGGCCCGACGCGGCAACGGGTACGTCGCGCAGCACCGTGCCGGTGAGTTGCGCTGAGGCGAGACCAAGTCCGAGGCCATAAATGATGAGCGGAGCCGCCACGAGCCAGCCCGGAGTCGTGCCGCTCACGAGCAACGCGAGCACAACTACACCGACTACTTCGAGACCGAGGCCGAGCAGCACGGTACCGGGTGCCCCAAACTTGGCGGCAAGGTGCCTGGCAGAGGCACCGGAGAAGAAAGCACCGAGAGCCATTGCCGCCAGCACAAGCCCCGCCCCCATTACGTCTAGGCCAAGCGCGTTGATCAGATAAAGCGGCAGGACGAAAATAATGGCGAACTCACCCACCGCGACCATGGCCGCCGTAAGGTTGCCCCAAGAAAAGGTGGAGAACGAAAACAGCCCAAGATCGAGCAGGGCAGACCTCTGCACCCGTTCACGGTGCCGCTCCCAAAAGACAAAGAGAGTCAGCGCAACAGCGGCGAGCAGAAACGCAATCGGCACAGCAGAGATCGGAGCGGTGACCGGCCACTCCCAACCAAAAATGTTGAGCGCTGCCTTCGGCTGCCACCAGCCAAGGTCTGGCCCCTCGATCACCGCAAACACGAGCGCCCCAAACCCGATTGCGCTCAAGAGTGCGCCATCGACATCAGCCCCTGGCCGATCCTTGGCGGCACGGGTTTCGGGCACCGTCACGGTCGCGGCGACAACAATGAGCAGCCCCAGCGGCACGTTGACTAAGAAGATCCAGTGCCACGAAGCCCATTGAGTGAGCGCCCCACCCGCGAGCGGTCCGACCGCGGCGGCACCCGAAATGACGGCGCCCCACACACCAAACGCCGCGGCACGGTACTTACCGCGAAACACCGCGTTGACGGTGGAGAGGGTCGACGGCATGATGAGTGCCGCTCCGATCGCCTGGACGGCGCGAGCCCCAATCAGGGCACCCGCGCCGCCTGACACCGCGGCGAGCAGGCTACCGGCAACGAACACGACAACCCCGGCAATAAAGGAGCGTTTACGCCCCAGCTATCGGCGATTTTGCCCGTCGACAGCAAAAGCGCGGCAAGCAGCACAGCATAGAGGCTATTCACCCACTGCGCGTCGGTGAGGTCGAGGTGCAGATCGCCGATGATGTTCGGCAGTGCAACCCCAACAATGGTGCCGTCCAGCACGATCAGCCCAAGACCAATCGAGAGCACCGCGAGACTCATCCAGTCGCGCCGTGTTGGTGCTTCCCCACCCGCCCCCTGCTCACGCGGGCTCGCCGCGGCAACCATCACGACACCGCGATCTCTTCAGGCTTCGTGTGTTTGCTCGGCGCAACGGCTCGGCGCAACGCCACGAACAGCACGATCATTCCGGCCGTGAGCAGGATGTGACCGATGCCGGCAATGCCCGAGATCGCGGCACTTGACGGTTCCCCAAGCACTGTGAGGCTGCCGTGCCACAGCATCATCGACACGGTGACAACAATGCCCGCGTTGTAGAGCCAAAAGAACCAGCTGAACAGCCTGGGGCTTCGCGAGATCGTAAAGACCTTCTCAAGCAGCAACACAATCAGTAGCACGATAAAGCCGAGAGTCAGCAAGTGAGTGTGCACCACTCCGAGCTGGGTGAACTGCCCCTCAGGGAAATCGTTCAGTTTTGTGAACTCGCGGTAAAACACTCCTCCGATGACTCCGGCGAGCATGTAAATAAATGCGGCATTGACTAGTCTCTTCACGAGAAATCCTTTCGTTGTGTGGTTGGAGATGCGTTGCTGGCTTTCACAGCAATCCGGTTTCTTGCGCGACGTGAATCGCGCGCGCTCTGCTATCAACTCCGAGCTTGGTGAAGATATGAGCGAGGTGGCTCTTCACTGTCGCGTCCGACACAAAGAGGGTTTTTGCGATTTCTTTGTTGGTCACGCCGGTGGCGAGCAGTTGCAGCACCTCTTGCTCACGATCCGTCAACCGCGGCGGTGGGTTGCGCAGGCCCTTGAGTACGCGCGCGGTGAGTTCGGGCGCAAGCACGGTGTCTCCGGCGGCCGCACGCTCGATGCCGTCGATGATCGCCTCGGGGTCGACGTCCTTGAGCAAGTAGCCTGCAGCTCCCGCCTCAATCGCGCTCAGAATCTCGGCGTCACGGTCGAATGTGGTCAGGATCACAACAGCGGGCGGTGGGTCGAGCTTTCGCAGTGCGGCAGTGGTCTCGATACCATCGATCCCCGCCCCGAGGCGCAAGTCGCACAGCACCACGTCGGGCCGTAGGTGCCCCGCGAGGGTCACCGCTTCTTCTCCGGTAGCCGCCTCGCCGATCACGCTGACGCGGGAGCCACCTTCGAGCACCGCGCGCAACCCGCTGCGCACAACCGGGTGGTCGTCAACAAGTAACACGGTGGTGGTCATGGGGTTTCCTCTGTCAAATGATCGGCAAGGGCCGTAGCCGCTTCAGTGGAGCCCGCTGCATCAGCGAGATTCGCGGAACCAGTACTACGCCCCTGCACACGAGTTGGCAGTTGCACCGAAACCCTTGTCCCCTTGCCGGGTGTGCTTTCAATTTCAAGTGCACCGCCGAACTCGCGCAGGCGAGCCCTCATGAACCGCAGACCGTAACTCGACGATCCCGGCTCAACGGTCTGCTCCCAGGCGGCAGCATCGAAGCCTTTCCCGTCGTCGGTAATGTCAAGACGCACGGAGTCTTCTGCGTCAACCAGGCTCACAACAACACGTGTGGCAGCAGCGTGCACTCGCACATTGCCAAGAGCGGACTGCGCCGTGCGCAACAGTGCAACTTCAACTTCAGTGGGCAACTGCGGCAATGATTCATCAACGTGCAATTCAACTGTGACACCTGATTCCGCGCTGGTGCGATCAAGGATGCGCTGCAGCGCAGCAGCGAGCGCGTCATTCTCAAGTTCTGCCGGGGCGAGCGCTGCGACAATCCTGCGCACGTCGGTAAGACTTTCACCGGCAAGCCCCTCAAGCTGCGCGAAGGTGCGGGAGACCTCGGCATCGTCAGCGCGACTCCTGCCAGCGTGGGCTAATAAACGAATCGACGAGAGTGCCTGAGCGATGGTGTCGTGAATGTCGCGCGAGATCCTGGTTCGTTCTATTGTTGCCCCCGACTGCCGCTGCGCCAGGGCGAGTTCGTCTTGCAGATCTGCCATTTCTTGCTGCGCACGCGTGAGCGAGGCAAGCAGGCGCTCACGCTCGGCTGCATCGCTCAGCAGTTGCAGGTACCCGCGCGAGATTCCAAAAGCAAACACCCCGCCAATAAGCGGCCCAAAAATGTTTGCGTAGCTCGTCACGCCGTGATGCACAATCGGTGCGATCACCACCACAGCAAAGACAACTGCAGAAAACACGAGCCCCCAGCGAAGACTCAACAGGTGCCCAGCCAGCAACCACAGCAGAAAAGCCAGCCATACAAACTCCGCCGAAACAGCAACCGCGGCGATCCACAACACCGCAAACCCGATGAGCCAGAGCACACCCGTGGTTCTCGAGTTTGTGCGACGGGGCAGAACGGCACCCGCCACGTGCCACGCAAGAATTGCGCAACCCGAAATCAACGCAACCGGTGCCGCAACCCCGTCGGCGATCGCGCGGATCACACCGACCGCGGTGAGCAATGCCGCTATCGCATACTGCCCAACCTCCATTGCTCGCATCGTTTTGGTGACCGCGGCAGGCGTAAACCCAACAGGATTACCAAGCATGAGCGGCGTGTGAATGAGACTCATGCCTTCATTCTCGCTGAGCCCGCTGACATTGAAGGGTTTTTCGCGGGTGCCGCCGGCAGTGAGAGTTGTTGCCCCCGCCGAGTTTGCCGCAAGATCCTTCATGTCTGTTAGTCCATCAGGATCGCGCTCGCCAGTCATCACGAGCACGGTGGAAGAAAAAATCACCCGTTTGGGTGATGTGCTGCCAAGCGAGAGTTGTCGCCGCCTGACCTTCGGGCTGATCTACCGGATTTGAACAACAACTCACCCGGTCAGATCACACACATTTATGATATCGTTTATACACAAACTGATATCGTTTAAGGTGGTGAACCCGTGGCGCAACTCCTCATTCGTCAGCTATCCGACGAGGTGAAAGAAGGGCTGCGCGAGCGTGCCCGCACAAACGGGCGCTCGATGGAGGCAGAAGCTCGCGCGATCCTCACGGATACTGTCTTCCCTCAGAGCAGCATCGTCATTGAGTACGAGGGACCACTAGACCCTGCCACACTCCTTGAACGCTATGGCGTGAAAGTACTGCCAAGGAACTCAGAAGGACGGACCGTCACATACGAAGAGACCCAAGCCTTGATCGACGAGTTTGTGTGAGCAGCTATTTACTCGACACGAACGTGCTGATCGCACTGCTCGACCCCGATCAGCAGTTTCACGAGGCCGCAAACCGCTGGTTCTACGGTGGTGCAATGCGCAGTTGGCTCAGTTGTCCGATCACGGAGAACGGGGTGATCCGCGTTGTCAGCCTGCCGAAGTATCCACGCAGTCGTCCACCAGTGGAGGTGATTGAAAGCCTCCGTACACTCCTCGCCGTGGGCAACCACAACCACATCCCCGACGATGTGTCGTTGCTTGACCCTGATATCGACCCACACCGCGTCAAGGGATCAGCAAAGGTCACCGACACCTACCTCGCGCTGCTCGCACACAGGCACAACGCTCAGCTCGCTACTTTCGATCGCCGCATATCAACTGCGGCACTTCGTGTGCCGGGCAAGATCTACCAGATACCTGTTTAGCCGGATCAACCCTGTTCAAGTTGACCCACCAGCCACTCATTGCGCCTGCGCAACAGCCGGGCCATGTATCGGTGCATGAACAGCCAGTCCACGAACCGGCCAAGCACCCGTACGGTGAAGCGTACTCAACCAGGTCGACCATACGCGTTCCCTCCGCAATCGATTCGAAGCGATGCTCGTGCCACCATCGCGCAAATGGACCGCTCGTTTGCTCATCGACAAAACGATGTGGGCGATCAAACGCAGTAATAGACGAGGTCATCTTCCAAGAGACACCGAAGTGCTTCGCTCACCAGGTCACACTCTCCCCAGTTCGCATTTCTCCACTCAACACGCCCGCGACTGCGCGCTCACTCGATTCCTGCATTGAGGCGGTGTGGGCGTCAACAGACAGACTCAACGCAAAACAGTCCTCGGGTGTCGCCCGAATCACAGTCTCGAGCCGAATCGTTTTCATAGAAGCTCCTCCTCAAACTAGGACTCTACGCGATCCTCTCCAGCACCCTCCACCTCACTGCAGCGAGGGGTAGCCGAGAGCCCGTGTGAGCCTGCCGCGCTTGGTTGAGTGCACCTGTTACCGACGAGCGTCCAGATTAATCACGCGCTAGCAATCTGGACGCTCGTCGGTAACAGGTGCACTCATCGGCGGGGTGGCATCGGACACTGAGCGCCCACGTCGTGAGGCTCACTTCTCGCGCCACCAGCCCCAACGCGCAAAAATGGTGGCATGGGAACCACCAACTACATAAGCACCTTCATTCAGGTCGCAGAGGACTGCCCCGAGCTCGATGCACAAGAACCACCCCTTGGCAGCAAAGCGCCGTCTATCGCAGAGTTACAGTACCAACTCATCTCGGAGCACCCCTACGAGCTCACCTCGGACGATGTGCTGTTCGAGGTTCACGCCATTCGCAAGGGCATTCCTGCGGAGAAGAAGCGCGAAGAGCGTGAGGCCTTCTTCGCAAAATCACAGGCCTGCCTGCGCGCCTCACCTCTCGGCAAGCGTTACGGCTGGGGTGTACACTCGGACGCCGCGGGCAGGGTTGCCCTCGTGCCGCTTGGTTCAAACGAGTACCGCGCGCTTGCCGAAGACGCCAGCGTGAAACAGCTCAGGGCTATGCGATCGAAACGGGCCTGATCTCCGTCGCATCAGCCCTGCACCCGGTCGGTGCGGTGGTGGTCAAGCTCAAGACCAATGAACGCCGTGATCAGTGCCCGGTAGGTGCGTTCTACGACCTCGGCTGATGCCCCAGACGCCTCGGCCAGACCGCGCACCTTGGAAATGACCTGCTCGACTTTGGCGGGTGCACGCACGGCGTCCTCGTCTTTTTTCAGACTTCCGGCGGCAACCAGCCAGGTCTGACGCTCCGCAATCAGCTCGACGATGCGTCGATCAAGCGCGTCAATGTTTGCTCGCACCTCTTCAATGGTCGTTTCCTGGACTGTCGTGCGCTCCAGACTAGCGGGGCCGAGCAGTGCACTCACCACAACAGGCTACCTATTCAACGACGACATATCCGCATATCGTGCCCCGCTCGGGGCGGCAACAGCGTCAAGCTGTGCCAGCATTTCTGAACTGAGTACCAGCGATTCGGCAGCCACGTTCTGCTCTAGGTAGCTCACGCGTTTCGTGCCCGGGATCGGCACAATGTCTTCGCCCTGAGCAAGCAGCCATGCCAAGGCGACCTGACCGGCGGCAGCACCGAGTTGGGCCGCGACAGCATCTACCTGCTCAACGATGGTGATGTTCACCTCAAGACTGTCCCCCACAAAGCGCGGATTGAAGCGACGGAAGTCATCAGTGTCAAGCTGATCAAGAGAGCGGATCATACCGGTCAGAAAGCCTCGGCCCAGGGGCGAGTACGGCACGAACCCGATCCCCAGATCTCGCACCGTCGGCAATATCTCGGCTTCAGGCTCGCGTGACCACAGCGAGTACTCGGTCTGAATGGCGGTAATCGGGTGCACGGCGTGCGCGCGCCGTATGGTTGCAGGAGCCACCTCCGACAGCCCCAGGTGTTGCACCTTACCCTCTGCTACAAGCTCCGCCATTGCTCCGACGGTGTCTTCGATGGGCACGTTCGGATCCACACGGTGCAGGTAGTACAGGTCGATGCTCTCAACACCGAGACGGCTCAGTGAGCCCTCAACCGAGCGCCGAACAGCCTCGGGGCTTGCATCGAATCCGCGGCGCTCTGGCTGATCCGGATCGAACCGAATGCCAAACTTGGTGGCAATTTTGATCTCATCGCGACGACGCGCAAGCACCTTTCCAAGCAGAACCTCGTTCGTGTGCGGCCCGTACATTTCTGCGGTGTCAAGCAGGGTGACACCCAAATCGAGGGCTCGGTTGAGGGTGCGGATCGACTCGGCCTCGTCTTGGCCCGAACCTGTGTAGAAGGCCGACATGCCCATGCATCCCAGCCCCAAGCGCGAGACGGTGAGTGCGCCGTTCGGGTTTTCTGCCCTGCCCAGTGTGGTGTATCTCATGTGTTGACGACCTTTCGTGAGTATTCGTCGATCTTGTAAGAGATCGCGTCGAGACTCGATTGAGTCTCTCTGAGGTGCTCGATAACCTTCTGCTGGTGTTCAATGAGCAAGTTGAGTCGAGCCTCATTTGTCGAGTCCCCTTGCCTGGCAAACTCGGCATACTGTCGAATCTGGCCAATTCCCATACCGGTGCTGCGCAATTTCGTGATAAATGTCACCCACCGCAGGTCTCGTTCCCCATACACACGATGGCTTGCTTCCGTGCGCGCCAGCCGACGAATCATCAGCCCGGCACGCTCGTAGTAACGTAGCGTGTGCACTGAAACCGTCGTGATTTCTGCCACCTGGGAAATCGAGTATTCGGTTACCGCATCGCTCATAGCGGCAACACTAAGCCTTCGAGTGCGCTCTAGGTCAAGTTGGTTGCAAACTTCCACAGCCCCCAGTCATCTCACGCTGGGCCTTCACGCAAATCGAGCGCATAAAAGAGCTTGTCGTAGCGATTCTCCCCAAACGCCACGAAGCGAGGCAACATGCCATAGCGTTGAAAACCCAGCGACTCGTAGAGCGCAATCGCCCGCGTGTTGTCGCCGCGTAGGTCCAGGGTCACAACTTCGGTGCGCGTATCGCGAGCCGCCTGAAGCAATTCGTGCATCATCAGCTGACCAATTCGTTGACCCTGCGATTCAGGAGCGACCGCAATCTTTTCTATATCAACATGCGGGCTGTGCGTCGGTCGCGCGTAACGAGTCCAGTAACCGAGGCCCAGTAGTTTGCTGCGCTGCCAAGCTGCGACCAGGCATCCATCGCCCTCAGACGAGGCTTCAACAACTCCTCGAAGCAGGCTGTTGACCTCTGCTGCGGACGGCGGACACGTCCACCCAAGCGCAGCCCCTCGGGCGACAAGCTCTTGCAACAGGGCTGCCGCTTGCGCAGAGAAGTCTTCTATAAGGTCGTCCGGCCGCACCCGAACGATCTCAACGGCATTCTGCATCTCGCTCACGCACTCCATCATGACACTGCCAACAACGCTTTGGCTGCGGCCGTTGCAGCCACTTGGACCACTTGGACCGCTTCGGGAAGCAACCCACCAACCACCACGTAAAATGGGCACAATGACCGAGACTCCGGCCGATCCTGAACCCGCTCACGAGGCAGGTGCAGGCACGCAAGCAACCACCATCGACCCCGCCGAACTCGATATCGCACTCCGTGTGATTGCCCGGGCGCAAGAACTGCCCACCAATCACGCCGACTTTCTGGCGGTGCGCGAGGCGACTTCCTCGATGTTTAAGGCCGTCAAGCAGGGGCGTCGTCGCCGCAACCGCGAAGCAGTGGCGTCAGCCGACAGGGCGGTCATCGCGGCCACCGCCACCGGTGCCCCTGACCGCATCGACGACGAAACCCGCGGCGTGCCGCTCTCCACCTCAACCGAGGCTCCCAGCGCGGGCGAGCTCATCAAGCCCCGCAACTGTTACGTCTGCAAACAGCCCTACACTCGGGTCGACGCCTTCTACCACCAGCTCTGCCCGACTGCGCGAAGTTCAGTCACGGTAAACGAAACGCAAGCACCGACCTGAGCGGCAAGCGTGCGCTGCTCACCGGTGGTCGTGCCAAGATTGGCATGCACATTGCCCTGCGTCTGCTGCGCGACGGTGCCCACACCACCATCACCACACGCTTTCCGCGAGACGCAGCGCGTCGATTCTCAGCCCTGCCCGATGCGGCCGATTGGCTCCACCGGCTGCGCATTGTGGGCATTGACCTGCGGGATCCGGCGCAGGTGCTTTCGCTCGCCGACTCGGTGGCGGCCCGGGGGCCACTCGATATCTTGATTAACAACGCTGCGCAGACCGTGCGCCGCTCACCGGGGTCGTACTCGCTGCTCGCAGACGCGGAGGCTCAGCCGATGCCCGACGGCCCGCTGCCCGAGGTCGAGGTTCTGGGGTCTGCGGTGCAGTTGCACCCGCAGTCGCTGGAGGCCTCGGTTGGTGGGGTGGGGATCCGGGACGGTGTCGACACGGTTGCGGCGCCAGGCGCTCTCGGCACCCTCTCCGGCACCATCGCAGAAGGCCTTGCTGAGGGTCTTGTGCAAAACCTCACCGGCGCAGAGCTGAGCGAGCTTGCGATGGCCCCCGGATCCTCGTCGATTACCAAACACACCGACGGCACCGCGATCGACGCGGGTGGACTCGTGCCCGACATGAACCACAGCAACAGCTGGGTGCAGCACGTGCAAGAGGTGGACCCCCTCGAAATGCTCGAGGTGCAGCTGTGCAACACTACCGCACCGTTTCTGCTGATCAGCCGTCTGCGCGCCGCGATGGTCGCATCGCCCGCGCGCCGCACCTACATCGTGAACGTTTCGGCGATGGAGGGGCAGTTCGGGCGGCGGTACAAGGGTCCGGGGCACCCGCACACGAACATGGCGAAGGCCGCCCTCAACATGCTCACGCGCACCAGCGCCCAGGAGATGTTTGAGACGGACGGGATCCTGATGACCGCCGTCGACACCGGTTGGATCACCGACGAGCGCCCGCACTATACAAAGATCCGCCTCGCCGAGGAAGGCTTCCACGCCCCACTCGACCTGGTCGACGGAGCGGCAAGGGTGTACGACCCGATCGTGCGCGGCGAGGCAGGCGAGGATCTGTACGGTCACTTCTTGAAGGACTACAAACCGAGTCCGTGGTGATGGGGGCGGCCCGCTCCGGTGCGGCCTCTCCCGGCGCGGCCCCTTCCGGTGAGTGCACCCCTTACCAACGAGTGCACCCCTTGCCTACGCGCTGGAAACCTGGGCGCTCGTCGTTAAGGGGGCCTCTCGTCGCGCGCAGCGGCCGAGCGCGTCTCAGTAACAAGGTTGCGTCGCCACCAGCGATCAGCCACTCCCGCTGCTCTTACGAGCCTTCCGCGAGAGTGAGTCAATCGTCACCGCAAGCACCAGCACCCCGCCCGTCACCATGTAACGAACATATGCATCGACGCCAATGAGGTTGAGGCCACTCGTAATCGACTGCAACACAAGCATGCCAAACAGCGCCGAGTACACTGAGCCGCGCCCACCAAAGAGGCTCGTGCCGCCGATCACCGCCGCAGCGATCGCCATCAGGTTTGTGTCGGTGCCGCCGCTGGTCTGGCTAACCGACTGCAGGCGAGCAGCCGCAAGCACACCGCCGAGCGCGGCAAACACCGAGCACATCGCAAAGACCGAGATGTAGATGCGGTCGACGTTGATGCCTGCGCGGCGAGCCGCCTCAAGGTTCCCGCCGACGGCATACACGTGCCGCCCCCAGGTCGTGCGGCGCAACAGGAAGTCCATTCCGATGATGACGGCCACCCACAGTAGCGGCATGGCACCGATGCCGCGGTCAAGGTTGAGGTACCAGGCGACGAGCGCCACAGCCGCGATCAGCACGACCGCCCTGATGACCGCCGATCGCACGCTCGGTGCCGACAAGTTCGCGGCGGCACGTCGTCTGATGCTGCGCAGCCTCGCCAAGAAGTAAAGAGCGCCGATCACAATCGCGAGCGCGTAGGAGGCCCAGGCTGGCAGAAACGTAAAGTTGGCGAAGGCGATGAGCGCCGAGTCTCCCGGCAGATTGATCGTGCCGTTTTTGCCAAGTGTCAACAGCTGCAGGCCAAGGAAGGCGAGCAAACCGGCCAGGGTAATCACGAAACTTGGCACCCCAAACCTCGTGCAGAGCACGCCGTACAGCATGCCGATGACGAGTCCGGTGCACAGCGCGGCAAGGATGGCGACCGGCAGCGGAAACCCCACATAGACAAGCAGCACGGCAAGCACGGCACCCGATAGCCCCGATACCGACCCCACGGAGAGGTCGATCTCTCCGAGCAGCAGCACGAGCACAATGCCGATCGAGATCATGCCAATCGTGGCGGAGTCAAGGCTCAGCTGGACGAGGTTGCGTGACGATAGAAATCGGTTGTTCATCGCGTAGAAGACGATCCAAATCACGATCAGTCCCACAACAACGGGGATCATGCCGAGGTCACCGGATCGTAGGCGGCGAAGCAGATTGCCCCAGAGCGCTCGGGGAGAAGAGTCGTCGATGAGTCGTTCATCGGTGCGGTCGGCAAAACTCATCAGGATTCCTCTGTCTTCCGTTTTGACGCAGCAACGCTGGCGTCCCGCGCCTGGCGCGCGGCGACCACGTTATCGGAGGCGCCGGTGATCGCTACGACGAGTTGTTCGGTTGAGGCCTCGTCGATATCAAACTCCGCGGCGTTTCGACCCAGCCTCAGTACGTATATGCGATCGGCGACGGCCTGAACATCGGCCATGTTGTGCGAGATCACGACGACGCCGAGGCCGGACTCCCGGAGACGCTCGATGAGGTTGAGCACCTCTGCAGTTTGAGCTACGCCGAGCGCCGCGGTCGGTTCGTCGAGCAGCACGACCTTCGGAGAACCAACCAAACTGCGTGCGATCGCGACGGTTTGGCGCTGTCCACCCGAGAGCGAGGCAACCGCGATCCGCACCGAGGGGATCTTCGCCGAGAGTTGATGCAACAGTTCCCAGCTGCGCGCCTCCATCGTTTCTTCGTCAAGGGCCCCGGCCCGGGTCTTCTCCTGGCCGAGAAAGAGGTTGGCAACAACATCGAGATTATCGGCGAGTGCAAGGTCTTGAAAGACCGTGGCGATCCCGAGCGACTGGGCGGCTCTCGGTCCGGCGATCTCTACTCGTTTTCCGCCCACCTCGATGGTGCCAGCGTCGGGGCCGTATACGCCCGAGATGATCTTGACGAGAGTGGACTTGCCTGCGCCGTTGTCGCCGACGAGGGCTACCACCTCGCCCGGATCAACGTCGAAGTTGATGTCGGTAAGGGCCTGAACGGCACCGAACCGTTTGCCGATGCCGCGCAGCGAGAGTACAGGTTGAGTCATGGAAAGTTCCTTGGGCGGGGCTGGATTGAGCGGAGCGGAACAGCCAACGGCCGCCCCGCTCCGCGTCGGTCAGGAGAGTCCGTCTGCCTTGCAGGCGTCGGCGTACTCAGCCGTGCAGATGTCAGAGACCTCGTAGAAACCGTCTGCGACAACGGTGTCTTTTACGTTGTCCTTTGTGACCGCAATCGGATCAAGGATGTAAGAGGGGACACCCTCGAAGTCCGTGGTTCCTGTGGCCTTCTTCCCGGTGGCGAGATTCACCGCCAGCTCAGCAGCCTTCTCAGCCTCGATCTTGATCGGCTTGTACACGGTCATGTACTGCTGACCGGCCACAATCCGCTGGATCGCCGCGAGCTCCGCATCCTGACCCGTGATCGGAGGCACGCTGTCGCCTCCCTCGGCACGGAACGCCGCGAAGACACCGCCAGCCTGTCCATCGTTCGCTGCGTACACACCGGCGAGCGAGCTCGGATCGATCTTGTTGAACTGCGAGCTGGTGAACTTCTGCGCGTTGTCTGGGCTCCAGTCGGGGTTGTCGTACTCAGCGATGATCTTCAGACCACTCTTGTCAAGAACCGAGTGGGCACCCTTCTTGAACTGGGCAGCGTTCGGGTCGGTGGGCGAGCCGTTCAGCATCAGAATGTCGCCCTTGTCACCGGCCGCCTTGACGAGGGCCTCGCCCTGCATCTCGCCAACCCGTTCGTTATTGAAGGAAATGTAGTAATCGGCACCCTCGATAAAACGGTCGTAGGCAACGACGGGCACCTTCGAACTTTGCGCCGACTTGACGATGGAGGTGGCCGCCTTACCGTCAACGGGGTCCAGCACCAGCACTGACGCGCCGTCTGTGAGCGCGGACTCGGCCTGTTGCTGTTGCTTTGACGCGTCTTGGTCGGCGTTCAGGTAATTGACCTTGCAGTCAGCACACAGCTCCTTGACTTTGGCCTCAAAGAGAGGCTTGTCAAAGCTCTCATATCGGGTCGTTTTGGTCTCGGGCAGCAGCAGCGCGATCGTGGCAGCGTCTCCCGAGTCGCCCGATCCTGAACTGGTGTCACTGCCATTCGACGAGCAGGCTGCGAGGCCGCCGAGGGCGAGAATCATGGTGGCCGTCACGGCGGCGCTACGTTTGAACTTGTTCACTTTGTCCTCCGAGAAAATACTCAGGTCCACGACGTCGTGGAGTGTGCTCATTCAACTACATCGCGAAGTAGAGGTCAACACATGAACTTAAAGTGGTCAAGTATCGTAATTTCATTGAATTAAAGTTCAAGACTTGACGACAAGCCGGACTTCGACCACAGTTAGTGCATGATCTCCCGTCCCGCCACAACTTCGGAGCTTCGGACCGCCAACGAGGAGCGGGTAGTTCGCGCCATCAGGGCAGACGGAACCCTGAGCCAGGCGGAAATTGCGAGCCGCACGCAGCTGGCACCGCCTACCGTATCCGGCATTGTTCGTGACCTGGTCGCGCGCGGATTCCTTCGCTCCGAAGAAGGAATGGGTCGACGCGGCAGCCGTGTGACCATCTCGCAAGAGGCAGGCGTCGTTGCGGGAGTCGACGTCGGCCATTCTCACCTTGAGGTTTCAGTGGCTGATCTTGGGGGTAACATTTCGCGATCCCGATCCATTGCGCTCTCTCCTGATACCGGTTACCGCAAAGCGCTGGAACTCGCCAATGCTTTGATGGACGAGACGCTGCTCAGCGCCGGACACACACGCGAGAAGTTGCGCGCGTTAGGATTGGCCGTTCCGGCCCCCATCGGAGTTAACGGCACACTCGATTCCGGTCTGAGCCCTTCCGGCTGGGTTGGAGCAGATGTAAAACGCGAGGCAGAGGCTGTTTTCCACTGCCCCACACTCGTGGACAATGATGCCAACCTTGGAGCACTGGCCGAGTCGACCTTTGGGGCAGGAAGAGGCCACGACGACCTGCTCTACATCAAGCTGGGGACCGGGGTCGGCGGTGGTTTCGTTCTTGGGGGGCAGGTGTACCGCGGCGGCTTAGGCATTGCTGGCGAGTTGGGCCACTTTACGATTGATGAATACGGACCACTGTGCCGCTGCGGAAACCGCGGTTGCCTCGAAGCCTATGTCGGAGGATCATCTCTCCTGCGGCAGTACGCACAGGTGGGGGAAGCCGTCAATATTGCCTCCCTGGTGGCTTCGGCGGTGGGTGGAGACAGCAGCGCACGGCGGCTTATAGAGGATGCTGGACGCCACCTCGGCAAAGTTGTTTCAGTCATTGTCAACCTGCTGGGGCTCTCGATCGTTGTCGTCGGAGGTGAACTATCTGAAGCCGGCGATTTGCTGCTGAATGAGGTGCGCGCCTCACTGAGGCGCAACGTCATCGCTCCACTGGATCAACATGTCCAGGTACTCGCGTCCACTGTCGAACGGCAGGCCTCATCGCTGGGATGTGTGCTGCTCGCGCTGGATGCCGTGGAGTTTCGGGCTATTGAACCCTCACGGCGCGCCGACTGAGGTGAGTCAGCGCTTGAAGCCGGTCAGCGAGCTGGTATCGCGGTTGCGGATCGCGCCCAACACCCCGCACGACCACAACGCCCACAGCACGAGTACCGGTTGAAAGAACAGCCGAATGCCTCGAGCGGCATCGGAGTTGAGCCCAAACGCGTCCGTTCCCGTGACGTACTGCGAAATGTTGCCGGGAAAGATAGCGACAAAAAACGCGGCCACAACCCACCCAACGGGCACACGGAATCTGCCGAGCGTCAGGAGCGCTCCGCCAAGCGTAATCTCGACAATCCCAGAGGCGACAACAACAAAGTCTTTATCGGCGGGAACCCAGTCCGGCACCTGCGCATGGAAATCACCTCTTGCAAACGTGAGGTGCGAGATGCCCGCGAAGAGCAAAAACAGGCCCAGCACGATGCGGGCAACGTGCTGCAGCGGTGTGGCTTTGGGGAGACGGTGCATGGCTGGATACTACTCCGAAACTGCGGGGGTAAATAGTTGGTGTGGATCCCGACCCCGGTGGGTCACTTCGGTAGGAGATGGCACTCATTCAGGATCAAATCCAGCAAAGCACTCCTTCTGAAGTGCCATCTCCTGAGTTGGTGACGCACTGAGTCGAATCGGTGACCAAGATTACCCGCGGCATTTGTAGCAGAGCGACCCCCGCCTTCAGACCGCCAAGAAAAGCCATGGACTCTGAACCATGACGCGACGCATCTTGATCTCTGTTTCGATTGTGGCAGTGCTGTTCTTTACCGGGTGTTCGTTTCCTTTTGGTAAATCTCATGCTCCAGCCCTGACAGAAGTGGCCAGTGTCGCCGATACACCTGCTGGTGACGATTCAGCAGAAGGGGAAACCGATTCACTTGATCTTGTCATGCCAACGTGCGATGAGTTGATTGCCCCGGCCACCGTTCAATCTTTCAATTCCAGCTTGGAGCCGTTCCACGTGTCGGACAGAAGCAACATCAATGAATTGCTTGGGCCAAAAACTCTCGCGGCACTCGATTCTGGTGAGGGCACTATCTTCTGCAATTGGGGAATTCGTTCAACAGATGCAGTTGCTTATGTCGCGGTCACTCAGCTCGAAGAAACAACTAAGCGAAATCTCGTTACTGCCCTCTCTGATTCCGCGTACATCGATGCCACGGACTCGTACGCTGCAGAGGAACTGCCCACAGAAGCAGTCTTCAGGCGCGGGCAAAGCAATGAGCATCGGTATTTGGCCGAGATTGGCTTCGACGGGCCTGTGTTGATTGCAGCGGTCGGCACTCTTTCTGGGGATTTTGCGTCGGCCGCCCACAAAACTATGAAGCGCCTCAACCCCGGGCTCTAGTTCCGAGCTTCTCCTACTCCGCCCACGGCTAGACTCTCGGATGTGATTACGGGTGAGCTCAAAGGCAAGATCGATCGTGTGTGGGATGCGTTTTGGTCGGGTGGCATCTCAAACCCTCTTGAGGTCATTGAGCAGGTCACGTATCTGCTGTTCATGCGCCGCCTCGACCAGCAGCAAGACCTCGCCGAGCGCGAGTTCAGCAAGCTCAAGAAAACAAACAAGCCAATGCCGTTCACCCCCGAGCAGCAGCAGTTGCGCTGGTCGCAGCTCATCAACAGCGGAGACGTCGCCGCGACGCACCGCACCATGGCCGACGAGGTCTTCCCGTTTCTCAGGGCGCTCGGCGACAACGCCGCGGGCACCGGCACCACCTACGGCGAGCACATGCGTGACGCGCGGTACACGATCCCAAACCCAGCCTTACTCGGCAAGGTCATGGACATGCTGAACGGTATTCCGCTTGAGGATCGCGACACGAATGGTGATCTCTACGAGTACCTACTTTCGAAGATCGCGTCGGCTGGGGTCAACGGGCAGTTTCGTACACCGCGACACATCATCCAGCTGATGGTCGACATGATGGCACCGAAGCCCGGCGACACCATCTGCGACCCTGCGTGCGGCACGGCCGGGTTTTTGATGGCGGCAAGTGAGTATGTGCGGCGTCACAACCCCGACGTACTCGTCGACCGCACGCAATCTGAGCAGTTTCACCGCGAGATGTTTCACGGCTTCGACTTCGACTCGACGATGCTGCGCATCGGCAGCATGAACATGCTGATGCACGGCGTGAACGCACCCGATATTCGGTATCGCGATTCGCTCTCGGAGGGCGCTTCAGGTGAGAGCGAGGTCTATTCAATGATTCTCGCGAACCCTCCATTTGCCGGCTCGCTCGACTATGAGGCGACAAGCAAAGACCTGCAGCGCGATGTCAAGACAAAGAAGACCGAACTGTTGTTTCTCGCACTGTTCTTGCGGTTGCTTGCGCGAGGTGGGCGCGCGGCGGTGATTGTGCCCGACGGCGTACTCTTCGGATCAACCAAGGCCCACAAGGAGCTGCGGCGCGTGCTCGTTGAGGATCACAAACTCGACGCCGTCGTAAAACTGCCGTCTGGGGTGTTCAAGCCGTACGCGGGAGTGTCGACGGCTATCTTGTTTTTCACGAAGGTCGGGGTTTCCGGTGGCGGTGGCACCGACGACGTGTGGTTCTACGATGTGCGCGCGGATGGGTTCTCGCTCGACGACAAGCGCGCCCCTGTTGCCGAGAACGATCTGGGTGACGTGCTCGCGCGGTGGCAGAATTTGCCGGGCGAGCAGGATCGCGGCCGCACCGAACAGAGCTTTCTCGTACCAAAGGCCGACATTGTGGCCGAGGGATACGACCTGTCGATCAACCGTTATCGCGAGGTCGTGCACGAAGAGGTGGATCATCGCCCCACCGCCGAAATATTGGCCGAGGTGGATCAGCTCGGTGCCGACATCGCCGCCGGTGTTGCTCGGTTGAGGGAGGTGCTGGGGTGACTTGGGAGGTGGTGCGGTTGGGTGAGATTACTTCGATCAACCCTCGTGATCCAAAACCCGATACCAAATCAGACATTTCGTTTGTGGGCATGGCAGAACTCAATGCCTCTGCTGCAGCGACTGTAGATGAAGAGGTACGCCCGTTCGGTGAAGTCTCGAAGGGATACACTCAGTTTCGCAACGGCGATCTTCTGCTCGCAAAGATCACTCCATGTTGGGAAAACGGAAAAATCGGTGAGGCCAAGCTCAATCACGCTGTCGGTGTGGGCTCAACTGAGTTTCACATTGTTCGCCCCTCCGAGAAACTCGATAAACGCTACACGTTGCATTTTCTGCGCGCACCTCGAGTCCGCATAAACGGCGAGTTACGCATGACTGGAAGTGGCGGCCAACGCCGTGTGCCCACCAGTTACGTTTCAGACCTTGAGATCCCGGTCCCACCGCTCGAAGAGCAACGCCGTATCGCGGCGATTCTCGACGAGGCCGATGAGATCCGCACGAAGCGCCGCGCCCAGCTCGCCCTCCTCGACGAACTCCCCCAGTCCCTCTTCCACGAGATGTTTGGTGATCCCACTCATGCTCAAGCGCAAACAACTCTCGGAGAGATCGCCGAGCTGCTGGGTGGCCGCAACCTCATCGCACAATCAGATGCAGTCCACGAGACCTACCGGGTGCTCAAGATCAGCGCAGTCACCTCCGGGGTTTTCAATCCTGGTGAAGCGAAGCCCCTGCCTGCAGACTACGATCCTCCCGCTTCCCATGTCGTCAATCTTGGAGATCTGCTTATCAGTCGGGCAAACACTACTGAGCTGGTTGGGGCAGTCGCTTATGTGTCCGAAGATCCGGGTTCAGTCGTACTTCCAGACAAGATCTGGAGGTTCAATTGGAAGAGCGAAGACTCTGCCCCACTCTTTTACGCCACGCTCTTGCGATCACCATCAATGCGACGTCGCATCAGCGAACTCGCCAGCGGTTCCGGCGGGTCCATGAAGAACATTTCCAAGGCAAAGTTACAAGCAATGCATGTGCCCAAAGTCGAGGCCGCAGAGCAGCAAGCCTTCGCCGAGAAGGTCGAGGCGATCCAGGCGGAGCGATCCCGAATCACCAGCGCCCTCAAGGCAGACGACAAACTCTTCGCCGCCCTCCAATACCGCGCCTTCAGAGGAGAACTGTCATGTCTACCGGCACCCGACCGCGAAAGTCTCTTCCGCGCCGGCCTCTGTGAGAACCCACTCGAAACAGAATGACTTGAGTTTAAGGAAAACCTCTCCGACCCGAAGCAGATTGGCGAATACATCTCGGCACTCGCGAACAGTGCTCTCATTCACGGACGCGAGCACGGGTACCTTGTTTGGGGCGTTCGGGACAGCGACCACATGATCGTGGGAACAACATTCGATCCTGACTCACTCAAGATCGGAAACGAAGACCTTGTTCCTTGGCTGACCCGACTCCTTGAACCTCAAACCATATTCCGATTCAGCACGATTCAGGTCGGAGACGACGCGAGGGCAGTAATCCTGTACGTGGGTGCTGCGCGTGATCGTCCTGTCCGATTTTCGGGAGTGGCTTACGTCCGAGTCGGAAGCGCGAAAAAGAAACTGCAAGCCCATCCAGAACACGAGCGAAAAATCTGGCGTCTTGCTGAGCGGGAAACCTTTGAGAGCGTTCCTGCCCTGAGCGAAGCACGCGAAAGTGACATACTGGATCGCATTGACTACGGTGCCTATTTTGAGCTGCTCAAGCTTTCGCTACCGCCCACGCGCGCCGGCATTCTGACCCACTTTGAGCAGGCGAAGCTAATCAGGAGAGATTCCGTTGGCTGGACCATAACTAACCTGGGGGCGGTTGCCTTCGCAAAGGACATCACGTCGTTCCCCAGTGTTGCCCGCAAACACATACGAGTCGTGCGCTATGTGGGTAAGAATCGCGTGCACGCCGAACGATCTCAGGACGGCGCTCGCGGATACGCAAACGGCTTCGACGGCCTGATCACATACATCGAATCTATACTTCCCCGAGAGGAACGGATCGGGGCATCATTTCGCACGGACGAACCAACATACCCGAGCCTCGCCATTCGAGAACTCGTAGCGAACATGCTCACCCACCAAGACTTTTCTCTCGCAGGCACGGGGCCGCTAGTCGAAGTCTTTGACGACCGAGTAGAGTTCACAAACCCCGGCAAACCTCTCATCAGTACGCGACGCTTTGTCGATCTTCCGCCACACTCCCGCAACGAGCATCTAGCTTCTCTCATGCGCAAGGCTCATATTGTTGAGGAGCGCGGGTCCGGCTGAGACAAGATCGCATCTGAGGTCGAACGCGCTCAGTTACCAGCGCCGCGAATCGATGTGAGCGAAAACCATACCAAAGCCACTCTTTTCGCCCCGAAGACCTACCGTACCCTCACTAAAGACGAGAGAGTTGAAGCGCTCTATCTCCACGCAGTACTCCGGTACGTGTCTGGCGAGCTTGCCACCAACTCATCCGTGCGTGAGAGATTTGGCATCGACGTTGGTAACAGCTCCTAGGCCTCTCGTATCTTGCGCGACGGAATCGCAAGCGGGCTGCTTGTTCTCGAGGACCCAGAAGCAGGTGCGAAAGCCCGTCGGTATCTTCCGTTCTGGGCCGCAGACACCGAAAATGCTTGACCGTTGCTTGACTGGAAATGCAATCCTCGACGAAATAACGCTCGACTTCCACCAGAAACCTAGCCTGATCTGGGAAATTGATTACACGAGTTATCCCATTTGCTTGACTGAAAAGGTTTGGTACGGTGTTCAGCGGGGCGCTTGGCATCATTTGCCAGCTTAATTTTTGAAGTTCACATGATACGCCAATGTAACGGTATCTGGTTTTCTTAATGCGTGCAAGGATGTGGTGTATGGCCTATCAGAATCACAAAGAACTCGATCCCACTGGACTGACACACGTAAAGACGCAATACAACATCATGGCCCTCGTGGGCAACGGTTTTGATCTGCAGGTGCTCAATGAGTACAAGCAAAAGCCCACAACTCGTTACACGGACTTCTACTACCACCTCAAGATGCGTGGCGTGAGTGATGAGAACTTGATTCTCGGCAAAATGCAGGAGCTGCAAGAGCAGCCACCCCCGCGCAACGAGAACTGGAGTGACGTTGAACGATGCATTGCTGACCTCGAGGACGATGGCGCAGACACCAAAGAGATCCAGTCCTCATTGAAAGAAGTTCAGCGAGAGTTCTCGGGTTTTCTGAACCGTGTCGTGGGGAGCAGACTGCTCAGCGACCTCAGCGATGATGCTCAGGAAAACGAGTGGAGCAACAAGTCACTCGCGACATTTCTCGAAGATCTCACGGAATATGAAGAACTGAAGAAAATCGCTTTTGGAGCAAAGAAGGGCAACTACGATCTTTTTAACTTTTTCTTTGTAAACTTCAACTACACCTCATTACTCGACAACTACATTCACCTCGACTCGGTCCAGTTTGATCCACACCGCCACAAAACCGTGGGAACCAATTTCTTCTTTGATTTCAACCCAAGAAAACTTAACCAGGACGGTCGCTGGGACTACGAATCATCCAGCAACGTAGCGACCCAAATTGTGCACCCCCACGGATCCCAAGACATTCCACGCTCGCTCCTTTTTGGCACGGGGTACAGCGGAAACCCGCACGACCAACAAGCACAACTGGCCAAACCCTACTGGGCTCAGAACCAACTGAAGTACGCGCACCTCTTCGACGACACTCACTTGTTTATTGTCTTTGGTTGTTCACTCGGCGAGACAGATCAATGGTGGTGGCAGAACATCGCGCAGGCGCTACTGAAAGATGACAATACAGCGTTGATGCTTTACTGGTGGAACCCGTGTGGCGAAGACGTCAAAACCTCGAAACAAATACAAGATTTGTTCTTCGATGCCGCTGGTACTCAAGCAAGCAGCCACGACAAACTACGCCAACAAATCTGCGTCGTGTCATACAACGACGAGTCGGAACGCGTCTGGCTGTCAACAAGGCGACCGAAACCCTCGCCGTTTTCCGCCGACGAATAATCGAAACCTGTCATCACGAATCTTTCAGGCATCGGCGCCATGGCCAACACCAACTCAACACACCCTGATCCCGAGCAAACCACAATTACATCGGCCGATAAGCTCGAAATTGTGCCCGCTTCATCGTTGCAGCCCCTGCCCTGTGTACAACTCGTAGCTCCTCTGCAGCGGACCGCCTCGGGTTCCGAGGCGTTTCTTGGTCTTGCCTCCGACGGTAATCAGTACTGGGTGAAAGCTCCCGACAATCCGCAGGGATCCCGCACACTGATTGCCGAGGTGATCGCACACGGCATCGGAAGAATGCTCGGCGCGCCAGTTCCAGATACAGCACTCGTCAACATTCCTGCCAAGCTCCCCTGGACTTACAAAGACGGGCGCCAAATGCGAGAGGGCGTCGCGCACGGATCACTCAACATCCCAAACGTGATCGAGTCAGATGATTGGGGTACATATTCAAGGCGAGACGACAACCGTCGCCGCCAGGCACGCATCCTCGCTTTGTGGGATCTCTGCATGGGCGTTGATCCTCAATGGCTGCATCAAACCACGGCTGACTACAGCATTTGGTCCTTCGATCATGGATTCTGGCTCGCAGGCGAAAGCGATTGGGATCTGGTTTCGCTCAGACAGATTGGCACTTCGGCCTGGCTGTACGACGTTGAACCCGGGGTCGCCTCTGCAAGTGCACTGCACGAAACAGCGGACAGTTTGAACGATCTCAGTCTTGAATCGATACAGGCCATCGCTAACGATGTTCCCTTAGACTGGAATACCACGGTCGTGGAACTCGAGGAACTTACGATCCTGCTACATGCCAGGAGTGCCGCGGTCGCCAACCGTCTTCGTGCGACAGCCGCGCAGAGCCGATACCCGTAGGGAGGTGTCATGTTGAGTTACCAGTACTGGATCATTCGGTACGTGCCAGATATTGCGAGAGGCGAGTTCACCAATATTGGCCTCCTATGCGGGCGTGACGGAGGCGACTGGGCGGTTCAGTTCGATACCGAAGCCGTTCGCAGTCGAGGTGAGCTTGGCCCGAATCTGAGAGAGCTAGCACCGTGGATGGTGTGGTTCGAGCGACGCATTACGCGGCAGAGCCAGCCTCAGTTGCAACTTGAACTCAACGAGCAGACAGTCAGTAGCGGATGGATCAGTCATCTGCACACCCGTCAGGCAAACTCAGTCCAATTCTCTGAAGCGCGCCCAGTCGATGTGCCATCTGCCGCGGAGGGGGTCAAGCTACTTTTCCCACACCTGGTAGCGCGGGAGACCGTGACGCGGTCACACACCCTGACTCGCGCCTCGATGCGCGCCAAGGTGCGCCATGCACTTGAGCTAACGTTTAACCTCACCCTGAACCGCGACCTCTTCATACAGCCGCGGGTTGTCATCGGCAAGCAGCGATCCACCGTAGATTTCTTGCGTCGCGACAACAATGAAGACACCATCACAAACGTGTGGGCGTTCAACTCGGCGAAAGTTGAGTTGCTCGAGCAACAGGTGCAGGCGACAAACTATTCGCTGACTCGGCTTCGCGACACCGGAGCCGAGATTCGTTTTAGCGACGGAAAAAGCGTGGCGATCCAAGCAGATATTCCCGTCAGCGTTATCTACGACCCGCCTACCTCACAACGCGAACTACAGTGGCGCACGGACGTATTTGACGCTGCTCTCGAAGCCTGGCATCTCAACGGCATCAGTGTGCAATCTCTTGAAGAGTTTCGAAGCGCAAGCGCCAATGTGCGTCGGGTTGCAGCTGGCACGCGCTAACAACCCAGCAATGTCGGACCCCTCCGATACACTGGCGAAAGCCAAAACAAGGAGGTGCGCGTGAGTAATTTTGCGTTTATACAGGCGGCGTGGCCTGAGCTTTATGACGAGTGTCAACGCGCAGAATCTTACGTCATTTCAGACCCCAACGCCGCTGCGTTTACCGCGCGGGTTGCCGTCGAAAAGGTCGTCGACTACCTCTTTGTTGACGTGTTTGGCCTCACCGACGAGTACCGCAGCGACTTGAACGCCCGCATGAACGGCGCGGCGTTCAAGAACCGCACCTCACTTATCAACAACCAGCTCAATCTCATTCGCCTGCGCGGCAACGACGCCGCACACGGCAACCGCAAACTCTCCCAGCGCGACAGTCTCGGGGTGCTGCGCGACCTCTTCGATGTTGTCGTATGGACGGTCAAAAACGGCAGCCCCTTCCCAGAAGCAGCACCACTCGGTGCTTCGTTTGATGCGACAATCGCGCAGAAGCGCGCCCCGCTGGGCCCGGGCGACGTCAAGAAGCTCGCGGCGCGGTTCGCCGAGCAGAAGGCAAACGCGGCAGCGGCCATCGCTGAGCGCGAGCGCAAGATTGCCGAGCAGTCAGACGTGCTAGCGGCACGCGAGGCCGAGATTACATTGCTTCGGGATCAGATAGCTGCCGCACAGGCAGCTGACACCGTCGCAGACTCCCACGACTACCGCGAAGATGAAACGCGCACCGAGATTATCGACCTCTTGCTGCGTGACGCAGGGTGGGCGCTCGATGGCCCAGGTGACCGCGAGTACCGCGTAGACGGCATGCCGGGCAAAAACAGCTCGGGTGTCGGCTACATCGACTACGTCTTGTGGGGCAGCGACGGCAAACCGCTGGCGATTGTCGAGGCGAAACGCACGAGCCGCGATCCCTCAGTCGGCGGCCCGCAAGCGAAGCTGTACGCCGATACGCTCGAAACCAAAACGGGCCAGCGTCCCGTCATCTTTCTCAGTAACGGCTACCGGCATCAGATCTGGGATGATGCGGCGGGCTACCCACCGCGAGAAATCGCCGGGTTTTACACGCGAGAAGAACTCGAACTCATCATCTGGCGGCGCACACACCGCAGACCCCTTACCGGGGCGAACGCAGACGCGGCAATCGCCGGTCGCCCCTATCAGCAGCGAGCAATCGCCAAAGTCGGCGAACACTTCGACGCGCACCAGCGCCGCGCACTGCTCGTGATGGCGACGGGCACCGGCAAGACCCGCACCACCGTCGCACTCATCAAGTTGCTCATGGAGCAGGGCTGGGCAAAACGCATCCTGTTTCTTGCAGATCGCAAAGCTCTCGTTACTCAAGCCGGAAAAGCGTTCGCGGCGCACTTGCCCGAAGTCGCAACCATCAATCTCACCAAAGACAAGCTCACCGAAGCCAGAGTCTACCTGTCCACCTACCCCACAATGATGAACGCGATTGACGGAGTTCGCGACAACAACGGTCGACGCTTCGGGCCCGGTTTCTTCGACCTCATTGTCATTGATGAAGCCCACCGCTCGGTCTACAAGAAGTACGGTGCCCTCTTTGACTGGTTTGACGGCCTACTGCTTGGCCTCACCGCCACCCCGGTCGACGATATCGCCCGCAGCACCTACCGTCTGTTCGAGCTTGAGCCCGGCGTGCCGACAGACTCGTACCCGCTCGACGAAGCGATCGCCGAGGGCTACCTCGTTGGCCCAGAAAACCTCGTCTACGACTACGGATTCCACCGCGAGGGTATCCGGTACACCGACCTCTCAGAAGAAGAACAAGAGAACTGGGACGCGATCGAGTGGAGTGAAGAAGACCCCGACGAGACACCAGCCGAAATCGCGGCACCAAGCGTTTTCCGCTCACTCTTCAACGCCGACACCGCTGACAAGGCACTCGCCGAGGTCATGGCACACGGCCTGCGGGTTGCTGGAGGCGACCGGCTCGGCAAAACCATCGTGTTCGCCATGAATCAGAAGCACGCGGTGTTCTTGAAAGAGCGGTTTGACGCGCAGTTTCCGCACCTTGGCGGTCAGTTTGCTCAGGTCATCACGAGCCAGTCCGACTACGCAGAAACACTCATCGAAGATTTTTCACAGCCCGACAAAGCACCGCACATCGCCATCAGCGTCGACATGCTCGACACCGGCATCGACGTACCCGAAGTACTGAACCTGGTGCTCTTCAAACAGGTGCACTCAAAGACAAAGTTTTGGCAGATGATCGGCCGTGGCACCCGTCTTGCGCCAGACATCTTTGGAACAAGCAGTGATCACGAAGACCACTCGGGTGATAAGCAAGCTTTCCGAGTGTTCGACTTCTGCGGCAACGTTGAGTACTTCGGGCAAGATCCCGCAGACCGCGCCACCGCAGTACCGCAGTCACTCACACAGCGACTGTTCGCGGTGAGGGCGAGGATCGCGAGCCGCCTCGACAGCGCTGCGCTCAACGACACGCTGAGCATCGATCCCGAGCTGAACAGCGACGTCCGTGAAAACGCCGTTGCTTGGCTGAGCGAGTTTGTGGCGGGTATTCCCACCGACTCGTTCTTGGCCAGGCCACACGGGAGAGCCTGCGCAAGTACGGCTCACCTGAGGGCTGGGCGGGGTCGCTTTCACTCGTTGAGGCTGAAGATTTAGTGGCTACACTTGGGGAGCTCCCCAGCAAAGCGATTGCCGACGAAGAACAGGCAAAACGTTTCGACCTGATCGTGTTGCAGCGCGAACTCGCGCAGCTCGAGGGTGACGAGAACACCGCTCAGCGGACTCGGGAACGTATACAGTCCGCAGCGTCGCTGCTGCTCGAAAAGACAACGATTCCAGCGGTCGCCGGCGCAGCCGAACTGCTGGAGTGCATCGCGGGCGACGAATGGTGGGAATCGGTCACCCTCAAGATGCTCGAACACGCACGGCACGAACTACGTGGGCTCATGCAATATCTTGACAAGAAGCAGCGCAAGACGATCGTTGTTGACTGGGAAGACGAACTAGGCCAGGCACGCACTGTCGACCTGGCACTCGTTGCAGTAGGCGTTGACCAGAAGCGTTTCGAAGAAAAGATCAGGGCCTACATTCGAGAACACAGCAACCACATCGCAATCCAGCGTCTGCGCCGCAATAAGCCTCTTACTCAGAGCGACATCGAAGAACTAGAGCGCATCCTGGTCGAGCAGGGCGAGGGCACACCCGAGGCGCTCGCGAAGATCAGCGGCGAGCGCGGGCTGGGCATTTTCATCAGGTCGCTCGTGGGTCTCGACCGTGAGGCAGCCGAGGCAGCATTCGCTGCGAGGATTGCGTTCAGTGGCCTCACCTCAACACAGATGGATTTTTTACGTCACATCATTGACGAGCTCACCCGGCGGGGCGAGATGGAACCATCACGGTTGTTTGAGCCGCCCTATTCTGAGCAAGCCAACTTGCAATACCAACTGGTATTTCCTGAGGCACGCACGGCCGACATGGTCTTCGAGACGCTTCGCGCAATCGAAACGAGCGCACAACCCGCGGCTTAGTTCCTCGCTAAGGTCAGCACCAAGCGCACACTCTTTACCCGCTGTCCACCTCTGGCTTGCCGCCTGATCACTCGATCCGGCTACCTTCAGATTGCAATACGAAACCCTTCCCCGCTGTATCTGAGGAGATCCATGCACCCCTATCGTCGTCTGCGACCATTCGGTCTCATAGGCTCAGCCGTCGCTTCCGCGATACTGGCTGGCACGCTTGTGGCGAGTCCCGCCGTTGCAAATCCGCAAGGCACCAACGTGATCATCAACGAGGTGTATCTCAAGGCTGGCAGCGCGAACGCGGTGTTCAACAAGAAGTTCGTTGAACTCTACAACCCCAGCGATGCCCCCGTTACGCTCGAAAACTGGTCCCTCCAGTATCGCCCTGCGACGAGCACTGTGGCACCCGTTGCAAGTGGCATTGCGCCTCTCAGCGGCACCGTCCCCGCGAAGGGCCACTTTCTCATCGCGATGCCAGGCAATGGCTCCCCACCGCTCGGAGCCGAACTCCCCACCCCGACCTGAGCGTGTCACTGAACCCCTCCGGCACAACCGGGCAGCTCTATCTCGCGTCGACCACAACTGGCATTGCTGCTCCCGCGGGCAACGTCGTTGGCACCCCCGACATCGTTGACTTTCTCGGGTACGGCGCAGGTGTTGGTTTCGAGGGCACAGGCCCTGCACAGGTCACCGGCAGCAACAGCGAACCCAACTCACTGACACGCGCCAACTTCGCTGACACCGACAACAACGCACAAGATTTTTCGGTCGCGACAACCGTGACGCCACAGGGTTTGGGATCGGTCGATCCCGGGCCTGATCCCGAACCAGAACCCGCGCCGACAGCGCACACCATCCCTGAAATTCAAGGAACAGGTGCAGCGTCGCCACTCGTGGGGCAGAAGGTCACAACCTCGGGTGTCGTGACGGCAAACTACCCGACAGGCGGCTTCAACGGCTACTACATCCAGACACCGGGCACGGGCGCTGCAGTGACCGACGCCACACTCGAAAGCACGCCCGCTTCTGAAGCAATCTTTGTCGCCTCGGCCGCCACCGCACCACTCGTCAAGATTGGCGATGTTGTGCAGGTAACCGGCACCGTCAGCGAGAGTGGATCGCTGACGCAGCTGGTTGTGCCCGCCGCTACGGGGCTCACGATCCTTCCAGATGCAGCTGAGGCTCCCACGCCCGCGGCAGTGAGTCTGCCCACCGACGACGCACGACGCGAGTCGCTCGAAGGCATGTTGCTTGCCCCGACGGGTCCGGTGACCGTCAGCAGCACCTACAGCATGAATCAGTACGCTGAGGTTGGCCTTGCAAGCGGCAATACTCCGCTGATCACACCAACCGAAGTTGCGCGCCCCAATTCCGCTGAATACGACGCGGTTGTGGCAGACAATGCCGCACGCGGGGTTGTGCTCGACGACGGCTCGAGCCTCAACTTCCTCACCACCGCAAAAGACACGCCGCTCCCGTACCTGTACGGTTTCGACGCTGCGGGCAATTCGCCCTCACCGGCAGTCGGCTCATCGGTTTCATTCGTCAAGCCGGTGGTGTTTGAGTACCGCCACAACCTCTGGAAGCTGCAGCCCCTCACGCAGCTGACGGCAGCGAATGCCAGCGAGGTGCTTCCTGCAGAGTTTGGCTCCAAGCGTGCGGCACGCCCGCAAGATGTCGGCGGCGAGTTCAAGCTCGCAAGTTTCAACGTGCTCAACTACTTCACCACGACGGGCGACAGCGTTTCAGGCTGCACGTACTACACCGATCGCGCCAACAACCCAATCACCGTCAAGGGCAGCTGCGACGCGCGTGGTGCGGCCGATGCGGCAAACTTGCAGCGCCAACAGGCCAAGATCGTGACCGCGATCAACCTGCTTGGGGCAGACGTCGTCTCGCTCGAAGAAATCGAGAACTCCGCCAAGTTCGGCAAGAACCGCGACGAGGCCCTCAGCACACTCACCGCGGCACTCAACACCGCCGCTGGCAGCGAAGTCTGGAGCTTCGTGCCGTCTCCCGCCGCGATAGCACTACCCACGAACGAAGACGTGATCCGCACGGCCTTCATTTACAAGAAGGGCACTCTTGAGCCTGCTGGCCCCTCAACGGTGCTGCTTGATCCCGCTTTCGCAAACGCGCGCGCACCGCTGGCCCAAGAGTTCTCTCCAGTGGACGACGATTCCGTGAGCTTCATCGCCATCGCAAACCACTTCAAATCAAAGGGTTCGGGATCGGGCGCTGATGCAGATCAGGGTGACGGCCAGGGCGCGTCGAACGCTTCTCGGGTCGCTCAGGCAGAAGCCCTCGCCGATTTTTCGGAGACGCTGCAGACCGAGCTCGATACCGACAAGGTGTTCATGCTCGGCGACTTCAATTCATACTCCAAAGAGGATCCGCTCGTCGCGCTCGAGGATCGCGGCTACAGCAATGTGGGGTCTGCGCCCGGCAAGTACAGCTACTCCTTCAGCGGGATGTCGGGGTCACTCGACCACGTGTTCGCCTCACCGGCTGCAAAGAACGCTGTCACAGGTTCAGACATTTGGAACATTAACTCCGGGGAGTCCGTCGCATTCGAGTACAGCCGCTACAACTACAACGCGACTGACTTCTACAACGCTTCCCAGTTCCGCTCAAGCGATCACGACCCCGTGGTCGTTGGCTTTAACCTCAACACAGAAGCTCCTTCTGAAGAGGTCACGCTCAACCTCCTCAACATCAACGATTTTCACGGTCGCATTGAGGGCACGCTCAGCGGTGACACGCTTACGGCCAGCAACACCGTGCGGGTCGCGGGTACGATCGAGCAGCATCGTGCCGACGCCGATGGCGCGAACACCGTGCTGCTCTCGAGCGGCGACAACATCGGTGCTTCACTGTTCGCCTCGGCTTCACAACAGGATCAGCCGACGATTGACGTTCTCAACGCCCTCGGGCTGAGCGCGAGCGCGGTCGGAAACCATGAGTTCGATGGTGGCTTCGCAGATCTCACCGATCGCGTCATTGAGCGTGACGGCACACCAAACGCCGCCTTCGACTACCTGGGCGCAAACGTGTACGAGAAGAACACCACGACACCGGCTCTTAAGGAGTACAAGATCGTTGAGCAAGCTGGTGTTCGCATCGGCATCATCGGCGCAGTTACGCAAGAAACACCAACGCTAGTTTCGCCGGGTGGGATCGCGTCGCTCACCTTCGGTGATCCTGTCGAAGCGGTGAACCGCGTTGCGGCTCAGCTGAGCGACGGTGACACCACAAACGGCGAAGCCGACGTAATTGTTGCTGAGTATCACGAGGGCGCAGGCGCAGGCACCCCAGACGGTTCAGCTCTCGCCACTGAGGTCGCTGCTGGCGGCACCTTCGCGCGCATAGTAGCCGAGACGAGCGCGTCTGTGGATGTGATCTTCACAGGCCACACCCATAAGCAGTACGCCTGGGACGCCCCTGTTCCCGGCACGCCCGGCACCACCCGACCGGTGCTGCAGACCGGCAGCTACGGCGAGTTCATCGGGCAGGTGAAGCTCACACTTGACGCAGAAACTAAGCAAGTGAAGGCCTACACCTCCGACAATGTTGCTCGCACCAGCGCAAGCCTCACCGAACTCACCACCAGCTTTCCGCGGGCCGCTCAAGTCGCAGAGATCGTGACTGCGGCTCTGAAAGAGGCGTCGAGGATCGGCGACCAGAAGGTCGGCTCTGTGCTCGGTAGCATCACCAGTGCTTACACCGATGGTGGTTACATTGATGGAACCTATAGCGGCACAAAACGGGATAACAGGGCCGCAGAATCTGCACTCGGAAACCTGGTTGCCGATTCGCTCGTGTCGTCGCTATCGCCCAAGGAGCGCGGTGCCGCCACGATCGGCGTCATGAACCCGGGTGGCCTGCGTGCTGAGCTTCTGTACGGCGCAGATGGCACGATCACCTACGCATCGGCCAACGCGGTACTGCCCTTCACCAACAACCTCGGAAGCACAACGCTCACCGGTGCTCAGTTCAAGACTCTTCTCGAGCAGCAGTGGCAGACCAACGCAGACGGCACGATCCCGAGCAGGCCATTCTTGAAGCTTGGGCTGTCCAGCAACGTGTCTTACACCTACGATGAGGCGCGGGATCCGGGCGACCGCATCACACAGATCTGGGTCGACGGAGCACTGGTCAAGGCATCGACGAAGTACCGTGTCGGCACGCTGAGCTTCTTGCTGCAGGGAGGTGACAACTTCCGCGCGTTCCTTGACGGCACCGACACCACCGACTCTGGGCTGGTCGATCGCGACGCGTGGATCGCGTACCTCTCCGCGCAGTCGCCGCTCTCACCGAAGTTCGCTGTGCGCGCCGCACAGCTGAGTGGGGTGCCAAGCACCGCGGTCAAGCGGGGATCAACCGTCAAGCTGAAGCTTGGTGGCCTCGATATGACCTCGCTTGGCAGCCCGAGCAACACGAGCGTCACCGCAACCTGGGCGGGCGCTTCGTCAAACACGAAGGTGACTATCCCGGTCACAGACGGCTCCGCAGACGTGGCGCTCACAGTGCCCGAGAGCGCTAGCTCAGGCGAGGTGATGCTCACCGTCCAGCCCTCTGGAACCGTTGTCAAGGCACTCATTCCACTTGCCTCTCCAGAACAGAAGCCTGCGGATCCGTGCCTGACAAAGCCTGCGAAGCCAGTGTTCGCCGACGTACCCGCCGGGCATAAGTTCTCAACCGAGATCAATTGGATGGGTTGCAAGAGGCTCTCCACCGGCTCATCAACACCGAGTGGGTCACTGTACAAACCCTCAGAAAGCTTGACTCGCGAAGCGATGGCGGCATTCATGTTCCGCATGGATGGCACGTCGAGCTACCAGGCACCGAAGGTGTCACCGTTTGCCGATGTTAAGCCCGGCGACAAGTTCTACCGGGAGATCTCGTGGATGCACTCACAAGGGCTCTCTACTGGCACTCGGCAGACGAGCGGCAAGCCGCTATTCCAGCCGAAGGCAGCACTGAGTCGCGAAGCAATGGCCGCGTTCATGTTCAGGCTCGAGAAGCCGAAGGCTTACCAGGCCCCCAAGGTCTCGGTCTTTAGCGACATGAAGCCAAGCGACAAGTTCTACCGCGAAGTCTCTTGGATGTACGCGAGCAAGCTGACCACGGGCTACAAGGCCCCGAATGGATCCCGGAGTTTCGGACCCAAACAAAGCCTCACCCGTGAGGCCATGGCAGCGTTCATGTACCGCCTAGAGACGACGTTGCGGCTCAAGTAGCCTCCGGTAGCGTGGCGGCCACGATCCCGATCTGCACGGTAGGTTACGTGCTGGTCGGGATCGTGGCCTTGAGGCGTGCAAACATTGCACCGGATTCTCTGTCTCGCGTGATGTCGCCGACGCGCTAGCATCAACCCATGACTGAACAAGCCAGTACCCCGACCATCGAAGAAGTCCGTTCCAAGATCGACTCACTCGATCGTCGCATCGTCGAGCTGATCGCGGAGCGTCAGGGATGGGTGGTCACCGCCGGTTCGCTCAAGAAGGACGAGCAGGAAGTTCGTGCGCCAGCCCGCGTAGAGCAGGTCATCGCGAAGGTGCGCGCTCTGGCCGAAGAAGCGGGGGCCTCACCCGAGGTCGTCGAGCGCACCTACCGCGAACTGATAGCAGCGTTCATTGACCTGGAGCTCGTTCACCAACGCGTTCAGTAGCTACCGACGTGAGCCCGGACACGAACCCGGACCGCCAAGCCTGCGCGACAACGTCGCCCCCGCCTGGCGTACGATCCCGCCCAACGCTTCGATCTTGTCTCCGAGCCGCTTCTTCGGCCCGCTCACATTGAGCGCAGCGACAACCCGTCCGGTGTGATCCAACACGGGAGCTGATACCCCCACGATCCCTTCCTCCAGATCCTCGTCGAGCACGGAGTAACCGACTGCTCGAATCCGCTCTATTTCAGCGAGCAAACCCTCGAAGTCGCGAACCTTGCCCGTGCTCGCAGGTGGTCGCTCGTGCAGCGAAAACGGACTCGCCTCGCGTCCAAACACGTCATCGCCGATCACGGTTGAGTCGTGCCCGCGCTCGTCATACCACTGCCGTAGCGCGGTCTCGTCCCAGTCACTGAGCAACACCCATCCAGAGGAGGATCGCCACGCCGCCGTTCGGACGCCCTGCCATCCGGCGGATCGCAACTCGTGCGGGCTGAGTTCACTCGCAAGGGTCAGCACATTGCCGTGCATCAACACACACAGGTGAGCGGTCTCGTGCGTTGCACCCACAAGGCTTCTCAACACCGGTTGTCCACTCTGCACGAGCTCGGCCTCCGCACTTCTTGCGGCGAGCGCAAATACTCGCGGGCCAACTCGGTAGCGCTGGGTTTCGGGATCCCGAGCCGCGAGCCCGGTCGTGGCCAGGGTGGCAAGCGCGCGCGACACCACGGTCTTGCTTCGGCCGGTCAACTTCGCGAGCTCTGTCACCCCGTAACCACCGAGCCGCGTCGCGGCATCGCTCGCGAGCATCTCCAAGAGGCGAATGTCACGCCCCAGCCCGGTCGCGTTGATGCGTCCGTCATCGCTGGCACCGGGGTCTGTGCTGCGGTCCATGCCTCGTCCTCTCACCCATCGCTCTCTCGCGAGCGATTCTGCGCTAGCCCCAGCATGACACTCCAGTTCCGTTATACGCAACTCAAGTTGCAGTTAACAGAACAGCTATTTATCTTTATCGATGCCAGCGGCGTCAGAAGGATGCGCGTCGCATCGAAGAAAGAGGTCCAACGATGGATAACGTTCAGCTCGGTGAGAGCTTCGTCGGTGAGGGCGTCAACGCCGCTCACGTCAACACGGTGCTCGGTCACCGAGACGGCCCCGCGGGCACCGCGTGGGCGACCGCGCTCGGTAGCCCCAGCGAGGGGTTCGTCCCCTTCGTGGCGGTGCTCAAGCCCTCGCTGCCGGTGAAGCCGATGACGCTCTTCGTGCAGAAGGCCGCTGCCGCCAACGACTTCCACAGCACCGCCACCTGGGGCGCCGCGCAGGCCGGCATCGCCGCCGGTGTTGCCGACGCCGTGGCCGAGGGTGTCATTCCCGAAAGCTGCACCGAGACCCACGCGCTCATTGCGGCGGTCTGGGTCAACCCCGGCTGCGATGACCTCGACGCGGTCTACCGTAACAACCGCGAGTCAGCCCGCCGCGCCCTCGAGCTCGGCGCGGCAAACGGCCCCTCCCTTGAGGCCGTCATTGAAGCCCGCAATTCCCCCAGCAACCCCTTTTACACCCCGAGCCAGGAAGTCGCCGCAGATGTCGCACGCTAGCACCGCCACCGCACCAGCCCCCACCGCAAAACACACTCGTACCGCCGAGAACACCGTCGTCGGCTTCATCGGCCTCGGCCACATGGGTTCGGGCATGAGCCGTAACCTGCAGGCCGCCGGTTTCAAGCTCGTAGTCACCGACCTGCGCCGCGAAGCAGCCAGCGAACTGCTCGCAAACGGTGCCGAGTGGGCCGACTCCGCCGCCGAGCTCGCGCGCCGCAGCGATGTCGTCATCACTATGCTGCCGACCCCGAGCATCGTCTCTGCGCTGCTGCAGGGCGAGAACGGCCTGCTCGCCGGGCTCTCCGACGGCAAAACCTGGATCGACATGTCGACTTCGGTACCCGAGGTTGCTGACGGCGTACGCGAAATGGCCGCAGCCCGCGGCATCAACATCATCGACGCCCCCGTCAGTGGTATGTCGGTCGGCGCGGCAAACGGCATGCTGCAGATCTTCGTTGGCGCTGATCCCGAGCTTTTTGCCGAGCACTTCCCCGTGCTCGAGGCGATGGGCGATCCCGAACGCATCATCAATGTGGGCGGCGCTGGCGCCGGCTACGCCGTCAAGCTCATGATCAACCAGCTGTGGTTCTCGCACCTCGTGGCGACCGCCGAGGTGCTTGCCATCGGCACCGCCGCAGGTGTTGATCTCGGTGTGCTGCGGCAGTCGCTCATCGCGAGCCCAGCCAACAGTAACTTCCTTGAGAGTGACGTGCTCTCGATCCTCAATGATGGTGACTACGACGAGGGCTTTGCGATTGCCCTTGCGTGCAAAGACCTCGGTCTCTCCATCGACCTCGCCCGCTCGGTCGGCATGCCGAGTGAGGTTTCGGCGCTGGTTGAGCAGGTGTTCCGCCGTGCCCGTCGCAGTTACGGCGACAGCGCCGGCGAAATGACCCCGTTCAAGCTCTACGAAGACCTGCTTGGCGAACCGCTTCGCCTTGCCAACACCGCAGGAGGTGCAGCGTGAACGCGCTCCCGAGAACATCCCAACCGGCCTCTTTATCGGCGGCGAGTGGCGTGACGCCGAAGGCGGCGCAACACTCCCCGTGACCAACCCCGCCACCGGCGAGGTGCTCACCCACATCGCGAGCGCCTCTGTTGCTGACGGCAAGGCTGCCCTCGACGCCGCTGTCGCGGCACAGAAAGACTGGGCCGCCACGGCACCCCGCGAGCGCGGCGAAATTCTGCGTCGCGCATTCGAACTCACGATCCAACACCGTGAAGAGCTCGCCCGCATCATCACGCTCGAGATGGGCAAGCCGCTCGCCGAGTCGCGCGGCGAGGTCAACTACGGCGCCGAGTTCTTGCGCTGGTTCTCGGAGGAGGCGGTGCGCATCGACGGCCGCTACTCCGTTTCACCCGACGGCGGCAACCGCCTTCTCGTGTTGCACCGCCCGGTTGGCCCGAGCCTGTTTATTACCCCCTGGAACTTCCCGCTTGCCATGGCGACCCGCAAAATCGCGCCAGCTTTGGCTGCGGGTTGCACGAGCGTGCTCAAGCCAGCAGCGCAGACCCCGCTTACGGCACTCTATTTTGCAGCACTGCTCGTAGAGGCGGGTGTGCCCGCCGGTGTCGTCAACGTGATTCCCACCGCCACCGCGGGCGCAGTCGTCTCCCCCCTTCTCTCTGATTCGCGTCTGCGCAAGCTGTCGTTCACCGGTTCGACCGAGGTTGGCAAGCGCCTCATTCGCGACTCAGCCGACCAGGTGCTCAAGGTGTCGATGGAGCTTGGCGGCAACGCCCCGTTCATCGTCTTTGAGGACGCCGATGTTGACGCGGCCGTCGAGGGTGCGCTCGTCGCTAAGCTGCGCAACGGAGGCGAGGCCTGCGTTGCCGCAAACCGTTTCCTGGTACACGAGTCGGTTGCCGACGAGTTCACCACCAAGCTGACCGCGCGCATGGCCGGTTACGTGCAGGGACCGGGCATCAACGACGGGGTCACCATTGGCCCGCTGATTGACGAGGCGACCCGCGAAAAGGTCAGCTCGCTCGTCGCATCGGCCGTGGCCGAGGGCGCAGAGGTGAAGCTCGGCGGTGAGGCACCGGCTGGACAGGGATTCTTCTACCCACCGACCGTGATCACCGGCGTACCGCAGGGCGCCGAGATCTTGAACGAGGAGATCTTCGGACCAGTCGCCCCCGTCGTGGTGTTCACAGACGAGGCGGAGGCGATCCAACTCGCGAACGCAAGCGAGTACGGACTCGTCAGCTTCGCCTACACTCGCGACCTGAACCGCTCACTGCGTCTCGCCGAACAGCTCGACAGCGGCATGATCGGCATGAACACCGGTCTCGTATCGAACCCGGCAGCTCCCTTCGGTGGCGTGAAGCAGTCGGGGCTCGGCCGCGAGGGAGGCGCGGAGGGCATCCACGAGTTCCTGGAGACCGTCTACGTGGGCATCTCGAACCCGCTCGCCACACTATAACCGTGTCAACGAAGACAAAGGAAACACCATGACAGCAACACACACCATAACGCGGGAGAACGTCGACTTCGACGATCTGCCGCTCAACAAGTTCCACATACGCATCACCGCACTCACCTTCGGCGCACACTTCAACGACGGCTTTGCGGTCGGCATCATCGGCATGGCCATTGTGCTGATCGGCCAGCGAGGAGCCATGGAGCTGAACGCTTGGTGGACCGGTGCGCTCGGCGCTGGGGCACTCTTCGGACTCTTCGCCGGGGCGCTGCTCTTCGGATCGGTTGCCGACAAGCTGGGCCGTCAGAAGATCTTCGCGATCAGCTTCATTGTGATCACCGTGGCGACCTTCGCGCAGTTCTGGGTGCAGGAGCCTTGGCAACTGCTGACACTCCGCATCATTCTCGGGCTCGGGATCGGCGGCGACTATGCCGTCGGGCACGCCATGCTCGCCGAGGTGCTGCCTAAAAAACGCCGCGGCGAGATTCTCGGTTCGTTCTCGGTTATTTGGACCTTCGGCTACGTGCTCGCAACGATCATTGGCATCTTCTTTATGCAATCGGGCCTCGAAGACGCGTGGCGCTGGATGCTCATTGCCCCAGGCTTCATTGCCGTCATTGTGCTCGTGGCACGCCTCGGCACCCCGAGTCACCGCGCTGGCTGCTGCGCATGGGCCGCGAGAAAGAAGCGCGTGCGATTCTCGATAAACACTTCGGCACGCACGTAACCCTCGAACCGGAGCCCGTGGTCGAGGGTGAGGCGACGGGGATCGGTGCCCTGTTCAGCAAGCGCTACATTCGCCGCACAGTGTTCAACTGCGTATTCTTCGCCTGCATCGTCATGCCCTACTTCGCGATCTACACGTTCCTGCCGAGCATCCTGTCGAACATGGGCCTGTCTGATCTGGCTGAGAGCGGCAGCGGCTACGCAGTCGAGATTTATCTCAACGTGTTCCTGCTCGTCGGTGCACTCGCGGGCATCTGGGCAACCGCAAAGTTCTCACGACGCGGCTTCCTTATCTCGGGCTTCATCATTCTCACGGTGTCGCTGACGGCACTCGCGCTCGTGCCCACAACGGCGACAATTATCTCGGTTGTCATCTTCGCGGTGTTTACCTTCACGGTTTCCGCGGTGAGCAATCTCGTCGGGGTGTTCCCGGCGGAGAGCTTCCCAACTCCGGTGCGGTCCTCGGGGATCGGCTTCGCAACAGCCATCAGCCGCCTCGGCTCGGTCATAAGCACCTTCCTGCTGCCGGTGCTGATGTCAGAGTTCGGCGTCACAGCCACGATCCTCATCCTGGCCGGTGTGCTCGCCATCGGTCTGGTGGTGTCGGTGCTGTGGGCTCCCGAAACGAAGCACAAGACCCTCACCGAGTCCGGCCTCATTACGCTGCCTGAGCGGGTGCGCTAACCTACGTCGTGGGGCGGCGGGGTCCGATCCCCCGTTTCACAAATCGGGTGGTGCCATATTGCTGGTTGAACGTTGCTCAACCAACAATATGGCACCACCCGATTTTCGTACGTAGCGGTTGGAGTGCGGCCCAAAGACCGCGACCGTTCGACGACCGCGGGTGGACGGTAGGGGCGACCGCAGCCATGCTTCAACAGAATGTCGCAAGAAATTCCCGTCTTTCCACACTCAGCGTGATGACTCACGCCGCTCGCCTTCTTCATACTGAAGAGAGACTCTAGGTAATAGATACGCGAGCGCCGACGGTGTCGTCGGTGTGAGAGGAATGCACAATGTCGTCTCCCCTGTCTACTGAAGTGCGTGCCACCCCGGCCGAGAACCAAGCTCCCCCGACCTCGATGGACGACGCAAAGTGGAATCGCTTGCACACGCTCGCCGCGTTTTGCACGCTGGGTGGAACCGCGCTCGACGGCTATATCTTGGGTGTGGTCGGCGGTTCGATCAGTGCAGCAACCAACGAGTTGCACTTCTCCCCGCTTGCCCAAGGACTCATCGGCGCGAGTGCCCTGATCGGCATTTTTATCGGTGGTCTGTTCTTTGGACGTGCTGCCGATCGCTGGGGCCGCAAGACCGTGTTCCGCTGGAACCTGATTGTTTTTGCGATACTGTCAGTTCTGCAGCTCTTTGCGGTGGGAACCTGGGATCTCGCGGTCTACCGAGTCCTACTCGGAGTTGCCATCGGGGTCGAATACGCCGTTGGAGCAGCGCTGCTCTCTGAGCTCGTGCCCAGACGTTTTCGCGGACCGCTTCTCGCCACACTGCAAGCAACCTGGTTCCTTGGGTTTGTTGGCGCCAATTTCGTGGCACTCGGCTTCGCCGATGTGAACTGGCGTGTCGTTCTGGCGAGTAGTGTGATCCCAGCGCTCATCATCGCGATCGCACGAATCTGGCTGCCGGAGTCGCCGCGGTGGCTTGTCACGCAGGGTCGCGCGGCCGAGGCGCAGGCCATTGTCGACACACACTTTGCGGCAGGCACAACGCTCCCCGAGGTTGAACCGGCAGTCGAGTCCGGCGGCTTCCGCGAACTCTTCGACAAAACGCACTGGCGCAGGTCGGCCTACGCCGGCATCTTTTGGGCTTGCCAGGTCGCCCCGCTGTTCGCCATTTTCACCTTCATCACCCCGGTGCTCGATGACTTGGGGCTGCCCTCCGGCTTCTCGCGCGACTTCATGATGAACATGCTGCAGTTGCTCGGCGCGATTGTTTTCATCTGGATCGTCGCCGTCAGCCGTCGCCGCTCACTCGTCATCTGGACGTTTGCGGTCGTCATGGCTGCGCTCCTGGTGCTGGGCCTCTTCCCCGGTGCCCCACTGCTGGTGCTCGCGGTGGCCACCGGTGTCTACCTGTTCGTCGCCGCAGGCTCGGCAAATCTCGAGTTTGTGTACCCCTCCGAGATGTTCCCCACTCGCCTGCGCGCCGCTGGTGTTGGTTTCGCGGCCGCCATGAGTCGTGTGGGCGCGGCCCTCGCGACCTACCTGCTACCGGTACTCATCGCCACCATCGGGGTAAACCTCTCACTCCTTGCGCTTGTGCTCTTCCCGCTTGTTGGGCTGATTGCGTCGATCGCCTGGGCACCCGAAACGAGCAGATCCGCGATCCGCTGAAGTAGGGTGTGTCACAACACACACCAAACACGAGAGCTGGAGGCGGTGCGCGGCCCCGCGTGCCGCCTCAAAAACCATGGTTGACATTCAAAAGCTAGTAGACGAACTCGCGGATCGATTGCAGCGCTCGGTTGCTGTCGACGGTCCGCGTGGTCACCTCATTGCCTCCAGCAAGCACTTTGGCGACGAGGACACACCGCGCGTCAATGTGGTGCTCTCGCGCAACCTCGATCGACGCATTGCCCAATATCTCTTTAGCTTCGGGATCCAGGACGCAAACGACAAGGTCGTCATTCCGGCCGAGCCCAAGCTCGGGCTCAAATCCCGCTGCTGCTACCCGCTGAGGTACCAGCAGCGGCTCCTGGGTTTCATCTGGCTGATCGAAGATGTGGGCCACGAACATGTGATTCGCCCCTACGTCGAGCAAATCGCGGAGGCGCTCGGGCAGGAGCACGACTCCAGCACCGTCAGCACTCGCCAGCTCGAGGAACTCGGTGAGAGGCTACTGAGGTCATCACAGCACACTGTAGAGAGAGCCGTCGAAGCTCTACGTGAGTGTGACTTTCCACCCGCCGGCTCCCATGTTCGGCTGCTCGCGGTCGCCCAGACACTTCATCATGACCGAGGGGTCTCATTCCCGCTCCTACGATCCTCCACCGCAGCGCGCGAGTGGCAGCGTGGCGGGCGAGAACTTGTTGAAGTGAAACTTGCCTCCGCGGTCGTGCTGATCTGTGCCGCGAGACAAAACGAGGCCGATGGTGTTCATGAGTTTGGGCAACAGCTCGCGGCAGAACTCACCCCCGCAGATATTCGGGTGGGGATCAGCGAGCGCGATGAGATCAACGGCGCGCCTAGGCTCCTCAAGCAGGCCGTGCACGCGGCCTTCGCCTCACACCTGTTTCAAGAGCTCGACCCGGTCAACGCCTGGTCTGACATCTTCCCGCACAGACTCATCATTGAAGCCGCGCTTGCGATCCCTCAAAACGCCACACCCCCACAATCCATGGCGGCGCTCTTTGATCCCGAGAACGCAGCGCTTCTTGAAACCGTCGAAACCTACCTCGATCACGGTGGCGATCGAGCTGCGACCGCTGAGGCGCTGTTCATTCATCGCAGCACCCTGTATTACCGTCTCAGCCAGGTGCAAAAGCTCACCCAGTTGGATCCAGCTGACGGCCGCAACCGCCTCGCTCTGCACCTGGCGGTCAAACTCAACAGGGTGGCAAGCAGCGGGATCAGCACGCTCCTTCAAAGTGTGGAAGATTCGGGCTGAGGCTTCACGCATTTGACGATGATCTCTTCTGGAGCACGCAGCAGGATTGGTTCTAGGATTCCGCCAGCACCACCGCCGTGCTCGACCAAAGCGGCGCTCAGCCAGAAAGAGACTTCAATGCCTACCGCGACCCAGACGCTCGTCGATCCTCAACCCCAGCTCCAGCTCGGCGAAGAGGTGCTGTACCTCAGCAAACAGGAGGTGCTCAACCTGGGGATCGGTCGTTCCGAGATTCTCGATCTCACTCGAGACACCCTCATCGAGCACGGCAACCACCGCTACGAGATGCCCGCGAAAATCGGCGTGCATCCCTACCCCGAGGTGTTTTACCACGCGATGCCCGCGTACGTGCCGGGCATGAACGCCGTGGGCTGCAAGTGGATCGAGTGCTACCCGAACAACCCGTCGAAGTTTGGGCTCCCCCAGACCACCGGGTTGATGGTCATCAACGATGTCGAATCTGGTGTGCCCGTGGCCATTATGGATTCAACCTGGGTCACAGCGATGCGCACCCCCGCGGTGACCGTGCTCGCGGCGGCCAAACTGCACCCGGGCGCGGAGACCTTTGGCATGTTCGGCTGCGGTGTTCAGGGCAAAGAGCACGTGCGCTACGCCGCCGAGGCATTACCCGGGCTGAAGACGGTCTACGTGTACGACACCCGCGAGGAAGCCGCCGACGCACTCATCGCGGAGTTGCAGGGTGAGGTCCCGTTCACGCTGGTCAAGGGAGCATCGGCCGAGGCCGTCGCGAAGAGCGCCGAGGTGCTGAGCTCTGCGACACTCATCATCAAGGAGCCACTCTCCGTAGTGAAGGACGAATGGATCAGCGCCGGTCAGACCATCTTGCCGTGTGACCTCAATACGTTCTGGGATCCGCGGATCTCGCAGCGCGCCGACAAGTACATCGTCGACAGCATCGAAGAGCACGAGCTGTTCGCTGAGATGGGGTACTTTCCCGACGGCCTCCCGGCCATCGCTGCCGAAACCGGCGAGGTGATCGCCGACGTCAAACAGGGCCGCGAAAACGCCGACCAGATTATCGTCAACAGCAACATCGGCATGGCCGTGTGCGACGTGGTCGTTGGCCGCGCAATCTACGACCGCGCTGTTGCGCTGGGGGCTGGAACCGCGCTGAGCCTCTAGCGCAGCACGGTTGTCCCAAACATCCCGGCCGCAACGCTTCCGAGCACCACGATGCACGCTGCCGCGATGTTGAGGCCCCGGCTGTAGCTCAGGATCGCGATGAACTCGCGCAGAAACGCGCTCGGGCGGAAGTAGCGTGCTGTGCGCGAGCCGGTGGCCTCGGCGGCAATGCCAACGCGCTGGGCGAGGATCGCGGCGCGCAGCACATGGTAGTCGCTCGTCACAATCAGTACCTGGTCGCCCGCAGCGCGCTCCCGCAAGATCTCACTTGAGAAGAGGAGGTTCTGTTCGGTGTTGCGCGAGCGGGTCTCCGCTGCGATGTGGGTGGCAGGAATACCAGCACGCAGCAGGTACTCGGCCATCGCCTCGCCCTCGGGCCGCACCTCGTCGTCTCCTTGACCGCCCGAGGGAATCAACAGCGGCTTCGCATCTGTGGGGCAGGATCTCCAAATCTCGATAGCCCTGTCGAGCCGACCGGCCAGCAGCGGTGGCACGGCCTCGCCTATAAGGCCAGCGCCGAGCACGATAATCACGTCGGGGCGAACCTTAGCGGAGGCCCGCGAGTAGACAATGGCGTACCCAAAGAAGACCACAAAATAGGTACCAACGTAGGTCGCCACCAGCGTCATCAGGGCCGCGAGGCTGAGTGTTGCGGCGTTCGGGTGCAGCACGAGCCAGAGGATCACCGCTGGCGCGGCGAGCAGGCAGAGCCCCGCGAGCAGCGACAGCAGGTTTCCGAGGCTTCTGCTCTCCCTGCGAGCCATCTCAACCCCGTTTTTGATCAGCACGATGGCCAACACCAAAACTGTGAGTGGCAGCAGCGCGATGACACCAAAGAGGACGAGCCCGAAGGCCGGGAAGACGTAGGTTAAGAACTCGCCAATGGCCGCGATGCCAAACCAGACGGCACCAAACAGCAGATAGCCATTGCGGAGTCGCCTGCGATCGCGTCGCCAGGCCCGCACGAAGAGAAGGGTCAGCGCGACGGCTGCGATTAGGCTGAACAACGGGGCTCCTCACGTTCGAAGCGGCGGTGGTCGCGTTTTGTCATGCTTCAACGATAGGAGCGCGTCGCGGCACAAACATCAGACTCTGGAACAATTCCTGTCGTGCCGTGGTGCCACGAGTAGTGTCGCTGCCGCTGCGACCACGACCGCACCAGTGAGACACCATCGCCCCGACGAGAACGCATCAATTCAGCGCGTGTTTGATGCCTTCTCGCCGACACGGTGTCTTCTCGCCGCGGAACCTTTCTCACCCAAGCGCATCAAACGCGAGGTTTAGCTCCACGACGTTCACTCGAGGCTCACCCAGAACGCAAGGTCGCGCCCCGAGGTGAACCATGCGGCCTCGGTCACCATCACATCGAAATCCAACTTCTAGAGTCAAAGCTATCTGACGTTTCTATTTAGGGTGCAGGAAATGCTGCGAGATCTTTGAGCAGCAAATTTGAATCAACACCCACGGCAACGCACATATCAATGAAATGAGGTCCATCTGCCTTGTATATAAAACTTAGCGTGGCAACAAGCTCAGCTTCGATCGACGGAAAATCTAATGCTGCCGAAGGCCTCGGCTCCTCTCGGTGAGATTGACTGTGCAAGAACTTGACTGCTCGCTGCTTAACCGCGGGATCAAACGATGCAGCGTTCGCAACAGTGTCTGCCTTTTCCTGGAACGTAACCATGTGTGGAGCACGGAAAGAGAGAAAGCCCTCGAGAAGACGTCTAGCAGCGTTTCCTACCAGCGGCAGATACTCTTGCGAGTCCCCCGTTACAGCTTCCGACACATGGTGGAACAGCAGATGATACTCACTCGGATGCTCTATCAGGCTCCGAGGGAGTTCTCGTACCTCGCTCCGCCTTGAATTCTGTTGCGTTTGAGCGACGGCACGAACTTCCAAGAACGACACTGTTGGCATCCGCTTCTCAGCGGCGTCGCCCTCTCGAATACGCCTCTGCGAGCTGAACCAACGGTTCTTAAGATTTATCAAAAACAGGCGAAAATACTCATAGTCATGTGTAAGCACTATCGTCTGTGCAAACCTCTTTGTGCGCGCCTCGGCTAACGTGAAAGCAGCAAAGAGTGCCTCCTTATCAAGGCTGGTCATTGGGTCGTCAATCACTACGACTGTATTTGCGGGATCAACTCCATCTTCTTCTAGAGAACGTAGGAAGTATGTAAATGCGATCGCATTTCGTTCACCCTCACTTAGATTGTCGGCGACTTGACCGCTACGTGTCAGGATGTACCCCTTACCATCGGGGGAGACTGCAACACGGAGATGTGCGTGGCCAAAGTGCTGGCTCAGGTCGGCATCTATGTGGTTCGCCATCTGACCGACACCTTGTAGAGACTGTTGGAGTATGGAGATATTGGCCTCAATCGAACCAATGCGATGTGAAAGGACCAGTTTTCCTCGAGCAGCAAGCTCTAGG